>WTGQ01000002.1:1947961-3617961 GCA_011525365.1 Acidobacteriota bacterium
CGACACCGCGGAGTACGACGCCCAAGGCGGCGCCTCCCACCCGGGTGCGCTCGACACCGCGGAGTACGACGCCCAAGGCGGCGCCTCCCACCCGGGTGCGCTCGACGCCGCGAGCCTCCACGCCCAGGTCGTCGCGACCCACACGCGTACGGTCCACCCCCAGAAGCTCCTCACCGCGCTCTTCTTCCCCGCGATCCTCCTCGTCGCCGAGGAGCTATTCTCCTCCTCCCAGTTCCAGTCCGTCGAGCTACTCGCCGCCCTCTTCCACGCCTTCTTCCTCCTCGCCGCCGTCTTCGCCGCCCTCGGGCGGTGGCGGACGGACGCCGCCCTTCGTTCCCTGACGACGACCTGATGCCCGCTAGGCCGCGGCAGGAGTCGCGCGGGATTCCAGCCCTGCTTGCGATCAGCGCCCGGCGACTCTGCGGCGGTGCCGGTGGACTTGGCAGTTGGGCCCGATCACTTCCTGCGGGCACGGCGATTCAACTGCGCGAGAAGGACCTGGAACGGGCCGATCTGATCCGCCTCGGCAGCACCCTCCGAAGCGCCTTCGACGGTGTCCTGATCGTGAATGGCGACCTTGAGGTCGCCATGGCCTGCGATGCCGATGGCGTTCACCTGCCATCCGACGCGCCTTGGCGCGAGGTGGGCGCGCGTGTTCGCCAGCGGGGTCTACTGCTGGGAGTTTCCACTCACAGCATGGAAGAACTCGAGGCCGCATCGGAGGCTGGAGCCCACTACGCTCTGTTCGGCCCCGTCTTCGACTCTCCGGAGAAGCGTCGTTTCGGCCCGGCCCAAGGCCTGCAGCGGCTTCGACAGGCTGTGAGCGTCGGCCTGCCGGTGCTTGCCGTGGGCGGTGTCGATGCCGGCAATGCCCCTTCGATCGCCCGAGCGGGCGCGCACGGTGTAGCCGCGATCCGGGCCTTCGTCGATCCGCGCACTGCGGTGGATCTCGAGGCCGCGTGGGTGGGGACGGCTGGTACGATGCTGCGCCGTGCGGTGCAGTGATTCCAGGCCTCCTGTCCTCACGTAGGCGAGTCATGCGGGCTAGATTCCTCGTCGTTTCCGCTCTGATCGTGGCGCTCGATCAGTGGACCAAGCTCTGGATCGAAGCCGTCCTCGAGCCACACGAGCGACTGGAAGTCGTACCCGGTTTCTTCGATCTGGTGCACGTGCAGAACACGGGCATCGCTTTCGGACTGTTTCCTGCAGGGCGTGAACTCGGCGGCACACTGGTGCTGACGGCTCTCGGCTTAGCGGCGCTCACCATCGTTTCGGTCTACTTCCGGCGCACCTCCGAGCGGGAACGGCTGCTTCTCCTTTCCCTGTCCCTGGTGCTCGGCGGCGCGGTTGGCAATCTGGTCGACCGCATCCTGTTGCGGGCGGTTACGGACTTCCTGGACGTCTACATCGGCTCGTATCACTGGCCGGCCTTCAACGTCGCCGACAGCGGCGTGACCGTCGGCATCGTCCTCATGCTGATCCACAGCTTCGTTCCGTCATGGGGAAACCGGACGACTGAGGCACGGGCGGGCCGAAGCGACCTGGTCGGCGCCGGCACCTCGAAGTGACCTCCATCGAGGCGCCGGCCTCGGCGGCGGGCGAGCGAGTCGACGTGTTTCTCGCGCGGGTCCTCGACCAGCCCCGCAACCGGGTTCAGGGCCTCCTCCGCCGAGGCCTCGTCACTGCTGGAGGCTCGCCGCTCAAGCCGTCCTACGTGCTGCGAGGCGGCGAGAAGATCGCCTGCCGTCTGCCGCCGGCTCCGTCCAGCGGACCGCATGCCGAGGCCGGTCCCGTTTCGGTGATCCACGAGGACGAGGATCTCCTGGTCGTGGACAAGCCCGCAGGCCTGATCGTGCATCCAGGCAGCGGCGTGTCGGGAGGCACCCTGGTGAACCGGCTCCTCCACCACCGCCCCGGCATCGCCGGAATCGGGTCCGCGGAACGGCCCGGCATCGTTCATCGCCTTGACGCGGGTACCAGCGGCGCCCTCGCCGTCGCATGCAGCGATGCCGCCTACCGGCGGCTGAGCCGCGCCTTCGCCCAACGCGAAGTCGACAAGGTCTATCTGGCCGTGGTCTACGGTAGGCCCGAACCCTCGCACGGAGAAGTCGACCTGCCGATCGGCCGCGACCCCGCGGTACGTACCCGCATGGCGGTGGTGAGCACCGCCAGGGGCGGACGGCCGGCAGTCAGCCGCTACCACCTGCTGGCTGAGGCTTCCGGCGTTTCACTGCTGGAGCTGAGAATCCTGACCGGCAGAACGCATCAGATACGGGTTCATAGCAAGGCGATCGGGCACCCCCTCGTCGGCGATCCGACCTACGGCGAGTCCCGCTGGCGGAACGTCGAACCATCCATGCGTCGACCGCTGCGTGAGTTCCCGAGACCGGCTCTCCATGCACTGCGGCTTACCCTGCCTGGGTTTGCCGGCGCACCCTCCCGCACCTTCACGGCTCACGTGCCGGAGGATCTTCGGACTCTGTGCCAGGCCTGTCGCCTGGATCAGGGACTGCCGATCGACCGTCAGGAGTCGCCCGAGCCGCCGGCGGCGCTCGCGTAGCTCCGGCTTGACGTCGCGCCGATCGCCAGCGTGCCACTCATCTCTATCCTGCCGTTGCAGATACCTCCCTCGGCGATGGAAACCAGGGGAGCGGTCAGGTCGCCCTCGACGGAGCCCGACGACAGCACCTCGATCTTCTCCGACGCGCGGATATCTCCCTTCACGTGCCCCGAGACCTGAACGGACTGGGCAACCACGTCAGCCTCGATCCGGCCTCGCCGTCCGAGCACGAAACGGCCCTTGAGTTCCACGTTCCCCGTCAGAGAACCGTCGACCAGGACCTCGGCGTCACCCGCGATGCTGCCGTCGATGTTCGAACCGGGCGCCACGTAGGTGCGCGCCGGCGCGGCCGAAGGCGACCTCACCTCGCCGGGAGGTGTCAGCGCGGCCTCCGCCGCGGTTTCTTCGAGATCCTTCTTGAAGAACGCCATCTGCTCTTTGTACCCTTCCTGTCTCTTGGTTTCCTTCTGGGTCAGGCCACACGCCGGCTGAGGCAACTGGAGCGGGCAACGGGACTCGAACCCGCGACATCCAGCTTGGGAAGCTGGCACTCTGCCAACTGAGTTATGCCCGCAGGCACTCAGACGGCGTTCAAGGTAACCCAGCCCCTGCGGACGGTCAAGCACCCCGGCCGCACCTCGGAAAAAGACGCTATGATGCGCAACCGTTACGCCCCTCGTCCTCGCGCTTGATGGTCCGCAGTTCCCAGCCCCTCTACTTCTTCCCGGAGCGGGACGTGACCGGCGAAGAACTCGAAGAGATGCTCCATGCCGGGAGCCACGAGGATCGGTGCACCGCGATCTCCTGCATGCTGCGCTACGCACAGTGGGAGGACATCTGGGACTACGTTTCCCGGGATGATGTGCGCGAACTGTTCGACGACCTGGACCTGCCCGAGAGCCTGCGTGCCGCCTGGGCCCGCATGCTGAAGATCGAGTCGATCGCCACCTGAGCCCCGATCCGGCTCTAGCGGCGGTCGCCCATCACGAGGCCGCCCAGGCCGCCGAGCACGGAACCTTCGCCCTTGCGGGTTCCACCGGTCTGGGGGGCGGCCGCGTACACGCGGCTCGCCAGCCGGCTGAACGGCAGTGACTGGATCCACACCTTGCCGGGTCCGGTCAAAGAGGCGAAGAACAGCTCCTCGCCGCCGAACAGCGCGGTCTTGATCCCGGGGACCGTCTGGATGTCGTAATCGACCTGGCGTTCGAAGGCGACCAGGCAGCCGGTGTCCAGCCGGAGGGTCTCGCCGGCCCCGAGTTCGCGCTCGACGACCGTGCCGCCGGCGTGAACGAAAGCGAGTCCGTCGCCTTCCAGCTTCTGCAGGATGAAGCCTTCGCCGCCGAACAGGCCCGCTCCGACCTTCCGCTGAAACGCGATTCCCACCGACACGCCCTTGGCGGCACAGAGAAAGGCGTCCTTCTGGCAGAGGATCGTGTTGCCATGGGCCGGAAGGTCGAGGGGGATGATGCGTCCCGGATAGGGCGAAGCGAAGGCGACGTTCCGGCGGGCCCCGGCGCCGTTTCCGAACACCGTCATGAACAGGGACTCGCCGGTCAGGACCCGTTTGCCGGCGGAAAGGAGCTTGTCCATGAAGCCCCCCGCCTCGCGCTCCGAACCGTCGCCGAAGATCGTGTTCATCTCGATGCCGGGATCCATGTACATGAACGATCCCGCCTCCGCGATACAGGCCTCGCCCG
Source organism: Acidobacteriota bacterium (assembly GCA_011525365.1). GTDB lineage: Bacteria > Acidobacteriota > Thermoanaerobaculia > Multivoradales > Multivoraceae > Multivorans. The sequence goes on from WTGQ01000002.1 coordinate 1,952,219, forward strand.
GGTCGAGCGTGATCTCGACGAACTGCATCTCCTCGCCGACGATCACGAAGTCGATCTCGTCGGCTACTCCGCCCGGTGGCTTGGGGATCTGTGTGCCGAAGGCGGCGGCGAACCGCGGCTCGCTGACGACCGGCGCCCAGTTACCCATGCCGTCCCGGTACACATGGGCGCCGCGCGCGACGGAGCCGGAACGGATCCTCTCCTCGACGTCTTCCGCGCTGTATGGTCCTTCCTGCTTGCCGTCTATGGCCACGTACCAGATCTGATCGCTCATTCTCTTGAGTACTCTCTTTCCGGTGCCCAGGTTTCGTCGCGTTGCAGGTTTCGCCGTCCCGCGGGTTCACTGGGCGGTCGGCGGATCGTAGCCCAGGATCCGCACCTCGAAGACCCAGGGCCAGTACTTCCCGGTCAGCAGGAAGGTCCCGGTGTCGGGCCGGTAGGCGATGCCGTTGAGGACATCCGCCGCCTCCGCCTCTTCCGTCGTCAGCAGCCCCGAAGCGTCGACGGTGGCCACCACCGAGCCGGAGTCCAGGTCGATGGCGGCGATCTCGTCGCTGCCGAACAGGTTCGCGAAGAGCAGGCCATCCACCAGCTCGAGTTCGTTCAGGTCGTCGACGGGCATTCCGCTTCTCGTCACCCGCAGTCGACGCCGCACTGTGAGGGTTTCGGGATCGCGGAAGGTGAGGAGCGGTGTGCCGTCGCTCATGATGAGGTCGGATCCATCGTAGGCGAGTCCCCAGCCTTCCCCGTCAAAGCGCATTCTGCCCAGTTCGGCGAACGGCGCAAGCTGCCACACCAGGGCCACACCTCGCCGCCAGGTCAACTGGATCAGCCGCTCGTCCTCGCCCGGAACGAGGGCAATGCCTTCGCCGAACAGGTCACCGTCGAGATCGACCCGGGCCAGTTCCGAGCCGTCATCCCAGCGCCACGAGCGCAGGCTCGAGGCCCCATAGGAACCGGTGCTTTCGTAGACCACGCCCTCGCGCCACAGCAGGCCCTGGGTGTAGGCACCGGTGTCGTGCTCGCGGCGGTCGAGGACTTCCACCAGCCAGCGTTCGGGTTCGGACGGCCGCTGGCCCTCGCCACCGTTCGTCACTGAGTCGCTCGATCCGGCCGGCGCGCACGCCGGAGCGACGAGCAAGGCGAGGCACAGGGCCGGGAGGGTTTCACGCATGTGGCGACGGCGACGGTACCAGCCCGTGACGACGGCCCGCACTTGACCGTTGGGGCCGTGGTTGGAAGAGTGTCGCCGCCATGAGGTCTCCCGTTCTGCGAAGGGTGAGTCTTCTCGCCAGTGGCGCACTGCTCGCCGCGGCCTGGTTCGCCTTTGCCCAGCCGGCGGCGGACCAGTCGTTGTCGAGTCCACGAGAGACGATGCGCGTCTTCCTCGAGGCCTTCGCGACCGAGGACGGACGGCCGGACCTGGAGACCGCCGCCGGCTGCCTCGATCTTGGGGACCTCCCGTTCCCGGTGCGGGCGCGGCAGGGACGGAACCTGGCCAGTGAACTGAAGCACGTGATCGACCGGCTCGAGTTCGTGGAGCTCGCTGCGATTCCCGACGATGGTGACCTGGACCGGTGGGTGTTCAACGACGACCTGTCCGTGCCGATCGTGCTGGCGCCGGACGACAACGGGAACTGGTCGTTCACACGCGAGACGGTGGCCTCTATCCCGACCCTGTACCAGGAGCTGCGGGAGCGGTCGGTGGTCGAAGGAGTCGAGGAAGCGCCGGTAACGGCGACGACCTGGCTCCGGGATCGAGTTCCCTCCTATCTACGGACCGGGGGCTTCATCCTCCACCCCTGGCAGTGGCTGGCGCTGCCGATTCTCGTTCTGGTCGGCTTGCTGATCGACCGGATCGTCGTCTGGATCGCCTACGGCCTGTTTTCCGGACCGCTGAACAGGCGCTACGAGTCCCTCGATGTCCAGGGTGCGCGTCGCATTCTGCGCCCCACCGGACTCCTGGTCATGGCCGGAGTGTGGTGGCTGGGACTCCAGTGGCTGGGCTTGCCACCCCGGGTCCATGCATGGCTGGACGTGGTCGTACTGGTGCTGTTCCTGCTGGCCCTCGGCCGTGTGGCGTTCGCCCAGATCGATCTGCTCGGAACGGCGCTGCGGGCGCGAGCCGCCAGGGCCGAGAACCGGTTCCAGGACCAGTTGGTCCCGTTCGTCACGAAGACGCTGAAACTGGCGGTCGCCGTCTTCGGCATCGTTTTCCTGCTCGCTCAGCAGGGGCGGGACGTAACGGCGCTGCTCGCCGGCCTGGGCTTGAGTGGCCTCGCGGTGGCCCTGGCGGCGCAGGATCTGCTCAAGAACCTGTTCGGCTCGGTCACCGTGCTCCTCGACCGCCCGTTTCGCATCGGCGACTGGGTCAAGGTCGGTGACGTCGAAGGGGTGGTCGAGGAGATCGGCTTCCGCAGTACCCGCGTCCGCACGTTCTACGCCTCCCTGATCACCCTGCCCAACGCGAGGTTGATCGACGCCTCGGTCGACAACTATGGCGCCCGGGCGTTCCGCCGGTGGAGCACCCGCATCAGCATCACCTACGACACGCCGCCGGAAACCGTGGACGCCTTCTGTGAGGGCCTCCGGCAGATCGTGCGCGCCAACGAGTCGATGCGGCAGGACGCCTTTGAGATTCACCTGAACGAGTTCGGCACCGACGGCCTGGAGATCATGCTCTACGTCTTCTTCCTCGCGCCGGACTGGAGTACCGAACTGCGGCTGCGCCACAACCTGGCCCTGGACATTCTGCGACTCGCCGACCGGCTCGGGGTCCGCATCGCCTTCCCCACGCGGACGATTCAGTTGGAGGCGCCGGCGGAAGACGACTCGTCGGACTGACCGCCCGGAAGGACGATGCGAACCGCGAGTCCCCCGCCCGGCCTGGTGGCGGCGGTGATCGATCCCCCGTGCTCCTGGACGATCCGCCGGGCGATCGGAAGCCCAAGGCCGGTACCTCCGCTCGAGGTCGAGAAGTAGGGCTCGAAGATCCGCTCCAGGTCGCTGTCCGACACACCGGGACCCCGATCCGCAACCGTCACGGCGACCGCGCCGTCAGGGCCAGAGGGTTCGACTCTCACGAGCACCTCGCCATCCTTGCTGCTGGCCCGGAGGGCGTTCTCGATCAGGTTGCGGAGCGCCCGCTGCATCAGGCGCCGATCGAACGGGAGCAGCAGCGCATCCGCCGCTCCGGGAGCCGACTCGAAGAGGACGGCCACTGCTCCATGCGCCGTACTTCCGTAGCCGTCGACGACTTCCCGAACCGCTTCCACCAGATCGTCGGGGGCCGGCTGGGCGAGCGGGATCCTGCTGTAGGTCGAGAATTCGCCGGCGGTTCGCGCAAGCTCTTCGACCTGCGCCAGGATGTTCCCGGTACAGCGATCGAACACCTCCTCCAGGCGGTCCGGCGCATCCCGCCACACCTGTCGCAGGTGTTCGGTCGAGAGCCGGATCGGCGTCAGCGGATTCTTCACCTCGTGCGCGATCAGTCGCGCCATCTCGGCCCAGGCCTCGAGTCGCTGCGCGCGAACCAGATCGGCCCGCGTCGACGCGATGCGCGCCGCCATGCCGTCGATTGCCTCGCCAAGCGTCCTGAGTTCCGTCTCCCGCGGCGCGAAACCGAGGGAATCCGCTCCGCCGGCAATCCGGTCTGCACCGTCGATCATTCGCATCAGCGGACGCGTAAATCCCCGCGCGAGCCGCGAGCCGACCGTGACGAGTAGCAGCACGAGCGCGGTCGTGACGACCAGGGCCTGCCGCCTCAGGGCAGCCAGTTCACGTGTGGCCGCCTCCTGTTGCGCCAGCAGCGGCACGGATACGAACAGACCTGATTCTCCAGGGCGCACCTCTCCCAGAGACACCGGCGTGTACAGCTCCAGGTAGGAGGTCCCCTGCCGCGTGGTCTGCACTCGCGCTGCCGTCGGATGGCCAAGCAGCGCCAGCCTGCTGTAGACGTTTCCCGGAATCCGTTCCGGCATCAGGCCCGCGGTGAAGAGGTCAGGCTTGCTCGACGCGTAGACGCTGCCGCGCCAGTACAGATTCACCTCGTGACCTACGACTTCGGCGAGCCAGGACAGGAGTTCGTCGTCGAGTTGGGCGTCAATCGAGAAGCCTGCCTCCAGACTGAGGAGGAAGTCCGTCAGAACGTATTCGAGCGACACGAGGGCGGTACGGCCCGCCGCCTCCTGCTCAGCCTGAACCCGTGTGGCCAGATTCCGGAAGAGAAGGCCGTTGAGCAACGTCAACGGCACGATGGCGATCAGGGCCAGCACCGCAGTGAGCCGCACCGAGTAGCGACGCATGTCGGGTAGCAGGCGCCTCCGCAGTTTCGCCGTGGGCAGGCTGAGCAGGAGAACAGCGAAGGCCACGGCGGACACCGCGAGCATCAGCCGCGTTGCTACCGTGGCGATCCGCCACAGACGCTCCGCCACCGGCTCTTCCGGTAGCAGCGCGACGATCCAGAGCCCCGGCAGATCGGTGGGACTGAACCAGGCCAGGGCCGGTCCCGCGGGTGTCTCGACCTTCAGCGTCCGGCGCGGATCCACGGCCTCGGACGGCGGCGGCAACAGCCAGTCCTCCTGCCACCGCGAGACGAGGGGACGGCCCGCGCCGTCGACATAGGCGACTTCCGCGTTCGCCGACGTAGTCGAGCCGCTCCGACCTCGATCCGCGCCGCCGCGGAGCAGGCGTACCTGCAGTTCAGCGCCGGCGCCGGACGTGACGCTGTTCCAGACGTCGACTCTCGGCAAGGCCGCCGTCCAGAATCGAACCGTGCCCCAGTCCTGCCCCGCTGAGCCCAACGAAAACTCGTCCAGGGCGCTTCGCTGCTGCTGCCAGATCGGTAGGCCACCTGACGGCCAGCGCGCGCTGGCGGCATCCAGGTTCCCGGTCTCCGGATCGATCGGCAAGCCGTAGGAGAACGTTGAGACCTCGCTGTCCCGGATCACGGCGAGCGCGGAGACCATCTCGGACGCGGCCAGGGGCGATCCCGTCCAGAGTTCCAGGGCCAGGTCCTGGTGGTCGTCGAGTTCCCGTGGATCGCCCAGGGCAAGCATCCTCAGGTCGGTCGTCGCCAGGAAGGCGCTCGTGCTTTCCGCCAGCGCCGCGACCTCCTCCGGATCCGGAGCGTCGAGACCCTCTCGCACGTCCTCCGCGAGCAGTGCGCGCAGCGCCGGCCGGTGAGTTGCTTCAGCCAGCAGGCCGACTCCCACGGCCGCCACGGCGGCAGTCATCAGAACATGCATCCAGTCGCGGCCTTCCGGCCAGCCGAACGCCCAGAAGGCGGTCCCCGCGAGGATCAACCAGGCCGCCATCAACACCATCCAGCTACCGATCGAACCTCCGAAGGAAGACCCGAGGTCAGGCGGCGCGCCGGTAGCGTCCGTCATCCAGATCCGCCACCGGAAGAGGCCGTAGCCAACTGCCGCCGCGCCTCCGGCCAGGCCGGGGATCGCGACCGCGGGCCGTGGCCTTGCGGGCGCGCGGGCGCTCCAGCGCCGGAAGAGCCAGACCATTGACAGACCGACTCCCAGAGCGAGGGTGACCAGACCGGGCAAGGCTCCGATGCCCGAGTACCGCTCGGACCCGGACTCGAAGCGGAACCGCAGCCACGGTCCGGGAACGCCATCGGGCGGGCCCAGCTCGCGAATGCCGAGTGCCTCCAGAGCCGGCGTCAGAGGTTCCGCGGAATGGTCCCGAACCGACCACCTCACATCGTGGTGCCGGAGGCCCAGGGGCGTCGGGAACGGCAGCGAGTCGGTCGGAAAGCTGTTGCCGACGATCAACCGCCAACCGCCCTCCCCCGTGCTCATATCGACGGCCGCGTAGAGCGAGACCGCCGTGAAGCCGGCGGTCTGGTTGATGCCTCCAGGCAACAGGCGATCCAGGGGCAAATCGTGCCGAAGTCCCGGACCGCCCCAGGCCTGCGCCAGATCGTCCGGATCGACCAGAACCAGGGTATGCCTACCCGTTCGACCGATCCGGTCCAACTCCTCGAACACGCTCAGTCTGGCCTGCACTGAGTCCAGAGGAACGGCTACGGTGCGGCGGACACTCTCGGCCGCTCGTTCGGCATCCGCCAGCAGATCCAGCAGCAGGCTGCGGTAGGCCGTTTCCATCGCGGCCGTCTGAGCGCGTGTCGGCAGCGGCGGGTCGCCGGTGCTCCGTGGCCAGCGATCGACCGCGAACAGGACGGCCGTCAGAACGAACAGGCCGAAGATGATGCGAAGCTCCGCCGCGCCTCCCGCGCGCCGGGCCGCTGGAACAGTCATGACCCGGTCGCCGCCGCCCGAACGGATCGGAGAATCCGGTCGGCGACCTGCTCCGCGTCGCCTGTCGAGGTGTCGATCAGTTTGTAGGTCTCATCGCGCTTCAGCGGCGACGCGCTCCGGCCGATGTCGCGCTCGTCCCTGGCCCGCATCTCCGACAGCAGCCGGCCGCGGTCGCCGCACTCCCGGCCGGCAAGCTGACGCAACCGGCGTTCGGCCCGTACTTCGAGGGGAGCGTCCAGATAGAACTTGTGCGGAGTGTCCGGAAAGACGACGGTGCCGATGTCCCTTCCCTCCACCACCGCACCCTCCCTGGCTGCGAACTCCCGCTGCTTCGCAACGAGCCAGGAACGAACCGCCGGGTGGACCGCAACCCGTGACGTCGCCACGTCGACCCGCGGGCTTCGGAGCCGGACACCCGGAATCTCTCCGTCCACAACCACTTCGGCTTCGTCGTTCCGCGTACGCAACTCGAAGCGAAGCCTCGCGATCAGCCTGCCCATCGCCTTCCCGTCGGCCGGATCGAGACCTTCCTCCAGGGCCTGCCAGGCGACGGCCCTGTACATGGAGCCGGTGTCGAGGTAGGGCACGGCGAGTTGCGCCGCCACCCGGCGCGCCACGGTGCTCTTGCCGACACCGGCCGGGCCGTCGATCGCCACGACGGTCATCGGCGGCGCGGTTTTCGCCGCCGCGAACCCGGGGAGCCCTTGCCGGGCCTCGGTCCCCAACCGGCGCGCAGAGCGGCGAGTTCATCAGTGGAGAGCTCGCGCCAGGCCCCGAGCGGGAGCTCGGTGTCCTCGAGGCGGCCGATCGCCACCCGGCGCAGGCGCTGCACCGGGTGCCCGACGCGGAAGAACATCTCGCGGATCTGACGCGTCCTCCCCTCGACCAGTTCGATCTGCCACCAGCTCGAGGCACGGGCCGGGCGGGCGCCTCGCCTGGCCGGTGCCCGAGCCAGTCTCATCGGTGCGGTCCGGCGACCCGCGATCACCACGCCGCCCCGGAGGCGCGCGATCGCCGAATCCCCCGGCACGCCCCGAACCTTGGCGAGGTACCGCTTCGAGCAGCCGAAGCTGGGGTGAGTCACGCGGTAGGCCAGATCGCCGTCATCGGTAACCAGCAGCAGGCCCTCCGTTCCATAGTCGAGCCGTCCGACGGGCTTCAACCGACGGCGCCACTTCTCGGGAATGAGATCCATCACCGTGGGCCGACCCTCGGGGTCCGAGCGGGTAGTCACGTAGCCGGCGGGCTTGTTCAGCAGGACGTATCGGGAGGGACCGCGCCGGCGAATCGGCTCGCCATCGACCAGGATCGCGGCCGGAGGTTCCCCTGGCACCGCAACCCGGTCGCCGAGCACCGCCACCCGGCCGTCGATCGTGACGCGCCCTTCCCTGATCAGGTCTTCCGCTGCCCGCCGGGACGCGATTCCCGCTCGGGAGAGGACCTTCTGCAGCCGTTCGCCCCGCGGCAGCTCAGCCATCCCCTGAGTCCACCGGCGCCAGGGAGAGCTCGGACTGCGGGGCCTCTTCCTCCGCCGCCAGGAAGGTCTCCTCGAACTCCTCCAGCGGCGGCAGTTCCGAGAGTGAGCGCAGGCCGAAGTGAAGGAGGAAGTCCCGGGTCGTGGCGTAGAGAAACGGGCTGCCCACGACCTCCTTGCGGCCGGCGATCCGGATCAACCGCCGTTCGAGCAGCGTCTTGAGCACGCCCGCGGAGTTCCGGCCCCGGAGGTCCTGGATCTCGGGGCTGGTCACCGGCTGACGGTAGGCGACGATGGCCAGCGTCTCCAGCGCTGCCATCGAGAGCTTGCTGCGTCCGGCGACCTCGAAGTACTTCCGCAGGTAGGAATGCAGGTCCGGGCGCGTGACAAGCCGGTAACCGCCGCCAGCCCGATCGACCACGATCCCGCGGTCCGGCCGCGCGCCGGACTCGTCCGCGCGGTAGCGGGCGAGGACCGTCTGAAGAGCTTCGCGCGCCTGCTCCCGGGAGCCCTCGGGGAAAGCCTCGAGCAGCTTCGCTTCGGGCTGTGGATCCGGGCTCGCGAACAGCAACGCCTCGAACACCGCAGCCATCTCCGCCTGGTCGGTCATCCGGTGAAGTCCTCAAGCAAGATGGGATCCAGCGGCCGCGTCGTCCGAAACAGCAGCACCGAGCTGCCTCCGGCGGAGTGAAGCCGGACGAGATTCAGTCTCGCCATCTCAAGCACCGCCAGGAAACAGGCGATCGCCTCGGCCCGGCTCGACAGCGCGAAGAGATCGTCCTGGAGGTCGAGCGACCGGCCGCCGTCGAACCGGCGCAGAAGTCTCTCGATCTGGCCTCGAACACTGAACGTCTCGCCCCGGTAGGTCAGGGGACTCGGATGTTCCTCGTCGTAGCGCTTCAGCACGTGGCGCAAGACCTGCAGGAGGTCGAAGAGGGAGAGGTCGCCCATGTCGAACTCCTCCTCGTCGTCGCCGGGCGCCGCGGCTTGCGTGCCGCTCCGTGTCCACAGCCCGTGCCGGAGATCGTCGACTTCCGCCAGAGTCTGCGCAGCCTCCTTCAACCGCTGGTACTCGAGGAGCCGTTCGATCAGCTCGCGTCGGGGATCCTCCGGCGTTTCACCCGGTTCCGGCTCGGGTTGCGGCAAAAGCACCCTGGCCTTGAGCTGAATCAGCAGCGCGGCCTCGTAGATGTACTCGGAGGCTATGTCCAGGTCGAGTTCGTCCATCAGCGCCAGATACTCGTGGAACTGGTCGCAGATCAACGCGACCGGGATGTCCGTGATCTCGATCTCGTTGACGCGGACCAGGTGCAGAAGCAGGTCGAGAGGGCCCTCGAAAACGGGGAGCTGGACCCTCCACGACGCCGGCAACAGGCTGCCGTGCCCATCCAGGAGCTTCATCCAGGTGGATTCTCCCACATTCCCGGCACCGGAACGCCGACCGAACCGACCGCCTCGAGCCAGTCTCGGGCCGCGTGATGCGGGCGGAACCGCTGATCGAGTCGTCGCCGTCCCGCCTCGCCGCGCACACGCGCCGCATCCGGATCCGACATGGCCTGGATCAACGCGCCGGCGAGCGCGGCCGAGCGTTCAGGCGGCACGAGCCAACCGGTCTCCCCATCGACCACGACCTCGGGAATGCCGCTGACCGCCGACGCGATGACGGGGACACCGTCGCTCATCGCCTCGAGGACGACGAGAGGCATGCCTTCGTAGGTCGAGGGCACGATCAGGGCCGCCGCCCGCCGCCGCAACCGTGCCGTCCCTGATCGCGAACAGCGTCCAGCCCAGTGAACGCTGGCGCCCAGGCCGAGCCGTCGGCACAGAGCGCCGAGGGCCTCGCGACGCTCGCCGTCGCCGGCCACGACCAGGCGCGGGCGGTGGCCGCGATCGCGAACCTGCGCCAGGGCCCGCAACAGGATCTCCATTCCCTTCCGTATGCGCAGCCGGCCCACCGCCAGCACATACGGCTCGCCCACAGCCGGTTCGTCCGAATCCGGGGCCTGCGCCGATTCCCACGTCCGAGCGTCCAACGGCGCCCCGGTGACGTTCGGAACCACCCGCACGCCCTCCACGCCGTAGTCATGCTCGATCTCCAGCGCCGTAGCCCGGCTCGGGGCGAGCCGCAGGTCGGATCGCCTCGCGCTCAGCCGGCCGAGCGCAACGTGCAGTGGAGTGCGGAGGACGCGGAACACCAGTTCGCTCCCAACCGGTCGGGCGACCACCCTGGCGTCCTGGTCATGATCGACGAGCGGGCGCACCGCCTTGCGCTCCCGCACGTAGCTCACCTGCTGAAGGGCCACCAGCAACGGCCTCGAAGGGCCCTCGAGCCGCGCGAGATCGCGGATCACCAGACCGCCGTCGCTCTCGTGCACCTGCACCACGTCCGGGCGCCACGCCCGGACCATGCGCCGGACGGCCCTCCGCGCCCGCCAGGGAAACGCGAGCTTGGACACGTTCGGTCCGCAACGATCGCGACCCAGGATCTCGACTTCACAGCCGGCCTCTCGCAGCCCCCACGCGAGCTGCAACACCTGTTCCCCGGCTCCGGACAGGTCCCTCGGCGGCAGCACGTTGGCTACCAGCAGCACCTTCATGGCCGGGAGCTTCCTTCCTCCGGCGACACCAGGCCGGGAACGCGTCGCTCCAGCTGCCGCCGCAGAGCGGCGTTTGCCGGATCCGCCAGACGATCCAGTAGCTCGGAGGCGTCCTGCCGTGCCGCAACCAGCCAACTCCAGTCGCGCGCCAGGTCCCCGAAGCGGAACTGCGGCAGGCCGGCCTGACGCGTGCCGAGGATCTCGCCGGGCCCCCGCTGTCGCATATCCTCCTCCGCAATCCGGAAACCGTCGGTCGAAGCCGCGAACACTTCCAGGCGACGCTTCGCTTCGGCCGACGGCTCTCCCGCGATCGCGATGCAGAGCGAATCCCCCAGCGCTGGATCGGTGCCGCGGCCGATCCGCCCGCGCAACTGATGCAACTGGGCGAGGCCGAAGCGCTCGGCGCCGAGAATGACCATCGCCGTGGCCTCGGGCACGTCGACGCCGACTTCGATCACGGTCGTGGCCAGCAGCACCTGGATCGAGCCGGCGGCGAAGCGGCCCATCGTCTCATCCCGCTCCTGGCGCCGGAGGCGTCCGTGGACGATGCCGTACGGGGCCCCGAGAGCCCGCGCCCACTTCGGGCCGGACTCCCTGAGCGAAGGCAATCCGGCGGCCGCGCCCTCACCGCTGTCGATCAGGGGGAAGACGACGTAGGCGCGGCCGCCACTGTCCAGGCGCCGCCGCACTTCGTTCACCGCGTCCTCCATCCGGCGGTCTGTCGTCACCCGGGTCTCGATCTGGCGGCGACCCGGTGGCATCTCGTCCAGTATCGACACGTCGAGATCACCGTACACCGTGAGCGCAAGCGACCTCGGAATCGGGGTCGCCGTCATGACCAGGAGGTCCGGTCGCAGGCCCTTCCGGGCCAGGGACTGCCGCTGGACCACGCCGAAACGGTGCTGTTCATCGATCACCGCGAGGCCCAGCCGCGCGAACCGGGTGCGTTCCTCGATCAGGGCGTGGGTGCCGACGACGAGGTCGATACCGCCGTCCGCGATGCGCTCCTCGACCGCGCCGGCGTCGCTGGCCACACGCTGGCTCGAGGTGACGAGGGCGATCGTCATCCGGGAACCCAGCAATCGCTCCAGGGAGGCGAAGTGCTGCTCGGCCAGGAGCTCCGTCGGCGCCATCAGCGCCGATTGGAGGTCGCTTCGGGCGGCGATGAGACAGGAGAGGGCCGCCAGGACCGTCTTGCCGCTGCCCACGTCGCCCTGGACCAGGCGCAGCATGGGCTCCTTCCTGCCGAGATCGTCGGCAATCTCCCCGAGCACCCGTTCCTGGCCGCCGGTCAGGCGAAACGGCAAAAGACCGGTGGCCGCCGTCCACGCGGCCCCATCGGCGCGGTAGCGGTGGGTTTTTCCTGATCGCCGCCGCTGGCGGCGGACAGCGGCGAGCTGCAACTGCTGGAGCAGGAACTCACCGTAGGAGAGGCGGGCATGGGCCGGGCTCCGCCTGGCGTTCAGGTTCTCGATCGCTGCATCCGGTGACGGCGAGTGAACCTCTGTCAGAGCTGCCGCCAATCGGGGCAGTTGGTGCTTCGTCCGTTCCTCGCGTGGAAGCCACTCCTCGATCCAGTCCGGCCCCGAAGCCTCCCGCAGACCCCGGATCGCATCGGCAGCGAGCCGGGCGACTCGTGATGGCGGCACCTCCCCGATCCGGCCGTAGACGGGCCGGAGCCCGCCGCCACAGTACTCCTCGCCGCTGATCCGCTCGACGGATGGATTCGAGAGTTGCCAGGGGCCGTCTTCGCCGCGTCGCCGGAGCGGGCCGTGCAGAAGGTAGGGCACACCCTCCTCGAGCTGCCGCGCAAGGTAGGGGCGGTTGAACCAGACCACGTCAACTCTGGCTGCGCCGTCACACGCGACCGCCTCCACGCGGGAGAAACGTCGGCGCCCAAATGCCCGTTTCACGTTCTCCAGTCGCGCGACCACCGTCAGGGGACCCGACGCCGCCGACTCCGTCGCGGCGTCGTCGGCTCCCGGCAGCCGGCCAAGAGTGCGACGGTCCTCGTAGCGGAGCGGGAGATGCGCCAGCAGGTCCACGATTCGCCGGCAACCGGCCGCGGCCAGACGGCGTCCCAGCACCGGCCCGACGCCGCGCGTGCTGGTGATCGGATCGCGCGCGTCCATGGTCCCGCCGAGCCCCTACCGTGCGACCTCGAGGGTCGCGCTCCGGGTGTCGAGCCGGGCCATGGCGCCCAGCGGCAAGGTGTGGTTCGGCGCCTGATGGCCGGCCGGCAGTCCGCCGAACAGCGGCACGCCAAGGGAGTCGGCGAAGTCGATCAGGCTGGCGCGCGCATCGCAATTCGTGAAGTGGCCGGCGATCACGGCCCGGACACCGGCCGCTTGACCGGATGTCCGGAGCTGGGTGAGCAGGCGGTCGATCCGGTACTCCGGCTCGTCGATGTCCTCGAGCACGAGGATCGAGTCCTGGAAACTCGGCAACAGCCCCGTTCCGACCGTTGCGGCCAGCATGCTGAGGCACCCTCCGAGCAGGCGGCCCTCGATCGGCGGAGGTCGGCCGGCCGACGATCCCGCGGGAATCGCTTCGAGCGCCCAAGGCTCCGGTAGCTGGCCCGCCAGCGCGTCCAGGAAGGAACGGCGCTCCTCCGGCCAGAGACCCCGCGCGAAGTCCACCGCCATGGGACCGTGGAAGGTCATCGTTCCCATCCTCGAGACCAGCGCCAGGAGCAGAGGCGTCAGGTCCGAGTAGCCGACGTAGGGCCGTGGCCTGGAGGCAAGCAAGGTCCAGTCGATGTGTCCGAGGATCCGCGGAACACCGTATCCTCCACGCGCGAAGACGATTGCCGCAACCGACCCGTCGCCCGCCAATTCATGGAAGGCCTCGAGACGCTCCCGGTCCGAACCCGCGAAGAGCGGCCGGCCGCTGAGCGAGGCTTCGGGGCGCAGGTTCGCGGCGAGGACCGGCTCGAACCCAAGGTCTTCCAGCGCGGCCACGCCGGCGGCCAGACGGTCCGGGGCGATTCGGCCCGAGAGCGCGGCGATGCCCACCCGGTCGCCGGGCTTCGCAGCGGGCGGACGTTCGACACGGGAAACCGGCTGGCCGGAGTGCAAGGTCAAGTGCCGGAGGACCTCGTAAGCCGGATTCTGTTCGTCCCATCGCCACAAGGCCCTGGGAGGCGGCCATTCATCTATGCGACCTACCCGGAGAACGTCCCGTGCCTTGACGGCCGGAACCGGGACGGACAACCCGATCCGTTCTCCCTATTTGGTCTTGCTCCACATGGGGTTTGCCATCGCCTCGAGCCGTCGCCGGCCGAGCGGTGCGCTCTTACCGCACCGTTTCACCCTTGCCCACCCTCGACTCTCCCGAGGCCCTTTCGGATCCCGAGGCTCCGGGGCTGGCGGTCTACTCTCTGCTGCACTTTCCGTCGCGTCACCGCGCCTTGCCGTTAGCAAGCATGCCGTCCGTTGGAGTCCGGACTTTCCTCCCCCGGCGGTTTCCCGCCGGCAGCGACCGCATCCGGTCCTCCGGCACCGCAGAGGCTACCAGCTTCCGCCCCTTCACTGGCGGGAGCGCGAGCGCTCGCCGCGGACCGCCGCGTAGACCGAGCGTGCCAGCTTCGGTCCGAGCACCTCGCTCAGTTGCTGCTCCGAAGCCTGCGCTACGCCGGCGTAGCTGCCGAAGCGGCGTACCAGCAGCTTGCGCCGTTGCGGCCCGATTCCCCTCAGGTCGTCGAACCGGCTGCGCAGTGTCCTTCGCGAACGGCGTCGTCTGTGGCGGGAGACGGCGAAGCGGTGGGCCTCGTCCCGTACCTGCTGCAGCACCCGCAGGCCCGCGTGGCTGCGCCTCAACCGGAGCGGCGCCGGACGTGCCGGCAGGTAGAGCTCCTCCTCCCTTTTGGCGAGTCCGACCACCGGCGTTTCATCGACCCCCAGGTCCACGAGCGCCTCCAGTGCGGCGTTCAACTGACCACGCCCGCCGTCGATCAGGATCAGGTCGGGCATATCTCCCACTTCCTCCAGCACGCGCCGGTAGCGACGGCTGACCGCCTGCCGGATCGCGGCGAAGTCGTCGGCCTGGGAGAGGCCGCGGATGTTGAAGCTGCGGTACTGGCCCTTGACCATCCGCCCGTCGTTCCAGACGACGAGTGAAGCGACAGTCTGGCTGCCGCCGAAGGTCGAGATGTCGAAACCCTCGATCCGCCGCGGCGGATCGGCGAGGTCGAGCGCCTTCCTCAGCGCCGCGCCCGCTTCGCCGCCGACGCCCGCGCCGCGAAAACGGCGGCGGAAGGCCATCGCCGCGTTGCGGTTGGCGAGGGCGATGCGTTGCGCCTTCGGTCCGCGAGACGGCATGCGGAGGTAGACCCTGGATTCCCTCCGGCGGCTCAGCCACTCGATCAGCGCCTCCTCGCCCTCGATCGGCGCCGGCAGGTGGATCTCCCTGGGAATCAGGGTCGTGCGGTCGTAGAGCTGAGGCAGCAGTTCGGACAGAAGACGTTCGGCGGTGATCCTCGGCACCCCCTCCCAGAACAGCTCGCGCCGGTCCAGCACCTGGCCGCCCCGCATGACCAGGACGGTGACCGCCGCGTTGTCGCCGCTGATGTGGACGCCGAAGATGTCGACGTCCTCTCCGCGGGCCGACCGCAGCTTGCGCCGCTGGCTGACCTCGTCGATCTCGTGAATCGTGTCGCGCACCCGCGCGGCCGCCTCGAAGTCGAGCTCGTCCGCGTGCGCCCGCATCCGGGCGCGCAGGTCCTTCAGCAACTCCTCATTCCGGCCGGCCAGAAACAGCCGTGCCTTCTCCACCGCGTCGGCGTAGTCCTCGTCCGTGGTCAGCCCGTCGACGCAGGGGCCGAGGCAGCGCTTCATGTCGTAGTAGAGGCATGGCCGCGGCAGACTGCCGTCGATGTCGATCCGGCAAACCCGGATGCCGAACAGCTTCTGGGTCAGCTTGATCGCCTTGCGCGCGAGCCCTGCCGGCAGGTAGGGGCCGTAGTACTCCGCCCCGTCCCGGCGGATGCGGCGAGTGAAGGCAAGCCGCGGGTGTCCGTCCGCCAGAGTCAGCTTGAGGTACGGGTACGTCTTGTCATCGCGCAGACGGATGTTGAAGCGGGGCTGCCGCCGCTTGATCCAGTTGTTCTCGAACAGCAGAGCCTCCGCTTCGGAATCGGTCACGACGAACTCGATGTCGGCCGCGTCGTGCAGCATCAGCGCGATGCGCGGGTCGTCTGCCGGCTTGCGGTAAGCGGCGGCGCGACGCCTGAGGGACTTCGCCTTGCCGACGTAGAGCGCCTCCCCTGCCTCCGACTTGAAGATGTAGATCCCCGGCAGGTCCGGGAGTTCGCCGAGCTTGCGGGAGAGCTCCGGGTGCATCAGCCCATCACCTTGAGTTCCCGGAGTTCCTTGAGCCGGTCCCGGAGCACCGCGGCCTGCTCGAACTCGAGTCGCCGCGAAGCCTGCTTCATCGCTTTCTCGAGGCGTGCGATCCGACGTTCCAGCGGCATCTCAGGCGCGTCCTCCCGCAGCAGGTCCTCCACCGCTGCCTCCGCTTCCGTTCCGGCCTTGTGCAGGTAGTCCAGGTTGCTCATCTGCACCAGGGGGCTGTGCACCTCCTTCAGGATGGAGGCCGGTTCGATTCCGTGCGCGCGGTTGTGGCGTTCCTGGACCCGCCGCCGCCGCTCCGTCTCCTCCATCGACCGGTCGATCGACTCGGTCCGCTGGTCGGCATAGAAGATCACCCTGCCGTTCAGGTTCCGGGCCGCCCTGCCGGCCGTCTGGATCAGTGACACCTCGCTACGCAGGAAACCCTCCTTGTCGGCGTCCAGGATGGCGACGACCGAGACCTCGGGCAGATCAAGGCCCTCGCGCAGGAGGTTGATGCCCACCAGGATGTCGAAGTCGCCGCGGCGAAGTGCGGTCGTGATCTCTACCCGTTCCAGAGTGTCGATGTCGCTGTGCAGGTAGCGCACCCTGAGCCCGAGTTCGTTCAGGTACTGGGTGAGTTCCTCCGCCATGCGCTTGGTCAGCGTGGTCACCAGGACGCGCTCACCGCGTTCGATCGCCTCGCGGGCCTCGGCCACCAGGTCGTCGATCTGGTTGGCCGAAGGCCGCAGTTCGATCCTCGGATCGAGGAGTCCGGTCGGCCGGATGATCTGCTCCACCACGACCCCGCCCGTCCGTTCCAGCTCGAACGGCCCCGGAGTTGCCGACACATAGATGCGCTGACCGCAACGCTCCTCGAACTCGTCGAAGCGCAGTGGCCGGTTGTCCAGCGCGCTCGGTAGACGGAACCCGAACTCGACGAGGGTCTCCTTGCGGGCCCGGTCGCCGCGGTACATGCCCCCGACCTGCGGAATCGTCTGGTGGCTCTCGTCGACGACGAGCAGGAAGTCCTCGGGCAGGTAGTCGAGGAAGGTCGGCGGTGCTTCGCCGGGGGCCCGTCCGGAGAGGTGGCGGGAGTAGTTCTCGATGCCGGCGCAGGAGCCGAGTTCGCGGAGCATCTCCAGGTCGTAGCGGGTTCTCTGCTCCAGCCGCTGCATCTCGAGCAGGCGGTTCTCCCGCTCGAGGGCCGCCAGGTGCTCGCCGAGTTCTTCCCGGATCGATGCGATCGCCCGCCGCATCCGTTCCTCCGGCGTTACGTAGTGGTTGCGCGGAAAAACCGGGATCCGGTCCACTTCCTCAAGGACCCGGCCGCTGATCACATCGAACCGGCAGACCCGGTCGACTTCGTCACCGAAGTACTCGACCCGGATGCCCCGGTCGTCGTACGCCGGCAGAATCTCGAGCACGTCGCCGCGCACCCGGAAGCTGCCGTGAAAGAGATCGAGGCGCGTGCGCTCGTACTGCATCTCGGCCAGGCTCCGCTGGGCCTGCTCGAGCGGCAGTTCGGCGCCGCGCTCGAAGAACTGGAGCATCGAGAAGAAGACGTCCGGCGCTCCCAGACCGTAGATGCAGGAGACGGAAGCGACGATCAGGACGTCGCGGCGCTCGAACAGGGAGATGGTGGCCCTGAGTCGCAGGCGGTCGATCTCGTCGTTGATGCTCGTCTCCTTCTCGATGTAGGTGTCGGACTGCGGAACGTAGGCCTCGGGCTGGTAATAGTCGTAGTAGGAGACGAAGTACTCCACCGCGTTGTGGGGGAAGAAGCTCCTGAACTCCTGGTAGAGCTGGGCTGCCAGGGTCTTGTTGTGGGAGAGGACGAGCGTCGGCCGGTTCACGGCCTCGATGACCTTGGCGACGGTGTAGGTCTTCCCCGAGCCCGTGACCCCCAGCAGCACCTGTTCAGGCACGCCGGACCGCACCCCGTCCGCGAGTTCACCGATCGCTGCCGGTTGGTCGCCCTGCGGGCTGAAGGGAGAAACCAACTCGAAACGCCCGGTACTCCCGGCGCCGGAAGGACGCTCAACGCCGGCAGCACTCTCGATACCGGAAGGGACGGCCGCGGGCAAGTCAGCCTCCCGGATCGGACGCTGCGATGTTCTCGAGGCGCTCGGTCAAACGTCGCAGGTCGTCCTGGTCGAAGAAGCCTCGCTCGAGCCTCCGGAGCGCGTCGGTGAGCGCCAGTTGGAGTCGGCGGTTATCGGCCGGCGTGGCGGCACCGCTCCGGTAGTGCTCGAGAACGGAATCAAACGCCCGTTCCAGGCGTTGACGCTCTGCGTGCTGTGCATCCTCCGGCAGCTCGGCCACGATCCGTTCCCGGCTGAAGTCCAGAACGAATTCCATGAGTTCGTCCGCCTGAGTGACCAGGACGGCCAGGCCGACGAGGAACAGCACCACGATCAGCCCGCAGCCCACCAGACCCGCGACGAGGCAGCCGCGACGCGTTCGTTCCGGGTCCGCTGCTCGAGCCGCCTGGGGCTCGGGGAAGGGTTCCGGCAACGGCGGCAGGCCGGACGCCTGGTCGGCTTCGGGAGTCATGGAACGCGCCGTATGATATTCGCGAGATGAGGGCGGCGCGGGAAGTCCCGGACCTGGTGCGGGGCTGGTGCGTCAATCACTGGCGCTGGCTGGCGCCGGTCGCCGCGACCCCGGTTGCGGGCGTGCTGCTGGGCGTGGGCGTCGCCGCGGTGATCGATCTGCCGCAGGTCGAGACCGTGGCCGAACTCACGCCCAGTCAGATCACCCGGCTGAGCGACCGCAACGGAGAACCGTTCAGGAGCTACTCGGTCGAGAAGCGCATCCTGCTCTCCGAGGGAGAGGTGCCGGAGACGTTCACGCGTGTCCTGCTCGCCGCCGAGGACCGGAACTTCTACTCCCACGCCGGCTTCGACATCATCGGCGTCTTTCGCGCGGTGCTCCAGAACTGGCAGCGTGGGGAGCGTTTCTCGGGCGCCTCGACGATCACCATGCAGGTGGCGCGGATGCTCTTCCTGGATCGGGCCAAGGTCTGGCGCCGGAAGATCCGGGAGACCCTGCTCGCGGTCGAGCTCGAGAAGGGTCTCAGCAAGCAGCAGATCCTCACCCTCTACTGCAACCTCACCTACTTCGGCCACGGCAACTACGGCGTGGAATCCGCGTCCCGCTACTACTTCGGGAAGCCGTCGGCCGAACTGACCTACACCGAGGCCGCGACCCTGGTGGCGATCGTGCCAAGCCCGAGCGTGTGGACGCCCTACCTTCGACCGGAGATCGTCCGCACCCGCCGCGACGCCATCCTGAGGATGCTCGGTGAGCGGGGAGTGATAACGCGGGACGAGGCCGTCGAGGCGACCGCGACGCCGCTGGACGTCGTCACCCAGCGAGAACCGAAGCCGGTCGCACCCTATTTCGCGGAGAAGGTCCGCCTCGACCTCTACCGTTCGTACGGCCAGAAGGGCTTGTACGAGCGCGGCCTGCAGGTGCAGACGACCCTCGACCAGCGAATGCAGAACGCTGCCTGGCGGGCCCTGCGCGCGGGTTTGGTGAGAATCGACCGCCTGCGCGGCTACCGAGGAGCGGTCGCCCAGGTGAACCAGGACGATCTGACGGCCCCGGACCTGGCCGAGTCGTTCGGCGGCGTTCTGGCCAGGTGGGTCGGCTTCCAGCCCGAGGCCGGCGCCTGGGTGCCGGGTGTCGTTCTCCAGCGCGGGCGGGAGAACGCGGAGATTCGGATCGGGGATCACCGTTTCATGCTGGAGCCGCCGGGCTACGAGTGGACACGCAGGGATTCGCCGCCGCTACGGACGGGTGACGTCGCCTGGTTCGAGTTGCGGCCCGTCGACGACGCCGCTTCCGTCGAAGGGGGCGAGGACCAGCCGCAGTTCGAACTGGAGCTCGTCCAGGAACCGCGGATCGAGGGCGCGGTCCTGCTGCTCGAGTCGGCGACCGGCGCGGTGCGGGCGATGGTCGGAGGCTGGGACTACGAGCGCAGCGAGTTCAACCGCGCCTTTCAGGCCCGGCGCCAGGTCGGTTCCCTGTTCAAGCCGCTCGTGTTCGGCGCCGCCTTCGAGCACGGCTTCACTCCCGCCGACACGCTGTTCGACGCGCCCGCCGTGTTCCTGGGCGCCGACAACCAGCTCAACTACAGTCCCCGCAACTTCTACCGGCAGTACCTGGGCATCCTGACCTTGCGCCGCGCCCTGGAAAGGTCCGTCAACGTCACGTCGGTCAAGCTCCACGACATCGTCGGGGCGGAACGGGTGGTCGACTTCGCCCACCGCACGGGCGTCCGTTCACCGCTCCTTCCCTACCCGAGCCTCGCTCTGGGCGCGGCCGACCTCACCGTGCTCGAGGTGGCGACCTCCTACGCCACGATCGCCAACCTGGGAGTCCACGTTGAGCCCTACTTCGTCGAGCGTGTCACGACCCGCGACGGCCGCGAACTCGATGCCCATGTACCGCAGGCATCGACCGTCCTCACGCCCGAGGTCGCCTTCCTGCTCACGCATGTGCTCTCGGGTGTCGTCCAGCGCGGAACGGGCCAGTCCGCGCGGGCGCTCGGCCTCGCGGCGGTCGCCGGGAAGACCGGTACGACGGACGGCTTCACGGACGCCTGGTTCGCTGGTTTCACGCCCAGGTACACCCTGGTCGTCTGGGTCGGCTACGACCAGCAACAGCGAATCGGAAGGAACATGACCGGTGCCGTAGCGGCGCTGCCAATCTGGAACGAGGTGCTCCGACAGGGGATCGAGGATGGCTGGGTGGATCCCACTCTCACCTTCACCAGGCCCAACCAGGTGCGGCTCCGGCAGGTCGAGTACTACTCCGGCCTCCTGCCGGCGCGGCGCCGATCCGGCCAACGCGTGATCGAAGAGGCGTTCATCGTCGGCACCGAGCCGGTCCTTTCCTTCGATCCCGAGACGCGCGCGGTCTACGACCTGCCGTGGTACCAGCAACGCGCACTGTACGGCGAGCCGAAGGCGGGTGAGAACATGCCGGAAGACGTCGCCGACTGGACGCCGATCATGAGTGGCTGGCAGAAGAGCGACCGGGCCGAGGCGCGGGGAACGGGCTAGGGCTCCGGTCGCACGCCGATCAGGGCGTAGTCGCGGTACCCGAACAGGAAGTCGTCGAGCTCGTCCCGGAGGCGATTCAGCCGGTCGGCCAACTCCCGGCTCTGTCCGTCCAGCCCATCGAGCGGGATTTCCGGCAGGCGCTCCTCCTCCGGATACGGCCGTAGCTCGAGCCGTTCGACACGGGTGAAGCCCGCCTGTTCGTAGCAGGCCGACAGCGCTTCCGGATGAACCGGCCTCCTGTGGGTCGGATCGAGCCAGAAGCTGCGGGCCGTCACCGCGACGGAGAGCGGATTCGGCGTCTCCAGCACGAGAATCCCTCCCGGTCGCAGCGCTGCGAAGGCCAGGCGCACCAGACGCTCGATGTCCTCCGGGGCCAGATGCTCGATGACGTGGAAGGAGACGACACCGCCCAGGGAAGCCGGCTCGGTCCGCGCCAGGGCCGAAAGCGCGTCGTTCTGCTCGACGCCAAGCCCCTGCTCACGGCAGTGGCGCACCATCGCCGAGGAGGGATCCACGCCCCGGCACTCCACGCCTTCGGCCTCCAGCAGGGCCAGGGCCTCCCCCCGGCCGCAGCCGAGGTCAAGAATCGGCGCCGCCTGACGGAGTCGCGGCAGGTAGACGCGGATGCGGTCCCGAATGTCTTCTTCAGCGCCGCGAAACCGGTGCTCGAAGTCGATGTAGGAGACGTCGGCGTCGGCCGCCCGTAGTCCCTTCTCCGCTTCGGGTCCCCGGGCCAGGGCGGTCCTCAGCAGCCCGGCCAATTCGTCGGCCTCTCGCCGGTAACGGTCCAGCTTCCGGTCGACGCGGCCGAACAGGGCGTCGTCGTGACGCATGACCTCGTCGAGCCCCTGGCGCAGGAAGTTCTCCAGGTGTCTCGTCCGGTGGTCGAGATCGCCGATGCGCTGCTCGAACAGTCGCTCCACCCGCTGTTGATGGTCCTTCCACTCCTGGAGGTGGTGTTCGAACACATCGAGCAGGATCAGGTTGAAGACGCGCTGCCGTTCCCAGAGGTCGTTCTGCGGCAGCGCGACGAACGGTCGCAGCAGCCGCTTGAAAGCTACGAGCAGACGCCCGGCGAGGCCTCTGTCGCTGCGGATCGGGAACGGGATGTCCCGTTCCCAGAGATGGCGCCAGTCGCCAAGATGGCGCGTCGGCTCGTCGCCCAGGAAGTCGCCGACTTCCGGTGGGGCCCCGGCGCCGGAGCCATCGCTATCGGCTCTACGTTTCAGGCACTACCTCGATGGCGACTTCGGCGATGACCTCCGTGTGGAGGTCAACTCGCACCAGGTGGTCGCCCACGGTCTTGATGCCGCCGGTGAGATCGATCATGCGGCGGTCCACCTGCACGCCGGCAGCGGCGAGCGCCTCGGTGACTTCGGTGGGGGTCACGGAACCGTACAGGGTCCCGGTCTCGCTGGCCCGCTTGGGGATCGTCAGCTTGACCGCCGCGAGTTCCGCCGCGACCTCGGCGGCGGCCGAGCGCTCCGCCTCGTGGCGAGCGTCGAACTTCTTCCGCTGCGATTCGAACCAGAGCCGGTTCGACTCGGTGGAGGGCGCCGCCAGCTCCCTCGGATAGAGGTAGTTGCGGGCATACCCGGGTTTCACGTCCACCACCTGGCCGCGCGTGCCCAGCCCTCTCATGTCCTGTAGCAAGATGACTTCCATTGCCTCGTTCCTCGCCGCCTCGGTCGCCGCCGACGCCAGCGGTCAGTCCGTCGTGTAGGGAATCAGGGCCAGGAAACGGGCCCGCCGGAGCGCACGGGCAAGCATCCGCTGGTGCCGCGCGGAGTTGCCCGAGATCCTTCGCGGCAGGATCTTGGCTCTTTCCGGCACGAAGGAGCGCAGCGTGGCGACATCCTTGTAGTCGATGTACTCGATCCCGTCGGCGGTGAACTTGCACACCTTGCGACGACGGAAGAATGTTCTGCGTTTCGCCATCTCTAGACGCCTCCAGCCGCCTGGCTCGGTGCGGTAGCCATGGTCGTCTGCTGGACCGGCTCCTTGCCCTTGCTGGCGGCGCGTTTCAGGTCGAGGTCGGTCCGTACTACCAGGTGGCGCAGGATCTTCTCGTTCTGGAGCATTCGTTGTCCGATCTCGGCGAGACCGTTGTCTCCTCCGTCGGACTCGAGGTAGTAGATGTGGTACCGGCCTTCGGTGAACTTCCTGATCGGATAGGCAAGCCGCCGCTTGCCCCAGGATTCCTCCTGGGTGATCCGCAGCTTGCCGTCAGCGACCAGCAGCTTGCCGAAGGCATCGCTCAACTCCACGGCCTCTTCATCCGAGAGGCGCGGATCGGCAATGAAAACGAGTTCGTACGTCCGTGTCAATCGTTCATCCTCTTGATCTTCGCCGGCCCGCAGACCGGAACGAATCGGCGGCGGAATCTATCACGGTCCGCCAGTCGAGGCTCCCTACAGCACCAGCAGCGGCGCGATGACCAGCGACACGACCGACATCAGCTTGATCAGGATGTTCAGGCTGGGCCCGGCCGTGTCCTTGAACGGATCCCCCACCGTGTCGCCGACGACGGCCGCCTTGTGGGCGTCGGAGCCCTTGCCTCCGTGCGCGCCCGCTTCAATGAACTTCTTCGCGTTGTCCCAGGCGCCGCCGGCGTTCGCCATGAAGATGGCGAGCAGAACGCCGCCCGCGGTCACGCCGGCGAGAACACCGGCCAGAGCCTCGACATCCCAGAAACCGACGGCCACCGGAACCAGGACGGCCAGCAGGCCCGGCGCCACCATCTGGCGCAGGGCGGCGGCGGTGGAGATGTCGACGCAGCGCGCATACTCAGCCTTCGCCTCTCCTTCCATCAGGCCCGGAATCGTGCGGAACTGGCGGCGGACCTCCTCGATCATCTCGAAGGCCGCCTTGCCGACCGCCTTCATCGCCATCGACGAGAACAGGAACGGGAGCATGGCGCCGACGAACAGCCCGCACATCACGCGCGGGTTGACCAGGTCCATGCTCTCGAGACCGACCGTCGTGCGGAAGGCCGCGAAGAGCACCAGCGCGGTGAGCGCCGCCGACCCGATTGCGAAGCCCTTGCCGATCGCCGCCGTCGTGTTGCCGACGGCGTCCAGCTTGTCCGTGCGGGCGCGGACGTCCGGACCGAGATGGCTCATCTCGGCAATGCCGCCGGCGTTGTCCGCGACCGGACCGTAGGCGTCGACGGCGAGCTGGATCCCGGTGGTGGACAGCATGCCCAGGGCCGCGATCGCGATGCCGTACAGCCCCGCCTGGTTGTGGGCCACGAGGACGGCGGCGGTCAGGACGATGATCGGGAGCGCGGTGGACTGCATGCCGACGGCCAGGCCGCCGATGATGTTCGTGGCACTGCCGGTCTGGCTGTCCTTGGCGATGCTCTGCGCCGGCGCCTTGGATTCGGCGGTGTAGTACTGGGTGATCAGCCCGATCAGCAGTCCGGCGGCGAGACCGGCGACCGTGGCCAAGAAGACCCCCATGAAGCCGAACTCCTTCCCCTCGACGACGTACCTGCTGTCGCCCAGCAGGTACTGGGCCGTGAAGTAGGTGACGACCAGCATCACCCCGGCCGCGGCGAAGGTACCCAGGTCCAGGGCGTGCTGCGGGTTCCCACCCTCCTTCGTCCGGACCAGCAGCGTGGAGGCCAGGGAGACCAGGATGCCGAGACCGGCGAGCAGCATCGGCAGCAGGATCAGGTTCGGCGTGAACTCCTCCCCGGCCAGGGTGGTCGTGCTGATGCCGAGCACCAGCGTCCCGACGATGGCACCCACGTAGGACTCGAACAGGTCGGCTCCCATGCCCGCGACGTCGCCCACGTTGTCACCGACGTTGTCGGCGATCACGGCCGGATTGCGTGGATCGTCCTCGGGTATCCCTGCCTCGACCTTCCCCACCAGGTCGGCGCCCACGTCGGCCTGGGCATCCTCGGCCTGTCCGTGCTGTACCTGCTCTACGCCGCGATGTTCGGTAGCGGCGACAACGAGTCGCTGGGTCAGGACGGTCACCACCTGACCCAGCGACTCGTTGTCGCCGCTACCGAACATCGCGGCGTAGAGCAGGTACAGCACGGACAGGCCGAGGATGCCCAGGCCGACGACCGCGAAACCCATCACCGCGCCGCCCGAGAAGGCGACGGCCAGGGCCCGGTTCAGGCTTGAACGAGCGGCGGCCGCGGTGCGGACGTTGGCCGACGTCGCCACCCTCATGCCGAAGAACCCGGCAAGGCCCGAACAGAGGGCGCCCCCGAGAACAGACAATCCGATCCAGGCGGAACTGCCAGCCCGGTCCGAGTTGGCGAGCGCCAGCAGGGCCGCCGCCAGGAGGACGAAGATGGCAAGGATGCGGTACTCGCGGCCCAGGAACGCCATCGCCCCGTCCCGAATGTGGCCGGCGATCTCCGGCATCGCTCCGTCGCCGGCGTCCTGCCTGTTGATCCACCGGCTCCGCAGCAAGGCGTAAAGCAGGGCCGCCGCGCCGCAGGCGGGCAGAAGGTAGTACATCGTGTCCACTATCCGTTTCCTCTCATCCGTTGTACTCGTTCATCGTGACGTCGACACCGCGGTCGATCCAACTCAGGACGCAGTCGGCGGCCCGGCGCACCATACGCTCCGCCGTTTCGATTTCACCCGCGGAAAAGGGAGCGAGAACGAAGTCCGGCAGTTCTTCCCCGCGGCCGGCCGCGGCCGCCGCCGCTTCGTCCGGCGCGATCCCGAGCCGCAGCCGCGGCACCGCCGTGGTGCGCAGGTTCTCGATGACCGACTCCATGCCGCGATGCCCGCCGGGACTCCCCTTGCCACGAAGCCGGAGCCGCCCCAGGGGCAGGTGGACCTCGTCGTAGACGACCAGGATGTTCCCGGGAGCATAGCCATTCCGTTCGGAGAGACAGCGCGCGCTGTAGCCACTGCGGTTCATGAAGGTCTGCGGCATCGCCAGGTCGAGTCGGTCATTCGAGGCCCAGAGCGCTCCGCACACATCCAGGCCAGGTCTGACACCCAGGCGCCGCGCCAGCTCGTCGACGACCCGGAAGCCGAGGTTGTGACGGGTATCGGCGTAGCGCCCGCCCGGGTTTCCCAGCCCCAGAACCAGCCGCGCTTCCTCCCTATGTGTCTCCATCCTCCGACTCGTCTTCCTCGCCGACCCGTTCGGGCTCGTCGGTGAGGGCCTCGAGCAGTTCGCCCTCCTCCGGCTCTTCCTCCTCTTCTTCGACCACGCGCGCCGCGGCGACCGACACGATCACCTTGGTCTCGTCGTCGTTGAGGGTCACCGCGTCCGGAAGAACCACTTCCCCGGCCTCTACATGCTGGCCGATGTGGAGGGACGAAACGTCAAGTTCGATCGAGACCGGAATGTCGCCGGGCAGGCAGACGACGCCCAACTCCCTCGTGATGAACTCGAGCAGCCCGCCCTCGTTCCGTACGCCCTCGGGAACTCCGACGACCTCGATCGGCACCGAGACCTGGACTTCCTGGTCCATCTTCACGCGCTGGAAGTCGATGTGAACCAGCGCGCCCGTCAACGGGTTCCACTGCAGGTCGCGGATCATCGTGTGACGCTTCTGTTCGGTGCCCTCGAGCTGGAGCAGAAAGACGGCATTCTCGCCGCCCTCCCGGATCAGGCTCAGCAGCAGCTTGCCGTCGACGCGGATGGCGGCCGAATCGGCACTGCCGCCGTAGATCACGGCGGGAATCTCGCCGCCCGCCCGCAGGCGGCGGTTGGCGTTCTTGCCGGTCTGCTCGCGCAGCCGGACCGTTACGGTGGGTTCGCTCACTTCGAACTCCTCAAGTGACGGACGCTCAGACGAAGAGCGACGTCACGGAGCTGTTGTCATGGATTCTGCGGATGGCCTCCCCGAGCAGCGCGGCGACGCTGTGGGGCCTCAACCTCGTGCTCCGGGCCAGCTTCTCTTCGAGCGGAGTCGTGTTCGTCACCAGGACGCCCTCGAGCTTCGACTCCTCGATCCGTTCAATGGCCGAGGCGGAGAGGACGCCGTGGATGCCCGCGGCGAAGATCCGGCGGGCGCCCTGCGCCGCCAGCGACTCGACCGAGTTGATCAGCGTACCGGCGGTATCGATGATGTCGTCGAGGATCAGCACATCGCGTCCCTGGACATCGCCGATCACGTTCATTACCTCCGCCTGATTCGCGGCCACGCGACGCTTGTCGATGATGGCGAGTTCTGTGTGCAGCCGCTTGGCGATCGCCCGCGCCCTGGCCACACCGCCGGCGTCCGGGGCAACGATCATCAGGTCCTCGATGCCGAGCGCACGGATGGCGTCAAGGAGCACCGGCGCCGCGAACAGGTGGTCGACCGGGATGTCGAAGTAGCCCGAGATCTGTTGCGCGTGGACATCCATCGTCAGCAGACGATCGGCCCCGGCCGCGGTCATCACGTCAGCCACCAGCTTGGCCGTGATCGGCACGCGGGGCTTGTCCTTCTTGTCCTGGCGAGCGTAGCCGTAGTACGGCAGCACCGCCGTCACCCGCGCCGCCGAGGCCCGCTTCACGGCGTCGAGCATGATCAGCAGTTCGACAAAGTTGTCGTTGACCGGCGGGCAGGTCGGCTGCACGATGAAGACGTCCGCGCCGCGGACGTTCTCCTGGATCTGGCAGAAGATCTCGCCATCCGCGAAGTTGTAGGCCGTGACCTGGCCCGGCACCATGCCGAGGTAGTTGCAGATCTCGTTCGTCAGGGCGGGATGCGCCCGCCCGCCGAAGACCTTGAGTTCGGTGTACATGGCGCGTTCGACGTTGTTGGGATGGAGGGTCACTTCAGCGACCGCCGCTCATGGGTTCTGGACTCCTCGGTCCTGGCACACCGGAACCATCCGCGTACACGGCAACTCTCGACACGGGGCGACCAGAATCAGTTCGAATGGAAGGGAGTGGGCTGCTGCACGCGGTCGTCGGGGGCGGCGTGGTTGGGGCGGGAGGATTCGAACCCCCGAATGCGAGATCCAAAGTCTCGTGCCTTACCACTTGGCGACGCCCCAGACGGGACGGCCCATTCTACAGAAAGAGCCGGCTACATGAAGGGCCGGCAAACTTCCCGAGCCAAGGTCCGGGTCCGGAACACGTGCACGTCCATTCCTGCCAGCGCGGATTGGATGTCGGGTAGCTCGCCGATCGCGAACACCGCGCCGCCGCTGCCCGAAACCTGTGGGCCACCGCTGGCCGCCCCACCGGCCCTCCTGAGTGCCAGGAGGAGGCTGTCCACCTCCGGGTGGAGTTCGCGCACCACCGGTTCCAGATCGTTGCCTAGTACCCAGGCCGCGGCGTCGCCACGGTGCGAGGCTGGAGGCAGCACGGCGGACTTCCCCCCATCTCCCCCACTTCCTGCTTCCCTTGCACCGCTCCAGCCCCGGTAGACCTCGGCCGTCGACACCTCGACCGCCGGCACGACGACCAGCATCGGCGCCAGGGGAACATCGTCCAGCGTCTCGATCTGCTCGCCACGGCCCGTGGCGAAGGCCGTTCCCCCCACCAGGAAGAACGGGACGTCCGAACCGACCGCCGCTCCGACCGCGTGTAGCTGCCGGGCATCGAGAGGCTGCCCCCGGAGCGACTGGAGGCCAAGCAGCGCCGCCGCGGCATCGCTGCTGCCCCCGCCCAGCCCGCTGCCGGCGGGAATCCGTTTGTCGAGTCTGAACCGGACGCCCTGCGCGGGTTCGCCGAGAGCCGCGAAGTAGGCGCGCGCGGCCTCGAGTACCAGGTTCGAGTCGTCGGCAGGCGCGCCGCCGCCCGGGACCTCGATCCGCAGGGGACTCCCCGGGTCGACCCGCTGAATCGCCAGGCGGTCGCAGACGTCGATCGTCTGGAGGACCGTCGATACTTCGTGGAAACCGTCAGCACGCCGGCCGTGAACCCGGAGACTCAGGTTCACCTTTGCCGGGCATGACAGGCTGAGTTCCGAAGGCATCAGGCGTCCGCGTCGCAGACGCCCGGCCGGTATCCGGAGGGGACTGAGGGCGCCGGAAGCGGCTCGGCGAGTTCCGTCGCCGGCCGCCGCTGGAGCCAGCGGAGCTCGAGGCCCGTATCGGACTCCACCAGTCGCGCCATTCCCTCCACATTTCCGCTCCAGGAGGCCCTTGCGTGGTTGTCACGCCACAACGTCCAGCGAGCCGGGCCTGCCGTCGTGGTCTCGGTCGTCCAGCGCCGGCCGCGGCGGTCCTCGAAGTCGAGCTCGACGCTGCGGTCGGACCTGCCGGGGACCACGGTTTCGTTCCACACGCGGGCATCGGCAGGCGGCGCCGGCAGCCGGCGCATCAGCAGCGCGGCAAGGGCGCGGGCTGGCACCGGACCCAGTGACAGGGCGGGAATCTCGAGATCGCCTGCGTACCGGCAGAAGGTCCGCTCGCGCACCCACAGCACGAGGGCGTTTCCTTCCCGCACGCCGAGCTCCCACCATCGTCGCCCCAGGCGGTCGGAAGCCGAGATGTGGAAACTCTCCGGGTCCTCGAAGCGCAGCACGAGACGGAGCGTTCCGCTCCCCTCCGGTCCCTCGAACTGCATGCGGACGATGCGCTGGGTCCGCCATTCGGCCTCGGGAATGTCCCACGGCGCCGTGACCGGAACCGGGCTGCCGACAGGAACCGCCGCCTCACGGCCGGCCCCGATGCTGGCGCAGCCGCCGAGCCACGCCAGACCGAGCAGAAGCAGCGGGAACGACCGCCGCATGAAGATCGGCTGCGACCGCTCAGCGCCGCGAGAGTTCACTCAGCTTGCGACGCACGGATTCGACGTTCTCCTCGTCGTTGATCGCCAGCGCCTGCTCGTAGGCCTCCCGGGCTCGCTGCGAATCGCCCAGCGCGACGTAGACGTCCCCGAGATGCTCGAGGATCGTGGAGTCCCGGGGCACGAGCTGGTTCGCCCGTTCCAGGTGACGGCGGGCCTGCTCGAACTCGCCAAGCCGGAACAGCGCCCAGCCCAGGGAGTCGACGAAAGCACCGTTGTTCGGGTCGAGATCGACCGCGCGGCGAATGAGCTCCAGTGCCTGCTCCAGGTTCTCCCCGTTGTCCGCCCACATGTACCCCAGGTAGTTCAGCGCGTGGCTGTTCTCGGGCTGGAGTGCAAGGACCGCCTGGAACTGATCCGCCGCATCGTTGTAGCGCCGGCTGCGTTCGTAGGCCTCTCCGAGCTGGAACCGCAGCGCCGCCCGCAGGGTGTCTTTCTCCACGTCGAGCCCCGTCTCGGCGCCGGCGTCGATACGTGCCAACGCCCGCAGGAGGAAGGGAATGGCTTCACCGAACCGTCCCTGTTCGCGGCAGGACTCGGCAACCAGCATGAGGCGCCGGACCTCTCCGTTCGCGGCCAGGTCCTCGTAGATCCGCAACGCGAGTCTGTCCGCTCCCAGGTCGAAGTAGAGCCGCGCCTTCTTCACCAGAGCCGGCAACTCCGGCTCGCCGTCTTCGTTCTCCCCCAGCAACCGGTTGTTGGCGACGACGTCCCGCCGCAGCATCGTCATGGCCCTGCGCTTCCGGCCGACCTCGGCCAGCAGCTCGGCCTGGCTCAGCACGAGTTCGGCGGACTCCCCGGCTCGCTTTTCCTCGGCTGCCAGCACCTCGAGCGCCCTGTCCACCTCTCCCATCTGCCGCAAGGCCTCGACCAGCAGGCTGAGACCGAGATCGCCCGACTGCGCGCCCTCTGCCGTGCTGCGGTCGGCGCGGTCGACCAGCGTCTGGCCGATGTCTCTGATCCGGCGCCACTCACCCTCACGCATCAACAGCCGCACCAACTCCCGCACGATCCGGAGATCGTCCCGCGACTCCCGTCTGAGGCTCTCGAACAGTTCGATCGCTTCCGGCGTCTGTTCCGACGCGGCCAGGATCCTCGCCTCCAGGAGGCGGGCGGCAAAGCTCGCCCGAGCCGCGCGAGGCAGCGCGCGCAGGCGGTCCAGCGCCTCCGCGAGATCGTCCGCCCGCTGCCGCGGCGTCCGTCCGCGGGCAGTACCGCGACGGAAGTACTCCTCAGCCAAAGCGCCGCGAACCGTGACGCTCTCCGGCTGCTCCGCGACGGCGCCCTCGAGCAGTTCGATGGCTTCCGTGTGATTGCCTCGCTGGCTCTCGCGGTTGGCCAGTTCCATCCTGGCTTCGAGCGAGAGTCCCTCGAGTCGCAGCATCTCGTCCTGGACTTCCTCGGCCCGATCGTCCTGGCCCGCCCGCCGGAACGCATCGACCAGCATGCCCTGAAGTTGCCGGTGGCCGTTGTGATAGCTGACGAGCTCCTCGAGCACGGAGGCGGCCTCCTCGTACTCCTCCAGTCGCTCTCGAATCCGGTAGAGCAGCATCATGCCGTCGATGTCGCTCGGGGCGAGGCGACGGAGATTCTCCAGAGCCTCGAGCGCCTGATCGAGCACCTCGCCGCGCCGACCGCCGCCGGGCAGGCTGACGAGAACTCCCGCGTGGGCCCGGAGCACGTCCACATCGTCCGGCGCGAGACGGTAGGCGACGGCCGTGTGTTCCGCCGCGTCCTCGAAACGGCGCAGCTTCTGCGCCAGGAACTCCGCCAGACCGAGCCGGAGGAAGGGAGCGTCAGGATCCGCGGCCACGGCCTGTTCGAAGAGATCGAGGGCCTCATCCACGCGGTCGGGTTCGGCGGCCAGCAGCCGCGCCGCGGTGTACAGAAAGGGACCGCTCCCGGCGGGTGCCGCGGCAGCTTCCTGTGCCCGGGTCGACTGCGCTCCAAAGCAGAGCAGGGTCACCGCGGCTACCGGCCCGGCGCCGCGCAGCGCGCGACCGGAAAGGGCCCGGAAACCTGCTCTCTCCTGGTCCATGAGGCGGTCAAGGGTAGCACTCTCCCGGAGACCACTTCGACCGCCTTGGCCCTTTACCGGGACCGCCTCCCGGGTTAGAATCGATGGTCCACTTCGAGTCGTGCCGGTCGTCGCAACCGGTCGATTCAGGGAGGAGGCGTTGAAGATGATCAAGGCGGATATCGTCAACCGGGTCGCGGAGAACTCCGATCTTCCGCGGGTCAAGGCGGCGCGCGCCGTCGACACGATCCTCGGCGCGATGAAAGACGCTCTCGGCGACGGCAAGCGGATCGAGTTGCGCGGTTTCGGCGTCTTTCAGGTACGTGATCGCAAGCGCGGTGTGGGCCGCAATCCCAAGACCGGAGTCGAGGTGACGATCTCCCCTGGCAAAACGGTTCGCTTCAAGCCCGGCAAGGAACTCAAGAACCTCTAGCTAGAAGTCCAGCACGAAGGTGACCGGTCCATCGTTGACCAGGTCCACCCGCATCCGCGCTCCGAAACGCCCGCACTCCACCTGCACGCCGGAAGCCTCCAGCCGACGGCGGAGTTCCTCGAGCAGCAGCGCCGCCGCTTCCGGCGGCGCTGCCCCGTCGAACGACGGCCGTCTCCCCTTGCGCGTGGACGCGGCCAGCGTGAACTGGGACACGAGGAGCACCGCTCCGCCCGACTGGCGCACGTCCAGGTTCATCCGCCCGCGCTCGTCGTCGAAGAAGCGGAGCCCGACCAGCTTGGCCGCGGCGGCCTCCACCTGGCCCTGGCCGTCGCCGTCTTCCACCCCGGCGAGGACCACCATGCCGGCTCCTATCTTCCCCACGGGCGAGCCCTCCACCGTGACCTCGGCGCCCGCCACCCGCTGCAGGACCAGCCGCATGCAGGGGACACTACGCCAGACTCGAACCCCGCATCGGGCCGACCCCGGAATTGGCGGCGACCGAGCCGCCGCATGCACCTACAATGGGGTACCGCCAGGCCCCTCTGGGGTCCGCCCCCGGCGCTACGACGCACCACCCTTGAACGCGAATGAGAGAGGAAGAACCAGAGCATGCTCAACAAAGTGATCCTGATCGGCCGTCTCGGCAACGATCCTGAAATCCGAACCACCCAGTCCGGCCAGACGCTCGCCACCTTCAACGTCGCCACGAACCGCCGCTGGCGCGACCGCGACGGCAATCGCCAGGAAGAAACGGAATGGCATCGCATCGTTTGCTGGGGACGG
Source organism: Acidobacteriota bacterium (assembly GCA_011525365.1). Taxonomy (GTDB): domain Bacteria; phylum Acidobacteriota; class Thermoanaerobaculia; order Multivoradales; family Multivoraceae; genus Multivorans. Next base: position 1,984,906 of record WTGQ01000002.1, read on the forward strand.
CAGGCAGAGGTGGCAGGCCAGTACCTCAACCGAGGCAAGCTCGTCTCCGTCGAGGGGCGGCTGCAGACCCGCTCCTGGGACGATCAGCAGACCGGTCAGAAGCGTTTCATGACCGAGATCGTCTGCGACAACTTCCAGATGCTGAGCGGCCGCGGCGACAACCAGGGCCAGTCGGGCTACGGAGGCCAGGGCCGCCGTGAACAGCCTCAGTCCGCGCCTCCCGACCAGGGCTTCGACGCCAGCGAACAGGACGACGACATCCCGTTCTAGGACGCTAGCTAGCGCTTCACGCCAAGCCGGCTCTGCAAAGTCTGGAGCAGGTTCAGGGCGGCGACGGGCGTCAACTGGTCCACATCGACCGCCTTCAGCGCCTCGATCACGGCCTCGTCCTCGCCGCCCCATAGTGCGAGTTGATCCGCGCCGGGACTCGGCGGCGCTCCGGAAGCGCCGTCAACCACCCGGGGCCTGCCGGAGAAGCTGTACTGCTGGGACTCGATGTTCGAAAGCACCGCGGCGGCGCGCTCGATGACTTCGCTGGGCACGCCGGCCAGCCGCGCCACGTGCAGACCGTAGGACTTGTCGGCGCGACCTTCCGCCACCCTGTGCAGGAAGAGGATCTGGTCCTGCCACTCCTTCACCGCCATTCGGGAGTTCCTGACCCGCGAGAGCGTCGCCGGTAGCCCGGTGAGCTCGTGGTAGTGGGTGGCGAAGAGCGCCAGCGAGCCGTTGTGCTCGTGCAGGCGTTCGATGATGGCCCACGCCAGAGAGAGACCGTCGTAGGTTGACGTGCCCCGGCCGACCTCGTCCAGGACAACCAGGCTGTCGGGCGTCGCGTGACGCAGGATGTTCGCGGTCTCGACCATTTCGACCATGAACGTCGATTCACCGCGGGCCAGGTCGTCGCTGGCGCCGACGCGGGTGAAGATGCGGTCGACCAGACCGATCTCGGCGCTCTGGGCGGGCACGAAACACCCCGCGTGGGCCATCAGCACGATCAGCGCGGTTTGCCGGAGGTAAGTCGACTTGCCGCCCATGTTGGGGCCGGTCAGCAGGATGATCTGTTCCCGGTCCCGGTCCAGGCACACGTCGTTCGGCACGAAACCGGAAGCGCCGCGGATGGCCGCCGTCGATCGTTCGACCACGGGATGGCGTCCCTCGCGAATCTCGATCCTCCCGGACGCCGCCAGCATGCGGGGTCGGACGTAGTCGTAGCGGCCGGCCACTTCCGCCAGTGCGGTCAGACTGTCGAGCCGCGCCAGCGCACCTGCCAGGGCCAGCAGCCGCGACGCTTCCCGAGCGGCCTCGGCCCGGAGCGCCTCGAAGATCTCCTGTTCCAGCGCGAGCTGACCGCTCTCGGCGCTCAGGATCTGCTGTTCCAGCTTCTTCAGGTCCTCCGTGACGTAGCGTTCGGCGTTCGTCAGCGTCTGCCGGCGCACGTAGTGGTCCGGCACCCGCTCCTGCTGGGTCTTGCGCACCTCCAGGTAGTAGCCGAACACCCGGTTGTAGCCGATCTTCAGCGAGGGGATCCCGGTCGCTTCCCGCTCGCCGGCCTCCAGAGCCGCTATGTGCCCCTTGCCGTCCCGCGCCAGAGAACGAAGCCGGTCGAGGTCGGGATCGACGCCGGCCGCGATCACGCCGCCGTCGTTCAGCGAGCCCGGCGTCTCCGCCAGTATCTCGTCGAATCTCGCCCGCAGCTCGGGTAGCGTGTCTGTCGCGCCCAAGCGGCCGAGGAGATCGGCATCCTGCCCGGCAACGGCCGCAAGCGTGGCAGGGGCGTCGCGCAGCGTGTCCCGCATGGCCGCCGCTTCACGCGGACTGATCCGCCCCAGAACCAGCCGCGACGTCAGGCGCTCCAGGTCGGCCATGCCCTTGAACCGCGAGCGAAGCGACTCTCGCAGCGGAATGTTCCGGAGCAGATCGTCGACCGCGTCGTGACGCTCCCCCAGGACGCCGGCGTCGCGGAGCGGCCGGCTCAGCCAGCGCCGCAGCATGCGGGCTCCGGGGCCCGTGCGCGTGAGGTCGAGCACGTCGACCAGTGTCCGTCCACCCTGGTGCTGCTGGTGACGAAAGACCTCCAGGTTGCGCAACGTCGTGTCGTCCACCACCACGCAACGGTCGTCGTGCTGAACTTCCAGGCCCGTTACGTGATCGATCTCCGACCTGGCTGCGCGGCGCGCGTACTCGAGCACCAGAGCCGCCGCGGCGACCGCGGCCTCGCCCTCGACCAGACCGAAGCCGCGCAGGTTGTCGACCTGGAACTGCCGGCGCAAGGCGCGCTCGGCGGAGGCGGAACGCGGCGCCTCCGAGCCGTCGACCGCCGTGTGCGGGACTCCGGCCCGGTCGAGCCAGGCCGGAAGCTGACCGCCCGGATCGGCGCCTCCCCTCTCGAAGTCGGCGTCACACGTGAGAACCTCGCGCGGCGCGAGGCGTTCGAGATCGTCCACCGCGAGCGCCGCGTCCGGCCAGCGGCGCACGAAGAACTCCCCGGTCGAGACGTCGAGGAACGCGCCGGCGCCTGCCCTGCCGTTGAAGCGGATCCCGGCAAGGTAGTTCGGCCGGTTCTGATCGAGCATCTCCAGGTCGCTGATCGTTCCCGGCGTCACGACCCGCGTCACTTCCCGGCGCACGAGTCCCCGGGCCTGCGCCGGATCCTCGACCTGATCGCAGACCGCGACCTTGTAGCCCGCGTCGAGCAGCCTGGCGATGTAGGACTCGACCGAGTGGTGCGGCACACCGCACATCGGCGCCTCGCTGGCGGTTCCCTTCTGGCGCGCGGTGAGGGCGACGTCGAGTACCGGCGCGGCGGTCGTGGCGTCCTCGAAGAACAACTCGAAGAAGTCGCCCATCCGGTACAGCAGGATCGCGTCGGGATACTCGGCCTTGACCGTCAGGTAGTGCCGGAGCATCGGCGTGAGCGCGGCGATGTCCCGGGCCGGGCCCGCCGATCGACCGGCGGATGTCCGCGAATCCCCCGCGTTCTCTGCAGCGCTCCCGTCCACGGACGGTCGCCAGTATAGTGAGCGGCCATGCCTTCCGGGCCGCTGCTCGCGTTCGACACGGGCTCGTCCGTCGTCAGTGTGGCGCTCGCTCTCCCCGACCGGGTCGACACGCTCGCCGCACCTCAGGGCCGTGCGTCGCGCGAACTGATCGCGATGATCCACGAACTGCTGGCAGCGGCGGGCCTCGAGGCTCGCGACCTGGCGGGAATCGGGGCAGCCAGGGGTCCCGGCAGTTTTACCGGCCTGCGGGTTGGACTGGCCACTGCGATCGGCCTGCACCAGGCTTCCGGAGTGCGCACGGGCGCCTTGTCCACGTTCGAGGTCCTGGCCTCGCACTACGCCGAGCGGGCGGCCGCACCGGCGCCGGTGGTCCTGGCGGTGGTCGACGCGCACCGGGGCCGCTGGTTCGCCCAGCGCATGCGTCCGGGAGTCCACGGTACGGCCGAGGCAGACGGGCCGGCCGAGATCAGAAACCGATCCGATCTGGAGCGCAGCACCCTCCCCGTCGTCGGCCACGGAGTGGCTGCTCTGGAAGTTCCGGCCGGCGCGGTCGAAGCGACGGAACTCGCACCCGACATGCTGCCCAGGATGCGGAACGGTGACTTCCCCTGGGGGCTTTCGACTCTGGTGGAACCTCTCTACCTGCGTCCGCCCGCGACGAGTGCACCCAAGCTGGTACGCTCAAAGCAGGCCACGCGGAAGCCCAGCGAACGACCACGAAGGGAGGCGCGCACCGAATGAGCGATGATGCAGTCAAGGAAGAACTTCTGGCGCAGGACGGCGAGTTCAAGAAGCTCTACGAAGAGCATCAGGCCTGTGAGAGTCAACTCGAAGAACTGGTCGGCCGCCCTCTCCTCTCGCCGACGGATCAATCCGAAGCCAAGCGCATCAAGCTCCACAAGCTCGCTCTCAAGGACCGCATGGAGTCGATCATCCGGTCCCACGCCCTCCAGGCAGCCAGTTAGCGCCCCTCTTCCAGGCGCACCCCGCGGATGAGATTCGCTCGGGAGGCCTGGCCGTTCGTGCTGCCGTTTCTGGCCGCGGCGGCCGTCTTCTGGCCCCTTGGCTGGCACGTCGCCGCGGGCACGATGGCCGTCCTCGGCGTCCTGCTGCTCCTCTTCTTCCGTGACCCCACGCGAAACTACGAGGGACCGCCCGACGTCGTCCTGTCTCCGGCCGAGGGAACGGTGATGGCCGTGGAGGTGATCACAGACAGCGCGCTCGGGGAGGAGGCCTGGCGGCGCATCTCGATCTTCCTGTCGGTCTTCAACGTCCATACGCAGAAGACACCGGTCGAAGGCGTGGTGATCGGCGGCATCGCCACACCGGGAAAGAAACTGCCTGCTTTTCGCAAGGAAGCAGGCGACGTGAACGAGAATCACCTCACCCTGCTGCGCCGGCCCCAGGGCGATCTCATCGCGGTGCGCCAGATCGCCGGGCTGGTGGCCCGACGCGTCGTGGCACATGTCCAGGCCGGTCAGCGGGTGATCCAGGGCGAACCTCTCGGCCTGATCAAGTTCGGCTCCCGGGTCGACGTGTTCCTGCCGCTGTCCTACGATCCCCTGGTCGAGAAAGGCCAGCGCGTGATCTCCGGCGAGACGCCCATCGCCATGCCCACGGACCCGTCCACACCGCCGCCGGAGGACTTTCCGGTGCGCAGACCCGCGGTTCGAACCGGAGACAGTTCATGAACTGGAGAGCCCGAAAGCCAAGACCGTTGCGAGCCGGGGCCTACGTGATCCCGAGCCTGTTCACCACCGCGAACATGCTGCTCGGCTTCTACGCCCTCCTGGCAGGTCTCGAAGGGAAGTTCCAGGCAGCCGTGCTCATGCTGTTCGCCGCGGCCTGCCTCGACACGCTGGACGGCCGGATAGCCCGCCTGACCGGCACCGCGAGCCCGTTCGGCAGGGAGTACGACTCGCTGGCCGACCTGGTGTCGTTCGGCCTCGCACCGGCGTTGCTCTGCTACCTCTGGGGCCTTCACGAACTCGGCCGCGTGGGCTTCGCGGCGCCGGCCGTCTACCTGCTCTGCAATGCCGCCCGTCTGGCCCGCTTCAACGTCAGCCGCCGCACGGCCGACCCGGCCTACTTCATCGGGCTGCCGGCGCCTGCCGCCGCGGGGGCGATCGGCTCGATTCTCTTCTTCGTCGACACGCGAGGCGACTCCTTCCTGCTCCAGATCGTCGTTCTGTCCGCGCTGGTCGTGGTCGGCCTGCTCGCCGTTTCCACGTTTCGCTACGTCAGCTTCAAGGAGATCGACTTCCGGCGCCGGCGGAGTTTCCGGGTGGTACTGGTGATCGCTTCGATCGCCGTGCTGGCGCTGATCCACATCGGTCTCTTTTTTCTGGTCGGGGCGGCCAGCTACGCGCTCTCCGGACCTACCGCGTGGGTCGTTCGCCGCCTCAAGCGCCGCCGCCGGGCGATCCGTCTTCGCGCTGCTACGCTCCGCGGCCGATGACGACCGCTTCGTCCGCTTCTTCAGATCACCACCGGCTGACGATCCTCGGATCGGGACCCGCGGGACTCACCGCGGCCCTTTACGCCGCGCGCGCCGATCTCGCGCCGCTGGTTCTCGAGGGAGCCCAGCCCGGCGGGCAACTGACGATCACGACGGATGTCGAGAACTACCCGGGTTTCCCGAAGGGGATCATGGGGCCCGAACTGATCGACCAGATGCGGGCGCAGGCCCAGCGTTTCGGGGCGGATACCCGCTTCGAGGCGGGCCTCGCCGTAGACCTCGGCGAGCGGCCGTTCCGGCTCGAGACGGACGGCGGCGAGTACCGGACGGACGCGCTGATCATCGCCACCGGCGCCTCGGCCCGCCAGCTGGGCCTCCCTTCCGAGGCCGAGCTGATGGGCTACGGCGTCTCGGCCTGCGCCACCTGCGATGGCTTCTTCTTCCGGGACAAGGAGCTGGTGGTCGTGGGGGGCGGAGACACGGCGATGGAGGAGGCAACGTTCCTGACCAAGTTCGCCAGCAAGGTGACGATCGTCCATCGCCGCGGCGAGCTGCGGGCCTCGGTCATCATGCGCGAACGCGCCGCCGCGAACGAGAAGATCGCCTGGCGGTTCCACGCAACCGTCGAGGAGATCTACGGCACCCAGGAGAAGGGCGTTCACGGCGTGCGGCTTCGCGACCCCCGGTCCGGCGAGGAATCGGACTTCTCCTGCCAGGGCGTCTTCATGGCGATCGGCCACAACCCGAACACCGAACTGTTCCGCGGCAAGCTGGCGATGGACGATGTCGGCTACCTGAAGGTCCGCCATCCGGGCACGGCAACGGACATCGAAGGCGTCTTCGCCTGCGGCGACGTGATGGACCCGACCTACAGGCAGGCAGTCACTGCGGCCGGCACCGGTTGCCAGGCCGCGATCGACGCCGAGCGCTGGCTGAGCGACGCCGAGTGATCGCGTAGACTGCCGGCCTCACGCGGCCACAGGAGGGAAGACATGAAGAAGCTGGGACGCAGGGACTTCCTCGGCAAGGCCGCTCTGGCCACGGCCGGCGCCGGTACGCTCGCCGCCTGCGGCGGGCCGGCGGCCGGTCCGGAGGCCGGTGGCCCCGCGGTGGTGACGAGCCCGCGGCTGAACTGGCGGCTGGCGTCGAGCTTCCCCCGCGGCCTCGACACGATCTTCGGCGGCGCCGAGGTACTCGCCGAGAGGGTGGAGAACCTGTCCGAGGGCCGGTTCCGGATCCGCTCCTACCCCGCCGGGGAACTCGTGCCCGGACTGGGCGTGCTGGACGCGGTTCAGCAGGGGACGGTCGAACTCGGGCACACGGCGAGCTACTACTACACCGGCAAGAACCCGGCCCTCGCCTTCGACACGGCGATGCCTTTCGGACTCAACACCCGCCAGCAGAACGCCTGGCTCTACCACGGCGGCGGGCTCGATCTGATGCGCGAGGTCTTCGCGGACTTCAACATCGTGAACTTCCCCGCCGGCAACACCGGCGGCCAGATGGGGGGATGGTTCCGGCGCGAGGTCAACACCCTCGACGAACTCCGCGGCCTGAAGATGCGTATCCCGGGGCTGGGCGCCGAGGTGCTGAGTCGTCTCGGAGTGACCGTCCAGACGATTCCCGGCGGAGAGATCTATCCGGCGCTGGAACGCGGCGTGGTCGATGCCGCCGAGTGGGTAGGTCCGTACGACGACGAGAAGCTCGGCTTCCAGCGGGTGGCGAAGAACTACTACTACCCCGGCTGGTGGGAGCCGGGTCCGACGCTCTCGCTCTACGTGAACCAGGCCGCCTGGGACTCACTGCCGCTCGACTACCGGGAGATCTTCCAGTCCGCCGCGGCCGAAGCGAACATCAACATGATCGCCCGCTACGACGCGGTCAATCCGGGGGCCCTCAAGCGCCTGGTCGACGGCGGCGTTACGCTGCGGCCGTTCTCCGACGAGATCATGACCGCGTCACGCGACGCCGCGTTCGAGCTGATGAACGAGAACGCGGCCGTCGACGCGGGTTACCGGAAGATCTTCGAGTCCTGGGACGAGGTCCGCCAGTCCTCGTTCCGCTGGTTCAGCACCGCCGAGCAGGCGTACGCGCGCTTCTCGTTCGGCGGCTAGGCGGCCCTAGTCGATCGCGTCCTCGCCACGGGCGTGCGCCAGCTCCCGCGCGCTCGGATGCGCGGACGGACGGAAGGGCACCTCGCACACGCGCGCCTCGTCGGGTTGGCCCGGTACGGTGGCGTACTCGTCGGGCAGATGGACCTGCAGGCGCGTCCCCACCGCCGACCGATTCACCGGCACGTAGCCCAGGGCGATGTTGCCGCCCAGCTCCGGAGCGTGCCAGGGAGAGGTCAGGTAGCCGATCGGCTCGCCGCCGTTCGCGTCCGACACGAGCCAGAAGTCCGGCGCGTAGTCGTCGATCGGCCTGCCGCCCAGCGTCATGCCGACGAGAACCATGGAGAACGGGGGCCGGCCCGCAGCGATCTCGTCCCGCATCCGCTCGAGCGCCTTCCGGCCAATGTAGTCGCCCCTCTTCCTCCGCGGCACCTGGTAGGCCAGGTTGCACTGGAAGGGTGTCGTCTCGTGGTCCATGTCCTGGCCCCAGGAGAGGATGCCGGCCTGAATGCGACGCTGATGGCCCGGCGCGGTCACCATGAGCCCGTGCCGCTCACCCGCGCTCAGCACCGCGCTCCACAGCTTCTCGGCATGAAGCGTCGCATCCCGAAGGTAGATCTCGTAGCCCTTCTCGCCCGAGAAGCCCGTCTGGGAGATGACGACCGGGCAACCCCCGATCCGTGCTTCGAGAAGACCGTAGTAGAGGATTCTCCGAATCCGCTCACCGACGAGGTCGACCATCAGCGCGAGAGACTTCGGCCCCTGAATCTGCAGAGGACAGACATCGATCTCGTCGATCTCGACGTCCATCCGCATCCCGACGTTGACGCCCTGCAGCCAGAACAGGATGTCGGAATCCGCCAACGAGAGCCAGAACTCGTCCTCGGACAGGCGCAGCAGGACCGGGTCGTTCAGGATCCCGCCCTTCTCGTTGCAGAGAATGACGTACTTGCCCCGCATTGGCCGGATTCGGGTGGCATCCCGCGTGATCACGTAGTCGATGAACCGCTCCGCCTCCGGTCCCTTGACTCGGATCTGCCGTTCGACCGCGACGTTCCACATCGTGACGTGCTTCGTCAGAGCCTCATGCTCCACCGCCGCGCCGCCGTCCTCCGTCCGCACGTAGCCGCGCGGATGGTAGATGCGGTTGTAGATCGTGGCCCGCCAGCAGCCCGCCTGGTGCGAGAGGTGCCAGTACGGCGACTTGCGCACGCGGGTGGAAACCAGCAGCTCCACGGGCGTCGGGCCGCTCTGGCGCAGGTTGATCGGGACGATGCGGTCCGACTGGTCGACGCTGGGTGGCTGGCCGCTCATGGCTCCTCCTCTTCCGCCGAGCGTCTCGGCTACCATGACCTGCGGGATCGATGACGGAAGTTACCACCGGAGAGGCCCCGCAAAGCACGATTCCGGAACAGCCCGCACGCGCCAGGATCGCCGTCATCGGCGCCGGAATCGTCGGCAACAGCGTCGTCGGTCACCTGGCGAAACTCGGCTGGACGGACCTGGTGCTGATCGACAAGGGTCCACTGCCGAATCCGGGCGGATCGACCGGCCACGCGTCGAACTTCATCTTCCCCACGGATCACAACCGCGAGATCGCGCTGTTGACCCTGGAGAGCCAGCGCCAGTACGCGGCTCTCGGCGTGAACATCCCCTGCGGCGGGATCGAGGTTGCCCGCAGCCGCGAGCGCATGGAAGAGCTGCGCCGCCGGATGACGTCGGCGCGAACCTGGGGCATCGAGGCCGAGCTGCTGACTCCGGCCCAGGTCGTCGCCAAGGCGCCGTTCGTCAACGGCGAGGCCATTCTGGGCGGCTTCTACACTCCGGGGGCGTCGGTCGTGGATCCGGTCCGGGCCGCGACCCTCCTGCGCGAGCGGGCGAAGGCGCAAGGCGCCCTGACCGTGCTGGAGAACACGGAAGTGCTCGGCCTGGAGGTGGAGCCGCGGCCATTCCGCCGCCCCGCCATCGGGGCCGTCGTCACGTCGCGCGGCACGATCGAGGTCGAGCACGTGGTCATCGCCTGCGGCGTCTGGAGTCCGCGCCTCGCCGCGATGGCCGGAGCGACGATTCCCCTGACCCCGGCCGTACACCAGATGATCGACCTCGGGCCGATCGACCTCCTCCGGGCGACCGGCAAGGAGATCGCCTTTCCGATCGTGCGCGACATGGACACCTTCATGTACGAGAGGCAGAGACACGACGCGATGGAGATCGGCTCCTACGCCCACGAGCCGATTCTCGTGCCGCCCGACGACACTCCCTCGATCGCCGAAGCGGAGCGCACGCCAACGGAAATGCCCTTCACCGCGAAGCACTTCGTCCCACAACTCGAGCACGCCCGCGACCTGATGGGCGAACTGCTCGCCGGCGCCCGGATGCGGTACGCGGTGAACGGCCTACTGTCCCTGACTCCCGACGCACAGCAGGTGCTGGGCGAGACCGCCGAAGTGGAGCGCCTCTGGTCGGCCGCATCGGTGTGGATCAAGGAGGGACCCGGCAGCGGACGCCTGATCGCCGAGTGGATCACCTACGGCTACCCGCGCCTGTGCGACCCGCACGGATCGGATGTCACCCGCTTCCAGCCGCACGAACGGACACAGCGGCACATCCGGGAACGCTGCCGGGAGCACTTCAACAAGACCTACGGCATCGTCCACCCACGCGAGCAGTGGGAGTCGGCGCGCGGCGTCCACCGGGCGCCGTTCCACGATCGGACGGCCGCCCTCGGCGCCGAGTTCCACGAGGCTCGCGGATGGGAGCGTCCCCAGTGGTACGCGTCGAACGAGTACCTCGTCGCGCGCTACGGCGTGTCGGACCGACCTTGTGAGTGGGATCGTCGCTGGTGGTCGCCGATCATCGACGCGGAGCACCTTCACCTGCGCGAGAAGGCGGGCATCGTCGACCTGAGCGCCTTTCAGATCTTCGACGTGTCGGGACCCGGCGTCGTTCCGTACCTGGAACGCTTGACGGTGAACCGCTGCGACCGTCCCATCGGCCGGTCGATCTACACGCCGCTACTGACGCCCGAGGGCGGGATTCGCGCCGACCTGACGATCCTGCGACTGGCTCACGATCGGTTTCGCATTGTCACCGGCGCACTGGACGGCGCCCGCGACAGGGTCTGGTTCGAGCGCCACCTGCCGGAGAACGGTTCCGTCCGGTTCGAGGACCGCTCCGCCACCATGTGCACGATCGGCGTCTGGGGACCGCGCGCCGAAACGCTTGTCGGCACGATCGCTAATGTCCCCTGCTCGCAGGGGGCCTTCCCGTACGGAACCGGACGGGAGGCGGTGATCGCCGGGAACCGGGCGACGATGCTCCGCATCTCCTACGTCGGCGAGAACGGCTGGGAGATCTACGCGCCGATGTCCCACGGCGCCGAGCTGTGGGATGCGATCCGGAGGGCCGGCGACGACCTGGACGCCCGTCCGGTCGGAATCGGCGTCTACGGCACGACCGGCCGCCTGGAGAAGGGGTACGCCATGATGGGCGCCGACCTGACCTCGGAGTACTCCCCGGTGGAGGCCGGTCTGGCCCGACCGGGCGTCAAGAAGGCGGACTTCATCGGCAAGGCGGCGTACCTGAAGGCGCGCGCGGAGGGTCCGGCGGCGAAGCTGTGCACGCTGACGATCGACGATCCGGCGGACGGCTCCGGGACGCCTCGCTTCCCCACCGGTGGCAGCGAACCGATCCTCACGGTAGCCGGCGAGCGCATCGTCGACGCCCGGGGGCGCGAGTCCCGCGTCACCTCCGCCGGCATGGGACCGTCCGTTGGCAGGTACCTGCTGATGGCCTATCTGCCGATCGAGCACGCCACGCCCGGCAACCGGCTACAACTGGTGTACATGAACGAGCGCTTCCCGGTGACGGTGGTCAGGCGAGCCATGTTCGATCCCGGGAACACCCGGATGAAGGCATAGCCGGCGGAGCCGCTACAGCAGCGCCGTCACCAGTTCGGGATACAGACAGATCAGCGCGAGCCCGATGAGCTGAATGACGATGAAGGGAATCACGCCGCGGTACATCTCGACCGTCGTGATCCGCCGCGGCGCCACGCCTCGCAGGTAGAAGATCGCGAAGCCGAAAGGCGGGGTCAGGAACGACGTCTGAAGGTTCATGCCGATCATCACGCCGAACCACACCATGTCGACATCGAGGATGCGCGCCGCCGGGGCGATCAGCGGGATGACGATGAAGGCAATCTCGAAGAAGTCGATGAAGAAGCCGAGGATGAAGATCGCGAGATTCGCGACGATCAGCAGGCCGATCTTCCCGCCCGGCAGGCCGGTCAGCAGGTCTTCGATCCAGATATCGCCGTAGAGTCCCCGGAAGACGAGCGCGAAGGCGGTTGAGCCGATGAGCAGGAAGATGACCATCGTGGTCAGCTTCGCCGTCGCGTCCATCGTCTCCTTGATCGCCTTCATCGTCAGTCGCCCGCGCGAGAGGGCCAGCGCGATCGCGCCGACGGCCCCCAGGGCCCCGGCCTCGGTCGGAGTCGCGATGCCGGCGAAGATGCTCCCGAGGACGACCAGGATCAGGACCATGGGCGGCAGCATGACCACGGCCACCTGGCGCGCCAGGGCGGCGCCGTCGAGCGTCCGCTCCTCGGCCGGCAGGGCCGGCGCGGCGGCCGGCTTCGCGATCGCGACACCGGTGACGTACACCGCATAGAAGCCCGCCAGCATCAGGCCGGGAATCAGCGAGCCGATGAACAGGTCGCCCACCGAGATGCCGAGCTGGTCGGCGAGCACCACCAGCACGACGCTCGGCGGGATGATCTGCCCCAGAGTGCCCGCGGCGCTGATCACGCCGGTGGCAAGCATCGGCGAGTAGTCGTAGCGCAGCATCACCGGCAGCGAGATCAGGCCCATCGCTACTACCGAGGCGCCGACCACGCCGGTTGCGGCGGCGAGCATCGCGCCGACCACGACGACGGCCAGCGCCAGCCCGCCGCGCAGGCGGCCGAACAGCATGCCGATCGTGCGCAGGAGATCCTCCGCGAGCTGCGACTTCTCCAGCATCGTGCCCATGAAGATGAAGAAGGGCACCGCCAGCAGAACACCGTTCGACATGACGCCGAAGACCCGCTCGGGAAAGGCGTAGAGCAGGTTCCAGGAGAAGAGCCCGAGCTCGATGCCGATGACGGCGAAGATCAGCGCGGTGCCGCCGAGCGAGAAGGCGACCGGGTAACCCGCGAAGATGAACATGAAGACGACCACGAACATCAGCGGTCCCAGGAAGTCGCCGCTCACAGCAGCCCCTCCTGCTGCAGGTCCTCCTCCTCGGCCCCGGCCTTGAGAGCGCGCAGGCGCAGCCAGTTCCGCGCCGCCTCCGCCAGCCCCTGCAGGGCGAGGAGCGTGAACGCCACCAGCAGCACGCTCTTGATCGGGTAGCGCGGCAGGCCGCCCGGGTCGGATGAGACCTCCAGCACCGCCCAGGAGTTCCGAACCGCCGGCCAGGACATGACGAGTCCGAACAACGCGAACGGGATCAGGAACAGCAGCGAGCCCCAGAGATCGATCCGCCGCCGCCAGCGCTCCGGCAGCCGGCTGAAGATCACGTCGACCCGAACGTGGGCGCCCGTCAGCAGCGCGTACGCGGCGCCCAGCAGGAAGACCAGACTGAACATGTACCACTGGAGTTCGAGGTAGGCGTTCGAACTCAGGTTCCAGCCGGTGAACCGCCCCAGGTAGCGCACCACCGCGTTGTACGCTCCGACCGCGACCATGGCCAGGGTCAGCCAGGAGACCGCGACGCCGAGGCGTGTGTTGAGACGATCGGTCCAGGCCACGAAACGCGCCAGGAAGCCGCCCGGGGTTGGAACTGACGCCATGAGCGCGGGCAGGCTACCACCAGCTCTCGGGCCGTGATGGGCGCTCCGGGACCCAGCCTTCCTCGCCGGTTCGCGCGGCTGACGGCGCTCAACACGGCGTCCAATCTCACCGTGCCGCTGGCCGGCCTGGCCGACACCGTGATGCTGGGCCGACTCGACGACGTCCGCTTCCTGGCCGGCGTCGTTCTCGCGGCCCTCATCTTCGACTACCTCTACTTCGGCTGCGCCTTCCTGCGGATGAGCACCACCGGCCTCACGGCCCAGGCCTGGGGGCGCGAAGACGCCGGCGAAGTGTCGGCGCACCTGTACCGCGCCCTGCTGCTGGCGGCGGCCCTCGGCCTCGTGGCGGTAGCGCTCCGGGACCCGCTTGGCGACGCCGGCTTCGCAATCCTGTCCGGCCCAGCCGGCGTGGAGGAGGCCGGCCGTCGCTACTACGACGCGCGCATCTGGGGCGCACCGGCGGCCTTCGCCAACCTGGCGCTGGTGGGCTGGTTCCTGGGCCGCGGCGAGGCGGCGAGGGCCCTGCTCCTGGTCGTCCTGGCCAACCTCGGCAACATCGCGCTCAACTGGTGGTTCATCGTTCACCTCGGCTGGGCCGCGTTCGGCGCCGGGGTCGCCACCGCCGGGGCCCAGTGGCTGAGCGCCGCCGCCGGCCTGTTCCTGGCGCTCGCGGCCGCACGGCCGCTTCCAGCCTGGCCCACCCTCTTCGACCGCGCCGCGCTGCGCCAGATCCTCGCGCTGAGTGGACACCTGGTGATCCGCACACTGCTCCTGGTCACCGCCTTCGCCGTGTTCACCAACGCGAGCGCGCTCTTCGGCGCCGCCCGGCTGGCCGCCAACGGAGTCATTCTTCGCGTGTTGAGCCTCGCCTCCTACTTCGTCGACGGGGCGGCCTTCGCCGGCGAAACGCTCGCCGGCATGGCCTTCGGCGCCGGGGACCGCCGCGAGTTGCGGCGCGTCCTGCTCCTGACGCTGGCAGCGGCCGTCGGCTGTGCGGTCGTGTTTCTCGTCCCGGCGCTGGCGTTCCCCGAGACCGTCTACGGCCTGCTCGTCGATCACGAAGACGTCGCGGCGCTGGCCGCGGACAGCAACGCCTGGCTGCTGCCGGTGCTCCTCTTCGCCGCCCTCGCCTATGCCTTCGACGGCTTCTTCCTCGGCCTGACGCGGGGCAGGCTGCTCAGCCGCGCGATGGCGGTCAGCCTCGGCGTCGGCTTCGCTCCCCTCGCCTGGGCGGCGGTCCACTTCCGGGACCCGGACCTTCTCTGGCTCAGCATGGCCGGCCTGATGGCGGCGCGGGCGGGAACGCTCGGCTACGCGGCGCGCCGGTACCTGGCGCCGGAGCGCGGCGGCGCCTGAGACTTCGCCGGCAACCGGGGCGGGGCTACACTCCGGGCCGCCAGCACAACGTCCACCAGCCTCGGGGAGACCGAACGCAGATGGGAAAGCTAGAAGGAAAGACCGCCCTGGTAACCGGCGGCGGCACCGGCATCGGCCGGGCGACCGCGCTGCTCTTCGCCCGCGAGGGCGCGTCGATCATCGTCTCCGGCCGGCGCCTCGAACCGCTCCAGGCGGTCGTTTCCGAGATCGAGGCCGCCGGCGGCAACGCCTGGGCCCACTCGGCCGACATGGAGGACGCGGACGCTGTCCAGGGCCTCGCGGCCGCCATCCTGGAGCGTCACGCCACGGTCGACGTCCTGGTCCACAACGCGGGGCACAGCTCGAAGGTGCGGAGTACCCGCTACATCTCGCAAGAGGAATGGGACAGCGTGATGGCGGTCAACGCGACCGGTCCGGCGATGCTGACCAGGGCCCTGCTGCCGGCCATGCTCGACCACGGCGGCGCCACCGTGATCATGGTGTCGTCGATGGCGGCGATCCGGCCGGGCGTCATGGCCGGCACCGCCTACGGCGCCGCCAAGGCGGCTTCCCGCAACTACATCATGGGACTCGGCGCCGAACTCCGGCAGCTCGGCATCCGCGCCACCAGCGTCCTCCCCGGCGAGGTCGACACGCCGATCCTCGACAACCGGCCGCGGCCGCCGTCGGAGGAAGAACGGGCCGGGATGATGATGGCCGAGGACATCGCCGAGGCGATTCTGGCCGCGGCGGCGCTGCCTGAACGGACCGTGATCGAGGAGATGACCCTGATGCCGACGAAGCTCCGCGACTACTCCGCCGACATCGCCGCGGCGCGGACCCTCGGCGCGCCCGAGAAGGACTAGCGAAACATGCCGACGATGACCGAGACCGAACGCGACGCCTTCCTCACGGAACCCGGCATCCTGATGCGGATCGGCACCGTCTGCGACGACGGCAGACCCCTCGTGACCCCGATCTGGTTCATCTTCGAGGAGGGAGCCATCTGGTTCACCCCGCGCGAGAACTCCGTCTGGTTCGCCAACCTGCGCCGCGATCCACGGACCTGCCTGGCGATCGACGAGCAGGACCTGCCCTACCGCAAGGTCCTCGTCGAGGGCGGGGCGGAACTCGTCCACGACATCGGCGTCGACGATGTCTGGCGCGACCGCTACCGGCGTATCGCCTGCCGGTACCTCCCGGAGGACGCCGCCGAGGACTACATCCAGGCCACGATCGACCAGCCGCGGGGCCTCTATCGACTCCCTCTGGAGACGGCCACCGTCCGCACCTGGCGCATGCCGGTCGACGACGAGGACCAGGCGGGCATCTGGCACCAGCGGTACTACCGCCCGGGCACCATCCTCAGCCGCTGACGCGGGCCGGCGGCTACTCGGCCGGCGTCTTCCTGTGGACGATGGCCGCCCCGATCACGCCGCCGACCGTTGAGAAGACGACGTTGACCACCAGCGAGAAGGCGACGAGAGCGATGACGCCGAGGCCGGCGATCGCGCTGAACAGGCTGAGGGCCTCGAAGTCCTCTGCGGACTCCGACGCCAGAGCCCCGATTCCCATCGCGCCGGTGATTCCTCCCAGGATCAGGAGGCCGATGAGAATGCTCAGGGCGGAGCCGAAGACTCCGGCAAGCGCTCCGATCTTCGCACCTTCACCGTAAGGCGCCGCCTGAGCAGGCGGGTCGTCCCTGAGCGCCAGGTAAACGGCGAGGATGCCGCCACCCACGACCAGGGCACAGCACGCCAGGTTGAGCAACTGCAGGCCCGGGATCTGCGACGCGACCGCTCCGGCGGCGCCGCCGAGGGCCGCGTATCCGACTTTCTTTCCTGTCATCGAACCTCCCCCGGTGGTGAGTGCATCGCGAGATCCGCCCTCAAGCCGAGGGCTTCTTGTGGAAGACGGCCGCTCCAATCACGCCGCCAATCGCGGCGAACACGACATCGACCGCCAGAGACATCAGGAACCCGACCAAGGCAAAGGCTCCCACGGCGCCCGCCGCGTCGCCGCCCATCGCGTCCAGGACCTCTGGCGGAATGCCCTCAAGACCCTCGAGCATCCTCACCATCTGCTCCATTGGATCGCCGAACAGCGCGGCGATCGGAATGAGAACGATGGCCCCCACGATCGCCGCTACGACACCGGCCAGGGCGCCGATCAGCGCGCCGTCTCCGTACGGCGCCTTCTCGGTTGCCGGTTCGTTCCTCAGGGCCAGAAACGCGGCCAGCATGCCGCCGCCGACCACCAGCGCGCAGCACAGGCAGTTGACCAGGCTGAGGCCGGGAATCTGGGACGCGACTCCCGCCGCCCCGCCGCCGATGGCCGCTGCTTTCAATCTGTTCGGTGTCATGGTGTCTCCTCAAGCAGTTTCGGGGCATGTCTTTCGGTGATCTGGCCGATCGCCGCCCAGACCAGGAGAGCGATCGGCGCGGCGGCCAGCAGAGCCGTTCCAAACCGGCTTGCCGGCGTGTTCATCGGCAGCAGCCAGTCGATTGTGGCGGGCGCCAGGAAAAGCAGGATCCGCCTGGGCCTGTCGAGCAGCCAGTCACGGAACCGGCGGACGAAGGGCAGCCCGGCCAGTCCCAGCGTGAAGCCGACGTAGAAGCCGAAGCAACGGTGGCAGACGGCCAGAGGATGACCGGCCAGGTGGAAGCTGCGTTCGGCGATCTGGTGGCAGACCGGCGCGAAGAACTCGTAGAGCAGTGGCGCCGCCCGCCCGTTGGAGGCGGTCGACAGCGGTGCGGCGACGACCATTCCGATCGCCACGCAACACGCCGCGGCGACGGCGCCAGTGGTCCGGCCTGGCGTCACGAGCGCGGAGAGCCGGCGGAGCATCGGCCGCTAGTGTAGCGACTCGCCTCTGCCCCGCCTTCGGGCCGCACCGGTATGATCGCGCCGTGGGGATCGATCCGTGACGGAGTGGAACTCGATTCCCGAACTCGGCGGCCTGATCGGACAGCAGGTTCGGCTGCGCGGCTGGGTCGACGGCCGCCGTTCCAGCGGGCGGATCGGTTTCATCCGCCTGCGGGATTCGGGCGCCACGGTCCAGCTCGTCGTCAGTCGCAAGGAGGTCGATGACGCCTCCTGGGAGGTACTCCAGCACGCCGGCCAGGAATCGACGATCGCCGCATCCGGCACCGTGGCGGCCGATCCCCGTTCACCCGGCGGCGTCGAGGTGCAGGTGTCGTGTCTGGCTCTGGTGCACGGCACCGAGGCCTACCCCATCACGCCGAAGGAGCACGGCACCGCGTTCCTGATGGACAACCGGCACCTGTGGCTTCGCTCCAGCCGCCAGCGGGCCGTGCTGCGCATCCGCAGCGAGGTCTGCCACGCGATTCACGACTTTCACCGCGAACGCGGCTACTACCTCGTCGACTCGCCGATCCTCACGCCGGCCGCCTGCGAGGGCACGTCGACGCTGTTCGAGACGCCGTACTTCGACCATGGCTCCGCCTTCCTCAGCCAGTCCGGCCAGCTCTACCTGGAGCCGGCGGCGGCGGCCCTGGGCAAGGTCTACTGTTTCGGCCCCACCTTCCGTGCCGAGAAGTCGAAGACCCGCCGGCACCTGATGGAGTTCTGGATGGTCGAGCCGGAGGCGGCCTTCCTGGACTTCGAGGGCCTGTGCGTGCTGGCCGAGGACTTCCTCGTCTACCTCGCGGGCCGGGTGCTGGAAAACTGCGGCGAACCGCTAGCGATCCTGGAGCGCGACACCTCGAAGCTCGAAGCCATCCAGGGACCGTTCCCGCGCCTTCGCTACGCGGAGGCGATCGAGCTGCTGCGCCGGCAGGGTTCCGGGATCGAGTTCGGCGAGGACTTCGGCGCCCCGGAAGAGACGTCGATCACACGGGAGTTCGATCGGCCCGTGATGATCACCCACTACCCCGCGTCGCTCAAGGCCTTCTACATGGAACCCGATCCGGACGATCCATCGCTTGCCCTGGCGCTCGACGTGATCGCTCCGGAGGGCTACGGGGAAATCATCGGCGGCAGCCAGCGCATTCACGACCACGATCTGCTGCTCGCGCGCCTCAAGGAGCACGATCTGCCGCTGGAGGCCTTCCAGTGGTACCTGGACATCCGCCGCTACGGCACGTTCGAGCACAGCGGCTTCGGCATGGGCGTCGAGCGTTTCGTCGCCTGGATGGCCGGCGTTCCCCACCTGCGGGAGACGATCCCGTACCCGCGAACGATGGACCGGATCTACCCCTGACCGACCCGGTCGAGGAACTCGAAGCGCGTCTCGGCTACCGGTTCGAGAACCGCGCTTTGCTTGAACGGGCCCTGACCCACAGCTCCTTCGCCAACGAACGCGGCCTGGAGCAAGACAATGAACGGCTGGAGTTCCTGGGCGACTCGGTGCTGGGGCTGGTCGTGGCGGACCGGCTCTTCCGCGGTGATCCATCGGCGCCCGAAGGCGTCCTGTCACGGACCAGGTCCCACGTCGTCAGCGCCGAGGCTCTGGCCCGGCGCGCCCGGGAACTCGATCTCGGCCCGGCGCTTCACCTCGGCCACGGCGAGGAACAGTCGGGCGGCCGCGAGAAGCCGTCTCTCCTGGCGGACGCACTCGAAGCCGTGATCGGGGCTGTTTTCGTCGACGGCGGTCTCGGGGCCGCCCGCGATCTGGTCGAACCATGGATCGCGGCAGAGACCGCCGACACGATGGACGCCCTGGACGCGAAGTCGGACCTGCAGGAGTCGCTCCAGGGTCAGGGACTCGATCCTCCGTCCTACCGTCATGTCGGCCGTGACGGGCCGGACCACGATCCCGTGTTCCACGTCGAGTGCTGGATCGGGGGCCACGCCGTGGCCACGGCATCGGGCCACTCGAAGAAGGAAGCCGAGCAAAAGGCCGCCGCCCGGGCACTGGCCGGGATGGAAAAGCCGACCGCTAGCGTTAGCGGCGCTTGAACCGACGTTCCAGGTCCCGGTCCGTGAGTTCCAGCACGACCGGGCGACCGTGCGGACAGGTGTAGGGGTGCTCGCAGGCAAACAGCTCCGCGATCAGGCTCTCCATCTTCTCCGCCGACAGCGCCTCGTGCATCTTGACCGCGGCCCGGCAGGCCCTGCTCGCCGCCAACTGGATCAGCAGGTAGTCGGCGAGGGCCTCGTCCTCGCTCGGCAACTCCTCGCCGCCCGCAACCCGGGTCGCGATCCGCAACACGAGGCTCTCCGCCTCCTTGTCCGGCAGGACGGCCGGGATCGCGGTGATCGCGGCGGTGCCGCCCGACAAACTGCTCACGGCGTAGCCGCAGCGGGCCAGGCCCGACGAGCACTCGGCCAGCGCGGCGTTCTCGGCCGCCGAGAGTTCCAGCATCCGCGGCACCAGTA
Source organism: Acidobacteriota bacterium (assembly GCA_011525365.1). Lineage (GTDB taxonomy): Bacteria > Acidobacteriota > Thermoanaerobaculia > Multivoradales > Multivoraceae > Multivorans. Next base: position 2,005,003 of record WTGQ01000002.1, read on the forward strand.
GCGTCTGGCTCGCCGCATCCTGCTGTCTCAGGCTGCGCCGGAAGCGCTCGTACAGGATCCGCTCGTGGGCAACGTGCTGATCCACGACGAGCAGCGCCTCGGGCCCCTCGAGCAGGATCATCGTGCCCTTGTACTGCCCGATCAGGCGCAGGGATTCCCGGCCCTTGCCGGAAAGGGGCGCACGGGTCGACGGTTCCGGACGGTAGGCGACCTCCGCCAGCTTTCCGGCTTGACCGGCTTCGCCGCCGTACCGCGCCGCGAGTTCCTCCGCCCACGCCGGCGCGGCGGGCGCCTCGCGCACCTCTCCCACGCCTGTCCAGGCCGGCGGCGCCACGGGGCCGCTCGGCTCGCGAAGCGGCGCCGGCTCCTCCCCCTTGGCGGCCTCTAGTCCCCGGCGCAGCGCGCTGCCGATGCGGCCCATCAGCGCCGCATCACGGAACCGGACCTCCGCCTTCTGCGGGTGGACGTTCACGTCGACGGACTCGGGCGGAACATCGAGGAATAGGAAGAGAGCCGGCGGCCGGTCTCCCTTCATCAGGTCACGCACCGCCTTGTAGTAGATGGCGAGAACGGCGCGGTCCCGCAACAGGCGGCCGTTCACGAACAGGAACAGGCGCCGGCCCTTCGTCGTCTCCCGGTCGCCGACGAAGCCGGAGATCCCCTGCTCCCTCCTGGCCTCGGGCAACGGAGTCAGGCGGTTCACGAGGTCCTCGCCGAACAACTGCGCGATCCGGTTGAGCCGGCCGACCGCGTCGACTCCGGTGGCCTGAGCCCGCAGCAGCTCCCGCCCCGGCGACTCGGCGTCGGGTGCGTGGCGCAGAACGAACGTCACGTCCGGCCGCGCCAGCGCGTACCCCTGGACCACGGTCAGCGCGTGCCGAAGCTCGGTCGCGGGCCGCTTCAGGAACTGCTTGCGGGCCGGCACGTTGTAGAACAGGGACTCGACCGTCACCGTCGTGCCACGGGGACGGCTCACCGGTTCGTCGACGGCGAGGCGGCCGCCTTCGACCACCAGGCGATGTCCATCCCCGGCCGACCGGGCGGTCAGGAGTTCGCACCTGGAGACGGCCGCAATCGACGCCAAAGCCTCTCCTCGAAAGCCCAGGGTCGCCACCTCCAGCAGGTCCTCGAACGAGGCGATCTTGCTGGTCGCATGACGTTCGAGGGCCAGAGGCGCGTCTTCGGCCGCGATCCCGCTGCCGTCGTCGGCCACCGAAATCAGGTCGCGTCCGCCGTTCCCGAGTGCGATCTCGATGCGGGCGGCGCCGGCGTCGAGCGCGTTCTCCACCAACTCCTTCACCACGGAGGACGGACGCTCCACCACCTCGCCGGCCGCGATCTGGGAGATCAGCGCGTCGGGAAGCCTCCGCAGACCTCGGCGTTCCGGGCCGGGTCCCGCCATCAGGGCGCTACGTCCCGGAGGGTCCGCTGCATCACCCCGTAGCTCCTCAGCTCCCGGCCCAGGAAGGCACGGCGCACTTCGCGCGTCAGCGACTCGACCGACCCGAGTGTGGTCTCGTCGATCTGGCCGTTCGCGTGCAGGCCCGCGAGATCCGAACCGCCGATCCGCCGCAGGAAAGTCAGGGCATCGGCCCCCACCCTCCGGTTCGCGCCCGCGCCTCCCCCACAGGAGGGACACAGCAGGCCGGCCGCGTCGACTGCCAGAAACGCCTCCTCCCCGATCGCGTTGCCGCAGGCGGGACAGCGGCGGGGCGCGGGAAACACGCCGCTCAGGCGCAGCGTCCAGCACTCCAGGTAGCGCACCGCGAGCCAGCGGTCGCAGCCGTCGAGCAGCGCCTGGACGGTCGTATCCAGGAGGCGGTAGAGGTGGTTCTCCGGCTCGTCCTCCTGCGCGAAGACCTGCATATGCTCGGCCAGATACGACGACACCAGGATCCCCTCCAGGTCCTCGTGGAGGGCCCTGGCGCTGCGGATCATCTCAGCCTCGCCGATCCGCACGAGTTCGCGCTCCGGCTTCTCGAACCAGGTCAGGTGGACCTTGGCAAGCTGCTGCAGCTCGCCGCCGAAACGGCTGAAGCGCGTCCGGGCACTGCGTGCCGCTCCCCGCTTCAGGCCCCGGTCGCGGCTGAGAAAGACGACGATCCGGTCCCGTTCGTGCAGGTCCGTCGTCTGGAGCAGCAGCGCCTCTCCGCTTCGCTGCTTCATGTCCGGAACCCGCCGCCGTTCAGCGGACCAGCCAGTCGATCATCAGGGTCGCCAGCCCGAAGTAGACGAGGATGCCGGTGATGTCGCTGCTGGTCGTCACCATGGGGCCGGAAGCGACCGCCGGATCGATGCCCATCCGCTCGAACGCCATTGGCAACAGCGACCCGATCAGGGAAGCCAGGACGATGGCCAGAAAGAGCGAACTGGCGACGACCGCGCTGTACGCCGGGTTCTGCTCCAGGAAAGCCGCCACGGCCGCCGCGACGGCGGCGCACACCAGGGCTACCACGAGACCGATCCGGATCTGCTGGAACAGGAACCGGCGCATCCGGCCTCCGCCTTCGCCGATCCGCCCGGTCGCGAGGCCGCGGACGGTCAGCGTCATCGTCTGGCTGCCGATGTTGCCCCCCATGCCCATGACCACCGGCGCGAAGGCAAGCAGGAAGGCTTCGTTGAGCCGGAGCTGGAACTGCTTCATCAGCACGCCGGTCAGCGTCAGGCCGATGAGGTTCACCAGGAGCCAGGGCAAGCGGATGCCGGCGACCCGCCAGGCCCGCTCCCGGTACAGCAGCTCGTCGTCGGAAGTGCCGACCATCTTGTAGAAGTCCTCTTCGGCCTCCTCCTGCACGATGTCGATCACGTCGTCGACGGTCACCAGACCGAGCAGGCGACGGCCCTCGTCGACTACGGGAATCGCCAGGAAGTCGTAGCGCGAGGCGAGCTGCGCCACCTCCTCCTGGTCCGTGTCCGTGTTCGCGGTGACCAGACCGCGGTTCATGATCTCGCCCAGCGTGCGGCTCGGAACGGAGAGCAGGAGTTCGCGGAGCGACAGGACGCCGACCAGGCGCCCTTCGGGATCGACGACATAGAGGTAGAAGATCATCTCCACCTCGCCGTGTTCGCGAATCTTGGCGATCGCATCGCCGACCGAGGTGTCCTCCGGCAGGGAGAAGAACTCGGTGTTCATGATGCGCCCGGCCGTGTCCTCTTCGTAGGCGAACTGCGTCTGCAGCTCGTCGCGGTCCGGCCGATCGAGCAGGGCCAGCACGGCCTCCCGCAGCTCGTCCTCCAGCCCGTCGACGATCTCGACGCTGTCGTCGACTGCCAGCGGCGACAGCAGGCCGGCGATCTCGGAGGGGGCGAGCTCCTCCAGCAGGGGCCGGCGTTCGCCCGGCTCGAGTTCCAGCAGAACCTCGCCGGCTGAATCCGGAAAGTCCTCGAGGGCCAGCCGGACGACGAACAACTGCTCGGTCGGCACCAGTTTCCTGAGCGCGGCGGCGACGTCGCCCGGCCGCACCTTGCTGAGTACCCGGGACAGATTGCGGCGGGCGCCGCGGCGTGCCAGCCGGCGCATCGTGTCGCCCAGAATCTCGACTCGCTGGGTGGACATGACGCGCTGCCGCCCCTTCAGTCGACCTCGAAGACGGCGTCGATCTCGACCGGTACGTTGAACGGCAGCTTGTTCGTACCCACCGCGAAGCGGGCGTGCCGCCCCCGGTCGCCGAAGAGCTGCACCATGAGATCGGAGGCCCCGTTGATCACCGCCGGGTGGTTCTCGAAATCGTCGCTGCAGTTGACGAAGCCGCCCAGCTTCACGCAGCGCTTCACCCGCTCCAGGTCACCCTCACAGGCGGCCCCCACCACGGCCACGATGTTGATGCCGACGAGGCGGGCGGCCTCCTGTGCATCCTCGAGGGAGTAGTCGACGCCGACCTTGCCCCGGTAGGCCAGCTTCCCGTCCCTGACCGGAACCTGGCCGGAAACGAAGACGAGGGAACCGATGCGCACGAACGGAACGTAGTTGGCCGCCGGCGCCGCCGGCTCCGGCAGCTCGATGCCCAGCGCTTCCAGCCGCTCCCTGACCATGGTCATCCGTCAGCTCCCGTCGAAGGCGGCGAACAGTTCCTCGAACGCCTTGATCTGGTTGCCCGCCGCTGACGAGGGAACCAGGATCGGGGTGCGGATGCCGGCGTCGAACCAGCGCTCGACGCCCTCGCGAACCTCCGCGGCCGTCCCGAACAGGGTGCAGTCCGCCAGCCAGCGGTCCGAGAGCAGGCCCGGTATGCGATCCGTCTCGCCCCGCTCCACCGCCTGCTCGACCGCCTCCATCTCCTCGACGTAGCCCGCCGCCTTCCAGTAGTTGCGGTAGTTCGGGAGCAACGCGTAGCGACTCAGGGTCTTGCGGTTGCGGGCCGCGGCCAGGTCGCGATCCTCGGAGATCACGGTCGGAATCATGTTGCCGACGAAGAAGGCCGGATCGCCCGCCTTGTCCCCGGCCAACGTCAGCGAATGGGCCATGCGGGAACGGGCGCCATTCGCGAACACCATGCCGTCGCCGATCTCGGCGGCGGTGGCGATCATCCGGTCGCGCAGCGTGGCGAGGACGATCGGCGGCAACTCGCCGGCGCCCCGCACGGCCTTGAGTTCGTCCACGAAGGCCCGGATGTCGCCCAGCGGCTTGCCGACGGTGACGCCCAGGCGCCTGTGAGCCGGAGCGTGGCTGACGCCGACGCCGAACCAGAAGCGCCCCTGGGATACCTCGTGGATGAACGACGCCGTGTGCGCGAACTCCGTCACGTGCCGGGTGTAGATGTTGACGATCGACGTACCGAAGTGGATGCGCTCGGTCGACAACGCGATCGCCTCGCAGAGCGCCAGACCGTCGCCCATGCTCGGGCAGTAGATGCCGCTGAAGCCGCGGCGCTCGATTTCGGCGGCCAGGTCGAGGGTCAGCCGACGGCGTCCCGGCACCGCGGCCAGGGAGACGGCCGGGAGGCCGTTGGGTGCTTCGGAAGTCGTCGTCATGGCGGCGGCAGGGTATCAGCGTCCCGAGGCGGGGAGGGAGTCCTCGGGGTCCGGCTACGCTTTGGGCCGCGATGGAGAGACTCGCTCCAGAACAGGTCGGCACGCTGCTCCGCCCGGGCATGAAGGTCGCCGTCCTGGGCGGTTGCAACGAACCTCGCGGCATCGCCGCCGCGCTCCATGCTCAACCCGAGGCGACCGCCGGCGTGGAGTTCACGGTCACCCGGATCCCCGGCATCGCATCGCCGACGCTCGCACCCTGGGCAGGCTCGACGGTGCGGAGCTTCTTCGTGACGCCCGAGATGCGCGCCGGCTTCGAGGCCGGCTCCGTCCGCTTCGTGCCGATGCAGTACCGGCACGTCTGGGACGATCTCGTGGCGGCGCCCCTCGACCTGGCCATCGCCCAGTTCACGCCGCCGGACGGGAACGGCGACTGCTCGCTCGGCATCGGCGCCGGGTTCCTGCCGGCGCTGCTGGAGCGCCCGGAGATCCCCTTCGTCGCGGAGTGGAACCGCTCCCTGCCCCGACTGCCGGGCGCTCCCACCGTGCAGGCGGACCGCTTCGACTATGTCGTCGAAACCGACGTCGAACCGCCCACGCTTGCCAGCCAAAGCGGCTCCGTCGCCGAGCGCATCGGCGTCCTGGTCGCGGAACTGATCCGCGACGGCGACTGCATCGAGACCGGCGTCGGCGCGATCCCGGGCGCGATCCTGGCCGCATTGCACGGTCACCGCGATCTCGGCTTTCACTCCGGCCTGCTGTCCGATGGCGTGATGGACCTCGTGGAAGCGGGAGCCGTCACGGGCGCCCGCAAGACGATCGACGAAGGGCGCCTGGTCGCCGCCATGGTCCTCGGTTCACCGCGCCTCTACGACTGGGCGAGCCGTTGCGACCTGATCGACCTGCGCACCGTCGACTACACCCACGACGTGCGGGTCATCGCCAGGCTCGACAACTTCGTCGCGCTGAACTCCGCGGTCGAAGTGGACCTGTTCGGCCAGGTCAACTCGGAAATGGTCCGCGGCCGCCAGATCAGCGGCACGGGCGGCGCCGTCGACTTCATGCGGGGCGCCAGGATGTCGGCCGGCGGACGCTCGATCGTCGCGCTCGAGGCGACCGCCGGCGGGGGCCGCTTCTCGCGCATCGTCCCGGCGCTGCCGACAACGCACGCCGCCACCGCGCTGCGGACCGACGCCGACATCTTCGTGACGGAGTACGGCGTCGCCGAGGTGCGCGGGCTCGACATCGCCGAGCGGGCGCGCCGCCTGGTCGCCATCGCCGCGCCGAAGTTCCGTGAGGAACTGCAGACCCAGGCGGCGCGGGTCTGCCAGTAGGCCGCCCCCTAAGCCTTCGCGCTCGGCCGCGCGGACACGGCCTGGTGCCAGCGCAGCAGGTTGGGCGTCTCCTCCGTGACCCGGAACTTGGTGACGCGGCCGAAGTCGATCCCGATCTGGGCCGTGATGTCGGCGATCGAGTACTCGTCGCCGGCGACGAACTCGCGGTCGGCGAGTTCCTGGTCGAGCCAGGCCAGGCGCTTCGTGGCGTGGCTGCGCTGAGCCTCGCCGTAGTCCGGGTACTGTTGGATGCGGTCGGCGAAGTACGGGTGGGTGTTGCGGAAGACCTGCATGATCGGCACGGTGATCTCGAGTTCCATCCGGCGCTGCCACATCTCGATGCGGGCGGCCTGCTCCGGGTCGCCGCCGCCCATCAGCGCCGGTTCGGGCTGCAACTGCTCGAAGTAGCGGCAGATGGCGACCGACTCGGCGATGAACGTGCCGTCGTCGAGCTCGAGCACGGGCACCCGGCCCATCGGGTTCTTCTGCCGGAAGGCGTCCTGCCGATTCTCGGCCTTCCCCACGTCAACCGGCACGACTGGGATCTCGATGCCCTTCTCGGCCAGAAAGATGCGCACGCGGCGGCAGTTGGGGGTGGTGGCGGCTTCGTGTAGCTTCATGAGATCGGACTATCTCCTGGAGATCTGCTGCTGATGGTCAAGGCTTGGGAATGACGGGGGCGGAGTGTAACCGCATCGGGCAAAGGCCTCGCGGGGAGCCCGCGGGATGATCGAACTCCTGGCCCAGCCGTCCTTCTGGGCGGCCCTGTTCTCGGTGACGCTGATCCAGATCGCGCTCGGCGCCGACAACCTGATCATCATCACGATCATCGCCAACAAGCTGCCGGAGGCCCGGCGCAAGCAGGCCATCCAGTTGGGACTGCTGCTGGCGATGGCGCTCCGTATCGTCCTGCTGCTCATCCTGAGCCTTGTGCTCGGCGCGGCGACCACCGAACTCTGGCAGTTCGACGGCAAGCTGCTCGGCGTTTCGATGGCCGGCACCGTGGACGGCAAGTCCCTGGTGCTCGTGATCGGCGGCCTGTTCCTGATCTGGAAGGGCGTCAAGGAACTCCGCGTCAAGCTGAAGGCGGTCGAGCACGAAGTCGCGAAAGCGAACAGGTTCGCCGAGGTTGTGGCGCTGATCGTCGGCATGAACCTCATCTTCTCGGTCGATTCGATCCTCACCGTCGTCGGCATGACCGACATCTTCGCGGTCATGGTCGGCTCAGTGCTGATCTCGGTGGCGTTGATGCTGGTTTTCGCCGGCCCGATCTCGCGCTTCCTCAGTTCGAACCCCGAGTTCGAGATCCTCGGCCTGTTCGTCCTGCTGTTGATCGGCTTCGTGCTGATCCTCGAGGCCGGTCACAGCGCGCACATGGTGGTCAACGGCTCGCCCACGCCCTACATCCCGCAGTGGATCGTCATCTTCATCCTGCTTCTGATGTTCGCGCTCGACCTCTACCAGAACTGGTGGGAACGCAAGCGGGACGTCGACACGGTGACGCTGCACCGGCGGCGGAAGTAAGCGGCGACCGGACAGCCCGGCCGGCGGCCTACACCCTGCGAACAGGTCCCGGGTAACGGGCCACCATCTCATCCGCCGTCAACAGCGTGAGTCCCTCGACCTGAGCCTGGGCCACGAGCAGGCGATCGAACGGATCCCGGTGGATCGGCGGCAAGAGGTCGACCGCCGCCGCGTGAACGCCGTTCACTGCCAGCTCGGTGTAGCCGACTTCCAACAGGCCTCGTCTCAGTACCCGGGGGTCCAGCGGGAAATCGGACCGTCGCAACCCGTGCTTGATGGCGACCTCCCAGATCGACGCCGCGCTGAAGGTGAGTTGCGCCTCCGGCTCTTCGATCAGCCGCCGCGCTTCGGCCGGCAGCATCGGCGAGTCGACCGCCGACCACACCAGGAGGTGCGTGTCGAGAAGCAACGTCACTCGTCGCCGTAGAAGAGCTTCTCGATCTCTTCCGCGGCGATCCCGTCGAAGTCATCGGGGATCGCCACCTCTCCCTTGATGAAGCCGATCCGGCTCTTCAGGGGCACGGGCGAGTCGGCCGCGACGACCTTGGCCACCGGCTTCCCTGCGCGGGCGATGATGAACGGCTCGCCGGCCGCGACCTCGCGCAGGAGCCGCGAGAGGTGGGTCTTTGCATGGTGGACGTTCACTACTCGCATCGTCGTGCTCCGACAGTGTGGACTAATCAACCTTAGTCCACACGCGAGAGCGGATCAAGCGGGAGAAACCGGCGTGTTGCCATCGGCGATGCCCGCGCACATGCCGACGCCTGGGCCCTGAGGAGCGCGGGTGACATCGGGGCGGTGTACCATCCCCCGCCTCACGCTTGGTTTCCGGCCGGCAAGTGCCGACGGGTCCCTTCAAGCCACTGGAAACACCATGCCGGACAACGAGTCGAACACTTCCTCCCTGCCCGCCCTCGCAATGCTCGGCGCCACCGGCGACCTGGGCGGCGGTCTCGCTCGACGCTGGGCGGCCGCCGGCTACACGATCGTCATCGGCTCCCGTTCGCGCGAGAAGGGTGCCGGCTCGGCCGCGGACGTGAACGAGCGGCTTCGGGGGCTGGGGCTGCCGGAGACGGTTCGCGGCACCGACAACCTGACCGCGGCTCGGGCGGGCGACATCGTCGTTCTCACGGTGCCCTACGCCTTTCAGCGGGCGACTCTGGAAGGGGTTCGCGAAGCCGTCCAGGGCAAGATCCTCGTCGACTGCACGGTGCCGCTCGTGCCGCCGAAGGTTGCGCGAGTCCAGCTCCCCGACGAGGGCTGCGCTGCGGTCATCGCCCAAGAAGTCCTCGGTCCCGGTGTACGCGTCGTCTCTGCCTTTCAGAACGTCGGCGCCGCCCACCTGCGCGAGGAAGGCGCTGTCCACTGCGACGTGCTGGTCGCGGGCGACGATCCCTCCGCGCGCGCCGAGGTCATCGAACTGATCGAGGCGCTTGGCATGAAGGGCTGGCACGCCGGGCCGCTCGACAACGCGGCCGCGGCCGAGGCGCTGACCTCCGTCCTCATCCAGTTGAACCGCAAGTACGGCATCGCCGGCGCGGGCATCCGGATCACCGGCGAACCGACCCGCTCACCCTAGTTTCGCGGCGCCCAGGCTCCTCCGCCGATGCTCCGTGTCGACGCCATTCCCGACCTGCCGGAGGTCCGGCCGGGCGACGACCTCGCCGCGCTGATCGCCGACTGCCTCCGGCGCTCCCGGATGGACCTCGAAGCGGGCGATGTCCTCATCGTCGCGCAGAAGATCGTCTCCAAGGCGGAAGGCCGGATCGTCGACCTGGCGACGGTGGAACCGCGTCCCGAAGCCGTCCGACTGGCGGCGGAGTGCGACAAGGACCCACGCCTGGTCGAACTCGTGCTCCGGGAATCGACCGGCGTGCTGCGCACCGTGCCCGGAGTCATCATCGTCGAGCACCGGCTCGGTCTCGTGCTGGCCAACGCGGGGATCGACCAGTCGAACCTGCGGCCCGGCGACGACCACGGGCATGCGCTGCTCCTGCCTGAGGATCCGGACGCCTCGGCGGCGGCCCTGCGCGAAGCCCTGGCGGCGCACTTCGGAGTGGAGCGCCTCGGCGTGATCGTCAACGACAGCGTCGGTCGTGCCTGGCGGCTGGGCACCGTCGGGCTCGCCATCGGTGTCGCGGGGATGACGGCGCTCTGGGACCTGCGGGGTGATCGCGACCTGTTCGGTCGGGAACTCCTGGTCTCGGAAACCGGGATCGCCGACCAGGTCGCGAGCGCCGCCCAGATCGTCCAGGGCGAGGGCGACGAGGGCACACCGGTCGTGCGGGTCCGCGGCCTCGGGCGGCTCGGACCGGCACAGACCGCCCGCGACCTGCTGAGGCCGCGCGACCAGGATCTCTTCCGCTGAAGGCAGGTCCTTGATGACGGAAGGCTCCCCGAAACACTGCGTGGCCCTTTCGGGCGGCGTCGGCGGCGCCAAGCTGGCGCTCGGGCTGTCGCGCGTCCTGGCAGGCGACTCGCTGACCGTCGTCTGCAACACCGCGGACGACTTTGACCACCTGGGGCTCCGCGTCTGCCCGGATCTGGACACGGTGATGTACACGCTGGGCGGCATCTCGAACCGCGACACCGGCTGGGGTCAGGCCCACGAGACCTGGTCCTTCCTGGAGGCGCTCTCCCACCTCGGCGGCGAGACCTGGTTCCGGCTTGGCGACCGGGATGTGGCGACCCACGTGGAACGAACGCGGCGGCTCCGCGCCGGCGAGACCCTGACCGAGGTGACCGCCGCTCTCTGCGGAGCCCTCGGCATCGCCGCCCGCGTGCTGCCCATGAGCGACGACCCGGTGCGCACGGTCGTGCTGACCGGGACCGGCGAGCTCAGCTTTCAGCACTACTTCGTTCGCGATGCCTGCGCCCCGACCGTCTCCGGCTTTCGCTTCGACGGTATCGACACGGCCCGGCCGTCGCCCGTCTTCCTGGAGGCGCTGGAGGACCACGACACCGCGGCGATTCTCATCTGTCCCTCGAACCCCTTCGTCAGCGTCGATCCGCTGCTGGCGCTCGACGGGGTCGAGGCGGCCCTGCGCCGGACAGAAGTTCCCGTCGTCGCGGTCTCGCCGATCGTCGGCGGCGCGGCGATCAAGGGACCCGCGGCCAAGATGATGGCGGAGCTCGGGATGCCGGTCACCGCCGTCGGGGTCGCCCGTCACTACCGGGAGCGTGATCTCCTCGACGGCTTCGTGATCGACGACGCCGATACCGGCGAGGCAGCGGAGATCGAGGATCTCGGCCTTCCCACCCTGGTAACCGGCACGGTGATGGAGACGCTGGCCGATCGGGAACGCCTGGCCCGGGAGACGATCGATTTCGCCCGCGGCCTCGACGTCCGGCGCGGCGACATCGCGGAAGCCGCACCGCCGGAATGGTCCGCGTGACTGCCGGGGGCCTCTGGGCGGTCCTGCCGGTCAAGGCCTGGTCCGAGGCCAAGCGGCGGCTGTCCCCCGTCCTTGGCGCGGGAGAGCGGGAGGAACTGGCCCGCTCGATGCTCGATGACGTGCTCGCCGCGATCGCGGGCGTTCCCGGCATCACGGGCACGCTTGCCGTGACCGCGGACGGCGTCGCGGCGAGGTACCTCGGGGAAGCCGGATGCGAGGTCCTCTCAGAGCCCGGGCGAGGCCTGAACCGTGCGCTCGGCTCGGCCGCGGAGGAGCTCGAGCGCCGAGGCGCGTCGACGATGCTGGTACTGCCGATCGACCTGCCCCTGGTGACGGCGGGGGACCTGGAGGAACTCCGCGCACGGCATCTCGAGACTCGGAGAAGCCAGGAAGGCGAGCAGGCGCCGCGAGCGGCGGTCACCGTCGTCCCCGACCGCTTCCGGTCCGGGACCAACGCCCTCGTCTGTTCGCCGCCGGGCTGCATCCCGTTCCGCTTCGGCGACGGCAGCTTCCATGCCCATCTGCGCGAGGCGGAGCGGGCAGGAGCGGCCCACTCCAGCATCGTCCTGGCGAACCTCGGACTCGACGTGGACCACCCGGACGACCTGGCCGAACTGCTGCGGCTCGACCGTTCCAGCCGGACCGGCCACCTTCTGGAGAGACTCGGCCCGCGTGGACTCGGCGTACCGGACCGGATCGGGAAACCGCAGAACCGGGACTGATACCGTTCGCTATTCCTCACCGGCGGGTTCAGCGCCCGCGGCCCTCATCGCCATGTCCCCTCCGCTCAGCGCGTTTCTGGACCGTCGCCCGACCCCCGACGAAGCCCGTGCGCTCGCCCGCATCGAGCCGGGCGCCGGCCTCGAAGAGTTGATCGAGCTAGCGGGCGAGTTGCGGGACCGGGGTCACGGCGACCTCGTTTCCTACTCGCGCAAGGTCTTCCTGCCGCTGACCCACCTGTGCCGGGACATCTGCCACTACTGCGTCTTCGCCCAACCGCCGAAGAAGGGAGAGGCTGCGTACATGCCGCTCGACGCCGTGCTGAGCCAGGCCCGCCTCGCCGCTCGCTCCGGCTGCAAGGAGGCGCTGTTTACGCTCGGCGACAAGCCGGAACTGCGGTACAAGGCCGCCCGCGAGGGTCTCGCCGAACTCGGTCACGACACGACGCTGTCCTACCTGCGCGAGGCGGCGGAGCGGGTGCTGGTCGAGACCGGCCTCCTGCCCCACCTCAATCCGGGGCTCATGACCGCCGGAGACATCGAGGGCCTGCGCCCGGTGGCGCCTTCCATGGGGATCATGCTGGAAAGCGTCTCCATGCGGCTGCACGAGAAGGGCCAGGCGCACTACGGCTGTCCGGACAAGGTGCCACGGCGACGCCTCGAAACGCTGCGGCTCGCCGGCGAGGCGCGGGTGCCCTTCACTTCCGGCATCCTGATCGGGATCGGCGAAACCCGCGAGGAACGGATCGACGCCCTGCTCGCCCTGCGCGACCTGCACGACAAGTACGGCCACATCCAGGAAGTCATCGTCCAGAACTTCCGCGCCAAGCCGGAGACCCGGATGGCCGACGCGCCCGAGCCGACGCTCGAGGACCTGCTGTGGACGATTGCCGCGGCGAGGCTGGTGCTGGGGCCGGAGATGCACATCCAGGCGCCGCCCAACCTGAGCCCCGGCGTGCTGCCGCAACTGGTGGACGCCGGGATCGACGACTGGGGCGGCGTGTCGCCGGTGACGCCCGACTTCGTCAACCCCGAGGCGCCCTGGCCGCACCTGGAACGACTCGCGGAAGAGACGGCCGCCGCCGGCAAGACGCTGGTCGAGAGGCTGACCGTGTACCCTGAATGGGCGCTCGACGGGGAGCGCTGGCTCGACGACGGCCGCGGCCAGAGCCGTGAGGTCAGGCGACTCGGAGGCGTTCGCACGGCGGTGCTCCAGCGGATCGACGCCACCGGGCTCCCGCGCAGCGACGACTGGTCCCCGGGCGAGCAGACGCCGCCGCCGGCTGACCTGCTGGCCGCGGTCGCGGCCTCTCCAGCCACGAACGGCAACGGCGCGGAACCGCCCGCGGCGACGGGCATCGGTCACATCCTCGATCGCGCCCGGGCCGGCGAGGACCTCTCGGAGGACGAGATCGCCCGCCTGTTCGCGGCGCGGGGGCCGGAGTTCTCCGCCGTCTGCGCCGCCGCCGACGCGATCCGGCGCGAAGTGAACGGCGACACCGTCACCTACGTCGTCAACCGGAACATCAACTACACGAACGTCTGCTACTTCAAGTGCCAGTTCTGCGCCTTCTCGAAGGGCAAGCTGAGCGAGAACCTGCGCGGCAAGCCGTACGACCTGGAACTCGAGGAGGTCATGCGCCGCACCGTCGAGGCCTGGCAGCGGGGCGCGACGGAAGTCTGCATGCAGGGCGGCATCCACCCCGACTACACCGGCGAGACGTACCTGGGCATCTGCCGGGCGGTCAAGGAGGCGGTGCCCGAGATCCACGTCCACGCCTTCTCGCCGCTCGAGGTCTGGCAGGGCGCGGCGACGCTCGACATGCCCCTTCGCGACTACCTGCTGCGGCTCAGGGACGCCGGGCTCGGCACCCTGCCGGGGACCGCCGCCGAGATCCTGGACGACGAGATCCGGGCGCTCATCTGCCCCGACAAGCTGAACACGGACCAGTGGCTCGAGGTCATGGAAACCGCCCACGGCATCGGCTACCGGACGACCGCGACGATCATGTACGGCCATGTCGAGGGTCCCCGGAACTGGGCGCGGCATCTGCTCCGGCTGCGCGACCTGCAGAAGCGGACCGGCGGCTTCACCGAGTTCGTGCCCTTACCGTTCGTTCACATGGAGGCGCCGCTCTATCTCAAGGGACGCGCCCGCAAGGGACCGACCTTCCGCGAGGCCGTGCTCATGCACGCGGTCGCCCGCCTGGCGCTCCATCCCTGGTTCGAGAACGTCCAGGCCTCCTGGGTCAAGATGGGGCCGCAGGGGGTCCAGGCCTGCCTCGACGCCGGAGTGAACGACCTGGGAGGCACCCTGATGAACGAGAGCATCACCCGGGCCGCGGGCGCCGCTCACGGGCAGGAGCTGTCTCCCGCCGAGATGGAGCAGCTAATCCTCGACGCCGGCCGCGTCCCGAAGCAGCGGACAACCGCCTACGGTACGCCGCCGCCCGAGCGCGTCGAGGCATCCTTCCAGGCCGCGGAGCTGGCCGCCGTGTTGAACAACCCGGCCCACCGCTACGAGCGCGAGGGGCCGCTGCGCCTCGTGCGCCCGGGTCTGGACGGTTCCTGACCCGGCTAGCCGGCACCATCCCCGGCCTCAGCGGCGCATGAACGAAGAGCCCTCCCACTCCGTTCGCCGCCACCTGCGCATCGCCGTCGACGAGTACGACACGGCCATCCGCCAGTTCATCCCGGGCTACGAGGAAACGCTCGCGGAGGCCGCGCGGGCGCTGCGACCGGCAGCGCCGGGCCTGATCATCGACCTGGGCGCCGGTACCGGGGCCCTCTCCGAGGCGATTCTCGACTCCGTGGACGACGCCCTCCTGGAGCTGATCGACGTCGATCCCGAGATGCTGAACCAGGCGCGCACCCGTCTCGCCCGGTTCGGCGACCGCGCCCGTTTCACGGAAGGCTCGTTCCTCGAACCGCTGCCCCGCTGCAGGGGCGCCGCCGCGTCGCTCGCCCTCCATCACGTTCCGGCGATGGACGCGAAGCAGGAACTCTACGGGCGCGTCTTCGAGGCCATCGGACCCGGCGGCGTCTTCGTCAACGCCGACGCCACCATGCCCAATGAACCGGCCGCCCGGGAGGCGACCTGGCGCGGCTGGGCCGACCACCTCGTCGCCCACGGCATCGACGAGCAGCGCGCCTTCGAACACTTCGAGGAGTGGTCGGAGGAGGACACCTACTTCCCGCTGGAGGAAGAACTCGCCGCCGTCGCATCGGCCGGCTTCGCCGCCGAATGCGTCTGGAGCGAGGTCG
Source organism: Acidobacteriota bacterium (assembly GCA_011525365.1). Classification (GTDB taxonomy): domain Bacteria; phylum Acidobacteriota; class Thermoanaerobaculia; order Multivoradales; family Multivoraceae; genus Multivorans. The sequence goes on from WTGQ01000002.1 coordinate 2,020,207, forward strand.
GGATCACGGTCATCGTGGGCCGCAAGCCCGGCTGAGCGTCGGCATGGTTGGAGAGAGCGGCGGCAGACTGGAAGCTGCGCTACGATTCTGCGCTGCAGGAGATTGATCGTGGAACTCGCAATCACCAAGGCCAAGGCTCGCCTCTCCGAACTGGTCGCCGCCGCGCAGGAAGGCGAACGCGTCGTCATTACGAAGAACGGTGAACCCGCGGTCGAGCTGGTTCGTTGTCAGCAGCGCAAAGGCGGCTTCGACTTCGACAAGTGGGAAGCCGCCCGGCGCCAGCTGGGAATCAAGGATGCGCCACCTGAAGAGGCCAAGGCTATGCGCGAGGCCTTCCACGACCCGGCGCTGAGCCGCCGTGTCCTCGGCCTGGAGGACGACTAGGTTCTAAACGGGGGGTCTCGGCGGTGCGTGTCCTCCTTGACACGTCGTTCCTGTACGACCTGATGGAGGCGTTCGGGGAATTCCCGGATTCCGTGCGCAGTCTGTTGGCCGAGCAGGACGCGACCCTCTACGTGAGCGCGGTTTCCCTCTGGGAGATGAGCCTGAAGTACCGCGCCTTCCACCGTTCGGGCGACAGAAAGAGCCCGCACAACCCGGCCGAGGTCCTGGCGATCCTTCAGGAGCAGAACGTGACGTTCATGGCTCTTGAGCCGCGACACGCAGCCCGCGAACTCGATACGCCCATCCCGACCCGGGATCCGTTTGACGAGCTGCTCCTCGTTCAGGCCCAGGAAGAGGGACTCATGCTCCTGACGGCGGACCGACAACTCGCCGAACATCCCCTCGCTATCACCGCTTAGCCGCAGCCGTCCGCATAGCAAGGAGCTTGGCTCCGCACGAAGACATCCGAGCTTCGTCCGGTCCGTCGCCTAACCTTCCCTACAGCACCGCCTCCGCGATCGCCTCCAGGGCCTCCGGCTGCCGGCATCCGAGCAGCAGCGACGCGACCTGGCCGTTGTTCCCGGCCTCCCTCCAGGCCGCCAGCCGGTCGACGATCCGCTCCCTGGGCCCGACCAGGGCGACGTCGTCGACCAGGGCGTCCGGCACGGCGCCGACCGCCTCGCTCTTCTTGCCGCCGAGGAAGTTGTCCTGGATCGCCCTCGCCTCGTCGGGATAGCCGAGACGCGTGGCGTAGTCGTTGTAGAAGTTCTTGTCCCGAGCCCCCATGCCGCCGATGTACAGGGCCATGCTCTGCTTGACGGGCGTGCGACACTGTTCCACGTCGTTGCCCATGACGACGGTGACGAAGGGCATCACCTTGAAGTCGTCCAGGCTCTTGCCGTTGCCCGCCCTGGCGAAGCCGCGCTCCAGCGAGTCCTCGAGCAGGTCGTAGCGTTCGGGGTTCATCCAGATCGGGAAGACGCCGTCCGCGACCTCGGCGCTGCACTCCAGGCCGTTCGGACTGATGGAGGCGGTGTAGATCGGGATGGACGTGTCCGCCGCCAGGATGCTCTTGAGCGGCTTGCCGAGCCCCGTGCCGTCCTCGCCGCCGTAGGGCAACTGGTAGTGGTAGCCCTCATGCGTGACCGGCTCTTCACGGGCGAAGACCTTGCGCATGATCTGGATGTACTCCTTGGTGCGCGTCAGCGGCCGGCCGTAGGCGACGCCGTGCCAGCCTTCGATGACCTGCGGGCCTGACGGACCGAGGCCGACCAGGAAGCGACCGCCGGAGAGCTGGTTCAGGGTCATGGCGGTCATCGCCGTCATCGCCGGGCTCCGGGCCGGCATCTGCATGATCGCCGTGCCGACCTTGATCTTCTCCGTCTGGGCGAGAACCCACGCCGCCGTCGAGACCGCGTCCGAGCCATAGGCCTCCGCGGTCCAGACCGATGTGAAGCCGGCGCTCTCCGCCTGCCGGATGCGATCGATGTCGATGGTGATCTGGCTGCCGAACGCGCCGGCGAGCAGTCCTAGTTCCATGGTCCGTTTCTCCTCGTTCCGGGTCTCTTGCCGTTGCCTCAGGCGAAAACGGGCGCGAGGCTAGCAGGTCGAACGTGTCAGGTCGGACATAGACTGCACGCCGATGGCCGAGACGCCTGAGAAGCCACGAGGTGTCCGCACCGCCGGGCGCAAACCCCGCAGCCAGATCGTCTGGCCGCTCGCCTTCGTGACGCTGATGCTGGGGCTGGTCCTGGCGATCGTGATCGGCTTCGTCATCATCCGGTTGACGATGCTCCCGCGGGAAGTCGCGTCGGAAGGCCGCGAACTCGCCCGGGACGCGATCGAGGGCGTCGAGAGGATCGCCCGGGCGTTCAGCACCGGCACCGTCCAGACCTCGTTCCTGAGCTACGCCACGGAGATCTCCGGCAACGCCTTCCTCCAGTTCGCCACCCTCGACCAGACGGAGCTGATCCAGCGCACGGACTCGGCCAGTCTGCTCTGGGGACGGCTCAGGCTGCCGGACGTCATGGTCGAGGCTCGCGTTCCGGTGCGCTACACCTACTATCTCGATCTCGAGGACGAGTGGTCCTTGAGGCTCGAGGGAACGACGGTCCACGTGCTGGCGCCCGGCGTCAGGGCGAACCGGCCGGCGGTCGACGCATCGGCCATCGAGTACCGGGTGCAGGCGGACTCCGTCCTGCGCGACGAGGACGCCGTGCTGGAGCAGCTTCGGCTCCAGCTCATGGACCGCCTGGCCTCCCGCGCCGGCGAGAACATCGCTCTGGTGCGGGAACTCGGGCGGCGCCGGACGGCGGACTTCGTGCGCACCTTCCTGCTCTCGCAGTTCGGGGAAGACGCCGAGAGCTATCGGATCGAGGTGCGTTTCCGCGACGAGTTCGACGACTCCGGCGAGCCGCTGCAACCGGCGGTCGAACTCAGCCGCCCGGCCGAGGAACCGGCGATTGACTGACCGGCTGGCGCGCCAGCGCCAGCGCCTCAGGGCCCGACAGGCCGACCGCTTCGGTCGCATGGCGGAACAGGTCCATCGCCACAACCCCTTCTACCGGGCGAAGTGGCGGGAGGCCGGCTTCGAGTCCCCGCCCACGCTCGACGACCTGGCCGACCTGCCCTTCACCACGAAGGAGGAGCTCGCCCGGGACCAGGACGAGAACGCACCCTGGGGCACGAACCTCACTTTCCCCTTCGAGCGCTACGTCCGCGTCCACCGCACCTCCGGCACGACGGGCAAGCCGCTCCGCTGGCTCGACACGCCGGCGAGCTGGCAGTGGTTCCTCGACTGCTGGCTTGAAACCTACCGGGGCGCCGGTGTCGAAGAGGCCGATCGGGTGTTCGTGGCCTTCGGCTTCGGCCCCTTCGTCGGCTTCTGGACCGCCTTCGAGGCCGCCCAGCAACTCGGGTGTCTGGCCATGCCCGCCGGTCACCTGAGTACGGAGCAGCGTCTGCGCGTGATGCTGGACGACGGCGCGACGACGCTCGTGGCGACTCCGACCTATGGCCTGCGCCTGCTGGAGGCGGCGGACGGGCGCGGTCTCGACCTGGCCGGCAGCTCCATCGTGCGGACGATCCACGGCGGCGAACCGGGCGCCGGCGTGGCAGCGGTCAAGCGCCAGCTCGCCGAGGGCTACGGGGCGATGGTGTTCGACCACGCCGGCGCCACCGAGGTCGGCGCCTGGGGCCATCCCTGCGGCGTCGGCGAACGCCTGCACGTCTTCGAGGAGGAGTTCGTCGTCGAGTGGTTCGATCGGTCCACCGGCGAGCCGCTCGAGCCGGTCGATCCCACGGCGAGCGAAGCCGCCCAACCGGTCCTCGGCGAGCTCGTGCTGACCAACCTGGGACGGATCGGCAGTCCGGTCGTTCGTTACCGCACCGGCGACGTCGGACGCCTCTGCGCCGCCGGCTGTTCGTGCGGCCGGGCGACGATGTACCTGGACGGAGGCGTGCTCGCGCGGGCAGACGACATGTTCATCGTCCGCGGCATCAACGTCTACCCGAGCGCCGTCGACGCCCTGGTTCGGGAGGCCGGTGGAGTCGTCGAGTACAGGGCCAGCGTGCGGCGACGCCGCCAGATGGCCGAGGTCGAACTGGAGGTCGAACCCGAGGCGGGTATGGACTCCGGAAGTCTCAGGTCCCGGCTCCAGGACCTGTTCGAGGAGCGGCTCAGCCTCCGGGTCCCCGTCCGGATCGCCGACGCCGGCTCGCTCCCCCGCTACGAACTGAAGGCGAACCGCTTCACGTTCCTGGACTAGCGCCACGCTCGGGCCGGTTCAGCACCAGGAGCACCGCGAACAGGATCGCGCCCACGCCGTTCACGACGAGTCCCATCATGGGGCCGCCCAGATCGGGAACCAGGAGCAGGGCCGCCGCGACCAGCATGAGGACCCGCAGCGGCAGCGTGAGTTCGGATCGCAGGTAGCCGCCGATCCCGGAGGCCAGGGCCACGATGCCGACGACGGCCGCTCCGAGCGCCAGCACCAGAGGTGGCAGTCCCGCTGCTCCGGACGCGAAGAGACTCGCCCCGTCCTCGTCCATCATCAGCAGCGCGGGCCGGTAGACGAACATGAAGGGCAGGGTAAACCCGACCAGGGCGAAGCGAAACGCCGCCAGCGCGGTCGGCATGACCGGCGCCTGGGCGAGACTGGAGGCAGCGTAGGCCGCGAGCGCGACCGGTGGCGTCACCATGGACATCATCCCGAAGTAGAAGATGAACAGGTGAGCCGCCAGCGGAATCACGCCGAGTTCCGAGAGCAGCGAGCCCATCAGGGTCGCCATCAACAGGTAGCAGACGACCGAGGGCACTCCCATCCCCAGCACGAGCGACGTGACCATGATGCCGAGCAGGGCCAGGAACAGGTTCGTCGCGACGACCCCCTTGATCGCGGCCGAGAAGTCCGCCGCGATGCCGGTCTGCTGGACGATGCCGATGACGACGCCGACGCAGGCGCTGGCGGCGACCAGGGGAATCCCGTTGCGGGCGGCCCGGGTCAGGGCGCCGAGGATGTGCGGCCGGAAGACCGGGTGAACGAGCCCGAACGCCATCAAGCCGAACATCGCCACGATCCCGGACGAGAGCCAGGACTCGAAGAACTGCCGGAACGACGGATCGGCGGGGAGGTCCGCCCAGACCACCTGGTGCAGCACGGCCACCAGCCCGAAGCAGCCGAGGGCCAGGTGGCGCAGCCTCCGGGGCAGGTCGATCTCGGGTCGCAGCACGGCCAGCACGAGGATCACGATCAAAGCGCCCGTTACCGCCCGGAACGGCGAGAACCGGAGCAGCAGGAGCAGAACGAGGGTGGACAGGCCGGCGACAAAGACAAGGGCGTCGAAACGCCGCACCGGAGGCGGCTCGCCGTGGCGTTCCGGGGTCCCGATCCGCCGCGAGTAGAAGTGCACGATGAGGAAGATCGAGAGGTAGAACAGGATCGCGGGCAGCAGCGCCGCCTGCACGATCTGCAGGAAGGTGACCTGGGGCTCGACGATCTCGAGCATCATGTAAGCGCCGGCGCCCATGACCGGCGGCACGAGGGCGCCCCCGGAGGCCGCCGCCGCCTCCACCGCGGCCGCAACGTGGCGCCTGAAGCCGTTGCTCCTCATCATCGGGATGGTGAAGGCGCCCGTCGTCACGGCGTTCGCCACCGCGCTGCCGGATAGTGATCCCAGCAGCCCGCTGCTCAACACCGCCACTTTCGCCGGACCGCCCGGTCTGGTCCCGAACACCCGCTCGGCGAAGCGCATGATGAACTGGGTCGCCCCGGACATCTCCAGGAACGATCCGAAGACGACGAACAGGAAGACGTAGCGGAACATCACCGACGCCGCCGGTCCGAAGACCCCCAGACTCTGCAGGAAGGTGGTGCCGACCACGTCGCGGGGGTTCTGGCCGGCGTGCGGGAACAGCCAGTCCGGCAGGAGAGCCCAGCCGTTGCGGAGGCTGAAGTAGCAGTAGAGCGTGTGGGCGACAAAGGCCATCGCAAGGGCCGGGACGATCCAGCCGATGCTCCGGCGGGCGGCCTCCAGCACCAGCAGAAGGCCGATCAGACCGAGGCCGATGTCCGCCCCCGTCTCGATCCCGGCCCGGTTCCCCAGCGACCTCCCGCCCGACCACAGGTGCTCGAATGCCGGCTCCGTCTGCACGACCACGTAGGCGCAAACGGCCACCGCCAGAAGACCGAAGAGGAGATCCAGGCCGCGCAGCCACTGCTGCGACCCGAGCTTCGGATGGACCGGAAACGCGAGAAAGCAGAGCAGCAGCCCGAGGCCGACGAACACCGCAAGGGACGACTGCGGCAGCAGCAGCCCGAAGTTGACCTCGAAGAGAACGAAGAAACAGAGGGCGGCGCCGAGTCCCGCGATCAGGCCCCGGCGCGCCCGCTCGGCGGCCTCGTTCAACCGCCCGCTTCGGGCCAGATGCCGATCTCGCGGTAGAAGCGCTCCGCCCCCGGGTGGAACGGCGTCCCGGTACTGCGAGCGGCGTTCGCCTCGTTGATCGCGCGGCCGGCGGGGTGCTTCGCGGCGATCGCCTGGCGGTTCTCCCAGATCGTCTTCGTGATCTGGTAGACGAGTTCCTCGCCCGCGTCGGCGTAAGTGATCAGGTGCATCGAGCCGACGTTGAGGCCGGGGTAGTCCTCGGTGAGGTCGGAGTAGGCGTCGGCCGGAATCGTGGCGAGCTGGAAGAAGGGATAGTCGCGCGCGAGTTGCTGCCGCTTTTGCTCGTCGAACGGCAGAAAGACGATGTCGTGGGTGCTGCTGGCCTGGGTCACCGAGCCGGTCGGCACCGCGCCGCCGAGGAAGGCGGCGTCGATGGAGCCGTCGCCCAGCATGTCGACTGCCCCGCTCTGGGTGCCGTAGACCTGCGTGAAGTCGTCATACGTCACCCCGTGGGCCGCGAGGAGCGGTTCCACGAACATCTCGAAGCCCGCGCCGGCCACGCCGACCATCGCCCGCTTCCCGGCGAGGTCGCCCAGGGAGGTCAGCCCGGAGTCGGCCTTGGCGATGAAGGTCGCGATGTTGGGCGCCAGCGTGGCGACCGCGCGGATCTCGTAGCTCTGCTCCCAGCCCGACTCACCGAGCACCGCGAAGTAGCTGATCGCCGAGTTCGACATGGCGAGTTGCAACTCGCCGCGCGCGAGCCGGCGGATGTTCTCCTGCGACCCCTTCGTCCCGCGCGGCTGGACCCGCCAGTTGTTCTCACCGCGGTTGTCGTTCAGCACTTCCGCGATCGCGCCGCCGACGACCGGAAAGGCGCCGCCGACCGGCGCCGTGCCCATGCTCAGGAACCGCGGGTTGGCGGAGTCGCCGGCCGCTCCTTCCCCGCCTCCGCAGGCAAGCGGCAGGACGAGTGCGGGCAGGAGAATGAGCAGGCGGTTCTTCATCGGCGCGGACCTCGGTGACGGAAAGCTGACGCACCAGGGGGGGCGCGGCAGGCGATCATAACTCGCCGGCCGCGGGCCACGGCTCTACGGTTCGACGATGCAGTAGAGGAAGCTGTCGGTCCGCAGGTAGAGGCGACCCTCGGCCACGCCAAGCGATGACAGCGTGAAGCCCTGGACCTGGTTCTTCGCCAGGATCTCGAACTCGGGGCCGTCCCGGACCACCGTCGTTACTCCGTCCTCGCTGGTCGCGTACACCTTGCCGTCCGCGACCAGCAGCGAGGCGCTGTAGGTGCCCGGCTCGAGTCGCTGGTTCTCCCAGTCCGGGGCGCCGGTTCTGGCGTCGAGCCGTGAAAGGAGGCCGTTGTCACGGAGCAGGTAGAGCGTCTTGCCGTCCGTCGCGGGGGTCGGCACGTCGGGACCGCGATCGGTCTCCCAGAGGAGTTCGGGCTCGCTGCCGGCCCGGAGCCGCAACGCCTTCATCGGATTGACGCGGGTGGGGACGAAGACCAGGTCCCCCGCCGAAACCGGCGACGCCACGACCCGGTACATCGGGCTGTCCCTCGGGTTGAAGCCTTCCACACGCCAGAGCTCGCGGCCGCTCTCCGGGTCGTGCCCGGTGGCCACGTCGCCGCCGTTCAACACCAGGACATGCCCGTCGCCGGCCTCTACGAGAGCCGGCGTGATGTAGGCGTCGGGCGACTCCATGCGGGCCTCCGTCGGCCGCTCCTGTCTCCAGATCGTCTCCCCGGAAGAGGAGTCGATCGCCAGGAGATAGGACGGATCGTCCGTCTTCATGCCGTGCAGGACCGGCACGTACAGCACCTCCCGCCAGAGCAGAGCGGATGAGCCATAGCCGTGGTTCAGGCCGAAGGCGCCGTAGTCCTGTTCGAGTTCCCGCGCCCAGAGCTGGTTGCCGTCGAAATCCCAGGCCTGCAGGGCGCCGGTTCCCGTCAGCACCCAGACCCGCTCACCGTCGGTGATCGGGGACGGCGACGACATGTTGTGCTTGCGCTGGAATCGGTTGCCGTCTCCGATCGTTCGTTGCCATGTGACGTCCCCCGAACCGGCGTCGACACGCCACAGCGACAGATCGTCACCCTCGGCGACGTTCAGGAACACGATGTCGCCGACCACGATCGGGGTTGATCCGGAACGGTCCGGCAACGCCAGCTTCCAGAGGACGTTCCGCTCCGTGTCGCCGTCATGCGACCACTCGAGCGGCAGGCCGGTGTGCTCGCTGTAGCCGTTTCGCGCGGGACCGCGCCAGTTCGGCCAGTCCGCTCCGCTCGCTGCCTGTGCCGCGAAGAGCGCCGGCAGGACGCACCAGACGGCCGACCGGCTTGCGCCGCGCCGTCCCCGGAGTCGTCGCGGTTCTGCTTTCGTCCGCTTCATGCTGCCTCCCTTTCCGCGGCCAGCTCGGCCACTTCCCCACCGTCGCTGTCGTCCTGGGGTTCGGCCGACTCCGGCATCAGCAGCACCTGGACCCGATTGTCGCCGTCGAGGAAGTCCACGGCGGCGCCGCGGATCATCTCCGCGTCGAGTTCTTCGAACAGTTCCTCGTACGCCAGGATGCTGAGCGGATCCTCGTCGAACTGGTAGACGGTCTGCAGCACCCCCAGCCAGAACCCGTTCGTCTCCTTCGCCGTCTCACGGCCCCGCCGCTGCTGTTCCCGGATCTGGGCGACTTCCTCGGCCGTGGCCAGTTCGGTCCGGACACGCTCGATCTCCTCCTGGACCGCCTGGAGCATCTCCTCGACACGGGCCGGGTCGCAGCCGAAGACGATCTGCACGGAGAACTCCGGAACCGGGATCCTGTCGGCGCCTCCGGACACGTTCGCGCCGTAGGTACCGCCAAGTTCCTCCCGCAGGCGCTCTCGCAGACGGTCCCGGAGCAACGAGGCCATCGAATTCAGCCGGTAACGGTTCAACTGACTCTGCTCGAAGGGTCCGTTGAACACGAGGGCTACCTGGCTCTGCTCCTCCAGTCCCTTGTACACCGTCTGTTCGATCCGACCCCTGGGGGTCCGTACTCCGACGTCTCTCCAGACTTCCTCGCGACCGGTCGACGGCAGACCGCCCAGCCAGGTCTCGACGAGAGGTTCGATCGCCTCAAGCTCGAAGCTGCCGGCGAAGAAGAAGGTGAAGTCGGAGAAGTCCCGGAACCGGTCCTCGTAGACGGCGAAGATCCGGTCCCGGTCCAGGTCTCCCAGCATCTCCTCGGTGATCATGCGGCGCCGCGGGTGGTTCTGACTCAGGATCTCCACGAACGTCTTGAGAAAGGTGTATCTCGGCATCGCGCTCTGGTTGCGCAGCAACGCGCCCTGACGGGTCAGAAAGGAGTCGTACGCCTCGGCATCGCGGCGCGGTGACGTCCCGCTCAGGTAGATCAACTCGAACAGCGTTTCCAGGTCCTTGGGCGAGCCCCGGCCGCTGAATCCCTCGAACAGGGGCCCGATGACCGGACCGACCCGCGCGACCTTGCCGGTCAGCGCCTTGTTCAATTGGGTGAGGCTGAAGTTCCCCAACCCTGAGAGCTGAACCACCGAGGTCGCCAGGTTCGCCTCCAGCCAGTCTTCATCCGAAACCAGTGAGGCGCCCCCGGGGCTGAAGGCCCCGACCAGGACTTCGTCGTTCTTGAAGTCGCTCGGCCGCAGGACCACCCGGACGCCGTTCGACAGCCGCCACTCGGTGACGCCGAGTTCCGGAATCGCCGATCGTTCGACGATCCGGCCCGGGGTCGGCGGAACAGGCACCAGGGCGCCCTCGCCGACATCGTCCTCATAGGCCGCGACCTCCGCCTGGCCTATCCGGTCGAACACGGCCAGCAGTTCCTCCTCGACCGGCGGCTCCAGACCCTCCTTCTGAGGACCGCTGGCGAGGATGACGCGATCCTCGTCGTGGATCCACTCGTCCGCGACCCTGTTCACTTCGGCGAGTGTGATCCCGGGGACGTACAGGCGAGCCAGTTCGCGCTCGTAGGCGATTCCGGGGAACGGTTCATCCGTCAGGAAGTTCCGCTGGTACTCGCCGGCGTAGGCTGCGGAATGGGTCTTGTCCCGTTCGTCCCAGGCGCGGTCCATCGAGCGCAGCGTGTTCACCCTGGCTCGTTCCAGTTCGCTCTCCTCGAAGCCGTGGCGACGGGCGCGCTCGGACTCGGTCAGCAGAGCGTCCAGGGCCCGGACTTCGGCGCCCTCCCGGGCCCCGGCCCGGAGCAGGTAGAGGCTGCGGGTCCGGGCCAGCGTCCCGCGGGTGCTGGTGGCACCGATGAAGGGCGGATCGGCCTCTTCGGCACGCTCGGCCAGCCGGTTGTTCAGCATGCCGTTGTAGAGGCCGCGGACCAGCCGCGCCCGATAATCCCCGACAGTGACGAAGTCGTCTGCTTCGCCCTTGAACGCGACCGAAACCGACGAACGCGTCAACTCGGGATCGGCAAAGATGGAAACCAGAGTCTCCTCGTGGGGCGGAATCTCCGCCTCGAAGCGTTCGCGCGGCTCTTCCGGCCCCTCAAGTCCGGCAAAGCGCCGCCTGATGTCCGCCGCCATCGCTTCCGGATCGAAATCGCCGACCGCGACGATGGCCATCAGGTCCGGCCGGTACCAGTCCCGGTAGAAGTCCCGCAACCGCTGCGGCGGAGCCTCGCGCAGCATCTCCGGGTCGCCGATCGGCAACCTTTCTGCGTACCGGGAGCCGTGGAACCGGTACGGGATCTCGGCATCGCGGAGCCGCGCGCCCGCGCCCCGGCCGCCCCGCCACTCCTCGATCACGACGCCGCGCTCGCGTTCGATCTCCTCGTCCTCGAGGGTGACTGCTGACGCCCAGTCCTCCAGCACCAGGAGCGCCCTGTCCAGGGTTTCAGCATCGTCCGTCGGCACTTCCAGCATGTAGACCGTTTCGTCGAAGCTGGTGTACGCGTTGACGTCGGGGCCGAAGCGCATGCCGATGCCCTGCAGGTAGTCGAGCAGCTCCGTCTTCTCGAAGTGCTCCGTGCCGTTGAAGGCCATGTGCTCGACGAAGTGAGCCAGCCCGCGCTGGTCGTCGTCCTCCAGGACGGAGCCGGCACGGACGATAAGCCGCAGGAAGGCCCGGTTCTCGGGCCGGCCGTTCTGCCGTACGTAGTACCGGAGCCCGTTCTCGAGCTGGCCGGTGAGCACCGCGGGATCCTCGGGCAGGACCTCGGTCAGTTCCCAGGTCCAGCCGGAATCGCCGTCGGCCTCCTGCGCTACGGCCGCGGCAGGCCCGACCGACCACGCCCAGGCGGCCAGCAGGACCGCACCCGCCGCCAGCCAGCGCGAGCACGGTCCGCAGGACACGGGAAGGAGTCTTCGTTCGATCATCGCATCTCCCTTCGCGGAAGTCAGTGACTGCCGGCAGCCGCGGCCGCTCCCGAAGAAGAGCGGCCGCCCTCCACCCGCACCACGGCGTCGGTCGGCAGGGCCGCGACCAGCGCCTCCACCGCGAGGTCCGCGGCGGTGCGACTGCGGCTGTCCACCGTCAGCTTGACCCGGTAGTCCCCGTCCATCACCGGGTAGCTGCCGATCTCGACCTCCGCATGAGCGGCAACGACCAGGTCGAGCATTTCGGCGATGTCGGTCTCGCGGCACATCGTGTAGACGGCGCGGCTGTAGAACCGCCGGCCGGCAGCCAACCGGTCGCGCAGCAGAGGCAGCTTCATGCGGAAGATCCGGGGTATCCCCGGCAACACGTAGACGTTGTCCATCACAACGGAGGGCCAGGGCACCTCGGGCGTACTGACCAGGTCGGCGCCTTCCGGCACGTCCGCCATTCGCAGGTGACCCTCCGTGCAGCGCTCCCCCACCATCTGGCGGATCTTCGCCACCAGTTCCTGCGAACGCACCAGAGGCCGCTCGAAGGCGTGAGCCACCGCCTTGAGAGTGACGTCGTCGTGGGTCGGTCCCACGCCGCCGCTCGTGATCACGTAGTCGAAGCGGTCGCGCAGACGACGGATGTCGGCCGCGATGCCGGCCGCGTCGTCCGGGCAGATGACGACCCGTTCGAGCTCGATTCCCAGATCGAACAGCTCCCGCGCCAGCAGGGTCAGATTCGCCTCCTCCACCTTGCCGGTGAGGATCTCGTTCCCGATGATCAGCGCCGCTGCCGTCGGCATCGGCGTAGCTTACCGGCCCTCGAATCGCGGCGACCGGCGCTCCGTCAGGGCCTGCACGCCCTCGCGCGCGTCGGCGGTGCGGAAGGTGACCTCCTGCTCCGCGCTCTCCAGATCGAGCGCCTCGCCAAGAGTGCGCTCGAAGGTCCCGCGTACCGTGCGCTTGGTTGCCTTGACGGCGATCGGACCCGCGGCGGCGATCTCGAGCGCCAGATCCTCCACCACCTGGTCGAAGTCCTCACCGGCTTCGCGGCTGGCGATCCCCCACTCGACCGCGGTCGCCGCGTCGATCAGGCGGCCGCTATAGAGGAGTTCGGCGGCGCGGGCGGGGCCGATCAGGCGAGGCAGGGTCCAGGTCGCGGCCATCCCCGGGTGAATCCCGAGCTTCACGAAGGTCATGCCGACCTGGGCGCCGGTCCTGATCACCCGCATGTCGCAGCCGAGGGCAAAGCAGAGCCCGGCGCCGATCGCGTGGCCGTTGATCGCGGCGATCGAAGGGGCCTCCAGATCACGGATCGACAGGTAGAGACGGTAGAAGTTCGCTCCGCCTCCAAGCCCCGGGCCCGCGTCGCGATCCTCGCTGACCTCCTCCTGGATGCTCTTGAGACTGCCGCCGGCGCTGAAGGCGCGGCCGGCGCCGCGAACGATGACCACCCGCGTCTCGTCCCTTGCGTTGATCAGCGGCACGGCATCACGGATCTCCGCGCCCATGGCCGGCGTCATCGCGTTGAGCCGCGTCGGATCGCTCAGGGTCAACCGCGTGACGGGTCCGTCGTGGGACAGCAGGATGTGCTCGTAACTCATGGCGCGAGTGCTCCTTCGGTAAGATGCGGCGCATGCTAACGATCACCGAGCTGGCGCAGGAGAGGATCGCCGAGGCGATGAAGGACGAGGAGCGCGACGACCTCGCCCTCCGCATCGCGATTACCGGCCGCAGCGGCGGCGGCTTCCGCTACCAGATGGACCTGGTCGGCCTCGACGAGTCCAGGCCGGACGACGAGGTCGTCGAACTCGACGCCTTCAAGGTACTCGTGGACTCCGAGAGCGCGCCGGACCTCAGCGGCGCCACCGTCGACTTCGTGACCCGGCTCTCCGAGAGCGGCTTCAAGTTCGACAACCCCAACTCGGTCTGGGGCGATGGAGTCGCCGCCGATGTCCAGCGCGTCCTCGATGAACAGATCAACCCCCAGATCGCCGCGCACGGCGGCTTCGTCACCTTGCTCGAGGTCAAGGACGAGACCGCCTACATCACGATGGGCGGCGGCTGTCAGGGCTGCGGCATGGCCGACTACACGCTCAAGCAGGGCGTCGAGCAGGCCATCGTGGAAGCCGTGCCGGCCGTGCAGCGCGTCCTCGACACGACGGACCACGCCGCGGGCACGAACCCCTACTACGCGTCTTAGCGGAGGAGCGCGGGAGCCAGGCGCCGGCGTCCCGTATTGCCCATCCCCCACCGTTGTGGAATAGTCCCTCACTGGTCGAGCGACGCGTTCCGATTCGCCTTCGCTCGCCGGACTAGAGCTCGATCGCCGGAATAGAGCACGTCACGATCGATGGGCACGTACCGTTTCAGGCGGGGATTGAGCCTGCCCATCGCCGGCCCTCCGGAACAGGTGCTTGACGACGCCGCGGCGCCCGGTACCGTGGCAGTCAGCGCCGCCGACTACCCGGGCATGAAGCCGGCGATGCACGTCGGGCCGGGAGATGCGGTGCGGCGTGGCCAGCTCCTCTTCGAGGACCGCAAGCAGCCCGGCGTTCGTTTCACCTCCCCCGCGGCCGGCACGGTAACCGCCGTGAACCGCGGCGCCAAGCGAGCGCTGATCTCGGTCGTGGTGAGGGTGGATCCGTCCGACCAGGCGGGCTCCAGCGGGGCCGGAGTCGGCTTCGCCAGCTATACCGGAAGACACCCGAGCGCTCTCTCCCGCGAGGAAGTGCAGGCGTTGCTGGTGGAGTCCGGCGACTGGGTCGCCCTGCGCGCGCGCCCCTTCGGACGAACCGCGGCGGTCGACTCGGCACCGAAGTCGATCTTCGTCAACGCGATGAACACGGAACCGTTCGCGCCTGCCGCCGATCGGATCGTCGCAGGGCGCGCGGGCGATCTCCAGCGGGGGCTCGCCGCACTGGCGCGGCTGACAAACGGACCGGTGTATCTCTGCCGCGCGCCCGGCACCCTCGCGGGCGTCGAGACGAACGAACCGCTGCGGGTCGAAGAGTTTGCCGGCCCGCATCCAGCCGGCGCCGCGGGGCTGCACATCCACACTCTCGACCCGGTAGACCGCAACAAGCTGGTCTGGCAGATCGGACTCCAGGACACCCTCGCCATCGGCCGGCTGTTCGCGACCGGCGAAGCCGACGTCCAGCGCGTCGTGGCGCTGGCGGGGCCCCCGGTCGGAAGACCCAGGCTCCTGCGCACGCGGCTGGGCGCCTCGCTCGCCGATCTGACGCGCGGCGAGATCGCCGTGTTGTTCGAGGGCGCCGAAGACGCCGACAGAAGGGGCGCGGAAGCGGTCCCGGCCGGCGCGGTGCGCGTCATCAGCGGTTCGCCGCTCAGCGGGCGCACGGCGGTCGGCGAGAACGCGCCAGCGGATCTTCACGGCTACCTGGGACGCTTTCACGACACGGTTTCAGTGCTCGAGGACGACCACGGCCGCCACTTCCTGGGCTGGCTCAAGCCCGGTTTCGGCGCCTTCTCCCGCGCCCGCGCCTTCGCTTCCTCGCTGCTGCCGCGCCGGTCCTTCGGGATGACGACGACCACGCACGGCTCACCGCGCGCGATCGTGCCCATCGGCCTCTACGAGAGCATCTTTCCCTGGGACCTGCAGCCGACCTTCCTGCTCAAGTCCCTGGTGGCCGGCGACATCGAGCGGGCCGAGGAACTCGGCTGCCTGGAGCTGCTGGAGGAAGACCTGGCCCTCTGCACCTTCGTCTGCCCGGGCAAGACGGAGTACGGGCCGTACCTCCGCGACGCCCTCGAACTGATCGAGAAGGAAGGCTAGGCACGCATGAAGTTCCTGCGCCGGATTCTCGACAAGCAGGCCCGCCACTTCGAGCCGGGGGGCCGGTTCGAGCGCTTCTACCCCCTGTACGAAGCGCCCGACACGTTCCTGTACACGCCGGGCAAGACGACCGCCGGCGCCGCGCACGTTCGCGACGCGCTGGACCTGAAGCGCCTGATGATGACCGTCGTCGTGGCGTTGGTGCCTTGCGTGCTAATGGCGATGTGGAACACCGGCCGCCAGATCCACCTCGCGGTCGCCGGGGGCGCGGCGCCTCTCTCGAACTGGCGCACCGACGCGATGGAGATGCTCGGGCTGTCGTTCGACGCATCCAGCCTGCTCGCCAACACGGTCCACGGCGCGCTGTACTACGTGCCGGTCCTGGTCGTGACCTTCGCCGTCGGCGGCGCCTGGGAGGGCCTGTTCGCCGTCGTTCGGCGGCACGACGTGAACGAGGGCTTCCTGGTCACCGGCATGCTCTTTCCTCTGGTGCTGCCGCCGACGATCCCGCTGTGGCAGGTCGCGGTCGGCATCAGCTTCGGCGTCGTCGTCGGCAAGGAGATCTTCGGCGGCACCGGCTACAACGTCCTGAACCCCGCGCTCACGGCGCGGGTCTTCCTGTTCTTCGCCTATCCGGCGCAGATCTCCGGAGACGCCGTGTGGATCGCGGCCGGTACCTCGGCCGACGGCTACAGCGGCGCCACCGCGCTCGGCGAGATCGCGGTGCTCGAGGCCGTCGAGGGCTCGGACGCCCCGCTGGACGGACTGAGCGCCATCGAGGGCAAGGTCTCCTGGATGCAGGCCTTCCTCGGCGACATCCCGGGGTCGATGGGCGAGACGTCCGCCCTGGCCTGCCTGATCGGCGCCGTCATCCTGATCGCGACCGGCATCGGCTCCTGGCGGATCATGGTCGCGGCGACGGCCGGCAC
Source organism: Acidobacteriota bacterium (assembly GCA_011525365.1). Classification (GTDB taxonomy): domain Bacteria; phylum Acidobacteriota; class Thermoanaerobaculia; order Multivoradales; family Multivoraceae; genus Multivorans. The sequence goes on from WTGQ01000002.1 coordinate 2,036,528, forward strand.
GGCGGCGATCTCCCTGCTGCTCAACCTCGTCGCGTCGCCGACCAACGCGATGCTCTCGGTCCCTTTCCACTGGCACCTCGTGCTCGGCGGCTGGGCCTTCGGCATCGTCTTCATGGCCACGGATCCGGTGAGCGCCGCGCAGACGAACCGGGGACGCTACATCTACGGCTTCCTGGTCGGCGTGCTGGCCATCCTGATCCGCACGATCAACCCCGCCTTCCCGGAAGGCGTGATGCTCGGCATCCTGTTCATGAACCTGTTCGCGCCCCTGATCGACCACTACGTCCTGAAGGCGAACATCAAGCGCCGCCAGGCGCGTTACGCCCAGTAGAATCCACCCGCCCGGCGGAGTTCTCCATGGCAAACCGACAGGCCACCGGCTACACCCTCCTGTTCGCTACCGCGATCTGCGTCGTGTGCGGGATCCTCGTGTCCTCCTTCGCGGTGAGCCTGGAGGAGCTCCAGGACGAGAACATCGCCCTGGACAAGCAGAAGCGGGTGCTGGAGGCCGTGGGCCTGCTCCAGCCCGGCGAGCCGATCGACGAGGCGGAGGTCGCCGAGCGCTTCGAGCCGATCGAACCAGTGCTCGTCGAGCTCAGTTCGGGCGAGCCGGTGGACGGCGACACGGCGACCTTCGACCAGCAGCGGCGGGCCCGGGACCCGGCCACCAGCGCCGAAGCCCCCGACAACCTGGCCAGGGTCAAGCGCATTCCGGACCGGGCTCTGCTGTACGAGATGCGCGGCGACGGCGGCGAACTCGAGATGGTCGTGCTGCCGATCGAGGGCCTGGGACTCTGGGGAACCCTGTACGGATTTCTTGCACTCGACGCGGACACCACGACCGTGCGCGGCATCACCTACTACCAGCACAAGGAGACGCCCGGCCTGGGCGGCGAGGTGGACAACCCGCGCTGGAAGGACCGCTGGCCCGGACGCAGGGCCTTCGACGACGAAGGCGACGTTCGCCTGGCGGTGATCAAGGGCTTTGCCAACAGCCCCGAGGACGACCCTCACCGCGTCGACGGTCTCGCCGGCGCGACGATCACCAGCAACGGGGTGACGAACATGCTCGAGTTCTGGCTCGGCAAGAACGGCTTCGAGCCCTACCTCAACCGGATCCGCGCGGAGGCCAACTGATGGCTGTCAAGAAGAGCGAAGCGGCGCTCGATCCCCTCTTCAACAACAATCCGATCGCGCTCCAGGTGCTCGGCATCTGCTCGGCGCTGGCGGTGACGACGAAGATGGAAACCTCGGTCGTCATGTGCGCGGCCGTCATCGGCGTGCTCACCCTGTCCAATCTGACGATCAGCCTGCTCCGGCACCAGATCCCGAACAGCATCCGGATCATCGTCCAGTTGACCGTCATCGCGTCCCTGGTCATCGTCACCGACCAGATTCTCAAGGCCTACGTGTTCGAGATCAGCAAGCAGCTCTCGGTGTTCGTCGGGCTGATCATCACGAACTGCATCATCATGGGGCGGGCCGAAGCCTTCGCGATGCAGAATCCGCCCTCCCTGGCCATCCTCGATGGCATCGGCAACGGCATCGGCTACAGCGCGATCCTGCTGATCACCGCGTTCCTGCGCGAGCTGTTCGGTTCCGGAAAGCTCTACGGCTACAGCGTCCTGCCCACGGTCTCGGAAGGCGGCTGGTACCTGCCGAACGGCCTGATGCTGCTGTCTCCCGCCGCCTTCTTCATCATCGGCGGACTGATCTGGGCGTTGCGGGTCTACAAGCCCGCCCAGGTCGAGATGGACGGCTAAGGAGCCACGACGATGTTCGAGGAATACCTGAACCTGGCCGTGAAGGCCATCTTCATCGAGAACATGGCCCTGACCTTCTTCCTGGGCATGTGCTCCTTCCTGGCGGTGTCGAAGAAGGTGGAGACCGCGGTCGGCCTCGGCCTGGCGGTCATCTTCGTGCTCACCGTCACCGTGCCAGCGAACAACCTGATCCAGACCCACCTTCTGAACGAAGGCGCCCTCGCCTGGATCAGCCCTGAGTTCGCCGGCGTCGATCTGACCTTCCTGAACCTGCTCTGCTTCATCGGCACGATCGCCGCGATGGTCCAGCTCGTGGAGATGACGACCGACCGCTTCTTCCCCGCGCTTCACGCCACGCTGGGCATCTTCCTGCCCCTGATCGCGGTGAACTGCGCGATCCTGGGCGGTTCCCTGTTCATGGTCGAGCGGGACTACGACTTCGGGGAGAGCGTCGTCTTCGGCCTGGGCAGCGGCATCGGCTGGTTCCTCGCCGTCGTCGCCCTGGCGTCCATCCGTGAGCGCCTGCGCTACAGCAACGTGCCCCACGGTCTGCGCGGCCTGGGCATGACGTTCGTCATCACCGGGCTGATGGCGTTCGGCTTCATGGCCTTCGGGGGCATCCAACTGTGATCACCGTCGTCCTCGGGGTGACGATGTTCACCGTCGTCATCCTCGCCCTGGTCACGGTCCTGATGCAGGCCAAGGCCCGGCTCGTCGCCGGCGGCGAGGTGTCGATCCTGATCAACGACGAGAAGACGCTGGCCGCCGCCACCGGCGGCACCCTGCTCGGCACCCTGGCCGAGCACCAGATCTTCATTCCCTCCGCCTGCGGCGGCCAGGGCACCTGCGGCGTCTGCACCGTCGACGTGTTCGAGGGCGGCGGCGCCATGCTGCCGACCGAGAAGACCCACATCAGCCGCCGCGAGGCGCGCGAGGGCTGCCGCCTGAGCTGCCAGGTGAAGATCAAGGAGGACATGAAGATCGGCATCCCGGCCGAGGTCTTCGGGGTCAAGAAGTGGCAGTGCAAGGTCCGCTCGAACGAGAACGTCGCCACTTTCATCAAGGAACTCGTGCTGGAACTGCCCGAGGGCGAGGAGGTCCCCTTCCGCGCGGGCGGCTACATCCAGATCGAGTGCCCGCCGCACGTCGTCAACTACAGCGACTTCACGGTCGAGGACGAGTACCACGACGACTGGGACCGCTTCAAGCTCTGGAACCTCGTGTCCAAGGTCGATGAGGAAGTGGTCCGCGCCTATTCGATGGCGAACTACCCGGAGGAGAAGGGCGTCATCATGCTGAACGTCCGGGTGGCGACGCCGCCGCCGCGCGAGATGGACCTGCCGCCAGGCCAGATGTCGTCCTACATCTTCAACCTGAAGCCCGGCGACGACGTGACGATCGCCGGCCCCTTCGGCGAGTTCTTCGCCAAGGACACGGACGCCGAGATGGTGTTCGTCGGCGGCGGCGCCGGCATGGCGCCCATGCGTTCCCACATCTTCGACCAGTTCCGCCGCATTCACACGAACCGCAAGGTGTCCTTCTGGTACGGCGCCCGCTCCTACCGCGAAGCGTTCTACATCGACCACTTCGACCAGATCGCCGAAGAGAACCCGAACTTCACCTGGCACCTGGCCCTCTCCGACCCCCTCGAAGAAGACAACTGGGACGGCTACACCGGCTTCATCCACCAGGTCCTGTACGACAACTACCTGAAGGACCACCCCGCCCCGGAAGACGTCGAGTACTACCTCTGCGGCCCTCCCCTGATGCTCCAGGCCTGCATGAAGATGCTCGACGACCTGGGCGTCGAGCCCGAGAACATCGCCTTCGACGACTTCGGCTAGGGCCGGCGATGCGCGGATGCGCACGGCCGGGCTGAGGTTGGCGGTGGCACCCGCCTGGCGCGGGTCCGGAGGGAGGGGTCCCAGCTGCCGCGAGCGCTTGGTCGGAGAATGGAGGGGGGAGCGCTCGCTGCACTCCGCTCGCTCCGGTTGGGTGTCGCTGGACGAAGGGACGCCGGCCGTCGCTCGCTGCGAGCCACCTGGGACCCCTCCCTCCGGACCCGCACCAGGCTGGAGGACATCTCGTTTCCCAGTCGCTCCGCCTCCTCGAGAATGGTCTCAAGTGAAACCGGGATGGCAACGAAGCTGGCCGGTGTTGGCAGTGGTTGCCGGTCTCACGATTGGCTGTGGGCAGGCACCCGAAGAGGTGGTGCTGCAGGGGCCGACGATGGGCACCTACTATCGAGTGCGCGCGATCGCGGACTCTGGTGAGCGCGAAGCGATCCGGGCTCTCATCGAGCATCGACTCGATGCGGTTGACCGCGCGATGTCGACCTACCGAGAGGACTCGGAGATCTCGCGCTTCAACCGGCTTGCGGTTGGCGAATCTCAAGTCTTCTCGGAGGAAACCTGGGCCGTCCTGGGGCTTGCCTGGCAGGTGCGCGAGGAGAGTCGTGGGGCCTTCGATCCAACCGTGGGGCCACTGGTCGACGCCTGGGGCTTCGGTGCGCCCGGACGCAGTGCGGAACCGACGCCTCCTCTCGATGACCAGCTGGCAGAGCTGCGTCGGGCGATCGGCGCGATCAAGCTGGACTCTGAGGACCGGCGAGTTCTCAAGCTCGAAGACGGAGCAGCTCTCGACTTATCCGCCATCGCCAAGGGCTGGTCAGTCGATAGCGTTTCTGAGGCTCTGCTCAAAGCCGGTTACACCAATCACCTCGTCGAAGTCGGAGGTGAGGTGCGCACCGCCGGTCACAGTCCAGCCGGCGACCCGTGGCGTATCGCGATCGAACGACCGCCTGCTCGAGTGAGTGATTCCGGACAAGGACCCGCAACGGAGGAGGCTGCCCAGCCCAACCTGCAGAGGGTCCTCCCCTTCACCGACGGATCACTGGCGACGTCCGGCGACTACCGGAACTACTGGGAACGCGACGGCGTGCGCTACTCCCACACGATCGACCCCCGCACCGGCCGGCCGGTTGAACACGCCCTCGCCTCGGCCAGCGTCTTCCACACGAGCTGCGCCGTCGCCGACGCCTACGCCACCGCCCTGATGGCGCTCGGCCCCGACGACGGTCTGCAGTGGGCCGACGACAAAGGCATCGCGGCCCTGTTCCTCGTCTATCGCGACGACACGCTGGAAGAACTCCCCAGCCGGGCGTTCCGCGACCGGTTCGGAGCCGCCGACTAGCTAGCGCGCAGCCTCGACGCCCTCCAGCCGGTCCGGGGTTCCGAGGGGAGGGCCCCAGCGGACTCGAAGCGAGCGACGCCCGGCGCCCCTACATCAACCGAGGACCTGCCGGAGCGAGCGTAGTGGAGTGCGCGCAGCCCCCCCATCCACTCCGCAAGCGCGCACGGCCGCTGGGACCCTCCCCTCGGAACCCCGGATCGGCGGGTGCCACGCAAGCTTCCAGCGCCGCGATCGGTAGACTCGCGAGCGAGCCATGGCCATCCTGTTTCTGACCATCACGGTGATAGCCGCTTCGGTGATTCTCATGTCCGTCGGCGTCCTGCTCAGCGGCCGCTGTCTGCGTGGATCCTGCGGCGGTCCGGACCTGCTCGGCCCGGACGGCGAGCCCCTCAACTGCTCCAACTGTCCCCTGCGACGGGCGCGGGAGGAAACCTGAGCGCAATCGAGGGTCCGGAACGGCCAATCCAGATCACCGACCAGGGCGAAGCCCAGCCGTTTTCGCGCGGTCTGCTTGCGCGAAGCCTCTACGCGGCCGGCCTCGACTTCGATCGCGCGTACCGTCGCGTCGAGCAACTGCAGCGCCGGCTGGTGCGCGAGGAGATCACCAGCCTGGAGAAGCGGCATCTGGCGCAGCGCATCGCCGAACTTCTCGAAGTGAAGGAAGGCTCCGATGTCGCCGGGCGCTACAGGCTCATCCGGCGCCTGCGGCGATTGCCGAGACCTCTCATCCTCTACGTCGGCGGTGCCGGCGGAACAGGCAAGTCGACACTGGCCCTCGACCTGGCGCCCCAACTCCGGATCTACCGGGTCAACGCAACCGACACGGTGCGGCAGGTGATGCGGATGGTCTTCGCGCCGGCGATCCTGCCGGCCCTCCACGTTTCGAGCTACGAGACGGCGGAGGCTGCATCACCTGAACTCCCGGGCGGCACCCAGGATCCGGCGCTCGCGACATTCGAGGAGCAGGCCACGAGGGTCTGCGTGGGGGTCCGGGCCGTCGTCGAACGGGCGATCGCCGAGAACCTGAGCCTGGTCGTCGAGGGCGTCCACCTGTTGCCCGGACTGGTTCCCTTCCCGGATCTGGATGCTGACGCCTACCAGTTCTTCGTCCTGCTCACGACGGAGGACGAGGAGGTTCACCGCAGCCACTTCCTGGCCCGCGAAACGGTCGCCGTCAGGAGATCGCACCGGCAGCTCGATCACTTCCGCGTACTCCGCGCCCAGCAGGACCACCTGACTCGACTGGCGGAGGACGTGGGAGTGCCGGTCCTCGACACGACCGAGCGGGAGCCGGCGCTGGCGACCGCCATCGCGTTGCTCGGACAGAACATGTCCCAGCGCCTGCCATGGCTCACGCAGGCATCGGTGGAAGGGCTGGGCGAACCGCGTCCCCCCGTCCTGATGCTCGTGATCGACGGCCTCCCCGACCGTCCTCTTCGATCCCTCGGCGGCCGGACTCCTCTCGAAGCGGCGCGCACGCCGAACCTGGACCGCCTGGCCCGCGAGGGCGCCAACGGCCTGGCGGATCCGGTGGCGCCGGGCGTCGTCCCGGACACGGCTTCGGGGAATCTCGCGCTGTTCTCCCAGTCCCCGAGGGTCATGACCCGGGGGCCGATCGAGGCACTGGGGGCCGGACTCAAGTTGAAGGCCGGCACGATCGCCATCCGGGGCAACTTCGCCACCCTGGACGAACGCGGTTACGTGGTGGATCGCCGGGCCGGACGCATCCGCGACGACGCCAGGAAGCTGGCCAAGGCCATCGACCGCCTGGATCTCCCCGCTTCGGACAGGGTCAAGGTGCGCGTCCGCGCCACCACCGAACACCGTCTCGCGATCACACTGCGCGGCGACGGTCTGACCTCCGCGATCGAGGGATCGGACCCGGGGGACGGAGCCCCCTCGGGGCCGCCACTGGTGCCGCGGCCGCTCGACCCGAACGACGAGATGGCCGAGCGGACCGCCCGCGTCCTGGCCCTGTTCGAACAGGAGGCGCGCCGCGTCCTGGCGCGGCATCCGGCCAACGAGAGGCGGCGCCGGAACGGCGGTCTGCCGGCGAACGCGGTACTGACGCGGGGAGTAGGGCGAGTCCACCGGTTGTTGCCGCTGGAACCGGGCGGCTTGCCGGTTTCCGCCGCCTGTATCGGCGGCGACCGGACCGTGATGGGGATTGCCTCGGTGCTCGGCGTCGAGACGGTTCATCGACCGGGCATGACCGCCAACGTTGACACGGATCTGGCGCTGAAGTTCCAGTGCGCGATCGAGGCACTCCAGGAGCACGACCTGGTCATGGTCCATGTCAAGGGCGCGGACATCGCCGCCCACGACCGCCGACCCGATCAGAAGGTCGCCTTCCTCGAACGGGTCGACCGGCAACTGGGCGTCCTCCTCGATCGCCTGGAACGACCGATCCGGGTGGCGGTAACGGCGGACCATGCCACCCTGTCCGAGGTCGGCGTCCACGGCGCCGATCCGGTGCCCGTGCTCATCTGGGGTGACGGCATACGCCCCGACTCGGTCACCAGCTTCGGCGAACGCGTGGCCGGTGCCGGCAAGCTCAGCCGGTTCCCCCTGCAGCTCCTGATCGAGCGCGTGTTCGAACGCTACAGCGACGCAGAGACCTGAACGGGGGAACCTGAATGGGGAAGAAGATCGAGCGTCGGGTGCAACGCCGCGCCGACCTCCTGGGCGGACGTGGTTTCGCCTGCGTCGCGCTCGACCGTCCGTCCGATCCGGTGAACGTCGGCCACGCGCTGCGTGCCGCGCTCTGCTTCCAGGCCCGCATGATCATCCTTGGCCAGGCCTCCGAAGACATCGACATCCGCCGGCTGCCCACGGACCCGACCAGGGCCTACCGCCACGTTCCGGTGCTCGAGGTCGACGACCTGCTGGAGGCGGCGCCACGCGACGCGGACCTGGTCGCGGTAGAGATCGTGGCGGAGGCCGTTCCGCTCCCGGGCTTCGCCCATCCCGAGCGGGCCTGCTACGTGTTCGGGCCGGAGAGCGGCTCGATCTCCAATGACATCCTGGCTCGCTGCACGCATCATGTGTGCGTGCCTACGGCCGTATCGCTCAACCTGGGGATGACGGTAGGCCTCGTGCTCTACGATCGGCTGGCAGACCGCTGGCGGAAGGCCGCGGCGAACGACGCCGGCTGAATCAACCGGGCCGAATCAGCCGGAACGAGGCAACGGCCGGGTACGTTCCGCGAACAGGGACAGGAGCGGGAGGCCAAGGCGCTCCCGAACCAGCCTGCGGACCATGCGCCGCCGGAGTTCCGGCAGCCGTTCCGGGTCGACACGGCCGGCCATCTTCCCAAGGGCGGCCTCGGCCTCCGTCGTGATCTCTTCCCTGTCACGGAGCGGCAGAAGCTCGAAGGCGCGGTCCACGAGTTCGCGGTCCAGCCCGACCAGACGGTCCTCGACGACCGGCGCCGGCCCCTGAAGCTCCAGCAGCCGTTGCCGCCAGCTCTCGACATCGACCGTCGCGGCAGGGATCGCGACCGCCAGAGCCTGAAGCCGGGCCCGCACGTCGATGGCGGCCGGCCTGGACTGCCGGGTCGAAGCTCCGCCGAGTTCCCGGTACTCCGCCCACGCCTTCTCCACCGCCGGCCGGCAGTAGCGCAAGCTGCTCACCTTCCTCTGTGGCGCCGCGGGTGACGCCGCGTGCCGCTCGGCGCGCCGCTCGAAGACCAGGCGGATGCTCTCCAGAACGAGAGAGAGGGGCACGCCTTCCTGGCGCCAGCGGTCCGCCAGGCGCCAGTCGGCCGGGCTCAGGAGCAGCGGAGCGCCGCGCAACCGGATGAACTCTTCCTCGATCGTCTCGAAGTACTCCCGGTCGGCAGTCGCAGAGACCACGCCGAGCGTTCCTAGGCCTCGATGACCTCGCCCGAGGCGATCGTGCGGAGACCGGCGGCGGTCCGCAGTCGAAACCGGCCGCCGCTGTCGAAACCGGCGAACCGCCCCGCGAGTGTCTCGCCGCCGACGCGGCAACTCACCTCGTCGCCTTCACGGTGCACCGTACAGGCACGGTAGGCGTCCAGCGTGTAGTTCAGGTCTCCGCAATGGCCCAGCTCGCGCTCCAGGGACCTGGCGAGCCGTTCGACCACGGCCGCCCGCGATGGCGGCGTCCCCGCTTCCAGGGCAAGCGACGTCGACAGAGGAGTCGGAAGCTCGCTGCCGGCGCCGAAGTCGTAGTTGACTCCGAAGCCGATCACCGCGGCCATCTCGCCATCGCTGCCGGCCACGGTCTCGATCAGGATGCCGGCGATCTTCCGACCGCCGACGAGCACGTCGTTGGGCCATTTGAGGAGCGCCGTCCCGTCGATCAGCCCCGCCACGGCCCGGCAGACGCCGACTCCGACCAGCAACGGCAAGGCCCCGAGCTGCTCCTCCAGCGCTCCCTGGCCAACCGGCAACGGCTGCAACCAGGTGCAGTAGAGCCCGCGGCCGGCCGAGCTGACCCAGGAACGGCCCTGGCGGCCCCTGCCCGCGGTTTGCTCATGCGCGACGACGAACGCTGTGCGCGGTGTCGCCGCCTCCTCGAAGAACCGATCGATCAGGCCTTTAACGAACCGGTTCGTCGAGTCGACCGTGTCCATGAGCACGACGTTCTCGGGCAGGTGCCCGGACCGCGAGCGGAGTTCGCTCGCAAGCTGCTCAAAGTCTCCGCAGGGGTCCACCGTCATCGGTGGCGAAGCCTACAACCGAGTGGCCTGGCCGAGCGTCTCCATCACGCTGCTCCGTCGCTCCTCGAGTTCGGCGAGGCGGCTGCGGTTGCCCTCCACCACGTGCGCCGGCGCCTTCTCCAGGAAACCGGCGTTCGAGAGGCGGTTGCGCGCTCCCGCGATCTCGGCGTCGAGCCGGTCGAGTTCCTTCCTTAGCTTCGCCCGTTCGGCCTCGCCCATCGGCGCCGCCTCGACCTCGAACGCAAGGTTCAGTCCCACGGTCCGCGAGCGAGAGGCGGAGTCCGCGCCGTTCCCCGCTCCGATCTCGGAGACACCGGCGATCGCATTCAGGAGGGCCGCCTGCTCGATCACGAAGCCGGCCAGGTCGGAGGCCCCGCCCTCGACCGCGATCGACATCTTCACTGCAGCCGCGAGATTCCGCTCCCGCCTCAGGCTTCTGGCTGCCTGGACGACGGCAATCAGTGCGTCCATGCCCCGGTCGGCCTCCTGATCGGCGAGTTCGGGAGTCGCTAGCGGATAGTCCTGGACCGCGATGCTGCGAGGCTCCCGCAATCCCGCCGAAGAGCCGCGCGGCAGGCGCTGCCAGAGTTCCTCCGTCAGGTGCGGCATGACCGGATGCAGGAGCCGCAAGCTCGCGTCCAGCACGAATAGCAACGTCTCGGCTACGCGCGGCCGGGGGGCGGAACCCGCGAGAGCGGGCTTCGCGAACTCGATGTACCAGTCGCAGAGCTCGTGCCAGAAGAAGTGGTAGAGGGCGTTGCAGGCCCGATCGAAACGAAACTCCTCCAGTCCGTCGTTGACCGTGGCCGCGGTGTCCGAGAGCCGCGACAGGATCCACCGCTCGGGGGCGGCCAATCCCTCAGGTTCGAGCTCCGCCCCGGCCGCGGGCGTCACCGCGCCCTCGGTGCGGGCAAGGGCGAACCGGACCGCGTTCCAGATCTTGTTGCCGAAGGCGCGGTAGCCGGCCATCCGCTCCAGGTCGAGCGGAATGTCGCGCCCCGGCGCATCGAGAACCGCCAGCGTGAAGCGCATGGCATCCGCTCCGTACTCCTCGATCAGGTCCATCGGGTCGACCGTGTTGCCCTTGGTCTTCGACATCTTCTCGCCGTCGGCGTCCCGAACCAGTCCGGTCAGGTGGACGGCACGGAAGGGCACGTCGCCGTAGAGGTGCCGCGACAGCATGACCATCCGCGCCACCCAGAAGAACAGGATGTCGAAGCCCGTGATCAGAACCTCGGTGGGGTACCAGGTGCGGAGGTCGGGAGCCTCCTCGTCCGGCCAGCCCAGCGTGGAGATCGGCCACAGCCCGGACGAGAACCAGGTGTCCAGCACGTCCGGGTCGCGGGTCAGCTCGGTGGTGCCCGCCTGTTGCTCGGCCGCGGCTCGGTCCATCGCGACGTAGCAGGCGCCGTCCGCGTCGTACCAGGCCGGGATGCGGTGTCCCCACCAGAGCTGGCGGGAGATGACCCACGGCCTGATGTTCCTGAGCCAGTGCTCCCAGGTGCGGTCCCAGGAGGAGGGAATGAGGTTGATGTCGCCTCGCTCGACCGCAGCAAGAGCTTCCTGCGCCATGCCGGAAACGTCCGCGAACCACTGCGGCGACAGCATCGGCTCGACCGGCTCACCGCTCCGCTGAGAGTGGCCGACGCTGTGGACATGCGGCTCGACCTTGACGATCCGTCCCTCGACCTCCAGCCGTTCGATCACACGGCGCCGGGCCTCGAAGCGATCGAGGCCTTCGAAGTCGGAGCCGGCCTCGGCGGTCATCCGACCGTCGAAGCCGATCACGCGCACACCCGCCAGGTCGTGGCGGCGGCCGATCTCGTAGTCGTTCGGATCGTGGTAAGGCGTGACCTTGACCAGTCCGGTGCCGAAGGCGGGGTCGACGTGATCGTCAGCGACCAGCCGCAGCTGCCGTCCGAGGATGGGCAGCCTGGCTGTGCGGCCGGCCAGATGGCGGTAGCGCTCGTCGTCCGGGTGGAAAGCGACGGCGGTATCCCCGAGCATCGTCTCCGGGCGCGTGGTGGCCACGACCAGCGGCTCCTCGGTCGTAGAGCTTCCGGGGAGCGGCTCCAGGCTGTAGGAGAGATGGTACAGCCGGCCGTGAACTTCGCGGTTCTCCACCTCGAGGTCGGAGACCGCCGTCCGCAGCACCGGCGACCAGTTGACCATGTACTCGCCCCGGTAGATCAGACCCTCTTCGTGGAGGCGCACGAAGGCGGTACGCACCGCGCGCGCCAGCCCGTCATCGAGCGTGAACCGCTCGCGAGACCAGTCGCAGGAAGCGCCGAGGCGCTGCAACTGACCGCGGATGTTCGCGTGGTACTTGTGCTTCCACTGCCAGACCCGTTCGACGAACTTCTCCCTACCGAGTTCGATCCGGCTCGAGCCCTGCTCTTCCAGGTGCCGCTCGACCATGAGCTGGGTCGCGATGCCGGCGTGATCCGTTCCGGGCAGCCAGAGCGCGTTGTCGCCCCGCATGCGCCGCCAGCGCGTGACCAGATCCTGCAAGGTGCTCTGCAGGGCATGGCCCATGTGCAGCTTGCCCGTCACGTTCGGCGGCGGTATCAGGATGCAGTAGGGCTTCGGTCCCTTGCTCTCCGGATCGGCCGGACAACGGTACAGCTCCTGTTCGTCCCACCACGCCTGCCATTTGCCCTCGTAGGAGGCAGGTTCGAAGCGCTTCTCCATCGCAGGGCCCGACGGTCGCGCGTTGGCGGAGGGCCCGCTGCCCGCCATCAGCGGCCGGGCCCGCCGGCCGGCCCCGCCGCCAGCCGGCGGTTCAGATACTCGACGATCGCGGCGGTGCTGGAGCCCGGTGGAAAGACCTCGTCCACGCCGGCAGCCTTCAGCCCCGCGATGTCCGCGTCGGGAACGATGCCCCCGGCAAACACCAGCACGTCGTCGGCCCCGGCAACCCGCAGACCCTCCACCACCTCCGGCAGCAGGGTGTTGTGGGCGCCGGAGAGGATCGACAGACCGATGGCTCGCACATCTTCCTGCACGGCCGCGGCCACGATCTGCTCCGGGGTCTTGCGCAGGCCGGTGTAGATCACTTCGAATCCCGCGTCGCGTAGCGCCCGCGCCACCACCTTGGCGCCACGGTCGTGGCCGTCCAGTCCGGGCTTGGCGACCAGAATCCGGTGCGGAGCCGAGGCTCCGGGGCGCTCGGAGATCAAGACCCTCCCTCCCGGCGTAGCCCGTACTGCTCCATCTTCTTGTACAGGTTGCTCCTGGGCGTTCCGATGGCCTTCGCGGTGCGGGTCACGTTCCAGCCGTGCTCCTCGAGCTTCTTCGACAGGTACATGCGTTCCGAACTCTCCCTGAACTCACGCAGGGTGGGAAGCGCGAGAATAGCCTCCGAGAGGTCACCGCGCACGGAACCCGCCAGCCTGAGGATGGCCGCCCGGTCGATCCTGTCGCCCGGGCTCAGGATCAGCACGCGCTCGAGCAGGTTCTTCAGTTCCCGGACGTTGCCGCGCCACGGCATCGCCTGCAACTGCCGGATCGCACCCGCGGTCAGGCTCTTCGGGCGGTAGTTGTTCTCGCTCGCGAAGCGCTCGATGAAGTGCTCCACCAGCAGCGGGAGATCCTCGAGGCGCTCGCGCAGCGGCGGCGCGTGCACCGGAACGACGTTCAGACGGTAGAAGAGATCTTCACGGAAGCGTCCGGCCTCGATCTCCCCCGGAAGGTCGCGGTGGGTCGCGGCCACTACCCGGACATCGACCGTCGTCGCCATCCTGGCGCCGACCGGTTCGATCTCGCCGCTCTGGAGAGCGCGCAGCACCTTCGCCTGGGTACGGGCGGACATGTCCCCGACTTCGTCGAGGAAGATCGTGCCGCCGTCGGCAGCCGTGAACTTCCCGACCTGGCGGCGTACGGCGCCAGTAAAGGCGCCCCGCTCGTGACCGAAGAGTTCGGACTCGATCAACTCGTCCGGGATGGCGGCGCAGTTCACCTGGACCAGGGGCATTCCGCTGCGCTGACTGCCGGCGTGAATGGCGCGCGCGACGAGTTCCTTGCCGACTCCGCTCTCGCCCGAAATCAGCACAGTGGCCGGAGTCGGCGCGGCACGCTCGATCGTGGCCCGGAGTTCCTGCATCGCCGGGGACTCGCCGACCAGGTCGGAGGGAGCCCGCCTGAGCTCCCGGTTCTCATCCCGGAGCCGTTGCCGTTCGACGGCATTGCGAAGAGCCAGGAGCACCCGGTCGCGTTCCAGCGGCTTTTCCAGGAAGTCGTACGCCCCCAGGCGCGTCGCTTCGACGGCCGCGGCGATGTCGCCGTGGCCGCTGATCATCACGACCGGCATCTCGTGGCCCTGCTCCCGCAAGCCCGAGAGTGTCGCCAGACCGTCCATCTCGGGCATCTTGATGTCGAGCAGGACGGCGGCCGGAGGCCGGGTCATCACCCGCCTCAGCGCTTCCCGGCCGTTCGCCGCTTCGTCGACGCGGTAGCGCTCGAACTCGAGGATCATCCGGAGCGACGCCCGGATCGACTCCTCATCGTCGACCACGAGCACTCGCGGGCCTGTTGGCCGCGTCAAGGGAAGGGTCTCCGCGAGAACGTCAGGGTACTTCGATGACCGAGAAGAGCCGCTGGCCTCCCGGTACTCCCGGGGCGAGCGCTTCGACGCGCACGAGGTCGCCGGACTCGAGGTCGGCCGCGGCCTCCTCCAGGTCGTCCAGCTTCGCGACGGCGGCGTCGTTGATCCCGACGATCACGAATCCCTCCCGGAACCCCTCCTCCGCGAACACGCTGCGAGCGGAGACTCCGGACACGAAGACGCCGCGCTGCCGGCGTTCCAACTGGAGCCGCTGGCGCAGCGCCATCGTCAGAGGCTGGAGTTCCAGGCCGAGCCAGTCCATGCTCTCTTCGCGCGGCGGGACCGGCGCGGGTTCGGCCTGCTGCGCGACCATGGACGGTCGCTCCTCCAGCTTGACCTCGAGCTCCAGCTCTTCGAAGTTGCGATCTTCGACGGTGCGGAGCACCCTGAGGCCCACCTCGGCGCCCGGCGGGAAGGACGCCACGTAGTCGATGAGGTCCCGCGTGTTGACGACCTCATGGTCGTTCACGCCGAGGACGACATCCCCGGCCTCGACGCCGGCCTTCTCGGCCGGCGTGTCCTCCATCACGTCCTGCACCTGGGCGCCATGCGGCTCGTCGAGCCGGTAGTACCGGGCCTCCCGGTGGTTCAGGTCCCGAATCGTGACGCCCAGATAGCCCCTCCTGACGCGTCCTTCGTCGCGCAACTGGGGAAGCACGGTCTCAAGGACGTCCACCGGCACCGCGAAGCCGATGTTCTCGGCGAACGCCTTGCCGGTTGCGATCCCGACCACCTCCCCCGCCGTGTTGACCAGGGGACCGCCGGAGTTGCCAAGGTTAATCGCCGCATCCGTCTGGATGTAGTTCGCGAAGTCCCTGCGGTTGTTCTCGATCGGAATCGACCGGCCCTTGGCGCTGACTACGCCCACCGTCACCGATGCCTCGAAGTTCAGGGGATTGCCGACCGCCATGACCCAGTCGCCCACCCTGAGCGCCTCGGAGTCTCCGAGCGGCAGGTAGGGAAGGTCCTCGCCGACGTCGATCTTCAGCAGCGCGAGGTCCGTCTCCTGGTCGCGGCCCTTGACCTCGGCCGAGTACTCGCGGCCGCCGATGCCGACCTTGATCCCCTCCGCGCGGTCGACGACGTGGTTGTTCGTCACGATCCACCCGTCCGCGGAGATCAGGAAGCCGCTTCCGGCGCCTGGAAAGCGCTGCTCTTCCGGCTCGCCCTCGGGTTGCCGCGGCAAGCGCCGAAAGAAGTCCTGGGGGATCGGGAACTCCGGCGCCTCCTCGATCCGAACGACGTCGACTGTCACGACGGCCGGCAAGACCGCCTCGGCCAGATCGGCGAAGCTCTCGATCGCGGCGGCGGCATGCCGCTCGACCCGCTTCGCCTGCGCGGCCCGCGAGTCCTTCTCCGCTGCCACCGCTGGCCGTGACGTCTCCTCCGCCCGCGTCGGCTCCGTGAGGTTCAGCCCGCCGGCGATGATCATGCCGAATACCAGGGCCCCGACGACCATCAGGGCGGTAAACAGGATCTGCTTCTTCGTGTTCATCGTTTGCAAGTTCCAGTTCAGGTAGGGAAGCAGGCGCCGCAACAGGGCGGAACCTGAAGCATACAACCGCGGAGCGCCGGCCTCTCCGACGCCTCGTCGCCGGAACGTGCAAGTCGCCTGCCAACCGGGTTGGACCGCCAGCACACCGCCAGCGTTCCGGCACATGGTCCGTGCCGTATCGGGCCATCCCGCCACCGGCATCACGCCGACGGTTGAAGGCGCGCCATTCTGGCGCGAGCGCCCGTGAACGGCTTGCCGGGTCAACCCGACCGTTGTATAGTCACTACCCGACCGCCGGCGCTTCTCCCTCGGAGAGCGAATCGCCGAATACCGGCTGTCGGCTGCTGAGAGTGGGTTTTCGGCCCGCTCTTTTTTGTTCTAAGAGATCAAGAAAATCCAGCGAGAATCGGCTCCGCTACCACATGACCTCTCTCCCCGACGTCCGCCGCCGGCTTGAACGCCTGGCCGCCAGCCATGCCTGCGAGCTGCTGGAGGCGGCGTTCCGGGGCGACCGCTTGCGCCTGGTGATCGACCATCGCGAAGGCGTCACCCACGATCTTTGTGCGAACGTCTCCAGGGAAGCCTCCGTCCTCCTCGACGCAGAGGACTTCGGGCCGGCGTCGGGATACGTACTCGAGGTCAGTTCCCCCGGTCTCGATCGGGAGCTCTATAGCGTTCGGGACTACGAACGGTTCAGCGGCAGCCGTGTCCGGGTGACCTACACCGACGCCGGGAACACCGACCGGCGCACGGTGCGCGGGCAGCTCCTCGGCCTGAGTTCGGACGACCCAGGTATCGCACTCGTCCTCGAAGACGACAGCGGCGACACGTTGCGCCTCACCATCGACAGCATCCACAAGGCCAGGCTTCTGGTCGAACTCTGACGCCGGGGATTCCAAATGGCTCAGACCCACACTCCCGAAGTGAACATCAACGAGGTTCTCAGGCAGGTCGCCCACGAGAAGGACATCGACCTGGACAAGTGGATTGTCGCCCTCGAGGACGCGGTCGCATCGGCGGCCAAGAAGCAGCACCACATCAAGGAACCCGTGCGCTCCTACATGGATCGCGAAACCGGTCAATTCAGCGCCTTCCTCTACCGCCAGGTTGTCGAGGAGGTCGAGGATCCCTTCGCCGAGTGGACCCTCGAAGAGGCTCGGGAGCACAAGGAGGACGCCCAGCTGGGCGAGGAGATCGAGATTCCCATCTCGACCGACGGACTCGGCCGGATCGCGGCCCAGTCGGCCAAGCAGGTGCTCTATCAGCGGATCCGGGAAGCGGAGCGCGAGAAGATCTTCAACGAGTTCGAGCACAGGGTCGGCGAGGTCGTGAACGGCACCGTGCGGCGCTTCGAACGAGGAGACATCATCGTCGACCTCGGCCGAACCGAGGCAATCGTTCCCCGGAGCGAGCAGTCGCGTCACGAGCGCTACAGCCAGGGCGAGCGGATCCGCGGCGTGATCGTCGAGGTCCACAAGCAACCCAAGGGACCACAGGTCGTCATGTCGCGGACCGACCCCCGCCTCCTGGTCAAGCTGTTCGAGATGGAGGTGCCGGAGATCTACGACGGGACCGTGGTCATCAAGACCGCCGTGCGCGCCCCGGGTGAGCGAGCGAAGGTGGCGGTGCTCAGCCGCGAACGGGACGTCGACCCGGTCGGCGCCTGCGTCGGCATGAAGGGCTCCCGCGTGCAGTCGATCATCCGCGAACTCCGGGGCGAGAAGATCGACATCATCGAGTTCTCGGAGGACC
Organism: Acidobacteriota bacterium; assembly: GCA_011525365.1. GTDB lineage: Bacteria > Acidobacteriota > Thermoanaerobaculia > Multivoradales > Multivoraceae > Multivorans. The sequence continues at coordinate 2,054,017 of WTGQ01000002.1, forward strand.
AGGTGACGTTCGCGCAGAGCGCGCTGGCGCCGGCACGGATCACTCGGGTCTCGGTAACCCACGAGGGCGCGACGCCGCACCTCGACGTGATTGTTGAAGACGAGCAACTCTCCCTGGCGATCGGCAAGAGGGGCCAGAACGTGCGCCTCGCCAGCGAGTTGATCGGAGCGCGCATCGACATCAAGAGCGAGTCGGACGTCAAGGACGAGGTCGCGGACGCCCTGGCCAAGATGCTGAACGTCGACATCGGCGGAGACAAGCTCGACCTTACGGAGATTGCCGGTGTCGACGAGGACCTCGCCGCGGCGCTTGAAGGGGCGGGCTTCGGCGAGCTCGAAGCCCTGCAGAGCGCCGGCGCGGAGGCCCTGACGATGGTGCCCGGAGTCGATGAAGCGGTGGCCGCTTCGATCATCGAGTGGGCTACCGCTCAGGCTTCGCCCGAAGACATTGCCGCGCCGTCGGACAGCGAAGGCCCCGCGATGGACGAGGACGACTTCATGGCGGCGCTTACCCGCGTCTTCGAGGAAGAGTCCGGCGACGCCGGGGACGAAGCCGCGGAAGAGGTACAGGCTGGCGGCGACGATACGGGAAGCGGCGAGACCTAGGGGCTCGCCTGGGTCAGGACGAGCGGGTCAATACAGAACTGAGGGGACCAAGGACTTCATGGGCAAAATCCGGCTGCAGGACCTGGCCAAGCGGATGAACGTGGCCGAACAGGACTTGCTGTTCAAGTTCCGGTCGATCGGTGTGCGCGTCGAAGGAGAAGACGCGATGATCGACACGGACATCATCAAGGCCCTGCTCGAGGGCAAGAAGATCGCCGGACCCCAACGGGAGGTGATTCTCCGCGACCGCGCGGCTCCGCCGGCGGCACCCCGGCGCCGGCCCATCTCGAGCCTCCGGCCGCCCGCCGGACCGATGCGGCCGAACCGCCGTCGTTCGATCGTCCACAAGCAGACGATCCGCACCCTGACGCCTACGGAAGCGAAGCCGAAACCGCCTACTCCGGAGGAGGTCGCGGCGAAGGAGATTGCCGCGGAGGAAGCCGCGGCGGCTGCGCGGGCGCCCGCCGAGACCGTCGAAGCGCCCCCGGCGGCGCCTGCCGGAGTTCCAACGACTGAGTCCGCCTCCGCACCGGCGGCGGAGACCCTGCAGGCGCCGCCAGCGGCGGAAGCGTCACCGGCCATCGAGGTCCGCTCCCAACCGGAGCCCGCGGTGCCTCCGGTCGACCTGCGCACGCGCCGCGAGCGCCAGGAAGACCGGCTGAAGGCCGGCGAGGTCGCGGTCGATGATGCCAGCCAGCGAGGCACCATCACGATCTCGGAAGGGCTACAGGTCCGCGACCTGGCCGAGAAGATGGGCGTCAAGGCGAAGGACCTGCTGAAGATGCTGTTCGACCGGGGCCTGATGGCGACGGTGAACCACCTGCTGGAGCCGGAGCTCGCGGTGGAGCTGGCGGAACAGATGGGCTTCGAAGCCCTGATCGTCTCGTTCGAGCAGGAGATCCAGCTCGAGCAGGAAGAGGAACTGGAAGCGAGCCGTGCCGATGCCGACGGACCGACCCGGGTCGAACGTCCTCCAATCGTCACGATCATGGGCCACGTCGATCACGGCAAGACGTCGCTGCTCGACGCGATCCGCAAGTCCCGGCTCACTGAGGGCGAGTTCGGCGGCATCACCCAGCACATCGCGGCCTACCAGGTCGCGCACAACGGCGGCCGGATCACGTTCCTGGATACGCCCGGGCACGAGGCGTTCACCCAACTCCGGGCCCGCGGAGCGCAGGTCACCGACATCGTCATCCTCGTCGTCGCCGCTGACGACGGCGTGATGCCGCAGACTCTCGAAGCGCTCGACCACGCCCGGGCCGCGGACGTACCCATCCTGGTCGCCATCAACAAGATCGACCGGCCAAACGCCAATGTCGACCGGGTCAAGCAGCAACTGGCCGAGCGCGACCTCGTCACGGAGGACTGGGGCGGCGATGTGATCGCAGTGCCCGTCTCCGCGATCAAGGGAGACGGGATCGACGATCTGCTCGAGATGATCAACCTCACGGCCGAGGTCGCCGAGCTCCGCTCCAGCCCGGAACTGCAAGGTCAGGGCGTGGTGATCGAAGCGAGCAAGGAGACTGGTCGCGGCTCGGTAGCTACCGTCCTCGTCCAGGACGGCACGCTGCGCGTCGGCGACGTCTTCGTATGCGGTTCGACCTGGGGTCGCGTACGGTCGCTGATGAACGATCTGGGCAAGCGCGTGACCGACGCGCCTCCATCCACGCCGGTGGAGGTCTCGGGATTCAATGAACTGCCGGAAGCCGGCGATCCGTTCCAGGCGACGGCTCAGGAAGCGCGCGCGCGCTCCATCGCCGAGTTCCGCAGTGAGGAGAAGCGCCGCATGGACCTGGCGCCCACCACCGGCGGCGTCTCCCTCGAGAGTCTGTTCGCGAGCCTGAAGGAGGGCGAGGTCAAGGAGCTGCCTGTCATCCTGAAGGCGGACGTCCAGGGCTCGGTCGAGGTGCTGCGCGAGACCCTGCAGAAGCTCTCCACCGAGAAGGTCAAGGTCCGGGTGATCCGCTCCGCTGTCGGCGCCGTGACCACCCACGACGTCCTGCTGGCCTCCGCCGCCGGCGCGATCATCTACGGCTTCAACGTTCGACCGGAGCGCAGCGCCACCGAACTCGCCGGCAAGGAAGAGGTCGACGTGCGGCTGCACACGGTCATCTACGAACTCACGGACGAGTTGATCGCGGCGATGACCGGACTGCTCGAGCCCACCTACCGGGAGGTCTCCCGCGGACGGGCGGAGGTGCGCGAGATCTTCAAGGTGCCGAAGGTCGGCATGATCGCCGGTTGCCATGTGATCGCCGGCGTCATCTCGCGGAACTCCCAGATCCGCCTGGTCCGGGACAGCGTCGTCGTCCACGAGGGTCGGATCGGCTCGCTGCGCCGCTTCAAGGACGACACGGCGGAAGTGCGGAGCGGCTTCGACTGCGGCATCGGCATCGACCGCTTTCAGGACGTCAAACCGGGCGACCTGATCGAGGCGTTCGACCACGAAGCCGTCGAGCCGACGCTCTAGATCCCGGTGACATCCGTATCCCAGGCCCGCGCACGCGATCTGCTGCGCCGGGAGTTGACGGACATCCTGCGAAGGGAGGTCCATGACCCCCGGGCGGCGCTCGCGAGCATCGCCGATCTCACCCTCAGTGCCGACCGCGCTCACGCGCATGTCCAGCTCTCCGTCCTGGGCGGCGACCAGGAACGCCAGGCGGCGATCCGTGCGGTCCGGCGGGCGGCCGGGTTCATTCGCGGACGCCTCGGCCGCCGCCTGCGCCTCCGGCGAACCCCGGAACTCCACTTCGAACTCTATCGCGGCGCTGAGCACGCCGAACGCATCGACCAACTACTGAGCGACCTGTGAACTCACCGGACGGCACTGAAGGCACCGTTCCCCGCGACCTGCTCGAGGCATTCCGCTCCGGCGGACGCTTCCTGCTCTCGAGCCACGCCCACCCGGACGGCGACGCGATCGGCTCCGAGGTGGCGCTCGCCCGCCTCCTGCGCAAGGCGGGAAGCGCCGCCACGATCTGGAACGCGGATCCGGCACCGGACACGTACTCGGGAGTCATTGCGCACGCGCCGATTCACGTCGGCCGGACGCCGCCGGCGGGCTTCCCGGACGAGTTCGACTTCGCCGTGCCGCTCGAGTGCCCGCGACTCGACCGTACCGGTCTGGAAGACGCCCTGAGTCTCCTCCCCATCCTGAACATCGACCACCATCTGGGCAACCAGCTCTACGGTCGGGCCAACTGGGTCGATACCGAAGCGCCGGCGGTGGCCGAGATGGTCCTGCGCCTGGCGCGAGCGCTCGATCTCGAGATCGACGAAACGACCGCCACGGCGCTGTATCTCGGTCTGTCCACGGACACCGGGAGTTTCCGCTTTGCGAACGCAACGCCCCGCGCCTTCGAGGCAGCGGCGGAACTCGTGCGGCACGGCGCGCGGCCCGAGCGGGTCGCGGCCTGGGTCTACGAGTCGCAGTCCCCGGGGGCGCTCCGGCTGCTGTCGGAGATGCTCGGCACGCTGGAACTCCACTGTGACGGGCGAGTCGCCAGCGTTCGCCTGGAGCTGTCGATGTTCGAACGAGCCGGCGCCCGCCACACGGACTCCGAGGGCCTGATCGATCACCCGCGCTCGATCCGTGATGTCGAAGCCGTCGCACTCTTCCGCGAACGACCGGAAGGAGACGTCAAGGTGTCGCTCAGGAGCCGAGGCCGCATCGACGTGGGCGCCATCGCGGCCCGGCGGGGCGGCGGCGGCCACCGCAACGCCGCGGGCTGTCTGGTCGAGAGCCGGAAAGACGAGCAGACCGTAATCGCCGAACTCGCGACCGCCGTGGAGGCGGCGCGGTGACCTCCGGTAGCGAACGTCACGGTCTGCTCCTCGTCGACAAGCGGCCCGGCGGCACGTCGCATGACGTCGTCCGCATCGCGCGGCGGGCGCTCGGCGAGCGGAAGATCGGACACTGCGGAACCCTCGATCCCAATGCCACCGGCCTGCTCCTCCTGACCGTCGGTCGCGGCACGCGGCTTACCCGCTTTCTGATCCAGGCACCGAAAGTCTACGAAGGCGAGATCCAGCTCGGCGCGGCCACCGACACCTACGACGCCGCCGGCGCCGTCACGTTCGAGGGGTCGACCGCCGACCTGACGGCGGACGACGTCGCCGCCGCGATGAGGGAGTTCGAGGGGCCGCAACATCAGTTGCCGCCGCCCTACTCCGCCAAGAAGATCGGTGGTCGGAAGTACTACGAACTGGCGCGCCGGGGCGAGGACTTCGAGCGCCAGGGCAAGGACGTGGAGATCTACGAGTTCGAGCCTTCCAGCGCGTTCAGCGACCCCGGCCCCGACCGGATCGCGTTCCGGCTGAGCTGCTCCACCGGCGCCTACGCCAGGTCGCTGGCCCACGACCTCGGCGAGCGTCTTGGCTGCGGCGGCCACCTGGCGACGCTCCGGCGGCTCCGGATCGGCTCGTTTGAAGTCGAGCGGGCTGTGGACTCGGAGCGGATCGAGGGTGTCGCTCGCGGCGCCGACCCGTTGGAGGTGAGCGAGCTCGGCGCCGCCTGGGTGCCGTTCGACGAGATCCCGCTCCCCTTCCCCAGAGCCGCGATGGACGCGACCCAGGAGCGGCGCGTCACCCACGGGCAGACGGTGCTGGCGCCGGGCATCGAGGCCGGCGAGGGGGATTGGGTCCAGCTCACGGACGGTCGCGGCCGGTTCCTCGCGGTGGCGATGGTGTCCGAACGGATCGGCGACCGGGGTCTGGCGGTGGTGCAGCCGAAGATCGTCTTCCGCTAGCGGCCGCCGTGCTACACTCCGCGCCGCGAAAGACCCTGGGAACGACGAAGGAAACCGCAAGACGGCAACACGAGAAAGAACCAGCAGAACGGAACAAGCAGAGTCAGCGAGGAATCAGAGCGTGCCACAGACAACCGAAGTGAAGGACCAGATCATCCGTGACTTCCGTCTCCACGAGACGGACACGGGTTCGCCCGAGGTCCAGGTCGCGCTGCTGACGAACCGCATCAACGAGCTCACCGAGCACTTCAAGGTCCACAAACACGACCACCATGGCCGGCGCGGCCTGTTGAAGCTCGTCGGACGCCGCCGGCGCCTGCTCGGCTACCTGCGCGGTCAGAGCTTCGACCGCTACCGGACGACGATCGAGCGACTCGGTATCCGCAGGTAGTCCCTGCGACGGGCGCGCTGCCGGTCCACGCCGGCTCCGCACCCCGAAGAACGACCGGCTTGGCCGCCCATCCGGCGGAGCCGACTCCACGCGCCAGCCCTGCGACATGAACCCGTCGGCAGACGACCGGCGACGCAAACAAAGAGAAGGAAGTACAGACAAACCATGAAGTTCACCAAGGACATCCCGATCGGGAACGGCATCATCACCCTCGAATCCGGCCGCCTGGCCAAACAGGCGAACGGTTCCTGCACCGTGCAGCTCGGCGAGACGATCGTGCTGACCACCGCCTGCATGGCGCCCGACAGCACACCCCGCGGCTTCCTGCCCCTCACCGTCGACTACCGCGAGTACACCTCGGCGGCCGGGAGGATTCCGGGGGGCTTCTTCAAGCGCGAGGGACGGCCCTCCGAGAAGGAGATCATCACCTGCCGCCTGACCGATCGGCCCCTGCGGCCGCTGTTCCCGCCGGGCTACTTCTACGAGACCCAGATCATCAGCCTCGTGCTGTCCGCCGACCAGGAGAACGACCCCGACATTCTCGCCATCAACGGCGCGTCGACGGCTCTCGTGCTCTCCGACATTCCGTTCTACCACCCGGTCGGAGCGGTTCGGGTCGGCCTGATCGACGACGAGATCGTGTTCAACCCGACCGGCGCCGAGCGCGACGTGTCCGACCTCGACCTGATCGTCGTCGGCACCGAGGACGCCGTGACGATGGTCGAGGCCGGCGCGAACCAGCTCGACGAGAGTGTGATCCTCGACTGCATTTTCGCCGGGCACCAGGAACTCCAGAAGGTCGTGCGCGCGCAGCAGGAGCTGTTCCGCGAAATGGACCTGGAGAAGCCCGACTGGGAAGCCCCCGAGGCCTACTCCCCCGAGTTCCGGGCCGAACTCGAGGGCGCCATCTGGGACGACTTCACGGCCGCCCTGAACACCCCCGGCAAGTTCGAGCGGCGCGACGCGGTAAAGGCGGTCGTCAACGGCTTCGTCGACAGCCTTCCCGAGGACGACGAACGCCGCGGCCAGGTCGGCAAGATCGTCAGCGAACTCGAGGACAAGGCGCTCCGCGAGATCGTGATGAAGCAGGGCAAGCGTTTCGACAACCGGGCGACCGACGAAGTGCGGCCGCTCGACACCGAGACCGGCCTCCTGCCGCGCGTCCACGGTTCGGCGCTGTTCACCCGCGGCGAGACCCAGGCACTGGCCTCCGTCACTCTCGGTACGCGGCGCGACGCCCAGATCATCGAGGAGTACGAGGGAGAGACTCATCAGAAGTTCCTTCTCCACTACAACTTCCCGCCGTTCTCGGTGGGTGAGGTCCGCTTCCTCCGGGGATCGAGCCGTCGCGAGATCGGCCACGGCGTGCTGGCGCGCCGGGCCCTGATTCCCGTGCTTCCCCACGAGGACGACTTCCCGTACACGGTGCGGGTCGTGTCCGAGATCCTCGAGTCCAACGGCTCTTCGTCGATGGCGACGGTCTGTTCCGGTTCGCTGGCCCTGTTCGATGCCGGCGTGCCGATGCTCGCGCCGGTCGCCGGCGTGGCGATGGGCCTGGTCAAGGACGGCGACGACTTCGCCGTCCTGACGGACATCGCGGGCCAGGAAGACCACCATGGCGACATGGACTTCAAGGTTGCCGGAACCCGCGGCGGGATCACGGCGCTGCAGATGGACATCAAGATCACCGGCGTTACCCGGGAGATCATGGGCCAGGCCCTGACCCAGGCACGGGCGGGCCGGCTGCACATCCTCGACCACATGGCCTCCGAGATCGAGGAGCCACGCGAGGAAATGTCCGAGTACGCTCCGCGCCTGCACGTGATGATGGTCGCCCGCGACCGGATCCGCGACGTGATCGGCCCGGGCGGCAAGACGATCCGCGGTATCACGGAAGAAACCGGCTGCCAGATCGACATCGAGGACGACGGCCGCGTCGTCGTCGCCTCGCCCAACTCCACCGCGGCGGACCGCGCGATCGCGATGATCGAGCGGCTCACCGAGGTGCCCGAGGTCGACAAGGTCTACACCGGCCAGGTCCGCCGGGTGGAACCGTTCGGCGCGTTCGTCGAGATCCTTCCCGGCACGGACGGCCTCGTCCACATCAGCGAACTGGCGCCCTACCGCGTCGGCGAGATCGGCGACCTGGTCACCGAGGGCGACGAGATGACGGTCAAGGTGATCGACATCGACCCCTCCGGCAAGGTCCGCCTCTCCCGCAAGGCGGTCATCATGGACGACCCCGACTTCGACCCGAAGGACTACGAGGGCATGGGCGTTCCGGCTCCGGTCGGCGGCGACCGTGACCGGGGACGCGACCGCAGAGGCCCCGGTGGTCGAGGCGGGCGCGGCGGTCCGGGCGGACGTGGCGGCCGGGGCGGCGGTCCGGGCGGCCGCGGTGGCCGGGGCCGGCGTCCTCGCGGCGGCGGTGGCGGCGGCGGCCGTGGACCGCGTCGCGATTAGGCGGTAGGCCGTCCGCGCGGCGGCCGCTGCCCATGGCCGTCGTCGGCCGGCCGACCAGGGGTGTTGGAGTCAGTCCGCGGCGCGGAGGGCGGCGCGGTAGACATCGCGGAAGGGGACTCCCTGTTCGCGGGCGATTCGGCGGACGTCTTCGTACTCCGGGGCTGATCCGAGGGATCGGCCTGAGATCGTGGCTTGCTTGACTCTCACTTCGCCGAATGGGGTCAGAACAGTAGAGATCGAGCGTTCCGCTTCCAGGCGGTCGACGACGGTGCGGCGGCAGCCGAGGGAACCGGTCTCGAGGAGGAGGCGCTCAGCCAGTTCCGAGGACTGCTCCGGGCGGGAAATCACCGTGATCGCCACACCCGGCCGGGACTTCTTCATCTGTACGGCGGTCGCGAAGACGTCGAGGGCGCCGGCTTCGAGGAGCGTTTTGGCGGCGTAAGCGATCGCCTCGCCGGTCGTGTCGTCGAGCTGGCATTCGAGCACGGCGACTTGATGCCATGAGCTCCCGGCAAGCTCCAGGGGCGTCGACCGCTGGAGCCGTAGTGCATTGGGGCGATCGGCCAGCTCCCGGCTGCCGAGTCCGATCCCGTAGCTCTCGACTCGCCGGGGAGCCGTTGTCGCGGACGGTTCGAACTCGTCAACGAACTCCCTCACGATGACGGCGCCGGTGGGTGTCGTGAGTTCGCCGGAGGCCCCGCCGGAGGTGATCGGAACGCCCTCCAGCAAGAGCGCCGTCGCGGGCGCGGGCACAGGTATCACGCCGTGACGCGTCGACACGGTGCCACTCCCCACCACGACGGTCGACGAGGAGACCCCGGCGGGGCCGAAGTGCTCAAGAGCGACCGCCGCGCCCACCAGGTCGACGATCGAGTCGTCGGCGCCGACCTCGTGAAAGTGGACCTCTTCGACATCCACGCCGTGCACGAGAGCCTCCGCCTCCCCCAGTCGCCGGAACAGGGCCGAGGCGCGCTCGACGACACCGGCGCTCAGACCGCTCTCCTCGATCATCCGCAGAATCGTCGACAGGCTCCGATGCGAAGCACCCTCGCTGCCTGCGCCATCGACCGGCCGCCCATCACGAAGTACGGAGAACCGAACCCCCGCCAGACCGCCCCGTTTCGCCCGCTCCACCCGGAGCTCAACTCCCTCCAGACCCAGCCGTTCCACCATCTCCTCAAGAAGCGCCAGCGGCAAGCCCAGGTCCAGACACGCCCCCAGAAACATGTCTCCGGAAACTCCGCTGGCGCAATCCAGATGCAGGTGAACAGGCCCCTCCGTCATGAGCGGCACCCTAGCAATCCGAGGAGAGGTCACGCGGGCGGGTGCTCTACAGCAGCCGGCGGTCACGCAGAGAGACCCAGCGCCGGCCGCCGGCGAGGACGAGGTGGTCGACGAGGTCGATGCCGACGGCGGCGGCGGCGCGACTGAGGCGGCGAGTGAAGGCGATGTCCTCGGGGCTGGGCTCGGGATCGCCGCTGGGGTGGTTGTGGAAGATGACGACCGCCGTCGCGCCGAGGCGAAGCGCTTCCTTGAGCACCGCCCGGGGTTCCACCGAGGCGCGGTCGAGGCCGCCGACGAAGTGTTCGCGCTCGGAGATGATGCGGCCTCGGACGTCGACGTAGATCGCCCCCATCGCTTCCTGGTCAAGGCGCGCGTAACGCAGATTGAGGTAGCGGGCGACCGCGGCCACGTTGCCGAGGGGCCTCCGCTCCGGCAGTTGAGCCCGGGCAAGCCGGCGAGCCAGCTCCACCGCGGCCAGCACGGTGGCCGCCTTGGCATCCCCCAACCCCTTCCGTCGCAGCGATGGCAGGTCGTGTTCCACCAGGAGGGCAAGCGCCGGCAGCCCGCCCAGCCCCCGACCCTCGTCGTAGAGCAGGTCGCGGGCGAGGTCGACCACGGAACAGCCGCGGTGACCGGTGCGAAGGAGGATGGCGATCAGTTCGCAGTCGCTCAGAACCCCGGCGCCGTGGGCGAGCAAACGTTCCCGGGGACGTTCTTCGGATGGGACTTCCCGGAGCGTAGTGGTCGGCCTGTCGTTTCCGCGCATCGAACCTCCTGCCGACACTGACGGAAGGGCCTCCCGGGAGTTGGCGCCAGGTGTCGATTGGCCACCACGGACTGCTAGCGTGCCGCGGCCATGAGCGGATCCGACCTGACCCGGTTCCTGAGACTCGACGCGCCCGCCACGGAACCGGCCGTCGCGGTGCTTCCCGTTCCCTACGAACGGACCACCTCGTGGGGCCGCGGCACCGAGAACGGCCCCGCGGCCCTGCTTCTGGCCTCGCACTACGTCGAGCTCTACGACGAGGAACTCGACGCCGAGCCGTGTCAGATCGGCATCGAGACGCTGTCACCGGTGGACGTGGACGGCAGCGACGAGTCCGTGCTGCAGCGCATCAGCGCCGCGGCCGAGGCCACGCTTCGGGACGGACGCTTCCTGGCGGCGATCGGCGGGGAACACACGGTGACGCCGGCGCTGGTGCGCGGCGCGCAGGACGCCGCCAAGCGGGATCTGGGAGTCGTTCAGTTCGACGCCCACGCGGATCTCCGCCAGACCTATGGCGGCACCGCCTGGAACCATGCCTGCGCCATGAGCCGCGTGCTGGATCTCGGTCTGCCGACGCTGGCCGTCGGCATCCGTTCGCTGACCCGACCGGAAGCCGACCGGATAGCGAACGAGCGCCTTCCGATCATCTGGGCGGAGCAGCTTGACGCCCTTCCCCGGCCGGAACTCGAAACCCTGTTCGAGGGCCTCCTGGCTTCTCTTCCCGACACGGTGTATCTGACCTTCGACCTCGACTTCTTCGATCCGTCCGTGTTGCCGGCGACGGGAACGCCCGAGCCGGGGGGCGGCACCTGGTATCAGGCACTGGCGCTGCTGCGGCGTTTGTTCGAGCGCAAGCGAGTGATCGCGATGGACGTTGTCGAACTGGCACCGATCCCGGAGAATCCCGCGAGCGACTTCACCGCCGCCAAGCTGCTCTACAAGTGCATCGGCTACCGCTTCCGGCGGCAACTGGCCGGCATGGCGGACACCTGAGTCCCCATCAGACGCCGATCAGGCCGCCGGCGACGTAGACCCAGAACACGATCAGCACCAGGCCGATCACATTCAGCCACACACCGGCACGGACCATCTGCGGGATCGTGATCTCACCGGAGCCGAAGACGATCGCGTTCGGCGGTGTCGCCACCGGCATCATGAACGCGCAGCTAGCCGCCAGCGTGGCGGGAACGATCAGCAGCAGGGGATCGACGTCGAGGACGGCGGCGGTCGCCGCCAGGATCGGCAGGAACGTGACCGTCGTCGCCGTGTTGCTCGTCACCTCCGTAAGCAGGATGAGGAGCCCGGCCGCGCCCAGGACCAGGATCAGCACCGGCGTCCCCTCGAGCACCTGAAGCAGGCCGCCAATGAAGCTGTCTACTCCGGTCGCCCGGATGGAAGCGGCCAGACTCAGCCCGCCCCCGAACAGCACCAGGATGCCCCAGGGCGCTTCGAGCGCCTTCTTCCAGCTCAGCAGAAAGACGCCGCGGCGCAGGTCGACCGGCGCCGCGAACAGGCACAGGGCAGCCGCGATCGCAATCCCCGAGTCCGTCAGTCCCGAGAACGGCGCCACACCGCCGACCTCCACCTGTGCCAGCCAGGTGCCCGTCGTCCACAGGGCGGCGGTCGTGCCGAAGATGGCCAGCACTCCCTTCTCCGGCCCCGACATCGGCCCCATCTTCCGCAGCTCGCTGCGGATGAGTTCCGCTCCCCCGGGCACCTCGCGGATCCGCAGGGGGAAGGCGACCCGCGTCAGCACGATCCAGGCCAGGGGCAGAAACAGTGCGCTCAGCCCGAAGCCGAACGGCAGCCAGTGGGCGAACGTGATCTCCCGACCGTAGTTGTCGCTCACGAAGGCCATCATCTCCAGGTTTGGAGGGGTGCCGATCTTCGTCGCGACGCCGCCGATCGAGGCGCCGTAGGCCGTCCCCAGCAGCAGGCAGAGAGCAAACGGGAAGGTCTGCCCGGGGGGTGGCGCCGCCTCGCCCAGGCGCCGCCGCACGAGGGCGATGACCGACAGGGCAATGGGCAGCATCATGACCGTCGTCGCCGTGTTCGAGATCCACATGCTGAGGGCGGCGCTCGCGGTCATGAAGCCGAGCACGACGCGGCGCGGTCGCGTGCCCACCAGCAGGATGATGCGGAGCGCGAGCCGCCGGTGCAGTCCCCAGGTCTGCATGGCAAGCGCGATCATGAAGCCGCCCATGAAGAGATAGATGTTCGGGTGGGCGTAGGGTGCCGCGACCTCCCGGACACCGAGTTCGCCACCGGTCAGAAGCGGCATCGCCGCCAGCGGAATGAGCGCCGTGGCCGGCACCGGCAGCGCCTCGGTGAGCCAGAGCGCCGCCATCAGGACGCCGACCGCGGCCACGGCCCTGCCGGCGGCTGGGAGACCGGAAACGACCTCGCCGTCGGCGCCCACGACGGCTTCGGGAATCGCGAAGTAGACCAGCGCCGCGAGAAGGGGCGCTCCGATCAGCCCGGCGACGGCGAGCGGACCGACGCCACGGTCCTTCTCAGCCACTTCGGCCGCTTCCGGACCTATCCGGAGTCACCGCCGCCCTTCCCGAGGTGGCGGCGGAAGTAGGACCTGGTCAGGCCGGTGACCACCCCCGAGAGCAGGAGCAGCGAGATGAGGTTGGGGAAGGACATCAAACCAAGCGCCACGTCGCCGAAGGTCCACACGGTGGTCAACGGCAGCAGGCAGCCCATGAAGAAGAAGCCGACGTAGATCCAGCGGTAGACCGGAATCGCCCTCGCGCCAAAGAGGTACTCGGTCGAGCGGTCCCCGTAGTACGACCAGGAGATCGCAGTCGACACCGCGAACAGCAGCACGGAGAGGGTGACGATCAGGTCGCCGCGACTGCCCGGAAGACCGAGGCTGAAGGCACGGGCCGTGAGAGGCGCGCCGTTCAGCAGCGCGCCGCCCTCGATTCTCGGTTCGGCCCCGTCGGTGCTGAGGGAGCCGTCGGCGCCCAGCTCCAGCCTGCCGCTCCAGGCGGACCCGTCCTCGTCCACCAGACGCGGGTCGACGATCGTGGCGTGGAGGAACACGAACGAGCCACTGGCGGCTCCGTCGACGACCTCGAGCGCGCCGCCGCCCAGGCCGGCGCGCTCCTCCCGCGCCGCAAGCAGCCCGGAGTCGTCGTCCAGCACCAGGTGAACGCCCTCGACCTCGTCGAGGCCGAAACTCTGGGGTGCCGCGTCGCGCCAGGCGTCGGTCGTCACGATGACCAGGCCGGTCATCGTGCAGATGACCAGGGTATCGATGAAGGGCTCCAGCGAAGCCACCAGACCCTCACGCACCGGCTCGTCCGTCTTCGCCGTGGCGTGTGCGATCGGCGCGCTGCCCTGTCCCGCTTCGTTGCTGAACAGACCGCGCCGGATGCCCCACATCATCGTCATCAGGAAGGAACCCGCGGCGCCGCCCACCATCGACGTCGGCCGGAACGCCTGCTCCACGATCAGGGCGAAGCTCGCCGGCACCGTGTCGATGTTCGCAAGCAGGATGAAGAGAGCGCCGCCGACGTAGATCACGGCCATGCCGGGCGCGAGAATCGAGGTCACCCTCCCGATGCGGCGGATGCCGCCGATGATCACGAGCGCGACCAGGGAAGCGAAGACGAGGCCGCTCCAGACCGGCGCCAGGCCGAACTGGGACTCGAGCTGATCGGCCATCGTGTTCGCCTGGTTCATGTTGCCGGTGCCGAACGAGCAGATGACGGCCAGGCCGGCGAACAGCATGGCCATCCACTTCCACTGCGCTCCCAGGCCCTTCTCGATGTAGTACATCGGACCGCCGGAGACGGAGCCGTCCCGATGCACCCGCCGGTAAGCCACGGCCAGCGTGCACTCGGCGAACTTGAGCGCCATGCCGAAGAAGGCCGTCACCCACATCCAGAACAGGGCCCCGGGACCTCCCATGCGAATCGCGATCGCGACTCCGGCGATGTTGCCGATGCCGACCGTCGCCGAGAGGGCCGTGGTCAAGGCCTGGAAGTGAACCAGATCGCCTTCGTCTTCCGGGTCGTTGTACTTGCCGCCGAGAATGGCCCAGGCGTGCCGGAAACCCCGCAATTGGATCAAGCCCAACCGAACGGTCACGAACAGACCTGTTCCCAATAGCACGAGGGCCAGGATGGGCGCCTGCGGCGGCGTGTTCCAGACCACGCCCTCCAGCCAGCCGGCCACCGGCCCGAGCAGTCCGTTCACTCCATCCGCAATCGAACCGAACACCTCCTCGGGCATCGCGCCAAGCCTCCCTACACGTAGTTGGCCGGATGGCCGGTCGCGAAGACCAGCACGGACTCGCCGCGACGGATGGTACCGGAGTCCCGGAGCCGAACGACCGCCGCCATCGCCGCCGCGGTTTCGGGGCCGATCAGGAGCCCCTCCCGCGCAGCCATCCTCTGCGCCGTCTCCGCCACCTTGTCCTCCTCGACAGTTACCGCCGTTCCCCCGCTCTCGCGGACCGCGCGCAGGACGAGGAAATCGCCGATCGCTCGCGGTACGCGCAGGCCCCAGACACGTGTTTCCGGCGCCTGCCAGGGCGCGGCGTGCTCGTTGCCGTCCCGGAAGGCCCGCACGATGGGGGCGCAGCCCGCCATCTGCACGACGGCGAACTTCGCGGGCGGCCCGCTCAGAAGGCCCAGGCTGCGGAGTTCGGCGAAAGCCTTCGCCATCCCGACGATTCCGGTGCCGCCGCCGGTCGGATAGACGATCCAGTCCGGCAGCCGCCAGCCGAACTGTTCGGCGACCTCGAAACCCATCGTCTTCTTGCCCTCGACGCGGTACGGCTCGCGCAGGGTCGAAAGATCCCAGAACCCGCCGCCGCGTTCCCGCAGGGCAGCGCCGGCGTCGACCAGGGTGCCGCCGGATTCGACCACGTCCGCGCCGAATCCACGGCACCGTTCGGCAACGGCTGCCGGAGTGTCTTCCGGCAGCGCCACGCGGCAGGGCAGTCCGGCCGCGGCGGCGTAGGCGGCAGCCGAGACGCCCGCGTTGCCGGCGCTCGGAAGCTGAACCCCGGGGGCACCAAGTTCACGGGCCCGGTTCAGGGCAAGGGAGAGTCCCCGGTCCTTGAACGAACCCGTCGGATTCCCCGCCTCGTTCTTGACGAAAACGCTCACGCCGTCGAGACCCGCGCGTTGAAGCCGCACGACAGGAGTGCCGCCCTCACCCAGATCGACCCGAGCGTGGAAACGGGACAGCGGCAGCAACTCGCGGTACCGCCACAGGGTCCATGGTCGGTGACGCAGATCGCGGGCGAGTACCTCGCCCCGCCGCCGATCCAGTTCGTAGCTCACCAGCCACGGTTTGCCGGCGGGCGACAGGAAGGCCGGCTCGTCCAGAGGCGCCTTGTCCCCGGTAGCGGAGCAAACGAGGCCCTGGGCCCAGCGCTCCCTGCTCTCACCGCCTGGCTCCATCTTCGATCCCGCCGTGCCGACCCTAGCAGCGCCGTCCAGGCGCCGTCGTTCAGCAGACACAAGCCACTGAAACACAACAACTTACGGGAAAAATGTGCTATCCTTACGTCCTTGCATCAACTTCTTGGCATTCGCGCATGAGTCAACAAATTGGTCACTTCGAGATTCTCCGCCGCCTTGAAGCGAAGGCTGGAGCAGCTTCCTATCTCGGTCGCGACACGCGAGACGAAAGCCCCGTAGTCGTCGACACCTGGACCGGGGAGACGGCCGAAGCTCAGGCCCTGTTCCTGAAGCGGGCCGCCGCCGTCGGGCGGTTGGAACACGTCTCGATCGCTCGAATTCTCGATTTCGGAATCGACGGCGCTACGTCCTGTCGAATCGAGCAGTCCCTGGGCACCGAGACGATTGCGGCGCGGCTCGGCCGATGCGACAAACTGCCGATCCGGACGGCCCTGGCCTGGCTTGCGCAGGTGGCGCGCGCGCTGGAGTACGCGCATGACCGGGGCGTCGTCCACGGAGACGTCCACCCCGGCGCGATCACGATCCGCTCCGACGACAGCGCCGCGGTGCGGGGTTTCGCGAATCCGCGCCCGCGAGCGCACGTCAGGTACAACGCCCCGGAATTGCAGCGCGGCGGGGCCGTCGACGTGCCGGCCGACATCTACGCGTTCGGTGTGCTCACGCACCGCGTGCTGACCTTCCAGCCCACCGAACGACAGGTGTCGTCGCGCCGGCTGAAGTCGAGAGACCGGCGGTTCCTGCAGAAGGCGATCAAGGCGCAGCTCCCGCCGCACGTCGCGAGATCGCTTGTTGCCGTTCTCGAAGCTTGCCTCAGGGACGATCCCTCGAAGCGCGCAGCGAACTTCACCCCTATTGTCCGCGCCCTCGAAGGCGCGCACCAGGAACTCCTCACCGAGACGACGGGCGACGAAGTCTCGTCGCGGGACGAGCCGAACGACTGGACGGCCACGGCCGTGCAGACACCGCGAGCTGCCGACTCTTCTCTGATCGAAGTCGAGATCAACGGAGGCGCCGCGGTTCCGGAGACGACTTCTTCGCCGACTCTCGACAAGGTGGCCGACGCGATCCGGCGTCCGCCCCGCTCCCGCCTCCGGCGCCGCTGGCTGACCTTCGCCACGGTCGCTGGAACCGCGCTCTGGCTCGGCGGCACGCTGTGGTGGTCGAAGGGCAGCCCGGTTGCCGGATCGGAAGCGCCCGTACCGCGGAACGAGGCCCGGGTCGAGCGGCAGGCGACCGCTACGGAAACCGAAGGCGAGAAGCCTGTCGCGGAGCCCGTCGGCCCGACTATTCCCGAGGATTCGACGGCCCAGCCTCCGGACACGACTCCAACCGTCAGCCGGGGCATCGGCCGCCTGGCTCTGGCGCCTGCCTGGGATCCCCACATCACCGTCTCTGTTGACGGCGACGCGCCCGTGGTCCTCGACCGCAGAAGAGTGTTCGAGGTCGAAGCCGACGTCGACCACCTGCTTACCTTCGAGCTCGCGACTCGCGACTACCAAATCCGGGAACAGGTCGTGACCCAGGTCAGCGTGGACCGGTTGTTGGAGACGCCGGTGCCCCTGGTCCGGCCCGGCGCCGTCAGCATCGCGCCGGTAACCGAATCGGAACGTCCCGTCTTCGTCCGCATCGGCGATGAAGCGATCGGCTGGACGCCCATCCTCGACCTCCCCGTCCCCGCAGGCGCCCACGTGCTCAGTCTTCTCCGAAACCCCAGATGGCAGCCGGAAGACCGGATCGACCAGAAGATCCACGTGAACTCCAGACAGGCGACTGTGATCCAGTTCGACCTCGAAGCCGAGCCGCCGGCGTTGATCGTCGACGGCCAGAGGATCGAGTACGCTCCGGGTGATGAGGGGCCCGCGCCGTAGCAGCGACGCCGGCGCTGAAGCCACGCCGCTCGACGTCAGTGTCCTCGTACCGGTCCTCGACGAGAGCGCGACGGTCTCCGCCCTCGCCGAGCGCGTCCTTGCGAACCTGGACGCCCTTCAGGTCCGCGCGGAACTCGTGTTCATCGACGACGGCTCGACCGACGGCACGTCCGACGCCGTTCGCCGCGAACACGAGCGCGATCCCCGGGTGCGGCTCATTCGACTGCGCCGGAACTTCGGCAAGGCAGCCGCCCTGTCGGCTGGGGTCGATCACTCGCGGGGCCGGATTCTCGTCACGATGGACGGCGACCTGCAGGACGATCCCGACGAGATTCCGCGTCTGCTGCAGGCGCTGGAAGACGGCCCCCTCGATCTCGTCTCCGGCTGGAAGCGCACCCGGCGCGACCCGTGGCGCCGCCGGCTGGCGTCCAGGGTCTTCAACTGGGTGACGCGCACCCTCTCGAACGTCAGGCTGCACGACTTCAACTCCGGCTTCAAGGCCTACCGCCGGGAAGTCCTGGAGCAAGTCGCCGTGTACGGCGAACTCCATCGCTACATTCCCGTGCTCGCCAGCCGCCGCGGTTTTCTCGTCGGCGAGATTCCGGTGGCTCACCATCCGCGCCGCATCGGCCGCAGCCGGTACGGATGGGATCGCTCCTACAAGGGACCCGTGGACCTGATCACGGTCCTGTTCATCAGTCGCTTCACCCGCCGCCCGCTGCACCTCTTCGGCCCGATCGGCCTGATCAGCTTCGCGGCCGGCCTGGGCATCTGCACCTATCTCGCGGCGCTCTGGTTCGCCGGCGCCTCGCTGTCCAACCGGCCGCTGCTGCTGCTCGGGGTCCTGTTGATGGTCCTGGGCATTCAGATCGTCACGACGGGCTTGATCGGCGAACTGATCACCTTCAAGAACTTCCGCCGGCCCGACAGCTACTCCGTGCGCGAGCGGGTCGGCTGAACCCGGTTGCCCGGCGGCAGGAGCGCGGCCCTGCGCATCCTCTTCCTCACCCAGACCTACCCTCGTTGGCCCGGCGACACGGCCGGACCGTTCATCCGTGAGCTGGCCCGTGGGCTGGTCCGCGCCGGCGACCGCGTCACCGTCCTCACGCCGCGCGCGGCGCAGGTGCGTCGCGCCTGGAACGACGACGGCGTCCATGTCCGCTCCTTCGCCTACGCCCCCCCTCCACTGGAGGTCCTGGGCTATGGACGCAGCCTGGCCGCGGACGAACACGTGCGGCCGGGCGCCGCGCTCGCCGCTCCCCTCTATCTGCTCGCGGCGGCGAAGGCGGTAGCGCGGCATCTCGGGCGGGAACGCTACGACCTGCTCCACGCCCACTGGGTCGCGCCGAACGGGCTGGTAGCCCTCTGGCCGGGTGTGCACAAGAAAGGGACCCTGATCGCCGCGGGCCTCCACGGCAGCGACGTCTTCCTGGCCGAGAAGCCGCTCGCGCGGCCGGCGATCCGGCGCGCTCTGGCCCGTTGCTGCCTTCTCACCGGATGCTCGCCCGAACTCGTCGAGAGGGTCCAGCGGATCGGCTACCAGGGCAAACTGGCGCGCGTCATCCCCTACGGCGTCGATACCGGCATGTTCCGCCCGGCGGCGGAGCTCCCGCGCGAGGCGGACGAGGAACCCTGGCGCGAACGCCTGAACATTCCGGGAGACTCCACCGTCCTGCTCGGCGTCGGCCGCCTGGCGACGAAGAAGGGCTTCCACGTGCTGATCGATGTCCTGCCCCGGTTGCTGTCCGACTTCGGCGACCTGCACGCGATCATTGCCGGCGACGGCGATCAGTTGGCGCGTTTCCGGGCGGTAGTCAACGGATGGGGATCCAACCACGCTAGCCGGGTCCACCTTCCCGGCGCCGTCGCCCACGACGATCTGCCGGGGCTCTACCGCAGCGCCGACCTGTTCGTCCTCCCCGCCGTTCACGATCCCCAGGGCAACGTCGACGGCCTGCCCAACGTCATCCTGGAGGCCCTGGCCAGCGCGCTCCCGGTGGTCGCCACCACGGTCTCCGGAATCCCCCTCGCGGTGGAATCGGGAGTCCAGGGAGTCCTCGTTCCGGAGCAGGACCGCGCCGCTCTGAGGGAGGCGATCGCAGGTCTGCTCGCCAATCCGGAACAGCGACGCCTGATGGGTGCCCGGGCGCGCGCCCGAGCCGTCTCCGAACTGACCTGGGACATGGTGGCCGGCAGATACCGGCAGGCCTACTTCGACGCTCTGGCGGTTGGCGGTCGACGATGAACCGGCCCGGGGAACACGGACCGATCGAGCCGCGACGTCGGGGGCTCTGGTGGACCATCCTCGGCGCCGCGATGACGTTGCCCACGGTCGCCTCGCTCGCCTACTTCGTCTGGCTCGAGGGCACGGCCTGGGTCGCCCCCGTTTACCTGGGCGCCAAGGCGCTCCAGTTCGCCGGCCCGGTAGCCGTTCTGGGCGCCCTGCTGGCGGCCGCCTTCGGCCCCTCGCGGCCGGGCCGATCGGTCGCCATCGGCCTGGGCACCGGAATCGCGGGAGCCGGCTTCACCTGGCTGGCCTATGCCGTTCTGTTTCGCGGCGGGGAGATGGCCGCGACCGCCGCCGAGGCCATCACGGTCAAGCTGGCCGACTTCCACCTCGACACTCTGGAGCGCTACGTCGTCGCGGCACTCCTGATCAGCTTCGCCCACTCGTGGCTCGAGGAGGTCTACTGGCGCGCCTTCGTCTACGGCAGGCTCCGCCGCCTGACTTCTTCCGCATGGTCGCACCTGGTAGCCGCCATCGGCTTCGCCGCTCACCACGTGGTCGTCATCGGCGTCTACATTGGCGACACCTCGGTCCTGGTCCTGACCCTCATGTCGCTTCCGGTCGTCCTCGGAGGCGTCCTCTGGTCGATGATCTACCGCGGCACGGGCAACCGTCTGCTGGCACCCTGGCTCAGCCACGTTTGTCTCGACCTCGCGATCATGGCCGTGGGCTATGACCTGATCTTCGCTGGTTGAGGCCCGCGTTCGCCGCGCGAGATGGGCAGCCCCTGTCCGCGCAGCCAGTCGTCGTTGTAGATCGTGCTCAGGTAACGGGTCCCCGAATCGGGGAACAGGGTCACGACCCGGGCGCCCGGTCGCAGTTCCCGCAGCATCTTCCGCACGCCCCACAGCGCCGCGCCGCTCGAGCCGCCAACCAGCATCGCTTCGTGCCGGGCAAGCTCGCGGGCCGCGAGGAACGCCTCGGCGTCGCTGACCTGGAGCATTCGGTCAAAGAGCTCGAATTCCGGACAGTCGATGATCTCTTCGTCGCCCAGTCCCTCCAGCAGATAGCGGCCCGCGGGCGCCGACGCGTCGGGGACGCCGGAGAGAGCCGCGAAGTGACGGCTGAACACGGATCCTTCGACATCGACCGCCACGACCTGGATCGCCGGGTCCTTCTCTTTCAGGAAGCGGCCCACCCCGGAGACCGTTCCCCCGGTGCCGATGCCGCCGACGAAGACGTCGATCCGGCCCTCCATCTGACGCCAGATCTCAGGCGCCGTCGTCTCGTAGTGACATTCGTTGTTGTCCCGATTGTTGTGCTGGTCCGGGAAGAAGGCCTCAGGCTCGGCCGCCACCAGGCTCCGGGCCTTCCGGTTGTAGGACTCCGGGTGCTCGGCGTGCAGATCGCCGTCCACCAGGACGAGTTCGACGCCCAGAGCCCGCAGGCAATCGAGCTTCTCGCGGCTGGTCTGGCGGCGGACGACCGCCCGGCAGCGCAGTCCACGGGCCGTCGCCATCATGGCCAGGCCCATCGCCGTGTTGCCGGAGGACGCCTCGATCACCAGCCCGCCGGGCTTGAGCACGCCGGACGCGAGCGCGCGATCCACGAGGTAGCGCGCGACCCGGTCCTTCACACTGCCCATCGGGTTGAGGAACTCGAGCTTGGCGAACACCTCGACGCCGGCGCCGGCCACGCCCAGCGAGCGTCGGAGACGCACCATCGGCGTGCCGCCGATCGTCTCGCACACGTCCTCGCAGACGCCCAGCGAGGCTCCTTCGGATTGGTTAGCCGCCGCCTTCAAGGTAGCGAAGACTACTCCGCCCTGTCGTTGCCGAGCAGCCGGTCGCGGACGACCTGCATGTCCTCCCAGGTGGCCCGCTTGTACGACGGATCCCGAAGCAGGAACGCCGGGTGATACGTGACGCGAACCGGCACGCCTCGAGCTTCGTGCCACGCCCCCCGCAGGCGTCCCAGGGAGTTTCTCGTCCCCAGCAGTTGCTGCGCGGCCACCCGGCCCAGGGCGACGATCACCCGCGGTGCTATGAGGTCGACCTGGCGATCGAGAAAGGAACGGCAAGCCGCCGTCTCGTCAGGCTGCGGGTCCCGGTTGTTCGGCGGCCTGCACTTCACGACGTTCGTGATGTAGACGTCCTCGCGGCGGAGGTCGATGGCCTGGATGATCCGCGTCAGGAGTTGTCCGGCCGGCCCCACGAACGGCAGCCCCTGCCGATCCTCCTGCGCGCCCGGGCCCTCGCCCACGAACATCAGGTCCGCCTCGCCGTCACCGTCGCCGAAGACGACCGTGTTCCGGGCCCTGCAGAGGCCGCACGCCGTGCAGCCCTGGGCCTCCTCGGCGACCGCGCGCAGGCGCTCCAGACGGCCACCTGTCGCCACCGGCGCCGACGCAGGCAGCGGATAAGCGTCCGTGAAGCCCAGATCCCGCAGCAGATCGATCTCCTGGGGAATCGGCAGACGGGTTCGGTTCACGTCGCCCCGGCGGCGAACAGCTCCAGCAACCGTCCGGCCAGTTCATCCTTGGACTGCTTCGGAAACCGCTCGACTTCCCCGTTCCCACCGAACACGACGACCTCGTTCTCGGCGGACTCGAAACCGATGTCCGGGCGGGAGACGTCGTTGGCAACGATCCAGTGCGCCCCCTTCGCCTTCAGCTTGCGCCGCGCCGAGCGCTCCAGATCTTCGGTCTCCGCGGCGAAACCGACCCGCAACGCCCGCGGCGCCACTGCCGCCAGACCGGCCAGCAGGTCCGGATTCTGTTCAAGCTCCAACACCAGGCCATCTCCGCCCGACTTCTTCATCTTCTGCCCGGCGCACTCGCGGGGCCGGTAGTCGGCAACGGCGGCCGCCATGACCACCAGGTCCGCGTCGTGCACCGCCTCGTGAAGCGCAGTCTCCATCTCGGCGGCCGAGACGACGTCGACCCGTCGCACGCCGGCGGGGGTCTCGAGCTTCACCGGGCCGGCAATCAGAGTGACCAGCGCGCCACGGATGGCAGCCTGACGTGCCAGCGCGAACCCCATGCGGCCGCTCGATCGGTTTCCCAGAAAGCGCACCGGGTCGACCGCCTCGTACGTCGGACCGGCGCTGACGACGACCCTCCTGCCGGCGAGGGGGCCGACGGGCGCGTCGTCTTCCGCCTCGGGCAGGGCAAGGACCCGGCACACGGCGTCGACGATCGCCTCCGGCTCGGCCATGCGGCCCCAGCCCCGCTCGCCCGAAGCCAACGCGCCCTCCACGGGACCGACCACCTCCACGCCGCGGTCGCGCAGAGTGGCGACGCGGGCCTCGACCGCCGGCTTCCGCCACATGGCGTCATGCATGGCCGGAGCAACCACCACCGGTCCCTCGAACATCAGCGCGGTCGTGCTCAGGAAGTCGTCCGCCAGACCCAGGGCCAGACGAGCCAGCGTGTTCGCGGTCGCCGGCGCGACGCACAGCAGGTCGGCCCACTGCGCCGCCTCGACGTGCAGTTCCGCTCCGTCGCTGCCGCCGTCGCGCGCCAGGTACTCCTGGCCGTAGACCCGGTCGCCGCTCAGCACCTCCAGCGTCAGGGGCGAGACGAAGCTCTCGGCGGCCAGGGTGGGCGCACAGCGGATTTCGAGGCCGCGCTCCCGCAGGCGCCGAACCAGGTAAGCCCCCTTGTAGGCGGCAATACCGCCGGTGATTCCCAGGAGGACTCTGGCCGCCCGTTCAGGCACGCGGTACCGTCCTCAGTTGACGGTACTGGGGGGACTCAGACCGACTTTCTCCGCGTCCGTTCCGTCCTCGTCGGCGCCATCGGTTTCCGAGGACTCGGGCGCCTCGCCGTAGTCCCAGTCGATCAGCTCGTTCGCGATCTCCTTCATCGCATGCCGGGCGAACTTCGGGCTCTCCCTCGGCATCCGTTCCTGGGCACCCCGAATCAGTTGCTCGGCCCGGCGCGCGGCCAGGAGCACGTAACGGAACTTGCTGTCGATCTTCTCAGGAATACGGTCCATGTGCATGAAAATCCGCGAGAACGCCGTTGACGCGTTCTCGCATCCGCCCCCTTCGCTGTCGTTTCTCGAGAATGATGGCCGCCAGGATCCTGCTGGCGGCCTCAGCGCGGTCATTGACAATAACATAGTCGTAGTCCCAGACCCGGTCGACCTCGGCCAGCGACCCGGCCAGACGCTGCGTAATCTCGGGCGCATCGTCCAGGTCCCGCCCCCGCAGTCGGGACACGAGCGCCTCGTAGCTGGGCGGCATGACGAAGATTCCCCAGACCGCGGTCTGAAGGATGCCTTCAGCACCGCCAGGCAACGACATCACCTGCTTCGCGCCTTGCACGTCGATGTCGAGGAGGACGTCGATCCCTCGCTCGACGCGCGGCAGCACCTCGTCCACCGCCGTGCCGTAGAGATTTCCGTGAACCTCGGCCCACTCGAGGAACCGGCCATCGGCCAGCATCCGGTCGAAGGTCCTGCGGTCGACGAAGTGGTAGTCGTTCCCGTCCTGCTCGTTCTCGCGGGGCCGGCGTGTCGTATGGCTGATCGAGAACTCGACACCGTCGACGAGCTTCATGCCGTGGTGGACCAGGGTGGTCTTGCCGGCGCCAGACGGCGCCGAGAGAATGAACAACTCCCCCCTGGCAACGGCCGGCTCACCCCCAGTGTCCGGTTCTCGGTCCGCGTCTTTCATCCGACCGCAGTCATTCGACGTTCTGCGACTGCTCTCGCAACTGCTCACACAGCACCTTACCTTCGACGACCCCGCGCTGCATCTCGAGATCGCGACACTTGGAGCCGACGGTGTTGAGTTCGCGCAGAATCTCCTGGCTCAGGAACACGAGCCGCCGCCCGACCCCGCCGCCCTCCTCCATCGCCGCCTCGAAGCCCTCCAGATGGCCATCGAGGCGCTCCAGCTCCTCCGAAGTGTCGCTGCGCTCCACGAGCAGCGCAACTTCCTGAACCAGGCGGCCCGGGTCGAGGGGCTCGCCGACTCCCAGGAGTTCGCCGACCCGGCCTTCGAGTTCTCCGGCCGCCTCGCCGACGACCTCGCTCCGGCGCGCCGCCAGAGCGCTGACGCAGGCGCGGAGGGAGGCCAAATGTCCACTCAACGAGTCGGCGAGAACCTGCCCTTCCCGTTCCCGCTCGACCACCAGAGACGCTAGCGCGCGCCGGCACGTCTCGACCACCAGCGCACGCTCTTCCGGACCGCAGGCGCGGACTCCGAGTTCCGGCCGGACTGCCCGGATCGCGGAGAGAAGTTCGCCGGGGCTCAGCTCCGAGTTGACGATGCCCCGTCGTCGCCAACGCCGCACGGTCTGCAGCAACCGTTCCACGGCCGCGTCGGTCCCGTCGAGGTCGGCCGCGTCCCAGGCCGGCTCGATCTCGACCCCGATCTCCACGCGGCCGCGCACAACTTCCGCCGCGACCGCGGTCCGCAGTTCCGGTTCGAGGCCCCTGAAGGGGCTTCGCACGCGCACCGCGACATCCAGGTTGCGGTGATTCACGGACCGCGCCGTGACGGTCACGCGATGACGGCGATCGGTTGCCGTCGCCTCGCCGTAGCCGGTCATGCTCCTCACCGCCGAACTGCCCCTTCGCGGTCCCGGCGCTCGGCCGATTCTTCGAGGAGTCCCAGTTCCTCGAGCAGGCAACCGGCCGCTCGTTCGCTCGCTCCGGACTCGCCGAGGGCCGGCCGCAGTTCGGTCAGCGCCGTGCGCATGGCGTTGATACTGCTTCGCCGCCCCAGCAGTCCGGACGCCGCGGCGGCAATCCGTTCGTGATCCGCCTCCGCCTGCAGCAGCTCCGGCACCACCTGCCGGCCGAGCACCAGGTTCACCAGGCTGACGAACGGCAGGTCCACCAGGAGGCGCCCAATCGCGTAGGTCAGCGGCGACACACGGTAGACCACGACCATGGGCGTCCCGAGCAGACCGACCTCGAGGGTCGCCGTACCGGAAGCGCAGAGCGCGAGGTGGGACCCCGCTACCGCTGCGAACCGGTCGGCCCGCACGACGTCCACTTCATCCGCGTCCAGCGGCCCGCCGGCGATCAGGCGCCGCGCCAGTTCCGGGTCGACCGTGGGCGCCAGGATCAGACGAACCTGGCCTGCGCGTCCCGCGGTCCCGACCAGCGTCGCGGCCGCCCGCAGCATGGGTGGCAGGATCCGCCGAACCTCGCTGTTGCGAGAACCGGGCAGAAGCGCCAGCACGGGTTGCTCCGGCACGCCCTCCTGCCGATCCCATGCCGACTCGAACTCCGGTACGTCGTCGACCAGGGGGTGCCCTACGTGATCCACGTGGAGTTCATGTCCCCGGTACACGTCGACCTCGAACGGAAAGAGCACGAGCATGCGGTCGACGAGGCGCGCGATTGTCCGTACCCGGCGCCGCCGCCACGCCCACACCTGGGGCGAAACGTAGTAGAGGACCGGTATGCCGCGGCGCCGCAGGCGGCGGGCCAACCGCAGGTTGAAGTCAGGGAAGTCGACGAGCACGGCCAGGCTCGGTCCACGTGTCTCGGCCGCCACCAACAGCTTCCGGAACACACGGCGGATGCGGGGCAGTTCGCGGACGACCTCGGCAATGCCGACGACGGCGACCTCGTCGCTGTGCGCAACCGGATCCAGTCCGGCCGCGGTCATCGCATCGCCACCGAGCCCGAAGAAGCGGATGCGGCTGCGGTCGCCGGCCAGACGGGCCGCCGCCTCCATGAGTCCCGCGGCATGCCGGTCGCCCGACGCCTCGCCGGCGGAGATCAGAACCCCGGTCAGGGCAGAACCCCGGTCAGGGAATCGGCGTTGGCGGCGACCATGGAAACGGGAACATCAACCAGGCGAGCACCAGGCCCCCGCCGACCATGCCGATCATCATCTGCAGGAAGAGCCGTACCCTGTCCTTGAATCGCCGCCGCCAGAGAACGGCGAAGAACAGACTGACCTGCAAAGCGTAGATCACCATCAGGGCAAAGTGACTGGTCAGCACCGGATCAGTCCTTCGAGCCGCTGGCGATGTCCCAGGCGTCGAGTACGGCGAGCAGATTCAGCAGACCGGCGGTGAGCAGGAAAGCCTTGCCGTACTCGAACGTGGAAGAGAGGATGTCGCCTTCATACTCCACCAGGTAACGCGCGAAGAAGTAGGGAGCTCCTGCACCCATCGAGCTCAGCGTCGCAAGACGGCTGAGCGGCTGCTCGGGAATGACGACGTAGAGGTGGCCCCGCAGCCAGCACCCGAAGAGAAAGGAGAACAGGACCACCCCGCAGACAACGGCGGCTCGGCGAGGTTTCTTCAGCAACAGGTGGCCGGACCCGGGCACGGCCCAGGCCGCGACCGCGACCAGGATCTGTCGAGCGAGTCCCTGAGGTGGAGAGGGGGAGCCGGCAGGAGGCGGAGTCGTCGTCATGCGTGCGCGGCGGCGGGCTCGGCCAGGGTACCTGGCTGCTTCCTTCAGCCCGGGCGGACCTACTCGTCGGAGTTGAGGCGTTCCCTGAGTTCCTTGCCGGTCTTGAAGTAGGGAATCTTCTTGGACGGGACGTCTACCCGGGCGCCGGTCTTCGGGTTTCGGCCGATTCGGGATCCCCGTTCGCGAATCCGAAAGCTCCCGAATCCACGAAGCTCGATCTTGTCGCCGTCCTTCAGGGAATCGACGATGCTCTCGAAGACCGTGCTGACGATGACCTCGGCATCCTTCTTGGTGAGGTTGGCGCTACGTGCCACCTCCTCGACCAACTGCGCCTTCGTCACGCCGTGGCGGATGTCGGAAGGGAACTGGATCGCGTCTTTCATTCTCGGCTCCTCCCCAAGGTGCAGCGGGTACTAGCGTCCCTCCGATTCCTCGTCCGACGGACTCTCGCCGGCAGCGGCTTCCGGCTCGACCTGGTCGTCATCGGCCTCGTCAGCCTCGTCGCCCTCGGAAGCGGCCGCGCTCACCTCGACGGACTCCGTCTCATCGGCCTCATCGCTCTCCGGAGCCGCCGCGCTCACCTCGACGGACTCCGTCTCATCGGCCGCGTCGCTCTCCTGCGCGGCTGCGCCCAGCTCTACGGCGGCTTCCTCTTCCTCGGCTTCCTCTTCCTCGGCTTCTTCCTCCGCGGCGCGGGCCGCGGCCGCCGCCGCGGCCAGCTTCCGCTCGCGCTCCGCCGACAACTCCTCGGCCTCTTCGTCGCTCAGCTCGGTCACTCCGCGCAACGTCAGCCCGACCTTCTTGTCCTCGTCCTCGATGCGCAGGATGCGCGCGCGGACGAACTCTCCAATCCGGTAGTGGTCCTCGAGCTTGCCGCCCGGCACATCCACCTCGCTGACGTGGGCCAGACCTTCCAACCCGTCGTAGACGTCGATGAAGAGTCCGAAGTCGGTCACGTTGACCACCCTGCCGACGATGTCGTCTCCGACACTGTGGCCATCCACGAAGTCCTGCCACTCGTTCGGCAGGAAGTCCTTGATCGAGAGCGATACGCGCTGGCCGGTGACGTCGATGTTGGTGATCCGGGCCCGGACGGCGTCGCCCCTGGCGAGGACCTCGCTCGGATGCTTGACCCGCTTCGTCCAGCTCATGTCCGAGACGTGGACGAGGCCGTCGATCTCCTCCGTGATCTCCACGAAGGCGCCGAACTCGGTCAGGTTCCTCACGCGGCCCTCCACGATGGTGCCGACCGGGAAGCGCGCCGCCAGGTCCTCCCAGGGATTCGACTCGACCTGGCGAAGGGACAGGCTGATCCGGCGCTGGCTCATGTCGAGTTCCGAGACGATCGCATCGACCTCCTGACCGACGCTGACGATCTTCGACGGCGGCACGACCTTCTTCGTCCACGACATCTCGCTCACATGGACCAGGCCCTCGACACCCTCCTCCAGCTCCACGAAGGCGCCGTAGTCGACCAGGCTGACGACGCGGCCCCGCACTCGCGAACCCAGAGGGTACTTCTTGTCGACCAGCGTCCAGGGATCCTCGGTCGTCTGCTTGAAGCCGAGGGAGACCCGCTCCGTCTCGGGATCGAAACGCAGAACGACGACTTCGACCTCGTCGCCCACGGCGAAATGCTCCGAAGGATGGTTCACGCGGCCCCAGGAAATGTCCGTGATGTGAAGCAGACCGTCGATTCCTCCGAGGTCGACGAACACGCCGTAGTCGGTGATGTTCTTGACCACGCCCGGGAGTCGCACACCCTCCTTCAGCTTGGTCAGGGTCTCCGCCTTCTTCTTGGCGTACTCCTTCTCGAGCACCGCGCGGCGCGACAACACGATGTTGTTGCGGCGACGGTCCAGGCTGATGACCTTGAACTCGAGCTCCTCACCCTTGAACGACTCGAGATACTTGACCGGCTTGATATCGACCAGCGAGCCCGGCAGGAACGCGCGCAGCCCGACATCGACCGTCAGCCCTCCCTTGATCCGGTCGATGACACGGCCCTTGATGACCTTGCCTTCCTTGAAGCTCGTCTCGACCTGAGCCCAGATGCGCATGCGCTCGGCCTTGACCTTCGAGAGCATCACATGCCCGTCGGCGCCTTCCGTCTGCTCGAGCAGGACCTCGACCTCGTCGCCGACGCTGACCTGGAGCTTGTCCTCCCGGGAGGTGAATTCGTGAATCGGTACCAGCCCCTCGGACTTGTAGCCGACGTCCACGACGACGTCGTTGGCGGTGATCGCGATTACCGTTCCCGCGACGATCTCACCTTCATTGAGATGCCGCATGCTGTCGTCGTACATCTCGACGAGCTGTTCGTAAGACAGGTTGTCCCCGTCTTGTACCTGCGCTTCCGGCGCAAGCGCGTCTGCGGAGGGCGCCTCCAAGGGAAGCGCCTTTGCGGAGGGCGCCTCCGGGGGAGGCGCCTTGGGCGTGTGTTCTTCGGTGGGTTCCATGTGTTCCTGTGTTCTCGCCGCAGTGCTTGGAACCGCAGCGGTAGGCGTTTCTAGGTGCTTCGGACGGCGACAATCACCCCCTCGACGAACCACCACAGGCAGTCGCCCAGGGACGAATCGGCGACGGGGTCAGACGGACAAGTATAGGGACGCGGCACCACTCGGTCAACCGCTCGGAGGTTCTCCAATCGAGTCGTTCCGACCGCCCTTAGTCCCTGATTTCAAGTGACTTACGGACCCCGACACGGTCCTCCGCCAAGCGCTCCAGCGACCAACCCGCATGGCTCCTGACGACCGGATCGTCGCTCTCGCGAGCCCGCTCGAGGGCCACGGCATAGGCCTGATCCGCCCGGTTCCCCATCGCCACGGCCGCGTTGCGCCGCAGGCCGGACCTGCCCGCGCGCTTCATCGGACTATGCCGGAAACGGCTGCGGTAGCCGTCCTCGGAAAGCGACAGGAGAGCGGTGAGGTCCAGCTCGGCGCGACTCGGCGGAAGCCCGAAAACCCCGGCGCTCTGCCGTTCGACGGGCGCCGCCCGGTGTCGGTTCCAGGGGCAGACCTCCTGGCAGATGTCGCAGCCGAACACCCAATCACCGACCATCGAGCGCGCCTCCTCTGGCATCTCCCCGCGGTGCTCGATCGTCCAGTAGCTGATGCACCGCTCCGCGTCCAGCACATAGGGTTCCGGCAGCGCTCCGGTCGGACAGGCCTCGAGGCACCTGCGGCAGTCCCCACAGAGGTCCTCGGCCAGCGGCTCGCTCGGTTCGAGTTCCAGGGTCAGGAACAGTTCGCCGAGCAGGAACCAGGAACCGCTCCGGTCGAGTAGCTGGGTGTTCTTGGCCACGGCGCCGAGGCCTGCCCGCGCCGCCAGCGCCCGTTCCAGCACGGGCCCCGTATCGACGTACAGGCGGGCGCCGGCACCCGGAAACGCCTCCCGGATGCGCGAGGAAAGGCGCCTCAGACGACGCTCCATCACGTCGTGGTAGTCGTCGCCGCGGGCGTAGCGCGCCACCCGCGGCCAGAGGTCGCCCCCCGGTTCCGGCTCACCTTCCAGGGGGTGGTAGTGGAGCGCGACGCAGAGTGCCGACCTCGCTCCGTCGAGAAGCGAGGCCGGAACCACCCGCCGGCCCGTGCGGCGGCCGAGCCAGGACATCGAGGCGAAGAGGCCCCGTTCCAGCCGGCGCAGGAAGGAGGAACCGGTTCCGGCCTGCGGCTCCAGCGCGGCGATGCCCGCGCGGTCGAAACCCGCTTCGAGCGCCCAGCCGAGCAGCAAGTCGGCGCGGCTGGCCGGCCCCTCGCTCACCGGCCGCCTTCCGGCGGCGCGAGAACTTCGAAGCGGGTGGGATGGTCGTCTTCAGGTCCGGCAGGCACATCCTCCGACGTTTCCGCCCGCCAGCCGTCCAGCGGAGACAGATCGACCGCCGTGTCGCCTTCGACCTCAGCCAGCACACGCGTCAAGTACACGCGGTCCGCGAACCCAAGCGCCGCGCGGAACAGCCCGGCGCCGCCGATCACGAACATTTCCTCCTCGCCCGCGCGACGCGCCGTCTCGATCGCGGCTTCGAGCGAGCTGTGCACCTCGGCGCCGGAGGCCTCGAACCCGGGCCGCCTGCTCAGCACGACGCACTTCCTGTGTGGCAGGGGACGGCTGCCGATCTCCTCCCACGTGCGCCGCCCCATCACCACGTGATGGCCCGTCGTCAACCGCTTGAAGCGCCTCACGTCGGTCCTGAGCTTCCAGGGCAGTTGGCCCTCGAGACCGATCACGCCGTTGGTCGCCGCGGCCAGAATCGCCGAGACTCTCACTGCCGCACCCCTCGCTTCAGACCGCGACCGCGGCGCGGATCGGCGGATGAGGCTCGTAGCCCACGAGTTCGAAGTCGTCCAGCGTGAAGT
The DNA here is from genome assembly GCA_011525365.1 of Acidobacteriota bacterium. Taxonomy (GTDB): domain Bacteria; phylum Acidobacteriota; class Thermoanaerobaculia; order Multivoradales; family Multivoraceae; genus Multivorans. Next base: position 2,085,559 of record WTGQ01000002.1, read on the forward strand.
CGAACACGGAGTCGACGTCCGGATTGAGATGCATCCTCGGCAGCGGTCGCGGCTCCCGGGCCAACTGCTCGCGCGCCTGATCCACGTGGTTGCTGTACAGGTGGGCGTCACCGAAGGTGTGGATGAACTCGCCAACCTCCAGTCCGCAGGTCTGGGCGACCATCATCACGAGCAGCGAGTAGGACGCGATGTTGAAGGGCACTCCGAGGAAGAGGTCGCCGCTGCGCTGGTAGAGCTGACAGGACAGCCGGCCGTTCGCCACGTAGAACTGGAACAGCGTGTGGCAGGGCGGCAAAGCCATCGAGTCGACCTCGGCGACGTTCCAGGCGCTGACGATCAGGCGCCGTGACGTCGGCTCGCGCCGAATGCGCTCGATCACCGCGGCGATCTGGTCGATCGACCGGCCGTCCGGCGCAGGCCAGGACCGCCACTGCGATCCGTAGACGGGACCGAGTTCGCCCTGCTCGTCCGCCCACTCGTCCCAGATCGAGACGCCGTGCCGGTGCAGATAGTCGACGTTCGTGTCGCCACGAAGGAACCACAGCAGTTCGACGATGATCGACCGCAGGTGCAGACGCTTCGTCGTCAGCACCGGAAACCCGTCCGCGAGGTCGTAGCGCAACTGCCGGCCGAACACGCTGCGGGTCCCGGTGCCCGTCCGGTCGTCGCGGACGACGCCCTCGTCGAGCACTTCCCGCAACAGGTCGAGGTACTGGCGCATCGCGGTCGTCGTCTCGGGCTTCGGTCCGCGGGAATCGGCGATCACCCGTTGCCGGTCAGCCTAGCAGCGGCGTGTGGCGACCGGCGTGAAGCGCGACGGAAAGAACGCCGCCACGTCACGACGCGGCGAGTACATCGACGATCACCCTGGTCGTTGGCGAACCCTGCTGCGCGAACCAGGAGACGCCCTCCGCCACCATGTCCATCTCAACGACATGGCGGCCCGGAACCGCCGGCGCCGTCAGTTGCAACGAAAGCTCTGCTTCCGCCCCGGGCTCAAGGTCTTCCGCCAGGGCCAGCCGGTACCAGTCGTACTCCACGACCCTGTCGTCCGCGTCCTTCAGGTGCGCACCGACGCACGTCATGCCCGGTGTTCCGTGACTCTGGCCCAACCACCTCGCCTCCCCTTCATTGCGAAGCCTGATCGGGATGTTGAGCTCCGAGCCCGCCGCCACGGCGAGCCGATCTGCGTTCACCAACTCGATCCGAGCCCGCAGCCCGTGGTTGCTGCGCGTAGTCGGCTGGAAACGACCCTTGTAGAGGAGGATGAAGTGGGCGTCCAGCAGAGCGTGACCAGAGTGGCGCAAACGGGCTACCCACCCCCTTCCGCGGACGAAACCGGGGAAGTCGTCCGTGTCCACTTCCAGCACACCGCCAAGCGTGATCGGTACGACACTGGCCTTCGTGAAGCCGCAGGCCCGGGCCACGCGCCCTAGTTCCTCGACCACGATGTCGTTTTCGAGTACGCCCGTGGTCTCCATTTCGCGTCTGCTGTCCTCGGCGCGGGAGTGTCGCCTCCCGGGCTCCCGTAGCGCGACGATGCCGCCCTCCCTGGTGATACGGCTGAGTTCCGCCAGAACGAGCTCCTGATTCGGCACATGGTGGAAGGAGTCGTGAACGATGACGCGATCGCAGGTCGCGTCTTCCAGCGGTATCGAGTGGCCGTCGTACACCACGAACCGGGGCTCAAGATCCCAGCGGGTCCCGGGGTGCCGCCGAAACATCTCCTGACCCAGTTCGAGGGCCGTCTTCGATACGTCGATCGCGATCGTGCGACACCCCCAGAGGTTCAGGAAGTGCGAAACCCAGCAACTTCCAGCACCGAAGTCAGCCACCGTATCGCCCGGAGCCAACTTCCCCCAGAAACTCAACACACCGAGATTGAATAGGTAGCGCGGGAACTCGCCGGCGCTGAACGGCTTACCGAGTTGGAGTTCCCGATCGACATGTTCCGCGAAGTAACGCTCCGCGGCCAGGTTGAACGAGTCGGTCCGTTCGACCAAGTCTGGGGTGTCCAGGCGGTCAACTGGCGTCGACGGGATCTTCACCGCCAGGCGCGACATGACGAGCAGGTCGACCAAGCCGTCAAAGAGCGTGATCAGCCACCTCGGCACGGCGCGTTTGAGCCAGTCGCGACGGTCCGATCGGCTACGCTCGACCGTCACCGTTCCTCCAACAGAGAATGCACGGCCCTCCGCCGTTCCCCGTCCTCGAGCGTGCCGTACTTGCGCCTAAGGCGCCGGCGCAGGTAGCGGCTCTCCCAGCGAGGGCGGTGAAGGCCGTAGTAGCGAAGTTGTGAGGCACGGTACTCGCGCTCGACGTCGACCGTGAGACCAGGTTGCCGAGGCCCTCTTTGCTCTCCCCTGTGGCCGGGGCCCTCCACGCTCATGCCGCTCGTCGCCACTCCACGAATGTGGTGGGCCCGCGCCTGGTCGACGTGCCGCTGCCGCCACCCGGCGCGACCGAGGCGGAGCCCGAGATCCGCGTCCTCGAAGTAGAGGAAGAAGCCCTCGTCGAAGCCGCCGACTTCCTCGAATGCGCTCCGGCGTACAAGCAGGCAGGCTCCCGAGAACCAGCCTTGCCCGAGCAGCGGCCGGAGCAACCGTGGCAAAAACGCGTGGTTCCAGGCCGCGCCTTCGAAGCGGTTACGGAACTTCTGGATCGCCTCCCCCACGACTCCGACAGGGGGCGCCCAGCCCAACTGCCGCGAGCCGTCCTTGTAGTGGAGGCCGGGAGCGGCCACCCCGAGCCTGGCATCCGCTTCCATGGCTTCCACCAATCGCTGCAGTGACGTCGCGTCGATCCAGGCGTCCGGGTTGAGCAGCAGCAGGTAGCGACCCGTAGCCTCCCGGACCGCCAGGTTGCAAGCGGCACCGAATCCCAGGTTGCGCGCGGAAGCGATCAGCCGCAGCGCCGGCTCCGGAGCCGGGTCCTGGCCTTCGAGTTCCCGTACCGCCTCCAGCGAGCCGTCAGTCGAGGCGTTGTCCACCACGACGGTCTCCAGCCCGGCATGGGACGTCGGCCACTCCTCCGCTACTTCGCACAGCCGCTCAAGGCAATGATCGAGGTGAGGTCCCGCGTTGTAGTTGACGACCAGGACACTGACCGCCGGTGCGTCCGACTCGCTCATGGCCGAGTCTCTCGCGCCGTCCGCCAGGCCGTCTCGACTTCGATCGCGAAGCGCTCCGCTGCCCCGGCCCAGGTCAGCGACCGAACGCGTTCGGGGCCCTGAACCTCCGCGACGCTACGCGCCTCGCGATCGAACAGCACCCGGCGCAGGCCGTCGGTCACGCCCTCGACGTCCAGCCGGTCGCACCTGAGCGGATAATCCGGCCAGAGTTCTACCAGCGCCGGCGCGTCCGAAACGAGTGCCGGCACACCGGCGGCCAGCGACTCGAGGGGCGGCAGCCCGTATCCCTCGTACTCGGACACATAGATTGTGCCGACAGCGCGCGCGTACAGCTCGGGCAGAGCCCGGTCATCCACGTAGCCGATCCGGATCACGCGATCCGCACAGCCGCTCGAGCGAATCAAGCCGTCCAGGTCCTTCCGCCTCGGTAGCTGGTTCGCCCCGGCGATAACGAGCTGGAGCTCTTCGACCGAGAGATGGCCGGGAACCGAGGCCAGTCCGGCCCGCGTCGCCTCCCCCAACAACCTGGTCAGGCCGGCAAGCACGAGGTCCAGTCGCCGGCGCTGCAGGATGGAACCCAGCACCAGCAGGTAGGGCGGCCGCACTCCCAACCTCGCGAGGTTCTCCTTCGGTCCGTTGCCCCAGGAAACCGAGCGGCCGGCCTGCTCGAACCGGCGCGACACGCCCAGGGGCGCGACCGCGATCCGCTCCTCCGGGACACCGTACCTCTCCTGCAGTTCGGCGGCGGTCCGGCCCGTGTCGGTCAGCACCCTGGTCGCCGAACGGGCCGCGCGGCGTGCGAGGAGACGCCGCCGCCATCTCTCCCTGAAGCTGAAGTCGCGCGGCAGGACCTCGAACGACAGGTCATGGATCGTGACGAGCGCAGGACGAGAGACCCCACGAGGCAGGCTGTAGCCCGGCGAGAACAGGAGGTCCACGGGTCGTGCCCGAAGGACGCGGGGCAGTCGGATCTGCTCCCAGACGATCGGATGTGCATCCGTCCGCCGATCGAACACCGCCTCGCAAGTGAAGCCCCCCGCCTCCTCTCCGGTCCAAAGTGGATGCTCGAAGGGATCGCCCTTGAAGAACAGCTTCAGCCGCCAGCCACGTGCCCGGGGCGTGGCTCCGAGAGCCGTCAGGAGCTCCTCGAGGTACCTCCCCACGCCGGTCGGCGCGCCCTCCATCTCGTAGGCGACGACGCCGATCGTTCCCGGCCCCGCAGCCCCGTGCGTCATGGGGCGCCGGCCGTCCGCGGGCCCGTTCCGCGCGCGATCTCATCGTAGATCCCGACCACCTCCTCGGCGGCCCGCCGCCAGGAGAAGGTGGCCGCGCGCTCCAGACCGGCCTGCCGGTAGCGATCGCGCCGCGACGGCTCGCGCAGCAAGGCGTCCAGGCCGCGCCGGATCGCCGCCACGTCGAAGGGATCGACGCACAGGGCGGCATCTCCAGCCACCTCGGCGAGCGACGACCGGTCCGAGGTAAGGACCGGCGTCCCACAGGCCATCGCCTCCACCACCGGCAGGCCGAATCCCTCGACCAGCGACGGGTAGGCCACCACCGAGGCGACATTGTAGAGAGCGATCAGGTCCTCCTCCGACACGGTGCCGAGGCGGCGCACGAAGTCAGGCCAGTCGCCGGCGAACACCGCGTCCCGCTTCCAGCCGCCGCCGCCGACCAGCGCCAGCGGAATCCGGTTCCGCAGATCCGGACCGAGGCCGCCGTACGCCTCGATCAGCCGGGCGATGTTCTTGCGCGGTTCAAGCGTTCCCACTGAAAGGACGAACCGCCCGTCGAGACTGAAGCGCTCCGCGAGTCGCCGCCTCGCCGCCTCCAGGTCGGCGCCGTTGAACGCCGCGAAGGCCGCCGAAGCCGCCTCGTAGACCACCCGAAGCCGGTCATCCGGCAATGCGAACCACTTCCGCACTTCCTCCGCCGTGGCCTCTGATACGGCGATGATCGTGGCCCCCTGCGCAACCGCTCGCAGCGTCGCCACCAGACACTGGTTCCGGTTGGCCGGCACGTGGAACTTCGGGTGGGTGAGAAAGGTCAGATCGTGGATCGTGAACACGACCGGTCCATCGAAACAGGCGGGGTCGGCAAACGTCGGAATGTGGAACAGATCGAGATCCCGGCGCCGCGGCCAGCGACCCGGTCCACGACGAACGTTCCCCGGCAGCCCTTCCAGGAGCCGCCTCCATCCGCCTGCATCGACCTCCGCGTCGAGCGCATACAGAACCAGGCCCGGACTGCCGCCCCGCGCCTCTGACAGCTCCGCCAGCGCCTCCAGCAGACTGGCTGAGTATCTGGCTACGCCGTCCCGGGGGCCGAACAGCTTGCTCACGTCGAAACCGACGCGCATTACGGCCTCAGGCGCTCCGTGCTTCCCGCCTCACCTCGGCGCGAATCCCCCTGGCCACCGATCGCAGCCTCCTCGCGGCACCGGCCCTCAGACGTCCGGCGCTATCGAGCTGCTCGATCAACGGCAGGATGTCGGCGTGAAGCGGATCCACCTTCGCGACCTCCTTCGCCCGCGCCCACACCGCCAGGCGAAGACGATCGTACGCGCCCGCGCCGACGACGCGACGCAGCGCCAACCGCAACGGCCGCGCAGGGCCGGAACGGGCAAGGCGTCCCAAGAAGGCAACGATGACCCGCCCCATGGCACCGGGAGGCTACAACAACCGGCCGGGCGCGGATCCGTTGGCCACCGTCAGACGTCGAGAACAGCCACCATGCCGATCACCTCGTCGTACAGCGCGGAGCGTTGCCGGCGCAGCCGCTCCACCGTACCCCTCCGAAACCCGCCCATCCATAGCGCGCGCAGGCCGCGACCGAGTTCCTGGATGAAACGGTGGTAGCGGAGGCCGAGCAGGGCCGACAGCCCGCACAGGGCCATCATTCCTCCAACCCGAACCCAAAGCGCCTCCGGCCTCCAGTCGAAACCGGGCAGAGGCTCGGTCCAGGCGAGGCCAACCGCCAGACTGGCGGCGACCCAGGCCGTGGGCAGGATCACCAGCCCCAGGAACATCTTGAGCCCCGCCTGCTCCTTTCGGGTCTTCGAGAGCTTCCTGGCACCGAACGCGACGAGCAGAGCCGCCGGCAGGTTCACCAGGTTGCCGACCAGTACCAGCGTCGGCAACAGGAGGAGCATGATCAACGCCTCGGCGCATAACAGGATCAGGCGCATCGCCGTTCGGCGCACGGGCAGCCGGTCCAGGTCCCGGTCGTTCAGGCCCAACAACTGCAGCGCCTCCCCATACCGGCTCACCCGCGCCACGAGCCGCTCCACGACGCGAGGATCGATCGCGCGCTGCTTTCGGTAGCCGGCCCAGACCCGGGCGAAGCCGGCATCCCGCTCCTGCATCCGCGCTCGTCCCAGGCGTGCCACGCCCTCGCGCACGGCCTGTTCCGCGCGCACCAGCGACCGCACCTTCTCCATCGCCCGGTGAAGCTCCCAACTCTCGGTTGGATGGGTGACCTCGATCAGGTGCTGCTGAATCAGACCGGTAAGGCGGTCCACGAAGGTCCCTTCCGTAGCGGATCGATCAGGGTCCCGGCGCCGTTCGCCACCCCGCTCCGGGCGCAGATCTGCCGGCAGGTCGACCGGCGGATAGAAGGCGATCAGGGCCCGGGAACGGAATGCGTGCTTCCGCTCGTAGTGGAGACCCACCGGAACGAGAGCGGGATCGCCGCCGTCCTCCTGGGCAAGTTCGAACAGCCGCGCAGCCCCCGCCCGCAACTCGAGCAACCGGGGCTCGTCATGGGTCGCACCCTCGGGGAAGATCGCCACGAAAGAGTGGCGGGCGGCGACCGCCAGGGCTCCCAGACTCCGATGGTTCGCCGCCCGGCGCTCCTCGTCGCTCATCCGGGCGCCGGGTTCTCCCCGGTCCCGGCGGCGATAGAGCGGTACCGCGCCGGCGCCCCGCAACAGCCAACCGACGATCGGCAGCCGGAACAGGCCGTGGCGGGCCCCGAAGGTAACGGGCCTCGGACTGAAGCCGAGTAACAGGATGCCGTCCGCCAGGCCGTTCGGGTGCCAGGCGACGAGAAGACCGCCGCCCTCTCGCGGCACGTTCCCGGTGCCGACGATCTCGACGCTGCGGAAGAACAGCCTCGCCAGCAGCCGCAGGAACCACCTCAGGCTACGCATTCCTGAGCCCATGCTCGACCGACCTGGTTACCTCCCGCTGAACTCAGTCCGACTCCGATCAGTCTACCCACCGGCGACTCGGCCGGACCGTCCGACCGGTCGGTTGCTTGACAACCCCCTGCCGCACCCCTAGCGTGGTTTCACCGATGCAAGGGAAGGAGGCTCCATGACCCCACCGGGCCATCTTCAGCCCCCGGTTGACCCGACGCTGATCGCCGAGGGAGCCATGCCGGGGGCCGCCGAGTCCAGGGCTCAAATGGACGAATGACTTCCGGCCGCTCGACCGTCGCCTGAACCGCCCGAGCGCCCTGCGGACCCGCAGTCCGAACCGGGCCGCGCCGGGGCAAACCAGAACGAGTCGGGGCCCATCGGGCACAGACCGCCTACCGCGAAAACGCATCCATCCCGAGCCTGAGACACTCTGAGAGCGCAGGTTCCGCCTGCGCTCTCACTGCGTAAGGACGGACGGATCCGGCTTCTGGAGCCGCTTCGCGTCTTAGTCCATGTGATCGCGTACATGAACTCCGCGACGCCCTGGGGCATCGAGGCGCGGGAGGTCCAGGTGGAGGTCGCGGCCTACTTCGGCCTGCCGGCGATGCAGTTGATCGGGCTGCCCGACACCGCCGTCCGGGAGAGCCGCGACCGCGTGCGGGCAGCGATACGCAGCAGCGGCTACGACCTCGAAAGTCGGAATGTCGTCATCAATCTCGCGCCAGCGGATCTGCGCAAGGAAGGCAACCAGCTCGACCTTCCGATCGCACTTGGTCTCCTGACCGCCAATCGGGAGCTCACCGCCGAGTCGCTCGAAGGCCGGATGGCCTGCGGCGAACTGGGTCTCGACGGCGAGGTGCGCCCCATCCGCGGCTCCCTGTCCATCGCCGAGCTGGCCGGCAGACTCGGCATGCGCGAAGTCCTTCTGCCGGCAGCGAACAGCCGGCAAGCCGCTTCGCTGGCCGGCACGAGCGTGATCCCCGTCGCCCACCTCCGCGAGGCGATCGAACATCTGACCGGAGACCGGGTGATCACACCGGCGACGGCGATGCCGCCACGGCGCGGCAAGAACGGCACCGGCCCCGACTTCTCCGATGTCCGCGGCCAGGAAACGGCCAAGCGGGCGCTCGAGATAGCCGCGGCCGGCGGGCACAACGTCCTCTTTGTCGGGCCGCCGGGAACCGGCAAGACGATGCTCGCACGGCGCCTGCCCGGCATCCTGCCGCCGCTCACCGGCGAGGAGGCGATCACCGTGACGAAGATCCACTCGCTGGCCGGCCTCGCGCGCGGCGCCGACGGACTGGTCTGGACCCGTCCCTTCCGCAGCCCCCATTCCGGCGTCTCCGCGTCGGGTCTGATCGGCGGCGGCTCGGTGCCGAGACCTGGGGAGATCAGCCTGGCCCATGCCGGCGTGCTCTTCCTGGACGAACTGCCCGAGTTCCGGCGCGACGCCCTCGAAGCACTCCGCCAGCCGCTCGAGGACGGGGTGGTCACGGTCGTCCGGGCGAAGGCCCGGCTCAGCTTCCCCGCCCGGTTCACCCTCGTCGCCGCCTGCAACCCCTGCCGTTGCGGCCACTTCGGTGATCCGCGGACGGACTGCGTCTGCGCGGCCAGAGACATCGACCGCTATCGCCGGCAGCTTTCGGGCCCCCTCCTCGACCGGATCGACCTCCACGTCGAGATGCCGGTTCCCAGCCTGGAGGACCTGAAGGGACCGGCCTGCGAGACCTCCGCCGGGATCGCGGAGAGGGTCGCGGCTGCGCGCCGCACCCAGGCATCCCGCTTTCCCGCCGGCCATCCGGCGCCTCTGAACAGCACGATGTCGCGCAGGGATCTGGAAGGCCACTGCCGGCCGACCGAAGCGGCCCAGAGCCTGCTAGACGCGGCCTTCGAGCGCCTGGCCATGTCGGCCCGGGCACTGGCCCGGGCACTCAAGGTGGCCCGCACGATTGCCGATCTCGACTCATCCCGGCGAATCGACGTCACCCACGTTGCGGAGGCGATCCAGTACCGGCCGCTGGACCGTCACAACCCATGACGTCAACGCGGAAGGCGACCGGGCGGGGCTCCCCTCCGCCTCGCCCGGTCGCCGCCCTGACGGCCCAGGGGGGTCACAACGTTGTTGTAACCCCGGCCCTGGCGTTTGCTGCTAAAATCGACTCTGGTCGATATGCCGCCCAGGAACCACACGATCGTCTTCGTTCCTCACTCGATGAGGCGCACCCGACAGTTTCGGGTCAGCGGCCGCTGGCTGGTCGCTATCGCAGCGGCAGCCGTGTTCGTGCTCGGCGTCACGAGCTGGGTAACCGTCTATCAGGTCCGATCGGCGGTCCAGCTCCGCGACCTGGAGCGGATCCAGCAGGAAAACGTGGATCTGCGTCGCGCCAACGCCTCCTTCGAAGCGAGCGTCTCCCGCCTGCAGCAGGCGTTGACCGAGGCCGAGGACCGCACTCGCGACCTCGCGATCGTCGCCGGGCTCGAGCAGATCGTCGGCGGCGAACCGGAGAGTCGTTTGTCGGAAGCCGGCGCCGGCGGCATCTTCACGAGCCTGAGCGCGGCAGACAGCTCCGATCTGTCTTTGCTCGAAGCCCGGGCGTCGCTGCTCGGGGGTCGGCTCGACGCGGTCGGCAGCGCATTCCAGGAACGCCAGCTTGTCCTCCATTCGACTCCCATGATCTGGCCGGTCCGCGGCGTGATCAACAGCGGCTTCGGATTCCGGCGCGATCCGATCACTGGCCAGCGGGCCCACCACTCCGGTCTCGACATCTCCGCGGATCGCGGCTTTCCCGTGCTCGCGACAGCGAACGGGATCGTCGTCCGCGCGGAAAGGATGGGCAACCTGGGCCGAGCCGTCTACGTGCTCCACCGTTTCGGCTACGAGACGCGTTACGGCCACATGGCGGAGATCCTCGTCGACGAGGGCCAGGAGGTCCATCGCGGCGACGTCCTGGGCCGGGTCGGCAACTCCGGACGGGCGACGGGCTACCACCTCCACTACGAAGTCCGGCTGGAAGGCGACCCCCGCAACCCATTCGAGTATCTGCGGAATCAGGGCTGAGGGCCCGCTGCGTCACCAAACGCCGCGTTAGGATTCCCAGCCTTCTTCCCGGCATCGGACGGCGCCAGCGTCGCGCGGACCGATGGGAACGAGCCCATGATCTCAAAGACGATCACCAAGGTCTTCGGCAGCAAGCACGACCGTGATCTGAAGCGGCTTCAGCCGCTCGTGGACGGGATCAATGCCCTCGAGCCGGAACTCGAGTCGCTGACAGACGATCAGTTGCGCGCTCGCACCGGCGAGGCTCGAACCCGCCTCGAGCAGGGCGCCGGCCTCGACGACCTGCTAGTGCCCGCTTTCGCCACCGTTCGGGAGGCGTCGCGCCGCACCCTGGGAATGCGGCACTACGACGTCCAGCTACTGGGCGGCGTCGTCCTCCACCAGGGCAAGATCGCCGAGATGAAGACCGGCGAGGGCAAGACCCTCGTCGCCACTCTCCCCGTCTATCTCAACGCCCTCGCGGGCAATGGCGTCCATGTCGTCACCGTGAACGACTATCTGGCGCGGCGAGACGCCGAGTGGATGGGACAGATTTACCGGTTCCTCGGTCTCGACGTCGGCGTGATCCAGCACGGCCTGACCGATCAGGAGCGCCAGCAGGCCTACGGCGCGGACATCACGTACGGCACGAACAACGAGCTCGGCTTCGACTACCTGCGGGACAACATGAAGTTCACGCTGGAATCGATGGTCCAGCGCGGTCACCACTACGCGATCGTCGACGAGGTCGACTCGATCCTCATCGACGAAGCGAGAACGCCCCTGATCATCTCGGGCCCGTCGGAGCAGTCCACCGAGAAGTACACGCTGGTCAACCGGATCATCCCCAGGCTCGAGCGCGGCGAGGAGGTCCGAGACGGCGACCGGAAGTACACGACCGGCGACTTCGTCTGCGACGAGAAGGCGCACACTGCGACGCTCACCGACGAAGGCGCCGCCAAGGTCGAGAAGCTCCTCGGCGTCGGCAACCTGTTCGAGATGGAGAACATGGACGTGCTGCACGCGGTCAACCAGGGACTGCGGGCGCACCACCTCTACCGGCGCGATGTCGAGTACCTGATCGAGAACGGCCAGGTCGTGATCGTCGACGAGTTCACTGGCCGCAAGATGCCCGGACGGCGGTGGTCCGACGGCCTTCACCAGGCCGTTGAGGCGAAGGAGGGCGTGCGGATCGAGCGCGAGAACCAGACCCTGGCGACGATCACGTTCCAGAACTACTTCCGCATGTACAAGAAGCTGGCCGGCATGACCGGCACGGCCGACACGGAAGCGGGCGAGTTCAGCCAGATCTACAGCCTCGACGTCGTCGTCGTGCCGACGAACGAGCCGATGATCCGCGACGATCGCTCGGATCTCGTCTACCGCACGGCGCCCGAAAAGTGGAACGCGGTCGTCGAGGAGATCCAGGACTGCCAGAAGCACGGCCAACCCGTGCTGGTCGGCACCGTCTCGATCGAGAACAGCGAGATGCTGTCCCGGCTGCTCAAGAGGAACCGGGTCCAGCACGTCGTGCTGAACGCGAAGTACCACGAGCGCGAGGCGGCGATCGTGGCCCAGGCGGGCCGCCGCGGCGCGGTGACGATCGCCACCAACATGGCCGGCCGCGGCACGGACATTGTCCTCGGCGGCAACCCCGAGCAACTGGCCCGGGCCGAGGTCGACGAAGCCAAGGACCCGGAGGGCTTCGCCGACGCCCTCGCCCGCTTCCAGGAGCTGTGCGCGGCGGAACGGGAGGCGGTCGTCGCGGCCGGCGGCGTGCACATTCTCGGCACGGAGCGTCACGAGTCGCGGCGCATCGACAACCAGCTTCGTGGCCGTTCCGGCCGTCAGGGCGATCCCGGTTCCTCGCGCTTCTACCTCTCCCTGCAGGACGACTTGATGCGCATTTTCGCCTCGGACCGGGTCCAGGCGCTGATGAAGCGGCTCGGCATGGAGGAGGGCGTACCGATCGAAGCGGGCATGGTGAACCGGGCTATCGAGCGCGCCCAGACCCAGGTCGAGGGTCGGAACTTCGAGATTCGCAAGAACCTGCTCGAGTACGACGACGTGATGAACAAGCAGCGCGAGGCGATCTACGAACTGCGCCGCGACATCCTTCTCGGCCGCGAGGGACGGGACTACGTGACGAGGATCGCCGGCGATGTCGTCGACTACCTGATCGACCGCCACTGTCCACCCAAGGCGGACCCGCGAGACTGGCAGATCGACGAACTGCGCTCAGAGGTCCGCGCCTACTTCGATCTCGACGAACAGGACTTCGGGGAGCCACTGGAGGAACTTGGCACCGAGGAACTCGGCGAGGCGATCATGGGGGCGGCCGAGCGGAGCTACGGCGAAAAGGAGGAGGCGCACGGCGCCGAGGCTTTGCGCGCCGCCGAGCGCCACCACATGCTCCGGGTCGTCGACTCCTCCTGGAAGGATCATCTCCTGGCCCTCGACCACCTGAAGGAGGGGATCGGGCTTCGCGGCTACGGCCAGCGTGACCCGAAGAACGAGTACAAGCGCGAGAGCTACGAGTTGTTTGCGGAAATGAAGGAACGAATCGAGGACACGATCATCAAGGATCTGTTCCGGCTGCGTCCGATTTCCGCCGAGGAGATCGAGGAGCTTGAACGCCGCCGCCGGGCGCTCGGCCCGCAGAGCATGAGCTTTCGGCACCCCAGCGCCCTCGGCCTGCCCGCTCCTGCCGCCGGCTCGCAGCCAGACCCCGGCATACCGGGAATCCCCGGGATGCCCTCCGGCGGCCCCCCAGGTCCTGCTCCCGGTGGCTTTCCTCCGCCCCAGGCGTCCGGCGGCCCGCCCCTGCGCCCGCAGAAGCCCCGCACCGTCGTCCGCTCCCAAGCCAAGGTCGGCCGCAACGCCCCCTGTCCCTGCGGCTCCGGCAAGAAGTACAAGAAGTGCTGCGGCGCCCCGGTCGCCGTATAGGGAACCCCAGGGACAGGAGCGCCGCAGGTGCCGGGACCGGGTGCGCCACAGCCTCCCAGTTGATAGCGTTCGGCATGGAAACGTCGGACTCCGGGGGTGGCGCCCCCCCACTTGCCCTCACCTTCGACGATGTCCTCCTGGCCCCGGGCCTGTCGGAGGTGCATCCGAACGATGTCCGCCTCGGCACCCGCGTCACGCGCGGGATCGAGTTGAACATTCCCCTGATCTCGGCCGCCATGGACACCGTGACCGAGGCCGAACTCGCGATCGCCCTCGCTCAGGAGGGCGGTATCGGCGTGATTCACAAGAACCTGTCAATCGACGGCCAGGCCACGGAGGTCGACCGGGTCAAGCGCTCCGAGGCCGGCATGATCGTCAACCCGATCACGATCCGGCCCCAACAGCGGATCCACGAAGCGCTCGACCTGATGGCGCGCTACAAGATCTCCGGCGTTCCGGTCACCGACCGCGACGGACACCTGGTGGGCATCCTGACCAACCGCGATCTACGGTTCGAGACGAACACCAGCCGCCCCGTATCCGAGCTGATGACGCACGAGAACCTGGTCACGGTTCCCCAGGGAACGACCCTGGATCAGGCCAAGGCCCAGCTCCATCAACACCGGATCGAGAAACTACTGGTCGTGGATGACGACGGCAACCTGAAGGGTCTGATCACCGTCAAGGACATCCAGAAGATGATGGAGTACCCGATCGCCTGCAAGGATGATCTGGGTCGCCTGCGGGTGGCGGCGGCCGTCGGCACGGCCGGCAACTACCTGGAGCGGGCGCAAGAGCTCGCCTCGGCCCAGGCCGACGTGCTCGTCGTCGACTCCTCTCACGCCCACAGTCGAGGCGTGCTCGATGCGGTGGAACGTATCCGCGAGGCCCTTCCCGACGCTCAGCTCCTCGTCGGCAACGTGGCGACCGCCGACGGCGCGCGTCAACTCGCCGAACGCGGCGCGGACGGGATCAAGGTCGGCATCGGTCCGGGCAGCATCTGCACGACCCGGGTCGTTACCGGCGCCGGCATGCCCCAGGTAACGGCGATTCGAGATGTGGCCTCGGCGGCAGGAGATCTGCCGGTGGTCGCGGACGGCGGAATCCGGTTCTCGGGGGACCTGACAAAGGCGCTTGCCTGCGGCGCCCACAGCGTGATGGTCGGCTCCCTGCTCGCCGGAACCGAAGAGAGCCCCGGCGAAACGATCCTCTACCAGGGGCGCAGCTACAAGGCCTACCGCGGCATGGGCTCGCTGTCCGCGATGGCCGAGGGCAGCGCCGACCGCTACTTCCAGTCCGACGAGCAGCCGCTGTCGAAGCTCGTGCCGGAAGGCATCGAGGGCATGGTGCCGCACAAGGGAAGTGTCCACCAGGTGATCGGCCAGCTCACCGGCGGTCTCCGCTCGGGCATGGGCCTCTCAGGCTGCGCCAATGTGAACGAGCTCAGGAAGCAGGCGCGCATGATCCGTGTCACGGCCGCCGGCCAGAAGGAAGGCCACGCCCACGACGTCCTGATCACGAAGGAAGCGCCCAACTACTGGGTCGAACGGAACTGAGCGGTGACGCCCCGCCAGTCCGGGGTGCCCGGGGGCGGTCCCTGCGGCCGTTCGCGCTTCGGAGGAGAGTGAGAGGGCGGCGCTCACAGCGCTTCGCTCTGGCCGCCGGAGATGTCGAAGAAGGCGCCGACGCCCTTCAGCGTGACGAGCAGCCGGTACTGTGTGTCGCGGCGGAGGGCGGTGCGGAAGTCGGCCACTTCGAACCGCAGGCCGTAGCAGCAGGCCCTGAAGTCGACGACATGACGCTGGATCTGCAGGATCTTCTGCTCGATGTCGTAGCTCACCATGCTGTTCACGGCGAGCTTGCCCGGTACCAGGTCGAGACGGGTCGACACCTGGGCGTGGTGGCTGTACGTCCGGTCGAGTTCCGGGTTGCGCCGGACCGCCCAGCGCAGGCCGACCGAACCGGTGGCGCCGACGCCGAGCGTCGCGGAGACGCCGGTGGAGGAAACCTGAGAGAAGAGCGTGTCGTAGAGCGCGTCGAAGCGGAGGCCCGTACGCCGGGACGGATTGAACCGGAGAAGGGCTCCGATCGGGCCGTTCGGGCTAGTGAGCGAGCGATCCGCGGAGCGCAGCAGGGACTTCTCGCTGTCGAGCGAGAAGTCCCGGAAGAACTGGACCGACAGGATCTCAAAGGTGCCGCCTTGCTCGGAATCGGCGGGTTTGGCCAGCAGGCGGTTGTAGAGACTGACGCGGGCGACGTTGCGGCCGCGGAGGTTGTCGATCTCGTCGAAGAGCGGGATCCGGAAGGAGTCGGCGAAGTCGCGGAAGTAGCCGTAGGTGATCCGCGGCTCGATGACGTGCTTGAACCCGGAGAAGCGGCCCCCTTCGCCCAGCTCGAAGATGCGCGAGAAACCGGGGCCGACGATCTCGGCGCGCGCGGTCGGGACCACCCGCAGCAGGTCCTCGCCCCGGAAGTCCGACTCACTGGCCGTCAGGTTCGATTCCTCGGCGGTCAGCAGGCTGTCGCCGTACCAGGTCAACTGGCCGCCGGTGGTGAGCGACAGAGACAGCCAGCTCGTGAGCGGAACCGGGACGGTGATCTCCGGCTCGAGATGGGCGCGCCCGTAGCGGCCGATGCGTCGCGCTGACCGATTCGTGTCGAGGTAGTGCAGCGAGCTCTTCACCTGAAAGTAGAGAGGCGAACGTCCCAGCCGAGTGGAGCGCAGCTTGTACTCGATCTCGGGCAACTGGCGGAGCTGGACCTCGCGGCTGGCCGAAATGAAGGTCTTGCGCTGATCGAACTGGACATTGAGCGACTGGTTGCCCCAGTTTCGCGAGACGAAGGCCGTCGAGTAGAGCTGACGCAGGCTGTTGCGGTCGACGCGGCGTTCGAAGTCGCGGAAGAACTCGAAGTCGGACACGTCCTCGAAGCGGATGACGCCGCGGAAGCCCCCCGGCAGATCCCGCGACTGGTGATTCCAGCGCATGCGCCAGCGGCGCTCGCCGCGCTCCGTGTCGTCGATCAGGTAGCCGTCGAACTCGCCCGCCGTGCCTTCGGTGGGCCGGTAGCGGAACTCGGTGCCCAGGCCCCAGAAGGGCTCCGGGGAGAAGGCCTGGGTACTGCCGCTCGGGGCGCCCGCGTAGAGGTCCACGTTGAAGGTGGCGTCGTAGCTCCGGTTGATCGCCCAGTAGTAGGCGAGACCGAGCGACGGGCCGCGGCGGGTGGAGAAGCCGGGCTTCGGCGTCAGGAAGCCGCTCACCCTGGAACTCTGGACCGGCCACAGCATGTACGGCAGATAGACGAGCGGCACCTTCCTGGTCCGGAAGGAGACGCCGCGGGTCTTCGCGTAGCCGTTGGCGTTGACGTCGACCCGCTTCGCGCGGAAGCTCCAGTCCGGCGCCCGGCCGTCGTCCTCGACTTCGCAGGCGGTGAACTGGGCGTCGAGAATCGTGAAGCGGTCCTCGCTCAGCATGTGGACTGCCGTGCCGGTGAAGAAGTAGTCGGTGCCGATGTTGCCGTCCGCGTCGAAGATGGAGGCCGTTTCGGCCGCCACGTCGAACTCGAGCCGCGAACCACGCAGCACTTCGTTGCCTAGCACCAGGACGACCGGCCCCTCGGCCTCGAAGCGTTCGTTTACGTGGTCGTACACCGCCCGGTCGCCGGAGACCTGGTAGTCGCGGAGCCGGACCGAGAACCCGTTCGACAGCATCTGTTTCCGCTGCTGCTCGTCGAACATGCCCTCCAACGCCCCGGCCCAGCCTTCCACCTGTCCGCCGCCGGACTCGTCCTCGATCGCGAAGCTGAAGGAAGTGGCGCCGGGAGGCGGTGATGGTGTCTCAGGCTCCTGAACCGTCGCGGCGACCGCCAGCGGCAGGGTCAGCGCGAGCGCGGCAGCCAGGTGCATGGTAGTCGCGCAAGCAATTGCCGGGCCAACTCAAGGCGCCGGTCGCGGCTCAGTTAGCGCTTGTAGGGGCACTCGCCCCCGTCGCCTTTGATAACGCTTCGCGACCCGAACAAAGTCCCGTAAATGTTGGAGATTTCTGCCATGCCTCGACTCTCACCCGCGCTCTTTGGACGTCATGGCGTGTCGGCCGCTAAGGGATCCATCCACTCCGCTTGTATGTTGCGCCTCCCGGCCGAAATGGGTGAGGCCAAGTACTTGACGCAGTCCGCAGCCGCCGGGGCTGTGGAGAACGCGTTGTTCTGCGGATTTCAAGCTACGGCGCCGAGGCCAGTGGGCGTGGGACGCCGCAGTTGGTTGAGAATCATCCCGCCGCTGGCGGGAGAGGGCCGCCCTGGGGCCTGGCCAGGCCCCAAGGCGGGCGGCGGGTCGGACCGTTTGTGCACTCCGAGGGCTTCAGGCCCGAGAGCGAGCGTGGTCGGCCCGTCGCACCCCATCCTGCGCGCCCTGAACGGATGCATGGGCTCGAGGCCCGAATAGGTAACAAGCGAAGGAGACGCAGGACATGGCCGAGAAGAGACTACACGCCGTTGCCGGAATCGACGTCGGCAAGGACTGGCTCGACGCCCACATCGACCCTCTCGATCTGGCGCGCCGGTTCGAGAACACTCGGCTTGGCTGCCGCTGCCTGCGCAACTGGCTACGCAAGGAAGGCGTTTGCCGCGTGATCTTCGAACCGACCGGTCGCTACCACCGCCGTCTGCACCAGTGTCTGGCCGCGGACGGCTGTGAAACCGTCCTGGTGCAACCGGCCCGCGCCCGTTGTTTCGCCTAGGCCTTCGGCAAGCTGGCCAAGACGGATCGCGTCGATGCCGCGATGCTGGCGCGTTTCGGGCGCCTGCAAGAGCTGGAAGTCACGCCGCCGGCGGCCGAGAAGCTCCGCCAGCTCAAGGACCTCGTCCTGACCCGGCGGCGCTTTGTCGATGAACGCGCCGATCTGGGCAAGCTGGCCTCGGAGCTCGAATCGAAGGCCGCTCTGCGGCAGGTGTCTCTGCAACTGCGATCCCTGGGCACCCGTGTCGTGGCACTCGATGCGGCCATCCTCGCCGCGATCGATGCCGATGAAGGGCTTTCCCGCCGCGCCGAAGTCCTTCGATCGATTCCCGGCATCGGCGCAACCACGGCCGCCACTCTGGTCGCCGAGATGCCGGAACTGGGGAGCCTCGACCGACGCGCCGCCGCGGCTCTGCTCGGCACAGCCCCGTGGGCCTGCGACAGCGGCAAGCACCAGGGCCGTCGCCGCGTGCGAGGCGGCCGCGCCGTGCCGAGACGCGCGATGTACATGGCCGCGATGGTGGCGATCCGCTTCAACCCAGCGCTGGAAGCCTTCTACTGGAGATTGCGCGAACGAGGAAAGGAGCACAAAGTCGCCCTGGTCGCCGTCATGAGGAAGCTCGTCGTCCTCGCCAACGTCCTGCTCCAGCAAGACCGCCTCTGGACACCCGAACCCCGTCGGCGCCCACCATGAACCCCTCGCATGCACTGGCTACTACCTCTTGACTCTGAACACGGATGCTCTCTCCGGCAGGTCGTTGGTTTCCGGGCTGGCGTTGGAAGTCGCTCGCTTCGAGTCCGTAGGGCCCGCCCCCTCAGCCTCCCGGACTGGCTGGACGGCATCGGTGTGGTGTGACTTCAGGGCCGCCTACCAGTGACGAGGATCGAGAGCGTAGGGCAGGGGCGTGAGGTTGGTCATGCCGTCCGCCGTGACGACGACGAGATCTTCGAGCCGCACTCCCCATCCGGCTTCCGGGTCGTAGAGCCCGGGCTCGATCGTCACCACATCGCCGGCGCGGAGTTCGTCGGTACCCGGTCCGGTCTTGCGGAAGCTGGGCAGCTCGTGCAACTCGTAGCCGACGCCATGGCCTAGGAGGTGGAAGTAGCCCGTCTGTGTGCCGGGGTTCTTGTCGGGCACCGCGAAGCCCTTGTTCTCGAACAGGCGGCAGACGCGTTGGTGCAGGGTCCAGCCGCGCACACCGGGCTGGACGGCTTCGAGACTCCTCTCAAGCGCCTCCAGCACGAAGCCGTGCGCTCGCACCAGCCCCTCTGGTGGCTCTCCGACACAGAGAGTCCTCGTGCAATCGGCGAACAGCCGGCCGCGCGGGAACAGGTCGACGACGATCGACTCGCCGGCCCTCAGGACCCGTGCCGGCGTACCGGTGCTGTGCCCGGTGGCCCCCTCTTCCGCCGGAGCGACAATGGAACTCTCCGGCTGTTCCAGACCGTGTCCGGCGAACACCTGGGCCGCGAGGCGTTTGACCCGGGCCACGGTCACGCGTTCTTCGCCCAGCCAGAGCTCCCCACGCTCCCGGACCGTGCTCTCGGCCAGCATCCGCGCCACCGATTCGAAGGCATCAACCGTTGCTCGCGCGGCGGAGGCGACTCCCTCGACCTCGCCGTTCGTCTTGGTACGGCGGAGCGCCAGCATCAGCCCGCGTCCCGAAACAGCCTTCCACCCACCTTCCTCGAGCGTCCTCGCCATTGCCACGGTAATGCCCGCCGCCGGCCTACCGGCAATCGCCACTCGACCCGGAACGACGCCAGCCCGATTGAGTGCAGTCTGCACGGCCGCTGCGAGGATCTCCTCGTGCGTCTTCCCTTCGCGGCGCAGAGTTCCCATCCCGAAATCGGCGGGATGAACCAGCTCGACACCCCCCGCCTCCGCCCGCGCCGCCTCCTCCCTCTCCATCGACGTGAAGTACACGAGCCAGGCAGCGCCGCCATGCGCCACCACGCAGGCGTCTCCCAACCGAGCACCTCCGACGAAGGGCGCCAGGTCCGGGTCACGGCTCGACCCGGCCAGGACCACGAGCGCCTCGGCACTCTCCTCCGCGAGGAGAGCCCCCAGGAGATTGCTACGCGGCCAGGTCATCCCACCGGCGCCGGAGCCCGGATCAGACGTGGTCGTTGAGGAAGGCCTCGAACCGCATCTTCGGCGCGGCGCCAGTCATGCGGCCCAGAATCTCGCCATCCTTGAACAGGATGAAGTGCGGGATGCCCTGTACGCCGTAGCGAACGGCCACGTCCTGGGCGTGGTCGACGTCGAGCTTGGCGATGCGGAGGCGCCCGTCGTACTCGCCGGCCAGTTCGTCCAGGATCGGGGCCACCATCCGGCACGGGCCGCACCAGGTCGCCCAGAAGTCGACCAGCACCGGGGTCTCCGACCCCAGTACCTGATCCTCGAAGCTCTGACTGTCCACGTTGAAGATCTGTTCGCTTGCCATCGGTTCGGTTCCTCGTGTCCGTTAACTAGTCCGTTCGTCGAAAATACTCCCGCGCGGCATCGGCGTCGCGGCCGATCTGGGCGGAAAGGTCCATCATCGACGAGAAGAGCTTCTCCTCCCGCAGGTGACGGCAGAAGGACAGGTGCACCTGCTCGCCGTACACGTCGCTCGAGAAGTCGAGGATGTGGCTCTCGATCACCCGCCTGTAGTTCTCGTAGACGGTGGGCCGCGTGCCGATGTTCGTGACCGACCGGAAGGTCGCCTCGAAGCTCGGGAAGTAGACCCTGGTCACGTAGACGCCGTTGTGGGGGTAGAGCTCGTTCTCCGGCGCCAGGTTGATCGTCGGCCAACCGAGCCGCTGGCCCATGCGGTCACCCTGGGCGATCGTGCCCGTCATCGTGTACGGGCGGCCGAGGAGAGCGTTCGCCTCCTCGATCCTGCCGTCCAGCACCAGACTCCGAATACGGCTGCTGGAAACCCGCTCACCGGCGGTCCGAACCTCGTCGATCTCCACCGCGGCGAAGCCGAGGGACGCGCCCATCTCCTTGAGCAGCGCGATGTCGCCTTCCCGCCGGCGGCCGAACGTGAAGTGCGAGCCGACGTAGAGCTCGGCGACAGCCAGCCTCCCGTGCAGGAAGTCCCGGACAAACGTCCGCGCACGGGTGTTCGAGAACTCATGCGTGAAGCTGATCGTCAGTACGTAGTCCAGGCCCGCTTCCCGCAGCAAATCCTCCTTCTGTGCCTGAGTCACAAGCCGGGGTGGTGCGTCGTCCGGGCGGACTACGCTCAGGGGATGGGGGTCGAACGTGATGACCGCCGAGGGCGCCCCGAGTTCGCGCGCCCGACCCGTCACCATGTCGAGCACGCTCTGCTGCCCGATGTGGATGCCGTCGTAGTTGCCGATCGTCGCAATGACCCCACGCGGCAGCTCGGTCGAGGCCATGGCGTCGCGAATCGCCTGCATCAGGAACCTGCCTCCGCGGCCGCCGATCCGGCCGTTGAAGCGGCGGCGTCGAAGCCCACGATACGGCCGACGGAGTCGTCGGCGAAAGCGTCGGTGATCTCCACGTCGACGATCCGGCCGGCTACGAGTTCGACACGCAGCGGACGATCTCCCGCCGCGTCGTTGATCAGGACGCGACCGTCGACCTCCGGCGCCAGCCCCTGGTGCCGCGCCTGAAGCAGGTGCTCGGTCTCTTCGCACGGTCCCTCGATCAGCATCGGCAGGGTCCTGCCGACAAGACGTCCGCGGCGCTCCACCGCGATGCTCCGCTGCAACTCGAGCAGGCGCGTCCTGCGTTCCTCCGCGATCCGGCGCGGCACCTGGTCAGGCAGCGAGGCCGAGGGCGTATCGCTTTCGGGACTGTAGACGAACGCGCCCAGGTGGTCGAAGCGGGCCTCGGAGACGAAGCCGAGCAGCCGCTCGAACGCGGCTTCGTCCTCGCCGGGAAAGCCGACGATGAAGGTCGTCCGCAGGCTCATCTCCGGGTCGAGTTCGCGTGCCCGCTCGAAGATCCGGCGGTAACGGTCGGCCGATCCACCCCGGCGCATAGCCCGTAGCACCTCCCGGTCGCTGTGCTGCAGCGGCATGTCGAGATAGGACGCCACTCGCGGCTCGCTCGCCATGAGCTGGAGCAGCGACTCGTCCAGGGTGGTTGGATAAGCGTAGAGGAACCGGATCCAGTCCGCGTCCGTCTCTTCGAGCAACGCCTCCACCAGGCGCAGAAGACCGTGCCGGCCATAGCCCAGGTCCTCGCCGTAGCGGGTTGTGTCCTGGGCTACCAGGACCAGCTCGCGGGCGCCCCGCTCGACCACGTCCCGCGCCTCGAGGACCAGACTCTCGACCGGCCGGCTGCGCAGGCGCCCCCGCCAGACGGGAATGGCGCAGAAAGTGCACGGGTTGTTGCAGCCCTCGGCGACCTTGAGGTACGCGTAGCCCCTGGTGGTCAACAGCCGCGAGTCGCGGTGGTCGAACACCAGGTGAGACGCCGCCGGCTCGGGCGCCGGCGCGCCGCCGAGCTGCACCAGGGCGCCGACCTGCCTCAGCGAATCGAGATCGACGAAGCCGTCGATCTCCGGGATCTCCGTCGCAAGTTCCCGGCCGTAGCGATTGGCCATGCAGCCCGCGACCAGCACCTGCCGCACTGGTCCGGCGGTATCCGCCTTTCGGGCCGCGGCGTCGAGGATGGCATCGATCGATTCCTCCCGGGCTTCGTCGATGAAACCGCAGGTGTTCACGATGACCGTGTCCGCCCGGTCGAGGTCCGCGACCAGCTCGAAACCCTGACCGTCGAGGACTCCGAGCATGACCTCGCTGTCGACGTGGTTCTTCGCGCAGCCGAGACTGACCAGACCGACACGGTGTCCGGCCGCGTCGACCGGCGGGCCGGCCTCCACCCTCCTCGCGGGGGTCGACACGGTTCCCTAGGAAGCGGCGGCCGCTGCCCGGCGCGGAGCCCGGCCCGAAGGATCAAGGTCGTCCAGGAGCTTCTCGCGGCCGATGTGCCGGCCTCCCATCACATCCTGCGCCGTCCGGTACTTCAGGTCGTCTTCGTTGTGCCACAGCTCGCGGAAGAGCTGCCTGACCCGCCGCCGCGACATGCGGCAGAAGAGGTCGCAGAGCGCCGCGGAGTGAGCTGCGTCCGCCGTGCCGGCCTGCTCCTCGGAATGGGCGCGGGAGACCGAGGCGGCCATCGCGAACAGTTCGTTGACGACGTCGACGAGGCGGAACAGGAACATCTGCCGACGCTCCATCTTCTCCCGGTAGACGAGCATCCCGTGGAAGCTCTCGCGCGCCAGCTTGCGCGCCGCTCGATCAATGAAGCGGAGGTGCTTCCCGTACTTTCCGTACCCGGCGTAGCGGGGCCAGCGGCTCCAGGCCAGCCAGCGGGTCGGATACCACCAGGCGTAGAACAGGCCGATCTTCGGCAACGCCAGGAGCTTGGCGCCCGTGCCGGCTCGCCGGTCGATCAGCGTGCCCGCCACCTGCAGGTGCTTGTCCACCGCTTCGCGGGCCATGATCAGGTGCATGATCTCGCTCGAGCCCTCGAAGATGCGGTTGATCCGGAAGTCCCGCATCATCCGTTCGATGCCGACCGGGTCCTCGCCGCGGTCGCGCAGGGACGATTCCGTCTCGTAGCCGCGGCCACCCCGCACCTGCATCGTCTCGTCGATGATCTGCCAGCCGCGCCAGGTGTTCCACTCCTTGCAGGCGGCACTCTCGAGGCGCAGGTCGAGCCGCTTGTCGTTCGACATGTGGCTGGCCAGCTTGACGATCGCCTCCATCGCGAAGGTGTAGGCCGCGATGTCGGAGATCTTCTGCGCGATCGCCTCGTGCTTTCCGATCGGCACGCCCCACTGGATCCGGCTGCTGCCGAACTCGCGCACCGCCTTGAGACAGTACTTGGCGGCGCCCACCGAGCTGTTTGGTATCGACAGGCGGCCATCGTTCAGCGTCGTGAGGGCGATCTTGAGTCCCCTGCCCTCCTGGCCGATCAGGTTCTCCTTCGGCACTTTCACGTTGTCGAACGTGATGACGCCGTTGGCGAGAGCGTTCAGTCCCATGAAGTGGCAGCGGCGCTCGACCTCGACACCCTCCCAGTCCGTCTCGACCACGAACGAGCTGATCTTCTCGGTCACCGGGTCCATCGCCATGACCACCAGCAGCTTCGCCTTGGTGCCGTTCGTGCACCAGAGCTTGGTGCCGTTCAGGACGTAGAAGTCGCCGTCGAGGACGGCCGACGTCGAGAGTCTTGCCGGGTCGGAACCGACCTCCGGCTCAGTCAGGGCGAAGGCGGAAATCTCGCCCGCGGCGCAACGCGGCAGGTACTTCCGTTTCAGCTCCTCGGTGCCGAACAGGTTGACCGGCTGTGGCACGCCGATCGACTGGTGAGCCGAGAGCAGAGCGGTCAGGTTGCCGTCGAACGAGCCGATCAGCTCCATCACCTGGGCGTACTCGACCTGGTCGAAGCCGAGGCCGCCGTACTCCGTCGGGATCTTCATGCCGAAGGCGCCGAGCCGGGCGAGGCCGTCGATCACGTGGTCGGGGTAGTCCTCCGAGACGTCGATCTCCACCGGATCGACCTCGTCCCGGAGAAAATCCGTCAGCGCGGAGTAGAACGACTCGAACTCCGGCCGCCACTCCTCGCGGGAGGGATAGGGGCTGATCAGGTCGAAGCGGAAGTTGCCCAGGAAGAGCTCCTTCATGAAGGAAGGGTTCTTCCACTCCTTCTGGCGGGATTCCTCGGCGACCGCGCGCGCCTTCTCTTCGCTGACCTGAACCTGTTGCTGGCTCATCTACTCGGCTCCTGTCTTCTGCTGACTGGCAAGGCCGTCCCGATCGCCGGGACGGGCGGGCATTCTATCCCCCCAACCGCCGCCGCCCGGCGTCTCGAGCACGAGCAGGTCGCCGGGCATCACGTCCGCCTGGTCGACGGAAGCAAGTTCGCGGACACCGCCCGCGGCACGCAGGATACGGGCGCGGCCGACACTGCCGCTCTCCCCGCCGTCGACGCCGTAGGGACGCTCCACCCGGTGCTGGCCGAGCACCGAGACCTGCTGCGGCGTGAGGAATCGCAGCTCCCGGCGCAGGCCGTCGCCGCCGGGATAGCGGCCAGAGCCGCCCGATCCGCGCCGCACGGCGAACCGCTCGAGACGCACGGGATAGCGGTGCTCCAGCACCTCGGGGTCGGTGATGCGGGTGTTCGTCATGTGGGTATGGACACCGCTCGCGCCCCGGAATCCCGGCCCGGCCCCGGCCCCCCCGCCGACCGTCTCGTAGTAGCCGAACGAATCGTCGCCGAACAGGGTGTTGTTCATCGTTCCCTGCCCGCAGGCACAGAGTCCAAGCGCCTTGATCAGGGTGTCGACGATCCGCTGACTGGTTTCGACGTTACCGCCGACGACAGCCGGGCAGTGCCTCGGATCGGCCGGAAACTCCGGATTCAGCATGCCGCGCGGGATCTCGATCTCGACCGGTTCGAGCAGCCCCTCGTTGAGCTGGAGCGGCACGCCGATCAGCAGCCGCAGCACGTAGATCGTGGCGCTCCGGACGATCGCCGGAGTGGCGTTCAGATTGCCGGTGTGGACCGGTGCGCTGCCCGTGAAGTCGATCCGCGCCGAACCGCGGTCCACCGTTACCTCGACCTCGATCGGCGAGCCGTCGTCCAGGCGTTCCCGGGCGTGGAACGACTGGCGGCCGGTGCTCCGCACATGGTCCTCCAGGGCCGACCGCATGCGGTCGGCGGCGCGCGAGTAGAGCGCCGACATGTAGCGGCGGACCTCCTCCTCACCGGCGTCCACGGCGAGCCGGCGAAGGGCGGCCACCCCGCGCCGGTTGGCGGCCACCGCCGCGCCCAGGTCGGCCAGGTTCTCGGCCACCGAGCGGGAAGGCGCCGGGCCTCGGCTGAGCAGCGTCTCGATCCGCTCCCACTGCGGCTCTCCCGCCCGCACGAGGTACTGAGGCGCGATGACCACGCCCTCGTCCGCCAGGTTGCGGGCCTCGGGCGGCATCGAGCCCGGCCGGATGCCGCCCAGTTCAGCGTGATGGGACCGGTTGGCGACGTAGCCGAGCAACCGGCCCTCCACAAGGACCGGAGAAATGACCGTGATGTCGGGCAGGTGGGACCCACCGTAGCCGGGGTGGTTGGTCACCACGACATCGCCGGCGCCAACCTCGAGTTCCGCCGCGACCCGTCGCACGCACTCGCCGAGCGCGCCGAGGTGGACCGGAATGTGCGGCGCGTTGACCAGCAGCCGGCCTTCCGCGTCGAGCATCCCGCACGAGAAGTCGAGGCGCTCCTTGACGTTCACCGACATCGCCGTCCGCTGCAGCATCACGCCCATCTCGGACGCGATGGCGCCGAACCGGTTCGAGAACAGCTCGAGGCGGACGGGATCCATCGGCGCAGTCTACGCGGGCCGTCGCCGAGTCGCTAAGGTACCGCTCCGACAGCAACCGACCCAGACGTTCAGACCCTGGAGCGCCGCGATGACACTCAGCACGATGATGGACTTCCCGCTGACGATCCGGATGATCTTCGATCACGGACGCCGGGTTCACAGAGACAGCCGGATCATCACCTGCCAGGCGGACGGCGCCCGGATCGGCACCTACTCCGAGGTCGCGGAGCGCAGCGCCCAGCTCGCCCACGCGCTCAAGGGCCTCGGCATCGAGCCGGGCGACCGGGTCGGCACCTTCGCCTGGAACAACCAGGAGCACCTGGAGGCCTACTTCGCGATCCCGTGCATGGGCGCGGTCCTTCACACGCTGAACATCCGCCTGTTCCCGGAGCAATTGACCTACGTCACGAATCACGCGGAGGACCGCGTCGTGATCGTCGACGACTCCCTGGTGCCGCTCATCGGGCAGGTCGCGGCCGACCTCGAGACCGTCGAACACTTCATCGTCGTCGGCGACGGTGACGCCTCGCCGCTCGAGGCCGGCGGCGCCGCGATCCATCGCTACCACGAACTGATCGAGGGCCAGCCCACCCGGTTCGACTGGCCGGAGATCGACGAGCGGGCGGCCTGCGCCATGTGCTACACGAGCGGCACCACCGGCAACCCGAAGGGAGTCGCCTACAGCCACCGGTCGTCGTTCCTGCATGCGTTGGGGGTGGCGTCCGGCGGCGCGCTCGGCATCAGCCAGGCGGACAGCATCCTGGCCATCGTGCCTATGTTCCACGCCAACGCCTGGGGCCTGCCCCACGTTGGCTGGTTCACCGGCGCCGACTTCGTCATGCCAGACCGTTTCCTCCAGGCGGAGCCCCTGTGCCGGATCATCGCCGAGCATCGGCCGACCCTCTCCGGCGCGGTGCCGACGATCTGGAACGAAGTCCTCCGCTACTCGGAGCACCACGAGGTCGACTTCTCTTCGTTCCGCGCCGTCCTCTGCGGCGGCTCGGCCGTGCCCCGTTCGCTCATCGAGGGGTTCCGCGACCGCTTTGGCGTCGACATCATCCAGGGCTGGGGCATGACCGAGACCTCGCCTCTCGCGGCCATGGCGATCCCGCCGCGCGGCACTCCGCGCGAGGAAGAGGTCGACTGGCGGGTCAAGACGGGCCGCATCATCTCCGGCGTGGAGATCCGGATCTGCAACGACGACGGCGAGGAGATGCCCTGGGACGGCGAAGCGGTCGGCGAGATCGAGATCCGCGGACCGTGGATCACCGGCTCGTACTACCTGGACGACGACCCCGAGAAGTTCCACGACGGCTGGCTACGAACCGGCGACGTCGCCTCGATCGACGAACTGGGCTTCCTCCAGATCACCGACCGCGCCAAGGACGTGATCAAGTCGGGCGGCGAGTGGATCTCCTCGGTCGACCTGGAGAACGAGCTGATGGGGCACCCGGCCGTGGCCGAGGCCGCCGTCGTCGGTGTGCCGGACGACCGCTGGGACGAGCGGCCGCTCGCCTGCGTGGTGCTCAACGACGGCGCCGACGCCGATCCGGGCGAACTCCGGAGCTACCTGGCCGACCGCGTCGCCCGCTGGTGGCTGCCCGAGCGCTGGACCTTCATCGACGAGGTCCCGAAGACCAGCGTCGGCAAGTTCGACAAGAAGGTGCTGCGCGCCCGCTACGGCAACGGGGAGCTGGACGTCCTGAGTTAGCTCAGTCGGCCGACACGCCCAGATGCTCGTTGAACCAGGCAACGAGCGCGCTCGAGGCACGCTGACCGTCCTCGCCGCGGAAACCGTGGGCGGCGCCCTCGATGACGATCAGCTTCGAGGTCACGTTCGCCTCGTCGAACGCGGCCTTGATCCGCTCGCTGTTACTGAGCGGTACGAGCTGGTCCTGGTCGCCGTGGATCAGGAGCGTCGGCGGGTCGTCCTCGCTGACGAACAGCACCGGCGAAATCTCGGCGGCCTTGGCCGGATCGAAGTCGAGGGCCGGGAAGCGGTCGTTCGGTCCGGTAATCCCCTGCAGATCGACCGGCGGGAAGTAGGCGACGACGGCCGCCACCCGGTTGCCGGTCTGCTCGATCGGGTCCTTGCTCGCGGCGTTCCCCTCGTCCGAGGCGTTGCCGAGCATCAGCGACAGGTGGCCGCCGGCGCTGCCGCCGAACACGCCCATCCGGTCAGGGTCGATACCGAAGTCGTCCGCGTTCAGGCGGATGTAGCGCACCGCGCGGCGCACGTCCGCGACCGCGTCGGGCACCTTGAACAGGGGCGCCGAGCCGTGGCGGACCATGAACACGGCGAAACCGTCGTCCAGGAGCTCGCCGACCGCGCCGGCACGCCCTCCCTCACCGGAAACGATGCGGTGCGGGTCGGACCAGCGAGAGAACCAGCCGCCGCTAACCATGAACAGCACGGCGGCGCCGTTCTGTTCAGCCGGCAACAGCGCGTCGAAGGTAAGCGCCATTCCCATCTTGTGGCCGTAGACGACGTCGGCGTGCACCTTGGCGTCCGAGCCGGCCGAGAGCGGTGCGGCGAGGAGGAGGGTGACGGTCAGGACTGCGAACGCGTTCTTCATCTTGGGTTCTCCTAGGGCTGCACGCCTCCCGCCGTCTCCTGCGGCGGCGCTTCAACTCTCATCCGTTCGGCGGCAACCATATCCGCCACGTCCGCGAGCAGTTTCTTCGCGTCGTAGACGATGCCGTCCTTGATCGTGTAGCGGACACCGCCTACGCGCTCGGGCCGGCCGGTGTCGTCGTTCAGGCGGACCGCGCCGGTTCCGTACAGCACCTTCAGGTTGGCGATCGGGTTCTCTTCCACGACCAGGAGGTCGGCGAGCATCCCCTCGCGCACGATCCCGAACTCGATGTCTTCGCCGCTCGCCTTCGCCAGTTCCTCGGCGCCGTTCATCGTCGCCGAGCGGATCACCTCGAGTGGATGGAAGCCCGCCTCCTGCAGCATCTCGAGTTCGAGGATCGTGCCGAAGCCGTAGGTCTGGTAGATGAACCCCGAATCCGAACCGACGGTGACCCGGCCGCCGCGGTTCTTGTACTCGTTCAGGAACTGCATCCAGACGCGGTAGAAGTTCTTCCAGGCCACCTCGTCCCAGGTCGTCCAGTAGAACCAGTACGAACCGTGGTCCAGTCGGCTGGGAGCGTAGAACTCGGCCAGGCTGGGTAGCGTGTAGTCCGCGTGCCAGTCGGCGTTGCGCGCCCGCATCACGTCGCGGCCGGCCGAGTAGATCGCCATCGTCGGGTTGATGAAGAAGTCGAGTTCCAGGAACTCATCCAGCAGGGCGTTCCAGCGCTCCCCGCCGGGCTCGACCATGCTCCACTGCCGAGCGACCTGGCCGAACCGGAACTGCTCGTCCATGTAGTTCATCTCTGCCGGCCAGGGCTGCACGTCGTGGCCTTCGTACATCGACTCGAACAGCCCGTAGAAGTGGGTCATCCCGACCAGCCCGAGCCGCGCCGAGTCGATCGCGTTCATGTGGGCGACCCCCATCTGGTCGAGGTGGGCGGTCGACCCCATGCCCAGACTCCTCGACTCGTCCAGCAGCGCCGCCATGATCTTCGGCGGAAACGCGCCGAGCTTGAGACCGTCCACGCCCTTCTCGTGGGCGTAGCGCACCCACTCGCGGGCGTCGGCGGGGGTGCGGATGTCCCGGTCCTTCCACTCCTTGCCGCCGCCCGGACGCTGATAGGAAACGAAGCGCGGCGCGGTGATCTCGTTGCTACGGCTGCGCTCCTTCTCGCTCAGATCCCACTCGAGCGGCCCGGTGGGCACGCCGCGCGCCGTCGTGATGCCGTGCGCCAGCCACAGCTTGTACACGTAGTCGGCCCGCGGCGCCTTGGGCACGCCGCCGGTATGAACGTGGAGGTCGACCAGACCCGGCAGCACCCAGGAACCGGAGAGATCGAGCTCGTGGTCGGCGTCTTTCGGCCGCTTGCTCTCGTCGATCTCGGTCTTGGCCATGCCGAGGCTCTTGATTTCCTCGATCCGGTTGCCCGCGATGACGATGTCGACCGGTCCCCTCGGCGGCGCGCCGGTGCCGTCGACCACCATCACGCCGCGCAGGATCAGGCGGTCGAACGGCCCCTGCCCCTCGCCGTCCGGTCGCGGCGGCGCCGGCTCCACCAGCTTCGGCTCGTCCTCGTCTTCCGCAGCCGCGGGCGGCGTCGCCAACAGCAGCACGAGGGCCGCGAGCGCAAACAGTGTCAACAGACCCCTGCGGGCGTGCCTCGACGGTTCGATGGACGGATGAGACATGGCTTCTCCTTCAGGGCAGGGGACGGCGGCCGGCTCGCTTCACGTGTTACTCGCGCTCAGGACAGGGACGGCCGCTCGCCGGAGTCGACGACGGCGCTCAGGTAGAGCAACGCCTGGCCCGGCTGCGGCGCCTTCACCAACAGGCCGTGGGTGGCGGCCAGCACGTCGCGGCGGCTGATCTGCCCAACGAGCCTGCGACCCCGCAGCACCGGCAGGCGACGGTACGGCGTGCTCTTGAAGATGCGCGCGATGGTCAGGAGGTCCGTGTCCTCGGAGATCGTGCGCGCCTTGCGGTCCATGAACGCGGAAGCGTCCGTGGAGTCGAGTTCGAAATCGGCAGGATCCGCTTCTTCCTCCGGCGCCGCCAGATCCTCGAGGCCGAGCTCACTGCTGCGTTCCCGCAGGATGGACCGCCGACCGTCGATCGCCGCTGCCAGATGGTGCGATGCGTTCAGAACGTCCCGGCGGCTGACCTGTCCGACGAGCGCTTCGTCCCGGACCACCGGCAGGCGACGGTACGGCGTGTCGAGAAAGCGCTGCGCGATTTCGAGCAAAGGCTCGCTGCCGTCGATCACCCGGCCGAAGTCCGTGTTCATGAACGCGTCCACGGGCGCCGCCGGCAACTGGTCGTAGGCGAGGCCGAGCAGCACGTCCATCGAGAACTTCTCGGAGAAGACGCCCAGGAAGCGACCGGAGGACGGATCCACCACCGGCGCGCCCGAGATCCGGTTCTTCAGCAGGAGGGCGATCGCATCGAGCGCGGGCATGCCGGCCCGGAGCGTGACCAGGCGTTTCGTCATGAAGTCCTGCGCCCGCGAACGTCGGCTCGCTGCCAGCCCGCGCTCGTCCGCCGCGCGCGCCGTCACCGTGAGGACCGTCAGGCAGCTTTTCTCCGACAGCATGCCGAGATACCGGTGGCGCTCGCCGATCACCGGCGCGCCGGTGATCCGATGCCGGAGCAACGCCGCGATGCCGTCGAACACGTGAGTGCGCGGATGTACCGTGACCAGCTTGGTCACCATGATGTCCCGCGCAAGCTTCGGCCTGTCGATCGTCTTCTCCATCGGGAAGTCACCGATCGTAGCAGCGACGACCCGTCAACGCGCTGCCGCCGGCACGCCGAAGGGCAAGCCCCCGGCGCCTTTCGAGACTGCTAGTCTTGCCGTTTCTTCAACCCCCAGTTCACCCTCCGTCAAGGGAGAGTTCCATGATTCGTTCCGCCCAAGTGTCCCGCCTGGCGACCGCGCTTCTCGCCGTCGCCTTTCTGAGCCTCGGCCTCGTCGCCTGCGACCAGACGCGCGCCGATGTCCCGATGCAGGGACCCCGCGACCTGGGGCGAGTAGCGCCCGAAGAGGTCGGCATGTCGAGCGACCGGCTCGCGCGGCTCGACGACGCGATGCAGGGCCTGGTCGACGACGGCCTGCTCGCCGGCATCACGACGATGATCTCCCGCCACGGCAAGATCGCCCACTTCGGCACCTTCGGCCACCGCGACATCGAAGCCGGCTCCGAGATGAGCGAGGACGTCATCTTCCGCATCTACTCGATGACCAAGCCGATCACCGGCGTCGCCCTGATGATCCTCTATGAGGAAGGCAAGTTCCGGCTCTCCGACCCGGTCCACCGCTACATCCCCGAGTTCGAGGGACTGGTCGTCGCCAAGGAGGACGGGCCGAACGGTCAGCCGATCACCGAGCCGGCGGACCACCCGATGACGATCCGCGAGCTGATGGCGCACACCGCCGGCCTCTCCTACGGCATCTTCTCGGACACCCAGGTCGACGCGATGTACCGGGAGGCGGGCGTCATCGTCGATCCGGACCAGACCCTCAAGGGCATGATCGAGGCGCTGTCGGAGATCCCCTTGCTGTACCAGCCGGGCTCGAGATGGCACTACAGCGTCGCGGTCGATGTCCAGGGCTACCTGGTCGAGGTGCTCTCGGGACAGCGCTTCGACGAGTTCCTGAACGAACGCCTGTTCGGTCCGCTGGGCATGAACGACACCGCCTTCTACGTCTCGGAGGACAAGGCGGACCGCTTCGCCCAGGTCTACACCCACGACGAGGACGGCAACCTGATGGCCCAGGAGGGCTTCGGCGGACGCCGCAGCTACCTCGATCCCCCCGCCCACCTCTCCGGCGGCGGCGGCCTCGTGTCCACCACGATGGACTACATGCGCTTCTCCCAGATGCTGCTCAACGGCGGCGAGCTGGACGGTGTCCGCATTCTCGCGCCCTCGACGGTCAAGCTGATGCACCTGAACCACCTGCCCCGCGAACTCAAGGAGATGTCGCCGGGTACCGGTTTCGGCCTCGACTTCGCTGTGGTCCTCGACCCGGTTGCAGCCGACGGCATCTCGAAGGGCGAGTACTACTGGGGCGGCGCCGCCGGGACCTGGTTCTGGATCGATCCGGAGGAAGACCTCGTCTTCGTCGGCATGATCCAGCACTTTGGACCAAAGCGGCCCGACGTCCGGTCGCTGAGCCGCCGCCTCACTTACCAGGCGATCCTCGAGTAGGCCTGCTAGCGCTTCGCCTTCTTCCCGAACATGATCCCCGCCACGCGGCGGATCTGGATCTCCTCCGATCCCTCGGTGATCCGGTACCGCCGGTGGTGGCGGTAGATGTGCTCGAACGGCATGTGCCGGGTGTAGCCGATGCCGCCGTGGGTCTGAATGGCCCGGTCGGCCGCGTTGCAGACCAGCCGGTTCGCCCGGTAGTTGCACATGGAGACCTTGTCGGTGACCTCCATGTGGTGCTGCTGGTCGAGTTCCCAGGCGGTCTTGTAGACGAGGTTTCGGACCATCTCGCATTCCGTCTGGAGCTCGGCGAGCGGAAACTGGATCGCCTGGTTGAGCCATAGCGGCTTGCCGAAGACAACCCGCTCGCGGGCGTACCTGACGCTCTCGTTGATGCAGAACTGCGCCGCGCCGACGCCGGAGGCGGCCTGGCGGATTCGGTTCTCGTGGACGAAGGTCTGCGCCAGGGCGAGACCGCGCCCCTCCTCGCCCAGGATCGCCTCGTTCGGCACGCGCACGTCGGTCAGCGACACCTCCGCGTGATCGGTCGGCATGTTGAAGGTCCACCACATGAAGGGGACCTCGAAGCCCGGCGAGTCGGTCGGCACGATGAAGCAGGTGACGCCGTCCGCCTTCCCCTGATCGCCCGAGGTCCGGGCGAAGATCAGGTCGTGGGTGGCCGCGTGAAGCCCCGAGTTGAACCGCTTGGCGCCGTTGATCACCCAGTCGTCGCCATCCCGGACTCCGGAGGTCTCGAGCCAGGTCGCGTCCGAGCCGTGGTCCGGTTCGGTCAGGCCGAAGCCCATCCGCACCGCGCCGGTCATCATGCCCTCCATGAACCGCTCCTTCTGGGCGGGCGTCCCGAAGCGGTGCATCATGATGACGGTCGGGAAGTTGCCGACGATCGAGGACTCGTTCTGCAGGTCGTTGTGCAGCCCCAGTCCCTTGGCGGCGAGGTGCTCACGAATCACCGCCATCGCCAGGTTCGGGCCGTCCTGGCCGCCAAGTTCCTTCGGCAGACCGAATCGGAGGTGGCCGGCCGCGTCGGCCCGGCGCTTCATCTCGCGCAGCAGCGCCTCCCACTCGGGCCGCGGCTTGCCGTCGTTCTCGAAGTCCGTCCGCGCCCACTCGCGGCGCTGGTCGAAGAAACGGACGTTGTCGTCCTGCCGCTCCAGGGGCTTGATCTCACGCTCGATGAAGTCGTCGAGCTCGGCCAGCTTGTCCTTGATCTCTTGAGGGATCTCGAAGTCCATGTCTCTCCCGTTACGAGTGCCGGTGCGCCGGCTTTCGGGCCGGCTACCCGGCCGCCAGGTAGGCGTCGATGATCTCGCCCAACCGTTCCGGCGCATCGAAGTGGACCATGTGGCCCGCCTCGGGGATCTCGACGTGGTGTACGTTGCGAAACAGCCGGACGCGACGCTCGATCTCGTCCGGCGCGGCGGGCGTGTCGTGGTCAATGCCGCCACGGCCCCGGTAGAACTCGGCGGAACGGCCTCCGGTGACGACGAGAACCGGGCAGGAAACCCAGGGCCAGCGCTCTTCGGACAGCCGGCTCGACATCGTCAGGCCTGTCGTCTCGACCTGGGGATCCCACTTCCACTGCAGGCCGCCGTACGGGTGCTCGGTCGTGCCGATCTCCACCAGGTGCCGCGCCAGGTCGTGGTCGAGCCCTGGATGGAACCGGCAGTACAGCCGCCAGGCGTCGTCCAGGTCCATCATCGGCCGCTTGTGGCCGCCGGGCCGCAGCAGGCTGGTGTGGCCGTTCTGGAGGCGAAGCTGGCGACTGTCGACCGGCATGTCGCTCTCGCGGAACGGCGCGCCGACCCCGTCGATGTTTACGATGACGCCTGGAACGTCGTTGAACACGGCGGCATAGTGGCTGACGATCTGGCCGCCCAGGCTGTGGCCGACCAGCACCGGCCGCTCCAACTGGAGCTGGAAGATGACCGCGTGAAGGTCCGCGATGAAGTGCGGCAAGGCGTAGACGCCGGGCTTGCCGCTGTCGCCGTGGCCACGCAGGTCGAAGGAAACGACCCGGTAGCGGTCCCGAAACCGGCTCGCCAGCGGCTCGAACGCCATCGCCAGGTCCTGCATCCCGTGCAGCAGGACGAGAGGCGGCGCACCCTCGTTGCCGTAGTCGTAGACCTGCAGTTCGATGCCGCCCGCTCCGGGGAGGCGGAGACTCCGGGGCGAAGATGGGTCTTCCGGCATGGTGCGCGAGGATACGCCAAGCACAGCGGACGTCCGGGAGCGAGCCGGCTATCCTTGCCGTCTCAACACCACCCCGCCCCGGAGGGAGACACGAGATGAAGAGAATCCAGTGGATCGCAGTTGTGGCCGCCGTCCTGCTGCTGCCGGCCGCGGCGCCGGCGTCCGACGAGTTGACCGCCGAGAAGGCGTTCGAACGTCTCAAGGCGCTGGCCGGCACCTGGGAAGGATCGGCCAGCGGCGAGGGCGCGGAGGCCGCGGCCGAGGCCGACGCAACGGGCAAGGTCGTCCACGAGTTCGAAGTCACCGCCAGCGGCCACGTGCTGATGGAGCGCATGGGGCCGGACACCGACTACGAGATGGTCAACATGTACCACCTCGACGGTTCCGACCTCGTCCTCACCCACTACTGCTCGAGCGGCAACCAGCCGCGGATGAAGTTCAACGCCGCCACCAGCGCTCCGAACCGCCTGATCTTCGACTTCGACGGCGGCACGAACCTGGACACCACGCCCAGTCACATCCACTCGGCGGAGATCCGGCTCGACGGCAAGGATCGGCTCGACAGCGCCTGGATGGCCCACGAAGACGACAGGGAAGCCGGCACGATGACCTTCCATCTCAAGCGGCAGTAGCGTCCGAACGGAGGTACCCAACGTATGAACGAGCCCCGGAACCGCAACAGCGGCAACGGCCTCTACGGCGCCCACGGCCGCGCCCTCGTCGTCGACCTCTCGACCCGCGAGCACCGCGTCGAGACGATCCCGGCCGACGTCTTCCGGCAGTACCTCGGCGGCTACGGCCTCGGCGCCTGGCTTATGTGGAAGCACTTCCCGCCCGGCGCCGAGGCAACCGCGCCCGAGGCCTGCTTCGCCCTCGTCTCGGGCCTGCTCACGGGGCTGCGCACACCGTTCTCGGGCCGCATCCAGATCGTCGGCAAGTCGCCGCTCACCGGCACCTGGGCCGACTCGAACTCCGGCGGCAGCACCGCGATTCACCTGCGCCACGCCGGCTACGACGCGCTGGTGGTCCGCGGACGCGCCGCCGAACCCTCGGTCCTGGTCGTGCGGGAGAACGGCATTGCAATCGAGCCGGCCGGTGATCTCTGGGGCACCCAGATTCCGGAGGCCTTCGACGCGCTCCAGGAGCGCTACGGCACGAAGTTCCGGGTCGGCGTCTCGGCGATCGGGCCGGCCGGCGAAGGCGAAGCGCTCATCTCCTCGGTGATGAACGACCGCTACCACGCCTTCGGCCGCCAGGGTTTCGGCGCCGTCTTCGGCTCAAAGAACCTGAAGGCCGTGGTCGTCGACGGCGGCGAGAACACCGGCAACACGGTGCCCGTTCGCGACGAGAAGCGCTTCCGGTCCCTCTGCGAGGACGTGAACCGCGAGTACCGGAGCGACATCAGCCTGGCGATGCGGTTCGTCGTCAAGATGGCGACACCCAAGAAGCACCTGGGCTTCCTGTACCGGGCGTTCGCGAAACTGGGGATCAAGATCGAGTCGCCACAGCCGGCGATGCGCCAGTTGTGGGCGGACCGCGGCACGACGGCGGCGGTCGCGCTCTCGGTCGAGAACGGCGATGCGCCGCTCAAGAACTGGACCGGCGTCGCCGCCCGGGACTTCCCGCTAGCGAAGAGGGGCTGGAAGCTGGACGGCACGGAAGTCGACAAGATGATCACGAAGAAGCTGAGTTGCGGCGACTGCCCCGCGCCCTGCAAAGGGATCGTCGGGGTGAAGAAACGTGGCCTGTCGGACGTGCGCCGCCCGGACTACGAGACGATCGTCGGCTTCGGCGCCAACATCCTGAACGACGACCTGGAGCTCGTCACCGCCTGTCACGACGCCTGCAACCGTTACGGCATGGACGCCGTCAGCTCGAGCGCCACGATCGCCTGGGCGTGTGAGGCGGTCGAACGCGGCGACATGACGGCCGACGACCTCGACGGGATCGACATGCGCTGGGGCAACGGCGAGGGCGCGCTGGCCCTGACCGTCAAGATGGGGGAAGGCGAGGGCTGCGGCGAGTGGCTCCGGCACGGCGTCGCCTCGGCGTCCCGCCACGCCGGCCGCGGCACCGACGCCTACGCGGTCCACGTCGGCGGCCAGGAGCCGGCCTACCACGACCCGCGCTTCACCTCGCTCATGGGCGTCACCTACATCGCCGATCCGACGCCGGGCCGGCACACTGCCGGCGGCGCTTCCTGGAACGAGACCTTCGGCGCCGCCTTCCCGCTGCCCGAGGCGGTCGGCAAGGACGAAGTGACGATCGCCTGGAAGGGCACGAAGAACAAGGGCGTCGCCCAGGCTCATTACAGCAACGCCCACCAGACGCTGAACGGCCTCGGCCTGTGCATGTTCACCGGTCTCACCGGCGGCCTGCCCTGGGTCGACATGGTCAACGCCCTGACCGGATGGGACGTGGACCAGAAGGAGCTGCTGCTCTGCGGCGAGCGGATCCAGAACCTCAGGAACGCCTTCAACGTCCGCGAGGGCGTAGTACCGGCGGACTTCCAGCCCCACGCGCGGATGCTGGGCGAGGGCGACGGCCTGCTCGATGCCGGGCCTCTGGCCGGTGTCCGGGCGCCGCTCGAGCAGTTGAAGCGCGACTACTACCAGGCGATGGACTGGGATCCCGAGACCGGCCGGCTCAGCCGGACCCGCGCCGAGCGACTCGGCATGGATGACCTGCTGGAGGCGCACCTGGCCTGATCGAGGCCGGTACACCGCCTCGATGGGCCTGCTGCGCCGCCTGATCCGAACCCGCACGGCACCGAAGATCCAGGTCCGGGTGCTGATCCGGGGCCGTATCGGCGCCGGCTGGCACGACATCGACCGCGACTTCCGGCTTACTCCAGGCGCCACCCTGGCGGAGTTGCTGCCGCTCGCGGACCGGGCGGGCGTCCCCCTGACCTCGGCGATCGCGGAGTCTCCCCACCTGCGCGACACGCTGATGATCAACGGCGAGCGCTGCCCGCTGGAAAGCAACCGCGACCGGCCGCTCGAGGACGGTGACGAGATCTACCTCCTCGCTCCCGTCGCCGGCGGCAGCGGCACTGCCTGGGCGCCTGACAGCTTCGAGGCGCGGCTGGAAGCGGTACTCCGGCGGGAGATCGACGGCTGCAAGCGCCTGACCGCCATCGATCGACTCTCGGGCGGCGCCAGCCAGGAGACCTACCGGCTCGAGGTCGAGGCGCCCGGGGGGCCTCGCGTGCTCGCGCTCAGGCGATCCCCGGGCGGCAAGGCGGAAGAAGCCAGGGCCGTCGAGCGCAGCGCGCCGGGCCTGCGCATCGAGGCGAAGCTGATGCGGGTCGCCCGCGAGAACGGCATCCCCGGGCCCCAGGTGTTCTACGTACTGGAGCCCGCCGACGAACTCGGGGCGGGCTTCGTCATGGAGTGGCTCGACGGCATCGCCCTGGGCGCACGGATCGTTCGCTCCCCCGACTTCGCCGAGACGCGACCGAAACTGGCCCGGCAGTGCGGCGAGATCCTGGGCCGGCTGCACACGATCGACCTGGAGAGCCACGGCCTCGACCGTGACCTGGCGAGCCTCAGCGCGGTCGACTTCGTCGAGCAGACCCGCGGCCGCTACGAGGTCCTCGAAACGCCGCAACCGATGATCGACTTCACCGCGCGCTGGCTGATGAAGAACCTGCCGGACTCGCCGGGTCGGGCCCTGGTTCACAACGACTTCCGCAACGGCAACCTGATGGTCGACAAGACGGGTGTGATCGCGGTGCTCGACTGGGAGATCGCCCACATCGGCGACCCGATGCGGGACCTGGGCTGGATCTGCACGAATTCCTGGCGCTACGGCGCCGGCCCCGAGCTTCCGGTCGGCGGCTTCGGGACATACGAGGACCTGTTCGCCGGCTACGAGGCGACCAGCGGCAAGGCGGTCGAGTTGAAGCGCGTGCAGTACTGGGAGGTGTTCGGCTCGTTCTGGTGGGCCGTCTCCACCCTCGGCATAGCGCAGCACTACCGCCAGGGACTGGACCCCTCGGTCGAGCGCGTGACGATCGGACGCCGCACCACGGAGTGTCAGGTCGACTGCGTGAATCTTCTGATCCCGGGTCCGGTCGAACTGGTGGCGGCCCCTGACGAACTTCCGGATCCCGACATGCCCCGGCTCGAGGAACTGGTCGGCGCCACCCGGGACTTCCTGCACGGTCAGGTGCGGGAGGAGACGACCGGGCGAACCGGCTTTCACGCCCTGGTCGCCGGCAACGCCCTCGACATCGTCTATCGCGATCTGCACTTCGGAGCCGAGCATCGCCGCCGGGAGCACGAGCGGCTCCGCGGCCTGCTCGACGCGGACGGGCCGCTGCTGGACCTCCGCTGGAAGCTCGTCCACGCCATCCGCGACGACCGGATCGCCCTCGACGACCGGAAGCTGCGCGAACACCTGCGCGCCACCGTCGTCAACCAGATCGCCATCGACCAACCGAAGTACTCGGGGTTCAAGACCGCGGCTGCGCGCCGGAGCTGAGGCTGGGGCTATAGTGACTCGCGACAAGGAGGATCGACCATGAACATGCAGACCTGCCGGAGGACGGCAGCGGTGGCGCTCGGCCTGGCTCTCGTCGCCAGTTCCCTCTCGGCTCAGTGGACGCGACGCGAGACCGGGCCCAGGATTCCGCCGGTAGAAAGCGTCGAGAGCATCAACCTGATCCAGACTCTGTCCCATCACCCGCCGCTGATGGAGGCCTGGGGGCCGTTCGGTGGCTACATCCTCCGCGGCAGCACCCTCCCCGACCGGGATCGTGAAATCGTCATCCTCCGCACTGCCTGGCTGAACGAAGCCGAGTACGAATGGGGCCACCACGCGCGGGCGGCCAGGGCGGCCGGCATGACGGACGAAGAGATCCGCAACGTCGCCGTGGGCGAGAACGCCGGTCCGTGGACCAGCTTCGAGCGCTACCTCCTGCGCGCGGCGACCGAACTGCACCGCGGGTCGGCCGTTTCCGAACGGACCTGGGCGTTCCTGAAGGCCCGCTACAGCGATCAACAGATGATCGACCTGATCTTCACCGTCGGGCAGTACCGGATGGTGTCGATGGCGCTCAGGAGCATCCGCGTCGAGCCGGACGAGGGCCTCGAGCCCTTCCCCGAGGACGTGCCGCGACGCTAGCCGGCCAGCCGTTCGCGGACTTCGGCCAGCCGTCCGATCGACTGAAGCACCCGCGCCGGGTCCTGCACCAGGTGCC
Organism: Acidobacteriota bacterium; assembly: GCA_011525365.1. GTDB lineage: Bacteria > Acidobacteriota > Thermoanaerobaculia > Multivoradales > Multivoraceae > Multivorans. Next base: position 2,126,095 of record WTGQ01000002.1, read on the forward strand.
GCACGACGACCTCGTCGTACCCCATCTCACCCAGTTCGGCGAACGAAGCGGCGACGTGCGCCGCATCGCCCACGACCAGCGCCTCGCGCGGAAAGCCGCGATAGCCGCGTGAAATGACTCCGGTCGCCGCCTGCTCCGCTTCCGCCGCCGTCTCACCGACGTAGATGTCGCGCCGGATCGCGCACACCCCGACCGGACGACCGTGGCGCCCGCAAGCCTCCCGGTACAGGCCGAGCTGGCCGGCCGCCTCCGACGGCGCCAACCCCGGCGCCGCCAGCCAGCCGTCGCCGAGCCGCGCCGCACGGTCGATCGCCGGCGGCGCCGAGGCGCCGATCCACACCTCGACCGGCTCCGTCGGGCACGGCGAGACGCGAGCCTCGCGGAGCCCGAAGCGATCGTTCTCTCCTGCGGTGGTCACCGTCTCCCCAGCCCACAGCCGGCGCAGGATGGAGAGCGACTGCTCGAAGCGCGAGGGCCGTTGCCGGACCGGGAAGCCCATCGCTTCGAACTGGTTGTCGGCCGGACCGATCGCGCACTGAAGGATGAACCGGCCATCGATCAGGCTCGCCAGCGTGCCGACCTGCTCGGCGACGATCAGCGGATGCCAGAGTGGCAGCAGGTAGAGGGCGCCGGCCGGCCGATCCCCCCACTCCGCCAGCATTCGGCCCAGGATCGCCGTGTTCTGGTAGTACGGCAAGGCCGTGGCGTGATGGTCGCCCACGAACAACGCGTCGAGCCCGGCCTCCCGCGCCGACCGCGCCCGGTCGATCATCCTCCGCGCTCCTTCGCGGGGGTCGTCTACGTTGTACGCACTCTGAACGGAAATGCTGACGCGCATGGTTCCCTCGTCCCGGTCAATGTATAGGATCGCGCCACCGACATCGCGCCATCAACAACGCACAGGAGCATGCGCCGAATCCCATGCCTGAATTGATTCTCGCAACCGTCCCCTATCCCGCCGGAGGCCTGATCGCCGGCGTTCTCGGTGCCGCCGCCGGCGCCCTGGTCGTCGTCATCATCGCCGAGGGCGCCAGCACCGAACCGGTCAAGCCGAGGACGATCCCGATCTGGATGTGGATCGTACTCTGGGTCCCGCTCGGACTCATCCTGATCCTCACGGACATGCCGGGCTGGCTGCGTACGCTCCTCTTCGTGATTCCGTTTGCGTTGACATTGGGGCTGTTCAATCGACGTGCAGCCTGACCGCTGCGCGACCGCTGCCGACGGGACGCGGATCCGCTATCGGCTGGACGGCAGCGGGCCGCTAGTCGCCTTCACGCACGGCCTCGGCAGCCAGCTGGACGCCTGGGAACCCACCGTCAGGACGTTCCGGGACCGCTACACGGTCCTGACCTGGGACGTTCGTGGCTTCGGCGGCTCGGAACGCCGACCCGACACGATGGCGCCCGAGACCTGGGCTTCAGACCTTGCCACCGTGCTCGACGAAGTGGGCGCCGACGAGGCGGTGATCGGCGGGATCTCGATGGGCGGCGTCGTCTCCCAGCGTTTCGCCCTCGACTTCCCCGACCGCACCCGCGCACTGGTCCTGATCAGCACCTCCAGCGAGGTGAACGAACGCGCCGAAGCCGGCTGGAACGCCCGCGCCCACCTGATCGATCAGGAGGGCCTGGCCAAGGCGCTCGCCCCGACCGGCCCCGCCCTGTCCTACGGCAGGGCGTACCGGGAACGCCACGCCGAGGACATCGCGGAGGCCGCGCGTCTCACCATCGAACGGAACGACGCCGCCTCCTACGCGGCCGCCTGTCGCGCCGTTTCGAACATCGACTACACCGCCGATCTGGCAACGATCACCTGCCCGACCCTGATCCTCCAGGGCCTCGAGGACGCCCTGACCCCACCCGGCGGCAGCGTCATCATGTCCCGCCGGATCCAGGGCTCCCGCCTGGTCATGCTGGAGAACTGCGGCCACGCCATCCCCACCGAGCTACCGGACCGGTTCCACGCCGAAGTCGGAGGATTCCTGGCCGAGGTCGCCTGACGGCGCCGCGGCCGGCCGCTACTTCAGGTGGCGGTCGAAGAAGTCGATCTCGGCGGCCATGGCCCTGTCGAGCCACTCGCCGCTGTAGATGGCGTAGTGAGTGATGTCCCAGGCGTGGTACTCGACGGGAACGCGGCCGGAGAGGATCCGGTAGACGCGTTCGCCGTGCTCGCGGATGTCGAAGTAGTGCTCCTGCTTGGCGTCGATGATGATGGTCGGAGCGGTGATGAGGTGAGCGTGTTCGACCGGTGAGAAGCGGGCGAAGCGCTCGTAGTAGGGGCTGCCGGTGAGGCCCTCCGGCTTGTCGTCGCCGATCGGCACCGGAGCAAGTTCCCCGCGGGCGCGGCGCACGCGGTTCGCGTGGACCGCCTCCAGCCCTCCCGGGCTCGTGACCAGGCCGTTACGCTGGTCCATGGCGCCGACCTGTGCCGCGACCGCCTTGACGCGGCGATCGTGGGCGGCGCGCCAGATGACGTGGCCGCCGCCGAAGCTCGAGCCCCAGATGCCGATCCGCGACGGGTCGGCGTGCGGCTCGCCCTCGACGAAGGAGATCGCGGCGTCGATGTCCTCCTGCTGGTCCAGCGGATCGACCAGCTCCCGGATCGCCTGGGCCTCCACGGTGACGAAACCGTTCGCGTCGGGCGTCGGCATTTCTCCATGGACGACGAGCCGGGCGTCGCTCTCGCCCCAGCCCCTGTAGTCGAACGCCAGCACCAAGTATCCGGCGGCGGCGAAGCGCGGTGCGATGCCGCGATTCAGGTGGGCCTTCGTGCCGCCCCAGCCGTGGCAGAGCACGATCGCCGGCAGCTTCTCTCCTTCGGCGGTCGCCTTCGGGTAGAAGACGTCGCCGGCGAGACGGGTACCGTCGCTCCAGATCTCGACCGGCTTGCGCACGAGGGTCGGATAGCCCTCGACGTCCATCAGCTTGTCGGCGGCCGATGCTGGAACACCTCCGATGACCAGGGCCAGAATCGCCGCCACGACCACCGTTGACACGTACCGAACACTCAGGTTTCGCTGCATCGTGCTTTCCTCCCCTGGAACCCTGGATCGTACCCGACTCGCACCGAGGAACCGCGAGTCCACCCGGTGCTGAATGAAGCCCCAGTAAACGGGTAGAGTCTGTCCCGCTATGAACCGCGTTCGCTCTGCCGCCGGGGCCGCGGCCTGGTTGTTGTGCGCCCTCGTACCGGTCGCGGCAGCACAGACCGACCGGCCCGCCGCAACAGCCTCGGCGATCGGCGAGGCGCCACAACTCGACGGCCGGGTTCTCGACGATCCCGTCTGGCAGGGCATCGCGCCTGCTTCCGGCACGACCCAGACCCGGCCCTTCGCCGGCGAGCCGGGCACCGAACGCACCGAAGTCCGCTTCGCGTTCACGGAGGACACTCTCTTCGTCGCCGTCGTCTGCCACGACCGCGAACCGGAGGGCATCGTCATCTCGGACAGCCGCCGCGACGCGGCCCTCGACGAAACGGACAGTTTCCAGGTCATCTTCGACACGTTCCAGGACGGACGCAACGGCTTCGTGTTCGGTACCAACCCCGCCGGCATCGAGTACGACGGACAGGTCCTGGAGGGCGGATCCGGTGTGTTCAGCGGCATGGGCGGCGGCGGCCGCTTTCGGGGTGCGCTGTCCACCGGCTTCAACCTGAACTGGGACGGGGCCTGGAACGTCGCAACGCAAGTCGGCGAGTTCGGCTGGAGCGCCGAGTTCGCGATTCCCTTCCGCACCCTCCGCTATCCCCCGACCGACGTGCAGACCTGGGGCCTGAACTTCCAGCGCAACATCGCCCGCCACCGGGAGGTCGCCTTCTGGTCCGAGCTCGACCGAAACCACGACCTGGACCGACTGACGGACGCGGGCTCGCTCCAGGGCGTCGAGCCGCCGCCCCAACGCAACCTGAAGCTGATCCCCTACGCGATCGGATCGAACCACGAACACGGCCTGGCGGGTGGCGGCGACGAGTCGGACTCCGAGCTTGGCGTCGACCTCAAATACAGCGTGACGCCGAGCCTGACTCTCGACTTGACCTACAACACGGACTTCGCTCAGGTCGAGGTCGACGAGCAGCAGGTGAACCTCGACCGGTTCAACCTGTTCTTCCCCGAGAAGCGGCCGTTCTTCCTGGAGAACGCCGGTCTGTTCACGGTCGGAGCGCGGTCCGGCGGAAGCCGCGCGTCGGCCCGCGTCGACCTGTTCTTCAGCCGCCGTATCGGCATCGGACCCGGCGGCGAGTTGATCCCGATCGACTACGGTGGGCGGCTATCCGGCAAGGCGGGCCGCTTCAACGTGGGTCTGCTCCACATGCAGACTGCCTCGGTAGGCGAGCTGCACGGCAACAACTACGCCGTCGCCCGCATCAACCGCGAACTGGGTGAGCGCTCCAGCATTGGCGGGATGTTCGTCAGCCGCGAGGGAGTGGGCAGCCTTGCGCCTGAGAACGACACGAACCGCGCCTACGCCATCGACGGCAAGTGGGGCATCGGGGAGCACCACACGATCGAAACCTACGTCGCCCAGACGGACACACCGGGGCTCGAAGGTGACGACAGCTCGATGCTCCTGAGCTACAACCTCGGCAAGCCCCAGTGGCGCGGCAACGTCAGCGTCGCCGAAGCGCGTGCGAACTTCAACCCCGAAGTCGGCTTCATGTCGCGACGGAGCTTCCGGAACTTCTCCGCGTTCGGCATGCGCACGATCCGACCGAAGAACTTCCTCGGTTTTCACGAGCTCCGACCCCATGTCTCGTACAGCGGCATCTGGGACTTCGACGACTACCTGGAGACCGAGTACATCCACGTCGACAACCACTGGGAGTGGCGCAACGGCTTCCAGATCCACACCGGCGTGAACTTCACCAAGGAGGGTGTCAAGGAGACCTTCGAGATCGTCGAGGGCATTCCGGTCCAGGCAGGCAGGTACAGCCACGACGAGCTGCAGACGGTTTTCTCGACGAACCAGGCGAAGCCGTTCTCCGTCTACATCCGCAACGTCACCGGCGGCTTCTTCGGCGGCGACCGGAGTTCCACCTCGCTCACCCTGCTTGCCCGGCGCGGCGAACGAATGACCTCGGAACTCACCTGGGACCACAACGACGTGGACATCGACGCGGGCAGCTTCCAGGTCAATCTGGGCCGGCTGCGACTCTCCTACTCGATCACGCCGAGAATGCTCGTGCAGGCGCTCGCCCAGTACAACGACCAGTCCGACAACGTGTCCGCGAACCTCCGCTTCTCCTGGCTGCAGGACGCGAACACGGGGCTGTTCGTCGTCTACAACGAGATCGACGAACTCGGCGCCCGGATTCTCTACGAACGACCGGACCGCACCGTGATCGTGAAGTACAGCCGGCTGGTCGACGTCTTCCGTTGATTTCACCCCGCCCGCCAGCAGGAGCCTCGCCGAAATGAACCCGAACGATCTGCGCGTCTACTTCTCGTTCCGCTCCCCCTTCTCGTGGTTCGCCTTTCACCGCATCACGACGACCGGCGTGCTCGACTGGAACGGAATCGACGCGGTGCCCATCTTCCCCTTTGGCAAGGGGGCCAATCTCTCGGCCGGGCGCGCGAAGTCGAGCTACGTCCGCCAGGACGCGGAGCGGATCGCGAAGGCCTACGGGCTACCCATGAACTGGCCGGAAGGCGGTGACGATCCGGACTGGTTCCCGCCGCATCAGATCTACGTCTGGGCCCGGGAGCAGGGCAAGGCCATCGACTATGCACGGGAGGCCTTCATGGCCCGGTTCGGACGCGGCCTCGATCTCGCCAGCGACGAGGTCATGCGTGCCGCCGCGGCAGCCGCGGACCTCGATGGCGACGAGGCCCTGGCCGTCGCTCACGATCCCGAGTGGAAGGACAGGATCATGGCGGGCTTCGCTCACACGCGCGAGGACGGCGCCTTCGGTGTACCGCTCTTCATCTACCGCGGCGAGCGCTTCTGGGGCAACGACCGCCTGGACTGGCTGCTGCGGGAGGTCGCACGCTCGGAAGGCCGTGAAGTGACCGACCTCGCGGCGGACCCGCTGGCGTCGGTCCACTCCGCGTAGCTGCCACCGCCCGTCCTGTGTGCTTCAATATGCAGACTTGCCCCTGTTCGAACAGCACCGCGCGCGCCTGACGCGGGCCGAAGCGACCTGCCGCCGGCCGCCGGCCGCGTTCGCCGTTGTCGGTGGCATCGCGCTTGCGATGATGCTGGGGATCACGGTGGCCGAGGTCCTCTGGCGCTATCTCCTGAACGATTCACTCCCCTGGATCGAGGATGTCTCGACGATGTCGCTCACTGTGGTCGTGGCGGCCGCGATCGCCTACGGCGCGGGCGAGGGCGCACACGTCTGTGTGAACCTGATCGCGCGCTTCACGACCCGGCGGGTCACCAGGGTCACGGACGCGATCGCCCGGCTTCTGGGTCTGGGCGTGACGGCGATGGCCGCATACGCCCTGTTCGTCCACGGCAGTTGCGGCCTGCCCTGCGGCGACGTGACCGGCAGCCTCTCGATCCCGCATACGCCGTTCTACTACGCGCTCGGCGCGTCGCTGGCCGTCTACGGCTGCCTGCTCGCGTCGCAGATGCTCCTGGGCTTCGCGGTCTGGAACGCCGAGGACCCCAACGAGCCGGTCGAATGACGGCCGGAACCGGAATCGCCCTGCTGGGCTTTTTCGCCCTTCTCGCCCTGCTCCTGATCCGCGTGCCGGTGGGGCTGGCGATGTTGATCGTGGGCGCGGTCGGGATCGCCCTGATCCGCCCCGGCGCCGTCGTTCCGGTTGTCGCGGGGGAGATCTTCGCGGTCTCCTCCCGCTATTCGCTCACCATCCTGCCCCTGTTCATGCTGATGGGCAATCTGGCCCTGGTCTCCAGGATGAGCCAGGACCTGTACCGGGCCGCCCATAGCTGGCTCGGCCGTTTCCGCGGCAGCCTCGCTTCCGCATCGATCGTCGCGTGCGCCGGATTCTCGGCTCTCTCGGGCTCGTCGCTGGCCGCCGCGCTGACCATGGGTCGCGTGTCGCTTCCCGAAATGCGGCGGTTCAGGTACGACGACTCCCTGGCTACCGGCGCCATCGCCGCTGGCGGAACCCTGGGCATTCTGATCCCGCCGTCGGCAGGGCTGGTGATCTACGGGATCATCACCGAAGAGAGCATCGGACGCCTGTTCATGGCCGGAGTGCTGCCCGGGATTCTGCTCACCCTTCTCTTCGTTCTCGCGATCTGGATCGTCGTCAGGCGGGATCCGGACAAGGCTCCGCACGCCACGGCGCCCGTTCCGTGGCGGGAACGGCTCAGGGCCACGGCGAGCGCTTCGTGGATCCTCGGCATCGTCGTCGTGACCATCGGCGGGATCTACGCCGGCATCTTCTCCGCGATCGAAGCGGCGGGAGTGGGAGCGCTGCTGGCGCTGGTCGCGGCCTGTGTGCGGCGCACGTTGAACCGAAAGACCGTGATCGAGGTGGCGAACTCCACGCTGAAGGCGAGCGGCACCGCCTTCCTGGTGCTGTTCGGCGCGTTCGTGTTCAAGATCTTCCTCGGCTTTACCGGCATCGCCTTCGTCGCATCCGAGTGGGTCGGGGAACAGGGGTTCTCGGGCGCTCAGGTCGTCCTGCTGGTGCTGGTCATGTTCATCGTCCTCGGAACCTTTCTCGACGGATTCGCGATGCTGGTCCTGACGGTTCCTCTGGTGCAGCCCATTCTCGAGTCGCTCGGCGTCGACATGATCTGGTTCGGTGTGATGATCGTCATCGCACTCGAGATGGGACTGATCTCGCCTCCCGTCGGGCTGAACATCTTCGTGGTGAAGGGCGTGGCGCCCGACGTGCCGGTCCGCACGATGTTCCGCGGCATCGTTCCGTTCTGGCTCGCCCTCCTCGCGGCGATGGTTCTGATCGCGCTCCTTCCCCGCATCGCCACGTTGCTGCCCGACGCCATGTACGGATGAACACGAAGCGTACGAAGGGCTTGCGGCTTGACGCGGACGACGAGCTGCTCTACGAAGTCGACGACCGGATTCCCCGGCCGCTCGCACTCGGACTCGGCCTGCAGCTCGCTGCCCTGGGTCTCAACGGGATGGTGCTCCTGCCGACGATCGCCTTTCGCGCCGGCGGCGCCGAGGACCTCGTGCTCTGGGCGGTGTTCGCCTCCGTCCTGGCTTGCGGCGCCGCGACGATCATGCAGGCCGTCCGGGTGAGACGGTTCGGGGCGGGCTACGTCCTGCCGCACGTCAGCTCGGCGATCTTCATCGCCGTCTGCGCGGAGGCCCTGATCCTGGGCGGACCGGGATTGCTGGCAACCCTGGTCGTCATCTCGGCACTCGCCCAGATCGTCCTTTCGGCGCGGCTCGCGCTGTTGCACCGGGTTCTGACACCTGTCGTCACGGGAACGGTGGTCATGCTCCTTCCCGTCAGCGTGATGCCGATTCTCTTCCGCATGTTGAACCAGCTGCCGCCGGGAGCGCCTGCGTACGCCGGACCGCTGAGCGCCGGCGTCATGATCTGCACCTTCCTGGGGATCGCGCTCAAGGGGAAGGGAACCGCGCGCCTCTGGGCCCCGGCCGCCGGCATCGTCGCTGGCGCCCTGGCCGGTTTGTTCCTGGGAATCTACGACGCCGGCCGCGTGGCCGATGCCGCCTGGATCGGCATTCCTCGCGGCAGGCCGCCCGGACTGGACCTCGAGTTCGGCGCGGCGTTCTGGGCCCTCCTGCCCGCATTCCTGTTCGTGACGCTGGTCGGCTCGACCAAGTCCGTCGCCGTCGCGGTCGGCGCCCAGCGCGTGGCGTGGCGCCGGCCCCGCGCGGTCGACTTTCGGGCCGTGCAGCGCGCTGTGGCCGCGGAAGGTGCCGGGAGCCTGCTGGCGGGGCTGGCGGGAACGATGCCCAATACACTGAACGCGGGCGCCGTTTCCGCGGTGGAGATCACCGGCGTCGCGGCGCGCAGGGTCGCGGTCATGTGCGGGCTGGTCTTCGTCGCCCTGGCCTTCCTGCCGAAGGCGCTCGCTCTCATTCTCGCGATCCCCGCCGCGGTCGTGGCCACTTCGGTCGCCGTGGTCATGGCGACGCTGTTCACGGTCGGCGTGCGTGAAGTCGCGACCAGCATGGGGTCGAACCCCCGGAACGGCCTGATCGCGGCCGTCTCGTTCTGGACCGGTGTCGCGTTCGAGTTCGACATGATCTTCCCCGCCTACTTCGCCGAGTTCGCGGGTGGTCTGTTGAGCAGCGGGTTGACCACGGGAGGCCTGCTGGCGCTCCTGCTCGCGGCGCTGACCGTACGGCGGAAGAGCCAGTTCAAGGGCAAGCTCGACACGGCCGAGCTGCCGCGGATCAGGGAGTTCATTCAGGCGTTCGCAGCACGCCACGGCCTGGAGTCCGTGGTGGACAGGCTCGAAGCCGCGACCGAGGAGACCCTGCTCACGCTTCTGCAGTCGCGCGCGGGAAACGAAGGAGAGGACGGCGCCCACGGCGACGAGAAACCCGAGCTGCTTCTCCAGGCGCGCGAAGAGGACGGAGAGGCCGTGCTGGAGTTCAAGGTCGGCGCGGCTAGCGCCGACGAACTCAATCTCCAGGACCGGCTGACGTCCCTCGACGCGGACACCCGGGCGGCCCGGGTCGAGCAGGAGATCTCCCTTCGGCTGCTCAGACACCTCGCGTCCTCGGTTCGACACCAGCAGTTTCACGACACGGACATCCTGACTCTCCGCGTTTCCGGTGCCCGGCGTTGATCCTGAGATGGCGAAGCCCAGCCGGATCCTCGTCCTCGGCCTGCTGCTCGCCTGCGGCTGCCGGCCCGCCTCCGACACCCGGGAACTGTCGCTCGCGCACTTTCTGCCAGCCGATCACCCTCTGGACGAGGCGGTGTTCTCGCCGTTCTCGCAGGAACTCGCGGAGCTCTCAGGCGGCAGGCTGACCGTCAGACAGTTCCCCGCCGGCGCCCTCAACTCGTCCGCGCCGGCGCAGTACTCGATTCTGCTCGGCGGCGTGGCCGACATCGCCCTCGCCATTCCCGCCTACACCGCCGACGTCTTTCCGAAGACCGACCTGATCGCCTACCCCGGCATCTGCAAGACGACGAGGGACTGCACCGAGGCCATGCTGCGCGCCCGACAGGTACTGGAGCCGGAGTACCAGGCGCGGGTCCTGGCGCTCTGGTCCAACGCCGCCCCGGTGCTGCTCACCCGCAACGTAGCGGTCCGGACGCTCGAGGACATGCGCGGACTCAAGATCAGGGTTTCGACGCGGAGCGCCATCCCGTTCATCGAAGCGCTCGGCGCCAGCGCCGTCATGCAGCCCGGCACGGTCGTCCACCAGAGCCTGGCGACAGGAGTCATCGACGGCGTCGCCATCTCACCCTCGGGGATCGTCACGTTCCAGCTCCATGAGCCGGCCGCCTACCTGACCACCTGGCTTCCCGCGTCCGGGCTGCCTTTCGTCCTGTTGATGAACCAGGAGGTGTACGACGGCCTCTCTCCCGATGCGCGGGGCTGGGTCGACGAAGCCGCGGATGTCTCCCTGTCGTTGGCCGGGGCCGTCGCTTACGAACGCGCCGGCGCCGAGGGGATACGCCTGGCGGAGGAGGCCGGCGTCGAGATCATCGATCTCCCGGAAAGCGAAGAGCGCCGGTTCGAACGGGCCATCGCCTCCGCGCGCGAAGCCGGCCTCGCCCGTCCGGTGGGCGACATGACGGCTGGCGAGATCATCCGTCTGTTCGGGGGATCGGAGACCGGCGGGCCGCCACCTCGCCGACGATGACGACGCAGGGCGGCTTGATCCGGCCTGAGTGCTCTCCAGCCGCCAACGTCTGAAGGGTGCCGCGCACCGTCCTCTGTTCCGGTGTCGTCGCCCGCTCGACGACCGCCACCGGTGTGGCAGGTCGCCGTCCGACGGCGATCAGACCGCGGCCGATGCGCTCCAGGCGGCGCGCCGGCATCAGGACGACGACGGTGTCGGCACCGGACAGGCCGGCCCAGTCCGGTTCGCCGCCGTCGGCGTTCCGCGCCGACACGACGGCAAAGCCAAGAGACACTCCGCGATGCGTCAACGGGATCCCGGCGACCGCCGGCGCGGCCACGATGCTGCTCACGCCGGGGACCACTTCGCACGGCACGCCCGCGGCGGCACATGCTTCGATCTCCTCGCCGCCGCGGCCGAAGACGGACGGGTCACCGCCCTTGAGCCGGACTACGTGATCGCCGTCGAGCGCCCGTTCGATCATCAGCTTCTCGATCCGGCGCTGCCGCGCCCGGACGTCGTCGCCGGGGCGTTTACCAACGTCGACGATCTCCGCGGCCGCTTTCGCCTCGGAGAGAAGCTCCGGTGCCGCGAGCCGATCGTGCAGGACGGCATCGGCTGCCCGCAGCCGCTTCAGGCCCAGGACCGTGATCAGGTCCGGGTCGCCAGGCCCGGCCCCGATCAGCGTGACCCGTCCCGAACCGCTCATCCCCCGGGCTCCCCGGGGGAGACGCCCATGATCTGCTCCGCCCGCTCGCGGGCTTCAGCGGCCCTGCCCTCGCGGAACAGGACGAGGACTTCCGAGTCGACCAGCTCGTACCAGCGCCGGCGCCGCTCCTCGAACCCGGGCACCGCCCGCGCCAGAGGCGCCCGAAGACGGCCGGCGAGTTCGAGCAGCGCCCCGTACTCGGGCCCCAGCTCCCGCTCGAGCCGCTCGCGGAGGCGCACCGCCAGCGCCGGAGCGCGTCCGGAGGTCGAGATCGCGACGACCAGGTCACCCCGGCGGACAAGCGCCGGCATGATGAAGCTGCAGTTCTCGAGGTCGTCCTCCACGTTGGCGAAGATGCCGCGCCGCTCCGCCTCGGCGAAGAAGGACGCGTCCGACGCCGGCTCGCCTGGTTCCGCCAGTGCCAGTGCCGCACCTTCGAGATCCCCTGTCCGGTACGGCCGGGCCACGTGCTCGATCTCTCCGCCCTGAGCCCGTTGCGCAAGCTCCGCGGTCAGCTCCGGAGCGACCACGCGCACCCGCGCTCCACAGCGCAGCAAGCTGGCAACTCGCCGTTCCGCCACCGGACCGCCGCCCTTGACGACGGCCAGCCGCTCGGCAAGCGAGAGGAATACCGGGTAGTACGACGGAGGATCGGTGCCGCTCAACGCGGCTGCAGAACGTGGAGGCCGCATTCCTTGCCGGTGTGCGATTCCCACCACCAGCGACCGCCGCGGGCCCCCTCCCCGGGCCGCGAGGGACGCGTACAGGGCGCGCAGCCGATTGTCCGGTAGCCACGGTCGTACAGCGGGTGGTAAGGCACTCCCTGCTCATGAATGTAGGCCCAGACCTCGTCCTCGGTCCAGTCGAGGAGCGGGCAGACCTTGACCAGGCGCCCCTTCGTCCTCGTCACCCGGTCCACCTCGACCTTGTTCAGGACATCGCGCGTTGGAGTCTGATCGCGGCGCAGTCCGCTCAACCAGGCCGGGGTACGGGCCAGCGCCCGTCGCATCGGTTCCACCTTGCGGACGTTGCAGCAACGCTGCCGTCCCGCGACCGAAGCGTAGAAGAGATTGGGGCCGTCACGCTTGACGAGGCGCGCCACCTCCGACGCTCGCGGCGCCACGATCTCCACGTCCACGCCGTAGTGCAACCGGACGTGCTCGATGTGCCGGAAGGTCTCCTCCGGCAGTCGGCCCGTATCGAGCGTCACGATCCGGACCGGCAGACCGAGCTGGTGACACATGTGGAGGAGCACCATTCCCTCCGCCTGGAACGAGGTCGCCAGGGTCAACTCGCTTCCCCATCGGCCGTGGGCCCAATGCAGCACCTGTTCCGGCGTCGCGAGCTCCAGTTCCATCGCCCAACCGAGGACGCAGAGATCGGCGTCGGCGGCGGGGCCCGGAAACTCCAGGACGGCGCCGCCGATGCCATCCTCGCTTGTCTGCTCGCTCATTTGTGACAAATACGATCACAAATGTCTCATGGTTGCAATGAAGAGCACGCACGATGGCGCTCGCTCCCCTGCGGCGAGGTCAGAGGGACCGGAGCGAGGCCGCGAGCGCGTCCAGGTCCGCACGGTCGTTGTACACCTGTGGCGACACTCGAACAGCCGTGCCTCGAACCGAGACATACACCCCATCCCGCTGCAGGGCCTCCGCCACCTTGTCCATGTCGAGGCCACGGCTGGAGCGGAGACCGAACAGGTGCGCGCCCCGCCACGCCCGGTCCTCCAGTTCAAAGCCGGCCTCCCGGAAGACGTCCTCGAACGGCTCGAGCAGGTTTGCGCAGTACTCCTGGACGCGGTCCGGCCCCCACTCGAGCACCATGTCGAGCGCGGTGTTCAGCATCGGCACCTGAATCTGGTTGCTCCGCTCCCCCACGTCATAGCGCGCCGCACCTGGCCGGTAGGACTCGACGTAGTTGATCTGTCCCGCCACGAAGCGGGAACTACCCTCGCGCCCGGCCCACGGCTCCTCCAGCGGCTCTCCGTCATCGAAGCGCTCGCCGAACCAGGCCAGACCGCTCTGGTACGGGCCGAACAGGGTCTTGTAGGCGGCAACGACGAGCGCGTCGGGCGCCACTTTCTCCACGTCGAACGGCATTGCTCCGATCGACTGTGTGCCGTCGATCACGAAAGCCGCACCCATCGCACGAGCACGTCGGCCGATCGCGGCGACGTTGAAGCGGGTGCCGTCCGCCCAGTGCACGACCGGCGTTGCCACCGCCGCCGTGTTGCGGTCGATCGCCCTGAGCAGCCGCCTGTTCCACGACGCGCCCGGAGTCGGCCTGCCCCTGGCGGTTCGCTCGACGACACGGAGCTCCGCACCGCTTTCCCTCGCCTTCCGCATCCAGGCGTAGACGTTGCTCGGAAACTGCTCGCCCAGGATGACGATGTTCTGGCCGCTCTCGACCGGCACGTTTCGGGCAGCGGTGGCGATGCCGTAGGACACGGCCGGGATGATCGCCACCCGCCGCGGATCGGAACTGCCGATGAGCCGGGCGAATCGCTCCCTTAGCGCGTCCACCTCGACGAAGAAGTCATCGTTGACGATCTTCGAGGGGTCCCTCCGGCGCGCCATTCCGCGCAGGCCCGCCTCTTCGACCTCCCGAGCGAGCGGCGCCATGTAGGCGCAGTTCAGGTAGTGAAGGTGCGGCGGCAACTGGAACCGATAGCGCTGGCAAGGGAGCACGGGGCGGCCATCCTAGGCCAAGGCGTTGTCCAGGTCCCGGACGAGGTCGTCCACCGTCTCCAGACCGATCGAGAGCCGCACGACCTCCGGACCGGCGCCGGCAGCGGCGCGCTGCTCATCCGTAAGCTGTCGATGGGTCGTCGACGCTGGATGGATGATCAACGAGCGAGCATCGCCGACGTTCGCCAGGTGGGAAAACAGCTCGCACTTCTCGACGACCTTCACGCCCGCCTCGTAGCCGCCCCGCACGCCGAACGTGAACACGGCGCCGGCCCCGTTCGGCAGGTACTTCTCCGCCAGCTCGTGGTACGGACTGGTCGGCAAACCGGCGTAGGACACCCACTCGACCTTCGCGTGCTCCGTCAGCCACTCGGCGACCGCCCGGGCGTTCCGGCAGTGGCGCTCCATCCGCAGGGCGAGGGTCTCCGTCCCGAGCAGCGTGAGAAAGGCGTTCATCGGCGCCATCGAGGCCCCCAGGTCGCGCAGGCCGACCGCGTGCGAGTGAACCGTGAAGGCCAGCTCACCGAACGTCTCGCTGAACTTCAGGCCATGGTAGGCCGGCTCCGGCTCCGAAAGGCCCGGAAAACGCCTCGAGGCCGACCAGTCGAATCGCCCACTGTCCACCACGGCGCCGCCGATCACCGTACCGTTGCCGGACAGGAACTTCGTCGCCGAATGGACGATCAGGTCGGCGCCCCACTCGAAGGGTCGGCAGAGCCAGGGCGTTGCGAGCGTGTTGTCGACGATCAACAGGGCGCCCGCGGCCCGGGTCAGGCCGGCCAGGGTCTGCAGGTCGGTGACCACGCCGCCGGGGTTCGCCAGGCTCTCGACGAACAGCGCCTTGGCGCCCTGAGCCAGGACCGCCTCGACCGCGGAAAGGTCCTCCGTGTCGACGAAGTCGCAATGCCAGTCGAACTTCGGGAAGGTCCGGCTGAACTGCGTAACCGACCCGCCGTAGAGCCTGTTCGAGGCCGCGAACCGCTCTCCGGCTTCGATCAGCGGAAAGAAGGCCAGGACCTGGGCGGCATGGCCCGAGGCGGCGCAGGTAGCCCCGCACCCACCTTCCAGACTGGCGATGCGCTGCTCCAGCGCGGCCACCGTCGGATTGCCGAGCCGGGAGTAGATGAAGCCGAACGTCTGGAGATTGAACAGGGACGCCGCGTGGTCCGCGTCGTGGAACGCATAGGCCGACGTCTGGTGAATCGGGATCTGGCGCGATCCCGAGGCCGGATCGGGGCCCGCGCCGGCATGGATCATCCGGGTTTCGAAGCCCCAGTCGGCAGCGGTGCTGCCCTCCGGGGCTGGTGTTTCTTCACTCATGGCGGCGGAGTCTACGCCGCCCGAGATGGCTCGTCACCCGGCGCGTTCGTCCCGCTTCGCCGGCCGCGGCCAGCGGCTGCTGATCACGCCGCGGTCGAACCCGCCCCAGCCCAGCTCACCCCAGATGCGGCCGTACTCGATCTTCGGGCAGCGATTCATGATGACGGTGAGCCCGGCGGCCTCCGCCTCGGCGGCGGCCTCGTCATTGCGCACGCCGAGCTGCATCCAGACCACCTCGAACCCCTTGTCCTCACGCAGCCAGATCGCTTCCCTGGTCGTCTCGAGCGCCGCCTCCGAGCCGCGGAAGACGTCGACCATCTCGACAGGCGCCGGCACCTCCGCCAGCGAGGCGCGGGCCCTCTCGCCCAGGATCGACGCTCCGGCCGCCGCCGCCCGGGGATTCACCGGAATCACCCGGTAGCCCTTCTGCTGCAGGTACTTCATCGCGAAGTTGGAGGGACGCTTCCAGTTCGGCGACGCGCCGACCATCGCGATCGTGCGCACCCGGCGGAGGATGCCGGCGATCAGCGCGTCGCTGTAGCGGAGAGTGGAGTCCACGGCGCGGATGTTAGCGCCGAGGCACGAGAGCGGCGGTTAGCGCGGCGGATGGGCCGCAAGGCCTTTCTCGTCCGGCTCCGTGCCCCAACCGGGAGTGTCCGGCACGATCAGGCAGCCGTCCTCGAACTCCGGCTCGTAGGTGAAGAGCTCCCCGTCCCAGGGCAGCCGGTCGATGTCCGTCTCCATGATCCGGAGGTTCGGCACCGCCGCGCTCATGTGGGCGTTCATCATCGTCGCGAGATGGCCGTAGTAGTTGTGCGGCGCCACGTTCACCTCGTGGGCGTTGGCCAGGGCGGCGATCTTCATCGACTGCCAGACGCCGTTCCACACCGCGTCGATGATCGCCACGTCGACGGCCTGGCTGCGCAGGAACGGCAGGAAGGCCGCGGGCGTGATCAGGGTCTCGCAGGAGCTGATCGGGTGCGGGCTGCACCGCCGGACGGTGGCCAGACCTTCCGGCGAGGGCGTGTCGATCTCGATCCAGAAGAGATCCAGGTCGGCGAGCGCCCGCACGATCCGGCAGTAGCCCTCGATCTTCGCATTGAAGTTCAGGTCGAGCAGGATGTCGACGTCCTCGCCGGCGCCTTCGCGCAACGCTTCGAGGTGACGCCGGAGTTCCCGAATCGTCCGGCGCTCCACGTTCTGACCCGGCTCGTAGGGCCGGCCGAAGCCGGGCGCCCAGCCGCGCGGCGCGCCGCTCGAGTAGTCGAAGATGTTCGTCTTGAGCGCCCTGAATCCCCTTTCGCGGACCTCGGCACCGAGGGCGATCACGCCCTCGATGTCGGTGATCGCGTTGCCGTAGTACTGAGGCAGGCCGATCCGCCAGGTCCCGCAATGCGACCAGTACACCGGCACCCGGTCCCGCACCCGACCGCCGAGCAGGTCGCAGCAGGGGACGCCCAGTGACTTCGCCCAGGCGTCGAGCACCGCGTTCTCGATCGCTCCGATGCCCATCGCCATGACCCCGGACATCGACTGCCGGGCCCGGACCAGGAGCCGCTGGTAGATCCGCTCCACGTCCCGGACCCGGGAGCCCACGACCCGTTCCGCGAGCTGCTCGATCACGGTCGTCACGCCGACCGCGCCCTGGTGCTCGTCATACTCGCTCCAGCCGACGACGCCGTCCTCGGTCGTCAGCTTGACGAAGTGATAGTTCCGCCAGCCGGCGTCGCAGTGCCGGGTCTCGATGCTCCTGACCTTCATCCGCTGGTCCCCTCCTCGGCCGGAACCGCCCCGAGCCATTCGCCGATCACCTCTTCCGTGTTCTCTCCCAGGGCCGGAATCGGCTGGAGCGGACCGGACGGCCGTCCGTCGAAGCGGACGGCGCTCGCCGGCAGGCTGATCTCGCCCAGGCCCGGATGATCGACGGCCTCGAAGAAGCCCCGTTCCCGGAGATGCGGATCCGCGTTGACCTCGGCCAGGTCCCGGACCGGCGCCGACGGCACGCGGTGCGCGCGCACCGTCTCGTCGACCTCCGCCCTGGTAAGGCCGGTGGTCCACGCCGCGACCAGCGCTTCCGTCTCCTCCCGATGAGCGACGCGGGCCTCGTTGTCACGGAACCGGGGATCGGAGATCAGGTCCTCCCGCCCCATCGCCCGCAGCAGGTTCCGCCAGTGCCGCTCGGTGATGCAGATGACGGCGACGTGGCCGTCACGGCAGGGATACACGCTGTAGGGCGAAACCCGGCCGTGCCGGTTGCCGGCCCGTCCGGGCAACTTCCCGTCGTGGTGCATCAGCCCGAGCTGTGAGAGCAGGGTCGGATAGGCCGCCTCCTGCATCGCCACCTCGACCAGCCGTCCTACTCCCGTGCGCTCCCGTTCGTAGAGCGCGCTGACGATGCCCGCGTACAGGTGCGTCCCGCCCAGGAAGTCGATGAACGCCGGTCCCGCCTTGAGCGGCTCGCCTCCTGCTTCGCCGGTGATGCTCATCACACCGGACCAGGCCTGCACCGTGATGTCCATCCCGAGCCGCTCGGAGTCCGGGCCGCTCAGACCGTAGGCGCTGCCCGAGGCGTAGATCAACCGCGGGTTCAGTTCGCGCAACTCCTTCCAGCCGACGCCCAGGCGGTCCATCACCCCCGGCGCGAAGTTCTCGATCAGTACGTCCGCGACGCCGGCCAGCCGGCGCAGCAGGTCCCGCCCCTCCTTCTCCTTCAGATCGCAGATCGCGGACCGCTTGTTCGTGTTCAGAAAGGCGAGCGGAAAGGAGGGCGGCCCGCCGCGGGCCTCGCGGCGCCGCAGCGGCTCGCCGCGAGGCGGCTCGACCTTCACCACGTCCGCCCCGGCCTGGGCGAGCAGGAAGCCGGCGTACGGGCCCTGGTAGACCTGCCCCAAGTCGAGCACCCGAACCCCGGCCAGAGGTCTCGGCGCCTTCAATGGAACGAACCGCCGATCACGTCGCGGGCGACGATCAGACGCTGGATCTCGTTCGGCCCCTCACCCACCCGCCTGATGCGCAGCTCGCGATACCAGCGCTCGAGCGGCAGGTCCTTCGTCATCCCGTAGCCGCCGTGGATCTGCATCGCCCGGTCGACGACGCGGCTGGCGCCCTCGCTCGCCACCAGCTTGCAAATCGCCGCCTCGGTGCGGAACGGCTTGCCGGAATCCGCGCGGGCAGCGGCCTCCAGGGTCAGCGCCCTGGCGGTGCGCAGGTCGATCTCGTTGTCGACGATCATCCACTGCACCGCCTGCCGGGTCGACAGGTAGTCGCCGAAGGTCTTGCGCGTCTTCGCGTAGGCGATCGCCATCTCCTGGGCCTTGAGCGCGACGCCGACGCAGCCGGCCGCGTACGGAATCCGGTTGCGACTCAGACGGTCGTTGGCGATGGCAAAGCCCTGGTTCACCTCGCCGAGCACGTTGCGGCCCGGCACCCGCACCCCGTTGAACTCGAGTTCCGCGGCGTAGTGGCTGGAGCGCAGGGTGTGGACGATGCGCCGCACCCGAAAGCCGGGCATGTCCGTGTCGACCAGGAAGCAGGTGATCCCCTTGCGACCGAGTTCGGGATCGGTGCGCGCGAAGACGATGCCGAAGTCCGCCTTGTCGGCGCCGCTGATGAACGTCTTCTCGCCGTCGAGGATCCAGTCGTCGCCGTCACGCACCGCCGTCGTGCGAATCGCTCGTGCGGGATCGCTGCCGCCGGAGGGCTCGGTCAGGGCGAAGAAGCCGCGCTTCTCGCCCCGCAGCACCGGATAGAGATAGCGCTCCTTCTGGTCGTCGTCCGCCTCGTACAGCTGCGCCAGACCGGCGCCGCCGAAGACGCCGTAGCAAGGGGCGTAGAGGCCGGCGCGGTGCTGGGCCATCTCGAAAGCCATCAGGGTCCTCGTCACCAGATCGATGCCCGGTCCGCCGTACTCCTCCGGGATGTCGAGGCCGTAGAAGCCGAGTTCCTTCGTCATCGCGACGAGACGTTCGCGATGGTGCGGCGGCAACTCACTCGCGTCCGGGTCGAGATCCGCCTCGAGCGGCACGATCTCCTCGCGCACGAAGCGGCGCACCGTCTCCAGGATCAGCTTCTGTTCGGGACTGAGTTCGAAATCCACGGAGTCACTCTCCCGTGGCGGCGACGCGGTCCACGCCCAACCTTCCGACCCGTTGGACTCCCCGGTCCGCGTTCCCGGGAGGCAACTCGCCATGGTCGGCGACGTACACCGCGAGCAGTTCCTCGAAGCGGCTCCAGTACTGCATCGTCACCTCGTAGCGGAACCTGGAAGCCGCGAGATGCTTCGCCGCCGCCTCCGCGATCGCGCTGCGAAGCCCGAAGCGGGAGCGGCCTCCGGCGAAACCCAGTTCCAGGGTGCCGCCCTTCGCGTCCCCGATCTCGTAGACGCCCAACTGGCCGGGCAGGGCGGCGATCGCGGCGTCGTCCAGGTCCAGCCAGGGCTTGGCCAGCCGGACTCCGGTCATGCTGGCTCCCACCCGAACATCCGCGGGATCGTATCCCGCACTTCAGAGTCTCCAGGCCCTATGTCACAATCTCCGCCGCTCTGTCTGACCAGCTTCTTGCCCTCGATGGCGGCGCCGCCGGCGCTGCGACTTCCAGCTCCGGAACCGACGCGGCGCTGCTGGACGGGGTCCGCGTCGTCGAACTCGCGACGATCGTGATGGCGCCGTCGGCCTGCGCCATCCTCTCCGACTTCGGGGCCGAGGTGATCAAGATCGAGGCACCCGGTCGGGGCGACATCTACAGGTACTTCCAGGATCTGCCCGGGATGCCGGACTCGGAGATCCCGTACTGCTTCCTGCTCGACGACCGGAACAAGAAGAGCGTCGTGATCGACCTCAAGCAGGAGAGCGGTCAGGCCGTCGCGCACCGGTTGATCGAGACCGCCGACGTCTTTCTGACGAACTGCCACAACTCGGTTCTCGATGCGCTCGACATGAACTGGGAGCGACTGCGGAAGGTCAATCCGCGCCTCGTGTTCGCCCATGGCACCGGCTACGGCCACACCGGGCCCGAAGCCGAGAAACCGGGCTACGACCAGGTCTGCTACTGGACCCGGTCGGGGCTCGTTTCCACTTTCTTCCCGATCGAGGGCCATCTCGGACCGCTCGGCTGCGGCACGGGCGATCATCCCACCGGCGTGACCCTCTTCTCCGCCGTCCTCCTCGGTCTGATGAAGCGGGACCGCACGGGCGTCGGCTCCTACGTCACGACTTCGCTGCTCGCGGCCGGAGCCTGGGCCAACGCCTGCGCGATCCAGGCCAGGCTGGTCGGCGCCGAGTTCCACGCGAAGCGGCCGCGGGAGCAAACGATGAACTTCGGGCAGCTCTACTACCGAACCCGCGACGACCGACTGGTCAAGCTGAGCATCGTCGAACAGGACCGGGACTGGAAACGCTTCTGCCTCGCGCTGGACCGGGACGATCTGATCGACAACAAGCGCTTCCGCACCACGCCGGAACGGATCGCGAACATGCCGGAGTTCGTCGCGCTGCTCGACGCGGAGTTCGCGCGCCGAGACTTCGAGGACTGGAGCGAGCGCTTCACTCGCCACGAGATTCCCTACAGCCTGGTCTCGAATCTCGACGACATCGCCAACGACGAGCAACTGGAGGCCATCGGCATGTTCCGTGACCTCGACCACCCTGAGTACGGCCGTCTGCGCACGGTCGACAGCCCCGTGTTCGTCGAGGGAGAGAACAAGGCGCAACCGCAACCGGCGCCGGAACTCGGCGAACACACCGGCGACCTCCTGCGCGAACTCGGCCTCGAAGCCTCCGAAATCGCAAGTCTGGCCGATCAGGGCGTCGTCTCGGGCCGGCTCTGAACCGTCCGGCGATCCCGCATACAATCTCCCGCTCAGCCCGACCCCTACTGCCCAGTTGCCCAGGAGACGAGCCATGGACTTTCAGGACTCACCGCAGGAAGCCGCCTTCCGCGCCGAGGCGCGCGCCTGGCTCGAAGCGAACGCCGAACCTCTGCCACCCGGCGGCACGTCGCAGTTCGACGGCCTGCCCGAGCAGGAAGGCCTGGCCGCGATGAAGGACTGGCAGCAGAAGAAGTACGACGACGGCTGGGCCTGCATCACCTGGCCGAAGGAACACGGCGGTCGCGGCGCCACCTTCATGGAAGGCGTGATCTGGGCCCAGGAAGAGGCGAAGTTCGACGTGCCGGCCGGCTACCTCGGCATCGGCCACGGCACCTGCGCGCCGGCGATCATGGCCCACGGCACGGAAGAGCAGAAGCGCCGCTACCTGCCGAAGCTGGCCAGCGGCGAGGAGGTCTGGTGCCAGCTCTTCTCCGAGCCGGGAGCAGGTTCCGATCTGGCCGGGCTCCGGACCCGCGCCGAGCGCGACGGCGACGAGTGGGTGGTCAACGGCCAGAAGGTCTGGAACTCGGGCGCCCACTACGCCGACTGGGGCATCCTGGTCACGCGGCATGATCCCAGCGTCCCCAAGCACAAGGGGCTGACCTTCTTCGTCGTCGACATGAAGTCACCGGGCATCGACCCACGCCCGATCCGGCAGATCCCCGGCACCTCCGAGTTCAACGAGGTCTTCCTGCAGAACGTCCGGATCCCCGATCACAACCGGCTCGGCGAGGTCGGCGCCGGCTGGCAGGTGGCGATCACGACCTTGATGAACGAGCGCCACGGCCGCTACAACATGACGCCCGACTGGAGCGACGCCCTTCGCCTCGCCTCTGAACTCGAGATCGACGGCGAACCGGCGGCGAACCAGAGTTCGGTGCGCGAGCGGATCGCCGACTGGTACGTCCAGTGCCGCGGCGTCGAGCTGACCTTCATGCGCACCCTGACGGCCATCTCGCAGGGCAAGCAACCGGGACCCGAGAACTCGATCTGCAAGGTGATCACCGCCAGCGCCCGGCAGGACATCGCCTCGTTCGCCGCTGACCTGCTCGATTCCGCGGGCGCCGTCAGCGGACGCGAAGACGCCCCCTCGGCCGGCATGTTCCACTACGCCTACCTGGCCGCGCCGGGCATGCGGATCGCCGCCGGCACCGACGAGATCCTGCGCAACATCATCGCCGAGCGCGTTCTCACCCTGCCCGGCGAGATCCGCGTCGACCGCGACCGGGCCTTCAGCGACATCCCGACCGGCGCGAACTAGCCGCTCGCCTTGCGGTCGTAGAACCGCTTGTAGGAGGCGGTGCCCGCATCGCCGCCGAACTGGATCTGGTTCAGGACGACCAGTTGGCCCTTCCTGTTGATGCTGTACTCCTGAATGAAGAGCGCCTCGCCGCGGCCCCGATTCCTGGTCACCAGCTTCGCCTTCTTCCAGAAGGCCTGGATCTCCCGCCGCTCGCCCACCTCGTACCACTCGCGATCCGTCTTCAGAACGAGGGACACCCCCCGGGAGTCCGTGATCTGAACGCCACCGTCCAGCATGCGAATGTCGAGCGCGTCCGCACCGACGCTGGCGCCACGGCCGATCCCCGGCGGACCGCCCCGACCGCCATCGGGGCCGCCTAGACCGGGAGGACCCTGTCCGCCGCCTCCGGCACCCCCAACGCGGCCGGCGCCGCCCGCACCACCACGACCGGCGCCTCCGGCGCCACCTCCGACCGCGCCACCGCCGCCGCCACGACCGCCACCGCCAGGGCCGACGTTGCCGCCGCGACCACCGGGGCCGCCATCAGCAGCGCCTCCGCGTGCAATCCTCAACCGGCGCATCGCCTGCCGCGGGTCGTCGCTCAGCTCTTCGTTGAGGATCCACTCCCCACTGAGGTCCACCGACGGCGTACCTCCTCGCTGAGCCTCCGCGGGCTTCCCCGTCGCCAAAGACACCAAAACGGCCACCCCCAACTGCGCCGAAGTCATCAGCACTGAACGAACCGTTCGCATGTCTCTCATGGCGATGCCTCCTTCTGTGGCTTCCTTCTTAGTCTAGCTCCCGAGAGCTAGCTCGCGACCTCGCTCTCGCTGCCTGGAAACAGGAGACGGGCCATCTGGGTCTGGGAGCGGTGGACGAAGAGGATGACCTGGTCGTCGGGGCGGAGCATGTTGCTGCGCTCGGGCATGAAAACGCGTTCGCCGCGCACGACAGCGCCGACGATCAGGCCGCGCGGCGCCTGCAGGTCGGCCAGCGTGGCGCCGGCCGCCGGACTCGCTTCGTGGATCACGCGCTGGACGACCTGCACGGCGCCGTCGGCGAGGGTGACGAGGTTCGCCTTGTAGCCATTGGCGACGAAGTTGCGAACGTGGTCGATCGCCAGCGAGTGGGGCGAGACGAGTTCCACCTCGCCGACCCGCTTCCAGAGCCGGCTGGTCGTGTGGTGAATCAGCGCCACGACCCGGCGCACGCCCAGCTCCTGCGCGATGAGACCAGCGACGACGTTGCTGTCGTCGTGGCTGGTAGCAGCGATCAGCACCTCCGCCCGACCGAGGCCCTCGCTCTCCATCGTCGCGGCGTCGATCGGGTCGCCGTGCAGCACTTCGACATCGGGAAAGGACTGCGCGAAGAACTCGGCCCGGCGCCGGTCGCGCTCGATCCAGCGAATGCGCTTGACCTCGTTCCGCAGCGCCTTGACCACCGCTACGGCAGCCGGGCTGCCGCCGGCGATGGCGACGGTGTGGGGATGCTCGATCCGGGACGCGAACAGCTCTTCGACGTCGTGCGTCGACTGGGTGCGACACAGGACCATGGCCAGATCACCGGGCGACGCGCGCAGATCCGGCCCCGGGATCGACAACTCGTGCTCTCCATCGAAGTACCCGACGATCCTCGCGTCCTCCGGCAACGGCAGTTCGCTGAGCGGAAGGCGGGCAACGGTGCTGCCGATCTGGACCTGGATCGTGCGCAGCTCGAACCGGCCCCGGGCCAGGTAGTCGACCTCGTGCGTGTGGTGGCCCAGCACGATGTTGAGAATCGTGTTCGTCGCCAGGCTCTGCGGCGAGAGGAGGAGGTCGGCCCCGAACAGCCGCTCGTATGAGCGACGGTAGACGGTCAGGTCCTCCGACGTGTCGAGCCGCACGACGCAGCGCTTGGCGCCGAGGCTGCGCGCGATGACCGACGCCACCAGGTTCGCCTCCTCCGAGGAGGACGCGGCGATGAAGAGCTCGGCCTGATCGACGTTCGCCCGCTCCAGCACCGCCTGGTGGGCGCCGTTGCCGACCACGAACGCCGCGTCGAGTTCCTCCTCGATCCGCTCGCTCATGCCCGGATCGAGATCGATCAGCGTGAGGCTTCGCCCTTCGCGACCGAAGGCCTCGGCGATGTGGAAGCCCATGTCGCCGATCCCCATCACGCAGAAGTGGCCGTTCGTACTCACCGCCTGTCGAGCATAAGGGAACCGTCTGCTACGGTTGCCGCTTCCGCCCGAGACAGGGCCGTCCGCGGCGCCGGGCCGAACACGATGGCCGAACTGAAGACGAAGAAGAACGACGCCAGCGTCGAGGGCTTCCTGACCGCCGTCGAGAACGAGCGCCGCCGCGAGGACAGCTTCGTCGTCCTCGAGATGATGAAGCGGTTGACCGGCGAAGAACCGCAGATGTGGGGTTCCTCCATCGTCGGTTTCGGCAGCTATCACTACCGGTACGCCAGCGGCCGCGAAGGCGACTGGCCGCGCATCGGCTTCTCGCCGCGCAAGCAGAGCCTGACGATCTACATCATGCCGGGGTTCTCGAACTACGACGACCTGCTGTCGCGACTCGGCAAGCACCGGACCGGAAAATCCTGCCTCTACGTCAACAAGCTCGCCGACGTCGACATGGACGTGCTGGAGCAACTGATTCGCAGTTCTCTCGACGCGATGCGCGAGATGTATCCGGACTGAGAGAGGAAGCATGAGCTACGAACGGATCCTGCTTGCGCAGGACGACAGCCTCGCGATCATCACCCTCAACCACCCGGAGGTGCTGAACGCCACGGACGCTCAGATGGTCGCCGAACTCGGCGACGCCGTCCTGCGCATCCGCGATCCGGAAAGCGGCGTGCGCGCTCTGCTGCTCACCGGAGCGGGCCGCGCCTTCTGTTCCGGGGCCAACCTCTCCGGTCGCGGCAGCCAGCCGGAAGGGGCGGTGAACCCCACCGCCCGCGAGAACCTGCGCAACAGCTACCACCCTCTCCTGCTCTCGCTCCGCGACCTGGACATGCCGATCGTCACCGCGGTCCACGGCGCCGCTGCCGGCGTCGGCATGAGTTTCGCCCTGATCGGCGACCTGGTCTGCGCCTCGAAGCAGGCCTTCTTCCTGCAGGCGTTCGCCCGTATCGGACTGGTCCCCGACGGCGGCGCTACGTTCATGCTGCCGCGGCTGATCGGCTGGGGCCGCGCGGTGGAGCTCTCCATGCTCGCGGAACGTCTGCCGGCCGACAAGGCGTTCGAATGGGGCCTGGTCAACCGCCTCTACGACGATCAGGAATCCCTGATGGAGGGGGCCACCGAGCTGGCCCACCGCCTGGCCAACGGTCCGCGCTCCCTGGCGATGATCCGCAAGGCGTACTGGGCGACCTGGCAGAACGTCTACGAGCAGCAACTCGACCTGGAGGCCAGGCTGCAGGCGGAAGCCGGCGCCACGGAGGACTCGCGCGAAGGAGTCCTCGCCTTTCTCGAGAAGCGGCCCGCCGAATTCAAGGGACGCTGATCCTGGTGCGCGCTCGTTTCTTCCTCACCGCCTCGCTGATCTGCTCCACCGCCCTCGCGGCGCAGGAGACGATCGAGTGGCGCCACTACGCCGCCGACCGCGCCAGCACGAAGTACTCGCCAGCGGCGCAGATCGACGCCTCGAACGTGTCCGAACTCGCGGTCGCCTGGCGCTGGGTCACGCCGGACAGCCGGGTCGAAGCGCAGACCCTGGCTGGCGACCTCAAGGGCACACCGCTCATGGTGAACGACACGCTGTACGCCGTGTCGGCCATGAACCTCGTGAGCGCGGTCAACCCCACCACCGGAGAAGAGCTCTGGACCTACGATCCGAAGGCCTACGAGCGCGGAATCCCGACCCACGGCGGCTTCACCCAGCGCGGCATCGAGTACTGGGAGCATCGGGGCATGCAGCGGATCGTGCTGGTCACCGGCACCCACCAGCTCGTGTCCCTGGACGCGAAGACGGGCGAGCCCGACCTCGAGTTCGGCGAAGCCGGCACGGTCGACATGCGGGGCGACATCGGCAGGCCGGACCAGATGCGCGAGACCGGCGCGAACTCGCCCGGCATCGTCTGCGGCGACACGGTCCTCATGGGCATGACGATCATGGACTTCGCCCTGACCCAGGAGATGCCGGCAGGCCACATCCGCGGCTACGACGTCCGGACCGGCCGGAAGAAGTGGGTCTTCCACACCGTGCCCCAGGGCGACGAGCCCGGCGTCGAGACCTGGCACGACGAATCCTGGCGCTACTCGGGCAACACAAACGTGTGGTCGTGGATGAGCTGCGACGACGAGACGGGCTGGATCTACTTCGGAACCGGCACGCCGACCAGCGACTACTACGGCGGCCACCGCCACGGCGACAACCTCTACGCCGAGAGTCTGGTCGCCATCGACACCGCGACCGGCGAGAAGAAGTGGCACTTCCAGGCCGTGCGGCACGGCCTCTGGGACTACGACTTCCCGTGCGCGCCGATCCTGCTCGACATCGAGGTCGAGGGAAAGCGGATCGAAGCCGTGGCCCAGGTCAGCAAGCAGGCGTTCACCTATGTCTTCGACCGCAAGACCGGCGAGCCGGTGTGGCCGATCGAGGAGCGTAAGGTTCCCGAAAGTCTGGTTCCCGGAGAGTGGACCGCGAGCATGCAGCCCTTCCCCACCAGACCGCCGCCGTTCGACCGCCAGGGTGTGCGCGAGAGCGACCTGATCGACTTCACACCAGAGCTCAAGGCGAAAGCGGTGGAGATCTACCGGAAGACGCTCCTGGGAGGCCCGATGTTCACGCCGCCGACCCTGGCCGGCGAGAACCGGAGGGTGATGGCGCAACTCCCCGGCCAGGCCGGGGGCGCGAACTGGGGCGGCGCCGCAGTCGACCCGAACAGCGGCGTCCTGTTCGTGCCGTCGCAAACCCGGCTCGGCACGATGGCGCTGAACCCACCGACGGCACGACAGCCCTCCGACCGCGACTATCTGCCGGCGTTCACCTTCCCTGCCGGCCCGGAAGGTCTGCCGCTGGTCAAGCCGCCCTGGAGCCGGCTCACCGCGATCAACCTGAATCGTGGCGAGATCCTGTGGCAAACGCCGGTCGGCGACGGCCCGCGGGACCATCCGGCCCTGGCCGACCTCGACCTCGGCCCGCTCGGCGCCTGGCCGCTCGCCGGTCTCACGCCGGGCTGGCCGATGGCGACCGCCACGCTCGTGTTCGTCGTCACCAGCGAACAGGTTCCCGGCACCTATCAGGAGGGGCCCGGCGGCTTCGCCTCCCGCGGGCCGTCGACCGGTTTCCTCTACGCCTTCGACAAGGCGACCGGCGAGGAGGTCTGGCGCACCGAACTGCCCGACACGCCGGGCGGCGGTCCGATGACCTACGTTGTCTCCGGCCGCCAGTTCATCGTCGTACCGGTCGGCAACCGCGGCCAGGAGCACTCCCTGGTCGCATACGCCTTGCCGCGGTAGCGGAGCCGATCAACGCCGCTTCGACAGCCGGGCATCCGGCGGATCGCTGATCCACCCGGCGCCCTGCTCCCAGCCGTCGTCGAAGACGGTGTCGCGAATCGGCAGTCGGCGGAGCGGGCCGTGACGTCCCAGCGGCCGGCCGATGGTGATCGTGAGCGACAACTCCACACCGTCCGGAATCTCGAGGATCTCGCGCAGTTCGTCCGCCACCGCGTGGTGCCAGCCGCTGTAGCAGGCGCCGTAGCCCAGCGCCCGCGCCATGAGGAACAGGTTCTGGCACGCCGGGAAAACGGACGCGCCCTCCGAGTGGGTCAGCGCCCGGTAGCGGACGTAGCAGGCGATGACCACGGCCGGGATCTGCTCGAAATGGTCGACGTAGTGCTGGATCGCCCGGTTGGCGCGGGACTTGGGCGAGTTCGGGTCCGCCGCCGAGCCCCGGTTCCAGCCCTCCTCTTCCATCTTGCGCGCCCAGCCGCGCCGGAAGGACTCGCCCAGCAGGCGCCGGGCCCTCCGGGCGCGCGGCCCGTCGCGCAGGACGACGAAGCGGAAAGGCTGCCGGTTCGTACCGGACGGCGCCCGGCTCGCGGCGTAGAGAATCCGCGCCAGGTCTTCGTCCGGAATCGGTTCGGCGCTGTAGCGCCGCACGGAGCGCGCGGTGGAGAGCAGTTCGAAGAAGTCATCAGCGTCCATGGGTCGTAACGATCCCCCACCCGCGAAGCCCACGTCAAGAGATAGGATCGGCCGGTCCTCTCACTCCTTCCCACTGTGACGCGCCCACCCGCACGTGCGGCGTCGACCCAGAGGAAACAGACGATGCAGAAACTCAGCCGTAGCGCCCTTTCCCTGGCCATGCTGCTCCTGGCCATGCTTCTTGTCGCCTCCGCGGCGTCGGCCCAACGCAGCCAACTGGAACTCCAGGTGGTCGACATGAACGACGCCGAACTGGGCCCCGTGAACGTCACCGTCTTCGCGCCAACCGGCGAGATGATCGAACAGGCCGCCACCCGCAAGAACGGCCGCCTGCGGATCCGCCTGGCGCCGGCGGAAGGGCCTTACAGGCTGCTGCTGCAGAAGGAGGGCTACCCGGACCGCGAGCTCGAGGTGGAGATCCCCGACGGGGGCCGCGATCGATCGCTGCGGGCTCAGCTCTGGGACGAAGAAACCGCCGTCAAGCAGCAGGCGGTCGACGCATTCAA
This sequence comes from Acidobacteriota bacterium, assembly GCA_011525365.1. Taxonomy (GTDB): domain Bacteria; phylum Acidobacteriota; class Thermoanaerobaculia; order Multivoradales; family Multivoraceae; genus Multivorans. Next base: position 2,155,278 of record WTGQ01000002.1, read on the forward strand.
CGAGGGCATCGGGAAGATCCAGGCCGGTGACGGGGCAGGGGCCCTGTCTTCCTTCGAGAAGGCGGCGGAACTCGATCCGACGATCGCGGACGCGCACCGGATGATCGCGGCCATCAAGCACAACCAGGGGAAGCTCGACGAGGCGCTCGAGCCCGCCAGCCGATATCTCGAGACGGCGGACATGCCACCCGAAATGGCGTCCATGTTCTTCGACATCTTCGCCGCCGCCGGCGATCCCCGCGCCGAGGAGGCCAAGCAACTCGCGATCGAGGCCGGCAACGGCGCCGAGCTCGCCCCCGGCGTGTTCTCGCAGGGCGTTCAAGCGGTCCGGAGCGGCGACGGCGAGCGGGCGATCGAGCTCTTCCGCGAAGCGGCATCGCTCAACCCGAGACTCCACCAGGCCTACCGGAACATCGGGACTCTCTACTTCAACGACGGTAAGTTCGAAGAGGCCCTGGTGGAACTCGACCGGGTCCTGGAACTCGACCCGCGGAACCAGGAAGCGCTGCGGATGAAGTACTTCTCCTTCGCCTCCCTCGGGCGCCTGGAAGACTCCATCGAAGCGGGAAAGGCCTGGATCGCGGTCAACTCCACCGCCGGCAGGCAGGTGCAGTTCCAGGCCCAGCAGCTCTTCGACCAGGAAGCCTTCGGCAACGCGAAGCTCTACGACCAGTCGCTGATTGCCTGGGACGACAACCACCCGCGCGCCCACTTCCGGCTGGGCGTGATCTACCGACGCAGCGCCGACTCCGGCCCGGCCAGGGAACACCTGACCCGGTACCTGGAATCAGCGCCGGACGACGAGGACGTCGCGGACCTGGCGAGGGCGCACTACGAACTCGGGATTCTCGCCGTCAACGCGAGCGACACCGGCGCGGCCCGCGAGCACCTGAGCAAGTCGCTCGAGATGGCGCCGGAGGGCGAGTTCGCGGACGTGGCGCGCGCGGCCCTCGATCAGCTGTAGCGCGCTGACCTAGCTAGGCCCGCGCACCGCCCGAGAACACACGGAACAGCTTCTTCAGCGGATCGTAGAACTCCGACACGACCCGCTCCTTGAGCGGGATGATCGCATTGTCGGTGATCGTGATGTGCTCGGGGCACACCTTGGTGCAGCACTTCGTGATGTTGCAGTAGCCGATTCCCTCGTCCTGCTTGAGCGACGCGAGGCGGTCCCGCGTGTCGAGGGGATGCATCTCGAGCGCGGCGTTGTAGACGAAGAAGCGGGGGCCGACGAACTCGTCGTGCAGGTGGTGATCCCGCAGGACGTGGCAGACGTCCTGGCACAGGAAGCACTCGATGCACTTGCGGAACTCCTGCACCCGCTCCACGTCCTCCTGGGCGATGCGCCAGGTGCCGTCCTCGGCATCGGGCGGCCGCGGCTCGAAGGGCTCGATCTTCTTCTTGACCTCGTAGTTCCAGGACACGTCGCAGACGAGGTCGCGGATCACGGGAAAGGCGCGCATCGGTTCGACAGTGACCGGCCGGTCCGTCGGCAGATCGCTCATCCGCGTCATGCACATGAGCCGCGGGTTGCCGTTGACCTCCGCCGAGCAGGACCCGCACTTGCCGGCCTTGCAGTTCCAGCGCACGGCGAGGTCGTTCGCCGATTCGGCCTGGATCTGGTGAACCGCATCGAGGACGACCATGCCCTCGGTGACTTCCGTGGTGTAGTCGCGATAGCCGCCCTCGCCCTCGGCGCCGTCCTGGCGCCAGATTCTGAACTGTGTCGCGGCCATCTCAGCCCATCTCCTCGACCAGCCTGGTCAGTTCGTCGCTCATCGGCTCCACCGGAATCTCTTCCACCACCATCTCTCCGTCGGCGCCCCTGGCGACCCGGATGATCACCTTTCCGAAGTGCTCGTCCTTCTGCGGATAGTCGTCCCGGAACTGCGCGCCCCGGCTTTCGCGCCGCATCAGACCGGCACGCGCGACCGCTTCGGACACGACCAGCAGAGGGTGCAGGTCGAGCGCCGTATGCCAGCCCGGGTTGTACTCGCGGTTGCCGGGCGCGGACACGGCTCTGGCCCGCTCGGAGAGCCGGCCGATCTCCTCGATCGCTTCCTCCAGCTCGGACTCGATCCGGACGATGCCGACCTTCTCCTGCATCAGGTCCTGGAGCGCGTACTGGATCTGGTAGGGCCCTTCGCCACCCTGGCGCTCGAGGGGTTCGAGGGCCTCCCTGATCCCCGCGTCGACCGCGCCCTCGTCGAGCCCGACATCGCCGTGCTCCGCGGCGAAGGCCGCCGCGTACGCGCCCGCCCGCTGGCCGAACACGAGCAGGTCGGACAGCGAGTTGCCGCCCAGCCGGTTCGCGCCGTGGAGCCCCGCCGCGCACTCGCCGGCAGCGAAGAGACCCGGGACGGAGGACATCTGGCTCTCCGCGTCGACCCGCACGCCGCCCATCACGTAGTGGGTCGTCGGGCCGACCTCCATCCTCTCCCTCGTGATGTCGAGGCCCGCCAGCTCCTTGAACTGGTGGTACATCGACGGCAGCTTCTTCCGGATGTGGTCCTCCGAGTTGCTGATCTTCTCCTTGATCCAGGCGATGTCCAGGTAGACGCCGCCGTGCGGCGACCCCTTGCCGGCCTTGATCTGGTTCACGATGCAGCGGGCGACGTGGTCCCGGGTCAGAAGCTCCGGCGGACGCCGCGCGTCGCGGTCGCCGACGACGTAGCGCCAGCCCTCCTCGGCGCTGTCCGCGGTCTGATCCTTGTACAGAGCCGGGATCTCGTCGAACAGGAACCGCTCACCGTCGGAGTTCAGGAGGATCCCGCCCTCGCCGCGCACGCCTTCGGTAACCAGAATGCCACGGACGCTCGGCGGCCAGACCATCCCGGTCGGGTGGAACTGGACGAACTCCATGTCGATCAGGTCGGCGCCGGCGTCGTAGGCCAGCGCGTGGCCGTCGCCGGTGTACTCCCAACTGTTGCTCGTGATCTTGAAGGCGCGGCCGATGCCGCCGGTGGCGAGCACGACCGACTTCGCCCGGTAGACCCGGAACCGGCCCCGCTCGCGGTCGTAGGCGAGGGCCCCGGACACCCGTCCGTCGTCCAGCAGCAGCCGGAAGACCGTGTACTCCATGTGGAAGTCGATGCCGCGGTGGATGCCGTGATCCTGCAGGGTCCGGATCATCTCCAGGCCGGTACGGTCGCCGACGTGGGCCAGCCGCGGATAGCGGTGACCGCCGAAGTTCCGCTGCAGGATGCGGCCGTCCTTCGTGCGGTCGAACAGGGCGCCCCAGGCCTCGAGTTCGAGCGCTCGCGCCGGCGCTTCCCTGGCGTGGATCTCCGCCATCTTCGGGTTGCTCAGGTACTGGCCGCCGCGCAAGGTGTCCGTGACGTGGACCTTCCAGTCGTCGCGCTCGTCCACATTGCCGATCGCGGCCGCCATGCCGCCCTCGGCCATCACCGTGTGGGCCTTGCCGAGCAGGGACTTGCAGATCACGCCGCAGGACGCGCCCTTGGCCGAAGCTTCGATCGCAGCGCGCAGCCCGGCCCCGCCCGCGCCGACCACCAGCACGTCGTACTCGTAGGGAGTCTGCTCCATCAGACCAGCCTGAAGTCCGTCCAGATGCCCATCGAGCACAGCCGGACGTAGACGTCGGAGAAGGTGACCCAGATCAGGCTGAGCCAGGCCCAGGCCATGTGCCGGCGGTTCAGGCAGGAGACGCAGCGGTAACAGGCGCTCTGGAACGGCCTTCCCGCCATCACGTTGCGGAAGCCACCGATCACGTGGCGCGTCGAGTGGCAGCCCAGGGCGTAGCCGCTCAGCAGCAGCCAGTTGATCAGGAGGACGAAGCTGCCGACGCCGATGCCGAAGGCGTGGCCGCCGGACGCCGTCTCGAACTCGAACGCCCGGTACACGTCGATCGGGAAGAAGACGAAGATCCAGGCCATCATCGCGTACAGGAAGTAGCGGTGGATGTTCTGAACGATCAGGGGAAAGGAGTTCTCGCCCCGGTAGGCGTTTCGCGGCTCACCGACCGCGCAGGCCGGCGGATCGGCCCAGAAGGCCTTGTAGTACGCGCCCCGGTAGTAGTAGCAGGTGGCGCGGAAGCCCAGCGGCAGGATCAGGATGAACAGCGCCGGCGACTGGGGAACGAAACTCGGCCACCAGTTCGGGAAGCCCTCGAACCAGGCATGGTGCGAGAGGCCGAAGACCTCGGGCGAGTACAGCGGCGACAGATAGCCGCCCAAGTGGTAGTGGTCGGCTTGAAGCGCCGCCCAGGTCGCATAGGCGCTCGCGAGACCCAGGCCCACAACGACGGCGCCTGGCTGCAGCCACCAGGCGTCCTGACGCTGCGTCTCACCGAACGATCGCCGTTTCAGCACGGCGGAGAAAGCCATCTCGGATTGTGTCCTCTCTGGGTCGCTGGGTGGAAGTGCGTGGGCGAGGGGCGCGGTCGGCCCGGCGGTGATCATAGCCACAAAGTCGCGTCCCGATCGACCCTGAACTCACGGGTGGGCGGGGCCAGCCGGCTGTGATCGAATCGCGGTTCCGGTGACCCGCATCCTCGCCTTATCGGCCGTTCTGGTGGCCGCCGCCGCGCTACCGGCGCAGGAGCTCGACCAGCCCGATGGCGTCCGGGTGGTCCGCGCCTACTTCGACGATCCACTGGTCGCCGCCAGAGCCGTCATGTCGCTCGAGGCTCTCGAGTCGGACTACGAGAAGGGCTACATCGTCCTGCGGGCCACCGAAGAGGACATCGAAACCGCCCGCCGAGCCGGAATGCGGATCGTCGAGGACGACACCTACGATTCCGTCGCCCTCCCCTCCGAACCGCCGACCGAAGCCGTGCCGGGGGCCATCGCCGGGTTACCGTGCTATCGCACCGTCGAGGAGACCTACGCGAGCGCCCGTGCGATTGTCCGCGCACATCCGAAGCTCGCCACCTGGAGATGGGCCGGAAGGTCATGGAAGAAGGCGCAAAGTACCGCGGACGGCTACGCCATGTACGTGTTGCGCCTGACGAACTCGGAAACCCCGGGTCCAAAACCGGCGCTCTTCGTCACCGCGGCGCTCCACGCCCGGGAGTACGCGACCGCCGAACTCGCCCTGCGCTTCGCCGAGCACCTGGTGGCCTCCTACGAAACGGACGCCGACGCACGGTGGCTCCTGGACCACCAGGAAGTCCACATCATGCTGCAGGCGAATCCGGACGGGAGGAAACGCGCCGAGGAGGGACTGCTCTGGCGCAAGAACGACAACACGCGCCACTGCCCCCACGCGTGGCCGGGAGTCGATCTGAACCGCAACTTCGACTTCAAGTGGGGAGAGGCGGGTTCCACCACCGATGAGTGCAGCAACGTCTACCGGGGGCTGTCGGCAGCATCCGAGCCCGAAACGCAGGCGATCCAGACCTACATGGCGCGGCTGTTCCCCGACGCTCGCGGACCCGGCGACGGCCAGGCGGCGTCAAGCGGCACCTCGGGCGTCGTCCTCGACATCCACAGCCATGGGCGTCTCATCCTCTGGCCCTGGGGCCACGTCCACGACCCGGCGCCGAACGGCACGGCGCTCCAGACCCTTGGCCGGAAGCTCGCGTACTTCAACGGCTACACGCCGCTCCAAGCCATCGGGTTCTACCCGACGAGCGGCACCACCGAGGACTACGGCTACGGCGTTCTCGGCCGCGCCTCCTTTACCTACGAACTGGGTACGACCTTCTTCCAGGACTGCAGCCGATTCGAGAACTCGATTCTGAACGACAATCTGGGGTCCCTTCTCTATGCCTTCAAGGTGGCACGGACACCGTACCGGACCCCGGCCGGCCCTGACGTTCGCGATCTGAGTCTGAGCGACGGCGCGTCGACGACCGGTGTCACCGCCGGAACGGTGGTCACCCTGTCGGCGACCTTCGACGACACCCGCTACGAGAACAGGAACGGCTTCGAACCGACGCAGAACATCGCGAGCGGCGCGTACTACGTCGACGCGCCGCCCTGGAACTCGCGTCGAACTGCAAATGACATGTACGCCTCCGATCGCGCCTTCGACAGCCCAACGGAGAGCGCGACGGCAACCATCGACACCACCGGCCTGAGCGCCGGCAGGCATACCGTCTTCGTGCGGGCAAGAGACATCGACGGCAACTGGGGCGCGGTCAGCGCGATCTTCCTGTTCGTCCAGAACACTGACGACGACCCGAAGAATGGCGACGGCGGCAGTTGCGCGGTGGACGAGAACACCGTCTGTCTCCACGACGGCCGCTACGAGGTACGTGTCGCCTGGCTGGCTGAGAACGGCCGGACCGGAGCCGCAAGAGCGGCCAGCTCCGCTACGGAGGACGCGGGGCTGTTCTGGTTCTTCAGCCCCGACAACTGGGAGATCCTGATCAAGGTGCTGGACGGCTGCGCCCTCAACGGCCACGTCTGGGTGTACGGCGCCTCGACGACGGACCTCGGCTACATCATTCGGGTGATCGACACCGCGACGGGCCTCAAGAAGGAGTACCGGAACGAACCGGGGGTGCCGGCCTCCGCAATCACCGACGCGACCGCTTTTCCGGACGGCTGCCGCCCACCATAGGCGCGGGCGACTCGAGCCGCCCGACAGCCGCATCGACTCAGAGCGCCGGGGATGAGCGGAGGTCGTCCATCTCGGACACGCTCGCCGTCGCGCCGACGCCCGCCCGCTCCGCATCGAGCAGGGAGGCTCCTCGTTCAATCCAGGTCCGGCCGCGTACCCTGATGGCGAGCAGGCCTGCGAGCAGCGCTACGTGCACGATGAAGCAGCTCCAGGCGCCGACCAGGCCCCAGTTCCGCGTGGCAAAGAACACGAGCGGCACGAAGACTAGCCAGGCCACGCCGATGTTCACGACCATCGGGTAGGTCGTGTCGCCGGCGCCCCGCAGCGCACCGGAGTAGATGTTGAACGGCAGTTCGAAGATCAGGCACAGGGTGGCGATGAGAAACAGCGGCCTGGCGTACGGCAGGAGCGCGGCGAGATCGCCCGCCTCCCGCGCGAACAACTGCATGAGCCACCCGGGGAACCCGACATAGACGACGGCCATGATCGCCATCGCTCCATAGCCCAGCCACATCACGCGACGGACAACGACGCGTACGTCGCCAAGCTGTCTGGCGCCCAGGCACTGTCCGACCAGCGTCGTGCAACCGACGGCCAGCGCGACCGCGAGCATGAAGGAGACGGACCAGGCGTGAATCACGGCGTTCGTCGCCGCCATCTCCGCGTCGCCCAGGTTCGCCACGAGGGCCGTGAAGACACTGATTCCGCCCATCTCCATGAACACCTGGACGCCGATCGGCAGGCTGACGCGGAGCATCTGGCCGAGCAGGGCCGCCTCTGGAAGCTTGGGCCGGGTCGCACCGTAATCGCGCCCCATCTTCGTCGCCAGCACTCCGGCCAGCAGGCCGAGCGCGACGAGAAACTGGGCGATCACCGTACCGACCGCGGTGCCCGCGGCACCAAGCTCCGGGAATCCCCACACGCCGAAGATGAGCAGGTAGTTCAGCCCGCAGTTCAGGGCCAGCTGGATCAACCCCGCGAACATGGGAACCTCGGTGCGCCCAAGTCCGCGGTAGTAATTCTCCGCGACCAGGAAGATCATCAGCCCCACCGCGGCGCCCAGGCGCACCTCGGTGTAGTCCGTGGCGATCGCCTGGACTTCCGACGACGCCCCCATCACCCGGAACGCCCAGCCGGACAGCGGCGCCGCGAGCAGAACGACGACGCCCGCGCCCGCGGCCAGGTAGAGACCCTGCCAGAAGGCGACGCCGACACGGTCTTTCTTGCCGGCGCCGAAGAACTGGGCGACGAACGTGTTCACCCCCTGCAGCAGGCCGACGAAGAAGCCGAGCAACCACCAGGAGATGATCGCGCCCAGGCCGACTCCGGCCAGAGCGACGACGCCCAGGCGACCGACCATCATCGCGTCGATCAAACCCATCGCCGTGTGGGTCATCTGCGTGATGACGACCGGTCCCGCCAGCGCCAGGATGCGCCGATAGGAGATGTCGATAGTCATCGGTCAGGATTCCGCGAGCAGAGCTTCGAACTGCGCCGCCATGCGCGGTCCCGCCCCTTCGTCTTCGTGCTTGAAGAAGACGTAAGTCTCGCCCCAGGGTTGCCGCCGGATCCTGTCGGCCCAGGCGCCAAGCGCCGCCTCATCGTAGTCCTCGCGGCGGAGCCGAAGATAGCCGAAGTCCGCGGTCGCCACCAGCGGCGCGTCATGGTCCCCCCCGGCATCGGCGATGCACAGCGAAGCGCCGGCGCCGGCCAGCAGCGTGAACACCTCGTCGTCGAACCAACTGGCATGGCGGAACTCGAACGCGCCCCTCATTCCGTCGGGCAACAGGTCGAGAAAGCCCGCGAGCCGGTCGACGTCGCGCCTGAGGTACGGCGGCAACTGGAAGAGGAACGGGCCGAGACGCTCGCCGAGCACTGCCGCGGTGCGAAACACGTAGTCGACCGAGTCACCGGCGTCCCTGAGTCGTTGCTGGTGCGTGATCCGGCGGGACGCCTTCAGCGCGAAACGAAATGTATCCGGGACCGCGTCGCGCCACCGCTCCAGCAGTTCCGTCTTCGGCATGCGGTAGAAGGTGTTGTTGATCTCCACCGAACCGAGCCTGGAGGCATAGAACGAGAGCATGTCCGGCCGCTTTGTGCCAGGCGGGTAGAACGGTCCCGTCCACGCCGGATACGAGAATCCGCTGGTGCCGGTACGGACCCGCATACCTGACCCACTGCCGGGGATGAGCGCCGGGCCTGCGCGCTACGCGCCGTCGTCGAGGAACGGACGCAACTTGCTCGCCGAGTCCGGGGCCCGGAGCTTGCGCAGCGCCTTGGACTCGATCTGGCGGATGCGTTCGCGGGTGACGTTGAACGACTTGCCGACCTCTTCCAGCGTATGCTCCGATCCGCCGCCGACCCCGAAACGCATCCGCAGAACCAGGTCCTCCCGAGGCGACAGCTTGCGGAGCACGTCATTGGTCTGCTCGGTCAGGTTCTGGGCGATGGCCTCGTCGATGGGCGACGGCGAGTTCTTGTCCTCGATGAAGTCGCCGAGGTGCGAGTCCTCCTCTTCGCCGACCGGGGTCTCGAGCGACACCGGCGCCTGCGCGATCTTCATGATCTTGCGCACCTTGGAGGCGGGCAGATCCATGTGCTCGCCGATCTCCTCGGCCGTGGGCTCGCGCCCGAGTTCCTGGACCAGAGACCGCGACGTGCGGGTCAGCTTGTTGATGTTCTCGATCATGTGAACCGGTATGCGGATCGTCCGCGACTGGTCGGCGATCGCTCGCGCCACGGCCTGACGGATCCACCACGTGGCGTAGGTCGAGAACTTGTAGCCGCGGCGATACTCGAACTTCTCGACCGCCTTCATCAGGCCGATGTTGCCCTCCTGGATCAGGTCCAGGAACTGGAGGCCCCGATTCGTGTACTTCTTGGCGATCGAGACGACCAGGCGCAGGTTCGCCATGATGAGCTGTTCCTTGGCGCGCTCGCTCAACGCCTCGCCGCGCTTGACCTTCGCCACCATCGCCCGCAGTTCTCCCTGCTTGACGAAGTGGCGAGCCTCAAGGTCCCGTACTTCCTCGCGGTACTTCTGGATCCGCCGCCGGTGCAGCGCCCTGAGTTCCTCGTTGCTCTCACGCTCAAGAGCCACCTGGGCCCGGCTGATGTCGCGCTCGCTGCGCCGGAAGCGGTTGTCGATCAGCTTGACCAGGTCGACTACCCGATTGCGGTCCGGACCCGTGAAACCCAGCTCCACGATCAGGGCGGAGGCCCGCTCCTCCAGGCGGTCGATGTCCCGACCGATCTCCTGAAAGCGGTCGCCCCTGGGCGAGTAGCGTTTCTGCTTGCGGCGGGCGCGCTCCAGGTCGTCCTCGTGTTCCCTCATCTTGTCCAGCACGCCGACGCGCTTGGCGACCCGCTTGTAGCCGTTCTGGTCCAGCAGTGACGTGGGCTGCCCGAGCTCCACCAACTGGGAGAGCGGTTTCGCATTCCTGCGGTCCGCGAGTTCGGTCATCGCCAACAATCGCGTCATCAAGTCCTGGTTGCGGGTCATCGCCTGGAAGATCTGCCACTCGCCGTCCTCGAGGTCCTTGGCGATCTCGACCTCACCGTCGCGGTCCAGGAGCGGGACGGTGCTCATCTCCCGCAGGTACATCCGCACTGGATCGCTGGTGTTCAGCGGCTCGGTGACCGCCGGCGTCGCGGGGTCCTCATCCGCCTTCTCGATCTCGAGCGTGACCGCCTCGTCGAGGTTCGCCACGTACCAGTCCGGCCGCCGGATCACGCCGACCCGCAACTCGCGCAGCCGGTCGTACAGTTCGTTGATCTCGGCCTCGACGCCGACCATGTCCGCCGGCATCATGTCGTGGATCTCGTCGTTGAGGAGGTACGTCTTCGCCTTCCCCAGCTCGAAGAGCTGACGAATGGACGAATACCTCGCCTCGAGGGGCTTGTTCACGTCCTTCACTGGGGCAACTGCCATCTTCGGTCTCCAGGTAGGGGGCCTAGCAGAGGGGATTCGGCTGCGCCGAGAGCCGTCCATGTCGATCTCAACCTGCACACTTCCCCGCCCGCCGAGAGAGTGTCTCAGCGAACCGGGAACATTGAGCGCCGACAGCGCACAAGTGTAGCAGTATGAAGACGATCAGCCACCGCGTTGTGTTTCGCACCGGGTTTTCTCCGCTCTTGCCCTCCGGGGCGCCTATGGGGCATCGCGTCCGTTCTTCTCAACCGTTGCAGGCGTTGCGGTTCTTCCCCGCTGCCGAAGCGCCTCACGGAGCAGATACTCGATCTGCCCATTGACGCTCCGCAACTCCGCTGCCGCCAGCCGCTGCAGCTCCTCGAACAGGCCGAAGTCGAGACGCAGAAGAAACGCCTTGCGCGGAGGGGCACCCACCGTCAGCACCCTTCCGTCTACGGATACAGCGTGCCGGCGTTCACGACCGGCTGGGTATGGCGGTCGCTGCACAGCACGGCCAACAGGTTGCTGACCATCGCCGCCTTCCGTTCGTCGTCCAGGTGCACGACATCCTTCTCGTTCAGCATGTTCAGTGCCTGCTCCACCATGCCGACGGCGCCATCGACGATCTGGGCCCGCGCGGCGACTACTGCCGCCGCCTGCTGGCGCTGCAGCATCGCGGCGGCGATCTCCGCCGCGTAGGCCAGGTGACTGATCCGGGCCTCGATCACGTCTACCCCGGCGGTCGCCAGTCGCTCCTGGACCTCGCCGCGGAGACGCTCGGAGATTTCGGCGGTGTGATGCGACAGGGAGACTTCGCCCTCGCTGTGCGCATCGTAGGGGTAGCCCGTCGCCATGTTGCGCAGCGCGGCCTCGCTCTGAACCTGTACGTAATCCTCGTAGTCGTCGACGTTGAAGAGCGCCTCGGCGCTATCCGTGACGCGCCAGACGACGACCGCGCCGATCTCGATCGGGTTCCCGGCGTTGTCGTTCACCTTCAGCTTCCCGGTCTCGAAGTTCCTCGTCCGTACGGACACCCGCCGCTTGCTGAGAAACGGATTCGCCCACCGAAGCCCCGTGTCGTAGACGCTGCCCCGATACGCACCGAAGAGTTGCAGGACCTTCGCCTCGTTCGGATGGACCATGAACAGCCCGAACAGGAGCAGGACGAGAACGGGAACGCAGACCGCGCAGAAGATGACGACGGGGATGACCCGCCAGATCCCGAAGACGGCGATCCCGGCAAACGCGAGGAAGAGGAAGAGGATGAGCAGGCACAGCATGCCAATGCCCGACTTGACCGAGAGACGCTTCTCCCGATGCTCTACCATCTGTTGTTCCATTCGTTGCTGACTCCCTTGATCACGCGGCCGACCAAACGACCGCCGTTGTTTCCGATATGAAAGTGATATCATACTTATATCGCGCCAGCCAGCCCGTCGGCCGGCCGACACCGCCTTGACGCGACCCGAACGACACGACCCCAAGGCGGTCCTCCGCATCGCCGGGCGCTTCCGGATCGGCGGCCGCGCAACCGCCGCGGTCGAACTGCGGGCAGGGCACATCAACGACTCGTTCGTCATCTCCACCGCCGCCGGCAGCCGATTCCTGCTGCAGCGAATCAACGGCTACGTATTCCCGAATCCTGCTCGGATCATGGCGAACACCGTGCGGATCACGCGCCACCTCGAACGCAAGCTCGGCCCGGGAGGCGCCCGGCGCCGGCTCACTCTCGTGCCCGCAGTGGATGAAGAGATGTGGTGGAAGACGGCCGCGAAGGGAAGTCCCGCCGACTGGTGGCGGATGTACGAGCTGATCGAGGATACGACGACCGAACTTCGGGCGTCGTATCCTCGATCAGCTCGTACATCCGCCACCAGTCGGCGGGACTTCCCTTCGCGGCCGTCTTCCACCACATCTCTTCATCCACTGCGGGCACGAGACGATTCCCGGCTTCCACGACACGCTGAACCGTTTCGAGGCGTTCGACCTGGCGCTCGCGTCGGCAAGCGCCTCGGCTGCCGGCAGGGACAGGCGGCGACAGGCGACCGTCGAGATCCGGTCGGTGGCTCTTCACCGCGGCCTGGCCGCCCGGCTGAGCCTCGCCGCTGCTCACGAATTGCCGCGACGAAGCGTCCACAACGACTGCAAGATCAGCAACATCCTGTTCGACCGGACAAGCGGCGAAGCGCTGTGTGTCGTTGACCTGGACACCACGATGCCCGGGCTGGCCGCCTACGACTTCGGAGACATGGTTCGCTCGATGAGCCACCGCGCCGACGAGGACGCGCTGGAAACCGCCGAGGCGCGGGTCGACATGGAGCTGTTCGCCGCCCTGGCCGGGGGCTACCTGGACGGCGCGGGTTTTCTGACCGCGGCGGAGCGTCGCAGCCTGGTTGACGGCGCCCTGGTGCTGACGCTCGAGCAGGCGGTGCGTTTCCTCACGGACCACTTGGACGGTGACGTCTACTTTCGGGTCGAGCGGCCCGGCCAGAATCTGGACCGTTGCCGCGTGCAACTGGCCCTGCTCGAGTCGCTGCTGGCGCATGACGAGGACCTGCGCCGAATCGTCGGAGGCGCAACCACCTAGTCAGAACGCTTCGAGATCGCGCTGCCCGCTGACCTGCTTGGGCGGATTGTGGTAGGTGCGACTCAAACCGCCCGCCGTGTCCCGCACCGTAATCCAGTACTCCACGTCGGACAAGGCACCGTAGAAAACCCAGTAGTTCCCATTCTGCGCGCGGCCGTCGAGCACCTTGATGACCAGTTCCACGTTCGCCGGGTTGAAGAACCAGAACATTCCCGACTCGTCGGAGATCGCCACCGGGATGGCGCCACCGCGTCCGAAGTTGCCGGCCACGTCCGGATCGGTCCAGTACACCTGCACTTCGAACCGCTCCTGCCTCAGGCAGAGGAAGCTGTCGCCGCCACGACACGGGCCGTTGTAGCCGCCGGTCGTTACACTTGCCTCATCCGAGTACTGGACTCCCTGGCGCCCTTCCGCGCGCAGGCGGAGGGTGTACGGCGTCTCCGAACGAAGTCCGTCGATGCGGACGCGTCGGTCGCTTGCGGCCGCCGTCGCCACCTGAGCCCAGCCCGCCGTCTGGCTCCGTGCCTCCACGTGCAACAGCCCCCTCTCCGCGTCGGCCCATCGTCCCCGCCAGAACACGATGACGCCCGAGTCGCCCACCGGCTCCGCCGCGACGTCGCCGGTGAACCGCGGCTCCGGCTCGTTCGGATCCAGCCGCTCGAAGGTCAACCGCGCCATCGGCCTGTCCGTGAACTTGCCCATGCCGCGGATGCTCGTGATCGTGCCCTGCGGAACGGTCGCCGGATTGTCGAGAGAAAACTCGGTTCCCTCCTCGGTGCCGGCGTCGTAGGGGAAGAGGTCGACCTCCAGGTCATCGACCCACTGTCCGCTGTCGTCGAGCAGCGACCTTGCGGAAACGCCGACGAACCAGTCCGGACTGGGAGCGATCATGGTCACCAGGGTAACGAGGGGATGGTCCCTGTCGGCTTCGAACTCGATCGAAGCCGACGCGGTGCCGCCGCGTGGAGGTTCCTTCTCCAGCACGGCCAAAACCTGAGGACTGCGCTCCATCAACGCCCTGAGGTCCCGCTGGATCCCCAGTTCCGCCACCCGCTCCATCTGTCGACTAGCCCGGCCGCCCGGCTCCCAGAAGCTCACCTGGTCGTTGTGAACAGCGCCGATCAGGGGCGAGAAGTGAGCGCCGCCCGGCACGCCGCCGGGCGTCGCGCTAGCCGTCCAGGTGCCGCGAAACGCCAGCCGGTAACTGGCCGAGTCGTCTCCGAAGGACTGCGCCACCGCCGGGGCGACCCAGCAGGACCAGACGGCGGCAGCCGCCAGTACCCGCCTCAGACGGAGCGGCCGCATGGGTGAATCGGTTCCAGGAACGTCTCGATCACTTCACCGGCCGCCGCCAGACCGGCAGACCCCGATCCCCGAGCCGTGTCGCCAACATCCGGCTCCGCGCCAGGGCCGAACCAAACGCCCATACGCATCCACTCGTCCTCAGGGCACACGAACTCGATCAACGTCACGAGGTCTCCGACTTCTTCCCCGGCCTCGTACAACGTACGACCACGGAAGGTGGCCCAGCGCCCAGTGAAGTCCCCACGGTCCAGGTCGCCGCGTCCCAGGTTCTCCTCGATGTCGAACTCCAGGCCCATCTCGCGAAACGTCACCGACTCACTCGTCTCGCCGTCGAAGAAGGCCCGCAGGTCGTCGCCCCCTCCCCGCACGCGAAGGTAGAAGAATCCCTCCTCACGGAACTCTCCTCCCCAGGAGTCGTCTTCCGGTGGCCGGTCCGAGAACACCGCCATCTCCAGGAACAGCGGAATCGAAACGACGGCCGCCACGTGATACCCACCCGGCTCCCGCTCCGCTCCCAGCATCTCCAGTGCGCGGTTCCTGCGTCGCTCGGGATCCTCGTTGTCGGCGGTCACCTGCTGGGCCGTACGAACACCAAAGAAGACCAAGCCGCCCACCACCAGAACCACGATACCGAGGCAGCCCAGACAGCCCAAAAGAGCGTAGAACCAGGGTGAGCGGCCCGTCGACTCCGCCATCGAGCGACCGTAGCACGGCCGCCGACGCCGCTATGATCAGGGCATGGCGACTCTCGGCCGTCCGCTCGCGACACACAGGGCTTCCACGAAGGCGGTCGTTCGCGGTACGCCCCTCGAACAGGCGATCCGCGCCAAGCTCGAGCAGGCGACCGGCGCCGAGCGGCTGGAGGTGCTGAACGAAAGCCGGATGCACAACGTGCCCTCCGACGCCGAAACCCACTTCCGGGTTGTCGTGGTCAGCAGCCGTTTCGAGGGTGCGAACCGGCTGCAGCGGCACCGGGTGATACACCGCGCCCTCGCGGACGAATTGGCCGGACCGGTCCACGCCCTCGCAATCGACGCGCTGACGCCGGCCGAGTGGCGGGCCCGCGGCGAAAGCCGTGGTCTCTCGCCTGACTGCCGCGGCGGCTCCCGGTTCGACGCCGCCGACTAGATCCGCACCTACGGCTGCGGCACCACCCGGATGTACGGCAGGGGCTGCTGCCAGCCTTGCGGGTACTTCGCTCGCGCCGCCTCATCCGACACCGCCGGCAGGATGATCACGTCGTCGCCGTGCTCCCAGTTCGCCGGCGTTGCCACCTGCTCCTTCGCCGTCAGCTGGACGGAGTCGACCAGACGCAGAATCTCGGCGAAGTTCCGGCCCGTGCTCATCGGGTAGGTGAGGGTCGCCTTGATCCGCTTGTCCGGGCCGATCACGAAGACCGAACGCGCGGTCGCGTTGTCCATCGGCGTCCGGCCTTCGGAGGTGTCGCCAGCGTCGGCGGGCAGCATGTCGTAGCGCTTCACGATGTCCAGGGTGGGGTCGCCGATCAGCGGGTAGTTCAGGGCGTGACCCTGCGACGCCTCGATGTCCTTCGACCAGGCCTGGTGGTCAGACACGCCGTCGACGCTGATGCCGATCACCTTGCAGTTGCGACGGTCGAACTCGCCCTTGAGGCCGGCCACGGTACCCAGCTCGGTCGTGCAAACCGGCGTGAAGTCCTTCGGGTGGGAGAAGAGAACACACCAGCCGTCCCCGATCCACGCGTGAAAGTCGATCTCCCCATCCGTGGTCTGCGCGGTGAAGTTGGGGGCCTCGTCGTTGATTCTGAGCGTCATGGTTCCTCCGGTCTATTCGGGGCGGGCGTTGCCCGGTTCTTTGGTGGCGCTAAACGTGACCATTCTAGTCATGTTTACGGCGAGCCTGCCCGCCTAGTCTGAAGAGAGTTCCCGTTGCGCCTCGATCTGCCGGCGCAGCTCGTCGAGCTCCTCGCGGTCGGGCCGCAGGTTCGAGGCACCGTGGATGTAGACGTGCTCGACCTCCGAAGCCGGAAGCGTCGTGTTCCAGTGCAGCAGGATGCGCACGCAGCGCTCCAGCCCGCCCGGAACCGCCATCTCGTGCCCGCACAGCAGAGCCACGTCACGCCAACCCATCAACCGGGCCGCCAGCGCCGGGTACTCCGCCGTCAGATCGGGCGAGGTCGTGAAGATGGCGCTGGCTACGTCCTCCGGTTCGATGCCGTTCGCCCGCACCATCCGCTCGAGCAGTTCCGCCGTCGCGGTCAGAATCAACTCGCGGCTCGTGCCCTCGACCGTCGTCGCGCCGCGGACGCCGCGGCAGACCGGGCGTCGTGAGCGCCGGGACCTCTTGCGCGGCTTGGAAGGCATGGAATGGAAGCGGCGGGTACGATCGGCGCGGGAAGGGAGCCGCGGACTGTACCAATCAACGCGCCGCCGAACGCATCCTGGCCCGCCAGCCGTCGTCCAGTGCGCAGCAACCGCCTCGTTGCTGCTCCTGGCCTGTACGACCGGGCCCGCACCGGACCGTGACCCGGAGCCCGAGCGGCCGAACATCCTGCTGATCCTCGCCGACGACCTCGGCTACGGCGACCTCGGCGCCTACAACCCGGAGTCGCGGATCCCGACCCCCAACCTCGACCGGCTCGCGGCCGAGGGCGTGCGACTGACGGACGCCCACAGTCAATCGTCCGTCTGCACGCCGACCCGGTACGCGCTGCTGACCGGCCGCTACGCCTGGCGCTCGCCGCTCAAGCGCGGCGTGCTCAACGGACGTTCCACCAGCCTGCTGGAACCGGAGCGCGTCACCCTGCCCGCGTTCCTCGGGACCCTGGGCTACGCCACCGCCGGCATCGGCAAGTGGCATCTCGGACTCGGCGACGACCCGGATCCGAACGACGACGCTCCAGGCCAGACGGACTACGGCGCGCCGCTCCGGCCGGGGCCGGTCACCGCCGGCTTCGAGCACTACTTCGGCATCCCCGCCTCCCTCGACATGGAGCCCTACCTCTACTTCGAGGACGAGGGCGTGGTGGAGGCCGCGACCGAAACGGTCGAAGACAGCTCGATGCGGCGCTACGGCGGCGACGGCTACTGGCGCGCCGGCGACATCGCCCCCGGCTTCGACTTCCTCCAGGTGACTCCGACTCTCTTCGATCGGGCCGCCGGCTACCTGGAGCAGCGGGCGGTGGCCGGGGACGGCCGCCCCTTCTTCCTCTACCTGCCGCTGCCCTCGCCCCATACCCCCTGGATGCCGCTGCCCGAGTTCGAAGGTGCGAGCGGCGCCGGCATCTACGGCGACTTCGTCGCCCAGGTCGACGCCGGCGTCGGCCGGCTGCTCGCCGATCTCGACTCGCTGGGTCTCGCCTCGAACACCCTGGTCCTGTTCACGAGCGACAACGGCGCCCACTGGCTCGAAGCCGACATCGGGGAGACCGGACACCGGGCGAACGGATCGCTGCGCGGGCAGAAGGCCGACATCCACGAGGGCGGCCACCGCGTACCCTTCCTGGCGCGCTGGCCGGACCGCATTCCGGCCGGCGCCGTACGACAAGAGCTAGCGGGCCTTGTCGACGTGTTCCGCACCATCAGTTCGTTCCTGGAAGTCGACCTCCCCGATGGAGTGGCGGAAGACAGCATCGACCTCGGGCCGGTGCTACGCGGCGAGGAGAATCCGCAGCCGCCCCGTGGTTCGCTGATTCACCACAGCTCGCGCGGCATGTTCGCCATACGGTCTCACGAAAGGAATGGCTCGGAGGCGCTCCGGAAGTGGAAGTTGATCGAGGGGCTCGGCTCGGGCGGCTTCACGCAACCGCGGCAACTCACCCCGGAACCCGGGGGCGCCGTGGGACAGCTCTACGAACTCGTCGCCGACCCGGCGGAGACGAACGACCTCTACCTCGACCGGCCCGACATCGTCGAGCGGTTGACCGCGGAACTCGAGGCGATCCGCGGCGCCGACGCGGCGGCGCTGCCTCCTCCCTGACCGAGCGGTCAGGGCGCCGCGTCCGCCCCCTCGTCCAGGAAGCGGATCAGGCTGGCCAGATCGCTCAGGGTCATCGTGTCGAGCAGGCCCTCCGGCATGATCGAGAGCACGGACGGTTCGCGACTCCTGATCCGCGCCTTGTCCAGGTCGAGACGGTCGCCGTTCGCGTTGATCAGCGTCAGCCGCCCGGCCGTGTCCTCGACCACCATCCCGCTGTGCAGAGCGCCGTCCTCGAGTTCGACGTCGACCGCCTGGTACTGATCCGAGATGACGCGTGACGGGAACATGATCGACTCGAGGACTTCGCCACGGCGGAAGCGCTTGATCACCGTCGAGAGATCCGGGCCGCCACCGCGGCCGATGTTGCCGAACACGTGGCAGGCCGAGCAGCGGGCGCGATGGAACACACGCTCGCCCTGCTCGGGGCTGTAGCGCTCGTAGGCCATCACGTCGTACTCCAGGTACTCCGCGAGCTCCTCGAAGCTCATCTGGGCCAGGTCGCTCCTGCCTTGCCGGTCGCCCTCGACCTCGGTGCTCAAAGCGGCGGCGCGCCGCGCCCGCTCGGCCCGCTGAACCTCGAGCCGCTCCTCGGCCGCCGCGCGTTCCTCGTCCGGAAACCGGTCCAGGACGTCGTTCCAGATGGCGTCGATGTAGCCCTCCATGCTGGCGGCGCCCCGAAACTCCCGAGCATCGTCGAACCAGGCCACGACCCGGGCGCGCAGTTCCGGCGTCCAGCCCCGGTCCATCGCGCGCAGGCAGTAGGCGGTGTGGATCTCCTCGGCCGGCGGCCGGTCCTCTGCCAGGCGCTCGACCATCCCGGCAAGGGCCCCCTCAGGCTGGAGGAATGCGAGCAGCCGTTCGAGCTGGCGGTTCACGCGATCGTCGGCGTGCGGATAGCGGCCGAACAACGCCTGGCCCAGGCCGGCGCGCGCTTCGTCGCGCCCCGGGGCGTCTGGAGCCGGGTCGCGAATGAACGCGATCTCCATCGTCCGCAAGAAGTCCAGTTCGGCCTCCACCTCCAGGTCGGCCCGCGCGACCTGGAGCAATGCCCCCATCAGGAAGTTGTACTCGATCCTGTGCTCCAGGCTGTAGATCATCGCCAGCACCGCCTCGAAGAAGCCGCGAGGTCGCTGCCGGGGAGAGGCCACGAAGGCCTGGTCGACCCAGTAGCCATGAGGGATGCGCTGGATCGCCTCCCGCGCCGCGTAGCGGAGAAACCGGTCACCGTGGTCGAGCAGACCGTAGAGGGCATCGGAGGTTTCGACCTCGATACCGCGGGCGCGGACATCGAGCCCCGAGCGCACGAGGGATTCGGCTGCCCGCCGGGCGACCAGCGGATCGACATCGGCGAGCGCGGCGCGCAGAGGTCCCTGTACCTCGGCGAAAGGGTGCATGCCGAGCAGCGCGGCCGCGGCCGCGCGGACCAGCGGCGCGTCCGAGTCGAGGAGTGCCGCCGTTTCCTCCGCGGTCGGCCGCGGGCCATGCACCTGAAGCAGTTCCAGCGCGCGGATCCGGTCGATCGGCTCTCGTCCGGCGTCGCGAACGACCGCCCACAGCTCCGCCTCCCAGTTCGCGCCCGCCTCGCCGCGAGCGCGACGGATCGCCTCTCTCCCCCACCCGGAACGGGGCATCGGCTGACGTACGGCGGCTTCCGTGCCAGTGACCGTAACCGCCTCGCCCGCTCGCTCGTAGGTCACACGATAGAGGCCTCCCGACGTGCCGCGGCCGCCGGTCGCGAAGTACAGGAAGCCGTCCGGTCCGACATCGAGGTCCGTCACGTTCAGCGGTTCACCGAGAACGAAGTCGTGGGCCTCCCCCGTCCAGGTGGCGCCGGCCCGCTCGGGGACCAGTACCCGGATCCGGCCCCGCGACCAGTCGCCCATGAAGTAGGCGCCCGAGAACCTCGCCGGGTACGCGTGGTGGTGGTAGAAGGCGACGCCCACCGGCGAACCGCGGCCCAGGTCGACCACGCCGGGCAGCGTGTCGATCTCGTGGAACGCGATCTTGCCGGAGCCGGTGCGCCAGCCGTAGTCGCCCGCCGGTATCAGGTGGACGACCCGGGTGGGCCGGAACCAGGGCAATCCGCGGTCCCACTCCATGTCCGCCTCGTACGCGAAGATCTCCCCCGCGGCGCCGATCGCCAGATCGAAGGGATTGCGAAGGCCTCCCGAAAGCCGCTCCCAGACGTTCGACTCGAGATCCAGGCGGTAGATCGTGCCGCCCGGCGCCCGCAGGCTGTTCGCATGGCCCCGCGGGTCGAGAATCGGCGGCAGAAGTTGATCCTCCTGCAGTTCGCGCAGCGGCGAGGTCGGCGCGAGCCCGACCTCGGGCGACGAGTAGTTGCCGTAGAGGACGCGGAGGGCGCCGTCGGGACCGCGCGCGATCGTGTGCGGTCCGTGCTCCTGGATCCGGCCGTTCGCGGGAGCAATCCGCTCGACGGCATCGACCCGGTCGTCGCCGTTCGTGTCCCGCAGCCGGTAGAGCCCGGTGTCCTCGACCGAGTCGTCGCGGCCGGGCCTGCCCTCGACTCCAGCCGCTTCAGCCAGCCGGCCGCGGCCGTTCGCGTGGACGAGCAGGTCGCCCGGCCCCATGACGTAGAGGCCGTGGGCCGTATCGACCTGGGGAGCGAAGTCGATGCGCCGGTCGTACAGGCCGTCGCCGTCGGCGTCCTCGAGCAGCGCCAGGCCTTCGCCTTCCAGCGCCAGCAACGGCCTGCCCGCGGCGTCGAAGGTCATATTGACGACCGAACCGAAGAGGCCGACTGTCGCCGCCGGTTCCACCGCGAATCCGTCGGGCGTGCGGAACCGCTCCCCGGCGTAGTCGAGCCGCTCTCGGCGCGACGCGTCGTGATCGGGCATCAACTCCTGGGCGCCGGCTGCAAGGGCGAGACTGAACACGAATCCCAAGGACAGACAGCGAGCGAGCATGACCGGCGATCCTACTCCCTGGCCGGCAACCTCACGCAGTGGATCCGGAAACGGCGGCCCACGTCTTGTCATTCCGTGCTCCACGTCCGTAGGATTCGGGCAGCGTGCCCGAACGCCCCTGCACCATCGCCGTGCTCGCGACCCTCGACACGAAGGGCGGGGAGGTGGTTTATCTGGTCGATCGGATCGTGCGCGACTGGGGCTGCCGGGCGTACGTCATCGACCTCGGCATCCTCGGCGAACCGGCGCTCGACGGCACCTGGCTGCCCGACGTCAGCCGTCGCGAGGTCGCCTGCGCCGGCGGCGAGAAGGTTGAGCAACTGGCCCAGGCGGCCGACCGCAACCGGGCGATCGCGGCGATGTCCGCCGGCGCCGAGGAGGTCGTCCGCCGCAGCTACCGCCACGGCAGCTTCGACGCGATCGTCGGCCTCGGCGGCAGGGCCGGCACGGCGATGGCGACCACCGCGATGCGCGCCCTGCCGCTCGGAGTACCCAAGATCATGGTGTCGACTATGGCCGGCGGGGACGCCTCCGGATACGTCGGCGTCAAGGACATCGTCATGGTGCCGTCGATCGTCGACATCGACGGCATCAACCGGATCAGCCGGCAGGTCCTGAGTCGCACCGCCGCCGCGGTCTGCGCCATGGCCCGCGTCGAGATCGAAGGCGGGGACGACCGTCCTCTCATCGCGGCCTCCACGTTCAGGAGCGCCACCCCCTGCGTTGATGCCTGCAGGCGCCAACTGGAGACCGAGGGACTCGAAGTTCTCATCTTCCAGGCCACTGGCGCCGGCGGCCGCACGATGGAGAGTCTGGTCGAGGCCGGCTTCGTACGCGGCGTTCTCGACCTGACGACCACGGAGTGCGCGGACGAACTGGTCGGCGGCGTTCGCACTGCCGGCCCGTCGCGCTTGGAGGCCGCGGCCAAGAGCGGTACGCCCGCCGTCGTCGTGCCCGGCTGCCTCGACATGGTCAGCTTCTTCGCCCGGGACACCGTTCCGGACGAGTTCGCGGGGCGCACATTTCACCGCCAGAGCGACAACATGACCCTGATGCGCACGTCGCGCGAGGAGTCCGCGGAGCTCGGTCAGGTTCTCGCCGCCAAGCTGAATGCCTCCACAGGCCCGGTCGAGGTCTACCTGCCGTTGGGCGGCGTCTCCACGCTCTCAGCGCCCGGCGGACCGTTCCACGACCCGGCGGCCGACGACGCGCTCTTCACCGCCCTGCGCGAGAACCTGCGGCGGGCTGTGCCGGTCACCGAGGTCGACGCGAACATCAACGACCCGCGCTTCGCCTGCGCCGTCAGCGACGCCATGCTGCGGCTGGTGCGGGACGCTAACTGAAGCCTTATCCGCGCACGAGAACGCGCTCGCCGAGCGGCTGCACGGGGCGGTAGTTGTTCGGGAAGATCGCCGCGAAGGCCCCGATCTGTGCAGCCGACAGTGTGAGCGGTTCCGTCAGGACGATCCAGGCCACGCCTTCCGTACATGGCGGCGTGGTCAGGGACCCGCGGTAGCGCCACGACGTCCGGGGCGCCGGCAGCAGGGCCGGCAGTTCGACTGCGTCCGGAACGTCGCGTGGCGGCTCGGCAACGGCCGGCAGGCTTGACCACACCGGCGCCAGCGCCCGGTTCGCAGGACCCTCTCGGAACAGGACTCCGACTACCGCCAGAGAACCGCCGTCGCTCCGGTGCACGAAGTGCATCTCGAGCGGCAGGCGGACGCCCTCGATCGTGTGCTCGGCACCGTGGTGGAAATGGAACTGCTCCAAGTCGAATCGCACGCCCCCGACGACGATGCCGTTGCCGGGTTCCGGGTTCACCTGGATTGAGTGTCCCGTGTTCTCGACCGTCGACCGGGCAAACCGGTACGCGAACTCCACCTGATCGACCCGTGCGCGACGAGCACCGCTCAGGTCGATCGGGGACTGCTCGCCTCCCAGTGAACAGGTTTCGTACGCGGAGTCGAGCCGCCCCCAGACGGCGGGACCGTTGTGCGCCTCGTAGCCCCACGCTGCTCCGTTCTCTTCTTCACACATCGGCGCGGACCATACACCGGAAGGCCGGGCCCCGGAGAGCCCCGAAACCGTGCGGTACATTCCGCGCATGCCGCGCAACCGGTACAGCGCGCGGGTCCTCCGTCTCTGCGGGGTCCCGATCGTCCTCGCTGCTCTGGCGGCGCCCGCGGGTGGAGCCGCCCCCGACCCGGCGGCTATGGAACGGGGCGCGGCGATCTACCGCGGCGGCACCTGCCCGGTGTGTCACCACTGGGAAGGCCAGGGCAACCGCAGGGGGCCGGACCTGACTGACGACGAGTGGCTTCATGGCGACGGATCGCTAGCTGCGGTGCGCACAGCGATCGAGACCGGCTTCCGCCACGGCGCCGGCCGCCGCTTCCGGGGCAAGTACGAGATGTGGCCACTGGGCGGCATGGAGCTCGACGAAAGCGATGTCGATGCGCTGACCGCCTACGTCTGGTCCCTCCACCGGCGTCGCCGGGCCGCGGACACGTTGACCCGGGAGGTCGTAAGCCGCATCGCGTTCGGTTCCGGCGCCGATCAGGATCGCTCGCAACCGGTCTGGGACACCGTGCTCGCCCTGCGTCCCCAGCTCACGCTGATGCTCGGCAACAGCGTCCTCGCCGGCACGGTAGACATGCGGGAACTCCGTCTTCAGTACGACAAGCTGGCGGCGAAGCCAGGGTTTTCCGAACTGCGCCGGCAGAGCCGCCTCATGGCAACCTGGAACGATCTGGACTTCGGCCGCGAGGACGGCGGCGCCGACTTCGACAAGCGGGCCGAGTCGCAACAGGTGTTCCTGGACTTCTGGAACGAACCGCCGGGATCGCCGCGACGGCAACAGCAGGGCATCTACACTTCGCAACGCTTCGGACCGCCGGGCCGGCGTCTCCAGGTCATCCTGCTGGATACCCGGTACGGGCGCGGGCCGATCTGGCAGGTATCGCCCGACGAGGCCCGGAGGCGGCAACTGCTGGGAATGGGCCCCTACCTGCCGAACGATCACGAGCGCGCCCGGATGCTGAGCGAGGAGCAGTGGCGTTGGCTCGACCAACAGCTTCGTCAGCCGGCCGACCTGCGCCTGATCGCCACCAGCATCCCCTTCGTCATGGAGTTCACCGGCTGGGAGAGCTGGGCGAACATGCCGAACGAGCGCCAGCGGCTGATCGAATTGATCCGGGACACCGGCGCAGCCGGCGTTCTGCTGCTGAGCGGCGACACGCCCTGGGCCGACGTCTCGCGCCTGGAGGGAGAGGTCCCCTATCCGCTCTGGGACTTCAACTCCGGCTCGCTCAACCGACGCGGCATGGTGGGCATCGGCCCCAACCGTCACCGCGTCGGCACGCCGACGGCGGAACCGAACTTCGGCTACATGGAGATCGACTGGACCGCGGCCGATCCGACAATCCGGATCGAACTGCGCAGCATCGCCAACCGGAGCCTGCTCCGGCAGATCGTGCGGCTGTCGGAGCTACAGCCGAAGTAGACGCGGCCGACCCGTCCTGCACACTGCCCTCAGCGGCCCGCGCCAGCCCTCTCCAGTGCCACGGCCTCCCACGCCCGCACCTTTCGGTTCGCCTCTTCAAAGATGCGCTCGTAGTTGCCGATCGTCACCGCGTGCAGCGTCCCGTCGCTGAGCCGGTCCCACAGCGGCGCATAGTCCCACCACGTCTTGAAGTACCCGTCCCGGCCGGTCGGCGCAACGGAATCCGTCCCGAACAGGAAGCGATCGGGATGGCGCTCCAGCAGCTCGATCCAGGCTTCAAGCGAGGCTTCGTCGCGCACGATGTACTTCGCCACCTCGTCCCAGGACAGGTCGCAGTGCACATGGGAGAACGCCTCGTCGGAGAGCAGAGCGTCGAGCAGTTCCACATGGTCCGCGGCGGGCGCCACGAACCGGCCCAGCCCGGTATGTGCCCAAATGATCGTGGCGTCCGAGTGGGCCCGGAAGAACGCGCGCACGGGCTCCAGGTGAACCGGCTCGTGCGCCTCCGTCGGCAGCACGACGTCGATGTCGTTGTGGAAGATCACGACGAGGCCCACCTCGGCGGCGAAGTCAAGCACCCGGTCGAGCGCCGGGTTCCGCAGACTGGCGGTGTGGCCGAGGATCTTCGAGGTCACGAACTCCTTGTGGATCGAGAACTCCCCGATTCCCGAGAAGACGCCGGGGTAGTGCTCGAGCACACGGCGGATGTGATCCGCGGCGTACATGTCCGTCGGGTTGAAGCCCGTGATCATCGGGTCGAAGCGCGCCTGGTCCTCGGGCGGCAGCAACTGGTACTCCTCGGCGATGATCGCGTCGACGAAGGAGTAGTAGTAGAGAGCCGAATCCGAGTGCAGGTAGTAGTCCGGCGCCCTGTCGCCCGATTCGAAGTAGTCCCACTTCTGCTGCAGCGGGATGCCGAACACCGCCGTACGCCCCACGTCGTTCGCCGCGATCTCGAGGAACTCGCTCAGGGTAATGCCCCGCTGGACGTAGTTCGTCAGGTGAAAGTGAGCGTCATGGAAGAGAAGCCGCTCCGGTCCCTCACCCGACTCCCCGACCTGTTGGGCCCAGACGGCCCCGAGTCCGGCGATCGACGCCACGACGCAGAGCGCCGCGGCCGCGGCACGCTTCACTCCGTGGCCCCCAGTGAACAGTTCCGCCACCTTGCGGCCACGCCCGGAGGCTAATCGCCTTCCGACTGTCTCGCGTGCTCCTGCGCCGCCCTGGCGGCCTCCATGTCGTCCTCGTCCGGCATCAGGATGAACTCGGGGTAGGACTCGATGCCGAGTTCGGCCATGTCCTGACCGAGTTCCTCGACCTCCGACGACACGCGAACGCCGATCGTCTTGTCGAGCACCCACCACAGGAGCATGGACAGCCCGAACACGAAAACGCCGACCGCCACGATTCCGATGACCTGATTCACGAAGTTGCCGCCGGCAGCGATGCAGACGGCGAGCGTCCCCCAGATGCCCGCGAAGAGGTGAACCGGAACGGCGCCCACGACATCGTCCAGCTTCATCCGCTCGAGCAGCTTCATGCCGGCGACGGTGACCACGCCACCGACCGCGCCGATCAGAAGCGCCCAGTGGTGACCGACCAGGTCCGGCCCGGCGGTGACGCCAACCAGTCCCCCGAGCGCTCCGTTCAGAACCGCCAGCAGGTCCACGCGACCCAGCAACGGCCGCGAAACAACCAAAGCGGCGACGACACCGGCGGCGGCGCCGAGGTTCGTGTTGATCAGGAGGTTGCCCATCGCCGTCGCGTCGGCCGCACCGCCAAGCGCGAGCTGGGAACCGCCGTTGAAACCGAACCAGCCCATCCACAGGATGAAGACGCCGAGGGTGACAATCGGGACGTTCGAGGGCGGAGTTCCCTTGACGCTGCCGTCGGAACGGAACTTGCCGCTCCTCGCGCCGACGATGATGATGCCGGCGAGAGCGGCCCACCCTCCGGTCGAATGGACGATCGTGGAACCGGCGAAGTCCTGGAACCCGAGCTCGGCGAGCCAGCCGCCACCCCAGGTCCAGGCGCCGACGATCGGGTAGATCACCGCGGTGAGTACGGCGGTGAAGATGAGGAAGGACCAGAGCTTGACGCGCTCGGCGAGAGCTCCCGACACGATCGAGGCCGTGGTGGCCACGAAGGTCATCTGGAAGAACCAGCTCGACATCTCGGAGTAGCCGCTCCCGACGACTGCGGCCGCCTTGTCCGCGTCGCCGCCAAGGAAGGCCATCTCGTCCGCTGACGCCTCGAAGAAGAGCGAAACCGATCCGATCCAGCCGCTGACATCGACGTACATCAGGTTGTAGCCGATGACGTAGTAGGCGATCCCCGCGATCGAGTACAAGCCGATGTTCTTCATGCAGATGACGGAGGCGTTCTTGGTCCGCACCGAGCCCGCCTCGAGCATCGTGAAGCCGGCGCACATCCACATGATGAACGCGCCCCACACCAGGAAGGCGTACGTGTTGAAGACGTAGGTGACTTCTCCGGCCACCTGGGCACCCGCCGCGGGTGCCACGAGAAGGAGCACAACGCCAGCGAGGAGTACCTTGAGAACCGTCGATCGTGAAGAGAGCGGCTCGAACTGGGGCTTCATTCGTTTCCTCCGGATAGTGGTGGAGGCCCCGCCCCCTCTTGCGAGGGCGTCGACGTCGCGTGACCAGGTTCTTCGTTCACGGACCCAGGACGCTACGGCAGGACCGCGCCCGGGACATGAGCATTGTAGCGCCAGTCGCAGGAGGACCTTCGGGTGCCTGCCCTACTCGGCCCGCTTGTAAACGGCCCCCAGCACCATGCCGCCGACGCCGAAGGAGATGATCTCGACTCCGAGCCAGATCCAGGCCACACTGTACGGGAAGTCGTTGACCACCAGCGTCAGGTAGAACTGCTGAAATCCCACGACCGCGCCGAGCAGGATCCCGAAGTGGAGTCCGCCCCGCGCGCCATCTGCCCAGGACTGGCGGCTGGACGCGAACAGAAGGCCCGCGACCGTGCCGATCGTGAGCGCGATGACGAGAAACCACACGATCTGCATCGCCATGTCGTCCGGTTCCTGGACGAAGGCCGGCTGATCCGTGTACATGCTGCCCAGCACCAGACCGTGCAGGACGAAGTTGACGATGTTCTGAACGAATCCGGCCGCCAGGCCGGCGCCGATTGCTCTCCCCCAATTCATGGCTGCTCCCCTTGTCATCGGGCGCCGCCGGAACGACGCGATGTCAGAACGGTGACCTTCTCTCCCTAGGCCAGTATCTCCTCCACTACCCGACCATGGACGTCGGTCAATCGGAAATCCCGACCACTGTAGCGGTACACGAGACGTTCGTGGTCGATCCCGAGCTGGTGCAGGATCGTCGCGTTCAGGTCGTGGATGTGCACGCCTCCCGACACGATGTTGTAGCAGTAGTCGTCCGTCTCGCCATGCGTCCTGCCCGGTTCGATGCCGGCGCCCGCCATCCACACCGTGTAGCAGCGGCCGTGGTGGTCGCGGCCGTAGTTGTCCTCGGCCAGTGTCCCCTGGCAGTACACGGTGCGCCCGAACTCACCGCCCCACACGACGAGGGTGTCTTCAAGCAGCCCCCGCTGCTCCAAGTCCGTGACCAGCGCCGCCGACGCCCGGTCCACGTCGCCGCACTGCAGGCGGATGTCGCTCGGCAGATCGCCGTGCTGGTCCCAACCGCGGTGGTAGAGCTGAATGAAACGGACATCGCGTTCCGCCAGCCGCCGCGCCAGAAGGCAGTTCGCGGCGTAGGTGCCCGGGGTGCGCGCATCCTCGCCGTACAGATCGAACGTACTCTGGGGTTCGCCGGACACGTCGACGAGCTCGGGCACCGAGGCCTGCATCCGGTAGGCCATTTCGTACTGCGCGATGCGGGCGGTGATCTCCGGGTCGCCGAACTCCTCGTGGTGCTGTTCGTTCAACCTCGCCACGACGTCCAGCATGCGGCGCCGGACGCCGCGGTCGATCCCCGGCGGATCGGACAGGTAGAGGACCGGGTCCTCGGCCGCCCGCAGGTTGACGCCCTGGTGCTCCGAGGGCAGGAAACCGGCGCCCCATAGCCGCTGAAACAGGGCCTGGGACTCGCGTCTGGCGCTGCCCTGGGAGATCAGCACGATGAAGGCCGGCAGGTCGTTGTTCTCGGAACCGATGCCGTAGCTCAACCAGGCGCCCAGGCTCGGTCGGCCCGGCTGCTGGTGTCCCGTCTGCAGATAGGTGATGCCAGGATCGTGGTTGATCGCCTCGGTATGCACGGCCTTGAGGAAACAGAGCTTGTCCACGATTCCCGCCGTATGGGGCATCAGCTCACTGACCCAGGCGCCGCTCTCGCCGTGCCGGGCGAACTCGAACATCGATGCCGTGATCGGGAACGAGTCCTGGTTCGCCGTCATGCCGGTCACGCGCTGGTCGCCGCGTACCGAAGCGGGTAGCTCCTCGCCGTGCCACTCGGTCAGGCGCGGCTTGTAGTCGAAGAGATCGATCTGGGACGGCGCACCGGACTGGAACAGGTAGATCACCCGCTTCGCCCTGGCCGGGAAGTGGGTGCCGCCGAGCGCGCCCAGCGCCTGCGTCGCCTCGTCGCGGGCGGCCCGCGTGGCCCAGGAAGGCCCCGGGTCGAGCAGCGAAGAGAGCGCCGCGACGCCAATCCCCGTGCTCGCCAGGCCAAAGAACTGTCGCCGGCTCACGCCAAGCGCGTAGTCGACCTGGGGATCCGTGCCGACTCGCGGGCTGCAAGCGCCACAGGTGAACTCGATCTTCTTTCCGTTCATCGTCTGGTCACCGCCTCGTCCAGGTTCAACACCGCGCTCGCGGCCACGCTCCAGGCCGCGAGCTCGGCGCCAGGCAAACTCTCGTCGACGGGCCACTCCCCGACCTTCAGCAACGCTTCGGCCGCCGCGGGATCCCGTTCGTAGCGCGACCGCAGATCGGCGACGAGATCGAACATCGCCTCTTGCTCCACGGCCGTCGCCGGCCGCGCCAGCACCCGGCGGAAGAGCCCGTCGATCAGACTCGCATCGCCGGCGTCGGCCGGCGCCGCGGCGGCGTTCTCCGCAAGCAGGTCTTCCGCCAGAACGCGCGCCGCCTCGACGAACTGGGGATCGTTCATCAACACCAGCGCCTGCAGCGGCGTGTTGGAGCGGGACCTCTCCACTACGCACGTCTCCCGGTTCGGCGCGTCGAACACCAGCATGTTCGGCGGCGGCACGGTCCGCTTCCAGAAGGTGTACAGGCTGCGCCGGTAGAGCGCCTCGCCGTGGTCCTGCTCGAAGACGCTGGCGCTGCTCTCGTAGCCGATCTCCCGCCACAGACCGGGCGGCTGATAGGGCTTGACGCTCGGGCCGCCGAGCCTCTCGACCAGAAGGCCGGAAGCGGCCAGCGCCCCGTCCCGGATCACCTCCGCGTCGAGGCGGAAGCGGGACGCGCGCGCCAGCAGCCGGTTCTCCGGGTCGAGTTCGATGAGTTCCGGGCTCGCCCTGGAACTCTGGCGATAGGTCGAGGACAGCACGATCATCTTCTGGAGCGCCTTCAGATCCCACTCCTGCCGGACCAGTTCGGTCGCCAGCCAGTCGAGCAGCTCCGGGTGGGACGGCCACGCGCCCTGGGCGCCGAAGTCGCCGGCCGTCGCCACCAGGCCGCGAGCGAAGAACTTCCGCCAGATGCGATTCGCCGTCACGCGCGCGGTGAGCGGATGATCTCCGCTGACCAGCCAGCGCGCCAGGCCGAGCCGGTTCTTCGGGAGGTCTTCCGGGATCGGCGGCAGCACCGCGGGGACGGCCGCGCCGACTTCGCCCATCTGCTGGTCGTACTCGCCGCGACGCAGCACGAAGGTTGGCCGCGGATCGTCCATCTCCCGCATGACCATCGTCGTCGGCACGGCGGCCTCGATCTCGCGGAGACCCTCCGAAAGGGCGGCGTAGCGCGTCTCATGCGCCCGCCACGGAGACCAGTAGCCCCGCCGGAAGCGATGGCGGATCGTCGTCGCCTGCTCCTCGGTCCGTTGATCCTCGGGCAGCCCGACCAGGTACTCGACGTCCCGGTATGCCGTCGCGAGACCGCCGTACGGTGGCGGCAGCAGCTTCGGCTCCAGCACCTGAAACGCCACGTCGGGCGCGTCGGAAACCGAGAGGCGGAAACGGCGCATCGTCTTGTGCTGATAGCTCGACTCCTGCCGCAGCACGATCCGCAGCCGGACGCCAGAGGCCGGGCCCGGCGCCGCCTCGGCCGCCTCGGGCGTCCGAGCCCGAGCCGCTCGGAACACGGCCGTCCGGGCGGTGGCCCGGGTCATGTAGCCGGCGCCCCAGCCGGTCTCAGCATCGCCGTCCACCGCCAGTTCGAGGCCCATGGACGGCGTCGCGTAGTCGGCGTAGCCAGCAGCCAGGTCCAGGGCGCCGGACGGTCCCCCATCGAGCGGCGTCACCTCGACCTCGACCTCGGTCAGCACGAAACTCCCGTCCTCGGCCCGGCCGATCCCGAGCGACGGATCGGACCGATCCCGAAACGCCTCCAGACGCAACGCGCTGACGTGGTCAAGGTCGGTCTCGGCCTCGATCACATAGACGTCGGTCACGGGATTCTCACCGGACACTTCGATCGAGCCGTCATCGAGAACGGTCATACGGGCTCCAGCGGTGGACTCGAGCGAAACCGGCACCAGCGGCCGCCACCTCTCGCCCAGCCGGCGGTCCCACTCCTGCTGCCACGCGGCCTGCGCCGCTACGGCTTCTCCGTTCGCCTCGTCGAGGAGCGCATCGAGCGGCGCAAGTTCCTCCCGAATCTCCCGAAGCAACGCACGCTGGCCCGCGTCGGGCGCCTGGATCTTCGGCTCCGCGTTGCCCTGGTTGCCATCGAGACCGGCCTCGTCGACCGTGTTGAAGAAGGCGGCGAGCTGGTAGTACTCGCGCTGGCTGATCGGATCGAACTTGTGGTCGTGGCACTTGGCGCAGCCGGCGGTCAGCCCCATCCAGACCGTGGCCGTCGTGTCCGTGCGGTCGAAGACGTACTGGACGCGGTACTCCTCCGGAATCGCGCCGCCCTCGTTGTTGATCATGTGGTTGCGGTGGAAGCCGGTGGCAAGCAACTGCTCCGGACCCGGATCCGCCAGCAGGTCGCCGGCGAGCTGATCGACCGTGAATTCGTCAAAGGGCTGGTTGCGGTTGAACGCGTCGATCACCCAGTCGCGCCAGCGCCACATCGACCGCTCGAGGTCCCGGTGGTAGCCGTTCGTGTCGGCGTAGCGGGCGGCGTCCAGCCACGAGCGCGCCATGTGCTCCCCGTAGCGCTCGGAGGCGAGCAGCCGATCCACCAGACGCTCGTAGGCGTCCGGCGAGGTGTCGGCCAGGAAGGCCTCCACCTCGCCCGGCGTCGGCGGCAACCCGGTCAGATCGAGTGACAGACGCCGTGCCAATGTGCGGCGGGCCGCCTCAGGCGCGGGCGCAAGCCCCTCGCTCTCCAGCCGGGCCAGAACGAAGCGATCGAGATCGCCGCGGACCCAACCAGGGTCCGCCACCGGCGGCGGATCGGGACGTTGCGGTGGCCGATAGGCCCAGTGAT
Organism: Acidobacteriota bacterium; assembly: GCA_011525365.1. GTDB lineage: Bacteria > Acidobacteriota > Thermoanaerobaculia > Multivoradales > Multivoraceae > Multivorans. The sequence goes on from WTGQ01000002.1 coordinate 2,187,549, forward strand.
CCTCGAACTCCGCGCCCTGCAGGATGAAGCGGCCGAGGATCTCGATCTCTCCTTCCGAGAGCGCCGAGTCGGCGTGCAGGGGCGGCATCCGGTCGAGAGCGTCGGCGGCCGCGATCCGCTGAAACAACTGGCTCTGCTCCAGGTCGCCCGGTACCAGCGCCCTGCGACCCGACGGAAGAGCGCCCAACGCCGAGTCACCCCGGTCGAGCCGCAGTCCCGCCTGACGCACGGCCGCGTCCGGGCCGTGACACTCGTAGCAGTGGTCCGAGAGGATCGGCCGAACGTCTCGATTGAAGGACAGGGGCTCGCCCGGGCCCGCGATGCCGTGTTCCACCGGCGGAACCTCACGCGCCGCGACGCCAACTCCCCCAACCTCTTCCTCATGCGCCAGCGGCCACTCCGCGCCTGCATCGATCCACGCCTCGAGCAACTCCTGCTCGGCCTTACCAAGCGCCCGCGGCGGCGGCATCTCCAGTTCGTCCTCACGCCGAATCGCCGCAACGAGCAGGCTCGCCTCCGCATCCCCAGGCACGATCGCCGCTCCCCGACCGCCCCCGATCAACATCGCCGGCCGCGAATCGAGCCGCAGATTCCCCCGCTGTCTCAGCGGCCCGTGACAGGCGAAACACCGGCTCTTCAACACCGGCAGCACTTCCGACTCGAAGTCCGGCACATTGGAACCGCTCACGGGCACCGAACCGAGGCTCAGGATGCAAACGACCCAACCCGCGAACCAGCCCGCCCTTGAACCCATGCGTCTCCGCCGTCCCTGCAACTGCTGACGTACCGAAAGCAGCATGTTAACCCGCCGCGCGTCCCTGCCGCCGAGTTCCTCCGCTAGGCCACGTCGACGCCCTCCAGCCCGCACCGGGCCTCAGGGGGAGGGTCCCAGCGAGGCTGTCGGCAAGCGACGCCCGGCACCCCTTCATCAACCGACACCCAACCGGAGCGCAGCCGACCGCAGCGAGCGCCGCCCTCCCATTCAACCAGAGAGCGCGAGCGTCCGCTGGGACCCTCCCCCTGAGGCCCGGTGCGGGCGGGTGCAGCCGACGCTTCCGGCGGTACACTGCCGGCCGCATGGACTTCGGCGTCTGCGTCGCCAGCAAGATCGACGACATCGGCTACATCGAGAGGGCGGAAGCCCTCGGCTACAGCCATGCGTGGATCGCCGACAGCCAGATGATCTGGTCGGACTGTTACGCGGTGCTGGCGCTGGCGGCGGAACGCACCAGCCGGATCAAGCTCGGGACCGGCGTCGCGATCACCGGCACGCGGATCGCACCAGTCACGGCACACAGCATCGCGACGATCAACCGCCTGGCGCCTGGCCGCACCTTTCTCGGCATCGGCGCCGGCAACACGGCGCTGCGGCTGATGGGGCACCGTCCCGTCGGGGTCAAGGAGTTCGGCGAGTATCTGCGGGTCGTCCGGGCGCTTCTCGACGGCCAGGAGGTCGACTTCACGTTCCGCGGGCGCACGGAGCCGCTGCGCTTCCTGATGGAAGAACAGGGTTTCATCGCGACCGAGCCGCGCATCCCCATGTACGTCTCCGGCTTCGGGCCCAAGAGCCAGGGTCTGGCCGGCGAGGTCGGCGATGGCCTCGTCATGTCGATTCCGCCGAACGCCTCGCTGTTCGACCGCGCGATCGAGAACTGTCGCCGCGGCGCCGAGGCCGCCGGCCGGGACTTCGACGCCGACAGCTTCTACACCTGCTCGCTCACCACAGCCGTGATTCTGGAGCCCGGTGAGGATCTCACCTCGCCGCGAGTGATCGAGGAGTGCGGCCCCTTCGTGCTCTCCGGTCTGCACTACCTCTACGACCAGCAGCAACAGTTCGACCGCGAGCCGCCGCCCCATGTGCGGCCGGTGTGGGACGAGTACCGCGCGCTGGTCGAGCAGACGCCAGCGAGAGGGCGCCACCTGCGCGTCCACGCCGGCCACTGCACGTACTCCCTGCCGGAAGAAGAGAGGTTCGTCACGCCCGATCTCATCCGCGCCTCCTGCCTGGCGGGAACCGCGGAGGAAGTGCGCGTCCAGGTCCGCACGCTAGCCGACGCCGGGCTGGACCAGCTCATGCTGCTGCCCTCCCTCGCCACCCAGGAGCGGGTCATCCAGCAGTGCCACGACGAGGTCATGGCAAGACTGTAGGGACCCGCGCGTCGGGCCAACGCTACGATCACGCCATGCTGCTGCTGGTCCTGCCCTGGGACGCCGAGGCCGACGCGTCCGCGGAGTGGTGGTACCTCCGTCGATGGCTCATCGGCGAGGCTCGAGCCGTGTTCGGCGAGGTCCAGGTCCTTCCAGAACTGCCGGCCACGCCACCCGGTGACCTGGAAGCGACTCTCATCCTGAGGTCCTGCCGCGTCCTCATCGGCCGGGCTTCCCTACGCCGCATGCGCGAGGAACTGACGGACGGGGAAAGCCGCGACTCCGCCGTCTACGCCACCGATCTGACGACCACCGGGCCCGAAGCCAGTACCGATCTGTTCACTCTGGCCGACTTTGAACAGGCCGAGGCCGCCTGGCTGGCGGGCAACCGGCCCGACGAGGCGGCGGCGCCGTCCGGAGAAGGTACCTTTCCGGCCGTCCTGCTTTCTCCAGCAGCCACGATGAGGTACGCCTCGGGCGAGCGGATACCCGGTTCACGAGCGGGCCTCTGCTACGAGTTCATCGACTACTACGGCGGCGAACGCGCCGATGTCCTGCCGCTCCTGCCACCGGACCTCGGGCCCGAGTCCTCCGTCCTGGAGGTCGGCTGCGGCCGCGGCGCGACCGCGGTCCTGATCAAGGAGCGTTTCGACTGCAGGACCGTCGGAATCGAACTGAATCCCGAAGCGGCACTGGCAGCCCAGAGCCGGCTCGACCGGGTGATCCGGGGTGACGTCCAGAAACTCGAACCCGGAGAGACCTTCGATGCGATCATCGCCTTCGAGCTCTTCGAACATCTCACGGACGGTCAGGCGTTCCTGGAACGCGCCGCCGGCTGGCTCCGTCCCGGCGGACGCATGGTCTTCTCGGTGCCGAACGTCGGCCACTACTCGGTGGTCGAGGATCTGATCGCCGGGAGGTGGGACTACATCCCCATGGGACTCCTCTGCGCCACCCACGTCCGCTTCTTCACCCGCCGGACGCTCGAGGACTGGCTCCACGCGGCAGGCTTCGACCGCTATCGGATCGACGCCCAGACCACTCCCCTGCCGCCCCGGATCGACGCGCTGCCGGCGTCGATGGCACCCGACCGCGAAAGCCTGGCCACGGCCGGCTTCTACGTCTCGATCTTCACCTGAGCCGTCGGCGGCCGTCGCCCGGTCGGCCCGTCGCCAAACACCCGCACCAGCGCTTCGCCGGTGCGGCGTTCCGTGTACGTCTCGGCGATCGCGCGCCCCACCCTACCGAGCCGCCGCCGCAGGTCCCGGTCGCGCCACAGGCTCTCCACCGCGCCGCGAAGCACCTCGCCGTCGCCGAACGGCACCTTGATCGAGGCCCGCTCTTCCGGATCGAGATCCTGGTGGGAGGGAATGTCCGTCAGAACGCAGGGACGGGCGCAGCCCATCGCTTCGAGCGCGAGCAGGCCGAAGCCTTCGAGCGGCGACGAGGGTCCGATGCACAGGTCGACACTCTGGATCAGCGCGGGGACCTCCGCGGGCGGAACGTGACGATGCCGCTCCGCTTCCGGCCAGAACGCGAGTTCCTCGGCATCAGCGTCGAGCGACAGGCGCACCAGGTCGAGCCGGCGACTGCTCTGCGCGAAGAGCGGCCGCAGTGCGCGCAGGCACCAGACGACTCCCTTGACTTCGAGATCCCAGTGGCCGCTCACGAGTACGCGCAGCCGGCCATCATCTTCTCGTTCCTGCTTCGGGGGCCGGAACAGCTCCGGCTCGAAAGGCTGCGGAATCCAGTCGGCCTCGAGGCCGTGCTGCTCGCGGACCGTGCGGACGAGGTGAGGCGACACGACGAGCTTCCGGGCCGGCAACTCGTACGCCGCCAGCATCGCATCGCGCTCGGCGCGAGACAGCGTCTCGTGGGCCGGCTCGTAACCCTGGCACAGGTGACACGCCAGGCGCTCGGCAATCTCGATCGCCGGAGCGACCGTGGGCGCCAGTGTCCCCACCGCGACCTCGACCCGCGGCAGCGATCGCCGATCGAGGGCCCGAACCTGCCGGTAGAAGATGTCCGCCCCGTCGAACCAGTTCGGGCATGGGTCCGGCGAGTGGACGGTCGCGTCGACTCCGAGGCCCCGGAGCGCCCGGGCGTGCTGCAACACCACCTTGACGCCGCCGTAGAGGGCGGCGCCGGGCAGAAGGTAGGCGACTCTCAGGCGACGATCCCCAGGGGCGGCCGCGTCCGGTAGGCGCCGCGCGTGAAGTCGGGGAACTCGACCGGCTCGCTGCCCCGAGCGACTGAGAGTTCGCTCAACTCGACCGGCGCCGACAGCGCCGCCGCGTCGTAGACGTCCATGTCGGTGGGCGCGCCCTCGAGCAGACAGCGGACCAGCCGGTAGTCCTCGAGGTAGTCCATGCCGCCGTGGCCGGCGCCCTCGGCATCGCCGGCCCGCTCCGCCCACAGCGGATGCTCGAACCGCTCCCGGTAGGGCTCGACCTCGCTCCAGTCGTGTCCCTCGGCCTCGCCTTCGATGAAGATCCGGTCCGGGAACCCCGCGAACACGCCGCGCGTACCCTGCACCAGGTTGAGCCGGCTGTACGGCCTGGGGGTCGTCGTGTCGTGCTGCAGCAGGATGCTCCGCCCGCGCCGCGTCCGGATCAGGCTCGAGTTCATGTCGCCGAGGGCGTAGCGGACCTTGGCCCGCGGATCGTCGTCACCGAACCGCTCCGCAGCGTAGAGCGCCAGCCCCTTCGCCGGGCTCGACAGCGAGACCAGGTAGTCGAAGCAGTCGCCCCGGTTGATGTCCATGCACTGCGCCACCGGCCCGAGCCCGTGGGTCGGGTAGAGGTTCGCGTTGCGTTCCACAGAGTGCTGCAGGCGCCACAGCCCCTCGTTGCGATCGGAGAACTTGAGCGAGCGGAGGTCGTGAATGTAGGCCGCCTCGCCGTGAAGAAGATCGCCCAGCAGGCCCTGGCGCACCATGCTCAGGACCATCATCTCGCTGCGACCGTAGTTGCAGTTCTCCATCATCACGCAATGCCGGCCGGTCCGCTCGGCGGTCTCGACCAGACGCCAGCAGCCCTCGAGGGTGATCGCCGCCGGCACCTCGACCGCCGTGTGCTTGCCGGTCTCCATCGCCTCCACGCAGACCGGCACGTGCCACCGCCAGGGCGTCGCGTTGAACACGAGGTCGACGTCGTCGCGCTCGCAGAGCCGCTTGAAGTCGGTATCGCCGCGGGTGTACAGCTCCGGCGACGCTCCACCGGCGTCCACCACCCAGGATGCGACCTCTTCGGCCCGTGGCTCGTCGATGTCGCAGATCGCCACGACCTCGACGCCGTCGATCCGCAGGAAGTTCCGGACATGGCTGCCGCCCTGGAGGCCGACGCCGACGAAACCGATCCGCACCCGCTCGAGCGGCGGCGCTGCGAAGCCCGCGCGATACGCCTCGAGTGCCGCTTCGTCCGGCTGCTCCGCGACCTCGCCTTCGTCGGGTTCCTGTCTGGCCGCGGCGTAGGCGCCGCCAAGCGCGACGGCCGCCGCCGAAGGTCCTACCCAGGCCGCCTTCAACAGCTCGCGGCGTCCCCAGAGGGGTGTCCACGCGGTCATGGACCTTGAGCGTACACCCAAGGCTTGCGCCCGCCTGCATGCAACTGGCCGCCAAAGCAGAGCCGGCCTTGCGGCCGGCGCGTGCTCCTGGCCGCCTGCGGCGGCAGCGGGTCAGAAGACCCGCGTACCCAGTGGGCGGCCAGTCTCATGCACGTCAACGCTGCGCGAGCGCAGCGTTGACTCCTAGAAGTCGAAGAAGTCGTCGTCGCCGCCGCCGAGGTAGGACGCCTCCTCGTCGAGCCAGGCCTGGAACTCCTCCTCGGTGTGCACGGTCAGGAAGCCGCGCATCGAGTAGTGGCTGTTGCCGCAGAGTTGGGCACAGGCGATCTCGTAGACGTAGTCCGGGTTGCCGGTCTCTTCGCGGATCTGGGCCGTCGTCTTGGTCGGCACGAACCAGACCGGAATCGAGATGCCCGGGATCGTGTCCTGCTTGATCCGCATGTTCGGCAGGTTGAAGCTGTGGATCACGTCCTTGGACGAGAGGTGGATGATTGCCGCCTTGTCGACCGGGAGGTGCAACTGGTTCACCGTCCAGATGTCGTCGGCGCCGGCCTCGCTGTCGCGGTCGAGGCCGATCGGGTTGGTCGCCTCGTCTATCAGTGACAGGTCCTGCGCGCCGAACTCGCCGTCGGCGCCCGGATACCAGACGTTCCAGGCGAACTGCTGCGCCACGACCCGCACGACCGTCGCGTCGGACTCCGGCGGCACTTCGTCCACACGCTCCGCCCACATCGGGATCGAGAAACCGAGCAGGAGAATCCCTTCCGCGATCGCCACGGCGACCTCGCCGTAGGTGCTCGCCTTGCTCTTGACGCCGACGTAGTCCGCCTTCGGGTTACGGCTGGCGCGGAAGCGCATCAGCACATACACGAAGAACACGCCCCAGACGATGAAGAGCGCGAGCATCAGGTAGTGCACCGCGTCGATCATGTTGTCGATCCGGCCGGCGTGCTCAGACGCCGCGGCCGGGAACATGGCATCCATCATGACTTGACAGGCTCCTCAACGGTGCTCCACCAGGGCGGCACCGGGTCGGTTCGCAGACGCCGGGCGCGGCGCCGGAGATAGAGAAAGAAGAGGACGAAGGCTCCCTGCATCACGAAGACCGCCGCCAGCAGAAACCAGACGCCGGCTCGGGCCGCGTCGATCATCGTCCCCTCGGCGGCCCCGTAACAGACCGAGCAGGCCCAGGCCGCAGGTTCGGAGGCGAAGAGCCAGGCCACCACGGCAACTGGAATCGTGCGGAACATCTTGCGGCGACGAGCCCACTCCTCCTCGGGCGTCGTGATCTTCCGCCAGAACCAGATGCCGTACCAGACGAGCGCCGCCGCGACCGCGAAGGACAGCACAGCGCCTACCGCGTACGCGCTCCCTTGAGCCAGACACCAGCCGCCGAAGAACAGCGCCAGGAGAACGGCGCTGCCGACGAAGACGATGTGAATGACCTTGAGGTTCATGGCTCGATCAGCGGGTTGTCAATGCGCCTCGTGCGCCTCGACTTCGGCGAACTCCCCTACCTGGTCCGTGACCGAGGTCAGGAGCGGCAACGCCATCAGGGCGATGAAGAACGCGACGGTCAGCGCCAGCGTCCAGTAGATGATCTTCTTCTCGTCGATCAGGTGCATGAAGAAGCAGGCGACCAGGGACGCCTTGACGGTGGCGATGAACAGGCCGATGGTGATGGCCACCGGCACCGAAACCTCGAGCTCCGCCGCCAGAACCGTGACGAGCGTCCCCACCATCAGGGCGCCGAACACCAGGAAGTAGATGCGGACCTGCTTGTCGATATCGACGTGTTCACTCATGGAATGCGACTCGCTCCAGGGTTGACCAGAGATTCAGGGCGGCAGGCGTCCGCTACAGCAGGTAGAAGACGGGGAAGAGGAAGATCCAGACCAGGTCGACGAAGTGCCAGAACAGACCGGAGTGCTCGACCCGGTCGGTCAGCCACTGCCGGTTCGTGTGGAACAGCTTCGACCCCGGCCCGGTGAAGTACGCGTTCCAGGCCATGCCGCCGATCACGTGGAGGGCGTGGAGGCCGGTCATCGCGAAGTAGATGGCGAGGAAGGTGCTCGACTCCGGATAGTGGTGGTGCTCGAACTTCGCCGTGTACTCGAAGTACTTGATGACCAGGAAGATGCCGCCGCAGCCGACGGTCAGCCAGCCGAACAGCTTGAACCGACCCAGTTGCCCGCGCATCAGCGACGCCCAGGCCATGACCATGGTCAGACTGGAGGCGATCAGCACCGCGGTGTTGATCGTCGCCAGCGGAATGTTGAGCTCCGCTTCCGCCTGCATCGCGGCCCAGTTGCCGTCCGACCCGATGCGCAGCATGATGAACGTGGCGAACAACGCCCCGAACAGCATGACCTCCGACGTCAGGAACAGCCAGATCCCGATTTTCCCGTTGTTGAGGCCGGTTTCGGGGTGGGCCTCTACCGTGTAGGGGATTTCCATCTCTTGAGGTCCTCGAACGGTCAGGTTGAGGCCGGTTCGGCCTGTGGGACGTAGTCCTTGTCGCTACCCGGGACGCTGTACTCGTACGGCCCGCGCACAACCTCGATCGGCTGATCGAAGTTCCCGTGCGGAGCCGGCGACGGCGCCAGCCACTCGACGGTGGTCGAGTTCCAGGGGTTGCGTCCGGCCTTCTCGCCGTTCCGGATGCTCATGAAGAAGTTGATGATGAACGGAATCTGCGCGACCGCCAGGCACCAGGCCGAAACCGACATCATCCGGTTCAGCCCGGCGACTTCGCCCGCGAAGTCGTAGGTGATGCCGCCGTCGGCGAGCCGGCGCGAGACGCCGTTCAGGCCCTGAATCATCATCGGGAAGAAGACCCCGTTCATGAAGACGAGCGAGGGCCAGAAGTGGAGCTTGCCCAGGAACTCGTTCATCTTGCGCCCCGTCACTTTGGGGAACCAGTAGTAGACGCCGGCGAACAGTGCGAACAGTGTTCCGGGAGCCACCACGTAGTGGAAGTGCCCAATCACGTAGTAGGTGTCGTGGAGCGGGATGTCCGCCGCCGAGAGACCGAGCGGCAGCCCGGTCAGCCCTCCTATGCCGAACATCGGCAGGAAGCCGAGCGCGAACAGCATCGGCGTGTTGTAGCGGATGGAACCGCCCCACAGCGAGATGAACAGCGCGCTCAGGATGATGACCGACGGAATCGAGATGATCATCGTCGTCGTCTGGAAGAAGGTGGACATCACCGAGCCCATGCCGGTGATGAACATGTGGTGCGCCCAGACGATGAAGCTCATGAAGCCGAGGAAGATCAGGGAGTAGACCATCGAGCGATAGCCCCAGAGCGGCTTGCGGGAGTTGTTCGCGATCACCTCGGCGACGATCCCCATCGCCGGCAGGATGAGCACGTAGACCTCCGGGTGGGCCAGGAACCAGAACAGGTGCTGCCAGAGCAGCGGGCTGCCGCCTCCGCTCCGGTCGACCACTTCGCCGCCGACCACCAGGCCCTCCGGAATGAAGAAACTGGTGTTCGCGACCCTGTCCATCAACTGCAGCACGCCCGCGGCCTCGAGCGGCGGGAAGGCCAGCAGCAGGAGGAAGGCGGTCACGATCTGCGCCCAGCAGAAGAAGGGCAGTCGCATCCAGGTCATGCCCGGAGCGCGGAGCTGGACCGCCGTGGTGATGAAGTTGACCGCGCCCAGCAGCGACGACGTGATCAGGAAGATCATCCCGATCAGCCAGGCGGTCTGGCCGTTCAGCGCGATGTCGGCCAGCGGCGAGTAGGAGGTCCAGCCGTTGCCCGCGGCGCCGTTCGGCAGGAAGAAGCTGGCGAACATCGTCACGCCGCCCAGGAACAGGCACCAGTAGCTGATCATGTTGATCCGCGGGAAGGCCATGTCCGGGGCGCCGAGCTGCAGCGGCATGACGAAGTTGCCGAAACCGCCGACCGCCAGCGGCACGACCCCCAGGAACACCATGATCGTGCCGTGCATGGCGCCGAGTTCGTTGTAGAAGTCCGGCAGCATGATGCCGCCGGGCGCCCGGTTCTCACCGAGGAGCGAGCCGATCAAGGGAATCGGCTCGCCCGGGTAGGCGAGGTTCCAGCGCATCACCATCATCAGGACGAACCCGAAGAGAAGAAACGCCAGGCCCGTGACCGAGTACTGGACGCCGATCACCTTGTGATCGGTCGAGAAGATGTACTTCCGCCAGAAGCTCTGCTCGTGATGATGCTCGTCGTGTGCAGGTGAAGCGTGAACGGGCTCCGCCATGGACGCCGCTCCTTTCTAGCTACTTGCTGAGGTTGCCTCGTCTACTCCGGCTTGAACACGAAGTTCACCGTCGCCTCGCCACTGTCGCCGACCTCGACGGTCTCCGAGTAGATCTTGAACCTCTCGAACTCGTGCCGGGCCTCGATCGTGTAGGTGCCGGCGGGTACGTTCTCGATGCGGAAGGAGCCGTCGGCACCGGAAACCGCGTAGAACGGATGATCGACGACCGTTACCCAGGAAGTCATCCAGGGATGGACGTCGCACTTGATGCGGAAGCGCTCCGTCTTGTCGAAGCTGTAGTCGGCCTCGGTCACGCTGGCCGGCATCGCCCGGTTGAACGGGGGGTTGTCCTTGGACAGCGAGTGGACGTTGTGCAGCAGGCCGTCCGAGTTCTTCACCTTGAACTGCTGCCCGACCTGGATGCCCATGACGCGCGGAGTGTAGATGCAGCCGTTCTGGTCCATGACGACGGGCTGCGACGGCGCGTCGAAGGACTTCCCTTCGAGGCCACCGGTGATCACGAGGAAGACGTTGGCGAAGCCGCCGCCATCCCCGATCATGAAGGTCTGGTCGAGGACCGTGCCGCTGTGCTTCTCGGCACACTTGGGGTCCGCGTCCATCCTCATCGGACGTTGCGGAGGCGTCCGGCCTTCGTACGTAACTTTGCCGACAATCGTGCCGCCAAGCGCCATCGAGGAGGAAGTCACGGCGAGGGCCAGAAGAACGGCACAGACGCGAATCGTCTGCTTCGGAATCATGTCGATGCTCCTTGACTGGGGAGTGTTGCAGAGGTCCTTTGGACGGTGCGCAGCGTAGCAAGGACCGGCGGGTGGAACAAGACGAACGGCTGACGGACGGTACGGCCCGCCAGCGCCTCAGATGTTCTCGAAGGCCAGCGACTCGACCAGCCGCGGATCGCGGGACGGCACCAGCGAGCCACGGCTCAGAAGCCAGCCCGCGGTTGCCAGGAACACGCCGCCCACGCCGAGCAGCGAGGTCAGGTCGAGCAGGCTGAACGTCATCTCCCGGTGCAGGTTCGGCATGACCAGCCAGAACACGTCCCAGAGGTGCATGGCCAGCATCCAGAGGGCGCCGATCAGCAGCAACGCGCGATTGCGCTTGATCGTCCGGGGCATGAGGAAGAAGAACGGGACGGCGAAGTGGCCGATGGCCAGCAACATGGTCGCTGGACGCCAGGCAGCCGGATTGTCGGCCGTGCCGTCCAGCCGGCTCAGGAACCAGTTGGTCTCCTCCGGGATGTTCGCGTACCAGATCAGAAAGAACTGGCTGAAGGCGATGTACGCCCAGAACACGGTGAAGGCGAACAGCAGCTTGCCGAGATCGTGAAAGTGCTCGCCGGTGATCACGCCGCGGAAGTGGCCCGACCGTTCGAACGCCAGAGTGAGGACGGTCAGAGCGGCGAACGCGGAGACGACCGTACCGGCGAAGAAGTAGACGCCGAACATCGTCGAGTACCAGTGCGGCTCCAGCGACATCAGCCAGTCGAAGCCGGCGAACGTCAGCGTCACCGCGAACAGGGCGACGGCGGCGGGGCTGAATCGCGCCATCCGGTGGGAGAGCGCCTCGTCTCCGTTGTCGTCCTGTCGCCGCGACGTGTTCCGGAAGTAGAGCGCCAGGCCACTCCAGACCACGAAGTAGATCACCGTCCGAATCCAGAAGCCGGTTTCGTTGAGCCACGGCTCCTTGACCTGGAGCAACCGGTCATGCGCCACCGCGTCGGCGTGGGTCCAGTGGAACAGGTCGTACATGCCCAGGGCCACGACCGGAATGAACAGGACCGCCAGCACCGGCACCGTGCAGGCCAGGTTCTCGGCCAGACGGCGCACCACGACGCCCCAGCCGGCCTTCGTCGCGTGGTGAATCAGCACGAAGAACAGGCAGCCGAGACCGACGCAGAGGAAGAAGACGACGGCCACGAGCCAGGAGTGGAAGAACTGCTTCGTGCTCTCCGGGGAACTCCTCGCCAGCACGATCGACACGATCGTGAAGACGGCGCCGACCAGGCCCGCGATCAACGGCAGGCGCGCCCAGCCGCTGCCCGGCCGGATGACCAGTTGATCGAGATGAACGACGCGCGGTCCGTGGGCCATCAGGCGGCGCCTCCCCCTTCACCATCGTCCGCCGTATCGTCACCGCCGTCCGCAAAGTCGTCGATCGGCACGTGCTCCACCTCGACCGCCCCGAGCCCGCTCAGGAACTCCGCGGTGTCCCGGTCGTCGTACTTCGGATCCCAGGCCTCGATGGCGATGAACAGGCCGTCGTCCGTGACCCGCGCGAAGTTCTTCGACCGGAACAGCGGGTGGTGGTAGGTGGGCAACTTGTTGAAAGCGAACATCCCGAGCACCGCCCCCAGCGCCGCGCCGAGCACACCGAGCTCGAAGGTGACCGGCACGAAGGCGGGCCAGGTGAACAGCGGCTTGCCGCTGATGATCAGCGGGTAGCCCTTGATGTGGACCCAGCTCTGCAGGGCGAAGCCGAGCCCGGCGCCCGAAAGTCCCGTTGCCAGCACGAGGAACGGCAGCTTCGACGGCTTCAAGCCCATCGCCTTCTCGAGACCATGCACCGGAAACGGCGTCAGCGCGTCCCATTTCGAGTAGCCGGCGTCGCGAACCGCCTCGCAGGCCCGGTAGAGCGCCTTGGCGGTCTCGAACCGGGCCAGCACACCGTAGTGGCTGTAACCCGCCGACGCTTCCGGCACGTCCAGGGTCATCAAGCCCATGTCAGGACCCTCCCCCGCCGGCCGGCGCCGCCTGCGGCGGAGGTTCCGCTCCGGAGCCGGCCGGCACTACGCGCACCAGTTCCTCGCCCTGGTGCGGATCGGCCTCCGGCAGCACGGTCTTGACCTCCGCCGTCGCCACCAGCGGCAGGAACCGGGCGAACAGGCAGAACATCGTGAAGAACAGGCCGAAGCTGCCGATCAGCGAAGCGAAGTCCCAGAAGGTCGCCTGGTAGTAGTCCCAGTTCGCGGGCAGGAAGTCTCGGTGCAGCGACGAGGTGACGATCACGAACCGCTCGAACCACATGCCGATGTTGATCAGGATCGAGGAGATGAACAGCCAGCCGATGTGGTTGCGCATCTTCTTGAACCAGAACAACTGGGGTGTCAGCACGTTGCAGCTCACCATGATCCAGTAGGCCCAGGCGTAGGGCCCGAGGGCCCGGTTGGCGAAGGCGAACTGCTCGTACGGGTTGCCGCTGTACCAGGCGATGAACATCTCGATGCCGTAGGCGTAGCCGACCATGCACCCGGTCAGCAGCATGATCTTGGCCATGTTCTCGAGGTGGCGCATCGTGATGATGTCCTCCATCCTGAACACGACCCGGCAGATCAGCATCAGGGTCATGACCATGGCGAAGCCGGAGAAGATGGCGCCGGCGACGAAGTATGGCGGGAAGATCGTCGTGTGCCATCCCGGCAACTGGGCGGTGGCGAAGTCCATCGACACGACGGAGTGGACGGAGAGGACCAGCGGCGTCGCCAGCCCGGCCAGCATCAGGTAGGCCCGCTCGTAGTGGAGCCAGTTGCGGTGCGAGCCGCGCCAGCCCAGCGCGAAGATGCCGTAGGCGATCTGCTTGATCCGCGTCTTCGCGCGGTCGCGGATCGTCGCCAGGTCCGGGATCAGGCCTACGTACCAGAACATCAGGGACACCGTGCCGTAGATCGAGACCGCGAACACGTCCCAGATCAGCGGGCTGCGGAAGTTCGGCCACATGTCCATCTGGTTCGGCAGCGGGAACATCCAGTAGGCGACCCACACCCGGCCGACGTGGATGCCCGGGAAGACCAGGGCGCACATGACGGCGAAGATCGTCATCGCCTCCGCGGCGCGGTTGATCGACGTGCGCCACTTCTGCCGGAACAGGAACAGAATCGCAGAGATCAGCGTGCCGGCGTGGCCGATGCCGACCCAGAAGACGAAGTTGACGATCGCGAAGCCCCAGTTGACCGGGTTGTTCAGGCCCCAGATGCCGGTGCCCTCCCAGAACAGCCAGGCGATCGAAACGCCGAACAGGCCCAGCATCGCCAGCGACGGCAGGAAGAAGAACCACCAGCCGATCGGCGTCTTGCGCTCGACCGGCACGGCGACCGCTTCCGTCAGGGAACGGAAGTCGTAGCCGCCGACGATCAGCGGCGCACGCCCGGCGACGGGTTCCTGAGTGTTGTCCTGACTCTGTGCCATCGAGGGCCTGGAAGTAGGGCGGCTGTGCCCTCAAGGGCCGGCCGGGCCACGAATCGCGCGGAAGCTAACACCCGCCCCTATCGGGGTCAAGGAAACGGGCCGAACAGCCGTAGAATGGCGGCATGACCTGTCCACCGAGTCCATCCCTCCGCCCGGTCCTCGCGGCGGTTCTCGTCCTGCTCTTGCTCTCACTCGCCGGCTGTGGCGACGGCGCGTCCGAGGGGACCGACGACGGCGCCGCGCCGGCGCCTGAGGCGCCGCCCGCCGAACCCCTGGGCACGAGCACGATCGCCGGTGTCGTTCACTTCGACGGCGAGGTGCCGGAGCTCCGGCCGCTCAACATGGACGCCGACCCGGCCTGCGCCGCCAAGCACACCGAACCGGTCTACCCGGAGATCCTCGCGGTCGATGAGCAGGCCGGCCTGGCCAACGTCCTCGTCTACGTCGCCGACAACGTTCCGCAGGGCCCCTATCCGCCGGCGGAACCGCCCGTGATCGACCAGCAGGGCTGCCGCTACACGCCCCGCGTGGCCGGCATCATGGTGGGCCAGGAACTCAAGGTGCTGAACTCGGACGAGCTGCTCCACAACGTCCACTCGCTGTCCGAGGTCAACCGCCCCTTCAACCGCGCGATGCCGGCAGCGATCAAGCAGGCCACGTTCTCGTTCACCGACGAGGAGCCGGCGTTCCGGATCAAGTGCGATGTCCACCCGTGGATGTCGAGCTACGTCGGGGTCTTCAGCCATCCGTACTTCGCCGTCACCGGGCCCGACGGCTCGTTCGAGATTCCCGGGCTCCCGGCGGGCACCTACACGATCGAGGCCTGGCACGAACGTCTCGGCACGATGCGATCGGGCGTGACGCTGCTCGACGGGCTCGCCGCGACGCTCGATCTCACCTTCACCCAGCCGGAGTAGCGAGCGTCCGCCATAGCTCGGCGAGAGCGTCGTCCGGGTCGTCGACCTTGATCGTCGTCATGCCGAGCGCCCGCGCGCTCTTCAGGTTCGAGCCAATGTCGTCCAGGAACACCGCCTCGCGAGGCTCGACGCCGATCCGGCCGCAGGCCAGGAGGTAGATTGCGGGATCGGGCTTGCGCAGGCCGACGACGCTCGATTCGACGTAGTCGTCGAACAGCGCCCGGACCTCGGCCCGCATGGCGGCGTCCTCGGCATCGGCCGGTTCCCGTTCCTCCTCGCTGACCCAGTTGTTCGTCAACGCCGCCACGGTATAGCCGCGGACGCGCAACCGCCGCAGCGCGTCGATCATCCGCGGCCTCGGCTTCGACTCCTCCGCTATCGCCGCCATCATCTCCTCGGCCGAGAAGCGTTCGGCCACCGAGGGATCGGCCGCCCTCACGTCGTCGTCGAAGGCGGCGAAGAACCCCGGCCCCATGACCAGTTCGCCCCGCTCCATCCGCTGCCAGGATCCTCCCGGCCCGGCCGCCACGACCAGGCGGTTGACGAAGTTCTCCTCGATCCCGTTCGCCTGTTCGTAGCGCCTGATGGCGTGCAACGGGGAGCCGAAGACGACTCCGCCCAGGTCGAAGATGACTGCTCGATAGCCCATGAACACGTTTCTCCCGTTATCGCCGCAACGTGGCCGGCAGCGTCAGAGGATCCGCCGGTGTCCGATCGGAGGCGATGAAGCCTTCCTCGTTCCACCGGTAGTCCAGGATGTGGATTCGGGGATCGACGGCGACATACCCTCCGTCGGCGCGCCGCCGCAGCACGCCGTAGTGGAGGTTCGGTTCCACGCTCCATCCGGTCGCGCCGACGGTGCCGATGCGCTCTCCGCGGCTGACCGATTCGCCCGCTCGAACCTCCGTCGTATCCAGGTGCCCGAACAGGGTGATGAACCGGTCACCATGCCGGATTCCCACGATCCGCCCGTAGCGAATCCAGGAACGGCCCAAAGCAGCGCCCCGCCCCGCATAGGTCACGCGACCGGCCGCGGTGGCCAGCACCGGAGCCCCGGCGGAAGCCGCGAGATCGATGCCGTGGTGGAACTCCTCAACCTCCGTCACCCGGTTTCTCGTCTGTCCGAACGGGCCGACGAGGACGAAGTCGTCGCCCCGGAGCGGAACCGCGGACGGCGTCGACTCGACGAGTTCCGGCTCGGCCCGTTCGACCTCGAGGGCCGCCTCCAGACGGCCCTCGATGCGCCCGGTCACTCGTTCCACGTCTTCCTCGACGCCTGACTCGATCAGCACCACCTCGCCCTGCCGCAGGGTCAAGGCGGGTTCCTCCAGGACGTCGACGGCCTCGCCGCATCCTTCGTTCGCCGGCGCCCCGACACCGTAGGCAAGGACGATCTTGCACAGTCGACTATCCAGCTCCGACGCCAGTTGGCGGACCTCCGAGTAGCGTTCGGCCAGCGCCGCGAAACGGGCCGCCAGTCGCCTGTGTTCCTCGAACACCTCGACCTGCCCGGTCCTCGAGAACTGCGAGCGCACGACGACCGGCGCGATCAGAGCGGCATTGACCACGAGGGAACCAACGAGGATCAGCGCCGCCAACCCAAGCTGGAGCCTCGCGGCGGTTATCTTGAGGTAGCGCACGCGCCCGCGCGGACTGTGAATCTGCAGGTTCCCGACGGGAACGCTGCCGTCGGAGGAAGGCTCAGGCATCGAACCGGCCCGCCCCGCGGCCAGCCAGACGGCCGAACACCGCGCCCGCCGTCAGCCCGGAACCGCCCGGGTAGTTGTCATAGAACAGGGCGCCGACGAGTTCGCCCGCCGCGAACAGACGCGGAATCGGCCGGCCATCGCCGTCGAGCACCCTGGCGCGCCGATCGATCGAAAGGCCCCCAAACGTGAACGTGATGCCGCAGGTCACGGCGAAGGCCTCGAACGGCGGCTCCTCGATCGGATTGGCCCAGTTCGACTTGTCCAGGACGAGACCGCGGGTCGAGCGGCCATCGCGGACGCTGGGGTCGAAAGGCACTTCGCGGCGCACGGCGGCGTTGAACTCGCCGACCGTTCGCAGGAACGCCTCGGCGTCCACGCCCTCGAGACGCTCGGCGAGTGCCGGCAGCGAGTCGGCTTCGACCCGCGTCGCGTGCCGCTTCCGGTACTCGTCCCGCAGCAGGTGAGCGACCCGCGCATCGAAAACCTGCCAGGCGAAACGGCCCGGCTGCTCCAGCACCTCGCGGCCGTACCTGGCGTATGTGTAGTTCCGAAAGTCCGCACCCTCGTCGAGAAACCGCTTTCCCCTCGCGTTGACAACGATGCCGAGCGGATAGCTGTGCTTCTGGTAGCGATGGCGGATCTCGAGATTGCCGACCTCGGGCGCATTCAGATCCCAGGCCACGGCGTGGCAGCCGGACCACTGCCCGGCCCTTCCGGCGCCGGCTTCGAGGGCCATGCGGATGCCACAGCCTTCGTTGTAACGGCTGCCCCGGACCTTGGCCTTCTCCCAGCCTTCGCCGAGGTAGCGGCGTCGCCAGTCACGATTCGCCTCGAAGCCGCCGCTGGCGAGGACGACGCTGTCGGCCTCGAGGACGCTACGAACCGACGCCTCCTCGACCTCGACCCCGTACACGGCGCCCTCCTCCAGGCGCAGGCTGACCGCCCGGCAGCCGTAGCGCGTCTCGATTCCTGCCCTCTCCGCCGCCCGCTCGAGGGCCGCCACCAGGCCGGGGCCGCCTCCCCGCGCCTGCAGCGTCAGGCCGCCCCAGAACCGGCGCTTGCCGTTGACTTCGAACGCCTGACCCGCGTAGAGCGGAACGAATTCGACCCCCTGGCCACGCATCCAGCGCAGCGTCCGGAGGCTCTCCCCCACGAGGGTCTCGACCAGCTCGCGGTCGGCGCGACCGCCACCGGTCCGTTCGAGGTCCTCGACGAATCGCCGCGCCGGATACGTTCCGAAATCGCTCGCCTCGATTTCCTCCTCGGTCAGGCCGTCGGCCACCTCCCGCAGATCGTCGAGGCCGTCATAGGCAAAGCGCATCGCCGCCATCGTGAAGCGGCTGTTTCCTCCCCGCTCGGCCCGCGGCGCGCGCTCCAGCACGGTCACGGACGCGCCCTCCTCGCGGGCCGCAAGGGCGGCGCACAAGGCCGCGTTGCCGGCGCCGACGACGACCACGTGCCGCTTGAGTGCTGCTGCCTCTCCCATCATCTCGCCACGTCCGGCGCTGAAAGGTAGCGTAGCCGCCCGAAACCCGGGGAGATACTGGCCATGAACGACTTGAACAGCAAGAACGACAGCGCGCCCGCGGATTCCCGCTTTGCGGGAAAGGTCGCGGTGGTGACCGGCGCCGCCGGCGGTTTCGGCCGCGCCATCGCACGAAGGCTCGCCGAAGAAGGCGCAGCCGTTGCGCTCGCCGACATCGATTCACGCAAGGGGAAGAGGACCACGGCACAGCTCGCAAAGCGCGGCGCCAGGGTCCTCTTCGAAACGGTCGACGTCTCGAAGGGTGAGGACGTGCGGCGGCTGATGGAACATACCTGCGGCGCCTTCGGCGGCATCGACATCCTCGTCAACAACGCGGGCTACTGCCACCGGGCGAAGCCGCTCTGGAAGCTCGCCGAAGCCGACTACGACCGGGTCTTCGAGGTGAACACGAAGAGCGTCTACCTGGGCGTAGTGCACGGCGTGCCGCGGCTGCTCGAACGCGGAGGCGGCGTGATCGTGAACACGGCGTCGATCGGCGCCGTCCGTCCGCGACCGCTGATCACCGCCTACAACGCGACGAAGGGAGCGGTGATCACGCTGACCCGGGGACTGGCGACCGAACTCGCGCCTCACGGCATCCGCGTCAACGCGGTCAACCCCGTCGCGGCCGACACCGACTTCATGAAGGGCCCCTCGGGGGGACGGCGGCTGGACGAATCGGGACGCGATGTTCTTCAGAAGACGATCCCGTTGGGCCGGCTCGCCGAACCGGCCGACGTTGCCGGTGCCGTCGCCTACCTCGCCTCCGAGGACGCCGCCTTTCTCACCGGCGTGTGCCTCGACGTCGATGGAGGCCGCAGCATCGGGTAGCGCCCGACTGCGCGCCTACGGCAGCTCGATCACGCGACCGCCGACCACGGTGCCGGCCGGCGCGCCGCGGAGCTTCCAGCCCGCGAACGGCGTGTTCCGTGACCTGCTCCGGAAGGTCGCCGGATCGACTTCGACCTCGCGCTCCAAGTCGATCAGCGTCACGTCGCCGGGCGAGCCGGGCGCGAGGCTGCCCCCGGGCACGCGGAGGATCCGCGCGGGCGCAGTCGACAGCAGGTCGACCAGGCGCGCCAGGTCGACGACGCCCTTCCTCACCAGCCGGTCCAGGCAGAGGCTGAGCGTCGTCTCGAGCCCGACGATGCCGTTCGGCGAGGCGACGAAGTCGAGTTCCTTCTCGTCCGGATGGTGGGGGGCGTGATCGCTCGCGATCGCGTCGATCGAACCGTCGGCGAGACCCCCGACCAGGGCCTCGCGGTCAGCGGCGCTTCTGAGCGGCGGGTGCATCTTGAAGTTCGGGTCCAGTCCCGAGTCGAAGACGTCCTCGTCCGTCAGCAGCAGGTGATGGGCCGAGACCTCGCAGGTGACCCGATGGCCATCGGCCTGGGCGGCCCGGATCAGGTCCAGGCTGCGCGCGGTCGACATGTGCGCCAGGTGGTAGCGGCCCCCGGTATCGGCGGTCAGGAGCAGATCGCGGGAGACCATGACGTCGTCAGCGGCGCCCGGAACTCCCTCGACGCCGAGCCGCGTCGAGAAGCGTCCCTCGTGCATGACGCCGTCGCCCGAGAGTGCAGGTTCCTCGGCGTGCTGGATCACCGGCAGGTCGAAGTGCCGGGCGTATCGCAGCGCCTGGCGCATCAGGGCGGCGCTCCAGACCGGACGGCCGTCGTCCGAGACCGCGACCGCCCCGGCCCGCCGCTGGGCCCCGAACTCCGTCAACTCGCGGCCCTCGAGCCCGCGGCTGACCGCCGCGATCGGATACACCCGCGCCCAGCCCGCCCGCTCCGCCTGCTTGAGCATGAACTCGGTCAGGGACGGATCGTCGTTCACGGGGTCCGTGTTCGGCATGCAGGCGACGGCGGTGAACCCGCCCGCCGCCGCCGCCCGGGTGCCGGTCTCGATCGTCTCCTTGTACTCCTGGCCCGGCTCCCGCAGGTGGACATGCATGTCGATCAGGCCGGGTACGACCACCAACCCCGCGGCGTCGAGCTCAACCACACCGTCGGGAGGGTCGATGGCGGGGCCACATACCGCCACCCTGCCGCCCTCGATCAGGACGTCCGCCGGACCGTCGTGTTCCTGCGTCGGATCGACAACCCGGCCCCCGCGAATCACCAGCGATCCGCTCACGGCATGGTCCCGTCCGCTCCGCTCTTCGCGCCGGCCAGCAGGTAGAGCACCGCCATCCGCACCGCAACGCCGTTCGCCACCTGCTCGAGGATCACCGACCAGGGTCCGTCGGCGACCTCGCTGGCGATCTCGATGCCGCGGTTGATCGGTCCCGGATGCATGATGATCGCGTCGTCCTGTGCGCCCCGCAGGCGCTCGGCGGTGAGTCCGAAGAACTCGAAGTACTCCCGTTCGGAGGGAAAGGAGGCCCGCGCCTGACGCTCCAGTTGCACCCGCAGCATCATCACGACGTCGGCGGCCTCGATCGCCTCCTCCAGCGAGTAGGCGACCCTGGCGCCGAGCGACTCCGGCTCTTCCGGCATCATCGTGCGGGGACCGGCGACCGTGACGTCGGCGCCCAGTTTGGTCAGGCACAGAACGTTCGAGCGCACGACCCGGCTGTGGGCCACATCGCCGACGATGGCGATCTTCAGGCCCTCCACGCGACCCTTTCGGCGGCGGATCGTGAAGGCGTCGAGCAGCGCCTGGGTGGGATGCTCGTGAGCGCCGTCGCCGGCGTTGATCACCCCGGCCGCGATGCGTTCCGCCAGCGCGTGCGGCACCCGCGGATGGGCGTGCCGGATGACGACGAGATCCGGCGCCATCGCCTCCAGGTTGCGGGCCGTGTCCAGCAGCGTTTCGCCCTTGGACAGGGACGAGGAGGAAGTCGAGAAGTTGATGTTGTCCGCCGAGAGCCGCTTCTCGGCGATCTCGAAACTGGAACTCGTGCGGGTCGACGCTTCGAAGAACAGGTTGATGACCGTCTTGCCCCGCAGCGTCGGCACTTTCTTGATCGGTCGCGCCGCGACCTCGACGAAGGACTCCGCCGTGTCGAGAACGTGGAGGATCTCGGCCGTGGACAACTCGGCGACCCCAAGCAGGTCGCCTCGCTGCCAGACCGGTTCGCTCACCCCTCGCGCTCGAGCAACTCGACCATCTCCTTGCCGCCGTCGGTGGCGCCGTAGGAGACCTTGATCACCTCGGTGTCGGTCGTCTGCACGTGTTCGCCAACGCAGTCCGCGTGGATCGGCAATTCCCGGTGGCCACGGTCGATGAGCACCGCCAAACGGATCGCCCGCGGCCGGCCATAGTCCATGATCAGCGCGTCCATCGCCGCCCGGATCGTGCGGCCGCTGTAGAGAACGTCGTCGCAGAGCACGACGATCCGGTCGTCGATAGGAACGGGCATCACGCTCTCCTTGACCACGGGCTGCGGCGCGATCGTCGAGAGATCGTCCCGGTAGAGCGTGATGTCAAGCACGCCGACCGGCACGGCGACGGCTTCCGTGCGCTTGATCTCGGCGGCAATGAAGTCGGCCAGGGGCACGCCGCGGGTGCGCACGCCGACCAGCATCAGGGAGTCGGTGCCCCCCGCTCGCTCGACTACCTCCAACGCCATTCGCCGCATCATCCGCGCCATCTGCGGCGCGTCGAACAGCATCCTCTTGACCGTCAGCGCACTCACCGCCGCGGCAGCGTATCAGCGGCTCGGCGGCGACGCCACATGTTGTGGACGCGAACCCGTGCCGGCACAACCACTTGTGACTTATGCATGAACCCTGTTATGTTTCCCAAAGCTCAACCAGCCAGTCCCAGCCACACGCCGCCGCCACACGCACGATGCTCAAACTCGAGAGCCTTGAAGTCAACGGCTTCAAGACCTTCGTCGACCCGGTAACGAGCCGGTTCGCCCGCGGTATCACGGCGATCGTCGGACCGAACGGCTGCGGCAAGAGCAACCTGGCGGAGGCCATCACCTGGGTGCTCGGCGAGCAGAGCCCGAAGTCGCTCCGCGGCAGTTCCATGGAGGAAGTCATATTCAACGGGAGCGGCCAGCGCAAGCCCCTGGGGATGGCCGAGGTCAGCCTCACCTTCCTCACCGACGGCAGCGTCGAAAACGACGAGGACGGCCGCATCACGATCGGGCGGCGGATCTTCCGCGGCGGCGAGGGCCAGTACCGCCTGAACGACCGGGTGGCCCGGCTCAAGGACATCCGCGACATCCTGATGGACACGGGCCTGGGCATCCGCGCCTACTCGGTGATCGAGCAGGGCCGCATCGGGATGATCCTCTCCGGCAAGCCCCAGGAACGCCGCAAGCTGATCGAGGAGGCGGCCGGGATCACCCGCTACAAGAACCGCAAGCGGCTCGCCAGCCTGAAGCTCGAGGACGCGACCGCCGATCTGCTCCGGCTCGACGACATCATCTCCGAGGTCGAGCGCCGTCTTCGCTCCCTCAAGCGGCAGGCGAGCGCCGCCCGGCTCCACAAGAAACGCCGGGACGCCTACCGTGAGCTGCTCGATGCCGTGCTCCTGGCGCGTTGGGCGGAGCTCCAGGGCGAACTCGAGGAGCTCGGGTCGGCTCTGGCACGGGAGGCCGACCGTGAGGCGGAGCTCCTGGCCGAGATCGCCCGCGGCAACGCGGCACTCGCCGAATCCCGGCAGGCCATCGACGCCCGCACCGAAGAGGCCGTCCGTTCGCACGAACGTCAGGCCACCCTGCTGGCGACGATCGAGGGGCGGAGCGAACTGATCAAGGGCGCCGGCGCCACCCGAGCGGAGATCGCCGAGCGGCTCGAGGCAGGCGCCCGCGATGCGAAGACGCGGCGCCGCGAACTGTCAACGGCCGAAGAGGCGCTCGCCGTCCTCGCCGGACGCCGGCAGATGTTCCTCTCGGAGCGCGAAGAGGCGCTGGCGAAGGTCCACGAGGACCGCCGGCGAATCGACGAGGCCGATACCGCGATCGAGGATGCGCGCAGGCAACACCGGGATCTGCTAGAGGAACAGGCGGCCTCGCGGGTCAGGATCGACGAGTTGCGAAGCAGCCTGGTCGCCGAGCGCATCGTCAGCGAGAAGGCCGTCGACCGCCGCGACCGCGCCGAGAAAACCCTGGTGCGCAGCCAGGAGGCACTCCGCTCGATCGATGTCGACGTCAAGGGCGTCGCCGCCAAGATAGAGACGCTGGATGTCGCCCTGACGACCGAGACCCACGCCGCCCAGCAGGCGGCCGCGGCCCTTGAAGCGAGCCGGGACCGGCGGCAAGCCGCCCAGGCCGAACTGGAAACTCGCCGCGAGGAGTTGGTCGAAGCCCAGAAGCGCGCGGCCGTTCTCCGGGAGCTCGGTCGGCGAGACGAGGAACTGCGGGCCGGAATCCGGGACGCGCTGATCGAGCTGGAACTCTCGGAGCCCCGCTTCCTCGGCGACGAAGTGAACGTTCCAGCGGGCTGGGAAGACAGCCTGGACCTCTTCCTCGGTCCGCTGCGCAATGCGATCCTGGCCCCCGGCGACGAAGACGCGGTCGCCATTGCCCGGGCACTCGCCGGTTTCGACCACCAGGTCACGCTTCTCCGGCCGGCTGATTCTCCGCAGCCCTTTCCGGAACTCGGGAAACTCGATGATCCGGACATCGTCAGCGACGTGTGGACCGCGGCGGGTCTCCCCGAGGAGCTGCGCACCTCGCTCCAGCCCGGCTGGCTCGTGGAGAGCCCCGAGGCGGCGGAACGTCTAGCGGCGGACAACCCGCTCGTCGCCTTCCTGTGCCGCGACCGGCTCTGGATCGAGGCCGGCCGCGTCACCGTCCGCGGCGACGGCGCGGCGCCCGGCGCCCTGGGCCGCCAGCGCGAACTCGACGACCTCGTTCGACGGTCGAACGAACTCGAGGAACGCTGCGCGGCACTGAGTCGGGACATCGATGCCGCCGCCGAGAGCGTCCGCGACGCCGCTCTGGAGGGTCGACGGATCGAGCAGGCCGCGGCGGAGCTACGGGAGCAACTGGCCGTCGCCAAGGCCCGCCTCCAGGACATCACGGAGCGGCGTACCGTGCAGGCCCGCGAGAACGCCGCGGCCGAGACCGAACGCGACGAACTGATCCGCGGGATCGCCGAGACGGAGAGCCGGCAGGCCCGGATCCAGGCCGAGATCGAGGCCCGGGAGACGGTTCACCGCAGTCTGGAACGGGCAGTGCAGGATGCGGCCGCCGCCGTCGAACGGGCCCGGGAAGAACGCGAGGAGCACGTCACCGCGGGCGCCGGCCGCCAGGGCCAACTCGAACTGATCGAGGAGCGCTCCGCCACCGAGCGGAACGAAACCGAGCGACTCGAGGGTCGAATCGCGAGTCTGCGCGAGGCCGACGAGGAGTGGCTGGCGGAGCAGGAGCGGCTGCGCGGCCGTCTCATCGAGCTCGAGGACGCATCCACCCAGGCGAAGCGGGAACGCGATGACGCACTGGCCGAGCAGACAAGCGCCAGAGACGAAGCGACTGGCGCCCGGGAGGCTCTCGAGACGGAGCGGGATCGCGGACGCGAGCTGGATGCCCGAATGCGCGACCTCGGCGCCCGGCGCGACGAGCTGCGTGACCGGATCGAGGACCTGCGAGTGCGGCAGGCGAGCCTGCGTCAGGACGCTGAACACCTGGAACGGGAGTACCGCGAAGAGTTCCGGCGGGAACTTGCCGCGCAGGAGACACCGGCGTCGCCCGGCGGCGAAGCCTCCGACCTCGAAACCATGACCGAGGAGCTCGAAGACCGGCGCACCCGGCTGGAGCGGATGGGGCCGGTCAACGTGCTGGCGGCCGACGAGTACGACGAGCAGCAGGAACGCCACACGTTCCTGGCCGGACAGCGCGCCGACGTGGCGTCCTCGGTCGAGAGCCTGAAGCGCACGATCCGCGACATCGACAGGACCTCCTCCGAACGCTTCGTCTCCACCTTCAGCGAGGTCAACGAGAACTTCGGGCGGACCTTCACGGAACTCTTCCGCGGCGGCGACGCGGAAATGCGCCTGATGGACGAGGAGGATCCGCTGGACTGCGGCATCGAGATCACCGCCCGGCCGCCTGGCAAGCGGGCCCAGAACATCATGCTGCTCTCAGGGGGAGAGAAGGCCCTGGCGGCGATCGCCCTGCTCTTCGCCCTCTTCCAGACCAAACCATCCCCGTTCTGCATCCTCGACGAGGTCGACGCGCCGCTCGACGACGCGAACATCCTTCGCTTCGTCGACATGCTCGAGCGGATGTCGCAGGAGACCCAGTTCCTCGTCATCACTCACAACAAGCTCACGATGCAGGTCGCGAGCACGCTCTACGGGGTCACGATGGAGGAACGCGGCGTCTCGAAGATCGTCGGCGTCGATGTCGACGAGATGCATCCCGAGCGCCAGTTGGCCACCGCCTGAGTGCTGGTAACCTGAACGCGATGAAGCGTTCAGTCGTCCCCTGTCTCGTCCTTCCGCTCACGGTCGTCGCCGCGCCCGCGACGGCCGCCGATCGCGACGCGCCGACCTTCTACGCCGACGTGCTGCCCGTGCTCCAGATGCACTGCCAGGACTGTCACCGTCCGGCGGGAGCGAACTATGGCGGGATGAGGGCGCCGATGGCTCTGACCACCTACGCCGAGGTGCGGCCCTGGGCCCGGTCGATCGCCCGCACCGTCGCGGCCCGCGAGATGCCGCCCTGGGACGCCCATCCGCAACACGACGGCACGTTCGCGAACGAACGGGTGCTCAACGCGGCGGAAATCGAGATCCTGGTCAACTGGGCCGGTAGCGGCGCCGCCCCCGGCGACGCCGCCGACGCCCCACCGCCGCGCGAGTTTCCGAGCACCGGCGGCTGGGTCGTGGGCAAGCCCGACCTCGTCGTGACGATGCCCGAGCCCTACTTCGTCGAGGACGATGTCGAAGACCTCTACGCGGCGTTCTCCTACGTTCTGACCGAAGAAGACCTGCCGGAAGACCGCTGGGTGGTCGCCTTCCAGTGCAAGCCGGACAGCGAGATCATCCACCACTTCAACCTTCACCTGCTGGCGCCGGACGAGAACGGCGAATTGCCGCCGCCGCCCGCGTTCCCTAACCAGGATCAGATCGCCCCCTCACCCGAGAACGCCGGCAACTACATGGGCGGCGTCTCCTCCGGCAGTGACGCGAACCGCTACCCGGAGGGCTACGGCTTCCTGCTCCGGAAGGGCTCGCGGGTGACGTTCGACGTCCACTACCACAAGGAGCCCGGCACCGGCACGGGCGTGTGGGACCAGTCGTCGATCGGCTTCATCTTCGCCGACGAACCCGTCACCCGTTCGCTCGGCTCGGGTCTGCGGCCGATCATGGACTTCACCTTCGCCATACCTCCAAACGACGGCAACCACCAGGTCGGTCCCTACTCCACCGTCGCACGGCGGGACACGGACATCATCGCGCTCATGCCGCACATGCACATGCGTGGCAAGGCCGCCCGGTTCGAGGCGTTTTACCCGGACGGCACGACGGAGGTGCTGCTGGAGGTGCCCGAGTTCGACTTCTCCTGGCAGACGGTCTACTACTACGACCAGATGAAGCGCATCCCCAAGGGCACGCGCATCGAGTACACCGCCTGGTACGACAACTCGCCCGAGAAGGCGGCTCGCTACGGCTTCGACTCGAGTCGCACAGTCCGCTTCGGCCAGCCCTCCACCGACGAGATGATGATGGGCTTCATGATGAGCGCCGCCGTTCCCGAGGAGTAGCCGCTCGCTGCGCGGCGACGAGAAAGCCGCCGGCAATCAGCAGACCCAGCAACTCCCGGCTGTGCTCGATGTACATCCGGCTGGCCGACATCGGGGCCCACAGATCGCTGGTCGGACGGTTCAGGAGCCAGTCGACGAACCCCGGCAGCGTCAGCGCGACACCAGCCACCGTGACCGCGGCGAGCGCCAGAAAGACGACACGGGGCAGCGGCCGGTAGGCGGCGATCGTGCAGGCACAGGCGATCGCGGCGTAGTAGGTCACCCAGATCAGCGGATCCGGATCGTTGATCTGCAGCATGGCGAAGACGAGCATCGCCAGGCCTAGTAACAGGGGCAGGAATCGGGGACTTGAGCGACGCTGTGGCGACTCCATCGCAGCGAGGTTAGCGCGGCCAAGGGACCCCACCTGGTTCATCGCGTTTATGGTGTTCAGTCTTGACAAAACAAACCGGATGATTCAACATCTCTGACTCATGACCGTCACCGAGCCGATCTCCGCTCCGGATCCATCCGCCGAGTCCTCCGCCGCCGACTTCAGCGTGCGCGTCGCGGAGGAGCGCTTCATCGAAGCGATGGGGCTAGCGCACGAAGAGGACCGCCTGCCCCGGATCGCAGGCCGCCTCGTCGGCCTGCTCATCCTCTCGGCCGACCCCGTCCGCTTCGACCATCTCGCTGAGCACTTGCGGGTCAGCCGCGCCAGCATCAGCACGAACACCCGCCTGCTGGAGAACATGGGGGTCATCCAGCGGGTCACCCGCCCGGGTGACCGCCGCGACTACTTCAAGATCAACGAGGAGCCGGGCCTGCTGTTGCGGATCGTCGATCGCTACCGGGCACGGCAGGCCAGCGCCGAGGAGATGAAGCAGGCACTCCTTCCCGAGTCGGAGGCCGGCGGCGTCGTCGCCGAGCGCCTGGACCGGCTCATCCGCTTCTACTCGATCCTTGCCGACAGCCTCAACTCCGTACTCGCGGCGATGGCGGGTGGCGACGGCAACTCCCGACCCGGCACTGCGTAGACGACGCCAACGGAACGACTCATGTCCCTGTTTCAGCAATCGAAGAAAGGCGTAGCCGTCAGGCGCCGCAGCCGGATCAGCCGCCCGCAGATCGCGGGACTTGCCGTCGCGGCCCTCGTGCTCGTCGCGGCAGCCGTGTTCGCCTTCGGCCTCGGGTCCCAGGCTCGCGCCGGCGGCCAGTCGGGAGACGCCCAGATGGCGCAGGCCGTGCCCGTGCGAGCCGTCGCCGCGCGTCGCGGACACCTCTCCGTGCGCACCGCGTACTCGGGCGAACTCGTGGGCGAGGTCTCGGACATCTCACCCCAGGTTTCGGGACTCCTGGTCGAGGTGCCGGCACGAATCGGCCAGCGAGTCGCAGCCGGCACGGTGCTGGCCGTGATCGCGGACGTCGAAGTGAGAAACCAGCTTCAGGAGGCACGGGGCCAGCTCGGCGTCGCGGAGGCCAACCGTGATCGTGCGGCGGCTGAACTCGTCGGCGTCGAAGCCGACTACCAAAGGGCGATGGAGCTCTACGACCAGGGTCTTCTCTCCGAGCAGGAGCAGCAGCAGGTCACCTCCCAGTACGCGACGAGCAAGGCGAACCTGGCCGCCGGCGAGGCCCAGGTCCAGCAGTCGGCGGCCCGCGAGGCGCTGCTCGCCGAGCAGTTCGCGAACACCCGGGTACGGGCGCCATTCGACGCGGTCGTCTCGGACCGCTACCTGGACCGCGGCGCCCTGGTCCAGCCGGGCACGCCGATTCTGCGCCTGGTCGAGGAGGCGCCGCTCCTGGTCCAGTTCCGGGTTCCGGAACGGGATCTTTCCGCGGTCCAGACCGGCGCCGCCTTCGATGTGGCCACCGAAGCCACGGGCGAGCGGACGTTCTCCGGCATCGTGCGCCGGGTCGCCGGCGAGGTGCGCCGCAACGACCGTACCGTGCTCGTCGAGGGCGAGTTGGCCGAGACGGACGACCTGCTCCTGCCGGGCATGTACGCCGACGTTTCCGTCAGCCTGCGCGACCTGGACAACGCCCTGATCGTGCCGGGCACCGCCCTGCTGGAACGCGTGGCGATGGACGGCGCGCGTTCCACCGGCGTCATGGTGCCGGTCGACGGCCTCGCCCAGTGGCGCGCGGTCACCGTCGCGGGCCGCTCAGGGGAGTACAGCGCGATCGCCGGCCCGATCGAAGCCGGCGAACTCGTCCTGACGATGGGCCACAACCAGTTGGGCCACGGCGCGCCCGTACGGGTGGTCCGCAACGAGCCCCAACCATCAGAAGCACAGCCCTCCCCCACCGGCGCCGCCGGATTCTGAGGCCGACCATGAACCTCCCCCGCCTTTCCGCCAACCGCCCGGTAGGCGTGACCATGCTCTATGTCTGCGTCGTCGTGCTCGGGCTCGTTGCCGTGCGCCAGCTCGCCGTGGACCTGATGCCCGAGGTCGACATGCCCCGGATCTCGATCACCACGACCTACGAGGGCGTGGCGCCGGAGGAGATGGAGAGCCTGATCACCCGCCCGGTCGAGCAGGCCCTGTCCACTGTCACCGGCCTCGACCAGTTGAACTCCATGTCCGCGGAGGGCATGAGCAGCATCCAGGCCCAGTTCGACTGGGGCGTCGACCTGAACGAAGTCGTGAACGACATCCGCGAGCAGCTCGACTTCGTGCGGGGCATGCTGCCCGAGGACGCGTCCGAACCGACCCTGTTCAAGTTCAACCTCTCCGACATGCCGGTCGTCTTCCTCGGCCTGTCGGGCACGGGCGATGCGCGCCAGGTCCGCCACATGGCCGAGCAGACGATCAGCCGGCGGCTGGAACGCCTGCCCGGCGTCGCCTCGGTGGACATCCAGGGCGGCCGCGTGCGGGAGATCCAGGTCCAGCTCGCCGCTGACCGGATGGCGGCGCTGAGCATCACGCCGAGCGAAGTCACCATGGCCCTGTCCCGCGAGAACCGGAACGTCTCGGCGGGCGACATGCTCGAGACCGGTCGGGAGGTCCTGATCCGGGCGATCGGCGAGTTCGAGCGCAAGGTCGACGTAGAGAACACGATCGTCGCGATCCGCGACGGCCGGCCGATCCTGGTGCGGGATGTCGGTCGGGTCGACGACGGCATCCGCGAAATGACGAACGAGCTCTGGATCAACGGTACGCCGGGCATGCGGATGTACGTGATGAAGCAGTCCGGCGCCAACACGGTCGAGGTCGTGGACCGGTTGAAGCGCGAGATCGACGCGATCAACCGCGACTACGCGGGCCGCGCCGAGATCACGATTCTCATGGACGGCGCGGAGTTCATCCGCCAGGCAGTGAACAACGTTCAGTTAGGGGCCGTGTTCGGGGCCGCGCTGGCGGTACTCGTACTGATGTTCTTCCTCCGCGACATGCGGGCGACCCTGATCGTGGGCGCCGCGATTCCGATTTCGGTGCTGGCGACGGTCGCCCTGATGTACTTCAACGGCTTCACGCTGAACGTGATCTCCCTGGCCGGCATCGCGCTCGGCGTCGGCATGCTGGTCGACGGCTCGATCGTGGTGCTCGAGAGCATCTACCGCCGGCTCCACGAGGGCGAACGTCCCACCGCGGCCGCGGTCGCCGGCACGAACGAGGTGGCGATGGCGATCGCCGCCGGAACGCTGACCACGGTGGCCGTCTTCCTGCCGGTGGTCTTCATCTCCGGGTTCGCCGGGATCTTCTTCAACCAGTTGGCGATCACGGTCAGTTTCGCCCTGCTCTGCGCGCTGTTCGTCGCCCTCACGCTGATTCCGGCCGCCGCCGCCCGCTGGCTGCGGGAGGTTCCGAAGAGCCGCCAGGTGACGGACGAGTGCGTCGCCGCCCTCGGGCCGGTCGACATGGCCTACGGCCGGATGATCGAGTGGGCCCTCGGCAGGCCCGGCCTGGTGATGGCCACGGCCGTCGTGCTCCTGCTCGGGTCCTTCGCGCTGGTTCCCATCATCGGTCTCGAGCTGATGCCCGAGAGCGACGAGGGCCAACTCAACATGCGGGTCGAGATGCCCGTCGGCGCTCCCCTCGACGCGACGACCGGAACGATGCGGGAGATCGAGACCCGAGTTCGCGACGCGCTCAGACCGGGCGAACTCGACAGCCTGATCACCACCGCGGGTCCCGAGAGCTGGTGGCGGCCCGCCCAGTCCAACCAGGGCACGATGGAGATCCTGCTCACCCCGCTGACCGATCGAAGTCGCGGCCAGGAGGAGATCCTCGCGTCGATCCGCCATGCCGTCGACGACGTGCCGGCGGCCCAGATCCAGCTGTTCGCGTCGTCGAGCAACATGATGATGCGCATGATGCGCGGCGGCCAGGACGCCCGCCTGGTGGTCGAGATCCGCGGCCACGACCTGGACGAGGGCAACGAACTCGCGCGGCGCGTGATCGACGCGATGGTCTCGGTCCCCGGGGTCGTCCACCCCCGGATCGACCGCGAATCCGGCCAGCTCGAGCGAACCCTGCGGGTCGACCGCGCCCGTCTCGCCGAACTGGGCCTCAACGGCAGCCAGGTCGCCGACGCGGTCGAGCACTACGTCCTCGGACGGGTGGCGACCAAGTTCCGCGACCAGGGCGACGAGTTCGACATCCGGGTCCAGCTCCAGCCCGACGACCGGCTGCGCATCGAGCAGTTGCCGCAACTGCCGATCGTCACTCCGCGCGGCGACATCGTGCCCCTGGGTTCGGTCGCCAGCATCAATCCGGGCGAGGGGCCCCTCTCCATCAACCGCGAGAACCAGGAGCGCTACATGCAGGTCCTCGCCGGCATCGACGGACGAAGGTTCAGCGACGTGGCGAGCGATGTCGAGGCCGCCCTGGCGCGCGTTGAGACGCCCTATGGCTTCACGATCGAGATGGGCGGTGAGCTGGAAGAGCAGCGCCAGGTCTTCGTGGAGCTTCTGATCGGCGTACTTCTCGCCGTCTTCCTCGTCTACACGGTGATGGCGGTCCAGTTCGAGTCCCTGGTCCAGCCCCTGGTCATCATGACCGCGGTTCCCTTCTCGCTGCTCGGCGTGCTGCTGACACTGGCGGTCACCGGCACGACCCTGAACATGAACTCGTTCCTCGGCCTCGTCGTCCTGGTCGGGATCGTGGTCAACAACGCGATCGTTCTGGTCGACAACGTGAACCGAATGCGCCGCGATGTCGGCTGCACCCTCCGCGAAGCCCTGATCCGCGGCTCCAGGCGTCGCCTGCGACCGATCCTGATGACGACGCTGACCACCGCCCTCGGCCTGCTGCCGCTGACCCTCGGAATCGGCGAGGGCGCCGAACTCCAGGCGCCGCTGGCCCGCGTGGTGGTCGGCGGCCTGCTCGCCTCGACGCTGATCACGCTGATCTTCGTGCCTTCGCTCTATCTCCTGGTCGAGCGCGGCCGCGAACGGCGACGGGCCATTCGCGGGCGCCGAAAAGCGGCCCGGAAGGCCGGCGTGCATATCCCCCAAGCCGCGCCGGCGATGCAGCGGTCCCGGGTTCAGGCCTGAGTGCGGAACAGACTCACTCGCCGCCGCCCCAGCGGTACTGCAACCGGGCGTAGTAGTACCCGCCGCTGACGTCGAACGGCGCGCGGGTGCTGTACAGGTTGCCCAGCAGCATCGGCGTCGGGTTTCCGTCGCCGGTTTCACCCAGGGCGTTGCGAGCGCCGATCGCCAGGCGGGTTCCGTCGCGCAGCGGGACGCCGGCCTCGACGTCCAGCAGGTACACGCCGCCGAAGTCGAGGCCGATGAACGGGTCGTACCAGCCGTCGTAGTAGCCGAGCCGGGCGAGCAGCTCGACCGGTCGCCGGGTCGACGTGTGACGGCCCAGTTCGTGGTGCACCGTCGCGTTCCAGCGCACTCCCGGCAGAGCCTCCTCCAGCTCGCGGATGCGCTGCTGGTCCAGGGTCAGCGGGTTGAAGTCCACGACCTCAGTCGAGGTCACATTGAGCGCCAGATCGAGCGTCGTGTGTCCGCCGGCCTGCGGCGGCCGCCAGGTAACGACCAGGTCGACACCCTCCGTGCGGGTCTCGAAGTCGTTGGCGAAGAAACGGAAGTTCGTGATGTTGGCGGCGTTCGTGATGCCTTCAGCCAGCAGTTGCTCGACCTCGAAGGGCTGGAGCGCGAACAGGCCGGTCACTCCCAACCGATCGCTCACGTCGACGCGGAACACGTCCGCCGTGATCGTCAACGGGCCGCGCTCGAAGACCGCGCCGGCGGCCAGGTTGACCGACTTCTCAGCGTCGAGCGCCTTGCCTCCGCGCAGTTCGGCGACCCTGGAGGCCGGCGGGATCGTGCCGTTGTTCACCAGTTCGAACCGCTCCGCGTCCCACTGCGTCGAGACGTTGAACGCATTCTGCTGGCCTGGCGTCGGCGCCCGGAAGCCCGTCGAGGCGCTCGCGCGCAGGGCGAGCGCCTGGGAGACCTGGCGGCGGCCCGCGACCTTGCCGTTGAGCGTCGAGCCGAAGTCCTCATAGTTCTCGAAACGCGCCGCCAGACCCAGGCTCCAGGACTCGTCCGGCGGCCCGTACTCCAGGTCGCCGTAGACCGCCGCGTTGGAACGGGTCCAGTCTCCCGCCGCGACCGGGCTGAACCCGGGGAAGCCGTTCGAGCCGGAACTGAATCCCTGCCGGGCGTAGGGGCCAATCTGCCAGGAGGCGGGGTCGCCGAGGCCGATCTCGAACCGCTCCTCGCGCCACTCCAGCCCGCCGGCGAGGTAGAGCCGTTCGCCAAGCTGACGCAACAGATCGACGTTCGCGCTCACGTCCTGCTGGCCGTACAGGCCGGGCTCGAAGGATGTTGGGCTGAGCGGCCCGAGCGACGCGTTCACGCTGTCGAACAGCAGGAAGTCGATCTCGTTCCGGCCGGTGCTGACGCTCACGTCCCATACCGTCCCGGACGCGGTGAACCCGCGCACCCCGAGGACGAGCGACGAATCCACGCGGTCGCCGCCGAACACCGGCTGGAAGCCCCCCGGAAAGAGCTCCTGGAAGCTGAAGCAGTTCGGATCGTCGAACACCCGGGCGAGCGCGTCCTGATCCGGCAGCGCGTCCGTCACCGCGACAACCGGGCATCCCGCCGAGCCGTCCGGCGTCCCGTCGACCGCGTCCAGGACGTCGCCGATCAGCAGCGTCGCACCGCCGTCGCCGCTATAGACCGCGTCCCGGGTGTTCGGGTTGCGGAAGAAGAAATTCCTCGCCGTCACGTTCCGGTCCGCATGGTTCGCCCAGCCGTAGAACCGCACCGTCCCGCTGCTACCCAGGGGCCGGCCGAAGTTGATCCAGAACTTCACGTCGTCGTCGACCTCGGCCTTGCCCCACCTCTGGGCGGGATCGGCTACATGGGTGTTCCCCACGGCGACCAGAGCCGCCGCGTCCGCTCGCTGGACTGCGCGATTCGTCGGGTTCGCGCCGCCGACCTCAAGGCTCAGATTCGCGAAACCGCTTTCGCCCCAGGGCAAGCCGAGGTTGCCGGCAACGGTGACGGATTCGCCGTCGCCCGCATCGTACAGGCCGGTCAGCACCTCCAGTGAACCGCCGGTCCGTGCCTCCTTGAGCCGGAAGTTCATGATCCCCGCGATCGCGTCGGAGCCGTACTGCGCCGAAGCGCCGTCCCTCAGGACCTCGACCTGACGAAGCGCGATGGCCGGAATCGCGGACAGGTCCGGTCCCTGAGCACCGTGGGAGACACCGATGCGCGACCACAGGATCACGGCCCCGCGGTGCCGCCGCTTGCCGTTCACCAGCACCAGCGTGTGATCGGGCGCCAGGCCGCGGAGGTTCGTCGGCCGCACGATGGTCGCCGCGTCGCCGCTGATCGAACTGATGTTCAGCGACGGCACCACCGTGCGCAGAAGCTGGTCGAGGTTCGTCTCCCCCTGATGAGTCACGTGCTCGGCGGCGATGACGTCGATGGGCACCATCGACTTCGTCACCGAACGCTCCCGGGCCCGGCTGCCGGTGACGACGATTTCCTCGTCGACGTGTGCCGCGGGTTCGCTTCCCGCTTCGGCAGCATCGCGCTCGACATCGTCGGGCTGCTGAGCGCCCAACGGACCAGCCAGCAACAAGGCGAGCAACAGCACAAACGCCGCAAGGCGCCGCCAAGGAACTACCATCTCCCGCAACCCTCCGCCCAGTTGGCGCCGACCGACTCGGAGCCTACTTCTCCGTCAGCCCGAACACAAAGACGACGTTGCCCATCGCGACGACAATCCGCTGCTCGCCGCCGACGGCGTAGCTCATCGGCGAGGCGTGCGGCGCAGCGCCCAGGGACATCCGCCACAACGGCTCGCCGGTCTCCTCGTCCAGCGCGAAGAAGTAGCCGTCGACGCTGGCGCTCCAGACCAGGCCGCCCGCGGTAGCGAGGACGCCGCTGCGCGTCCGCGGCGTGATCGGGAACTCCCACCGGATCTCACCCGTCGTCGCCTCGATGGCCCGGATGGCGCTCTTGTAGTGGTCCGCAGCAAGCGGCATCCGGTGGCCGCCGCCCAGGAAGGTGCTTCCTTCCTCGTACTCGTCGTCCCGCTGGTAGTAGATCCCCTCGGCGTCGAAGGAGTTGACGTAGAGGAACCCGGTGCGCGGGCTGAAGGCCGGCGACCACCAGTTCGTCGCGCCGCCGGCGATCGGCGCGACGCGAGTACCCTCCGTCGTCGGATACACGTTCTCCCGCAGGATCGGCCGGCCGTTCTCGTCGAGGCCATGGGCCCAGGTCTGGAGCGCGAACGGCTCACCGAGCAGGAACTGCCCGCTCTCCCGGTCCAGCAGGTAGTAGAAGGCGTTCCGATTGGCCCACAGCATCGTCTTGCGGAGTTCGCCGTTCAACTCGAGGTCGGCCAGCACCGGCACCTGGATCGCGTCCCAGTCCCAGGCGTCGTGGGGCGTGAACTGGAAGTGCCAGACGATCCTCCCGGTCTCGCGGTCGAGCGCCAGCACCGACGAGGAGTACAGGTTGTCGCCGAGCCGCAGGTCGCCGTTCCAGTCCGGCGCCGGATTGCCGGTCCCCCAGTAGATGAGGTCGAGTTCCGGGTCGTAGACACCGGTCAGCCAGGTCGGCGCGCCGCCGGTGCGCCAGGAGTCTCCGGCCCACGACTCGTTGCCCGGCTCCCCGGGGCCCGGCACCGTGTACGTTCGCCACCTGAGTTCGCCGGTCGCGGTATCGTAGCCGTCGATGAAGCCGCGGATGCCGAACTCTCCGCCGGCGATCCCCGTGACCACGGTGTCGCCGACCACGAGCGGCGCCGCCGTCTTGCTGTAGCCCTTCGTGTGGTCCGCCAGTTCGGTCTCCCAGAGCAGCGAACCGGAACGGGCGTCGATCGCCACCAGGTGGGCGTCGTTCGTGCTCATGTACAGCGTCTCGCCGAGAATCGCCACGCCGCGGTTGTTGCGCCCGCAGCACAACCGGATGCCGTCCGGCAGCGGGTGCTCGTAGCGCCAGTAGGCCCGCCCCGTGGCGGCATCGACAGCGGTCACGTTGCTCGGCGACTCCGTGATGAACATGACGCCGTCGACCACCAGAGGCGTCGTCTGGTTCCGGTCGAGCTGCCGGATCTGGTGCGCCCACTTCAACTCCAGGCGTCCCACGTTCTCCCGGTTGATCTGGTCGAGCCGGCTGAATCGCTGTCCGTGCAGGGCCCCGTGGTACATGAGCCAGCTGTGCGGCTCGTCGTCGGAGTTGAGGAGACGTTCCCAGGTCACCGGCGACAGCAACGGCATACCGTCGCCCGGCGCGTCCTGGGCCGGCGCCACCTGCGCGACGAGCACGAGCAGCACCGCGACGCTCCACCCGAGCGGTCTCACGAATCGCTCCCCCGCAACGAGGCGAGATAGGCGACCAGATCGTCGCGCTCCACGTCCGTTAGGACTTCGGCAGGCATCGTCGACTTCTCGATCCGCTCGACCGAGCGAATCCTGGCCCTCGCAAAAGACCGCAGCCTCTCCTCGCCATCCATGATTCGCAGGTTGAACGTGTCCTCGCCCATCCGAAGCCCCTCGACCACCGTGCCGTCGGCGCGGGTGATCCGTACCGTCCACCAACGGGGCGACACCGCGGCATCCGGCGTGGTGACGTCCTCCGCCAGCTCGTCCGGATCGCGGCGCTCGCCCACCCGCGACAGGTCCGGCCCGAGCCGGCCTCCCTGACCCCGCACCATGTGGCAACGCCCGCAGTCCAGCCGCTCGAACACCGCCCGGCCCGCCTCCATCGAACCCGGCAGAGACGCGGGGTCGACGGCTCCGGAGAGCGTGCGCAGATAGGTCACCAACTGCCAGATCTCCTGGTCCTTTGCGCGCCGCAGGCCGCGCATCGATGTGCCCTCAATGCCATCCCGTATCACCCGAAAGAGCCCCGCATCCGTCGTCGAATGCCGGAAACTCCCCATCGTCAGATCGGGCCCGTCCGCCTCCTCCCCCCCCAGTGGCGTCCACCCCATGGCAGCTCGTGCACTTCGACTGGAACTGCCGTTGCCCCATCCGCACGTCGATCCCGCTGGTGTAGGGATTCTCCGGTTCCTCAGCGGCCGCACCCGTCCCGAGCCCCAGGAGAACCAGCACCGCGATCGACCCGCGCGCCCGACGCCATCCAGCCGGTCCGGGGGCCTGAGGGGAGGGTCCCAGCGGACTCGAAGCGAGCGACGCGCTACGTCTACTCATCAACCAAGAACCTACCGGAGCGAGCGGAGTGGAGTGCGCGCAGAACTCCCATCCCCCCAGAAAGCGCGCACGGCCGATGGGCCCCTCCCCTCAGGCCCCCGGACCGGCGGGTGTCCTAGTCGTCCGCCGCATCCGCCTCCGGTCGCCGCTTCGGCTCCACCTTGGCCACGGTCAGCAGGGACTCCACGCAGTCGCGCAGGGACTCGTCGAAGGGGCGGAACGTGACGCCCGTCGCGGCCCGCATCCGGTCGTTGCGCAGTTCGACTCCGGCCCAGATGCCTCGCAGTTCCTCCTCGCGCTTCTGTATGTGGTCGGGATGGATTTCGGTGACCGCGGGCGTGTCATGGCGGAGCTCCGGCAGCAGGCGGTCGATGCCGGCGTTGATCTCCTCTACCGGCACCGCGTCCGCCGACCAGGCGATGAAGCGTTCGCCGTTCTTCACGCTGATGCTCTCGAGCAGGCGGATGTGGCACTCGGCATCGTCACGCACGTCCACCGTCATCCAGGGCCGGTAGGCCTGGGTCTGCTTGCACTCGCCCAGCAGCATCAGTTCGATGTTGTGCTGCCAGGGTCCCTTCTCCTTCTGGTGCGCCGACAGGATCGGACCGACGTTGTCGCCCGGGCAGCAGGTGATCGCGTCCCAGCGCCCGCTCTTCTCCGCCGCCTTGCTGAACGCCTGCTGAGCGTAGATCTTGCTCATCGAGTAGCCGTGGCCGCGCTCCGGCGTTCGCTTCGGATTCGACTCGTCCGGATAGCGGTCCTCGTACAGCACGGGCCGCCGGACGAACTCGTAGATGTCGGCCTCCATGATGACGGCGGCGATGCTCGAGGTGACGACCACGCGGGTAACCGAACCCGACTTCTCGATGCTCAGGGCGATGTGGTCGCAGACGTTCTTCACGTAGTCGAAGTCGTTGTAGTCGCTGACGTGGGCGATGTGGGCAACGCCGTGGCAACCGGCGAAGATGTCGTCGAAGCAGCCCGCCTCGTCCAGGTTCGCCGAGTGGATCGTCAGCCGACCCGAGGCGTACCCCGGCATCTCACGCAGGAAGGTCGTCTTCTCGGGATCGTCTGCGTCGCGCACGCATGCACGCACCCGGTAGCCCTTGTCCAGCAGCAGCCGGACCGTCCAGCCGCCGACGAAGCCGGCGCTGCCCGTGACCGCGACCGTGCCGCCCTTCGGTATCGGAGCCATATCTCCTGCCCTCCCTGATTCGATTCGGGCGCGACGATACCCGACAGCGAACCTGCTAGCTTTACAGCGTTTGACCGAGCGGCCCGTGAAAACCGAATCCGTCGACCAGGTCGAGTGCGGCGACCGCACCTACGAACTGCGCCGACTGCGCCCGGACGATCGGGACGACATCGTCTCGCTCGCCAGCGCGCTGCCCGAGATCGACCTCCAGTTCCTGCGCTCGGACCTGACCGATCCCGACGTGGTGGAGGGATGGATCCACGACGCCGACACCGGCAGCCGCTTCACCACGCTGGCCCACTATCGAGGCAAACTCGTGGGCTACGGCAGCCTGAACCTGCGCGGCCTGCAGTGGATGAGTCACCTGGGTGAGATCCGCGTGATCATCGCCGAGGCCCACCGCCGCTGCGGGCTCGGCCATGTGCTGACCGAGCGCGTATTCGAGACGGCCAGAGAGCTGGGCCTGCTCAAGCTGGTCGCGCAGATGACGCGTGAGCAGATCGGCGCGCGGCGGGTGTTCGAGCGGCTCGGGTTCTCGCCTGAAGCCCTGCTCACCGACTGGGTCATCGACCGCTCCGGGCGCACCCGCGACATGATGATCATGTCCTACGACCTGGGCGCCGGGAAGCGGAGCCGCACCTGAGCCCCCGGAAGCGCCTTCGCATCGTCTCCTGGAACGTGAACGGCCTGCGCGCCGCCGGGCGCAAGGGCTTCCTCGACTGGCTGGGAGAGAGCCGTGCGCAGGTCGTCGGCCTGCAGGAGACGAAGGCCCGCGCCGAGCAACTGGCGCCCGAGCTGCGCAGGCCGAGCCGCTGGCACACGGCGTTCTCGAGCGCCGAGCGTCCCGGCTACTCCGGCGTCGGCCTCTACTCCCGCCTGAAGCCGGCCTGGGTCCGCACCTCGCTCGGGGAACACCGCTTCGACGCCGAGGGCCGCCTGCAACTCGCCCTGTTCGGTCAACTGCTGGTAGCGAACGTCTACTTCCCGAAGGGCAGCGGCAGCAAGCGAGACAACAGCCGGGTGCCGTACAAGCTCGACTTCTACCGCTCCCTGTTCGACCAGCTCGACCAGGCGCGCGCGGCCGGCTATCGCGTCCTGGTCATGGGCGACTTCAACACGGCGCCACAACCGATCGACCTGGCGCGCCCGAAGGACAACGTCAGGAACTCCGGCTTCCTGCCCGAGGAACGCGACGAAGTCCAGCGTTGGCTCGACGCCGGCTGGATCGACACCTTCCGGACCCTGCACCCCGACACCGTGCGCTACAGCTGGTGGAAGCAGGCCTTCAACGCGCGCGAGCGCAACGTCGGCTGGCGGATCGACCTCGTGCTCGCGTCAGAGGCCGCGATGCGCTTTGTCGAACGGGCGTTCATCCTGACCCACGTGACCGGCTCGGACCACTGCCCGGTCGGCGTCGACCTCTCCGCGGAGGTGCTCGGGTGACCGAAAACGACGCGACGCCGCGCCGGGCCACGACGGTCGAGGGAATCCAACGCCGCATGGC
Organism: Acidobacteriota bacterium; assembly: GCA_011525365.1. Classification (GTDB taxonomy): domain Bacteria; phylum Acidobacteriota; class Thermoanaerobaculia; order Multivoradales; family Multivoraceae; genus Multivorans. The sequence continues at coordinate 2,227,837 of WTGQ01000002.1, forward strand.
GGGTTTCGCGACGCGGGAGGGGGTACAGCAAGGTCTCGACTTCAGCCTCCGGCCCACCGACATCCTCATCGCCACCTACCCCAAGGCCGGCACGACCCTGATGCAGCAGATCGTCCACGGACTCCGCACCGGCGGCGACATGGACTTCGACGAGATCACGGAAGTCGTCCCCTGGATCGAAGTCGCCCACGACGTCAGCCTCGACCTCGACGCACCCCAGCGGGCCGAGCCCAGGGCCTTCAAGACCCACCTGAGCCGGGATCTGGCACCGAAGAACGGGCGCAACATCTTCGTCGTACGCGACCCGGTCGATTCACTCGTCTCCTTCTTCCACTTCTTCAGCGGTTGGGTCTTCGAGCCTGGAACCGTCTCGATCCGCGACTTCGCCCTCGACTTCGTCCTCCACGGCACCCGTAGCGGCCGCTACTGGGAGCACCTCGTGTCCTGGTGGCCGGAGCGCCTCGACCCGGACACCCTCTGGCTCTGCTTCGAGGACATCGTCGCCGACCTCCCCGCCGCCACCGGCCGCGTCGCCACCTTCCTCGGCCTCGACCCGAAACACCCCAACATCGAGATCGCGACCCGCCAGGCGTCGATCGACTTCATGCGCGAACACGGCTCGAAGTTCGACGATCACCTCGTCCGCAACGCCCGCAACGCCGCCTGCGGCCTCCCCGCCTCCGGCACGACTTCGAAGGTCCGCAAGGGCAAGTCGGGAGAAGGTTCCCGTGAAGTGCCGCAGGAGGTTCTGGACACATGGGACAGAGAGTGGAAACGCATCGTGGAGCCGGCCACGGGTCACAGTTCCTACGAAGAGCTGCGCAGCAACTGCGCTAAGCAGCGAGGCTAGCGCCTCGCGCGATCCTCCAGAGGCCGGCGAGGACGCCGGCGCACCCAGTTTGGAGCGCATCGCTCAACCTCCAGCCCGCGACGGGGCCGGAGGGGTCAGCTCCCAGGTGCCTCTGAACGAGCGACTCCCGACGACCTGCTCCTAAGCGACGCCCAACCGGAGCGAGTGAAGCGGAGCGAGCGCAACACCTCCCGTATCTCCGCAAGCGTGAGCGTCACCTGGGAGCTGACCCCTCCGGCTCCGTCGTGGGCGGGTGCGTCCGACGCAGCCTCGCCGCTACAGCAGGCCGCCCTCCGGCGCCGGCCGGGCACGCTGGTTGTAGAGCAGTTTCTTGAGACGTTCGCGTTCCTCGTCGGAGAGGTTCGCGTAGTCGATCGCTTCGCCGCTGGAGACGTCCATGCCGCGCTGGACCGCCGGACGGGTGCCGACTTCCTCGAACCAGCGCTTGAAGTACGGAAACTCCTCGATGTCCTGGTCCTGGTCCTTCCAGCGGACCGTCCACGGGTAGCAGATCATGTCGGCGATCGTGTACTCGTCGCCGATGAGAAAGCGCCGGTCGTAGAGGCGGTTGTTCATCACGCCGTAGAGGCGATTCACTTCGTCGGTGAAGCGGCGCACGGCGTAGCTCTGGTCGCCCTCCGTGTCGCGCAGACGACGGAAATGACCACACTCGCCCGACTTCGGTCCCTGGTTCGCCATCTGCCAGATGAGCCACTGGTTCACTTCGTGGCGCGCACGGAGATCCTGGGGGTAGAACCGGCCGGCCTTCTCGGCGATGTACATCATGATCGCGCCTGATTCGAAGAGTGCGACCGGTTCGCCGCCGTCGGCCGGTTCGTGGTCGACCATCGCCGGCATCCGGTTGTTCGGCGAGATCGCGAGGAACTCCTCCTTGAACTGGTCGCCGAAGCCGATCCGGCAAGGCACGATGCGGTAGGGCAACCCACACTCCTCGAGCAGGATCGTGACCTTCTTGCCGTTCGGCGTCGGCCAGTAGTGCAGATCGATCATCGCGATGCTCCCCCCGAAGTGAAACGCCCGGAGGTTAGCCGACTCGCCAACCCGCCCGCGATACGCTCTCCCGGCCCGCGCGCAGGTCGCGGTGGAGACAGGAGGAACGAAGTGCACATCAGGACGAGGACATCGAAAGCAACGATCGCCGCGCTCGCGCTGGGTTGTCTGGCCGCGGCCTCGCCGGCGGCGGAACCCGGCGATGCCGAAGCTCAGCTCGCCGCCGCAATCCAGGCGGCGCCGGAAGACCGTCGGGACGGCGCGCGGGTGCTCGGCTGGACGGCCGACGGCAAGGTGGTGGAACTCCGCGCCGGCAGCAACGACCTCGTCTGCCTGGCCGCCCGGCCGGGCGACGCACAGTGGAGCGTCGCCTGCTACCACGAGTCGCTGGAGCCCTTCATGGCCCGCGGCCGCGAACTGACGGCTCAGGGCATCGAAGGCCAGGAACGAATCGACATTCGCGAACGGGAGATCGCCGAGGGCAAGCTGCCGATGCCGCGGGAACCGCGCACCCTCTACGTGCTCCACGGCAGCGGCTACGACGCCGCGAGCGGCGAAGTGACCGACACCTATCTGCGGTGGGTGATCTACACGCCGTACGCAACGCCCGAGTCGACCGGTCTGACGACCCGCCCGGTGCCCGGCGCGCCCTGGCTGATGTTCCCTGGCACCGCTGGTGCGCACATCATGATCAATCCGCCAAGACCTGACACCGATCAGTGAGCACCGCTTTCAGCGACAGTCGTTTCCGGGACATCGTCGGCCCGTCCTCCCAGTTCTACATCTCGCAGCGACTGCGGCTTCACTACCTGAACTGGGGCAACGAGGACAAACCGCCCCTGGTGCTGATCCACGGCGGTCGCGACCACGCCCACAACTGGGACTGGGTGGCGAACGCGCTCCGCCACGACTACCACATCGTCGCCCCCGACCTGCGCGGTCACGGCGACAGCGAATGGGCGATCGGCGGCATGTACGCGATCACCGACTTCGTCCTCGACATCGCGCAGCTGCTGGAAGCACTGGACCGCTTCCCGGTGCGGATCGTCGCTCACTCGCTGGGCGCGAACATCGCCCTTCACTACACCGGCTTCTACCCCGGGAACGTCCACAAGCTGGTGGCGATCGAAGGCATGGGGCCGCCTCCCCGCATCCTTGCCGACCGGGTCAACGCGGCGGTCGACGAGCGCATGCGAGGCTGGGTGGGCAGCATGCAGAAGCTCGCGGGGCGGCAGCCGCGGCGCTACCCGTCGCTCGACGCCGCGGCCGAACGAATGCAGGAGGTGAACAGCTTCCTGAGCCCCGAGCAGGCCCGCCACCTGACGGTCAACGGCATGGCGCGCAACGAGGACGGCACGTACACCTGGAAGTTCGACAACTACGTCCGCTCCTTCCCGCCCTATCGCTACGACGAAGAGGAACTGCGCGGCATCTGGGGCAGGATCACCTGCCCCACGCTGCTGGTGCGGGGCACGGAGAGCTGGGCCAGCGATCCGGTCGAAGACGGTCGTATCGAGGCGTTCCAGAACGCCGAACTGCGCAACTTCGAAGGCGCCGGTCACTGGGTCCATCACGACCAGCTCGACGAGTTCGTCTCTGTGGCGCGAGCCTTTCTCGCGGACTGACGCGGCAGCAGGCCCCGTGACGACCGCCGACTCACTCGCCGAACCCGCCGCCCCGCCCGGGGCGGCGCCCGTCCGCAGCGGCGAGCGCATCGCGGCGCTCGACGTCCTGCGCGGCTTCGCCGTGCTCGGCATCCTGGCGATGAACGTGCAGAGCTACTCGATGATCGAGGCGGCGTATCTGAACCCGGCCGCCAACGACTGGGGGGTCGGCGCCGGCTACTGGGCCTGGCTCGGCGCGCACGTGTTCTTCGACATGAAGTTCATCTCCATCTTCTCCGCCCTGTTCGGCGCCGGAATGGCGCTGATGGCCGAGCGGGCCGCCGCCCGCGGCGCTTCGGCGACAGGCGTTCACTATCGCCGGCAGTTCTGGCTGCTGCTCATCGGCCTCGCTCACGCTCACCTGATCTGGTACGGCGACATCCTGGTGCCCTACGCGTTGTGCGGCTTCCTGCTCTACAGCCTGCGCAACCTGAGCCCGACGAAGCTGCTGATCGGCGGCTTCGCGATGACCGCCGTGCCGGCGGCGTTCTTTCTGCTGACCGGCCTGTCGATACCCTTCATTCCGGCGGAAGATCAAGCCCAGTTCGCCGGCGACTGGGCGCCGGCGGCGGCCGCCATCGAGGCCGAGACCGCCACCTACCGCGGAAGCTGGCTCACCCAGCTTCCGCACCGGAGCGCCACGGCCCTGGGCGCGGAGATTTTCGTCTTCCTCGTGCTGTTCTTCTGGCGCAGCGGCGGCCTGATGCTCGTGGGCATGGGCCTCTACAAGCTCGGCGTGTTCTCCGCCCGCCGCTCGCCGACGTTCTACCGGCGCCTCCTGGCCGGGAGCTTCGGCGTGGGCCTGCCGATCGTCATCCTCGGCGTCGTGTTCAACACGCGGCACGGCTTCGCCTTCGAGCACTCCATGTTCCAGGGGATGGTCTTCAACCTCGTCGGAGCGACGATCGTCTTTCTCGGCTACGTCGCGCTCGTCATGCTGGCCGTTCTTCACGGCTGGCTGCCCGGCCTGCAGCGCCGGCTCCAGGCGGCCGGCCGGATGGCGCTGTCGAACTACATCAGCCAGAGCGTCATCTGCACGCTCATCTTCTACGGCCATGGCCTTGGCCAGTTCGAGCAGGTGAGCCGCCTGGGCCAGTTCGGCATCGTCGTCGCGATCTGGGCGCTGCAGTTGGCGTGGTCGCCGTGGTGGCTCGCCCGGTTCCGCTTCGGGCCGCTGGAGTGGCTGTGGCGTTCCCTCACCTACATGAAGTTTCAGCCCATGGCGGTCCGCTCACCCGCCTGACGTCCCACCAGAGAGGAGACCTGTCATGATCCGACCCCTTTTCGCCGCTACGTTCATCTCCTTCACCGTGGCCGCGCTGGCCGCTGGAGGCGCCATGGCCCAGATCGCACCCGAACCCGAACAGATCCAGGAACTCCTCGAGGGGCCGGCCGAGGGGCCGGTCGTCATGGTCAACCTGCTGCGGTTCAAGAAGGAGGCCGACGCCCCCGACGAGGGCCTCACGGGCGAAGAGGCCTACGGGAAGTACGGCGCCCAGATGGTCCAGTGGGTGACCTCGCAGGGCGCCCGGCTGATCTGGTCCGGCCGGGTCGACTCGATGGTGATCGGCGATACGGACGAGTACTTCCACACGGTCGCCCTGATGGAGTACCCCTCGCGGGCCGAGTTCCTGCGCATCATCGGCGATCCGCGGGTCGCCGAGTTCTCGATCCACCGCACGGCGGGGCTCGAGATGCAGTGGCTGATCGCGACAACGACGACGGCCGAACTCGCCCAGGCCACAGCGAACGAGGACTCGGACGACTGAGCTACACTCGCGCGGCTCAAACCACCGCAGCTACCACCACCGATTCCCCTGAGGTGAAGGAGATCCCGGATATGCGTTCGAAGAACCTGGCGGCGATTCTGACGGCCGCCATTGTCCTCGCGGCCTGCACAGCGATCGCCGTGTCGCCCGCCACAGCCTCCGAGCACGAGGAGCCGGTCGGCAACCTGGCCGAACTGATGCGCGCCATCCTGTTCCCGAACTCGAACTTCCTCTTCGACGTCCAGACGACGGATCCCGGTACCCCGCCCGAGCCGGGCAGCGAGGACGACCGCTCCGCGTCGGCCCTCTTCTCCGGCATTTACACCGGCTGGCAAGTACCGCAGCAGGCGGCGCTGGCGCTGGCCGAGGTCGAGCCGCTGATCATGAACGCCGACCGCAAGTGCGAGAACGGACGCGACGCTCCGGTCGCCAACGAGGACTACCAGAAGTGGGCCAGGCAGTTGACCGAGGTCGCCAGGCAGATCTACGCCGCGGCGCACGAGGAGGATCAAGAGAAGGTGAGCGACCTGACGAACAACCTCGCTGGCGCCTGCGAGGACTGTCACGCGGTCTACCGCAAGTACCAGGACCGCTGCCGCCGGTAACGTGACCCGGCGCCGGACAGCCTCCATCGCGCCGGCTGCCGGACAGACACTCGAATCTCATGCGTAGCCTCTTCGAGTGGGTCGATGCGCTGCCCAGCAGCATCGCGCTGCGGGAGTCGCTGAACGCGTACCCGACCATGCTGACGATCCACGTCGTCAGCATGTGCCTGTTCGCCGGTCTGATCGCCTTCTGGGACATGCGTCTGATCGGGCTGACGCTCAGGAAGGTGCCGGTGTCGAACATCCCGACCCGCCTCTTCCCGTGGGCGCTGACCGGCTACGGCGTCAACCTGATCACCGGGGCATTACTGCTCTATAGCCAGCCGATGCGCTACTACGGCAACTTCTACTTCTGGGCCAAGATGGCGCTGATGCTGGTCGCCGGCATCAACATGTTCTGGTTCCACTACGCGACCTACAAGTCGGTCCAGGCGTGGGACCAGGGCCGGGAGATCCCGTTGAACGCGCGGCTCGCCGGCGTCGTGTCCCTGGTGTTGTGGGCGGCCGTCGTCGTTACAGGACGGATGATGGCCTACAGCGGCCTGATGCCCGGCTGGTGGAACAACCTGAACATCGGCGCCTGAAGAGGCCGCGGAGGAAACGTCCACATGTTGCAGTCCTTCTTCGAGTGGATGCAGGGCCTGCCCTTCAGCGCCTGGATGCTGGAGGAGACCTGGGCGTCGCCGATCATCCAGTGCGCTCACCTGGTGGCGCTGGTCGGCTTCGCCGGGGCCGTCCTGGTCGTCGACATGCGCCTGCTCGGTCGCGGCCTGATCAAGACGCCTCTCAACCAGCTCGCCCGCGAGCTGGACCGGTGGATGATCTGGAGCTTCGTCGCCCTGTTCGTGACCGGCGCGCCCCAGGTCCTGTCGACGGCGCTCAAGCAGTACTACAGCCCCTTCTTCTGGTGGAAGATGCAGATCATCGTCATCGGGCTGCTCTTCAACTTCACGATCCGCCGCCGGGTCGCCTTCGCGAAAGAAGGAACGCTCGGACACTGGCCGAAGGTGGTCGGCTTCCTCTCGATCGGCATCTGGACCAGCGTTTCGGTCTACGCCCGCCTGATCGGGCTGCTGTCCTGAGTACCCGATACCGCCTCGCCGTGGCTGTGGCAGCGCTCGCCGCCTCGCTCGCGAGCCCACCGCTCACGGCTCAGACCGGAGCCTCCGGTGACTGGCCGGCCTCCGGCGGCGATCCCGGCAACACGAAGTACTCCACCCTCGACCAGATCGACCGCGACAACTTCCAGGACGTCGCGGTCGCCTGGCGCTGGCGCTCGATCGCCGCCGACACCGACGTGCCGAGCAGCGTCCGGCGAACGAGGGATTCCAGCACCGGGGAGTCGCCTACTGGACGGACGGAGAGCGGGAGCGGATCCTCCTTCCAACCCATCACCGCCGGCTGGTCTCGCTCGACGCCGGAACCGGAGAGCCCGATCCCGACTTCGGCGACCGCGGCGCGGTCGAGATGACGCCCCATCTCGGCCGGAAGGTGATGGAGAGCCAGACGACCCACAGCTCGCCGCCAGCGGTCTGTGGCAACACGGCGATCGTCGGTTCGATCGTGGCCGACGGCGTCATGCACAAGGAGTCGCCGCCCGGCTTCGTCCGCGCCTACGACATCCCGACCGGCGACCTCGCCTGGGTCTTCCACACGATTCCGCAGGGCGACGAGTTCGGCACGGAAACCTGGGAGACCGAGTCCTGGCGCTACAGCGGCAACACGAACGTCTGGTCGACGATCGCCGTCGACGAAGAAACCGGTACCGCCTATCTGCCGGTCAGCACGGCGACGAACGACCTGTACGGCGGCCATCGGCTCGGCGACAATCTGTACTCGGAGAGCATCGTGGCGGTCGACTGCCAAACCGGTGAACGCCGGTGGCACTACCAGTTCGTCCACCACGGCCTCTGGGACTTCGATCCGTCCACTGCCCCGAACCTGTTCGAGGCGACGGTCGATGGCCGGGCGATCAAGGGCGTGGTCCAGGTGACGAAGCAGGCCTTTGCCTTCGTCTTCGACCGGACGACCGGCGAGCCCGTGTGGGAGATCGAGGAACGGGAGGTGCCGCCGAGCGACGTGCCCGGCGAGCGCGCGGCGCCCACTCAGCCCTTCCCCACGAAACCGGCGCCCTACGACCGGCAGGGCATCACCGAGGACGACCTGATCGACCTGACGCCGGAACTCCGCGCCGAGGCGCTCGATATCGTCAGCGACTACGACCTCGTGCCGCTGTGCACGCCGCCGCGGGTCAAGGGCGAGGGCAAACCGACGCTCCAGTTGCCCTCCGAGGGAGGCGGAACGAACTGGACCGGAGCCGCGCTCGACCCGGAGAGCGGCGTGCTCTACGTCCCTTCCTACACCCTGCCGGTCACCGTCTCCCTGACCAGGCCCGACCCGAACCGCTCCAACCTGAACTTCGTTCCCGACCGCTGGTACGAGAGTGTCGACGGGCCGCGGGGCCTGCCCCTGGTCAAGCCGCCGTACGGACGGATCACGGCGATCGACCTGAACACCGGCGAACACCTGTGGATGGTCCCGCACGGAACAGGGCCCGTGAACCATCCGGCGATCGCCCACCTCGAACTCGGCCGGCTGGGCAAGGTCAACCACCAGCCCGGGGCCCTGGTCACGGCGACGCTGCTTTTCGTCACCGCGTCCGGAGAACACTCCGGCGACCCGGAAGCGGACGAGCCCGACATACCGCCGGAGATCAGCGTCTACGACAAGGAAACGGGCGAGTACCTGGGCGGCATCGAACTGCCGGACACGCCGCACTCGAACCTGATCAGCTACGAACACGGCGGCCGGCAGTACCTCGCCGTCGCCACCGGCGGCGGCCGGTACTACGGCGGCGGCGGCACGCTGCCGGTACTCGTCGCCCTGGCGCTGCCCCGAGAGGAATCCGGATCATGAAGTTCGTCGCCCTGGTGGCCTCCGCCTGCGCGTTCGCCGGCCCGCCCGTCACAGCCCAGGCGGGCACCACCGGCGACTGGCCGGCTTTCGGCGGGGATCCTGGCAACAGCAAGTACTCGACGCTCGACGAGATCGACCGCTCCAACTTCCAGGATGTCGAGGTCGTCTGGCGCTGGCGCTCGATCGCCGCGGACACCGAAGTCCCGAGCAGCGTGCGACGCGGCCAGTTCAAGGCGATTCCACTCGAGGTCGGCGGCCGGGTCTTCGTCTCTACTTCGCTCAGCCAGGTCGCCGCGATCGACGCCGGGAGCGGCCGGACGCTCTGGTCCTACGATCCGGAAAGCTGGCGCGCCGGCCGGCCGGCGAACCTCGGCTTCCATCACCGCGGAGTCGCCTGGTGGACAGACGGCGAGCGCGAACGGATCCTGATTCCCACCCACGACCGCCGCCTCGTGTCCCTCGACGCCCGGACCGGTGCACCCGATCCCGGGTTCGGCGACAGCGGCGCGGTCGAGATGACGCCGCACCTGGGTCGCGAGGTGATGGAGCGCCTGACGACGCACAGTTCGCCGCCGGCAGTCTGCGGCAACACCGTGATCGTGGGCTCGATCGTGGCGGACTTCGCTACTCACAAGGAAGCGCCGCCCGGCTTCGTCCGCGCGTATGACATCCCGACCGGCGAACTCGCCTGGGTCTTCCACACCATCCCGCAGAACGACGAACTCGGCGTCGAAACCTGGGAGGACGAGTCGTGGCGCTACAGCGGTAACACGAACGTCTGGTCCATGATCACGGTCGACGAGGAGGCGGGAACCGCCTACCTGCCGGTCGGCACGCCGACGAACGATCTCTACGGCGGCCACCGGCTCGGTGACAATCTCTACGCCGAGAGCATCGTCGCGGTCGACTGCGAGACGGGCCAGCGCCAGTGGCACTACCAGTTCGTCCACCACGGCCTCTGGGACTACGACCCCCCGACCGCGCCCAACCTGTTCGAGGCGACGGTGGAGGGCGAGCGCGTGCGCGGCGTGGTCCAGGTCACGAAGCAGGCCTTCGCCTTCGTGTTCGACCGGGTGACCGGCAAGCCGCTGTGGGAGATCGAGGAAAGAGAGGTGACGCCGAGCGACGTGCCGGGCGAGCGTGCCGCGCCGACCCAGCCCTTCCCCACCAGGCCGGCGCCCTTCGACCGCCAGGGCATCACCGAGGACGACCTGATCGACTGGACGCCCGAGCTCCGCGCCGAGGCGATCGAGATCGCGGCCGACTACGACCTGGTGCCGCTCTACACGCCGCCGCGCTTCGAGGAGTCGGGCAAGCCGACGATCCAGTTGCCGGCCGACGGCGGCGGTGCGAACTGGACCGGCGCCGCGGTCGATCCCGAATCCGGGATCCTCTACGTCGTCTCGCATACCCGTGCGGCCAGCGTCTCCCTGACCAGGCCGGATCCGAACCGCTCCGACCTGAACTTCGTGCCGGATCGTTGGTACGCGACGGTCGAAGGGCCCCGCGGGCTGCCCCTGGTCAAGCCGCCGTACGGCCGGATCACCGCCATCGACCTCTCCACTGGCGACCACCTGTGGATGGTCCCCCACGGCCGGGGCCCGGTGAACCACCCCGCTATCGCCCATCTGGAACTCGGCCGGCTCGGCCAGGCCAACCACACTGCGGCGCCCCTCGTCACGCCCACCCTGCTCTTCGTCACGGCCTCCCGGGAACACTCCGGCGATCCCGAGTCCGACGAACCCGACGTGCCACCGGAGATCAGCGTCTACGACAAGAAGACCGGCGAGTACCTCGGCGGAATCGAGCTACCGGACACCCCGAACTCGAACCTCATCACCTACGAACACGAAGGTCGGCAGTACCTGGCCGTCGCCACCGGCGGCGGCCGCTTCGGCATCGGCGGCGGCGGCACGCCCCCCGAACTCGTCGCGCTCGCCCTGCCTGCCGCCCTGAAGGAACCGACGTCATGAAGATCCACACTCCGATCGCCGCGCTCGTTGCATTGCTCCTGGCCAGTGCCGCGGCCGCCCAACCCCCACCCCGCCGGGCGGAGGCCGCCTACGCAGTCGACGATGCCGCCCTGATCGGCGCCGCCGGCCGCACCGGCGACTGGCTGACCTACGGCGGCACCTACAAGGAGCAGCGCTACAGCGTCCTGGACCAGATCAACGACGGCAACGTCGACCAGCTCGGCATCGCCTGGGTCCAGGAGACGAACACGAAGCGCGGCCTCGAGGCCACTCCGCTGATCGTCGACGGCGTGATGTACGCGACCGGCGCCTGGAACGTCATCTACGCCCTCGACGCGGTGACCGGCGAACCGCTGTGGACGTACGACCCGGAGGTGCCGCGCTCCATCGCGATGAAGACCTGCTGCGACGCGGTCAACCGCGGCGCCGCCCTGTACCGCGGCAAGGTGATCTCCGCCACGCTCGACGGCCGTCTGATCGCCATCGACGCCGAGACCGGAGAACTCGCCTGGTCGACGATGACCGTGCCCGAGGACTCGATGTACACGATCACCGGCGCGCCCCGGATCGCCAAGGGCAAGGTGATCATCGGCAACAGCGGCGCCGAGTACGGCGTGCGCGGCTACGTCGACGCCTACGACGCGGAGACCGGCGAGCGCGCCTGGCGCTTCTACACCGTGCCGGGCAACCCGGCCGACGGCTTCGAGAACGAGGCGATGCGGATGGCCGCCGAGACCTGGACCGGCGAGTGGTGGACCGGAGGCGGCGGAGGCACGGTGTGGGATTCCATCGTCTACGACCCGGAACTCGACCTGCTCTACATCGGCGTCGGCAACGGCGCGCCCTGGGACCGCAACCTGCGCAGCCCCGGCGGCGGCGACAACCTGTTCCTGTCGTCCATCGTCGCGCTCCGCCCCGATACCGGCGAGTACGTCTGGCACTACCAGACGACGCCCGGCGACACCTGGGACTACACCGCCACCCAGCCGATCATGCTCGCCGAGCTGCCGATCGGCCGCCGGGTGCGCCAGGTCCTGATGCAGGCGCCGAAGAACGGCTTCTTCTACGTCCTCGACCGCCGCACCGGCGAGCTGATCTCGGCCGAGGAGTTCGTCACCGTGACCTGGGCCAGCCACGTCGATCTGGCCAGCGGCCGGCCGGTCGAGCTCGCGGGAGCGCGCTACACCGACCAGACCGTCAACGTAATGCCGGGGCCGCTCGGCGGCCACAACTGGCACCCGATGGCCTTCAGCCCAATGACCGGCCTCGTCTACATCCCGGCGATGGAGATGGGGAACTTCTACGTCCCGGATCCCAACTACGAGTACACCCCGGGGCAGTGGAACCTGGGAGTGCGCGCGGCGTCTCCCGAGGACATTCCGCAGGCGATCGTCGACGCCACCGGCCTCTCGGGCCAGATGCTGGCCGAGGACGCGCCGCCGGCCCTGCTCTCGGGCCATCTACTGGCCTGGGATCCGGTCGCGCAGCGCGAAATCTGGCGGGCCCAGTACACGATGCCGTGGTCCGGCGGCGTGCTGGCCACCGCCGGCAACCTCGTCTTCCAGGGCACGCCCTTCGGCCAGTTGACCGCGTACCGCGCCGACGACGGCGAGAAGCTCTGGGAGAGCTACACCGGCAGCGGCGTCATCGCGCCGCCGATCACCTTCGAGAGCGGCGGCACCCAGTACATCGCGGTCATGTCCGGCTGGGGCGGCGCCTTCGGCATCGTCGGCAGCCGCTCGGCCCGGCAGGCGGTCGAATCCGAGGGCCGGATCGTCGTCTACGCCCTCGGCGCCACCGGCCGGCCGATCGAGCGGCAGGAGCGCCGCGAGATCCGCGTCACCCGGGTCGATCACGGCGCCTCGACCGAAGACATCGACGCCGGGCGCCGGCTGTTCAACCAGTACTGCCTCGTCTGCCACGGCTACGGCGCCGTCTCCGGCGGCGTCACGCCGGACCTCCGCCAGTCGTCCCAGCGGGTCTTCGACTCCTACGAAGCGGCCCTGCTCGAAGGCGCCCTCGTCGACCTCGGCATGCCCAGCTTCGCCCCCGTCCTCGACCGTGACGACGTCGCCCTGATCAAGGCCTACGTGCTCCACCGCCGCAACATGCTCGCCGACGAACAGAGCTCCCAGGTGCCGTGATCGAGGCCTGGCGGCGGTACCTGCTGTACGTCCTGCTCTTCGGGGCGGTCGGTCTGCTGGCGGAGCTGTATCTGCTGGACCACTACGAGGACTGGAGGCAGTGGATCCCGCTGGTGCTCATCGTCGCCGGTACGGCCGCGGGGGTGTGGCTCGCGGTGCGTCCGTCCCGCATTGCGGTCCGGATCTTCCAGATCCTGCTGGCGGCGTACGTGCCCGCTGGACTGCTGGGCGTCTACTTCCACTTCCAGTCCAACGTCGAGTTCGAGCAGGAGCTCCACCCGAACTCCCGCGGGCTCGAGCTCGTCACGGAGAGCCTTGGCGGCGCCATGCCGACACTGGCGCCGGGGACGATGATCCTGCTCGGGTTGCTCGGTATACTCATCGCCCTCCAGCACCCGGCCGCCGGCGGCGGCACCGCTGTTTCGTCGTCGAACGACTGACCCACGGTCCCCGCCGGCCCGACACCTGCCACCTGGAACTGAGGATCCTCGATGAATCGACACACACTAATGTGGACCACTACAGTCCTGTTCCTCCTCACCATCCCGGCCGCAGCCCAGGTCGGCGCCAACAACGGCCTCCTCAACCCCAACCTTGCCAGCGAGGATGAACTGGCGGCAGTCGACGGGCTCGACGCGGACGCAGTGGCCGCCATCCTGGACGGTCGGCCGTTTCTGCGCGCCTCGGATCTGCATGCAATCGTTTCAGCTCATGTCGCCGAAGATCAGTACGACGCCATCTACGGCGCTCTCTGGGTCCCCATCGACCTGAACGACGCGACCTCCGAGGAAATCGGGCTCATCCCCGGCGTCGGCCGGCGGATGACCCACGAGTTCGAGGAGTACCGCCCCTACACCGCGCTGGCCCAGTTCCACCGGGAGATCGGCAAGTACGTCGACGACGACGAAGTGGAGCGACTCGCCCAGTACGTCTACGTCCGCATCGACCTGAACACCGCCTCCGGCGAGGACATCCTGAGCATCCCCGGCGTCGGCCGCCGCATGCGGCACGAGTTCGAGGAGTACCGCCCGTACGAGGCGATGTCCCAGTTCCGCCGCGAGATCGGCAAGTACGTCGACGACGACGAAGTCGAGCGACTGGCCCGCTACGTCGAGATTCGGTAAGCCCTACGTCGGTCCGAACACCGGCAGCGCCGGGAACTCGCCCTTGAGGACGGCGGAGGCGTCGTCCATCCCCATCCAGCCCTCGATCATCGACGCGTAGACCCGCCGGAAGTCGGTCGTCATCTTCAGGTTGCCGTCGTCGAGGTCGCTGAGATCAGGCGTGTCGCCGTAGAAGCCGCCGGCGACGCCCTTGCCGGCGACGAACATCGGGCCCGCGGTGCCGTGATCGGTGCCGAGGCTCGCGTTCTCCTCCACCCGGCGCCCGAACTCGGTGAACATGAGGACCGCCACGTCGTCGGCCCGGCCGATCCGGTCGACGTCGCGCAGGAAGCCCGCGACCGCGTCGGACATGTACATCAGCAGGCGGGCGTGGGTGTCGGCCTGGTGGACGTGGGTGTCGAACGAGTTGCCCCGGAAGCTCACGTAGTAGATGCGGGTGGGCAGCTCGGCCTCGATCAGGGCCGCGACCTTGCGCAGGTCGGCGCCGAGGCCGCCGATGCCGTAGTCGACCGGCGTGCGGTAGCCCGACCAGGCGTCGCGCACGAGCGCCGCGCTCGACGCCGCGTTGGCGGCCGTGCCGCGCAGGAAGTCGAGGGCGTCGTTGCCGCTCGCCTCGTCCATACCGAAGTGGCCGAGCGCCTGTTTCTCGCCCGGCGTGCCCTGGCGCCGGAGGCGGCCCGGGTCGTCGAACACCAGGGGCGAGTGCCGGGCCGCGCGCACCGCCAGCGACTGCGAACTGGCCACGTTGACGATGTAGTTCGGCGTGCCGTCAGGGCCGTGATCGTCGGCGAGACGGCCCAGCCAGCCGAGCGCCTCGCCGCCGTTCGGCACGCCCGTGTGCCAGAAGCCCATCGACGAGAAGTGGGACAGGCTCGGGTTCGGGTAGCCGCAGCCCTCGACGACCGCCAGGTTCCCGTCCTTGTACAGGCCCTCCATGCCGACGAGCGAGGGATGGAATCCCGCCTCCTCGGTGAGTGCGATCGCTCGCTTGGGGCGAATGCCCAGGTTCGGGCGTACCCGGTAGTACTCGTCGTTCCGGAACGGGATGACCGTGTTCAGCCCGTCGTTGCCGCCGGAGAGCTCCACCACGACCAGGATGCGTCCCGACGCGTCCGAGATCCCGGACCGCAGTTCCTCCAGCGCGAGCGCCGCGGACGTACGGCCGAGAACCGCCGGCAGACCGGCGGCGACGCCGAGTCCAAGGAGGCCACGGTGGAGGAAGTCGCGCCGCGAACAGCCGCAGGGAAGTCGTTCAGCCATCAGGAACTCCTCAGCCCAACTGATACTCGGGCGAACTGAAGACGAGGTAGAGCGTCGAGCGTAGCGCCTCCTCGACTTTCTCGTGTGCGCCGGGGTCTTGCTCCTCCAGGCCGGTCGACTCCAGCTCGCGCTCGAGGTGCCGAACCAGGGCCGCGCGCCCTCGGCCCGTCAGCGGAACGCGCAGGAACCGGTGCAGGAGGTGGTCGACCGCCCCGTTAGCGTCGGTGGCGCCGGCCTCCAGCACCATGGTCCGTACGTCGACGTCGAGGACGTGGCGCGGCACGAGCTTGACTCGCTCGTAGGCCACCACGTAGCCGCGATAGCCGCCGTAGCGGGTGTTGTACTCCTCGTCCGCGTCGGCAAGCGTGTTGGACGCGGCGTCGCCCTGCTTGGTCGCCGCCGTGATCGTCATCCCCCGCGCCAGCCGTTCGCCGACCTGGCGGTAGATCCCGGGCATCCGCCGGTCCGGATGGCCGAACTCCTCGAGCGCCGGCGGAAAGAGGACCGAGCGCATCGCGTTGCCGCGCTCGAGCAACGTCGCCGGCGTGATCCAGGTCCGTCCGCCCGCCCAGCCGGCCACGTTCGGCGGATAGAGCAGTTGCTGGCCCAGGCGACCCGCGAGGCTGTTCATGTCCGGTACCGTGGGCGCCCTCGGCACACCGAGCTTGCGGTAGGTCGACACGAACAGCGCGACCGGGCTCTTGATCTGGGTGGCGACCGACGGCGGGCTGTAGAAGTCTCGCGACGAGAGGATCGTCCGCAGCAGCGCCTTCAGTTCGTACCCCGACTCGCGCAGGCGCCGGCCCAGTTCGACCTGGAGCGCCGCGTCGAGCTCCTCCCGCACCAGGTAGCGGTACACCTTGCCCGCGATGAACTCGCCGGTCGCCGGCTGCTCGAGGATGATGTCGAGCACCTCCTCGCCGCCCAGGTTCCCCTCGCGCCCCAGGAAGGTTTTCGGGCCGTCGTCGTGGAGTTCGGCGTCGAACCGGTAGTCGAGGACGTCGTTCGTCCAGCCGGTGAACGCTCGCGACGCCTCCCTAACGTCCTGCTCGGTGTAGTTGCGCGTGTCTCCGCTGTTTTGGCCCATCGTGAACAGCTCGAGCAGCTCGCGGCCGAAGTTCTCGTTCGGGTGGTCCTTCACGTTCTCCCGGTTGTCGAGGTAGACCAGCATCGCCGGATCGCGCATGACCGCGAGCACCAGGCTCTTGAAGTCCGTCGTGGCATGAGCGCGCAGGGTCCGGTTCTGCAGGTGCATCTTCCGCGCGTCGCGGACCTTGACTTCCGAGGTCGCGAAGTGGTCGTGCCAGAAGAGGGTCATCTTCTCTTCCAGCGGCCGCGGCGTGACCACCATCCGGTCGGCCCACCACAGCGCCAGCCGCCGCGTCTCCAGGACGTTGCTGCGCAGCCCGTAGAAGAACTTGTCGACGACGGGCTGGATCGGCCGCGACGAACCATCCGGAAGGACGTCGACGCCGAGTGACCGTCCGTGCCGCCGCGCCCGCCGAACCGCCGCCGCCCGGCTGGGCGGGAACGGGTCCATTCCCGGATCCCAGATGCCGGACTCGTCGAACGGCGCAAGCGCCGAGTCGTCGATCGCCTCGTAGTCCACGAGCCGGGAAACCGCGGCCTCCAGCCCGAGCGCGGCGAGTTCCTCGATCTCCGCCGGCGTGCCGCCGAAACCGGCCCGTTCCAGCAGGTGCGCGGCCTGCTCGTAGCCGAAGTCCGACTCGGCCAGCGGCGCCAGGTCGCCGACCCAGGCGTGGCCGGACGGTTCGACCGGCGGGCCGAAGGCGACTACGGGCAGGGCAATGCACAAGGCGACCGCAGCCGCCGCGCCGCTTCCCGGATGAACGCGATGCTTCAAGGTCGCCGCCGATGATAGCGGCTGAGCACTCGACGGCAGGCCAGGAACCCTCAGGAATGGCCGAGGGACAGCAGGTTCTCGACCGGCTGGTACAGCTCCTCCAGGTAGGCGACATCCTCCGCCTCGAGTTCGATCGCCGTCGCCTCGACGAGCTGCTCGATCTGGGAGATCTTCGATACGCCGACGACGGGCGACGTGACCTCGGGCTTGTTCACAAGCCAGGCGAGCGAGATCTGCGCCGGCGTGCGGCCGTACTTCCCGGCCACTTCGACCACCCGATCGGCGATGTCGAAGGTGGCGGCGCCGCCGTAGAGCATCTCGGTGCGCACCCGGTCGCCGCCCTTCGAGCGCTCCGTGCCGCCCTCGTCGAAGCTGCCCCGGTACGAGCCGGTCAGGATCCCGCGCGCCAGCGGCGACCACGGAGTCAGCGCCACGCCGGTCCGGGCGCAGTACGGGTTCATCTCCCGCTCTTCCTCGCGGTAGACGAGGTTGTAGTGGTTCTGCATCGACACGAACTCGGTCCAGCCGTTCTGCCGCGCCGTCATCTGGAGCTCGGTGAACTGCCACGCGAACATGGATGACGCGCCCAGGTAGAGGGCCTTGCCGGCCTTCACCACGTCGTGCAGGGCCTCCAGCGTCTCCTCGATCGGCGCCCGGACCTGGCCCGGAATGCCGTGCGGATGGCGATGGATGATCAACTGGTCGATGTAGTCGAGGCCCAGCCGCTGCAAACAACCGTCGACGCCTTCCATGATGTGTTTGCGGGACAACCCACCCTGGTTCGGCGACCTCCCCATCGGCATGGAGACCTTGGTCGCGATCACGTACTCATCCCGCGGCAGCAGCTCGCGCAGGAGCGCTCCGACCACCCGCTCGCAGGCGCCGATGCCGTAGATGTCCGCGCAGTCGAAGTAGAAGAGCCCGCGCTCGATGGCGGCCTGGAAGATCGGCCGCGAGGCGTCGATGTCGAGCGTCCAGTCGCCCTGGTGACCCCTGCCCGGCTCGCCGAAGTTCATCGTTCCCAGGCACAGCTCCGACACCCGAAGTCCGCACTTCTCGCCCAACTGAACCGCCTTCAACACGTTCCCACCTCCCCTAGTAGAGCCGCGCGATGATAGCGACCGGCGGCTATGCTGCCGCCCAGAACGCCGGCACCTACTCCCCCGCGGCCGCCGTGGACCACCCCACGCACGTGTTCTGGGGCGACACCCACGTCCACACCAGCTTCTCCTCGGGCGACGCGAACATGGTCGGAACGAACGACGCGGACCCGAGCATCGCCTACCGGTTCGCGCGCGGCGACGTGGTCGAAGGGAGGACCGGCATGCCGGTCCGCCTGCGCCGGCCGCTCGACTTCCTGGTCATCGCCGATCACGCCGAGAATCTGGGCGTCAGCTTCAGCGTCCAGTCCGGGGACCCGGCCCTGCTAGCCGAGGAGATCGGCCGGCAGCTCCGGGAAGCCTGGCTCGAAGTGCGCAACCGCCTGGGTACCGACACCGAGCGACGGGCCTTCAACAGCCAGGTCAGCGCCACCGGCCGCGCTGTCAGCGCGCCCTACCGGCAGACGGTCTGCCAGCGGGTCGTCGTCTTCCGCGACGACCCCTCGAAGACCGGGACGATCGTCCCCTTCAGCGCCTTCGACAGCCGGAACCCGGAGGACCTGTGGCGCTTCCTGGCGCGCTACGAGCAGACCACCGGCGGCCAGGTGCTGGCGATCCCGCACAACGGCAACACGAGCAACGGCGAGATGTTCGGGCTGGAGAACTTCGAGGGCGAAGCCCTGACCGCGACCTACTCCCGTTCCCCTCGCCGACCCGCATGCTGGAGCCCATGGTCGGCGCCTGGCCGTCGCCGCTCAACTGGAAACCTCGGCTTCGGGCTACGACGCGAAGTACTTCGGCGTCGAGGATCTGCCGGAGGAGATCCCCAGGATCACGCAGCAGCGCGCCTACACGTCGCCGATCTGGTACACGCCCGAGTAGCGGCCGGTCGTCCGACTCAGCGGACGGCGCTGCACGGAAAGGCCTCGAGATCGAACCTCGTCGCGAAGGGCGAACCCTCGGGATGCCGGTAGGTCTTCTCCGCGCCGGACTCGCTGTCCGTGACCGTGATCCCGACGCCGACATCGGTCAGACCGCCCATCAGCACCCACCGATGCTGATTGATTCCACAACCGTCGAGGACCTTGACCACCAGTTCGATGTTGCCGGGGCTGAAGAACCAGAACATGCCCGTGTCCGGGGTCCGGGGGAGAACGGCGCCTGCGCCTCCCTGCTTGCCGATCCGCCAGTTCGCCTGGACTTCGAAGCGTGCGTCCTGGAGACAGAGCGACGTCTCGCTATCGACGCAAGTGCCGGCAGTCGCAACGGCCCGATCGGCGGTGACAAGCTGGGTCGGGCGCGCGATTTCCGCGAAGTCCCGCCGTCCAGCGCCAGGCACGGACCAGCCTTGACTCTCCGTACGCGATTCCGGATCGCAGGTGTCGAACGCCTCGGTGTCACTGATCGGCTCGAACAGCCGACCCAGGGGATTCACCCACGTCTTCCGGAGTCCGTTCCTCCGATCGTGAACCGTCGTCGTCACTTCCATGTCCGTCAGGCCGGCCGCGAAGACCCAGAAGTGACCGTTGTTCGCACAGCCGTCGAGCACCTTGACGACCATCTCGATGTTCGCCGGCTCGAAGAACCAGAAGTCTCCGCTCTCGGCGGTCAACTTGTGGGCAACGCCGCGGCCGGTCCTGCCGTCGGGTGTGCGCCAGTCGACCTGGACGTCGAAGTCTCCGATGCACAGGACGTCTTCGTCGCTGCACGCGGCCAGGCCCGGCGGCGGCTCTGGGTCGGGATCCGGGTCGGGGTCGGGGTCCGGGTCTGGCGCCGCGGCCTCGCACGGCGACGGATTCACCGACGGCTTGGCGTTCGGCGTCAGGTACACGACCAGGCCGTCGTGGTCCGCTGCGAAGAGCACGCTCGTTGCATCGTCCTCGTGGTTCCTCGCGGCGTCCGCGTTGCCGCGGGCGTACTCGACGCCCACCACATGCCGTTCCAACGACTGGTTCACCAGCGCGTGGTCCAGGGCTTGCGCGTTACCGTCAAAGACGAACGAGTACTTCTCGGAGTCCGGCACCCGGTCGACCAGGTTGCAAAGGTCCCTGGTGACGAGGTCGGGACCGGACATCAGGTTCTCGCCCGGCGTGACCCGCCCCCTGATCTGGCCCACGACGTCAACGTAGCCGTCCGTGAACTGGAAGGCGTTGAAGTCGCCCACGACGATCGCGTTCGCGTGCTGAAGAGACTCGACGAGCCGCGCCACGGACTGGGCCTGCTCCAAACGCTTGGTGCGGACCCACTCCCCCCGGCCAGCGTCGTCGACATCGATCAACGAGCGGTTGTGGACGGCCACCACCGAGAAGGCCAGACCGCCGACCGTCGCCTCGAGCACGAGCGGCGGCCGGTCGTGAAGCCGGTCGGAACTTCCGTCCCGTGGGTCCATGAACGTCTCGCTTCGGCCATGTTCGGTTACCCGGCCGACCGTCACTCCGGAGCGCACCAGGAAGCCCACAGATTGGGAGTTGCCCGACGCCTCGATGTGCGCCGTGTAGAGCACATTCGGGTCGTCGCTCCGGATGCGCGCGGCCAGATTCCGGAGCGCGGTCCGCCCGTACACCTCCTGCACGGCAACGATGTCGGGCGAACCGAGCACCTCGCGGATCAGGCGCGACAACTTGCCCAGCTTGGCCGAACCGGCGTTCTCCCGCAGGTTCAACAGGTTCTGGGACGCCACCGTGATCTCGCCCGGTTCCTTCGCGCGCACCGCGCGCGGTAGTGGCATGGCCGCGGACCGGACCGTGAGTTCGCTCGGCCACATCTCGTATCCGCGGAACTCGTAGCCAAGCACGCCCGTGGCCGTGAAGGTGGTCCCGGGAACCCAGGACACATTCGGCAAGCCGAGCTTGTCGGGATCCAATTCAAACACCTCCGGATTCCCATCCCAGACCGGAAGACCGGGCCGGCCTGGATACTCGATGCCAGGCTCGCGAAAGCCGCGCCACGCCGTCGGCGTGACGTACATCTCGGCGACCGGATCCGAGTTGAAGTGCTGGCTACCGCTGGACACCGTTCCAGTCGCGATGCGGATGCGCATGCCCTCGTAGCACTCATACTCCCTCCCGCAACTCGGGCTTGCAGGGTCCGGAGACGGTCGAGAGGCGTTGAACTCCACCGGAGCCGGCAACGGCTGGTTGCCGGCGTCGATGCTGACCGAGCCGCCGGCGACCGTGGCGTTGATTCGCGTGAAGTCGAAGTACTCCTCGACCGTACCGACGACATCGACCCGGTCACCGACCCCTATCGGGGGCGCCCCGCCGTGGAGAACGAACACGCCGTCGGACGTGTCGACATCGTTGTCGCTGCGGGCGGACGGGGTCTGCATGAAGAAACCGCCGGCGCCGACGGCGGTGACGACGTTGTCGTTGGTCGTCACGGTCACGTCCTCAAGGGGACTGGACAGCCCGCGACCCTGGATCTCGTGGATCTCGTGGACCGCTCCCTGCGCGAGGCTCGTCCCCGGACAAGCCGCCACGACCACGAAACCGACCGTCAGACAGGGCGCCAGGCGTCTGAAGGCGGCCAACCTCTCTTCCGGGCCGTTCTCCGGCGGGCAGACGGGCTCAGGCTTCGCGTGCTTTCCCGGCACCAGAGAATGCTAGCCGGGGGGCGCCTGGTTTCCGCCCAGGCTGTTGAGAATCTCCCGGGCTCTCGGGTGATCCGGGTCGATCTCGAGCGCCCTTTCCAACTGACGCAAACCTTCTTCGGCTCGCCCCGTCTTGATGTAGGCGATCGTGAGGAGGGTGTACGCATCCGCGCGGTTCGGATCGATCTCGACCGCCCGCTCCAGTGCCTCGGCAGCCTCGCGATTGCGGTCGGCGAGACCGTGGAGCACGCCGACGTTGAGGTGGGCATCGTAGGAGTCGGGATCGAGCCGCAGGACCTCGCGGTACAGGCGCTCCGCGGCAACGTAGTCTCCCTCGGCCAGCCGCTGGTTGGCAGTCCGGATCATGGTCTGGGTGTCCCGTACCAGCTCGAACACGGCCTCCAGCATCGGGTCGTCGAGGCTCGAGACCTCCGCTCCCGCCAGGTCAGCCAGCAGTCTTTCCGCGCTCTCCGGGTTGCCGAGTTGCCGCTCGGTCATCGCGAGCAGGTAGCGGGTCTCCCGATGGGCCGGATCGAGCGCCAGCGCCGTGCGCAAATGCTGCGCCGCGGCCTCGGGCCGGCCTTGGCGGCGGGCCGCCTTGCCCAGTCCGAGTTCGCCCCAGGGAGTGCCCGGCGCGGCCGCCCGTACGGCGCGAAACGCCGTCTCCGCACCGCCCGCGTCGCCTGCGGCCAGTAGAGCGTTGCCAAGCCGTACGCGAGCCGCCCAGTACGACGGACGAAGTTCCAGGGCGCGCTCGAAGCGGCGCGCCGCTTCGTCGTGAGCGCCGCGGCCCGCGGCGAGAAAACCCAGGTAGTACGGCCAGTCGGGGCTCGAGGGATCGAGTTCCTCCGCCCGCTCGTAGCAGCGCCGGGCCAGGTCGACGTAGCGGTGAGCCTGGTAGAGGCGGCCCAGGGCGCCGACTGCCGCGCCGTTCGACGGGTCGCGGTCAACGACCGAGAGAGCGTCTCGGACGGCTGTGGCGAAGCCCGGGTCGAGTTCGTTGAGGTTGGGGATGCGGGGGATTTCAGCGGCTGTGGTTGGCGCTGGTTCGTTGGGAACGTCAGCTCCCGGATCGTTACAGCCGAGCACGAACCCCAAGACGATCGCGACGCCCCATGCCGGCCAGAGGGCCGGCGCAGCGACAACGGTGGCGCCGTCACTCCGCGTCACGACAAACTCCTTCCGCGGGCGCTCTCCCGCCCGGCGCCAGGAGGCGCAGGATGCGGTCCACCTCGACGTCGGTGCGTTCGGTGACGGTGCCGTCTGGCCAGCGCACTACCATCCGATCGACCTGATGCGCGTCGCCCAGTCCGAAGTGGACCCGCGGGTCGTTGCCGACCGCGAAACTGTAGCCGGCTCGGACCTCGCGGGTCCAGCTTCGCCCCGCCGCCTCGACGGTCACCCGGGCGCCGATCGCCGCGCGGTCGAAGACCCCGCCGCCGCAGAGGTCGACGACCAGCCACGAGCGGGCGTTGCCGACATCATTCCTGAACAACCTCGCCGGTCCTTCGTTGTTGACGAGCAGAATGTCGACGTCGCCGTCGTTGTCCAGGTCGCCGAACGCCGCACCCCGGCTGACCTCGAGCAGCTCCAGACCGACGCCGGCCCGGGTTGAGACGTCCTCATAGCCGCCGGAACGCAGGCCGCGCAGCAACTGGTTCGGTTCGCGATAGTCGAAGGCGGCCGTATCGCCCGGCGTCACCTTGCCGTTGGCGACGAACAGGTCGAGCACTCCGTCACCGTCGTAGTCGAACCAGGAGGTGCCGAAGCCGGTGTACGGCTGGCTCACGCCGCCGAGCCGCGCCTCGGCGGTCACATCCTGGAAGAAGCCGCCGCCGTCGTTGCGGTAGAACGTGTTCGTCTCCCCGCTCAGGTGGGTCAGAAACAGGTCGAGGTCGCCGTCGCCGTCGGGGTCGGCCACGGCGATGCCCATGCCGGCCTCGGGCTGGCCGAGCTCGTTGAGCGCCGCGCCCCGAGCCAGCGCGTCCTCGCGGAAGGTGCCGTCCCCCTGGTTCAGCCACAGGTGGTTCACGGCCTGGTCGTTCGCGACGTAGAGATCGACGAGGTCGTCGCCGTCGAGGTCGGCCGCGACCACGCCCAGGCCCGGCCCGGCCGCCGAGCGAAGGCCGGCGGCCTCGCTCACCTCAGTGAACCGGCCGCCGCCGTCGTTGCGGTACAGGGTGTCCGGTGCCGGCGGATACTCCGCCGGATTGCAGTAGTTACGGAGGCCGTTGGGCCCCAGGCAGGGGCGCTCCCGGTCGGCGCTCCAGACGACGTAGTTGGCGACGAAGAGGTCCAGGTCCAGGTCGCCGTCGTAGTCGAAGAACACGCTGCTGGAGGACCAGGCCGGGTCGCCGACGCCGGCGCGTTCGGTTACGTCCTCGAGAGTGCTGTCGCCCAGGTTGCGGTAGAGCCTGTTCGGGCCGACGTTCGTCACGTAGAGGTCGACCAGACCGTCCCGGTCGTAGTCGGCAGCGGTCGCCCCGGCGCCGTAGCCGGAGCCGCCGACGCCGGCGGCGGCCGTCACGTCCTCGAACGAGCCGTCGCCCAGGTTGCGGTAGAGGCGGTTTCCGGGCCGGTTGACGGCCGAAGCGGCGGCTTCCGGCGCTCCGGGAACCGGGCCGCTCTGGACCAGGTAGACGTCGAGCAGTCCGTCGTCGTCGATGTCGAGCAGCGCTCCGCCTCCCACGAGAAGCTCGGGGTAGTTGTAGTCGCCGACTGCGCCATTGCGGTGGAGGAAGTCGAGTCCCGCTTCGGAAGCGCGCTCGACGAAGACCGGCGCCGGCGCGGGAACCGCCGTCGACCCGACCGCGCCGCCGTCCGCTTCGGCGCACGCCAGGAGAACCGCAACCGGAAGGACTGAGGCGAAGGTGGAAGAACGCCGCATGGCCGCAGCAGACACTATCCGCGAGACCGGGCCGCTCCGTTGACAGGAATCCACCGCAGGTGATACAGATTTCTGTATGAAGACCACGCTGAACTTCGACGACCGCCTGATCAAGGCGGCCAAAGTTCGCGCCGCAGAGGACGGCGAACCACTGACTCGCCTGATCGAGCGGGCTATCCGGCAGTACCTGCAGCCACCACGGCGGGCCGAGGAGCCGTACAAGTTGAAGCTCGTCACCAAGCGGTTTCGCACCAGACCGGGTGTTGACTTCGCCGACCGCAACTCTCTCTACGACATCATGGACGGCTTGGATTGATCGCCGTCGATACGAACGTCCTCCTCTACGCCCACCAGGACGGTTCTCCAAGGCAACGTGCGGCCCAGGGGATTCTCGCCGCCCTGGCAGGAACCCTGACGCCCTGGGCCATCCCCGTCTTCTGCCTCGGCGAACTGATGCGCCTGCTCACACATCCGCGGCTCGTCATCCCGTCCTACTCACCCGAGAAGGCCTGTGAGGCAGTTTCGAACCTGCTCGAGGCGCCGAGCCTCACACTCCTACGGCCGGGACCTCACTATGCGCAACTCCTTCTCGAGGCCATCCGCGAGGTCAACGCTGTCGGCCACCTCGTCTTCGACGCCCAGATCGTGGCGCTCTGCCGGGAGCACGGCGTCTCCAAGCTGTTCACGGAGGACCGCGATTTCGACCGCTTCAAGGGATTCAGGACGGAGAGACTCGAGATCTGAGCTCCAGGCTTGGGGTCGCCCCGACCCGAGTAGAACAGGCACGGTGACTGAATAGACTCGCCCGAGGAGGACTCGCCTCATGTCTACGCCACAGCACCGCCGTCGTCACCTCCGATTCGCTCGCGCGACGACCATCGCCGCCCTTATCGTCGGTGCCGCGCCGGCCGCGATTCCGGCCGCCGCCGAGAAGGACCCGGTCTTCACCTCCCGCGGCAACCTGGCCATCCGCGGCTACGACCCGGTCGCCTACTTCACGGAAGGAAAGGCAGTCAAAGGCGAGAAGGACTTCACGCTCGGCTGGCAGGGCGCCGACTGGCGTTTCGCCAGCGCGGAGAACCGGGATCGCTTCTCCGAAGACCCGGCGAAGTACGCGCCCCAGTACGGCGGCTACTGCGCCTGGGCGGTGAGCCGCAACTACACCGCCCCCACCGACCCGGATGCGTTCACGCTCGTGGACGGCAAGCTCTACCTGAACTACAACAAGAGGGTCATGAGGCAATGGCTCGAGGACCGCGACCGGAACATCGAGCAGGCCGACGAGAACTGGCCCGCGGTTCTCGAGGAGTGACGCGCACCACTGGCGGCGCCACCGTCCCGCCAGGAACGCCCGAGGCGTGAAGCTCCTCGCCTTCAGCGACGTTCACCTGGACTCGAAGTTCGGCTGGGCCACCAGGGAAGTCGCCCGCCGGCAGCGCCAGCGGCTGCGCGAGGGTGTGACCTGGGCCTTCGACCAGGCGCGGCAGGAGGGCGCGGCCGCGGTGCTGATCGGCGGCGACCTGTTCGAGCATGGGCTTGTGTCTCCCGACACCGTCGAGTTCCTGCGCCGGACCTTCGAACGATCGGACCTCCAGGTCCTCGCCGCTCCCGGCAACCACGACTACGCGGACACGGAGAGCCCGTACCGGCGGGTCGCCTGGCCGGACAACGTCCACATCTTCGGTGAGACGCACTTCACGTCGAGAGTGCTCGCCGACGATGTGACCATCTGGGGCGCCGCTCACAGGAAGCCCGCGGACACGCCGGGCTTCTTCGACGACGGCTTCCAGGTCGAGGGCTCGGGTACTCACATCGCCGTGTTTCACGGCGAGGAACGGAACGCCGCGTTCCAGGGCCCACACCGGCATGCCCCGTTCGACAGCGACCAGATCGCCGCCGCGGGCTTCGACCACGCCGTCGTCGGCCACTCCCACAAACCCGCCGATCGTCCGACCTGGACCCGGCTCGGTTCCCTCGAACGGCTCAAGTTCAACGAGGCTTATGGCAACGCCGTGGTGTTGGAGGTCGAAAACGGTGAGGTCAAACGACGACGCCTCGATCCCCGCCCTCCCGCGCTCCACAGTCTGACCGTCGACCTGACGGAAGCGGAGAGCGCCGACGAGGCAAGGAAGCGGATCGGGAAGGCCCTCGACGGTCTGGCCGGGGCCGCACGCGTCCGCCTGATCGGCGAGCCGGACAACCTCCACCTGCATGCCGAAGACTTCGACGCGGCCTTGTTTGAGCCCCCCGAAAGCATCGACCAGGTGTTGGTCGACACCTCGGGTCTGACCTCCCCCTACGACCTCGACCAGATCGAGGACGAGCCGACGGTGCGCGGCATGTTCGTCAGGCGAGTCCGAGGGGCCGACCTTGACCGCGAAACGGAGCGCATCGTCCTGCTCGCCGGCCTGCGCGCACTCGACGACCGGGACATCGGCGTCCTGGACGAACTCCGCATGGCCGGCATCGACGGGGACTTCTCCGGCGACGAGCCGCTCGATGTCCCGACGGACGGAGCGGCCGCGTGAAGATCCTGCGTGTCCGCGCCCACGAGTTCGGCAAGCTGAACGGCGAACTCGACCTGGCTCCCGGCATGACCGTGATCCACGGCGGCAACGAAGCCGGCAAATCCACCTGGCTTCAGGCGATCTTCGCGGCTCTCTGCGGACGGCGGCGCGGTCAGGGGTCGACAAAGGAAGAACGCGAGTTCAAGCGACAGTACGAGCCATGGAACGGAGAGCCCTGGCGAGCCACGGTGAAGCTCGAACTCGACAGCAAGCGCCGCATCGAGATTCAGCAGCGGGATCTCAACACCAAGGAGAGTGTCGCTCACGACGCCGACACCGGACGCCCGGTCGGCGATGAGGTCATCTACCGCGGCAGCATCGACGGTTCCCGGTTCCTGGGACTCAATCGCCAGGTCATGCCCTCGACCCTGGTGATCGGCCAGGGGGACATCCAGCGCCTGCGCCAGACGAAGGGCGATGAAGCGTCGGCCCTCAAGAAGGAGCTGCAACGCGCCGCCGCTTCCGCCGGCGGCGCGGCTACCGCGGTCGAAGCGATCCGCCTGCTCAAGAGCTACGCCCGCGATCAGATCGGCACCGAACGCCGCAACTCGACCAAGCCGCTGCAGCGCGCGGTCGAGCGCCTCAGCGAAGCGAACAGGGAACTCGATGCAGGCAGGGGCCGTCAACTTGAGCGCGACCGCCTGGAGAGCGGTCTCGCGGACGCCAGCGAAGAGGCCGAGCGAGCGGCCGCCTTCGTCCGGGGTTGCGAGCGTGCGTTGGCGGACCGTGAACTCCGTCGCCTCGACGAACGCCTGGAGAACATCGAGAAGCTGGCAGCCCAGTTCCCGGACGGTCAACCGCCGGAGGCCCGGGGCGAGGGGTCGGGCGCAGCGATCGAACGTGAGCTTCGGACAGCTCTTCTCGCCTACCGGATACGCCCCGACGAACCCGCGGAACTCCGGGGACCCGGAGCGGATGAGATGGCGCGGGAACTTTCCGAACTCCCGAAAACAGCGGTGGGAGATCGGGAGATTGCACCCGAAGTCGCCGCTGCCGCCCGCGGGTGGCGGGAAGCACGAGAAGCTCGCGCCGTACGCGAGCGCCTCGGACCCGGCGACGCTCCGGAGGCGACTCTCACGAAGGCCGCCGAGCCGGTCGCGCGGCGCGCTCTGACGGTCCTGGAGCTGCCCTCGCCCGCGTCGCCGTGCGACCTCGAACGACGCATTCAGGAGCTTGTCGACGAGCAGAAGGAGCTCACGGCTCAACTCGAGGCCAACTCCGGTTTCGGCAAGTGGCCCTGGATCGGCGCGCCGGCCGGCGGCCTGCTGGGTGTGCTGGGCGTTCTCGATCTGCTCCCACGGCTGGTCGGCGCCGCCGGATGGCTTCTTGCCATCGTCTGCTTCGCTCTCATGTACCGCGCACAGCGGCGGACCTCCCGTCCCCGCCCCTACGAACAGATCGACCGGGGGGGAGCACTGGCCGATGCCAGAGCCGAACTCCGGGATCTGAAGCGGCAGCACGCGGCCAGGAAGAGACAAGTCGAAGCCGCGACCCGCGAGCTCACGGAGCTCGGCATCGAAACCGTTCCGGAAGCCGTGCGCGCCGCCCTCGAGGCGCGCGAGAAGCGGAACGCGTGGGACCGGGAACAGGCGACCTGGGAACGTCGCATGGCATCCGCACGCATGGACGAAGCAGCCGCCGAGGAAGCGCTCCGCGCCTCTTTGACCGATCGCGGCCTTGAAGATCCCCGGGCGGGAGTCGGAGACCTGTTCCATCGTTACCAGCAGGCCTGTCGACGAAGCGCCGAGCTGGCCGCCGGCACCGATCGGCGCGAAGCCTTGGCCGCGCGCCTGGAGGCCCGGCGGCAGGCCGAGCGGTCGGCAGCGACGCAGCGACAGAACCGTGAAGCGGCTGAGACCCGCTTTCGCACCGCGCTGACCGCGGCCGGTTTCGCCGGCGACTCGAACGACGATCCGGAACTCTGGGCCGACGACTGGCTCGCCGACCGCGAACGCCGATCAGGACAACGACACAGGGACTGGGACCGCCTGCAGCACCTGCTCGATGGACGCGATCGTCAGAGCCTTCTGGACGAACGCGCGGAGATGGCCGCAACTCTCGAGGCCATCGCCGGCGCCGAGTCCGAACCGGCTGCGGAGCTCCAGAGGCTGACTCCGCCCGAACTGGAACGCAAGCTGGCTGTAGCGCGCATGGAAGCCGACAAAGCCGGAAGAGAAGTCAGCCGGTACGAAGGTCAACTCGCCGCCGACGCCGACCTCCCGGCGCTCGCCGAGCTCGAGGAGGAACTTGCCGCCGCCGAGCACGAAGTCAGGCTCCTGCGCCGGGCCGGCGAGATCGTCGGCACGGCCACGACACACCTCGAGGCGGCCCAGGAAGAAGTCCACCGAATGCTCGCGCCCGACCTCCGAAAAGCACTGTCCGAACGGTTGGGTCTCGTTACCGGAGGACGGTACTCGGCAGTTCGCATCGATCCGGAAGAGGGTCTCGAAGTCCAGCTCGAGGTCGAGGACGGGGAGTATCGCTCAGCCTCGGAACTGTCCCATGGCACCATCGATCAGGTCTATCTGCTGCTTCGCATCGGCCTTGCCGAGGCTCTCGGCGACAAGAAGGAATCCGCGCCGCTGTTCCTTGACGACGCCACCGTGCACATCGATTCCGATCGCACGATGCGTTTCCTCGATCTGCTCCTCGCGCTCAGCAAGGAGCGGCAGATCGTGGCCTTCAGCCAGGAGGAAGAGGTGCGCGCGTGGGCCGAGCGGCGTCTCACCGGAGACGCACGTCATCGCCTGATCGAACTCGGCCCGGACGGTCTTCCACTTCAGGCAGGAGTCAAGATCGACCCTGCGGCCGCCGACGCCGACGAGCCAGAACCCGAACCGGAGCGCCAGCACTCCCTTCTATAATCGCCGCCCCATGCGGCGCCTGCTGATCGCCAACCGCGGCGAGATCGCGGTACGGATCGCCCGCGCGGCGGTGGACCTCGGCATCGCGACCGTCGCCATCTACTCCGAGGACGACGCCAGCGGACTCCACCTGCGGATCGCCGACGAGGCCGTACCGCTTGGCGGACGCGGAGTCCGGGCCTACCTCGACATCGAGGACGTGGTGGGCAAAGCCGTCGAGGCGAACTGTGACGCGATCCACCCGGGCTACGGCTTCCTGGCCGAGAACGCCGGCTTCGCCGCCGCCTGCGGCGAGGCGGGGATCACGTTCGTCGGCCCGCGACCGGAGGTCCTCGAGCTGTTCGGCGACAAGGGGCGGGCGCGTACGGCGGCCGGCGACGCGGACGTGCCTGTGCTGCGGGGAACGGACCGGACCACCACCCTGGAGGAAACGCGCGAGTTCTTCGCCACCCTCGGCGACGGCGGAGCGATGATCATCAAGGCACTCGCCGGCGGGGGCGGACGCGGGGCCCGCATCGTCGCCGCGGCCGGCGACATCGAGCAGGCCTACGAACGCTGCGGGTCCGAAGCCGAACGCGCCTTCGGCAACGGCGGTCTCTACGTCGAGGAACTCATTCCGCGCGCCCGTCACATCGAGGTCCAGCTCCTCGGCGACGAGGTCGGCGGACTGATCGACTTCGGCGAGCGGGAGTGCAGCGCCCAGCGCCGTCACCAGAAAGTCGTCGAAACGGCGCCGGCGCCGAACCTGGGATCCGAGGTCCGCCAGGCGATCATCGATGCGGCCCTGCGCCTCGGCGGCGCCGCGAAGTACAGCAGTCTCGGGACCTTCGAGTTCCTGGTCGATGCAGGCAACGACGCCGGCGGCGACAACGGCGCCGCTGGGCGCTTCGCCTTCATCGAAACGAACGCGCGCCTCCAGGTCGAGCACACGGTGACCGAGGCCGTGACCGGCGTGGACCTGGTGCAGGCGCAACTCCGGGTGGCCCGCGGCGAGTCGCTCGCGGACCTCGGGCTCGACGACCCGGACGCCCGACGAACGCGCGGCTTCGCGATCCAGGCTCGCGTCAACCTGGAGACCCTGGACGCGGACGGCAACGTGCGGCCCTCTTCCGGCGTCCTCGCCGCCTACGAACCGCCGAGCGGTCCCGGCGTGCGAATCGACGGCTGCGGCTACGCCGGCTACGAGCCGAACCCCGCGTTCGACTCGCTGCTCGCGAAAGTGATCGCGCACTCGCCCTCGGACGACTTCACCGCCGCCGTCAAGCGCGCCTCCCGGGCCCTCGACGAGTTCCGCATCGGCGGACCTTCCACGAACATCCCCTGGCTCCAGGGCGTCCTCGCCCATCCGGACTTCGAGACGGGTCGTCTCTACACCCGCTGGCTGGACGACAACGCCGGGGAGCTGGCGGCGGCGGCCGGCAACGGCCGCAAGCCCCGCTTTGTCCCGACCGCCGATCCTGCCGCCGGCGGCGACACGCCCGCCGCCGAGGGCAGCGCCCGTGACAGCGGCTTCGCCGGCGCCCGCGTCGACACGGCCGATCCCCTGGCCCTGTTCGCCTACGACCAGGAGACGAAGGCGGCGCAGGCTGAACTGACGGACGATGGCGGCGACTTGTCCGCGTCGGCGCTGGGCGCCGAAGGAGCCACCGGCATCGCCGCGCCGATCCAGGGCACGATCGTCAGCATCGACGTCGCCGAGGGCGACGACGTGCTGCGCGGCCAGCAGGTCGCGGTGATCGAGGCGATGAAGATGGAGCACGTCCTCCGCTCCGACTGCAGCGGCACGGTCAGCCGGGTGACGATGGCGGCCGGCGACACGATCCGCGAGGGCTATCCGCTGGTACTGGTCGAAGAGGCCGACGGCGGCGAGGCGGCCGACGCCGCCGTCGAGATCGATCCGGACTACATCCGGCCGGATCTCGAGGAGAACATCCGGCGCCACGCCTACACCCTGGACGAGAACCGGCCGGAGGCGGTCGCCCGGCGGCGCCGGTTCGGCTTCCGGACGCCGCGCGAGAACATCGAGCAACTCGTCGACTCAGGGTCCTTCAAGGAGTACTGGCCGCTGATCGTGGCCCGCCAGCACCAGAAGTTCAGCGACAAGAAGCTGCGGCAGTACACGCCCGCCGACGGCGTGGTCGCCGGCACCGCCTCCATCAACGGCGACCTCTTCGACGACGACAGGTCCCGTGCGATGGTGCTCTCCTACGACTACACCGTCCTCGCCGGCACGCAGGGCGGACGCAACCACTACAAGCAGGACCGCCTGTTCGACCTCGCGAACCGCTACATGCTGCCGCTCGTCTTCTTTACGGAGGGCGGCGGCGGCCGGCCGGGCGACGACTACACGGGGCCCCGCGTCGCGTTCGACACCTACACCTTCACCCAGTTCTCCAAGCTCTCCGGACTCATTCCGCTCGTCGGCGTGAACAACGGCCGCTGCTTCGCCGGCAACACGGCCCTGCTCGCCTGCTGCGACGTGATCGTCGCCACGGAGGCGTCGACCATCGCGATGGGTGGGCCCGCCATGATCGAGGGTGGCGGCCTCGGCATCTACACCCCGGAAGAGGTCGGCCCCATGTCCTTCCAGGTGCCGAACGGCGTCGTCGACATCCTGGTCGAGGACGAGGAAGAAGCGGTCGACGTGGCGAAGAAGTACCTCTCGTACTTCCAGGGCCCGACCTCCGACTGGGAGGCCCACGACCAGCGCCCGCTGCGCCACGTCGTGCCGGAGAACCGGCTCCGCCTCTACGACATGCAGGAGATCGTCCACACGATCGCCGACATCGGATCCGTGCTGGAGATCCGTCCGAAGTTCGGAATCGGAGTGATCACCGCCCTGATCCGCGTCGAGGGCAGGCCGATGGGGGTCATCGCGAACAACCCGCACCACCTGGCAGGCGCGATCGACTCGGACGGCTCCGACAAGGGCGCCCGCTTCCTGCAGCTCTGCGACGCCTTCGACATCCCGGTGCTGAGCCTGATGGACTGCCCCGGAATCATGGTCGGCCCCGACCACGAGAAGACCGCTCTGGTCCGCCACTGCGCGCGCATGTTCAACACCGGAGCCAATCTGTCCGTGCCCCTGTTCGGCGTCGTCGTGCGCAAGGCCTACGGCCTGGGCGTGCAGGCGATGTGCGGCGCGAGTGCCCTGGTCGGCTTCTTCACCGTCGGCTGGCCGACGGCCGAGTTCGCCGGTATGAACATCGAGGGCGCGGTCAAGCTCGGCTACCGCAAGGAACTGGCCGCGATCGAGGACGCCGAGGAGCGGCGGCTCGAGTTCGAGCGCCGGGTCGAAGCCTCGTACGAACGCGCCAAGGCCGTCAACGCCGCCGCCGGCGGCGGGCTCGACGACGTGATCGACCCCGCGGAGACGCGCTCCTGGATTACGGAGAGCATGAAACGGCTGCCCAAGCCGCCTCCGCGGACCGGCAAGAAGCGGCCCTACATCGATACCTGGTAGACGGCGACGGCACGGAAGCCGACGAGGGGCCGGGCCGCTAGTTGGCCGTTCCGTCCAGCACCATGTACATCCTCTGTACGCCCCGGAGGTCGACGCGGACACGGGCCGGGGGCAGGTTCTCGGCGTGGTGGGAGAGGTCGATCCGCTCGACCGCCTCCTCCGCCGAGACTCCCTCGGCGTGAAGCCCCGAAACGACCTCCCACAGCTCCCGGTGGAAGGCCTGGACATGGTCGATCAGTTCCCGGTCGCGGAAGTAGGGACCGTGACCCGGCAGGATGAGATCGAAGTCGAGCTGCTTCAGCCGCTCCAGAGTGGCCGGCCACTCGTTGACCCAACCGTCTCCAGGCCAGGGCGGCCCGCCGAGCATCATGTCGCCGGTGAACACCAGCCGCTCCGCCGGGAGGTAGACGACGACGTCGCCACCGGTGTGGGCGCGGCCGA
This sequence comes from Acidobacteriota bacterium, assembly GCA_011525365.1. Taxonomy (GTDB): domain Bacteria; phylum Acidobacteriota; class Thermoanaerobaculia; order Multivoradales; family Multivoraceae; genus Multivorans. The sequence continues at coordinate 2,261,928 of WTGQ01000002.1, forward strand.
GAAAGTGAAGCTGGATCTCCCGGCCGCCGCTGAAGAAGCTCATCTTCTCCGCCAGCGTCGTGTCTGGAGGCATGGGATCGATCTCGGCCGCCGACTCGACGTGGGCGGCCTGGATGCTGATCTGCGTTGCCAGGTCCTCCCGCTCCCCTTCTGAAGCCGTTTCCAGGGCGGCGCGCAGCTCCTCGAGCGCCAGCCTGTCCCGTTCGGAGGATCCCTTGAAGGTGTGCTCCTCGAGCGGCGCCGTGGCCATCTTGTGGCGCGTGTACTCGTGTCCGACGACCCGGACGTCCGGCCCGAACGCCTGGTTGCCGTGAGCGTGGTCGTAGTGGAAGTGGGTGTTGACCAGGATTCGGATCGGGTTGTCCGTGATCCGTTCGATGCCCTCGATCAACGCCCGCGCCGCGGCCGGCGTGATGTGGGAGTCGACGACCAACACGTCCTCTTCGGTGACCACGACCATGGCGTTGCTTCTCGTCACCATGGCCCCGGTTCCTGAGACGAAGTAGACGCCATCGGCTACTTCCTCGAACCGGTGGGTTTCCGTCTCGATGGCGTGCTCTTCGGCGGCAAGTCCCGCTACCAGGAGGCCGGCGGCACACAGGGAAAGAAGGACTGCGGTGGATCGGGTCGTGGTCATTTCCGCTCCTCTCTCTGGGTCTCGTTGAGTTGCCCGGAGAGCGTACCGTCGCCTAATCCGCCCAGCCGAGCGCCCTGGCTCGATGGACGATCTGGTCCGCCGCGCCCGGAAAGCCGAGCCGCTCCGTGTTCAGAACGAGGTCGTAGTGGCGCGGATCGTCGCAGTCCCGGGCGTAGTACTCGCGGTGATAGCGGATCCGGTTCGCGTCGCGTCGCTCGACCGTGGTGATGGCATCCTTCTCCGGCACTCCCATGACCTCGACGGCGACCCGGCGCCGGAACCCGGGGCCCGCCACGAGCCGCGCATGGAGCGCATCCTCGCGCCACGCCAGCACCGCCGCCGAGGCGCGGCCGACGAAGACACAGTGGCCCTGCGCCGCGATCTCGCAAACGACGCTGCGGGTCACGCGAACGAGGTTGCCCTCGCCGATCGGCTGGCCGAGCGGGGGCGCGGGCAGGAACAGGTCGGGAAGCTGGGCGCTGGCGACACGGGCGAGGCGCTCGACGAAGCTGGGAGGCCGGTCCTCCCGCGCCTGGACCTCTTCCGGCGGAATGCCGGCCCGGCGAGCGACCTCGTCGATCAGCGCGTTGCCAACGAGCTGCCATCCAAGTCGATCCGCCACCAGCTTCGCCACCTGCGTGCCGCCGGAGGCGTACTGTCTCGAGATCGTAATCAGCATGCGAGTCCTCCCTGCGGTCTCATCCCACTTCAGGAGGCCGTTTCGCGGCGGGCCGCAGGCGACGCTTGCCGGGCGCCGGTTGCGCGTTCCGAATCGAGCACGATCGCTTCGCGAAACGCCTTCACGATCGACAGGTCCATCCGTCGCAGATCCGGGCTCGCCAGATAGAACACGACCGCTACCACGACCGCCAGCAGCGAGGCCAGCCCCACCGAGAGAGGCGCACCCCAGACCTCCGCCAGCGCGCTGATCGGCACCGCCCCCAGCATCGGCAACGAGAACGACATCGTCAGAAAGCCGGAAACCCGGCCGCGCACCGAGTCCGGGATCAGCACATGGATCGCGGTGTTGTTCAGGGTCGTGTAGATCGCCTGGAAGGCGCTGCCGGCGAGTAAGAGAGGCAGCGCGAACCAGAACCAGGGGCTGAGGGCGAAACCCATCATCAGCAGGCCGAACGCGAACACGCTGGCCATCATCAGCCGCAGTCGCCGGCTCGAGTTGCTGCGCCAGGCCACGAAGGCCGCTCCCACCACACCGCCGACGCCAGCCGCGCCGCTCAACAGGCCGAAGCCGCGCGGTCCGACTTCCCAGATCTCCTCGGCAAACACGACCAGAAGAGTCTGGAACGGCATGACCAGAAACATCGGCACCAAACCGAAGAACAAGAGCACCAGGACCAGACGGTGTTCCCGCACGTAGAGGAAACCCTCGGCCATGTTCTGCAGGAGGGAGGTCTCCGTGCGATCCGCCGCCGGCGCCCGCCCCACGGCCATCATCCCGGCCAGGGCCAGGGCGTAGAGAGCAACGTTGGTCGTATAGGCCACCGTCACGCCGGCTGCCCCGATCAGGGCCCCGGCCAGCGCCGGTCCGACGACACGCGTGACGTTCATCGCGGTCATCGTGAGCGCCATCGCGCCGGTGAGGCGGCGACGGCCGACCACGTTCGCGATGATCGCGTTCCGGGCCGGCATCACGAACGGGAAGACGGCGCCGACGAACGCGACCTGCACCAGGATGTGCCAGAACTCAAGCCGGCCTCCGAGGAGCAGTGACAGAACGACGAGCTCGGCCACGACAACGGTGGTCTGACCGGCCACCACCAGCGACCGCCGCTCGAACCGGTCCGCGACGACGCCTCCCACCGGCCCCAGGCTCAGCATGGCCAGGGCCACCATCAAGGTCACCAGCCCCAGCGCCAGCTCGCGGCCGGTGATCGAGAAGACCAGCCACGCGCGCACGACCAACTGGCCCTGCATGGCCAGGAAGAACGTCGTGTTCGAGATGTAGAGCCAGCGAAACTGCCGTTCGCTGAAGAGGCCCGCCAGCCCGCTGCGGCCTGGCGGCGGCTTCTGCGCTCGGGGGAACTGTTGGACCGTCATCGGCCCGGCAGGACTATCACGGAGAGGTCGATCACGCCGGGGCCACGCGCTGCTACACTCCGGCGTCCTCGCGCTGAGACCGGCCGTCTCACCCGGTTTTGCCGACGTAGCTCAGTGGCAGAGCAGCTGATTCGTAATCAGCAGGTCAGCGGTTCAAATCCGCTCGTCGGCTCCAGTTCGACTCGACAGACCGCGTGGTAGCTTCTTGAGAGCTTCCCCCAAAATCGAGGAGGTGGTCCCATGAGGCTGCACCGGTTTCTCGTCCTCGCCGCCCTCGCTCTTCCGGCGCTCGCGTTCATCGCCTGCTCGCCGCAGGCCGAAGCCACGGACGCCGACGTCGTCGGCGAGGCGCCGTCAGACGACGCGAGCTTTCCGCTGAGCGCGAAGGGCGCGTGGACCATGGAGCGGTTGCTCGCGCTCGATCACGAGAGCACCGTCGCCCTGTGGGAGAGGCTCCCCGCCGCCGGAATGGCGGAGCTCAACGGCCACTACCAAGGGGTCATTCCGAACGCCGGTGACCACGAACGCCAAACGCGGACCTCCGGCTTCATGTACGACGAAGATTCACCGCGAGGCTACTGGCTCGGGAAAGCCTACCGGCCCCTGACCGAGACCGAGGGCGAGGGCTACAACCGCTGGCGCTTGCCGGACGGCGAGATCGTCCGGAACGGTCGCTTCGCAACCCGCATGGGTCCATCGCTCATCGATGGCCAGCCCTCGTACATCATGGACTACAGCGCATTCAACGACACGACCCTCGTCGACGAGATCCGCAAGCTGGACGAGGGCGTCTATCTCGGCGTCGGCACGACCGCGACCGAGGACGGACGCAGCGCGCCCGGGCACTTCGCACTGGTCGGCCCGACCGACGAGTGGGTCGGCGCCGAGGAGTGACGCTGGCCCCATCCCTCAGGACGTGAGCCCGCCAAGGGTCCATACGACGATTCCTCCTGCTCCCCAGCGGTTCGCCTTCACACCGCCACTCAGTCCCCTTTCTCACCGAGGCCCCGGACACGGGGACTCCCTTTCCCCCCTCGCGCACCGAGCGACGGAGCTCCGACGCTCCCCGCCCACAACAAACCCAATGAGAACCACCACCCTCAAAACAGAAACGCGATCTCTAGTGTGCCGCCTCCACCACCGCCTGGCTCGCGCCGTCTTCTCGCCCCACGCTGGGGCCGCCACGACTCCCTTCCTCCTCATGCACCTCCATCAGGAGTGGAACGCGAAGCAGCTGGTCCTTCAACAGCTTGATCGTGTCCGGGTCGATCGCCGCCGCCTTCGCCCGCGCCTGCCATTCCGCGACAGAATCGTAAACGCATTGCCTGGGATAGTCCTCGACGCTACCCGCCGTCGACAACCGAGAAGCCCAATACGGATGGCTCTTGTTCACGATAACCGTAATCTCGTCACCTTTGGCCGACTCGCCCACAACATACGGATCATTCGGAGACATCCCTTCTAGGAAGATCTTCCACCGAATCCCCGCCGGCTCCGAACCAATCCTGCCTTCCGCCGCCGCCTTTCCGGACCCTTTGACCGAATCGATGATTCGGTCCTTGTTGGCCTCGATGATCTCCGGGCTTGGCACAACACTGATGTTGATTTTGTCGACCATCTCCGGCGACAACAGTTCCTTCTCCACCTCCTCCAAGGCTGCTTTCACCTCCAGATCGCTCGGACCTCTTTGCTCTTCCTTCCCTTTCCTGCGAAGACGCGCAAAGTCGCGATAGTCGCCACACTCCTTCCTCAGTTTTCTCTCAACTTCCTCCTCCTGAGTACCCCGCCACAGAATGCTGTCTTTCGTGTGGCTTACCTCAAAGCCGTCAAGATGAATCTCCCCCAGAAGCCGCTGATTTACAAGATCGTTTGATCCAAGCAACTGGCCGAACAGACTAGAGGGGCGCCACGCGTCGGGCCACCCCATGATCACCCTATCCGCTTGTAGTATCGAGAATCCCGCATCCGCCCGACTTCCTCGATCGAGAATGCCGACCCAGCCGGTCACGGCCTTGCCATCGACCTCAAACTCGAACTCTTTCCTAAATCTCTGCCCGTCCTTACCCACATAGAGTTGCTCTTCCGTCCTGCCCCAAGTGAGTTCCTGCTCTCGCCACCGAAGCCGGAGGATTCCATTCCGGAGGTCCGACCTGTACATCGACCGAAGAAAGTCCCGGATCTTCCGTATGGTGTTACCGTGAAAGACACGATGCATCTCCACGACTTGCAAGATCGTATAGTGGTTCCCGCGTGGTTTCGCTCTCTTCGAGTAGACCACTCCGCCGTCGTTACCGGCTGCTACTTCTTCGACGTCCACCGTCACCGAATGCTCGTGGTCGTCACCGAGTTTCTTCGTTGTTATCGTCCAGCGGTTACCGAGCCAACAGGCAGCGGTCTTCATTCCCATTCCGTACTTGGATCGACCGTCCGTCCTCGGAGGAGGCAGGGCCACATGAAGCGCGCGCTCGAGCTCCTCTAGGGACATTCCCATCGCGTTGTCCACCACTCGAAGGAACCCTTCTCTTCGATCATAGACTACGGAGACAGACAGGACCTTGTCCTGTTCCGAGGACATTTGTGAGTCAAGGGCCTCTCGATTGTCGAAGCACGACTGAGTGGAGTTGTCCACAAACTCGGCTATTGCATGCCAAGGTGTGTAGGCCAGACGGCGATACGAGAGAATGGCCTCGGGGCCAATGACGAGCTTAAGGGGCACAGTGATTCCTCCGTCTCCTATTCGGGCCGATGGGCGTCACGCCGAACTGCGAGCGTCCCGTCGCCGTGCCGCACTATCTCATACACAGTGCCCGGACTCAATCCTGGGTGCGAGACCGACTGAAGATAGGTACGTCCGGCCTTTTTCGTGCGCTGCCATGGTGAGGCCAAGCCGCGGTGATAGAGCAGAACGCTCTGGCCGTCCTCCACTGAGAGCGCTGCCGGTGCGTGTACTTCCAGCATCCGTGGTAGAAGCGGAACGCACTCGCATGTGGTCACTAGCTCTACAGTCTCGGTAGGATAGTGCCCGCTTACCCTCAGCAGGTGGCGATTGAAGTCCGACCGGAACACCTGACAGACCATCAGCTTCGCGCCGAGACGGTCCAACTCGAGTTCCCATCCGTCAGGGGCTGCGTTCACGATCACCAACACTCTTGGCTGGTCGGCCCGTAGCAGACTCGCCAGGCGAGAAGCGTTCAGGGCTGCATTCCGCCTACAAAGGTACTCGGCTTCCGGACTGCCGTAGCTCGCGCGTGCAAGAGTCCTAACCTGGGGAACAACATGACCCTGTAGCGGATGGTGCGCTAACTCGACTTCGACAACCCACCACTGGGCATACGTCTTGTGAACCAGAGCGTAGTCGGGCTTCCGCGCATCGGCATCTTCCTTTGAAACTACTGTTTTCTTGAATGGAACCCAGTGATAGTCGGCGAAAAGCTGTGCCGCTTCCTGCTCGAGTAGGGTCTCGAACTCGCTCTCATAGTGACCCTCGCTACCAATCTCTTCATACCACTCGTCTCGATAGAGAATCCGCGACATCGATCTAGCCTCACTCCGCCTTCGCGCCGCTCACTGACCAGGTAATGTCGGCCATGTCGCGGAGCATCTCCGCCTCTCGAAGCAAACGACGGCGCTCCTGAGATGTTGCGAAAAGTGTATAGATTCGCGCCCTAGCTTTGCCCTTCGCGGTCCGCAGCACGCGGCCGAGACGCTGTATCCGCTGGCGCTCGCTCGCGCTGCCACTCGCGATGACCGCGACAGTCGCTTCTGCTACGTCCATGCCTTCATCAAGTGCCCTGCAACAAACCAGAACATCGTACACCCCACGACGAAACAAGCGAAGATTGTCGCGCCGTACGTCCGGTGCTATCCCCGTGTGGTACGCGCTCACGCTGTGGTTCCTTCCTTCCAGTATTCTCACCAGCGACCGCACTGCTGCCACCCTCTCGTGAAAGACCAGACTCCGCTCACCGCGATGACGTTCCAGGACCTTCGCCGCGACCGGTAGCCGCATCCTTGCGGTTGCCGATACGGAGGCCCGCATCTGTAACACCCTTTCCAACCTAGCCGCGAGGGCGGGTTCAGTTCCCTGAGTCGAACTTGCCCGAGACAGGGCCCCTACTCTCCTCGTGAGCCTGTCGTACTCAAGTCGCTCCTGGGGAAGCAGTGCCACCTCGACGTTGTGGAGCTCAAACGGCACAACGATGCCGTCCGACACCGCTTCCCTGTATCCATACTCGTAGATTATCGGACCCAAGACCGGCGCAACGTACTCCTCGAAGCCTCGATCGTACTGCCTTCTCGGAGTAGCCGAGAGGCCCAGGGTCGCCGCAAACGTCCCCTCAAGCGCCCTCGCATTCACGGGGCTCCCTGCTCGATGGCATTCGTCCACAACCAGGAAGGCCGCCTCGCAACGGCTCAGCTCCCGAACAAGGCGCCGACCACTATTGATCACTACAACGTTGGCTGCAGCTGGCCTGCTAGGCCTTTCCTCACCGGAATAACAAGCGATCTCTTGGCTCGGCAGCCCTAAGTCGTCCTGGAGTGCTACGCTCCATTGATCGAGCAGCGTGCGCGTCGGAACAACAACAATCACCCGCCCATAGTCGAATCGCGCCCAGAACTCGCGCATGCACAGGAACGAGAAGATCGTCTTCCCTGCACCAGTAGCGACACTCGCGACTCCTCGCCACCGGCGGCGCCACTCCCGGAACGCAGCGCGTTGCCACTCTCGTGGCTCCACGCGCGGCGACCGGTTGAAGGGGTTCGTACTACTCAACGCACGAACGGAGACTCGCGAACCGACCTCGTGAGCCAGCCAAGTAGGACTCTTCGGGTTCAATCGCGAGCCAACGACGTCCAAGGTGTTCGGCCACTGCCCCCGTGGTGTTGCTGCCAGCAAACGGATCAACAACGAACATTCGGGGCTTCGTAAGGAATTTGATGAAGAACTCGGCCAGTCCGTCAGGCATCCGGGCCGGATGAGGCCGCAGCTGGTGCTCACGGCAGTAGCTGAGGTACTCTGAGCTCGACTGCGTGTTCGCCAGCGAGATAACGTTGGAGGGTATTGCTCCTGTGTTGTCCTTCAGGAAGGACGTCTTTCCTATGTTGTGCTCTGATGGGCGCGGGCCGGTGTTGTACTTACGTCGCGCTAGGAGACGCCGCATCGAGTCGCTGTACTCCGTAAGAACTTGCCGATTGTCAGCGTATGGCCTGTCAGTCTTTGCCATCCACCAGATGTTGGTGTACGAGTCTTTTACACGGATTCTCTCCACATTCACCCATTGAGCCGGTGTGGGCAGACGAGCCGGATTATGCCAGACGAACTGCTGGCAGAGTGTCAAACCTCCCCGCTCCAGAAAGGCGAGCAGAGCCTTTAATGCGAGAGTGGACATAACCGGTCTTCCGGGCTCCCAAGCGTTGCCGAGTTCTAGGACGATCGAACCTTTGGGCTTTAGTAGGCCCCGAAGCAGGGGTGCGAAGCCTGCTAACCAGTCCACGTAGGCATCACCTTGGAGGTTCCCATAGCGTTTTTTTCGATTTAGGGGGAATGGAGGCGAGGTGAAGACCAAGTCCACACCAGCGCCGAGTGCGCGGGAGTAGCGATTATCTCCGAGTAGATCCTCCGCCTTCGCGAGGACGGAGCGGCCCAGTTCCGTCTTGTAGGCAGTCCGTGGTCGGCACGCTGCAGCGTTCGTGCTACGTTGCTCGAGTACCGGGCTCATCCTGTCGCTGCGCTGGTCTTGGGAGGGCAGGAAGGACGGCTCGCTTGCTCCGAACGGCACCGGCGCGGGTCCAGGGGCGGCCACTGTCGACGGCCGTACGTGAAGACGATAGGCATAGTATCTTGGCCCGCAAGGGGACGTGAGCACCCCAGTGTGGGTGCGCGGCGTTCTGGCGCCCTAGGGAAGCGTACCTTGGTTCCGCGTAGCGATCCACGGGCGGAGCCGAGCCACCGCGTGACGGCCGACTTCACCGGACTGCGGATGGAGCCGACACACGACGAAGGGTCGCGTGGTCACGCCGGCCTCCGGTCCGGAGGCCGGCGCGCCCGAGGCGGTATCGAGTGAGAAGGCGGTGTGGGTGCGGTGCCGCCGGGCAACGTACTTCCGGATGGCGACGGATCCCGGGCGCCGACGCTGTTCGTATCGGCCATCGCCAACCTTGGGACGGTCGAGCATCAGGGGACGCCCCTGAAGCGAATCCAGATCCTTGAGGGCTGGGTCGGCAACGACGACCCGTTACACGAACGCGTCTTCGACGTCGCCGGCCATCCGGACAACGGAGCCGAGGTGTGCAGGTCGGCCTGCAAACGAAGCGGCGATGGCGCCGCGTCCCTGTGGGCCACGTGCACCGATCCCGAGTTCGACCGGTCCCGCTCGGCGGTCTACTACGCAAGGGTTCTCGAGAACCCAAACCGCCGCTGGAACGCGCTCCAGTGCATGGCCCTGCCCGAGAACGAACGGCCTGTGGCCTGCGCCGATCCCTACCTACCCTAGCGGATCCAGGCGCGGGCCTGGACCTCGCCGATCTGGTGCCGAACGGCCGACACCCAGACCGCACCCGACGGCCTCACGCCGTAGTGAGGAATACAATCACGGTACCGCCACGACATCTCGCAACCATCACATCGAGACCCAGGAGGGCTTCAACGAATGGTCGCCGAACAGGTCCTTGAGCACACTCCCTTTGAACCGACGCCGATCACCGACGGCGTGATCGCCGGGCCGCTTCGCCATCCCCGCAACCTGGAACAGTCGATCCCCGGCTCGATCCACGAGGACAGCACCGCGCGGAAGCTCGGCCTGCGTGGCGGCACGGTCGCCGGGTCGCTCCACATGGAGCAGTTCCCGCCATTGCTGGTCGAGACGCTGGGAGAGGACTGGTGGCGGACCGGCGGCCTGTCGCTCTACTTCAAGTACGCCACCACCGACGGCGAGGGCGTCCAGTGCTTCGGCCGCAGGCCCCTGAACGGCGAGGAAGGCGAGCAGATACCGGTGTGGATGGACATGGGGGACGGCCGCCGGGTCGCGGAAGGCAGCGCCTGGGTCGGCTCCACCGCGGAAGAGACGCCCCTCGAGCGGCGGATCGAGACCATGCCCCAACCCACCGACCTCCGCATCTTCGAGTCCCTCGGCACCGGCCGTGAACTCGACGGGATCGACGCCCGGGTCGAACAGACGGTCCTGGACGACCGCCTCTCCGTCATCGTCGAACCGCTCGATCACTACGACTCCGCGGAGCGCTACGGCGAGGCCGTTCTGCCGCCAAGCCTGGTGATCCGCCTGCTGACGCGATACCAGCGCGTGCTGCTCGAGGACTGGCCGAATCTCGGCGTCGGCCTCTACGGCGCCATCGAGATCGAACACCTCGCGGGGCCCTGCTTCGTCGAGCACGACTACGAAGTGCGCGGGCGAGTCGTCGCGGTCGGCGAGACGCCCAAGACCGAGTACTTCTGGTACGAGAGCACGGTCTCCGAGCCGTCCGAGGGCGAGGATCGCGCCCGCATGCTGATGATGATCCGCACGATGAAGGCGGCCAGCCCATTGTGGCAGTAGGCGAGGCGACGACGAGCGAGGGCGGCGAGGGTCAATAGGCAACAGCGCTGTCCCGCCGGCTAGACCAGACCCAACCCCCGCCTTGCCCGGCGCTCACGCGTTTCCGATCGCCTTGCGGCCAGCACATGCTCTCGCAGCATGCGCTGCTGACTCGCCGTGAGCCGCTCCCACGCCGCCTGCGCGCTGGCTGACTCGCCAATCAGGCGCGCGAGCTCTTCCGGCAGCGCGCTGGATGCGACACGCAGAGTCAGTTCGACCTCGTCTCCCGTCGAGACACCAGCGTCGAGGCACCACTTGCCCGGCAGGTCCAGAAACCACCGATCCGCGTCCCAGCGCTTCAGACTGCGGCGGCCGATGGCGAAGCCGTTGACGCTGCCCTCGATGATCGTGGTGTCCTCAAGCTCCCACGGCTCCACGGCAGAATCCGGCACCACGACGAACCGCGGCAGGTCGGGCTGGTGCTGTTCCACCCTGGCCCGAAGTGTGATCGTCGAAGCCACATCGTCAGCGCGGGATGCCATCCGCATACCTCGCCAAAACCGTACCTCAGGCTCGCCATCGTTGACACACTGACCTCAGACGCTTAGGTTGCCCGGCGAACCTCCGAGGAACTTCAAGATGAGCGAAGCGACTGCAAAGCCACCGTGGGCAGCGTGCGCCCCCCTTCTCCTTCTCCTGCTGGCAGCCGCGTGCGGCGGCGACGGCTCGGACAGGGCTCCGACCGCCGGCAACGTCGACGACGAGCGCATCATCCGCGCGGCCGAGGACGAGCCGGGGAGCTGGCTCACCTACGGCCAGACCTACAAGGAGCAGCGCTTCTCCACCCTCGAGCAGATCACCCGCGAGAACGTCGGGGACCTGAAGCTCGCCTGGTCCAAGCCGATCGGGGGCCGCTCCGAGCGGATGCAGGGCACGCCGCTTGTCGTCGACGGCGTCATGTACGCGACGAACGGCTGGGGCGTGATCTACGCGCTGGACCCCGCCACCGGCGAGGAGATCTGGACGCACGATCCGCAGACGGACCGTACCTACGTCAAGTACTCCTGCTGCGGCGGCGTGGCGAACCGCGGCGTCGCGGTCTACAGAGGCAAGGTCTACGTCGCCCTGTTCGACGGCCGGCTGGTCGCGGTCGACGCGGCGACCGGCGAGGAGGTCTGGGACGTCGACACGTGGCATCCCTCGGCGCTCGGCCGATTCAACATCACGGGCGCTCCCCGCGCCGCCGGGGGCAAGGTGTTCATCGGCAACGGCAGCTCGGAGAGCGGCAAGCGGCGCGGCTACGTCTCCGCCTACGACGCCGAGACCGGCGAACTCGCCTGGCGCTTCTACCTCGTGCCCGGCGACCCGTCCCAGCCCTTCGAGCACCCCGAGATGGAGATGGCGGCGAAGACCTGGGGCGGCGAGTGGTGGAAGATGGGCGGCGGCGGCACCGCCTGGAACTCGCTCGTCTACGACGAGGAGCTGAACCTGCTCTACATCGGCGTCGGCAACGGCGCGCCCTGGTCGCGCCAGGTCAGGTCACCCGGAGGTGGTGACGACCTCTTCCTGACCGCGATCGTGGCCGTCGACGCGGACACCGCGGAGATGAAGTGGTACTACCAGACGGTACCCGGCGACAACTGGGACTACAGCTCGGCGATGGACATCGCCCTCGGCGAACTGACGGTCGACGGCGTGGAACGAAAGGTCCTGCTCCAGGCGCCGAAGAACGGCTTCTTCTACGTCATCGATCGCGAGACGGGTGAACTGCTACGAGCCCACCCCTACACCGACAGGATCGACTGGGCGACCCACGTCGACATGGAAACCGGGCGGCCGATCGAGAACCCGGATGTCGTCTTCGAGGAGAAGCCGCAGTGGATCACGCCCGCGAACGCCGGTGCCCACAACTGGGAGCCGATGTCCTGGGACGAGGACCGGGGCGTCATGTACTTCTACTACCACGACTACGCGAACTTCTACGCCCTGCCCGAGGAGTTCGTGGAGACGGGTACCTACACGATCCGGCCGTGGGGACTGAGCCTCGGCGTCGCCAGCGGCGCCTACCGCCAGAGGCTCCAGGAGCAGGCGGGCCCGCGCCCGCAGGACAGGGGCTTCCTCGTCGCCTTCGATCCGCTTTCGGGCGAGAAAGTCTGGGAGAACCGGCTGCCCTCGGCCTTCAACGGCGGCGTCCTCGCGACGACCACCGGTGTGCTGTTCCACTGCGGCGGCGGAGGCGACTTCAACGCCTACGACAAGGACACGGGCGAGAAGATCTGGGAGTTCGACGCCTACGGCCAGTTCTCCTCGTCGATCATCAGCTACCTGGAGGGCGGCACGCAGTACGTCGCCACGATGGTCGGTGGCGGCAGAGGCTACGACCGCCCCGGTGAACTTCTCGTCTTCTCGCTGGATGGCGACGCCACCCTGGCCGAGCCGCCGGAACGCGACTTCTCCATCCCCGAGCAGCCACCGCTCACAGCCTCTGCCGAGACGATCGAGCAGGGCAACACGCTCTATCACGAGCACTGCGCGCTCTGCCACCGCGGCCTTGGCCAGACCTCGATCGTCGCCTCCGCCTCGCCGGACCTGCGGTTCATGTCCCCCGCGGTCCACGACGACTTCATGGCCATCGTCCAGGACGGCCTGCTGCCGCTCGGCATGCCCGGCTACGCCGAGCTCTTCGACGAGGAAGCGACGACCGCGATCCACCAGTTCGTCATCTCGAAGGCGATGGAGTTGCGGGACGCCCAGTAGCTCGAGAATGAAACTCGTCCTCGACTGCGATCCCGGACTCGACGACGCGGTCGCGATCCTGGTCGCCGCGCACTACGCCGACCTGATCGGGATCACCACCGTCGCCGGCAACGTCGGGATCAACCGGACGACTCGGAACGCGCTGGCCGTCGCACAGGTCGCCGACCTCGACGTGCCGGTCCACCGGGGCGCCGGGAAACCGCTCGTCGGCGAGCCCGTGGACGGCAGCCGGATTCATGGCGATACCGGTCTGGGCAACGCGGTTCTACCCGACCTGGACCGGTCCGAGGCTTCGGACGACGCGGTCGCTTACCTCTGCGACACTGCCCGTTCCGCCGACGATCTTCATCTGCTGGCCATCGGCCCCCTGACCAACGTGGCCCTGGCGCTGCGGCGCGATCCCGACCTGCGCCGCCATCTCGCCGGCCTGACCATCATGGGCGGCAGCGCGAGCGCCGGCAACATCACGTCCGTCGCGGAGTTCAACATCTGGGCCGATCCGGCGGCGGCGGCCGTCGTCTTCGAGAAGGCCGCTCCAGTGACCATGGTCGGTCTCGACGTGACGAACCAGGTCGCCTTCGGCGCCGAAGAGACCGCGCGCATGCGCGCCGCTGGAACGCCGGCAGCCGACCTCGCCGCCGATGTCACCGACTTTCTGCGCGACCGCTTCCGGCAGTACATCGGAGAGTTCGTCGTTCCCCTGCACGACGCGACCGCCGTCGTCGCGGTGACGCATCCCCATCTGTTCGAGCGCTCGCGTCATCCGGTCGCGGTCGAGGTGCGCGGCGAGCACACCCGCGGGATGACCGTGGCCGACCTCCGGCCGCCAGAGCTGATCGAGGCGATCGGCCCGTCCGAGGTCCCAGCCAGCGACATCGTCTGGGACACCGATGTCGACGCGGTCAGGGAGCTGATCGTGGAGGCGGTTCTCGCCTACCAGACTCCTTGAACAAACGGCACCCTTCCAGTTGAGGCAAGTTGCGCGACCAGGCGGCTGTCGGTGCGCCGGCCTTCTGGCCGGCAGCAGGCGCGATGCCGCGCAGCGGCGAGCCCGAGGCCTCACTCACTCCGGGTCGGGAAGCCGGTCTGCCCTCTGATCCACATCATTCTGGTGCAGCACGACATGATCGACGGCACCGTCGTCACCCCGCCCAAAGGTGATCTGCGCGTCGACGACCCGCAGGAAGAACTTGGTCTCCGACTCCGGGAACACCTCGAACCGCGGCTGCCCGGTTAGCTGGACGAAGAGCCGGTCGTCCTGCCGGGTCACGGTGAAGACCAGGTCCTCGTTAAGCCGGTAGCGGCCGGCGTAGTCGTCGTAGACCGCCTGATCGACTTCGACCGCGGTCCGCAGCGCCGGAGGCACGACGAGCCGGTAACGCGAATCGAGCAGGTGAAAGCCCAGATCGTCGACGCTGTCGCCGGAGTTCGACAGCACCACGACCCCGGTCCCTGCGTCGAGGTCGAAACCGAGGAAAGAGCGGTAGCCGCCGGTGCCGCCGTTGTGCCAGTGGAGGTCACGCCCGTGGCCGCCGCGGATGACCGAGCCGAGGCCGATGCGCATGCCGGGCGCCGGAAAGTCGCGGCGCGCCTGATGGGTCTCCGTCATCTCTTTCTGCAACGGGGACTCGCCCAGCCCGAGATTCGCCTCGGCGAAGGTCAGCATGTCGTTGACCGTAGAGCGCAACGCCCCGGCGCCGGCAAGAGTCGGAAGATCCCAGTTCGCGACCGGCCGGAGCTGCACGCTGTGGCCGATGGCCAGCCGTTCCTGCTGGGACGGCGAAAGGGTGATGGACGTGTCGGACATCCCGAGCGGTTCGAGAAGCCTTTCGGACACCAGGCTCTCGTAGTCCGTTTCCTGGCTCAGAGCGAGGGCGTGCCCCAGGAGACCAGTGCCGAGATTTGAGTACTCGACCGCCTCGCCGATGTCCCGCGTCAGTTCGTGCGACGACAGGAACTCGTAGAGCTGAGCGACCGTGTAGTCGGCATACGGGTTCCCCGCATCGGCCGGCCGGAAGTTGTTCGGCATGCGCGGCAGGCCCGAGCTGTGTGTCGTCAGGTGTAGCAACGTGATCTCCGCCCCGTCCCGCGTCGGCATGGTGACGTCCGGACCGAGGAGCCGCCGAACCGGCGTTTCGAGCTCGAACTCGCCCTCCTCCGCAAGGTCCGCCAGCAGAATCGCGGTAAAGACCTTGGTGATCGAGCCGATCTCGAACACCGTGTCGCCATCCACTTCGGTCGGATCGTCGGCCGCAAGCTGACCGTGGGCGACCACCCGCCGGCCTCCTGGTTCGACAACACCGACCACAATGCCCACGCTCCGCTTCTGTTCGTCGATCCGGTTCACCAGGATCTGGCGGATCTCGTCATCGCCGGGGATCGAGGGAACATCCTGAACCGCGAAGGAGACCGTGCCACCAAGCAAGAGGCCGACGAAAGCGCTCGTCAGGGTCGACAGAGGGTGCATGGGAACGCAAGCCCTCAAGCGAGCGGCTAGCGATGCCGACGACGGGTTGGACCGTTTCATCAGCCAGCCCGAGCGAGCACTTCGACCTGAGTTTCGAGCAACTCCCCCAGACGATCTTTCTCCACTTCGAGATCGAAACGCGTCTGGAGATTGAGCCAGAACCGATCGCTGGTGCCGAAGAAGCGCGAGAGACGGAGCGCCGTATCCGCCGTCACGGACCGCTTTCCGTGGACAATCTCGTTGATTCGGCGGGGAGGCACACTGATTCCCTTGGCGAGCCGGTACTGGCTCAAGCCAAGGGGCTCCAGGAACTCCCTGAGGAGAATCCGGCCCGGGTGGATCGGCTCCAGTATCTTCTTCGCCATCATGCTCTCCTAGTGGTAGTCGGCAATCTCGACGGCTTCGGCACCGCCGTCCGTCCATGAGAAACAGATCCGGTACCGATCGTTGATGCGGATGCTGTGCTGGCCTGCTCGGTCACCCTTGAGCTTCTCCAGTCGGTTTCCGGGAGGCACTCTCAGATCCTCGAGATTCTCGGCGGCGTCCACGATCAGCAGCTTCCGCAGCGCGGCCTTCGTCAGGCTCCCTGGAACAGCGCGGCTCCTCTCCCGACGGAAGAGCTTCTCGCTCTCCTTGTCGCGGAAGCTCCTGATCACGGCGCGATGATAACGCGCCTCGGTATCATCGGCTACCTCGAGCCGGGCAGTACGCTCGACCTCGGATTCGACGTCGAGTGGGCCGTATCATCCGTCCCATGTGCGGCCGCTACACGCTCCGCTCGAAGGCTCGATCCGTAGCCGCTCACTTCGAGCTGGAGGAGCTGCCGGACTTCGAACCCCGCTACAACATCGCGCCCACCCAAGACGTCGCCGTCATCGGCCTGGACCGAGAAGGCCGCCGAGCGCTCGGCACAATGCGCTGGGGATTCCCGAGAAAGCGCGGCGGTCCCCAGATCAACCTCCGCGACGACACGGCCGTCGAAGCCCCCAGGTTCCGGACCCTGCTGAGCCGCAGACGTTGTCTCGTCGTCGCCGACGGCTGGTACGAGTGGCAGGTGCAGCCCGACGGTTCCCGGCTGCCTCACTACATCCGTCTGCCCGATGGCGGGCCCTTCGGCTTCGCGGGGGTCTGGAACCGCACTCCCAACGGTCTGGCCTGCATGATCTTGACCTGCCCCGCCAGCGAGGCGATCGCCCCGATCCACGACCGGATGCCGGTCATCGCCCAACCGCCGTATGAGCGGTGGCTAGACGGTCCGCTGCAGGACCCCGACACCCTGGGAGACCAGCTCGAGACGTACACCGGCGAACTCGAGTTCTTTCCCGTCTCGAACCGGGTCGGCAACTACCGCAACGACGACTCGTCCCTGATCGAACCTGTCTGAGGCAGACCAATCGAACGCCAGACGAAGTACATCGCCGGAAACACGAACGTCACCCCGAGGAACACCGTCACCAGACCGCCGACCATGGGCGCCGCGATCCGCTTCATCACGTCGGCGCCGGTGCCGGTCGACCACAGGATGGGCACCAGGGCGACGAAGGTGGTCAGCACGGTCATCGTGATCGGACGCACCCGTCGAACGGCGGCTTCAATCACGGCTTCGCGAAGATCGCGCAGGGTGTTCATCGCCCCGGCGCGCCTTCGTTCGCCGTAAACCAGGTCGAGATAGAGCAGCATCACCGCTCCCGTCTCCGCCGCCAGGCCCGCGAGCGCGATCATCCCGACCCACACGGCGACCGACCAGTTGTAGTTGAGCTGGTCGAGCAGCCACACCGAGCCGACGAGCGAGAACGGCACCGCCGAGACGATGAACGCTGTCTTGATCACCGAGCGCGTGCTCAGGTACAGCAGCGCGAAGGTCAGCACGAAGGTGAGCGGCACGATGAGCAGGAAGCGGTCACGTGCCCGCTCCATGTACTCGTACTGCCCCGACCACAACAGCGTGTAGCCCGGAGGTAGCGCCACCTTGTCGGCGACCTCCTCGCGGGCCCGGCGGATCCAGCCGCCGATGTCGCTGCTCTCCAGGTCGACGTAGACCCAGGCGTTCGGTCTGGCGCCCTCCGACTTGATGCCCGGCGGTCCGTCCCGGAACTCGATCGCCGCTACCTGGCCCAGCGGCACCTGGGCGCCGCCCGGCGCGGTCACGAGAATCTGCTCCAGGGCCTCGGGATCGTCCCGCAGTTCCCGCGGATAACGCAGGTTGATCGGATAGCGCTCCAGGCCCTCGACGGTCCAGGAGACGTTCATGCCCCCGACCGCCGACTGGATCGTGTCCTGAATGTCGGCGATCCGCAGGCCGAAGCGCGCGGCCGCCTCGCGGTCGATGTCGAAGTCGAGGTAGGCGCCGCCCATCACCCGTTCGGCGTAGGCCGTCAGTGTGCCCGGGAGGGGCTTCACCACCGCCTCGACCTGTTCCGCGAGCTGCTCCAGCGTCTGCAGGTCCGGGCCGCCGAGCTTGATCCCGACCGGCGTCTTGATCCCGGTGGACAGCATGTCGATCCGGGTCTTGATCGGCATCGTCCAGGAGTTCGTCACGCCGGGAAACTGAAGCGCCCGGTCGAGCTCGGCGATCAGGTCGTCCGGGGTGAGGCCGGGACGCCACTCGTCCTGGTCCTTCAGCACGATCGTCGTCTCCAGCATCGAAAGGGGCGCCGGATCGGTCGCCGTCTCCGCCCGGCCCACCTTGCCGAACACGGTCTCCACCTCCGGGAAGCTGCGGATGATCCGGTCCGTCTGCTGCACGATCTCCCTGGCCTTCGTGATCGACACGCCGGGCAGGGTCGTCGGCATGTAGAGCAGGTCGCCCTCCCACAGCGGCGGCATGAACTCGGAGCCGATCCGCTTGAGCGGTACCAGGCTTGAGCCCAGGACCGCGAGCATCAGGACGAGGACGAGCCAGCGCAGCCGCACGGCGCCCGCGACCAGCGGCCGGTAGACGAAGCGCAGGAGCCGGGGCAACGGATTGCGGTGCTCGGAGACGATCCGTCCGCGGACGAGCCAGAACATGAGCACCGGCACCACGGTCACGGCAACCACCGAGGCCATCGCCATCGAGTACGTCTTGGTCAGGGCGAGCGGCTTGAACAGCCGGCCTTCCTGAGCCTCGAGCGTGAAGACGGGCAGGAACGAGACCGTGATGACCAGCAGCGAGAAGAACAGGGTCGGCCCGACCTCCTGGGCCGCGCGCAGAACGAGGTCGAAGCGGGACTGCCTGCAGCCCGCCTCGGCGTCCTCTTCGACGTGCCGGTGCACGTTCTCGACCATGACGATCGCAGCGTCGACCAGCACGCCGATCGAGATCGCGATGCCGCCCAGCGACATGATGTTCGACCCCAGTCCCTGGACTCGCATGACAACGAAGGCGAGCAACACCGAGACTGGAATCGCCAGGATCGCCACCAGCGCCGAGCGGAAGTGGAAGAGGAAGACCAGGCAGATGACGGCCACGACGATCGACTCCACGATCAGCGTGTCCGTCAGCGTCGCGATGGACCGCTCGATCAGTCCGCTGCGGTCGTAGGCGACCGAGATCTCCACGTCGTCGGGCATGCCGCCGCCGAGTTCGTCCAGGCGTTCCTTCACCCGCTCGATCGTGGCCCGCGTGTCGGCGCCCGAGCGGACGACGACGATGCCGCCGACCGTCTCGCCCTCGCCGTTCCAGTCGGCCAGGCCCCGGCGAATCTCCGGCCCGATCGTCACGTTCGCGACGTCCCGAAGCAGGACCGGCACCCCGCCCGGAGCGGATGCGAGGACGATCGTCTCCAGGTCCCGCAACTCCTGGACGTAGCCTCGCCCGCGGACCATGTACTCCCGCTCCGCCATCTCGATCAGCCGGCCGCCCACGTCGGCGTTCGATTCCTCGATCGCCTGCCGGACGACGGGCAGCGAGAGGCCGTAGGCGCGCAGTCGGACGGGGTCCACCTCGACCTGGTACTGGCGCACGAAGCCGCCGATCGAGGCGACCTCCGAGACCCCCTCGACGGTCAGCAGGCCGTACTTCAGGTACCAGTCCTGGAGCGAGCGAAGCTCCGCCAGGGACCGCGAATCCGAGTTCAGCACGTACATGAAGGCCCAGCCGACGCCGGTGGCGTCCGGTCCGAGCTGCGGCGATGTGCCCGGCGGCAGCCTGCCCTCGAGCCCGGCCACGGATTCGAGCACCCGGGAACGCGCCCAGTAGAGATCCGTGCCGTCCTCGAAGATGACGTAGACGAAGGAGAAGCCGAAGAAGGAGTAGCCGCGGACCACCTTGGCGTAGGGCACCGAGAGCATCGTCGAGGTGATCGGGTAGGTCACCTGGTCCTCGACGACCTGCGGCGCCTGCCCGGGGAACTCGGTGAACAGGATGACCTGCACGTCCGAGAGGTCCGGAATCGCGTCGATGCGGGTCGTCCGCACCGACCAGATCCCGGCAGCCACGGCCACGATCAGCCCCCCGGCAACCAGCAACTGGTTGCGAAGCGACCATTCGATGATCCGGTTCAGCATCGGATCAACGGCCGTGGTTGCCGTGGGCGTCGTGGTCCATGTCGTGGTCCATCCCGTCCATGTCGTGGCCCTCGTGGCTCATCTCGTGGCCCTCGTGACCCTGGGCCGCGCTCTCCGGCGCCGAGGCCGCGTCCAGCATCTGCTGGACCGCCGCCCGCAGCCTGGACTCCGAGTCGAGCAGGAACTGGGACGACGTGACGACCTCGTCCCCCGCAGCGAGGCCCGAGCGGACCTCGGCCAGACCGCCCGCCGTCTGGCCCAGCTCCACCTCGCGGGGCTCGAAGCGGCCGCCACCCTGGGCGACGATGACCACGCTCCGCCGCCCGGTCCGCAGAACGGACTCGGTCGGAATCGTCAGGGCTCCCGGGACGAGCACCGGGTCGAAGACGACCGTGGCGAACATCCCCTTGCGCAGCCGGCCGTCCGGATTCGGCACCGCGATCTTCACCGTCAGCGTGCGGGTGCGCTCCGACAGTTCCGGCTCGATGAACTCGACCGTGCCCCGGATCGTCTCGCCCGGGAAGTAGGTGAACGTCACCTCCGCCTCGGCGCCCGGGCGGATCCAGACCACCTGGTCCTCGAATACCTCGACCGAAAGCCACAGCGAGGTGATGTCGGCGATGTGGTACGCCTCCATTCCGGGCGTCACCGCCATCCCCTCGAGGCCCGGCATGCGCTTCATGACCAGGCCGCCGGCCGGCGCGGTGACCGTCAGTGTCCGGAAGATCTCGCCCGTCTCCTCGAGGCGCGCGATCTGCTCCGGAGAGATGTCCCAGAACGCGAGCCGCGCCCGCGCCGCGTCGACCAGGGCCTCGGCCCGCAGCCGGGCGTCGTCCGGCGCGTCCTTGAATCGGGCCGCGTAGCGGATCGCCGAGAGGAGTTCCTGCTCCGTCTGGACCAGTTCGGGGGAGTACACCTCGAACAGCCCCGCGCCTTCGGCTACCGGCTCGCCCACGTAGTTCACATGGACCTTCTCCACCCAGCCGTCGTACTTCGTCGTCACGGTGACCATCCGCTCCTGGTCGTACTCCAGGTAGCCGACCGTCCGGATCTCGTGGCGCAGGTCGCGCCGAGTCGCCGGTTCCGTGCGGACGTTCATGTTCTGGATCACCGCCGGGTCGATCGCGACCGTCGTGCCGGCGCCGAGCGCCCGCTCCGCCTCGTCGGCGTAGACGGGCACGTAGTCCATGCCCATCTCGTCCTTCGCCGGCACGGGCGAGGTGATCGTCGGGTCCATCGGATTCCGGTAGAAGAGAACCTCCCGTTCGCCGGCCGTGAACGCGACCTCACCGTCCGGGCCGGCGGCGGTCATCGGCCCCGCGTGGTAGCCGACGGTGCGTTGCAGCCAGGAATCAACCGGATGCAGGCCCAGGGGATCGAAGAACAGGAGGAAGAAGGCGGCGAAGCTCCCGACAACCCAGGCCGCGCCTCGCAGCCAGGTCCCGATCGCCCCGCCGAATCCGTTCGCGTTGTCCGTCATCTCTCCGCCCCTCCCCTCTCCGCGGCAGCGGCCAACGGCCTGCCGATCGCCCCTTCCAGTTCCGCGAGACCGATCAGATATTCAGCCCTCGCCCGGTCCGTCGCCGTCTGCGCCTCGAACAGGATGTGCTCGGCGTCGAACAGGTCGAGCGTGTTGAGCGAGCCGGCGATGTACCCCGCCTCGGCCGACTCCAGCGCCTCCTCAGCCTGTACGACGAGCAGGTCCTCCAGCAACCGCAGCCGCCGCCAGGCCAGCGGCAGCCGCTGGGTCAGGTCGCCCACCTCCGACTCGACGCTGAGTTCCGCGGCGCGCCGCTCGTCGACCGCATGGGAGCGCAGGTCGAGCGCCTCCTGTACCGCGGCCGCCCGGCTGCGCCGGCGCAACGGCAGCGTGATGCCGCCGCGTACGCCGAACACGTCGTTCCCGTTGCCGGCCGGGGCCAGCAGGCGGGCGGCCTCGTCGTCGCGCGGGGTTACCAGCGTGTACGTCACGCCGACGCTGAAGTCGGGCTTGTCGGCCATCCGGGCCAGGTCCTCCATGGCTTCGGCCCGGGCGAGTCCGGCCTCCGCCGCGCGCAGCTCCGGCCGCGACGATCGCGCCAGAGCCGCGAGGTTCCCCGCCTGGAGCGCTACTTCCTCGACTACCACCGGTAGCGAAACTCTCGCTACCGGCGTGGTGGCCGGCCGGTCTCGCAACGAGTTGAGCCGCGCGCGCAGGGCGGCCTCAGCGAGGTCCAGGTCGACGAGCGCCTGCTCGGCGCGCGTGATCTCGGCCTGCAGCTTGAGCACGGCCTGAGTCGATCCCACACCGGTGGCGTACCGGGACTGGGCGACCTCCTCGTGCTGGACGAGGTGCTCCAGGAAGGTCTCGGCCGTCGTCCTCGAACGGTCGAGGAACGCCAGTTCGTGGTAGAGCCGCCTGACCTCCGTGACCAACCGCAGCCGATCCGCCTGCACGCCGTGCTCCAGAACGACCGCCCCGTGAACCGCCGCTTCCTCCCGCAGATCCAGCTTGGCCAGCCACGGCAGCGGCTGGCTGTAGCCGAGCATGAGCCGCTGCGGGCCCACCCGTGTTTCCGGCGGAGCGAGAAAAGCGGTCGCCTCCGCCATCGGATCGGGCAGGGAGGCAACCTGCGGAGCTTTCTGCGCGGCGGCCCGCGCGCGGGCGAAACCGGCCCGCAGACCCGGATTCCGTTCCAGCGCTTCCTCGACGAGCGCACGCAGCGCTTCGTCCGCGATCCCCTGGGCGACACGGTCCGCCGGCGCCCGAACCGGGGCCGCCTGGCCGGTCTCGGCCATCGATGTTGCTGCCCAGCCGACCGTCAGCAGGACGGCGGCAAGCAGGCAAGGCGTATGTCGAACCATCTGACTCCTCCGCGGAAACGTGTTCTCCGCGGCCGCCCGCTTCGGGGGACGACCGCTCCGACTCGCTTCAGCGGAGGATCAGAGCAACAGGGCCGAGTACAGCCTGTAGCGCGGGACAGCGGGCGGCGGGTCTCCGTCGCAGGCGAGCACCGCGGCTTCGAGGCCACAGCGTTCGGGTGCGTCCAGCCCTGTCCCGGCCAGGGCGGGCGGGTCGATGTCGCCAGCGGCGCCAGGGAGAATCCCGGCCGTAGCGGGATCGACGGACTCTGCGGCGCAACAGCCCGTCATCACCATCTCGGCGTGTCCGCAGGACGCCGCCTCATGGACCGTCTGCATGGCGCAGGGGTCCTCGGACGCGGCGAGGGAGGCGCACATTCCGGCCACCGGCGCCGCCAGAACGGCAAGCGCCAGGAACGAACCCGCAAGCCTGAACGTAGTGCCCATCGCCACTATTGTACGCCTTTCCTCGGATCGGCCTGAGATACTCCGGCCACTTCAGGTAACGCACACCACCCCGTCCCCGATTCCGGAGGTCCCGATGATCCCCTCTCACGCCCTCATCCCCGGCGCCTTGACGCGCCGCAGCTTTCTGCAGTCCACGAGTGTCCTGGCCGGTGCGCTGGCGCTGCCCGGCTGGGCCCGCGGCGCCGAGGTGCGGGCGGCGCCCGGCATGCCGGCGCCCCGCTTCGTGCAGACGAACGGCATCCGCATGGCGGTCTACGAACAGGGCTCCGGCATCCCCGTCGTGCTCTGCCACGGCTTCCCCGAACTCGCCTTCTCCTGGCGGTTCCAGCTTCCGGCCCTCGCCGACGCGGGTTTCCGCGCTATCGCACCCGATCAACGCGGATACGGCCTGACCGACCGGCCGGAGGACGTGACCGAGTACAGCCTGAGGCATCTCTGCGACGACATGGCGGGGATGCTCGACGCGCTCGAGATCGACAGGGCCGTCTTCGTCGGGCACGACTGGGGCGGCGGGGTCGTCTGGATGATGGCGCGGCTCCATCCGGACCGCTGCCTCGGCATCGTCGGCGTGAACACGCCGGGAGGGCGGCCTCCCGGCACGCCGGGCCGGCAGCCGACCGAGGAGCCTCTGATCGTCCGCTCCGAGAACTACTACACCGTCCAGTTCCAGGAGCCCGGCCGCGCCGAGAAGGCGCTCTCCGCCAACGTGCGCAAGTCATTCGAGATGCTGCTGCGACGCGGCTACATCTGGGACGTCGAGGCGTTCAAGGCGATGCCGGCGGACTCACCGGAACGGCAGATGGACCTGCTCCGGATGCTGGACCGCGAGGACTTCCCCGGCGAGGTGTTCCTTTCCGAGGAGGCCCTGGACTACTTCACGGAGACCTTCGAGATCACTGGATTCACCGGCGGCCTGAACTGGTACCGCATGGCGGGCCGCCCGTTCCCGGGAATCGAAAACGCGAAGTGGGAGATCGAGGTGCCGTGCCTCTACATCGGCGCCGAGAACGACGTCATCCTGCGCCCCTCCTCCGCCGACGGCATGGAGGACTTCATCGACGACTTCGAGAAGTACACGGTCATGGACTGCGGCCACTGGACGCAGCAGGAGAAGCCGGAAGAGACGAACCGCGTGCTGATCGACTGGCTGCGACGGAAGATCGCGAAGACCGCCTGAGCCGCCCCGATTACTCGCCGATCCGCTCCCACGTCAGAGCGTCCTGGACCGTTGCCCCGTCGACTTCGCGAGCCGGCGGCCTGAGCGTCAGCGTGCCGTCCCCGAACTCGTAGCCGCGCCGGGCGTCCGAGCCGATGCAGCCGGGGAACCAGCAGCCGGGCCGCTGGTGGACGACGAACCCCTCGTCCGCGTGGATCGTGTACGGCCCGAAGTAGCTGACGTACGTCCCCATCGCGGCGGCGGCCTCCTCCGCCGTCGGGCGGCCTTCGGCGAAGAGGTCCCGACCCGGGCGCACGAGATGAACCGCCATGTGGCCGGAGGCCGTGTAGATGATGAAGCCGTCCTCGTAGGTCCGCTGCACCGGCAGCGCCGCACCCGAGTCGTCGGTGCGGTCGAGCCGGGAGAACTCCCAGAAGCCGAGAAAGCGACGGTGCTCGTCCGTGAGATCGGCGAGGTCGGCCAGCCGCCTCCAGGTCAGCCGTACGACGCCGCCGTCGGCGCCGGCCGGAGGCTGGAGCGTCAGGGTGTCCTCCCCGAGTTCGTAATGACGCACGTAGTCCGAGCCGGCGCCGCTCGGGTTCATGCTCGCCCGCAGATGGTGGGTGACGGTTCCGGCCTCGGCATTCACCGTGAAGCCGCCGAAGTAGGACGTGTACGACCGGTAAACGGCCAGGATCTCGTCGGGCGTCGCCTCTTCACTCGCGTAAGGCGCACGGTTGGCGCCCTGGATGACGACACCCATCGTCCCGCCCGGGTCGTACATGATGAAGCCGGTCGACAACTCGTTGCGCGAAAGCTCTTCGCCTTCGCCCGAGTAGCGGACGATCGAAGCGAGTTCCCAGGCGCCGTGAAACGGTGCGCCCGGGTCGTCGGCGGCGGCCGGGGCCGGCCACTGGTCGGCGGGGGGACCAGCGCAGCCACCAAGCAACAGGGCGAGGCCGGCAAGGGCAGAGTGAATCGAACGCATGGTCAGGATCCTCCCAAGTCAGTGGCATCGGCATCCGGGAACTGCCAGTTCGGCGGCGGCTCGAACCCTTCCATGCCCACGCCGAAGGACCCCACCGGGTTCTGCGGTTGCAGGGCGCGGAACTCCCGGGCCTTGGCGAAGAGCCCCGCCGCCACGTCCGGATGATCCGTGGCCAGATTCCGTTCCTCGTAGGGATCTTCCTCGATCCGGTACAGAAGCTGCTCGGACGCCGCCGCCGATCCCGGCCGGTCGAGCGGTGGGCCCATGACGACGAGCTTCCAGGCGCCCGAAATCACCGAGACCTGCTCCCGCTCCGGGTTCTTCTGCCCGACGAAGGAGTACAGGTCGCGCTCCGGTCCCTCCGGGTCCGCGCCGGCGAGGACGGCGCGGACGTTTCGGCCGTCCAGTTCCTTGCCGTCGTGGTGGTCCATGCCCGCGATGTCCATCAGGGTCGGCAGGATGTCGATGTAGGCGACCGGCGCCTTCACCCGGCCGCCGCCCGAGATCCCGCCCGCCGGCCAGCGCGCCGCCGCGGCGACCCGCGTGCCGCCCTCGAAGACGGTGCTCTTCGTGCCCCGGTAGGGCCCGTTGTCAGCGGCGCCGAGGCCGCCGCCGTTGTCGCTGAAGAAGAGCACGAGAGTGTTCTCCGCGATGCCGCGATCGTCCAGCGCCCGAAGAATGCGGCCCACACCCTCGTCCAGCGCGTGGACCATCGCGGCGTGGACGCGACGGTCTTCGCGGCGCTGCTCCTCCGGCGGGAGAGGCCAGCCGGCGGTGACTTCCTCCCAACTGCGCGGCGGCTCGACGGCGTCCAGGTGAGCGTACCGCGGCAGGTCCTCCTCCTTCGCCTGCAGCGGAGAGTGCGCCGCGTTGAACGGAACGTAGAGCAAGAATGGCGCCTCGTCGCTCGCGTGCCGGTCGATGAACCGGACCGCGTGCTCGGCCACCAGGTCCGTGACGTAACCCTCTTCGTCGGCCGGCTCGTAGCCGTGAAACCAGTCCCGTTCTACGAACCGTTCCTTCGTGAAGTAGTCGATCGAGGTGTTGTGGCCGACGAACTCCGTGAAGCCGCGCCGCAGCGGGTGGTGCTCGCGGCGGACGTGGCCCAGATGCCATTTGCCGAAGGCGGCGCGGTGCTCGTAGCCCGCGGCGGCAAGCACCTCGGGAAGGGTGACTTCCTCCGTGTCCAGCCCGAAGTCCTGCCAGGGTGCGATGACGTTCCGCATCAGCCCGTAGCGGATGGGATAGCGGCCCGTCATCAGACCCGCCCGGGTCGGCGAGCAGATGGGCGCCGTGTAGAAGCGTTCGATCAGCACCCCCTCGGCGGCGATCCGGTCGATGTTCGGGGTGGCTATCTCACCGCCGTGGAAGCTGACGTCATGCCGGCCCAGATCGTCCGGGACGATCAGGACGACGTGCGGAAGCCGGGGCTCCGGCGGAGGCGCCGGCGCCCCGCAGGCAGCCAGCAGGATCGCCGCGCCGGCCAGACCCGCGCGGAGCCGCCTGGAAGCCGGTCGTTGCCGGCTGTGGCTACCCGCCAAGGCCCTCCACCATCGCCGCGCGCAGTCTCGCCATGGCCGCGGCCGCCTCTTCCGTCAGGTCATCGGGGTCCAGGGGACTTTGTTCCCGCACATCGTTCTCGAAGTCGAAGAAGCGGCCGTCGTCGTAAAGCTTGTAGCGGCGATCGTGGACGAAGGTCACTTCCGGAATGTTCAGGAAGCGCGGCCGGAAGTCGGTGAAGACCCAGTCGCGGGCGGAGTCCGTTTCGCCCCGCAGCACAGGCAGGAAACTGCGGCCGTCGATCACGCGGTCGGTGGGCAGCGACCCGCCGGCCGCCTCGACCATGGACGGCAGAAAGTCGCTGAGGTCGATCAGGGCCTCCGAGGTCCGGCCGCCGTCGATGCCGGCCGGCCAGGAGGCGATGAACGGGACATGGCTGCCGTAGTCGATCGTCCCGCCCTTGCCGCCGGGGATCACCGTGCCGTCGCGCAGCGTGCTGGCGATCTGTCTGGGCGTGCCGTTGTCGGCGGTCAGGAGAATCAGCGTGTCGTCCAGAACGCCCAGTTCCCCCAGACCGTCGAGCATGCGGCCGACCAGCTTGTCAGTGTAGGTCACCATGTCGCCGAAGTAGGCGGGGTCCTGCGCCTTGCGATCGACGTTCCAGTCCACACTGTCAGGCGTCGGCTCGAAGGGAGCGTGGACGAGCGCCATCGAGTGGTAGGCGGCGAATGGCCGGTCGGGTTCCGCGCGGACCAGCGCTCCGATCCTCTCGAGCAGGAAGTCGGCGAACAGGTCCGGGCCGTACTCGCCCTCCAAAACCCCACCTGTCTCGCCCGGTCCCCAGAGCAGCGGATCCGCGTAACGCTCCCCCTTCTGGTGGTAGTGCCAGACCAGGTAGTCGTCGAAACCGGCCTCCTCGGGCGTCTGCCCCCGTCCGACGCAGCAGTCCTCCTTCCAGGCCAGTTGAAATCCGGAGAGCTGCCACTTCCCTGTCAGGAATGTGGCGTAGCCGGCATCCTGGAGCAGGTTCGCAAACGTGACCTCGTCCCGCGGCAGCACGCCCCACTCGGTGTAGTTGCGGCTGTTGTACCGCCCCGTCATCAGCTTGAGCCGCGACGGCGAGCACAGTGGCGTCGAGTAAGCGTGGGTGAAGCGGACTCCGTCCGCGGCCAGGCGGTCGATGTTCGGCGTCTCGTAGGACGCCCCACCGTAGGAACCGATCGCCTCGAAACCGAGATCGTCGATCAGGATAAGGAGGATGTTCGGGCGCTCGTCCGGAAACTGCCAGTTCGGCGGCGGCTGGAAGCCCTCGCGGCCGGCGAAGAACGGCGCGACCGGGTTCGGTGGCTGCAGCGCCCGGAATGCGGCCGCCTTCTCGAGGAGGCGGGACACCAGATCGCGATGCTTAGCCGCCACGTCCCGCTCTTCGAGCGGATCCTCAGCCAGGCGGAACAGCATCGTCCGCGACACGTCCACGGCCCCGTCCCGGACCAGCGGCGGGCCGACGACGACAAGCTTCCACTCGCCCTCTGTCACGGAGACCTGCTCCCGCTCGGGGTCTAGCTGGGCGATGAATGAGTAGAGATCACGCTCCGGGCCGGTATCGGCCTCACCGGTCAGCACCTCACCGACATCGACGCCGTCCAGCGTCTTTCCGCCGTGATCCTCGATGCCGGTGAATCCCATCAACGTCGGCAACACGTCGACGTAGGACACCGGCGCCTCGATCCGGCCGCCGCCCTCGATGTTCCCGGCCGGCCAGCGCGCGGCCGCGGCAACCCGGGTCCCGCCCTCGAACACGCTGCCCTTGGCGCCCCGGTACGGTCCGTTGTCGCCGATGCCGACCGAGCCACCGTTGTCGCTGAAGAACAGGACGAGCGTGTTGTCGGCAATGCCGTGATCGTCGATCGCCTGGAGGATGCGGCCTACTCCCTCATCGAGCGAGTGGACCATCGCGGCATGGATCCGGCGGTTCCGCCGGCGACGCTCGTCCGCAGCCAGGGTTCTTCCGGCGGTCGACTCCTCCCAGCCGCGCGGTGGATCGAGCGCATCCAGGTCGGCGTAGAGCGGCAGGTCCTCCTCCTTCGCCTGGATCGGCGAATGCGGCGCGCTGAACGGAACGTAGAGAAGGAACGGCGCCTCGCCGCCGGCGTGGCGGTCGATGAAGCGCACAGCGTGGTCCGCGAGGAGGTCCGTCACGTACCCCTCCTCGTCGACCGACTCGTAGTCGTGGCTCCAGTCCCGTTCGCCGATCCGCTCCTTCTTGAAGTAATCGACCGCCGTGTTGTGGCCCACGAACTCCGTGAAACCGCGGCGCAGCGGGTGGTACTTGCGGTCGAAGTGCCCGAGGTGCCACTTGCCGAAGATGCCGCGGTGCTCGTAGCCGGCACTGGCCAGGACTTCAGGCAGGGTGACCTCCGAGGTGTCCATGCCGTAGTCGCGCCAGGGTGCGATCACCGCGCGCATCAGGCCGAAGCGGATCGGATAGCGGCCCGTCATCAAGCCGGCCCTGGTCGGCGAACAGACGGGCGCGCTGTAGAACCGCTCCAGCCGCACGCCCTCGGCGGCGATCCGATCGATGTTCGGCGTCGCGATCTCGCCGCCGTGGAAGCTGACGTCGTGGCGTCCCAGGTCGTCGGGGACGATGAGGACGATGTTGGGGAGGGGCGCTGGAGCCGGGGCGGCCGGCGTCGGTGAGTCGCCACACGCGGCGACAAGGAGACCCGCGGCGACTAGCAGGGACGCCTGGGCGAGACGGACCGAAGGGCTGGACACCGTCCTTCTAGGCTACACGGGCACTCGGGCTCGTGCGCCCAGTGGGGACTACGCTTCGCGGAGAAGGTCGGTGATCTTCTGCCGCGAGGCGCCGAAGGCAGGAAGCAGGCCGCCGAGGACGCCGGTCACGGTGGCCAGGAAGATGCCCGAGAAGAGGGCGAACGGCGTCGTTCGCAACTGGAACGTGATCTCGCTGAACGTGACCTGGTTCATCGTGCCGGTCTGGATCGCGTTGAGCGGAAGCGACAGCAGGGCGCCGAAACCGCCCGCGACCACCCCGAGCAGCACCGCTTCCAGGAAGAAGCTGCCCATGATCGAGCGCCGCTTGAAGCCGAGGGCGCGCAGGGTGCCGATCTCGCGGGCTCGGGCGGCGACCTGCGCGTACATCGTGTTCGCGGCGGCGAAGCACGCGCCGATCGCCATCAGCACGGCCAGCACGTTGCCGAGGATGATGAACTGGCCCGACGACGTTTCCGACTGGAGCTCGTAGTACTCGGGTTCCGTCAGGGCCTGCACCTGCAGGCGCTGGTCGGCCTTGACCGTCTCGATCAGATCGCGGGCCGCGCCCGCCGACGCGGCCTGGAGCCGGGTCGACGAGTAGTAGCCGCTGCGCCGGAACGAGTCGCCCAGGTCGCGATAGTCCCCCCAGATCTCCGAGCCATGCGCGCCCACGCCGGCGAAGGTGCCGACGACCCGGAACGTGTTCCGGCCCATCTTGCGCTCGTCGCCGACCCGCAGGCCGAGCCGGCCGGCCAGGCTGCGGCCCACGATGATCTCACCGCGGCCCGGCTCGAAGACCCGGCCCTCCGTGATCTCGAAGCCCGGCCGGATGGCGAACGCTCCGGGCTCGACGCCGCGGACCATCACGTTCGTCTCCGTGCCGTCGACGCGCTTGAAGATCTGGATCGTGACGGTTTCGCCGGAAGCCATCACCGCGCCGTCGGCCGTTCGCTCGACGCCGGGCATGGCGGTGAGCAGGCGGTGGCTCTCCTGCGCGTAGGAGCTCTCCATCTCGGCGCGGGTGCCGTCACGCATCACGATGACGACCGAGGGGTCCCCGGTGTCCGCGAACGCGGCCCGCAAGCCGCCGGCGAGAGCGAGCACACCGATGTAGACGAGGACGACGAAGCCGATCGAGGCCAGCGTCATGAACGCCACGCCCCGGCGCTCGAACAGGTTGCGGTACGTGTACTTGATCGGGATCATGCCGTCTCCTTGCGCGCGCGGCCCACCGCTAGAGCCGCCTCAGTCCGTCGACGATCTTGAGCCTTGCCGCGGCGACCGCCGGGAAGACGCCGCTCAACAGGCCGACCGAGATGCCGATCGTGACCGCCGTAACCAGCACCTGTGTATCGAGCGCGAAGCCGCCGAAGCCGAAACCCATCTGCTCCAGAAACGGCGTCGCGCCCCGGATCGCGACCGCCGTGAAGCCGAGACCGAGCGCGGACCCCAGCACGCCGACCGCCAGGGACTCGCCGATCACCATGCCGAGCACCTGGTTGCGCCGGAACCCCAGGGTGCGGAGGACGGAAACCTCGGTGGTCCGCTCGCGCGCCGCCATCGCCATCGTGTTCGCGGTGATCAGGAAGATGGAGATGACGATCGCGAGCCCGATCATCGTGAAGAAGAACTGGATGTTGCCCAGCATCTCCGTGAACGAAGCCGCGAATGCCTCGGCGGTCTCGGCCCGAACCTGATTGTCCGAGTTCTCGAACATGGCCTCGGCGGCGGTGATTACCGCGGGCGCCGCTTCCGGGTCGTCGAGCAGCAGCCAGTAGGTGCCGTTCTGGCCGGGATTCCCCATCGCCTCCTCGACGTAGCGCCGGTGGAAGAAGATCTGCCGCTCCTGGCCCGGTTCGTCGTAGTCGAAGATCGCGCGCAACTGGAGTTCCACGTCGATCGGGTAGATGTCGCCCTTGATCGTGATGATGTCGCCGATCGACCAGCCCTGGATCTCGGTCAGCTCGCGCCCAGCGGCGAAGGCCGTGCGCTGCTCCGCGAACGCCTGCCACTCCTCCTCGTTCCAGGTGTAGTCGTAGAAGACGCTCCGGAACGTCTCCGGATCGACGGTGAAGCGGGGAAAGAAGTTCTCGGGTCTCTGGTCCTTGTAGACGCCCTGGAACCAGTTCTGGGGCGTCACCGCGACCACGTTGTCGATCGTCCGAAGCCGCTGCTCGTACGCCTCGGGCAACGGGAACGTCAGCGAGATCGCGTTGCGGACGACGAGCCGGTCGGGGATCTCGGACTCGTCGGCGAAGTTCATCGCGTCGTTGACCACGCCCAGCAGCGAGAGGATGAACAGCGCCATCGCCAGGCTGGCCATGGTCAGGAAGGTGCGCCGCTTGTTGCGCAGCAGATTGCGTCGGATCAGCTTGATCATGCTCCGGCTCCCGCGTCGCCCGACACCAGTTGTCCCTTGTCGAGCCGCACCAGGCGCTTCGCCCTCGCGGCCGCGTTCGGGTCATGGGTCACCATCAGAATCGTCTTGTTGAACTGCTCGTTCAGTTGACCGAGGAGGTCGAGGATCTCCCGCCCCGAGTCCGCGTCGAGATCGCCGGTCGGCTCATCGGCGAGCAGCAGGGTCGGATCGGTGACGATCGCGCGGGCGATCGCCACCCGCTGTTCCTGGCCGCCCGAGAGTTGCCGCGGGTAGTGCTTCATCCGGTTCTGCAAGCCGACCACGGAGAGCGCGGTCTCGACCCGCCGCTTGCGCGCCGCCCGTGACCCGCGCCGCAGCGTCAGCGGCAGCTCCACGTTCTCGTAGGCCGTCAGCACCGGGATCAGGTTGTAGAACTGGAAGATGAAGCCGATGTGCCGCTGGCGCCACCTGGCGAGCCTGCTTTCGTTCATCCGGCTCACCTGTTCGCCGGCGACGACGAGGTCCCCGCTGCTCGGCTGGTCGATGCCGGCGAGCAGGTTGAGCAAGGTGCTCTTGCCGGAACCGGATGGCCCCATCAGAGCGACGAAGTCGCCCGCCTCGACGTTCAGCGTGATGCCCTGGAGCACCTTCAGCTCGAAGGCGTCGCGCCGGTAGTTCTTCGTCACGTCGCGCATCTGGACGACGGTTTCAGCCATCTATCAGCTCCCTCGTTGGACTCTCTAGGAGGCCTCGCGTACCCGCAGGCCCGGTGTGAGCTCCGGCGTCGGACTTCGCACGACGACTTCGCCGCCGCGAAGCCCCGACAACACTTCGAACTGGTTGCCGTCCTGCTCCAGGCCGAGTTCGATCGGCGCCCGCTCCAGTTGACCGTCGCGCAGGAGCAGGACGTAGTCGCCGCCGCCGTCGTTCACGACCGCCTCCGCCGCGACCAGGATCTTCGGTTCCGCCTGGAGCACGGTCTCGTCGACGCCCTCCTGCAGGAACGTGACGCTGCAGCTCATGTCGGGCACCAGGCGCGCGTCGCGGTCGTCGATCGTCACCTTGACCTGGACCACGGCGCGCTGCCGGTCGGCGGTCGGCACGATCTGTCGCAGCGTGCCGTGGTACTCGTGGTCCGGCACGGCGTCGACCTTGATCGTCGCCGGCTGGCCGAGCTGGATCCGGGCGATGAAACTCTCGTTGATGTCCGCCTCGACCTCGAGCGAGGTCGGATCGGCGATGCGGACCAGCGCACCGGTGGCCTGCTGGCTGGTGAAGCCTCCCGGGGCGACCATCTCCCCCACTTCGACCGTCCGCTCGATGACCACCCCGTCGACCGGAGCACTGATCACCGTGTAGGCGAGTTGCGCTTCGATCGACTCCAGGTTCGCCCGCGCCGTGCCGACCTGGGCCCGCGTCACCTGAAGCTGCGTGACCGCCGCGTCCAGATCGGCGGAGGGCGCGACGCCCGCCTCGACGATCCGCCTCTGGCGGGCTTCTTCCCGTATCGCGTCGGAGAGCCGCGCGGCCGCCTCGATCAGCGACGCCTGGGCGCGGCGCACGGCCGCCTCGAGGTCATCGCTGTCGAGCACCGCGATCACGTCGCCCGCCGCCACCGCGTCGCCCTCGTCGACGTGGAGCTCCGTGATCCGACCGATGATCTTCGCCCCCACCGCCGCCCGCACCCGCGCGTAGGTGTAGCCCGTCGCGGTGAGCACGGTGGACGCCTGCTCAGGGGTGAGGCGCTGCACCGTCGTCGTCTCGACCTCGGGCATGAGGAAGGGCACGTACTGGTCGGGCGGGACCCGGTAGACGGCGAAGACCGCGGCCGCTACGAGCAGCAGGGTGATCCCCCACTTGATGAAGCGACCGCGCCGGGGACGGTATTCGTACTCGTCGTCGTCGCGGAGGATCGACAGATCCGGCCGCGGCGGCGAGATCTCGGGACCGTCGCCCTGACTGGCCGGCGCGCTCACTGGCGCACCGCTGGCTTCGGCGGACTGGCGCCGCCGGCCGATCGTTCCATGCCGCGCATTCTATGGTTCTGGTTTACGCGGCGCGGGCGCGTTGGTTTCGGGCCCAGGCGCGGCGGCGACGCACGCGCCCGCTACTCTCGCCCCAGCATCGAACCACTGGTCAGGAACCGGTACTCCGTGACCTGCCGGTAGGTCTCGCCCGGCCGCAGCACCGTGCTCGGGAATGACGGCTGGTTCGGAGAGTCGGGAAAGTGCTGGGTCTCGAGGCATAGACCGCCGCGATGGACGTAGGGACGACCGCTCTTGCCGACCAGCGTGCCGTCGAGGAAGTTGCCGGTGTAGAGCTGCAGTCCGGGCGCCGTCGTCTTCACGACCAGCCTCCGGCCGCTCGTCGGTTCGACGACGGTGGCCGCCAGACGCATCTCGCCGCCGTCCTCCGCCGGTCGCAGGACCCAGTTGTGATCGTAGCCGCCACCGAAGCGAAGCTGGTCGAAGTCGTCGTCGATCCGGTCACCGATCAACGCCGCGGTCCGGAAGTCCATCGGCGTGCCTTCGGTGGACGCGATCTCGCCAGTCGGAATCAACGTCCCATCCACGGGCGTGTACTGCTCGCTGTTGAGCAGGAGTTCGTGGTCGAGGATGTCGCCCTCGCCCTCCCCCTTGAGGTTGAAGTACGAGTGGAAGGACAGGTTGACGACGGTGGGCTCGTCGGTCACCGCTTCCGCTTCGATGCGAAGGTCGCCGACCGACGTCAACAGGTAGCGCACCTGGAAGTCCACGTTGCCCGGGTAGCCCTCCTCGCCATCGGGACTCCGGTACCGGAGCACGACGCCCGCTCCGTCGCTGTTCTCGAACGGTTCGCCCTCCCAGACCACGCGGCTGAGCCCCCGGATGCCGCCATGAAGGCTGTTCTTCCCGTCGTTCCGGGGCAGGGTGTGGGTCTCGCCGTCGAGAGTGAAGCGGCCCCCGGCGATGCGATTCGCATAGCGCCCGACGACAACGCCGAAGTAGGGGTTCGTGTCCGCGAGATACGAATCGAGGTCGTCGAAGCCGAGCACGACGTCGGCGAACTCGCCGTCGCGGCCCTGGGCCGTCAGGGACACGATGGCGCCGCCGAGTTCGGCGATCTCGGCCTGGAGCCCCGTCCGCGACGTGAGACGGAAGATCTCGACCTCCCTGCCGTCGACTTCGCCCCACGGGCGCCGGGTCACTTGCACGATCTCAAGCAGGGCGGCCATCTCCTCGGACATCTCGGGCGGAGGATACGTGTACCCACAGGCTCCAGCGCCGACGCCGGCCAGAAGAAGGATGAGGACGGGGGACCGCACGGTCGGGCAGGCAGACTAGCAGCGGATCGCCTGCCCAACTTGCTTCGCGGTCGTCCGTCGCGCAGACTCAAGGGCAGCCATGCCTGACTTCCAGCACCAGCACATGTTCGAACACGCCGGCGACGAGCCGGAGTACCGTCGCCTGACCTCGGACCACGTCCGCGTCGAGTCCGCCGGCGGCCGCGAGACCCTGCACATCGAGCCCGAGGCGCTGCGGCTGATCGCCCGCGACGCGATGGACGACATCGCCCACCTGCTGCGGGCCAGCCACCTGGAGCAGTTGCGCCGCGTCCTGGACGATCCCGAGTCGTCGGCGAACGACCGCTTCGTGGCGATCGAGCTGCTCAAGAACGCGAACATCGCCGCTGGCCGGGAACTGCCCGGCTGCCAGGACACCGGCACCGCGATCGTCCTCGGCTACAAGGGCCAGAACGTCTACACCGACTTCGACGACGAGGAGGAGCTCTGCCGGGGCATCTTCGACGCCTACCAGGAGCGGAACCTCCGCTACTCCCAGATGGCGCCGGTGTCGATGTACGAAGAGAAGAACACCGGCACGAACCTGCCCGCGCAGGTCGACCTCTACGCGGCTCGCGGCGACGAGTACCGGTTCCTGTTCATCGCCAAGGGCGGCGGCTCAGCGAACAAGTGCTTCCTTTACCAGGAGACGAAGGCGATCCTGAACCCGATCTCGCTGATGAACTTCGTCGACGAGAAGCTCCGCACCCTCGGCACCTCGGCCTGCCCGCCCTACCACATCGCCCTGGTAGTCGGCGGCACGTCGGCCGAGGCGACGATGAAGACGCTCAAGCTCGCGACCTGCCACGCCCTGGACGACCTGCCAACCAGCGGCAACGAACAGGGCCGCGCCTTCCGCGACCTGGAGATGGAGCAGCGGATCTTCGAGCTGTGCACCCGGATCGGCATCGGCGCCCAGTTCGGCGGCAAGTACTTCGCCCACGACGTGAGGGTCATCCGTCTGCCGCGCCACGGCGCCTCGCTGCCGGTCGGTCTCGGCGTGTCCTGCTCGGCCGACCGCCAGATCCTGGGCCGGATCAACCGCGACGGGGTGTTCCTGGAGCAGCTCGAGGAGAATCCGGCGAAGTACCTGCCCGACATCGACGAGAACGAACTCAGCGGCCAGGTCGTCGCCATCGACCTGAACCGGCCGATGGACGAGATCAGGTCCGAGCTGTCGAAGCACCCGGTCGCCACGCGGCTGGCGCTCACCGGCCCCATGGTCGTCGCCCGCGACATCGCCCACGCCCGGCTCAAGGAACTGCTCGACCGCGGCGAGGACCTGCCGCAGTACTTCAAGGACCAGCCCGTCTACTACGCCGGCCCCGCGAAGAAGCCCGAAGGCAAGGCGTCCGGCTCGTTCGGGCCGACGACCGCAGGACGCATGGACCCCTACGTCGACCTGTTCCAGAGCCATGGCGGCAGCATGGTCATGCTGGCCAAGGGCAACCGCTCGCCTGAAGTGCGCCGCGCCTGCGAGAAGCACGGCGGCTTCTATCTCGGTTCGATCGGCGGTCCGGCGGCGGCACTCGCCGAACAGAGCATCCGGAAGGTCGAGCTGCGCGAGTTCGAGGATCTCGGCATGGAGGCGATCTGGCAGATCGAGGTCGAGAACTTCCCCGCCTTCATCGTGATCGACGACAAGGGGAACGATTTCTTCGCTCCGTTCGCTAAAACGCGGGCCGTAGCGATTGGTGGCGGAAGAAAAACGTAGAAATCCCCCGTTTCTCCCCGAGAAAGTGACTCGTTCTGTGAGACTCGCCAGAAATCTTGTTTCCGCGGCTCTATTCTTCTCGATTTTCTTCGTCGCCACGGTGGCGACCGCTCAGCGAGCCACCTACCCACC
Source organism: Acidobacteriota bacterium (assembly GCA_011525365.1). Classification (GTDB taxonomy): domain Bacteria; phylum Acidobacteriota; class Thermoanaerobaculia; order Multivoradales; family Multivoraceae; genus Multivorans. The sequence continues at coordinate 2,299,122 of WTGQ01000002.1, forward strand.
CGAAGAATTCGCCGAACGACGGACTCGCCTCTGCGAACGCCTGGACGGCGGCGCGGTGCTCCTGTTCGCGGAGACGATGCCACGCTACGGCGCCCGCTTCCGGCAGGACCACGACTTCTTCTACCTGACCGGATACGAGGGCCGAAACGCGGTCCTGTTGCTCGAGGTCGACGGCTGCGAGGCCCGCCTCTACCTGCCCCACCAGGGCGACCGGGAGAAGTTCATCGACGGGCCGAACTGGCTCTACGCCCCCGATCAGGCCAAAGGCAGCGGTTTCGAGGTCGACCACCTCGCCTACCTGCCCGAGCACCTGGCCCGGCGCCGCGGCCGGATGCCGGGAGAGGCCGGAAAGCTCCTCTGGATGCGCCTGGGCGAGCGGGACGAGCTGGACCTCGCCCGCAGCGAGAAGGGGCTGTACCTCGGCCGGCGTGAGCAGAACCCCTGGGGCGGCCAGCCGACCGAGCAGGCGCACCAGATCGCGACGATCCGAAGCCGCTACCCCTACGCCGAGTTGCGCGACCTGACGCCGCACCTCGATCGCCTGCGGATGATCAAGACGCCGCGGGAGATCGAGATCCTCCGCCGCGCCGGCAAGGTGAGCGCCGACGGCGTCGCGGCGGCCATCCGCGCCACCCGCGCTGGTGGCTGGGAGTACGAGCTGGAGGCCGCCGCCAAGCATGTGTTCCTGAAGCACGCCGCCGAGATGGAGGCCTATCCCGCGATCGTCGGCTCAGGACCCAACGGCCTGATCTGGCACTGGGTCAGGAACGACCGGCAGCTACAGGACGGCGACCTGGTCGTCATGGACTACGGCGCCTCCTTCGCCTACATGACGATGGACATCACCCGCACCTGGCCGGTGACCGGCAAGTTCGACGAGGTCCAGGAGCGCGCCTACCGGGCCGTGCTGGAAGCGCAAAAGGCGATCATCGCCGCCATGCGCCCCGGCGTGACGCGCCGGGAAACGACCGCGATCTGCCGCGAGATCTACGACCGCTGGGGCTTCGAGGACCAGCCGGCACACGGCGCCGGCCACTTCGTCGGCCTCTCGGTCCACGACGTCGGCGACAGCTCCCTGCCCTTCGAGCCGGGAATGGTGATCGCCGTCGAGCCGATCATCGAGATCCCCGAGCGCAACATCCACATCCGTATCGAGGACACGGTGCTGATCACCGAGGGCGAACCGGAGATCCTGAGTGCGGCTGTGCCGAAGGAAGTCGATGCTCTGCTGGCCCTGGTGGGCTCGTCCAGGTAGCAGCCGATCGCCACCCGGCGTCTTGCGCGATCGGCAGTCGCACCGTCACGTCCTCGTTCTCCCCGGCCAGCTCCGTGGCGAGATAGTCTGCGGCCCGCCTGCGGGCGGCGGCCTCCTCGGCGAACCGGCTCTCGAAGAACGAGAAGGCGGCGAGGATCGTCAGCATCTGCTGGCGTGCCGGCCGCATCGACCGTCCGGTGGGAAGGGGATCGCACGGCCTGCCGCCCTGACCTTGGTCCACCCCCTGGTCGAGGCCTCCGAGCCCGGGAACATCGCCCAGGTCGGCGTCTTCGGCCACCGCGCCCATGAGGGCGCCGCACGCGAATGTGTCGCCGTGCCTGGACCAACGGGAGGTGTAGCGGGCGATGTCGGCGAAACCCACGTGTGAGCCATCCCGCAACGTGACCAACCCGCTTCGCGGCGCGCGCTCCGGCAGCGAGGCCGCGTTCTCCGGATAAGGCACGATCGCGTCGGCATCGCCGGCGATCATCAGGAACGGCACGTCGGCCGTCTCGAAGAAGGCGGGCGTGAACATGGCGCTGGGTCCCGCGATCGAGACGGCAACCCCTATCCGATCGTCCCGGAGATCCGGATGGAAAGCGGCAAGCGTGCTGGTCATGCCGCCGAGAGACAGTCCCATCACGCCGATGCGCTGCGGATCGATGGTCCCGAAGAACTCGTGAGTCGGGTCGTCGTTCCAACGCAGCAACCTGTCGATCAGAAACCGCACGTCGCCCGGCTGGTGAACCACGTCCTCGAAACGCGGCCCGCCCGGACTGGCGAAGTTGGTCAGCGGATAGTCGGCTGCGACGAAAAAGTAGCCATGCCGGGAGAAGTGCCGCGCCAGGTAGGCGCCTTCCGAGCGGTTGGACATGAAGCCGTGGCTGTAGACGATCAACGGAAAGCCATTCGCCGGCCGGCCCTCGCTCGCAACCCCGCGCGCGTTCGGATTCGTCGGATAGCTGATGGAGGTCACGAGCCGCCGCTCGTCCGAGCCGGCGAAGACGTTGTTCGCCTGCGTCGGGCGACTCCGGTCGACGAACGTGGTGTCCAACCTCTTGGCCTGATAGGGCCCCCGCGCGAGCACCTCGCGGCTCGCCTGGCCCTCCGGCCGGTCGACGCCGGCAGTGGCGAAAAACAGGCCGACCGCACAGACGAGCATCAGAATCAGCCCGAGCGCGGCGATCGCGATGATCTTCAGGACTCTCATTGGTGCCCTCCGGTTGATGGTGCGCACGGCAACTCTCGTCCAAGTCTAGAGGCGGCTTCTCGTTGTCCGGGATTGCCATGAAGTTGCGGCAGTCAGTAACCTGCTCCTCCATGGCTCGGCCCACCTCTCGCAAGGACGCTGAGGTGATCGCACGGACGCGAGAGCATCTCGACGAGGTTCGCTCTGCTCTCGGCACCCGCAAAGATGAGAACGTCGAGCAACTGGTTCGGAGAATCCGAGATCGAAGAGCGCGCGAACTCTCCGGCTGATCTCCCTGCGAGAGGCTCGTGAGCCGCGACGAGCCACCGCTCACAGCCTCAATAGGCGATCACCCGCTAGCTGCAGCGCACCGGTCAGCGAGTGCCTCCAGCGTCTCGCTTCCCGGTCGGATCTCCGCCAGCCGCCAGCGCCAACGGCTTGGGATCGCCGTCAACCCGAATCGGGCACCGAGCACCGCGCCGGCGATTGCGCCGTTCGTATCCGTGTCTCCACCCGAACTGACGACCGCCACGAGCGCCTCCTCGAAATCGGTGGCCTGGGTTGCGCACCAAAGAACGACCTGCATCGCCTTCAGGGTGTAACCCATGTCGCGACCGTCAAGGGCCAGATCCGCCGGAGCAATGAGAGCGGCGAGCGAGCACGCATCCTCGACGGTTTCCGGCACCGCCCCTGCGACACCGAGGCCCGCAATGGAGTCCCCCAGTACCGCTGCAGCGCGGCGAGTGCGCTTCAAGGCTTCCGAAACGGCGACATCCTCGCCCCTGACCAACATGGCAACCGCGACGTTGACCACAATGGAGGACCACACGCAGCGTGAGTCTGCATGAGTCGTGACAACGCTCAGCGCGGTGTTCCTGGCAAGGGCAACGTCATCCCGCAGCCACCGGATGGCGAGCGGCGCGCACCGCATGACGGCCCCGTTGCCCGCGGAGTAGCGGTCGGACTCCTCCCAGACCTGCCGCGCCGCCGCCACTGCCGGTAGCCCCGTCGGCTCCCGCGCCTGAAGTCCAACCCCGAGACCGCAGCGCGGCCTCGCGCCGCCGATCAGGGACAAGACGTCTGCGGTCTGAATCCCGATGCCGCGGCCATTCTCCTCTGCCCATACCCAGAACCGACGGCCGATCTCGTCGATATCGAGATCGCCGGACCCAGCCGCGATCGCAGCCTCGGCAAGGATGATCGCCTGGGCGAGATCGTCGTCGTCGGGCTCGCCGGGCTCCAATTCGATCTCACGGATTCCGTTCGGGTAGGAAGCCTCGACCGCGTGACGCGGCCAGCCCTCCTGGGGAACGCCAAGGGCGTTGCCAACGCCTAGGCCGACCATGAGACCGCGGCAGCGGTCCACAGGATTCACGTTGATCCCCTCCCCGCCTGTCTCAAGCACCAGCGACGCATCCTCAGATCCACTGAAAAGTCCAGGAGTTGGTCAACTGCTCCCGGAATCCCGCGAGGCGGCTAGCTCTCCCTCGTACCAGGTTTCCCTTTCGCGGAACGTGCCTTTGCCTCTACCGGCTCGCTTCCACGCCTTCTTGACTTCCCCAACCCAGTTCTTCCGCCAGACGGCGAAGGTCGGATTCCTTTCGCCTGCTTCCTGCTGGCAACGGAGCTCCTCGAACCACTCGTCCTCATCCTTCTTGCGCTTGCGAGCGTCGCACAGATAGTCGGGCCACTTGGACGCTGCCGGGGCTGCCGGCACGGTCGCGCTCGGCTCCCGCGCCGCGGCCAAATCGGGGAAGTCCGGGTAACGGCAATCGTGGCGTCCCACGTAGTTAGCCATCCCCGGCGCGGTGAGGATTCCTGCAGGGTAGCTCCGGATCTTGTGCCGGGGGTCGCAGGCCCTCGGACGATCGGGCGCCTCACGGCAGCGTCGCCAGCTCAAGTTACAGCCCGTGGTCGGGAGAAGCTTGCTGCCCGGGCCGAGCACCGGAAAGAAGACCATCTCCGAGTACGGCAGATGGTCATGGATGAACCAGGCAAGGGAACGCCAGTCGTAGCCCGGATGCCTTTCCAGCCAGTCCACGAACCACGGAATGACGATGCAGGCCGTGGCGCCGATGTAGCCGTGCTTGTCCGGGTGGTCCCAAACGTGGTTCGCGTAGCTCTTCTTGTTCGAGGAGCAGCTCATCTTGTGGCAGTTGCCGAAGCCGTTAACGCTGACGCTGCGAAAGGCGGAGCGGATCGTGACGTGGCCGAAGATGCTGTGAAGCGGTTCGAGCAGGTTCTCGCACAATCCACGTCCGGCTTCGATGGCGAGTTCGGCGTTGTCCGGCACGTTCGGAATGCCGTGAACCGAGGCGATCTCCGAGTACAGGAAATCACGCATGAAGTAGTGCTCCGAGAGGCGCTCACGGCCGAAGTCGTCGAGAGCGTTCATCACCGAACTGTTGGGCTTGATCGGCGAGCCGCAAGGACAGCACTTGGGACCATCCTTGCCGCATTGCTCGTCGGCGAGCCTTGAACACGTCGAGTCCTGCTGTTCTTTAGCGAACTCCTTCAGTGTGCCGTTCGTCTTCGGTTTCATGTGTCCCCTCGTCCAGTCTCGGCGCCTCCAGGGCTACGTCCGGAGAGTCACCGCTTCTCATGATCCAAGCGACTGGCCCGGCGCCCCGACTTCGCCGCTCTCGCGGCTCACCTAGATGCCGGCCAGAAGGCCGGCGCACCGACAGTCGGTCCCGGCGGACCCTATGCCGAAAGCCGAGGCGAGGTAGCCGCCGCGTGCGGGTCAGAAGACCCGCGCACCCAGAGATAGGCCGCGACTTCGATCGAAACGCCGTGCTGTTACCGCTGCCGTCCCGCCCGCCCAGGGTCCGGGGGGAGGGGTCCCAGCGGGCTCGGAGCGAGCGACTTCCAACGCCGCTCAGAAACCGACGACCTGTCGAAGCGAGCGGAGTGAAGTGAGCGCAAGCGTCCCCTCTGCCAAGAAAACGCGAACGGCCGCTAGGGCCCCTCCCCCCGGAACCTGGGTGGGCGGGTGAATCCGACGATGTCGCCGGCCTACTCGGCGCCGGTGCTGGCTCCGCTCAGGGCCTCCGACTCGAGGAGGCGGGCGCCGCGGAGGGTGCCGCCCATCGAGTAGTTGCCTTCGTGGCAGGCGTACTCGTAGACGAGGCCGTCGGCGGCCTTCCACAGGTACTCGCCGGTCCACGGGGCGGTCCAGACCGTGTCGTCCTCGACGGTGAAGTTGTAGATCACGTTGCCATCGTGCTGCACGGAGAAGCGCTCGACGACGTGGGTCTTCTCCGAGCCGCCGCGGAAGCCACGTCCGCCGACACGGAAGTTCGTCGTATCGACGACGAGGGTGTCGCCTTCCCACCAGCCGATCGAGTCGCCCAGCCACTTGGTGACCTCGGGACCGGGGTGCTCGGAGTTGAGGCGGACGATCCGGGCGTCGTGGATCATCTCGAGCAGGATCATGACGTGCGTCTCGGTCTGCACGATCCGCTTGTAGTTGTTGTACAGGCTCGGGAAGGTCGGCGCGGCGCCGGTGAAGCCGGCGAGGCAGCGCTCGCTCGTGGGGAGCGATTCCGGATCGTCGTAGGGGCCGGGACCGTCGTGCTCCACCCACCAGGCGGTGCCGTCGTTGGCGCGAATGAAGCCGGCCAGGGCCGCCCGCATCCGCTCTTGCGCCGCCGCCGTCATGGCTGGCATGCGACCGTTCGGAGGATCGATGATGATGGAGGTCGGGATCTGCCCGTCGACCAAGTAGGTGTCGGTTCCCCGGTCGATCCAGAACAGGTTGTAGCCGCCCACGTTGCCGGCGCCGAACTCGTTGCCGCCGCCCGGAGTGTGCTCCAGGCCGACCACCTTGGCGCCACCCTCGGGCGGTGCCTCGCGATTCGCGTCCGACCGGGCAACCGCGCCTTCCTGGATCAGCCGCTCCTCTTCGGCGATCTCGGCGGCTTCTTCCGGCGTCAGGTACGCCCGCTCGCCGAGATGCACCGGCCGCTCGAGCGGCGTCAGCGTGGCGGCGTCGTAGGTTCCGTTCAGATCGGGCCGGCCGCTGGCCGTTCGCAGAATCCCGTCGTCCTGGGCCGCAAGGGCCGGGACAAAGACGAGAAGGAGGACGGCTGCCGACAACAAGCTCGCGGTGCGCTTCATTCTCAGGACCTCCGATTCAGGATGAGATCGATGTCTCTAGTGTACGTCACTGCTGGCTGAACGGCCACCTACTCGATCGAGCTCTTTGCGGCTTCCGCCGCCCGCATCACCCGCAGGAAGTTGCCGCCCCAGATCTTCTCGATGTCGGCCTCGTCGTAGCCGCGCTCGAGCAGGCCGGCCGTCACGCCCAGGGCCTCGCTCGCGTCGGCGAAGCCTTCGACTCCGCCGCCGTGGTTGAAGTCGGACCCGATGCCGACGTGGTCCACGCCGATCCGTTCGACGATGTAGTCGAGGTGGTCGAGCATCGCATCCACGCTGCCCGGCCCGAGGAGGTCGCTGATCGACTGCGTGAAGGCGGACCTGGCGGCGGGATCGTCGATCTCCCAGTACAGCTCGAAGGGATAGAGGTAGTCCTCGAGCACGCCGGCCTCACGCCGCGCCTCGCGAATCGCCTCGTCGAGCGAGGCATCACTCGAGTCGTAGAGATAGCCCCGGAACGGACAGACGTGGACCACACCGCCGATCGCGCCGATGCCGTCGATCTCCTCGTCGCTCAGGTTGCGGCTGACGTCGGTGAGTTGCCTGGCGTTGGAGTGACTTGCGATGACCGGCGCCGTCGACACCTCCAGCACCTGCAGCGCCGCGTCTCGCGACAACTGGGACACGTCGACGACTCCGCCGAGAGCATTGATCCGTTCGACGGCCGCAACCCCCAGGTCGGACAGCCCGCCGTGCTCGGCCGCTTCGTGCGTGCCCGTCGCCGCGTTGAAGACCGGGCGCGACGAGTCGGCGAAGTCGTTGTTCCCCAGGTGCGTGAGCGCAAACACGCGCGCGCCGGCGTCGTAGAAGTCGTCCAGCGCCGAGACGTCCGTACCGAGGATCATGGCGTTCTGGAAGCCGAGAAGGAGCGCCGCCTTGCCCTGCTCATGGGCAGCGACAACCTCATCGGCCGACCGGGCGACGACCGCGTTGTTCGCCGGGTCCGCCGCCAACTCGAGCACCGCCGCGACCTCCAGGTCCGCCCTCGATCGCGCCGCGGCGTAACCTTCGGGCGTCCGCGGCCCGGAGCCGACCGCGACGGACATCACAACGGCGTCGACGCCGCCCGCGTGGAGCTTGGCCGGATCGACCTGAGACAGCCCATCGTCGCCGACGTACGGAGACGGCGCGTTCGCAAGCTCGGTGTCCGCGTGAGCGTCGAGGACCAGCACGCGTTCGTGCATGGCGCGGGCCTGGTCGAGGAGTGCCTCGGGCGACGGGTCGCTGCCGGCGGCGCTCTCGCTCGCCGGGTCGCCCGCGCAGCCGAAGGCCAATGCGGCGCCGAGCGCCAGGGTCCAGCTTGTACCTCGGTTCATCGCTCCCTCCCTCCAGTCACGAGGCGACCCGGACGATCCGCGTCCCCACGTTGCCGCCGGCCAGCAGGTCGACGAACGCCTCCGGCGCATTCTCCAGGCCTTCGAAGACATCCTGCTTCGGGACCAGTTCGCCGGCCTCGACCCACTCGCGCATCCGGGTCCAGGCCTCCGGATAGCGCTTCGCGTAGTCAAACACGAGGAAGCCCTCCATGCGGACGCGGAAGTTGATCAGCAGGCCCGGGACACCGAACGGTCCCGGCGCCGGCTTTGAGGTGTCGTACTGGGAGACGACGCCGCAGCAGACGATGCGGCCACCGACCTTCATCCGCCGCAGCGCGCTGCCAAGGACCTCACCACCGGTGTTGTCGAAGTAAATGTCGATGCGATCGGACGTCGCCTCCTTGAAGTCGCCCCGGAAATCCGGGCTCTTGTAGTCGACGGCCGCGTCGAAACCGAGATCCTCCGTGAGCAGGCGGCACTTCGCCTCGCCGCCGGCGACGCCGACAACTCGGCAACCGGCGGTCTTCGCCATCTGGCCGACCAGATGCCCGACCGAACCGGCAGCGGCCGAGACGACGACCGTCTGGTCCTCCTCCGGTCCGCCGACGTCAAAGAGCCCGAAGTACGCCGTCAGGCCGTTCGTGCCGTAGACGCCCAGATGGTGGGCCGGATCACCGCCTCTGCCTTCATCGACGACGCGCACCTTCGCCGCCTCGTGGACCGAGTAGTCCTGCCAACCGGCCGGGCAAACGACGAGCGAACCCGCCGGAACCGCGTCGTCGTTCGACGCCTCGACGCGCGCCACCGCAGTACCGCTCATCACGATGCCGGCACGCGGCGCCCCGGCGTAGCTCGCGCTGCCCTGGAGACCCGCCCGCTGGCCGGCCCCGATCGTGATCGCGAGCGTGCGGCACAGCACCTCCCCGTCGCCCGGCGCCGGCGCCTCGACGGTTCGCAGGGCGTAGTTGCCGGGCTCGAGCCGGTCGGTGGGCAGGGAGTCGATGATGATCTGGCGGTTCTCGGTCATGCGCGGCTCCCGTGGTCGGGACGGTTCGTAGAATCGGCACGAAACCGACCCGGGGAATGTAGCTCATGAAGAACCCTGCACCGCTCATGGTCACGATAGTGGCCCTGGCAACGGGGTTGACGACCTGGAGCTGTCAAGGCGAGTCCTCTCCCTGCGCCGAGCTGTCCGGCACCGACGCGCAGGAGTGGAATCCGAGGCTCCGCGGAGACGTCGAAGCGGCTCTTCCCTCTCGCCAGGAGGCCTTCGAGGCCGACCCTGACAACGACGAGGTCCGCCGCGCCTACGCCGAGGTCCTGTTCAAGCTGGGCGACATCTGGGAGGCCAACGACGTCATCGCACCCCTGGGCACGACGACCACGTGCCACGCGGGCGATCTTCGGCTCGCGGCCAGAACAGCGTACCTGTTGGGCGACTACGACCGGGCTGTGACCCTGAACGAGCGCCTTCTAGAACTCGCCGACGAGGGCTCGGACGCCCAGGCCGAGGCCCTCCGCGGGCTGACTCTGGCCCACTACCAGACCAACGACTTCACAAGGGCCCGGGAGCTTCCCGCGCCGGACACGGCGGAAGGTCCGGCCAGCCTGCTCACCTTCATGCAGGCGTTCGAAGGCGAGCCCTACGGCATCGAATGGATCGGCGACGAGCGAATCACCCACCTGCCGATGACGAACGACATCACCCAGCCCGGCGCCCTGCCCCTGGTGACCCTGGAGATCAACGGCGAAGCGGTCAACCTGATCCTCGACACCGGCGGCGACCGGCTCTATCTCGACAGGGGCATCTACGAGCGCCTCGGCCTGCCAACCCTCGCCAACCGCGAAGCCCGCTACGCCTACACAGGGGGCGAGACGGTCGAGGAACCGCTAGGCGTCGCCGCGACCGTCACGATGGCCGACGTGACGCTCTCCAACGTGCCTGTCATCGGCGCGACCTGGAAGGCCCTCGGCCAGACCTCCGACGGCGTGCTGACCACGCAGATCCTCAAGCAGTTCCTGACCATCGTCGACTACGACAACCGGCGCATCACCTTCCGCGAGCGAAGCGCAGAGGCCCTTGCCGAAGTGCTGGCGACCTTCGGCGACACGCCGCCCGTCGAAGAGCCCTTCTACATGACGAGCACCCACCTGATGTTCGCGAAGGGCAGCCTGAACGGCCACCCGGGGATGAACTACTTCCTGGATTCGGGCCTGGCCGCGAGCATGCCGCTCGTCATCGTCGAGGAAACCGTCGAGTTCCTCGAACTCGAGAAGACCGAGATTGAGGGAACCCCCTACTACTGGTCCCCGATCGAGTCCCACGGTCTCGACGGTCTGCCCGGCGGACCGGCCCAGGCGCTCGGCAACGTCTTCGTCGAAAGCGACTTCTTCTGGAGATCCGGCTTCATGGCGGACGTCCTGATCTCGCACCAGTACCTCTGGCCCAAGGGGTCGTGGACGATCGACTTCGACGGGATGAAGTACTACTTCCCGGGTGAGGGCTCGTAAGAGCGCAACCACTCCGGACGGTCCGGGCCCGGAAGCCACCGGGGAGCTCCCCCGGCGGGACGATAGGATGCGCCCTTGTCTCCAGGACAGGTCTCAGGGATCGAGGGAGGAAGGCGGATGAGAGTTCCGGCCGCGCCGGCGTTGGTACCGATCGTTCTACTGAGCCTCGCGGCGCTGGTCGCCGGCTGCACGCAGGGCACGGGCGCCGAAGGAGCGGAGGCCCAGGAAACCGCGAGCGCGGTGCCGCTACGAGCCGTCCAGGACGAGGAAACCGGCTCGATCTCGATCTACAGGGAGGGCGAAGAGGAACCGATCGTCACCCAGAACGCCGGCGCGGAACATCGGCCCTTCCTGCACCCGATCGTCGCTCCCGACGGCAAGGGTCTGGCGACGGAGTACAGCCCGGGCCACCACCCTCACCAGACGGGGCTCTACTGGGGCTTCACCCGGGTCAACGGCGAGCCGATGGACGCGGACACCCTCCGGCAGTGGTTCTACCGCCGCGACAAGCCGGAAGAGATCGCGCGCGCCGTGGGCCGGGACTACTTCCACAACCCCGGCGGCGACTACTGGCGGCGCGAGTCGGCTTCCGTGGTGACGGAGGCAGGGACCGAGGTGCAGTGGCAGACGGTCTACGGCATGCTGGACGCGGACGGCAAGGCCTTCATGACCGAGACCCAGAACTGGACGATGCGGGCGGAGGAAGACCGCTTCATCCTGGATCTCGAATGGGCCGGCGAGGCGCACACCGACGTCTCGATCAACGAGATGTCCTACGGCGGCATGTTCCTGCGCATGCCCTGGAAACAGGGCATCCCGGGTGAAGCCGTCAACGCGGCACGGCAGCGCAACCGGCAGGCCGAGGGCCAGCGCGCGATGTGGGTCGACGTCGGCATGCAGGTCGAGGGACGGGACGACCTCCTGCACGTCGCCATCTTCGACCACCCGATGAACGCCGGCTTCCCGCAGACCTGGCGGGTCGACGGCCAGCTCGGCGTCGGCCCGGCGCGGTCACGGATGGGCGACTGGCACATCCCCGAGGGCGCGACCGAGGTCATCCGCCACCGGCTCATCGTCTATACCGGCGAGCTGAACGATCTCGAACTGACGGAGGACTGGGAGGAGTACACCGGAGCCGCCGAGGGCTCCTACTCCACGGCGTCGCTCTGGGGCATCGCCCAGCAGGAAGCCAAGCAGGAGAAGTTCCTGACCCCGGAAGAGGCGGTCGATGCGATGACCGTGCGGGACGGGTTCAAGGTCAACGCCTGGGCCTCGGAGCCCATGATCACCCAGCCCATGGCTTTCGCCTGGGACGACCGCGGCCGCATGTGGATCGCCGAGAACCGCGACTACGAGACCCGCGGCCGCGGCTTCTCCGGCTCCGGCGACAGCCGCATCCTGATTCTCGAGGACACGGACCGCGACGGCGCCGCCGACAGCAAGAAGGTCTTCGCGGAAGGCATCCCGTTCCCGGCGGCGCTGGCGGTCGGCTTCGACGGCGTCTTCGTCGGCGCGCCGCCCCACCTGCTCTTCCTCCCGGACCGCGACGGCGACGACGTGGCCGACATGGACGACGCCGAGATCCTGCTGACCGGCTGGGGCATCCGCGACCGCCACGAGACGATCAACAGCTTCCACTGGGGGCCCGACGGCTGGCTCTACGGCCTGGAAGGGTTCGCGACGCCCTCCAGGATCCGCAAGCCGGGCCCCGAGGAGACGATCTACGGCCACAACGACCCCTTCCCCGATGACCTCTTCGAGTACGACGGCGTCGACATCAACGGCGGCGTCTGGCGCTACCACCCGACGAAGGACCGCTTCGAGGTCGTGGCCCACGGCTTCAGCAACCCGTGGGGCATCGACTACGACGCGAAGGGCCAGATCTTCATCACCGCCTGCGTGATCCCCCACCTGTTCCACGTCGTCCCCGGCGGCATCTATCACCGTCAGGGCGGCAGCCACTTCAACCCGTACGTCTACGGCGACATCCGCACGATCGTCGACCACCGGCACCGCTCCGCGCACGGCGGCGCCCGCGTCTACCTCTCGGACGCCTTCCCCGAGGAGCACTACGGCCGGCTCTTCATGGCGAACATCCACGAGCACGCGGTGCTCTCCGACGAACTCGAGCCCAGGGGCTCCGGCTTCGTCGCGCACCACGGCGAGGACTTCCTGCTCGCCAACAACAAGCAATGGGTCGGCTTCAGCATGGAGATCGGGCCGGGCGGCGACGTCTACGTCCTCGACTGGCACGACGCGGACATCTGCGGCAACGATGTCCAGCACAAGGAGACCGGACGGATCTTCCGGATCACGCCCGAGCAGTCCCTGGCGGACGACTGGGAAGGCCGCTACGACGACGTCAAGGCCATGTCGAACGAGCAACTCGTCGCGCTGCAGCTCTCGAAGAGCGCCTGGCACGCGCGGCGGGCGCGGGTCGTCCTGCAGGGTCGGGCGGCCAGGGGCGAAGTCGACGCCGGGGTCCACGACGCGCTGCGCGAGATGTTCGCTTCACAACCCGACGGCGACCTGCGCCTGCGGGCGATGTGGGCGCTCCACGTCACCGGCGGCTTCACACCCGGCGAGCTGATGACGGCTCTGAACGACGAGGATCAGCACGTCCGCGCCTGGGCGATCCAGCTCCTGACCGAAGACCACGACGCGCCGGCCGCCGCAACGGAGAAGTTCATCGAACTGGCGGACCGGGACACGTCGCCGGTCGTCCGCCTCTACCTCGCGGCGGCCCTCCAGCGCGTCGAGCACGACGTCCGCTGGCCGATCGCCGAGCACCTGGTCATGAAGGGCGACGACGCCGACGACCACAACATCCCGAAGATGATCTGGTTCGGCATCGAGCCCCTGGTTCCGGAAGACCCGAAGCGCGCGCTGCGGCTCGCCAGGACCTCCCAGATCCCGATGCTCACGGAGAACGTCGCGCGCCGCGCGGTCGACGCGGACGAGCTCGAGTTCCTCGTCACCTCGCTCGACGACCGCTCCGAGGCCCGGCCGGCCCTGCTCCGGGGCATGCTGGCCGGACTCGAGGGCCAGGTCTACGCGGAGCCTCCGGACAACTGGGAACGGGTCTACGGGCGCCTGAAGCGCGACCGGAACGTCGCCGACCTCGCCCTCGAGGTCGAACAGCAGTTCGGCGGCGTCGAGGTCGCGCGGCAGTTCCTCGCGACTCTCGACGACGAGAGCGCGCCGCCCGAAGATCGGCGGCGGGCCATCCAGGGCCTCGCCGACCAGCAGCACCAGGCACTCCGCGAGCGGCTCCCGGCCCTGCTCGACGAACCGGAGCTGCGGATCGCCGCGATCCGCGCCTTCGCCGCGTTCGACGGAGGCTGGGAAATGGGACTGCTGCTGATGGGGCGCTACGAGACCTTCAACGCAGACGAGAAGCTCGCCGCTGTCCAGACCCTGTCCTCCCGCCCCATCTACGGCCGGATCCTGATGGGGGCGATCGAAAAGGAAGGCGTTCCCCGGCGCGACGTGCCGGCCTATGTCGCCCGCCAGCTCCACCGCGTCGTCGGTAGCGGCTTTCTCGAGGTCTGGGGGCCGATCACGCGGGTCTCGAGCGAGAAGGCCGCGGCCATCGCGAAGTACACGACGCTCCTGAACGATGACGCGATCGCGGCGGCCGACACCGCTCACGGCGAGCAGATGTTCACCGAGCTTTGCGCCGTGTGCCACCAGATGTTCGGCGAAGGCGGCCTCATCGGTCCCGACCTCACGGGTTCCAACCGCACGGAACTCGACTACCTGCTGACGAACATCCTCGACCCGAGCGGCGACATCCAGGACGTCTACCAGACCCTGATGGTGACCACCCGGGACGGCCGCACCTACTCCGGCACCGTCGCCACGAAGAGCCCCCGCTCCCTGACCCTGCGCGTCGTCGGCCAGGACGAAGTCGTCATCGCCCAGTCGGATATCCAGTCGTTCGATTACTTCCCGCTCTCGATGATGCCGGAGGGACTGCTCGATCCGTACGACGACGACGAAGTGACGAACCTCGTGGCCTACCTGATGACCGCGCAGGAAGCGACGAACCCTCAGGGCCCCTGAGAGAGCCCGAGGACGCGGAGATGACGAACGTCGCCATTATCGGCCTCGGCTTCGGCGCCGAGTTCATCCCCATCTACCAGGCCTACCCCGGCGCCAACGTCCACGCGATCTGCCGGCGCGACGAGGCGGAACTCAACAAGGTCGGCGACCAGTTCGGGATCGAGCGGCGGTACACGGACTACGACGACGTGCTCGCCGATCCGGACGTCGACTACGTCCACATCAACACGCCGATCCCGGACCACGCCTGGATGTCCCTCGCCGCGCTCGATGCCGGCAAGCACGTCATGTGCACGGTGCCGATGGCGACGACCGTCGACGACTGCCGCAAGATCGTCGAGAAGGTCGCGGAAACCGGCCTCAGGTACATGATGGCCGAGACTGTCGTCTACAGCCGCGAGTTCCTGTTCATCAAGGAGCTGTACGACAAGGGGGAGCTCGGCGACATCCAGCACCTGGCCGCCTCGCACCCGCAGGACATGGACGGCTGGCCGTCCTATTGGGAGCGGATGATCCCGATGCACTACGCGACCCACGTCGTCAGCCCCTGCCTCGGCCTCGTCGACGGGCTCGCCGAGTACGTGAGTTGCTTCGGCTCTGGCACGGTGCGCGACGACATCGCCGAGAAGTCCGGCAACCGCTTCGCGGTCGAGACCTGCCACATCAAGGTCAAGGACAGCGACCTGGTCGCCCACATATGGCGTTTTCTCTACGACGTCGCCCGGCAGTACCGCGAGAGCTTCGACGTCTACGGCACGAAAAAGAGCTTCGAGTGGACGCTGATCGAGGATGAGCCCCACGTCCTGCACACGGCGAAGAAGCCGGAGCACGAGATCCCGGAGAAGACCGAGGTGCCCGACTACGCGCACCTCCTGCCGGAGGAGATCCGGCACTTCACCCTGCCCCAGGAGATCCACGACGCGGAGCACCTCTCCTTCATCCAGGGCGGCGGCCACGGCGGCTCCCACCCTCACCTCGTTCACGAGTTCCTGAGCGCGCTCGGCGACGACCGCGATCCATGGCCGAACGCGGTCACCAGCGCGAACTGGACCTGCGTCGGCATCTGCGCCCATGAGTCGGCGCTCCAGAGCGGCGAGATCGTCCGGCTACCCGGCTTCACCCTCGGACCATAGGACCCACAACCAACGGACCGGCTTCAGGAGGGCCAATGAACAAGACGAAACTACTGATCGCGAGCTTCCTCACCATCCTGGTTGCCGGACTTGGCACGGCGGTCCGGGGCGGCCTCCTGCTGGAGTGGGGCACGGCGTTCGGCTTCACGCAGACGGAACTCGGACAGATCACCGGCGGCGGCTTCGTCGGCTTCGGGCTCGTCATTCTCGTGGCCAGCGCCTTCCTCGACCGCTACGGCTACAAGCCGTTCCTGCTGGGCGCGGGCGTCCTGCACGTGCTGTCCGTTGTCGTGGCGGTCGCGGCCACGTTCGTCTACAACGGTTCGATCGACACGGACCCTGACTTCGCCCGCGCCGGGGCCTACTTCTGCCTGTTCTGGGGCGTCTTCATCTTCGCGGTCGCGAACGGCATCTGCGAAGCGGTCATCAACCCGCTGGTCGCGACCCTGTACCGCAAGGAGAAGACCCACTACCTGAACATCCTTCACGCCGGCTGGCCCGCCGGCCTGATCTGCGGCTCTCTCCTTGGTATCGGCCTGATCGGCCGCGTCCGCTGGGAGATCGTCCTCGCGCTCTATCTCGTTCCGACCCTCATCTATGTCCTGATGATGGTCAAGGAGAAGTTCCCCACGTCCGAGGCCGCGGCCGCCGGCGTCAAGTTCATGGACATGGTCAAGGAGTTCGCGGCGCCCATGCTCCTCTTCCTGCTCGTGCTCCACGTCTGCATCGGCTACGTCGAGCTTGGAACGGACAGTTGGATCGTCAACATCATGGACACCGTGCTCGGCGGCAAGGGGCTGTTCATCCTGCTCTACACGTCCATCCTGATGTTCGTGCTGCGCTTCTTCGCCGGCCCGATCGTCCACCGGATCAATCCGCTCGGGCTGCTGTTCGTGAGCGCCGTCGTCGCCGCCATCGGCCTCTACTCGCTCGGTTCGCTGGCCGGCGCCGTCACCGTCATGATCGCCGCCACGGTCTACGGCGCCGGCAAGGCCTTCTTCTGGCCGACCATGCTGGCCGTCGTCTCGGAGCGCTTCCCCCGCGGCGGCGCTCTCACGCTGGGGGCCGTCGGCGGCGTCGGCATGCTCTCGGCGGGGCTGCTCGGCGGTCCCGGCATCGGCTACCTCCAGGATCGGCACGCCTCGCAGGACCTGCAGGCGAAAGCGCCCGCCGTCTACGAGGAGTACAAGGCCCAGGGTACGAACAGCTTCCTGTTCTTCGCCCCGGTTCAGGGCCTCGACGGCACGAAGGCCGGCCCGGTCATGGAGAAAGCGAAGGACTTCAGCATCACCCTGCCCCCGGACGAGCAGGCGGTGCGCGACGCGTCGTTCCACGGCGGCCAGACCGCCCTGCGGATCACCGCCGCCATACCGGTGTTCATGGCGCTCGGCTTCCTCTACCTGATCCTCCACTTCCGGCGGGCAGGCGGCTACAAGCAGATCGAGCTGACGTCGCAGCAGGAGACCTGATCGCCGGCGTGCGAGTCACGCTCCTGTCGGCTGCACCAAGGGCGCACTCCTGATGAGCTTCGAGGTTCTCGTAGTCGGGGGAATTCTCGCGGTAGCGGTGATCCTGTTCGTGACCGAATGGGTCCGGGTAGATCTGGTCGCCCTGATGGTGATGCTCGCACTCGTGGTGACGAACATCCTCGAGGGCGAGCAGGCGATCATGGGTTTCGCCAACGAAGCGGTCATCACTATCGCTTCCGTCCTGGTCCTGAGCGGCGGGCTGATGCGGACCGGGGTGGCCCACTTCATCGGTCAACGGGTTCTGGCCGCGTCGGGGGACGGAGTCGGCCGTCTCATCGCGGTGATGATGCCCACGGTGGGCCTCCTGTCGGGGATCATGAACGACATTGGAATCACCGCGCTCATGCTTCCGGTGGTACTGGACATGGCCCGCCGCATAGGGGCCGCGCCCTCCAAACTGCTCATGCCCCTGGCCTTCGGATCCCTGCTCGGCGGAATGACGACCCTGATCGGAACGGCGCCGAACATCCTGGTGAACGGCGCCTTGCGGGATGCCGAGTTCGAGCCGTTTAGGATGTTCTCGTTCACACCGGTCGGGCTGACGGCGCTTGCCGTAGGGGTCGTCTACATGACGTTCCTGGGCCGGCGACTGCTGCCGGACCACGCTCCGACGAAGGAGTCCGCCCCGGTGGATCTGGGGGGACTCTACGACCTGGGTGGCCTCACCGGAATCCTGAGAGCGCCCAGACATTCCGCACTGGCAGGCAAGACACTTCGCCAGGGCCGGTTGGGCCATGCCCTGGGTCTGAACGTCGTAGCGGTGCGACGAAGCGGGCAACTGATCCTCGCTCCCAGGAACGACTTCGTTCTGAGGGAGGGAGACGAGATGGTCGTCGAAGGAACCCTGGAGAGGTTCGAAGCCCTCCGCGCATGGAAGCACCTGGAGATCGAGTCGAGAGAGAGGACTCTGGAGCGAATCGCAAAGACCTCTATCGGGGTGGCGGAACTGGAGTTGGCGGGAGAGTCCTCGCTGATCGGCAAGACGGTTCGCAAAGCGAACCTGCGCCGAACCCGGCGTCTCCACGTGCTTGCAATTCTACGTGGCGATACCGTGCATCGCACGGGATTGCGGGAGATGACTCTTGCTTCAGAGGATCGTCTGCTGATTGCAATGGAAAGCGGGCGACTTGCCGCACTGGCGGAGGACGGGAGCCTGGGAGCGGTTCGTTCCGTGCCGGCGGAAGATCTGGTTTCTCGCTACCACATGGAGCGCAGGATTCAGAGCGTCAGAATCTCGGAAGACTCACTACTGTCCGGTCAGCTACTCGCCGAGACCCAGTTGGCCGACGCATTCGGCCTGACGGTCGTGGGGATTCTGCGAACCGATGACGAGTTTCTTGTTCCGGATCCGGATACCAGACTGGAAGGCGGGGACATTCTCCTGCTCCGGGGACAGTTCGAGGATCTCAGGATCCTGGAGGCGCTTCAGGACCTGGAGGTGGGCGATGATCATCCGCTGGACTTGAGTCGACTGGAGTCCGCCACCGTCGGCCTGGCGGAGGCGTCGTTGTCTCCCCGCACCACATTCGCGGGAAGGACGGTCGAGGAGCTCAAGTTCCGGCAGAACTACGGTGTCTCGATCCTTGCGATATGGCGGAATGGGGAAATCTACAGGAGTGGGCTCCGGAAGACGGAACTGCTCCCAGGCGATGCCCTCCTGCTCTATGGCGACAGGAACAAGCTCGCGCTCCTGGCGGAACACCCGGAC
The DNA here is from genome assembly GCA_011525365.1 of Acidobacteriota bacterium. Taxonomy (GTDB): domain Bacteria; phylum Acidobacteriota; class Thermoanaerobaculia; order Multivoradales; family Multivoraceae; genus Multivorans. The sequence goes on from WTGQ01000002.1 coordinate 2,317,986, forward strand.
TTCCTCGTCATGACGGAAGGGGCAGCAGAAGCGGTGCGGAGCAAGAAGGCTCCCGTCAGCGCCCTGATCATGGCGGGCGTCCTGACATCGGTGGTCTCGGGCCTTCTGCCTGTGTTTGTCGCGGCGCCAATCGGAGCCGTCTTGATGGTGCTGACGGGCTGCCTGAAGATCGAAGAGGCCTACCGGTGCATCGAGCTGAAAGCGGTCATCCTGGTCGCGGGGATGCTCAGCCTGGGACTGGCGATGCAGGAGTCCGGAACCGCCGCGCTGGTGGCCGGGACGGTGTTGGGATCCCTTGCGGACTTCGGTCCTCTGGCGGTAACGGCGGGACTCTTCCTGATCACGGCCCTGTCAGCTCAAGTCATGCCGACGGCGGCAGTCGCGGTACTCATGTCGCCCATTGCGCTTAGCACGGCCACGAGTGAAGGGCTGTCGCCGCAGGCTCTCATGATGACGGTGGCGGTGGCGAGTTCCTGCGCCTTCATGAGTCCGGTGGGTCATCCGGTCAATCTGCTGGTGATGGGGTTCGGACGATACCGGTTCGTCGACTTCATGAAGGCCGGATTCCCGTTGTTGATCCTGGTCATGACGGTGGTCCTGACGGTTCTCCCGCTCGTATGGCCGTTGGTGCCGGAGGTCTGACTCGACATGTCGATCCTTGAAGATCCGGAGGAGATGCGCCGGTCCGGCTACCGGGTCGTGGACGCGATCGTCGAGCGCCTGAGCGAACTCGGAGACGACAGGGCATTCCAGACGGCAACGCGGGAAACCACGGAGGCGTTGCTCGATGGACCTCCTCCCGAGGAAGGGAGGGATCTCGAGCCACTGCTCGAGACGGTGGTACGCGACGTGATGCCGCTCGCAGCGCGGATCGATCACCCGCGCTTTCTCGCCTTCGTGCCCGCCAGCCCCTCATGGGCCTCCGTGCTGGCCAGTTTCCTGATCAGCGGGTACAACGTCTTCCAGGGGACCTGGCTGGCGTCCGCGGGACCTTCCCAGATCGAGCTCACGGTCACCGACTGGTTCCGCGACTGGCTGGGCTACCCGGAAGGCGCGGGCGGCCTGTTCACGAGTGGCGGATCGGCCGCCAATCTGCTGGCCGTCGTCGCGGCGCGCGAGGCCGCCGGAAACCCGCGGCGCGGCGTGGTCTACATTTCCGACCAGGCTCACGGCTCGGTCGGGCGCGCCGCGCGGATTGCCGGAATCGACCCGGCCCGGATACGGGTCCTGGCCACCGACGAGGAGTTCCGGATCGTTCCAGCGACGCTCCTGGAAGCCGTCCGTCGAGACCGCGGGGCGGGTCTGGAACCGTTCTGCCTCGTGGCGAACGCCGGCACGACGAACACGGGCGCCATCGATCCGCTGGTGGAGCTGGCGGAGATCGCTCGAGCGGAAGGGCTCTGGAACCACATCGACGCCGCGTACGGCGGCTTCGCCGTCCTCGATCCGGAAGCCCGACCCCTGCTCCAGGGCCTCGAACAGGCCGACAGCGTGACGCTCGACCCGCACAAGTGGCTCATGCAGCCTTTCGAGACGGGCTGCCTCATGGCCCGCGACGTCACCCGCCTGGAGTCCGCCTTTCGCATCCTGCCCGACTACATGCAGGACACCGATCTCGGCAGCCAGCAAGTGAACTTCTGCAACCGCGGGCTCCAGCTCACCCGCGCGTTTCGCGCCCTCCGCGTCTGGCTGTCGGTCCAGCGGTACGGCCTGGCCGCGCACCGGCAAGCCATCGCCGCGGCCATGAGCATCGCAGCGAAGGCGGCGGATCGAGTCGCACGCGAGCATGAGCTCGAGCTTCTGGCGCCGCCAAGTCTGGGCGTGGTCTGCTTTCGCTACCGGGGCCTTACCGAGGACCCACCCGCCTCAGACGAACGCCTCGACGAACTGAACCGCCAGATCCAGGACCGCATCGTCCAGTCGGGCTTCGCGATGATCGCCTCCACGCGGCTCGGCGACCGGTTCTCACTGAGATTCTGCGTGCTGAACACCCGCACCACCGAGGACGACGTCATGCAGATCCTGGACCGCGTTCTGGAGATCGGCAGGGAACTGCGGGCTTGACTCGAGCTTCAGCATGAGTCGGTCCAGGAAGTTGCAAGGCAGGGTCGCGCTGGTTACCGGTGCCAACCACGGAATCGGCGCGGCCACGGCGGTAGCCCTGGCGAAACGCGGCGCCGATGTAGTCGTCGCCTACCTGAGGACCGGTGACCCGGAGAAGGTAGACGCGTTCAACAAGGCTCGCTCGACAGATGGGTCGGAGGTCACCGCGGCCGTGCAAGCGACCGGAAGACGCTGCTGTTCCATCGAAGCCGACCTGGCAGACCCCGCGACCTCGGCTGAGCTGATGGATGAGGCTGAACGGAGCCTTGGACCGGTTTCAGTCCTCGTCCACAACGCCAGCGGCTGGCGGAAAGACAGCTTCTCACCGGACCGCGCCGACGCGGTCGGCCGCCAGGGTCGACTCGTCGATGAAGAGACGATCAACAGCCAGCTCCACGTCGACGCTCGAGCCGGCGCACTGCTGATGGCAGAGTTCATCACGCGACATCGTGCTCGAGGAGCCAGTTGGGGAAGGATCGTGACTCTCACCTCCGGCGAGGGCGGCCAGTTCCCCGGCGAGGTCTCGTACGGAGCCGGCAAGGCCGCGTTGATCAGCTACACGCTCTCGGCGGCGGCCGAGATGGCAGGGGACGGTGTAACGGCCAACGTGGTCTACCCTCCGGTCACCGACACGGGTTGGATCACCGACGAGGTCCGGGAGTTCGTGGCCAGAGACCTGGAACATCACCACGTCGCAACGCCAGAGGAAGTCGCCGAGGTCATCGTCTGGCTGTGCGCTGACGCTGGCCGGACAGTCACCGGCAACATCATCAGGCTCCGGTGACTTGAGACAGATCCGGGGCATCCTGTTCGACGCCGGCGACACGCTCGTAAGGCCGAAAGCAGGCGAGTGGTTCCCTAGACAGCACTTTGTCGACGCATTCCGCGCTCAGGGGATCACCCACGCGAACATGGACCGGTTCAGGGAGGCGTTGGACGCCGGACTCCGCTATCTCAACAAGCACCACGCCCTGGCCGTCACGGAGGAGGTGGAACGCGACCAGTTCCACACGGCCTACGAGTTGATCCTCCGGGCACTCGGGATCTCAAACCCGACTGAGGACCTCATCGCCGACATTCTCCGGCCCTTCGAGGAAGACGTCGGCATGGAGCCGTTTCCGGACACCGTGCGGGTACTGCGACGGCTCAAGAACGCCGGCTTCCGCATGGGAGTCGTCTCCGACAACTGGCCCTCCCTGGACCGGAGGTTCCGCACGATGGGCCTCCGAAGCTACTTCGACGCCTTCGTCATCTCGGCCCTGGTCGGAAGCAGCAAACCCTGCGAGAGCATCTACCGGGTAGCCGTGGAAGAGATCGGCATCCCGCCTGAGCACCTGGCGTTCGTCGACGATCGACCGGTGAACGTGGCAGCCGCCGAGACGATCGGCATGACGGGAGTCGTCATCTCCCGCTACGGCAAAGTGCCGGAAACCGACCTGCCTGTGATCTCTGACCTCGACGGCTTGATCGCGATCGTGATCCAGGAGACGGAGCGCCCACCAGGCTTGCGCGAGACCGAGGACCCGCGTTAGCGTAGCCGGGCGCCCCGACGGAGGATGAATGCCCGTCAACCACTCCCGACCGACGACTGCGGAGAGCGAGGCCGCGCCATGAGCCCGGCAACCGACACGCTCCGCACTGCCCAGACTCTGACCGAAGCGGGAGTCCCCGAACGTCAGGCGGCTGCCCATGCCCGCGCAATCGACGAAGCGATGGCAGAAGCGGTCGGCAATCTGGCCACCCGCGCCGACCTGACTGCCCTACGAGCCGACATGTACCGAGCCCTTTGGATTCAGGGCGGTGTGATCATCGGCGCTGTGGTCGCCCTGGTCCGATTGATCCCCTGACCAACCGGGGTGGGCGCCCCGCACGCCGGCGCCGCCGTCTGGCATGATCGTGCGGCAAAGTGGCGGAGACACGAGAACAGTCCGGCGACCTGCTCCTGGCACTCTGCCTTGAGTGCGGCGAGCCTCTCGCCGGGAAGTTCTGCTCGCGATGCGGCGCCAAGAACCGCCCCCCGCTGCGGCCCCTCCATCACTGGCTGACCGACCTCGGCCGCCAGGTTGCCGTTCTCGACATCCGGCTGCTGCGGACGCTGCCGCGGCTGTTCTCCTCGCCGGGACGCCTGACCGCCGAGTACGTGGCCGGGCGCCGGCTGGCGTACACCTCGCCGATCCGGCTCTACGTCGCAGCGAGTGCCGTGGTCCTCGCTGCGATGAACCTGCTCGGCATCTCGGATCTCGAGACGATACTGGCTGGCGCAGCCGAAGAGAACGTCGCGGCGGTGAAAGAGGCCCTGGAGGGAGTAGCCGATCTCCACGACCCGCTCTTCCAGGCGCGCTTCAATCGAAGCCTGGACACGACCTTCCCGATCCTGAACCTGCTCAGCCCACTCGCCCTCATGGTGCTGCTCAAGCTTCTCTACTGGAGGCGATACGTGCAGGAGCATCTCGCCTTCGGCTGCCACTATGGGACCTTCCTCGTCCTGGTCACGCTCCTGCCACTGCTGATGACGGGGATTGCGCGTTCCATCGCGATGGTCGTGGTGACGATCGTCTTGCTCGTCTATCTCGTGGTGGCGATGCGCCGCGTGTATGGCGGAGGTTGGGTGGGGCTGATCGCGCGCTTCGTCGCTCTTGCTCTGGGGTTCCTGGCGTTCGTCGTGTTCGAGGGCATGCTGGCGCTGACGATCGCTCTGATCGCCGCTCTGCGCTGAGGCCAGTAGCGCGACGCGCCGCCGCTACTGCGGCGCCGCCTGGTACAGCTCGATCTCGTAGCCGTCCGGATCGCGGAAGAACACGATCGTCGGCGGGTTGTCGCCGGGAATGGTGACCCACCGGAGCGTGGAACCAGCCGCCTCGGCCTTCTTCGCCAGAGCCTTGGCGTTCGCCGTGTTGACGATGATCCGGCCATAGCTGCCCTTGCCCTCGGGGAGCGGATCGTCGTTCAGGTGCGCCAGAGCGAGGCCTGCTCCACCGCCGGGCGCCACCAGGCCGATCTCGATCGGATCGTCCGAGTCCGGCGGGTACTGCCAGGCACGAGTGAAGCCCAGCACCTCGGCGTAGAACTTCTCGGACCGCTCGAGGTCCGCCACGTTGATGGCCACCAGCCCCAACGAAGCGTCGGACTTCTCGTCTCCCGCCATCACCGGGACGCTCACGCACAACAACACCGCAAACACCAAGGCCCGAACGGTCCACTTCAACATCCCAGGCTCCTTTCCGAGCATCAGACTCACTGTCAAGAGAGGCCGGCGAGCATACCGCGCGCCATCCGCGGAGCTTCATGAGCCCGATAGCCTGCGGGAATGCGGCGTCAGTACCACTTCATGCCCGACGAGGACGGCCAGAAGGCCTGGGACGTCCGGCGCCTAATCGAACTGAGCGCCGATCTGCCCGTCGAAGAGGTGCCGCTCGCCGACATCGCCGAGATCGACCAGGTCTACTGGTTCGATCGCGACCACTTCCGGCCGACGGTCCGGTCCGTCGTCGAACACATGGCGCTGATCGAGGCGACGGACCTCGCCCACCCGATCATCCTGGGTATGGACGGCCGGGTGATGGACGGGATGCACCGGGTGGCCAAGGCGCTCGTCCAGGGCCGCACGACGATCGCGGCGAAGCGCTTCCCGGTCGACCCGGAGCCCGACCACCGGAACTGCCATCCGGCCGATCTCGACTACTCGACCTAGACGACGCGCACGAGCGAGGTCGGCCCCGGGGATTCGCAACAGGATCCCTCAGTCACCTGCCACCGCCAAGGCCGGCGGTCATCTCACGGAGCCTCGACACGGTTCTCCAGTTCCGCACGGTCATGATCGTCGACAGCTTCGATTCGAAGTACGGGGCGGTGAACTTCGTGCGCGCGAGCCCCAAGGGGCAGTGAAAGTAGACCTCCCGGCCCAGCACGGCGAACTCGTCCGGAGGCGAGCGGTCGCGATCGAGTGAGTCCACAGCCGCAGCTTCCGGCTGCTCCGCCAGGAACCCGACGTGCAGCTTCCCGGCGTCGGCTCCCTCCCGCAAGAACGGGTTCTCCCGCACGATCGCGGCAAGCTCTCCACTCGTTCGGGTCAGCACCGGCACCCGATACCCGAAGCGCTCCGCGATCGCCGCGCCGATGAGGTCGGGCACGAGGCGGGCCAACTCCGGATCTGCCCTGAAGACGACGTTGCCGCTCTGGATGTACGTCTGAACATCCTCGCAGCCCGCGTCCACGAACATCGCAGAGAGGTCGCTCATGAGCAGCCTGTTCTTGCCGCCGACGTTGATGCCCCGCAGCAGGGCAACGTGAGTGTTCTCCGTCATCCCCTCGCCGGGCGACGGTCCTCGGCCGCCCTTACTCCACCGGATTCGCGGCGATGAACTCGTTGATGATGCCGGCCAGCTCCTCGCCGTGCGTCTCCTGGATGAAGTGGCCCGCGCCTTCGACCTTGACGTGCGGCTGGCCCTGGGCGCCGGGGACTCGCCTCTGGAAGGGCACCTCACCGCCGCGCGTGATCGGGTCGCTATCACCGTAGGCGGTCAGGAAGGGCTTCTCCCAGCGTTCGAAGACTCCCCAAGCCTTGCGGTTCGCCTCGTTCGCCGGATCGTCGGCGAAGACCGGCACCCGCTGCGGCATGATCAGTGCCCCGGCCTTGTAGGCCGGCTCGGGGAACGGCGCATCGTAGGCGGCCGCGATCGACGGGTCGCCCGTGTTGGTCGCCAGCAGGCGGCCCGTGGGAATGTCGCCGGCGTCGATCATGGCCTGGTTCCTGCGCTTCCAGCGGATGAAGGCGCTGCCCTCCGGGAAGTCCTCCGGACCGGCCGCCCTGCCGACCGGCAGGCCGGCGTTGGAGAGCACGACCCGCGCGAAGCGCTCCTCGTTCTCCGCCACGACGCGCAGGCCGATCAGGCTCCCCCAGTCCTGGCCGAAGAAGGTCGCCTGCTGCAGGTCGAGCGCCTCGACCAGTTCGGTCATCGCGTCGACGTGGAACTTGTACGTGTGAGTATCCATGCTCGCCGGCTTGTCCGAGCGCCCGAAGCCGATCAGGTCGGGCACGATGCAGCGATGGCCCGCTTCGACGAGAACGGGGATCATCTTCCGGAAGAGGTACGCCCAGGTCGGCTCGCCGTGGAGCAGCAGAATCACTTCGCCGTCGGCCGGCCCCTCGTCCAGGTAGTGGACGCGGTAACCATCGATCTCCAGGTAGTGCGGCTCGAAGTCGAAGCCGGGCAGATTCTCGAACCGCGCGTTCGGAGTGCGATACACGCCCGGGCGAATCTCCTCGGCAAGGGCGGGTGTCGCAAACGTCGCGAACGCCAGAGCGATAGCGACCACGCTCGCCGTTGCGACGGCGTCGCGTCGTGATCTCTTCATGTTGCGTCCTCCGTTCCGTCGTGCGCAAGCTGTGGAGTGGCGCCCGACTCTATCGGGCGGGCGCCATGCACTATCCTCTGTCCGCCCCCACGAACGGAGTAGGCCCGCATGACTCAGAACGGAACCGTCGTACGCCTCTCCGGCGTCCGCAAGGCGTTCGGCGCCCACACAGCGGTCGACGACTTCGACCTCGCCATCGAGCCCGGGACGATCTACGGCCTGCTGGGGCCCAACGGCTCGGGCAAGACGACGACCATCCGCATGATGATGGGCATCCTGCTGCCCGACGGCGGCGCCGTGGAGCTCTTCGGCGGCGCACCCGACTTCGCCCGCCGCAGCCGGGTCGGCTACCTGCCCGAGGAGCGCGGCGTCTACGAGAAGATGAAGGTCCTCGACCAGCTCATCTTTTTCGGCGAGATCCGCGGCGTCGCGCGGTCCCTGGCGCGCACCCGGGCCGAGGAATGGCTGGAGCGTCTGGGGCTCAGCGAATGGGCGTCCAAGAAGGTCCAGGCGCTGTCGAAGGGGATGCAGCAGAAAGTCCAGTTCATCTCCACGGTGCTGCACGATCCGGAACTGCTGATCCTGGACGAACCCTTCAGCGGCCTCGACCCGATCAACCAGGACGTGCTGGAGGAGATCGTCCTGGAGGAGAAGGAGCGCGGCAAGACGATCCTCTTCTCGACCCACCTGATGGAGCAGGCGGAGCGGCTCTGCGAGCGGGTCTGCCTCATCTCGCGGTCGCGCAAGGTGCTCGACGACGACCTGAAGGAGCTGAAGCGGCGCGAGCGCACGGGCGTGGTGGCGGTGGAGTTCGAAGGCGAGGCTCCCCCGGTCGCCACCTGGCCCGGCGTCTCGGAGGTCGAAGAGGCCGGCGAAGCACTCCACCTGACCCTGGACGACGGAGTGCGCCCAGAGGAGATTCTGGGGTCGCTGCTCGCGGAAGGAGTCAGCCTGCGCAGGTTCGAGTTACTCGAACCCCGGCTGCACGAGATCTTCGTCCGACACGCGGGAGAACCAGCCGAAGACGATGCCCCTTCACAGACGGGAGGTGCGCCATGAAGCAGGTCTGGTCGGTGATCCGCCGCGAGTACGTGGAGCGCGTCAAGACGAGGGCTTTCATCCTCTCGACCCTGGGCATGCCGCTGCTCATCATCGGCATCATGGCGGTGGTCGGCTTCGTGGCGGTCCTCTCCGAGCAGTCGGAGCGGCAGATCGCCCTAATCGACTTGAACGGACAACTCGGCGAACGCGTCCAGCAGGCCCTGGATCGGGCGGGATACGACGTCGAACTCGCGGCGCCCGGAACCGGCACCGAGGAGCTGGACCAGCAGGTGCTGGACGAAGAACTCGAGGCCTACATCGTCCTCGACGACACGACGGCCAGCGAAGCCGTCTTCGCCTACCGGTCGAAGGAACCGCCGGGCGGAGTGCGCAGCCAGTTGATGCGCTCCGCGATCGTCGAGGAGGTCGTCGACCTGCGTCTCGGTCAGCTCGAGGACGGCGACTCGGTGCGCAGGCTGTTCCAGGGCGGCTCTCTGGAGTACGAGCCCGTAGGACTCGACGAAGAAGAAGCGGAGGAAGCCGAGGCCGAACGGATCACCGGAATGATCACCGGCATCGCGGGCGGCATCATCCTCTACATCATGATGCTCGCCTACGGCGCCCAGACGCTGCAGTCGGTCCTCGAGGAGAAACAGAGCCGGGTCGTCGAGCTGGTGATCTCGTCGTTGCGACCGTGGCAGCTCATGCTCGGCAAGATCGTCGGGGTGGGAGCCGTTGGGCTCACCCAGGTGGCGATCTGGATCGGCTGCGTGGCCCTGCTGGCCAGCCTTGCGTTGCCGACCCTGATCGCCGCCGCCTCGGATTTCGAGGAGCTGGCTCAGTTCCGGCAGTACCTGCCGGGCCCCGGCGCCGTCCTGCTGCTCGTCGTCTTCTTCCTGCTCGGCTACTTCCTCTACTCGAGCCTGTTCGCCGCGGTCGGCGCCATGTGCAGGAACCTGCAGGAAGCCGGCCAGACCCAGGCGCCCCTCATCTTCCTGATCATCATTCCGTTCATGCTGCAGATGATGACCTTCCAGGGAAACAGCATGCAGTGGATGAACTGGGTGGCCCTGTTCCCCTTCTTCAGCCCGATCATGATGTATCCCCGAGCCGTGATGGGGGACGTACCCGCGTGGATGGTGGCCGTCTCGATCGTGCTGATGGCGCTGACCGTCTGGGGCTCCGCCTGGGTGGCGGGCAGGATCTACAAGGTCGGCATCCTCAGTCAGGGCAGCCGGCCCAGCCCGCGGGAACTACTGCGCTGGATCCGGGAGGCGTAGCAGAGCACGGGAGTCAAGAGCTTCGCAGAATCGGCGGCATCGGGCAGCTCATCGACGCGGACACGGCCCTCAGGAGCTCGGTTTCGTCCACGGTGACCTGCCGGTCTGCCCTGATGCACGCGACCGCCGCTTTCAGAGTGCGCTTCTTCACCTGAGGCAAGGAGCTGTCCAGTTCAACGAGGGCCGCATCCAGCTCGGCGAAACCGCAAGCTTCGTGCGGGAGCAGCCGTCTCTCCGGAAGCGAAAGAACTCGCCACCCTTCCGCGAACGCCCTCTCCGCCGCCTGCGGGTTCCGGTCCCCCACGTACGCCAGCACGGAGACCAGCACAGCCAGCGAAGATTCGACCGAGGGAACCGAGGCGTGCCGCACCCGCCTCGGCCCGGATCTTCCGAAGGAGACCTGCATGTCCCGCAGCAGGATGCGCTGAAGCGACCACTCGAACAGGTCGATGGCGTCGTCCGCCTCGACGAGCTCGACCAGGTTCTCCTGAAACCGCTGGTACTGCCACGACGACAGGACGCGCAGCGCCGGCAGCGCGATCTCGAGCAGCGGCAGACGCATTCTCCGGCCGAGCTGATCGACATGCGGGGCGAGCCTCAGCGTCTCCTCGTAGACCCCATGGTCTGCCGCGGCTTCGAGGTGGCGTAGCTGTGACCGTCTTGGCTCGGGGGCATGATCGAGCAGGAGAGCGTAGACCACGGCGCGGGCGCCGTAGGGCTCGTGGGCGGCGGCGACGACCGGTCCGGGCAAGCGGTCGATCAGTTCGGCGGCGTATTGAAGGTGCGCGAGGGTCGGCTGCCCGACCTGGCTCACCGCGCTCGCAACATCACCGCCGGCCACTGTCCCGGCCTCTCCTTCGGCCGTGCCCGCAGGGGCCGGCGCGGACAGGGCTTCAACAACCTCTTCCGGCAGCTCAGGGAACTTCCCGTCCCAGGACGGGTCGATCCGCGTGATCCGCTTCGCGAGCGGCGGATGGGTCGAGAAGATCGCGTTCAGGCCGGACGTCGCGCGGCCGAAGAACATGTGACTCGCCTGCGGGGCGTACGGGCTCTTGACCTGCGAACCCATGGCGACTCCGCCGATCTTCTTGAGCGCGCCGGCGATGCCTTCAGGCTGGCGAGTGAACTGGACGGCCGACGCGTCGGCCAGGAACTCGCGCTGCCGGCTGACTGCGGCCTTGATCAGGTTGCCGAAGAACGTGCCGGAGAAGCCGAGCACACTAAGACCGGCGCCGATCACCACAAGGGTCGTGACACGAACCCTCAGAAGGACGTAGCCGATCGCCCCGATCAGGAAGATCCCATGCAGCATGCCCATCAAACGGAGATTCAGCCGCATGTCGCCGTTCAGGATGTGGCTGAACTCATGAGCAATGACACCCTGCAGCTCGTCACGGTCGAGCGCGGTCGCCGCCCCGCGCGTGACGCCAATAACTGCGTCCTCAGGCGCGAGTCCGGCCGCGAACGCGTTGAGGCCCGTTTCACCGTCCATCAGATAGACGGGCGGTGCCGAAATGCCGGAGGCGATGGCCATCTCCTCGACGACGTTGAGCAGCCGCCGTTCGGCGGGCTCCGATGTGTTCGGGTTCAGCAGCCGCCCGCCCAGCTCCTCGGCGACGAGCCGGCCGCCGGCACGCAATTCAGCGATCCGGACCAGGCTGCCCCCTACGACCACGACCAGGGTCGCGACAAGGATCAGGATCAACCGCTGCGGGTCGGTCGCGGCCACCCAATCCGGAGCGTTCGTTGCGGGATCGCGGCTGAAGAAGGCGATCAGCGCGGCGGCGAACACCAGAACCGAAACGACGACCGCGAGGACCGCCGACACGAAGAGCAACACCAGACGACCGGTGTTCCGCCTTGCTATGTCCTGCTGCCGAAAGAAGTCTGTGGCCATCCCTGGAGATCCAGCGTAGCCTTCCGAGCAGCGCGGGAACGCCCTACCCGATGAGCGGCGGCATCGGGCAGTTGATCCGGGCCGAGACGGCCCGCAGGAGTTCGGCTTCCTCCACGGTGACCTCCCGGTCGGCGTTGATGCACACGACGGCCGCCTCGAGTACCTTCTTCTTCAGTTGCGGAGCGGCCTGATCGAGCTCGACCAGGGCCGAATCCAGGTCGTCGAAGGTGCATTCCCCATGGGGCAGGAGACGCTCCGGCGGGAGCGGCAGCACCTGCCATGCTTCCGCGAACGCGTGCTCCGCGGCTTGCCGATTCCGATCGCCGACGTAGGCCAGCACGGAGATCAGCACCGCCAGCGGCGAGTGGACGCCGCTGATCGAGTAGTGCTTGACGCGACCGGGACCCATCCCCCCGAAGTTCGCGTCCAGGTCCCTCAGCAGGATGCGTTGAAGCGACCACTCGAACAGGTCGATGACCTCGTCCGCCTCGACCAGCGCCACGACGTTCTCCTGGAATCGCTCGACCTGCTCCGTCGTCAGGCTGCGCAGCGCTGGCAAAGCGATGTCGAGCACGGGCAAACGCATTCCCGGATCGAGCCGCTCGACGACCGGAGCCAGCCGCACGGTCTCCTCGTAGACGCCGTCGTCCGCCGCCGCCTCCAGGTGGGCAAGCTGCAGCCGTCTCGGTCCGGGCTCGCGGTCGAGCAGGAGCGCGTAGACAACGGCGCGGGCGCCGTAGGGCTCGTGTGCGGCTGCGATGACCGGCTCCGGCAGGCGGCCGATCAACTCCGCGGCGTACTCGACGTGCGCCGGCGTCGGCTGGCCGACCTGGCTGACCGCGTCCGCCAGGTTCGGACTGGCGGACTTTCCGGCTTCGCCGCCCGCAAAGCCCACGGCGCCTGGAGGGCCAAGCGTGCCCGGAGTACCGTCACCAGCCTCGAGCAGTTCCGGAAACTCGCCGTCCCAGGACGGATCGATCCGCTTGATCCGCTCCCCCAACGGCGGATGCGTCGAGAACATCGCACTGAAGCCGGAGGTCGCCCGGCCGAAGAACATGTGGCTTGCCTGCGGCGCGTTCGGGTTCTCCACCCGCGAGCCGGTCACGAAGCCGCCGATCTTCTTGAGCGCTCCGGCGATTCCCCCTGGATGTCGGGTGAACTGCACCGCCGAGGAGTCGGCCAGGAACTCCCGCTGCCGACTGACGGCGGCCTTGATCAGGTTGCCGAAGAACGTGCCCGCGAAACCGACGATCGCGAGGCCGGCGCCAAGGACGAGGATCGGCAGCGCACCCTTGTTGTCTCTCGAGCGTCCACCTCCGCTGTAGAACGACATCCTCAGGATGAAGTAACCGATCATCCCGATGAGGAAGATGCCGTGAAGCAGGCCGATCAGGCGGATGTTCAGCCGCATGTCTCCGTTCAGGATGTGGCTGAACTCGTGGGCGATCACCCCCTGGAGTTCGTCACGGTCGAGGGTCGTCGCCGCTCCGCGCGTGACACCGATGACCGCGTCCTGCGGCGCGAAGCCGGCGGCGAACGCGTTGATGCCCGCTTCGCCGTCCATGATGTAGACGGGCGGCGTCGAGGTGCCCGAAGCGATCGCCATCTCTTCGACGACGTTGAGCAGTCTGCGCTCGACTGGATCTGACGTGCTGCCATCCACGAGCCGGCCGCCCAGTTCCTCCGCGATCACGCGACCGCCGCCGCGCAACTGGGCGACCTTGTAGAGGCTCCCCCCGCCGACCACCAACAGGGTGCCAAGGGTCGCCAGAATCAGCAGTCGAGGATCGCCGACGGCCGCCCAGTCGATCGCGCCCGTGTAGGGATCGCGGCCGAAGTACCCCATCGTGGCGGCCAGCAGCACCTCGACCGAAACCACGATCGCGAGCACGGCCAGCGAGAACAGCACGACGAGACGTGTCGTGCCCCGCCGGGCTACGTCCTGCTGCTGAAAGAAGTCGGTGGCCATCGCGCCGCCGCCCTTGACCCGCGAATCCGAGCTACTCGAATGAAATCTGCGGTGCTTCCGCGATCGCCTCGCTGTCGAACTCGAGCAGCGTCGCGTCCTGGCCGTGGCCGAACATCCCGGCAACCATGACGGCCGGGAACCTCTGCTTGTACGTGTTGTACGTGGTCACCGAGTCGTTGAAGGCCTGGCGCGCGAAGGCGACCTTGTTCTCGGTCGAGCGCAACTCCTCGCTGACCTGCATCATGTTCTGGTTCGCCTTCAGATCCGGGTAGGCCTCAGCCAACGCGAAGAGGCGGCCGAGGGTGCCGGTGAGGACGCCCTCCGCCGAGGCCAGTCCCTGGATAGCCGCGGCGTCGCCCGGGTTCGCGGCCGCCTGCTCCAGTCCGCCGGCCGCCATGTTCCTGGCCTGGATCACCGCCTCGAGGGTCTCCCGTTCGTGACTCATGTAGCCCTTCGCCACCTCGACCATGTTCGGGATCAGGTCGTAGCGCCGTTTGAGCTGGACCTCGATCTGCGCGAAGGCGTTCTGGTAGCGGTTCTTGAGCGTGACGAGCTTGTTGAAGGTCCCGATCAGAGACGCGCCGAAGATGATGGCGAGAAGGACCAGGCCCGCCAGAATGACGATCGTCAGAATGCTCATGGGGGCGATGCTGTCACAGGCGGAAGGTGTACTGCGCCTTCACCGCCAGCCTCGAGTCCTGCTGCCGGAAGTCGGTACCCCGCTCACCGACTTCCTGCACCCAGCCCTGGCCGAAGATGAAGAACAGGTCGTTACCCGGCTCGAGGGTCCAGCGCACCCGGCCCTGGAAGCCGAGGTTGCCCGAGCGGTTGTCGAACTGCAGCACGTTCGCGAAGGACAGCCTGGGCGAGACGGCGTAGTTGAACTCCGCCCGGTGGATCCTGGCGACGAAGTCGCCTTGCGGCAGCCGCGCGAACGTCTGGCTCGTGTCGACGCTGATCGTCAACCGTGGCGGCGCGGAGTACCGGAGGCCCGCGCTGTACCTCTCGGCGTCTCCCGACCAGAAGCTGCCGAAGGTGACGCCGAAGCTCCCCTGGAGCCTGCGCTTCTGCGCTGAAGTGAAGAAGATCCGGAGCGGCGTGAAGTCGTACTCGCCCGGCGGCAGGACCACGCCGGGAGAGATCTCGAACGGCTCGAACAGCCGCTCGTAGGTCGGGTTCACGTCGAACAGGCTGTGCAGCGAGTCGCCCGACTGGAAGTGCCAGTCGACGATCGTGAAGTAGAAGTCCCGGCTCTCGACCAGGCCGTTGTCGAGCCGCTTGAACTCCGTGTAGAAGATGTCGTGGTACATCTGCTGGATGCCCAGCCACTGGTTCTTCGGCCGCGGGTTGAAGCTGGCGCCGAGGCGCAGCATGCGCACGTTGCTGCGCTGAACGAATCCAAGCGCGGGATCGAAGTTCTCCTGGATCTCGCGCCACTGGACCTGGGCGTCGTAGCGGTCGTTCGGGAAGGCGGCCGCGAAGCCGAAGGACGCATCGTTCTCGGACACCCCCGCGTTGTCGCTCTCCAGGCCCCAGGCGTTGAAGACGAAGTTCCGGCCGCTGCCCAGGATGTCGGACGTGGCCAGGCGGAGATCCACCCCCATCGTGGTGGCGTCCGTCGCGACGGCCTGGTTGCCGCTGGTGACGAGCGCGCCGACGTAGGACTGCCGCCAGAAGTTCTGCCGGACCCGTCCGACGAACATGCTCTGGTCAGGGGCGAACGAGGTGTCGCGCGTGCCGACGTTGAGCACGCCGACCTCGGTCCGGCCCACCCTGCCGGTCAGCTTCAGCCCGTAGTCGAGCGGCACCTCCCGGCCTCCCAGCAGGCCGATCCGGCGGCTGAAGAAGGGGAAGATTTCCGCTCCCGTACTGGGAATGCCCCCGGGTTGGCTGACCCCGGTGGTGGCGAAGTTGAAGACGCCGGCATCCTGCAGGAAGAAGGACCGCTTCTCGGGAAAGAAGATCGAGAACCGGGTCAGGTTGATCTGGCGCGCGTCGACTTCCGTTTCGCCGAAGTCGGTGTTGAACGACGCCGTCAGCTTCAGGTTGGGCGTCACGTTGTAGAACAGATCGAGCCCGGGCTTGCCGCGCAGACTGTCGTCGCCGCTTGCGCCGCTGCGATCCCAGCGGCCCGCGACGAAGGGCCGGATGTCCAGGCTGAGGCCCTGTTCCAGGCCGCCGAGACCGGAGACCTCCCCCGCCTCCGAGACCTGGAAGAACTGCGCGTCGAAACGGGCGCCCGCCCAGCGCGCCTCCTCGAACTTCCGCTGGATGTTCCGGCTGAAGTTGAACCCCCACACCGTGCCGTCCGGCGGGAAGTTCAGGCTCTTGAAGGGGATGGCGAACTCCGCGCTCCAGCCCCGGTCCGAGCGCCGCGTCGCGACGTTCCAGATGGCGTCCCAGTCCTCGTTCGTCTCGCCGTTCGCGAACACGAGGCCGTCGACCAGGGCGCCGTTCGGGTTCGTCGAGAAGTAGTAGGCGTTGCTCTGATCGCGAAACGTGTCGAGCAGGAACTGAACGTAGTCGTCCGGCCTGAGCGAGGCGTCACGTGCCATCTGGGACGCGAGGACCCGGTCCGGCTCGGAGTCATGGCACATCACGCCGATGTAGAGATGGTCCGCGTCGCGCAGCAGGGTGACTTCCGTGCGCTCGCTCGGCACCGCGCCCTCCGTCGGGATGCGTTGCACCAGGTTGCCGATCCGCGGCGACGACTGCCACGCCTGCTCGTCCAGGACGCCGTCGAGGAGGATCGGCTCCGACACCGCCGTTACGACCGCCGTTCGGGGCGGGCGGCTCGACTCGTCCTGGCGAATCGCGGCGCCCCATGCAGCCGCGGCGACGAGCGCCAGGGAGCAGCCGACCAGCGCCGCCCTACTCTGACGGCAACAGCGCGTCTCGGTCCACCCACTCGCCGCGCAGCATGACGCGGTCGATCTGCAGCGTGTTCCGGATGTCGTCCAGCGGATCGGCGTTCAGCACGATCAGGTCGGCGCTCATCCCGGCGGTGAGCGTCCCGAAGTCCGCTTCGCCTACCGGCGGCATCCGGCCGGCCCCGGTGGCCGTGGCGGCGACGAGGGTCTCCATCGGCGTGAGCCCCGCCTCGACGTAGAGCTCGAGTTCGTGGTGGGTGCCCCATCCCATCGGCACGTTCGGCGTGCCGCTGTCGGTGCCGAGCGCCACCTGGATGCCGTGGTCGTGGAGCGTCTTGACGAAGTCCTGCATGTGCCGGAAGGAGAGCTTGCGTCCCTCGAAGCCGTCCGCCGCGAGGACGGCGGCGCGGGCCTCCTCATCGCTCCAGCGCTCAAGCACCCGCGGGTTCATCACGGCCCGCAGTTCCGGGTCCTCCAGCAGCTTCGGGTGCTCGGCGAAGTGCCAGTTGTTCTGGACGATCGACAGGGTCGGCGCGAAACCGCAGCCCTTCTCCAGGCACAGGTCGAGGAACGCCTGGCTGGGCACCGGATCCTCCATCGGCACGCCGCCGCCCGGCCCGAACGTCCGCACCGTGGTATGCATGAACTCGTTCAGGCCGACCTCGAGGAGCTGGACGCCGTCCGCCTCCTCGTTGATGTGAGCGACCGGGATGAGCCCGTTCTTGTACGACTCGTCGACGATCGCGGCCCGGATCTCCGGCGGGATCTTCAGCCCGGGTTCCGCGACCTCGTTGATCCACATCTTCGTGAAGTGGATGCCGAGGGTCGCCTGCTCGCGCACCATCGCGCGCGCCTCTTCCTCCGTCGTCGGCGTGTTCGTGAAGCCCGAGTTGAAGCCGCCCGGATAGGAGAAGCCGAGACCGGCGGTGAACGCGCGCGGCAGGTCCGGCCGTCCTGCGTGCGCCTCCAGCATCAGGGCGACCTTTTCGGGAGTGTCCGAGCCGATGCTCCGGGTTGTCGTGACGCCGTAGTAGAGCTGTGCCCGGAGCGCCTGCTCCGTCGCCTCCACCGGACCGCCGTAGTGGGCGTGCAGGTCGACGAGCCCTGGGATCACCGTCTTGCCGGCAGCGTCGACGACTTCCGTGCCGTCCGGCACCTCAACGACGTCGCTCGGCCCGGCCGCCCTGACGCGTCCGTCGTCGATCAGGATGACCGCGTCGGTGACGGGGTCGCCGCCCGTGCCGTCGATGAGCCGGACGCCGACGATCGCGAGATCGGCGGGTTCTACGGGCTCGTTCGCGGCACCGCAGGCCGCGACAACGGCGGCGACCAGGAGCGCGACAGATGAAACAGCACCGTGTCTTGCCATGGTGCAGGCAGGCTACCAGCCGGCCCACACGCAAACCTCAGCGCCTCACACTGGGTGCGCCGGCGTCCCCGCCGGCTGCCGCCGCAGGCGGCCAGATCAACGCGCCGCGAAGCGGCGACTGTACTGCGCTGCTAGCCCGACTCTGCCGCAGCACGCTCCTCGACTACCAGCATCTTGATCGGTCGTTTCTCCTCCACCACGGTCAGGCCCAATACGTCCTCCATCGCCTGGAAGATCGCTTCCGGTTCCGGTGCATCGAACTTCAACAGAATCTCGTAGCGCCCGGTGATGCCCGTCTCGTTTAGTGTTGGTCGCTCCAGCAGACGGGCGACCTGGTCCGCGAGACCATCCAGGTCTGTGGCCCCCAGCGAGTCCGACGACACCGAGTAGCCGTACCGAGCGGAATCAGGAAGTGGTTTGAGCTTCGGCTCACCCTTCTGGACGACTACGTACGCATCCACCACTCGCTCTTCCCAAACGGCCTCGATTCCCAGGCCCGCCGAGACAATCTGGCGGAACATCGGTTCTACGAGCTCGGGCCTACCGCCGGTCATCACCGCGACGTCGTACTTCTGATCGGGCAGTTCTGTTTCCATCACGAACCGGCCCGGTCGAACACCGTAGGCAACGCGGAGGATCAGGGCTGGATCGGCCGCGACCATCCGAACCTCATCCGGACTTCGACTCATCGCGTACTCCGCCTTCTCCGTCGGCGCAAAGAGCATGCGCTCACCTCTCGATCCCTTCACCACGAGATGGTCGCTGTCGGCACGAGCGGCCAGCTCATCCAGCGCCTTGAGCTCGAGCATCCCGTCGATGTCCTCAATCTCCGGAACATCGGGGCGACGGCCCGCGATCAAGTCGAGCAGGTCCTCCTTCGCTACGTCGTGGGCCCGAGTGACCGCCTGAATCACCCCCTCCCTGTCCACGAGGAACGTAGTCGGTATCGCCAGGACTCCGTAGTCCCGAAACACCGATCTGTCGAGATCGAGGCCGACCAGGCCAGAGATGGGGGTGGACTCGAGGAAAGGCGCGACAACCTCCTCCGCCTCGTCCGTTAGGGAAACGAATCGGATGTCGTCCGTTGGTAAATCGTCCGCCAGTTCGTTCAGATGCGGGATGACCTGGACACAGGGCGCGCACCAAGTCGCCCAGAACTCCAAGACGGTGGCCTTCCCCTTCAACGCCGCCCAATCCGCGTCTGCATCGGGGGGACCATTCAGCGTCTCTTCGATTGCGAGGGCGGGGGCCAGGTCTCCCGGACCGGGTGCGTCGGGGTTCGGGGCCGCCCAGCTCAGGTCCACGCTGGTGCGAGCCTCTCCTTCGGCCTCGAGGCGAGATTCGCTGGCCGCTCCGCAACCGAGCATCGAAGCCGTCGCCAGAGCCCCGATCGCGATTCGCCAGAATTTGGTCGTTCTCTGCATCGTGGTTCCCTTCATGGCGGTGCTGCCTCGAATCGAGTCAGCCGTTGATCAAGTGCCGCAGCGCGTCGATTTCGTCCAGCAAGGAGCGCGCGCTCTGTCCCCTCCTGGGGCCGCGCTCGAGCTGCTGCCGGACTACGGCCTTGACGATGGGCGGATCGAAGCCCTCGACTCGCTCCTTCAGTTCCTCGATGCGCCGCACGCGGCTAGCCACTTCCTCTTCCAGCGCCTCCCGGGTTCCCGTGTTCTCCGCCGCCTTCAACGCCGACCTGAGAGCGAGTTCCTCCGAACGGTTCGTAGCCATCTGACCCAGTAAATCGGCAACCTCGCCCTGGGTCGAGGCCGCCCGGCCCCGCAGCTCTGCCACGTCGTCCCAGTCCGAGTTCACCGCCCCTCGCAACAGGCCGTCGACCCGCGCACCCAAACCACCGTCCTCGCCGAACACGCGCGGCCACGACGCCGGGAACGAGTCCCGTAGCAAAGCGAGCATCAGGTCGCGCCACTGTCGTGCCTCCGCGTCGAAGACCTGCTCGCGACCGTCGACGGTCCACTCATACTCGAGGTCCTCAGACCCCTGAGTGACCACCAGCCTGTGTACTCGCCGGCCTGAGGACTCGAGCTCGAGAGAACCGTTCGTCCCGATCGCCAGCACTTCCAGGCCATCGTCGCTCATCACCACGTCACCGTTGACGCCGATGCACAGAACCGCGTCCTCCTGGCTTCGTTTCGCGACCCAGTTCTCGGCAGAGGTGAATGAACAGTCCTCCGGAACGAACTCGGCGACGGGCTGGGCGTTCGCCGCCGGCGTGGTCGCGACAGGGACCGGATTCGCAACAGACGCGGTGACGCCCGCCACGCCAAGCGCCGTCAGGATGGGCGCGGTGATGAGCCCGCGACGGCGCGGTCGATTGCGCCTGACGATTGCCATGATTCTCCTCTCGAACTGCGACGGATGAACGATCGGCAGCGACAGAACCGTCTCTCTGCGATTCATGTTCGCCGCCAGGGAAACGAGGTGCTTTGCGTACTCGGAAGGACGCTGGCCGACCGCCAGAACTGCTTCGTCGCAAGCCTCCTCGCGGCTCGCCGCCGCCAGACGCGACACCACCCAACTCAGCGGGTGGAACCAATAGAGCGCCAGCACGACACGACCCAGGAGCTGGCGCAGCGCGTCTCGGCTACGCACATGGACCAGTTCGTGTGTGAGAACGACAGTGCGCCGAGCGGCCGACCAGCCGGACGCCGAAGCCGGCAGCAGAATGACGGTTGTCCAAACGCCACCGGTCATCGGCGTGACGACTTCCCCGCCCAAACGGAGCCGCACGTCAGCGTGGAGGCCCAACTCGTTCTGAACTTCTCCCAACTGTCGATGCCAGCTCGGGTCGTCCACCGGTCGCGCGGAGCGAACGAGCTTCCGAAACCTCAGGATCCCTACACCTAGGGAACCGAGAGCCGCCAAGCAGCCGATCGCCCAGATCAGAAGGGGCAAGCGGGAGATCCCGGGACCGCTATGAGCGACAACATTCGCAACCTGCGCCGGCAAGCCGGAGGCCCCAACCGGGCGGCCAGGATCGAACGTTCCAGAGTCGACCGGCCCCGGAGCGAAGGGACCTGCGTCGAACGCTGCTTCGCCGACCGGAACGCTTGCCAGCCGGTCAGGAGATGGAAGCAGCGGCAACTCCCAGGACGGGCCCAGCAAGGTCAGAACCGGCAGCGCGAGCAGAAGCAGGAAGGTCAGCGTCCAGAGGTGATGACGGACTGTCGCCGCCCCCTTTCGGAGGAGCCACGCGAAGACCAGAGCAATGCCGAAGAGGATTGTCGCGCGGCCTGCCAGTTCGAGCAGCTTTGAAGCTTCAGGAGTGAGTACCAGATAGCTCACCGGCCCTCCCCCGACGCCTCGTCGATGAGCGTCTGAATGCGCGCTCGCTCTTCCGGGGTGAGCTTCGTCTCATCAAGCTCCAGAAGCGTGGCTACCGCGCCCTCCACCGAGCCGCCGAAGAACGTCCTGAGGACGTGTCGCATGGCCGAACGCCGCGCCCTCGAAGCCGGGACCGTGGGTGAGTAAAGGTAGCGGGCGCCGTCCTGCTCACTCACGAGGTGCCCCTTGTTGACGAGGATACGAAGCACCGAACGCACGGCCGAGTAGGTGGGCGGTTCGGCCATGCATTCCCGGATCTGCGCCGCCGTGGCGGCTCCGGACTCATGAACGATGTCCATCACCTCACGCTCTCGCCTGCTGAGTTGGGGCAGCTCGTTCACGATCACTCGCCTATCCGGTGCATTGTCCTGGAGACTCCATCTCGCCGTCCTCAAGACACCATAGCCGACGAGTGCTGAAATTTCAACATTCATGTTGACACGCCGACACCAACTCGAATGAGAGAATCACGACCAATCCGAATCCGGAGAACCGAATGAACTGGAACGACGACGTCAAGGAGATCGAACGGCAACGCCGCATGGCCGAGCAGATGGGCGGCGCGGACAGCGTCGCGTTCCAGCACGGCCGCGGCAAGCTGACGGTGCGGGAACGCGTCGATCTCCTGGCGGACCCGGGGACCTTCCATGAGATCGGCGCGCTGGCCGGCACGGCGACCTGGGAAGACGGTTCGGTTGAAGCGCTCAAGCCCTCCAACATGGTCATCGGCACCGTGCGCGTCGACGGCCGCAAGGTCGCCTTCTCCGGCGGTGACTTCACGATCCGCGGCGGCGCGTCGGACGCGAACATCGGCAACAAGAGCCGCTTCGCGGAGCAGTTCGCGCTGCGCAGCCGCCTCCCCTTCGTCCGGCTACTCGATGCGACCGGCGGCAGCGTCAAGACCTTCGAGCAGATCGGCAGGACCTACCTGCCCGGCGGCGCCGGAACCGACGTGTCGACCCATCTCCTGCAGGCGGTTCCGGTGGTCTCGGCCGTGCTCGGTTCGGTCGCCGGCCTACCGGCCGTGCAGGCGTGCCTCTGCCACTTCAGCGTGATGGTCAAGGGCACGAGCCAGGTGTTCGTCGGCGGCCCGAAGGTGGTCGAGCAGGCGACCGGCCAGCGGATCACCAAGGAAGAACTGGGCGACGAGCGCACTCAGATCAGGAACGGCGTCGTCATGAACCTCGCCGAGGACGAGGCCGACGCGATCGCCCAGGTGCGCCGGTTCCTCTCGTATCTGCCCTCGAGCGTCTGGGAGGCGCCGCCGGAGCGGACGCCGGACGACGATCAGGACCGGCGCGACGAGTCGCTGCTGTCCGTCGTTCCGCAGGACCGGCGCCGGACCTACGATCCCCACGCGATCATCGATGCCGTCGTCGACGAGGGCAGCTTCTTCGAGATCGGGCCGCTCTACGGCCAGGCCCGCGTCACCGGCCTCGCCCGCGTCGACGGCATCCCCTGCGGGGTCATGAGCAACGACCCGCGCTTCAACGGCGGTTCGATGGACATCGCGGCCGGCGAGAAGATGCTCCGGCTGCTGGAACTCTGCGAGACGTTCCACCTGCCCCTCGTCTACTTCGCCGACGAGCCCGGGTTCTCCGTGGGCCGAGGGCCAGGCGTAGCGGCGATAGAAGCCCTGGCCGCGCCAGTGGAGGCCGCCGGCGACTCCGTAGAGCTGGCGGACGCCGTACATCTGCTTCGTCGTCCGCCAGCTCTACGGAGTCGCCGGCGGCCTCCACTGGCGCGGCCAGGGCTTCTATCGCCGCTACGCCTGGCCCTCGGCCCACGGCGGCTCGATGCATATCCAGGGCGGCACCGCGATCGCCTACAAGCGCGAGATCGAAGCAGCCGAGGACCCGGAGGCGAAGCGCGCCGAGATCGAAGCGCGGCTATTCGCCATCTCGTCGCCCTTCCGGAACGCCCACGCCTTCGGCGTCGAGGAGATCATCGACCCGCGCGACACGCGGCCGCTGCTAGTGGACTTCGTGCGCGACGCGCGGCGGGTGGTGGCGGCGGAGCTGCTCGGACCGGCGACGGGGCCGAGCTACCGGCCGTAGGAAGGTGCATCGTCCGCCGGATGCCGGCCAGAAGGCCGGCGCACCGACATACCGGCGCACCGACACGCCGGCGCACCGACACTTGGGCGTTAGCTCAGCACGGCTCCGGTGACGCCGCGTTCGAAGAGGTCGTCGATCTCGGCATCGGAGAAACCGAGCCGCTCTCGCAGCAGGTCACGACTGTGCTCGCCGAGCCGGGGCGGCGGCAGGTCGGAGCGTTCCAGCAGGCCGTCCATCCGCCAGGGATGACCGGCGTAGCGGTGCTCGCCAACGTCCGCGTGCTCGATCCTGCGGAACCAGCGCCGCCGTTTCAGATGAGAGCACTCCATGAGTTCGGCGGTGGATCGCACGACGCCGGCGGCTATGCCGGCGTCCTGGAGACGCTCCATCAGGTGCTCCGCCTGCTGGGTGCAGGTCCACTGGGCGATCGCCTCGTCGAGCTTGTCCGCGTTGGCGACTCGGTCGGCGTGCCGGCTGAAGGCCGGATCCGCAAGGGTCCTGGAACCTGAGATCGCCGCGAGCCGACGCCACATCTCATCGGACTCGACGGCCAGGGCGACCCAGCGGTCGTCCCCGGCGCACGGGTAGACGCCGTGCGGCGCGAGATCCAGGGCGCCGTTGCCCGGTGGCGTCTGCTCGCCGCCCAGGGCGGCATCGAGGAGCACTTCGCCGAGGTAGCCGACCGCCGCCTCGATCATGCTGCCGTCGATCGACTGCCCCTCACCCGTGCGCCGGCTGTGGAAGAGCGCGACGAGGGTGATCGCCGCCATCTGCATGCCGGTGATCGCGTCGGCCTGGTAGAAGCCCATGACCATCGGATCGCCGCCGGGATAGCGGTGGAGCCAGTCCCAGCCGGCGAGCGCCTCGATCGAGGTGCCGTTCGCCTTGTAGTCGCTCAGCGGTCCGGTCTTGCCGAAGCCGGACCAGTGGGTCATGACCAGCCCCGGATTCTCCGCCGAGAGCTCCGGCCATTCGAGTCCGAAGCGCTCCATGACGCGCGGCGTGAAGTTCTCCATCACCACGTCGGCGCCGGCGGCCAGCCGTCGAAGCAGGTCCTTGCCTTCTTCGGTCTTGAGGTCCAGGCAAAGAGACCGCTTGTTCCGGTTGACGCTGTTGAAGTTCGGGCTCGAGTTCACGAGGCCCGGGGGCGCGTTCGCCATCGGCACCGGACTCGCCAGCCATCGCCGCCAGACATCCGGGCGCTGGTGCGACTCGACCTTGATCACGCTGGCGCCGAGGTCGGCCAGGAGCATGGTGGCGAAGGGGCCGATCCAGGCCTGGGTCAGATCGACGATCTCGACTCCTTTGAGTGGCAGCGACTCGCTCTCTTCCCCCACCGCGGCCGGCGGCTCGACCAGCTGCCAATCGAGCGCCGACGGCTCCACCTGGTCGCGGATCGCCGGCGCCTGCGCCGGCGGCACCGGGTCCGTCCGACCGAGCCTGGCCCCCGGGCCGGCGAACGGCAGCTCTCCAAGCCGCGAATGGTGGAGGGTCTGGAAGAAGCCGCGAGCAGCGAGGTGCTCCTCGGCGAGCAGGTCGACCGGCTTCGCCACCTTGCCGCAGACGATCTTGCGCTCGAGGAGACCGTGGAACACCTCGTCCATCGTCTTGTTGCGGACGCGGCCCGCCAGGAACGGAAGCAGACGCCGGACACGCGCGACGGGGTCCTCACCCTCCACGGGCTGCGGCCACTCCCCGTCCTCGACACCCAGCACCGCGCCGTAGGCACCGAGCTGGTCAGAGGGCGGCGGGACGAAGGTCACCCATCCGTCCCGGCAGCGATGGGCCCGCACTCCGGTCGAGGGTCCGCTGTCGCGCTCGGGATGCACGCCGGTGTACTCGACCCGGAGCAGCGGCAGGATGGCGGTCAGCGTCTCCATCTCGGACGCCTCGACGAGACTGCCGCGCCCGCTGCCGAAACGCGCGATCAGGGCCGCCACAGCCGCGACGAATGCGCTGACCCCGCAGGTGTAGCCGAGGATGTGGCCGGGCGCCTTGAGCGGGGCTCGCCGCTTCTCGCCGTTGAAGAAGGCATAGCCCGACAGCGCCTGCACCACCAGCTCCGAGCCGACGAGGCCGGCGTACGGACCGTCCAGACCGAACGGCGAAACCGACACGAGAACCAGTCCCGGGAGCCGCTCCCGCAGACCTCCCAGCGTCAGGCCCCAGCGCTCCAGGTCGGCGTCCCCCCAGTCGGTTACGAGGACATCGGCGCGCCGCAGCAGATCGAGCAGCGCGTCCCCGTCGGGACACGCGGCGGACAGCGGCATCGCCCGCTTGTTCGCCGCGATGAACTGCCAGAGAAGCGACTCCCTGGCGGCCCCTTCCCCGCCATGCGGACCCATCCGTCGCAGCCGCGAGCCACCCTCGCGTTCCAGCACGACGACGTCGGCGCCCCAGAGCGCGAACTGCCGCGCGCAGTAGGCCGCGGCGACGCCATCGGCCAGTTCGAGAACGCGGACGCCTTCGAGTGCAGTTCGTCCGCCCGCGTCCATCGGCCCGATGATCTCAAAACGCGGCCACGCAAGGCCACACGTGGCGGTGGCCCCGCACAAGGTAGCCTCCGCCCGCACAGTCGGCGGCAGGCCACGGAACCGAGAACGAGGAGACGGCCCCATGACGACAGACAGCGCCAGTGCGACGGTCAGCCTGACGGACGAACCGGTGGTTCTCGGGAACGGCATCGCCGGCGAGACGCTCCGCATCCCCACCGCCGATCCGACGGGTTTCCACCAGGCGATCTCCGAGCCGGACGCCATGCCGGTCACGGAGATCCTCGGCAGTCTGTTCCTGCCGCCCGGAACGGGGCCGTGGCCTGTCGTGATCGTCGTCCCGGGAAGCCTGGGAGTCGCGCCGTCGCACGTCGCCAAGGCGGACCTGCTGACCGAGGCGGGGATCGCCTGCTGTGTGATCGACCCCTTCGGCACCCGCGGCGTGACCTCCACCGTCGCCAACCAGGCGCAGTACTCGTTCGCGGCCAGCGCCTGGGACGTGCTCGCCACCGCCGCAGTCCTCGTCCGGCGAGACGACATCGACGCCGCGCGCATCGGCGCCCAGGGTCACAGCCGCGGCGGGTCGGCCGTGCTGTCCGCGGCCTGTCTGTCGCCTCTGGTCGACCCTGAGGGGGCTTCCCGACTCGCCGCCGTCTACGCCGCGTACCCGTGGTCGGGCTTCCAGTTCCTGCGGCCGGACGTGGCGCGCACCGTCGTGCGCTCCGTCATCGGCGATCTGGACGAGTGGTGCCTGCCGCTCCAGGTCCAGGCCCACATGCACGCGATGACCCTCTGCGGATGCGACGCCAGCTTCCGACTCTTCCCCGACACGCACCACAGCTTCGACCGCGACACGCCGGTGGAACTGGTCCCGGACGCATCCGTCAGTCCGGGGTCTCCGACGATCTACATCGGCGACGACGGCGCCTTCGTGCATCCGGTGACCGGCGAGGCAGATCCCGGCTTCACCGAACGCGACGCGATGATCTACCAGGTCAAGTCGCCCTACGGCCGCAGGGGCGCCCGAGTCGGCACCGCCGGCGACCAGGCGCGGGCGTTCCACGACGACATGATGACGTTCTGGACGGACGCGCTCGGATAGAGCGAAGGCGACCGTGGCAGGTCAGCCCACCTGAAGCCATGTCGAAGCTGGTTGCACTCGTCCTGCTGCTTGCGGCGGTACACAGCGAGGTGGCGGCGCAGCAAGAGGACCAGGCGCAAGAAGGGTCCGAGCCTCAGCCGGCAATGGAAATCGAGGAAGAGGTCACGGTCGTCGCCAGCACCCGCACGGGGCGCCGGATCGAGGATCAACCCATGCGGGTCGAGGTGCTCGATCGGGAGGAGATCGAGGAGAAGATGCTCATGACGCCCGGCGACATCGTCATGATGCTCAACGAGATGGGCGGCATGCGGGTGCAGGCGACCTCACCCTCGCTCGGTGCCGCGAGCGTTCGAATTCAGGGCATGCGGGGACGCTACACGCGGATCCTCTCCGACGGCTTGCCGCTCTACGGCGCCCAACCCGGCGGTCTCGGGCTGCTCCAGATCCCGCCGATGGACCTCGGGCAGGTCGAAGTCATCAAGGGGGTCGCTTCCGCCCTGCACGGGGCCGGCGCCATGGGCGGCGTGGTCAACCTGCTGTCGCGGCGGCCGGGGGAGGAAGCGGAACGGGAGTTCCTGATCAACCGGTCGACACGGGGCGCTAGCGACGGCGTGCTGTGGCTATCCACCCCGCTGTCGGAGACCTGGGGAATGACCCTGGTCGGCGGCGGACACTGGCAAAGCCTCACGGACGTCAACGGCGACGGCTGGGCGGACCTGGCCCGCTACGCCCGCGGCGTCGTGCGGCCGCGGGTGTTCTGGGACGACGGGCAGGGCCGATCGCTCCTTCTCACCGCCGGGGCGACACGCGAGAACCGCAACGGCGGCACGGAGCCGAGCCGCGTACTCCCCGCCACGGGTCTTCCCTATCGGGAGGCTCTCGACACTCGCCGCCGTGACTTCGGCGCCCTGTGGCAGACCGTGGCCGGAGACTCCGTCATCAACGCGCGCGCCGCCATCGCACAGAACCGGCACGAACACCGGTTCGGTACGACCCTCGAACGGGACCGCCACCAAACCGGCTTCGCCGAGGTCACCGTGCGGCGGGCGGCGGGCCGGCATACCTGGGTCGCCGGTGCCGCGGTCGAGCACGACGCCTACACACCCAGGGACGTTCCGCGGTTCGGCTACTCGTTCACGACGCCCGGCGTCTTCGTTCAGGACGACATCGACGTGAACCCGCGGCTGGCGCTCTCGATCAGCGGACGGTTGGATCGACACAGCGAGTACGGCTGGTTCTTCAGCCCCCGCGTCTCCGCGCTCCTTCGCTTCGGCCACTGGTCGACGCGCATGTCGGCCGGAACCGGGTTCTTCGGGCCGACGCCGCTCACGGAGGAGACCGAGGCCGCCGGACTGACCCGGCTGGCTGTGGACGGCCCGTTGCGGGCAGAACGCGGCCGCAGTGCCTCGATAGACTTCACCCGCATTCACGGTCCGCTCGCCTTCACCACGACGTTCTTCGCGTCACGTATCGCCGACCCGGTGCACGTCGACCGCGAGACGTTCTCGCTGCGGAACCTCGATCAGCCCACGACGAACGTCGGCGCGGAACTGCTGGGAACCTACCGGCGGCCGCCCTTCGCCGTGACGGCGACGTACACCCACGTCCGCTCGCGCGAACGAGTCGGCGAGGCAACATTCGACGTACCGCAGACGCCGCGGCACAGCCTCGGCGCCATCGCCATGGCCGAGAACGAGGACGGCCGGATCGGCCTCGAGGTGTACTACACCGGGGAACAGCGGCTCGAGGCGAATCCGTATCGCGACACCAGCGAGGCCTACACGGTGGTCGGCGTCCTCCTGGAGCGCCGCTTCGGGCCGGTCCGCCTCTTTCTCAACCTGGAGAACCTGACCGACGTGCGGCAGCACCGCTGGCACTCGTCCCTGCGCCCCGACCGCGCTCCCGACGGGCGGTGGACCGTCGACGCCTGGGCGCCGCTGGACGGACGGGTGATCAACGGCGGCCTAAGGGTGCGGTTCTAGCGCCAAAGACCGAGCCGTCGCGGTAAACTTCTGGAACACAAGTGACTTCCAACGACGGCAGCCACGGCGAACGGCGCGGCCCCCTCGCCTACATGGCGAGCAATGGCATCGCGGCCAATCTCCTGATGATGGGCATCGTTGCGGCCGGACTCGTGTCCCTGACCGGCCTCGAGCGGGAAGCCTGGCCTATCACTCCCTTCTACCACGTCGAAATCTCGATGGCCTATCCCGGCGCCACGCCGGAGGAGATCGAGGAGTCGATCGTCGTCAAGATCGAGGACCAGGTCAGCGGGCTCGATGACGTGAAGGCGGTCAAGTCCCTGGCGGCTCCGGGCATTGCCTCCGTACGGGTCCAGATGGACTCCGGTACGGACATGAATCGGGCCCTGGACGATATGGAATCCGCCGTCAATCGGATCCACTCCTTCCCGGCCGGCGCCGAACGCCCCACTTTCCGGGAGATGGACAATCGCTTCAGCATGATCCGGCTCATCGTCCACGGCGACGTCTCCGAGCGCTCGCTGAAGGAGCTGGCGCATCGGGTAGAGGACGACCTGACGACGCTGCCGTCCGTCTCCCAGGTCGAGGTCAGCGGGGTCAGGGACTACGAGATCTCCATCGAGGTGCCGGTTCACCGGCTGAGTGCCCTGGGACTCACGCTGACCGACGTTGCCGGCGCGATCCGCCGCAGTTCGCTCGACTTGTCGGCCGGCAGCATCAATACCCGGGAATCCCAGGTTCGAGTCAGGACCCTCGGGCAGAACTACAACCAGCAGGACTTCGAGGAGATCGTCCTTCTCAGCGGCCGCGACGGCACGCTCGTGCGACTCGGCGACATCGCCAAGGTCCGCGACGGGTTCGAAGAAACAGACCTGATTGTCCGCTACCAGAACCGGCCCGCCGCCTTCGTGGAGGTTTATCGGGCCGGTGGTGAGCAGGTGATGGATGTGGCCACGACGGTCCGCGAGCACCTGGCGAACGAGGTGATCCCCGCTTTGCCGGACGGTGTGGGCATCACCATCTGGAACGACGAATCCCAAGCCTACGAGGAACGTGCCGATCTTCTTCTGAAGAACGGGATTCTGGGTTTGTTGCTGGTGATCGTCGCACTCAGCCTCTTTCTCCAGGTTCGGCTCGCCCTATGGGTTGCCGTGGGCCTCGTCGTTTCGGGTGTAGGCGCCCTCGCCGTCATGATGGCGCTCGACGTGGCGATCAACACGATCAGCCTCTTCTCCTTCGTCCTCGCCATCGGGATCGTCGTTGACGACGCCATCGTGGTGGCCGAGTGCATTCAGTCCGAACGCAATCGGGGAACCCCCGGGATGGCGGCCGCCATTCGCGGGGTCCGGCGGATCAAGGCGCCCTTGACCTTCGCGGTCCTGACCTCGGCGGTGGCCTTCGTCCCGTTGCTGTTCATCCCGGGGGGCATCGGTGACGTATGGCAGGCCCTGCCGATCATCATCATCGCCATGCTGCTGATTTCGCTGGTGGAATCGCTGTTCGTCCTGCCCAACCACCTGTCCCACCTGCCCGGTCCGGAGTGGGTGCCGCGCAATGCCTTCGACCGCTTCTTCTCGGGACTCCAGAGTCGTGTCGACGTCCAGTTGCAGCGGTTCGTGCAGGGGCCCCTGGACCGGGCCCTCCGGTTTGCCACGAACCGGCCCGGCGTGACGATGTCGGGGGCCGTTGGAATGCTCGTGCTGAGCATCTCCCTGGTTCCCGCCGGAATCGTCCCCACCACGCTGGCCGACGACGTGGAGGGTGATTTCGCGACGGTCGGGCTGGAGATGCCCGATGGGACCACCGCTCCGAGAACGTACGAAGTGGCGCAAGAGCTGGAGGCCGCGGGCCGCCGGGCCATTGAACGACTCTCGAGCAGCCGGCCTGCGGACGCGCCACCGCTGCTGAGTGGCGTCACGGTGACCGTCGGACTGGGATCGAGAGTCGAGGGCGGGCTCAACCCGCAGCCCACCGTCAATCCACAGGCCAACATCGCCACCATCGAGTTCAAACTTCTCGGCGCGCAGCAGAGACGGATCTCCACCGGAGAAGTCGTGCAGGCGTGGCGGGAGGAAGTGGGTGTGCTGCCCCACGTGCGCGGCCTCACTTTCAGCGGCGAGATCTTCACCCTGGGGAACCCGGTCGAGGCGGTACTGTCCCATCCGGACCCGGAGCGCCTCGCCCGGATCGCCGACTCTGTGGTCGAGGGACTCCGCGGCGTGGGAGGCGTCTACGACATACGGTCGGATCACGCCCCGGGCATCCCGGAAGTTCGGCTGGAGTTGCGGCCCGAAGCGCGGACCCTCGGTCTCACCGTGCAGGAGTTGGCCGGACAGGCGAGGGCCGCGTTCTTCGGCGCGGACGCCGTCCGGGTGCAGCGCGGCCGGGAAGAGGTACGAGTTCTTGTCCGGCTGCCCGCGGAACAGCGAAGTTCACTTACCGATATCGAGGGCTACCTGCTCCGGACGCCGGGCGGGGACGAGGTGCCGATCATGAGTGTGGCCTCGCTGGGCATGGGCGTCTCGCCGTCGGCCCTCCGACGCCGGGACGGCCAGCGCGTCGTCACCGTCACCGCCGACGTGGACTCCTCGGTGATCTCCGGCAACGAAGCCAACGAGATCCTGGCCAATTCGATCCTCGCGGACCTGACCGCGGCGCATCCGGACCTGACATACACGTTCGGAGGCGAACAGCAGCAACAACTCGAGTCGATCGACGCGCTGTACCGGGGGTTCGCGGTCGCCCTGATCATGATCTTCGCGCTCCTCGCGATCCCCCTCCGTTCATACACCAGGCCGTTCATCATCATGGCCGTGATCCCCTTCGGCTTCATCGGCGTGATCCTGGGCCACTGGATCCTGGGAGTAGCCCTGAGCGCCGTGTCTTTCATGGGGATCTTCGGTCTAAGCGGCGTCGTCGTGAATGATTCCCTGGTCATGATCGACTTCATCGATCAGAAACTCCGGGAAGGCAACCCTCTGAGAACCGCGATCATCGAAGGCGCCAAGGGTCGCTTTCGTCCGATCATGCTCACTTCCTTGACGACGTTCCTGGGCTTCACGCCGCTGATCCTGGAGCGCGCCATTCAAGCCCAGTTCCTGATACCTTTTGCCGCTTCTCTCGGTTGCGGCATTCTCTTTCTCACGGCCATCCTCATGATGGTCGTTCCGGCGCTCTGCACGTTGCATCCGCGCTTCGCGCCGACGCCCCGTCCTTCGCTTGCGAGCGCCGGACAAGACGCGTCGGCTACGGCAACGCCATAGCCGATGAACGCGCGCTAATGCGACTGGGAAGACTGTCGAAAGCGCTGAGAGACGCGCACACGGGATTGGGCGTCGCGCATCGAGTCCGTCGCTTCGACGGCTGGCTTGACCGCGCGGCACCGGAGGCTCCGGACGCGAGCGCCTACGACCACGCGGAAACGGTAAGGGACTACTACGAGCTTTGCAACGGCTTCATGGTGTTTGGCTGGGGCGAGTCCCTGCACTTTGCGCCCCTCACGCCCAACGAAAGCCTGGAGGAATCCAAGGTCCGGCACCAGCGGGCCATGATCTCCAGGTTGGAGTTGCAACAGGGCATGAAGGTCGTAGACGTCGGTTGCGGAATCGGCGGCCCCATGCGCCGCGTCGTCCGTGAAGCAGGTGTCAGGGTCGTGGGAATCAACATCAATGAAATCCAGTTGGCGGAAGCGAAGAAGTTGAACGCCGAGGCGGGGCTGGAGCACATGGCCGACTTCAGGAAGTGCAGCTTCGAGGACATGAGCGCCATCGAGGCCGACAGCTTCGACGGTGGTTACGCCATCGAGTCAACGTGCCATGCGCAGAACAAGCAACGCGCTTTCGCGGAGATATTCCGCGTGCTGAAGCCGGGCGCCCTGTTCTGGGGTCAGGAGATGTGCCTGACGGACCGGTTCGATCCGCGGAACGGCCGGCACCGGACCATCAAGCGGGAACTCATGCGCGGTATCGCGCTCCACGATATCGCCACGTTCGGGGAAGTGAATCATGCTCTCGAAAGGGC
Organism: Acidobacteriota bacterium; assembly: GCA_011525365.1. Classification (GTDB taxonomy): domain Bacteria; phylum Acidobacteriota; class Thermoanaerobaculia; order Multivoradales; family Multivoraceae; genus Multivorans. The sequence goes on from WTGQ01000002.1 coordinate 2,350,862, forward strand.
GGGATTCCAGGTCATGGAGGGGAGCGATTGGGGGGACGTCCGGGAGGGACCCTCCACGCCCTGGTATCGGCCCATGGAGAGTCGCAACGGGACGTTGGGCAACGCGCTGCGCAGGCTTCCCTGGGGCCGCAAGGCGTTCATCGCGGGGTCGAAGTTGGCCGAAGTACTGCGGCTCTTTCCGAACGGCTCGGCGGAAGTGGTCCGACTCCTTGATCGAACCGCGGAGGCTTACATCGCGGGCGGCAAGACCGGCATCTTCACGCCGCTGTATTGTTTCCTGGCCCGCAAACCCCTTCGGGCCTGAGAATCAAGTCCCGGTAAGATGCACTCATGACTTCCACCCCCGCAACCTCGGCGAGCCAGGGGCTGACTCTGACGGACGAGTTGATCCTGATGCTCCTCAACGAGGAGAACGGCTACTTCCATCAGGTCCCGGGCTGGCACCTGCACTGCGCCGTTGCCGGCGCGGTCCTTGCCGAGCTCTCCCTGCAGTCGCGCATCGACACGGACCCGGAAGCTCTCTATCTCGTTGACGCGACGGAGACCGGGGACCCGGCTCTCGATCCGATTCTGGGGGAGCTGGCCCAGGCGCCGGATCAGCGGACGGCCCGCTACTGGATCGAACGGCTCGCGCCGCAGGCCGAGGACGTCATCGACCTCACGCTCGACCGCCTGGTGGAGCGGAACATCCTCCAGCACCACGACGGCGACTTCTGGACCCTTCCGCGGACTGGCTGGCAGGCGGACGCGCGCGGCCAATCCGAAGAGGGCACGGCGAGCCAGTTCATTCGGGACCGGATCGCCGACGTCATCTTCAACGACGAAATCCCCGATCCGCGAGACATCATCGTTCTCTCCATCGTCAACGCCTGCGACGTTCTGCGCTTCATCTTCCAGATCGACGAAGAAGTCGAGGAACGGATCGAGCTGGTCTGCAGGATGGACCTGATCGGGCGTTCCATCGCCGAAGCGGTCGCTCAGAACATCGCGGCGCCGATCCGCCGACACTCGGCTCTGACGAAGAAGCTCCCCAGCATTCCATTCCGGAAGTTGCTGCGCAGCCAGTACGCCCGCGACGGCAACATCCCCGCCCTCTTCGCCAGTCTTGCCCAGGAGTTCGGACCTGTCTTCGAGCTCCGCCCACCCATCGGTGAGCGCATGATCTGCCTGGCGGGAACCGAGGTGAATCAGTGGGTCAACAAGCGCGGGCGCACGTACCTGAGAACGAAGGACTACTTCAACGACTTCGAGAAGATCTACGGCGCGTCCGGCGTCCTGCCTTCCCTGGACGGCGCGGATCATTTCCGACTCCGCAAGGCCATGTCGCCCGGATTCTCCCGCGGCAGGCTCGCCGGGCAGCTCGATCAACTCTACGGCTACATCCGAACGTACCTCGCGGATTGGAAGGTGGGCGACGTCATCCCCGCCCGGGCCTGCCGTCTCCTGATCAACGCACACCTCTCCCCCCTCTTCGTCGGAGTGGATTCGCAGGATCTCATCGACGACCTCGTCGACTACAAGGAGCGCGCCCTGGCCGTTCACATCATGCGGGCCCTGCCCAAGATGATGATGAAGACGCCCGGCATGAAGCGAAAGGCCAGGACCGTCGACACGCTCCTGGAACGCATCCAGACTTCACATACTCCGGCCCAGCGGATCGACCAGCCGCGCGATCTGGCGGACGACTGGCTCGGGCTCCACGCGAGCGACCCGCAGTTCGTGCCGGAGACCATGCTGCGCTTCCAGCTCTCCGCGGCGCTGGTTGCCAGCGTCTACGTGGGCGACGCAATCAGCTTCGCGCTCTACGCCATGACGACGCAGCCGCACCTTCGGGAGCAGATCCGCGCCGAAGCCGACGCACTCTTCGAGAACGGCGATCCGGACGGTCAGGCCATCAACCCCTCCACGATCGACGTCACGCACCGTTTCCTCATGGAAACGCTCAGGATGTACCCGGTCGTCCCCATGGCGATCCGGAACGTGATGAACGCGTGCGTGATCGAGGACTACGAGATCCCGGTCGGTTCAAGGCTCTTCATCGCTTCGACCGCGCCGCACTACATGGAGGAGGTCTTCCCGGATCCGCACTCCTTCGACATCGACCGCTACCTGCCGGATCGGGCGGAGCACCGCAGCCCCGGTTACGCGCCTTACGGCCTGGGCACCCACAGGTGTCTCGGCTTCCGGCAGACGGAGTTGCAACTGGCGGTCAACGTCCTGATGCTCGCCCGCCACTTCAGATTCGAGGTCGTTCCCAAGGACTACCGGCTGCGGTTCAATCCGATCCCCAACATGAAGCCTCGCGCGAAGCTGCAGTTCCGAATCGTCGAGCAACTTCGGGAAGTACCCGCCTGACGCCCTCGTCTCGCCCGGAGGCAGTGGCGCGACGCATTGCCATCGTCGGCGGAGGCATGTCCGGCCTCGGCGCCGCCTGGGCTCTCAGCCAGAGTCCCGACCGATTCGACTTCCTCCTGTACGAGGCGCAGGATCGGCTCGGCGGCAACGCGGTGACCGCCGACATGCCGCAGGACGACGGCGGCTCCATCCCGTTCGACATCTCCGTCACGGCCTGCATTCCCTCGGTCTACGACCACGTCGTGCTGCTTCTCGACCAGTTCGGCATCGAACTGCTCGAGACCCGCTTCAGCTACAGCGTCCGGTACGGTGACGGCGTCTACGCTCACGACTTCGATTCGGACATACGACGGGATCTTCAGGACGAGATCGAGAAGTTCCAGCGCATCCTGAAGAGAATCAAGCGGTTCGCCTTTCTGACCAGGGCGCGGTCCAGAGTGCTGAACGCCCTCAACCCTTACAACTACATCAGCATGGGCACGGTGCTGAACCTGCACGGTCTGTCCGGAGACTTCCGGTACAAGATCCTGAAACCGATGTTCGTCAACTTCCTGATGGCGACGAACGTCTTCGACATGCCGGCCGCGTTGTTCGCCCGCTATCTCGAGTTCTTCGACATCGAGCGCGCCACGCCCATGAGGACCTGGGACCAGGGGACGCGACGGATCTACGGGGCGCTGTCGGCCGGCTTCCGGGACCGGGTCTGCCTCAAACGTCCGGTGCGCAAGGTGTATCGGGAGTCGAACGGCGTTGTGGTCGAGGACCAGGACGGTGTCCGGGAGACGTTCGACGACGTCATCTTCGCCTGCAACGCGAACCAGACGCTGATGATGCTCGACCGGCCGACGATGCTGGAGCGCTACCTGCTCTCCTCCATCCGCTACGAGAGCGAACTGCACAATCACACGATCGTCCACAGCGACTCCTCGGTTCTTCCCGACAACGAGGTCAGGCCGCTCGAGACGCGGAGCAACCACATCGAGCAGTACGGCGTCCGGCCGGACAACTACGAGATCACCTACATCATGCACAACCAGCAGCCGTGGGCTCACGGGTCGGACAAGCCCTGCCTGGTGACCTACAACCCGATCAGCAGGATCGACGAGAGCACGATCGTCCACCGGCAGTGGTTCCAGCACGTCGTTCACGACGTGCGGCACATCGCCCTTCTCGTCCCCCTGTTCCAGTTCATTCAGGGCCGGAGACGGACGTGGCACTGCGGAGCGCACACCCTGGTCAACAGCCAGGAGACCTGCTTCGTGACCGGTCTGGCCGCCGCCAGGCAACTCGGCGCGGACTACCCGTTCGACGATCCGGGCGCCCGGCGGGCCTTCAACCACTACGGGCGGATCCTCCATGGCTGGAGGTTCCGGAAGGCGAGGGCCTGATTCCGAAGGCTCGCTGGTCGCCTCAGACGACGCTCAGGACCGGCCGGCGTTCGGATTCGAGTTCCGGATAGAACTGCCGGCTGTACTGGCGGTACTTGCCGACAGGACCGTCGGCCCGACTTAGCCGCGGCGGAGCCTGGTACCGCTTCCGCTCCCAGATCACGACATCCTGCAGGACGAACCGCCTCTCTTCGCGCAGGACAATGCGATTCAACAGCCGGTGGCGCAGGCTCACAGGCAGGAACCCGAAGCCCACGAAGAACCGCCCCGGTTTCCGGATCTCCCGCACCTGGCTGACCAGGGTCACGTCCACGACCGTGCCGTCGACGGGCGTCGCGAGCACCCACAATCTCGACTTCATGCCGATCGTCTTCTCATGGAACTCGACGAAGGAGTAGCCCAGGCCATGGACGTGTGTCACCGCCGAAACTTCCGAGACCACGTCCACGAGGCCCGCGACTCTTCGCACCGCCCTGAAGTCGAAGCAACTCTTCAGGTAGGCGCCCTGAACCAGGGTCGACCCGACCGGCCGCACATCGCCGTAGCCGTGCGTGTAGCCCAGATGTTCGATGTCCACGGAGTTCTCCGTCGTTTCCTGGGGATGACCCCGGAAGCGCAGGCCGCAGGACCGCAGTTCGCTCCACTGTGGTCCGGTGGGCGGGTCTTCGGGAAGATGCCAGTGCGCCGGCCGGCCCGCGTATCCCCACCAGGCGAAGACCATCCCCAGGACTTCCCTGGTTTCGTAGACCTTGAGCTTCGCGCCGCTCGGCGCCGGGGCGTTGGGCGTGGCGACGCACTGACCGGTCGAATCGAACGTGAAGCCGTGGAACGGACAGACGAGACAGCCTTCGCGCACGACGCCGCCCACCGTCGGCCCCATGTGGGACCCCAGATGCGGACAGAAGGCGTCGGCCACGCAGATCCGACCCTGGTCGTCGCACCAGGCAACGATCTCCTCCCCCATCCAGGTTTTCTCGATCAGCTTCTCGCGCTGAATCGAGTCGCGGCTGGCTACGAAGTACCAGCCCTCGGGGAAAGGCTGCAGTTCATCGTGTGGACTCAGCGGAGGTCGATCCGGTTTCGAGATCATGGGCCCAGCGTTCCTCTTCGGAATGACACGCACCGGCGGTCAGGGCGCCCAGGGTCGACCTCCCAGTCAACTCGCCCGCCTCTAAGGCCAACTACTCTAACAACATGGCGCTATCTGCCCGGCGGCGTCCAGTTCGGATGAGGCATGTGGGCCTCCTCCATGATCCCCTCGATCTTCTTGACCACGTCCGGGTGGTTCCGGGCCACGTCGTACCGTTCGCCTTCGTCCCGCAGGACGTCGTAGAGCTCGAGGCGGCCGGTCAGCATCGGCTTGCGGACGCCCTTCCACTGACCCATCCGAACCGCCTGGGAGGACCCAGCTTCATAGAACTCCCAGTAGAGGTAGTCGTGTGCCCGCTGCTCGCCGGAGCGGCCCTGAAGAGTCGGCACGAAGCTGATCGAGTCCGTGGCCGGCGGCATGTCGACGGCCGAGAGATCGGCGACGGTAGCCATCAGGTCGCCGAAGTAGCCGATGTGGTCCGAGACCTGGCCCGGCTGGATCGTCCCCGGCCACCAGGCGAGGAATGGCACGCGGATGCCGCCGTCGTAGAGGTCCCGCTTGATGCCGCGCAGGTTGCCGGACGGGTTGAACCGGAGCAGGTCGTGGTTCGACTCGTTGTGCGGTCCGTTGTCCGACGAGAACATGACGAGCGTCTTCTCAGCGATCCCCAGGTCGGCGAGCCGCCCCAGCAGCGTGCCCACATCCCGGTCCATGCGAGTGATCATGGCCGCCTGGCCCTTGTCGGGATCCGGCCAGTCCTCTGACTCGTAGACGCCGTACTCCGGCACCTCCGCCCCGTCGCCGACGGCCCGCGTGGCTTCGTTGTTGGCGTGCGGAATCGTCAAGGCAAGGTAGAGGAAGAAGGGGGCATCCTTCTGTTCGTCGACCCATGCCAGCGCCTCTTGCACGATCAGGTCGTGGGAGTACTCGTACCGTTCCGTGGCCCAGCCGCCCTCGAATCCTCCATAGGGGCGCGGCGTCCTCTCGACCTTGTTCCGGAGCGGCACCTTCTCCAGATCCCGCCACAGGAACTCGGGATAGTAGTTGTGGGCGTGAACCTGGTTGAGGTAGCCGAAGAACCCGTCGAAGCCCTGACTGAGCGGATGGCCCTCCATGCCGACTTCGCCGAGGCCCCACTTGCCGAACAGGCCGGTCGCGTAACCGGCTGACTTCAGGATCTCCGCGACGGTGACGTCCTCGTCGCGCAGCGACTGAGCGGTTCCCCTGGCGTTGCCGCGGACATGGGTGTGGCCCGTGTGCTGGCCGGTCATCAGGACGCTGCGCGACGGCGCACACACCGTCGCTCCCGCGTAGAAGTGCGTGAAACGGATCCCCTCAGCGGCCATGCGGTCCAGGCTGGGCGTCCGGATCACCTGCTGTCCGTACGAGCCGAGGTCTCCGTATCCCAGGTCGTCGGCGAGGATGAAGATGACGTTCGGACGATCCGCGGCCATGGCCGCTGCTGCCGTCACGGCAAGCAGGAGCGGCAGGATGACGAGAGTCGATCTGATTCGGCGCACGAGCACGTCAGGCGAAGCGGACTCTAGCGCCCGGTCTTCCCCAACGACCGAGATGAGGCCTCGCGGGCAAGCAGGGCCTGCTTCCGCTCCACTCCCCAGCGGTAGCCGCCGACCGCGTCGTCGCTGCGAACCACTCGGTGGCATGGAATCGCCACGGCGAGCGGGTTGGCGGCGCATGCACTCGCGACCGCCCGGGAGGCCTTTGGCGATCCGATCGCGGCGGCGACCCGGCCATAGCTGGCGGTCTCGCCGGCCGGGATCTCCCGGAGCGCCTGCCAGACCCGCTGCTGGAACGCCGTCCCGCGGATGTCGAGCGGCAGGTCGTGGCCGAGGGCCGGTGTCTCGACCAGGCCGACGACCCGCGCCACCAACGACTCGAACTCCGGCTCGCCCCCGGCGAGTTCGGCCCTCGGGAAGCGGTCCTCCAGCTCCCGCACCAGACCGCCCGGATCGTCGCCGAGCAGAATGGTGCAGATGCCCTTCTCCGTCGCCGCCACGAGAATCGACCCCAGGGAGCACTCGCCCACCGCGAACCGGATCGTCTCTCCGCCGCCGCCGCGTCGGAAAGTCGAGGGCGTCATCCCGAGCAGCTCGGACGACGCCGCGTAGAACCGACCGCTCGAGTTGAAGCCGGCGTCGTAGATCGCATCGGTGACGGTTCGGGAGGTCCGCAGCGCCTCGCGGACCCGGTCGCCCCGATGACCGGCAACGTATGCCCTTGGCGTGACGCCCGTGACTCTCTTGAAGACCCGGTGGAAATGGAACCGGCTCATGCCGGCGGCCTTCGCCAGCGCGTCGAGGTCCGGCGGCTCCACCGCCATCTCGATTGCACGGCAGGCCGCCGCAACGACCTTTGCATGCCGTTCGGCGAGGGGAAGCTCGTTCGGGAGGCTACGTGCCACGCAGAGCATCCTCGTATGACCGGCACAGCATTGCACCTCGATTCTTGCTTTCGAGTCGCATCGACCGCCAGCTAACCCAAGCTGCCGACCGACACACCGATGAGGCGACCGATACCGTACGTGACCGTGGCGGCGGCGCCGCCGGCCAGGAGCATCCGCCCGGCGCCCCACGCCGCGTTCACCCCGGTCAGACGCGCCAGGATTCCTCCCGCCAGCAGCAACGCCAGGCCGCTGAACGACCCGCTCAGCCAGAACGCCAGTTCGCCGGTGTCCAGCGCGTAGGGGAGAAGCGGAATGGCCGCGCCTACGACGAAGGCCACGAAGGAACTCGAAGCGGCAGCTACCGGGGCGCCCAACTGCGACGGGTCCAGGCCCAGCTCCTCTCGCGCCAGCGTGTCCAGCGCTACCTCCGGATCCGCCATCAGCCTGCTCGCCACGCGACGCGACTCCTCCTCGGAAAGACCCTTCGCCTGGTAGATGCGCTCGAGCTCCGCCTGCTCCTCCTCCGGCCACTCGCTCAGCTCGACCTCTTCCTTGCGCAACTCGTTCTCGTAGAGGTCCCGCTGCGAACGCACCGAGATGTACTCCCCAGCCGCCATCGAGAAGGCGCCCGCGAGCAGGCCGGCGGCTCCGGCCAGCAGCACGAAGTCCGGGTTCCCGGTGCCCCCGGCCACTCCCATGACCAGGCTGAAGTTGGAGACCAGACCGTCGTTCGCGCCCAGGACGGCGGCCCGCAGACTTGCGCCCCTGGTCGCGACCCCGCCGGAGCGGGATGCGCGCCGCCCAAGGAAACCGAGCATTCGCCTCGCTACCGGACGCGACGGTACGTACGCATCGACGACCGCTCAGTTCGCCGGGGGCTTCTTCGTCTCGTCCTTCTTCGCGTCCGGCTCCGCCGGTTTCGGCGCCGGCTTGGCGTAGATGTCGACCGCCTTGGCGTCCTCTTCCTCTTCGGTCGGCGGCCGCACCCCTTCGCCGAGCATGATCGTCTCGATCGCTGCGACGGTGACCGCGGACGGTTTGAAGTTGCCGAAGCGGTAGCCGCGCGCGATCGTCAGCGGGGTCCAGCCGTACTTGTTGCGCTGGTTCCAGACCTCGATGTCGGCGCCGCTGTCGGCCAGCAGGTGGACGACGCGCGGCAGGTTCTTGTAGGCCGCGCCGTGCATCGGCGTTTCGCCGTTGGCGTTCACCGCGTTGACGTCAGCACCGAGATCGAGAGCGAGTTGCACGGCCTCGAGCACCTCTTCCTCGGTGCCTGCGTCCTCACCGGGCGACCGGGTTCCAAGACCGGCGGCGGCCATCAAGGCCGTCGAGCCGTCGTCGGTTCGGGTCAGCGGATCGGCGCCGAGGTCGGCAAACGTTCGCATCAGGTCGGCGTCAGCGACGAGGGCCGCGAGCACGAACGGCGTCGCCCCCAGTTCGTTGTAGCTCGTGTTGTTCAGGCGAGCCCTCACCCTCATCCGGGCCTCGAGATCAGCGCCGTGTCCGACCATGTCGCGGACGAAGTCCAGGCCGTCCATCGAACCCGAACCGTCCGGCCGCGGGTTGTTGTCGCCAGCGCCTGGTTTGCGCACCCTGGCCAGCATGTGGAGCGCCGTGTACCCGGAGTGGGCCGCGTTCGGATCGGCGCCCGCGTCGAGAAGCCGTGCCGCCAGTTCGAAGTGGCCGTTCGTGACCGCGACCAGGAGCGGCGTCGATCCGGGTCGTACGGAGCGGCCGCCAGGCAGCGGACGGTCCCGCTTGACCGCCTTGCCCGGCGTCGGCGCGTTCACGTCGACGCCCGCCCGGAGCAGCGCCTCCATCACGTCGATCTGTCCTTCGCGCACCGCGAACAGCAGCGGCGTGAAGCCGGAGTCGAGCGTCGCGTTGGGATCGGCGCCCACCTCGAGCAGCAGTTCGACGACCTCCAGGTTGCCCTCGGCTGCCGCCCACATGAGCGCCGTCTGGCCTCGGCTCGGTTCGCGGAAGTGCACGTCGGCGCCGGCCTCGTAGAGCGCTTCGACGACCTCGATCCGGCCGGTCCGCGCCGCGGTCATGAACACCGTCTCGCCGCCCGCGAGCACGGCGTTGGGATCGGCTCCCGCGGCCAGGAGCGCTTCGACGATCCCGAAGTTTCCGTTGGCGCAGGCCAGCGACAGCGGGACGACGCCGTAGCGGTTCGCGGCCGAGGCGTCGGCGCCCGCGTCTAGCAGGCGGCGAACGAGGTTGGCGCGGTCGTGGTAAACGGCCCAGTGGAGGGCCGTCATGCCGTCGACCTGGGCGGCGTTGATGGCGTCGGTGGCCGGGGACGCGGCGAGGAGGCGCTCGATGGTGGCGTTGTCGAGGTGTTCGGCGGCGTCGGCGAGGGGGGCGTTGGTGGTGGCGGCCGCAGCCGGGACCGCAAGAAGGAACGCTAGAAGGAGGCTACGCAATCTCTCGTCCTCAGCCCGCCAGGTGGACCGGCTCGGCCAGCGTGTCGATCCGGCCGGTGCTGTCGGCGAAGGAGTCGAGTCGCACGCCGACGCTGTCGAGCAACGTCAGGTGCAGGTTGGCCATCGGCGCCGGCTCGTCGTAGACGATGTGCTGGCCGCCGCGGACGGTCCCTCCCCCGCCGCCGGCGACGACGATCGGCAGGTTCACGTGGTCGTGGACGTTCGGGTTGCCCATGCCGCTGCCGTAGAGGTAGAGCGAGTTGTCGAGCAGGTTGCCGTCACCCTCAGGCACCGCGGCGAGCTTCTCCAGGAAGTAGGCGAACAGCGAGACGTGGAACTGGTTGATCTTCGCCAGCTTCGCCACCTTCTCGGGATCGTTGCCGTGGTGGGACGTCGGATGGTGCGGATCGGGCACGCCGATCTCGGGATAGGTCCGGTTGCTCGACTCGCGGGCGAGCTGGAAGGTGATGACCCGGGTCACGTCGGCCTGCAGCGCCAGCACCTGGAGATCGAACATCAGCCGGGCGTGGTCGGCGTAGGCCGCGGGCACGCCGGCCGGACGGTCGACGTCGGGCAAAGCGCCCTCGTCGGCCTGGCCCTCGGCCTTCTGGATCCGCCGCTCGACTTCGCGCACCGAGTCGAGGTACTCACTGACCTTGACCCGGTCGCCGGGGCCCAGCATGCCCTGGAGCCGCGTGATGTCCTCGTGTACCCAGTCGAGCAGGCTGGCCTTGCGCTGGAGCCCCTCGCGCCGCTCGGCCGCCGTGCCGCCCTCGCCGAACAGCCGCTCGAACACGATCCGCGGATGGGCCTCGGCCGGCAGCGGCGTCGTCGGCGACGACCAGGAGAGGTTGTTCTGGTACACGCAGGCGTAGCCGTTGTCGCACTGGCCGACCATGTCCATCAGGTCCATCGCCAGTTCGAGCGAAGGCAACTGGGTCTCCTGGCCGATCTGCTGGGCGGCGATCTGATCGACCGTCGTGCCGAGGTAGTAGTCCGTACTCTCGGTCCACTTCGCCTTCGCCGCGCTCAGGAAGGCCGCGTTCGAGGTGGCGTGCGTCCCCGGATAGGCGTTCTTCAGTTCCAGGTTGCTGATCACCGAAATCTGCTTCCTGAAGCCCTCCAGCGGACTGAGCGACGGCGACAGTTCACCGAGCGCCCCGCTGCCGCCGGCCGGACGCCAGCGCGTGATGTCGGAGCCCATCGGGATGTAGACGAAGCCCAGGCGCCGCACGGGCTTGGCCGCCGTCTTCGCCCAGGCGGTCATCGACGGCACCATCGCGTCGAGCAGGGGCAGGGCGATCGCCGCGCCCATGCCGCGCAGGAAGGTCCGGCGCGGGAGCGCCTTCTTGGTCAGGATCATGACGATGCTCTCCTCATCTGGAAGGGATCGCTGGCGACGACCGCCTGAATCAGGGACGACAGGCGGTAGTCGTCCGCCCCCGCGCGGCGCAGAATCGCGCGCACGGCGGGGGCGTCGGTCGCGGTCACGCCGCGGCCGGTGCCGAACACGAGCAGCTTCTCGGTCAGCGTAGTCAGGAACAGCTCGGGCCGCGCCAGCATCGCCGACTCGAGTTCCACAACACCGCCCAGGGCGGTACCGTCCCACAGCTCGCCCGAAGCGTCGATCGGGAAGCCCGCGTCGACCGTCCGCCAACGGCCGATCGCGTCGTAGTTCTCGAGCGCGAAGCCGACCGGATCCATCAGGCGGTGGCAGCCCGAGCAGGCCGGGTTGTCGCGATGCGCTGACAGCCGCTCGCGCATCGGCAACTCCTTGGCGACGATCTTCGCTTCCGGCAGGTCCGGAACATCGGGCGGTGGCGGAGGCGGCGGCACGCCGAGCAGGTTGCCCAGCACCCAGTTGCCCCGCACCACCGGTGACGTACGCGTGGCGAAGGAGGTCACGGTCAGGATGCTGCCGTGACGCAGCAGGCCGCCGCGCACGCTGTCATCGCCGAGTTCCACGCGCCGGAAGCGGCTGCCGTAGACGTGCGGAATGCCGTAGTGCTTGGCCAGCCGCTCGTTAAGGAACGTGTAGTCCGCCCGCACGAGGTCGAGGGCGCTACGGTCCTCCCGCAGGATGCTGCCGACGAACAGTTCCGTCTCGCGGCGCATGGCCTGCCGCAGGTTGTCGTCGAAGTCCGGGAACAGGCGCTTGTCGGGGGTGACTCCGGCCAGATTCCGTAGATGGAGCCACTGGGCGGCGAAGTTCGTGACCAGGTTCTCCGCCCGCGGGTCGGCGAGCATGCGCTCGACCTGGTGCTCGAGCACACTCGGCTCGCTCAGTCGGCCGGCCGACGCGATCTCCAGCAGTTGGTCGTCCGGGATGCTGCTCCACAGGAAGAAGGCCAGCCGCGACGCGAGCTCCACGTCGCTGACGCGGTACGGCGCCCCGGGCTCCACGCCCGCCGGATCCCGTTCGATGCGGAACAGGAACTCGGGGCTGACCAAAACCGCCGCCAATCCCATCTCGACGCCGGCCTCGAAGCCGTGCTCGTCCCTGGCCTGCTCGTAGAGCGCGAACGGTCCGCGCACGTCCTCGCCGGTCACCGGGCGGCGGTAGGCGCGGCGCATCACGTTGGCCAGGATCTCCCGCGCGCAGGGGTCCTCCTCGGCGCCGTTCTGCGGTTGGCAGACGAAGATCCGCTGGCGGCTCGGCGTGTCGCCGGCGCCGAGCGGCAGGTACGGCCCGACGATCGAGACGGAGAAGATGGCCGGCTGCACGCGGGGGTGGCGGTAGTAGTTGAAGTGCGACTCGTAGGGCTGCCGCGCCGTCTCGAGCAGCACCCAGGGCCGGGCCGGGAAGGTGACGCCGACATCGTGCGGGCCCGCGGTCACAGGCACTCGCACGACCAGGTGATCGTCGACGTCGTCCTGCGAAGGCTGGTAGTTCAGCGCCACGTCGCTCATCAGGTCTGGCGGCGCCACGGTGAAGGTCTCGATGTGCTCCCGGTCGATCAGAAGCTCCAGCTCGTGCGCCTCGCTCAAACCCTCGACGTGCTCGTTGCGGTCGCGGGCGAGACGGATCGAGAACTCGTAGCCGCCGTCCGCGGGGAAGTTCCAGGTCGCGAGAATGCCGCCGCGAGTGCCGACCGGCAGGCCTTCGACGTGTTTCTCCTGGGTCTGATCGGGCTCCGTGCGGAACGTGATGCCGACCGGTTCGGCGTACGAGCGGCCGACGGCCAACCGGCTGATCTTCTCCGCCGCGCCGACGTAGCGCTCCAGCAGGGTCGGCGAGAGGTCGCCGACGGTCACGTTGTCGAATCCGAAGCTGGCCGAGTCCGCCGGCAACAGCGAGGCGACGTCGACCTCCAGCGCCAGCAGATCGCGCACCGCGTTGTGGTACTCGGTGCGGTTCAGCCGGCGGAAGGTCTCCGTGCGGCCCGGATCGGACTGGTCGGCCGCGATCCGGTCGAGCTCGCCCTCGAGCGAAGAGAGCGCCTCACGGTACGCGCTCTCGTCCGGACGGCGCCTTCCCGGCGGCGGCATCTGGCGCGCGCGCAGCTTGCGGGCCACCTTCTCCCAGGTCGCACGGTCGAGGGTCTCGTGCTGTTCGACCAGAGCGTCGAGTTCGAGCCCGGCCGTCTTCAGCCGGGCGTTGTGGCAACCCAGGCAGTGGCGCGAGATGAGCACGCGATGCGGCGCGTCGGCGTCGTAGGCCGGAGCGGCCGCAGGTGCCGCGGGCGGCCCAACCGCGGCTGCTGGCCCGGCAAACGCCAGCAAGAGGGTGATGCACACCACAGCCGCATCCATCGCCCGCGGGCGACAACACCGAGTGGGTCGTGGGTCACGCAATCTCCAACTCCCAGGCTGAAGACCTGAATCTGGTTACAGGAGTTACGAGTGGCAGTCTAACAGTCGGCCCCAGCGCGGTAGTGCGCGTCAGGGTCTGACGACGCGCTCCGCGGTAGTTCAATGAACCGTACATCCTGGGCTCCTTCCGCGCGGGATCCTAGGATCTCAGGTAGTGACACGAATCGACCATCGGATCCGGGCGCTGCTCGTAGCCGCGGTCATCCTCACTCAGCCGGCAACGGGCGAGGAGTCGGAACCTGCCCGATACCAGAGCGCCCTTGCCGAATGGCGAGCCGATCGGGTGGCGAGCCTCAAGGGCCCGGACGGTTGGCTCAATCTCGCTGGCCTCTACTGGCTGAAGGAGGGTGCCAACAGCTTCGGCACCGCGGCCGACAACGACCTCGTGACGCCCGAAGGAGCGGCGCCGCCGAAGCTTGGGGTTTTCCTGGTCGAGCACGGCACGGTGACCTTCCAGGCGGCGCCTGGAGCCGAGGTGTTCCACGGCGAAACGCCCGTCACCGACATGCTCCTCGCCGACGATCAGGAGAAAGAGGCCACCGTCCTCACGTCCGACTCCCTCGCCTGGTCCGTGATCCGGCGGATGGACCGGCTCGGAGTGCGGTTGCGCGACTACGACCATCCTGCCGTGACGGCCTTCGCCGGCATCGAGTCCTACCCGGCCGACCCGAAGTGGCGCCTGGAGGCCCGTTTCAAGCCCTACCCGGAACCGCGGACGATCCGGGTGCCGACCGTCGTCGAAGGACTCGGCTGGGAACCGACCGTCCCCGGCACCCTGGAGTTCCAGGTCCAGGGGCAATCACTGTCGCTGGAGGCGTACCGATCCGACGACGGGTTCATGATCGTCTTCGCCGATGCAACGACCGGCGACACGACCTACCCCGCCGGCCGCTACCTCGCCGTCGACCTGCCCGACGACGACGGCACGACGATCCTGGACTTCAACAAGGCCTACAACCCGCCGTGTGTGTTCAGCGAGTTCGCCACATGTCCGCTAGCAACGCCGCGCAACCGCCTGCCCGTCGCCGTGGAGGCTGGAGAGAAGTACACCGAGAAACCGTAAGGTCGACCCCGCCGCTCCGCGGCTCGCCGGATGCCGGCCAGAGGGCCGCGCACCGACACCGGTCTACGCGGTCGGACGGCTGCGCACGAGCCGGCCCGGCAGGGCGCCGGTGACTTCGTCGTTCTCGAGGACGACTTCGCCGGCGCAGATCGTTGCGTCGTAGCCCTGCGGGCGTTGCATGTAACGCTTCGCATTCTCGGGCAAATCGTAGACGAGGTACGGGGCCTCAGACGACAGGCGGTCGAAGTCGATCACGCTGATGTCGGCGCGCTTGCCGGGCTCGAGGACGCCGCGGTCGGATAGGCCGTAGAGGGCCGCGTTGGCGCCCGTCTGCTTGTGCACGATCGTCTCCAGCTCGATCCGGTCGCCCCGGGTGCGGTCGCGGCCCCAGAACGACAGGTTCCAGGTCGGCATGTGCGCGTCGCTGACCGCGCCGACGTGGGCGCCGGCGTCGCTCAGGCCGTTGCAGGTCAGCGGATGCCGCATCAGACCCGCCATGTAGTCGAAGTTCCGCTTCGAGTAGCCGTCCAGATAGAACAGCAGCAGTGTGCTGCCGTCTCCTTCGGTCAGAAGGTCGTAGAAGGCCTCCGGACCCGTGAGGCCGTTGCGCCTGGCATGGGCCTCAACGCTCGCCTCCTGGTCCGGCTCGTAGTTCGGCGGGTCGCCGAGGACGTAGACCGCCTCCGGCTGCGAGTGCATCAGTTCCAGCAACCCCGGCAGCAGGCTACCCGGTGTCGCGTCGACGAGGAACGGGTGATCCACGTCCTCGGGGCTGTTGCGCCGCGCGTCGTTCGTCATGTCCCAGTCGCTCGCGAGGATCTTGGCCCGCACCTCCGGGTCGCGCATCCGCTCGAGCCGCTCCGGCATCGGCAGGTCGCCGACCAGTTCACGGTAGGCGTAGTTCAGGACGTAGGGGTGAAGCGAACCCTCCAGGTTCATCAGCACGGTCGTGCCGCGGCCGCGGATCTGCGGAAAGACCCGGATCCCCTTGTAGCGACGCTCCTCGAGCGCGGTCAACCCTTCCTGCGCCGCCTCGCCCGAGAGATAGGTCACCGTGATCCCGTCCTTGCGGCCGAGGCCGAGCAACCACTCGCGCTCGAACGGACCAACGAACTGGAACACACCGCCGCCGGCGTCGCTCATGCCGTTGGCGATCGCCTCGAGCTCCGGATAGCGGGCGAACGTCCCCGGGATCATCTCGCCTTCCTTCGTGCGATGTGCCAGGAGCCGGTTCGACGAGACGCCGAAGGCGCCCGCCCGGATGCTCTCCCGCACGAGACGCTCCATCTCGGCCAGTTCGTCATCCGTCGGCTGGATGTCCTCCGCGCCGCGCTCCCCCATGACGTAGGTGCGGAGCGCGCAGTGCGGCACCTGGGTGATCACGTCCATGATCCGCGGCTTGCCGTCGATCGCGTCGAGGTACTCGGGGAAGGTCTCCCACTTCCACTCCATGCCCGCCGACATCGCGATCGCCGGAATGTCCTCGACCGCGTCCATCAGGTCGAGCAGCCAGTCGCGATCCTTCGGCTTCACCGGCGCGAAGCCGACGCCGCAGTTTCCCATGACGATCGTCGTCACGCCGTTCCAGCAGGACGGCGTCAGGTAGGGGTCCCAGGAGACCTGGGCGTCGAAGTGGGTGTGGATGTCGATCCAGCCCGGGACGACCAGCTTGCCTTCCGCGTCGATTTCGCGGTGCGCCTTGCCGACGCCCCCATTGACGCTGGTGATCACCGTGCCGTCGATGGCGATGTCGCCATGGAACCCCGGGACGCCGGTACCGTCGATGATGCGGCCGTTACGGATTGCGATGTCGTGCATGGTCTGTCCTTTCGTGTGGCGGGGGATGATAACTACGGCCGCCCTCAGAAGTAGAGCTGGATCGCCTCACCGTGCAGCTCGGCCAGCGTCGACCGCTTGCTGATCCACATCGGCTCGGCGAGTTCCGTCTCCCAGGCTGCGAGCGCCGGCGGCCGCCGCGGCTGAGAACGGAGGCCGGATCCTGGTCCGTCAGGTCGACCCGCCAGAGCTTCCACTTGCCCGAGCGGACGGCCGCGTTGGGCAGCGAACGCCAGAACAGGTACTCGTGCGGCGGCTCCTCGATCTCGCCGCGCAGGTACGGCACGCGGATGCCGCCGTCCAGGTGATAGCGCTTGCCGCCGGAGTGCGGCGAGTTCGTGCAGATGACGGCCGGCATGTAGTCGATGCAGCCGTTGTCGGAGATGAACACGACGAGGGTGTTCTCTTCCAGTCCGTGCTCCCGGAGCGTCGCCGTGACCCGGCCCACCATGTCATCGACGGACGAGACCATGGCGGCGTAGATGCGCGCCCCCTCTTCCTCGATGTGCGCGTACCGGTCAACGTACTTGCTCGTGGCCTGAATCGGCGTGTGGGGCGCGTTCGGCGCCAGCATCAGAAAGAACGGCTCGCCCGCGTGGCGCTCGATGAAGGAGACGGCGCGGTCGGCGAACACGTCGGTCAGGTTCTCGTCGAAGCCACGCTTCAGCGGGTAGTACTTCTCGCGGAAGCCGAGGTGCCACTTCCCCACCAGGCCGGTCGCGTAGCCGGCCTCCCGCATCATGTCGCCCAGCGTCGTCTCGTCTTCGGGTAGTCCCAGTTCGGCGTCGGGAGCCGCTCCGCAGCCCGCAACCAGGAAGGGCAGGACGAGCAACGGAGCGGCAGCAACTCTCTGACCGGTCCTCATGTGCCGCTCCTTGCGTGGCGCCGGCTCGGAGCCGGCATCGTTCTTCGTGTCCTCGTTTGGCCTCGAATGGTAGCGACTGCATCCCACACGTGATCCGGACGCCGCAAGGCGCACCTGCTGGGGCGGAGTACAGCCGGAATGATGCGACCTTCGCTGGGCGTTGCTCTTCATCAAGTCAGTGAGGAGGTACCGCCATGCCGATCCGGCTGCTTGGATTCGTCGCCGCCTGTCTCGTTGTCGCCACTCCAGCCGCGACAGTCAGCCAAACGGACGACGACTGGGGCATGACGCACCGCGCAGTCGAGGAGAGCTTCGCGCCTGAGGCGATCCGGGCTCTGCTCAACTCCGGCGCCGACGTTCACGCCGTCGACAACCATGGCCGGACGCCACTCCACCTGGCCGCCGGAAGGGAGCTCGATCCGGCCGTTGTCCGCCTCCTGGTCGATGCCGGCGCGAGAGTGGATGCAGTGGATTCGGCGAGGTGGACTCCGCTGCACCACGTTGCCGAAGGCAAGGGGAATCCGGGCGTGGCCGCGGCGCTCCTTGCGGCCGGTGCGCCGGTCGACGCGGTGAACGGCCGGGACAGGACTCCACTACATCAAGCCGCGGCTGAGCACTGGGAGGGCGACCTGGCGCCCATGGTCCGGCTGCTGCTCGCTTACGGAGCGGATCCCCGGACAAGGGACCGGGAAGGCGAAACCCCGCTGCATCACCCGAGGGCCGGGCTCGAGGTCGTCCGTCTGCTGGTTCAGGCCGGAGCCGATGTCAACGCGGTCAGTCAGTACGGGAACTCTCCCCTGCACGAAGCCGCCGCCTGGGCCAAGGATCCCGAAGTGGTGAAAGCTCTGCTGGCCGCCGGAGCCAACGTGGACGGCACCAACGACAGGCGCAGAACGCCGCTCGTGGAGGCAGCCGAGTGGAACCACCAACCTGAAATCCTGACCGCTCTGCTCGATGCCGGGGCAGGTGTCGACGCCAAGGGCTCTCGCGGCCGAAGCCTCCTCAACCTCGTCGCGTCGAGATACAAGGCCCCGAGCCTCGTTCAGCGGCTGATAGCAGCCGGGGCCGATGTCGATGCCGTTGACCACGAAGGCATGACGCTCCTTCACATCGCGGCCAGCCGCACGGACACCGACCTGCTTGCAAGGGTAATGACCGCAGCCACCCACCCCGTCGACGTCACGGACAAGGCCGGCAGAACTCCGCTGCATCTCGCACGGGATCCGGAGGTCATCCGATTCCTTGTCGAAAACGGCGCCGACATTCGCCGGCCGGACAAGGAAGGTCTCACGCCGCTCCACTACGCGGTGCGAAGGGACACCTTCGCCGGCGTCGAGGCTCTGATCCAGGCGGGCGCCGATATCGAGGCCAGGGATGCCAGCGGACGGACACTCCTGCATCGAGCCGCGGAACCTCGTCACGGCGAGGGCGGCAGCGCCGCGGTGGAGGCGCTGATTCGCCTCGGGTTCGAGGTTGACGCCAGGGATGCGGGAGGGAACACTCCGCTCCACTTGGCCACAGGTTCAACCTATGTCGGCGGAAGCGTTGACGTGGTCGAAGCGCTCATCGCAGCCGGTGCCGCTATCGACGCCACGAACGAGGAAGGCAGGACGCCCTTTCACCTGGCGGCACACCACGGCGCGATCGACATCCTCATGGCTCTGGCGGCGGAAGGCGCCAACATCGAAGCGAGAGACGAGCAGGAAAGAACGGCCCTGCACCTCGCGGCGCGGCGCATCTACGGAGGAATCGCCTGCGGACCCGGCTACTCGAACCACTTCTCCAGCTTCGACCATCTCAAGGCTGTCCTCAGCCTGGGAGCCGACGTGAACGCCGCGGACCTGAGCGGGCGAACACCGCTGCACTACGCCTCCGAAACCAGCTCCGATCCCGCCCCGCTGGAGGCGCTCATCGCCGCGGGCGCCGACGTGAGCGCGCTGGACAGCCGCGGCGCGACGACGTTGCACTACGCGGCACGCAACATCACCGGCTCTGCGTATGACGGCAGTGTACAGAGCGGGCACGACGTCGACGTGATCACCGCGCTGATCGGAGCCGGCGTCGATATCGGCGTTCGGGACGGGGACGAAATGACGGCGCTGCACGTCGCAGCCGCTCGCAATCGCACCGCGGACGCGGTCACGTCCCTGGTTCGTGCCGGGGCTGACGTCAACGCCGTGCTCGCCGACGGCAAAACGCCGCTGCACTTGGCCGCGGGCGCCAACCTGGAGCATGCGGGCGCACGAGTCGTTGAACGGCTGCTAAGCGCCGGAGCCGATGTACACGCCGCGGACCAGGACGGCAGAACGCCACTCCACTACGCTGCCGCGACGGCCGGAGACGTCGGGGTTCTGAAGGCGCTACTGGAGGCCGGGGCCGACGCCAGCGCAACGGATCAGAGCGGCAACACGGCCTTCCGGTATGCAAGCAATCGCTCCGACAAGCCGGACATCGCCGCGGCGCTAGGACCGAGCGTGGCGACCCAGGATTCGCTGGAGACGGCCGGCAACTAGCCGGTCATTCCGCTAACGGCAACTCCAGTTACTCCCGTCGTTCACGTCGCCCTCGCCGTTGTACTTCGCCGCCGCCGGCCAGGCGCAGAGTGGACGCGTGAACACAGGCTCCGGCCCAGGACGGCTCGCCTCGATCCGCTCCGGCGCAACGCCCTTCTCGGTCCAGGCGACCAGCGGGTCGACATAGTCGGCAACCCAGGCGCCGGGACCGCGGGAGCAGTGGATCATGCCGGGCACCATGAACAGGCGGAAGAAGTCCGCCGCCTCGCCGGCGCCGCCGCTGGCTTCTTCCACGTCGTGCAGGTAGTCGATCGCGCGCTGGGGACGGAGCGGATAGTCGTTCCAGCCCTGGTACATCAGCAGCCTGCCGCCGCGGGCTCGGAACGCCGAGAGGTCAGCCGTGAGCACGTCGAGCGGCGCGGTGGCGGCCGCGAGCAGATCGCGGTCGGCGACCGGATCGAACGCCTCGACGTCGAAGTCCGGCTCGAAGCGCATCAGAGCCTCGAGCAGCACGTCCATGCCGTCGATCAGCGACTGGTCCGGCGCCCCGCGACGGGCGGTCGGCAGCATCCAGGCGGCCCAGTCGCCGGCGTCCTCGGCGCCCGGCGGCACCCCCGGGGACAGAACGTTGCCGTCCGCGTCGACGACGTCCGCGTACATGTAGCGGGCGGTCTGGAGCTGGCCCGCGGTGAGGCAGTTCTCCGTCGAGTCCGGCGGGCACTGCAGGGCGTTCAGATCGAAGACGTCAGACGTGCACTTCGTCGGATCGTCGATCACGCCGTCCTCGACTCCGTCCAGCTTGTCGCAGGCCTCGCGGGACGCCTTGCCGAGCAACTGGAAGGACTCCGCGGTCAGAGGATGCTTCGCCTGCAGGCGCGCGCCGCCGATCATCCAGGGCACGAACTCCTGGAAGCGGAAGGCCGGCGCTCCGGCCAGCACGCCGTCGTAGTCATCGGGAAAGCGGGTCGCTTCGAGCATCGCGGCCCGCCCGCCGTTCGAGCAGCCCTTGACGTAGGAGTAGTCGATCTCGCGGCCGTAGTAACGCTGTATCACCCGCTTGGCGGCTGCCGTCGCCAGGTGAACGCCGCGATAGGCGTAGTCGAGCAGGGCCTCGGGCTGCCGCACGTAGTCGCGGTCCTGGCCCTCGTGGCCGGTGTCGGTCGACGCCATCGCGAAACCGCGGCCGAGCAGGCTCGTCGTGTCGCCGATGAACCCCGCGGCCCCGCCGACCGTGCTGAACATCATCCGACCGTTCCAGTCGTCCGGGAGCGTGACCTCGAAGCGGATCGCCCGGTTGACCACGCCGCGCACGCGGCAGTGGGCCGGCGCCCGTTCCGACGCCGCCACCCGCATCCCGGGTTCGATCGCGTGATCGAGGTCGGTCAGGGCCACCAGACCGCGGCAGTCGCGGCTGGCGTCGTTGGCGGCAAGCGGAGCCGCGACAACCACGAGGAGCAGCAGGGCGAGGGCGAAGAATCGGGTGGTCATCCTGTGCTCCTCCACGGAGTGTCGAAGATCACGCCGCAACGCCGGCACGGGCGATGAGCGCCACCGTGCCGTCCGCCTTGGCGATCCAGACGAAGGCCGCGGTGCGTTCGGGATCGTCCGGCTCCGGGCCGGTCACGACACCGTTGACGGTGATCGTGTCCCCGGGCCACACCGGGTTCGTGAACTTGAGGTCGAAGGAGCCGCTCCGCCACCAGGCCTCGCCGAAACGCTCTTCGAGAATGTGGCCGACGTAGCCCATCGTCATCCGGCCGCCGACCACAACATCCTGGAAGCCGAGTTCGCGGGATGCCTCCCTGTCGGTGTGGTAGTTGGCGTTGCCGTGAAAGAACTGGCCGCACATCTCGAGTGAGATCGTGCGCTCCAGGCCGCCGAACCGTTCACCCTCCGGCACGTCGAAGCGTCGCGCTCCCGGCTTCTTCCGCGGGTCGCGCAGGTCGACGTCGCCGGTGTACTCCTGGTCGCGCAGGAAGCTCTGGTGATGGTGGGTCTCCAGGACCTGCCGGCCGTCACCGTCGCTGAGTCGGACCCGGTAGTCGACGACGACCCGGTTTCGCCGGTCGTAGATGTCGCAGATGTCGCCCTCGACGCTGTAGACGGTGCGCGCCTTCATCGGAGCGGAAAGCGCCCACTCCTCGCGCATCCAGAGATGCCCGGTCTGGTTGGCGAACGCGATCTCGCGGAAGTAGTCGCCGTCCGGACCGCTCGCGATCGTGGACGGAAGCAGGCCGGAAGTCGGCGGTTCGAGTTCCAGGCCGCCGTAGTAGTCCGCGAGCACGGCGTCGTCGACGACGAAGGTCCCGCTGCCCAGCCGCTTTCCAACATACGGCCCGTTCCCGTTCGACCCGTCCATCCCTTCGCCCTGTGTCTACTTCACCTGAACCAGTTCGATGCTGACGTTGTCGGGCGCCGCCAGGTAGCAGAGCAACACGCCGGGCGCAAACTCCCAGGGCTCGACTGCGAACTCCGCGCCCTTGCGGCGCAACTCCTCGCAATAGGCCAGAAGATCTCCGTGGTAGGTGAAGCCGAAGTGATCCGTGCCCCATTCGTCGTGGCTGGAGTAACCCTCGTACTCCCGCATCGGCCGGGTCGACACCGGTTCCTCTCCGGGCCGCTTGCCGCGCAGAAGCACCAGCACGCCACCGACCTCGACCCGGATCTGCGGCGCGCCGCGGACTTCATGCTCGCCCGCGATCGCTGCGCCCAGCATGTCCCGATACCAGCGCGCAGAAGCGTGCGGGTCCTCGCAGATGATGTGGACGTGCTCGAAGGTCAGCGACATCGAAAGGGCGTACTCGGAGAAACCCGGAGCCTATCGCCGCCGCTGGATTGCCGCCTGGCGCTATCGACCGAACCTCAACTGCCGGGAAAAGCGTCTCCCAGAAGGGCACCGCGGATCTTCTCAGCGTGCTTCTTCCCCGCAACCACCTGCAGGGGCGTCCGCCCCAGCAAGTCGACGGCGCCGGAATCCGCGCCGGCTGCCAGCAGAGCCCTCACGACCAATACCTTGTCGTTCGCCGCCGCGTGATGAAGGGCGGTGCGGCCCTGAGCGTCCCGAGCCCCGATATCGGCGCCGGCCCGAAGGAGGCCGTTCACGGTGTTCGGGCCATGAGTGGAAGCGGCCGCGACGTGCAACGGAGTGAGCCCCTGCCTGTCCCTGGCATTGACCTCTCCGCCGGCCATCTTCAGCACGGTAACGATGTCCAGGTCGTCCGCTCCTCCGTCCGCGAAAGGGACGCTCCCGGCATGAACATTCGCAGCCGCTGCATGAAGCGGCGTTCTTCCCTGGCCATCGCGGGTCTCGACCTTCGCGCCTCCGGCCAGAAGAATGACCAGCGGACCATAGTCGTCGCTTCCCCTGGCCGCGTGGTGGAGAGCCGTTCTTCCTTCGGGATCCCTGGCACTGAGGTCCGCGCCGGCGTCGACAAGAGCCCGCAGGCGGTGCTGGGGGAACAGGGCGCTCGGAGGAGACCAGTCACAGTACTCGAAGATGTCGCTGACCTGCGCCGCGATCTGGACCGCTGTACGACCCCGCTGATCCTTCTTCTCGATGGCGGCGCCCGCGGCGAGCAACACCCGGATCAGTTGACCGCCGGAACCCAGCTTCCCGGCCGCCAGGTGCAGAGGCGTGTTGCCCCTGCCGTCCCGCGCATCGACCCGGGCGCCGGCGGACAGCAACGCAGTCGCGATCTCCGGGTGGTCGTTCCACCGGGCCGCCAGATGCAGTGGCGTCTCTCCGGCCGCATTCCTGGCGTGCACGTCCTCCGGCCGCTCATGAGCCAGACTGGCGATGAGATCGGAACTCGAACCCCAGGCCGCAGCGTGGTGCAGCAGGGTAAGCCCCTTCTTGTCTCGCCATGCCGTATTGGCCCCGGCCGCCAACAGGACCTCGAAGCCGGCGGGATTCCGGACGGCGGCCTGGAGTACGGACCCGCCGAACTTGTCCACCGTATCCACCTCGGCTCCGGCGGCCAGCAGCATGGCGATGATCTCAGGTCGAGCGCGATAGCTGGCGGCAGTGAGCGCCGTTCGGCCATTGGCGTTGACGGCCTCGACACTGGCTCCGGCACTCAGCAAGGCGGCGATAAGGTCCGGGGCATCCAGGCGAATAGCAGTGTGAAGAGGCGTTTCTCCCAGACGGTTTCGCTCGTTGGCTCCGATGCCCGAATTCAGCAGACGACGCAGCAGGGGCGCGCTTCGTTGCAGTTGGATCGCTCCCGCCAGCATCTCTCCACGATGCGAGCGGTTCTCGGGAAGAGCTGCTCCCGCATCCAGCAGTGCCTCGACGACATCCGGATTCGAGTTCCCCTGCGAAGCAGCCACCAGGGGCGAAAAGCCTCGGGATCCGCCGACCGCATGGAGGTCCCCGCCCGCCCGGATCAGGAGTGCTAGGACCTCGGGATTCGGGTTCCTTGCTGCTTCCCAGATCGGCTCTCGCCCCGTCCCGGTCCTGGCGCGTACGTCGGCGCCCGCTTCCAGCAGCAGGGAAACCACCGCCGCGTTCTCGTTTTCATTGGCCGCCACGTGAAGGGGCGTCGCCCCATGGATATCCCTGGCGCCAACGTCGACGCCGGACCGAAGAAGTCGAGACGCGATCTCGACTCCGCCATGCTCCGAGCGCGAGTAGCCGACGTGGTGCAGCGGAGTTCTATGCCGACGGTCCCTGGCTCTCACGTCCGCGCCCAACTCGAGCAATCTCAGGGCGACATCCTCGTTCGGGTTCGTGGCGATCGCGTGATGCAGCGCGGTCATGCCCTCGCCGTCCGGAAGTTCCATGTCCGCGCCCGCGTCGATCAACGTTTCGACGACGTCGGGATTCTCGTGCCGGCGCGCCGCCTGATGCAGAGCGGTTCCGGCGTCACGATGGGCCGTCGAGACGACGCTGACATCGCCGCCGGCATCGAGCAAGGTACGGATGACCTCGATGCCCGCTCCGGCTGAAGCCGCGATGTGCAGCGGCGTCTTGCCCTGCCAATCCGTGGCGTGGACGCTGGCGCCCGCAGCGATCAGCGCCGAGACGGACGAAGCGCCGGCTCCCCTGTCGATCGCAGCGTGCAGCACCTGATCCGGGCTCTCCGCGCGGGCCAGCGGATTGCCCAGATTCCGAGCCAGAGTACCGATGTCCCAAACGGCGGCACCGCCGGGAATCTGTGGAACGGCCTCGTCACCGCCTTGCGCCCAAACCGGAGCAACGATCAGGAAGGCTGCGGCGAATCCAACGGCACGTGGCGGCATGTAGGGCTCCTGAACCGGTCGTGACTATCGACCGATGCAACCCCCTACCCGGCGCCCGCATTCCCCCCTTCCGCCAGAAGCGGCCACAGGCCCGCCCCACCGGAGCGAACCGCCATCTCGCCGACCCTCTGCTGCCAGTAGCCCTCGTCCCCATCGGCGTCCCGCCAGACCCACAGTCGCCGCGTGAACCGGTGCAGGTCGTGCTCGCGCGTGTAGCCGATCGCGCCGTGGAGCTGGTGCGCGATCCGCGTGACTTCGTAGCAGGCTTCGCTGGCGCGTGCCTTGGCGCACGCCGCCATGAAGGTGGCGTCACCGCCGGCTCGGTCGAGCACCGTTTCGACGGCGGCGATCGCGGTGTCCGCCGCGACGCCGACAACGGCGGTGTGGCTCGCCATCACCGCGACCATTTGCTGCACGGCCTGGAAGCGGGCCAGGGGCCGCCCGAACTGGACTCGTCCCTGAACGTGCTCGACCGTCAGATCGAGGATGCGCTCCATGGCGCCGGCGACCATGGCGCTGCGGGCGGCGGCCATCAGGACCGACGGCGAGGGCCCTGAACCCAGGCCGCCCGACTGTCCCGGCGGGATCGACAGTGGCTCTCGCAACCGCCCCACCGGTTCGCCGGCGCTGTTCGTGCCGCGCTCGAACTCCACCTCGCTGGCGGCGACCCAGCCGACACCGCCCGTAGCGCCCGACACGACCAGCGCCGAGACGTTGTCCGGCCAAGGCACCTCAAGTCGGCCCGCGGCGGTCACTACTCCCAGTGGACCCGCGGGCGCCTCGAGGCCGGCGCCCGAGAGCAGCCATCGGCCGATCGTCGTTTCGACAAGGGGCAACGGCAACGCAAAGCCGCCGGCCGTCCGCGCCACGGCCATCGCGTCGCCGAAGTCGACCCCGGCGCCACCGTCCTCTTCGGGCAGCAGTATGTCGACCAGGCCGTTCTCCTCGATCGCCCGCCAGTGGCTCACCGGGAAGCGACCTTCCTCGACCGCCTCGAAGACCTCGTCCTCCGACGCCGCCTCGAACAGGCGCGCCGCCGCGTCCAGCAGAAGTTGCCGCAAGTCGCTCATCGCAGCCTCAGTCCCCGGGCGACGATGCCGCGGAGGATCTCCGTCGCGCCGCCCTGGATCGTGTACGAGGGCGCGGCCAGGATGACCTGACGCAGGATGTCGAGAACCGCCTGGTCGGACACCGCTTCATCGGCCACAACGCGACGGACGATCTCCGGCACTTCCTGCTGGAAGTTGGTGCCCAGGTCCTTGACCAGGGCCGACTCCACGTTCGGCGTCTCCCCGACCTCGAGTGCCGCGGCAACCGAAACCGAGGCGGCGCGCAGCGCCCAGAGCCGGCTGACGAGCAGCCCGACCTCGCGCCTCGCCCCCGGCGACGCTCTCCCGTCCAGCACCTCGACCAGCGCGCGCAGTAGATGGAAGTTGGTCAGGAAGCGCTCCGGACCGCTCCGTTCGTAGGCCAGCTCCGACGTCACCTGCGCCCAGCCGTCCCCGGGATTGCCGAGCAGGCAGTCATCCGGCACGAAGGTGTCCTCGAAGAAGACCTCGTTGAAGTCGTGGCGGCCCGGGAGATCGATGATCGGCCGCACCGTGATCCCGTCCGAGTTCTTCAGGTCGATGATGACCTGGCTCATGCCCGCGTGCCGCTTGTCCGACTTCGGTTCCGTGCGCACCAGGGCGACGCAGTACTCGGCCTCGTGCGCGTAGGAGGTCCAGATCTTCGAGCCGTTGAGACGCCAGCCGCCGTCCGTGCGCTCGGCCCGGGTACGAATCGAGGCCAGGTCGGAACCGGAGTCGGGCTCGCTCATGCCGACCGCGAACGAGAGCTCGCCGCGGGCGATCGGCGGCAGGAAGCGCTGCTTCTGCTCCTCGGTGCCGTAGCGCAGGATGCTCGGACCGATCTGGCGGTCGGCGAACCAGTGGAAGGCGGTTGGCGCACAGGCCGCCAGCAGCTCCTCGGTCACCACGTAGCGCTCCAGGTAGCTCCGCTCGGAGCCACCGTACTGGCGCGGCCACGTCATGCCGATGAAACCGGCGTCGCCGAGCGCCCGGCTGAGCGCCGGGTTGCGACCCCACCACGACAAGCCATCCGCTAACCAAACGCCCTCGGCGAGCGTCTCTTCGAGTAGCTCCCGAACCTCGGAACGAAGGTTCTCGGCCGCTTCCGGCAGGGCCGCGGGCAAGAAGCGGAGATGGACCGTGGGGGCCTTCACAGAGGGACGGCAGAGTAACAGCGACCTCCGTACCGCCAGGGAATAGGATGCCGGCAATGATCAGAACCAGGAAACGAAGCCGCTTCCTGTCCTTCCTGAAGTGGACCGGCATCTCTGTGGCCGCGCTCGCCGGTCTGGCGCTGGTGCTGAACCTGACGACGGGGATGCACCTTCAGATCACGGGTGGTCTGATGCCGCAGCTCGACTTTCACCACGAGGACCGCCACTACCGGGCCATCGAGACGCACAGGGACCAGGCCGAAGCGCCTGCCCTCGCCGAGGCCGCCGAGCCCGAGCCGGCCGCCGAAACCTCATCACCCGGCTCCTGGCCCTACTACCGCGGCCTCCACATGGACGGCCGTTACCCCGAGCCGATCAACACCGCTTGGCCGAACGAAGGCCCACCGGAGCTCTGGCGCCTCCCGGTCGGCGGGGGATACGCATCCTTCGTCGTCGGCGATGGCCTCGCCTACACGATCGAGCAGCGGCGGGAACAGGAAGTGGTCGCCGCCTACGATCTGCTGACGGGCGTGGAACGCTGGAACGCAAGTTGGGACGCCCGTTTCGAGGAGAGCATGGGCGGTGACGGCCCCCGCGCCACGCCGGCCCTGTACGAGGGCACCCTGGTCGCGCTCGGCGCCACCGGCGAACTGCAGGCGCTCGACGCCGCGACCGGCGCTTCGATCTGGCGCACGAACATCCTCGAGGACTCGGGCGCCGCCAATCTGACCTGGGGCATGGCGGCGTCACCGGCGATTCTGGACGGAGCCGTCCTCACCGCGCCCGGTGGCCCCAACGGAGCCGTGATCGCCTACGAGCTGGAGACCGGCGCGATTCGCTGGCGGGCGCTCAACGCCCAGGGCGCCTACACCGCGCCAACGGTCCTCACCCTGGACGGCCTTTCCCAGATCGTCCTGATCGGCGCCGATCAGGTGGTCGCGCTCGCCACCGACGGCAGCGAGGCGTACTGGAGCCGGCCCTGGGCAACGATGAACGGCATCAACGCCGCGCAGCCGCTCCAGGTGGCGCCGAACCGCATCTTCGTGTCGTCCGGCTACGGCCACGGCGCCTCGGTGCTCGAAGTCGAAGCCGACCTTGAAGCAAACACCGCGTCGGTAAGGGAAGTCTGGTTCAACAACCGGATGAAGAACACCTTCTCGACCTCAGTGTTCCAGGACGGCTACGTCTACGGGCTGGACGACGGCATCCTCGCCTGCGTCGACGCCGAAACCGGCGACCGCATGTGGAAGGGCGGCCGCTACGGCCATGGCCAGCTTCTTCTCGCCTCGGACCACCTGCTGATCACCACGGAACGGGGTCAGCTTGTCCTGGTGCGGGCCACGCCCGAAAGCCACCAGGAGATCGCCGCCCTGCCAGCCGTTTCGGGCCGCACCTGGAACAACCCGGCGATCGCCGAGGGCATCCTGCTGGTGCGCAACGACCGTGAAGCCGTGGCGTTCGACCTGCGGCCGCAGACGTAGCGGCCGGCAAACACGCCTGCTGGCGGAAGACGCCGGGCGTCTGGCCCGCTGACCCGCGCGCCCACGTTGGATTGTCGTCGCCTACAAGAGCGCCTGAGCGCCTTGCCGGAGCGCGGCCACGCCGAGAGTAATGGTGACCAGGGACGTTCCCACCGCGCCGACCAGGCGCAGTGGAGTCTGCACGCGGCCGTAGTGCAAGCCAAGCGGATGTGCCACGCGGAAGATCACAAGCGCCACGCCGACGACATGCAGAAAGACGGGTTGGGCGCCGTTGATTTCGACGATGGCCATCAGCAACAGGAGGATGGGTACATGCTCGATGAAGTTGCCGTGCCGGCGCATTTCAAGCGCCACCTGCTCGTTGCCGCCATCGAGCAGGGAAATCCCGGTCCTGGCGCGCAGCACGCCGATCCGGGTTGTGAGGCATACAAGGATGACGACGAACACGCCGCCATACAGTGCGGTGATCGGGATGGTCACAGGCATCGTTCGTGCTCCTTCTTCGGAAAGAGAACCGCTACTTCGGAATCTCGACGACCACGTACTCGCCCTCCCGGGTCACCGGGTAGGTCTCGGCGGTGTACGGACCCTTGACCATGCCCGGGGCCGGAGCATCAGGATCGTCCGCCGGCTCCGCGCCGGCATCGGCAGCCTCGGCGATCTCCTCGCCGGCGACGGTCTCGACCTCGTAGCGGCGCACTCTCAGCCGCTCGGGCGCGCACCAGGACTGGCCGGTGCGGACGTGGAACTCCCAGCCGTGCCAGGGGCAGCAGAGGATCTCGCGGCTCGGGCGGTACTCGAAATCACCCGGGCGTTCGGAACGGATCACGCCCCAGAGCTTGCCCTCGCAGAGCTTCCCGCCCTGGTGCGGGCAGCGGTTGCGGAGCGCGAAGAACTCGCCGTCGAGGTTGAAGACTCCGATCGAGCGGCCGGCGACGGTGACGATCTTTCGCCCGCCCGCTTCGATCTCGGACGCCTCTGCGACGACGTACTTCATGCGCGGGCCGCCGGTGCCGACACCACGCGCCGCAGACGCCCTAGAGCCCGTAGAGGGCCCGGGCGTTTTCGCACTGGATGCCCTTGACGAGGTCCTCGTCCAGTCCCGAGGGCAGCACGACGTCGGGGTTGTCGCCGTCCCAGTGCGGATAGTCGCTGGCGATCAGGATATGGCTCGCCAGTTCGCCGAAGTGCTCCATCAAGGCGAAGAAGTCGCGGCGCCGCGGCGGTTCCTCGATCGGCTGGGTGGTCACGTAGACGTGCTCGGCGATGACCTCCGACGGCAGCCGCTCGAGATGCGGCGCTTCGTCGCGCAGCAGGCTCCAGGCCGAGTCGAGGCGCCAGATCAGGGGTGGCAGCCAGGCGAAGCCGTTCTCCACCGAGATCATCCGCAGGCTCGGGAAGCGGTCGAAGACGCCTTCTGTGACCATGCTGGTGATGTTGGCCTGCACCGCCTGGGGCGGGCTCGTGTGGTCCTCGATGTAGTACGAGGCGTGGCCGGCGCCGGTGATCGGGTGACCGTAGGCGCCGAAGGCGTGCGACGCGACGTGCATGCCCGTCTCGGCGCAGGCCTCGTAGATCGGCCAGTACTTGCGGCGGCCCATCGGCTCCTGCATCCGCCCCAGGAACAGGACCTGGACGAACCGGCCGTCGGCGCCGCAGCGCCTGATCTCCGCCCCCGCGGCGACCGGGTCTTGCGGCGTCACGACGACGGACGCCCGCAGCCGCGGCTCCGGGTCGAGCCACTCGGCGACCTGCCAGTCGTTGGCGGCTCTGGCGAGCGCCGCTCCCAACTCCAGGTCGAGGCACGACGTCACCGGAGTGAGCGGGTTCAGGATCGCGTGCTCGACGTTGTACGGATCCAGAAAGTCATCGCGCGCGAAGCCGACTTCGGAACTGGGAGTGCGCCCGGAAGGCGGCCTCGCCTCCTCCCGGTGATCCATGAAGCGCGGGTAGTAGCCGCTGTTCGGATGGCGGATGCCGAACGTCTCGAGGTGGTCGCGCCAGCGCTTCGAGAGATACGGGTACAGGTCCTTGAGCGAGTCCAGCTCGTTGTGGAAGTCGCAGTCGATGATCGGCGGCCGTTCGGGCTCTGTCCCGGCCTTCAGCACCGAGGGTTCGGTCGACGGATCGAGCAGGGTGACTGTCATGGCTACCCTCCTTCCGATAGACGGTAGAAGCTGCGCGCGTTCTCCGACCTGATCTTACGCCCTACAGACTCCGGCAGCAGCCGCAGCAGGAGATCGCCGGCGTCGCAGGCGTGGACGTGCGGATAGTCGCTCGCGTACAGGAGCACGTCCTCCGATCCGAGCTGATCCACGATCTCGCACAGGTGCGCCGGGTCGGGCGGCGCGTCGAGCGGCTGGATGCCGACCCGGACGTGCTCGCGGAAGTAGTCGGACGGCGGACGGCGGACCCAGGGCACCAGCCGCCGCAGATTCCGCCACTCCTTGTCCATGCGCCAGAGATGGGACGGGATCCAGGTGAAGCCGGATTCGAGGAACACGATCCGCAGACCCGGACAGGCGTCGAACACGCCCTCGACGATCATGCTCGTCAGTTGCGTGGCGAAAACCTGCGCCATCGCCGTGTACTCCTCCAGAAAGTAGGACGGCCAACCGGTCGGCGTTGGCGGCGTAACCGGCGCTCCGCCGAAGTGGATCGCGGCCACCAAACCGCTCTCTTCGATCGTCTTCCACAGCGGGTGGTAGTGCCGGCTTCCCAGCGGGTGCTCGGTGCGGACGGGAATCAGGACCTGGACGAAACCGGGCCGGCCGGCGCAGCGCTCGACTTCCTCGGCCGCGGCGGCCGGCAGCCCGAGCGGCACGACGACCGAGCCCCGCAGTCGGGGTTCGCGCTCCAGCCACTCCGCCGCCTGCCAGTCGTTCGTCGCGGTCGCGAGCGCCGCGGCCACGTCCGGGTTGTGAATGCTGTCGACCGCGTAGAGACAACTCGAGATCGCCAGCCCGGCGCCGCCCTGCTCGAAGACAGCTTCCCGAAGCTCCTCGAGTCCGCCGCGGCGACCGCTGACGGGCGACTTGGGCGGGTAGTACTCCTGCGACGCGCCCTTGTCCATCGTGTTGTCGAAGTGCTCGACCCAGTGCTCCGGCAGCAGGGGGTAGAGGTCCCTCAGACGCGGGGTCGGGATGTGGACGTCGGCGTCGATCATCGCAACGGGCGAACGGTCACGGCAGCGCCAGCGCGACGAGCTTCGGCGTCGTCTTCCGGGCCGCCAGCGCCGCGATCTGCTCCTCGCTGAAGTTCAGGCCGGGATCCTCCGCGATCTCGCCGAGATCGGCGAAGAACGAGCCCCCGCCCACCGCGACGACGATGTACTGCTTGCCGCCGACCATGTAGGTGATCGGATTCGCGTGAGCCGTGTCCGGCAGCGGCACATGGCCGAGGAGCTCCCCGGTCTGCTTGTCGAAGACGTTGATCCGAGGCGAGTTGTCTTCCCCCCTGCCACGGCTCTGGGTGACGAAGAGCAGCGACTTCGTGAGCATCGGCGCGCCCCGGCCGCCCCCGAGCATCGGCAGGGCGAGACCGGCGAGCGCCGGGTGCTCCTTCGGACCGTGGCCGTTCGGCGTCATCCACAGGTGCTCGCCGGTGTTCAGGTCGATCGCGGTGACCCGGCCCCAAGGCGGCTTGACCAGGGGTAAACCTCCCGGGTTACCTGTGGGGGCGAAGAAGGAGCCGACGTAGTTCAGGTTCGAGCGCGCGGGATCGGGCTTGCTCAATGGATGGACGCTGATCGACGTCGACGAGGGGACGTAGAGGACGCCGGTCTCCGGATCGACCGCGGCGCCCGGCCAGTTCGCCCCGCCGCCGGCGCTCGGCAGCATGAGAACGCCGGTACCCCTACTCGGCGGCGTGAAGAGCGGCCCCATCCGGAACCCGGAGGCGATCTCCTTCGCCTCGGCCAGCAGCTCCGGGGTCAGGTCGATCAGGTCGTCCTCGCTGACCCCCTGGCGGTCGAAGGCCGGCGGCTTCGTGGGGAACGGCTGGGTCGGCGACGCCCTTTCGCCCGGGACGTCGGACTCAGGCACCGGCCGTTCCTCGATCGGCCACACCTCTTCGCCGGTCACCCGGTCGAAGACGTAGGTGAACCCCTGCTTCGAGACCTGCGCGAGAGCCTTGATCTCCCGGCCGTCCACCGTGATGTCGACGAGTTGCGGCGGCGTCGGGAAGTCGTAATCCCAGAGCCCGTGGTGGACGGCCTGGAAGTGCCAGACGCGCTCGCCGGTGGCGGCGTCGAGGCAGACGATGCTCTCGGCGAACAGGTTGTCGCCCAGCCGGTGGCCGCCGTAGAAGTCGTTGGTCGGCGTCGACACCGGCAGG
The DNA here is from genome assembly GCA_011525365.1 of Acidobacteriota bacterium. Lineage (GTDB taxonomy): Bacteria > Acidobacteriota > Thermoanaerobaculia > Multivoradales > Multivoraceae > Multivorans. The sequence continues at coordinate 2,383,899 of WTGQ01000002.1, forward strand.
TAGATGTAGCCGAGCTCCTCGTCGACCGTCATCATGTTCCAGACGTTCGTGTTGCCGCTGACCTTCCAGGAATCGTCCTCCCACGTGTCGACTCCGTACTCCCCCTCCTGCGGGATGGTGTGGAAGATCCACTTCAACTCGCCGGTGCGCACGTCGTAGCCGCGGACGTGACCCGGCGGCGCGCTCTGCCGCAACGGTCCGTCGCTGACCACCGAGCCGACGACGACCGTGTCGCCGACCACAGCCGGCGGCGAGCTGTGGGTGATGGCGCGCGGGTTGACCCGGCGTCCGAAGTCCGCCATGCCCCGATCGGCCAGCAGGTCGACCTGGCCGCCCACCCCGAAACTGCCCACGGGCTCCCCGGTTACGCCGTCGAGCGCGATCAGCCGGCGGTCGTGCGTGGGCAGGAAGATCCGTGTCTCGGTCCGGCCACGGCCATTGTTCTCGACCGGACCGCGCCATGCGGCCACGCCGCGATGCTGGAAGCCGACGTTCGCCGGCCGGCCGGCGCGCCAGGACTCGGGATCGTAGGTCCAGAGCGTCTCGCCGGTGACCGCGTCGATGGCCGCTGCCTGGGCGACCTCGGTGGCGACGTAGAGCACGCCGTCGAGCATGATCGGGACCGGTTTGAACTGGCCCGTCCTGACCGCCCGGTTCGCTTCGGCGACGGCAGTCGACGTCGACTCCCACTCCCAGGCCACCTGGAGTTCGTGGAAGTTCGACCGGCCGATCTGATCGAGCGACGAGTACTTCGTGTTGTCAGAGCCGTTGCCGAACGCGGGCCACTCGACCATCTCGGCGGAGTCCTGGGCCAGGCCGGGTGTAGCCAGAGCGAACACCACTGCCAGCGGAACCCCAACGGAAGTCCCGCGGCCGAGCCAATCTCCGCACCGCATCCCAACAACCTCACTGACCGCGCTGGACCACAAGTTCCGGCGGAGCCTATCGTCCGCTCCGGTTCCCAGGGCGCGCCCCTCGCCAAACCGCTTTCCCAGGACCTCGACCCACGGCGAAAGACCCAGGAAACCGGGTTATCGTATGCGCCGCAACGCACAGCCAGGAGGGCCAACCATGCCAGCACTCGACGGTCTGCGCATACTCGATCTGACGCAGTACGAAGCCGGAACTTCGTGTACCCAGGCCTTGGCCTGGCTGGGCGCCGACGTGGTCAAGGTGGAGCGCCCCGGCACCGGAGATCCGGGACGTGGTCTGGCCGGCGGACGCAGCACGGACGACTCCGAGTACTTCCTCAACTGGAACAGCAACAAGCGCAGCATCGCGATCAATCTCGCCTCGGACGAGGGCCGCAGCCTCCTGCTGAAGCTGGCCCCCAGGTTCGACATCCTGGTCGAGAACTTCGGTCCTGGCGTGGTCGAGAAGCTCCGCCTCGACTACGACTCGATCCGCGAGGTCCACCCCGAAGTGATCTACGGCCGGATCAAGGGGTTCGGTGGTAGCGGGCCCTACAGCGACTACAAGTGCTTCGACCCGGTCGCCCAGGCCGCCGGAGGCGCGATGTCGATCACCGGCGATCCGGACGGGCCGCCGCTTCGCCCCGGCACGACGATCGGCGACTGCGGCACCGGGGTGCTGATGGCCCTGGCGCTGTGCGCGGCGCACGCCAGCAAGCTGCGCACCGGCAAGGGCCAACTGGTCGAGATGTCGATGCAGGAAGGGGTGACCTGGTTCATGCGCACGGCGATCGCGATGGGCGGCAAGTTCGGCGAGAAGGCAGCCCCGCGCAGCGGCTCCGGCCGCGGCGCGATGATGAACATGTACCCCTGCAAGCCGTTCGGTCCCAACGACTACGTCTACATGCTGGTGGTCAACGACAGGATGTGGCGGGCGCTCTGCAAGGCGATCGATCGCCAGGACCTGGCCGACGACGAGCGCTACGTCACGCCGAAGCTGCGGCACGAGAACGCCGACGAGCTGTTCGAAGCGATCGCCGAGTGGACCGGTCGCCGCACGAAGCACGAAGCGATGGCCATCCTCGGCGCCGCCGGGGTACCGGCCAGCGCCGTTCTCGACACGCTTGACCTGTTCTCCGACCCGCACCTCACAGAACGCGGCTTCGTCCGCACGGTCGAGCACGAGATCAGGGGACCGGTCCGGGTCCTCGGCTCCCCCATGAACCTCAGCGACAGCCAGGTCGAGATCGAGGCGGCGCCGCTCCTGGGCCGCCACACGGACCTGGTCCTGGCCGACGAGCTGAACCTCACCCAACCCGAAATCGACCGGCTGCGCGCGGACGGTGTGCTGGGCACAGTGCCCACACCCGGCGGCGACGGCCAGGAGACCCATACGAGATGACGACGACCACCGGCGCCGCCCTGATCGCCCAGAGTCTGAAGCAGCAGGGCGTCGACTACATGTTCGGCATCGTCGGCTTCCCCGTCTACGGGGTCGCCCACGCCGCCCAACAGGCGGGGATCCAGTACTACGGCTTCCGCAACGAGCAGGCGGCAAGCTACGCGGCGGGGGCGGTCGGCTACCTGACGGGGCGGCCCGGGGCCTGTCTCGCGGTGTCGGGTCCGGGCATGGTGCACGGGATCGCGGGCCTCGCCAACGCGGAGAAGAACTGCTGGCCGATGGTGCTGCTCGGCGGCGCCAACGACCGCTACCAGAACGGCCAGGGCGCCTTCCAGGAATGCCCCCAGGTGGAAGCGGCGCGGCCGTTCTCGAAGTACTCGGCCGAAATCGATGCCGCTCACCGGGCGCCGTTCTACGTCGAGCAGGCGGTCCGCACGTCGATCTACGGCCGGCCCGGCGCTTCCTACCTGAACCTCACGAACGACGTTCTGACCGCCCAGGTCGACGAGGAAGACATCGAGCAGCCCCCCCGCTGCCCGGAGCCGCCGACCTCACTCGCCGATCCGAGGGACGTCGAGCGTGCCGTTGCCGTCCTGCGCGAAGCGAAGAACCCGCTGGTCATCGTCGGCAAGGGCGCGGCCTACGCCCGCGCGGAGCAGGAAGTGCGGCGGTTCGTCCAGCGCACGAACCTCCCCGTGCTGCCGACGCCGATGGGCAAGGGCGTCGTCTCCGATGACGATCCCCACCTGATCTCACCGGCGCGCTCCTTCGCGCTCCAGAACGCCGACGTCATCCTGCTGATCGGCGCCCGGCTCAACTGGATCCTCCACTTCGGCCTGCCGCCGCGCTTCAGGAAGGGAGTCCGGGTGCTCCAGATCGACCTCAACGCGGAGGAGATCGGCACGAACGTGCCGACCGAGGTCGGCATGGTCGGCGACGCGCGGGCGGTGACCGCGCAGTTGAACGAGGCGCTCGACGCCGAACCCTTCGCCCTGTCGGCCGACAACGAGTGGTTGGGCCAACTGCGCGAGAGCGCGACCCAGAACCAGGCCGCGGTGCAGGCGATGCTCGAGGACGACAGCGAGCCGATGGGCTACTACCGCGCCCTGCGCGAGATCGCCGACCGCCTGGAGCCGCAGGACATGCTGGTTGCCGAAGGCGCGAACACGATGGACATCTCGCGCACCGTGCTGCCGAACATGGAGCCGCGCAAGCGGCTCGACGCCGGCACCTTCGGCACGATGGGCGTCGGCACGGGACTCGCGATCGCGGCGGCAGTGGTCCATCCGGACCGGCGCACGATCTGCGTCCAGGGCGACTCCGCGTTCGGCTTCTCCGGCCTGGAGGTCGAGGTGGCTTGCCGGTACGACATGCCGATCACCTTCGTCGTGATCAACAACAACGGCATCGGCGGCGGCGTCAGCGAGTACATCCCGGGCAAGCCCCTGCCGCCTTCGACGTACACGCTGGGCGCCAGGTACGAGCGCGTCATCGAAGCCTTTGGCGGCGTGGGTTACTGCGTCGAGAAGGTCGCCGACCTCGGGCCGACACTGGACAAGGCGCTCGCATCCGACCGGCCGGCGCTGGTCAACGTGCTGATCGATCCGAAGGCGCAGCGCAAGCCGCAGAAGTTCGCCTGGCTCACCCGCTGACGGGTCAGGAGAGGACCGCGCATGGGCATCAAGATCGGCGACGTCTCGATCACCCCGATCATCGAGATCGACTACCCGGTACCGGCTTCCTTCCTGCTACCGGACGCCACGCCGGAGAACCTGGCGCCCGACCTCGACTGGCTCGAGCCGCACTTCGTGACGCCCGGCGGCGAGCGGCTCAAGATGATCATCCAGGCCTTCCTTGTCGAGTCGAAGGGGCTCAGGATCGTCGTCGACACCTGCGTCGGCAACGACAAGAAGCGCGCCCTGCCGGCATGGAACGAGCTCGACGGTCCGTTCCTCCAGGAGATTCGCGACGCCGGCTTCCCCCGCGAGCAGGTCGACCTCGTCGTCTGCACCCACCTCCACATCGACCACGTGGGCTGGAACACGATGAAGGTCGACGGCAAGTGGGTTCCCACCTTCCCCAACGCCCGCTACATCATGGCGCGCCCCGAGTTCGAGTACTGGCGCGACGAGGGCGAGGTCAACTGGGGCGACGTCTTCGGCGACTCGGTGGCGCCGGTGTTCGAGGCCGGCCTCGTCGACCTCGTCGACTGCGACCACGAGATCAACCCCGAGCTCCAGTTCTTCCCCACGCCCGGTCACACCCCGGGCCACTGCAGCATCGCCGTCTCCTCCGGCAGCGAGGAAGGCGTGATCTCCGGGGACGTCATGCACCACCCCTGCCAGTGCGCCCACCCGGAGTGGTGCTCGATCGCGGACATCGACCGTGAGGCGGCGATCGCCGCCCGACGCGGCTTCTGCGAGCGGTTCAGCGACACCGGCATCATCGTCGTCGGGACCCACTGGGCGACGCCCACCGCGGTCCGGATCACCGCCCACGGTGAAGTCTGGAGGACGGCGGTTTGAGGGAGGGGCGTCCGGTACACTCCCCGCCCGTCATGAGTGGCCCCCGCAAGCTCCCGGTTCTGACCGGCGTTGTCGCGGCGCTCGCTCTCTCCTCGTGCGGAGCCGAGGAGACCGGGCCGCCGTTCCGCGAGGTCGCCGGCACGCGGCTGTTGATGGCGTCGGTCATGGAGCCGGCCGCCGACCACCTCTGGGCTTCGGTCGGCTGGATCATCAGCGCGGAAGGGGAAGAGCAAATCCAGCCACAGAACGACGAGGAGTGGACCCTCGTCCGCAACGCCGCGGTCACGGTCGCCGAGTCGGGCAACCTGCTGATGATGGACCGCCGGAAGATGGACGACGAGGACTGGATCGCCTGGTGCCGTGATCTGATCGACGCCGGCGACGCCGCGATGCAGGCGGCCGACGCGCGCGATGTCCAGGGCGTGTTCGATACCGGTGAGCAGGTCTACTTCGCCTGCGCCGGCTGCCACGCACAGTACTGGGCCAACGACCCGAACCAGTTCCGGCAGTAGGCCCGACCGCGTTGCGGCGCGCCCTCACACTGCTCCACCGCTGGCTGGGCATCGCCGGCAACCTGCTGTTCGTGGTGTGGTTCGCCTCGGCCCTGGTCATGATGTACGCGCGGATGCCGTCACTCGATCCGGGCGAACGGCTGAACCGTCTGCCGCCTCTCGATCTCGAGGCCGTGCGGGTCGGCCCGGCGCAGGCAGCGGCAGCCGCGCGGCTGGACTCCGACGGTCTCTCCGCGGTCCAGGTCCGGCTCGGCATGGCCGGCGAACGGCCGGTCTACCGGCTTCGCACCGCCCGCGGCTGGACTGCCGTCCACGCGGACTCCGGCAGCCCGCTGCTCCAGGTGTCCGAAACGCAGGCGCTCGGAATCGCCTCCTCCTGGGTCGCCGGGAGCGACCTCTCGGCGCCGCCGGCGGAAGCCTCTCTCACATACGACGTCTACCTCACCCGTCCCGACCAGTGGTCCCTGGAGATACAAGACCTGCTGCCGCTCCACCGCGTCCGCGCGGGCAACGACGTGCTCTACGTCTCGGACCGCACCGCCGAGGTGGTCATGGCCACGACGCCCGGATCCCGCTTCTGGGGTACCGCGGGGGCCGTCTTCCACTGGCTCTACTTCACACCTCTCAGAACCCACACTGCGTTCTGGTACCAGGTGATCGTCTGGACGGCGGGCCTCGGCTGCGTGCTCACCCTCTCCGGTCTGGCGACAGGGCTGCTGCGGATCAGGCGGAAGGGCTCGCCGTACCGGGGCGTAATGCGCTGGCACCACTACAGCGGCCTCGCGTTCGGCGCCACCGCCTTCACCTGGGTACTGAGCGGCGCCCTGTCGATGGACCCGTTCGGCTGGCAGGCCGGGAGGACGACGAGTCCCGCGCAGCAGGCCGCCGTGGCCGGCGGAGCGTTACCGCTTCACCGTCTCGAGCTGCACTCGATTCGCGCCGCGGCCGGGTCGATCTCGGAGTCGTTCCCACCTCGCGAAGTCGAGTTGCTCCAGTTCGCCGGCGAGCCTCTCGCCCTGGCGTACCGGCCTCCCGGCGACCGGCCTTCCTACGGGGATTCCTACGCGGGCGGTCCCCTCGCCTTCCTGTCGGCGGTTCAGCCCTTCGAGCATCGCCTCGTGTCACTCGAAGACGGGACTCCCCGGCACTTCGACCAGCCCGAACTGCTGGCGGCCGCGACGGCGGCGCTCCCGGAGTCGAACGTCGTCGACGCGACGGCACTCCAGGAGTACGACGCCTACTACGACGATCGCCGATACCGCCTCCTGCCCCTGCCGGTCCTGCGGGTCCGCTTCGACGACCCGGCTCGCACCTGGCTCTATCTCGACCCTGCGCTGGGCCGGATCGTCCACCGCGAGCAACGACGAAGCCGCGTCGACCGCTGGCTGTATCGCGGCCTGCACCGGCTCGACTTCCCCGGCTTCTACCACCGGCGCCCCCTGTGGGACATCGTCGTGATCGTCCTGCTGCTGGGGGGGCTGTTCTCTTCCGCCTCTTCACTCGCCCCGGCGGCAGAACGCCTCAGGCGGCACGCGGCGCGCCTGAGGCGTCAGGCGGACTGATACGAGGCCGGACGCGGGCCAGAGGGCCCGCGCAACGACCCGCGCACCAGTGGTTTACCGAGGCGGCTCGGTCGGGTCGCGGCCGTCGCGCGGCGCGCCGGTACCCGAGGAGCCCATGAAGATCTTGCTGCCGTCCTCGAAGGTCACGTCACGGCCGTTCGCACGACGCGAGCGGTCCTTGCTCTGGTAGCCGTCGACGATGATGACCGTGCCGGCCTGGAGGTCGTCCCGGGAGAGACCGCGGCGCAGCAGCGTGTTCGGCGTGCCGCCCTCCACCATCCAGACGTGCTTCGTGCCGTCTTCCTCGGTGTGCTCCATGTGAATCCAGGTATGCGGATTGACCCACTCGACCTTGATGACCGGGCCCTTCAGCAGCAGCGGACGGTTGGGATCGAACTCGGCGCCGAACGCGTGGTGCGCCGCCAGGGGCACTGCCACCGCGATGGCCGCAACGACGAGGCTGATCCCCGTGATGATCATGGCTCGCTTACTCATGGGTGTCTCTCACTCCTCGGTTGTGGTGTAAGTGGGGGAAGCCGACTCTAGCAGGATCGGCTGCTGGTCATTCTCCGGAATCTGACGCGCCTGCCGCCGCCACGGCGTCCTCCTCCAGCAGGCGGGCGCCGCGCATGATGTTGCCGAGGGCGTAGTTGCCCTCGTGGCAGGCGTACTCGTACAGCAGTGCGTCCGTGCGCGGCCAGACATACTCGCCGCTCCACGACTCAGTCCAGGTGTTCGGGTCCTCGACCGTGAACCGGTACAGGAGGCTGTCCCTGTCGTTCACCGAGAACCGCTCCACGGTGCGCATGTCCCGCGTGCCGCCGCGGAGACCCGTGCGGTCACCGAAGTTCGTCGTCTCGATGACCAGGGTGTCGTCCTCCCACCAGCCGATCGAGTCGCCAAGCCAGCGGCGTTCCCCAGCCGGTGAGTGCTCACCGCCGATCCGGACGACGCGTGCGTCATGAACCATCTCGACCAGGATCATGAGGTGGTCCTCGGTCTGGACGATGCGCTTCACGTTGTTGTAAAGCGCCGGCAGCATCGGCGGCCCGGCGGTCGAACTGAAGCCCAGCAGGCAACGCTCCGCCAACGGTCGGAGTTCCGGATCGTCGTACGGTCCGACCCCGCCGCGTTCGAGCCACCAGGCCTCGCCCGTGTTGGCGCGCCAGAAACCTCGCCGGGCGGCAGAGCGCTCCCTGGCCGCTTCCGTCAGCGCGGGGTGCCGGCCGTTCTTCGGATGGGTGATGATCGAGGTCCGGAACTTGCCGTCGATCTCGAAGACGTCGGTGCCGTTGTCGATCCAAAACGAGTTATAGCCGCCGACGTTGCCCGCGGCGCCCGGCGAGCCGTCGCCGCCGTCCGGCGGGGCCTCGCGGTTCGGGTCACTGTCCCGCGAACTGGCGGCCCGCAGGAGCGCGGCCTGCCGCACCCTCTTCTCCGCTTCTTCCCTGGTCAGGAAGAGGTTGTCGCCAAACGCCGCGGGCCGTGCCAACGGCGTCAACGTGGCGACATCGTAGTGCCCGGTGAAGTCGGGCCGACCCGAGGCCGTGCGCCGGATGTCCTCGTCGCCGGCCGCCAGCGCGGGCACGACGAATCCGACCAGCGCGGCCAGGGCTACAACAACCTTGAGTCCGGATGCGCGCATGCTCTCTCCCTGGCTCTCCCTAGTCGACCAGCCTCATCCGCGGCAGCGGGTTCCGCCGGTACTCGCCGTACATCAGCTCTTCCACGAACTCGACGCAGCGGAAGTCCATCAGCCGGGCGTTCGGTTCCATCCGCCGGTAGAGCGGCATCTCGATCGTCCACGGTTCCGTGTACGTCTGCGGGTCCGTCAGCGTCGCCTCGTAGTGGATGTGGTTGGGGCCGGACAGCGTGTACCGCTCCACCACCGTCAACTGGTTGCTGTAGTGGTTGCCCGAGCGGTCGAGCCAGCCGCCGCAGCCGGGCATGTCTTCCTCACGCTCGGCGCAGTCCTTGGCCAGCAGGCCGTTGACCTCGACGACCAGGGTGTCGCCGTCCCAGCGGCCGTACGACATGCCCATCCAACTGTCGACCTGCGCCGGCTTCGGATCCTCGAGGTAGATGTCGCGGACCGCGCCCGCGTACTGGTAGGCCATGAAGATCGCGTTCTCGCTGTGGAAGATCTGGAACGGCTGCGGCATGTAGGTCGCCCGCGGCACGCCCGGCAGGTAGCAGAAGACCTCCTGGTCGCGCGTGGACCAGTTCGCCATGTTCTCCATCTTCAGCGCCCGGGCCGCGTCCGTGTACGGGATCTTCCCGCCGCCCTTGATCACGCCCATGCCCGGCGGCACCGAACCGACCGCGCCGAAGTTCAAAACCTCGGCCGCGGGCAGCGGACCGTGCGGACCCTCGCGCAACTGCATGGCGGCGCGCGCCATGTGCAACTCGAGGTCGTAGTTCGCCTCGTTCAGGGCCTGCCAGATGCCGTTCAGGTCCGGCTTGCCGTCCGACAGCCGGTTCGGCTCGAAGTCTTGGGCCGCAAGCGGGGCGACCGCCAGGGCGAGGACCGCGGCTACGGCCACGGCGATGCGAGAGGACACGCTGGTTCCGAGTTTCATGACGCTGGTCATACTCCTCTTCGGCGAAGCGCCGAGTTGTCTGAGCGAATGGGCGAACCCTGTCACCTTAGGCGGATGGGGTCAACCCCGCCACCGGTGCCGTTTTCGGGCCTCTCCCGGAGCCTCACGCGCCCCGCTACCGCCCGTGTTGCTTACCGTACTCCTGCTCCAGGTAGCGGGCGCCGCGGAGCGTGTTGCCCATCGAGTAGTTCCCTTCGTGGCAAGCGAACTCGTAGAGCTGGGAGTCGGTGCGCGGCCAGGGCAGCGATCCGCTGTAGGGCGCCGTGAACTCCGGGTCATGGACGGTGTACTCGTAGAACAGGTTGTGCTCGTCGAGATGGCTCAGACGCTCCACGACGCGGGCGCCCGCCCGGTGAAAACCCCAGTCGCCTAGGAGGTTCGTCGTCTCGATGACCAGCGTGTCGCCCTCCCACCGGCCGACCGAGTCGCCGGCGTACGAGCGGTAGTCGGACGGCGGATGCTCCCCGTCCAGACGGATGATCCGCGCCCAGTGCATCCACTCGATCAGGATGACGACGTGGGTGTCGGTCTGGATGATCGTCTTCAGGTTGTTGTACGCCCTGGGACCGATCGGCATCGTCGACCCCTGGTGAAAGACACAGCGGTTGCCCAGAGTCAGCGACTCCGGTCCGTCGTAGGGGTCGTCGCCGTTCTCCAGCCACCAGGCAGTGCCGGTGTTCTCGTAGCCGAAGGGCGGCAACGTGTCGAAGCGCGCCTGCCCTTCCTCGGTCCTCGGCGGAAGGCGGCCGTCCGGCGGGTCGGTGAGCACGGAGGTCCGGTACTTGCCGCCGACCTTGAAGGCCGCCGTGCCGCGATCGAGCCAGAAGAGGTTGTAGCCGCCCACGCCCCGGAAACCATCCTCGGACAGGCCGGCGATCACGCCACGGTTCGGGTCGCGGACTTCCAGGTCACGGGCGTTCGCAGCCGCCGTTCCGTCGGCTACCGCCCTCGCCTCCTCTTCGGTGAAGTACTGCCGGTCGCCGAACCGGGGGTCGCGCTCCAGCGGCGTCAGGAAGGAGACGTCGTAGTTGCCCGAGAAGTCCGGCCTGCCGCTCGGCGTGCGCGGAATCTCCTCGGCGGCAAGGCACGGCACGAAAAGCAGGCTCGCGGCTGCACACAGGGAGAGGGCTCGGGTCATCATTCTCGACCTCCTGCTACGCGCTGTTGGTGGGCGGGACGAGCGTAGCGCACCCCTCACCGGCGTCACGGCAACGCGAACACGAACAGCGTGTTGTTCGAACTCGGCCGGAGTTCCGACGTCAGCCTCCGGTAGGTCGACGTCGACCCGCCCTCGGCGCCGGTGCCGACCGCCACGTACTGGCGGCCGTCCACTTCGTAGCTGACCGGGAACCCGGTCACCGAGGAGCCGAGGTTGATCTCCCAGAGCACGTCGCCGGTTTCCTGGTCCAGCGCCCAGAAGCGGCCGCCCACGTCCCCGCCGAAGACGAGGCCGCCTCCGGTTGCTGCGAGCGACATCGTCACCGGCAGCCGTTCGTGGAGCCACAGGGTCTCACCGGTCTCGGCGGAGATCGCGTAGACCGTGCCGAGCGTTTCCTTCCCGGGCGCGAACTGCGTCTCGTTGACCAGCGCGTAGTGCATGGCGCCGCGGCCCACGCGCGTCGTCATCCGGGAGCAGAGGTTCCGGAGCGGGTAGTACATCGTGTTCGTCAGCGGACTGTAGGCGCCGGCCTCCCAGTCCTTGCCGCCGAGGAGCGACGGACAGATCAGCCGCTGCTGCTCCAGCTCGGTGAACACCACCTCCGCGTTCTCGACCACGACGCCCGTTTCGCCGTCGATCCGCTCGATCACGTTCTGGGGCACCGTCGGCCGCGCCCACAGGAACTCTCCCGTTTCGCGGTCGAGGGTGTAGACGAGACCGGTCTTGCCGGGAACGCCAGTCACTACCTTTCGCGTCTCCCCGGCTTCGATCCGGGGATTCCGCCACGTGACGGCGTCCGCGTCCGGCGCGACCTTCGTGTCAACCAGCAGCCGCTCGAAGGGGTGGTCCAGGTCCCAATGGTCGTTCAGATGCTGGTAGTACCAGCGCACCTCGCCGGTCGCGACCTCCAGCGCCAGGGTCGAGTTGTGGTACAGGTGCCGCTTCTCGTGACCGCCGAGCAGGAACTTCGGCGCCGGCGACGTGACCGACGTGCCGACGATCAGCAGTCCGAGCTCGGGATCGTAGCTCGGCGCCATCCAGGACCCGACGTGGTGCCGGTTCTCGTACGGCAGGTCGCCCCAGGTCTCGTTGCCCGGCTCTCCCGGTCCCGGAATCAGCGGGCGACGCCAGAGTTCCTCGCCGGTCACCGCGTCGTGGGCCGCGATGAAGCAGGCCTCGGGCCCCCGATGCGGCCGGCAGCTCCGGCCTGAGATCACACGGCCCGCGGCGATGATGGGCCCGGTCGAATGCCTGGCCGGCTCGGTCTCGTAGTCGACGATCTGCGTCTCCCAGGCAAGTTCGCCGGTCACCGCATCCAGCGCGTAGACGTAGCCGTCGTTCGCGGTGTCGATGATCAGACCGCCGTAGATCGCGAGGCTCCGGTTGACCGTCTCCAGGCCGCCGACGTAGGTGGCGATGTCCTTCGGGATCGGCCGCCTGTACTCCCAGAGAAGGTCGCCGGTCGCCGCGTCGATCGCCTGGGTGACGCTGCTCGGATTCGGGTAGTACATGACGCCCTCGTAGACCAGCGGCGTCCCCTGCTGGCTGCCCTCCTCCAATCCGCGCGACCAGGCCAGCGTGAGTTCGCCAACACTCTCCCGGTCGATCTGGTCGAGCGGGCTGTAGGCCCAGCCGTCCTGCGTCCGGCGCCAGTGCAGCCAGTCGCCGGGGGCCGGATCCTCCAGCATCGCGTCGGTAACGGGGATGAAGTCCTCGTCGGCCTGTGCGTGCAGGGCCGCCCCGGTGGCGGCCACAACCACCGCAGCAACCGTTGCGAACCGAAGGACAGGCTCTCGACTCATGCTCGGACTCCCTGTTCAGGCCCTTGAAGGAGGCGAGCGGCGAGCGTAGCGCAGGGAGCAGCGCTATCCTCGCGCCGATGCCCGCAACGGACAACGGCCGGATCGTCATCACCGGACTCGGCGCCGTGACCCCCGTCGGCAACGACGTCGACACCTTCTGGCGCCGGATGAAGGCCGGCGACTCGGGCGCCGGACCGATCACCGCGTTCGACACCGACGGCTTCAAGGTGAAGATCGCCTGCGAGGTGCGCGACTTCGAGCCCAGGGAGTGGCTGGAGGGCAAGGCGGCCCGCCGCCTCGCGCGCGCTACTCACTTCGCCGTGGCTTCCGCCAAGCAGGCCGTCGCCGACGCGGAACTCGCCATCGAACCCGCCACGGCGCACCGCTGCGGCATCACCTTCAACACCGGCGGCGGAGGCCTGGGAAGCATGGAGACCGGCACTCGCCGGCTGGTCGCTCGGGGACCGCAGCAGGCGAATCCCTTCCTGGTCACCGACGTGATGCCGAACGCCGTGTCCTGCCTGATCTCGATCGAGCTCGGCCTGACCGGGCCGACCACGACCTCGACCCTCGCCTGCGCCAGCGGAAACTACGCACTGCTCGAGGCCTACCGGCTCCTGCGCTCCGGCGAAGTCGACGCCGTCATCGCCGGTGGCACCGAGGCGGGCATCACACCGCTGATCATCGCCACGTTCTCGCGCCTGCAGGCCCTCTCAACCCGCAACGACGACCCGCAGGCAGCAAGCCGGCCGTTCGACGCCGATCGTGACGGTTTCGTGTTCGGCGAGGGTGGCGTCGCCTTCGTCGTCGAAACCGAGCGCCACGCGGAGCAGCGAGGCGCCAGGGCCTACGCCGAAGTCCGCGGTGGCGCCGTCACCGCCGACGCCCACCATCTGACCGCCCCTCGTCCCGACGGGTCCGGAGCGGCGGCTGCGATGGTCAGGGCCCTCGAATCGAGCGGCACCGACCCTGGCGAGGTCGACGCCGTCTTCGCCCACGGCACCGCCACGCCGCTCGGCGACGTCGCGGAGACGCTGGCGATCAAGAAGGCACTCGCCGAGCGGGCCTCGGAAGTCGCGGTCACCGCCACCAAGTCCCAGGTCGGCCACATGCTCGGCGCGGCCGGAGCAGTGTCGGCCCTGGCGGCGGTCAAGACGATCGAGGAGGGCGTGATCTCGCCGACGATCAACCTGGACCGGCCGGACCCGGAGTGCGACCTGGACTACGTCCCGAACCGGGCCCGCGCCCACCCGACCGGGGTGGCGCTCGTCAACGCCTTCGGCTTCGGCGGCCAGAACGTCGTTCTCGTCCTCGGCGAGGGCTGAGAGGCCGAGCTACTTTCGGCCGAGCACTCTCTCGCGTACCGACGCCAGCACGCGCCGCAGCGCGCGGGGCGCCGTGAAGTCCACAATCCAGGCCGGGAGGCGACCGCCGGGGTCGGTCAGCAGTTTGTACACGACGACGGTCCTTTCGGCGTCAAGGGGAATCAGGGTCCAGGAGCCCCTGCTCTCCCGCACGTTCCCCGAACCCTCGACGTAGGTCCAGCGTGCGCGCCAGCCGAAACCGGCTCCGGTCTCGACGGCCCCGGTTTCGACGCGCACCGTGTAGCGCCGATCCTCGACGGGGAAGGGCATGTCCAGGATCTGCCGGTTCAGGTAGATGCCCGGTGAGACCGGCTCGACATCGGACTCGAGAATGCGCGGCATGAACTCGTCGAAGTCCGCAGCCGCGTCGATGACGCCGCGCACCGCACTCAGGGGCGCTTCGATCACGCCGAGACCGCAGCCCTCGCGGATGCGGCCGCCCGCTTCACGTCTCGACACGCGCCACTTCCCGACCGCCGGCAAGTCCCACGTCAGCGGACTGCCACTGAGGTGTTCCTCAGACGCCGATCCGAAGTCGGACTCACATGGATCCATCGCCTGCGCCGGAGCGACGGCAAACGCCAGGCAGAACGCAACGGCGACCGCCGCTCGTTCCATGGCGCCGCCCGCCGGGGCGCTCAAGAACCCCTTCGCTCCGCCCGCAGCCGGTTGAAGTAGTCGGTCGCCGCCGCCTTCACCTTCGGCGCCAGGAGCAGCGTCGCGATCAGGTTCGGCACCGCCATCATGGCCAGGGCGGTGTCGATCATGTTGATCACCATGCTGGCGCTCCACCAGGCTCCGACGAAGATGCCCAGGAGGTAGAACCAGGTGTAGAGCCCGTCCCGCTTGGCGCCGAACAGGTAGGCGAAACAGCGCTTGCCGTAGTACGAGTAGCTGACCATCGTGGAGATCGCGAACATCATCACGATCAGCACCAGCAGGGCGCGACCCGGGGCACCCAGGGCGCTCTGGACCGCGTCCGCGGTCAGCGACACGCCGGTGATGTCGCCGACGGTTTCGAGTCCGCTGGAGAGGATGACGAAGGCCGTGAGGGAGCAGACGACGATCGTGTCGATGAAGGGACCGAGCATCGCCACCAGGCCCTCGCGCACGGGTTCGTTCGTCCTCGCCGCGCCGTGGGCAAGCGGCGCCGTGCCGAGACCCGCCTCGTTCGAGAAGGCAGCCCGCCGGACACCGATCATCATCGCCTGCTGGAAGCCGATGCCCATCGCGCCTCCCGCCGCGGCGGTGCCGGTGAAGGCCTCGCGGAAGATGCGGCCGAACACCTCCACGGCGACATCCGAGCGCACGAAGAGGACGCAGAGCGCCATGCCCAGGTACAGGACACACATGACGGGCACGAACCGTCCCGTCACCGCGCCGATCCGTTCGACGCCGCCGAACGCCACCAGCGCCACCAGGGCCACGCAGCCCACGCCGGTCAGGATCGGATCGACCCCGAACTGGGCGTTCAGAAGTTCCGCCACCTGGTTGCTCTGGAACATCGGCAGGCAGCCGAACAGGCCGAAGGAGCAGAACATGATCGCCAGCGGCCGGAACTTCTTCCCGAGACCTAGTTCGATCGTGTACATCGTGCCGCCGAGGAGCGCGCCACGTTCGTCCCGGCCGCGGTAGATCTGGGAAAGCGTGCAGGAGAAGAACTTGGTGCCCATGCCGACGACGGCCGCCACCCACATCCAGAACACCGCGCCGGCGCCGCCCTGGGTGACCGCGATCGCGACACCGCCGATGTTGCCGACCCCGATCGTGGCCGCCAGCGCCGTCGACAGGGCCTGGAAGTGGCTGATGTGCCCCGGATCGTCGGGCGAGTCGTACTTCCCGAGCGTCACCGCGGTGGCATGCCCCATGTGGAGCAGCGGCCGCAGCCGCACGTAGAGACAGAAAAAGGCGCCCGAGCCGATCAGGAGGACGACCAGGGGCATGCCCCAGGCGTAGCCGACGGCAGTTTCCAGGAACCGCTCGAGCGAGGCCAGCATCGGGCTCAGGCCGCCCCGGCCGCTGCGCCAGGCTTCACTGGCCCACCGTTTCCAGACTCACGGGATCCCGTTCCGGCAGCATGGTGACCCCGCCGCCGATCTTCCCTGCCACCTCGGCCATCGTGGCGCGGCCGTCGGCGTCGCCGGGCTCGATCTCCTCCCAGTCGCCGACGATCAGCATGACCAGCCTGTCGGGCAGGAGATGCCGTTCGGCCACGCGCTTGACGTCTTCAGGCGTCACCGCCTCGACGTTCGCGCGATAGGTCCGCCAGTAGTCGTGGGGGCGGCCCAGGAACTCGTCCTGCGCGTAGATGGAAGCGATGGCCGCCGCCGACTCGAAGTTGCTCGGGAAGGTCTCGATCGCCGCCGCCTTGATCGTCTGGAGTTCGTCGTCGGGGACGAGTTCCGTTCGCATCCGGTCGACTTCCTCGAGCGCGATCTTCGCCGCGAAGGCGACCGTCTCGCTCTTCGACTGGAAGGTGATGCCCAGGTTGCCCGGCCAGTAGCTGCCGATGCCGAAGTTGGAGTAGGCGCCGTAGGCCAGCCCCTCGTCCGAGCGGATCCGCTTCATCAGCCGGGTGGTGAAGCCGCCGTTGCCGAGCACCCCGTCCATCATCGACAGCGCGAAGTGGTCGGGATGGCCCCAGTCCTCGCGCTGGAAGGTGCGGTGGCCGATCTGCACGCGCCCCTGCGGAATCTCCTGCTGGGCCACGTAGACGCCGGGCGCGGGCTCGTACGCCGCCGCCTGGGGCGGCCAGGGCGCCTGTTCGCGGCCCTCTTCCTGGAAGCGCTCGAGCAGTGCCGAGAGTTTGGCCGCGAGTTCGTCGCTGTCGAAGTCGCCGGCTCCTGCTATGACCATGTGGCCGGGATGGACGTAGCGCCGGTGAAACGCCACCAGGTCGTCGCGAGCTACCGCGTCCAGCGACGCCGCGGTGACGAATCGCGATTCCACGTGGTCCCGCCCGTAGAGCAGCCATTGGCCCTCCCGGCCCGCGACAGAGACCGGATCGTCATTGCGCTGCTTGAGATCCTCCAGCTCGTTCTCCTTCGCCAGGTCCAGCCGGTCGCCGTCGAAGCGGGGCTCGGTGAGCATGGAGAAGAACAGGTCGAGGCACTCGTCGAGCACCGTCGTCAGGCAGTTCATCGACATCCCGGCGCTGGTGCTGCCGATGAACGCCGAGAAGTTGCCGGCAACCGCCTCCACCGCCTCGTCGAAGGCCTTCGCCTCCAGTTCGCCGGCGCCGCCCGTCCGCATCAGTTCGCCGGTCAGGGAGGCGAGGCCCGTCTGCTCGACCGGCTCCAGCCAGGAGCCGATGCGAAACCGCACCGTGATGTCGACCAGTGGCAGCGAACGGTCCGGCACCAGGTAGGCGGGAACGCCCCCCGCCAGCTCGCGGCGAAAACCGTCCGCGTCCGGCAGCTCAAAGTCCAGCGGACCGTAGGTCAGCTCGCTCGGGTGCGCGACGATCTCGGCGCTGCCCTGGGCGGCGGCAGGCGGCGCCAGGCCAAGGCAGAGAGCGAAGAGAACCAGAACCCTCACAAGCACGCGTCCGCTCACTGCTCACCTCCTTCATCTTCCTGCAGCTCGGCCAGCCGCCCCTCGATCACGCCGCGCATCCAGTCGAGCGCCGGGCGCATCTCTTCCGGCACCTGAGCCGACTGGGCCTCCATCTGCTGGAGGACCATCTCGAGTTGGGCCGGATCCTCGATCTGGGCGATCGCCTCGGCCTGGGACATGAGAGCCGTCCGCATCTCCGGCGGCAGGGCCTCGAGTTCGGCCGGCGTCTCGGTCGCTTCGGTCCCCTCCTTGCGGTAGTACAGGCTGACGAGACGCTTGGAAGGCTCGAAGTACTTCGCCGCCACGCGCTGCACGTCCTCCGCTGTGACCTCGTTCGTCCGCTCCGCGACGGTGTTCAGGTAGCGCCAGTCGCCCAGAGCGTCCATGATCGCCAGTTGAATCATCAGGAAGAACGGATCCCGGAGCTGGCGGTAGGTGTCGGCGGACACCCGGTTCTTCACCTTGGCCAGTTCGTCCTCCGGCACCGGCTCGGCGATCAGTTCCGCGACGATCCCGTCCCAGGCGGCCAGGAGCTGCTCGGGGGTGGCATCACCCTTCGTCTCGGCGCGCAGATTGAAGACGCCGGCGTACTTCCGCGCCTCGTAGAAGGCGCTGGCGCTGGACGCCAGCTCCGCGCCCTCCACGATCTGCTCGTAGAGACGCCCGGTGCGGCCGTTCAGCACACCCGCAACGACATCGAGGGCGTAGCCGTCGCCGTGGCCGAACGGCACCGCGTGGTAGCGCACCTGGAGCTGGGGCTGGCAGTCGCACTCGGCAGTCATCCGCTTCTCGGCCAGTTGCTCGGCCTCGAGAGTGACAACATCGGGCGCCTGCCGCTCGGCCGGCGCGAGGCGGCCGAAGTAGCGCTCCGCCAGTTCCCGCACCTCGGCCGGATCGAAGTTGCCGACCAGCACGGCGCTCAGGTTGTTCGGTGCGTAGTAGGTGGCGAAGAACTCGTCGGCCTGGGACTTGCTGATCACCTCCAGGTCCGAGGCCCAGCCGATGACCGGCCAACTGTACGGATGGGACTGCCAGAACATGGCGTCCGCCTGCTCGTCGTAACGTCCGGTCGGCGTCGACTCGGTGCGCAGACGCCGCTCTTCGTAGACGACGTCCCGCTCGGCGTAGAACTCGCGGAACACCGGATTCAGCAGGCGATCCGACTCGAGCCAGAACCAGAGTTCCAGGCGATTCGCCGGCAACTGGTTGATGTAGACCGTGAAGTCGTTGCTGGTGAAGGCGTTCAGGCTCGTGCCGCCGCCGTCGGTGTAGACCTTGTCCAGTTCGTCCTTGACCATGAGCTCCCGCTGCTCCTCCACGAGCTCCTGGAACTCGGCGCGCAGCGCGTTCAGGGTGTCGGTGCGGTGGGCGGGATCGTACGGATCCTCGATCTCGCCGAGCCGGTAGCGGCGCCGCTGCTCACGTAGTTCGGCGCGGATCTTCTCCTGCACCGCCTCCTGCTCCGCGATGATCTCGAGGTCGCGCTCAATGTCCTTCGTGCCGATCGTGTGCGTACCCTTGAACATCATGTGCTCGAAAAAGTGGGCCAGGCCGGTGATCCCCGGCCGCTCGTCGGCGGAACCGACATGAGCCACCCACGCCGCCGCCACCGTCGTCAACTCCGGGCGGCTCACGAGCAGGAAGCGCATGCCGTTGTCGAGTTCGAACTCCTCGACCGGCACGGCGGCGGCCGTCGGTGCGCTTTGGGCCACGCCAGGGGCGGGCCAGATGAACGCCGCCGCCAGGGCAGCGAGCAGACCGATCCGCACCGCCGGCGCGTCGCCGTTTCTTCGTTGAGGCCAGATCACAGGCGAGTCTCCTTTCCGGTCCCCTGCACCGGAGACCGCGTCAGCGGGACCGGCAGACTCTACCGCCTGCCCCGCGAGCCGGGGCCGCGCAGCCATGTCATGGACTGTTGACATTCGGGCCGCGGTGTTTCTATTGTTAGCACTCGCTCGGGCCGAGTGCTAACAGGCTCTCCGTCCCGACCACGAAGACCCCACATCCACCGACACCAATCCAACAGGAGGAGATCGCTGGTGAGTGTACGTCCGCTTCATGACCGGGTGCTCGTCAAGAGGCTCGAAGAGGAGGAACAGGTCCGGGGAGGCATCATCATCCCGGACGCTGCGAAGGAGAAGCCGCAGGAGGCCGAGGTCGTCGCCGTCGGCCCCGGCAAGCTGCAGGAGAACGGTGAGCGTTCCGCGCTCGACGTGAGCGTCGGCGACCGGGTGCTGATCGGCAAGTACTCCGGCAGCGACATCAAGATCGACGACGAAGACATGGTCATCCTGCGCGAGGACGAGATCCTCGCGGTCGTGGGCTAGGCCGGAACTGGAGAGCAGATTCATGGCAAAGCAGATCGTCTACTCCGAGGACGCGCGCGGCGCGGTCCTGCGCGGAGTCAACAAGCTCGCCGACGCGGTCAAGGTGACGCTCGGCCCCAAGGGCCGCAACGTCGTCCTCGAGAAGTCGTTCGGCTCCCCCACGATCACCAAGGACGGCGTCACCGTCGCCAAGGAGGTCGAACTGAAGGACGGCCTCGAGAACATGGGCGCCCAGATGGTGCGCGAGGTGGCCTCGAAGACCTCCGACGTGGCCGGTGACGGCACGACGACCGCCACCGTCCTGGCGCAGGCGATCCTGCGTGAGGGCGCGAAGAACGTGACCGCCGGCGCCAATCCGATGGAGCTGAAGCGCGGCATCGACCTGGCGGTCGGCGCCGCGGTCGACGCCATCCGCGCCCTCGCGACCGACGTGAAGGACAACGAGGAGATCGCCAACGTCGGCACCATCTCCGCCAACAACGATGCCGAGATCGGCCAGATCATCGCCGAGGCGATGGCCAAGGTCGGCAATGACGGCGTGATCACGGTCGAGGAGGCCAAGGGCCTGCAGACCGAGCTCGAGGTGGTCGAGGGCATGCAGTTCGACCGCGGCTACCTGTCTCCCTACTTCGTCAGCGACGCCGACCGCATGGAGTGCGTGATCGAGAATTGCGTCGTGCTCCTCCACGAGAAGAAGATCAGCTCGATGAAGGACCTGCTTCCGGTCCTCGAGCAGGTCGCCAAGCAGGGCAAGCCCATGCTGATCATCGCCGAGGACGTCGAGGGCGAGGCCCTGGCCACCCTGGTCGTCAACAAGCTGCGCGGCACGCTGCAGGCGGCCGCGGTCAAGGCGCCGGGCTTCGGCGATCGCCGCAAGGCGATGCTCGAGGACATCGCGATCCTCACGGGCGGCCGTGTGATCACCGAGGACCTCGGCATCAAGCTCGAGAACGTCCAGTGGCAGGATCTCGGCGAGGCGAAGAAGGTCGTTCTCTCCAAGGACGACACGACGATCGTCACCGAGTCCGGGGACACGGGCCGCCAGGAGGCAATCCACGGCCGGGTCAAGCAGATCCGCAACCAGATCGAGGAGACGACTTCCGACTACGACCGCGAGAAGCTCCAGGAGCGGCTCGCGAAGCTGGTCGGCGGCGTCGCCGTGATCCGGGTGGGCGCCGCGACCGAGACCGAGATGAAGGAGAAGAAGGCGCGGGTCGAGGACGCGATGCACGCGACCAAGGCCGCCGTCGAGGAAGGCGTCGTCCCGGGTGGCGGCGTGGCCCTGCTGCGGGCAATCGACGCCGTCGCCGGCCTCTCTGAGGACGGCGACCTGGGCGTCGGCGTCGACATCGTCAAGCGCGCGCTCGAGGAGCCGACCCGGCAGATCGCCGAGAACGCCGGTGTCGAGGGCTCGGTCATCGTCCGCGACGCGAAGGCGGAGACCGGCTCGACCGGCTACAACGCCGCGACGAACGGCATGGAGGACCTGCTCGCCGCCGGCGTCATCGACCCGGCCAAGGTCACCACGACGGCGCTGCAGAACGCCGCGTCGATCGCCGGCCTCATGCTGACGACGGAGGCTCTCGTCTCCGAGATCAAGGAAGAGAAGCCGGACGCCCCGCCCGCTCCCGACATGGGCGGCATGGGCGGCATGATGTAGGCAAGCCGGCTACCGGCAATGCACCCAGGGCGGCCCTCCGGGGCCGCCCTTTTTTCTTTCTGGCTGGGTGCGCGGGTCTTCTGACCCGCTGCCGCCGTAGGCGGCCGGAAGAGCGCGCCGGCCGAAGGCCGGCTCAACTCTGATTGCCGTCCAGCAAGGCCGCGACGACCTCCTCGACCGCCACACCCTCCGGCTCGCCACGGAACCCGGCGAGCCGCACGTAGGCCTCCGCCGCGGCCCGGTGGAACCCATCCGGCAACCCCGCCGCCTCCAGGGTCGAGGCGATCTCCTCCATCTCGCCGGCGAAGCGCCATGCCTTCGGAGCCGCCGTGGCCGCCGCGCGCACGCTCCTCTTCTCCAGACCCGGTTGCGATCTGGCCCATTCCCCGAGCAGGCCGTCCTCGACGCCGTAGGCAGTGGCAGCGGCCCGTAGCGAAAGCAGCAGCGCCGCGCTGCCCTTCGTGAAGCCGGCGTAGCACATCTTGAGCGCCGAGGCGGCACCGGCATCCGCGTCGAGATCGATCGCCTCGAGGGTCGAGTCCTCGAACAGAGCCGCCAGTTCCGCCGCGGCGTCTCCAGAGAGGTAGAGCCGCGTGGTTCCCCGCCGGACCGCCGGCGGCCCGACGATGCCACCGTCCACGAACCGCGCTCCGCCCGCCGCCGCGGCGCCCGCGATCTCGAGCGCCGTGGCGGGCGACACCGCGTTCGCATCGAGATAGACGCCGTCGAAACCGGTCGCGGCGACGGCCTCGGCAAGCGTGAGGGCACCGTGGGGAGGGCAGATAGAGAGCACGGCGTCGGCCGCCGCGGTCACGGCTTCGAGCGTGCCCAGTTCCTCGAAACCGGCGCCCGCGGCGCGGGCACGCGTCTCCCGGCTCCGTCCCCCGGACGCCCACACGACCCGGACGGACTCGCGCACTGCCGCGCCGACGGTGACGCCCATCGCTCCCGGATGGAGCAGGCCGACGGTAGCGATCGTCAAGGCAACGCGCCCGAAGCGGCGGCCGGGCTCAACCGCCCGAGGTCTCCGCCCTGGCGGCCGCCTCAGCTTCCGCGTCCTCCGCCCGGGCGCCGCGCAGCAAGTTCAGCATGCCGTAGTTTCCCTCGTGGCAGGCGTACTCAAACATGGGCAACGGATTCCTGCTCATCGGAATGACCGCTGTCCAGGGACCCGCGAAAGACTCCGGATCGTCGATCGTGTACTCGTAGACGAGCCGGTCCTCCCCGACCCGGGTGAACCTCTCGGTCAGGCGCATGTTCGGGCCCGAACCCCGGAAACTCGTCTGGTCGGTGAAGTTCGTCGTCACGACGACCAGGGTGTCGCCCTCCCAGTGCCCCCGCGAGTCGCCCCGCCACTGCCGCACGTCCTCCGGCAGGGTCGGCCGCCCGTCGAGCGGCACGACCCGCGAGTCGTGGACCATTTCGACCAGCAGGACGACCGTGTCCTCGGTCTGGAAGATCTGGACGTTGTTGTTGTAGGCGCTAGGGCTCATCGGCGGTCCGGCGTTGAAGCCCAGGATGCACCGCTCGGCGACGCCCCGGTCCTCCGGGCCGTGCGCCGGCCGTCGACGCGCCGCGAGGCGCTGCGCGACCCGTTGCTGCGCCGCGTCGGTCAGCTCGGGAATCCGGCCGTCGGGAGGATCGACGATGAGCGACGTCCGCCGGTCCTCGGTCAGCTTTTCGCCGTAGTCCCACCAGAACTGGTTGTAAGCGTTCGCCACGTCGGCCTGGGCCGAAAGGCCGTCGGACGTGCGGCGGTCCTTGTTCCGCCGGGCCAGCGTCCGCTGCTCGAACTCGGCGGCCGCCTCCGCGCTGCCGAACCGCTCCTGCTTGCCGAGCTCCTCCGGCCGCTCGAGCGGCGTGATCGTCCGGAAGTCCCAGATCCCGCGCAGGTCGGGCGCTCCCCAGGGCGTGCGCTCCAGCTCCGGTGCGCCCTGCTGCGCGGCGAGGGGCGTCCCGGCCAGCACGACGATGGCGAACGCTGCGATCGGCGCCTTCCGCTTGCCCATGCGAGTCTCCTCCTTACCGTGTCTCTGCAGTCTACCGCTCCGCCTTCGGCTCCTCCGTCAGCACGGACCGGTCCGGCGGTCGGCAGAACCAGATCGACGCCGCGCCCAGGACGGCCAGGGCGGCGAGGGTCCAGAGCGTGCCGGCATAGGAACCCGTTCGATCCGCCGCCGCGCCGGCCAGGACCGGTCCGATGGCGCCGATGACGCCGATCAGGAAGAGCCGGACGCCGGTCGAGCCGACGAACGCCGCCCGTCCGAAGAACAGGCCGAACACGACCACTTCGCTCGTGTAGGCGGTGCCGTAGGCCACGCCGATCGCGAAGACGCAGGGATACGCCACGACCGCGGAGTCCGCCGAGACGAAGACCGACAGGGCGACCGCGTTGACCAGCAGGGCCAGCGCGAGGAGCCGCATCGGCGACATGAAGTCGCCCAGCGAGCCGGTCAGCCGACCGAAGAGGCTGGCGCCCACCCGCACGCCCAGGATGGCCGACGCGGCGAGCGTCGTGAATCCGAGGTCTTCCAGGTGAATACCGCCGTGGGCGGACACGACCCGCCACGGCACGGTGTTCGCCGCCGTCGCGAAGGTGGCGATCCAGAACTGGGGCGTGCGCAGAGCCCACATCAGGGCGCCCTTCGGCGCCCGGCGGCCCGGCCCGGCCGGGGTCGGATCCTCGGCCTCGGCCGGCGGCAGGCCGTCACGACGCTGACCGATGTCGCTCGGCTTGTTCCGGATGAAGAGCACCGCGATCGCCGCGACGAAGAGGGAGATCCCGGCGACGATCCGCCAGCCGACGCGCCAGTCCCACGCCTCGAGCACGAGCCCGGCCGATGGCTGCCACAGAAAGCCGACGACCGCGGCGCCCGTCAGGATGATCGCCGTCGCCCGCGCCCGGTACCTGCGGAACCAGAAGACCGGCATCGACTGGGCGGGAAGGAGAGTCGAGAAACCGATCCCGACACCGCCGACGAGCGAGTAACCGACGTAGAGCTCGGTCGCGCTCGAGGCTTCGCTCAC
This sequence comes from Acidobacteriota bacterium, assembly GCA_011525365.1. GTDB lineage: Bacteria > Acidobacteriota > Thermoanaerobaculia > Multivoradales > Multivoraceae > Multivorans. The sequence continues at coordinate 2,408,305 of WTGQ01000002.1, forward strand.
CAGCCAGAAGCCGCTGGCGGCGCAGAGCGCGCCAGCCGTCACCGTGGCCCGGATGCCCCAGCGGCGGATGACCGTCGCCGCGACCGGACTGACGAGACCGTACGTGAACGTGAACGCCCCAAACATCTCGCCGATCTGCTGGCGGGTCAAGCCCAGATCGTCGATCAACGAAGACGCGAAGATGCCCAGGCCGTAGTACGCCGGAGCGATGCCCAGGCCGTAGGTGACGAAACCCACGGCGACCATCGGCCAGCCGTAGAACTTCCGTCGGGTTCCGGGCGAAACGGTCAAGTCGCCAGCGCCCCCGGTCTGACCGGCGCCGCCGGGGACGCCGACGCATCGGCGTACAGGTGGCAGGCGACCCGCGCCGGGCCAAACGCTTCGAGCCGTGGTTCAACGCTATTGCAGTGGTCGAGCACCTTCGGGCAGCGCGGGTGGAAGGCGCAGCCCGGAGGCGGCTTGCGGACGCTCGGCACCTCTCCGGCGATCAGCCGGTGCGGTCGCGCCGCTTCGATCACGGGATCCGGCGTCGGCACGGACGCGAGCAGCGCCTCCGTGTACGGGTGGCGAGGCCGCTCGAACAGTTCGTCCCGGGTCGTGATCTCGACGATCCGCCCTAGGTACATCACGCCGATCCGGTCGCTGATGTGGCGCACGACCGACAGGTCGTGGGCGATGAAGAGATAGGTCAGGCCGAGCTGCTCCTGCAGGTCCATCAGGAGATTGAGCACCTGCGCCTGGATCGAGACGTCGAGCGCCGACACCGCTTCGTCGCAGATCACGAGATCGGGCTCGAGCGCAAGGGCGCGGGCGATGCCGATGCGCTGTCGCTGCCCGCCCGAAAACTGGTGCGGGTAGCGGTTCGCCATCGCCGGCAACAGACCGACCAGGTTGAGCAGCTCCGCCACCCGCGCGTGATAGCGCCGGCGATCGCCGGCCAGGCCGTGGACCTTGAGCGGCTCGCCGACGATCTCTCCCACCCGCATGCGCGGGTTGAGCGAGCCGAACGGGTCCTGAAAGACCATCTGCATCCGCCGTCTGACGCCCCGCAACTGCTTCTGGCTGTGGGCGGTCACGTCCTCGCCACCGAACACGATCCGGCCGGCGGTCGGTTCGAGCATGCGGAGGATCGCGAGGGCGGTCGTCGACTTGCCGCAGCCGCTCTCCCCCACCAGACCGAACGTCTCGCCGCGCCGGAGTTCGAACGACACGCCGTCGACCGCCTTGACGGAGCCGACGCGTCGTCGCATGAGCACGCCCTCCATCACGGGAAAGTGGACCTTCAGGTCCTCGACCCGTAGCAACATCAGGCCGCTGGCTCCTCTTCGGCTCGGTAGCAGGCCCAGGCCCGGGCGGCACCATGCGCGACGAGCGGCGGCGGCGCCTCCAGGCAGCGCTCATGAGCGTTGGGGCAGCGCGGCTCGAAGGCGCAGCCCGCGGGCAGCGCCGAAAGGTCCGGCGGCTGGCCTTCGATCGACTCGAGACGGCCGCCGGTGTCGCCCTCGAGCCTGGGCACCGAGCGCAGGAGTCCCTGAGTGTAGGGATGCCGCGGATCCGCGTAGAGGGCCGCCGCCGGTCCGCTCTCGACGATCCGGCCGCCGTACATGACCGCCACCCGGTCTGCGTAACGAGCGACCACGCCGAGATCGTGCGTGATCAGGATGAGCGCCGAGTCGGTCTCCCGAGTGCGTTCCTTGAGCAACTCGAGGATCTGCGCCTGAACCGTGACGTCGAGCGCGGTGGTTGGTTCGTCGGCGATCAGGAGGCGCGGATGGCACGCGAGGGCCATCGCGATCATCACCCGCTGGCGCATGCCGCCCGAGAACTGGTGCGGGTAGTCGCCGAGCCGCTTCTCCGCGTCCGGAATCGCCACCGACCTGAGCAGGTCCACCGCCTGCTCGAGAGCCTCGCGCCGTTTGAGCCTGCGGTGCAGGCGCAACGGCTCGGCAACCTGGCCGCCGATCGTGAGCACCGGATTGAGCGAGGACATCGGCTCCTGGAAGATCATGGCGATCCGGTTGCCCCGCACCCCCCTGATACCCGTCTCGTCGAGAGCCAGCAGGTCGCGGCCCTCGAACAGGATCCGGCCATTCTCGATCCGCCCCGGTTCCGGGATCAGGCGCAGGATCGAGAGCGCGGTGACGCTCTTCCCGGAACCGCTCTCCCCTACGATCGCCAACGTTTCGCCGGCAGCGACCTCGAAGGAGACCGAGTTCACCGCACGCACCGGCGGCCGCTCGCCGAAGCCGGAGCGGAAGGCGACGTCCAGGTTCTCGACCCGCAGCAGCGGCTCCGCCACGGCGCTCAGAAGCCCATCTCCCGCTTCATCTCCTGGTCGATCCAGAGCCGCGCGTAGATCGGGCCCGGGCGCACCGCACCGGCCCGCAGCTCGCCGCCGTAGTTCTTCACCCACGGCCACCAGGCCGTGTAGATGTACGGCACGGGCAGCCAGAGGTAGGGCGCCTCGTCCAGCATCTCCCTCGTGATCTGCTTGACGATCCGCTGCCGCTCGGCCTCGTCCCGGGTCAGGAACATCTCGTGGATGCGGCGGTCGAGTTGGGGATCCGACCACATCGACGGATTCCAGGTCTGGCCGGTGACGAAGTTCTTGCGGAGCGTGGTCGTCGGGTTCACGTGGCCGCTGGCCATCAGGTAGCCGGGACCGTGGGTGCGGGTGGTCATCATCGACAGGTAGGCCGCGTACTCCACGACCTCGATCTCGATCGTCACGCCGATGCGGTCCAGGTAGCTTGCGAGCAGCGGCGCCAGCTCCATCCGCATCGCGTTGTTGGCCGACACCTGCATCCTGAAGGTGAAGCCGTCGGGGTAACCCGCCTCGGCCAGCAGGCGGCGCGCCTTCTCGGGCTTGTACTCGAAGAGTTCCTGCACGGACGGCGGCATCGCCCCGAGCGGCTCGAAGTACCCCTCCCACGAGGGATGCTGAGGGTAGGCGAACAGCTCCGCGTTGCCGCCGAAGAACAGCTCGACGATCTCCCGCTGGTTCACCGCGAGGTTAATCGCACGCCGCACTCTCACATCGTCGAACGGCTCCTGGTCGACCCGCATGACCATGAAGGTGCCGCCCGTCGACAGCCAGCGCGACCAGCGCAGCTCGGGGGTCGTCTTCTTCAGGTGGTCGACGGCGATCCAGCGGATGTACTCGAGGATGTCCAGCTTGCCCGTGCGAATGGCGGTCAGGTAGGTCGCCTCGTCCTTGATCGTGCGGTAGGTGAGCTTGTCGATGAAGGGGATCTCGTAGGTCTGGCCGCCGATGGTGGTCCGGTCCCAGTAGTCCGGCCTGCGGACGTAGGTCTGCGAGTTGCCGGGGATAAACCGCTCCAGCGAGAACGGGCCGGTGCCGGTAACGTTCCGCCAGTCCTTGGGGTCGACGTCGGCAAGTTCCCGGGGCACGATGCCCGAGAAGTAGCCGTAGCCGAAGCGGTAGTCCCACTCGGCGTTGAACTCGCCGAACTCGAAGACCACCGTGTGGTCGTCCCTGGCCGCGACGCGGTCGATGTGGTCGAAGTAGGTCGGGATCGCCTTCGGGCTGTCGCGCAGGCGCTCGTAGCTGAACACGACGTCGTGGGCGTCGAGCTCCCGCGCCCCCATCACCGCGGGCTTGGCCGGGAACATCATGCCGCGCCGAACCTCGATGACCAGGGTCAGCGGGTCTTCCCATTCCCAGCTCGCGGCCACTTCGCCGCGGATCGTCTCCGGGGACATGTACGCCTCGGAGACGAAGCGCTGATCGCCGCCCCGGACGGCCGCCTGGTCGAGATCGGCGACGAAGAGCTGCTCGTAGAGCATCCCCGTGTCGTGGTTCTGCTTCCAGTTCCAGTCCGCCGTGTCCCAGGACAGCGCCGACAGGGTGACGTAGACCGTGCCGACGTTCAGCTCGCCGCCGTAGCGGGGCGGCTCCACCGGTGCCGGTCCGGGTTCAAAAGAGAGGTCGGCGCCCATGTCGGTACCGCCGGCAGACGAAGGGGAACGGGCGGGGGGCGCGTCGGCGCACGCTCCGAGGAGGAGGGTCAGGGCCACCGGACAGACCAGGCAAAGGCGTTCTCGCATGACGTCAGGTTCCTCTCATCCGTGGATCCAGGAGGTCCCGCAGCGCGTCACCGAAGACGTTCGCGGCGTAGACGACGACGGTCAGGCAGATACCAGGCGCCAGCGCCAGCCACGGACCCAGGTACAGGTAGGTGCGGCCGTCGCCGGAGAGCATGCCGCCCCACGTCGGCGCCGGCGGCGGCACGCCGAGGCCCAGAAACGAAAGCGCCGCCTCCGACAGGATGACGGCGCCGACGCGGGTCGTGAACAGGACGATGACGACCGGCATCACGTTGGGGAGGATGTGCCGGCGCAGAATGTGGAACGTCCCGGCGCCGACCGACTGCGCGGCGTGGGTGTAGACGTGCTCACGGACCGAGGTCACCGCGCCGCGCACGATGCGGGATCCGGCGATGCCGTAGAGCAGACCCAGGATGATCACGATCTGGGTGATTCCCGGGCCGACCACCGACACGATCACGATCAGGAGCACTAGGTCGGGGAACGTCATCCAGGCGTCGACCAGGCGCTGGCTGAGCATGTCGAACCAGCCGCCGAGGTAGCCCGAGAGCACGCCGATCACGATCGACACCACGGTAGCCAGGGCGGCCGCGCAGAAACCCACGATCATCGACAGACGGGCGCCCATCAGGACCCGCGAGAACAGGTCGCGGCCCAGGTGGTCCGTGCCGAGCAGGAACTGGCGCGACGGCGGCTCGAGGCGATGCGCCAGGTCGGTCTCGTTGATGCCATACGGCGCGAGCACGCCGGCGAAGATGCCGGAAAACAGGAAGATCGCGAAGACCACCGCGCCCGCCGCACCCAGCGGCTTGGTCCGGAACAGGCGGACCGTGAAGCGCCACCAGCGCGGTTGGTCGCGTGCCGGCATGGCGTCCGGAGCGGCTGCGGCGACGGTGGTCACGACATGCTCATCCGTAGCGCACCTTGGGGTCGAGCCAGCCGTAGCTCAGATCGACGAGCAGGTTGATCAGCAGCACAGCGACGCCGACAACCAGGAAGACGCCGGAGATCACCGGGTAATCCCGCTCGTAGACGCCCTCGAGCAGCAACAGCCCCATACCGGGAATGACGAAGATCTGCTCCATCACGACGGCGCCGCCGATCAGCAACGGCGCCTGAAGCCCGATCAGGGTGACGACCGGGATCAATCCGTTCTTGAGCGCGTGCCGGACGACGACCGCCCGCTCCCGAAGCCCCTTGGCACGGGCCGTGCGCACGTAGTCCTGGCGCATCACCTCCAGCATCATCGTCCGGGTCATCCGCATCGTCACCGCGGACAAGGAGAGGCCGAGCAGCATCGCCGGGACGATGAGGTGCGTGACGTTCGCGATCGGATCGACGAAGAACGGCGTGTACTCGAGTTCCGGCGCCCAGCGCCACCACACCGATGGGAAAACCATGACCAGGGTGCCGAGCCAGAAGCCGGGAATCGCCAGCATCAGGAGGGAGAACGACCGCGCTGTGTAGTCGAGCGCCGAGTCCTGGCGTGTCGCCGAGAGGATGCCGACCGGCACCGCAACGGACAGCGCGATGACCAGTGCCAGCAATCCCAGCTCGAACGTCACCGGCAGCCGTTCCAGAATCTGCTCCAGCACCGGCGTGCTCCGCCAGAGCGACTGGCCCAGGTCGCCGCTCAGCGCGTTGCCCGCCCAGCGCACGTACTGGGAAACCATCGGCTGGTCGAGACCCATCTCCGCCTCCAGCGCTTCCCGGTCGAGGCTGGTCGAGACGTCGTTCTGCGCCAGCATCAGGTCGATCACGTCGCCCGGAATCACCCGCATCGACACGAAGACGATCAGGCTGGCGAAGAACAGCGTCGGCACCATCGCCAGCAACCGACGCAGGATGTATGTCTTCATGGGAAGTGTCAGAGAATACAGTCCGGTGCCACCGATGCGTCCACAAACAGTTCTAGGCACGGCTCTGCTGGCGATCGCTGCATGGACGGCACCCGAGAAGGCCGTTCATTCCCAGGCAGGGTCGGCCCGGGACGCGTCCAGCGCCGACGCCGATGCGGTGTCCATCGCCGCCTTCGAGGGCGCCTGGGTGCGCAATCGCCAGCTCAGCGAAGACCCAACCGAGCGCCTCGCCGCCGTGTTCGGGACACTCATTGACACTCCGGAGCCGCTGCGGGACTTTGCGGAGTCCATCTCCGTCCAACGTCGCGGCCTCCACATCCGGGCGGAAGGCGGGCAGGTCACGATTCAGAACGCGGCGGGAGAGATCCTCCGTGTCCCGATCGACGGCAGGGCGCGCGTGGACAGCCGCGGCAACAGGACCAGCGCCTACCTTGCCGGAGCTGCACTGGAAGTCGTTACCGAAGGCGGGGACTGGGTGTGGCTCTGGCGAGAAACGTACGTTCGGTCCGGTGACCGACTCGTCCAGGTCACCGAGTCGCAGAATCTGACGGCCGTCGACCTGAACGTCCGCACCGTCTACGACTACGCCGAGGGCAAGCCGCCACTGGCGAGCGCGACCGGAGCCGAGCAGGCCACCTCTTCCAGGCTGGCGGCAGTCCGCATCGTGCCGCCGCGAAGCAAGCATCGCGAGTTCCTGCGCGGCCCGGTCGAGGTCCAGGCGCTGGTCATCGATCCACTGATCGACAGGGTCGACTTCCTGCTCGACGGGAGGCTGGTGAACCAGTCCAGGAAACCGCCGTTCAGCGCCCTGATCCGGCTCAGCGATCCGCCGCGCGAGGAGGCGCTTGAAGTCCGCGGCTACCGCGATGGGCGTAGCTACTTCGGCTCCGACCGGGTCGTGCTGAACGAGGTGGACCTGCCCTTCGCGGTCCGCATCACGGACGTACGTCCTCTGGCCGAAGAGAGCGCTTCAGCCTTTCGCGTCACGGCCCGTATCTTCGTGCCCCGGGAGGCCGCCCTGGCGGTCGTCGACTTCTTCCGCGGCGAACAGCGGATCGCCGCGTTCGACCGCCCGAACTGGAGGGAGCCTCACGACGGGGCGCGCGCGATTGACGTTGACGCGCTGGTCGAGGACGTCTCGCCGGGCGATTTCGTCCGCGTCGCAGCCCGGCTGGCGGACGGAAGGAAACTGGAGGACGCCGAACTTCCTCGAGGAGCCGAACTGAGCAACGAGATCGACGTCCAACTGATCCAGCTCCAGATCCTCGCCGTCGACCGCGATGGCAACCCACTGAGCGATCTGCAAACGGAGGACTTCGAGGTCCGCGAGAACGGCGAGCCGCTCCCGGCCGAGAACCTGCATGTCTCCAACGATGTACCTCTCGTTCTTGGCATCGCGATTGACTCCTCGGAGAGCATGCAACGGGTCTGGCAACAGTTGCACACCGTTGTCCGGAGGTTCATGGCGGGGGCGCTCAACGCCGAAGATCGAGCGTTCCTGGTGGACTTCGACGACACGGTCCGGCTTCTGCAACCGCCGACAGGCGACCGCTCCCTGCTGGCGGCCCGCCTCAAGCGCCTCCTTGCCGAAGGCGGTACGGCACTCAACGACGGGCTCCTGTTCTCGCTCCTCCAGTTCCGCCGCGAACCCGGCCGCCGCGCCCTGATCGTCGTGACCGACGGCGACGACCAGCACAGCCGGACGAAGAGGGCTCAGGTCACGGACTTCGCTGAACGGGTCGGAATCCCCATCTACTTCATCGCCGTCGGCTGGGCGGAGCCGCGTCGCGGCCTGGTGCGGAAGCTCAGCAGGCGCACCGGCGGCCGCCTGTTTCGAATCCACCCGGGCCTCCCTGCATCCGAGCTGGCAAAGGCAATGCAGCAGGTGTTCGAGCGAATCGACGAGGACCTCCGGCGCCAGCACGTACTGACCTACTACAGCAACGTGCCAGCCGGCGAAGGGATCGAGCCGGCGGTCCGGAGCCTCCGGAAAGGCTTGACGGTGAAGAGCGTGCTCCCGCTTCAGGGAAACAAGTAGGGGCAGCGGTTGAAGACGGCCCCGATGTTCAGACGCGCAGGTCCGGCTTGCCTGGTTCCAGTTCTTCTGTGCGTCACGTTTCCGGCGCTCGGCCAGCAAGGCGAGCCGGCGAAGGCCGTGTCGGCTCCGGGGAAGGCTGGAACCGCCAAGGTCTTCATCGCAGCGCTCGAGGGTGGGTGGATCCGGAACGAGGAAGCCAGCGAGGACCCGATTCAGAAGACGGCCAGCCTCTGGCGGGACCCGAACCGCACGTCCGCCCCGTTGATCGCCCTGTCGGCGAGCCTGGCCCGGCGCGTTGGCCACCTGCGCATCAGCCTCGAGTACGGCCAGGTCCGCCTCCGGAATGCCGAGTTCGAAGTCGTCGAGTTCCCGGCGGATGGCTCGATAGTCGTCGACCGGTTCGGAAACCGGCACCGTGCGAGCGTTCTCCCGGGGGTCCTCGAGATAGAGACGGTGAGACCGGGCTGGCTCCTGATCGAGACCTTCTACCTGCAGGCCGGTCAATTGCACCGCGTCATCGAGATCCAGAGCGAAAGGTTCCCCAACCTGAGGTTTCTTACCGTCTACCAGCGCCACGGCGGCGCGCCGCCGATGGCGAACTTTCCGGCAGGCGACGCGAACCGCTTCTCCCGTCCGGCGGCGATACGCATCGTGCCCCCCCGTCGCGGCCACGGGGAACTCATCACCGGCCGCGTCCAAGTCGAAACCCTGATCGTCGACCAGACCATCGGCAGCGTGGAGTTCTTCCTCGACGGCCGAAGACAAAAGCGGGTTCGCAAGCCTCCTTTTCGCACGCAACTCAACCTCGCCCAGCCGCCGCGAGAGCAGGTATTGGAGGTACGCGCCTACAGCATCCGGGGCGCCTTCGTGGGCGAGGATCGCATCGTCCTGAATCGCGTCGATCCGCCCTTCGGGGTCCGCATCGGCGCCGTCACCCCGCGCGAATCCGACGGTGCCGCCGTTGATGTCGAGGTCCGTGTCGCGGTACCGCAGGGTGCCACGCTGGAACGTGTTTCCTTTTACCGGAACGACCAACTCGTTGAGACCGTGGGCAACCTTGCCCGGGACGACGTCAAGGGCGGCTTCAAGAGGGTCAGGGCACACCTAGCGACCCATGAACTGTCGCCCCAGGACTACGTCCGCGTCACCGCCAGGCTCGCGGACGGCCGCGAACTGGAAGACGCCCAACTCCTCGAGGGAGTCACGTTCAAGGGCGAAATCGACGTTCAACTCGTCCACCTCCAGGTCCTCGTGGTCGACGCCGAGGGCGCACCGGTCGGCGGACTGACCGCGGCCGACTTCCGGATCATCGAGGACGGAGAACGAAAGGCGGCGGAAGAAGTCCAGCAGGCCGGCGAAGTGCCGCTCCTTCTGGGCATGGCGATCGACTCCTCGGCGAGCATGAAGCCGGTATGGAATCAGCTCAGATCGGTGGCAGGAGCATTCCTCGAAACCTCGCTGGCAGCCGAGGATCGAGCCTTCCTGGTCGACTTCGACGAGAGCATCCGGCTCCTTCAGCCTCTCACCGGCACTACACGAACGCTGAGAGCCCGTCTGGAACGTCTGATACCAAACGGCGGCACGGCCCTGAACGACGGCGTCCTGTTCTCCCTGGTCCAGTACGAGAACGAACCCGGAAGACGAGCCCTGATCGTCGTAACCGACGGCATGGACATCGACAGCCGATCCGAACCCGAACAGGCCGCAGGCTTCGCGGAGCGAACTGGCATCCCGATCTACTTCATCGACCTCGGCAGGGATCGGATCGCCCTCGCCGACGGACACACTCCAGACGGAGAGAGTGCGGGGGCGGGCCTCATGCGAACCGCCCGATCCGGTGACCATGTCCTTCGCATGGAGCGGCAGGCCCAACAGAGCGGTGGACGTCTGTTCGGGATCGACCCGGAACTCCCGCCTCCGGACTTCCTCGACGAAGTTCGGCAGGTGTTCGACCAGATCAGGGAGGATCTCCGTCGCCAGCACGTGCTGGCCTACTACTCCAACCGCCCTGTAGGCGCCGCGATCGAGCCAGGCGTCCAGGTGTTGCGCGACGGGCTCACGGTCAAGAGTGTCCTGCCCCTCGACGGGGTCGACTAGTCTGCCGCTGCGGCGGAGCGCGTCGCACCCCAGTCACCGGCCAGTTCTCCCGGATGCTTCCGGCAGCGATTCTCGCCACCGTTCTCCTGACCGCCGTCATCTCCGGCGTGCTCGGCATGGCCGGCGGTCTGATGCTGATGGCCGTGCTGGCGAGCGTCCTGCCGGTGACCGGAGCGATGATCCTGCACGGCGCCGTGCAGGCGACGTCGAACGGCGCCAGATTCCTCTTCCTCCGCGACCGCATGATGTGGTCCGTGCTGCCGTGGTACGGCGCCGGCGCCGCGGTCGCGGTGCTCCTGTTCGTAGCGATCGCCTTCGTGCCCGACCCGGCGCTGGTCCTCATCGTCGTCGGCAGCTTCCCCTGGGTTGCCCGGCTGCTGCCGGCGCTTCGAGGGCTCGACGTCCGCAACCGGCACACGGCCGCGCTCTGCGGCCTGACCGTCACCGGCGCGCAGCTTCTTGCCGGCGCGTCCGGCCCCCTGCTCGATGCGTTCTACCTCGAAACGAAGGTCGATCGGCGCACGATCGTCGCCACCAAGGCGTTCACCCAGACCGTCGGTCATCTCCTCAAGATCGGCTACTACGTCTGGGTGTCCCGCACGGTCCTGCCGGAGCTGCCCGGCGACCGGCTCTCTCCGTGGCTGATCGCGGGCGGCATGGCGCTCGCCGTGGCCGGCGCACGGATCGGGACCCGCCTTCTCGACCGGTTCGACGACCATCAGTTCCGGCGGGTCACCGGGCCGGTGATCCTGGCGCTGGGGGCCGTGTGCGTGTTGAAGGGGTTGCGGGACTTTCTGGCCGCATAGTGAAGGCTGGCCTGTTTCCTGCAAGGATTGGCACGGAGGGACGGCTGGCGAAGTGACCACCAGCGATGACATCCGGCGCTTCCGACCGCGCCACGACGGGTTCCGAACGGCCCCGTTTGCGGCAGCTCTCCTCGGCTTTCTGCAGTGGGCGCCCGCCACGACCCCGGCGCTCCCCCAGGCACCCGCTCCACCGGAAACGTCGACCGCGACGGTGGCCGACGACCCGGTCGCCGCTATCCCGGGCATCTGGGTGCGGGACGAAAGGCTGAGCGAAGACCCGATCGAAAAGCTGGAGGAGAGCTACGGGCAGACCTTCGGCGGCGGTCCGGGCCGGTCGCCGGGTGCGAACCCCGGCAGCGGACGCACCGGCGGCTTCGGCCGCGGCGGCCAGGGCCCTTCCGGCCGCGGCGGGTTCGGCGGCAGTCGCGCCGGCAGACAGCCGGGCGCCACACAGGACGGCCCGTCGGGTATGCGCGAGATGGCGCGAGAACTCGCCGAGCGGCTCGACGTCCTGCTGATCCGTATCGACGACCCCCAGCTCCTGATCCGGAACGCGAAGCGCGAGGATCGCGTCCTCTACCTTGACGGGCGCGACATCGCCGACGGCTTCGGCGGCCGCAGCCGCGCCCGCCTTCTCGGTGGCTCGCTCGAGGTCGAGACTGCCTCTCAGGGGCGGCAACGGATCGAGACCTTCTACCTGGAGGGCGATCGGCTCGTGCTCGTCACCGACCTCCAGGGAGGACGATTCGCCGATCTCTCGTTCCGCACCGTCTACGAACGCTCGGGCGACGCGCCCGCGGTCGCGGTGCCGGTGTCCGCGGCGGGCGCCCGCGAAGCCGGCACCGAACCGGACGGGGACGGCTTCAACAAGGCGGACTTCCTGCCCCCGGTCGAGGGCGGGCGCGGCGGGGGGCGGCCAGAGCGCGCGGACCGCGCACGCAGCGCGCGGCCGGCGACGATACGAATCCTTCCGCCGGAGCGCGGCTACCGCGAGCTGCTCACCGGCCGGATTCTGATTCAGACCCTCACGATCGACCCGCAGATCGCCGTCGTCGAGTTCTTCCTCGACGGCGAGCAGGCGGCCCGGGTCACGACACCGCCGTTCGAGGCACGGATCGAGCTCGCCGATCCGCCCCGTGAGCAGGCGATCGAGGTCCGGGCGACCAGCGCCCGGGGCGCCCACGCGGGAACCGACAAGATCGTGCTGAACCGGCTCGACCCACCGTTCGCGGTCCGAATCGCCGGCATCGCGACGACCGGGATCGAGGGTGAGCCGGCCGTCCGCGTCGAGGCCGGCGTCTCGGTTCCCCGCTCCGAGACGCTCGACCGCGTCGACTTCTACCGCACGGACCGTCTGGTCGCGTCGTTCGACGACTTCGAGGATGAAGCCGGCCCCAGCGGCGTGCGCACCATAGCCGCCGACGTGCCCACTGCGGGCGTCACGCCCGAGGACTTCGTGCGGGTCGTCGCACGGCTGGCCGACGGGAGCGAACTGGAAGACGTCGAACTCCTGCAGGGCGCGGAGTTCAGCAGCGAGATCGACGTCCAGCTCGTTCAGCTCCAGGTACTCGTCGTGGACCGGAGCGGCCGCCCGGTGCGCGATCTCAAGCCGGAGGACTTCGAGGTTCGGGAAAACCGCGAGCGACGCCAGGTCGAGACCCTCTACGTCTCGAACGATGTGCCCTTGTCGCTGGGTCTCGCGATCGATTCATCGGGCAGCATGGAGTGGATCTGGCAGCAGACGAAGGCAATCGCCGGGGCGTTCCTGAACGGCGCCCTGACCTGGCGCGATCAGGCGTTCCTGGTCGACTTCGACTCCACTCTGCGCCTCGTGCAACCGCTGACCGGCAGCAAACCGACGCTGGCTCGCGGTCTCGAACGACTCTTCCCGCAGGGAACCACCGCCCTCTACGACGCGATTCTCTTCTCCCTGCTCCAGTACGGCGATGCGCCCGGTCGTCGCGCCCTGGTCGTGGTGACGGACGGCTTCGATTTCGGCAGCACCGCGGATCCCACTCGCGCGATCGACTTCGGCAAGCGCCTGGGCGTCCCGGTCTACGTCGTCGCCATGCGCTCCATCGGCTTCGGTCCGACCACGATGGAGGACGCCAACCTGCGCAACAGCATGAGGATGATCACTGGGCCCACCGGCGGGCGCCTGTTCCAGATCGAGTCGATCGGCCAGATGGCCAGTGTGTTCGACCACATCGAGGAGGAACTCCGGAGCCAGTACGTCCTGACGTACTACAGCGAGCGTCCTTTCGGCGCCGCCGTCGAACCGGAAGTCCGGATGACGCGACGAGGCCTCCGGGTGCGGAGCGCGCTGCCGCTCGAGACGATCGAGTAGCCGAGGCAGCCGCACGCCGATGAGGAGCCCAGGTCCATGGCGGCGGCACGCCAGGTTGGCCGTCCTGGCGACGCTGGCCGTGACGACTCTTCTGCCGGCGGCGAGCCTGGGCCAACCTCGGAGCAGCCAGACGTTCAACAGTCCCGGCATCCGCCAGGACGTCCCGTTCTGGCAACTTCTCGGCCCATGGATCAGGAACGACTCGTACAGCGAGCATCCGGTCCACAAAGTCGAGAGTTTCAACCTCGAGTCGCAACAGACCTTGTCAAGGCTGCGCGAGATCGCGCAGGGCGTCGCCGACAGCTCCGAGACGCTCATGATCCGCGTTCGCGAAAGCGATGTCGCGCTCCTCGACAGCCGCGGCGGCACCCGGATTCTCCCATACGACGGCAAGCGGCGGAACCTCGGTCGTGGCGTCAGGGGACGCGTCCTCGAAGCCGGCCAAACGCTCACGATCGAGATCGTCGAGCCCTACGGACGTCAGGTGGACACTTTCTTCCGGGAGGGCGTGTGGCTAGTGCGGTGGACCGACCTGGAACCCCGCAACTTGCCCACGTTCCGTATCGGCACGGTCTACGAGCGACCCGAAGCGCTACTTGAACCGGACTCCCCGATGGCCGACCCGCCGGCCGCCATCCAAGTCGTGCCGCCCGAACGCGGATACGGCGCACTGCTCAGCGGACCGGTAGAGATACAGACCCTGATCATCGACCCGCGAATCGTGGAAGTCGAGTTCTTTCTCGACGACGCCTCAACCAGGCTGGTCCGGAAACGGCCCTTCAGGACTCGCGTCCGCCTGGCTGACCCGCCTCGCCAGCAGAAGCTGGAAGTCCTGGCCTACGGCCGGAACCGCCTGTATCTCGGCCGTGACGAGTACCTGCTCAACCAGGTGGACCGGCCTTTCGCCGTGCGCATCGCGACCATCAGGAGCATCCACCGGGCCGGAAACGCAGCGATCAGGGTAGGGGCATCCCTTTCGCTGCCCCGCAACGCGACGCTCGAGCAAGTCGAGTTCTACCGGAGCGACGTTCTCGTCGAGGTCGTGCGCGATCTTGGCCGGGAGGCGGCAGCCGGCGCCGCGCGCACGATTCAGGTCGAGGCGTTGATCGACGGCGGTCGGCCCGACGACTTCATCCGCGTCGTCGCGAAACTCAGCGACGGCCGGGAACGTGAAGACGCGCAACTCCTCCAGGGCGCCGACTACCAGAGCGAGATCGACATCCAACTGGCCCAGTTCCAGGTGCTGGTGACGGATCGCGACGGCAATCCGGTGAGCGGGCTCGCATCCGGGGATTTCGAGATACGCGAGAACGGCCGTAGCCGCCGGGCGGTGGCCCTCCGCACCGCCCATGACGTGCCCCTCGTTCTGGGGCTCGCGATCGATTCGTCGGACAGCATGTTGCCTACCTGGAGTCGCCTGAAGTACATCGCGCGGAGCTTCCTGGAGGCAGCGGTGACGCCGGGCGACCGGGCCTTCCTGGTCGACTTCGACGACACGGTACGGCTCGTGCAGCCACTGACGACGGACCAACCACTGCTGTCCGACCGTCTCGACTACCTGATCCCGATGGGTGGAACGGCCCTGAACGATGGACTCCTCTTCTCCCTCCTGCAGTACCGCAGCGAGCCGGGCCGGAGGGCGCTGATCGTCATCACCGACGGCGCCGATGAGCACAGCCGTTCCCGCCCTGAGCAGTCCAGCGAGTTCGCGGAGCGGCTGGGCCTGCCGATCTACTTCATCGAGCTGGACAACTCCCGCGCCGGGACTCCCGGCGCCGCCGTTCTTCGCCGCAACCGCGAGCGACTCCGGCGCATCGCCGAGGAGACGGGAGGACGCCTCTTCCACCTGGAGCTCCACGGCGACACGCGCTGGTGGGCCGAACCGATCGAGCAGGTCTTCGGCCAGATCGAAGAGGACCTGCGACACCAGCACGTACTGACCTACTACACCGACCAGCCTCACGGAGCGCCGGTCGAACCGGAGATCCGGGTCACCGGGCGCGGGCTCAGGCTGCGTAGCGCGGTGTCGCTGCCGGGGATCGACTAGGACGACGGGGGAGCGCGTGAGGGCTTTCCGACCGTTCTGTCCCGGATTGGCTCTCGCGGCCGCGTCCGCGCTGGCGCCGATGCCCTCCGGTCAGGCGCCGGCCCTCGCCCAGAACGCGACCTCCGACTTCCGGACGGGCGCGGAGCGCAAGATGATCCACATCGTCCCGCCGACCCGCGGTTACCTTCAGCCGTTCAGCGGCAGGGTCGAGATCCAGACCCTGATCATCCATCCGCTGATCAGCGCTGTCGACTTTCTCCTCGACGGCGAGCTGGAGAGGAGCGTTTGGAAGAAACCGTTCACCGGCCACGTCGAACTGGCCCGACCACCCCGGAAACAGACTCTCGAAGTCCGCGGCTACGACGCCCTGGGCCAGGTACTCGGAGCCGACCGGATGATCCTCAACGAGCCCGATGTCGCCTCCGGTGTCCAGATCACCTCGATACGACGCCTGCCCGACGTAGAGCAGAGGGCTCTTCGGATCGAGGCCGTCGTCTCGGTGCCCCGCTCCGCGCTGCTCGAAGAAGTCACCTTCTACCTGGGCGAACGCAAGGTCGAGGCAGCGTACGGGTTCGGGGTGGATGCGGATCCCGTCGCGCCGCGCAGGATCGCGGTCGAAGCGCTGACTGAGTACACCCCCGCGGACGACTTCGTACGGGTCGTCGCGACCTTCGCCGACGGCCGCGAACGGGAAGATGCCCAACTCCTCCAGGGCGCCGAGTATCAGGACGAGATCGACATCCAGTTGATCCAGCTCCAGGTGCTGGTGACAGACCGTGACGGGAACCCCGTCCGCGACCTTGAGCCCGCTGACTTCGAGATCCGCGAAGGTGACATCAGGCGTCCGGTGGAGAACCTCCACACCGCGCGGGATGTTCCCCTGGTTCTCGGTCTGGCCACTGACACGTCCGACAGCATCGCACCTATCTGGCGACAGGTTAACGACGTGTCCGTCGGCTTCCTGAATGCCGCCCTGTCACCGGGCGACCGCGCCTTCGTTGTTGACTTCGCCGGCACCGTGAGGCTTGCCTCAGCACTGACCGGAAACAAGCGATTGCTGGCAGGCCGGCTGGGAGTACTTGCTCCAAAGGTGGGCACGGCATTGAACGACGCGCTTCTCTTCTCCTTGCTCCAGTACGGCAGGGAGCCGGGTCGACGCGCCCTGGTCGTCGTGACCGACGGCGTCGACCAGCACAGCCGATCGAAGCCGAAGCAGTCCAGCGACTTTGCGGAGCGCCTGGGGCTTCCGATCTACTTCATCGAACTACACCGACCGCGCACCAGGATCTGGACCCCGGACGGTTACCTCCCGGCCCGGCCAAGACCACGACGACACAGGAAGCGGCTCCGGAACATCAGCCGGCAGACGGGGGGCCGCCTCTTCCAGGTCGACCTCTCAGCGGAAACGCCCCCCTGGACGGAGCGGATCGAGCAGGTCTTCGACCAGATCGAAGACGACTTGCGGCACCAGCACGTTCTGACCTACTACACGGACCAACCGCCGTCCGCCCGCATCGAACCGGAGATCAGCGTCACCCGGCGCGGTTTGAAGCTGCGGAGCGCCGTAGCCGTGGAGGCGTTCCAGACAGCAGTCGAGGCGGGGAGCTGGTAGATGGTTGAAGCGGCTCTTCTTCAAACAGGCGCGACAAGGGCGGTCGCTGCCGCCGGCCTCTCGCTGGTGCTCTGGTCTTTCGCCACAAAGCCCGCGGAAGCCCGGCAAACGGCCCAGCAGGAACCGACCACCCCCGAAGCTGTGACCCCACCCATCGACTTGATCGGCCCATGGCTGAGAAACGACGAACTGAGTAAGGCGCCGAGCCTCAACGGAGAGAGCATCCGCCAGGGGCCGGAGCAGGTCGCCGCACTTTTCTCTGACCTTGCCGACAGCCTCAGCGACCGCCTGGACGCGATCCTGATCGAGGTGGACGGAAACACGCTGCTGCTACTGAACGCGAAAGGCGAACTCAGCTCCTTTCGCCTCGGACGCGAGCAGTACAGTGACCGCGTCGACTTCTACCTCAACGACCGCCCTGTCACAGCGGTGGAGGATTTCCGCGATCCGGACGACGACGCGGGCCGGTTCGTCTCTGTCGACGCCTCGATCCAGGACGTTCGAGTGAACGACTTCGTCCGTGTCACCGCGAGACTTGCCGATGGCAGCGAGCTGGAAGACGCCGAACTCCTGGGGGGAGCGAACTACCAGAGCGAGATCGACGCGCAACTCGTCCAGTTCCAGATACTGGTCGTCGATCGCCAGGGGAATCCAGTCGGCACTCTGCAGCCGGACGACTTTTCGATACATGAGAACCGCCGGCCCCGTAAGGTCGAGAACATCCACACTGCAGTCGACGTACCGCTCGTCCTCGGCTTGGCGATCGACTCGTCCGACAGCATGCTGCCCATCTGGCGCAACCTGAAGCAGCTCGTCATGAGGTTCCTCGACCGTTCGCTGACCTCCGGCAACAGGGCTTTCCTCGTCGACTTCGACAAGACGGTACAACTGCTGCAACCATTGACGGACAACCGGGCCCTACTCTCGGCCTGGCTGGATCGAGTGACGCCCCTGGGCGGCACGGCCTTGAACGACGGCGTGCTCTTCTCCCTGCTGCAGTACCGTAGCGAGCCCGGCCGACGAGCACTGGTCGTCATCACCGACGGCGCCGATCTCCATAGCCGTTCAAGACTCAGGCAATCCGCAGACTTCGCGGAGCGCCTGGGTGTGCCGATCTACTTCGTCGAACTCGACAACCGGATCACGGAAGTGTCGGTCGGAGGCGGGGGCATCGCTCCGTCGACGGTCGCGCCCAGGCTGAGGCAGCAGGAAGCGCGAAAGCGCCTCCAGCGAATCAGTCGGCGGACCGGCGGCCAGCTCTTCCACATCCCGCCCTTCGCCGACGGCGCCGAGAGGGCCAAGCGCATCGAGCAGGTCTTCGACGGGATCGAAGCGGACCTGCGGCACCAGCACGTTCTGACCTACTACAGCGATCGGCCGCTGGGCGCCCGCATCAAACCGGATATCGAGGTCACCCGGCGCGGGTTGAAGCTGCACAGCGCCGTGCCGCTCCAGGCGATCGAGTAGCGCCGCCCGGGAGCGACGCTGCGCCGACGCTCCGCGGTAAATGCGGACACGACGTCCGCGCCCTCCGAGGAGACTACCGACCGCCGCCGGTCGCCGCCGCTTCCCGCTCCTGGGCCCGGGCGCCCGACAGGATGTTCGTCAGGCCGTAGTTCCCTTCGTGGCAGGCGTACTCGAAGATCGGATCCTCGGTTCGGGCAAGGCGGATCATCATCGTCCAGGGTCGCACCCAGGTCGCCTCGTCCTCGTAGGTGATCTCCCACTCGATCGTCTCCGGGCCGGTGCGCGTGAAGCGCTCGACCACCTTGAGACCGTCCGTCGCCCGGCCCCTGGAACTGCCTGCCTCGGAGTAGTGCGTCGTCTCGACCACTAGCGAATCGCTCTCGAACCAGCCCCGGGAGTTGCCATGCCAGAGTCGCAGGTCGTCGGGCAGCGGCGCCGCATCTCCGAGCGGAATGATCCTCACGTCGTGGATCAGCTCCTGGAGGATCGCGACGTGGTCCGCCGTCTGGAAGAACTGGAAGTAGCTGTTGTAGCCGGCCAGGGTGTTCGGCACGCCGTAGCTGATGCAGCGGACGGCGACCGGCATGTCCTCGGGACCGGCGGGCACCTCGTCGCCGTAGGCGACCGCGGCCCGCATCCGTTCCATCGCCTCCTCGGTCAGGGCCGGAATGCGGCCGTCCGGCGGGTCGACCACGAGTGACGTGCGATTGTCGAGTTCCCGGTCGACGAGCCAGAAGGAGTTGTAGTTGCCGGTCACCTGGTCGAAGCCGCGGAACTCGGGATCCTCCAGCACCCGCTGGATCAGGTAGTCGCCCAGCAGGTCGCCGGCCTGGGAACCCTCCCGGATCTCCTCGAGGCGGCGCTTGAGGTCGGCGAGCTCCTCGTCGGTCAGGGTCGCCTTGTCGCCGAAGGACTTCGGCCGCTCGAGCGGCGTGGCGCTGTTGTTGGCCCAGATGCCCTGGAAGTCGGGGTGGCCGTCGGCGGTGCGCGGCACCGCCCACTCTTCCGCCGGCGCGATTCCGGCGACCAGAAGCAGCAACAGGAACGTCGGCCTCAGAACACGGCCCGCACAGCATCTCGACATCGTTCTATCTCCTGGATCGGCGGAGGCAGGAGTATACGGGCGGGCGGTTATCCTCCCCGCGCCTGTTCGTAAGGAGAACGAAGCGATGCAGTTGAGCCAGTCCGTAGCCGTCCAACGCCGGGAAGAGCCGGGACGGGGAGTCGCCGGCGCGATCTGCATCGACAACCCGCCAGTCAACGCCCTGAGCCAGCACGTGCGCGAGGGGCTCGCGGCCGCCGTTCCGGCGGTGGCCGGCGACCCGGGGATGCAGGCGGCGGTTCTTATCTGCCGCGGCCGCACGTTCATCGCCGGCGCAGACATCCGCGAGTTCGGCAAGCCGCGCCTGCCCCCGGACACGAACGAGGTAAGGCGGATGATCGAGGAGTCGCCCAAACCGTTTGTCGCGGCGATTCACGGCACCGCGCTGGGCGGAGGCCTGGAGATGGCGATGGCCTGCCACTTCCGGGTCGCCGACAAGGAAGCTCGCCTGGGCCTGCCCGAAGTCAAGCTCGGCATCCTGCCGGGCGGCGGCGGCACCCAGCGGCTACCCCGCCTGGTCGGCGTGCCGCGGGCGCTCGAGATGATCACGAGCGGCGAGCACATCACGGCCGCCGAGGCGCTCGACCTGGGACTGATCGACGCCGTGATCGACAGCGAAGAGGAAGGCGGCCTCGAAGCCGGCGCGATCCGCTTCGCCCTGCGCGCCGTCGCCGAGGGACGCGGCCTGCCGCGGGTGCGGGACATCGAGAGCCACCGCGACGTGTTGCGCAAGCACCCGACGATCTTCAGCGACTTCCGGCGGCGGATCGCGCGCAGGACCCGGGGCTTCAACGCCCCCGAGGTCTGCATTCAGTGCATCGAGGCGGCGGTCGAGCTTCCCTTCGACGAGGGGCTCGTCCGCGAGGCCGAGCTGTCGCGGACGCTCCATGCCGACCCGCAGTCGCGAGCCCAGCGCTACTACTTCTTCGCCGAGCGCGCGGCGCGCAAGATCCCCGACGTTCCGACGGACACGCCGGTCCGGGACATTCGCCGCGTTGGCGTCCTCGGCGCCGGCACGATGGGCGGCGGCATCTCGATGGCCTTCGCCAACGCCGGGTTCCCGGTCTCGATCGTCGAGCAGAACCGCGACGCCCTCGACCGCGGCCTGGCCACGGTGCGGAGCAACTACGAGCGCAGCGCGGCGCGAGGACGCTTCACGGCCGATCAGGTCGAGGAGCGGATGGCGCTCTTGCGTGGCGGCACCGACCAGGAGGCGCTCGCCGAGTGCGACCTCGTCGTCGAGGCGGTGTTCGAGGACATGGAGCTGAAGAAGCGTGTCTTCGGCCAGCTCGACCGGATCGCGAGGCCCGGTGCGCTGCTGGCCACCAACACCTCCTACCTCGACGTCAACGAGATCGGCGGCGTCACCGGCCGGCCGGAGGACGTCGTCGGCATGCACTTCTTCAGCCCGGCGAACATCATGAAGCTGGTCGAGGTCGTGCGCGGCGAGAAGTCCGGGCCCGATGTGATCGCCACCGCGATGTCGACCTCCCGCGCGATCGGCAAGGTGCCCGTCCTGGTCGGCGTCTGCCACGGTTTCGTCGGCAACCGGATGCTCTTCCAGCGCCGTCTGCAGGCCGACCGGCTGGTGCTCGAGGGCGCGCTGCCCTGGGACATCGACCGGGTGCTCTACGACTTCGGCATGCCCATGGGTCCCTTCCGCATGAGCGACCTGGCCGGCCTGGACGTCGGCTGGAACGCGGAAACCTCCTCGTCCAGCACCTTGCGCGAGATGCTCTGCGAGCGCGACCGCCGCGGCCAGAAGACGGGCCGCGGCTACTACGTCTACGACCCGGCGACGCGAGCCGCCGCGCCCGACCCGGAGGTCATGGACCTCGCCCGGGACCTCGCCGGCCGGCTGGGAATCGAGCAGCGCGAGATCGGCGACGAGGAGATCCTGAACCGCTGCCTGCTCTCCTCCGTCAACGAGGGAGCGAAGATCCTCGAAGAAGGCATCGCGCTGCGGGCCAGCGACATCGACGTCATCTGGATCAACGGTTACGGCTGGCCGGTCTACCGCGGCGGCCCCATGTTCTGGGCCGACGAGTTCGGCCTCGACCGCATCGTCGACATCCTGGACGACTACGCCGGCCGCTTCGACGCCAACCAGTGGCGGGCCGCGCCGCTGCTGCGCGAGACGGCCGCGGCCGGCGGCCGTCTCGGCGGCTGACCGTACGCGGCGTCGGACGCACCCGCCCGCTCCGGGCCACAGGGGGCTGGAAGATGTCGGCTGGACCGCTGCTACTGTTCCGCGATGCGCGTCACAAGACCTGTCAAACGACCAAGGCGGTTCTCCCCCTGGTCAGTGGCAGTGCTTGGAGTGACCGCGTACGTTTCGGTGGCTCTCGGCCAGGAGCCCGCGGACACCGATTGGTCCGTCGTGACTGGCAACAACGCGAGTCAGCGGTACGCGCCGCTGGGACAGATCGATCGGGACAACTTTGGAGAGCTCGAAGTCGCCTGGCGATGGTCGTCGCCGGACAACGAGTTGATGACCGGGGATGGCGAAACGACCGGGCGGCGCATGGTGCCGCGGAATCACGAGGCGATTCCGATCAAGATCGGCGGCCGGCTCTACGTGACCACCGGTTACGGGCAAATCGCGGCCATCGACATCGAGCGGGGAACGAGTCTGTGGACCTATGACCCACGGGCCTACGTTCACGGCCGGCCGACGAATCTCGGCTTCACGCACCGGGGCGCCGCCTACTGGAAGGACCCGGACCTCCCCGGCGAGGGAGGCCGGCTGGTCTGGGCAGGCGGCGACTCCTTCCTGCGCGTGGTGGACACGCTGAGCGGCGAACCGATCGCCACGTTCGGCGACGGCGGCAGTGTGGACCTCACTCTCGGCCTGCGCCGCGAGGTCTCGCGCCGGGTCTACAGCGTCAGTTCGCCGGTCACCCTGTGCCGCGACGTCGCGATCGTCGGTTCTTCGATCTCGGACGGTCCGCGCGCGCCGCAAGCGGCTCCGGGCGACGTCCGTGGATTCGACGTGCGCACCGGCGAGCAGCTCTGGACGTTCCATTCGATTCCGCAGGAGGGCGAACCCGGGCTTGATACCTGGGAGGACGGTTCGTGGAAGTACAGCGGCAACACGAACGTCTGGACCCTGATGAGCGCCGACCCGGAACTCGGCCTCGCCTACCTGCCGTTCGGCACGCCGACCAACGACTGGTACGGCGGACACCGCCTGGGCGACAACCTCTACGCCGAGTCGCTGGTCGCGGTCGACTGCGAAACCGGGGAGCGGCGCTGGCACTTCCAGACGGTTCACCACGGCCTGTGGGACTACGACCTGCCGACTCCGGCAATCATCGGCGACATCGAGGTCGAGGGCCGCTCCATCCGGGCGGCGATGCAGCTCTCCAAGCAGGGCTTCCTCTACGTTTTCGACGCCGGCACCGGCGAACCGGTCTGGCCGATCCTGGAGCGCGAAGTGCCGCAGACGGGCATCGTCGGCGAGCGGACGTCGCCGACCCAGCCCTTTCCCACCAGGCCGCCGGCCTTCGAACGCCAGGGCATCGGCCCGGACGATCTGATCGACTTCACACCGGAACTCCGCAGCGAGGCGATGACCATCCTTGGCCGCTACCAGTACGGGCCGATCTTCACGCCGCCCACGGAGCGCGGCACGTTTCTGATGCCCGGCTACGGCGGCGGCGCGAGCTGGCCCGGCGGCGCCTTCGACCCCGAGACCAGCATGCTCTACGTGCCGTCCTTCACCTGGCCCGTGATCAACACGCTGCGCAAGCCCGACGCGAGCCGCTCGTCCTTCGACTACGTCGGCCGCATCACCAGCGACGTCCGGGGCCCGCGCGATCTGCCGCTGGTCAAGCCGCCCTACTCCCGCATCACCGCCTACGACTTGAACCGCGGCGAGATCGCCTGGACCGCGCCCCTGGGCTCCGGCCCGCGCCGCCATCCGGCGCTCGCCGGGCTCGACCTGCCCGCCCTCGGCTCGGGCGCCCGCGGCCACGTCGTGGCGACCAGGACGCTGCTGTTCGTGACCTCCGGTCGATCGCTCGCTTTTCGCGGCATCGACCGGCAGGCGATGGCGGAGGGCGCGGGACGCGAAGACTGGCGGATCGAGACCCCGGCCCTGCGCGCGTTCGACAAGGCGACCGGCGACCTCGTCGGCGAGATCGAGTTGCCTGCTCACACCGACGGCAGTCCCATCACTTTCCTGCATCGAGGCCGGCAGTACCTCGTGTTCGCGCTCGGCGGGCGCGGCGCGCCGTTCGAGCTGATCGCCTACCGGCTGCCCATCTAGGAGTACCCCATGAAACCGAAGATCGAACTCCTGACGCTCTGTTCCGCCCCGCTGCTGGCAACGGTTCTGGCCTGCGCGCCGGCCGGCGGCGACCTTCCGACCGGCGGCGAGCACGCCGGCTTCGGCGCCTACACGCGGGAAGCGACCTACGACGGCGCCAACCGCTACTCCGTCTACGTGCCGATGCCCGACGGCGTGCGCGTTTCGGTCGACTACTTCATCCCGACGGCCGGCGGCGTCGAGGCGTCGGAGCCGCTGCCGACGATCCTCCACTACACGCGCTACACCCGTGCCCGAGTGATCCAGGGCGAGGACGGCGAATCCAGGATCGTCTCCCAGGGCGGACAGGATCCGATCCTCCAGCACATGCTGCACCGCGGCTACACGGTCGCGGTCGCCGACGCCCGCGGTACCGGCGCTTCCTTCGGCGTCCACAACGGCGCCTTCTCGCTCGAGGAAACCGCCGACTCGTACCACATTGTCGAGTGGGTCGCCGCTCAGCCGTGGTCGGACGGAAACGTGGGCATGCAGGGGCGCTCCTATCCCGGCATGACCCAGTACCAGGCCGCGACCCAGGCGCCGCCCGCGCTCAAGGCGATCTTCCCGGAGATGGCGGGCCCCACGGCCTACGACTTCGTCTTCCGCGGCGGTACCTACAAGAACGAGTTCATCGACACCTGGGGCGCCGGCACGAAGGCCGCCGATCTCTCGACGGCGGCCGCCCCGGTCGACGAGGATCCGGACGGCGCGCTCCGCGACGCCGCGGTCCAGGAACACTCGGCCAACCTGTGGGCGCAGGATCTGGTCGGCACCGAGTCCGCCGCGTTCCGCGACTGGGTCTACGAGACGGAGACCGCCCGCGCCGACTGGAACAGCATCGCGACGATCGACGATCTGGAAGCGATCGACGCGTCGGGCATCGCGATCTACCACCTCGTCGGGTGGTACGACATCTACACCTCCCAGCAACCGATGCTCTACGCCAGCCTCGAGGCCACGCCGCAGAAGATGGTCATCGGCCCCTGGGTCCACAGCGGCGGGTACGGCGGCGACGTCCACACGGCCGAGTTCCTGCGCTGGTACGACTACTGGCTCAAGGGGATCGAGAACGGCGTGATGGACGAACCGCCGGTCCACTACCACGTCATGGAGGGCAATCACACCCTCCCCGACGATCCGGCGGTCGAACTCAGCCTGGACGAGGAGCGGTCCGAAGACGGGTCCACCTGGATCGCTAACGACATCTGGCCGCCCGCGGACGGCCAGACGCGGCGCTTCCAGCTCGCCGGCGGCGGCGCGCTCAGCGACAGCCCCGGCGACCCCGGGCACGACGAGTACACGGTCGACTACAGCTCGGCCATGGGCTCCTTCTCGCGGTGGATGAACGGCCACGGCTCCCGCCGCCAGGATCGCCGGGGAACCACATTCTTCGACGAGCGCTCAACCGAGAACGGCAAGGCCCTGACCTACACGACGGAGCCGATGACCGAGGCAATGACGATCACGGGCTATCCGGTGCTGCGCCTTTCCGTCACTTCGACCCACGACGACGGTGACTTCTTCGTCTACCTCGAGGAGGTCGACGCTGATGGCCGCTCGCACTACGTCACAGAGGGAGCACTCCGCGCCTCCTACCGGGCGGTCGCCGAGGCGCCGTGGAACGACTTCGGCCTGCCGTTCCACCGCGGCAACCAGGACGACGTCGAACCACTACCCGACGGCCCGGCGGAACTTCTGATCGACCTGATGGGAACGGCGATCACGATCGACGAAGGCCACCGCCTGCGGCTGACGATCGCCGGCGCGGACGCCGCCAACCACGCGTTGTACCCGGACCCCGAAGGCGTCGACGCACCGACGGTGACCGTCCATCACGGCGGCGACGACGGTTCCTGGCTCGACGTGCCCGTGGCGCCGTCGATCAGGTGAAGAGCCGCTCATCCCACCACACGGGCGTCTCCAGACCAACCTCGATTCCCAGGCCCTCGTACTCCGGGTGGCGCGTGTTGATGACGACGTTGCTTTCGACGCGCGCGACGACCGACGGCACGAAGAGCAGCACGCTGCGGCGTTCCAGATACCAGTCCCCGCCGAAGCGCTGCGACGCAGCAAGGTCCGGCCGTTCCCAGCCGGGCAGGACGTCGCCAGTGACGACCTCGTAGCTGGTTCCAGCGGGAATGACCGCTTCGACGAAGTGCTGGTTCGAGGGTACGGGCGACGGCCAGTTGACCAGCGTCTCCAGCATCGCCGTCGAGTAGTTCCGGGAGGCGTGGATCACCTCGGCGCCATACTCATGCCATCGGCCGTTGTAGCGGCGCGCCCCTTCCGAGCTCCACACAGGGTACTTCCCGTCGGCGTCGCCGATGCGATACACCCGCATCGGCGACGCGAGGAGCCTCGCAGTCACACGGGAATGCCGTCCTGGGCGCGGTGAATCAGTTCGAGCACATGGCGCGCGCCGGCGGAGCTGGAGCACGCGACGTCGAGCGCTCTCTGGCCTTCGAGGAGAGGATGGCGTGCCGTGAGGTAGGCCATGATTCCCTCCCGGTCCCCCTTGTACGAGCGGCTGAGGGCCTCCACGATCCGGCTGAGCTCGTAGAGCCGCTCGCTCATCTCTCTCGACAGCGGCTTGCCCTCCTTGCGAGCCCGCCGCAGCGTGGCCTCGGGAATCACGGGTCCGACGACGTTCGCACGGCCGAGAATCTCCGTCAGCACTGTCGCCGCGTCCGGATGCAGGCCGCCGCCAACTCGGCGCGCGAGCTCAAGGTCACTCAGGACGGCGGCATCCTCGATCCCGAGCAGATCCCCCAGGCGGGCGGCCTCGGACCTCGGCAGATCGGCCCGGTTTCGGTAGGCGTCGAGTACGGCAGCGGCATCGGCGTTCGTCATTCGACGACGATACGACGGTCATCTGACGACTGTCAAGGACTTCTTCGCGCAGGGAACTCCGCGAACGCCCGCTGGCGGTCAGGACGGAGTCGCGACGACGGTCCACATGCGCGACGTACCGCCAGCGGCCTCGTCAGCCTGGCCGTCCGTCAACACGTACCAGCCGACGAGACGCGGAACCGCCCCGCCCTCGCTCGCGACCCTCGTCCGAAGCCGCAGCGCCCCGCAGCGAGCGCCGCCGTCGCCCGCCTCCCGCCGTTCCAGCTCGACATCCGAGAACCCGAGCACCTGCCGGTAGCGGGGGAACAGGGCCTTGTACGCGCTCTCCTTGGCCGAGAACACGAGCGTGAACATCTCCGCCTCGGTCAGGTCGCCGGAGCCGCCGTGGCGGAGACTCATCTCGCGCTCGTTCAGCACCCGCGCGCCGAGCCGCCCGGCCTGCTGCGCGGACACGACGCGCTCCACATCAACGCCGAGCCCCCGGTACCGGTCAGCCGCGGCAACAGCGGCGAAACCGAAACCGGCGCCGTGGGAGATCGAACCGACCACACCCTCCGGCCACCGGGGAACATCGTCGTCGTCGCCGGCGATCTCACCCTCCAAACCAGCGGACCCGAGCAAGTGCCTCAGCGCGTTCCCGGCGCTGATCCGGCCGGCAAGGTACTCCCGCCGCCGCTTGTCGATGGCGCTTTCGAGGCCGGCAGGCAGGCCGAAGCCGAGTTCTCGAGCGTCCTCGATCAACTCGTCCAGCGGGCCGATTGCGTGCGCGGCGACGCTGATGTCGCGGGGAAGGCTGTCCGCCAGGCTCGGGGGCACTCCCCGGGCCGTGCTCACGCCAGGAAGTAGCGCCGCTGCTCCGGCGTCGGCACGGGACACTCGGCCAGCCGGCTGCCGACCCGCCGGCGATTCCGCGCCAGCAACCGGTAGCCCCAGTCCAGAACGGCCCTTGGCACCACCCGCGAAAGCAGGGCGAGCCGGCGCTCGGGGCCGTCCAGCCGCGCCGCCAGCCACAGCACCGCTTCGCTGCGGACCTTGATCTCGCCCGGCGGGGGTGAAGCTGGATTCGCGCCCGCGTGCGTCGCCGGGAGGATCTGAAGCACCATGCTGTCCAGCTCGGCAAGATCGGGCCGGACGGCAGTCAGTCGCTCGAACGACTCACCGTCCTGAGGCGCGAACCGGACACCGGGCGGTACGCCGCGATCCAGACACCTGGCCACCGACCAGTTGCAGAGCGCGCAGTCGCCGTCGTAGTAGACGATGGCCGTCGGCGGCCGGCGTTCGCGGCGCTCGTCCATCCGGTAGCCGGCCTACCTGTTGGCCGCCTCGTCCAGCACCCGCAGGAAGGCCCTGCCGGTCATCAGGCGGGGTTCGCCGTCGACCATCTCCATCCGTTCGACGTACGAGGCCGTCTCGCCGTCGGCGCTGTACATGACGAGGGTCGGATAGCCGCGCACGCCGAATCTCTGGGCCAGCCGACTCTCCTGTCCCCCGGATTCGGGGTTCATCCGAACCGCAAGGACCGCGTCCAGGTAGCCGTCGACCTCGTCGTCGGTCAGCAACTCGCGCTCGAACTGCCGGCAGTAGGGGCACCAGTCGGTGTAGATGTAGAGAAACAGCGGCAGGCGGTCGCGCCGCTGAACCTCGAGCGCCTCTGCCAGCCCGGCGGCGCCCTCGTACCAGCCCTCGAAGTCGGGGCGGTCCGACGGCGTGTCCGAGGCCGTCGCCGGCGCCGCTAGGGAATGGGCAAGCAGGGCCGCCATGCCGGCCAGGAGGAGCACCGCGAACGCTCCCCAACCGATTCTCCGAAGCCCGGGACAGCACTTCATGGCGCGTCCGATCGTATCAGCGCGCGGCCGCCGTTCCGCGACCCAACCGGGCCCCCGGCAAGAGCGGCGCGGCCCGCCCCATCGCCTCTTCGGCACAGTCGATGAGCCGGCCGAAACCGGCCCGCGTTCGCGCGCTGACCGCGACCGCCTCGAGCCGCCCGGCCATCCGTCGCGCGTGCTCTTCCGTCACCAGGTCGCACTTGTTCAGCACGACGAGGAGGGGCTTCGAGTTGAGCGACAGCTCCCCGATCAGCCGCTCCACCGCCTCGACCTTCGCCCGCCACCCCGCATCGGCGGCGTCGACCACGTGGAGCAGCAGATCCGCGTCCCCCAGTTCCTCCAGGGTGGCGCGGAAGGCCCGCACGAGATCGGGCGGCAGCTCCGCGATGAAGCCGACCGTGTCGGTGATGACGACTTCGCCCTCGCGTGGGAAACGGATCCGACGACTCGTCGGGTCGAGAGTGACGAACAGCTTGCCGGCCGTCTCGACCTCGCTCCGGGTCAGCGAGTTGAGCAGGGTGCTCTTACCCGCGTTGGTGTAGCCGATCAGGGAGAGAACGGGCACCCGACGGTCGCGCCTGCGGCTGCGGGCCACGTCCCGTTGCCTGGACAACTTCTCGACCTGCCGCTCCAGGTTGCGGATCCGGTCGCGGATCCGCCGGCGGCCCACCTCGAGGACCGTCTCGCCGGGGCCTCGGCCGCCGATGCCGCCCGTCAGTCGCGACAGGCCCTGGTCCTTCTCGGTCAAGCGCGGCAGCGAGTAGCGCAACTGCGCCAACTCGACCTGGAGCTTGCCGTCGCGGGAACGCGCCCGCTGAGCGAACACGTCCAGGATGAGCTGGGTGCGGTCGATCGCCTTGAGGCCGGTCGCGTCTTCGAAGGCCCGTGCCTGGGCCGGCTTCAGGTCGATGTCGAAGATCGCCACCTCGGCGCCGGCGCGCATGCTCTGCAGAACGATGTCGGTCAGCTTGCCCCGCCCGACGACCGTCCTCGGATGCACCCGCGAGCGGCGTTGCCTGAGCGTCCCCGCCACCTCGACGCCCGCCGAACGGACCAGCTCGACCGTCTCGGCGAAATGGTCGTCCTCCGGCCTCACGCCGATCACGAGCGCCCGTTCCTTCGTCGCTTCGCGGCCGCCGCGATACCGGCCGAACTCGCGCTCGACTTCGCGGATGGTGGCCGCGAAGTCCAGGTCGAGCTCGTAGACCCGGCGCGCCTCGACGCGCAGGAAGGGTGCCTCGGCCTCTGCTCCATCGTCGCCCGCGGCCTCCGGCGCCGTCGCGCCCGCCGCCGAGGGCGCCAGGTACGCGACCTCGATCGCGCCGGCGGAGCCGTCCGCCTCGGCCTGCACCACGGCGACCAGGTCGAGCCGGAGCAGCGCCAGGTCGTTCAGGTCGTCGGTCGAGAGCCCCTCGCCCCGCAGGTGCGTATGCACCAGGCGCAGTCGCCGAAAGCGTCCGGGACCGCCGCGCAGGCGGCCGATGTCGGGGATCTCGAGCTGACGCGCGTCGCCGACGATGACCTTGCTGACCGCGCCGTCGCGGGTCAGCAGCACGCCTACCTGCCGGCCGATCTCCCGCGAAAGCGCGCACAGGTGCCGCGCCAGTTCCGTCGAGACGACCTGGTCCGGGCTCACCTTCCGCCGGTAGGTGCGTTCGAGCGCTCCTCGCTGCGCGGCTCGCAAGCCGCGGACATCGCCGTGGATCGGTCTCATCAGCGACCGGGCTCGGTTCGAAGCCCCAAGTGCTGGAAACTGCTATCCTTAGCCACGGCGGCGGTTCTGGCCTCAATCGGCACGCGCCGCGCAGCTCGATACGAGTCAGCGCTTGGCTTCAGCCTTTCCCTTTCCGACAGTTCGTCCACTCCGAGGAAACTCGCGTGAGACGACTCGCGTCGCCCGAGAGCCGCTCCAACAGTTCGTGGTGAACTCTACGCTACCCCCGCCGCCTTCGACGACGACCCGGCTCGAGCGCCCGGTCGCGCAGTTTCATCTGCCGCGAACCGAGATCTGCCGGCCCGCAGGCTCCCCTCGGGGAGTCGCGCCGCGCCCTGGCGCCCGCGCGGCCGGAGTCGTCTACACCGATTCAACCGACGGCGCATCCGCCGTCCCCCGGAGACTTTGTGACCCGAAGAATGCTCATCAACGCGCGGAGTTCCACCGAACTCCGCATCGCCATCGCCAACGACTCGGTGCTCGAAGACCTGAAGGTCGACATCGCCGAGCGGGGGCTGACCCGCGGAAACATCTACTACGGCAAGATCGCGAACATTGAGCCGAGCCTGAACGCCGCCTTCATCGACTACGGCGCTCCGAAGCACGGCTTTCTTGCCATCCAGGACGTCGTGCCGGACGCCTACTACCAGGCGGCTCCGAAGTCCAAGCGGCCGAAGATCGAGGACGTGCTCGTCCGCGGCCGCCCCATCGTGGTGCAGGTGACCCGCGAGCCGGAAGGCAACAAGGGCGCGGCCCTGACGACGAACCTCAGCCTGGCCGGGCGCTACCTCGTGCTCTCGCCGTTCGACAAGACCTGCGGCGTGTCCCGGAAGGTCGACACGGAGGAGGTCCGCCTGAAGCTGAAAGCGATGGCCGAATCGCTGCCGGTCCCCGACGGCGGCGGCGTCATCGTCCGCACGAACGCCCTCGGGCAGACCAAGACCGCGCTCAACCGCGACATGAACGCGCTGCTCCGGCTATGGAAGCGCATCTCCCGCGACGCGCGCGATTCCAAGGGAACCAAACTTCTATACAGCGACCAGGACATCGTCCTGCAGGGACTGCGCGACTACCTCGACAGTTCGATCCAGGAAGTCCTGGTGGACGAGGACACCGCCCACGGGCGTGCCGAGCAGTACATGCGGGCCTTCATGCCGCGCAGCAAGACCGTCCTCAATCGCTACACGGGTCGCAGGCCGCTGTTCTCGGTGTACGACCTCGAGCCCCAGATCCAGAACATCTTCGAGCGCAGGGCCGATCTGCCTTCGGGCGGCTCCATCGTGATCGATCCCACCGAGGCCCTGACCGCCATCGACGTGAACTCGGGGCGCTCGAAGAAGGGAGCGAGCCAGGAGGAAACCGCGGTCGGCACGAACGTCGAGGCCGCCGCGGAAGTCGGCCGGCAGCTCCGGCTCCGCGACATCGGCGGCCTGATCGTCGTTGACTTCATCGACATGCGCAGTCCCCGCAACCGCCGCAAGGTCGAGAAAGCGATGAAGGACGCGATGAAGCCGGACAAGGCCCGCTTCACGGTCAGCCGGATCAGCGCCAACGGGCTGCTCGAGATCAACCGCCAGCGGATCCACCAGGCCCTGCAGATGCGCACCCACGGGGACTGTGCCCACTGCGGAGGCACCGGCCGGGTCGCCAGTCCGGACCTGATCGCGCTGCGTCTGCTGCGCAACATCGAGTCCCACGGCGCCGCCGGCTACATGAGGGGCGTACGCATCGCGATGCAGCCGGAACTCGCCGATTTCCTCCAGAACCGGCATCGCGAGGCGCTGGTCAAGCTGGGGCAGGAGTTCGAACTCGAGATCGAGATCTCGGGACAGCCTCATCTTCACGGCCAGGAGCCGGAGATCAGTTGGCTTGCCCGCGACCTGGCCGACGTCAAGAAACGCGAACGGGAAGAGGCGAAGGAGAAGAAGCTGAAGCAGGAGATGCTGGCCACTCCGTCGATCGGCGACACGGACGAGGAACCGGAAGACGAACCCACCCCGGTCGAGGAGACCGCTCCGGAAGGAACACCGAGGAAGCGCCGGCGCAGAGGTGGACGGAGACGCCGGTCGGCGGCAGCCCGCAAGGCGAAGGCGAAGGCCAAGCCGAAAAAAGAGGCATCCGCGGCGGAGCGCCCGGCTACGGGCGGCAACGGCGCTGGATCCACAGAGGACGGCGCGGGTACCGATGCGATCAAGGTACCCGGCATCGATTCTCCCGGCGTCGACAAGCACGCCCAGGGCGACAAGGCCGATGCGGCGTCGAGCGGCAACGGCGCGGCACGCCCCAGCAGGCGCCGGCGACGACGCCGTCGACCGAGACGGTCGCAAGCCCCTGAAGGCGGCGGAGGTGACAAGCCGCAGCCGGCCGAAACCGGCACCACCTGAGCGGTACGAGCGCGGCAGCCCGTCCTAAGCTGCTGAAAACAAGGAGGTTTGACAACCACCTTGAGAATCGAGCAGCATCGGGGCCATGCGTTTCCGCAGCGTCATGAGGCGTGGCGGCGGTCCCGGGGTCAGTCGGGGCGATCCCGCGGCCGGGCGGGGTGGGACCCGCCGATTAGTGGATTAGCCCGGAAAGGAGGTGGTCTAGTGGAGTACTGCAGATGCGGCTTGATGGAGGTGGCGGCTCCCTAGGAAACCCCTACCAGGCGTAGGACTTCTCCTCCGGGAAGCAATCCCACGCCATCCCATCGGCCCAAACACGCTCAGCCGAGCCGCGCAGACCGCGGTCCAAGAGCGTCACCGGAGCCCCGAGGCGCACCAGCCCTCGGGGCTCTCCTCTTTCTCGGGGCCCGCCCCTTCCCCTCGGGGCCCACTTCCGTAACAATCGCTCACTCCAAACCTGGTCCCCGACTCATCTTCCCCACCGGCGGAGACAGCAGATGACAGCGATCGGCACCCCCACCAAGCTCCTCGAGGGCGCGCCCAAGGTCAAGGGCTCGCTCCGTTTCTGCGGCGACCTCGACCGGCCCGGGCTCCTCCATGCCCGCCTGGTCACGAGCCCTCATGCCCACGCCGAAGTGCTGAGCATCGACACCGCCGCCGCGGAGGCGATGCCGGGGGTGGCCGCCGTGATCACCGCCGCCGACCTGCCCGCGCTGCCGCCGAGTAACCGGGCGACCCTCCTTCTGGCGCGCGAGCGGGCGATCTTCGTCGGTCACCCGGTCGCGCTCGTTCTCGCGGAGAACGAGGCGGTGGCCGCGGATGCCGCGGATGCCGTCGCGGTCGACTACCAGCCGCTCGATGCCGTCGTGACGATCGAGCAGGCGGAGGCGCTCGACGCCCAGGCGGTCTGGCCTGACGGCCTTCCCGGACAGTCGGAGGAGGCAGCCGCGCACGGAGCCGGCGACGTATCGGGGGGAGAAGAGGCGGTCGCCTCGTCGCCCAACGTGACGAACAGGATGCGCTTCGAGCGCGGCGATCTCGAACGCGGCTACGCCGAGGCCGACGCGGTCGTCGAACGGGTCTTTCGGACCGCGTCCGTCCATCAGTCCTACATCGAGCCCCACGCCTCCCTGATCGATCCGGACCCGATGGGGAACGGGATGACCGTCTACAGCTCGACCCAGGCGCCCTTCTTCATTCGCGACGCGATCGCCGGCGTGCTCGGCATGCAGCAGGACCAGGTCAGGGTCATTGGCACTCCGGTCGGCGGCGGCTTCGGTGCCAAGTTCGTCCTGTACGAGCCCCTCCTTGCGCTCGCCGCGGTTCAGCACCAGCGACCCGTCCGTCTGGTGATGACCCGCACCGAGGAGATGCTGGCAGCGACTCCGGCTCCTTCGACGCGAATCACGATTCGGGCTGGAGCGAAGCGGAGCGGCGAACTCACCGCGCTCGAGGCCGACCTGGCGATCGACTGCGGCTGTTTCCCCTCCTCGATGACCGCCCTTGCCGGGACCCTGCTAGGGAGCTCGTACCAGACCCCGAACCAGGCCGTGGGCGGCTTCGAAGTCACGACGAACAAGCCGTCGGTCGGCGCCTATCGCGCGCCGCTCGCTCCCCAGGCGGCATTCGTGGTCGAGACGGTCCTCGACCAGCTCGCTCGCGAACTCGACCTGGACCCGGTCGAGTTCCGGCTGAAGAACGCCTCGGAGAAGGGTAACCCGATGGCGTCCGGAATGCCCTGGGCCGGGATGGGTCAGCGGCAGGTCCTTGAAACTCTTCGCGATCACCCGGCCTGGCAGAACCGCGAGCAGGCGCGCGCCGAGGGACGAGGCGTCGGCATCGCGCTCGGCGCCTGGCCTGGCGGCACGGAGCCGGCTTCCGCCGCCTGCGCGCTACAGACCGACGGCACGCTGAAGGTCCACATCAGCACGGCCGACATCAACGGCACGAACACCAGCATGGCGCTCATGGCGGCCGAAGCATTCGGCCTCGATCCGGACAAGGTCACGATCGCCACGGGCGACACGTCGTCGGGGCCGTACGCCGGGGCTTCGGGCGGCAGCAAGACGATCTACACGGTCGGCCCACCCGTCATTCAGGCGGCCCGCGAGGCGCGCCAGCAGACCCTGGAACTCGCGGCGCAGACGTTTGAAGCGGATCCCGAGGACCTCGAGATCGTCGACGGCGCCGTCCAGGTGAAGGGCTCGCCCGACAAGGCGATTCCACTTCGCAAGATCGCCCAGCGGACGATGCGCTTCGGCGGCCGGCAGGCGCCCGTCTTCGGTCACGGACGACATGCCCAGACCAGCCAGGCGCCGGGCTTCTGCGCCCAACTCGCGGAGGTGCGCGTCGACCGGGAGACCGGACGGGTCGACGTCGACCGGGTCGTCGTCATCCAGGACTGCGGCCGGGCCATCAATCCGGCCGCGGTCGAGGGCCAGATGATGGGCGGGGCCCTGCAGGGCATCGGCTGGGCGCTCTACGAGGAAATGGCCTACAGCGAGGACGGCCAGCTCCTGACGGCGACCCTGAACGACTACGCCCTGCCTCATTCCGCCCAGAGTCCGGCCGAGCTCGAGACGGTCCTGGTCGAGGTGCCGTCGGAGCACGGGCCCTTCGGCGCCCGTGGCGTCGGGGAACCGCCGGTCGTTCCCACCGCGGCTGCCGTAGCGAACGCCATCGCCGACGCCTGCGGGGCACGCCCCACGGAGCTGCCGATGACGCCGCCCAGGGTGCTGGAGGCACTAAACGGCGGCGCGTGACGTAGAGCCGGCCGCCGACGCGGCCCGAAGCTCCTAGAATGCGTCGGTGATGGTCCGCCGCGGAATCGATCACTGGGCGCTGGGGGCGGCCGTCGTTCTCACGGCGATCACACTCGCCGCGCCGCTCCTGGGCCTCGCCGCCTGGCAACCCGCTGCGATGGCAGGAGCGGTGGCCGCGGGCCTGCTCTACGTCACCTGCCGGGTGCTGGCCCTCGAGCCTCTGCTTGAACGCGCGGCCGGCGCTCGCCGGCCCCCGCTCGTCTTCCTGTTGCTTCCCTTCGGCGTCTACCTGGCCCTGATCCCCTGGTCGATCCACGAGCGCGCCCCCGACGGTGACGAACCCTGGTTCCTCCTCACCACGCACAGCATCGCCTACGACTTCGACCTCGACCTCGCGAACAACTACCGGAATCAGGACTCGCTCGCGTTCATGCCGCGCGCAATCGAGCCACAGCCCGGCGATCCCGAGACCAGCGACGGAACCATCCGCTCCCGCCACGGCGCCGTGCTACAGGCGGTCATGGCTCCCTCGTACCGCCTTGGCGGCAGGGCGGGTGCGATGATCGTTATCGCCGCACTGGCGGCCCTGGCGGCCTGGCTGCTGCTCGATCTCACCGCCTTTAGCCCGGACGCTCGGGCGCGCCTCGCTGCCTACGCGACCTTCAGTTTCGCCGCACCGTTCCTGATCTACAGCCAGCAGATCTGGGCCGAGGTCGCCGCCGTCGTACTCGCGGTGGCAGCCTTCCGGTGGATCAACCGCCTCACCGGCGGCCACGAGACTCCTACCGCCGGAGCGGGCCGAGCCCAATGGAGCACGTGGGCTCTCCTCGCGTCGTCGCTGGCAGTCCTTCCCGCGATCAAGCTCCGGCTCGTCCTGATCAGCGTCGCGCTCGCGCTGATCTTCGTATTGCGCCTCGCCCCGGCCCGTCGCCGCCGCGGACTCCTGGTGCTGGCGGCCGTCGGCGCACCGTCCGCTCTCCTGGTCCTGTGGTCGAACCGCGCCGTGTTCGGCACCGTCCTCGGAATGCACTCGTGGGGCGAACTCGAGGTCTACCGGCAGCCGGCCTCGACGCTCGCGCTTGGTCTCAACGGGCTGTTCTTCGACCTCGCCTACGGACTGGTCGCCTGCGCCCCAATCTGGCTGCTCCTGTTCCCCGGCGCCGTGGCCAGCTTCAGGCGCAACCGGCGGCTCCTGTTCGAAGTCGCTCTTATTGCCGTGCCCACGATGCTCCTTGTCGCCTCGCGCCGCGAGTGGTACGGCGGTTGGTCGCCTCCGTTCCGCTACGGCCTCGTCGTTCTCCCGTTCCTCGCCCTGCTCCTCGTGCCCCTGTTCGAGCGGAGGCGAGATCCCGGGCGCGAGAGCGCAGTGGGTTCAGAGGTCCGCTCGCCCGCGACCGGCATCGTCGCCCTTGCCCTGGTGCTGGCGCTGCTCTCGGGCGCCCTGACCGTCCTGTTCGTCGTGGAACCGGGATGGACCTACAACCTGGCCGACGGCCGTCACCACTTCCTTCATCACCTGGAAGCGCGGACGGGTCTCGACCTGGCCCGCCTGCTGCCATCGGCGACACGGGACCGGCTGGCGACGTGGCTCCTGCCGGCGCTCGCGGTCGCCGTGGCCATCCTCGCGGCGAGAGTGCGGCGGAGGACCGTGGCGGCGGCATGCGCCGGCGCTCCGCTCCTGTTCCTGGCTGCCCTGCCGGTTCTCGCGGACTCGTTGCCGACTCGGCGCCTCGAGATCGAGAGCGCGGCAGTCCATCGAACCGGGGGCAACCAGGAGCCGGAGCGCTGGACGCTGGACCGCACGCGCTATCCCGAAGCGTGGGTGCTTCCCGAAGGGAGCCGCGCCGAAGCGACAGTGATCCCGGGTGGGGACCGGGTGGAGATCGCCGTCGTTCTCCGGGTGATCCGGAACCGCGCGGCGCCCGTGACCCTTGTCGCCCACGCCGGCGGCCAGGAACTCGGTCGCCTGACCTTCGCCGCAGGTAGCGATGACGACTGGCAGACCCGAACGGTGGCGCCGGCACCGTGGCCCGCAGGGGCTCAACTCGTCCTCGAAGTCCCACGCGGCAACGCCATGCCGGCGAACGGCTTGGCGATCGACCGCGTCGACCTCCGCTGGCGTTAGCCGGCGATCAGGGCCGGACTTCGTAGTAAAGGTTCGCCGGGTCGTCGAAGTCGTGCATCCGGAAGCGCGTGAAGCCGGCTTCCCGCACCATCCGCTCCGCCACGACCGGGTTGAAACCCAGCGTTCCCAGGCCCATGCCATCGGGCTCGGACAGGGCCGACGACATGCAGGCGGAGACGGAGAAGCCGTAGAGCAGCGCCAGCACCGGATTGCGCATGTTGTCCTCGAAACGCGGGCTGCTGCGAATGTCCTTGATCAACCAGGTGCCGTCCTCCCGGATGGCGCCGCGGATGGCCGCGATGACGAGGTCCGGCCGCGTCATGTCGTGGATGCAGTCGAAGGTCACGACCAGGTCGAAGCTCGGCTCCTGGGGCAGGTCCTCGCCGCGAGCGATCTTCCAGTCGACGTTCGTGACGCCGGCTTCCCGGGTGCGCTCACGGGCGATGTCGATCGCGTGCGCGGACGGGTCGTACCCTGTAAAGCGCGATTCCGGGAAGGCCCGGGCCAGGGACAGGAGCGCCACGCCTCCGCCACAGCCGATGTCGATGACATCGATCCCGGCCCGCAACCGGCCGTCCACGCCGTCGAGCGCGGGAATGATCCGCGGCACCAGTGCCTGGCGCGTCCAGGGACCGAGCATCCGCTCGGTGCGATGCGCGGCGCAGGGTCCAAGCTGCTGATAGGACAGTCCGATTCCCGTCGTGAACGCCTCCGCCAGGCCGTCGATCACGTCGTGGTCGGGCGGATAGCCGAACGCGCCGCCGGCGAAGGCCACCGAGTTCTCCTCGTCCGCGAGCACCGCCGCGGCGACGCCGTTCAGCTCGAAGCGCGGCGCGCCGCCGTTCTCGGCAGCGTGGTAGTCGAGCAGTCCGGCGGCTGCCTGGCCGTGCAACCACTCGCGCAACCAGCGCTCCTTCAGTCCGCTGGCTTCGGCCAGCTCCGCCGGGCTCACCGGGCCGAGGCCCTGCAGAGTGCGGTAGATGCCCAGCCGGTCGCCCAGGTGGATCATCAGGGAGACGAGCTCCCCCTGCTTGAACTGCCACACCTTCAGAGCGAACGCGCCGACCTGTTCCGGGTCGAGCCGGCCATAGAGTGACTGCGTGTCGCTATCGTCGTCCGTCATCTCGGGCTTCTCCTCACTGCGTACGTCGTCGGCTTGCGGTGCTTGCAGGCAACCGAAACGGGCCGCACGGTATCATCGCCGCCCGCACGAACAGCCTCGTCCAGGGAGTCCTCGCGACACCTGAACGTCTCAGGAGATTGTCCATGCCAGCCACCCGCCACGCCGCCAGGAAGCCGCTTCTCCAGGTCACGACCGGTGCTCTCACGCTGCTGCTTCTGTCCCTTCCGCTCGCAGCCCAGGAGGAGGGCGTCGCTGCGGCGCCCCAGCACCACTGGCCGGCGGCGACGGCGGTCGGCGACGGCGCCGGACCGGTCGACCAGTCGCTGCTCGAGGCGGCGCCGACCCGGGAGTCCTGGCTCCACTACGGCGGCAACTACGCAAGCTGGCGACACTCGCCAGTCACCGAGCTGACGCCTGAGAGTGCCTCGAAGCTGCGCATCGCCTGGATTGCGCAGACCGGCATCGCCGGTCAGCTCGAGTCCTCGCCCGTGGTCTACGACGGCGTCCTCTACCTGACCTCCTCAATGAATCGCCTGCTCGCCTACGACGCCGCCGACGGCAGTCTGCTGTGGCGCTACGACCACCAGAACCCTTCCAACCTGATCATCTGCTGCGGACCGGTCAACCGCGGCGTCGCCATCGCCGGCGATCTGGTCCTCATGGGCACTCTCGACGCCCATCTACTGGCGTTCAACCGAAAGACCGGCGAACTCGTGTGGGACACCGAAGTAGCGCCCTATGCCAGAGGCTTTTCGATCACTTCGGCGCCGCTGATCGCCGAAGGCGTGGCCGCGATCGGCGTCGGCGGCGGCGAGTACGGCGTCCGCGGGTTCTTCGACGGCTACGACGTCGAGACCGGCGAGCGGCTCTGGCGTCACTTCACGGTTCCGGACGAAGGCGAGGCAGGGGTCGAGACCTGGGCCGGCGAGTCCTACAAGACCGGCGGCGCCGCCACCTGGGCCACCGGCAGCTACGACCCGGCCACGAAGACGCTCTTCTGGACCACCGGCAATCCGTCGCCCGACTGGAGCGGCGATACGCGCGCGGGCGACAACCTGTACAGCGACAGCGTGCTGGCCGTCGACATCAAGACCGGCGAGCGCAAGTGGTACTTCCAGTTCACGCCCCACGACGTCTGGGACTACGACGGCAACTCCGAGATCTGGCTGGTCGACGTCCAGGTGAACGAGCAAACCATCCCGGCCCTGGTGCAGGCGAACCGGAACGGCTACTTCTACGTCCTGGACCGTCGCGACGGCGGCTTCCTGCACGCCAGCCAGTACGTCCATCAATTGAACTGGGCAACCCTCGACGAGAACGGCCGTCCGGTCGTCGACGAGGCGATGAAACCCGCCGAGGAGCCGACCCAGCGCGTCTGCCCCGGCCTTGCAGGCGGCAACAACGCCGCCTACGCCGGCGCCTACAGCCCCGCCACCGGCCTGGCCTACGTGCCGACGATCGAGAGCTGCATGATGTTCCGCAAGGGAGAGGTCGTCTTCATCGAAGGCCTCCCCTTCTTCGGCGGCGAACCGATTCCGACCGACACCGTCGAAGGCAAGTCCTATGGCCACCTGTCGGCGATCGACGTGAGCACCGGAGAGACGAAGTGGAGCTACCGCGACCCGGTGCCGATGCTCGCCGGGGTCCTCAGCACGGAGGGCGGCCTGGTCGTGACCGGCAACGCCAGCGGCCACCTCCTCGGCTTCGACGGCGAGACCGGCGAAGAGGTGTGGCGCTATCAGACCGGTTCCGGCATCCGCAGCCACCCAATCGCCTACCAGTACGAAGGCCGGACCTTCCTTGCGGTCGGTTCGGGCGGCGGCGGCATCGTCCAGACCACGGTCGGCACCGCTCCGTCGTTGCCGGAGGGCAGCGTCCTGCTGGTGTTCGAACTCGACGCCTGATGCGAGCGACGTCACCGGCAACGCGGCGGTCCTCGGTCGTCGGCGCGTTGAGCGTGGTTCTGGCGGTCGTTCCCGCCCAGGCCGAGGAGCTTCGTGTCTGCCTGCTCGAGAACGACCTTCCCCGTGCCAGCCGCGCTGACGCCACCGGCTTCGACCACGACCTGTTCCGTGAGGCCGCGGACCGCCTCGACCGCGTCTTCGTGCCGGTCTGGCGGCCGGACGCGCCCTTCTACTCCGAGATCGAGGATTCGGAACTGCCGCTCGATGACCTCGCGGCCGGAGAGTGCGACCTGGTGCCCTCCGTGCCCGGCAGCATTGCTCTCGGCCGGCTCGCCGAAGCGATCGACCTCAGCCCGCCCTACTACGCGGCCGCCTTCGAGATCTACATGCCGAGCACGGACCACGTCGAGTGGAGCGGACTTGCGGAGACCGTTGCGGGCCGCAAGGTGGCGGTGCGGCTGCAGTCGCTGGCGCACTTCGCCGTTCAATGGGCCGGGCTCGACTGGACCTCGCAAACCACCGCAGCGGCCGTGGCCGCCGCCGTGGACGACGGCCAGGCGGTGGCCGCTCTGATCTGGGGACCGGCGCTGGGACGACTCCAGAAGGAACCCGTGCACGGCTTCGAGCCGCCGGCCGGCCTGCGCTTCAACGAGCATGCCGCCATGCGCTCCGGCGACGACCTGGTTGCCGAGATCGGGCGGGCGCTCGACGAGCTGCGACGTGACGGTACGCTGCAACGGCTGGCCAACCGCTACGGCATTTTCCGAATCGAACCATTCACCACCGTCTCCTCGCCGGCCGCCATCCGCGCGCTCAACGCCAGCGGCGAGTAGCACCGGAGTAGCCGACTTGTTGATGACCACCAAGACACGTAGCGAACCGAGTCGTTTCGCCTCGCACACGACGATCGTCCTCCCGCTGCTGCTGGTGGCCTGTGCGACTAGCGGGGGTCCGGCCGCTGTGGAGGCGCCACCCGAGGCTGCGGCCGAACCTGTCGCCGTGGAAGCGCCGGTCGAGGCCGCCGCCGAACCGGCGGCCGTGGAAGCGCCGGTAGAGGCCGCCGCTGCCTCTCCCGTGGCCGCCTACCTCGACGACCCCGCCGCGATCACCGCCGGCCGCCGCATGTTCCGGGCCGTCTGCACCGGCTACTGCCATTCGACGACCCCCGGAGTCACCAAGGACGCTCCGAACCTCTTCGACTGCGACTGGGACCACGGCAGCACGGACGCCGACCTCTACCGCGTGATCAACCGCGGTGTGCCGGACACGGAGATGCTCCCCTTCGAGGGGAAGATCCCCGAGGACACGATCTGGAAGGTGATCGCGTACATGCGCTCGAACAGCCTCGACTGCGGCTGACCCCCGCGGCCAGGAGGCGGCGCTGTTACCGTCACCTCTGCCGATGAGGAGTACGCGTCCAGGGACAAAGCCGCTCACGCGCCGGCAGGCCATCGCGGCGGGAGCGGCCGTGGTACCGATCGCGGCGGCGTCCAGTCTCGCGATCCAACCAACCGGCGTCGCGGAACAGAGGCTGAAGGTCGAGGAAATGCACTTCACGTCGGTACGGGTGAGCCAGCGGACAACCTGGATGTTCGTTCACGTGCATACCAATCTCGGACTTGTGGGCCTCGGCGAGTGTTCTCTCGGCAGGCGGCGCGAACTGCCGGAACTGCAACCGGCCTTCGAGGCCGCCCGCGGCCACTCACCCTTCGAGATCGAGGCCTACCGGGGCGCCGGGCGCAAGCGCGCGGCCGAAGGCGGCATCGCAGAGGCGACTGCGTTCTCCGCCATTGAACAGGCCCTGTGGGACCTGGTCGGAAAGGCGGTCGACGCGCCCGTCCACGCGTTGACCGGTGGCAGCGTGCGCGACTCCCTGCCGGCCTACGCGAACATCAACCGCGCAACGCGGGAACGCACGCCTGAGGGCTTCGCCACGAACGCCCAAGCCGCCGTGGCGGAGGGCTTCAAGGCGATCAAGGCCGCTCCGTTCGACGGCTTCCCACCGCTCGACGCGCCCGAGGCAGACTTGGCAGCGGCCGCCGACCTGGGCGTCGCCTGCGTCGAGGCGATCAGGGAGGCGGTCGGCCCCGACGTGGACATCCTGATCGACTGCCACAGCTTTTTCGACGTCGATCTCGCGGTCGACGTCGCCCGCCGGGTCGAACCCCAGAACCTCGCCTGG
Organism: Acidobacteriota bacterium; assembly: GCA_011525365.1. Lineage (GTDB taxonomy): Bacteria > Acidobacteriota > Thermoanaerobaculia > Multivoradales > Multivoraceae > Multivorans. Next base: position 2,450,927 of record WTGQ01000002.1, read on the forward strand.
TACGAGGAGCCCGTCGCGCCCACCGATGTCGCCGCCACCGTGGCCATCGAGCGAGCGATCGAGCAGCGCATGGCCGGCGGTGAGTTCCTGTTCGGGATCGAGGGCTTCGGCCCGCTGTGCCGGGAGCAGGCGGTCGACGTGATCATGCCCGACGTCAAGCACTGCGGCGGGCTCCTCGAAGCCCGGAAGATCGCCGCTGTCGCCGAACTCGACGGCATCGCCGTCTCGCCTCACAACCCGAGCGGACCCGTCGCCACCGCCGCCTCCGCCCAGCTCTGCGCCGGCCTGCCGAACTTCGAGATCCTCGAGATGCAGTGGGGCGAAGCGGCCTGGCGCGGCGACCTGATCGAACCGCCGGAACGCTTCGAGAACGGCTTGATCGCCGTACCGGACGGCCCCGGCCTCGGCGTCGAGTTGAACCAGGCGGTCGTGCAGGAACACGTCTGAGGGGCCGACCCGCGGCGTCTGCTCGAAGAGTCCTAAGCCGGTGCGCGGCGATAGCGCCTCTTTCTGTACTCGTCGACCCACCGACGAGAGCTTCGCCACCGGCCGTCGGGGTCGCGGATTGCTCTGAGACGCCCGCGGATGGCAGCGACTCGAAGAGCAGACGCCTGAAGATCGGCAGTAGCCAAGGCCGCGAGGGGTACGAGTCGCGCGGTGCCCGCTACCGCCGAAATGACGTTCCGATACAGGTTGTCCAGAATCGCCCGAGCCAGCAGTTCGCCCAAGGGCCCGAGTTCGCCGCCGTCAGCTCTACGAAGTGCTGTCAAGTACCTCGCACGGTCCCGCTTGTAGATGATCGCCGGTGGATAGCCGAGGCGGACCAGAACCAGGTTCAGGAGCAGCCGTCCGGCGCGGCCGTTGCCGTCGAGGAACGGGTGAATCTGCTCGAAGCGGCAGTGAACCTCCGCCAGCGTTTCCGGAAACTCGGGGAACTCGGGATCGAGCAGATTCACTTGCCCGATCCAGGTCTCGACCTCCGCGGGCACAAGCGACCACGTTACGGGGATCATTCCCCCGGGAAACGGTCGAATCTCGTGCTCGCGGAACGATCCCGGCGCTTCCCGCGCGGAGGCGTCGGGATGCGGCGCGACGTCCCAGACAGGCGCCATCGCCATGTGGTGGACCCGCCGGACCTCCGCAAGCGCCAGCAGCGCTTCCGGCCGCGCGCCCCTTTGCAACCCGGCCGCCTGCCGGTAGACCCACTCTGCTGCGGCGCCGTAGCCCTGCACTTCCAAGTACTCGCGGAGCTCCTTGTTGCCGACAGCCCGACCCTCGGCGAGCAGTTGCTCCACCTGCTTCAGCACCAGGGTGTTCCCCTCGATCGCGGTCGAGTGATGCGCCTCCTCGTACCAGATGCCGCGCCAGATGTCGGCCGCTTCCAGCGGAGTCGGCAGGCCGCCCAGGCGCCCTCGCAGGTCGGCAACATCGGCGTGCAGACGGCGGTACAGCTCCAGCCGGGAGGGTCTTCCTCGGCGCCTCGGCCGCTCAAAGTGTTCGGACATGGCGGATCTAAATGTACCGTACAAAATACCGCGGGAAAGAGTGTGCGCCTGTGACGCCACAAGAACCGTACAAACTGCTCTGCGGAACTCCTGCAGAACAACACCAGCCGGTGTTTCGCAGCGAACACCCAACTCCCGCCGCCCTTGCAGAACACGTCCGGAGACTCGAGCGAGGAGCGGCGGATATAGTCCCGCCCGCTTCACCTCCACCCTACGGCGCGGACAAGACTGCGCCCCACCCTCCGCCGGAGAATCCCGTGCTCGAGATCCAGACGATCCCCGTTCTGAGCGACAACTACTCCTACGTGCTCCATGACACGGGGAGCGGGAAGATCGCGGTCGTCGACCCGCCGGAGACAGGGCCGATCGAGGCGGCACTCTCCGCCGGCGGCTTCGGCATCGACTGGATCGTGATCACCCACCACCACATGGACCACATCGCCGCGGTGCCCGCACTGAAGGAGACGTACGGCTGCCAGGTAGTCGGACCCGCCGCCGACCAGCACCGCATTCCGGGGCTCGACCTCCTGGTGCGCGAGGGCGATCGCTTCCAGCTCGGCGAAGCCGAAGCACAGGTGTTCGACACGCCCGGACACACGACGGGGCACATCAGCTACTGGTTCGAGGACGACCGGGCGCTCTTCTGCGCCGACACGCTGTTCGCCCTGGGCTGCGGCCGGGTGTTCGAGGGCACGATGGAACAGATGTGGGAGTCGTTGGCCAAGCTGCGCGCCCTGCCGGACGAGGCGATCGTCCACTGCGGCCACGAGTACACCCTTTCCAACGCCCACTTCGCGGTGACCGTCGATCCCGACAACGAGGAGTTGATGGAGCGGGTCGCGGAGATCGAGGAACTGCGGAGGGACGGCAAGCCCACGGTGCCTTCGAACCTGGGGGTCGAGAAGCGGACCAACCCCTTCCTGCGGCCCGACGACGCGGGAATCCGCGCGCAGCTCGGGATGACCGGCGCCACGGACGCCGAGGTCTTTGGCGAGATACGGACCCGCAAGGACAACTCCTGACACCCGCAACCGCTGGATGGGCCATGGAACACCTCCCGTCTTCGTGAATGTAGGAATCACGCGCATGAACGAACAGGAAGCCGCCTGGCTGGCCCGCGCCCGGGAAGAGCCGATCGATCCGGACCAGGAGATCTGCGACCCCCACCACCATCTCTGGGACTATCCCGAGTCGCGGTACATGCTGGAGGAGCTCCACGGCGACACCGGTGCCGGCCACAACGTGACCTCGACCGTGTTCGTCGAGTGCGCATCGGGCTACCGCGAGGACGGTCCGGAGGAGATGCGGGTCGTCGGCGAGACGGAGTTCGTCCTGGAGGTCGCCGAACGGAGCGACGCGGCAGGCGCTTCGATCGCCGGCATCGTCAGCCACGCGAACATGCTCCTGGGCGATGGCGCCAGGGCTGTTCTCGAAGCCCACATCGAGGCCGGCGGCGGCCGCTTCCGCGGCATCCGCCATTCCGCCGCCTACGACCCCAGCCCCGACATCCGGGTCTCCCACTCCAAGCCGCCGCCGAGCATGCTGCTGCGGTCGGACTTCCGGAGCGGTTTCGCCTGCCTCGGACCGCTCGACCTGAGTTTCGACGCCTGGCTTTACCACCCGCAGATCGATGAACTGACCGATCTCGCCCACTCCTTTCCGGACACGCAGATCATCCTCGATCACGTCGGTGGACCGCTCGGGATCGGGCCCTACCAGGGCCGGCGGCGCGAAGTCGAGGCGGCCTGGCGCAAGTCGATCACCGAACTCGCCCGCTGCGAGAACGTCGTGGTCAAGCTCGGCGGGCTGCCGATGAAGATCTGCGGCTTCGGCTGGCACAAGCGGGACGAGCCGCCATCCTCGGCTGAGACAGCGGAAGCCCACCGCCCGTACTACCTCCACTGCATCGATCGCTTCGGCGTCGACCGCTGCATGTTCGAGTCGAACTTTCCGGTCGACCGGGCGGGAGGCGCGTACACGCTGCTCTGGAACTCCTTCCAGCGCATCGTGGCGGACTTCTCGGACGACGAGAAGGCGGCGCTCTTCCGCGACACGGCCCGTAGCGTCTACCGCCTCGATTCCTGAACCGGAGCTTCGTCCGGGCGTCCTCATGCCACGACTGGAGAAGACGCTCGACGAGGTGCGCGCCCTGCTCGCCGACGCCGGCGTCGGTTCCGAGTTGCACGGCGACGGCGGGTTCCTGTGCCGCTCGGTCGCCTCCCTTGAGCAGGCCGGGCCGGACCAACTGTCCTTCGCCAAGGACGAACGGACGCTGAAGGCCACGAACACCCGCGCCGGCGCCCTGGTCGTGCCGGCCGCAACGACCCGCCTGACTGCCCAGCAGCTTATCGTCGGCGATCCCTTCGCCGCCTTCGTCGTCGTGCTTCAGCACATCGACCGGGAACGCCGGCGGGAGAACGCGGGCGTTCATCCGTCCGCCGTCGTCGCCGCCAGCGCCACGCTCGGTGCCGACGTGTCGATCGGGGCCGGAGTCACCGTTCGCGAACAGGCCGAGATCGGCGACCGCACCGTGCTCCACGCGAACGCCTACGTCGGTCCACGGAGCCGGATCGGTGCCGATTCCCTCCTGTTTCCCGGCGTCGTCGTCATGGAGGACGTGACGATCGGCGACCGCGTCGTCGTCCACGGCGGCACGGTGATCGGCTGCGACGGCTACGGCTACCTCCAGCGCGGCGGCCGTCACGTCAAGATTCCCCAGGTCGGCACGGTCGAGATCGGCGACGACGTCGAGATCGGTTCGCAGGTCACGATCGACCGGGCTGCGCTCGACGCGACGGTGATCGGCCGCGGCTCCAAGCTCGGCGACCTGGTCCACATCGCCCACAACACGATCGTCGGCGAGCACTGCCTGATCCTGCCCCTGGCCAAGACGGCGGGTGGCGCCAGGCTCGGCGACGGCGTCGTCCTCGCCGGGGGCGCCGGGGCCGCCGACGGCGTGACGGTCGGCGACGGCGCGATGCTCGGCGGCAACACGATCAGCTACCGCGACGTGCCGGCCGGCGCCGTCCTCTACGGCGATCCGGCCCGGCCGAAGTCACGGCAGTTGCGCATCGAGGCGGTCTTGAACCGCCTGCCGCAGATGGAGCGCGACCTGCGCGCCCTGCTGCGGCGCACGGAAGACCGGAGCGAAACGGAGTGAGGAGAACGAGTTGAGCTGGCGGCCCGAAATCGATGAACTGAAGCGCCGCCGTGAGCTGGCGCGGCAGATGGGAGGCCCGGACAAGATCGAGCGCCAGCACCACTTCGGCAAGCTGACCGTCCGCGAGCGCATCGACGCGATGATCGACGCCGGCAGCTTCCACGAAATCGGCGAGATCGCCGGCCGCGCGGAGTACACGGAGGACGGCGAACTCAAGTCGTTCAAGCCCTCGAACTTCGTCTTCGGGACAGCAGAGATCGACGGTCGGCCCGCGATCGTTTCGGGCGACGACTTCACCGTGCGCGGTGGCTCCGCCGACGCTTCGATTCCTGCCAAGCGGACGCGGTCGGAAGGCCTGGCGCTCGAGATGAAGCTCCCCCACGTGCGCCTGGTCGACGGCATGGGAGGCGGCGGCTCGGTCAAGACGATCGAGATGGCGGGCCGCACCTACATACCGGAGCTTCGAAGCTGGGAGGTCGTCGTCCGGCACCTGGCGGTCGCCCCATCCGTGTCCCTGGCGCTCGGTTCCGTGGCCGGGATCGGCGCCGCCCGGGTATGCACCGCCCACTACTCGGTCATCGTCCGCGACACCGCCCAGATGATGATCGCCGGCCCTGCCCTGGTCGAGTGGGCCGGCGGCGGCGTGGTGCCCAAGGAAGAACTCGGACACGCCCGCATCCATACCGCGAACGGAGCGATCGACGACGCGGTGGACACGGAGGCCGAGGCATTCGAGCACGCCCGCCGCTTCCTTTCCTACCTGCCGACGAACGTCGATCAACTGCCGCCGCGGCTGCCCGAGTCGGAACGCGACGACGATCCGCAGCGCCGCGACCCGGAACTGGTCGACTTCGTGCCGCGCGACCCGAAGCGCACCTACCGGATGCGCGAGCTGCTCGGCCGGATCGTGGATCGCGACTCCTTCTTCGAGATCGGCCGCGATTGGGGGAAGTCGATCATCACGGGCCTGGCGCGCCTGGACGGCTGGCCGATCGCCATCTTCGCGGAGGACGTGAACGTCTACGGCGGTGGCTGGGACGCCGACTCCTGCCGCAAGCTTTCCCGGCTGATCGACCTGGCTTCGACCTTCCACCTGCCGCTGCTCCACCTCGAGGACTGCCCGGGATTCCTGATCGGCCGCGAGTCCGAACACACCGCCACGATCCGCTTCGGTTCCCAGGTCCTGGCGGCGCTCGGACAGTGCACGACGCCGTTCTGTTGCGTCGTGATCCGGAAGGCGTTCGGCGTCGCCGGCGGCGCCAACCACAAGCCGGGCAGCCACCACTTCCGCTATGCCTGGCCCTCCGGCGACTGGGGCTCGCTGCCGATCGAGGGCGGCATCGAGGTCGCCTACAAGGCGGAACTCGCCGAAGCCGAGGACTACGACGCCCACCTGGACCGGATCAGGGAGCGCCTGAACCGGGTCCGTTCGCCGTTCCGGTCGGCGGAGTACTTCGAGATCGAAGAGATCATCGACCCGCGCGACACGCGGCCGATCCTCTGCCGCTGGGCCAACCTGGTCGCGGAGTCGGTGCCGGTCGGCCAACAGGCCTTCACCTACCGACCCTGAACGGGAGGCATACACTAGGACTCCCTGCCCCGGGGCCACCCACCGTGCGCAGCCGCGTCCTCATCCGAGCCGTCCTCATCGCGACCGTCGGGCTGTTGCTCGCCGGCGGCACGGCATCGGCCGCGAAGAAGAAGCGGCCGCCCTGCCAGGACGGCCGCCAGCCCTCGGTCGAAAGCCTGCCGTCCCACCACCGGCAATGGACCGAGGAAGTCGCCCTGCTGCTGAGCGACGAGGAGATCCACTCCTTTCTCTGCCTGTCCCAGGACTACCAGCGGGACGCCTTCATCGCCGAGTTCTGGAAGGCGCGCGACCCCTACCCGGACACCGCCCGCAACGAGTTCCGGGAGCACTGGATCGAGCGACTGTCCATGGTCCGCCAGTTGTTCGAGAACACGGACGACGAACGGGCGCGCTACTACCTGCTGAACGGGCCGCCCGGCGTCCACGTCGAAATCTGTCCCAGGCGCTCGGCGACGAGCATCGAGGCCTGGTTCTACGGTTTCGAGGACCTGAGCCAGGTGATGGGCGCGATCTTCTCCCGCCGGCTCCGGCAGGACCAGTACGCGGTCATCTTCTACCGGCGGCTCGGGGTTGGCCCCTGGCGGGCGTGGTACCCGAGCGAGAGCCTCAGTACTTCGGCCCTACAGCCGGGTGGGCGGCTCGACCTGCCGGGCGCTGGAATCGGCGGTCTCCGCAGGGAGGACCTCGGCGCCGGCTGCAAGGAGGAGGAGCTCGGGTACGCGCTCCAGATCATCCGGATCCTGAACGACTGGGGCGGCATGCTCGGCTTCTTCTACGAACGGATGATCGGCGAGAAACTGGAACCGATCGAGGCGCCGTCCGACGAGTGGCTGCGCACGTTCGAGTCCTACTCGACCGACCTGCCCTCGGGCGCGCCGGAACTGGCCGCCGCGCTCGACGTCTCCTTCCCGGGCCGCAAGGAGAGCCGGACCGTGGTCCAGACCCTGGTTCAGGTCGAGCCGGAAGGCGCCACCCTAGCCGACCTCGCCGGCGCCCGCTCCTACGCCTTCGAGCTGATCGGAGAGGTCCTGCGGGCGGACGCGGTGACCTCTGCCGACCGCCTGTTCGAGAGCTTCCGCTACCGGTTCGAGTTCCCGGTCGAAGGCGACGAGGCGTCGGGCGAAACACAGCCGGCCATGCCGCTCGTCGCCCAGCGCTACCTGCGGCCCGGCGATTACAAGCTGATCCTGCGCGTCGACGACCTGAACGGCGACGCGGTATGGCGCCACGCCGAACCGCTCGAGGTGCCGAGGGTCGAACAGGCCGCGGGCTGGACGGAGGCCGACCTGGAGCCGATCTTCGCCGAGGCGAACCGTTCGCTTGCCTCCGGCGAGCCGACGATCCGGATCATCCCGCCAGGCGGCGAACTCGTGTCCGGCTACCTGCGCTTCGACACGGCGGTCACCGGCCCGGTCGACAAGGTCCGCTTCACCCTGGACGACAAGGATCTGTTCACGACCAAGCGGGCGCCCTACAGCGTCGACGTACGCCTCGGCGAGCTTCCCCGCAGCCAGATGCTGCGGGCTATCGCGTTCGACCTCGAAGGCAACCAGATCGCGAGCGACTCCTATCTGATCAACGGCTCGCCGCACCGTTTCGACGTACGGATCATCGAACCGATTCCCGGCAACCAGTACAGCAAGAGCGTCCGCCTGCGCGCGCAGGTAACCGTCCCCGAGGGTCGCAGCCTGGAGGAGCTCCAGGTGTTCCGCAACGCCGACCAGGTGGCGACGCTCTACGAGGAGCCCTTCACCGTTCCGGTCGAACTGCCCGGCGGGCGGGAACTCGCGATCATCCGGATCGTGGGCAAGCTGCTCGACGCCGAAGGGCCGGCGTCCTTCGTCGAGGACACGGCGATCATCAACGGGCCGGCGACCCTCGAAGAAGTCCAGGTCGACTTCGTCGAGCTCTACACGACCGTCGACGACCGCGACCGGCGGCCACTGCTCGACCTCGGCGAGGACGCCTTCCAGGTCCTGGAAGACGGCGTCGCCCAGGAGATCCTGCGCTTTGAGCGGGTCGACGACACGCCGCTCGTCGGCACCATCCTGCTCGACGTCTCGGCCTCGATGGAGGAACGCCTCGCGGAGTCCGTCAAGGCGGCCGCCGACTTCTTCCAGCAGGTGATCACCGAGCGCGACGAACTCTCGATCGTCACGTTCAACGACCGGCCGCACCTCGCGTCGCCCTTCACCCGCGACCGGATCGAGTTCGCGAAGGGCCTGATGGGGCTCCGCGCCGAACGCGGCACGGCGCTCTACGACAGCCTCATCTTCACCCTGTACCACCTGAACGGTCTGCCAGGCCAACGCGCCGTGCTCCTGCTGTCCGACGGCGTCGACGAACACAGCCGCTACGACCTCGACGACGCGCTGGAGTACGCCCGCCGCTCGGAGGCCGCCATCTACGCGATCGGCCTGGCGCTGCCGAAGAAGGCGAAGGAAAGCCCGAAGAAGGTGCTGGAACAGTTGGCGCTGGAGACCGGCGGCCGCGCCTTCTTCGTGGAGAACACAGGCGAACTCGCCGCCGTCTACGACCAGATCGGCCTCGAGCTGCGCTCGAAGTACTTCCTCGCCTACCAGTCCTCGAGCACCGCGCCCACCGATGCCTTCCGCCGGGTCGAGGTCGTGGTTGACGAGAGGGGCGCCAGGGCGCGGACGATTCGCGGCTACTACCCGTAGTGTCGGAGCGGACACGCTGCGGGTGGGCCAATCAGGATCCTCTCTACCTCGCCTACCACGACGAGGAGTGGGGTGTTCCGGTCCGGGACGACCGGAGGCTCTTCGAGATGAAGGTACGGGCCGCGGTCGGCAACGCACAGGCGTGGCTTGACCTGCGGGAATCGGGCGTGGATCCCTCGGCTTACCTGTGGGACTTCAGCGGCGGCGCGCCTGTCGTCAACGACTGGCGCGGGCTCGAGGACATCCCCGCCTCGACCCCGGCCTCCGAGGCCATGAGCAAGGCGCTCAAGGCGCGCGGCTTCCGCTTCGTCGGCCCGACGATCTGCTACGCCTTCATGCAGGCCGTGGGCATGGTCAACGACCACACGACGGGGTGCTTTCGGTGGAAGGAATGCAGGGCGCTGGCGGAAAACCCTCGCTGAGCGTGCGAACGGCCCTCGGCGCGGCTCTGACCCTGTCCGTGGCTGCTGCCGCCCACGCCGGCGGATGGCCGCAGTTCCGCGGTCCGACCGGACAGGGGCATTCGCAGGACGCGTCGGTCCCGCTCACCTGGAGCGAGACGGAGAACATCGCCTGGAAAACGGCGGTGCCCGGTCGCGGGTGGTCGTCACCGGTGATCGGCGGGGGTCTGGTCTGGCTGACGACCGCGATCACCGACCGCGAAACCGGCACGTCGCTGCAGCTTCTTTCCTACGAAGTGATCAGCGGCGACGCGGACCGCAACATCGAAGTCTTCGCCATCTCCGACACGACCCTCCTCAACCAGAAGAACAGCTTCGCTTCCCCGACGCCGGTGATCGATCCGAACGGCGAGCGGGTGTACGTCCACTTCGGCGCTCAGGGGACGGCGGCGGTCTCGGTTGCCGGCGAAACGCACGGCGAGGTCCTGTGGCGCACGCGGTTCCCCTACACGTCGCAACACGGCAACGGCGGTTCGCCGATCCTCCACGAGGGGTTGCTGATCGTGAGCATCGACGGCTACGACACCGCCTTCCTGGTCGCCGTGGACGCCGAAACCGGTGAGGAGCGCTGGCGGTCCGTGCGGCCTTCTCCCATCTCCCAGGCCTACTCCACACCGCTCGTGATCGAGGTCGGGGATGCCAAGCAGATCGTCAACGTCAGCGCCTTCCGCGCGTCGGGCCACGAACCGGCGACCGGCCGCGAGATCTGGCGGGTCGAGTACCCGGGGGGCTTCTCCAACGTCTCCCGGCCCGTCTACGGTCACGGGCTCGTCTATCTTTCGACCGGCTTCAACGAGCCGGTCCTGCTTGCTGCCCGCCCGACCGGCCAGGGCAACGTCACGAACTCCGAAATCGCCTGGCGGCTCCGCCGCGGCGCTCCGCTCACCGTGTCGCCGATTCTCGTCGGCGACGAGCTCTACACTGTGACCGACAGCGGCATCGCCACCTGCATCGACGCCTTGACGGGCGAGATTCGCTGGCAGCACCGCCTCGGCGGCAACCACTCCGCCTCACCGATTCATGCCGGCGGACGGATCTACTTCCAGAACGAGGAAGGTGTCACCACCGTCATCGAACCCGGCGTCGAGTTTGAGCAGTTGGCGCGCAACGAACTCGACGGGTCGACCCTTGCCTCCACCGCCGTCTCGGACGGTGCCTTCTTCGTCCGCACCAGCACGCACCTGTACCGGATCGAGGAGTCGCCCTAGCACCTCAGGAACGGCAACCCGAAGTGCTCGGAGAGCGTCTACGATTCCGAGAACCGAAAGGAGCGCCCCGATGGCCACAATCCGCATCCCCCGGATCTTGGAGACAGCCCTGCCTGTCGCCGTCGCGTCAGCACTTGCTGTAGTGACGCCGCTCACCGCCCAGACGGCTGACGTCGCCGGCCACTGGGAAGGCTCGATCGAAGCGCCGGGCCAGCCCCTCGTCGTCATGGTGGACCTGGAGGAAACCGACAGTACATGGTCGGGGACGATCGACATTCCCGCCCAAGGCGCCAACGGTCTGCCGCTGTCGGACATCAGCGTGGACATTGACAACGGCGCGATCCGCTTCACGATCAACGGCGTCCCCGGCGAACCGACCTTCGAGGGCACGCTTGCCGGCGGCGAAATCACGGGCGAGTTCAGCCAGGGGCCTGCCCGGCTCCCCTTCCGCCTCGGCCGCGACGCCGTCGAAGTCGACGCACCGTCGCGTCCGCAGGAACCGAAGCCGCCCTTCCCCTACGACGAGGAGGAAGTCGAGTATGAGAACGGCGACGTGAGGATCGCCGGCACGCTGACCCTGCCGCCCGGCGAGGACCAAGTCCCCGCGGCGCTCCTGATCAGCGGCAGCGGCGCCCTGAACCGCGATCTCGAACTCGCCGGCCACAAGCCCTTCCTCGTGCTCGCCGACCACCTGACCCGGCTCGGCATCGCCGTGCTGCGGGTCGACGACCGTGGCATCGGTGGCTCGACCGGCAGCACATGGCAGTCGACGTCCCGGGACAAGGCGAACGACGTTCTCACCGGCGTCCGCTTCCTGCGCGGTCACGACCGGATCGACCCGGAACGGGTCGGCCTGATCGGCATCTCCGAGGGCGGTCTCGTCGCTCCGCTGGCGCTCAACCGGGTCGAACCGGGCACGATCGCGTACGCCGTACTGCTGGCAGGGCCGGGAGTGCCCGGGGGCGACCTGCTGCGCCAGCAACTCCGTCGAATCGCGGCGGCGAACGGCGCCCCCGCGCAGATGACCGAGGAACTGGCGGCGCTTCAGGATCGGGCGCTCGAGATCATCGGTTCCGGGATGCCGCCACAGGAGGCGGAAGCCGCCCTGCGGGAGATCGTCATCGAGCAACTGGCCGCGTCGCCCGAGACGGCGCAACTGAGCGGTGAGCCGCTGGAAACCGCCGTATCCGCCGCAGTCGAATCGAACCTCAGCCCCTGGTTCCGGTTCTTCATCCGCTACGACCCCCGGCCCGCGCTGGGGGGGCTCGCCGTGCCGACGCTGGCCCTGTTCGGCGGCAAGGACACGCAGGTCGACGCCGATCAGAACCAGTCCGCCATGGAGGCCGCGCTCGCAGCGTCGGGCAACCAGGACGTCACGATTCGCCGCTTCGCCGACATGAATCACCTGTTCCAGACCGCGGGCACCGGCTCCCCCACTGAGTACGCGCGGATCGAGGAAACGATGGCGCCGGAAGTGCTCGATCTGATCGGAGGCTGGATCGTCGAGCGGTTCGCCGACTGACCGGCCGGCCGGTCGAATAGACTCGCCGTCCGTCGGCCCGACCGAGTGGCCGGCAGTGCCCCATGGCGACAACGGGGGCGGCAGGATGCCGAAGATCACCTACATCGACCAGGACGGCGGCTCGCGCGAAGTCGAGGCGCCGGTCGGAGACTCCGTGATGGAGTGCGCGGTCGACAACGAGGTCGACGGAATCGTCGCGGCCTGCGGCGGCAACTGCTCCTGCAGCACCTGCCACGTCTACGTCGACGAGGCCTGGGTCGAGGCGGTCGGTCCCCGCCATGAGGAAGAGGAGTTCACGCTCGAGTACGGCATCGACGTGCGCCCCACGAGCCGCCTGAGTTGCCAGATCGAAGTGACCGACGAGCTGGACGGCCTGGTCGTCCATCTTCCCGCCGAACAGGCGGAGTAGAGCCGCGGCCCGTCCAACGAACGCCGCTCTCTGGGAGGAGAATCACGCCATGACCCTCGAACTCACCTTCCTTGGCCACTCCGGCTTCCTGATGAGCGACGGCGGCCACACGCTCGCGGTCGATCCCTTTCTCACCGGCAATCCGGTGGCGACGATAGCGGCCGGTGAGGTGAAGTGCGACGCCATCGCCCTCACCCACGGCCACGCGGACCACTTCGGCGACACCCTGGCCATCGCCCAGGCCAACAACGCGAACGTGATCGCCGCGTTCGAGATGTGCAACTACCTGCAGGAGCAGGGCCACGACAACGTGAACCCCGGCAACCCCGGAGGCCGCATCGACACGGACTTCGGCTGGGTCGCGTTCACCCATGCCTTCCACTCCTCGTCCTACGAGGGCCGCTACATGGGAATGCCGTGCGGGCTCGTCGTCGACATGGGCGGCAAGACCGTCTACCACTGCGGCGACACGGGGCTCTTCGGCGACATGGAGCTGATCGGCGCGATCTACCGGCCGGACGCCGCCTGCGTGCCGATCGGCGACCGCTTCACGATGGGACCGGAGCTGGCGACGAAGGCGGCCGAGTTGATCGGAGCGCCGGTCGCGATTCCGATTCACTACAACACGTGGCCCCCGATCGCGCAGGACCCGGTCGACTTCGCCCCGGCCGGCGTCGAGGTCAAGGTCATGGCGCCCGGCGATACGCTCGCCATCTGACGGCGCCGTCACGCTCCCGCCGCCGAACCGCCGTCGCGCTCCCGCGAAACAAGCGCCGCGGCGTTGCGTACCAGCAACCTGACAGCCAATGCTCGTGTTCGACCATGTCAGCAAGTGCTTCGGCGACCTGCGCGCGGTCGACGACCTCTCGTTCGAACTGGAAGCCGGCGAAGTGTTCGGGCTGCTGGGGCCCAACGGCGCCGGCAAGACGACGGCCATCAACATGGCGGTCGGCCTGCTCGAGCCGGACGAAGGCGTGGTCCGCTTCACGGACGAGGCCTTCGACCGGAACCCACGCGACGCGGAGAATCGCGGGTCGCTGGGCCTCGCGCCGCAGTCCATCGCTCTCTATGAGCAGATCAGCGGCTCCGACAACCTGCGCTTCTTCGGCCGCCTCCACGGTCTCCGGGGATCCGACCTGGAAGAGAGGGTGGCCGCCTGCCTCGACTTCGCCGACCTTGTGGACGTCGGGAAGAAGGTGGTCTCCAAGTACTCCGGCGGCATGCAGCGGCGACTCAACCTGGCCGTCGCGATCATTCACGACCCGGAACTCGTGCTTCTCGACGAGCCGACCGTCGGCGTCGATCCCCAATCGAGGAACGCGATCTTCGAGCGCGTCGAAGAGCTCCGGGATGGAGGCAAGCAGATCGTCTACACGACCCACTACATGGAGGAGGCGCAGCGTCTCTGCGACCGGGTCGCGATTCTCGACCGGGGCCGCTTGATGGCGCTCGATACCGTACCGGCTCTGATCGAGGCGCACGGCGGCCCCGGAAGTCTGGTGGTCCGGACCGGCAACGACGAGTCACGCCACGAAACGACCGAACCCCTGAAGACGCTCGGCGAACTCCAGGCCAGGCAGGCGGTGGATCACTTCCAGTACCTCCCGCCGGATCTGGAAACGGTCTTCCTCAACCTCACCGGCAGGGCGCTGCGGGACTAGGCCCGCCAGGAGACAACGTGAACAAGATCGTCGCCATGGCCGCGAAGGACATCCACATCCTCTTCCGGGACAAGCTGGGCTTCTTCTTCACGATCTTCTTCCCGTTGATGATGGCGATCTTCTTCGGCGCCGTTTTCGCCGGCCTGAGCCGCGGACCGGCGAACATTCCGATCGCAGTCGTCGATGAGGACCGAACCGCCGGTTCGGAGCGTTTCATCGGCAGGCTCGAAGCCGCGGAAGGCCTCGCCCTGGAACAGATTCCGCGTGAACAAGCCCTGGATCAGGTACGCCGCGGACAGACGGCCGTCATGGTCACGCTGAGTCCCGGATTCGGCGCCGCCCTGGACAATCCCTTCGTGAACACCCCCCAGGTCGAGATGACGGTCGATCCAACGCAGTTCGCCGCCGCCGGAATGCTCCGCGGCATCATGCTCGAGGCCGCGGGCGTGGAGCTCCAGGAGATGATGAACGACCCGTCCCGCATGGCCGCGGCGAACGAGGCGAACCGCCAGGCAATCGTCGCCTTCACGCCAGCCTCGCCGGCTCGCGACGACTTCCTGAACTTCCTCGACCTGAGCGGGCGCGTCTCCGAACTTATCGACCAACTCGGTCTGAACAACGTTACGACCGACGCTGCCACCGGAGGCTTCGGCCCGCCACTCGAGATCGAACAGGCCCAGGTCCAGGCGCAGCGCCGCGGCCCCACCAACTCCTACGCCACGTCGTTCGCACAGGCCATGCTCTGGACGCTCATCGGCGGCTCCGTGTCCTTCAGCATGTCGATCGCCATCGAACGGAGCCGTGGCACGCTGATGCGGCTGCTGGTGGCGCCGATCACGGCCCGCCAGCTCCTCGCGGCCAAGGGACTGGCCTGCTTCGGCGCGACCCTGTTCACGAGTTCTTCCCTGATCACGCTCGGGATCATCGTGTTCGACGTCAGACCCACGTCCTATCCGCTGCTGGCACTGGCTCTTCTCTGCGGCTCGATCTGCTTCTGCGGCATCATGATGGCCTTGACCGTGATCGGTCGAACGGAGCAGGCGGCGGCCGGCGCCGGCTGGGGAATCTCGTTGCCGCTGTCCATGCTCGGCGGTGGCATGGTGCCCCTGTTCCTGATGCCGGAGTGGATGCAGACCCTCGGCAACATCAGCCCGATGAAGTGGACGCTGATGGCGTACGAGGGGGCGATCTGGCGCGGTTTCACGCTGAGCGAGATGCTGCTGCCCTGCGCCGTTCTGGTGGCCATCGGGCTCGTGGCCTTCATGCTCGGCGCCAGGAACCTGCGCTGGGACACCGGTTGAGCCCTTGACTAGCCCCTTGCTCGTTATCGGTTCGGTCAACTACGACCTCATCTTCCGGCATCCCAGACTGCCTCGGCAGGGCGAGACGATCTCCGGCGCCGAACTGTTCGAATCCTGCGGCGGTAAGGGCGCCAACCAGGCGGTGGCGGCGGTCCGGTGCCGCGGCGCGCTTGGCGAGGCCGCACCGCCCACTCTCTTCGGCGGCGCGGTCGGCAACGACGCCCACGCCGCGGCCCAGCGGCGGGTCTTTGAGGAAGACGGGCTCGACACCCGGTACCTGCTCGTCCTCGACGACTGTCACACGGGTCTTTCAGCCGTCTGGGTCGAGGCCGCCACCGGCGACAACCGGATCATGAACTCGCCGGGGGCGAACAGCCGGCTGACCGCGGACGCGCTGGCCGCGGCGCCGATCGAGGAGGCGGGGCTGCTGCTGATCCAGAACGAAACCCCGGCAGACGGTGTCCGGAGCGCCGTCGAACGCGCTTACGGCGCCGGCGTGCCGGTGATCTGGAACCCGGCGCCCATCGACGAGGCGAGCGACCCGGGGCTCGATCCCCGACAGGTCGCGTGGGTCACACCGAACGAAGTGGAGTGCGCCGTACTGCTCGGCCGGCCCGGCGAGCGGATCGATGCGGGCGGCGCCGCCGACGCAGCGGCCGAGCTGCTCAGGCTCGGCTATCGCGGCGCGATCCTGACCCTGGGCCCGGCCGGAGTCCTGGTCGCGAAGCCGGAGTCGCCGCCGGAGTTGATCCCCGCGCCGCAGGTCGACGCGGTCGACACGACCGGTGCCGGCGACGCCTTCAACGGCGCCTTCGCCGCCGCCCTGCTTGCCACCTCCGACAGCCGGGAGGCAGCGGCCTTCGGCGTCCGCTACGCCAGCGACTCCGTGACACGGCCTGGCACCCAGACCTCCTTCGCCCGCTGGTAGCGTCACCGCGTGGCCGGCCGCGGATCTTCCACCAAGCTCGCCCTGCTCGGCGGCACTCCGGTCCGCGACAAGGCGTGGTCCCAATGGCCGGCGCGCGGCGCCGAAGAAGAACGGGCTCTGATCGCGGCCCTCCGGAACGGCGACTGGGGCGGCTTCCCGCTGCCGAACGAGCGCTCGGCCGCCTTCGGCGCCGCCTTCGCCGAGCGCCACGACTGCGAACACGCCCTGTGCGTGGCGAACGGCACGGTTTCGCTCGAAGTCGCACTCCAGGCGATGGGCGTGGAGCCGGGCGCCGAGGTCATCGTGCCGGCCTACACCTTCGAGGCGACCGCTTCGGCCGCCCTGTTCTCGGGCTGCGTGCCCGTGTTCGCCGACATCGACCCGGTGACCTGGTGCCTCGATGTCGAGTCGGCCGCGGCCCTGGTGACCGAACGGACGCAGGCGATCGTGCCCGTCCACCTGGCGATGACGATCGCCGACCTGGACGCGATCGGATCGCTCGCCGGGAAGCATGGACTGGCCGTGCTCGAGGACTGCGCCCACGCCCACGGCGCCCGCTGGCGCGGCCGCGGCGTCGGCTCCTGGGGCGACGCCGGTTCCTTCAGCTTCCAGACCTCGAAGCTGATGACGGCCGGCGAGGGCGGCATCGTGACCACCTCGGACGACGCGCTTCTCGACCGTCTCCACGCCCTCGTCAACTGCGGACGGCAGCGCCCGGGAGCCGCGGAGCCGGCTGCGGTCATCGGCCACAACTACCGGATGACCGACCTGCAGGCTGCGATCCTGGAGGTCCAGCTAGGACGGCTCGATAGCCAGCACGAGATCCGCGCCGCCAACGCCCGGCACCTGCGAGCCGCGATCGACAACATCGAGGGGTTGACCAATCTCCGGATCGACGACCGGGTGACGACCCAGGCCATCTACCAGTTCGTGTTCCGCTTCGACAACCACGCCTTCGCCGGCATCGACCGGGACGTCTTCGTCGCGGCCCTTCAGGCCGAAGGCGTACCCGCCGACGGTCGCTTTTACGAGTCGCTGCCCGTGAGCGAACTGCTACGCCCCGACCCTGCCCGCTATCCGGCGTGGAGCGCCGCGCTAGCCGCCGCGCCGGCCGCGAACTGCCCGAACGCCGAACGCGCCGCGTACCGGGAGTCCGTCTGGCTTCCGCATCAACTCCTGCTAGGCACGGAGGCCGAAGTAGACGACATCGTCGAAGCCGTGCTCAAGGTGCAGCGCAGCGCCGGCGACCTCGCCGGACTCGAGAGCGCCGAAATCGAGCGCCTGCGACAGGCGCGATCGGCCCGCTAGGAGCCGGCGTCGCAGAACGCTGCGAAGCGAGTTCTGCGACGCGGGGTCCTAGTGAGGTGGGGGCTGGGGCCAAACATGGAGCCCGCGACAGGTTTGGCGGCTCTAAGCCCAGGTCAGGGCGCTGGTGCTCTGACCGAAGGCATCCGTCTCGACGCCCATCGACTGCAGCATCGTCACGTAGAGGTTGCACAGGGGCGCGTTGTGCCGGCCCTCGTGGACGACGTGCTGGCCGTGGCTGAAGCCGCCGCCGGCGAGCAGGATCGGCAGGTCCTTCGGCTCGTGCGAGTTCGCGTTGCCCAGGTTGCTGCCGAACAGGACCATCGTCTGGTCGAGCAACGAGCCGTTGCCGTCGCCGCGCTCGCCCAGATCGACCAGCAGTTCGTCGAAGCTCTCGACGATCTCGGTCTCGATCTTCTTGAGCTGCGCGATCTTCGCCGGATCCTGCCCATGATGGGACAGGCTGTGCTGGTCGAAGTTGACGCCGGGCACATCGATCACCACGCCGTGATCCTGGATCATCAGGCTGACGACCCGTGACGAGTCGGTCTCCAGGATCAGGGGGATCATCCGGAACATCAGCTTGATGCGACCGATCAGATCGTTGCGCGACGGAATGTCGACGGGCGGTTCCGCGTCGACGACCGGCTTCGGCTTCTGCTGCCAGGCCTTGACCTCGGCGAGGTCGAGTTCGGCTGTCCGCACCGCGTCGAAGTAGGAATCCAGCTTCACCTGGTCGGCCATGCTCACCCGCCGCCGCAGCGCCGACGTCTGCGACTTGAGCCGGTCCAGGATGCTGCCTCCGTCGTTCAGGCTCTGCTTCTCGCGTTCGACTTCCTCGGGCGTCCCCTGCAGGAACAACTGGCGGAAGAGGTTCGCCGGACTGGTTTCGGCCGGCACCATGGCCCCGCTCCTGGTGTAGGACTGGCTCTGGGGCGCGGCGGTGCCCAGCACAATCGACGGGAACCGGGTGGTGTAGCCGAGGTGGTTCGCGGCCACCTGGTCCAGCGAGATCGTGTTGCGGAATCCGTCCAGGCCGGGGCGCCGGGCCGCGGTCAGGAAGGTGATCTCCGAGTTGTGCGGCTGCCGGCCGGTCTGCTCCTCGTGCGAGAAGCCGGAGAACAGGGTGAAGTTGTCGCGATGCTTCTCGAGCAGGGAGAGGTACTCCGTCGTCTCCCAGGCCGCGCCGGCGGTCTTCGGGAACCAGGCCTCCCTGTAGAGGCCGAGCGTGTTGCAGATGTTGACCATCCGCCTGGGCCCGGCGGCCGCTGCATGGGCCAACCTCGGGCTCATCGACTCGAGCATGGGCAGCGCCAGGGCGACGCCCGAAGCGCGGAGGAAGGTTCGCCGGTCCAGAGGCTGTCTCAGGTTCATCGCTACCTCGTCCTGAAGAGCTCGCTGTTCGCGACCTCGTGAATCATCGTCCGGAACGGGAACCCGTCGTCGCTCAGCTTCGCGACGACGTCGTCTATGCCGTCCCGGTCCGCGAACTCGATCTCGGCGCCGGTCGAGTAGACGAGAAGTTGGGACACGAGATGACGCGCCACCTGCTCCACGTCCCTGCCGAGCAAGGCCTTGTACTCCTCGATCCCGGCGAAGGACTCGCCGTCCGCCGTCACGCCGGTGGCGTCGACCGGGGGCCCCTGCTTGTAGGGCATGGCATACGTGAATCCGTCCGGAGTCGTGCCTTCACCGCCCGCCGCGCGGTAGTGAGTGCGCAAGCCGCCGATCACATCGAAGGACTCGAGCGCGAAGCCCGGCGGATCGATCACCCGGTGGCAACTGTTGCAGACGGGCTCGTTGCGGTGCTTCGCCAACTGCTCCCGGACCGTGGTGGCGCCGCGGGTATCCGGCTCCAGGGCCTCGACGCTCTCGGGCGGCGGTGGCGCCGGCTGGCCGAGCAGGTTCGCCAGCACGAAGTTGCCGCGCGGGATCGGCGACGTGATCGTGCCGTTGGCAGTGATCTTGTGGATGCTCGCCTGGGTGATCAGACCGCCGCGGACGCTGTCCGGCGGCAGCATCACCTTGCGCATGTACTGGCCTTCGACGCCCGGCACGCCGTAGTGCTCGGCGAGCCGGCGGTTGAGGAACGTGAAGTCGGCGTCGATCAGGCTGCCCACGCCGTGGTTCCCCGCGATCAGTTCGGCCAGGAACAACTGCGTCTCCTCGGCCATCGCCTGACCCAGGCGATCGTCGTACTCGGGATAGAGGCCGGAATCCGGGACCGTCGCCTTCATCTCGTAGAGGCGGAAGGCCTGGCCCGCGAAATCGTGGACGAACCGCTCCGACCTGGGATCGTCGAGCAACCGTTCGACCTGAGCCGCGAAGACTGCCGGGTCGGACAGGCTGCCGTCGTCCGCGCTGGCGAGCAGCGCATCGTCAGGCAGGCTCCGCCACAGGAAGTAGGAGAGACGGGTCGCCAGCGCGTGATCGTCCAACCGGCCCGGATCGCCGGCCTGGAACAGGAAGGGCGGGGCGCTGAGAATGGCGCGAAGCGGAATGCGTACCGCTTCGATGAACCCCCGGCCATCCTCCAGAAGCGGCTGGGCGAGGCTCGCATAGGCCTCGAGTTCGCCTTCGGCGAGCGGTCGGCGGAACGCCCGCGGCGCGAACGCGGCGACGACGTCGACCACGTGCTCGTACGGGGCCTTGCTGAGTGTGACCTCGCCGCCTTCGTCGAACTCGACGCCCGCCATCAGCTTCCGCGTACTCGGCGGCGGCCAGGACTCGAACAGCGGCCCCTCGATCGTGAGCGAGCGGAGCGCGATCCCCTCGCCCCTGTAGTTCTCGACGTTCGTTTCCGGAGCGAAGTAGTTGACGTACTCACCCGCAGGGCGGTCCGCTTCGGCCAGCGACGGCGCGAGGAGGTCGCCCGGCCGCAGGAACGTCTCGAACTGCACCGTCCGCGGCGTCTCGCCGACGAGATCGTAGTAGGCCACCAGTTCGTCGAGCGAGGCGGCCGCCGCCTGCTTGGAGCCCAGGTAGACGGTGAGGGTCACCGGCGCGGTGGCCTGATACGCCCAGCCCTCGATCGTGGCGCGATAGCGGCCGGCGTAGGGCACGTTGTAGCCCTCGGTCTCGCTGTGCATGAGGTACGTCGACCCGCCGTCGAAGAACATGACGGCCGCATCGTCCAGCATCTTGGTGATCCCGCCGCCCAGGATCTCCGCCGTGCTCATGAAGGTGAGGTACTGGGAATCCGCGTAGGCGATCTCGCGCCGGCCGGTCTCCGGCCGGGGTCCGATCTTGAGGGCCTCGTCGAGCGCCCGATCCGCCACCTCGAGGTAGCTGCGCACGTGCAGGGGCGACATGCTCTGGTTCGCCGCCACGGTGTCGAAACCGCCCGAGTCGGCCTCGGCCGGCAGGCTCCGGCTCAGCTCCATCGCCACCGCTTCGTCGATCTGGAGCAGATCCTGGATCGTGTAGGCGTACTCGAGCCGGGTCAGCCGACGTAGCGGAACGCGCTGGCCGCCGCGGGCAGCGAGATTGGCCTCCACCAGAGCGTCCTTGAGCGACGCCAGCGCCGCCTCGATCAACTCCGCCTCGGGCTTCGGCGCCTCGGGCGGCGGCATCTCGCCGTTCTTCAGCCGGTCGTGGATGCGCTGCCACGTGCGGAACGTCTTCGCGTCCGTCAGATCATGGCTCAGGCGGGTGATGCTGAGCGGGGTCGCGGTCCGGTTTCCATGGCAGCGGATGCAGGAACGGTCGACGAGCGGCGCCACACCTTCGAAGAACCCGGCCGTTTGCGAGGTCTCCTGGGCTGCGACGGCTGGCACGAGCAACGCCAACGGCAAGACCGCGACCGCAAGGCGACTCTGCTTCATCCCTCTTCCCCTTCGAACGCCGCGCACCGGGGCTAAGCTGGAACTGACCTCGGAAACTTGTAACACCCTACCACTTTGGACCGCTTCAGCCGCTGCCCTCAAGCGGCAGCACCGTGCCGACGTGGTCCCGGATCCACCTGGCGTCGAACCACTCCAGGGGATTCACCGGCAGGCCGCCGAGGAGCACTGCGAAGTGGAGGTGGTCGCCACCGGCGAGCCCGGTCTCGCCGCTCAGGCCCAGGCGCTGGCCGGCCTCGACGTCCTGGCCCATCTCGACGTCGATCCGGGACAGGTGCGAGTACAGGGTCTGCAGGCCGTAGCCGTGATCGACGATCACGGTGTTGCCGTAGATGCCGAAGTACTCCGTCAGTACGACGACACCCGAGTTGGCAACCGGGACGTCGTCCTGAACCCGTGAGGCGAGGTCGAAGCCGAGGTGATCCTGCGTGTCGACGACTCGGCCCTCGTACAGGTACTGCCGGCGGGTCGCGAACTGGTCCATGACCTGCGTGTTCCGCATCTGCCGGAACGGTCCGCTCCAGAGCTGTCGCGGCGCCGAGGCGGCCGCGATCTCGACCATGCGTTCGGCGTTCATCCGCCGCAGCTCCCCGTTCAGCATGAGGTAGTTGTCGAGCAGGCTGCCCCGGTCTTCGAGTTCCGGCGTGTGGGACATGATCGCCGGGACCACGCGCGCCATGAAGCCGTCGCTGAGCCGGATGGTGGAGGACCGGAGCGGCGACGGCTCCACCTCGCCAAGGAACCGCACGCTCGATTCGTTGCCGAGTTCATCGCGCGCCACGAGCCGGAATGGAGATGGATCGGCGCTGTCGTAAGGAACGCCAAAGAGCACGAACCGCTCCTGCGGGCCGGCCCCCGGAAGCGGATGGCCTGGAAAACGGTAAGGGCCGACCTCGACTCCGCTCTCCACCGCGCTGTCGCCGACGAGATAACGCAGGACGCCGCTGCCCGACTGGGTGGGCGTCGCCGTCACCCGCACCGAACTCAGCTCCGGAGGCCGGAACCGGACCGGCAGGGTGAGTTCGGCCACCCTGGGCCTGGGCCGGCGCAGCAAGGTCCCGGGGCGCTCAACCGTGACCCTCACGGTGGCCTCGCCCTCGACCAGCCCCGGCGTCGACTCCCTGCCCACCCCGACCTCCAGAGTCGCTTCGGCGACCGGCTCGCCTCCGAGCGAGAATGGTCCGGGCGGCCGGTGGATCCTCTCTTCGAGCAGCACCGGCTCCCCGCCCTGAATCAACTCCACCCGGATCGAACCGAGACCCCGACCGCCAGCCTCCGCCACCGAGGTCACGACAGTCCCGGGGCCAATCCCGGGCAGGTCGGACCGGATCGTGACGACGGGCTCCGGCCCGATGCGAATCCACAACACCGCGCCCGCGGCAACCAGGATCGCAACGAGGATCCCCGCGATCGCCGCCCGGGGCAACCGGCCCCGCCGGCGCGGTTCCAGGCGAACGGCTTCCCTTCCCGTAAGCGCCAAGACTCGGCGGCCCGTCAGCCGACCTGAAGCAGCTCGACCCAGTTGCCGTCCGGGTCCTCGATCATCGAGATCTTGATGCCGGGACGAATCTCCCGAGGCGAGATGACGACCTTGCGGCCCGCCTCCTCCGCCTGGGCCGTAGCCTCGTCCAGGTTCGAGACCGACAGGGTCCAGTAGCGGTAGCCCGTCGCTCCTCCGATGCCTCCCGGCGGCGCCCCGGCCTCCGGCTGTCTCGACAGGGAGACGAGCTTGATCAGGCTCGTACCGCAGAGCAGACGATGCATCGTTCCGCCCGGCATCGGCATCTCGCCCTGATCCTCGAGCCCCAGAATGTCCCGGTAGAAGTGAAGCGACGCCTCCGCGTCGCGCACCACGATGCCGAGATCGATCGAGTCCTTCGTCAGTTGTACGCCCAAAGCAGCTTCCTCCTGGTCGTCGTGGCGGCGGATGTTATCCGGCAACGACGCGCTCCCAGCGGTTTCAGGGATCGGCTCGCCGGGCCTCTCCGTCCCTCTGGCGCGACACGACAGCGCGGAAAAGCAGGAACACGCCGACCGCCATGACGGCGAGCGGCCAGAAGTCGAGGACGTCGTCCACCCAGACGACGTCCGGAAGGCTCACGACGATGAGGAATCCACCGGGAATCAGCGGCCACCAGCGGTTCTGCCGCTCGTACAGCAGGGAAGCGACATAGATGAGAATGAAGCCCAGTCCGAGGCCCAGAGAGAAGTTCTCGCCGTCGACGAAAAGGCCGGGGCGAAGATCCTCGAAGGCCAGGCCGACTCCGATCCCCAGGAGCAGCGCTCCGGGAATGAGCAGTCCGAACGCCCGCTTGTACAGGTAGCCCGCGACGAAAACGCCTCCGAGCAGGACGAACAGCAGGTGGACATGGGCCTCGCTGTCGAGGCGCTCGAGAAACAGCAGAACGCCGCCCAGCACGATGAGGGCCAGACCGGCGGCGATCTGACCGGCCAGGCCGGGGCCCGTGTCCGCCGCCGGGGGCTCCGGCGGTTGCGCCGGCGGCTCTGGCGGCCCGGCGGATGTCGACGATTCGGGTGCGGAGCCTGCAGACGCAGAGGTGTCGTCGTTCATCTCGTCATGTTCCATCAAGTCGTTCCTCCCTGCTGCACTCTACGCACGATCAGCCGGCGAGGTTCCATCTACTTCGCGATCGACCGAAGTCCCGGACGGCATTCCGCTGGTACGCTTGCCCCATGCCGGTCTTCGAACGGGGCGATACGCGGATCCGGTGGTGGGAAGCCGGCGAGGGCTTCCCCGTGCTCCTGTTCGCACCGGGCGGGATGCGCTCCGCCGCGGACATCTGGGGAACGAGCCCCTTCGACCCGCGCGAGGCGCTCTCGGAGTCGTTCCGGGTCATCTCGATGGACCAGCGCAATGCCGGTGAATCGAGTGCGCCGGTAACTGCCGAGGACGGCTGGCATTCGTACACCGAGGATCACCTCGCGCTGCTCGATCATCTGGGCATCGAGCGCTGTCACCTGATGGGCGGCTGCATCGGCTCCTCGTACTGCCTGGGCGTGCTCCAGGCGGATGCATCCCTGGTGAGCGCCGCCGTGCTCCAGAACCCGATCGGTCATCACGAGAACCAGGACCTGTTCTACGCCATGTTCGACACCTGGGCCGACGCCCTGCTCGAGCAGCGTGACGACGTGGTTCCTTCGGCGCTGCCCTCGTTCCGCGAGCGGATGTACGGCGGTGACTTCACCTTCAACGTGGACCGCGACTTCGTGGCCGGAATCGAGACGCCGCTCCTGATTCTGGCCGGCGACGACGCCTACCATCCCCGGCCAATCGCCGAGGAGATCGCCGCTCTTTCGCCCAACAACGAGATGATTCTCGACTGGAAGAGCGAACAGGCAGCGGCCGCCGCGGCGGCCGAGGTGAGGGCCTTCCTGGAGCGGCACACACCGTAGCCATTCTGAGAGACGACACGATGATCGGAGCGACTCTGCTCGGCGCAGTCCTGGCCCTCGGAACCCCGCCGGCCCCGGCGACGGCCACTGAAGCAGCGCAGGAGGCCCCGCTCGGCCGGGGTGTCGGTGAACTGAGTGACGTCGTCGAAGTGACCGTGGTCAACGTGGACGTCGTCGCCACCGACCGTCGCGGACGCCCGGCGAATGACCTGTCGCGCCAGAACTTCCGCGTCTTCGACAACGGCGCACCGGTTCGACTCAGCTACTTCAGCCGCGGGGGCGGCGCCGGCGACGCGGACCCGGATCTCCTGCAGGAGCCGCTGTCGATCGCGTTCTTCTTCGACAACACACATCTCACCGTCGCCAGCCGCTCCGCGGTCATGGAACAGATCAAGGATTTCGCCCGCAGCCAGCTGGAAGCCGAAGACCGGAAGGTCCCTGTCTACGCGATGGTGGTCGCCTTCGACGGCGAGTTGCGGTTGCTCCAGGACCTGACGACGGACTACATCGCCCTCGCCCAGGGGTTGAATCGGGCCGAAGCCGCGCACCAGATCTTCACGGAGGCCCAAAGCCTGAAGCGCAGGTCCCAGGAGAGCTTCCTCCAGTTGATGGAACAACTGAACGCGCGGCGGCAGCAGTCGGCCGGCAGCATCGGCGCCCTGCGCGCGACGCTCTCCGAGTTGCTCGCCTACGCGCGCGTCGTGCATGAGGACAGCGCCCGCACCGCCGACGCGATCGAGGACGTCGTCGAGTCGCTGGCCCTGGTTCCGGGACGCAAGGCCTTCTTCCTGATCAGCGACGGCTTTGCGGCGCGGCCGTTCGACCGCCTCCTCCAGAACGTGCAGAAGCGGGTGGCCGGTCGCCGGGAAGAAACCGGCATCGAGCTGATGCAGAACCGCGAAGTCGACGGTCCCGAGGGCTTCGACGCACCGAACAACCTCTACACGAGGAACTCGAACATCCAGGGCACCGCGGCTCTCACCACGACCTCCTTCCAGCAGGATCTGTCCAACTTCGATCTCAGTGCCCGGTACGCTGGCCTGGCCGCGCTTGCGAACTCCCATCGCGTCTCGTTCTACGCCTTCAAGCCGCCTGACGTCGAAGTCGCCGCGGCGGCGCTGTCCGAACGCGTATCGGACCAGCAGAAGCTCACCTACCTCTCCGACCTCCGCGGCGTTCTGAACGGGCTCGCCCACGACACCGGCGGCCGCGCCTGGGTTTCCGGCCGCAACGTGGGGGCTTTCTTCGACCAGGTGGCGGCAGACCTCGGTTCCTACTACTCGCTCGGCTATGTCCTCGACGAGTTCGTGGAGGGCTCGATCCACGAGGTGCGCATCAGGACGCGTCCGCGGAATCTCCGGCTGCGCCACCGGACGAGCTACGTTGCGCGGTCTCTCCGCGAACGGCTGGCGGAGCGGACCGTCGGCGCCCTGCTGCTCGGCTGGACCGAGAACCCCCACGGACTCCACATCGACAGCATTCAGTGGGACACCGGCGGCGGCGGCTTCTACGACGTCGACTTCACCGTCTCGGTGCCCCTCGACGAACTCGTCATGATCGAGCAGGCGGGAGAACGCACGAATCAGGTGCGCGTGGTCGCCGTCGTGCTCACCGAGGAGGGGGAGCAACTGGCGCCGAGCCACATCGTTCTGCCCCTGGCCATTCCCGACCGGGACTGGGCGGAGGCCCGGGACCAGTTCTTCGCCGTCAGCTTCGAGTACCCGATCCCGCGCGGCAGCCACCGGGTCGCGATCGGCCTCTGGGACGAGAACGGCGGCAACGGTTCTTACATCAGGAGAGAGTTCAGTGTGCGCTGACCTTGAAACCGTCCCCGAGCCCGCTCACCTCACCGAAGCCGACCTGGAGGCCGGCTTCGGCCACGTTCTGGCCTCCCCCGCCGACGGCGGCACGCTGGAGATGATCGTCCGGCGGCCCGGCGTCAATCAGCGCGAGACGCTCGATGAGGGACGGCTGACCATCGAAGAGGGCCTCGAGGGAGACTCCTGGAGGGGCCGCCGCGGCTACACCCTTCCCGACGGCTCACCCGATCCAGACGCCCAGATCACTCTGACCAACGCGCGGTTCGCCGACCTGATCGCGGGCGCCCGCGACCGGTGGCCGCTTGCCGGCGACCAGCTCTACGTCGACCTCGACCTGAGCGGGAGCAACCTGCCGCCGGGGACGCGGCTCCGCATCGGCGATGCAACGATCGAGGTCACGGCCCTCCCCCACACCGGCTGCAGCAAGTACCGGCAGCGCTTCGGCCTGGAGGCGCTCAAGTTCACCGCCACGCCCGAGGGCAGGTCGCGGCACCTGCGCGGCATCTATGCCCGCGTGGTCGAGCCGGGAACGGCGCGCGTCGGCGACACGATCCGGAAAGTGGACTGACCGCAGTGGCGATCACCAGGGGAGTCCGGCAACTCGTCGCTGAAGCCGACGCCGCCGTCGAGACGGTCACGGTCGCGGCCGCGCTCGAACGGCAGCAGGCCGGAGCGCTGATCGTCGACCTGCGCGACATCCGCGAGCGGGCCCGCGAGGGCTTCATCCCCGGCTCCTTCCACGCCCCCCGGGGCATGATCGAGTTCTGGGTGGATCCGGACAGCCCCTACTTCAAGGACGTCTTCGGCGGCAACCGGGAGTTCATCTTCCACTGCGCCAGCGGCTGGCGCTCGGCGCTGGCGACGAAGGCGGTCCAGGACATGGGGCTGGCGCCCGTTTCCCACGTCGGCGGCGGCTTCACGGCCTGGAAGAAGGCCGATGCTCCCGTGCTGCGAACGGAGGACGGGCGGGAGCCCCGCGCTTGACAGCACGATACTGATTCCTTACCCTCTGCGCCCGTTCAACGCCGAACCGCAAGATGCGCGTCCTCTCCACCTCCGCCTCGACCGCCCCCCTAGCCAAGGGTCACTGCCACGGCGCGAAGCGTCCGGGACACGATCCTGGGTGACCTGGTAGATCGAGAACGCATCTTCTCCTAGAGGCCGGCCATCCAGAAGGATGAGCCGGCTTTTCGCTTTTCGACGCGCAAATCCAACCGAGGAGACATCGCAATGGAACTCCGGACCGTCGACGCCGACAGCGAGTGCCCCGAGTGCTTCGAGGCCGTGAGGCTTGAGACGGTGATGCAGCATGAGATCGTCCAGTGCGGCGGCTGCGGCGTCGACCTCGAAGTGATCGAACTCGACCCTGTGACCCTGGAACTCGCGCCCGAAGAAGAAGAGGACTGGGGCGAGTAGCGGAGCCGCAGAATGCGCATCGGAGTCCTCTACAGCCGGGTCCGGCCCGAAGAGAAGCTGCTCTTCGCCGAACTCGAGCGTCGGCCGGCCGACGTCGAGCTGATCGACGACCGCAGGGTCGTCCTCGCGCTCGGCGGCAGCAGCGCACTCGAGCCGTCCTTCGACTTCGACGTCGTCTTCGACCGTTCGCTCAGCTACAGCCGGGCCCTGGCCAACCTGCGCGTCCTTGCCGACCGCGGCGTGGCCACCGTCAACCCGGCCTGCGTGATCGAGAACTGTGGCGACAAAGTCCGCACCTCGAGCCTGCTCCAGGCGGCCTCGGTGCCGACACCCGCCACCCGGGTGGCCTCGACGCCAGAGGCGGCCCTGCTCGCCATCGAGGAGCTCGGCTATCCGGTCGTGTTGAAGCCGACCATCGGCTCCTGGGGCCGCCTGGTGGCGCGAATCAACGACCGCGACGCCGCCGAGGCGCTGCTCGAGCACAAGAGCACGCTCGGCTCATACCAGCACTCCATCTTCTACCTGCAACGCTACGTCGAGAAGCCCGAGCGCGACATCCGGTCCTTCGTCGCCGGCGGCCGCACTCTCTGCGCGATCTACCGCCGGGCGCCGCACTGGATCACCAACACCGCACGCGGCGCCTCCACCGAGAACTGCCCGATCACGCCGGAAATCGACGACCTCTGCCGGCGAGCCGCCCGCGCCGTCGGCGGCGGCCTGCTGGCCGTCGACCTGGTGGAGGATCCCGAGCACGGTCTGCTGGTACTGGAAGTCAACCACACGATGGAGTTCCGCAACTCGGTCGCACCCACCGGCGTCGACATCGCAGCGCGCATGATCGACTTCGTGGAACGGGTGGCCACCGTGGGCTGGGACGAGGCCCACGCGCCGGAGGCCGCATGACCCTCCACGCATCGATCGTCGGCGGGTCCGGCTATGCCGGCGGTGAGTTGCTGCGGCTGCTGCTCGGCCACCCCGAATTCGAGGTCGCGCAGGTCACTTCGCGCCGACTGGCCGGCTCCTTCGTCCATTTCACCCACCCGAACCTGCGCGGCCACACCGATCTGCGTTTCTCCACGCTGGACGAACTCGAGCGCAGCGACCTGCTCTTTCTCTGCCTGCCGCACGGCAACGCCGCCACGGACATCGACGTCTACTCCGGACTCGCGCCGAAGGTCGTCGATCTCTCCGCCGACTTCCGGCTGCGGTCGGCAGAGGCGTGGGAAGACTGGTACGGCGCCGCCCATCCCGCACCGGAGTGGCTCGACCGATTCGTGTACGGCTTGCCCGAGCTGGACCGCGAAGCAGTGGCCGGCGCCGCCCGCGCGAGCGGCGTGGGGTGCAACGCGACCGCGACCCTGCTGGGCCTGCTTCCCCTGTTCGAATCCGCACCCCAGGAGAACGATCTCGTCGACTGGAGTCGCGGAGTCGTCACCGAACTCAAGGTCGGCAGCAGCGAAGGCGGCGCCTCGTCGTCGGATGCCTCCCATCACCCCGAGCGGTCGGGCGTCGTGCGCAGTTTCCGGCCGACGGGCCACCGGCATACCGCCGAGGTCGAACAGGCGTTCGCCACCCGCGGCGTCGATGTCAAAGGCCGCGTCCACCTCTCGGTGACCGCCGTCGAGATGGTCCGCGGCGTCCTGGCGACCAGCCACCTCTTCCTTGCCGGCGGGACGGAAGCCAGGGCCGCCGAGCGGGAACTCTTCCGGGCCTACCGCTCCTTCTGCCGGCAGCATCCCTTCGTGCGCCTGGTCAAGGACCGGCGCGGCATCCACCGCTACCCAGAACCGAAGATCCTCGCCGGCAGCAATCACGCGGAGGTCGGCTTCGACCTCGATCCGAGGACCGGGCGCCTGGTCGTCATCTGCGCCATCGACAACCTGATGAAGGGCGCGGCTGGAAACGCGGTCCAGTGCGCCAACCTGATGTGCGGGTACGAAGAGACCGGCGGCCTCGACTTCCTCGGCCTCCACCCCGTCTGACGCGTCGCAATGGCCGAAACCACCCCAGACACCCCCGGCGAACCGCTCGTGATCAAGGCCGGCGGCGGCAAGGCGCTCGACCTCGAAGCGATCGCCGCCGACGTCGGATCCCTGTGGCGAGCCGGCCGGCGCGTCGTTCTGGTTCACGGCGGCGCGGAGACGACGAACGAGGTCGCCGAGCAGTTGGAACACCCGCCGCAGTTCGTGACCAGCGAAAGCGGCTACAGCAGCCGCCGGACGGACCGCCGCACGCTCGAGATCTTCGAGATGGTCTACTGCGGCCTGCTGAACAAGCGCTGGGTCGAACTCCTGCAGCGCCAGAACGTTGCGGCGGTCGGGCTGTCCGGGCTCGACGGCCGGCTGTTCGAGGGGCGCCGCAAGGACAAGCTGCGCATCCGGCACGGCGGACGGCGACTCGTGCTGCGCGACGACTGGACCGGTACCGTCGAGAAGGTGAATGGAGAACTCCTGCGCCTGTTGCTCGGCGGCGGCTACCTGCCGGTCCTGACGCCCCCCGGCGCCTCCTTCGACGGCGAAGCCGTGAACGTGGACGGGGATCGCGCCGCCGCCGCCGTCGCGACCGCCCTGGGCGCCTCGACGCTCGTCTATCTCTCCGGCGCACCCGGACTGCTTGCCGACTTCCCCGACGAGGACTCCCTGATTCCCCGCTTCGAAGTCGCCCGCGACGCGCTCTCGGGCGGCGCCCCCGACTCCGGGCTCGAACCTCTGACAGGTGTAGCCGAAGACCGGATGAAGAAGAAGGTACTCGGAGCTGCCGAGGCGCTCCGGGGCGGAACCGGCCGGGTCATCTTCGCCGATGGTCGAGCCGAACGGCCCGTGCAGGCTGCCCTCGACGGCGCGGGCACCCACGTCGTCGTCCGGACGGCCGGTCCACGGGAGGATTCGTGATGAATGGCGCCGAGGACCGCCACCTCGGGACGTGGGCGCCGCGCCGGCCCACACCGCCGATCGTCGGCGGCGAAGGTTGCGAACTGATCGCGGAGAACGGCGAGCGCTACCTGGATCTGACCGCCGGCTACGGCGTCTGCTGCCTGGGCTACAACCACCCGGCGATGGTCGACGCCATCAAGCACCAGGCGGAGCGGCTCACGTTCTGCCCGCTCAACGTGTCGAGCGCCGTTCGGGCGGAGTACGTCGAGGCGCTGGCCGCCGTTCTACCCGCGACGCTCGACCGGGTGTTCCTGTGCAACAGCGGCACGGAGGCGGTCGAGGGCGCGCTCAAGTTCGCGGCGCTGGCTACGGGAAGAAGCCGAACGGTAGCGCTCCGAAGCAGCTTTCACGGCCGCACCCTGGGCGCACTGGCGATGACCTGGAACCCCGCGGCCCGCAGGCCCTACGACGGCCTGCTTCACGATGCCGTCTTCGTTCAGCCCGAGGCCGAGGCGCTCGACCGGGCGGTCTCCGAGGAGACGGCCGCGGTCGTCCTCGAACCCGTGCAGGGCGAAGGCGGCGTCCACGTCCTCTGCTCTGATCTCCTCCTGGCGGCGCGCCGCGCCTGCGACCGGCACGGCGCGCTGCTCATCCTCGACGAAGTGCAGACGGGCTTCGGCCGTTGCGGCAGGTGGTTCGCACATCAGCACACGCCCGGACTCGAGCCCGACCTGATGGCGATGGCGAAGGGCATCGGCAGCGGCTTCCCGCTGGGAGCGATCGCCTACGGCGATCGGGTCGCCGGGGCGCTGCGCCCCGGCAGTCACGGCTCGACCTACGGCGGCAACCCGCTCGCCTGCGCGGTCGGCCTTGCCGTGATCGAGACACTCCGACGCCTCGATCTGCCGGCCAGGGCGGCTACGACGGGCGCGCGGTTTGCCGAGTCGCTCAGGAGCCGGTTCTCCTCGAATCCGCGGGTGCGGGAAGTTCGGGGACGCGGCTTGATGATCGGAGTCGTCCTGCGCGAGCGCGCGGGCCGCCAAATCGCCCGCCTCGCTACCGAACAACGGGTCCTGACCCTGCCCGCGGGCCCGAACGTGATTCGCCTGCTGCCGCCGCTGATCGTCACGGACGAGGAACTCGAACGCGGCGCCGAAGCGATCCAGGCCGTGCTCGGAGGTCAATGACAGTGGATGTCCGAACCCTGGCTGCCGAGATCGTGGACGCCGAACGGCATCGCGCCGAGATCGAGCTGGTGCGAGGACTCGTCGCGGTCCCGTCGCTGTCCCGGCACGAAGCCGCCGCCAGCGGCTGGCTGGCCGACGAGATGGCCGCGCGCGGCCTCGAACGCTGCCATGTGGATGGTGCGCTGAACGCCGTCGGCGAACTGGGCGACCCCACGGCCTCCCGCCTGATCGTCCTGCTCGGGCACATCGACACCGTGCCGGGGAACATCCCGGTCCGGATCGAGGACGACGGATCTCCTCATGGCATCCTGCATGGCCGGGGTTCGGTCGACGCGAAGGGGCCGCTCGCCAGCTTCGTCGCAGCGGCGGCGCGACTCGGCGGAGACTGGGCCCGCGCCCACGACCTGCGGGTGATCGTCGCCGGCGCGACGGAGGAGGAGGCGGCCAGTTCCCGCGGCGCCCACTTCCTGCTGAAGCGGCTGAACGGCCGCGATGAACCGTCGCCCGACTTCTGCATCATCGGCGAACCCAGCCACTGGCACCGGGTGACCCTCGGCTACAAGGGACGCCTGCTGATCGACCTGATGGCCCGGCGGCCGAGCAGCCATACCGCCGGCCCGGAGGTCGGCGTCGGCATCACGGCGTTCGACCTCTGGCGGCGCCTGGAGCAGCTGGCCGAGCGCCACGGAGGAGAAACGCCGTTCGAGCGGGTGCTGCCCAGCCTGCGCTCGATAGGGACCACAAGCGACGGTCTCTACGACACTGTACGCGCCGACTACGGCCTGAGGCTCCCGGTCGACTTCGACGTCGCCGCACTGGTCGACGAGTTGACGAACTGGTTCCGCGGCGCGGCGGCGGACATCAACGGACCGCTGTTCTCCGACCTCGACCCGGACCTGGCCACGGGAACCATCCGCTGCGAGCAGGGGCACGCCGGCCTGGAACTCAGTCTGCGCGGCTACGAGATCGGGGTCCGGGCCGACCGGCACTCGCCGCTGGTGCGCGCGTTCCTCGCCGCCATTCGCGCAGTGGGCGGCCCGCAGGTCGCGCCGAAGTTCGTCGTCAAGACCGGCACTTGCGACATGAACATCGTCTGGCCGGTGTGGCGATGCCCCATCGTCGCCTACGGACCGGGAGACAGTACACTCGACCACACCCCGAACGAGCATCTGGATCTGAACGAGTACCTGCTGGCGGTCGACACCGTGGAACTTGCGCTGAGGAATCTTGCCGCGGCCTTGCCGGCTATCGGCTGACTCGCGTGGCAACTCGTCCACCCCGCATCGATCGCACCGCCTTCGGCGTCAGCGTCGGGCTGATCGTGCTGGTCTGCGCTCCCCTCGCGCTGGCGCCCCAGGCCGGCGGCGCCCTGGTGGTACAGGCCTACGAGTCTCTGACGGAGCGTTTCGGCCTCATCTACCAGTGGGCGACGCTTGCGGTCACCGCGTTCCTGATCTGGCTCGCCTTCAGCCACCACGGCGAGCGAAGGCTCGGCCACGAAGAGAGCCGCCCGGACTTCAACATCTTCAGTTGGATGGCGATGCTCTTCTGCGCCGGCATCGGGGCCGGACTCCTCTACTGGTCGACGATCGAATGGGTGACCTACCTCGACCAACCACCCTTCGAACTCGCCCCGAACTCGACCGAGGCGGTCGAGTGGGCGGCGACCTACGGCATCTTCCACTGGGGCGTCTCGGCCTGGGCGCTGTACTGCTTCCCGGCAGTGGCGATCGCGATCCCCTACTACCGGCAGCACGCGCCGGTACTCCGCCTGAGCACGGGCCTGCACGCGCTGATCGGCCGCGACGGCTACGACCGCCCCCCTGCAAGGATCGTCGACGTCCTGTTCATCCTGGCCCTGGTCGGAGGCACCGGCACTTCGCTCGGGCTGGGAACGCCCATGGTGGCGGCATGCATCAGCGAAGTCCTGGGAATCGAACAGACCTTCGGACTTCAGGTGACGATCCTGCTCGTCTGCGTCACCCTGTTCGCGACCAGCGTCTACCTCGGACTCGAACGGGGCATCAAGCCGCTCTCCGACGGCTCGATCCTCGCCGCGATCGTCCTCCTCGCCTTCATCCTGATCGTCGGTCCGACGAACTTCCTTCTGCGAAGCGGCACCAACTCCATCGGTTTGATGCTCGAGAACTTCATCCGGCTGAATACCTGGACGGACCCGGTAGCGCGCACCGGCTTCATCGAGGACATGACCGTCTTCTACTGGGCCTGGTGGATCGCTTACGGACCCTTCATGGGCCTGTTCGTGACCCGCATCTCCCGCGGCCGGACGGTGCGGCAACTGATCCTCGGCATGCTGGTCCTGGGCACGCTCGGCTGCGCCCTGTTCTACGCCGTGCTCGGCAACTACAGCATGCACCTGGACCTTTCGGGAGCGCTTCCCGTGCGCGACATCGCCGCGCAGGCCGGCACCGAGACCGCGATCGCCCAGAGCATCGGCTTCCTGCCGCTCGGGACGCTCGTCCTCACCGTCTTCGCGCTCGTGGCGATCGTCTTCATCGCCACGACCTACGACTCCGCGTCCTACTGCCTGGCGGCGTCGGCCACCCGCAACCTGCCGGAAGGAACGCATCCGGCACGGTGGCATCGCCTGTTCTGGGCCGTCGCGGTCGGCATTCTGCCGGTCACGCTGATGTTCATCGGTCAGGAGGGCGGTAACGACCAGTTGCGGGTCATCCAGTCGGCCACGCTGGTCGTCTCGCTGCCTCTCCTCGTCGTCGGAGCGCTCATGGCGGTGTCCCTGATGCGCTCGCTTCGGGAAGCGGACCGCGAGTCCGAACCTGAACCGGCCGAGACGCAAGGAACGCCTCCCGCGGCCGTCTGACGAGACCGATCAGCGGTCGCCGGACGCCAGAGCCGACCTGAGCTCGGCGATGGCGCTCGCCATCGCGTCGAGCGCGCTCTCCCAGTCCGACCAGTGGAACGCGTGACCGGCCTCGATCGCCTCGTCCCACGAGCCATTGATCGCGAACAACGCGTCGGCCGCCTCATGGCGCTTCGAGGGGTCCCTGAGCCGCAGAACGGCGCGACTCACCTCGACTCGCTGTTGGCCAAGAGTCCGGAGCCGAGCCAGGTTGCGTCCGCCCCGCGCCAGCGCTTCCTGGCCTGCTTCGCCGGGAATGCCGACCTCGTCGTGATCGGCGTCCGGGCCGTGACACCGATTGCAACGAGCCTGCAGGCCACCTTCGACGCCCAGCGACTGAGCCGCCAGACTGCCGTGGCAGGTCGTGCAGGTCGGAGCGGCATGGACCTCGCGCTCCAGCAGCGCGTAGTGGGCGCTCTGCTGCAGCGCCCGGTACTCGGCATCGTGGCAGCGGCCGCAGGTCTGCGGCAGGTTCCAGTGGTTTGTCGGGCTATCGCGATGGGCACTGTTGAGCACGCCCTTGTGGGCACGCAACTCGACGAACGTCGAGGTGTTGCCGCCATGACAGTCCGCGCAGGAGACGCCGGCCGAGGCGTGCGCCGAGTCGCGGAACTGCCGCAGGTGAACTTGCGCCACCTCGTCGATTTCCTGAGCGGCGTGGCAGTCGATGCACGGATCCTGGGCCGACGCGGCGCCGGCCAGAGCGCCGACGGCCAGAATCGCACCCGCCCGCTTCAGAATCCCTCCGGTCCCGTCCACGACGTCAGGTTACCAATACGTCAGAGGCCCGACGTCTCGTTATCGCCAGTCGAATTCCGGTGTCAGCGTGACCTCCCGGTCTGCTCCGAACATCTCCGGCAAGCGCAGGCGGTAGTAGTTGAGCGGAATCCCGCCGTACCAGTAGCGGTGCCGGGCAATCCGGGTCGGTCGCTCGAGAACATGGCGCATCGGTGCCTGATCCGCACCCTCGCCGACAGGCGCCAGGGTCACCGTCAGACGGGCCAGCCGCACCGGCGAACCGACCAGGAGTTCGCCGTCGGCGGACGGTCGGTAGCGGATCCCGTCCGGACCGTGCGGCCACACGCCGTCGCCGATCAGCCGGACGCGCAGGTCGCCGTGCTGGATGTCCGCCGGGGCCGACCCGAGGTGAATCTGGGAGGTCTCGAGCGGCAGGAGGCCCTTCGCCGCCGCCGACACGTATCGCAACTGCCGGGCGCCGTGCTCGGCCTCGATCTTAAGCGGAAAAGAGGCCGCCGTCCGCCACAGCGGCAGGACGAACAGCGCCGCTCCCATGGACATGGCCGCGAGCCAACGCCTGGACGGCGGCCGCTCGATCAGGAACCAGCAGGCCGCGTAGAGGGGCAGGAACCAGCGGTTGGCGATCGCTCCCGCTCCGCCGTAGAAGTTGTACGGATTCTTGATCAGAAAGGCCAGGAGTCCGATGGCGATGCCGAGTAGCAGCCATCGCCGCCGCGATCCGCGCCGCAGGCAGGCGCAGGCCAGGAACAGCGGCAGAAAGTACGGGACGATGCCGATGCTTCGCCCGATCAGCAGGTAGACGACATTGTGTCCGAGCAGCGCCACGTCGAGTTCAGGTACCAGGAAGCCCGCACGGGCCCAGGATGCGTCCCCGCCCGTCGCGAGCAGTTCTGACCAGCGCCCTCGATCGAAGTCGACGTCCGGGTAACCCGTGACGCTGCTGAATCCCTGCCGTTCGCTCACGTAGGGAGTCCACGCGCCGCCGCTTGCGCGGTGAAACCACACTGAACCGGCGAGCAGCAGGATCGCACCGCCGACGACGAGCGCGGCGGCCCGGCGGCCCCACGCCTGACGCAACGTCGCCGCCGTCGCCAGGAGCACCGCCGCCAGCACCGCCAGGTAGAACGGCCGGCCGGCCCCGGCGAGCGCCAGGAGGGCGCCCCCGGCGACCAGCCGCGCCGGAGGGAGTTCCCCGCCCTCGAGCCAGGGATCCAGGCAGCATAGCCCCAGTGCCGTGACGACCAGGTAGAAGAGGTCCGCGTGGATCCAGAACACATGGCCGAAGGTGACCGAGAAGAAGAGCAGGAACGCCGCCACCAGCGGGCCGTCGGCGCCGATCCGGGCGGTCAGCAGGCAGTCGAGCAGTAGCGCCGCGAAAAGAAACAGCAGCAGGTTCGCCAGGATCGAACCACGCTGGGGCGCGAGTCGGACGAAGGGTGCCAGATAGACAGAGTAGAAGGCCGGCTTGGCGTAGACGAGCGTGGCTCCGTCGTCGATGCTCTGGAGAATCAGCGGGTCTGGCACCTTGCCCGTCAACCGCTGATAGCGGCGAAAGTCGGCTTCTTCGTAGCGCCGGTCGAGGTCGAAGGCGAGGCTCTGGGCCTGCATCGCGTAGACACCCTCGTCGCCCACCGTGTAGGGCCAGTCCGACGGATCGAAGACGGCTGCTCCGGCCGCCAGCGCGAGCAGGAGCGCCCAGAGCACGCCCCGCTGCCAGGTCGGCACTCCGATGCATCGCCACGTCTGGCCGCTACCCGAGACTCCCCCCATCCGGCCGGGACGCTAGCAGCCGGCCGCAGAAGTGCTGTAGTCTCCACGCGGTCGACGTGCAATCGAACAAAGGAGCACTTCCCATGAGGAAACCTGAAGTCGAGCCCCTCCGCCTGTCGTACCTGCTGGTCCTGTTCCTGGCGCTCTGCCTGGCCGTTCCAGTTCTGGCTCAGGAGGGAGACAACCAAGACGAGGCCGAGGCCGAAGAACCGCAGGAGTTCGAAGAGACGATCGTCGTCGTCGGCACCCGCACGGAGGGACGCACCGTCACCGCATCGCCCGTGCCGGTCGACGTGATTCCCGAGACCGAGCTGGTCAGCCAGGGCAACAACGATCTGACGAACCGGATCCGCACCGTCGTCCCGTCCTACAACGTCGGCACGCAGCCGATCAGCGACGCGGCCACTCTGATTCGTCCGGCCAACCTCCGCGGCCTGGCGCCGGACCATACGCTCGTTCTGGTCAACGGCAAGCGCCGTCACCGCGCCGCCGTCATCGCCTGGTTGGGCAACGGCATCTCCGACGGCTCCCAGGGGCCGGACATTTCCGTCATCCCGGCCATCGCGCTGCGGCAGGTCGAGGTCCTGCGTGACGGCGCCTCGGCACAGTACGGCTCGGACGCGATCGCCGGGGTGCTCAACTTCCAGCTCAAGGATGCGAGTTCCGGCGGCAGCGTGGAGATTCGCACCGGCCAGTTCCAGGACTCGAACCCCGGATCCAGCGCCGGCTTCGGCGGCCAGTACACCTTCGCCGGCGACAAGGGCAATTCCTACGCAGTCGCCGCGAACTTCGGCATGCCGATGGGCGATAACGGCTTCTTCAACCTGAGCATGGAGTACGGCGCCGCCGACCCGACCAGCCGTAGCGTCCAGCGAAACGACGCGCTGTCCGTCATCCGCGGAGGCAACAGCATGGTGAGAGACCCGGCGCAGGTCTGGGGCTCGCCTCTGCTCGAGGACGACATCAAGGTGTTCGCCAACTTCGGCACGCTCTTCAACAACGGCGCCCAGTTCTACGGCCACGCGAACTACGCCACGCGGACGACCACGGGCGGCTTCTACTTCCGCAACCCGCACACGCGCTCCGGCGTGTTCAGCAACGACGGCGGCGGTTCCATCCTGGTCGGCGACCGGCTTTGGGCCAGCACCGGCGTCGCCGGCGCCGGCGGCTGTCCCGCGCTCTCGGTCGTGTCGGCCGGCGATGGCGGCACGGCCCCCGACCCGGCGGCCCTCGCGGCCATCGAGGCGAATCCGAACTGCTTCACCCTCTACTCGCGCTTCCCCGGCGGCTTCACGCCGCAGTTCGGAGGCGACCTGACGGATTCCTCGATCGTCGCCGGCGTCCGCGGCTACCTCGACAGCGGCATGACCTGGGATCTCAGCGTCAACGTCGGCAGCAGCGAGGTCGACCAGTTCATCTACAACACGGTGAACGCCTCGCTCGGCTACGACACGCCGACGTCGTTCAACCCCGGCATCTACGAGCAGACGGATACGAACGTCAACTTCGACATCACCTATCCGGTGCGCGAGAACATGAGTCTCGCCGCGGGCCTTGAGTGGCGCAACGAGCAGTTCCGCATCGGCGCCGGGGACGCCGCGTCCTGGGAGATCGGCCCCTACGCCGCCCAGGGATTCGGCTCCGGCTCGAACGGCTTCAACGGCTACCGGCCCGAGAACTCGGGTACCTGGGACCGTGCGAACGTCGCCATCTACGGTGACCTCGAGATCGACTCGCCGGACGACAGGGGAACCTTCACCGCCGCGCTGCGGGTCGAGGACTTCGACGGCTTCGGCAACACGATCAACGCGAAGGTGTCCGGTCGCCGCCAGGTGTCCGACGCGGTGTCACTGCGCGCCGCAGCCAGCACCGGCTTCCGCGCGCCGACGCCCGGCCAGCAGAACGCGTTCAACGTGACGACGGCCTTCGACCCCGAGACCGGCGGCCTGTCGAACAGCGGCACCGTGCCTTCGACCTCCTTGCCGGCTGCTCTGCGAGGCGGCGAGGACCTCCAGCCGGAGGAGGCGGTCAACCTCTCGGCCGGTCTGGTGGTGGACCAGGGCGACTTCACCCTGACGGCGGACATCTTCCTCATCGACGTGGACGATCGGCTCGCGGTGTCCGAGACCTTCCGCCAGTGCGCCCTGATTCAGGAACCGAATTGCGTGACGGACGCGGAGATCGAGCAACTGCTCTCCGGCGGCTTCGTCGAGGCGCGGAACCTGAAGAACTTCCGGTTCTTCGTCAACGACTTCGCGACCCAGACGCAGGGTCTGGACGTGGTCGGCACATGGACGCCGGCGGGGCTCGGCGGCGACACGAGCTTCAGCCTCGTGTTCAACTACACCGACACGGAGGTCACGGACCACAACCCCGACACGGTCGGCCCCTTCCGGATCGCCACGATCGAACAGGGTCTGCCGAAGTTCCGCTACAACCTGTCGATGAACCACGGCGCCGAGAACTGGAACCTGATGGCCCGCGTGAACTACTTCGACGGCTGGTGGGACAGTGAGGACGCGCAGAACCTCCTCGGCCGGAACAACGCGCCGATGTACCCGGACTACAGCGGCGAGTTCCTGCTCGACGTCGAACTCGGCTTCCCGCTGCCGAACAACACGTCGATCGCGCTCGGTGTGCAGAACCTGCTGAACACCTACCCGGAGGACAACCCCGGCGCCGCCGACGGAGTCGGCAACCGGTACGGCCAGTTCTCGCCGTTCGGTTTCAACGGGGCCTACTACTACGTCCGCTTCAACTACGCCTGGGGTCAGAGCTTCTAGAAGCTCCCGATCTCAGCGTTCGACCTTCCTCAGCCGCCCGCCGCCGACTGGATCGGCGCGGGCGGCTGTTGCCTTTCCAGGCTCTGGAGCAACCAGTAGCGGCGGTACAGCTCGTTCGCCGCGTACAGTTCCTCGTGGCTGCCGGCGGCCACGAGCCGTCCCTGGTCCAGGACGTGGATCCGCCCGGCCCGGCGCGCGGTGGCCAGACGGTGGGCAATGACGATCGTCGTCCTGCCCTCCAGCAACTGCTCGATCGCCCGCTGGACCGTCGCCTCTGAGTCCGGATCGAGAGAACTCGTCGCCTCGTCCAGCAGCAGGATCTGCGGGTCGCGCAGGAAGGCGCGCGCGATAGCGACCCGCTGCCGTTGGCCAGCCGAGAGACGGACGCCGCGCTCGCCGACCTCCGTTTCGAAGCCCTCGTCCAGGCGTTCGATGAACGAGGCGGCGCCCGCCGCTTCGGCGGCCGCTCGCACGTCGTCGTCGCCCGCGTCCGGCCTGGCCAGCCGGATGTTCTCGGCCACGGAACCGGAGAACAGGAAGATGTCCTGGGGCACCAGGGCCATGCGGCGCCGCAGATCGGCCAGCGCGACATCCCGAAGCGGCCGGCCGTCGATCAGGATCTCCCCCTGCTGCGCTTCGTAGAAGCGAAGCAGCAGGGAAAAGAGTGTGCTCTTGCCGGAACCCGAGGGTCCGACCAACGCCGCCAGTTCCCCCGGCTCGATCTCCAGCGACACGTCGGTGAGAGCGGGCTCTTCGGCGCCCTCGTAGCGGAAGCCGACCGAACGGAGGCTCACGGCGGCGGCGTCCTGCGCCAGCGGGACGGGCGAGACCGGGTCGACGATCGCTGAATGCTCGTCGAGTAGCTGGAAGACGCGCTCGCTCGATCCCCGCAGTCGACGGTAGCC
The DNA here is from genome assembly GCA_011525365.1 of Acidobacteriota bacterium. Classification (GTDB taxonomy): domain Bacteria; phylum Acidobacteriota; class Thermoanaerobaculia; order Multivoradales; family Multivoraceae; genus Multivorans. The sequence continues at coordinate 2,492,309 of WTGQ01000002.1, forward strand.
GGCGTAGAGCGATCCCAACTGACCCACCGATGTCGCGATCGCAAACGTGTAGAGGAGAAACGACGTCAACTGACCCGCCGTCATCGCACCATCGATCATCAGGTTTCCGCCGTATCCGAGCACGAGAGCGAAGGCGGTGAAACCGAAGAACGTGATCAGACCGCTGAACGCGCCGTAAAGACGGATGTTGCGGAACTGGACGCCGAGCAGATCGACCAACCGCTCGCCGTAGCGGCCCCGCGCCTGTTCCTCCGCCGAGAACGCCTGCAGGGTTCGGACGCCGGCCAGTGCCTCCTCGGCCCAGGCGGAAGTCTCCGCGACCGCGTCCCGCTCTTCGACCGCCACCTTCTCGAGTCGCCGGCCGAAGACCATCGCGAACAGCACGACCGGCGGCACGACCAGCAAGGCGACCACGGTCAACCGGGTCTGCATGACGAGGAGAATCGCCAGCACGCCGACGAAACGCGCCACCGCCTGGAGCCCGGACGGGATCTGCTCCGTCAGGGCGGTCTGCACCACCGTGAGGTCCGAGTTCATCCGCGACAGCAGTTCGCCGACCCGACGCCGGTCGAAGAAGTCGATCGACAGACCGACCAGGTGATCGAACAGGCGCCGGCGCAGATCACGCAGCAGACGGGCGCCGGCCGCGCCGAGAAGCCAGGCCTGGAAGTAGCCGAGCAGACCGAGGACCGCGAACAGGCCAATCAGCCAGATGACGAGTTGACGAAGCTCCTGAACGGAACCGGACTCGAGCGCGCTGTCCACGAACTGCCCTGCCCGCATCGGTACCAGCAGGAAGACGCCGCTGCCGGCGAGCAGGAGGACGGTGCCCCAGCACAACGGCTGCAGGTACGGTCTGGCAAGCCCGTACAGGCGGCGGAACGGAACCGGCGCGGAGGACCGCTCGTCCCTTTCGCGGCCCGTCGAACTCACCTGCCGACCGTCAGCGTGATGACGAGTTCCGGCCGCTCCGCGTCCGCGACGATCTCGTCGAAGGCCGCGGCGTCCATCGACAGCGGCAGCTCGAACGCCACCGAGCCGTGCTCGATCTGCTCGGGGATGTTGCGGCCGACCCGGCCTGAGGTAGCGCCCGAGGCGACCGGGTCATCGTCGTCCGGGCGACCGGCCCGCCGGAGGTCGACGTCGATGCTGACTCGCTGGGCGGCCCGCCTGCCGTGAACGGCCACCTCCACGTCGAGCTCGACCCGGCCGCGACGCGCGCGGCGTTCGACCTGCACACTCTCGATCGTCACCCCTTCGGACAGGTAGGGGGCGGTGTCGCGCGTGATCCAGCCATACCCCGCGGGAAGAGCCTCAACCGCCCCCAACGGCACGCGGAGCACCATGGGCGACGCCATGGCGATGCGTTCGATCGCCGCCGCGTCGACGGCGCGGGCGGAACCGGGCGTTATGTCACCCGCCGCCGGCGCGACGGCCGCCGGCGCGGGCGGAGGCGCTGGCGAATCTGGTTCGACCGCCGCCGGGGAAGGCGGGTCCACGGACGCGGGCGGGTTTGCGGCTGTTTCGACTGGCCGGACCGGCCGCGGCTCAGGGCGGCCGGCAGGAACGTAGTGCCCCTCGAACAGCACGGTCGAAGAACGGTCGCCGCGGCGCGCGCGTCTCGACGTGCCGGCAGTCCGGGCGATCCGTCCATCGGGTTCCAGGCTCAACCGTTCCCGCCAGTTGGAGCTCCGTCCATCCGCGCCAACGTACTCGCCCTCGAACACCAGGTCCTCGCCGTCGACCGTACCGTCCGAGCGCACGATGACTCCCCGGTTCGAGACGCTGAGCCGTCGCCAAGCCCTGGCGGCCGGATCGAAGGAGCTGTACGTGCGGCCCGACCTGCCATCGACGAAAGACCATGTCTCCGCGATCAGGCAGCCGTCCTCCAGCTTCTCCACCCGGCTGCGGCCGACGGTCTCCCCGCCCGACACCAGGCGCCACTCGCCGAGCAGAAGATCCAAAGCCCGGTAGCTCTCGTCCGTTTCGCACGGGCCGGAGGCCTGCGCCGACAGCGGGCAGGCCGCCGCGAGAGCAGAAGCGCACAACAGCGCGGGCGTCAGAGGCCAACTCTTCGGTCGTTTCATACCGTCTCCCCCGTCAGGTGCCCAGAAGGGCGATCTTGATGATGAACACGACCGCGAGAACCGCCACTGCCGGACGCAGTTGACCAAATCGACCGGCAAGCAGCTTGATCGCCGTGTAGGTGATGAAACCGGCCGCGATGCCGTGGGCGATCGAAAAGCTGAACGGGATCGTCACCGCGAGCACCACCGCCGGAACGTACTCGGTCGCGTCGTTCCAGTCGATCTCGATCATGTTGCGAATCATCACGCTGGCAACGAAGAGCAGGGCGGCAGCGGTCGCGAACGGCGGAATCGTCGCAGCCAGCGGCGACAGGAAGAGGGTCAGCAGGAACAGCGCCGCGACCGTGACAGAGGTCAGTCCGGTACGCCCTCCCGCCTTCACGCCGGCAGCGCTCTCGATGTAGCTCGTTACGGAGGAAGTGCCAAGAACCGACCCGAGCACGGAAGCGCCGGAATCGACGATGACGGCGTGCCTCAACCGCGGCAGGTTGCCGTCTCCGTCGAGCAGGTTCCCCTGCTTGGCAACCGCGATCAGAGTCCCCGAGGTGTCGAACAGATCCGTGAACAGGAAGGCGAAGATGATCCCGATGAAGGCCGCGTCGAAGGCGGCAACGATGTGCAACTTGCCGAACGTGGGGGCTAGCGACGGAACGGCCGACACCGCCCCCTGCCAGCTCGCCTCACCGACGAGGATGCCGATCAGGGTCACAGCGAGGATCCCGATCAGCACGGCCCCTGCCTTCTTCAGGGTATCGAGCGCCGCGATCAGCACCAGGCCCACGACCGCCAGGACGACGCTCCAGGACGTCACGTCGCCGAGTCCGACCAGCGTCGCCTCGCTGGTGACGACGATGCCGGCGTTCCGCATCGCGATGAGGGCGAGGAAGAAGCCGATGCCCGCTGCCGTCGCCATCTTGAGGGAACGCGGGAAAGCGTTCACGATCCAGGCCCGGACCGGAAGAACCGAGATGAGGACGAAGCAGACGCCGGAGATGAACAGCGCTCCGAGCGCGACCTGCCAGGGATGCCCCATCCCCAGCACGACGCCGTACGTGAAGTAGGCGTTGATCCCCATCCCCGGAGCCAGGGCGATCGGGTAGTTCGCGTACAGCCCCATCGCGGCGCAGGCAATCGCCGCGGCGAGACAGGTGGCGACGAAGACCGCGCCGCGGTCCATCCCCGCCTCGCTGAGGATCTGCGGGTTGACGACGGCGACGTAGGCCATCGTCAGGTAGGTCGTGACGCCGGCGGCGACCTCTCTCCTGGCCGTCGTCTCGTGCCGGTCGAGACGGAAGAGGCGGTTCAACACCCGGACCTCCCGGCCGCTACCGCTCCTGGTATCTGGCCCGCCCGCCGCAAGCTGCCGGTCAGCCTTCCGCCGGCCTCACGACGAAGAGCAGGTCGCCCTGGTTGACGACCTGGCCGTTCGCCGCGTTGACCCGCATCACCTCGTATCGGGAGTGGCCTGCGAACAGCTCGGCGCCGGCGTCCAGGGACGCGAGCGACACCGGCCTGAACAGCTTCATCGCCTCGATCAGGCACAGGGTCTTCTCCCGGCTCACGATGTCGCCCACGCGGACGAAGGGCGGATCGTTCGGGGAGGCGGCGCCATAGAAGAGACCGCCGGACGGCGCCTTGACCTTGAGTTCGTCGCTGCCCTCGATCTCGATGTCGGCCCGGTCAACGCTACGGCCGACACCCGCGAACCGCTCGACCTCGCCCACCAGCTCGTCCCCGGAGATACGGTCCAGGAAGTCGGTGAGGAAGCGCGTGTCGTAGTCGCCCGACCGGAACTGCTCGTCACACAGGACGCGGCGAAGCAACGCCAGGTTCGTGCACACGCCTTCGATGGCGACCTCTTCCAGGTAGGAGATGAGCCGATCGATCGTGTCCGCGCGGTCTTTGCCGTGGCACACGACCTGCGCGACCAGGCTGTCGTAGTAGGGCGACACGACGACACCCGTATCGATCGTCGCCAGCACGTCGATGTCCTCACGCTGCGGGAAGTCGCAGCGGGTCACCGTCCCGGGCGAAGGCAGGATGTCGATCCCTTCGGCCGAGAGAGAGGCGCGTTCCGCGTTGATCCGGACCTCCATGGCGTAGCCGTCCTCCGAGAGGGGCGCGTCGGCGATCCTCGCCCCGCCGGCAATCTCGAACTGGGCCTTGACGATGTCCGTGCCGCTGACCGCCTCGGTCACCGGATGCTCGACCTGAAGCCGCGTGTTCATCTCCATGAAGTAGAGCTTCCGGTCCTCGAGGTCGAAGATGAACTCCACCGTGCCCGCGCCGACATAGCCGATCTCCGCGGCGATCGCCGCGGCGTAGCGGAAGCTCTCGGCACGCAGCGCCTCCGGCAGCGCCCTCGACCCCGATTCCTCTATCAGCTTCTGGTTGTTCCGTTGCACACTGCAGTCGCGCAGGCCCAGCACGCGGACCGTGCCGTGCTGGTCGCAGAGCACCTGCACCTCGACATGACGCAGCGACACGACGCACTTCTCGAGATAGCAGTCCGCGTTGCCGAAGGCGCTCTCCGCCTCGACGCGAATCTGGGCGAACGCTTCCCGGAAATCCTCCGCCCGGTCCACCCGCCGGATGCCCTTGCCGCCGCCGCCATGAACCGCCTTGAGCATGACCGGGAAGCCGATCGACTCGGCGACGGCGAGGGCCGTGTCCGCGTCGGTCAGGATGCCCTCGCTGCCCGGCACGACGGGCACTCCCACCTGGACCGCGGTCTGAATCGCGTTCGACTTGTTGCCCATCCGCCGCATCGCATCGCCGGTCGGACCGATGAAGTTCAGCCCGTGTCCCCGGCAGAGGTCAGCGAAGGACGCGCTCTCGGACAGGAATCCGATTCCGGGATGGAGCGCATCGGCCCCTTCCCGCTCGGCGATCCTGATCACCGAATGGGCGTTCAGGTAGCTCTCGTCCGGGGTGCTGCCGCCGATGCAGACCAGCGTGTCGCGGTCGCGCAGCATCGTCGCCGCCGGCGAGTCGACGTCCGGGTCGGACTGCACCAGGATCACTTCGACTCCGGCCCTTTGCGCAACCCGGACGAGCTTCACCGCGGTGCAACCCCGCGCGTGGATCAGCGCCCGCTCGACCTGGCGCGGAGCGACCGGAGGCGCGGGCTCGCGGACCTCCGTCTCTTCCTGCCGCCGCCGGCGGGCAGTCAGGAACTCGACCCGTCGTTCCTCCTGGAGCAGCCGCCGAAGAACGGCGTCGACGGTGTCCTCCGGGACCGGAATCTGCGAATCGACCTGGCGTAGCTGCTCATCGAGCTCCTCACCGAACGGATGCTCGACGAGCCCGTGCATCGAACCCTCGACCTCGCCCAGGTAGTTCGAGAGAGTAGAAGCCATGGGCAGGTGGGAAGGAACGACGATCTGTCCGGCGAAAGGCATGTTCGTGCCCGAGAAGTAGTAGGTCTGGACCAGGGGATGGGTGACCAGGCTCGCCTGGGCGCCGCCGGTGCAGTCGCCGTAGCCGAAGCAGATCACCGGCAGGTCGTTGTCCCGGACGAAGCGGGTGATGCGATCGTTGACGATCGACATCGAGAACAGAGCGCCGGCGCCTTCCTTCGTCAGCATGCCGCCAGAGGAGATGAAACAGACGACAGGCAGGCGTTCCTCCGCGCAGCGGAGCAGGAGCTTGCAGAACTTCTCCGCGCTAGCCATGTCGAAGGAGCCGGCCTGGAACGCGAGGTTGGAAACCAGGACGCCGACCCGGTTCCCCGCGGCGCCACCGTCCTCGCCGTCGGCCAGGGCGCCGGTCCGGATCCGGGCCAGAGCCGCCACCGTCCCGCAAGGTGTGACTCCCTGCTCGAGCGCCCGCTCGATCGATACCCGCAGTCCGGGGAAGCTCACCGGATCGGCCGTCATCCGATCCGCTTCGATCTCCTGCACGTCGTAGAAGAAGCGATCGAGGATCGCCTGAGGCCGGCGCGGCGTGTTCCGCTTCTGCTCGGCCAGTACGTCCTCGAGCAGCAGGTCGCGGTAGGCCGCGTCGAGACGGTTCCAGAAATCCTTGATTCCGATGTTGCGCGGCGAGATGCGACCGTCGTAGCCGCGGATCCCCTGCTCGTCCTCGTAGAAGTTCGGCAGCAGGCGTTCGAACAGGAACGTCACCAGCCCGAAGAGCGGCTCCGAGATCCGCGGCATCTGGAGCCGCTTCCACTCGGCCACCGCCTTGAGCAGCCGGCCGCGCCGCGGGTGCCGGGAGAAGTGCCGCAACCAGGAGCGGAATTGCCCGCGCAGACGGGCCTCGGCCTCCTCCGCGGCGTCACCCTCGAGTCCCGCCGTCAGCTCCCCCATCGCCGCGTTCAGGGAGTGGCGCAGGAGGAGGTGAACCGACTCGCGCGCGATCACGTTCTCCTCGCGCGCCTCGCTGGCGATCTCGCGCAGGTGCAGGAAGATGTGGTCGTACAGCCGATCGAAACAGATGAAGTTCTCGCACTCGCGCCGGAACAGCCGCAGGAGCTGCGGCTGAAGGATCACGTCGAGCACCGTGAGGTCGGCGGCCTGGGAGACCTCGCCCGGTTCGGAGGCCGGGTTCCCTCCTTCAAGCCCTTCCTCCTCGACGGTCCGCATGACGGTGAGCAGGCGCCCGAAGTTGTCCTCCGCCCCGTCCTTCCACTGGTTGTACAGATGGAAGCCGTACTCCAGCAGCAGTTCGGCCCGGGCGCGGTTGAAGTGGTACTCGCGGCTGCCGAGCAGGAAAGACGCGAGCCGGCCGCGTCCTTCGTGCAGCGAGTCGCGCGCGGCCGCGTAGCGCTTGTAGGTCCGGCTCAGGACGTCGTCGTAGCGAACGGCCAGTGGATTGTCGAGCCAGCGCTCGAACGAAAGCCGGCGCTGCCGCTCGCGGCGCGCCCTGGCCGCGCCGGCGGGCACTTCGGCCGCGGCCAGACGGCCGTAGCCCGACACCGTCGTCGAACTCAGGCGGCGTCGCAACCCCAGGTAGCGCAGATACCGAAACGCGACGCCGAACACGTTCGCCTGCTCCGCCGGGCTGTGCAGGCGCGACAGGTGGGCAAACTCCTCAAGCACGGTGAGGCTGCGGGAGGGATCGACGTAGCGCCGGGTGTTGCGGCGGTAGTGCTCGAACACGGCCGGTTCGTCGCGCACGAACAGTTTCGCCCGCTGTTCCACGAGGGCGATGGACGAGGTTACGGCGGCCTCGAAGCAGGCCAGCCGGTCGCCACCCTCGCCGGGAACGAAGTCGATCACGCCGTCGAGATAGCCCTGCTCGTAGAGTTCGTAGGCCGAGACGCCGACCGCCTTCGCGCACTCTTCCCAGGACAGGTCGTAGCGGCGCACGATGTTCGCCAGTCCGCGCGGCTGGATCGTGTTGAACACGCCGTCGCGCACCGACAGCAGGACATTCGTCGTGGCGAGCGGAATCGCACCACCGGAGTAGCCGTTGCCGAGCACGATGCCGACCGTCGGCACGTGAAGCTGCGCCATCTCGGCGATCAGCCGGGAGATCGTGTGGGCCTGGTTGCCGCGGTTCGCCACCTCGCCGGCGTCCGCCCCGGGTGTATCCATCAGGGCGACCACGGGCAGAGCCCGGCGAGCGAAGGAACGGATCACATCGACCGCGAGCTCGTGGTGCTCCGGCATCCACACGCCGTTCTGCACCGAGCGTTCCTGCGCCAGCACGCCGAAACGCCGCCTGTGGCCCTCGATCCCGGCCTCGAACACAGCGGCGTAGAGCGGGCCATGGTTGCGCTCTTCAACCAGCTCCCAACTCGTCGCGGCCAGCACCGCGCAGGTGCCGACACGCCCCGGATCCTCGGCCGGCGCCACCGTTCGGCGAATGTACTCATCGACCTCCAGCCTGGCGAGTCGCTTGAGCGTCTGGCGGATGCGGCGCTCGGAGATCAGTCCCCCGATGCGCGCGCCGCCGGCGCCGACCTGCCTGTCATCCACCTCCGGAAACAGGGAGAACGCCCGAGCTCGCTGCTCCGCCTCGCGGAACAGCGGGTCGACATCGCCTCGCGAAGGCTCCGGCTGGCTCTGGAGCAGAATCGTCATGCGAACCGCCTACTCTACCCCGCCTGTGGGCGGTAAAGGACCGGCAACGTGTAACTTGGCCGATTCCGGGCGCTATTCCAGCGCGCCCGGAACGAGGCTCAATTTCCCCGTTCCTCGGCCCGGGTCGGACCGATCTCCTGCAGTGTCGCCAGGCTGGGAGCGACCATTACCCGTGCCGCCGTCTCCTCGTACGCCGCGTACATCTCCGGCAGCTTCTGGCGCAGGTCGTCCTGGTCGATGATCGTCCATTCCTCCTCCCACACGGGGCCGTAGGGCGCCTGGAGATTCCAGGCCGTGGAGATGAACCAGTAGGCGAACTCCTGCATCTGGACCCGGAAGCGGACTTCCTCGTCCTCGAAGTCGAGGTACTGGTCCAACTGGTAGTAGCCCTCCTCCCCGGCCTTCGCCATCGCGCGGGCGAGTTCCGAGTCCTCGGAGATGCCCCAGACATCCGGAAACGTGTAGTGCAGGCCGATGTCCGTCACGTAGTGGAGGATGTGCTCGACCACCTCCATCACCTGGCCCTCGGGCCCTACGGGAGTGCCCTGCATGATGATGTCGCACACCGAGTTGTTCTTCTCGATCTCGGCCCACTGCTCCTCGTTCTCCTCCGCGAAGCTCATGTCGTCGCCGAGCGGAACCGGAATCAGGGCCCTGTAGCGATAGTGGTTCGCGAGCAGCTCGCGCTGGAGATCGGCGTCGAGGCCGGCGTCCCGCGGAAACGACTCGGCGATCGTCCTCGCGACCAAGCGCATGAAGTCGTCCGAGATGTCGTCGCGGGCCGCGAGCTTGAGGCCGTACACCTGGAGTTCCTTGGTGAATGGCGGTATGGCATCCGTGCGCACCACGTCGCCGTGCAGATAGACATCGTCGGGCACCTCGCCCTTCGGGTCGAGGAGGATGCAGTCCCCCAAGTGGGTCGGAGCGGTCTCGGCCGCTTCAGATCCCGCCCCCTCCGCAACGTTGTCGTCGCCGGAATCGGCAGCCTCGTGGCCGCCACAGCCGGCGAGCGTCAGGATCAGAAGCGCGAGTGCGAAGCGTCTGGCCATAGCTGCCCTCCCTCGTTGATTTGATCCGCAACTCCCTACACTATGCCCTCGACCAAAACCGCGGGTGAGCTTCCCCCCCGATCCTCGTCTCTACGGCCGACAACCGGCCGGAAACGCCTTCGCGTCCGTGATCGCGGCTGCCGGACGCCCGGGCTCGTTCCGGTACTCCTGGACGTCACCTGTCGCCGTGTCCGTGACGCGGATCACGTAGCCCAGATCCGTCGTCGAAGCGCCGTACACCCAGTAGTGATCGTTGACCTTGCAGCCGTCCAGCACCTTGACCAGGATCTCCCAGTTGTCCGCATCGAAGAACTGGAACAGGCCGGAGTCCTCCGTCGCTTCCGAAACCACCTGGGCCGAGCCCGTCGCACCGTCGCCGGTCCGCCACTCGACGCGCACTTCGTAGCGATCGCCGTGCAGGCAGAGCGTCTCCGAGGTCGCCTCGCAGGCACCATCGGACGGAGGCGGCGGATCGGGGCTTGGGTCCGAGACCGTCGTCGAGAGCCGTGACCGCCCGCCGGTTATGTGCGACCAGTACTCGACCACCCTGTCGATGTAGACCTTGTGCAACTGAAGCAGCTCAGGGCTGGGTGTTTGCCCCGGTTCCAGCAAGTAGACGAATCCTGTGTTGAACTCCTTCCGTGAGCGTGCGGCCGAAGGCTCTCTTGGCCCCATGGCTGCCACGATCTGATCGATCGAGATGCTCTCCTTGTCGGCGTAAAACGTCCCCCGGTAGTGCCCACTCCCACGCGGGTTGTCGTTCCCGGGGACCGGCTCCAGGTTGCGCAACACGAACAGGTCCCTCACCTCGGAGGCCTCTGCCAGACCCATTGCGTAGAGATCAAGCCACGACAGTCCTGAAGCGCCCCTGAAGTAGGTCACCGTAAAGGTCCCGTCGCCGTGGTCGCGCCAGAAGCCTCCCCCCTCTCCTCCGGTCATCAAGGAATGGGCTTCTTCCCCGCCCCAGGGAAATGCAGCCGGAGCGTGAAGCTCGCCCCGCCAGTGGCATCGGCAGCCATCGGCGAACGAATCAGCGAACAGAGGTTCGAGGGTGCCGTTGCTATGCACATACTCCAGATATGCGGTCCACGAGTGTGTCACCTCGTGCGCGAACAAGCTCAGGTCTTTCTCAAAGTCCCCTCTTCTCCAGTCGCGACTGCGGCCTCCTGCTTGCGCGATCCAGACAGGTTTCCCATAGTGCCCCAGAAGACGCCCGTCGCCGCACGGCGCTCCGCCCCACTTATGCTCTCGCCCAATTCCCCTTACGCCGTTGTGGTAGTTGCGCCAGTCAGTCGCGTTGGCCTGGAAGTCCACGCGGAACTCGTTATGGAAGACGACCAGGTCGAGCCGGTCACCCAGGTGCTCAATGATGCGGCAGACGATCGCCGCCATGTCTGGCAGACCCCGATGATGGAAGACCTCCTTCTGCGTCCGGGAAGAACCGCGATCAGGTTCCGACAGATCGACGGGAGCCGTCTCGGGCAAGCACAGGGATACCGGAGTAGTGGTCATCCCCCTCACGAAAGAGCGATCGTCATCGTACTCGTGGGCGCCCGCCCAGACCGACGCGCAAACTCCCTGAAGATCGCCGATGTCGGCCACCAGCTCAAGCTGATTCGCTCCGTCGCCCGCGCGGGACATGCCGCCCCAGACGCTGTTGTCGCCGCCGATCTCGATCTTCCAGACGAACTCCACGTCCGACGAGTCCTGCGAGTACGGCGCGTCGGTATCAAAGAAAAGGCGATAGTTGTAGAACCCCGTCATCGGCTCTGGGATGGGTTCCCTAGTGGTGGATTCGACAATCACGGTGTCAACGTCGCCCTCGTACAGTGCGACCTTCAGCAGATCGAGGTGGCCGGGAAGGCCAGAGTCGGTGCCGTTCTCGACAGACGCGATCAGGTCGCCCTTCTCGACCACGTCTGAGAACAGGCCGACGACGCCGTCGTTGACCGTTATGCGGTCGTAGTTGAGCTGGATGGCGCCATCGGCGTGCAGGATCGCCTGGAAGCGCTCTGGGCGGTCAGGAACCTCTAGTCGGTAGGCGTCGTACTCGGAGGCGAACCAGGTCACCACCACCCGATCCGGAAAGCGCGCTACGAACTGGGAGGCAAGAGGATCGCGCCCATAGAGCCCTCCAAACGCCGGCTTGTACAGTGTGCTGATCGTCGGGGTGGAGCCAAGCCGCGCTGCCGATTCGGACATCGAGGAGAACCACGCCCCGGAATGTTCCGAGAACTCGAGCGGCCTGCCGAAGGTGAGCAGGCCGTGCTTGCTCACGAAGACCGAACTCCACCGGCGATCAGCGAAGTCAAACTCGAAGTCCCCGAACTCGACCCCGACGCCATCCCGGAACCTGTCCCATTCAATGGTCACTTCCGTGCCGAGGGTTTCCTCCCATTCAAGGCTTCGGACGTCACGCGAGTACCCTACCTGACCGTCCGGCGTGAAGACCAGGGTTCGTCCGTGCAGATCAAACAGATGGGCGGCAGTCGTGTCCTCAGGTGCCAGTTCCACGAGGATCTGATTGTTCCTCGTGGTCGAGATCCCATCGGGCGCTCCCAAGCCGACCTGCGCGGAAGCGCCGGAACCGACCGGAGCCAGTCCGAGCCCACTGGCCGTCAGCAACGCAACCGCTCGGGCTTTCATGAGTCTCTTTACCCCCCGCTTCCGGCCGGCCCAGGCCCTGGACGACCGGACTCGACAGACGCCCGAGTCTAATTCGGGCACACCCACAGCCACCGGCTGGCTGCTAGTCTCACGGGGCGCTCTTCCTTCCACACAACCACAGGAGACGCGATGGAAAGACGAACGCTGAGAGCCCTCTTGCTGTCCCTGCTTCTCCTTGCCGGGCCCAGCCTAGGCAAGGAAGCGGGGGAGACACTGACCAACGAGGACATCGTCCGCCTCACCCAGAGCGGACTCCCGGCGTCAGTGATCGTCGCCAAGATCAGGAGTTCCAGCACCGACTTCGACACCTCGGTGGACGCGCTCGTGACGTTAAGCGAGGCTGAGGTGGCGGCCGAGGTTCTTGAGGCGATGACGAACGCCGGTGTTCAGGCCGCTCCAGCGTCGGCCGCTGCCGAAGTCCCACGAAGCGTTGATGTCGTAGCGGGGACGCGGGCCTCCGCTGTCGCCAACGTCGCCTCGAACTTCGAGGGAACGCCGTGCGAGAAGCCGGGGATCTTCCTCTCCGATGAAGGAGCAATGGTCGATCTGGAGCTCACGCAGCCGACAGCGACCAAGACGGGCAGCGGCGTGCTGTCGAGCCTCACATATGGCATCAAGTCCACCAAGGCAAAGGCGATGGTTCGCGGCGCCAGTTCACCAGTCCGCACAAGCGATCGCGTGCTGACCTTCTACTTCTGCTTCGAGGAGGCGCAAGCGGGGCTTTCGTACCAGACGACGGGAGCCGTGAATCCCTCCGAGTTCCTGCTGATCGCGTTCGACGTGCTCAGGAAGAAGAACCAGCGGTCGTTCGTTACGGGCAAGCTGAACGTCTGGACGGGTTCCTCGGGAGGCTCTCCGCCGAAGCAGTTGCGCCAGGTGGAGTACAAGCAGCTTGTGCCCGGTGTGTACGAAGTGACTTCGGAAGCTCTTCAGCCGGGCGAATACGCGTTCTACTACGGCGGTCAGGCGACGCTTGGCTTCTTCGGCGCCGCGCTAGGCGGCGGAGGCGGCAAGATCTTCGCGTTCGGCATCGACTGAGAACCTCCGGAGTCCGCGGTCCAGTACGTGGACTTCCTGCCCCAGATTGTCGGCTCCTTCGCCGACCCGGCGGCCGAGAACCCGACCGTCGAAATGGTCGAGGCAGCGTTCCGTCACCACGGCCTGCACTGGCGCTACCTGAACTGCCAAGTACCGGCGGACCAGTTGGCAGAGGCCGTGGCCGGCGCCCGCGCCATGGGCTGGGCCGGTTTCAACTGCTCGCTTCCCCACAAGGTCGCGGTGATCGAGCACCTGGACGGGCTGGGCGAATCGGCCCGCCTGATCGGCGCGGTGAACTGCGTCGTCCGCGACGGAGACGGCCGCTTCATCGGCGAGAACACGGACGGCAAGGGCTTCCTCCGCTCACTAGAGGACGTGACGCCGGCGGCCGGCAAGCGAGTCGTGATCTTCGGCGCCGGCGGTGCAGCCCGGGCGATCGCGGTCGAACTCGCGCTGGCGGGAGCAGCCGAGATCACGATCGTGAACCGCACCCGCGGGCGGGGCGAAGAACTGGCACGGCACATCGCCAGCCACACGGCGACTCGAGCCCGGTTCGAGCACTGGCCTGGCATCTACCGGTTGCCGGAGGCAATCGACGTGGCGATCAACGCCACCTCGATCGGCCTGTTCCCGAATGTGGACGCCGAACTGCCGCTCGACCTCGACTCTCTCCGACCCGCCATGGTGGTCGCCGACGTGATTCCGAACCCACCGCGGACTCGCCTGCTCGAGGCGGCCGCAGCACGCGGCTGCACCGTGCTCGACGGTCTCGGCATGCTGGTCAACCAGGGAGTGAGCGGGATCCGCTACTGGACCGGTGTCGAGGTCGATCCCCGGGTCATGCGGGCCCGCCTGGAGGCGATCTTCGGCTGAAATCGGTCGCACGTTTCCACCAGGTCCCGCATCCGTTCGAGAGATACCGAAGAAATGCATATGAAACAAGGATTCTTCCGCCGTTGATGGCCTCCCTGGCGCTCAGCAAGTGTCACGGGCTCTTACCGCATTTCGCCGGTAGATTGGGGGGCTGACCGGGGGGTTCTGCTAGAATCCTCGCCGAGGGAGGAGGCGAGTCTTGACGACCAAGCGATTCACTGCGGGTTGGGTGCGGAAGGCTCCTCCAGGCAAGCACTACGACTTTGGCGGGTTCGGTCTGATGCTCAGAGTCCGGCCTTCGGGGCGAGCGCGATGGGCGTGGCGCGGCACCGTTCGAGGGAAGAGGGTCGAGTTGGGCTTGGGTCGGCGCGCCTTCATGAGTCTCCGAAGGGCGCGGGAGACGGCATTCGAGTACGCACGGATAGCGGCAGATGGCGACGATCCTAGGACGCAGCGATCCAACGCCCCGACCTTCCGTGACGCTACAGAGTCTGTGATCCGTCTACAGCGTCGCAGCTGGAAGGCTGGAGCCGCGTCTCGGCGACAGGAGCGGCAGTGGCGGCAGACGCTCACAACCCATGCGTTCCCGGTTCTCGGAGACGTGACCGTCGATCAGGTCACGGCAGCTGACGTGCTGCGGGTCCTGACCCCACTGTGGACGACGAAACCGTCCGCAGCCAAGGCGGTCAAGCAGCGGATCGGAATCGTGATGCGGTGGGCGATCGCGCAGGGCTACCGCCAGGAGGATCCGATGGGCGCCGTGGGAAGCGTTCTGCCTCGACAACCCAACGGTAGGCATCATCGGTTCTTGTCGCCGAAGGACGTCGAAGCAGCGCTGGAGAAGATCCGGAACGCCGACTGCTGGCTCGGAACTCGGTTGGCGATTCGCTTCCTGGCCTTGACAGCGACGCGCACGGCGGAGGTTCGGGGTGCTACCTGGGCGGAAGTCGATACGGAAGCGGCAGCTTGGACCATCCCGGCGAGGAGAGTGAAGACGAAGCGGGAGCAGCGGATTCCGTTGTCCTCGCAGGCGCTCGAAGTGCTCGCGGAGGCGCGGCGACTGAGAGGCGGCAGGAGTAGTTTGGTCTTCCCCGCAAGTCGCGGAAACGGGCCGCTGGGCTCGGGGACGATGGGCAAACTGCTCCGAGAGTTGAAGATCGAGACCAGTCCCCATGGAGTCCGAGCAAGTTTCCGGTCTTGGTGCGCCGATGAGGGCGAGGATCGGGCACTTGCAGAAGCAGCACTCGGGCACGAGGTTGGCTCGGCCACGGAGCGGGCCTATCAGCGAAGCGATCTGTTCGAGCGGCGGCGCGGCCTGATGGAACGCTGGGGCGACTTCATCGCTGGCTACGCCACGTGAACGGAGAACTGGACTGCCGTCGGTGTCCCACACCCGAGGCACTTCTTCACTCGTCCCCGGCTCGCATCCTGGCCAGAGTCGCGCGTCCGCTGTCTTCGTAGTATCCTCTCCGCACACTTGCTCCCCGCTCGACACACCGTAAGGTCTCGGGCGGGGTTATTTTTTGGCCATCGAGGATGAGTAGCAGGCCTCCAGTCAAGCGAGCGGTTGTCTTCATCGACGGCCAGAACCTGTTCCACGCTGCCCGCGAAGCCTTCGGCTACACGTATCCCAACTTCGACGTCACAGCCCTCGCCAAACGACTTTGCGCGGGCCAGGGATGGAAGCTCGCTCAGGTCCGTTTCTACACGGGGATCCCTGATGCGGGCGACAACGCCAGATGGCACTTCTTCTGGACTCACAAGCTCGCAGCGATGGGGCGACAGGGTGTCGTCGTTTACAGCCGGTCGCTCCGATACCGGAACCGCACGGTGTCCCTACCCGACGGTACGCAACACTCTCTCTTGACCGGGGAAGAGAAGGGGATCGACGTGCGGATCGCGCTCGACGTGATCGCCTTGGCTCATCGTCGCGAGTACGACGTAGCCATCGTCCTGAGCCAAGACCAGGATCTTTCGGAGGTCGCCGAGGAGATCCGGGCAATCGCACGTGACCAGCGCCGGTGGATCAAGATTGCCAGTGCCTTTCCCCAGAGCCCTGCCAGCCGCAACCGCAGGGGTATCGACAAGACCGACTGGATCAGGATCGACCGAACACTCTACGATCAGTGCCTTGACCCGCGCGACTATCGCAGGAAGCTCTGAAGGTGCCTCCTCACGGCCATCGCCGGGTGTGGTGATCGGCGGTCCGTCCTCGCGCCCGTCCTGGCCCTGATCGCCGGGTTTCGCATCTGTCTGAGCCACTGCAGAACGGCGGCGGGTCTTCAGCGGCTCCAATCAGGCCCGTCTCGGTCCCGGTCTTCCCTGGCGATCTGGCGGAGCCGATTCACCGTCCGCTCGATGCCTGGACGATTGCGTTCATGTCGGCTTCGAGCCGCCTGTACGCCGTCGCCAACCTCTCGTACTCGCCCACGAGCTGTTGATAGTCGGTCAGCAAAGCGTCGACCCGAGCGTTCAACTGCGAGACGGACTCGTTCAACTGCGAGACGGACGCGGCGTGCTCTTCGTCGAGCCTCTTCAAGGATGCGGCGAGCAAGCGTTCCAGTTCGGTCATCGTCTACTCCACCTCCTGGCTCAGTTCGTCGAGGGTCTGGTTCCGCTCTTCGATCTGCCGCTCGAGGTACTGCAGGAACTCGATGTTCTCCTTGATCTGGTTCTGCTGCCACCGCCCCATCGCCCAAAGCCCCCACCAGATGGCCATGAAGACTCCGAACCCGATCAGCGCGGTCCGCAGCCATAGCATCCCGAGCATCCGGGCCGTGCTCCGGTGATCGGTGCGCATAGCGCTCTCGATTCGCTTCAGACCGTCTGCGGCATATCGCATCGAGGTCTCGCCAAGCTCGCGCGCTAGCTCGCGCATCTCCTCCTTCGCCGTGTCCTGGATCTCCTGCCGATAGTCCCGGATCGCCTGCTTGTCCTGCGCCGTCTTCTCGGTCAAGTCGGCCGCGAAGCTCGATGGCCTGGAAGTCTCGCTCATAGAGGGTTCCTTTCAGCCGCAACCGCTGCCCGGTCGCCGGGTGCGCCACGGTGATGTAGCTCTTGCCCTGGCGCGGCACCTCGTAGCCAGCCTCCTCGAACGCGGCGACTACGCCGGCGCGGTCGTGAACGAGGCCCGCGGCGACTCTCTGGCGCAGGTAGCCGTCGATGGCGTCGCGGTCGGCGGCGTCGGCCGGAAAACGGCCCGGCCGGGTAGTGCGGGCGCGGTCCGGGTCGTCCGGCCGCGCCCAGCCGTGTTCGTGGTTCAGCGCCCGCTCCAGCAGGCCGTAGGTCCCCTCCCAGCCGGGAGGGGCGATGTTGTGGCTCTTGCCCGTCAGAAGCTCCACGCGGGCGACCAGGACATGCACGTGGGCGCCGCCGTCATCGTCTCGGTGGAGCACCGCCGACCAGGCGTAGCGATCCGGTTCGAGGCCGGACCAGGAGACGCGCTCGAAGTGGTCGAGCGCCTCCTCGATCTGGTCGTTGGTCGGATCATCCTCGGGCGCCCAAGCGATCACGGCGCTGCGGTACCGGTGCTCGAAGTCCAGGGAGTCGGCGACTTGTGCGACCTGGTGCGGATCGCCGCGCAGCACCGTGACCTCGGCCCGCTCCTTGCCGGCGTGGTCGCGGTCGGCCAGAAGGTAGTCCGCCGCGGCGGCCGCGCTGCCCTGGCCGTGTTTGGCGAACGTGATCAGCACGGGCCTTCCTCCTCGCGCGGAGGCAGGTCTGGATCGCGGGTCAGCGACAGCTCGCGGACCTCGCGATCGAGGGCGACCAGGTGGGCGATCACCTGGGCCGCGTCGGCGGCGCCGCGGTAGCGGTTCGCCCAGCGGGCGATCTGGTTCAGGTTGTTCCCGATGCGGGCAACCTGACGGGTGCGCTCGCGCACCGCCGCGGAGTCCTCCGCGGTCCATGTGCGGGTACGGCGCATCGCCGCCCGCATCAACTCCGAGAGCGTCGTGCCGGCGCTCTCGGCCTTGGCCCGCCACTCCGCCAGCTCGGCCGCGGTGACGCGGCAGTGCGCGATCGCTGTGCGGTGCGGCGTGGCCATGTCTGGGCGGGGGGTTCGAAGGGGGGGCCGCAGGCCCTCCCTCGCTAGCCCCTCGGGCGGAGTGAGCGTAGCGAGCGTAGCACGTGGGGTCTGCTAGCTTCTGACTCAAACACCGAGTCCTACTGACCACAGGAGAAAACGAGAGTGAGCCTCTCCTCTCACGTGCTCGTGCCGCCGACTATAGGAGAGCGGTCTGCGGCGCTGGACCGGGGAGCGCCGCCGTAGCGTCGTGCCGAAGAGGCTCTGCATCGGCGACTCGGTGAGCAGAGCATACCGCAGCCGGCCGAGGCCCAAGTGATGCCTGTAGTGCGTCGTTCTGAGGTCCCTGATTCTCGCCTAGGGGCTAGCGCTCGGCGGTAGAGGGCGGCGATGGTGGGCAGCGTGCCCCTACCGTGTAGGGTCTGCTGCATGGCTGAACCGAGCTGGACCGAAGTCATATCCGTAGTCGCTGTCGTCGTCTCGTTGGCGGCGATCGTCGTGTCCGTCGTGACCGGCCACTATCTCCAGAAGAGGCAGCACCGTTTCGAGCTGCTGGCCACCTGCCTCGACGATCTGTCCGAGAGGGAGAAGAAGGCCAACCAGCTTGTTCAGCGGGACGTGCTGGGCGACTACGAGGGGGAGAACACTCCCTGGAGCCACTACCAAAGCGCGGTCGAGATCTACGGTTTGATGAAGCACCATCTTCCCGACGCTACGGCCCTCGAAGGGCAGGTCAATCGCGTGGAGGACTTTCGGTCCCGGTTTCGGCGCGGCGATCGCCGGACACCGGATGGCGATTGGGACCTTTCCGACGCCCTCGCTATGGAGGCGGCTATGTTCGTCTCGCTGCTGAAGGACTCTGTCGCTAAGGCGCTGTACGGCACCGATCGACGGTCGCCGTGAGCGAATCTTCGACACCATCGGGGCGGCCCGCCGTTCCGACCGCGCCACCGCCTTCGATCCCTTAGGCCGGCTTCGCCGGAGCGCGTCGACATCGCCCTCTCACTGCCAAGCGTCTGGACGCCGGCGCCGGCCGCTTGAGCGCCGCAAGAAACCCGGCGGCAGTAAGACGAGGAACGCTGCTCAGGCGGGCAGCGTTCCCCGTGGCTCAAACGAGTGTTTGACGGGGAACAGGTGGAACGGCACGGGCCGGAGAGTTACGTCACCCAGGGAAGCCGTTGGTCTCGACTGCCAGGAATCAGCGCCGCCGGGATATGACGGGAAGCAGGAGGGTGTCGGGGAAGGCGATCCGGTCAGTTGGTCGAAGGCGCTTCAACGACCGCGAACGCGCCTTCCCATCGGGGCGGAGGATCCGAACCTCGCCTTCTTGCCGCAGCCGCAGGATGATCTCGTCCAGATCCGCGAAGCTTGCAGCCGTTCTGTTTGCGAGCTGGCGGTGCACCGTCTCCACCGAGACTGGAGCGTCGGAGGCGTGCGCGAACAGTTCGTTGGGCAGAGTGTTGAGAAGGTCGTCGAGCATCGTCTTCCTGTCGAGGTCCTTGAAGCTGAACAAAGGCAACGACGGCAGGGGTTCCCGGAGTGGGTCCCAGCCCATCATGTTCAGGCCGCCGTACCCGTCGTGCTCGAACGTATTGCTAGCTTCCCAGTGCTGCCGGATCATCACGTCGCGGGCCGTGGGGTGTCTCGAGAGATGGAGGAACCACAGGGACCGCCGAGACTGCTCGGGCCGGATGAAGAAGGGCGTGTCGTAGGTCGCGCCCGTCTTGTCCAGAATGTGCTGCCGGAGAGTGCGTTGCACCAGAGCCCGCCCGCCGCGACTCGCACGGTTCGCAATGAGCTGTTCGATCTCCGCGTTGGAGAGCTCGAGGCGGGCCAGCGGTTTGATGATCTGGTCCGTCAAGGAAAGGTGGTTTATGAGCGAGTCCGCGGCGAACGTCAGTATCACCTCGGCTGCGGGAAGCTCTCGCAGAATACGGGCCACCAGTTGCAGTTCCACCTGGGAGAACCCCAACTGGTCGAGGAAGAAGATCGCCCGCCCGGCTCGCGGCTGCCGCCGGTGGATCTCCGAAAGGATGCCCTCGACGGCCCCCCCGAAGGGCTTCGCGTCGAGGACGATGTCCTCGTCGTTCGTGTTGTAGTCGCGCTCGGCGAGCACTGCCCTCAAGTAGTCGATGTGAGCTGGTTCCTTGTCCACGAAGTAGTGCTTGCAATCGACACGCAGGGGCTTGGAGCGGGAACGGTTCAGCCGCTCCTCTGCCGCCTTCGACTCTTCGAGCATCACCAGTGGGGAGCCGCCTACGAGGTCGTTGCCGTCGCTGAAGATGCCGCCGCCACAGAAGCCGTCCACGAGGTCGAGCTTGAACTCTTCGCGGCGCGGGACCACGTTGAGGCGGTCGAAGTAGGCTCGGATGTAGCGCCGGAGCACCTCTAGCTTCGCCTTGCTGTGATCCTCGATCGGTGGTGGTGGCTCACCCGGATGCCATGTGAAACTCGCCACGACTTGTCCTCTCTAGCCCGGCATGCCGTTGTACTCCACTCCTCGGAGTCGCCGGCCTCCCGACTTCGGTCTCGGGCCGCCCCACTGCTTGAAGAAGAAGGGTACGTCTCTACGCTCACAGAGATCGCGTACTCGAAGAACCCACTCTTCCTTCATGGGACGCGCACCTGGCCCGCTTTCTCCGCCGACGATAACCCAGCAAATCCCTTCGAGATCAAGATGATCTAGCGGCCCGAGCAGCGGTTCGATGGACAGGAAGCGCATCGGTACCGGCGTGTCGCGAAGGTGCTGGATCCGGACGGTCGCCGCCTGATCCTCGACAGAGACGCCGCACCAGACATGTCTAGGTGCCGTGCTCGCATCAGGGTACCGGCGCTGCAAGTAGTCACGCATGAGAGAGCTGCGCTTCGTGAGGACTTGGTAGACGTGCCAGTTGGCGGACTCCATCGTCTCGAAGACACGGTCGATGAACCAGGCAGGCACATCCTTGTGGAACAGGTCGCTGATGGAGTTGACGAAGATCCTCCGCGGTCGCTTCCACGAGTGGGGCTGCGAGATGCGGTCCACACGGAGCCTGAGATCGAACCCGTTCTCGAAAGGGTGGCCAGGCGTGCCGCGAAACCTCTCGGTCAGCCGTGCCGCGTAGCAGTTGTCACAGCCACGCGTAATCTTGGTGCAGCCGGTGACGGGATTCCAGGTCGCGTCGGTCCACTCGATCGGTGTGTTGTCCCCCATGTTGAGTCGCGATCATCCAAGCTAACTGTTGCGGCGCCGGCCGGTGGAGCGGGCAGCCCCGCGTTCACTCAAGGCGGCGAACTATACGCCAGAGGCGCACGGCCTGGGGTCCGTCCGACACGTCGACAGGTCTGCGACCGCCAGCTTGAGCCCGGATTCAGTCGCTTCCACGAGCACGGAGTAGAGTGCCCGTTCCACGGGTGGGGGTCACCGGCGACGGACGGCCAGCCTCGGCGCGACCGCCTTCCCGCCGAGCACGAACTACATCTCCGAGTCCCATGTCCACGAACCGCGTTCTCCTCGACTCGAACCTCTGGTTGGACCTCGCAAGCGACCCGAGACTCACACCAGTGCTCACAGCAATCGACGAACTCGTAAGGGAAGGAGAGGTCGAGCTTCTTGTCCCTCAACTCGTACTCGACGAGTTCGCGCGCAATCGGGACCGCGTCGTAGAGCAAATGCAACGTAGCCTTTCCTCGCACCTTAAGCACGTCCGTGATGCGGTTACGCAGCTGGTTGAGGACGAAGCGAGGCCGGAAACCCTGGCCCACCTTGACGACCTGCAACTCAGGATTGCGACCAGAGGAAGTGTTGCTCGCCCAATCGTCGAGACCGTGGAGCGCCTGATGGCAACCACCCCTCCGATCCTGGCCAGCGATAGCGTCAAGGTCAGCGCGGTCGAGCGCGCCATCCAGAAGCAGGCGCCGTTTCACCGATCCAAGAACTCGACCGTAGATGCGCTCCTGGTCGAGATCTTTGCCGAAGCCGCACGAGCCGATACACGGGACGCCACGCAGCACTACTTTGTCACCCGCAACACGCGCGATTTCTCGCTGCACGACGGCGACAATCGCCTACCGCACGCTGACCTCGCCCGCATCTTCGCGCCCGACGACTGTCACTACTCCACGTCCACGGCCGAAGTCGTGCGGCTCATTGCCCCTGATCTCCTCGCTGAGTTCGAGCACGAGTTCGCCTACCACCCGCAACCCAGGGAGCTGGCCGAACTGCTCGACGCGGAACATCTGCTCTACAAGCAGGTCTGGTACAACCGACACTGCAATCTTCGCATCCGCGTCGAGAGGGGCGACATCAAGGTCGTCCATCGAGACCTGGACTCGGAGCCCGCTACGTACTCCCCAGACGTCATTCTCCGCGACGTCTGGGACATTGCGCTCAATGCCGCGCGTGCCACAGAAACCGAACTGGGTCCCGATCGCCTCGGTCCCTGGAGCGACTTCGAGTGGGGAATGCTGAACGGCAAGTTATCCGCACTTCGTTGGGTTCTCGGAGATGACTGGGACATGCTGGACACCTGAGGTCACTCCGTCAACCCCGATCGCTCCTCCGAGTCGACTCCGCCACGTCGACAGTATGCGCAGCCGTTCTGACCCGACCTCCGCAGTGTCGCTAGCCTGGACCTAACCGACCAACGACGCCGTGCTCACGTCGTAGGCACATCGGGTGATCGTTCCATCTCTGATTCTCTCGACGGCCTGGTCGATCACGTTGAGAGGCACCAGGAACCACTCGCGCGGCGTTACGGGGTTGCCGAAGCGATCCTTGATGCCGATGTCGAGGCGTGCAGGGCCGAAGACCCGGTGGATGAGCGTCTCTAGCTTGCCGGGATCGATGTTGTACAGCTTGTAGCTGGCCACGATCTCGACGTCAGCCAGCAGGAAGGTCGCTTGGAGCCGTGCCCCGGCGATCCGCTCCTGCACGCTGCCGCTTGTGACGCCGATCTTGTGGACCAGGTCGCGATTCTCTGAAATGAAGGGAAGATCGGACTTGCTCCGGAGCACGTAGATCGTCCCGCTCGCCTCGTCGCCGTCCGCGGTCTGATCGGCGAACAGCGGTCCAGCCGTCGCTTCGGTGACCCGCCGGCCTGCTTCGTCCTTGTGGAGCGCCCGCTGCAGGGAACGTCGGAGCAGGTTGCTCTCGGTACCGTTGTCGAAGATCACACGGAGGCGTGCGTCCTTGTCGCCGTAGTCCTGGGTGAAGATGCGCCCCATCTCGGCGACGTAGGCTTTCTGGCCGCCGAGTACGAAGAACCGGCCAGGCTCGATCTCCGCCTTCCGCTCGAAGGGTCGCGTCTCGCGAAGGCCCATGTCGATGTCCTTCTGGACTTGCTCGAAGAGCGGCCGGAAGCGCTCGAAGTCCTCGCATCGGGTGCGAGTCGCGATCTCCTCGGCCGCGCGCTTCTCAGCACTCGACCGAACATGGCGAAGATCGCTGATGTCCGGCGTCTCCGCCTCCCCGCCAAGCTCAGCTAGGAGTTCATTGTCGTCCAGAGCTTCGGGAAAAGGCGTCATCTCGTCGACACGGCTGCTCAGCAACGCCTGTCGATCCAGCGGAGCAATAAGCTCGCGCCACTCGTCATCGGCGAGAATCCGTCCCAGTCGCACGGCGTAGAGCCGCTCAAACAAATCGCGGTCGTCGCTCCGCTCTGGCACCCGTCCGTGTGAATCGACAAATCGCTGGATCTCCTCGAAGCCCGCGATGATCCGCTCCTCACGGACCGTGTACGACGCTGCCTTCCGCGGCGCAACTTCGACACCGAGTTCGTCCAGCAGGGCGGCGTCCTGCTCGGTGAAGCCCTCAGACATCGGACGCCTCCGCCGCCATTCGACGCAGCACGGCCACACCCTCGGCCATGCGCCTCTCCCAGGGGTCCGATGCGGTGACCGACGGCAATCGCCCGCGCTCCTGCTTGAACTTCAAGGCCCGCCTGGCAAGCTCCCGGGCTTCGTCGGGGGTGATTCGGACCTTCTTCGCCGTGATCACCGCCTTTACCTGCCTTAGGCTCTCCTCGTTCATCGCCTTGGCGAGAATCGCGTAGGCCTCGCCGAACGGGTTGATTCGGTCGATCAGGTCGATGTCGAGTTGCCGTACATCGGTCACGTAGCGTCGCACACCATCGATCAGGGCCGTGTTCCCGGCTCCCCACTCCGCTTCGGCCCGACCGCCTTCGCGCAGTTCCGACGCAGTCTCCTTCGCCTTCTGCGTCAGGTTCAGGGCCGCGACGGCATGCTCGCGGACCGCCTCCTGGTCATCTGCGTCGAGTTCCGGGAACTTCTCCTTGATGATCTTCCCCATCCGCACCTGGGTCAGCTCCGCCGGTACGAGTTCGGCGTCAAAGAGCCCGCGTTCGACGGTGACCCGGTCCTGCATGAACGCCGTGATGACCTCGTTCAGGTCTTCACGGCAGACGCGGGCGGCAGCCTCGCTCTTCGGCGCCGCCAGCCCCTTGATCTCCACGGTCACCTCGCCGGTGTCAGGATCGACGCCCACGTTGCAGCGCTCCGCGTCGTAGCCCGTCTCGCCATAGTCGAGACCTTCGATCGGCCCGCTCGCATCCGTCTTCGCCGTGAAGTTGAAGCGCGGAGCGAGCACCTGCTCCATGAGAAGACTCGCCGCTATGGCCTTGAGGGTGTCGTTGACGGCCTCGGTGACGGCTTCCTCAGAAGCGTCCGGCTCCGCGATCAGGTTCGTGAACCGAGCCTGGGCCTTCCCCGGGGCATCCCGTGTAGCGCGCCCGATGATCTGCACGATCTCCGTCAAGCTGGACCGGTATCCGACGGTCAGCGCGTGATCGCACCAGATCCAGTCAAAACCCTCCTTTGCCATCCCGAGGGCGACGATGATGTCCACGTGATCCCGGTCGTCGTTCACCCGGGGATCCCTCAAGGCGGCAGCGACGCGATCGCGCCGAGCCGGGTTGTCGTCGACGAGGTCGGCGATGCGGAGTACACGGCCTTCGGTCGTCCGCACCAACTGGAAGCCCGTTTCCGGATCGGCCCCTTGCCACTCGCCCAGCTTCTCGAGGATGTGCTCGACCTCCCGGATCTTGTCCTTCGTGCTCTCTCGCGAGTTGACGCTCGGGATGTGGATGATCGTCTTGTCGCTCGGATCCAGCACCTTCAGGATGTCGTCCGCGTAGCTCCCGGTGTAGAAGAAGTAGCCGATGTCGAGCTGCTTCAGATGCTCGTAGCCATTCAGCTGCTCGTAGTACGTGTAGGTAACGGTCTGGAACCGTTCCTCGTCCTCGGGCATCAGGACGGGCTCGGCATCCCCGCGGAAGTAAGAGCCCGTCATCGCCACGATGTGGCTCTTGTCTCGCGCCATCAGCTGGCCGACGTGCGTGCCGAGCTTGTTGTCCGGATTGGCGGACGCGTGATGAAACTCGTCCACTGCGATGAGCCGGTCGTCGAAGGCCTCGACCCCGAACTGGTCCATGGCGAACCGGAAGGTCGCGTGGGTACACACGAGCACCCGATCGTCGCTGTCCAGGAACGCCTTCAGCGCCCTGACCTTGCCGCCGTCGGTCCCGGGTGCGCTGCAAAGGTCCCACCTCGGCTGGACACTCCAATCAGCCCAGAAGCCGAAGCGCTTGAGCGGCACGTCGGCGAAGCTCGCGCCGATCGTCTTCTCGGGGACCACGATGACCGCTTGGCGCAGGCCCTGGTTCGCGAGCTTGTCCAGCGTGATGAACATGAGCGCCCGGCTCTTGCCGGAGGCCGGCGGCGACTTGATCAGAAGATACTGCTCTCCGCGCTTCTCCCAAGCCCGCTCCTGCATCGGCCGCATTCCCAGCGCGTTCGACCGGGCTGTGCGGCCCGTCCGGGCGTACCTGACCGAGATGGATGGGATGGTCTTGACGCTGGTCACTCGAACAAGTCCGCGTGAGTGCCTGCCCTGGCGAAGTAGATCGAACCGCTGGGGCCGTCCGTATCGTCGACACGGTAGATCAGCAGGAAGTCGCCGCCAATGTGGCACTCCCGGTAGCGCGCCAACGAGCCCTTGAGCGCGTGGTCTCTACGCTCGGGAGGAAGCGGAGCGTCGTTGGCAATCAGGAGGAGCATCACGGCTTTCAGCCGGCGCATATCGTAGCGGCCGGAGCGGGAGAGCCGCTGCCAGTCCCTCAGGAACTGTCGCGAGAAGTCGACTCGGCGGGGTAGCTTGGCCCGTTTACTGGCCGCCGGCTTCTTCAAGCTCCGCAAACACCTCGTCGGCGCCGGCGAACCGCGCGCCGCGGTCCTGCATCATCTCGTTCACCTCCGCCATGGCCTGGCGGGTTCGCGCGTTCGGCACCTTGAGCTCGAGCGGGAAGGCCTGGTCGACGGCGATGCGGTGGAACAGCAACCGCACGGCCTCCGACGCCGTCAGTCCCATCGCCGCCAGCGCCGCCGTGGCCTTCTGCTTCATTTCCGTGTCCATGCGGACGTGCAGCATCGAACTCTGCGTCGTCATCCGAGCCTCCCGTCTCTCAAATGCGAGACCAGCCTGTCATGCTGCCGTCACGCAGTCAAGCCGATGCCCGGTCAGGCTACGCCCTCTTCGCCCACCATCTTGGTGTACAGCGCGAAGAGCTTCTCCAGCCGCTCCGTATCGTTGCGGAAGCGGCGGCCGACGTAGATGCGTTCAAGGACCTCGTCGTTCCGGTCATGGGCGGCGCGGACGTTCTCCGGCATGCGGTCGGGGGCGTAGAGATCGGCGATTGTCGCGGGAAAATGCGCCTCGCGTGCCAACAGGATGTTCTCGGCGCACTCGGTCAGGTCCGCCCGGTTCTTCTCCGTAAGGACGGGCACGGGGAAGGTGTTCCAGCCCAAGGTGTTTGAGTACGAGAAGTCCTCGCGCAGTCGAACGCACACGGTGCCTATCCAGACCCAGTGAAGACGTGAAGCGATCAGCGCCATGTTCCACAGTGGTGCGTCGTAGAGCGCGAAGTTCCGGTCCCCTATGATGGTGCCGGCGGCGACCAAGCCCACCGGCAAATGCGAACGGTTCTCGGACGAGACTCGTGGAACGACGATCGCAGTCTCGGTTCCCGACTGGCGGACTTCGCCGAATCGATGCGGCGTACTGGCCAGCTGCCTCGTTGTGTTGCGATCGGAGGCCGCTCGCCGCACACGAACGGCCTCAAACCGAGCAGCGAGCCAGTCGTTCTCCGTGGCCTCCGATCGGTCATCGTCTGCAACCCAAATGCACCGTCGTTCCGCACCGTGGATGAACTCCTGAGAACCTACGAACGAACGGATGAGGCGAGGAGGCACGTCGTAACGTTGAACGGCGGCTTTCTCTTCGTCGCGATCCAACAGCAGGTGGCCACCCTCGTTCGGCATGTTGCCGAAGCGCATTTCGCACAACTCCGTCATCGGCTTTCTTCGGGCTCGCACGACCACATCGGTACCGCTAACGAGATAGGGATTGATGTTCTGCGTCTCCCGAACCATGGTCTCGCCGTTGGTCCCGACTGAGTAGAGTCGCCGTATAGGAGCGGGGCGGTTCGAGATCCCCACGATTGCCACAGTTACGCCCGCATTGTGGCTCGCAAGATTCGCCCACTTGAAGCTCGTGTGTGCGAAGGCGATCTTGTGGCCGGTCTGGAGCACTAGCGGCCATAGCGTCCCGACCTGGCGCCCCTGGCAGATCGAGTTAGTAGCCACGAACGCCGACACCGTGGGCGTATGCGCGCCGTAGTCGGCAGCTTTCATGAACCAGCCGGCCACGTAGTCGAGCGATCTCCACTTCCTCGACCGGCCTTCGAACACTCCCTTGAGGTCGGCCTTCTGTTCCGCCGTCTGCCACTGGCTACCCCGGTAAGGCGGGTTCCCACAGATGTAGGTTTCCCCGCCCTGGTTCTCAAAGTCGATCTCCGGTTGATCGAGTGGCGTCTGGAAGAGATCGTCGGCGACGAGTCTGACGCCGGTTCCTGTCGGTGGGCAGACGCGGACCCAGTCGACGCGAAGAGCGTTCGCGCACGTGATCCAGTTGTCTTCGTCGAGCGGCAGGACAGCGGCCACGGCCTCTCGCTGGCCGAGGTAGTTCACGTTGCACTGATACTCGGCGATTACGAGAGCGAGGCGTGCGACCTCGGCCGCGAAGTCGCCGATCTCGACCCCGCGGAAGTTGCTGATCGGGATGCCTGGCTTGCGCTCGCTCTCTCCCCGGCGCCGGTTGATCTCGGCCTCGATAGCCCGCATCTCCTTGTAGGCGATGACGAGGAAGTTGCCCGACCCGCAGGCCGGGTCGAACACCCGAATCCTGGCCAGACGGTTTCTCAGGTTCAACAGCTTCCTGCCATTGTCGCCCGCTTCCTCCAGTCGCTCGCGCAGGTCGTCGAGGAAAAGGGGGTTCAGCACCTTGAGGATGTTCGGAACGCTCGTGTAGTGCATTCCCAGATTGCCGCGCTCCTCGTCGACCGCCACCGCCTGGACCATGGAGCCGAAGATGTCCGGGTTGATCTTCTTCCAGTCGAGGTTCCCGATGTGGAGAAGGTACGACCGGGCGATCCGGCTGAAACGCGGAGGTAGCGTCAAGTCCGCGAAGAGGCCGCCATTGACGTACGGGAAAACCTCGGCCCAGCGAGGCAGTCCTGCCGTCGCCCGCTTCTCCACCTCGGTCTTCATGGCGCGGAAGATCTCGTGAACAACTTTGTGCGTGTTCGAGCCATCCGGCGTCGTCATCTTCTCGATAGTGCCGGTGAACGGCGCCTGGTCGGGCAAGATCTCGGTGTCCTCGGCGAAGAAGCAGAAGATGAGCCGCGCCATGAAGTGGTTCATGTCGCGCCGCCGGTCCACAGTCCCCCAGTCGGCGTTGTGTTTCAGCAACTCAACGTAGAGCCGGTTCAGCCGGCCGGTCGCCTTGATGTCGAAGGCACTTTCGCGGATCTGCCTGACGGTCGAGATTCCGGCCAGCGGCAGGAAGAACCCGAAGTGCTCGTGGAACTCTGGGAAGTCGCAGACAACAAGGTCTCCGCTCTCCATCTCCTCGGCGTGGAACTCTCGCCCGTCGGTGGCCAAGACGAACTTGGCTCTGGCGCGGCCAGTCTCTGGGCTCGTCTTCAAGTCATTTATCGCGGGTGCCACTCCGCCGACCGGGACGACCTTGATGTGAATGTTGTTCCGCTGGAGAACCCCACCAACGTCGGACCGGTTCGTAGTGCCAGAGCGGAGACGCTTGATGGTGGTCGGCCTGTTCCCGAACGCCTGCAGGAAGGCGAAGGGGAACTCGGCCGCGTCGAAGGCTTGTCCCGCGAGAACGGAGACGGCCTCTTCAATCTCGACTGGATTCACAGGTCAATCCAGACTCACCATGACCATCGAGGATTCCCTATCCGCTAGCCGCAAGATAGCACGGGCTCCCGCGTCAGCGGGTCGCGATGGCGAGGCGGCCTGTCCGTGTGAGCGGTTCAGGCCCTACCGCACGGGGAACTCCGAAGAAAGCGGTTCCCCCAAAGTCAGGCGTGGCCGTCCGTCGGACTCCTAGCGCCCACAGGGTTGCGCGTGCCAAGCCGCCTAGGCGAGGTTAGGCGACGCGGAGCGGGCCCGACATCTAGGAACGCCCCGATTCGTGCTCGTCCGGATAGAGGTCGATCAGTGCTCCGAACAGGCCTCCAGCCCACAGCTTGATCTCCTCGAAGCGTCTGATCTCAGCAGCGGCATCGTCCGGTTCAATCGACCAAGCCAAGATGTTGGTGACGTAGCTGGACCGGTGGACGACGTCGTTCCGCGCTCCACAGAAGGCATCTAGGGACTCATGGGGGTCACTGTCGATGCACGGTTTCAAGTACTCGATCACGCGGCCAAGTGTGGCCCTCGGAAGCCCTCTCCGTTGACGATCGGTAAGTTCGAGACGGCCACTCTCTTCCCATCTCACGGCCAAGTCTCGAGCGCGCTCCTCGACGGCTTGGGACCATACGAGCGCCAAGAACAGGGCATCTTCGTAGGCCTTCATGATGCTCGTAGGCGGCGCGCTCTACTGGTTCCGCCGAGCGAGATTGCCAGCAAGAGCACCGATAACCGCGGCCGAGTTCGCATCGGCCTTCTGCCGACCCTTGCCAACTGCGTAGCCGATGGCCAAGAGGATGGCCTGCCAGACGTAGCCGCCGCCTCCCTCGAGGAGTTGAAGAGCGTTGGTTCGCGTGTCGCCTTCTGCGAAGACGGAGGCTCCGATCAGAGTTCCGGCGACGGCAATGACGAACACGACCAGAAGGCCGAGCAAGCACATGAGTACCTTCTGCATCCAGACCTGTACTTCACCCCCGGCAGCACCAGCTTCGGCCATCTTGTTCTCCCGCTCGACTGATTTCGTGGACGGTGGAGAGTAGCAGCGGGGGCTTCCTGGGGGGCTGAACGAGTCATCAAGCTGCCCGTAAACGGTTGTCCTACAAGGACTTACGTCGGAACCGGCGAAGTCTCGGCTGAAGCCGGTCGAGCAGCACCGCGGCGAGGATCAGGGCACCGAACACGACCTTCTGCTCGTAGGACGCGACACCCGCGATGTTCAAGCCGTTCTGTATGACGGCGATGATCATCGCGCCGATCAGCGTCCCCACGATCCGGCCGCGGCCGCCCGCCAGGCTGGCTCCGCCGACGACCACGGCGGCGATCACCTGCAGCTCGTATAGCTCGCCGGCGTTCGGCCGTCCACCCTCGAAGCGCGAGGCGTCGACGATCCCCGCCAGGCCGGCGAACGCTCCGCACAGACAGTAGACGGCGAGCAGCACCGCGGTCACCGGCACGCCCGACAGGCGCGCCGCCTCGACGTTGCCACCGACGGCGTAGACGTAGCGTCCGAACATGGTCCGCGTCATCAGCAGGTGAGCGGCGACGAACAGAACGAGCATGAGCAGGATCGGGTTCGGCACGCCGAGCACGGCGCCGTTGCCGAGCCGGGCGAAGGCCACTGCATCGACCCGCACCGCCTCCGGCGTGCCCTCCGCGCCGCCGCCGACCAGGCGCCGTTGATGACCGACGGCGAGGATCAGGGCCAGGCCGCGCGCGAGCATCATCAGCCCAAGGGTGGCCACGAACGGCGGTACCCGGAACGCGGTGACCATCGTGCCGCTGAGGAGGCCGCCCAGCGCCGCGGCCGCAACACCGAGGAGCATTGCCGCCAGAAGTCCCGCCGGCGAGACCGAGGAGCCGCCGAACCATTCCTGCGCCGCCACTGCGGTGATCACGCCGGCCAGCGCCAACAGACTGCCGACGGAGAGGTCAATTCCCGCGGTCAGGATGACCAACGTCATGCCGAGCGCGATGATCGCGATGTCCGCGTTCTGGTTCACCACGTTGAGCAGGTTGCGAGCAGTCAGGAAGGTCGGCCAGTAGTAGCTCCTCGGCGAGAACACGCGCACACCAGCAGTTCGCACCGGCCCCCACTCGGAGGCGATCCGGTGGGTGGCGATCGCATCGAGGGATTCGCCGGCCCCGGCGATCCGCCCCAGTTCGAGCCGCACGTCGCGCGGCTGGCCGAAGACACGGCCCGCGATCCGGGCGCCCGTGGCGTCGAGTCCCTGCTCGATCGCCCGCGCGAACACCCGATCGGCCTCCGTGTCCCGCGCCACGACGAGCACCGAGCACGGCGCCGGGCACGCCTCCAGCACCTGGCGAGCGACCGCGCCGCCGGAACGACTCGTGATCGGGTTCTGTTCGCGCCAGGTCGCCGCGCTCGAGATCAGGCAGAGGAGGACCAGCACGACGATCGAGAGGTTGCGGCCCACAAGGTCCAGCAACCGGCGACGCCAGCGGCGGGCGGCGGACTCCCCGACCCCTTCAGGCAACGGACGGTTCCTCCGAAAGGCCGAGTCCGGCGGCGATCCGCAGCACTCCGGCCGGGTCGGCGCGCGCCGGGTCCGGGATCTCGCCCCGAACACGCCCGTCGTGCATGACCAGCACCCGGTCGCTCAACCCGAGAACCTCCTCCAGCTCCGAGCTGATCAGGAGCACGGACTTGCCTTCCGACGCGATGCGGCGGATCCACTCGTAGATCTCGTAGCGCGCGCCGACGTCGATGCCCCGCGTCGGCTCGTCGCAGAGAACGACCCTGGCGCCGCGTTCGAGCCACCTGGCGATCACGACCTTCTGCTGGTTGCCGCCCGACAGCGTCGCCACCCGCTGGCCGGGCCGGGCAAGCCGGATGTCCAGTTGCTCCCTCCACCGGCTGAAGGCGCGCCGCTCGCGGCGGCGATCGACCAAAGCCCGCAAGCGCCGGAAGCGGTCCAGGTTGGGAAGCGCGAAGTTGTCCCGTGCGCTTCGGCCCAGTACGAGTCCCTGCCCTCTGCGATCCTCCGGCAGCAGGCAGATGCCGCTCCTGATCGCCCGCCGCGGCGACCGGAGGTCGAGCCGCTCGCCGTCGAGCCGCACCTCGCCGCCGTCGGACGGCATCGCGCCGGAGATCATCCGCGCCACGTCGGTGCGGCCCGCGCCCACCAGGCCGGCGAGTCCCAGAACTTCGCCGCGACGGATGTCGAAGGACACGTCGCAGACGCGGCGTCCGGCCGACAGCCCCCGGACTTCGAGCCGCGTCCCACCGATCGCCTCCGGGAGTCGAGGGGGAAACTCCATGCTCAGACTGCGGCCGACCATGGCCTCGATCAACTCGTCACGATCCAGGGGCAGGCGACCATCGCCACGGCCGGCCGGTCCACGACGGTCGATGCCGTGCACCAGTTCGCCGTCGCGGAGCACGGCGACCCGGTCGGCGACCTCCTCGATCTCCTCGAGCCGGTGGCTGATGTAGACCGCGGCCGCTCCCCGGCGCGCCACTCCCCGCACCTGGCGGAGCAAAGCCCGCGCCTCGCGTGGCGACAGCGCCGCCGTCGGCTCGTCCAGAATCAGTAGCCGGGGCTCGAGCGCCAGCGCCTTCGCGATCTCGACCGCCTGGCGGGCGCCGAGGGACAGCTCCGAACAACGGGCATCGGGATCGACGTCCATCTCCAGCAGGCCGAGCAGACGCCGCGCCTCCCGCTCTTCCCAACGCCGGCGGACGATCCCCCGCCGGGACCAGCCGGCGCCGAGAAAGAGGTTCTCGCGCACGCTCAATTGCGGCACCAGGCTGAGCTCCTGGTGGATCACCGCGATTCCTCGTTCGCGCGCATCCGCGGGCGACGCGAACGCGGCGGCTTCGCCCTCGAACTCGATGCGGCCACCGTCCGGCCGTTCGGCGCCCGAGACGATCCGGATCAGGGTGCTCTTGCCGGCGCCGTTCTCGCCGACCAGGCCCAGCACCTCGCCGGCGCGCACCGCCAGGCTCACCCCGCGAAGGGCGTCCACGCCCGGGTAGCTCTTGCTGATCCGATGGAGTTCGAGCAAGTGGCTACCGGCAGGCCGAGGCCCTAGTCGAGTGTCGGATCCTGCTCGGCGTCGGCCTGCCGGTAAAGCTCCGTCGGGATCAGGTGGACACGCTCGAAGTCCTCGCCGTCGAGGTAGCGCACGATGTTCTGCACCGTCATGACGCCCATCCGGTCCGGGTACTGGATCGGATCGGCGTAGATCTTCCCGTCCCGGATCGCTTCCCGTCCCGCGATCTCGCCGTCGAAGCCGACGATCCTGACCTGATCCGCGCGTCCTGCCTGCTCCAGCGCGGTGCGCGCGCCCAACGCCGAGGGATCGTTGATCGCGAACACGCCGGCGAGGTCCGGATAGGCCTGGATGCCGTCCGCCATCGCCCGGTAACCCTCGTCGCGCAGGCCACCGCCCTCGAGTTCGGCCACGATCTCGATCCGTCCCTCGGTCCGATCGCGGTTGTACTCGCCGATCGCGTGACGGAAGCCGTCCACGCGCAGGACGCAGGAGTTGGCTTGCTTGAAGTGCAGCACCAACACCTCGCCGCCGGCCTCTCCGAGCGCCTCGATCATCGCTTCGCCGGCCAGCAGCCCGCCCTGATAGTTGTCGGTGCCGACGTGACCGGCGATCTCGACACCCTCGGCGACGGCCTGGAGGTCGGACGTGAACACCGGAACCCCGGCTTCGTTCGCCCGCCTCACCGCGGGGCCAATGGCGATCCGGTCCACCGGGTTGAGGACGATCGCGGCGACGCCGGAAGCCAGGAAGTTGTCGACCTGCTGCGACTGCCGGTTCACGTCGCGCTCGGCATCGGTGACCACGACGTCGAAGCCGTGGCGCTCGGCCTCGGCGGTCAGGTTGTCGGCGATGATCTTGAAGAACGGATTCTTGAGCGTCATCGCCGAATAGCCGATCGTCCCCCGCGCGACGCTGCCGATTCCGTCGCTCCCGTCCATGCCGCCGCCACAGGCGCCGAGCGCGGCCAGCACAATCGCCGCCGCAGTTCCCACGAGCAAGCGCTTCATCATCGGCAGATTGTGACACGCAACCCGGAGGAGCCGGATAGAGTCACGCGGATGACCGAAACCGGTGTGTCCTCGTCGGCCGCGGCTCAGCCGCTGCTTCGGATCCGCGAACTCCGGACCTACTTCCACGGCAAGCACGAGACGGTCCGCGCGGTCGACGACATCGATCTGACGATCCAGGAGGGCGAGACGCTCGGGCTGGTCGGCGAATCGGGTTCGGGCAAGTCAGTGACCTCGCTGTCCGTGATGCGCCTGCTCGAGAGCACCGCGAACATCGAGAGCGGGGAGATCGCCTGGTTCGGCCGGGACCTGGTTCATTTGCCGAACCGCGACATGCGGAACCTGCGCGGCAAGGACATCGGGATGATCTTCCAGGAGCCGGGCACTTCGCTGAACCCGGTCTTCAGGGTTGGCGACCAGGTCGGAGAGGCGCTCCGCGTCCATCTCGGGATGAGCCGCCAGGAAGCGCGCCGGCGGACGATCGAGCTGTTCGAGGAAGTCGGCATCCCGGAACCGGAACGCCGTGTGGACAACTATCCGCACGAGATGTCGGGCGGCCAGAAGCAGCGGGTCATGATCGCCATGGCGCTTTCGTGCAATCCGAAGCTCCTGATCGCGGACGAGCCGACGACCGCGCTCGACGTCACGATCCAGGCCCAGATCCTGGACCTGATCCGCCGCCTGCGCGACGAGCGCGGCATGTCCATCCTGTTCATCAGCCACGACCTGGGGGTGATCGCCGAGATCGCCGACCGGATCGCAGTCATGTTCCGCGGTCGGATCGTCGAACGCGGCCGGGTGACCGAAGTGTTCAACGACCCGCGGCATCCCTACACCAAGGGGCTGCTGGCCTGCCGTCCGCACCTCGACCGCGACTTCCGGCGCCTGCCTACCGTCGCGGACTTCATGGACGTGGAAGAGGATGACGGCGAGGGCGAGATCCGGATCACCGAACGCGAAATCACCGAAGACTCGCTGAATGAACTGGTCGGCCGCGGGCGCGGCCGCCTGCTCCATCCGCGCACCGCGCTCGAGAGCCTGGGTTACGCGGAGGATCCGGGACCCGGCGAACTCGTGCCAGGCGACACGGAACCGCTGCTCGAGGTGCGCGACCTCAAGGTCTACTACCCGATCCGGAGCGGCTTCCTGCGCCGGCAGGTGGGCGACGTCCGCGCGGTCGACGGCATCTCCTTCGACGTCTATCCTGGCCAGACGCTCGGGCTGGTCGGAGAGTCCGGCTGCGGAAAGACGACGACGGGGCTGGCTCTGCTGCGCCTGATCGACATCACCGCCGGCACAGTCCGGTTCGAGGACCAGGACGTCACGGCGATCCCGTCGGGTCGTCTGCGGGCGCTGCGCGGCCAGATGCAGATCATCCTCCAGGATCCCTACTCGTCGCTCAACCCGCGGATGACGGTCGAGGCGATGCTCAGCGAGGCGATGGCGATCCACAAGATCGGCGACAGCCGCAGCGACCGCCGCGACCGCGCGGCCCGGCTGCTCGAGGAGGTCGGCATGGAGACCGTCCACCTGCGCCGCTACCCGCACGAGTTCTCCGGCGGCCAGCGCCAGCGGATATCGGTTGCCCGCGCGCTGGCGGTCCAGCCCAGGCTGATCATCTGCGACGAATCGGTTTCCGCCCTCGACGTCTCGGTGCAGGCGCAGGTCCTGAACCTGCTCAAGGACCTCCAGGAGGAGCGCGGCCTGACCTACATCTTCATCAGCCACGACCTGTCGGTGGTGAAGTTCATGTCCGACATGATGGCGGTCATGCTCGACGGCAGGATCGTCGAACAGGGGCCGTCGGAGGCGATCTACGCGGCGCCTCGCGAGGACTACACCCGCCGGCTGATCGACGCCGTCCCCGACGACTCGATCGCCAACATCGAACGCCGGCAGCAGCAGCGGAGAGAAGCGCGGAGCATGCGCGAGGCCAACTGAAGCGCCGGTCGAGCCGGGCCGAGCAAGCACCGACATGAGCAGCAACGGCAGTCGCTTTCCGGAAGCCCTCGTCCTCATCTTCGCGATGATCGTGGCCGCGCAGGTGCTGACCTACCTGCTGCCGGCCGGCGAGTACGAGCGCGACGGCCGCCAGGTGCTGGCCGGCACTTACCATGCGGTGGAAGCCGCGCCTTTGCCCTGGCATGCCGCCCTGACCAAGGTGCCCCGCGGGCTCGAAGCTGCCGCCGAGATCATTTTCTTCGTCTTCCTGGTCGGCGGCGCGATCGCGGTCATCCGCGCCACCGGCGCGATCGACGCCGCGATCGGTGCCGCGATCAGGGCCCTTGGCGGGCGGCCGATCCTGCTCGTCGGCGGCATGACGACCCTGTTCGCGGTCGGCTCGTCGACCATCGGCATGGCCGAGGAGTACATGCCCTTCGTTCCGATCCTGGTTGCGATGTGCATCGCGCTCGGGATGGACGCTGTCGTGGCTCTCGGCATGGTCTACCTCGGCGCCGGGATTGGCTACGGCACCGCGGCGATCAACCCCTTCACGGTGATGATCGCCAAGGACATCGCAGGTCAGGACCCCGGCACCGGTTTCGGGCTTCGATGGGCGCTGCTGGCGGTCATGCTGGTGATCGGGATCCACCACATCCTGCGCTACGCGCGCCGCATCGAAGACGACCCGGAACGGAGCCTGGTGCGTGACATCGACTACTCCGGCGGCGGGCACAAACTGAGCGCCGCCGATCTCACGCCGGCCCGGCTCGGGATCCTGGGCAGCTTCGCCGCGATGATCGGTGTCTTCATCTGGGGCGTCAACGTGCACGGCTGGTACCTGGTCGAACTCGCGGCGCTCTTTCTGGGCGTGACGATCATCTCGGCCGTTCTCGGCCGGGTGTCGGCGAACCGGACCGCCAGGGCCTTCACCAGCGGCGCCGCGGAACTGACCGGGACCGCGCTGCTGATCGGCTTCGCGCGCACGATCGAGGTCGTGCTCTCGGACGCGCGGGTCATCGACACCGTGATCCACGGCATCGCCTCGCTGCTCGAGCGGGCGGAAGCCCTGGGTTCCGGCGCCGCCGTCGTCGCCGCCTGGGGCATGCTGGCCGTGCAGAGCGTCTGCAACTTCCTGATTCCCTCAGGCAGCGGTCAGGCCTACGTGACGATGCCGATCATGGCGCCGCTCGCCGACCTCACCGGGGTCGGCCGCGAGACCTCCGTGCTCGCCTACCAGCTCGGCGACGGGTTGATGAACCTGATCGTCCCCACGAACGCCCTGCTGATGGGCATGCTGCTCCTGGCGCGCATCCCCTACCAGCGCTGGCTGCGGTTCATCCTGCCCGCGATGGTCAAGCTCTACGTCGTCGCGATGCTCATCCTCGCGGTGGCGGCGCTGATGCGGTTCGAGTAGCCGCCGCCGGCCCGACCGCGCTACAGGTTCAGCTTCGCCGGCAGGTACCGGTCGATCAGCCCCTGGTAGTAGGGCCGCAGTTCTGCGGCATCCGGTGGACGATCGCTCTTGGAGTACAGGTCGTAGCCGTTGAAGAGCCGTACCCAGACGAACATCTCGCGGTCACGGTCGTTCATCAACTCCCGGTACGCGCCTTCGCGGTGACACGAATAGAAGGAGTGGTAGCGGATCATGTAGAGGGCCGGCTCCGGCAGGTAGTCGCTCAGCACCTGGTAGAGGTATTCGTCGTGCCCCCAGGACAGGTGAACCCGGTCCAGGCCGCAGCCCGGTTCGTACACCCCGAGAGGTGTCGAGTAGGTCGGATTCGCCGTGTCCGGGTTGCCCTCGAACAGCTCCGGATAGACGATCCGGTCTGAGAACGCACAGCCGACCGGGAACGTGTCGCCGACCACCGCCCATTGCGGCTCGCCCCACAGGCAGAGCACCTTGCCCAGGTCGTGTATCAGTCCGGCGAGCACGAACCAGTCCGGGTGGCCGTCGGCCCGGATCGCCTCCGCCGTCTGCAGCAAGTGGTCGAGCTGGGAGAGGTCCAGATCCGGATCCGAGTCGTCCACGAGAGTGTTCAGGAACTCGAGCGCCTCCCACGCCGGGAGTTCAGCCCGGTCGAGCGTGAGGTACTCCGCCTTCTTGTCCTGCACGAAGTCCCAGGTCTGGTTCCGGTGATTCAGCCGGTAGAACTCGCGCACCGTGTCGCGGGGGGGCGCCTCGAAGTCCCGGTAGTCCTCCCGCCGTTTGCCGCCCGACTCCACCGGCGTCGGATAGAGTTCGGCAACGAAGTCGTCCCAGTCGTCGAGTCGCTCGAGCGGCGCCATTGGCGATACGCTAACAGGCCGACGCCCCACCAACCTGGGGAGGACCCGACCCGAGAGTGCCCTACATGGTCTACAAGCTCCTGCACGTGCTGGGAGCGGTCATGGTGCTTGCCGCCGCGGGCGGCGTGGCGGTTCACGCCGCAAACGGCGGTCGCAGGGAGGACAACCAACTGCGCGGCCTGCTCGCCGCCATGCACGGAGTCGGCCTGGTCCTGAGCGTCGTAGCCGGTTTCGGGATGCTCGGCGCCAGCCTGCCCGGTTGGGCCTGGGTGAAGCTGGTCATCTGGTTGTGCTTTGGCGCCGCACTCACGCTGCCCTACCGCAACCAGGCCCTGGCCAAGCCTTTGGTCGTCATCCTGCCGCTGCTGGCGGCGGTCGCTGCCTACCTGTCGCTGTACAAGCCGTTCTGAGTAGCTGACAGGGAGCGCTGGGGGCTCCGGTCAGATTCCCGTCAGGGAAAGGTCAGGCCACCGGCCCTGCCCCCGCGGCGAGAATCAGGAATCCGGGTCAAACCCCGGCTGTTTCCATTCGTAGATATGAACGGGTCTGTGCCACAAAGGGGCAAGGCACGGACCCGTTCGGCGCCGGGCGGCGCGAGCGTGTCGTACCGCCCGGCGCCACCTTCGCTCCGGCGACGCTTCGTACCGGGCCTCACAGGAAGATGCAGGTCGGACAGTCGCCCGCTGCCGCCGCCAGCGCCCGGTCCGCCTCGCACTGGTACTCCGGGCTGCTCGACCGATAGCTCCGCGTGTCGCCGCATAGCATCGTCTCGCGTTTCCAGTCGTCGTCGCCCGACCAGCGATACGGCAGCATCTTCACGGCGCCCGGCTGCTCCAGCTCCCCAACGGCCGTGAGCGCGGCGGCGACGATCTCCCGCTGCAGCGCCGGGTCCTGCGCCTTCCCTGCCGTATGACCGAGGGGATAGTCGAGGAAGACGGCGCGCGGAGGATTGACCGAGCGGGTGATCGAGAGAGCGGAAGTCAGCGACGTCGTCGGAATCCCGTCCGCCTCGACCCGGCGCGCTATCAGTCCCACGGACTGATGGCAGACCGGTCACACGGGGACGAGCAACGCCAGGTCGACCTCGTCCTCAGCGAGCCGGCGGCTGATCTCCGGCGCCAGTGCATCCCGAACGCGGCGGGCCGAGTAGATCCCTCCCATGAAGGCGTAGGCGCGCGGCGACAGTTCCCCGATCACGCCCTCCGCCACGAGGGTCCGCAGCGTGTCGACCGGAAAGACGACGTTCGGGTCCGCACGCGCGTCGGTTTGGTCGTAGGCGAAGTGGCTCGTCCGCAGTTCCGAAACGGGAACCGACGTATCGATCACACGCAGCGAGATGTCGTCCCGATGATGGAAGGCGACCTGGCCCGCCCGATACACACCACCGGAGCCCACCAGCCCCACTCGGCACTCGCGGAGAGGCTTCGCCAGCTCGGTCCAGGGCGGTGGGCCATCGTTGCGCACCCATCGATAGGGATCGTGGCCCAGGCTCGAGTAGAGGTCGCGCGTACGGACGATGTGGTCCACCGGCGGTCGTCGTGTCGTCATGCCCCATTCTCCCTGGTTCACGCCATTCTGCCCCAAGATAGGATGCCCGCTGCATGACGACCGAGGACTGCCGAGCGAGCGGCCGGCTCAACCTCCCCGAATCCGAGTGGCGGGCAAGACTCGGCGACGAGGAGTTCCGGGTTCTGCGGCGGGAGGCAACCGAACGCCCCTTCACTTCGGCGCTCAACCACGAGGGCCGGAGCGGCATCTTCCTCTGCGCCGGCTGCGGCGCGGAGTTGTTCCGGTCGGGTGCGAAGTTCGAGAGCGGCACCGGCTGGCCCAGCTTCTTCGAGCCCATCGCCGGAGCCGTCGACACGAAGCGGGACTTCAAGCTGATCGTCCCCCGAACCGAGTACCACTGCTCCCGCTGCGGCGGGCACCAGGGCCACGTCTTCAGCGACGGACCGGAGCCAACCGGCCTGCGTTACTGCAACAACGGCGTCGCCCTGCGCTTCCGGCCGGCGCCGGAAAGCGAGCCGTAAACCCGACACGACCCCCAAGGCGGGGAGGAGTAAGACGATGTCGACCAAAGCGACAACCCGCCGAGCCGGCGGAGCGATCCTCGGGGCCGGCCTCGCGCTGACGCTTGCGTGCGGCGGTGAGCAGGTCGAGCCCCTCACCACGACCGTCAACACGGAGCTCGGCGCGGTCGAAGGCCAGGCGCTCGAGTCCGGAGTCTTCAAGTTCGCCGGTATCCCGTTCGCGGCGCCGCCGGTTGGCGACCTCCGCTGGCAGGCGCCCCAGCCGGCTGCCGCCTGGGAGGGCAGCCGCGACGCCACGCGGTTTTCCGGTAGCTGCTGGCAGCCACTCTCCCCACCCGGTTCCTTCTACGACACCGGCGAGATCGAGCGCAGCGAGGACTGTCTCTACCTGAACGTCTGGACCGGCGCCGAACACGCCGAAGCAGCTCTTCCGGTCATGGTGTGGATCCACGGAGGCGG
Source organism: Acidobacteriota bacterium (assembly GCA_011525365.1). Taxonomy (GTDB): domain Bacteria; phylum Acidobacteriota; class Thermoanaerobaculia; order Multivoradales; family Multivoraceae; genus Multivorans. Next base: position 2,533,081 of record WTGQ01000002.1, read on the forward strand.
CCTCCAGACCGGCTCTGGCAGCACTCTGCTGTACGACGGGGAGAGTCTGGCCGAGCGCGGCGTCGTGCTGGTGACGATCAACTACAGGCTCGGACCGATGGGCTTCCTGGCTCACGCGGAACTCTCGGCCGAAACCGAGTCGGGAGCGTCGGGGAACTACGGCATCCTGGATCAGGTCGCCGCGCTCCAGTGGGTCCAGGCGAACATCACCGCCTTTGGCGGAGACCCGGGCCGGGTCACGATCTTCGGCGAGTCGGCCGGTTCGTGGAGCGTCAACTACCTGACCGCGACGCCGCTCGCCGCGGGGCTGTTCCACCGCGCGATCGGGCACAGCGGCGGCATCTTCTGGCCCATGCCGCAGCTTGGAGACGCGGAGTCCGAAGGTGCGCGCGTCGCGGAGCGCCTCGGCGCCGGCGACCTCGCGGCCATGCGCGCCGCCACCGCCGAGGAGGTCTACGAAGCGGCCGGTGCGTCCGAAGCGCTTGTCTTCGTCGGCCTCAGCGACGGCCACGTGTTCCCGCGCGACATCCACGATCTGTTCGCCACCGGCGAGCAGAACGACGTCGACACGATCGTCGGCTTCAACAGCGACGAGGGGACCGCCCTGTTCGCCGGTCCCGCCGGAACCACCGTCGCCGACTACCGGCAGTTGCTCGCGGACACCTATGGCGAGCACGCCGACGCGATGTTCGCCGTCTACCCCGCCGAGACCGACGAACAGGCACGGATCGCCGCCTACGAGAACACGGCCGACCAGTTCTTCGCCTGGCAGATGCGGACCTGGGCCAGGCTGCAGAACCGCACCGGACAACGACCCGTTCGAATGTACTTCTTCTCCCGGGTACCACCATGGGACGAGGCGGACACCTACGGTTCGTACCACGCGGCGGAGATCGCCTACGCCTTCGACAACCTCCACCTCAGCGGCGAGTTGAGGGACGACATCGGCCCCTTCAACCACGCCTGGGACGAGACCGACCGGGCGCTCGCGGACACGATGGCGAGCTACTGGGTGAACTTCGCGGCCACCGGCGACCCCAACGGCGACGGCCTGCCCGACTGGCCCGTCTACGATCCGGATGCCGACGGCGTCCTCGAACTGGGCGACAAGATCGGCGTCATCCAGGGCCTGCTCAAGGATCGGCTGGACGCCTTCGACGCCTACTACGAGGACCTGCGCGGGAACGGGTAGGGGCGCCTTTGTGCTAGCGTCCCGCCATCAGGCAGTGGGTGCAGAGCTCACGCGGCGAACCAGGATGCGCCTGTAGTTCTCGTGCGTGGATCCACAGTGGAACCCCAAGGCCGAGAAACAGGAGCAGCAGATGGCAACGAGAATCTACGTGGGGAACCTCCCCTTCGACACGACGGAAGAGGCGGTTCGCGCGCTGTTCCAGGCTCATGGCGAGGTGTCAGAAGTTTCGCTGATCAACGACCGTGAGACCGGCCGGCCGCGGGGCTTTGGCTTCGTCGAGATGGCGTCCGGAGGCCAGGAGGCCATCTCCGCTCTGGACCGGCAGCAGTTCGGCGGTCGCACCCTTCGCGTCAACGAAGCCCGCCCGCGCGAGGAACGCCGGCCTCGCTGGTAGCTCGTCAGCTACATCTGCGGGTAGAAGAACTGAGCCACGACAACGTCGGCCTGGGGCGACGGCTTCAGTTCGATGATGTCGTCGCGGGAGCCGCCCTTCGTCATCCTGAAGGACGCGTTCACGCGCTCCGGAGCGTCCCAGAGCACGATCGCGAACTCACCGTTCTTCTCGACCGGACCGCTCGCCTGGAACGAGCCGTCACCGGAGGTGATCGTGACCTCGCCGCCGCCCTTGACCGGCTTGCCACGCCTGTCCTGGACCCGTCCCGCCAGCACCGTGCGGATGCCCGGCGACTCCATCGACTCACCCTCCCGGAAGAGGATCGGATAGAGCTGCTGGGATCCGTCCCGCTGGACCGCGACGCGCGCTATGACCGAACGGAAGCCGCTGCGCTCGAAGGTGACCCGAACGGTGATCCCTTCGTAATCGTCCCGGCTGAAGATCCGGCCCATGTTGCGCAGAAGGTAGGTACCGGTCTTGCGGCCCTTGGCCCGTAGCCGTGGCGCGGGCATGTGGTCGTTCTGGAACCAGATGTCCACATCCGGCAGCGGGTTCCCGCTCGAGTCGAGAATCGTGCCGAAGACGCGCGTGTTGTCCCGGCCGCCGACCGCGCCGGTCACGTCACCGCCGCGCAGGTCGGCGCCGACATTGGCAGGCCCCGGATCCTGGGCCAGAGCGGGGACCGCCAGCACGAGCAGCGGGATGAACAGGAGCGGAGAAAGGAGTCTCTTCGGCATTCTCGAGGCCCTCCGAACGGTTTTCGCGCAATGAGTCCGTACGCGCTCGCTACAGGCATCCCGGAACCTATCAACAACTAGGATCGCCCGATGCGGTCACCTGACACCGTTCCGGCAACGTCGCCGCGGCCGAGGCAGATCCTGGCGGCGGCAGCGATCGGTATCACGGCGGCCCTGCTGGTTCTGCGCTGGACGGCGCCGGACAACACGACCGCCCCTTCCGGCAGCGCATCCCGCGGCGTCCCGGCTCCCCTGCCAGCCCGCCCGGAGCCCGAGCCGCCGCCGCCCCTGCCTCGCGAACTCAGCGATGCTCTCGACCTGATGGCTCAGGGAAGACTCCGTGAAGCGCAGCGCCTGATGCTCAGCTTCGACGCCAGTCCTGCCGCCCTGGAACTGCTGCCCGACCATCGGGAGACCATGAACGCAATGCTGGAGCGCCTCGGGAAAGAGCCGGTCCTGCTGGCTGCCCTGGAGTTCGAGGGCGGCTTCGAGGATGCCGACCTCGACCGGCTTCGCCGAGCGCTTGGCTCACTGTCGCGCGAGCGGATGATCGCCCTCCGGCGTGACCCGCAGGCATCGCGCCACGTCGACGACGCGCGACGGCTGACCTCGGAGGTCGACGCGATCGAGGGACTGCTGGGCAGCGACCGGCTGGCGGCGCTCCGGCTGGCCCAGGACTTCGCGCGGCGACACCCGCGATTCGCGGCCGGCCTCGCCTTCGAGGATCGCGCCGCCGAGGCGATCGAGGAAACGGCCGGGCGGTTGATGGCGGCGAACCGCCTGGAAGAGGCCCGAACGCTGCTGCTCGAACTCAGATCGCTTCGCGGCGACTCGGCCGAGGAGGCCACGTCCGTCGATGCCAGGCTGGCTTCCATCGACTCGGTGTTCCAGCGACGGAGCGACCTGGACGCCGCGATCCGTGAGATCGAGATGCTGGGTCGGAAACGACCACACGAGGCGCTGGAGGTTCTCGCCGCCATGGGGCGGACACCCGAGAACGGTCGTCGTCTGGCCCAGGTGGAGTCCACTCTCAGGTTCCTGCTGGACGATCTCGACCAGGGAAGCCCCGCCGTCGAGATACTGGCCGCGAACGGTTCGAGCCTGGACCAGATCGAGTACGACCGCCGCGAGGATCTGGTGCTGCTGGTTCGCGCCCGGGACGACTACGAGGTGGTTTCGGTGCGTTTCTTCTGGCGTTGGTTCGACCGCGAAGGGGAAGGCGATGTCGTCGAGGCGATACTCAGGCCGGTCGACCCTGAGCCGGCGCCCGCCGCGGACGCCGCAGGCGACGCCAGAACCACCGAGATCGCCTTCAAGGCGACGGTTACACAGCCCGAACACGGGGGCCGGAGCATTCAGTTCTGGGCCGAGGCGACCGACCGTGGCGGCCGCGTCGCGAGAAGCGACGACCCGCCGAGACAACTCACTCCTGCGCGGCGCGGGTTCCTGCAGCGGCTCGGCCTTCGCCGCCGCCAGTGACCCTTCACGGACGTGAAACCATTGACTACCAGACACTTACCGGCGCCAGGCGCACTGGTATGATGACCGCCGTGGCGAACGGTACCAGCGCCCCGAACAACGCCGGTGAAACACCTGCAGAGCCGGCGATACCCCAGCACCACGTCGAGACGACCGACCGGGACTTCCGCAGCCTCGGGCTGAATCCGGAGATCCTGGAGGTCCTGGCCGAAATCGGCTTCGAGCATCCGACGCCCATCCAGGCCGACGTGATCCCCGACGCGATCGCCGGCAGGGACCTGATCGGCCTGGCCGAAACCGGCTCCGGCAAGACAGCCGCCTTCGTCCTGCCGATCGTCCAGCGGCTCGGCCGGGGCAAGGGCGTGCGCGCGCTCGTCGTCTGCCCCACGCGCGAGATCGCCCTGCAGACCAAGGCCTTCCTCGACGTCTTTCGCAAGAGCCGGTTGCGAATCACCTCGGCCTGCCTGATCGGAGGCGTGAAGATCGGACCCCAGTTCGACCAGTTGCGCCGGGATCCCGACGTTTTGGTGGCAACGCCCGGGCGACTCCTGGACCACACCGAACGCGGCACGGTGAGCCTTCGCAACGTCGAGGAGCTCGTGCTGGACGAAGCAGACCACATGCTCGACCTCGGCTTCATGCCCCAGGTGCAGCGGATCGTGACCCAGGTGCCCAGCCGGCGGCACACGATGCTGTTCTCGGCCACCATGCCGCCCCCGATCGAACGCCTGGCCCAGCGCTACATGGACGATCCCCTCCGGATCGACCTGGCGCCCCGCGGCGCCGCTTCCGGAATCGAACACCGCCTCTACCTGGTCGACGAGAAGGACAAGAAGAGCTGCGCCCTGGCGCTGCTCGACTCGGTCCCCGGATCGACCCTCGTCTTCACCAAGCGCCGGTCCGACGCCGAGTGGCTGTGCCGGGTGCTGGAGCGGGGACGGCACAGCGTCGCGCGCATCCACTCGGACCGCTCGCAGAAGCACCGGGTCGACGCCCTCGAGAGTTTCCGCGCTGGTCATCATCGCATCCTGGTGGCAACGAACATCGCGGCCCGCGGCATCGACGTCCAGGGCATCGAGCACATCCTGAACTACGACCTTCCCGATACCGCCGAGGACTACATCCACCGCGCCGGCCGCACCGCACGCGGCGCCGCCGAAGGGGTCGTGTCGTCGATCGGTACCTGGCTCGACAAGCCGATCGTCCGCCAGATAGAGCTGGCGCTCGGTCACCCGCTGCCTCGCCGGGAAGTCGAGGGAGTGTCCCCTTACCGTGAAATGCGGTCGCTCAACGAGCGCCGCCGGCGCTCTCCGCTGCGCCGCTGAACGCCGCCGTGATCCCCATCCCGGATCTCCTGAACCGGGAGCCCTTTCTCGGCATCGACCGGAAGGCTCTGTCGGACCTGCTTGGCCTCGCCATTCTCGGCCGGGAGATCGGCACCGAGTTCCATGACCTGATGGCGGAGGCGGAGACGCCGCCCACGACGTGGCGGCCGGAGTTCTTCGAGCAGGACCTGTTCATCGACCGCCTGATCGCGGAGAGCTTCGAGGTCGCAATGGACGGCGTCCAGTACCCGATCAACCAGCGCTTTCTCCGACGCGCGCTATCCGCTACCCCGACCGATCTGCGGACGATCGAGTTCCGGCAGTCGATCCTGCGCGAGATGGACGAGAACGAAGAGATCCTGGCGTCAGCCAAACGACTCTACCGCGAGCTGTTCGCCCTGCTTTCGCTTCACCGTACGCCCCGTTATCACCGCATCGTCGACACCGCGGCCCACAACCTGGACATCCTGAAGCAGAGCCGTCTCGTCATCGACCTGATGCACGACCGGTTCGGATCCGCCCGTTCCGGTCTCAGACGCCTCCACCAGGGGGCGGCCGCAATCCACGAGACGGAGGAGTACAAGACCCTCGCCGCCCTGCTGGACTACGAGGACCAGCTCGCCCAACTGAACCTCGACATCTCCCTGGGCGGCGACGGCCGTATCCGCCGGGTCGAGGTGCGTTCCCTCGACGAGTGCAGCGACAACCGCTTCTGGACGCGACCGATCAAGCGCTTCTGGGGCCGGCTCCAACTCGGGATCGGCGGCTACTCGATGACGAACCGGGAACTCCTGAACCGGGTGATCGAGCGGGTCTACGTCTCCCTGTCTCCGGCCCTGATCCCGCTGATCCAGATGCTTGGCCAACTGGAGCTCTACCTGGCGGTGCGGGCGTTGAGGGACCGCGCCGCCGGACGCGGCCTCGAGATGTGCATTCCTGAACTCCTGCCCGACCACGACACCGGCCCGGCGTTCGCCTGCGAGAACCTGTGGAACCCTCTGCTGCTGCACCAGGAACAGGCGCCCGTCCCCTGCACGGTGAGCACCGCCGGCAGCGTGCCGATCACGGTCGTGACCGGGCCCAACTCGGGCGGCAAGACGCGGCTGATCCAGGCGATCGCGCTCGCCCAGCTACTCGCCCAGTCGGGCCTCTACGCGCCGTGCACCCGCGGCCGCCTGCGGGTGCAGAACGGGCTCTTCGTCTCCCTGATCGAACGCGAGAGCGCGGACCAGGTAGAGGGCCGCCTGGGCCGGGAACTCGTGCGCATCCGCACCCTGTTCGAGGAGATGGAGCACGGCTCGATGGTCATCCTGGACGAGCTCTGCTCGGGCACGAACCCGTCGGAGGGCATCGAGGTCTTCACCCTGGTCCTGCAGTTGCTCCGGCGGGTCGATCCGGTGGCCTACGTCACGACTCACTTCCTCGACCACGCCCGTTCCCTGGAGGAGAACCACCACGAACTGGGCCTGGAGTTTCTCCAGGTGGAGCTCGACGAAGCCCGCCGGAGCACCTACCAGTTCAACGCCGGCGTCGCCAGGACCTCCCTGGCCGCGCTCACCGCCGAACGCCTCGGGGTTACCTTCGAGAACCTCTCGACGGCCGTCGACCGCCGCCGGACAAAGGCGAGCTAACTCAGTACGGAACGCCGGTCGCCCGGCAGACGAACCGCATCAGTGGTGAGGCGGCGGCGCAGAGGCCCGTGAACTCGTCCAGAAAGCCGCCGCCGAGCAGCCGCGTCTGATTGAGACGCGCGACGGCCATGAAGGACTTGCGCTTGATGTCGTCGATACGTGGATGATCCGCATCGAAGCCTCGCGGAGCCCGTTTCAGACTCTCACCGCCCAGTTCAAGCTCCCCGCCGAGCCCCGGATTCCCGGTGACCTCGGCCCAACCGTCCGCGTCTTCCACGATCTGCCGCCGGATCGTCCGCAGCGCCTCCGGGTGGGGCCGCCACATCCCGCCGCCCATGAACACGCTGCCCGGTTCGATGTGGAGGTAGAAGCCGGGCGCATGGGCGTCGCGATGCTGCTCGTGGCGGAAGTGGATGCCGATGTGAGTCTTGTAGGGCCGCTTGTCGCGAGAGAAGCGCACGTCCCGGTGGATGCGGAACAGGGAACCGCCGACCTTCTTCGGCACCGCCAGAAAGTGGCTCGAGACCTCGTCGATCCGGGTCCCGAAGTCGCTGATGAACTGAAGTGCCGGCTCGCGCACGACACTTTCATAGCGCTCGCCGTTGGCCGTGAACCAGTCGCGCTCGTTGTTCTCCGCGAGTTCGCGCAGAAAGGCGAAGGTCTGTCTCGAAAACGGGTTCTTCCATCGCTCCATCGTCGCCTGCTCCTGTGCCTTCGGGGCCGGACTCTCGCTGCGGAGCGAAGTGTATTCTCGGATGCTTCAACAAGGAGACCCGAATGGACATTTTCGTCGCCGAGCTGGTCGGCACCGCGCTCCTGATCATCCTGGGCGATGGCGTCGTGGCCAACGTGGTCCTCGCCCGGACCAAGGGGAACGACAGCGGCTGGATCGTCATCGCGACCGGCTGGGGGCTCGCCGTAGCGCTGGCGGTCTACTGCGTCGGCCGGGTCAGCGGCGCGCACATCAACCCGGCCGTCAGCGTCGGCCTGTGGTCGATCGGCGAACTCGAGACGGCCCTGCTGCCGACCTACATCGGCGCCCAGTTGCTCGGCGCCTTCGCCGGCGCGGTCATCGTCTACCTCACCTACCGTCCCCACTGGGCGGTCACGTCGGATCAGGCGGCGAAGCTCGGAGTCTTCTGCACCGCTCCGGAGATTCCGCGGCGCCGCGGCGCGAACTTCGTGACCGAAGTGGTCGGCACCGCCGTCCTGGTCTTCGGTGTCCTGGCCATCGCCGCCAACGCCTCCGAACTCGCCGGCGAGATCGACCTGTCGGCGGTGTTCGCCACGGGCATCAACCCCCTCCTCGTCGGCTTCCTGGTCTGGGGAATCGGCCTCTCGCTGGGCGGCCCCACGGGCTACGCGATCAACCCGGCGCGCGATCTGGGCCCCCGCATCGCCCACGCGGTCCTGCCGATCCCGGGCAAGGGCGGCTCCGACTGGGGCTACGCCTGGGTGCCGGTGGCGGGTCCGCTCGCCGGCGGAGTGCTCGGCGCTCTGGCCTTCCGCGGTCTCGGCTGGTAGACCCGGCAGACATGAACTACATCCTCGCCCTGGATCAGGGCACCACGTCCAGTCGTTCCATCCTGTTCGAGCACCAGGGAACTGCCGCCGCTTCCGCGCAGCGCGAGTTCCCGCAGCTCTACCCGTCGCCCGGTCACGTCGAGCACGATCCGGAAGCGATCTGGAAGTCCCAGCTCGCCACCGCCCGCGCCGCCATACGGGGAGCTTCCGCCTCCGCCGCCGAAATCGCCGCCATCGGCATCGCGAATCAGCGGGAGACGGTCGTGCTATGGGAGCGCGACAGCGGCAAGCCGATCGACAACGCGATCGTCTGGCAGAGTCGCATCACCGCGCCGCTCTGCGAGCGACTGAAGCAGCAGGGACACGAGGACCTGTTTCGCAATAGAACCGGCCTGGTGCTCGATCCGTACTTCTCGGGCACGAAGATCGCGTACCTGCTCGACAAGCACAAGCTCCGCGCCCGCGCCCGCCGCGGCGAGATCCTGGCCGGAACGATCGACACGTTCCTGCTCTGGCGCCTGACCGGCGGCGAAGTCCACGCCACGGACGCGAGCAACGCCTCGCGCACGCTGCTGTTCGACATCCACAACCTGGACTGGGACGACGAGTTGCTCGGCATGCTGCGCGTGCCTCGCGCCATGCTGCCCGAAGTGCGGGACTCGAGCGGCGACTTCGGGCGAACGGACCGGCGCCTGTTCGGGCGGCGGATTCCGATCGCCGGCATCGCCGGCGACCAGCAGGCGGCCACCTTCGGACAGGGCTGCTTCCGGCGCGGCATGGTGAAGAACACCTACGGCACCGGCTGCTTCATCCTGATGAACACCGGGAGCCGCGCGGTTTCGTCGAAGAACGGCCTCCTCACCACCGTCGGCTGGGTGCGGGCCGGCAAGCCCACGTACTGTCTCGAGGGATCGGTGTTCGTCGGCGGCGCCGCCGTCCAGTGGCTGCGGGACGGATTGGGACTCATCGAACGTTCGGAACAGATCGAGGAACTGGCCGCGAGCGAGCCGGACAGCGGCGGCGTCTACCTGGTCCCGGCGTTCGTCGGCCTCGGCGCACCGCACTGGGATCCCTATGCCCGGGGTCTGCTCATCGGACTCGAGCGTTCGACCACCGCCGGCCACGTGGCCAGAGCCACTGTCGAGTCCATGGCATACCAGAGCCTCGACGTCGTCCGAGCCATGGAGGCCGACGCCGGTTCACGGATGCGCGAACTCCGGGTCGACGGTGGCGCCGCGGTCAACGACACCCTGATGCAGTTCCAGGCGGACCTGCTCGGCAAGCGGGTACAGCGGCCGGTCGTCGCGGAAACAACGGCGCTCGGCGCCGCCTACCTCGCCGGACTCGCCGTCGGCTTCTGGAGCGACCAGGCCGACGTGACGAGCAACTGGGCGCTCGACCGCGAGTTCGAACCGCGCTCGACACCCGCGGGGCGCCGCCGTCTCGCCGCCAGCTGGCAGCGGGCGGTCGAGAGATCGCGGGCCTGGGCCGAGACCTAGCTGCGGTACGCTCTCGCCCCTCGAACCGACCACGCATCCGGAGATCGCAATGACCGACGTAGCCGCCCGCCCCCGCCTCACCGTTGACATCGAAGCCGGCGTCGCCGATGTACGTCTCGACCGCGCGGACAAACTCAATGCGCTGGACGGAGCGATGTTCGACGCCCTCGGCGGCACCGCCCAGGAGCTGGCCGAAGACTCGTCCGTGCGCGCCGTCGTGCTCTCCGGCAACGGCCGCGCTTTCTGCGCCGGCCTCGACTTCGGCAGCTTTCGCGCCATGCAGCAGAGCGGCGACGGACCATCCTCGACGCGCGAACTGGTGCAGCGGACCGACGAGAATCCCGCCAACCGCGCGCAGTTCGCGGCCTGGGGCTGGCACGCGATGCCCGTTCCCGTCATTGCGGCCGTTCACGGTGTGGCCTACGGCGGCGGCTTCCAGATCGCGCTGGGCGCCGATCTCCGCGTCGTCCACCCGGAAGCCAGGCTCTCGGTGCGCGAGATCGTCTGGGGTCTGATCCCCGACATGGCTGGTCCCCAGTTGCTGCGGCACCTGGTGCGCGCCGACATCGCCAAGGAGCTGACCTTCACCGGACGCGTGATCAGCGGCGTCGAGGCCGCGGAACTCGGCCTCGTCACCCGCCTGTCCGAGAATCCGCTCGATGACGCCCTCGCCCTGGCGCGCGAGATCGCCGGCAACTCGCCGCACGCGATCCGCGCCGCCAAGCAGGTGCTCGACACCGCCTCGACGGCCAGCGTTCGCGAAGGGCTCGAGACCGAGGAGCGGCTGCAAGTCGGTCTGATCGGCTCTCCGAATCAGGTCGAGGCGGTGATGGCGAACATGGAGAAGCGGGCGCCTAACTTCGCCGACGTCGACTGAAAGCGGAGGCGGCTGACTCCTGCCGCTACTCCAGGTGCCAGCCGTGGCTGCCCTGGAGCAGCGCCCGCTGGGAGTCGAACGGCTCGCTGCCGGCCCCCGGCTCGACTCGCGTGTAGCTGCCGTCCGGCTCCAGACGCCGGCAGTTCGCCGTGTCGACCAGGTGCGGCGCCAGGATGTCCCGGAGCGCCGCCTGCCGCAGGTCCGGATCCAGGATCGGACACAGCAGTTCGACCCGGCCGTTCAGGTTGCGAGGCATCAGGTCGGCGCTGCCGGTGAACAGCTCCTCGTCGCCGCCGTTCCGGAAGTAGTACAGCCGCGAGTGCTCGAGGAACCGGCCGACGATCGAGGTCACCGAGATGTTCTCGGACAGACCAGGCACGCCCGGACGCAGACAGCAGATCCCACGCACCTGCAGCAGCACGTCGACGCCGGCCTGGGAGGCGCGGTACAGCGCGTCGATGCACTCGCGGTCGACCAGCGAGTTCATCTTGAAGATCAGGCGTCCGTCACCGCGCAGCCGGTGGCCCTCGATCTCCCGGTCGATTCGCCGGACGAGTTCACGGCGCATCTGGTGCGGCGCGACCAGGAGGCGACTGTAGCGCTCCTCACGGGCGTATCCGGTGATCGCGTTGAACAGTTTGGCCACGTCCGAAGTGATCTCGGCGTCATCCGTCAGCAGTCCGATGTCCGTATAGATGCGGGCGGTCACCGGGTTGTAGTTGCCGGTCGCGAGGTGCGCGTAGGAGTGCAGCTTGCCCGCCTCCCGACGCACCACGAGGCACATCTTGGCGTGGGTCTTGAGCCCCATCACGCCGTACACGACATGAACGCCGGCGGCTTCCAGCGCCCGCGCCCAGCCGATGTTGTACTCCTCGTCGAAGCGCGCCTTCAACTCGACCAGGACCGAGACCTGTTTGCCCTTCTCCCGCGCCTCCATCAGGGCCTCGACGACGGGTGAGTTCGCTCCAACACGGTAGAGGGTCTGCTTGATCGCGATCACGTCCGGATCGGCCGCCGCCTCCTGCAGCAGCCGAACGACCGGGGAGAAGCTGTCGTACGGGTGATAGAGGAGGTGATCGCGCCGCCGGATCGCCTCGAAGAGGGACTCGTCGCTCCTGAGCGCGGCATGGCGCACGGGGCGGATGGTGCTGTCACGGAGTTCGGGCAGATCGAGGAACGCGATCTCGCTCAGGTCGGCCAGGCCGAGCGGCGACGGCAACGTGTCCACCTGGAATCGTGCCAAACCCATGTTCCGCTCCAGAATCGCCCGGATGCGCTTCGGCATGTCCTCGCGTACCTCCAGGCGCACGACGGAGCCGAAGTGCCTCTGCCCGACGACCTCGACGATCGCCGTCAGCAGATCGCCCGCCTCGTCCTCCTCCACCTCCAGGTCGGCGTCCCGCGTGACCCGGAAAGGGTAGGCGGCCGCGACCTCGAAGCCAGGGAACAGCAGGTCGAGATTGGCCGCGATCAGCTCCTCGATCCACACGAACCTGCCCCGCCCCGACTCCAGGCCCAGCTCGTCGCGGCTGCTGCCTGGCGCCCGCACCAGACGCGGCAGTACCTGCGGCACCTTGACGCGGGCGAAGCGCTCACCGTGACTGCCGTCGTCGATGACCACCGCCAGATTCAGGCTCAGGTTCGAGACGTGAGGAAACGGATGGCTCGGGTCGAATGCCAGCGGCGTCAAAACGGGGAAGATGTCGCGCTTGAAGTACGACCGCAGCTTGCGCTTCTTCTTGTCCGAAAGGGAGTCGTACGAGACGATCTTGATCCCCGCTTCGTTCAGTTTGGGCAGCAGGTCGTCATGCCAGCAGCCGTAGACCAGCCGGCGTTCGCGCTCGAGATGGGAGCGGATGCCGGCCAACTGCTCGGACGGCGTCATTCCGTCCGGCGGCGCTTCCAGCGCGCCGCGTTCGAGTTGCCGCACCAGACCCGCGACGCGAACCATGAAGAACTCGTCCAGGTTGCTGCCGTAGATCGAGAGGAACTTGACCCGCTCGAGCAGCGGATGCCGGGAATCGCGAGCCTCTTCGAGCACCCGGCTGTTGAAGCGCAGCCAACTCAGCTCCCGGTTGATGTAGTGCTCGGCGAGACCCGGCACGATGGCCGGCGTCCGCCGTTTCGCGGGCGGATCCGCTTCTGCATCCAATGGTTCGGCCACCTCCAATGGTTCGGCCGGCACCGTCGCCGTCGACGGCTCGATCAGGTCTTCAGCGGACGCAGCCTCTGGATTCATCGAAGTAACAGCCGGGGTCGCCACGGTAACCGTTGATTCTACACCGGTTTCGGGCTTTCCGGTGTCACTCCGGAGGGCGGCGCCTGACCACGACGAAGGTCACGTCGTCCGCGGGAACTCCCTGCGGTGACAGCTCTTCCACCCAGCGCTCGAACTCGGCCACCGCGTCCTCGGCCGAATGCTGGCCGACCTCGCGCCAGCGCTCGGCTACCGCCGGGTAACCGACCGGCTCGCCGTCCTCCTTCAGCATCTCGGGCAGCCCGTCGCTCATCAGCAAAGCCCCGTCGCCGGGCTCGAGGCGCACGCGGCGACGCTCGTAGGATGCAGTGGCCAGCGTGCCGAGCGGAACGCCCGAAGTCATGATCTCCTCGACCTCGCCGGAAGGGCAGCGGCTGATCAGAACCGGCGGCATCCCCGCCGACGCCAGTTCCAGGCTGCCTTCCCGATACCGTGCCAGCACCAGCGCCATGGACCGCCGGCCCAGGTTCATCGAGCGGATCGTCGCCGTCGAGCGGGACAGGAAGTCGGCCAGGTCGAGGCCCATGTCCGCCGACGCCAGCAGCGTCTTGACCACGGTCACCATGGTGCCCGCCCGGGCACCGTGGCCGGTCGCGTCGCCGACCGCGATGGTAAGCGAACCGTCCTGCCGCGGCCGGCTGAAGTCGTAGTAGTCGCCCCCCACCTCCGACGCGGTGCGCAGGAAAGCGGCAATCTCCAGGTCGGGGTGCTCAGGGAGGGCAGTGGGCAGCAGCGAGAGCTGGAACCTCCGGGCCTCCTCGAGTTCGCTGGTCTGCCGCTCGTTTTCCGCCTCCAGCAGGCGCCGGTCGACCTCCTGCTGGCGCCGGTACCTTTCCTGTTCGAGCAACTGCTGCCGGCTCTTCTCCTGGTCGCGGGCCATGCGGTTGAACGCTTCGCCCAGTTTGCCGACCTCATCCCGGCCGCCGAGTCGCGCCCGAGCCGCGGCGTCGCCGCGGGCCAGCCGGTCGACCTGCCTGGTCAGGTGACTGAGCCTCCGTGTCAAGCGGTTCGAGAGCGGCGCCACCGCCAGCAGCGACAGGCTGAGGATCCCCACGCCGACGCCGAGGTTGCGAAGCGAGGCGTTCCTCATTTCGGCCAGGGAGGGGCCGATTGGACGCACGATGCCGTAGATCAACTCGCCTCCCGCGGCGGCCTGCGTGGCGACCACCCATTCGCTCATGCCCTGGCAAAGGTCTTCGTGCCCCGCGGCGAGCGCCTCGAGGAGGGGTTCGTCGCCGGCGCAGTGCACTTCGCCGAGGAGGTCCAGTTCCTCCGGCTCGGAGGTGAAGATCTCGCCCTCCGCGTCCAGTGCGAACGGCACCGCGCCGCCGCTGCGCGGAATGCGCCGCAGGACGTCTCGCATCAGGTTCTCCGGCCGGATCGCGGCTTCCAGGTGCGCCACGACGTCGCCGTCCCGATGGACGGGAGTAGAGACGGGACCACCGAAGACCCGCGCGGTCCAGTCCCGGGCCCTGCGCGCCCACTCGAGGTCCGCCTCGTCGTCCTCCACCTCGCCCCGTTCGACCATGGGTCGTTCACCCGGGCGGCCACCGGTCGGCAGACGTTCCGGACCGCCCCTTCGTGACCAGAAGACGCGCCGGCCCTCAATGCCCCGGAGCCCCCTTGGACCGGGGCCATCGGGATTCCGGCCCGGCTCGCCACCCGATTCCCGCTCCAGCGTGACCGCGGGAACGAGTTCGAGCCCATCGACGAAGTCCGCGCCATCGCCCATGGTGCTCCAGAGAAACTCCACGAGGGCCTCCGGGTCGGCGTACTGGGGATCGTCGAAGGGCAGCATCGTGCCAAGCCTCCGCATGTACCCCTGTACATCGTCCCTGGTGCGGAGGAGGCCAACCGATATCTGCCTCGTGACCTCGAGAGACTCCGCCTCGACCGCGGCCCGGAATGCCCTTGCCGAGGAAACGTACGTGTAACCGACGATGCCAGCCAGAGGCAGGACCGCCAGCACCAGAAAGGCAAGGATGAGTTGGCTGCGCAGCTTCATCGTCAGGTTGAACCCGATCCAGTTTCGCCATCTTCCCTCGCGGCCTCGGCCGAGAGGGCCGGCTGCCGCACCAACCTGCCGTCCTTGCGGCGACCTGAGAGCGAACTGACCACGCCGTGCAGCGCCCGCACCTCGTGTTCCCTGAGTTCGGCGCGGTGAAGGATGCTCCTCAAGTTGCGAACCATGATGCCACGCTTCTCCGCCACTCGCAGGAAGCCGGAGGCGTCGAGTTCCTGCTCCAGGTGCTCGAACAGGTTCACGAGTTGCGCCGACGTCGCCGGCGGCGTCGCCGAAGCCTGTTCGCGGAGCGTCGCGGCGCCGTACTCAGCCTCGAACCAGGCATAGGCGACCAGCAACACGGCCTGGGCCAGATTGAGGGACGAGTATCCGGCGTTCAGCGGTATGTGGACGATGTGCGAGGCCAGAGCGACATCGTCGTTGTCGAGACCGGCCCGCTCCGGACCGAATAGCACCCCGGATCGCTGTCCCGCCGCGGCGTCGTCCCTGATCTCGCAGGCCAGTTCCCGCGGCCCGATTACCGGCTTGAGCATGTCCCGCCGGCGGGCAGTCGTCGCGTACACGCGGTGCAGGTCGGCGACCGCCGCCGCGGTGCTCTCGAAGACCCGCGCCCGGTCGATGACGTCGCGCGAGGCGCCGGTCGCCATCGCCTGCGCCCGGTCGTTCGGCCAACCGTCGCGCGGCGAAACCAGTCGCAGCTCGGTCAGCCCGCAGTTCAGCATCGCCCGCGCCGCGGCGCCGACGTTCTCGCCCATCTGAGGGCCGACCAGCACGATCACGGGCGACTGCGAGGACGCCGCGGCGTTGCGCTCCCGAACCACAGCCCCCTAGGCTACACAGGTGACTGGCGCGAGCCTGGCGGACCGGTTGCCCGAAACCCCGGGCACGTTCTCATCCGACCTCATCCTGGAACGCTTCCTCGAGTGGGTCTCCGGGCTCGGCTTCGAGTTGTTCCCCGCCCAGGAAGAGGCGCTGGTCGACGTCATGGCGGGCAGGCACGTGGTCCTCGACACGCCGACCGGTTCGGGCAAGTCGCTGGTCGCGATGGCGATGCTGTGGAAGGGCCTGTGCGAGGGCAGGACGGGCTTCTACACGGCGCCGGTCAAGGCCCTGGCTTCCGAGCAGTTCTTCCGCATGTGCAACGAGTTCGGCGCCGAACGGGTAGGCATGCTGACCGGCGACGCCGCCATCAACCCGAAGGCGCCGATCGTCTGCTGCACAGCCGAGGTGCTGGCGAACATGGCGCTCCGGCAGGGCGCGGAGCTTCCCGTCGACTACGTGGTGATGGACGAGTTCCACTTCTACGCGGACCCGGAGCGCGGCGTCTCGTGGCAGGTGCCCCTGATCACGCTTCCCGACACGACCTTCCTCCTGATGTCGGCGACGCTCGGCAACATGGCGCCGATCAGCGAGGCCCTCGAGCGCGCGACAGGCCGCCCCGTGGCGCTCATCAACAGCAGGGATCGGCCGGTACCGCTCGAGTACGAGTACCGGAAGACGCCGCTGCATCTCACGATCGAGGAACTCGCGAGCGCGGGCCGGGCGCCGGTTTACGTCGTCAACTTCACCCAGCAGGACTGCGCGCGGCTCGCCCAGAACCTGACCAGCCTGAGACTCTGTTCGCGGGAGGAGAAGAAGGCGATCTTCAGGGAGATCGGGGACTTCCGCTTCGACACGGCCTACGGCAAGGAGATGCGGCGCTTCCTCGGCTTCGGCATCGGCGTCCACCACGCCGGGTTGCTGCCGAAGTACCGGTTGCTTGTCGAGAAGCTCGCCCAGTCGGGGCTGCTCAAGGTGATCGCCGGTACGGACACGCTGGGCGTGGGCGTCAACGTGCCGATCCGCACCGTCCTCTTCCGCCAGCTCTGCAAGTTCGACGGCGAGAAGGACACGATCCTGAAGGTACGGGACTTCCAGCAGATCGGCGGTCGCGCCGGCCGCAAGGGGTTCGATGAGCTGGGCTGGGTGGTCTGCCAGGCGCCGGCGCACGAGATCGAGAACCGGCGCAGGAGCCTGAAAGCCAGCGCCTCGCCGCGCGGGAGAGGCCGCAAACCGGTCCGCAAACGGCCGCCGCCGCGCGGTTTCGTGCCCTGGGACGAACGCACCTTCGAGCGGCTCGTGACCAGCCCCCCCGAGACGCTGGAATCCCGCTTCCGGCTCCGTCACGGCATGGTGTTCGACCTGATCCAGGCCGACGAGTCGTTTCGCGACTGCGGGCGCCACACGAACTTCGGCTCGCTGCGACGTTTGATCGCCGCCTGCCACGAAACCACCGCAACCAGGGCCCGTCTGATCGGCCAGTCAGCCGAACTCGTGCGGGCGCTGCACCGCGCCGGCATCCTGCGGATGACAGCGCGGTCCGGCGGCGGCTACCTCGTCGAGGCCGACCGGGAACTGCAGATCGAGTTCTCGATGCACCAGAACCTGTCGCTCTACCTCGTCTCGACCCTGGAGCTGCTCGACCGCGACGACCCGGACTACGCCCTGGACCTGCTCAGCCTGGTCGAGGCGATCCTGGAGGATCCCGGGATCGTGCTCCGGCGTCAGGCCGCGAAGCTTCGGGACGAACTCGCGGCGCGGCTCAAGGCGAAACGGGTGCCGTTCGAGGAACGGAGGGAACGGCTGCGGGAGGTCACCCATCCTCGACCCCTGGTCGACCTGATCGAACCGACCTTCGATGAGTTCCGGCGTACCCATCCGTGGGTGCGCGGCGACTCGATCCGGCCGAAACGGGTCGGCCGCGAGGTCTACGAGGACTTCCTGAGCTTCGACGACTTCATCAGACGCTACGACCTGCAGCGGTCCGAGGGCATCGTTCTGCGCTACCTGAGCCGGCTGTTCAAGGTCCTGAGTCGCGGCGTTCCGGACCGTTTCAAGACGGACGCGGTGTTCGACCAGCTCAGCTACTTCCACGCACTCCTCACGCGCGTCGACAGCAGCCTGCTCAGCGAGTGGGAACGGCTGTGGTCGCTCGAAGACCAGGCGGGCGGCTCGTAGCGGTCACCGCCTCCGCCCAACGCCGAGTTTCGGACACCACTCCTCGACCGGACAGCGGGAACACCAGGGGCTCACCGGCAGGCACAGCTTCTGGCCGAAGCTGACCAGAGTCTTGTTCAGGCCGATCCACTGGCTGCGCGGCAGCTTCCGGCGCAGAGCCATCTCCGTCTCGAGCGGAGTCGTAGTGTCCACGTAGCCCCAGAGGTTCGTGATCCGGTGCACGTGGGTGTCGACGCAGATACCGGGGCGGCGAAACCCCTCGGTGACGACCAGGTTCGCCGTCTTGCGGCCGACACCGGGAAGTTCGACCAGCTCCTCGACCGTCCTGGGCACATCACCGCCGAACCGCTCGCGCAGCACCGTCATCGCGAGCTTCAGGTTCTTCGCTTTCGTCCGGTAGAAGCCGACCGGAAAGATGAGCCGCTCCAGCTCCTCGAGCGGCAGGCCGCCGATCTCTTCCGGTGTCGACGCCGCCTCGAACAACCGCCTCGTTGCCCCCGCCGTCGCCTCGTCCTTGGTCCGCGCGCTCAGGATCGTCGACACCAGCACCTTGAAGGGATCGCGCTCGGTCTCCGCGATCAGCGTCACGATCGGCAACTCCGAGCCTTCCAGACGCCGCCGGATGCGGCGAAGCATCGCCGCCAGGCGGCGATTCGTCGGCGGCGGCGGCGGCGCGGGCACGGCGCCCGCGAGAATACCGTCGCTCGTCCCGACTGTTACCTTGGTGCGATGAATGTGGCCTTGAGCGGCGCCTCGGGACTCATCGGCAGCGCTCTCGCCGACAGTCTGGAGGCCGCGAGTGGTCGTTGCCGCAGGCTCGTGCGCCGCACGCCGTCCAGGCCGGACGAACTCGAGTGGCGACCCGAACGCGGCCTGGCCGAATCACCGGCCGCCGAGGGCCTCGACGCGCTGATTCACCTAGCGGGGGAGAACGTCGCCGCCGGCCGATGGACCGCCGCGCGCCGAAGCAGGATCAGCGCCTCGCGCGGCCCCGCGACCCGGCGGCTCGTCGAGTCGCTGAGCCGTCTCGAACAGCCCCCGCGGGTCTTCGTCTGCGCTTCCGCGGTCGGTTACTACGGCGACCGGGGCGACGAGTTGCTGGACGAGGACTCGACGTCCGGGGCCGGCTTCCTCGCCTCGGTGTGCCGCGAGTGGGAAGCCGCCGCCCTGACCGCGGGCGCGGTTTGCCGGCGCGTCGTGATCCTCCGGTTCGGGGTCGTGCTCTCGGCGCGTGGCGGCGCCCTGGCCAGAATGCTGCCGCCCTTCCGGCTGGGCTTGGGCGGCCGGCTCGGATCGGGGCGGCAGTACCTCCCCTGGATCCACATCGACGACGCGGTGACCGCGATCCGCCACGTGATGGAGCGCGACATCCGCGGACCCGTGAACCTGGTCGCTCCGGAACAGGTCACGAACGCGCACCTGACCAGGACCATCGCCGCCACGCTGGGGCGTCCGGCTCTGCTCCCGGTGCCTTCGCCGGCCCTCCGCCTGGCCTTCGGTGAGATGGCTCAGGAGACGCTGCTTGCCAGCGCCCGCGTCCTTCCCGCGGTCCTGCAGGAGACCGGCTTCTCCTACCGGTGTCCAACCCTGGACGCGGCAATCGATCACGAGCTGTCGCCCGACCCGTAGAATCCGGGAAGCGAAACGCTACCCGGCGTTGTTGTAGACCGCTACCACCATGGCCTTCAAGCTCGAGCGACGCGAGACCACCCGGTCGAAGTTCGCACCCGGTTCCCTCCATCTCGGTGGATCGCCATACGAGTTGGAGCCCGAGAACCGGACCCCACTGCGAATCGCGGTCATCGCGACGATCGCCTTCCACGCGCTGCTGTTCGTCATCAGCTTCCCCAGCATGAGGCCGCGGGCACTCCAGGCCGCACAGTCACCGAAGGCGTTCGTCGTCCAGGCCGTGCGCTTCAAGCCGCCGCCACCCGCCAAGGCGGAGCCCATTCCCCAGCGAAAGACGAAGAAGATCCCGATTCCCGACCCGACCCCCGACGAGCCCGAGCCGCTGATCCGGGAAGAGCTCCTCGAAGCGCCGCAACTGGAGATCGATGGCATCGCCGACGTCCTGTTCGACCTTCCAGAAGCCCCCTCCCCCGCCGGACCGCCCGGCACCATGTGGGTCGAAGGCGATGTCCTGCCCCCCAAGAAGACCTACGCTCCGCTGCCCAACTACACCGAGGAGGCGCGTCAGGCGCGCATCCAGGGCGTCGTCATCCTGCAGGCCGTCGTCGATACCCTGGGCCAGGTCGGCTACGTCAAGGTGCTCAAGGGCCTGCCGGAGGGTCTCACCGAGTCCGCCGTCCAGGTCGTTCAGGAGTGGCGCTACGAACCCGCCACCCTGAACGGCGAACCGGTCCCGGTCTACATCAACCTGACCGTCAACTTCTCGCTGCAGTAGGCGACCCGGCGGATAGCCACGCCTGCGCCGAGGCCGGGAGGGAGGGTCCCAGCGGACGCTCGCGCCCTCTTGGTGGATGAGGAGACCTGGCGCTCGCTTCGGTCGGCTGCGCTCCGCTACGTGGTTGGTTGATGGACGGACATGGGCAGTCGCTGGCCTCTAGCCCGCTGGGACCCTCCCTCCCGGCCTCGGCGCAGGCTGGACGATGTCGGCGTTGTGTCACACCTATGCACCTCAACACGGTTTGTGTAACACTTCGAGGCCACAAGTGCGACACAAGCCTGTTTGTCGTACACAGACGTTCCACAAAGAGCGCGACGCCAGGAGTCAAGAAGCACGATGTCTCCCGTCCACTACCAACCCGGCAGCTTCCCGCCAGACGAGCGCCTCGACTGGGCCGAACTCGTACCGCTGATTGGCCCCACCACGGCTGCAATCGCCCGCTACGACGGCTTACTCGAAGCCGTGCCCAACCCCGATGTCCTGCTTGCGCCGCTCGGAACCCAGGAAGCCGTGCTCTCGTCCCGGATCGAGGGCACTCAGGCTACCGCCCGCGAGGTCCTAGAGTACGAGGCTGGACAGGAAGCGCCCTCTTCGGAGCGGAGGAACGACTTCGTCGAGGTCCTGAACTACCGACTCGCGATGCGCGAAGCAGAGCAGTTGCTGAGGAAGCTACCAATCTGCCTCAAAGTCGTTCGGCAAACGCATCGGGTTCTCCTTCGTGGAGCACGCGGCAAAGGGCGCGACCCAGGCGAGTTCCGCCGGTTACCGAACTGGATCGGCCCCCCCGACTGCACAGTCGAAGAGGCGCGCTTCGTGCCGATCGAGGCCGACAAGCTCATGGCCGGCCTCGATCGATGGGAGAAGTACCTCCACGAGGAGACTCGGGACCAGTTAGTTCAGCTCGCTGTCATACACGCCGAGTTCGAGGCTCTGCACCCGTTCCTCGACGGTAACGGCCGTCTGGGTCGCATGCTCGTGCCTCTCTACCTCGCCGAGAAGAGCCTGATTCGGCGGCCGATGTTCTACATCAGTGCCTTCCTTGAAGCGAATCGCGACGCCTACTACGAAGGACTCCTCGCAGTCTCCCGCGATGACGACTGGACAGGCTGGTGCCGCTTCTTCCTAGAGGCCCTGCGCACGCAAGCGGAGGACAACATCGCCAAGGCGAGAAGAATCCTGAGTCTGTACGACCGGATGAAGCACCATGTAACCGACCTCACTCACTCCCAGTACGCCATCAGTTCGCTGGACTTCATCTTTGAGTCTCCGGCGTTCAGCAGCACACGTTTCATCGCACACGAGAAGGTGCCCGCTCCCGCCGCTCGCCGCATCCTGAACGCACTCCGCGATGACGGCGTGTTGAGAACGGTGCTCCCAGCCAGCGGCCGCCGGCCCGCGATCTTCGTCTTCGACGAACTCCTCGAAGTCGCCGAGGGTCGCGCGACCGAGTAACCTCGCCGACTCAACAAACGCTGATGAGACTAGCTTGGCAGGAGATCCGCCCACGCGCCGCCGCGTTCGCCCGCGACTGGGCCGACGCCGGCTACGAGAAGGGCGAGACGCAGAGCTTCTACAACGCCTTCTTCCGCATCTTTGGCGTCGAGCGGCGCAGCGTCGCCCGCTACGAGGAGCAGGTCAAGCGGCTGGACGACTCGCAGGGGTTCATCGACTTGTTCTGGCCGGGCGTGCTGCTGGTCGAGCAGAAGAGCGCCGGCCGCGATCTCGTGGCGGCGCGCCGTCAGGCGCTGTCTTACTTCGACGCCCTCCCGGAGCGCGAGCGGCCTCGCTATCTGCTGTTGTGCGACTTCCAGAACTTCGAACTGCTCGACCTGGACGAAGGCGAGGAAGCGCGGTTCACGCTGGCCGAGTTGCCCTCCAACGTGGAGAAGTTCGGCTTCATCCTCGGGGTCCAGAAGCGGACCTTCCGCGACGAGGACCCGGTCAACGCGGAGGCCGCGAAGCTGATGGCGGATCTCCACGACCGGCTGCTCGAGGTCGGCTACGGCGGTCGGGAGCTGGAGTTGTTCCTTGTCCGGATCGTGTTCTGCCTGTTCGCCGACGACACGGGCATCTTCGAGCGGCGCGACATCCTGCTCGAGCTGCTGGAGCAGCGAACCTCACCGGACGGCAGCGACTTGGGCGGCAGGTTGGCGCATCTCTTCCAGGTCCTGAACACGCCCGAAGCCAGCCGTCAGGCGACCCTGGACGAGGACCTGGCCCGCTTCCCGTACATCAACGGCGACCTGTTCGCGGAGACCCTGCCGATCGCCGACTTCGACTCCGCGATGCGCAGAGCGCTGCTCGATGCTTGCCGCTTCGACTGGACCGAGATCTCGCCGGCGATCTTCGGGACGCTGTTTCAGTCGGTCATGGAACCGGAGGAGCAGCGGATCAAGGGCAGCCACTACACGTCGGAGGCGAACGTCCTGAAGGTCATCGAGCCGCTGTTCCTGGACGACCTGCGGGCCGAGTTCTTGAGGCTCCGGCGGAGCCGAGGCACGCGGCGCAACGCCGAACTCCATGCCTTCCGGCAGCGACTCGGCCGGATGCGTTTCCTCGATCCGGCCTGCGGTTGCGGCAACTTCCTGGTCATCGCCTACCGGGAACTGCGCCAGCTCGAGATCGAGGTGCTCCGGGAACTCTTCCCGTCGCGCCAGCTCGGCCTCCTTGCTGACGCTCTGTCCCTCGTGAACGTGGATCAGTTCCACGGCATCGACCTCGACGAGTTCCCGAAACGGATCACGGAGATCGCGCTCTGGATGATGGACCACATCATGAACAACAGGCTCAGCCTGGAGTTCGGGGAGGCCTACGCGCGGATCCCGCTGGAGAGCTCACCGCAGATCCCTGCGCGGTGACGCTCTGGAGGTCGACTGGGACGACGTCCTTCCGCCGGAAGAGTGCTCCTTCGTGCTCGGCAATCCGCCCTTCGGCGGTGCCAAGCACCAGACCGAGGAACAGCGGGCGCAGGTGCATCGCATCGCGGATCTCGGCAAGAGCGGCGGCACCTTGGACTACGTCACGGCCTGGTTCCTGAAGGCCGGCGAGTACCTGCACCAAGGAATCGAGACCCAGCGCCGGTCCAGGGATCCAGCTGCAGCCGCCAATACGGTCCGGCCGCTCCGGATCGGTTTCGTCGCCACGAACTCGATCACTCAGGGCGAGCAGGTCGGCCAATTGTGGCCGTTGATCTTCGACCGTCTGGGACTCGAGATCGCTTTCGGCCACCGGACGTTCGCCTGGAAGTCGGACATCAAGAAGAAGGCGAA
Source organism: Acidobacteriota bacterium (assembly GCA_011525365.1). Taxonomy (GTDB): domain Bacteria; phylum Acidobacteriota; class Thermoanaerobaculia; order Multivoradales; family Multivoraceae; genus Multivorans. The sequence goes on from WTGQ01000002.1 coordinate 2,556,692, forward strand.
CGTCCATGTCGTGATCGTCGGCCTCACGCTAGCGACCGACACCCCCAAGGATCGTCGGTTGTTCTCTTATCCCGACGTCAAGGGGAGTGCCGAGGAGAGCCGCCACGCTGCGATCTCGCCGTATCTCGTTGACGCCGGCGGACTCGCCGACCCGCATCTCGTCGTGCGGGAGACGGCAGAGCCGCTCAACGGCTGGCCGCGTCTCGCTAGCGGCAGCCAGCCCATCGACGACAGGAACTACATCTTCACCGACGACCAGCGGGCTACGTTCCTGGAACAAGAACCCGGGGCCGCGAAGCACTTGCGCCCCTACGTTGGCGGCGGTGACTACATACAGCGCCACTCCCGTTGGATCCTCGCCCTTCAGGACGCCGAGCCAGAGGAACTAGCAGCCTTGCCCTTCGTGGTGCAGCGGATCAAGGCTGTCAGGGAGTTCAGGTCAAGGAGCAAGAGGAAGGGCACGCTCGCGATCGCCAACTCTCCCCGAAGCTACAACGTCGAAGTCCTGCCCACGTCGCCCTTCCTCATCGTCCCCGAGGTCAGCTCCGAGCGCCGCGACTACGTGCCGATCGGCTGGCTTGAACCCCCGACCATCCCGAGCAACACAGCCCGCATCATCGAGAATGCGACCAAGCCGCTCTTCGCCCTGCTGACCTCCGCCATGCACATGGCCTGGCTGCGCGTGATCGGCGGCCGCCTGGAGAGCAGGTACCGATACTCGATCGGCTTGGTCTACAACCCCTTCCCGGCGCCGGCGGCGGACGCGGAAGTGCTCAACGAGAAGCTCGCGCCCTTGGCCAACGCCGTACTCGCAGCCCGCGCAGCGCACCCCGGCGCAACGCTGGCCGAACTCTACGACCCGGACCTCATGCCCGACGACCTCCGCCGCGCCCACCAGGCCATCGACCGTGCCGTCGACCGCCTCTACCGCCCGCGCCGCTTCTTATCGGAGAACGAGCGGCTGGAGCACCTGCTCTCCCTCTACGAGAAAACGATCGCCCCCATCTCCGCCGCGGCCCAGCCCAAGCGAAAGCGACGCCGCCGGAGGACGGTCGCGCGCAGATAGCCGGGGTTGGCGTCCTGGAGCAGTCGCGTTCAGTCGCCGACGGGAGGCTAGAGCTAGAGTCCGGTTCATGTCCCAGCGGCCCCCTGGCACCGAGCCGATTCTCCTCGAGAATGCAGTGCGGTTGCGCCCGGCCACGGCGGTCGACAGTGGCACCTGCGAACGTGACGTCATCGCGCGGGCGGAGATTCGGCTCCTGCCGAAGCCGGGCCTCGCACTCATCGCGGACGACACTCCTTTCCGCCTCGATTCGGCCAAGGAGCCCTGGACCCTGGTTCAACCCAAGACCTCTGGAGAGCTGTTCGACGTCACGCCGCAACCATCTCCTTCATCGCCGCCGGAGGACAAACTCAGGCAGTTCTTTGAGATCTTCGAAGCCACCGGCCACGAAACCGTAAGTCGTCAATCGACAGCCGACGCAAGGGAACCGACACGGTGGAACCTAGTGTTTCTACCCCGACGTGCGCCCATCGTCGTTGAAAGGCGTCGAGAAGCTGCCAAGCGACTTGAACTCGAGATTCTCAACTTCCCCGTCTTCGGGGGTGACGCGACGAAGGCGGTGCAACTCCCTGGCGGAATCTACCGGATCGGCCATCTGGCGGTCGAAGCGGCACCCTGGAAGATCGAGTTCACCGAGAGGCCCGGGCTAGGCAGCGTCAGGGCGGAGTTGAATGCAAGCCGCGGGTTCGCAACGACCCACGAGGCAAGAATCGACAGAGCGGACGGCGGTCCAATCGAGAAAGAGGAAGCTCAGCGTCTCTTGGAAGCGCTCGACCGGTTTCTCTCCTTCACGCGAGGAGTCGGATGCGCCACCGCGGTTGTAAGGGCGTTCTCGGGTGACGACGCCGTCGTCTGGGAACAGTGGGGCTGTCGGCAGGTGGCGCCTTGGCGCCCTGAACCAGACTCCTGGTTCGACTTGGAGCATGGGCGAGTCCTTGCCGAGGCCTTCTCCGCCTTCCTTCGTACTTGGGAAACGTGCCACGAGAAGCGGGCCGCCCTTCGCGAGGCGATCTACTGGTACCTCACAGGACACTGGGAGAACAGTCGAGTGGACGGCGGCCTCATCCTGCTACAGGCGGCGATGGAGCGCCTTGCACATACCTTCTACCGCCCGAAGCGCTGGAAGGGAAAGGAGAGGGAGACAAGCGGGCAGTGGCTTCGGATGGCCCTTGAGCGAGCTGGAATCCCGGTGGAAGCGCCAGCCAGCTTCAAAGCCCTCGGCACGTTCGCCGACGGCTTGAGCTGCCCGAAGGGAGAGAAAAGAGACGCCGTGTTTGCGATGACGCAGGCGCGAAACAACGCCGTTCACCCAAGGAAGGAAACGGAAGTCGCGGGCAGCCTCTACTTCCAAGCCTGGACCCTGGCTCGTTCCTTCGTGGAGCTCATGGTACTAAGTGCCATCGGCTACCAAGGCCCCTTCGCCAATCGCCTGCGGGAGGGAAGGGTGGAACTCGTGCCCTGGGCGCAGACCAAGAAGCTCCAGTCGGCAATCACACACGGCGCCGAGTAGTGGGTCGGCGATCCCGAGCAGCGGAGATGGCTCTGTGTGCGGAAGACGCGTTGCTCGCCGCCATCGAGATCTACAACAAGCCTCGAGTCGCCTACCGCGAGCAGACGCTGGCGCTCCTCCTGGTGAATGCCTGGGAGATCCTCCTGAAGGCGCGTGTCGTTCAGATGCACGGCAACAATCTGGCGGCGATCTACAGGCGGGAGCGAGGGTCCAAGCGATTCAGAAGAGCCAGATCGGGGAGAATCCTCACGGTCAGCCTTAGAGAGGCCGCCGAGAAGGCTCAGGTGGCCGATCAGGTGCGAAGCAACCTGGAGGGACTCTGCGAGATCAGGGACGAGGCGGCGCATCTGGGCAACCTAGGGTCCGAGTTCAGGGAACAGACGCTGAAGCTTGGTTCAGCGGCGGTTCGGAACTTCGTTGTAGCTGTTGGCCGATGGTTTGGCCGGCAGGTTGAGGCACCTCACTTCCTGCCGCTTGGCTTCCTCAATCAAGCGGATCTGGTAAGGCCGGCCAACGTGCGGCAGAGAGAACTCCTGGACTATCTGAGGAAGCTGACTTCGGACCAGACACCATCGGACTCCGGGTTCACCGTGAGCTTGCGTGTCGACGTTCTGCTGAACCCGGAGTTCTCCGGCGGTGGCACGATCGGTGTCACGAACAACCCAGCCGCGCCGAAGGTGCACCTGACGGACACGCAAGCTCTCGAGCGGTATCCGCTGACGTACGAGGATCTCGTAGAGGAGTGCCGCGCCCTGATTCCGAACCTCAAGCAGAACCAGTCGTTTCACGAGGCGATGAAGACAGTGAAGAGTGACGCTAACCAAGCGCTCGAGAGGCGGCTGAATCCGCAGAAGCCCGGAGGTACGAGGAAGTTCTTCTACGCCAGGACGGCGCCGGGCCGTCTCCGGCACCTCCTGCGAGGTGACTGAAGTGGCTGGCGCAGCGTTCGGCGTGGTCCGTTGGTCCGCGTAGGGGAGCCAGCCGACGCCGATGCCCGCCGGCCTAATCTCCGCCCGAACCCGTGCTCGCGCCCTGCCCCTTCTTCTCGTAGTACTCCTTCTCCAGCAGCCGGGCGCCGCGGAGGATGTTGCCCATCGCGTAGTTGCCTTCGTGGCAGGCGTACTCGTAGAGAAGGCCGTCGGTTCCCGGCCAGATGAGTTCGCCGCTATAGGGGGCAGCGTAGTCCGTGTCATGGACGGTGAACCCGTAGAGCAGGTCCCTCTCGCCGTGGCGGCTGAAGCGCTCGATGACCTTCAGGCCGTCGCGCGGGTCGCTCTGGCTGTCGAGGAAGTTGGTCGTCTCCACGACCAGCGTGTCGCCTTCCCACCAGCCGATCGAGTCGCCGCCCATCGAACGGTACTCGGCTGGCGCGTGCTCGGCGTTCAGGCGGACCACCTTCGCCCAATGCATCCACTCGACCAGGATCACGACGTGGTCCTCGGTCTGCGTGATCGTCTTCAGGTTGTTGTAGGGCAGTGAACGGACCGGCGTCGTGGCGACGCCGGTGTAGATGCAGCGGTCTCCGGGAGTCAACGTCTCGGGGCCATCGTAGGGATCGTCCCCGGCCTCGATCCACCAGGCGTCCCCGGTGTTCTTGTAGAGGTACGGGTTCACCCTGGCCCGCCGCGCCTTGCCGGCCTCGGTCAGTTCCGGCATACGGCCGTTCGGCGGGTCGATGAGGACCGATGTACGGTACTGGCCATCGATCGGATACGCCTGGTTGCCAAAGTCCAGCCAGAAGAAGTTGTAGCCGCCGACCGCGCCGGACGCGCCCGCGGAACCGTCGCCGCCAGCCGGGGGCGCCTCACGGTCCGGGTCGCTGACCGCGTCCGCGCCCGCGCTGGCCGCCGCCATCCCGGCAGCGATCCGCTCCGCTTCCTCCGCGGTCATGAACTGTTTGTCGCCGAAGCGGGGATCCCGTTCGAACGGTGTCAGGTTGGCGACGTCGTAGTTGCCGGACAGGTCCGGCCGGCCGCTCGCCGTGCGCCGGATGTCGTCATCGCTGGCCGCCACGGCGGGCGTGGCGAGAAGCGACAGAAAGACGAGAACAACGAACAGGGTGGAGACGTTGCGACGAATCGGCATGGTGGCTCTCCTTGCGGGGGAATGGCTGCGCCGACACTACCGCAGGAGACCAGCGGAACGACGACGGTCAGCGCGGCGGCAGCCAGCCGCGCGGAGGGCGGAAGTACGCCTTGAAGTTCGCTTCCCGCCGACGCTCCGGGGACAGGTTCTCGAACACCCCGTAGACGAAGGTGCCGTGCTGGTGACTGTGAATCACCGGGTTGCCACGCCAGGCAGCCTCGCCGATCTCGCACGGCTGCTCCGGGAGACAGCTGCCCCGACTCTCAAGGTCCGCAACCTCGTACTGGAAGCCGATGAACCGCGCCCCGTGAGGCAGAAAGATTCCCAGGACCTGGCAGGACCGTTCAGGATCGAGGATGGGGCCCAGCAGTTCCTGGACTTCGGTGCGAACCTCATCCGGCAGCAACCGCAGCACGTCGTTACCGGTTGGCTCGACGAGCGACCCGGCGTACACCCGAAAACGGACTGGCAACGAGTCCTCGACGATCTTCGCCACCCGCTCCATCCGCTCAACGAGATCAGGGGCGCAAGCGACGGTTTCGGCCGTTCTCGGCTCGGCGGGCCAGTTGCTCGCCACCGACCACTCGCCGGGGCCGCATTCCGGACAGGCGCCGGCCCGCAGCAGAGTGCGGTTCGGGAGCAGGCGGACCACCTCCGGTTCGGCCGCCGCCTCGGGTTCGCGCGCCGGTTCGGGCGCCGCGGCAGCAGGCCGCTTCTCCACCGGCGGGTCCACAACCGGCTGCTCCGCCACCGCCACAGGCTGCGCGGCGGGCGCCTCCGGAGGTTCCGGCGGCGGCTCCACTACCCGCGCCACGTTCTCACTGCGCAGCCGACGCGCCCGTTGCTCTGCCCGTCGTTCGGCGCGTCGCTGAGCCCGAGTCATCGCTCGCGCCGAGCCCGCGCTGACCGCCGCCGTGTCGACGCCCAGGCTTGAGTAGCCGACGTTCATCGGCGCCCAGAAGGGACCCGTGCGCTGGCGTGAGGTGAACCCGACCTGCGGCCGCTTCCCGTCTTCCAGCTTCAGGTAGGAGCTCACGATCATGAACCCCTCGCGCCGCAGTTCGACCTGCCACTCGCCTGCCGACAGACCGCTGACTTCCGCCATTCCGGATGCGTCGGTCAGCAGCGGCGGCGGTCCGCCAGAGCGATCGGGCTCGGCCAGGAAGACCATGACCGTAACCCCCGGCAACGGCTGCCCGGCGTCATCCGTGACCACCACCTGAAAGCCGTTGCTCCCGCTCCATTCCTGGGCCGGCGCCGGGGCGGCGGCCGTGAGGACGACCGCCAGCGCCAGGAGGGGCCGGCCGATCGTCATCCAGGCCTCTCCGGGGGCGTCACGTTCTTTTCCGGCGGGCGTCGACGATCGCGCCAGGTGCCGGTCATCAGGGTCAGAAGCCCCAGGATCAACTCGTCGACGAAGGGAAGAACGTCGGGAACGAACAGGTCGATGAGAAAGACGATCGCAAGGACGACGAACAGCTGCGGGAAGCGCAGGCCGCCAAGGAAGGAGAATAGCGACGAGTTGCTGGAGCCGCGGCTCGGCGTCGTCTGATCGGCCATCATTTCGGAGTCTATCTTCGGAGCGCTAACCTCCTCGCCGTGAACGAGCCGGCGATCGTCTACCCAGCGCTTGCGCTCGCCGGCTGCATCGCAGGCGCCCTGAACGTGGTCGCGGGCGGCGGTTCGTTTCTCACACTGCCGATCCTCATCTTCTTCGGCCTCCCTCCCGGCGTTGCAAACGGCACGAACCGGGTCGCGATCCTGCTCCAGAACGTCGTCGCCTCCTGGGGCTTCCACCGCCACGGCGTTCTAGACCGGCGGGCGATCCTGTGGGCGGCCCTGCCGGCAACCGCCGGCGCCGGGCTGGGCGCCTGGGCGGCTCTCATCATCAGCGACGACGCGTTTCGCCGCGTGCTGGCGGCTCTGATGGTCGTGGTGACCCTCTGGACCCTGATCTCGCGGCGAGCGGAGCCCGAAGAGCAACCAGCGACGCTTCGGGTGGGCCTCCTCGCGCTCGGCTTCTTCGGCGTCGGCGTCTACGGCGGCTTCGTCCAGGCCGGCGTCGGGTTCTTCATCCTGGCCGCAACCTCGCTGGCCGGCCTGGACCTGGTCCGCGGCAACGCGGTGAAGGTGCTCAGCATCCTCTGCTTCACCGGCCTCTCACTGCTCCTGTTCGCGCTCTCCGGGCGGGTCGACTGGAGCTTCGGCCTCGCCCTCGCGGTCGGAAACATGGTCGGCGGCTGGCTGGGCGTGCGGCTCACCGTGCTCAAGGGTCACGCCTGGGTCCAGCGCGTGGTCACCGTCACCGTCGTCCTGTTCGCCGTCCGCCTCTGGTTCGGCTGAGCCCGGGGCCACCCGGCGGCGCTATGCTCCGCGCCGCATCGACGAACGACGGACGGGACGGAAGAAGGAGAACGACCTTGGCTTACGACGCATTCGACCTGAGCGGAACCGTGGCCCTCGTCACCGGAGGCAACTCCGGCATCGGCCTTGGCTTTGCCGAGGGACTGGCGCAGGCGGGCGCCGACGTCTGCATCTGGGGCACGAACGAGGAGAAGAACGCGAACGCGCGGGAGCAACTGGCGCGCCACGGCACGCGGGTGGAGGCCCTGCGCTGCGACGTCGGCGACGCCGATGCGGTGGCGGCCTCGTTCGCGCGGACCGTCGAGTTGCTCGGCAAGGTCGATTCCTGCTTTGCCAACGCCGGAATCGGCGGCCGGGGCACGCCATTCGTCGACATGTCGATGGAGGAGTGGCGGCGCATCTTCCAGGTCAACATGGAGGGCGTCTTCCAGACCTTCCAGCAGGCGATCCGGCACATGGTCGAACGCGGCGAGGGCGGCTCCCTGATCGCGACCAGCAGCCTCTCGGCGGTCTTCGGCGCGCCGCGCAGCGAGCACTACGCGTCGACCAAGGCGGGGCTCAACGCGATGGTGCGTGGCCTGGCGGTCGAGCACGCGCGCCACGGCATCCGGGTCAACTCGGTCCTGCCCGGCTGGATCGCCACCGCCATGACCGAGCGGGCGATCAACTCGGAAGCGTTCCAGACGAAAGTCCTGCGGCGGGTTCCGGTGCGCCGCTGGGGCGTCGGCGAGGACTTCAGCGGCATCGCCGTCTATCTGGCGAGCAGGGCGTCGAGCTACCACACCGGCGACGAGTTCGTGATCGACGGCGGCTACGCCTGCTTCTAGAGCGGAGCCGCGTCCTCCATCGAGCGGAAGATCGGGACGACGACTTCCGGCATCCGGCAGTGGTTGCCGGACGCCTTGTCGACCCAGACGTGGTCGGTCCGGCCTTCGACCAGGACCCGCTCGTCGACCTCCACTCGATAGCCGAAGCTCATCGCGCGGCTCTTCAGCCGATCGAGCCAGCAGACGACGCGAACCCTGTCGCCGTAGCGGGCGCCGCCGCGGTACTTCAGTTGCACTCCGGTGACCATCAGGTAGTAGCCCTCGTCCTCGATCTTCCGGTAGGCCATGCCAGCCGCGCGGCAGTGATGGGTGCGGGCGAGTTCGAGCCACACGAGGTAGTTCGAGTGATGGACCACTGCCATCTGGTCCGTTTCCTTGTAACGGACCTCGACCTCGATCTCGCTGGCGGGTACCTCCCCGCCGGCGGCGTTCACGGCAGTGCCTGTCATCCCGTTCATGTCGGCCCGCGACTGTAGCGGAGAACGGTGGCGATGATCTTCCAGCCGGCGCGAACAGTGCCCGAGACCGTGCCCGTGATCTTCGAGACGCCCGTCCGGCGGCGGTAGCTGACCGGCGCCTCGACGACCCGCAGACGCCGCCGCAGCGCCTTGACCTGCATCTCCGCCGTCCAGCCGAAGTTCGGGTCCCGCATGCCGAGCGACTCGAGCGCCTGCCACGAGACGGCGCGGAATGGCCCCAGGTCGGTATAGCGGTGGCCGTAGAGCAGGCGCACGAGCAGGCAGGCGAACCGGTTGCCCCATCGCGCCTGCGGCAGCAGGGCGCCCGGTTCGGCCTCTCCCAGCACCCGGGAGCCGATGACCAGGTCCGCCTCGCCGCGCGCGATCGGCTCGACCAGCCGCGGCATCTCGTCGGCGTGATCCGAGTAGTCCGCGTCCAGGAAGACGACGATGTCCGGCGGACCGGTGCGCCGCAGGCGGTCGAGACCGGCCAGACAAGCGCTGCCGTAGCCCTGAACCGGCGCCGGCACGACCTCGGCGCCCGCTTCCCCGGCCCGCGCCGCCGTCGCGTCCCGCGAGTTGTTGTCGGCGACCACAACCCGGCGCACCAGGCCAGCCGGAATGTCGGCGAGCACCAGGCCGATCGACTCCTCCTCGTTGTAGGCGGGGATGACGACGTCGATCGACGGCGCGATCACAGGGTGACGCCGAAGCGGTTCCGCAGTGCGAACGCGAACGCGAGGGAGAGGATCAGGAAGGCGATCAGCCAGTGCACGTCGAGCAGCCCGAAGAACGAGATCGCGGCGGCGCTGTACCGCACGTCGATCCGCTCGATCGGTCCGCCGCGCGGCAACGAAGGCTCGGCCGGGTAGAGCAACTGGTCGAGAATCGCCGCCCTGCGCCTCGTCGGCGAGCGACGCACCCACCGCGCGCCGCCCTCCGCATCGGAAACGAAGACGCTCTTCGTGAACGCACGACCGTCCGCGCGCACGACGAGTTCGTGCCGGCCCGGCTCGTTCGCCCGCAGCCGCCATACGACTTGCCGCAGGCTCGGCACCCAGACGCCGGCCGTCTCCACCGCGACGCCGGCCGGCGCCTCCAGCTCGACCAACGGGCGCGGCGCGGCTTGATCCCCGCCCGCGGCGGCCGGCTCCGCGGGCGCCAGGTCGACGACAAGCAGCGTGCGCTCGCCCACTTCGAGCCCGTCGTAGCCGTAATGGAACTGCAACTGGGCGATCAGCAGCATGAAGGGCACGATCATCCACAGGAGCGGAACCAGGTTCAGCCGCAGGTAGGTCAGGTTCTCGCGCAACAGCCGCAGTTGGGCCCGGAGCACCGCTCGCAGGTCGTCGTTGAACAGGCGCACCTCCAGCAGGTGGCCGAACAGTCGCCGCTTGACCGCGGCGATCGCCTCCTGGTTCGATGTCCAGCGGTAGACGAGCAGCGCGAGGATTCCCGACGCCAGCGACACGAGCGTCACCGGCAAGATCGGCGGCAGGGCCGCGAACGGCCCGAGCACAAGATCGAAGACGGCCCGCAGGGCGGCGTTGACGAGGGACATGGGCGGCAGACGGACGCCGTCAGGAGATGTAGCCCAGGCCGCGCAGCCGCTTCTCGATCTCCTCCCTCGACTCCGCGCCCTCGAGCTTGGCCAGCTCCTTCTCCAGCGCGTGGGTGATGAACTCCTCCACCGACGAGTAGCCCGCGATGTCGCTGTAGCGCTTCACCCGCGCAAGAAGGTCCTTGTCGAGCTTGATCTTGCCGCCGCCGAACATCTTCCTCTCCTTCAGATCGAGTCTTGCCGCCACACCCCGAGTCAGGGGGAGCCGGTAGCCGCTGCGCCGGATGCCGCCGTCAGCGGGAACTCCTCCACGCCGTACTCGGCCAGGATCGAGGCCGCCAGATCGGTAATGGCGGGGGCCGGCCTGGCAAGGGGCCGGCTGGTGAACAGCACCCCCGGCACGACCCGGTGATCCATCATGTGATCGCCGCTCCAGGCGCCGTCGTTGTCCGAGAACACCTCGCCGACGACCTTCCCCGTCGCTGATTCGGTCGATCCCCGGTAGCCTTTGGCATAGCCGATGATCAGGTCGGGGCCGACGGCCGCCGGCTCCTGGAAGGCATAGTCGGCGCGACGCTTGACCTCCGTGATCGCGCGTTCGCCCGTCGCGGGATCGACCACGGCCAGCAGTTCCGTTCTCAGTTCCTCGATCAGCTCGAGCCTCTCCGCCGCGGTCACGACGCCCTCCCGCTCGCGGCCGCGCAGATTGACATAAAGACCCGTGAAGCCGATGCCGTAGGCCCGGGTTCCCTCCCAGTCGACGTTGAGCAGGAAGTCCGGGTCGTTGTAGGCATCCGGGTCCTTCGCCCGCAGGTAGCCCTTCTCGAGCAGCCAGGCGTTCAGGTGGAAGGTACGCCGCCAGGAGGCGAAGCCATGGTCCGACATGGCGACGACAAGCGGCTCGTCCTCACCACCGTCGCCCAGTCCCGCCGCCGCTTCGAGACGGTCGAGCGTCTGCCCGACGATCGCGTCGAGGCCTTCGTAAAGGGTCGGGATCAGGTCGGCATGGGCCGCGTCGGTTTCGGGATCGTAGGCCGGATGCTCCGGATCGCGCGAGCGCCAGCGCACATGGCCGATCAGGTCCACGTTGCCGAAGTAGTAGAAGAGGAAACCGCCGGGCTCCTCCAGGAATCGATCCAGCACGTAGCCGTACTGCTCCACCACTTCGTCGCCGGCGATCTTCGCCTGGGCCAGGAACTCCTCCGGAGTGAACACGCCTTCGGTCAGGGTCTTCGTGTCCTCGGGCATCCCTTCGGTGTAGAACCGGTCCACCTCCTGGGCGAGTTCGGCCGCGAAGTCGGGCGGCGTCGAGATCGGGGCCGATGGGGCCATCGGATCGTGGTCGATGGGGCTCACGTAGAGCTCGAACTCCGGCTCCAGCGCCCGTAGGTACATACGGCAGATTCCCCGCAGGTGCTGGGTCGGCATCATCTCGAAGTCGACCTCGAGCCAGTCGCTCCACTCCCCGACCTGGAGCACGATCTGCTGATCGCCGAGTTCGATCTTGGCGCTCGCGGCCTCCGGATCGATGTAGACGGTGAAGGGCGCGGTCAACTGCTCCGGTTCCTGCAGCAGCGGATTCTCGGGGCCGAGCAGCTCCGCCTCGACGACGTTGTCGTAGATGTCCAGCTCGACGATGTCGCCGCCGCTGACCTCGCGGTCGGCGAAGAGTTCCGAGGTGTAGAACGAGAACGTGCCGTCCGTGCCGAGGATGTCGCTCGTCCCCATCCCCGAAAGCTCGCGACTGGCCGTGCCCGAAACCGGGAAGTTCGCCGGCATGCGGATCACCTGCGTCCGCACACCGTGCTCCTCCAGCACCTCCCAGAACGGCGTGCCGTGCCGAAAGTGCGTGTACTCGCCGCTGGTGAGCGGGAACTGCCAGCGTCCCACCTTCAGGAACCGGCCTCCCGCGGACGAACCGGCGGTAGAGGAGTACGGAATCAGCGTCTCCGGATCGGAGTGGAGGAAGTCGAAGATGCCGTGGCCGCCCGGGTCCATTCCGGTGATGAAGCTCGACCAGGCGACCGGGCTCTGCGGCGGGACCGTCGTCCGGAGTTGGGCGAAGGTGCCCATCGCCTCCAGCCGGGCGAAGTTCGGCAACCGACCCTCGTCGATCAACTGGCGCGTCAGCGCGTGGTCCAGGCCGTCGAAGCCGAGAACGACGACCTTCGGCCCCCTGGAAGGGCCGACGCCTCCACCGCCGCAAGCGAGGAGCAGGGCGGCCGAGAGAACCGCCGCCGTCGCCAGACGTGAACGCTTCACGCTGCCGCTCCGGCCGCACCGCCTGCAAGGCCTGCCGGGTCGAAGACCGACTCGCCCTCCATGTAGTCCGGCTTGTCGACTCCGAACAGGGCCAGCGCCGTCGGCGCCATGTCGAGCAGCGACAGGTCGTCCTCCCGGTCCACAGGCCGGCTGCTGAAGAAGACGCCGGGCACGAGCCGCGGATCGACGCAGTGGTCTCCGCTCCAGGCTTTCGTGTTGTCGGCGAAGAGCGGCCCCGCCACGACACCGACGGCGCAGTCCCAGGACACCCGGTAGCCGTCGTTGTAGCCGACGATCAGGTCGGGGGCGTTGCCCTTGTAGGGACCCGTGTACAGGTCCTCGGCGTCGAAGGCGGCATTGATGCCGACGGCGCGCCGCTCCTCGTCGCGCAGGCCGGTCCAGGCCGCGATGAGTTCACGTTTGAGCGTCCTCGCCTCTTCGCCGGGCTTCACGATGCCGGAAGCCTCCCGGCCCTCCAGGTTCAGGAACACGCCGGCGAGCCCGAGCGCATAGGCGCGCGTGCGCGACCAGTCCACGCCCTCCAGCCACTCCTCGCTTCCGTCCGCGTCCTCGCGAAGGACGAGGTAGCCATGGTCAAGCAGCCAGCGATTCAGGTTCACGCCGCGACGGAAGGAAGCGAAGCCATGGTCCGAGAGCACGATGAGAAGATCGTCGTCGCCCAGCTTCTCCATCACCCGGCCGACCAGGGCGTCGTTGTGCCGGTAGTGCTCCTCGATCGTCCGGCGCTGCTTGCCCGTCTTGCGGCCGTTCGCGGCCGGGTGTCCGTCTTCCATGTAACGCCAGAACATGTGCTGGATCCGGTCGGTGGCGTCGAAGACGCAGGTCAGGGAGCCCTTGCGCAGTCGCTCGAGCGCGGCGAAGAACATCTCCTCGCGCTCGCGGTCGATGTCGTACGACTGCTTGAGGAACGTCACGTCGTCGGTCACCCCCTCGTTGAGCGCCGTCGTGTCCTCGGCGAGGCCGAGGGTGGCGAAGTCGCCGAGCCGCTTGGACAGGTACGGAGCGTAGTAGGAGGGGTGGGAAATCGGCATCGCCGGCTTCTCCGGATCGATGTGGATCGCGGTCAGGTAGAGGGACGTGTGCTTGCCCGCCTCCGTCAGCATCATCCGGGTCAGACCGTGGACCTTGACTCCGGGCGCCGCCCGGAACTCCAGGCGGACCCAGTCCGAGAGCTGGCCCCGGCCAAGCTCGACTGTCTCGCCCGCCACTTCGACCGTCGCGGACCCGGCCTTGCGGTCGATCTGCACCGTCATCGGCAGACGAAGCGGCGGCGGCGGATCGCCCTCCAGGAAGCTGTTCTCCGGTCCCTCGATCACGCAGTCGAAGTGGTCGGGGCCGGCGCCGTTCGAGGTCAGCGGCACCCGGACACCGCCCTCGCGGATCGCCTCAGTCGCCGGCCGGGTCGTGTAGTAGAGAAAGGTCCCCTGGCTGCCGACCAGGTCCGGCACGCACATCGCAGCCAACTGGGCGCCGTAGAAACGGTCCGGCGGGAAGGTGATCGGAACCCGGAGCACCGTGCTCCAGATGTTTCGCTCGCCGAGCACGGTCCAGAACGGCTTCGACCGCCGCAGCATGCGGATCTCCGGCTTCTGTAGCGGGATCTTCCACTTGCCCAGCTTCAGGAACCGTTCCACCCGGCCGATGTGGGCCGAGGAGAGCTTCGGCAGGTAGCTGCGCAGGTCCCGGTCGAGGAAATCGAAGATGTTGTGCTTGCCCGGATTGGCGCCGGTCGCGAAGGTCGACCAGGCGACCGGGGACAGCGCCGGGTAGGTGCTGGCGATTCGCCGGTAGCTGCCCTGACTGCTGAGGCGCTTGAAGTTGGGCAGCCTGCCCTCCTTCATCATCCGCTCGGTCAGTCGAGGGTCCTGGCCGTCGAGTCCAACGAACACGAGTCGCTTGACGTGCGCCTTCGGCGGCTTCTTCCGCCGCACCACCCGCCACAGGGTCCGCACCGGCCAGGCAAGCAGCGAGAGGAACGCAAGCGCCACCGTCGCCAGCAGCACCAGGAACGACGACATCAGCGCGAACCCCGCCCCCGGACCAATGTAGGCGGCCGCCGGCGCGGCGGCGAAGAGCGCCGCCAGAAGCGCCAGCGCGACGGTTGCAGGACGCGGAGCTGGCAACGGTTCCTCCAATAGTCGCGCGCCTGGGACACGGGGTGCCAGGCAGCGCGGAGCGGTGCGGAGCATACCAAGCCACGGGTAGCATCCCGGGGTCATGGAAGGGAAGAGTCTCTGGCGAAGGATCCGCTACGGTCGGCCCATCGTCGTCGTCTCCGGTCTTCCCCGTTCCGGCACCTCGATGGCGATGCGGATGCTCGAGGCCGGCGGCATGGAGATCGTGACCGACGGCGAGCGCGAGGCCGACGAAGACAATCCGCGCGGTTACTACGAGGACGAACGGGTCAAGGACCTCGGGAACGCTCCCGACAAGTCCTGGCTCCGCGCCTCACGCGGCCGCGCGGTCAAGGTCATCTCCTTCCTGCTCAAGGACCTGCCGCCGAACCTGAACTACCGGGTCATCCTGATGCGGCGCGACCTCGGAGAAGTGCTGGCCTCGCAGCGCAAAATGCTCGACCGCCGGGGTGAAACGGACGACACACCCGACGAGCGGATGATGGAGTTGTGGCAGGACCAGCTCTGGCGGGTCAACTACCTGCTGCGGAAGGCGCCGCAGTTCGAGTGGGTCGAGATCGAGTACGGCGAGACGCTGCGGGACCCGGCAGCGGCGGCCACGCGAATCGCGGGACTCGTGGACGGCCTGGACGAAAGGGCGATGGCCGAAGTGGTCGATCCGGCGCTCTACCGGAACCGCGCCGCGCCCTAGCGCGAGACTGCTAGTACACGCCCACCGTCGTCGCCGACGCCAGCCTCGCGAACGGCCTCACGCCGCTGACGCCGTCCCAGGGGTAGTCGACGTAGGGCTGCTCCCGCTCGCCCTCGTCGCGCTCGAGGAAGCCGGGCACGAAGAACTCGCGGGTCAGCGTCGTGAGCCGGACCCGGCCGGTGGCGCCGTAGTCGACGACCTGGTCCGGGGCGTCGGGGTCGACGACCTCGAGCACGGCCCGCGGCTGCGGAGCGTAGTAGGCAATCGTGTAGCCGTCGGCCGCCGTAACCGGCCGCGAGGCCGCCAGGCCCATCAGGGTGTTGCCGTACGTGGGAGTCATGTAGACGCCGTCGAGGAGTTCCTCGACCGCGAAGCGCGTCCACTGCGGCGTGAACTCCGTGCCGCCGGAGAAGATGCCCTTGATCCCCGTGTCGGCCAGGGTCTGACCGCGGTCCTCGAGCGCCAGGCAAAGGGACTCGAGCAGCTTCGGCGTCGCGAACATGGCCTGGATGTCGTGACCGGCAGAGAGCACCGCGAGTGCCTGGTCGATCACATGGTCCTTGTACGCCTCCAGGTGCTCCATCCAGCCCTTCTTGATCAGCTTGATCACCCAGCGCGGATCGAGGTCGACGCAGAAGCAGATCCCGCCCCGATACTGGCAGAGGTGCTCCACCGCCAGACGCAGGCGACGCGGGCCCGAGGGGCCCAGCATCAGCCAGTTGCTTCCCGGCGGGAAGTGCTCGTCCGGCAGGCTGGCGCTGAACAGCTCGTAGTCGGTCCGGAAGTCGTTGAGCGCCACCCGGCTCTTCGGGATGCCCGTCGTGCCGCCGGTCTCGAACACGTAGATCGGATCGTCGGCCATCGCCTTCGGCACCCAACGCCGCACCGGTCCGCCGCGCAGCCACTCGTCCTCGAAGGGCGGGAACTTGCGCAGGTCCGCGTAGCAGGCGACGTCGCTGCGCGGGTCGAAGTCGAGCTTTGAGGCGAAGTCGAGCCAGAACGGCGTTCCGGTCTCCGGACTGAAGTGCCACTCCATCATGTCCCGAACGTGGGCATCGAGTCGTTCCCGGGCCTGGGCCTGGGCGTCAGCGCTGGCGACTTCCATCTGCTAACTCCAATCGGGTCGGTCCTGTGATCGCTGGCTTGAAGCGGCGGCAGACTACAGCACCAGCCGCCGCGGCGATTCCCCGGGCGGAACCGCTAGTCAGGCAGCGCGAAGACCCAGAGCACGCCGCCCTGCGGTACGTAGGTCCGGGTGCCGATCGCTCCGTCCAGGTGGTTCGTTCCGCGCTGGGCGTCGACGCCCCAGCCCGACTGGACGGCGATGTACTGCACGCCGTCGACCTCGTAGGACGTGGGAACGCCGGTGACGCCCGAGTTCGTGCGCTGGCGCCACAGGAGTTCTCCCGTGGCGGCGTCGAAGGCGCGGAAGTAGCGGTCACTGGTGCCGCCGGCGAAGACGAGACCGCCGGCTGTCGTCAGCACCGGCCCCCAGAGCTTGCGCTCGAACTCGACGGTCCAGACCTTCTCGCGCTTGTCGAGATCCCACGCCTGCAGCTCGCCGTAGTGCTCGGCGCCCTCCCGCGACACGAAACCTCCCTCCATGCCCATGAAAGTGCGCCCCGGCCGGTAGTCCTCCTCGACGCCCTCGAGGTGGGAGCAGGTGTTCTCGTTGGCCGGGATGTAGAGCAGCCTGGTGTCCGGGTTCCATGCGGCCGGCGGCCAGTTCTTGGCGCCGGACCAGGACGGACAGAACACGGCTCGTTCGCCGGTGCCCGGGGTCTTCGCCGGGTCGTACTCGGGCCGCCCGGTCTCCGGATCGATCGACGTGAACACGTCCTGGTAGACGAACTTCGTCGCGTCCAGGAAGTCGATCGAGTCGGCGCTCCTCTCCAGCACCCAGATGTAGGCGTTGCGGCCGGGATGGACCAGCGCCTTGCGCGTGCTGCCACCGCGCTCGACGTCGATCAGGAGCGGCGGATCGACCTCGTCCCAGTCCCAGCTGTCGTTCCAGTGGTACTGGTGATGCGCCCGGATCGCGCCAGTGTCGATGTCGAGGGCCAGTACCGAGGTCGAGTACAGGTTGTCGCCTGGACGCGCGTCGCCCATCCAGGGGCCGCCGTTGCCGGTGCCCCAGTACGTCAACCGGAGATCCGGGTCGTAGGTGCCGGTGACCCAGACGGAGACGCCGCCGGTGCGCCACGTGTCGCCGGGCCAGGTCTCGTGGCCGGGTTCGCCGGGGCCGGGAATCGTGTAGGTCTTCCAGAGTTCGTCGCCGCTGTCCGCGTCGTAGGCGGCGATGAAGCCGCGAACTCCCCACTCGCCGCCGGACACCCCGACGATCACCTTGCCCTCGACCGCCAGCGGCGCGAGCGTCATGTAGTAGCCGCGGGCGTAGTTCTCCACCGCCGTCTCCCAGGCCACCCTTCCCGTCCGCGCGTCGAGAGCGAACAAGCGGGCATCTACGGTGGCGACGAACGCCCGCTCGCCCCACAGCGCGACGCCGCGGTTCGTCGGGTGCATCTGCTGCAGGTCCTCGGGGAGCTCCGGGACGAAGCGCCACAGCAGCTCGCCGGTTCGCGCATCGAGCGCCAGCACGCGGCTCCCCGGCGTCGTGATGAACAGCGTCCCGTCGTTGACGATCGGCGGCGCCTGGTGGCCCTCGTTGATGCTGGTCGAAAACGTCCAGGCCGGCGCGAGCGAGGCGACGTTCGAGGTGTCGATCCGGTCGAGCGGGCTGTAGCCCCAGCCGTCGTAAGTGCGCCGGTACATGAGCCAGTTCTCGGGCTCCGGCGAGATGAGCCGCTCCTGGGTGACTGCGCGGTAGGCGCGCTCCTGGCCGATCGCCGGCACCACCGCGGCGCCGAACATAAGGAGGGCGACCGTCCGTCGAAGAACTGCTTGCCGGTCCACCATCGTCAGAACTCCCTCTCGAACCGGATCGTCGCGCTGAAGCCGCCGGCCGCCACGAGCACACCCTCTTCCGAGCGAAGCGGCAGCGACGGCAGCCGCCGCGGGGCCGGGCCCGAGATCACTTCGGCGCCGTCCCGCGGGTCGAACTCCGAGTCATGGCAGGAACAGACCAGGAACTCGGCCTCCTCGGACCAGTCCTCGATATCGCAGCCGGTGTGGGTGCAGATGCCCGAGTAGGCGACGACGCCGTCTGCGGACGCTTCGCGCGTCTCCGGTGTCAGCGAATCGGGCTCGAAGCGCAGCAGCAGCACCTGGTTGAGGCGCGAACCGTCACGCACGGCCCCGGATGCAGGGTCCATCGCGTAACAGATGAGCTGCTCGCTCACCAGGGGAACGTCCTCGACCCGGATCGTCTCGCCCTGGCGCGCCCCGAAGGCGAAGACGAAGCGGTCCCCTTCGCGGGGTCGAGCCTTCCGCGGATCGTCGGATTGCGCGTGCAGCACGTTCAGGCCACGCACACCCAAACCCAGTGCCAGGGCCGATTTCAGAACGGTGCGACGGTCCTCCATGGCCGGCGAAGGCTAGCAGCCCCGGTGCTACGATTCCGCCGCTTCAGAACGCTCGATTCATCCTCCGGCCACCGACCCGGCCGCGACCAGGTAACCAGCATGATCGACATCCCCGCCATCCGTTGGGGCAAGCCCTACGAGTCGCTCGAGAAGGCGACGATCGTTCACTTCGAGACCGGCGAGGAACTGGCGACGCTGCACCAGACCAACCCCGGCCTGGTCCAGCGGGACATGCGCCGCGCCCAGCGCGCCCGCGACATCCTGCGCGAGATTCCGTCCAGCGAACTGATCTCCATGGTGATCGAGGCCGCCGACCTCTACCTGAACGCGAACCTGCCCCTGGGCAGCGGCAGCCAGACCCCGGAGGACTTCGTCCACTACCAGTCGGCGACGACCGGCCTGCCCGAGCACATGTGCCGGGCGAACATGGACAAGAACCACTTCGTGCTGACGAACATGGGCGAGGTGCTGGAGGCGCTGACCCGCGGTCTCGACCTCGACATCCTGGCTCGGGGCCACGGCGTCGAGGAGCGCGGCGTGCCGGTCAGCTACCAGGCGCAGGCGCCGGTGATCGGCCTGGTGCTGCCGTCCAACTCGCCGGGCGTGCACACGCTGTGGATGCCGGTCATTCCGCTTCAGATCGGCCTCGTGTTCAAGCCCGGACCCCAGGAGCCGTGGACGCCGTACCGGATGACCGAAGCGTTCGCCCAGGCCGGCGTGCCTCGCGAGGCCATCTCGATCTACCCGGGCGAGGGCGACATCGGCGCGGCCGTCCTCGCCTCCTGTTCCCGCAGCATGATCTTCGGCGGCGCGGACACCGTCGCCCGTTACCAGAACGATCCCCGGGTCCAGCCGCACGGCCCCGGCTTCAGCAAGATCCTGCTCGGCGACGACGTCGTCGACGACTGGGAGCAGTACCTCGACGTCATGGTCGACAGCGTGCTGGTCAACAGCGGCCGGAGCTGCATCTCCTGCTCCGGCGTCTGGGCCTCCCGCCACACGGAGGAGATCGCCCGGGCCCTCGCCGAGCGGCTGGCGCCGGTCTTGCCGAAACCGGCCGACGACCCGGAATCGCCCCTCGCGGCCTTCACCGTGCCCGGCATGGCGAAGGCGATCAACGGCATGATCGACGCCCAGGTCGACGTTCCCGGCGTTCGCGACCTGACGTCGGAGATCCGCGGCAACGGCCGGCTCGACGAACGCGAACGCTGCGACTACCTGCTGCCAACCGTTCTCCACTGCGCCGACGCCGACATCGAAGCCGCAAACGTCGAGTACATGTTCCCCTTCGTCTCCGTCGTCGAGTGCCCGCAGCAGAAGATGCTGAATGCGATCGGCGACACCCTGGTGTGCAGCGCGATCACCGGCGACGAAGGCTGGCGACGCCAACTGATCGACGCCACCCACGTCGACCGTCTGAACCTCGGCCCGGTGCCGACGATTCAGCTCAACTGGCTGCAGCCCCACGAAGGCAACATCATCGACTTCCTGTTCCGGGCGCGTGCGTTTCAGGAGGCGGAGGTCGCGTAGCGACCCGTCGGGCAGCACCATCTCCCACCCGCGCGTGGCTGTACGATCGCCCACCATGCGCAAGCGGCTGGCTTCCGGCATCGAGCTCCGGAACGCGAGTTCCGAGGAGGACTACGCCGCGATCGTCGATCTCCAGCGGCAGACCTGGGGCGACAGCTTCGACGACGCAGTGCCGCCGCCGATGCTGAAGATCTCCCAGAAGATGGGCGGCGTGGTCGCCGGCGCCTACGACGAGGCCGGCCGGATGCTGGGCTTCATCTACGGCATGAGCGGCTTCCGCTTCGGGGAGCGCGCTCACTGGTCCCACATGCTGGCGGTGACGCGGGACGCGCGCGGCCTCGGCCTGGGCCGTGAGCTCAAGGCCTTCCAGCGTGAGCTCCTGCTGGAACTCGGCGTCGAGACCGTGTACTGGACCTACGACCCCCTGGTCGCCCGGAACGCGAACCTCAACCTGAACCGGCTCGGCGCGCTGCCGGTCGAGTACGTCGAGGACATGTACGGCGAGGACACGGGCAGCATCCTGCACAGTGGACTGGGGACGGACCGCTTCATCGTCGCCTGGCCGATCGGCAGCGAGCGTGTGGCGGCCTTGATGGAGGGGGGGCCGGCGGCCGGACCTACCCGGGACACGCCGCCTTTCCCCGTCGACGAGACGGTGGTCAACACCGCCTGGGTCGAGGTGCCGCCGAAGATCGGCTCGATCCTGCGCGCCTCGCCGGAGGACGCCGCTGCCTGGCGGCGCCGCACCCGCACGCAGTTTCAGGAGCACCTGGAGGACGGCTACGCGGTCACGGGGTTCACCTGGCGCGAAAACCCCGAGCCGGATGCCGGCGGGGACGCCGGCGCACCCAGTGTTTCGGACCGGCGCTACTACTACCGGCTCCAGAAGCTCGAAGGAACGGAGACGCAATGAGCCTTCAGATCGACTCGATCACCCTGCGCGAGATTCGACTTCCCCTGGTCGAGCCATTCCGGATCTCGTCCGGCGTGACGACGACCCGCCGCATCCTGCTGCTGGAGCTGATCGACGCGGACGGCGCCTCGACCTGGTCCGAGTGCGTCGCCGGCGACTTCCCGAACTACTCGCCCGAGAGCATCGACACGGCGACCCTGGCGATCCGCGAGTGGCTGGCGCCGCGCGTGCTGGGCCGGCACTTCGAGACGCCCGGCGACGTAGCCGAAGCTCTTTCCGCGGACCTCCGCGGCCACGAGATGGCCCAGGCCGCGATCGAGATGGGGGCCTGGGCGCTGGCGGCCACCAAGGCCGGACAGAGCCTCTCTTCGCTGCTCGGCGGCACCCGCCAGCGGATTGGCACCGGCATCTCGCTCGGCATCCAGAACTCCCCCGGGGAACTCGCCGACAAGGCCGGGAAGGCACTCGGCGAGGGCTACCGGAAGATCAAGCTGAAGATCAAACCGGACCAGGATCTCGACTACCTGCACGCCGTCCGCGAGCGGCTCGGGCCGGATGCGCCGCTGATGGCCGACGCGAACAACGCGTACACCCTGGACGACACGGACCACCTCGTCCAACTAGACGACCTCGACCTGGTCATGGTCGAGCAACCCCTGGCCTGGGACGACGTCGCCCGCCACGCCGAACTCCAGAGACGCATGCGGACCCCGATCTGCCTCGACGAATCGATCACGAACATCTCTCGCGCCGAGGACATGATCCGCCTCCGAAGCGGCCGGATCATCAACATCAAGCCGGGCCGGGTCGCCGGGTTCACGGCCTCGAAGGCCATCCACGACCTGTGCGAGTCAAACGACATCCCGGTCTGGTGCGGCGGCATGCTGGAAAGCGGCATCGGCCGCGCCTACAACGTCGCCCTGGCTTCGCTGCCGAACTTCACCATCCCCGGAGACGTGAGCCCCAGCAACCGCTACTGGGCGCGCGACATCGTGTCGCCGGAGTGGACGATGGACGGAGACGGCTGGGTCGACGTGCCGGACGGCCCCGGCCTCGGCGTGGAGGTCGACCGCGAGCGGATCGAGGCTCTGACAGTGCAGCGGGAGACGCTGACGGCCTGACGAGATCGCCGGACCTCAGTACGTCAGCTTGTCCGGCTTCTCGTCCCATTCACGGAACGCGACAGCCGCCTCGTCCTCCAGCAGCCGGATCATCGGGATGGACCGCTCTTCCATCGGAAGGTCGATCTCGCGGTAGATGTGGTCGTCGCTGAAGCCGATCTCGCCAGCATCCTGGTGTCGGTTCGCGTAGAAGATCCGGTCGAGCCTTGACCAGTAGATCGCGGCCAGGCACATCGGGCACGGTTCGCACGAAGTGTAGATGTCACACCCCTCCAGCGTGAACGTCCCCAGCTTCGTACTGGCCGCACGGATCGCATTCATCTCCGCGTGGGCCGTCGGGTCGTTGTCCGACGTCACCGTGTTGAACGCCTCGGCGACGACCACGCCGTCCCGAACGACCACGGCGCCGAACGGAAAGCCGCGGCCCTCGCGTATGCCGCGCAGCGACAGCGCGATCGCGCGGCGCATGTGATCTGCGTGCGCCATCTGACTGGACGCGGCCGAACCGCCGCCTACAGGCTCCAGCCGCCGTCGACGGTCACCGTGTGACCGGTCACGAACACGTTGCGCTCGATCAGGGCGAGGATCGCGTCGGCGCAGGTCTCGGGAGTCGCCACGCCCCTGAGCGGCGATCCCGCGCTCACGTGCTGCTGGGCCTTTTCGTAGTCCTCGTCGCCGAGCCCGCCGCGTAGCCAGCGGCCCTCGATGAAGCCCGGGGCGATCGTGTTGACCCGGATCTCGGGGCCGAGCACGCGCGCCAGCGACTTCGTCATCACGATGACCGCGGCCTTCGACGCGGCATACGGAATGCTGCTGCCGCCGCCGCCGATTCCGGCGATCGAAGCCACGTTGACCACGGCACCCTCGCCCGCCGCCCTCATGTGGGGCGCGGCCGCCCGCGTGCAGTTGAAGACACCGCGCAGGTTGGCGCCGAGGATGTCGTCCCAGACCTCGTCCGTCACGCCTTCCAGGTCGTCGTGGGCGATGAAACGGGTCATCCCCGCGTTGTTGACGAGGATGTGCAAAGCGCCGAAGGCCTCGACGGCTGATTCGATGAGACGGCGGCAGTCGGCGTCCTTCCGCATGTCGGCCTGCACGGCGACGGCATTGCCACCACGGTCGCGGATGCCGCCGGCGATCCGCTCGGCGGCTTCGGCGCCGCTGTGGTAGTTGACGACGACCGACGCGCCCATGCTCGCCAGCAGTTCGGCCGTGGCCTCGCCGACGCCGGAGGACGAGCCGGTGACGACGGCGACCTTGCCTCCGATCTCCATCGGACCGCCCCGGCGAGGCCTAGCGGCCCTTCCAGTTCGGCGGCCGCTTCTCGGCGAACGCCCTCGGCCCCTCGATCAGGTCTTCCGACTGGTTCATCTGCGCCGTCCACGGGAAGATCGAGCCCGCCGCCTGCTCGAGCGCCATGCCGAGGCCCTTGTTCGCGGCCTCCTTGCTGGCGCGCACCGACAGCGGCGCGCACTCCAGGATCTGCGCCGCCCAGGCCCGGGCCCGGTCGAGCAACTCGTCGTGAGGGCAGACCTCGTTGACGATCCCCAGTTCCTTCGCCTCCTGCGGCGTGATGTGGCGGCCGGTGAGCAGCATGCCCATTGCCTGGTGGTAGGGGATCTGCCGCGGCAGCCGGTGTACGCCCAGCGCTCCCGCCATCAGGCCGACCCGGGGCTCGGGGAGCCCGAAAGTCGCCTTCTCGGAGGCGATGATGATGTCGCAGGCGAGGACCAGCTCGAAGCCGCCGCCGAGCGCGAAGCCGTTGACCGCCGCGATCATCGGCTTGTGTAGATCGAAGCGCGCCGTGATGCCGCCGAAACCGCCGCGCACGCCCTTCATCCCGGCCCGCACGACCTTGCTGCCGTGCTCGGCCTGGTACTTCAGGTCGTTGCCGGCCGAGAACGCGCGATCGCCCGCGCCGGTGAGGATCGCCACCCAGGCGTCGTCGTCGACCGCGAAGTCGTTGAACACCGAGTCGAGCTCCTGGCTCGTCGGCGGGTGGATCGCGTTCATCCGCTCCGGACGGTTGAGGGTCACTTCCCAGACGTGATCGTTCTTCTCGACCTGGAGAAACTCGTAGCTCACTTGCCTGCTCCTGTTCGCTTGCGGGGCCGTTCTGCGGCCATTTGATGGAAGGGCGCGAGAGTAGCAGCAGTCCCGGCCCATTCTCCCCGCCACTTGTTAGCGTTCCACCTGACATGGCGCTCCTACCCTTGCCAGCCGGCGCCGGTCCGAAAAGCGATCCGTACCGGAGCGGCGAGTGGTCGTACAACCCCGACCTGAACCGGGTCGCGGCCGCGGCCGCCGACTGGCGAAGCCGCCACCAGCTCACCCCCGCCGCAGCGGACGAGACGAGCCGCGTTCTCCTGCTGGTCGACGAGCAGCGGGACTTCTGCCTGCCCGAGGGCGCCCTCTACGTCGGCGGCCGTTCGGGCCGCGGTGCGGTCGAAGACACGGGCCGCGTGGTCCGCTTCATCTACCGCAACCTCGGCAACCTGACCGAGATCGCATCCAGCCTCGACAGCCACACGCCGCAGCAGATCTTCTTCTCGTCCTTCTGGGTCGACGGCTCGGGCAGGCAGCTCGACGGCTACCGCGAAGTGCTCGCATCCGAGGTCGAAGCCGGCAAGGCGGTCCCCAACCCGGCTCTCGCCGGCTGGTTCGGCGACGGCACCGCGGAATGGCTCAGGCGCCAGGCCCTGGACTACTGCCAAAGACTCGAGGCGACCGGGAAGTACCGCCTCTACCTGTGGCCGCCGCACTGCTTCCTCGGCAGCGAGGGTCACGGCCTGGTCGGCGCGGTCCAGGAAGCCCGGTTGTTCTTCAGCTACGCCCGCGGCGCCGAGACGCCGATCCTGATCAAGGGCACAAACCCCCTGACCGAGTACTACTCCGTCCTCGCGCCTGAGGTGCTGATCCGCCACGACGGCGAGGAACTCGATCGGCGCAACCAGGCGTTGATCGACCGGCTGCTTGGCGCCGACGCCGTGATCGTCGCCGGTCAGGCCGCGAGCCACTGCGTCCGCTACACCGTCGACGACCTGCTGGCCGAGATGCAGTCCCGCGGCGTCCCGGCAAGCCGGCTGCACGTGCTGGCCGACTGCATGTCGGCGGTCGCCGTGCCCGACCCCGCGACGCCCGGCGAGTTCCTCGCCGACTTCACACCCGAGGTCGAAGCCTCAATGAAGCGCTGGCGGGAGGCCGGAGTCCACGTCGCGAGTTCGGAGGACGACGCCTCGGACTGGAGCTGACCGCCTACGGAACGTTGCGCCGCAACTCCTCCACCCAGACCGCGGGTCCGCCGTCCGATGGCGCGCGCCAGTCGCCACGCGGCGACAACGACCCGCCCGAACCCACCTTCGGTCCGTTCGGCAGCGCCGACCGCTTGAACTGGCTGGTGCCGAAGAAGCGGACCAGGAACACCTCCAGCCAGTGCTTGATCTCGGCCAGCGAGTACTCGCCGCGCTCGGCGTCGGGAATCGTGTCGAGCCAGGCGCCCCGGTTCCGGTCTCCCCAGGCCTGGTGGGCCAGGTAGGCGACCCGGCTCGGCCGGTAGCCGTAGCGGCTCAGGTAGTAGAGGTGGAAGTCCTGGAGTTCGAACGGCCCGATCGCCTCCTCGGTCGACTGCGCCGGCTCGCCGTTGCCGTCCTCCTCGCCATCCTCCGGCGGCACCAGTTCCGGCGAGATCTCCGTGTCGACGATCGACTGCAGGGTCTCGCTGGCGGCGGCGCCGAACTCGCCGCGCTCGACCTCCCAGCGGATCAGGTGCTGGATCAGTGTCTTCGGCACCGAGGAGTTCACGCTGTAGTGGGCCATCTGGTCGCCGACGCCGTAGGTGCACCAGCCCAGCGCCAGTTCCGAGAGATCGCCGGTGCCGATGACCAGGCCCCGGTGGAGGTTCGCGAGCCGGAACAGGTGGGCCGTGCGCTCGCCGGCCTGGACGTTCTCGAAGGTGGAGTCGTAGACCCCGTCGCCGCGATCGCCACGCCCGTACGGATGATCGATCGCCTTGAGCATCTCTTCGCTCGGCGGCCGGATGTCGATCTCGGACGCGGTGACACCGAGCGCCTCCATCAGCCGGTTCGCGTTGTCGTAGGTGCGGGTCGAGGTGCCGAAGCCCGGCAGCGTGTAGGCGAGGATGTTCGACGCCGGCAGCCCGAGCCGCGCGAAGGCCCGCACGCAGACGATCAGGGCGTGGCTCGAATCGAGTCCGCCGGAGACGCCGATGACCACCTTCTCGAGACCGGTGGCCCGCAGCCGCTGAACCAGCCCGGAGACCTGGATGTCGAAGGCTTCCGCGCAGCGCTCGTCCCGCTCCGCGCTGTCCGCCGGCACGTAAGGCAGGCGCGGGATCTCCCGCCGTAGCGCCACGGGGCCTGATGGCCGCTCCACCGTCACCGCTACGTGCCGGAACTCGCCGGCGAAGGACTCCCGGCGCACTGCGTCCCGGAATGTCGACATCCGCAGCCGCTCCTGCGAGAGGCGCTCGAGGTCGATGTCGGCGGCGATCGTCTGGGGTTCCTGGCTGAAACGCTCGGACTCGGCCAGCCGCTCGCCGTTCTCACAGATCAGGCCGTGGCTGTCCCAGGCCAGATCGGTCGTCGACTCCCCGGCGCCCGCTCCGGCGTAGACGTAGGCTGCGATCGACCGGCCCGACTGCGACGCGCACAGCAGCCGCCGGTAGTCCGCCTTGCCGATCGTCACGTTGCTCGCCGACAGGTTGAAGAGCACGGTGGCGCCGGCCATGGCGCCCCGGGTGCTCGGCGGCAGCGGCGACCACAGGTCCTCGCAGATCTCGACGTGGAAGCGGAAGCCCGGAACGGGGCCAACGTCGAACAGGAGATCCTCGCCGAAGGGCACGTCCTCGTCGCCCAGGGACACGAAGTCCGACCGCCGCGACTCGGCCGCGGCGAAGTAGCGCTTCTCGTAGTACTCGCGGTAGTTCGGGAGGTAGACCTTGGGCACGACACCGGCAATGCGGCCGCCATGCACCACCGCCGCGACGTTGAACACGGCGCCGTCGGCCTGAAGCGGCAGTCCGACGATCAGCACCGGACGCAGTTCCCGGGAGGCCTCCGCCAGGGCCAGCAGCGCCGCGCGCGATCCGTCGAGCACCGCCGACTGGTGAAACAGGTCGTCCAGCGAGTAGCCGCTCAGGTTGAGTTCGGGGAAGACGGCGGCGACGGCGCCGTCCCGGTCCGCGCTCCGGGCCAGGTCGAGAGTGCGCTCCAGGTTCGTGGCCGGATCGGCGATCTCGACCTGCGGCAGACACGCCGCGACCCGGGCGAAGCCGTGCTCGTAGAGGTCGTCGAAACGCCGAACTGCTGACCTGTCTAACCTTGCGGCCATGCGGGATTATGAACGACCGGCCGCCGAAGCGCCGTTCCCCGGCGGTTCAGGCCGAGCGGGCGGGCGGCGCGTGCGAGGCCGCCAGCCGGTCGCACTGCTCCATCAGGCTCGCCGTGACCTCGACCGGCGCCGGCCCGTGTGCCTCGAGGTCCTGCAACGCCGGCGGCAGTGAGGCCACCTCGCGCCCCGCCGTCTCACGAGCGGCGTCGAGCGCCGGCAGCGGCTCGATCAGCAGGCCGTCCTCCAGCACCGGCACGAGCAGATCGCGGCCCCCTGGATCGTCCAGGCCCGAGGCCTCCCCGCCCTCGTCGAGCGCGTGGATCACGTCCCGCTCCAAAGCCCCGGCCGCATCTCGGTAGCGCCGCACCTGCAGGCGTCCCGGCAGGGAGGCCTTGCCGACCCCGGCCCCGAACTTGAACACCGGCCGCCACGCTTCCTCGCCGCTCCGCCGGATCGCCGACAGCTTGTAGACGCCCCCCAGCGCACCCGCGCCCGCCGCCGTGACCAGTGCGGTGCCGACGCCCCAGATGTCGATTGCCGCGCCCGCCCGCCGCAACGCCAGAATCTTCTTTTCGTCGAGGTTGTCGCTGACGACGATGGCGACGTCCTCGAGCCCGGCCTCGTTGAGCCGCCGCCGCGCCGCGCGGCTCTGCAGCAGCAGGTCGCCCGAGTCGAGGCGGATGCCGAGCAGCCGCTGGCCGCGCCGCTCGAGCGCGCGCGCGGTGGCGATCGCGTGCTCGATCCCTCGCTCCACGTCGTAGGTATCGACCAGGAGAACGCAGTTGTTCGGCATCGTTTCGGCGAACGCGTCGAACGCCTCGGGTTCCGAGTCGAAGGCCTGGACCCAACTGTGGGCGTGGGTGCCCCGCACCGGAATGCCGAAGCGCTGTCCCGCCTCGACGTTCGACGTCGCGAAGCAGCCGCCGACGTAGGCCGCGCGGCTGGCGCTCAAACCGCCGTCGAAGCCCTGCGCCCGTCGCAAACCGAACTCCAGCACCGGCTGACCCGGCGCGGCGATGTGACAAAGCCGGGCTGCCTTCGTCGCCACCAGCGTCTGAAAGTTGAAGATGTTGAGCACGGGCGTCTCGATCAACTGGCCGACCAGCAGCGGCGCCTCGATTCGGAGCAGCGGTTCCCTCGCGAAGACGGCCGTGCCTTCCGGCACGGCCGCCAGCGAGACGGAGAGGTCGAGTGTCGGCAGCACCTCCAGGAAGTCCCGGCCGAACAGGGCTCGGCCGTCGCTTCCGGCAAGGCTTCGCAGATACTCCACGTCCTCGGCCTCGAAGCGAAGATCGAGGAGAAACTCCACGACCTGCTCAAGTCCGGCCGCGACGGCGAAGCCGCCGTCGAACGGGGTATGGCGAATCGACAGGTAGAAGCTGGCCCGGTCCAGATGGCGACCGTGCCGCCAGTACCCCTGGGCCATCGTCAACTGGTAGAGGTCGGTCGTCAGAGCGCTCACGTCGGCGCCTCCAGCGGCTCGCGCGACGACCGGTGCTGGTACAGCTCGCCGTCCTCGAAGCCGAGCCGGCGGTAGTACTCGCGGGTGCCGACCGAGGAGATGACGGCGACCTGACCAAACCCGGCGCCGGCCGCGATGTCCAGCGCCTCGGCGATCAGGCGCCGGCCGAGGCCGACGTGCTGCGACCGTCCCTCGTCCCGCGCGCCCAGGCCGACGACCGCTCCGTAGACGTGAACCTCGCGGATGATCGCCCTGTCCGCCAGCTCCGGGATGGAGACTCCGTCCATGCCGGCCGGCCCGGGTAGGCGAAGCCGCAGGAACCCCGCGATCCGGTCCTCCGCGGTCACGAACTCGAGGAACGTCTCCCGGCCGCCTGACGCTTCGTAGTCCGTGCGCCGCAGGCGAAGCCGGCGAGGATCGACCTGCCGGCCGCCGACCTCGCGGGCGCGGATGTCCCGGCAGCGGACGCCGCGCGCCGACGCTTCGGCCTCGGCCACCTGACGCAGGTTCGTCGTGCGGTTGCCGGTCACGATGTCGGTGCCGGGAATGTCGCGAATCACCCTGCTGAGGCGGCAGTAGCGCGGCGCTCCGCCCAGACCGTGGACGAGCACGTCGAGCAACTCGTCCGCCTCGTACGGACGCCACTCGCCGCGTCGGTGGTACGCCATCAGTTCCGCGCTCTCGATCAGGGAGCACGGATAGACCTTGAGTTCGTCCGGCCGCACGTCGGGATCCGCGAACAGCCGGTCGAAGTCCTCCCGGTCCCTGGCCGGCGTCGATCCGTGGAGATTCGGCATCCAGTGCGCCTGGATCTTGAAGCCGGCCTGGCGCAGGAGGCGCACGGCGCGCTGGGACCGGGCCGTGTCGTGGCCTCGGCCGTTCAGCGCCAGAACGTCGTCGTCCATGCTCTGGATGCCGATCTGGACCTTCGTCGCCCCGAGCCGCCGCATGCGCAGCGCCTCCGCCGCGTCGAGCCGGTCGGGCCGGGTTTCGAGCGACAACCCGACGCAGCGGACCGGCGAGGTCTCGTTCTCCCGCTGCGCCGCCAGCAGGTCGGCCCAGTCCGCGTTCTGCTCGCGCGCCTCCGCCGCCGCCCGCGGATGGACGGCGGTCCAGTCGGAAACGACCTGGTTGTAGCTGCGGCCGGCTGCCGCGTCCGACGAGTCGACCTCAGCGCCCCGCACCGTCTCCTCGAGCTGCCGGTAGTCCACCGCGGGATCGAAGGTCAGCAACGGATCCGCCCCCGGCCCGGACGACAGGTCGAAGAACTCATTCATCGCCTCCAGACAGCGCAGGATGAACCAGACCTGGTAGCCCTCCGGGTAGCTCGACCAGGTGCCGCCGAGGACGATCAACTCCACCTTGTCGACCGGATGCCCGGTGTGGCGATAGGAGCGGAGGCGGGAGAAGGTCTGCCGGTAGGGATCGAACTGGTGTTCGGCGGCCCGCTGGGCGCCGGGCTCGGACGACAGGTAGCTCTTCGGCATCCGCACGTCGCTGGGGCAGAAGATGCACCGGCCCGGGCAGGGGTAGGGCTTGGTCAGCACGGTCACCGGCGCCACGCCGCTCCTGGTGCGAACCGGCTTCATCCGCACCCGCTCGACGAACGCCTGCTCGCCCGCCGAACCGGGCCGGAGCGCGCGGTAGCCGCGGATCAACTCGCTCTTCGAGAAGAAACCCCTGCCGTTCTTCGGGTGGCGACGCAGCAGTTCCTCGAGATCACGCTCCCCGAAGCGTGACGCACTCTCGATGGCGCCGATGATCGCGTCGAGCTCCGCCGCGTGCTCTTCGGGCTCGAACGAGAAACGCTTCGGGGCTATTGTCGCCGCCATGACGGGAACCTACTACGGCGGCACCGGGCACTTGCGGGCAACGAGGCGATGACGACCACGGCCGGCGAGACGGCCACCGGGACACCGTTCGAGGGGCGGGCTGCCCTGGTCACGGGCGGCGGCAGCGGCATCGGACTGGCAATCACCCGCGCCCTCGGCCGGGGCGGATGCGGCATCGCCCTCGGCGGCCGCCGCCGGGAGGTCGTGGAAGCCGCCGCCGCCGACCTGCGCGCGCTCGGCCTTCGCGCCGTCGCCGTCGCCGGCGACGTCTCGAGTGCGGACGGCGCGCGGCAGATGGTGGAAGAAGCGGCACGCGAACTCGACGGGCTGGACATCCTGGTCAACTGCGCAGGCGTCTACCGCGCCGGTCCGCTCGCCGACGAGGGCGACGAAGCCGAACCCGACCCGGTCGACCTCGTCGTCGACGTCGACCTGAAGGGCGTGCTGTTCGCGACCCGGGCCGCGATCCCCCATCTCCGCGCGGGTCGCGGCGGGGCCTCGATCGTCAACATCTCGTCGTCGCTCACCCAATCGCCGCTCGCCAACTGCTCCGTCTACACGGCCGCGAAGGCCGGCGTCGACGCGCTGACCCGCGGCCTCGCGGCCGAGCTTGCCGGCGACCGGATTCGCGTCAACGCGGTGCTTCCCGGGGTCGTGCGCACCCCGATCTTCGAGACGATCATGCCGCCGGACGAGGCCGCCGCCTTTCTCGACGGCTTCGGCGGCCAGGTGCCGCTGGGCCGCGTCGGCGAGCCGGACGACGTTGCCCGCGCCGTCGTCTTCCTGTGCGACCCGGCGAACGACTGGATCACCGGAGCCCTGCTCGCAGTCGACGGCGGGCTCAGCCTGGGCACACCGTAGCGCTCAACCAACCTGCCGGTGCGCCGGCCCTCTGGCCGGCATCCGGGCCGACGCCGCGAAGCGGCGAGGCAATACAGCCATACTCCCCTTCCCCATGGGCCCGTCGACCCAAGCCGCCCTTCGCCGAATCAACAGCGACTTCTACAGCCGCCACGCGGCCGAGTTCGACCGCACCCGCCACCCGGGCGGCTGGCCGGGCTGGCAGCGGGTTGTCGAGACGGCAGTGTCCCCCACTGGCCGCCCGCTACGTGTCCTCGACCTCGGCTGCGGCAACGGTCGCTTCGCCCTGTTTCTAACGCGGAAGCCCGAACTCCTTGGGCACACTCCGTTCACCTATCAAGGCATCGACCTCAGCAGCGAGCTGGTCGACCACGCCCGAGCGGCCACCGCCGACCTCGACCGCATCCGGTTCGAGGTCGACGACATCGAGAACTGCGCCCTCGACGAAGCGACGGTTGACCTCGTCACCCTCTTCGGCGTTCTCCACCACCTCCCGGGGTTCGACACGCGCCGCCGCACCCTCGAACGCGCCGCATCGGCCGTGGCGCCCGGCGGCCTCCTCGCCCTCACCTGCTGGCAGTTCGCGGACGACCCCGGTTTCGAGCGCCGCCGGCTCGACTGGGCCTCGGAAGCCGGCGTCGACCCGGCGGAACTCGAGCCTGGAGATCACCTGCTGCGCTGGGGGCCGGGCGACTCTCAAGCCCGCCGGTACTGCCACCACACCGGCGAGCCGGAACTCGATCGTCTGGTCTCTGGCCTCCCGCTGGCCGAAGTTGCCCGCTACCGTTCAGACGGACCTGGGGGCCGCCAAAACCTGTACTGGCTGGGCGCTCGGGACGGTGCTGCTACTTTGAGTTGAAGGAGGATCGCAATCCATGAAGTCCCCGTGTCTCGCCCTGGTGGCCTCCATCCTGCTGACTGCTCTCCCCGCCGTTGCCCAGCAGGAGGAGACCTACGACTACTGGCGGCCGCAGCGGCAGATGGTCCGCCTGGGCCAGCAGGCGATCTTCATGTGCAACGGGCTGTTCACCTCGAACCGGACCCTCGAGCAGGTGTTCGCCCAGGAGCTGGCCTACCTCCCGGAACCGGTCGGAACCGCGAAGGGTGGCGACTACGAGGTCGATTGGGCACGCAAGGCCGTGACGATCGGCTCGGGCCACGGCGTGCCCAGGATGCGGGCCGCCTTCCGCCAGGGCATCGGCTGTGTCGTCATGGCGCCGGACCAGACGCTGGGCGACATCGACCACCTGCCTGCCATCGAGATGCCGCCGCCGGCCGGCGACGCGGCGAAGATCCCGTGGCCCGACGGCGACAAGACCGGTCCGCTCTCACTGCCGGCTGATGTCGACGCTGCCGCGCTCCAGGCCGCCTCCGACTGGGCCTTCGACCGCGAGTCGCCGCACCAGGTCACGCTCAGCCTGCTCGTCGTGCATCTCGGCGAGATCGTCCACGAGCGCTACGCCGACGGCGTCGACCTGACGACGCGCACGCGCACCTGGTCGACCGCGAAGAGCATCGCCTCGACCCTGATCGGCATGCTGGTCGACGACGGCAAGCTGGCTCTCGACGAACCGCTCGGCTTCGACTTCCTTCCCGAGGAAGCCGCCGCGGCGGAGACCGACCCGCGCTCCGCGATCACGCTCCGTCACGCGCTGAACATGTCGAGCGGACTGCAGACCGTCGACAACGGCGGGCAGGAGTACGCCGTCGGCTCCGGCATGTCCTACTGGGCCGGCGCCAGCTCCGTCGAAGGCGCCCGCCGCCGCGCCCTGATCCGCGAGCCGGGCGCCAACTGGGACTACGAGAACTACGACACCCTGCTCGCCGTCTACGCGATGAAGCGCGCCCTCGGCAGCGAGAAGAAGTACCACGAGTTCCCCCGCAAGCGTCTGCTCGACCGGATCGGCATGCGGAACACCCTGCTCAGCACCGACCGCTTCGGCGACTTCATCCTCAGCAGTCAGGTCTACACCAGCGCCCGCGACCTTGCGCGTTTCGGCCTCCTCTACCTCCAGAACGGCCTCTGGAACGGCGAACGCCTCATCTCCAAGGAGTGGATCGACTTCGTCCGCACCCCGGCCCCCTCGACCGCCGAACGCGGCAACTTCTACGGCGGCCAGTTCTGGCTCGTCCCCGACGAACGTGGGGACGTCCCCAAAGACGCCTACTCCACGGCCGGCAACCGCGGCCAGTACGTCGTCATCGTCCCCTCTCACGACCTGGTCATCGTCCGCCGCGGCCTCGACTGGGGCCGGCAGGGTTTCGACCGCTGGGACATGACGCGGGAGGTGCTGAAGGCGTTTCCGGCTGCGGCCGCGGCGTCGAACTAGCCAGCGGCGCCAACTCAGCGTGGGTTAGGGTTCGCGGGTTCCACGACCAGGAGCTTGTGATGACGATCGACGAGTTCGTAGCCGATATGGCGGTGAAGGCGGGGGGTATCGATCCCCTTGGGAAGAGGCTGCTGTTCCTGCTGGACGAGGAGCAGATGCTGATCGACGGGACGGGTGAGGAGAACGTGGTCTCGAAGGTGTCCGGCCAGGAGGTCGAGACCGACTGCACGGTGCGGATGTCGCTCGACACGTTCGGCAAGCTGCAGCGCAAGGAGATCAAGCCGTTCATGGCGGTGGCGTCCGGCAAGATCAAGGTCAAGGGCGACATGTCGATCGCCGCCAAGCTGAAGAAGCTGACCTGAGCTTGGCGAATCCGTCGATCCGGATCCGGCAGCCGGTCGCGCTCAAGGTCGTCAACCGTGCCGGAGCGGCTGCCCGCCGATGCGGACTGAGGCCTTTCCGGCTGTCTCCCGAGCGGATCCTGGAGAACGCGCGCCGGGCCAGCGGCTTCGAGGTGCGCGATCCGATGTTCCGCGAGGGCGTCGAGCGTCTCGTGCACGGGCTCGAGACGCACGCGCGGTTGAGCACGTTCGGACGGCTGGCCGCGCGCGGCACCGTGCAGCGTTCGGCCGACTCGCGTTCCCGGGTCGAGCGAGCGCTCACTGAACACCCGGAGATCGGCGACGAAGAGGTCCGCGCGCCGGTCTTCATCGTCGGCATGCCCAGGAGCGGGACGACAATCCTCCACGCCCTGCTGCACCTGGACCGGGACCACCGGGCGCCACTGTCCTGGGAGTGCCTCCTGCCCCACCCGGCGCCGAATCCGGACGACTACGAGGACAATGATCGGATCGAGACCGTACGGCGCGAGTTCGACCAGATCTTCCGGCTCGTGCCCGACTTCCGCCGCAAGCACTACATGACGGCCGACTCGCCGCAGGAATGCGTCGGCATCACGGCGCTCAACTTCACGAGCTTCCAGTACGTCGCCATGGCCTGGCTGCCGGAGTACCTCGACTGGTTCGCGAAGGTCGACCAGATCGAGAACCTGCGCTGGCACCGGCGCTTCCTCCAGTTCCTGCAGTCAGGCGGCGTTCCCTCCCGTCGCTGGCTGATGAAGTCGCCCGTCCACCTGATGCGGCTGCGGCCTCTCTTCGAGGTCTATCCCGATGCCCGGGTCATCGTGACCCATCGTCACCCGGTCGACGTCGTGCCGTCGGTCGGGAGCCTGATTTCGTCGATGCGGTCGTTCTACTCGGACCACGAGGACACGCCGCGAACCGCGCGTGAGCAACTCCTGACCTGGGCCGACTACTTCGCCCGGTTCCTGCACGACCGCCGGGAGCTCGACCGCGAGGAACAGATGGTCGACGTCTTCTTCGACGACTTCGTCGAGGACCAGATGTCGGTCGTCGACGCGATCTACGCCCGCTTCGGCTGGGACCTCCGGCCGGAGGACCGGCTCCGCATGGAGCGATTCCTGCAGCAGGAGCGCCGGGGAAAGCACGGCGTCCACGAGTACTCGCTGGACCGGATGGGCACGACACGGGCCGAGATCGAGAACGAGTACGCCCACTATCTCAACTTCCTGGAGACACAGCGATGAGCGACAGCGACTTCGAGAGCCGGCAGGCGCTGCACGAGTTCCTGGAAGTGATCCGCAACGCCGAGCAGACGTTCCTCGACCCCGAAAAGGAACTCGACCACCAGGGCCACGTGGACGGCTACCAGCACCTGTTCCACCTGATGCAGATAACCGTCGACTTCTACCTCCACAACAACCCCTTACGGCCCCGGCTCGTGCGGCTCACCGACGGGACCCGCAAGCTCTACGGCGACAACGTGGACTCGGTCTACTACTTCTCCCAGGTCCGGGGAGACCAGGAGTACGTCATCCGCGGGCGGCACTTCGGCAGTTGCTACCTGAGTTTCTGCCTCTACGGCGGCGATCCCAACGGCGAACTGGCGGACCGGGTGACGCTCAACGTCAACCACCGCGACATCGCGTTCGAGGACGACGGGTCGTTCGAGATCAAGCTGACGCCCGATCCGAAGGGTCCGAACGAGTTCCGGATCGACCCCGACTCGGTTTCGCTCTTCACGCGCGAGTACTTCCTCGACCGCGCGACGGCGCGGGAGAGCGTCCTCAGTATCGAGAACGCTTCGCCGCAGCCGCCCGCGCTGCCGCTGGACGACGCCGAGCTGGCGCGGCGCATCCGCAGCATGGCGATGTTCTTCATGTGCACGACCTGGATCGCGCCGCTGCCGGTCCACCTGCCGTTCAACGAATTCTGCGAGCCGTGGGAGTTCGACCCGGAGCAGGGCGGCTGGGGGACCGTCGACAACATCTACTGCTTCTGCCGTTTCCGGCTGCGGGAGCACGAGTATCTGAAGGTGCGTTTCCGGTCACCGGAGGCGTGCTACTGGGGCCTCCAGACGTGGAACTACCTGATGCAGTCGATGAACTACGAGGACTTCCCGGTCTGCGTCAACAAGCAGAGCGCGGTCGCCGAGCCGGACGGTAGCTACGTCATCTACCTGAGCCACCGGGAGGCGCCGAAGAACTGGATCAGCACCGCCGGCTACAACGAGGGCGTTCTCTTCGCGCGCTGGCTGCTTGCGGAGGAGCTGCCGGAGACGCCCGAGGTCGAGTTGGGAGAGTGGTAGGGAGGCGCTAGATCCAGTCGCGGTCGGCGATCTTCTTCGGCAGGAACTCCTCGGTGACGAAGGAGAGGCCCTTGCTCGAGAGGGCCTCGAGTTCCCACTTGACGCCGGCGCCGAGCATGTTCTTGATCTCTTTCTGCCAGGACTTCGCCTTGAACCACTCGTAGTTCAGGATCTCCTTCGCGCGGGAGCGGTCCTGGTCGTTCAGTCGGATGCTGACGTCCTCGGAGAGGTCGTAGGCCGCGGGGTCGAAGCTCGACAGGCCGATGAAGCGGGCCTTGGGAACGGCCATCCGCCTGGACTCGAAGGCGAGGCCGATGGATCCCTGCTTGACCACGGAGTGGATGTAGTAGCCCCAGGGGTCGTTGTCGACGAAGACGTACAGCGGCAGATCCAGTTCGTGGACCATGCGGTAGAGGAGACGCCGCACGCCCCGCGGCGGCTGTCCCTGGCCGGTCACCAGGATGCAGCTATGCCGCTTCCAGAACTTGTCCTCGTTGAGCCGCGCCCAGACCGCCTCCTTCTCCACCAGGAGGATGAACTTCGCGCCGTGGCCGACGAAGCGGATCGTGTCCGGTTCGACGATGCCGGGAACCGACCAGCCGCCTGAGCCCATCCGGGAGAGATCGATCACGTCGCCGGCGTCGACCAGGGTGAGCGGACCGACGACGGAGCCGCGCTTGGCCGCGAACAGGTGGAGTTCCTCGCGCAACGCGCCCAGGGTGACCTCGAGGTCCTCGATGATCGGGTCCGATTCCTCCTGGCCCTCGAAGGTGTTCTCCTTGCCGTCGGCCAGGGTGTGCTTGCTCATGTAGTAGAGGTCGCGGATGCTGGTCGTCTTCTGCTCGTCCAAGAGCTGGGAGCAGCCGCGGGCGACCAGCAGCGTCTGCATGTACTTGCGCGCCTGGTTCAGGTTGAAGAGCGATCGGCGCTGGGTCGCGTCGCCCATCTCGATGATCTTCTTGCGCTTCGAGAAGGTGACGTTCGAGAGCGTGCGCGACGGGATGTCGACGTAGGGATCGACCTCGCGGCGCGCCATCGCGATCGTCTTCTTCGCCAGGTGCTCGATCTTGGCCTTCGCGTCGAGGCTGGCCGGGATCTTCAGCCGGTCAGTCGTCACACCAGCTCCAACTGCGACCCGGGATCGCGCTCGGCTTCCGCGGGCAGCGGCGGCGGCAAGTGCTCAGCGGCCGCCACTTCGGCGTCTTCGGCAACAGGCGGTTCGGCGTTCGGATCGACGACGAGGACGTTCTCGCAGGCTTCCAGCTCGTCGCTGGGCGCGTCCTGCTCCTCGAGCATCCCCGCCAGTTCCGTCTTCTTTCGGCTGATCGCGAGCAGTCGATCGCGGAACAGCTTCTGGTCCTTGCCGGTGATCGCCTCCACCGAGTTGACGACCTCCTCGATGTAGAGGTTGAACACCTCCCGGCGACGGGCCTCGCTCCTGGCCCGCGCCTTGCGCTTGACGTACTGGCCGAGCCGGCGCCCGCAGGTCTGCACGGCGAGCTTGATCTCCTTGCGGATCTCGTCGTAGTCCGCCACCGCGACCTTGCTCTCGGAACTGAAGGGAACCCAGACGGAGGCGAGATGGACGAGCACGATCAGCGGACCCGACGGCAGCGCGCCGCGCGACTGGGTCAGGCCGTAGTTGCGCCAGGAGACGTCCATCACCGCCTTGGTGATGCAGCAGGAGCCGGCGAGATACTGCAGTGGAACGCGGTTCGCGAACCGCAACACCTTGGCCAGGTCGTCGGCGGGCAGGTCGCCGCCCCAGGCCAGGCCGACCTCCACCTGGAACGGATTGCCGCGGTAGACCGCCGGCCGGCGGGTCTCGACCCCATAGAACTCCGCACGGATACCCCGGGTCAGGCCGGCCAGCAGCTCCTGCACGCCGATCGGCGACAGGCAGTCGGTCGACGGCGGCCGGATGCGCGTCGCAGAGTCGTTCAGCGCCTGGTAGAGCTGGTCGGCGGCCTTGCGCACGACCGTGTTCGGCCGCGCCTTCGGATCGATCCCGGCCCGTTTGGCGAGCCCCACCGCCATCTGCGGCGACACCCGGCTGAAGTCCCGGGACAGGCACTGGCTGATCGTCCCGTGCCGGGTCGACTGCAGCATCTTCATCAGCACGCCGAGTTCGACGCCGTGCGGATGCGGCTTGATCTCGCTCGGCGCCACCGGGTTCGACTGGACGCCCCGGACGTAGTCCGTCTCCTCGCCGCGCGGATCCCGGTAGTGCAGCGTCGCGTGGGGGTTCGCCACCGCCACCTGGTGCAGGAACTCCTCCACCGACTGGCGGCCCTTCAGGTACTGCGCCTGGAGCTCCAGCTCGACCCGCGTGCCGTGGTCGAGGTGCCATTCGTCGAGCTTCTTCTTCCCGACCGCCTTCGGCTTGTTCGTGTTCGTGTCGATGACGACCTGCATCGCATAGGCGGACGACCGGCGGCCGGTCCGCGACACGATCGAAACCGGCTTGCCGGTCGTCAACTGGCCGTACATCGCCGCCGCCGAGATGCCGATCCCCTGCTGGCCGCGGCTCTGCTTCAGACTGTGGAACTTCGACCCGTAGAGCAGTTGCCCGAAGATCCTCGGCGCCTGCGTCTCGACGATCCCCGGACCGTTGTCGGTCACACGGACGACGTACCGGTTGTCCCCTTCGGCCGCCTCGAGTTCGACCCAGATCTCGGGCAGGATGCCCGCCTCCTCGCAGGCGTCGAGCGAGTTGTCCACCGCCTCCTTGACGGTCGTCAGGAGCGCCTTGCGAAGGGAATCGAAGCCGAGCAGGTGGCGGTTCTTAGCGAAGAACTCCGAAACCGAGATCTCCCGCTGGCGGCGGGAGAGGGTCTCGGCTGTGACGCGTTTCGCCAAGGCTGTCCCTTTCGGTTCAGGGGTTCAGAACGTGGCGCACTCCCACGTGCACCATGCGGGGCGCGCCGATCGTGACCAGACCGGTGCCGGAGATGCCGACCTGCACTTCCTCGTCGAGCAGGTTCTCGAAACCGGCGAACACCTGCCAACGGCTGGAAATGGCGCGGGCGGCGCTCAGGTCCACGACGGCGAAGCTGGACAGCGGCCTGGTGTTCAGATCGTCCTCGTACTGCTCGCCGACGAAGCGGAGTCCCAGGCGAGCCTGGAGCACTTCGGGATTCGAGTACTCGAGGCCGAGGCTCGCCGACTGCTCGGGCGTCTGCGCCAGTCGTTTCCCCTCGAGTTCCGGGAACTCGGCCGCGCTGTCGACCTCGGCGTTGCTGTAGAGGTAGGACAGATCGAGCCGCCAGTCGTCGCCGAGCCGCTGGCGCAGCTCCGCCTCGAGGCCCTGGATGCGGGTACGGTCCAGGTTCAACCGTTGCCGGCAGGACCCGCCGCCGGGCACGAAGCCGCAGGGCGCGAAGAAGCGGCTGCTCGGAATCGAAGCGAGCGTCACATTGGCGATCGGGTTCTCTACCCGGTTGACGAAGGCGTTCAGGGACAGCCTGGAACCGCCCTGGTAGCGCACCGCGCCGAACTCGATGCCGGAGAGCCGCTCCGGTTCGAGCGCCTCGTTCGCTTCCGTGATGTCGTTGCGGACCCGGAACGGACGGTACAGCTCGTTGACGGTCGGCGCCCTGAACGACCCGTACACCGAGCCGCGCAGGCTCCAGCCGAGGTCGAGTGCGTAGAGGAAGCCGATCCGCGGCGACGCGGCCGTTTCCTCCCGGTCGTCGAACATGTCGTCGCGCCGGATCGAGCCGTCGGCCTTGTTTGTTTCCAGTCGGCTTCCCGATCCCGTCTGCCACCGGTCGATCCGAGCACCGAGCTCGAGCGTCAGACGGTCGCCGAACTCTGCCCGGCGCTGCACGTAGGCGCCCGTGATCGACTGGTCGCCGCCCGCGACCCGGCGACGGTTGAACTGGGTCGTGTAGAAGAAGTCCTCGTTCGTCGCGCCGTCGACGGTGCGCCACTCGGCGCCGGCGACCCACAGGCCGGAGCCGACTTCGCCCTCCCACTGCGCGCCGAGGCCAGTGGCCTCCGAATCGACCAGGAACTGGTCGAGGGCCGGCCGCTCGGACGATCGGTCGACCTGCTGGGCGCTGAACCGGCTCGCGAACTCCTGCTCGTGGGTGAAACCACGCAGGGTCCAGGTGTCGCCCCGACCGCTCACCACATCCGCGCTCAAGCGGAACGAAGTCAGGTCCGTGTCGTTGCCGGTGAGCGGCGTTCCGTTGCCGCGATCCTCCGAGAGGTTGTCGCCGCTGATGGCGATCTGCACCGACTCGCCGGGAGAGAACGTCAGCCGGCCGCCGACGCTGGTCTGCTCGGAGAACGCGTCGACATCGATCGGCCCGCGCTGATCGTTCCGCACGACCGGGTAGCCGTCCATGTCGAAGGTCCTCGCCGACAGGGTCAACGAAGCGCTCTCGAACCCCTGCCCGAACCAGGCGTCGCCCGAGAGCACGCCCTTGTCGCCGGCGAGTGCCGAGAGGCTCAACGCGGGCCCCGATTCCGACGGAGTCGCTGTGACCAGGTGGATCACGCCGCCCAGGGCGGAGTTGCCCCAGAGACTCGAGCCGCCGCCGCGCACGACCTCGATCCGGTCCAGGCTCTCGCGCCCGACGCGACCCCAGTAGATCCAGCCGCCGAACGGATCGTTGAGCGGAAGGCCGTCGAGCAGCACCAGGGTGCGGCTGACACCGCTCGGTCCGATGCCGCGAAGCGAGACGCCCTGACTCGTCGGATGCGCGACCATCGAGCTGTTGCGGCGGAACAGACTGAAGCCGGGGACCCGGCGCAGCGTGTCGTCGAGGGCCAGGGAAGCGCTGGTCCGGAGCTCCTCGCCGGAGAGCACGGACACGCTGGACGTCACCTGGCCAAGCTCCTGTTCAGCCCGGGAGGCGGTGACGACGATCGTCTCGGCCAGGGAGGGGTCCTCGACAGGCCCGGTGCTGTCGGCTTCGTCCGCTTCCGAGACGGCAAACGCCGCGGAAGCGGTCAGCGCCAGGGCGAACATCGAGGCGGTATTCAGATTCAACATGCGCAAGCTCCTAGGCGGCCGGACCCGGCGTCTCCGGGTCGGCGGGAGCGGGCATGGTAAACGACGCCGGGTCGATGTCGGCGCCGGTTTCGGCCTCCCGGATCCGCAACTCGGCGGCGACCTGACCCTCCACCGCGATCCGGATCGTTCCCGGCACCATCAGCCCGCCGGCGTCCATGTAGTCGCCGAGCGTCACCGCGATCTCGCCGGTGGAACCCAGCAGCGCCCCGTCGAAGACGACCTGGCGCTCCAGGAAGTCCTCGCCGCCCAGGTGGAGTGTGCGCTCCTCACCTCCCGCGGTGACGATGTCGAGCCGGTATGTCTCGTCGCGCGCGACCTTCCCGACACCCCCGAACGACACGTCCAGGCCGCGCTCCTCCCTGCTCGCAAGCAACCCCCACAGGAACTCGCCGAGCAGCTCCGCCGCCCCGACCGTCTCCTGGGCCAGCGGCGCGGGCTCGACGACGCCCTGCATCGGCGACAGGGTCCACGGCGTTTCGCCGTCGTAGGCCAGGATCATCGACAGTCCCTGCAGGTCGATGTCAATGCGGAACGAACTCGGGCGGGCGAATGCCGCCTTCATCGGCACTTCGAAGCCGAGCAGGACCGCGGTGCCGACAGCGCTCATCGTCTCCACTTCGGCGGCCGAACCGCCGCGGGCGCTTCCGTAGCGCGCCAGCACGTCGTCCAGGCCGAGCGCAGCGTCGGCCATCTGGCCCGGCATGAAGAAGACGTCGGGATCGATCTCCGGATTGATCTCGAAGGACTCGAACTGGAGCGGCATCTCCCCCATCGGGCTGATCATCGTGTGGCGGTGCGCGATCATCAGGCCGTCGACCTCGCGGAAGTCCTCGAACAGGGTGGCCGTTTCCTGCAGGCCGAAGCCGAGATCCACCTGTGCCACGCGCTTCCTCTCCAGGCCGTCCTCGACACCGATGAAGACCTGCTGGACGACACCACTCGGCGCCGTGACGAGGAGTTTCCAGGCCTCGCCGCTCTCGATCTCCTCGCGACCGGCGAGTTCAATCCGGTAGCCGCGCTCCTGGAGGCCGACCAGGCCCTGCACGCTGACGTCGGCGTCAGCCGCCGCGACCGCCGCCAGGCCTCCCTCGAGCAGAACCGGCTTCATCTCCCCCGGCTGCTGAGCCCAGGCCTGCTCGCCGTCGAAGGCCCGAATCAGGGCCATGCCGCCGAAATCGCCGTCCATCCGCACCTGGTTCGGCGCCCGCAGGAGCACCGTGAACAGCGCCTCCATTCCCTGCATGGACATCGTGGCCGCGCCGCGCACGGCGGTGACGGCGCGAAGACGCTCCAGCCCGCCGCGCGCCTCGAAGTGGGCGGCGAGGACGCGGTCGAGTTCGCTGGGCTCGGCCTCCTCCTGGCTCCAGGCCGGCGCCGCCGCCAGGACAACCGCCAGAACGGCCACGCAGCGAGCCATCCGTACATGAGCTGCCGAGCCGATCGCTGCAGATCCCTTCATCTCATCCTCCGCTGGCCATCCGCCGCGAGTTCCGCCGGTGGGCGCCAGGGCGGCTCGCTGCCCCAAACTGTGCCGGCATGATACCCCGAACGGGACTGGCGAAGAACGTCGCAGAGGGGACCTCCGGAAGCCAGCATACTCGTTTGCGAAGTTCTCGCAAACTCCTATCAGCAAAGGAGTTACGTCAGATCGTCAGGTCCCTTGGCGACCGCCGATCGCCAGGGCCGTCCCTCCGCGGTCGGCAGCTAGTAATCTGCGCGGAATGAGCGTCGACGTTGAGCCAGTCGATCCGGGCGGCGATTCGCCTGCGTCGCCGCCGAAACTGCCAGAACAGAGCGTAGTTGAGACCGCTACCCGATCCAGGCGGCTTCGCTTCACGGCGAACGGCTGGGAGTACTTCCGCATCTGGATCGTCAACGTCGCGTTGACGCTAT
Source organism: Acidobacteriota bacterium (assembly GCA_011525365.1). Taxonomy (GTDB): domain Bacteria; phylum Acidobacteriota; class Thermoanaerobaculia; order Multivoradales; family Multivoraceae; genus Multivorans. The sequence continues at coordinate 2,600,132 of WTGQ01000002.1, forward strand.
TGACCCTGGGCATCTACTCGGCCTGGGCGAAGGTGCGGGCCCGTCGTTACCTGTACGGCCACATCTGGCTTGGCGACACCGCCTTCGACTACACGGCGAACCCGATCGCCATCCTGCGGGGCCGGATCCTGGTCGCCATCGTGGCGACGATCCTGTGGTTCGCCAACCTCTTCTCGCTCTGGTACTACTACGCGGCGCTCGCCGTCATGATGCCCCTCGTGCCGTGGGTAGTGGTCCGGGCCCGCACTTTCCAGCTTCGGAACTCCAGGTACCGCGGCATCGCCTTCGACTTTCAGGGCAGGTACTGGGACGCGGCCGTCTGGTACCCGCTGACGTGGATCGCTTCCTTCGTGACCCTCGGCCTGGCCTGGCCGTTCCGAATCTTCGGCCGCGACCGCTACCTCGTCGACGAGTCCCGCTTCGGCAACAAACCGTTCCGTTTCAACGGTGAACCCGGGCCCTACTATGGCGTCTACGTCACGGTCTGGGTCGCGGGCGTGTTCCTGTTCTTCCTGACCTGCATCGCCGCCGTCAGCACATTGAGCAGCGAGCCCTCCGAGCCTTCGCCGGCTGCAATCTACCTGCCGCTGGCGTTCGTGTTCGCGGCGAGCCTGCTCTCCGTGGTCTACATCCGCACGCGCCTGCTCAGCTACCGCTGGAGCAACACGCAACTCGGCGACAGCGACTTCATTCTCCAGCTCTCGTTTGGAACCATGCTCTGGCTCTATCTGAGCAATGCAGTCGCGATCGTGGGCACGTTCGGCCTGTTCGCGCCGTTCGCGCGCATCCGCGTGCTGCGCTATGTCGTGGATCAGTTCCTGGTCATGCAAGCGGTCGGCGAGGTCACGGTGGAAGCCGGCGAACCCCAACGCCTGGGCGCCACGGGCGCCGAGGCCGCCGGAGAGTTCGGCCTGGAGATCGGCATATGACCGCCGTTCCCTGCCGCTTCTTCGACGGGCGAACGTCGGCGCCTCGCGAGGCGACCTTGACGATCACGCCCGACCGGAAGGTCGTCGTCGCCCTTGTCGGCATCGAGTCGCGGCGGGTTCACGACATCACGGATGTCCGGATTCCCAGCCGCATCGCCAACACGCCTCGGCATCTCCTGCTCCCGGACGGCGCGGTCTGCGAGGTGCGCGACAACGACTCCCTGGACGCGATGCGGGCCCGCGCAGAACGCGACCCTCTTCCGGCTGGCCGACGTTTCGAACGCCTGCTCCACGCGCTCGACAGCTCCTGGCGCGGAGCCGCGGCGGCGCTGGCCGCTACTGCCGCGATCCTGTACTCGTTCACCCAGTGGGGCGCACCCATGGTCGCCGGCGTCGTCGTGGCCGCGACGCCTCCCGAGGTGGAGGCCGTCATCGGCGCCAACGTGCTCACCCTCTTCGACCAGTTCAACATCATCGAGCCTTCCGAACTCGACCCCAACCGGCGAAACGAGCTTCTGGCGGCGTTCACCGAGATGAAGGAAGACGCCGGAGTCACGGAGACGGAACTACGCTTCTACACCGGCAGACGCCTCGGCGCGAACGCCTTCGCCCTGCCGGGAGGAACCGTCATCGTCACGGACGAACTGGTCGAACTGGCGGAGAACGACGAGGAGATCATCGCGGTCCTCGCCCACGAACTCGGGCATGTGGAAGGCCGCCACGTGATGCGGCGCATCGCCCAAACGTCCTCGATGCTGGTCGTCTGGACCGCGTTCACGGGCGACGTGTCGGTCGCGGGGCTGTCGATCTTCGCGCCCGACCGGTTGCTCGCCCAGAGCTACTCCCGCAACTTCGAGCGCGACGCCGATCGCTTCGCTTTCGACTATCTGGGACGGGCGGGCATACCGCCAACCCGTCTCGGAGACATCCTGCGGCGTCTGGAGAGGAGGATGGGCGGAACCGCCGGCGTGCCGGTGTGGTCTTCGAGCCATCCCGGCGCCGAGGAACGCTCACGGAGCGCCGAGGACGCCGAAGCGCAGGCCCGGGACAGCGCCGAAGGCGACGAGTGACGACGACCGACGGAGCCGCATATCCTCAGAAGCCACAGGACTCCAACAGGGAAAGCGAACCGAGACCGCCAGGGACCCGGCAGGAGACACCGGACATGCAGAGATTGACCAAGGCGCAACGCGAACAGTGGGCGATCGACGGCTACATCCGCGTCGAGCAGGCCCTGTCACCTGAGCAGGTCGAGTTCTTCGATGCCGAGCTGGACCGTGTCCGCCAGCTCCCGGGCTGGGAGCCGAGCCCGGACGGCCCCCTGGGCCACTACGCCTGGCTCGACCACGCCGTCGACCGCGACCCGGAGGGCTTCATGGACCGCCGGGTCCTGCTTCACTACGACCAGGCGTTCCTCGACCTGATGGACGCGTCGCCCGTCTTCGACCTGATCACGGACATCATGGGGCCGTACGTCGTGCTCAGCATGACCCAGGCGATCGTCCGACCGTCCAACCCGCGCTGGCCCGGCTATACCCACACGGACGGCGGCGAGGCGCTCCGCCGCATCCGGGTCACCGAAACCAGCCTGCCGCTGGCGATGAAGGGGATGTACCTGCTCTCCGACATCACCGACGAGGACTGCGGCAACTTCACCGTCTTCCCCGGCAGCCACATGCGGCCGTTCCCCGACCGGCCCTACCCGGCGCCGGGGCCGAAGACGCCAGGCGCGGTCCAGCTCAAGGGCAAGGCCGGCGACTGCATCCTCTTTCCGCACTCGCTCTGGCACGGTCCGTCCGTCAACGCGTCGCCCCGCGCACGCAAGACGATCCTCTACAACTACTGCCAGTTGTTCCTGCGCACCTACGACCCGGAGCCCACGCCGGAAGTCCTGGAACGCTGCACGCCGCGGCAGCGCCGCCTGCTCGGCGACCTCGGCTACGACTTCCGGCCGGGCTCGTACTTCTACGCCCCGCAGGACCAGGTGGACGTGATCGCCGGCGAGGGCGCCTGACGCCCGCGACACGGGAGGTTCTCACGACCGCAGTGCATCCCGGCGGCCTCCGCGCCCGCCATAGCCGGTTGGCATGCGCCGTTCTTTGCGCGTGCATGGCGCTGGCCTGCTCGAACATCGCCGTCCCCGGCCCGGAAAACCCGCCGCTCCCAGCGGAACCGCGGCAGGGCCCGCTCACCGGCCTGCTGGACGATCTGGGTCTGATCGTCGGCCGCGAGACGGTGGACCGCGGAGCCGAACTGCTTCGCATGTTCCGGGAGCGCGGACTCGAACCTCATGTACAGGAGTTTCCGGCCACGGCAACGGAGTGGCAGCCGAGAGAAGCAGGCAAGAACCTGATCGCCACCGTCGGTGAAGGGCCTCGCGACATCGTGGTCGGTGCGCACTACGACGTGGTCCGGCTCCAGGACGGCACGGTCGTCGGTGGCGCCGTGGACAACGGCGCGGCGTCGGTCGTCCTGACCAGGGTCGCGGAAACCCTGCGACGGCACGAGCTGAACCACCGCGTCCGGGTCGTTCTCTTCGACCTCGAGGAAGCCGGGCTTCTCGGCTCTCGGGCCTACGTGGAAGCAGAAGGCGCTACGCGCGTCGCCGCCATGGTCAACGTCGACGTGGTCGTCGGCGACGGCACGTTGATGTACGGGCCGACCTCCCACGAGGGAAACGACACGGTCTACCGCAGCCTGCGCGTCGCCTGCGCCGTGAGCGAGATCATGTGCATGAGTTTCCCTCGCTATCCCCCGAGCGACGATCGCTCCTTTCAGGCCGCCGGAATCCCAAACGTCTCGCTCGCCATGAACGGTCCTGCGGCGTCACATCAGATGTGGCTCGCCCTGAATTCGGGGCCCGAGTCCGGGCTCCGCGAGGGCTTCATGCCCGAGGTCTTCCGGATCATTCACTCGAGCAGCGACACCATCGAGCACGTCAGTGAGGCCGCGATGAACCACCTTCACGACCTGATCGTCGCTCTCGTGCTTGAACTGGACAGCGCTCTCTGAGGAGGAGCCGTGTCGGACATGGAGCGGCAGGAAACCGGGCAAATCTCGCTCCGCGAGTGGCTGCGAAGCGGCAACTGGCTGGCTGGGTTGGCCGGCGGCGCAATCGCCGCTCCTATCGGGATCCTGCTCCACGAACTGGGGCACTTCGCCGTGAACGTCGCGTGCGGGTTCCCCGACAACGTCCTGCGGTACGCCTCGGTCAGTTGGACCGGTTCCAGCGAGTTCCGCAGACTGTGGCGTGCGGGAGATGTCGAGGCCGCGGCCGCAATTGCCGAACCGTGGCAAGTGGCGTTGAGCGCCGCCGCGGGGCCGATCGTCTCCTACGTGACGGCCATCGTCTTCGTCCTCTGGGTCCGGAGATACGGTCCCGGTCCTCTTTCCCTGGTTCTCGGAAGTGGATTCGTCGCTCCGCTGCAAGGCATAGCGGCGATTCCGGTCATCGCCATCGACCTGTTTGGTGGCGGATTCAGGGGAAACCAGGACGAAGCCAACTTTGCGGCGATCACGGGAATCCCCGCGTCGCTTGCGGTTCTGCCCGGCCTCATCTGCCTGGTGCTCGGCTACTGGTTCCTCGTGACCGCGTTCCCCAGGGGCCGGAGGTTGCGGGCCGTCATGCCGCCGTTGCTCGGAGTGGCCCTGGGAATCGCCCTGTGGGGCTCGGTGCTCGGGCCCCTGGTTCTACCGTGACCGCCGATCAGGGAGGATCGGCGTAGGGCTCGTCCATGGGCACGAACTCCGTCTCCAGCCGGGCCGCCGTGCTCCACTGGCGCATCGCCATCGTGTCGAGCAGAGCGCGACAGTAGTCCCGTGCCTCCGCCGGCAGTGGCGGCTCGTAGGTCGCGAACCGTGAGGCGACCGGCAGGAAACAGGCGTCGGCGGCCGAGAAGTTGCCGAACAGGTAGGGGCTCCGCGTCCCGAACTCGGCCCGGGTGTCGCGCCAGAAGGCAGTCAGCCGTTCGATCTCGGCGATGACTTCCGGCTCGTGCCCCTTGCCCGGGAGGTGCGAGCGGATGTTCATCGGCATCGCCGATCGCAACGCCGAGTAGCCGGAGTGGAAGTTCGCGACCAGAGACCGGCCGCGGGCCCGGGCCCGCGGATCGGCCGGCCAGATGCCGCGATCCGGATAGAGGTCGGCGAGCCGCTCGACGATCGCCGAGGTGTCGAAGGTGGCGAAGCCACTGCCCGGTTCGCCCTCCCAGAGCACCGGCACGAGGCGCGTGGGCGACAGGCGATCGATGTTCGCCTCCCAGTCCTCCGAGTCGAACTTCAGCATCCGTTCAGCGAACGGGATGCCGAGTTCGGTCATCAGGGCCCATGGCCTGAGGGACCAGGACGAGTAGTTCTTGTTGCCGATGACGAGAGTGAGCGGTTGCGGCATGGGCGGCGGAGCCTACATCCATCCGAGTTGACGGAGGCGGTGCAGGCGCTATCCTGACCGCTGGTGTCCCCCACCAGGAGAAAGCGCAACCTCTCCCCGGCCGTCCTGCTGCTGGCCGCGGCGTCCGGCGCGCCGCTCTGCGCCCAGGCGGGCTCGACCTGGACCCCGCCCGGCGACATCGACGGGCTGTGGGACTTCGCCACCGCGACCCCGCTCCAGCGACCGACGGCGCACGCCGGCAAGGAGTACTTCACGGTCGAGGAGGCTGCCCAGTTCGAACGCGACACGATCGCCCGCCGCGCCGAGGCCCAGAAGCGAAGCCCGAGCGTCCACGCGCCGTACTGGCTCGACCACGGACGCCATGTGCAGGAGTCACGCCGCACGTCCCTGATCTTCGACCCGCCGAACGGCCGCATCCCGCCGATGACCGAAGACGGCCGGCTCCGCGCCCAGAAACGGCGCGACCTGCGTGCCAGCCCGCCGGCCGGTCCCGAGGACCGCAACCTCTGGGAACGCTGCCTGATGGGCTTCAACGCCGGCCCGCCGATGAACCCGGGCGGCTACAACAACAACGTGCTCATCCTGGTGACGCCGGACACGGTGGCGCTACTCAACGAGATGGTGCACGACACCCGGATCGTCCCCCTCGACGACCGGCCCCGCCTGCCGGAGCACCTGCGCCAGTTCAAGGGCGATTCGCGCGGCTACTGGGACGGCGGGACCCTGGTCGTCGAGACCCGCAACTTCGACCCCCGCATCAGCTTCGCGGGCTCGGGCGGCAACATGCTCCTGACCGAGCGCTTCACCCGCTTCGACGAGGACACCCTCCTCTACGAGTACACGATCGACGACCCGGAGTCCTTCGAGCGCCGCTGGAGCGCCCGCGTCGAGATGAAGCGATCGGACCAGGCGATCTTCGAGTACGCCTGCCACGAGGGCAACTACGGCCTGCTGAACATCCTGGAGTACGCGCGGACCAACGAGAAGCGGGCTAGCCAGACTCCACCAGAGTGACGCCCGGCAGACGCGCCGCCTTCCGGTCGAAGGTGTAGAGCGGCACCGCCCCAGCCCGTCGAGCCGCCGCCGCGATCATCCTGTCGGCGAAGTCGGCGCCACCACGGCGATACTCCCGCGCCGATTCGGCCACGTCCTCAGCCGCCTCGACCTCCAGGAAGGCCGAAACAAGCAGATCGTTCATCGCCGTGGCGATCTGCTCCCGTGTGAATCCGTAGCTGCTCTTCAGCACCCACGCCAACTCCAGAGTCACCTCCCGGGAGACGAACCCAGGCCGGCCGACCGACATTTCCTCCACCAGCAGCCTTCGAGCGGCCTCCACCTGGTCCCTCCGATCAGGCACAAGGAAACGAAGGAGGACGTTCGTATCGAGTGAGATCACCCGCTACGTCCTCCGGCCGTCGCAGGGCGGTCCTGACCCTCCGGCACCTCGGGTTCCCAGTCGTCACCGAGAGCACTACGACACGCCCCCTCCGCGATTCCACGGTCGATGTCTTCCAGACTCACCGGGGGTCCGTCGTACTTCAGGATTCCGAACAGTCGCTCGATCGGCCGCACGGGCGCGATGCGCACTTCTCCGTCGAAGATGAAGTACCGCACCTTGTCTCCTGGCTCCAGCTCCAGCGCGTCGCGCACCTGCTTGGGAAGGGTCGTTTGGCCCCGGGAAGTAATCGTGGATTCTGGCAAGCGAGTTGGCAGTTGTGCGTTCATTCCTCAAGTCTGCCTTACTTGAGCGCCTGATGCAAGGCACTAGCGGCTCGCTACACGGGCTCGCCGGTGTGCAACTGACGCCTCAGCCGCCGGAGGCGTACGCGGCGACGTCGTCGCGGTGCGTCCACCAGCCAGGGCTGGTCCACCAGTCACTGCCGGGGGGCGGCGTCGGCTGGAACAGGAAGACGCCGGAGGGCGCGAATTCGATGCCCCGCAGGCGCTTGCTGAAGGCACGGATCTCGGAGTAATTCCACATCATCGTGAACGGCTGATCCTCGGCGACGACGTAGGCCAGTTCGCGGTAGATCGCGGCGCGGGCCTCGGGGTCGAACTCGCGCCGGCCGCGCTCCAGCAGATCGTCGACCCGGTCGCTCTTGTAGCCGACGTAGTTGCGGGCGTTGTCGTAGCTCGTCGAGTGGAGACGGATCGTCCACTGATCCGGGTCCGTCGTCACCTCGTCGGCGTCCGCGTGGGCCTGGAACTCGTGCTCCAGCAGGTGCTGCTCGTGGGTCGCGTTCTCGAATTGGCGAAGCGTCAACTCGACGCCGATGCTGCGCAGGTCCTCGCGGTAGATGTCGGCCATCTTCACCGCGTCGTCGAAGGTCTGGGAGATCTCGAGTTCGAACGAGAACTTCACCTTCTCGCCGCCGATCTGCTTGTAGCGCCAGCCGTCGTCCGGATCGGGCAGCCAGCCGGCCTCGTCCAGTAGTTCGCCTGCGCGCGCCAGGTCGAACGGGTACTTCGGCACGTCCGGGTTGTAGCCCATGTGGTCCTTGTCCCAGAGCTGATCCGTCTCGAGGTAGACGCCGTAGGTGACGTCCCGGATCACCCGCTTCATGTCGTAGGCGTGGGTCATCGCCCGCCGCACCCGCACGTCGGTGAAGAACGGGTTGCTGCCGTCCTGGTTCCAGCCGATCCGCGAGATCCGCCGCGCCGGCGCCCAGCCCTTGACGCCGAACCTCCTGAACTCCTCGTCGTTGCTCTGGGTGGCGAACTGCTGCGGCGTGAACCAGTACTCGTCGAGCTCGCCCTTCTTGAACAGCAGCAGACCGAGGTTGCGGTCGCTCTGGGGGCGATAGATCACCCGCTTGAACGGCGCGACTCGTGCCGCGTCCGGGAAGTCGTCCCAGCGCTCGACGACGATCTTGTCGGTCAGGGTCCAGGAAACGAACCTGTACGGCCCCGACCCGATGACTTCTTCTCGCGCGTAGTGGTTGAAGTACTCGCTGCTTCGCATCGTCGGGTCGTTCGCCAGCTCTTCCGCGTTGTTCCAGATGTGGCGCGGAATCGGCGGCACCCGCATCGCCAGCATGTTCGTGACGAGCGCGTCCTTGAAGTGGAACTCCACCGTCAGATCGTCGATCACGTCGATCCGCTCGACCTGGTCGACGTCGTGCTTGTACATCGCGGCCGGGACGTCGTCCGAAGCCACCATGTCGTACGTGAACTTCAGGTCGTGCATCGTCCACGGCCTGCCGTCGTGCCAGGTCAGGCCCGGCCGGACCCGCACGCGGGCGCTCTTCCAGTCGTCCGCGATCACTCCCTCCTCCACCACCGTCTGGTTCCAAACCGTCGTCATCTCCGCGTTGCGCGTCGTCAGCGACTGGAAGAGCGCGCCCGAAAGGTAGTAGTCCTCCCAGAAGATCGCGAAGATCGGGTTCAGCGTGCGCGGATCGCCGAGCATGTAGCGGACCAGCGTGTCGTCGCGGGCAACGACCTCCGTCCGATCGAACGGGTACGGCTCGGTCAGCGTCGGCGGGTTGACGAGGGGGTCCGTGGCCGGGTCGTAGGCCGGCCCCGAGGAACCGGTGCGTCGCTCCGGCAGCGGACCGGTGCAGGCGGCCGCGAACGCGACCAGGACGCTGACGACGACGAGACCTGCCCCATAGCGGGAAAGCGGCGATCTGTTGGGCATCGTGCCGGAACTGTAGCGCGGCCGAGCGTCAGCGCAGCCGGTCGATCAGCCGGCGGTCCCGCTTTGTCGGACGGCCGGCGCCGCGCTGTCTCCGCGCCGGCTCAGGGACCACGAAGGGATCGCGCTTCCGCGGCTCCGGCTTCGGTGGACTCAGATCCTCGTAGAGACGCGGCGCTTCAGCTTTCGGCAACGGTCGGTCGCGCAGTTCCCTTACGACGAGGACCCGCTTCCAGTCGCGGATCCTGAACTCGATCCGGTCGCCGACCTTGAGTTGGCGGTGCGCCTTTGCCTGCTGGCCGTTGACCGTGACCCGGCCGGCGGCGCAGGCCGCCGTCGCCCTGGCACGCGCGCGGAACATCCGCGACACCTGCAGCCACTTGTCGAGGCGGCTCACGTCGACGGCATCGTCACCGCTTCCCGCGTCGCGGCAGGTAGAGATCGGTGATCGTCCCCTCGTACGCCTCGGCGGCGAAGGCGACCGTCTCGGAGAGGGTCGGGTGCGGGTGGACAGTCAGCGCCAGGTCGGCGGCGTCGGCGTTCATCTCGATCGCCAGCGCCGCCTCGGCGATCAGGTCGCCGGCGTTGACGCCGACGATGCCGGCGCCGATGACCCGGCCGGTGCCCGGATCGAACAGGAGCTTGGTCGAACCCTCCGCGCGGCCCAGCGTCAGCGCGCGGCCGGACGCCGACCACGGGAAGACGCCCTTCTTGTAGGCGGTGCCGTTCTCGCGCGCCTCGGTTTCGGTCAGGCCGACCCAGGCCACCTCCGGGTCCGTGTACGCGACCGACGGAATGACCCGCGCCTCGAAGCCGCTCTTCTCCCCCGCCGCCACCTCGGCCGCCACCTTGCCTTCGTGGGTCGCCTTGTGCGCCAGCATCGGTCCGGGCACCAGATCGCCGATCGCGAAGATGTGAGGCACGTTCGTCCGCTGCTGGTCGTCGACCGGCACGAAACCCTGCTCGTCGACTTGGATGCCGGCGGCCTCGGCGCCGAAGCGGTCGCTGTTCGGGCGGCGGCCGACCGCGACCAGGACACGCCCGAACAGGCCGGAGCCCGGAGCGTTCTCACCCTCCATCGAGACCATCAGACCGTTCTTCTGGGCCTTCACGCCGGTGACCTGCGTCGCCAAATGGACGTTCTCGAGGCGAGCGCCCAACCGCCGCTGCAACGGCCGCACGAGATCCCGATCGACTCCCGAGAGGAGTTCCGGCAGCAGCTCCACGACGGTCACGCGGTAGCCCAGGGCGGCGTAGACCGTCGCCATCTCGAGGCCGATGATGCCGCCGCCGATCACCAGCAACCGGCCGCCCGGCTCGAACTCCGGGTCGAGTTCCAGCGCGTCGGTCGAGTCCCAGATCCTCGTATCTCCCTCCGGCAGACCGGGGATCATCGCCGGACGCGAGCCGACCGCGACGATCGCCTGACCGAAGCTCAACGTGCGGCTGCCTCCATCGCCGTCCTCGACCTCGACTTCGTGGGGACCGGTGAAGCGGCCGCGGCCGCGCACCACCGCCACGTTGCGCCGCTCGGCGAGCTGCGCCAGCCCGCCGGTCAACCGGCCGACGACGCCGTTCTTCCAGCGGCCCAGCTTGCCCCGGTCGATGGCGGGCGCGCCGAAGTCGATGCCGTGAGCCGCGAACTCCGCCGCTTCATCCACCACCCGAGCGGCATGAAGCAGAGCCTTCGACGGAATGCAGCCGACGTTCAGGCACACGCCCCCGAGATTGGCGTGCGCTTCGACGAGCACGACCTGCCGGCCCAGGTCCGCGGCCCGAAATGCCGCCGTGTAGCCGCCAGGGCCGGCGCCCAGGACGAGGACCTCGGCGTCCACTTCCTTCGGCGCGGAAGATGGCGAAGGAGTCGCCGCCTCAGCCGGCGCCGCCTGCTCCTCCGCCGGAGGTTCAGGCGCCGCGTCCGCGCCGGAGGTCGCTCCGGGGGTCTCCGGTGGCGCATGCGGATGCCGCGGCCGCTCCGCCCGCTGGTCGGGGTGCGACTCGTCGCCGGGGTCCAGGACGGCGATCAGGTCTCCCTCCGACACCTTGTCGCCCAGCGACACGGCGACTTCCAGGACGACGCCGCTGTGCGTCGACGGCACCTCCATCGACGCCTTGTCGCTCTCGAGCGTGATCAGCCCGGCCTCGACGTCGACGTGCTCGCCCGGCGAAACGAGCACCTCGACCACATCGACGGACTCGAAGTCGCCGATGTCCGGTACGACGATGCGAATCGGTTCGCTCAAAGCACGACCCGGCGGATGTCGGCCAGCGCGGAGCAGAGGTGAGTCGTGAAGCGCACCGCGCTGGCACCGTCGATCACCCGGTGGTCGTACGACAGCGAGACCGGCAGCATGAGCCGCGGCGCGAGGCCGGCACCGATGTAGACCGGCCGCCGCACGGCACGCGAGACGCCCAGGATGCCGACCTCCGGCGCGTTGACGATCGGAGTGAAGGCGGTGCCGCCGATGCCGCCCAGGCTCGAGATCGTGAAGGTGGCCCCCTGGATGTCGGCGGGCCGCAGCTTGCCCTCCCGCGCGCGACCGCTGATCTCGCCCAGCTCGCCCGCCAGCTCGTACACGCCCTTGCTGTCGACGTCCCGCACGACCGGCACAACGAGACCGTCCGGCGTGTCGACCGCCACGCCCAGGTGGAAGTAGCGCTTGAGGATCAGCGACTCTCCATCAGGCGCGAGGGACGAGTTCATCTCCGGGAACTCGGCGAGCGACGCCGCCACCGCCTTCATCAGGAAGGCCAGCAGGGTGAGCCGGACGCCGCGTTCGCGCGCCTCGTCCAGGTGGGCGCGGCGGAACGCCTCCAGGTCCGTGATGTCAGCCTCGTCGTGCTGGGTGACGTGAGGGACGTTGAGCCAGCTTCGGTGGAGGTTGGCCGCCGACAGCTTGCGGATGCGGCTCAGTGGCTTCGACTCGACCGGACCGAACTTCGAGAAGTCGATCTCCGGGACAGGCGGGATGCCCGTGCCCGCCGCCCGCCCGCGGCCCGTCATCACTTCCTTGACGAAGGCCTCCACGTCCTCGCGCAGAATCCGGCCCTTGGCGCCGCTGCCGGACAATCTCGTGAGGTCGGCGCCGAGCAGGCGGGCGAACCTTCGCACCGCCGGGCTGGCGTGAGGCGGACTGGCGGAAGTGGCGGGACCTCCGGCGGCTGGTGGCGGCGGCCGCCGTCGCGAGGGCGACGGGCGGGGCTCCGGGGAAGCCGCAGGGGCAGGCCCAGCCGCCTCCACAACCGTCGGCGCCGACTCTTCGGACGGCCCGGCCTTTTCGTCTGGTTCCTCCGCCGGCAGATCGGCCGCTTCGATCGTCAGGATCAGGTCGCCCTCGCCTACCTGGCCGCCGAGTTCGACCGCGATCTCGACCACCCGGCCGGCGGCTGGCGACGGCACCTCCATCGAGGCCTTGTCGCTCTCCAGGGTGATGAGCGACTGGTCGACCGAGACGTCGTCACCCACGGCGACCAGCACCTCGACCACGTCCACCTGATCGAAGTCGCCGATGTCGGGGACGACGACGGAGAGGGTCTCGCTCACGCGGTGGCCGGGTTCGGTGCGTTCGGGTCGATGCCGTAGGCGGCGATCGCCTTCGCCGGCGCCTCGGACTCGATCTCGCCGTTCTCGGCCAGCGAGGCCAACGCGGAAACCACGATGTGCCGGCGGTCGACCTCGAAGAAGGCCCGCAACTGCTCGCGGGTGTCGCTGCGTCCGAAGCCGTCGGTGCCGAGCGTCCGGTAGGGGCCCGGAACGAAGGCCCGGATCTGGTCGGTGTAGACCTTCATGTAGTCGCTCGCCGCGACCGTCACGCCGCCGCGCCCGGTCAGGCATTGGCGGACATAGGACACTCTCTTCTCCTCGCCCGGATGGAGACGGTTCCAGCGCTCCACCTCGATGCCGTCGCGCCGCAGCCTGTTGAAGCTGGTCGCCGACCACACCTCGGTGGATACCTTCCAGTCCTCCTCCAGCATCTCGGCGGCGGCCTCCGCCTCGCGAAGAATCGCGCCCGAGCCGAGCAGCGTGGCGCGCTTCCGATGCCGCGAACCGGATCGGATCCGGTACAGCCCGCGCCGGATCCCGTCCTCGGCGCCCTCGGGCATCCTGGGGTGCTCGTAGTTCTCGTTCAGGGTCGTCAGGTAGTAGAACACCGGCTCGCCGTCCGCGTACATCCGGCGCAACCCGTCCTGGAGGATGACGGCCAGCTCGTACGCGTAGGTCGGGTCGTAGGAGACGCAGTTCGGCACCGTCGACGCGGCCAGGTGACTGTGGCCGTCCTGGTGCTGCAGACCTTCGCCGTTCAGCGTCGTCCGTCCGGAGGTGCCGCCGATCAGGAAGCCCCGCGCCTGCATGTCGGCGGCGGCCCAGATCAGGTCGCCGACCCGCTGGAACCCGAACATCGAGTAGAAGATGAAGAAGGGGATCATGTGGAACCCGTGGTTCGCCGCCGAGGTGCCCGCCGCCATCCAGGAGCAGAGCGCTCCCGCCTCGTTGATCCCCTCCTGGAGGATCTGGCCGTCGCGGGCTTCCTTGTACGGCGCGATCTTGTGGGCGTCGACCGGCTCGTAGAGCTGGCCGGTGGGGGCGTAGATGCCGAGCTGCCGGAACATCCCCTCCATGCCGAAGGTGCGCGCCTCGTCGGCGACGATCGGTACCAGGCGGCTGCGGATCGCCGGGTCGCGGGTGAGCAGCGTCAGCAGGCGGACGAACGCCAGCGTGGTCGAGAACTGGCGGCCACGGCTCGAGCGCAGCAACGCATCGAAGGCGTCGAGACCGGGCACTTCGAGCGGCTCGGCTCTCAGGGCCCGCGCCGGCAGATAGCCGCCCAGGGCCTCCCGGCGTTCCTTCAGGTACTGGACCTCCGGACTGTCGTCCGGCGGCCGGTAGAACGGCGTTTCCTCCAGGTCCTCGTCGGAGACGGGGATGTCCAGCCGATCGCGGAATCCCATCAGCGCCCGCAGGCCCATCTTCTTCTGCTGATGGGTGATGTTCATCCCCTCGCCGGCCTCGCCCATGCCGTAGCCCTTGACCGTCTTGGCCAGGATCACGGTTGGCTGCCCCGTGTGCCTCACCGCCGCCGCGTAGGCAGCGTAGATCTTGTGCGGGTCGTGGCCGCCACGATTGAGCCGCCAGATGTCCTCGTCGGTCAGGTGGGCGACCATCGCCTTGAGCTCCGGGTACTTGCCGAAGAAGTGCTCGCGCACGAAGCCGCCGTCCTGGCTCGCCTTGTAGGCCTGGTACTCGCCGTCGACCGCCTCCTCCATGCGCCGCCGCAGCAACCCGTGACGGTCGCGGGCAAGCAGCGGATCCCAGTAGGAGCCCCAGACCAGCTTGATCACGTTCCAGCCGGCGCCCCGGAAGACCGCCTCGAGCTCCTGGATGATCTTGCCGTTGCCGCGCACCGGGCCGTCGAGCCGCTGCAGATTGCAGTTGACGACGAAGATCAGGTTGTCGAGGTTCTCGCGCGAGGCCAGCGAGATCGATCCCAGGGACTCCGGCTCATCCATCTCGCCGTCGCCCATGAAGGCCCACACCTTGCGCCCTTCGGTGTCGACCAGGCCGCGGTTGTGCAGGTACTTCATGAAGCGCGCCTGGAAGATCGCCATCAACGGGCCGAGACCCATCGACACGGTCGGGTACTGCCAGAAGCTCGGCATCAGCCAGGGATGGGGGTAGGACGACAGGCCCCCCGGCCGCGCCTCACGCCGGAAACGGAGCAGTTCCTCCTCGCTCAGCCGGCCCTCCAGAAAGGCGCGCGCGTAGATGCCCGGCGAAGAGTGGCCCTGGACCATGACCAGGTCGCCGCCATGCTGCTTCGACGGGGCGTGGAAGAAGTGGTTGAAGCCGACGTCGTAGAGAGTGGCGGCGGAGGCGAAGGACGCGATGTGCCCGCCGAGCCCCTCGTAGTCGTGGTTCGCGCGGACCACCATCGCCATCGCGTTCCAGCGGACGATGCTGCGAATCCGCCACTCGATGTCCGCGTCCCCCGGCAACGGCTCCTGCGCCTGCACCGGGATCGTGTTCAGGTAGGCGGTGGTCGCCTTGTAGGGCAGGTAGGCGCCGGAGCGACGAGCCTGCTCGACCAGGGCCTCGAGCAGAAAATGCGCGCGCTCCGGCCCTTCGCGGTCCATCACCGCGTCCAGGGCCTCGAGCCACTCGGCCGTCTCGGCCGGGTCGACATCCTGGCGAGCCGGGTCCGTCCTTGGCCTGTTTGTGGGATCCATGTCCATCTCGACGCGCACCGAAGCGCTTCGATTCTATTCGCCCGACCGGGCCGGCCGCTGCCGGACGACGCCCGCCGGACCCGTGCAAACCGCAACGACTGCTATCGTGGCCCGCACGCT
Source organism: Acidobacteriota bacterium (assembly GCA_011525365.1). GTDB lineage: Bacteria > Acidobacteriota > Thermoanaerobaculia > Multivoradales > Multivoraceae > Multivorans. The sequence goes on from WTGQ01000002.1 coordinate 2,615,433, forward strand.
GGGTGCGGCTGAAACGACAGCCTGAGATCGTGCTGGCCCAAGGGCCTGTGCACGGGAGCCTTCGAACCTGAAACGGTTGACACCGACGTAGGGAATGCAGCCATGACGATCGCCGACCGAATCCCGCAGAGCGCGGCGCCACTGCTGAGCCGCGAGCCCCTCCCCAACTCGCGCAAGGTCTACGTCGAAGGCTCGGATCCGTCGATCCGCGTCCCGATGCGCGAGATCTCCCAGTCGCCGACGACCGCCGGCGCGGGCCCGTCCGCCGCGAGCGGTCTGACCGCGCTGGGACCGAAAGAGGCAAATCCGCCGGTCGTTGTGTACGACACATCGGGGCCCTACACCGACCCGGCCGTCGAGATCGACGTCCGTCGCGGCCTGGAGCCGCTCCGCCGACCCTGGATCGAGGCGCGGGGCGACGTCGAGGAACTGGACCATGTGTCGTCGCGGTACGGTCGCGAGCGCGCCGCGAACCCGCGGCTCGACCGCGTGCGCTTCGTCGCCGGCCGCAGGCCGCTGCGCGCGAAGAGCGGTGCCCGCGTCACGCAGATGCACTACGCGAAGCGCGGCGAGATCACGCCGGAGATGGAGTACATCGCCATCCGCGAGAACCAGCGCCGCGAGCAGATCGCCGACGAGGTCGCAGCCCAGCACGTCGGCGAGAGCTTCGGCGCCGCGATCCCGCGGACGATCACGCCCGAGTTCGTGCGCGCCGAGGTCGCCCGGGGCCGAGCGATCATCCCCGCCAACATCAACCACCCGGAACTCGAGCCGATGGCGATCGGCCGGAACTTCCTGGTCAAGATCAACGCGAACATCGGCAACTCGGCCGTCACCTCGTCGATCGAGGAGGAGGTCGAGAAGATGGTGTGGGCGATCCGCTGGGGCGCCGACACGGTGATGGACCTCTCCACGGGCCGCAACATCCACGAGACGCGGGAGTGGATCCTGCGCAACTCGCCGGTGCCCATCGGCACGGTGCCGATCTACCAGGCCCTGGAGAAGGTCGACGGCCGGCCCGAGGAGCTGACCTGGGAGATGTTCCGGGACACCCTGATCGAGCAGGCGGAACAGGGCGTCGACTACTTCACGATCCACGCCGGCGTCCTGCTGCGCTACGTGCCGCTGACCGCGAAGCGGCGCACCGGCATCGTCAGCCGCGGCGGCTCGATCATGGCCAAGTGGTGCCTCTCCCACCACCAGGAGAGCTTCCTCTACACCCACTGGGACGACATCTGCGAGATCATGGCCGCCTACGACGTCTCCTTCTCGATCGGCGACGGGCTCCGCCCCGGCTCGATCGAGGACGCCAACGACGAAGCCCAGTTCGCCGAACTCAGGACCCAGGGCGAACTGACCCGCCGCGCCTGGGACTTCGACGTCCAGGTGATGAACGAGGGCCCCGGTCACGTGCCGATGCACATGATCAAGGAGAACATGGACAAGCAGCTCGAGTGGTGCGACGAGGCGCCCTTCTACACGCTGGGGCCGCTCACCACCGACATCGCGCCCGGCTACGACCACATCACCTCCGGCATCGGCGCCGCGATGATCGGCTGGTTCGGCACGGCGATGCTCTGCTACGTCACGCCCAAGGAGCACCTCGGCCTGCCCAACCGCGAGGACGTCCGCGAAGGCGTGATCACCTACAAGATCGCCGCCCACGCCGCCGACCTGGCCAAGGGCCACCCCGGCGCCCAGGCCCGTGACAACGCGGTCTCCAAGGCCCGCTTCGAGTTCCGCTGGGAGGACCAGTTCAACCTCTCGCTCGACCCGGAACGCGCCCGCGCCTTCCACGACGAGACCCTGCCCCAGGAGGGCGCCAAGGTCGCCCACTTCTGCTCCATGTGCGGCCCCAAGTTCTGCTCGATGGAAATCACCCAGCAGATCCGCGACTACGCCGCGGAGAAGGGCCTGGAGGACGCCGAAGCCCTGGAGGCCGGGCTCAGGGAGAAGGCCGGGGAGTTCCGCGAGGCCGGCGGCGAGGTCTACCTGCCGGCGAAGTGAGGCGGACGGCGCGCTAACATGCGCCGCCGATGACGGAGAGCCGCCAGGAGAAGTTCTCGGGGACCAGGGAGGTCGCCGAGCGCCTCAGCTTCGACCTGGCGCCGCTGCAGCGCTACCTCCAGGAGCACGTCGAGGGGTTCTCGGGCGAACTCCACGTCCAGCAGTTCAAGGGCGGCCAGTCCTGCCCCACCTACCTGCTCGAGGCCGGCGGCAAGAGCTACGTGCTGCGCCGCAAGCCTCCCGGCAAACTGCTGCCGTCCGCCCACGCGGTGGACCGAGAGTACCGGGTGATGACGGCGCTTCGCGACACGGGCGTACCGGTGCCGCGCACCTACTGCCTCTGCACGGACGAGTCGGTCGTCGGCACGATGTTCTTCGTCATGGAACACGTCAAGGGCCGGATCCTCTGGGAGGCGCTGCTGCCGGGCATGGAGCCGGCCGAGCGGTTCGCGATCTACGACGCGATGAACAGGACCCTGGCCCGGCTGCACCAGGTCGACTACGAGGCGGTTGGGCTGTCCACCTACGGCAAGCCGGGGAACTACTTCGCGCGCCAGATCCACCGCTGGACGAAGCAGTACCTGGCCTCGGAGACGCGGGACATCCCGGCGATGAACGCGCTGATCGAGTGGCTGCCGGCGAACATCCCGGACGGCGACGAAACGACGATCGTCCACGGCGATTTCCGGCTCGACAACATGATCCTCCACCCGGAACGGGCCGAGGTCATCGCCATCCTCGACTGGGAACTGGGAACGCTCGGCCACCCGCTGGCCGACTTCAGCTACCACACGATGCAGTGGGAGATCCCGAAGGACAAGGGCGGACTCAAGGGCCGCGACCTGGAGGCGATCGGCATCCCGACCCTCGAGGCCTACCGCGACGCCTACTGCCGCCGGACCGGCCGTGACGGCATCGCGCACTGGAACTTCTACCTCGCCTACAACCTCTTCCGCAGCGCCGGCATCGCCCAGGGCATCGCCGGCCGGGTGCGGGACGGCACCGCCGCCAGCGCGCACGCCAGGGAAGTCGGCGAATCGGTGCCGCGGACGGCCGGACTGGCCTGGGAAGTCGCGCAGCGGGCCTGAAGACGGCGGGCCACAAGGCTCCCCTATACTCCGACGCGCCCCGGCCCTCCCGATGGACTGGACCGCCATTCGACTGCTCTACCTGAGCGAATTGCGCGCCGCCCTGCGCGAGCGCTCCGTTCTGATCAACGGGATTCTGATCCCGCTGCTGATGTACCCGCTGATGATGTGGGTGATGTTCTCGGCGATCCTGTTCGTGACCGCCCGCACCGAGAGCTTCGCTTCGCGAGTCGAGATCGCGGGTCTGCCGGCGGAACATCGCGGCCTTCTCGAGCGACTCGAAGAGGAGGGACGAATCGAGGTTACCGAGGTCGACGCCCCATCGCCCCGAACCGCCGCCGCCTATCGCGCCGGCGTCGAGGAACGCCTGCTCGCGGACGAACTCGACGCCGCCCTGATCTTCGAGACGACACCCGACGGTCCACAGGGCAACGCCGCCGTCGCGCTCATGAGCAACGGCTCGAGCGACCAGTCCCAGACCGCCCGCGGGCGCCTGGAGCGCGCGCTCTCCACCGAACGCTCGGACTGGCTCGACCGGATCGCCGGGCAGCACGGTCTCGAAGGCGCCGAGTGGCAGGTGTTCGAGGTGGAGTCCAACAACCTCGCCACCGGCGTCGAGATGGGCCAGTTCCTGATGGGGATGATGATCCCCCTGTTCTTCGTCATCATGATCGCGAACGGCTGCCTCTACCCGGCGATCGACTCGACGGCCGGGGAGCGCGAGCGGAACACCTGGGAGACGACGAGCACGCTCGCCACGCGGCGCATCCACATCGTGGCCGCCAAGTACCTCTACGTCGCCACAATGGGCACGGTCGCCGGCGCCCTCAACGCCGCCGCCATGGTCGTTTCCTTCCGTTCCTTCCTGGGACCGCTGCTCGCCAGGCTGGGCGACGGCGACGGCAGCGGCTTCGCCTTCGAGCTGCCGCTACGGTCACTCCCGATCCTGCTCCTCACCGCCGTGCTGCTGGGCGCTCTGATCGGCGCCGCGATGATGATCCTCGCGGCCTTCGCCCGCACCTTCAAGGAAGGTCAGTCGATGGTCACTCCGCTCTACCTGCTCGTCATCTTCCCGGTCGTCGTCCTGAACGACCCGAGCCTCGAGTTCACGCCGCCGCTTGCAGCCATTCCGGTCGTCAACGTCGTCCTGCTGCTGCGCCAGGCGATTTCCGGCAACCTGCTCTGGCTGCAACTCGGCATCACGCTGTTCTCGAACGCCGCCGCGATCGTCGGCTGCCTGTGGCTCGCCTCGCGGGTGCTGCGAGTCGAGGAGGTGGCCACTGGCTCCTTCGAGGGCAACCTGTTCCAGTTCCTGCGCCAACGGCTGAAGCCAGTGGGAGGTAAGGCGTGAGCACCATCCAGGTCGAGGTCCAGGGTCTCTCGAAGAACTTCTTCGACCAGGCCCGGGGCGAAGTCAACGCCGTCAGCGAAGTCGACTTCGAGTGCCGGAGCGGTGAGATCTTCGGCCTGCTCGGCGCCAACGGCGCGGGCAAGACGACAACGCTACGGATGATCTCCACCGTGCTTCAGCCCTCGAACGGCACGGCCCGGGTGCTCGGCCACGACGTCGTCCGCGAGCCGGTGGAAGTGCGGCGCAACCTCGGCTTCTACTCGGCGAGCACGGCGCTCTATCCGCGGCTCACCGCGCGCGAGACGCTGACCCTGTTCGCCCGGGTCAACAAGTACCCGGCGGAACGCACGAAGAGCCGCGTCGAGGAGATGATCGAGCGCTTCGGCCTGGGCGAGTACGCCGGGGCCCGGATCGAGAAGCTCTCGACCGGCATGAAGCAGAAGGTCTCCATCGCCCGCACCGTCGTCCACGACCCGCCGGTCCTGATCTTCGACGAGCCGACCGTCGGTCTGGACGTTCTGAACGCCCTCGACCTGCAGAAGGGCATCCAGGAACTGCGCGACGAGGGCAAGACGATCTTGTTCTCGACCCACATCATGAGCGAAGCCGAGCGGCTCTGCGACCGCATCGCGATCATCGACAAGGGGCGGATCCGTGCCTGCGACGGCCTCGAAGGGCTGCGCGCGGCGACATCGCAGCACTATCTCGAGGACATCTTCGTCCACTACGTCACCGGCAACGACACGCCGGCCTGACGGCGAGGGCTCTCCCGGATGAACCCGCGGACCGTCAGCGCGCTGGTGGCGAACGACCTGCGCCAGCTCGCCCGTAATCCCCGGCTGCTGATCTTCGCGGTCGCCCTGCCGCTCGTCATGTGGCCGCTGATGTGGTACCTGACCTCGCTGACCACGGAGCGGCGGCAGGAACGACTCGAGAGCCGAACGTACCTCTATGCGGTCGCCGAGAACCCCGCGGCGGCCGACGGCGCCACGTGGCTCGACCGGGCCCTGGCGCGCGTCGGCGACGACGGCCGAAACGGCGACGCGGACCCGGAATCAGGCCCGGCCGTGCTCTTCGAACGGGTCGCGCCGCCTGACGACCTGCCGGCCGCCCTCGACGATGGACGGCTCCACGTCCACCTTGCCTGGGAGCCTGGAACCGAAGACCGCGGCGCCCCGAGGGCGGTCCTGACCTTTCGCGCGGACCTCGACGCGTCGGGCACCGCCGAGGGATACCTGAGGCGTGCACTGCGAAGCACTCGCGTCGAAGTCCGCGAGCAGCGCCTCGCCGACGCCGGCTTCGAGGCGGATCCCGCGGACCTGCTGCCGGTCGAACGGATCGAAACCGCCAGCGAGGAACAGACCTCCGGGCTCCTCCTCGGACGCATCCTGACCGCGATCATCGTGCTGATGATGCTGACCGGCGGCTCGATCGTAGCCACCGACGCGCTGGCGGGTGAAAAGGAACGCGGCACGCTCGAGACCCTCCTGACGACGGCCGCGCGCAGGATCGAGATCGTCACCGCCAAGAACCTCTCGATCCTGTCCGTCGCCCTGATCACCAGCATCCTGAACATCGCGAACATCGTGCTGTGGATGCAACTCGACGTCATCCCGGCCCCCGAGGGCCTGAAGCTGGTCATTCCGGTCGGGACGGGCCTGCTGCTGCTCTTCCTGTACGCGCCCGCCGCGGTGCTTCTCTCCAGCGCCCTGCTCCTCGTGTCCGGGCGCTCAAAGACCTACAAGGAAGCGCAACTGCTGTTCGCGCCGGTGATGCTCGGCGCGCTCGCCATCGCCGCCATCCCGGTGCTGCCCGGTATTGCCCTGCGCAGCGCGATCGTCGTCGTGCCGATCGCGAATCTCGGCGTCGCCGCCCGCGAGATCCTGACCGGCACCTACGACTGGCCGTTGCTCGCCGCCGCCTGGGCGGTCACCGCAGGCGCCGCGGCAGTGCTCGCCCGCGCCTCGGTGCGGACGCTGTCGGCCGAGAAGCTGATCACGGCCAGCGACACGGACGCCGCCGACCTCGCGGGCGGGCCCGCGCTCTTCCCGCGCCGCGTCGCCGGCTGGTTCGCCGTCCTCTGGGCCGTGCTCCTGGTCTGGCAACTGAACAGCGGCGGCGGCATCGACGGGCGGCTCCTGATCACGATCAACCTGTCGATTCTCGGGGTCGCCGCCTGGCTGATGATCGTTCGCTACCGGCTGCCCCTGCGGGAGACGCTGTCGCTCAAGGCGCCGCCCGCGGCCGCCTGGCTGGGGGTCCTGATCGCCGCCCCGGCCGGCCTCGTCCTGGCCAACGGCGTCGTCCGCCTCGCCAGTCTGGCGATGCCGATCCCGGAAGAGTGGCTGGAGGCGATGGCCGACGCCTTCGGCGCCGACCTCCCGCTCTGGCAGATGCTGTTCTTCTTCGCCGTCCTGCCCGGCATCCTCGAGGAGATCGCCTTCCGCGGCGTCCTGCTACACGGCCTGAAGACGCGGCTGAGCCGGGTACCACTCGTGCTCATCGCGGGCATCGCCTTCGGCTTCTTCCACGTCGACCTGTTCCGGATCCCGCCCACCTCACTGCTCGGCGTCTTCCTGGTCATCGCCGTCCTGCGCACCGGCTCCATCTACCCGGCCATGGCCTGGCACGCCCTGCACAACGCTCTCGCTCTCGGCGGCGCGAGAATCGAACAGATCGGGCTCACCGAAGAACCCGCCTGGTGGCACTACGCCCTGGCCCTGGCCGCCATCCTCCTGGCCTTCCGACTGATGAGTCGCCCGAGAGTCAGTTGACCCAGGGACCGCGGCGCACCCGGTCGTCGTCCTTCGGCTTCTTGCCGCCCGGAACGACGCGAAAACGACGGCGACCCCGGTTCAGCTTCTGCCGGATGTACCAGCGTTCGAGCCGCAGTCGCGACTCGCGCATCAGGCCGCGGGTGCGCCCCGGCCGCAGCAGCGCGAAGACGGTGCCGACCGCCGTGCAGATGCCGACGAAGCCGGCGAAGTCGGAGGTGGCCAGGAAACCGACCCAGGCGAACGCGATCTCGATCCAGATGAACCACCGCGCCTTGATCGGAAGCACGAAGAACAGCATGATCGTCGCATCGCGCCGGATGACGGCGAACCCGGTGATCGCGATCGCCAGCAGCATCTGCTGGCCCTGCATCAGCCTGAAGGCATTCGGACCGGTGCCACCCACGAGCAACTGGACCAGACAGGCCGCCACCGCCGCCACCCCCGCCGACATCCAGAGCAGGTTCCAGAACCGCTGCCTGCCAAGCGCCCAGCGCACATCGTTCGCGAACATGTAGAAGATCAGGAGGCCCACCAGGAACCAGATCGACGGTCCGCCCCAGCCGGCAGCCGGATAGGTCACGAGCCGCCAGACCATTCCCTGCTGCCACACGGAACTCGATAGCCGCATCAGCTCCGGCACGATGGCCAGCCCCTGCAGGAACTGCATCGAGAAGGTGACGAAGAGCACTCCCACGAGCAGCAGCAGATCGCGCGCGTGCGGCCCCGACAGACCGCCGAAGCTCATCCTGCGCGCGTACGGACCTCCACCTATCGTCATGGCCCAGGGATTGTAGCTACGGCAGGCGCGTACAATCGCCGGCCACCTGAGACGAAAGGGCGACGGAGATGGACCGAGAAGCAGCCTGGCAAACGGTGCAGGAGTTCGTGAAGGCTCCGGGCTTGAGGAAACACATGCTGGCAGTCGAAGCCGCGATGCGCTGGTACGCCGAACAGCTCGGCGGCGACCCGGAGTCCTGGGGTCTCGCCGGCCTGCTCCACGACTTCGACTGGGAGATCCACCCGACCCTCGAAGAGCACCCGGCCGACGGCGCCGCGATCCTCCGCGAACGCGGTCTCGACGAGGACATCATCCGCACGATCCTTTCCCACAACACGGCAGGGACCGGCGTCGAGCGGGAGACGAAGCGCGACTACGCGCTGCTGGCCTGCGACGAGATCACCGGCCTGATCAGCGCCGCCGCTCTCATCCGCCCGAGCAAGGACGTGCGCGACGTGCCGCTCAAGTCCGTCCGCAAGCGCTGGAAGCAGCGAGCCTTCGCCGCCGGCGTCGACCGCGAGCACGTCGAGGAAGTCACCGCTGACTTCAGCCGCGAGTGCTACGGCGGCGAGCTGGAACTCTGGCAACACGCCGGCAACGTCCTGGCGGCGATGCAAGGCGTAGCGGCCGAGCTGGAGCTGGACGGCCGCCTGGCGAAATGATCTTCCTGGCCTGGTTAGCGTTGCTCGCGGGAGCCGCAGCGCCGCAACAAGACACTGCCCGACCCAACGTCCTCTGGATCGACATCGACGATCAGTCGCCCTGGTACTCAAGCTACGGGCACGACCTCGTCGAGACGCCCAACATCGACGCGCTGGCGCGACAGGGGGTGCTCTTCGAGCGGGCGTACGCGCCGACGCCGGTGTGCAGCCCGACCCGCTCCTCGCTGATCACCGGCAGCTACGCCATTCGGATCGGGGCGCACGATCATCGCTCGGGCCGGGTTCCCGGCTACCGGATCCATCTGCCGGAAGGGGTCGTGACCGTTCCTGAACTGTTCCGAGCCGCGGGCTACGAGACCTACAACGCCAGCAAGGACGACTTCAACTTCACCTACGACCGCACGAAGCTCTACACGATCGGCCCCGAACCGTCGGACATCCCGTCCTGGAAGGGCCCGCAGGGCGGTGGACACTGGCGCGACGTGACCGAAGGCAGGCCGTTCTTCGGGCAGATGAAGGTGGCCGGCGGCAAGGGCGTCGCGAACATCGCCGGGGAACTGAAGGCGCTCGGTCTCGCGCCCGTGGATCCGGCCGAAGTGCCGGTGCCGGCGCAGTATCCCGACATTCCCCAGGTGCGCCGGCACATCGCCGACCACTACAACTCGATCCTGCGCACCGACCACCAGGTAGGCGAACTGGTGGCGCAACTGAAGGCCGACGGACTCTGGGAGAGCACCGTCCTCGTGCTCTTCTCCGACCACGGTTCGGATCTGCCCCGCAGCAAGGAGTTCTCCTACGACGAAGGCCTGAGGATCCCGCTGATCGTCGTCGCTCCGGGACTGCCGGAGGTCGTGAGGCCCGGCACGCGCCGCGCCGACCTCGTCAACCTGATGGACATCGCGGCCACGTCGCTGGCGCTCGCCCGCCTCGACGTGCCCGAGTTCATGGACGCGAAGAACATCTTCGGTCCGGACTACCGCCGCGACTACGTGTTCACCTCGGCCGACCGCATGTCGAACGTCATCGACCGGGTCCGATCGGTAGTGGGGCCGCGTTTCCACTACATCAGAAACTTCATGCTGGACCGACCGCTCATCAACTGGGGCCATCGAGAGATGATCGACCTCGCGGGCGATCCGGATGACAGCAGCTTCCTGACGATCCGGCGACTGGCCGGGGAAGGCAAGCTGACGCCAGCCCAGGCCGCGCCCTATGGACAACGCGTCGCCGAAGAGCTCTTCGATCTCGCGAACGATCCGGACGAAGTGGCCAACCTGGCCGAAGATCCCGCTTACGCGGCCGTGCTGAGCGAGATGCGCGAAGCGCTGGCAGGCTGGCTCGAAGACACCGGCGACAAGGGTCAGTACCCCAGGTCCCAGGCCGCGATGGACGAGATCACGGAGCGCTTCGCCCAGGGCTGGCTTCGAAGCCCCGAGTTCCGCGATCTACCGAAGTAGCGGCCGGCAACCCCGCCGAACCGCCTACGCCTTCGCCGGATACCGGCTCTCCACGTACTCCCCGACGATCCGGGTGAACTGCTCGGACAGCTCCGCCGCGGTGCCGCGGAGCGTCGTGAACTGCCGGCCGTCGACGTAGACCGGGCAGGTCGGCGCCTCGCCGGTGCCCGGCAGCGAGATGCCGATGTCGGCAGCCTTCGACTCGCCCGGACCGTTGACGACACAGCCCATGACGGCGAGCTTCAGCTCTTCGACGCCATCGAAGCGGCGGCGCCACTCGGGCATGTTCGCCTCGACGAAGTCCTCGACCTGGAGCGCCAGTTCCTGGAAGGTCGTGCTGGTCGTGCGGCCGCAACCCGGGCAGGCGGTGACGCTTGGCGCGAAGGCGCGGAGCCCGAGCGCCTGCAGCAGTTCCCGGCAGGCCTGGACCTCCTCCCGGCGGTCGCCGCCGGGCCGCGGCGTGAGGGACGTTCGAATCGTGTCGCCGATGCCCTCGGCCAGCAGCACGGACATCGCCGAAGACGACCATACGAGTCCCTTGAGCCCCATCCCGGCCTCCGTCAGGCCGAGGTGAAGCGGCTGTCGCGTGCGGCTCGCCAGATCCCGGTAGACCTCGATCAGGTCGCGGGGCGACGACATCTTGCACGAGATGACGATCTGCTCCTCCGTCAGACCGCAGTCGAGCGCCAGTTCGGTTGACCGGAGCGCCGACAGCACCATGCACTCGCCGACGATCTCCTCCGAGGTCCTGCCGAGGTCACGCTCCGTGTTCTCCTCCATCTTCGCCACCAGCAGATCCTGGTCGAGCGATCCGCCGTTGACGCCGATCCGCACCGGCTTGCCGAGCCTCCGGGCCACCTCGCAGATCGCGGCGAACTGGGGATCGCGCCGGCCGCCGCGGCCGACGTTGCCGGGGTTGATCCGCAGCTTCGCCAAAGCCCGCGCGCAGGCCGGATGCCGCGCCAGGAGAACGTGGCCGTTGTAGTGGAAGTCGCCGACCAGGGGCACGTCGCAGCCCTCGGCGTCGAGCCGGGCCCGGATCTCCGGCACCGCGACCGCCGCCGCGTCGACGTTGACCGTGATCCGGACGAGTTCCGAACCGGCTTCGGCCAGCGCCAGCGCCTGGGCAGTCGTCGCTTCGACATCCGCGGTGTCCGTGCTGGTCATCGACTGCACGACGACCGGTGCGCCGCCGCCGACGACCACGCCGCCTATGTCGACCGGATGGGTCGTTCTGCGGTGGGCTTCCGGCACGGTTGCCGCCATGACCAGGGCAGGCTAGCAGCCCACTCCGGACCCTCGAAGGACGCCCACGCCAGGACGAAGAGAACGATGTTCCGCGGCAGGGGATGCGGTTAGCATCTGCTGCCATGTCGGAGTCAAGCGCGGCGGTCCCTGAATCAGACCGCGAGGAAGAACAGGGCAGCCCCGGAGCTGCAACGCCCAGCGCCGGAGCGGACCCGCGCGAACTGCACAGGAGCCTGGGCGCCGGTGCACTGGCGATCGCCGGCCTGAGCAGCCTTGCTTTCGCCCAGCCGGTCTACGACGTGCTGAGACGCGCGCCGGAGTTCTTCGCCATCCGCAACCTCTACATGGGCGACCTTCTGGCACTGGTCGTGTTGGTCGCTGTCGTGCCGACACTGGTGCTCTCAGCACCCGGCGCCGCACTCCGGTTCCTCCGCCCATCCTGGATGCGACCGGCGATCGCGACGCCCATCGGCCTGCTCGCAGCGGTGATCGCCCTGCAGGCGATTCGCAGCCTCCCCGCGGCCCTTGCCACGACCCTTGCGCTCGCCGCCGGCGCCGCCGTGGGCTGGGCCTATGTCCGATTCAGGGGTGTCCGCTCATTCGCCCTGCTGCTGTCCGCCGCCGCGATTCTCGTACCGGCACTCCTCGTGCTCGACGGTCGGGTTCGTCAGAGCGCGGCCAACCCAAACGAAGCTATGCCGGCCGACCTTGGCGATACGGGCGCCCGCGCGCCGGTCGTCCTGGTGATCTTCGATGAGTGGTCGCTGACTTCGATCCTCGACGCCGAGGGATCCATCGACCGCGAACGGCTTCCCAACCTGGCGCGTCTGGCCGACCAGGCCACCTGGTATCCGAACGCGACGGCCGCCGCCGACGTGTCCGAGCTCGCGGTGCCGGCGATGCTGACCGGCCAGGCGACCGAGCAGGGCCGGCTTCCCACTCTCGCCGAGCAACCGATCAACCTGTTCACGATCCTCTCCCCCAGTCACGACATCTTCGCCATCGAGCCGATCACTTCGCTCTGCCCGCCCGAGCTGAACCTCCTGGCCGAGCCGCATCCCGCTTTCCGGGAGCGCTTCGGACTCCTGATCTCCGATCTCACGGTCGTCTGGCTCAACCTGACGCTGCCCGCGGTTTGGACCGAACGCTTGCCCGACGTCACCCAGACCTGGAGCGCCTTCGGACAGGACCTGGCCTCCGACCAGGAAGGACCGCCCACCGACGAACCTGTCAGGCGGGCCCTGCGTCACCTTCGAGAGGTCGACCGCGCGGCCGAGTTCCGCCGGCTTGGCGACTCGATCCGGCCGCAAGCCCAGCGTCCAGGCTTCTACTTCCTGCACACCCTGCTGCCTCACCTTCCTTGGGAGTACCTGCCCTCCGGCCGCACCTACCGCGTCACCCGGACCCGCGTCCACGGACTCGAGCGGGAACTGTGGACGACTGACTCCTGGCCGGTGCGCCACCACCAGAAGCGCTACCTTCTGCAAGTGGAGTTCGTCGATCAGTTGATCGGCGAGCTGATTGAGAAGCTCGAGTCCGTCGGCCTCTTTGACCAGAGCGTAATCGTGATCACGGCGGATCACGGCGTGGCCTTCCAGCCTGGCAGATCGCGGCGCCTGCTCGAGGTTGACGACGCTTCCGGCTATCAACCTCTCGATCTCGCCGCGGTTCCCCTTATCATCAAGGCGCCACTACAGCGTCAGGCAGAGATCGACAACACCATCACTTCCCTGGTGGGCCTGACGCCGCGAATCCTCGAACTCGCGGGAGCCGAAACGACTCCGATTCCTCCATTCGAGGACACCGGAACACCCTTCCTGGTAGGCAAGTATGCCGCTGACGTGTCGGTACCTGTCGACCGCGAACCCTGGCGGCGGGAGCGACTCGCGGAGCAGGCGGCTCTGCTCGGCGAAACGAACGACCCAACGGCCATCGGCGCCGTACCCAGTCTTCACGGCCGGAGGATCTCGGAGTTCCCGCGTCAAGACGGGGAGATCAGCATCGAGCTGGAACTCCCGGCTCTCTGGGATCACGTCGATCCAGACCGAGCCTCCCTGCCGGCGCTCGCCCAGGGGACTCTCAAGGGGCCGGAGTCCCTCCTTGAACGCTCTGTCGCCGTGGCCTTGAACGGTGTCGTCGCAACCTCCGTTCGTCCCCACCAGACGAGCAACGGTGACATCCGCATCGCGGCTCTCCTGCCGGAACATCTTTTCCGGGCGGGGCTGAATCAAGTGGATGTGTTCCTGATCTCAGAACGAGACAACGCCCTGGAGCTCGAGCACGTGGAACGCCCCCTGGGCTTCGTCTACGAACTGTCCTGGGGTGAACCCGGCGAAGGGGACGCGCTACTGCGTGGGTCACGGAGCGCCCTCGCCGCCGATGTGGAACGGATCCCCGTGGTCAGGAACGATCCCGGCCTGATCGGCTATCTTGAGGGCAGCCACCGGGAGACCGCCAACGTGCACGGCTGGGCGGCCGACCTCACCGAGCCTGGGAGCATCCAGGAAGTGGCCGCGTTTCTCGCCGGACGGCAGTACTGGGTCGGTTCGCCCCAGTACGAAAGGCCCAGCGTTGCGAATCGCTATGGGCGAGAACACGTCTTCTCCGGCTTCACCCAGAAATCCCGTCCCGGCGCCGGGCTCGATTCCGAAGCTGCTGCCGAAGTCATCGACACGATCCGCCGCGAGGGCATCGTCGCCTACGCCATCTCCCGCCGGGGCATCGCTTCCCGATTGCGGTTCTTCTACGCGCCACTCGAGTTCGATCAGAACGGAGTCGAGATCATGCCGATCAGCGACGGCCGCCGACTTCCCGTCCACCAAACCGGAAACGGCGTTGAAGGCATGATCGACTTGATCAGCAAACCCGGGAACCGCACACTGATCGAGGGCTGGGCCGCCGATGTCGAGCGTAGCGAACGGCCCCGCCAGATCGTCATCTACCGTGACGGGAGCTTCCTGCGGAACCTGGGCGCGAACCGCGAACGGCCGGATGTCGTCAGGCAGCACGACGATCCCCGGCTACTGCGTACCGGCTTCCGCGGCACTGTACCGGGCGCTCCCGAACCGGGGACGTTTGCCGAGCATCACAGGGTCTTCGCTCTGACACTCAGTGGCTTCGCGGTCGAGTTGCCGCTACGCGCGGCACAGGAAACTGCCGACTAGCGGTTGCCGTCATGACCGTCGCTGCGCCGGGGCCTGATGCGGGCGACGCCAGCTCCCCAGAACTGTCGGCGCGACAGCGGCGCCTGGCCGCGCTGGTCGCGTGGACCACGTTCGGCATCTTCGCCGTCTGGTTCGCGGCCCGCCTGATCCCGAACCTCGCCCTGCGGCTGCGCTTCGAGGACCAGTTGATCGTCCTCCGCTACGCCCGCAACCTCGCGGAGGGCAACGGCCTCGTCTACAACGCCGGCGAGCGTGTGATGGGCTTCACGACCCCGCTGTTCACGGTGCTGAGCAGCGTGTTCGTCGTTCTCGGCCGAGACGAAGCGGCGGCATGGCAGAACGGCTTCGGCCTGCTCTGCATGCTGGGCACGGCCGCGCTCGCGGCCAGACTGCTGGTTCGCCTTGGAGCCGGAGCCGCCGCACCCCTGGCGGTGGCGCTGGTCACCTTCAATCCGGCAGTCGCCTACAGCTACCTCTACCTGGGAATGGAGGTTCACCTCTTCGCCCTGCTCTTCCTGCTGACCCTGGACCTGCACCTGAGCGAACGCATCACCGCCGCCGCGGTCGCATCGGCGCTGCTGTTCCTGACCCGACCGGAGGGCGCCCTTCTTTCCGGCATGCTGATCGCTCACCGATGGCTCCGGCGGCGGCAGGCGCCGGTGGCTCCGGCGCTGGCGGCGCTGGCCATGGCAGTGCCGTGGCTCCTCTTCGCCGCCCTGTACTACGGCGACGTCCTGCCGAAGACGCTGGGAGCGAAAGAAGGCGAGAGCATCGTCTCCCCCTGGCGCTACCTGGACCTGGTGCGAGAGGTGTACGTCGAGGCAGGCGGCAGCCTGCTGGCGGCCTGGAGTCCCTGGTTGGCAGGGACCATCGCGGGGCCGCTGCTTCTGCTCGCCCTTCTGGTCGCCGGCGGCGCCGCACTCCTGCGCCGCAGGGCCACGCTGTGGCCGTTGATCGCGTTCCCTCTCTGTTCCCTCCTCGGCTATGCAGCGATCGGCTCGCTGCCCGGCTACACGTGGCACTACTACACGCTGAACGTGCTCGGAGCGTTCCTCCTCGCCCTCGGCGTCCACGCCTGCCTGGTCGGGACGGGCCGGCTCTTCCGGCAGGCCGCGGAGCTGCTGCCGGCAACCGTTCGCATCGCCCCCCGGCGCCGCCGGATCCCCGCGGTCCTGCTGACGGCGATCCCGATCCTCGCCCTCTCGCTGCCGGTGCTGCGGGACACCTCTCGCCAGACCGGACACCGGGTCGAACCGACCGCCCGCGAGCAACGGCTGGAAGACATCGGCCGATGGCTCGCCGAACGCTACGAGCCGAGCACGTCCGTCCTCGTTCGCGAAATCGGCCACATCGGCTGGGTCAGCGGACTGCGCATCGTCGACCGGGGCGGCCTGGTTACGCCCGGCCTTCGCTACGACGTGCCGCGCCGCGTCGCAACCGAGAAGTTCCTTCCGGACCTGCTGCTTCTGCGGGCGGACAACTACGGTGTCCGGGATCCGCGCGAAGGGGCCGGCTTTCCCGCGAACCTCGGCTACGACCGGGTCGAGGGATTCGACCACGGACAGGAGTGGAGCCTCCACTCGCTGATCGAGCCCGGTTCCTCGTCACCCCGCGAAGGGGACGAGTACCGGTACGACGTAGCGCGGAGCGCCGCCGGCCACCTTGAGGCCGTGCTCCGCTACCACCTCGTCGAAGGTGAAGTCGAACCGCCGAGACGCATCCCGATCGTTCCTCCCCCCACCGGCTTCGACGGCGCACTCGATGCCGTGCTGCCTCGACCCGGCCCCGGGAGGACCGCGGACATGTCCGGGTTCGTGGTCAGCGGTTTCATCCGCGACGAGCCGCCGGATCCCCGTGGCGTCGAAGCGGTTCTCCTGTTCATTGGCGGCGAGTTGACGGTCCACCAGCCCGGCGTCCACCGGCGATCCGATCTCGCCGCCCTCTACGGACCGGCATTCGAGAACGGCGGCTTCGCGTTCCGGACCTCGGCCGATCGGGAACTCGTCGAGCGTGAAGGCGTCCTCGCCTACGCCGTATCACGGCGCGGCGTCACCAGCCGCCTCCGCTTTTCGTACCTGCCCCTCGAGCTGGAACCCGGGAATCTCGAGATCCTGCCGACTACGGACGGCCGCCGCATGCCCGTGCAGCGACCTGGCGACGGCTACGACGGAGAACTCCGCCTCCTCGTTTCGGGAGACCAGGTCGAGATCGAAGGATGGGCCGTGGACGCGACGCGAGGCGAACGGCCGCGCCAGGTCGTCGTATACCGCGACGGTCACTTCCTGACCAACCTGGGGCTCAACCAGGAACGACCCGACATCGCCGAGCGCTTCGGGAATCCGAATCTCCTGCGTGCCGGCTTCCGCGGCACGGTTCCCGGCGAGGTCGCCGCCGCTTCGTTCGGAGAGCGCTATCGCGTGTTCGCCGTCATGCTCCGCGGCGCCGCCGTGGAACTCAATCCGCCCCGGCCAGCGCCTTGACCAGCCGGTACAGAAACTCCTGCCCTTCGTGGAAGTGGTCGATCCGGATCCGCTCGTCGCGGCCGTGGGCGCGGACGTCGTCCATGTCGCCGAAGATGCCGGAGACGCCGTAGACCGGGATACCGGCGTTGCGGAGGTAGAGACCGTCGGTGGCGCCGCTCGACATGACGGGGAGCACGGGCACGCCGGGCCACATCTCCTCCGTTACCCGCTCGATGGCGCCGAGGACCTCGCCGGTCAGCGGCGACGGCGGGCTCGGTGTCGCCTCCCGCCTCCTTTCGACCTCGACGCCGAACGGCGCGGCGAGCCGGCGCAACGTCTCCTCGACTTCGTCCGGATCGTGGCCGGGCAGCAGGCGGCAGTTCACGTTCGCGCGGGCCAACTGCGGCAGCGCGTTCTCGGCGTGACCGCCGTCGACCAGGGTGGCGACGCAGGTGGTCCGCAGGCGCGCGTTGTAGGAGGCCTGCCGCGACAGGACGGCCAGCGCCGCGGCGTCGTCAGGATCGTCCACGATTCGCCGCATCGCCTCGCCGGTCTCGCCCGCGACGAGGTCCGCGGAGCGGTCGAAGAACTCCTCGGTCACCTCGTTCAGCATGACCGGGAAGTCGAACTCGCGGACCGCCAGCAGCGCCGCCGACAGTTCGTAGATCGCGTTCTCGCGCACCGGCAGAGACGAGTGGCCGCCCGGGTTCTTCGCCGCGAACCAGAAGGAGAGATAGACCTTCTCGGCCGCCTGCACGTTGTTCGAGACCTTGCGGCCGTCCCGCTCCATGCCGCCGCCGCCCTCGTTCAGCGCGAACGCCGCGTCGATCAGGTCCCTGTGGTCCGCGAGCAGGAACTCGACGCCGTTGCGGGTGCCGCTCTCCTCGTCGGCGGTCAGCGCGATCACGATGTCACGCTCGGGAACGAAGCCCTCCCGGCGCAGGCGGATCAGGTTGGCGGTGTGGATCGCGCACTCGTCCTTGTCGTCCGCCGTGCCGCGACCGTAGAAGTAGCCGTCCCGCTCCTGGAACTCGAACGGAGGGATGTCGGGGCTCCAGTCCTCCGGCAGAGCCTCGACGACATCGAGATGGGCCAGCAGCAGGATCGGCTCGGCATCCGGGTCGCTGCCGCGCAGCCGCGCCACCAGGTTGCCCTTCGTCGGAAAGTCGTGCGGGACCAGCACCTGGACATCCTCCGGCGGGAAGCCGGCTTCGAGCAGCGCGTCCGCCAGCACCTGGGCGGCCCGCGTGTTGTCGCCGCGCTCCGTGTCCGTCGTGTCGATCTCGATGAGCTGCTCGAGCAGGGCGCGGGCCAGGGCCATGTCCTCGGCCGGAGGCATCGTTTCCGCCGCCGTCGAGTGCTGGGCAAGCGCGGGCGTGGCGAGAACCAGCGCCACCGCCGCGGCGCAGGTCAATGTCGGGAGCCTGGGGGTCATGCGCGCTAATCTACGCGCAATCCCTCCAAAGGAGATCGTCATGCGTCAGACTGCCCCGGTCCTCGCGGCCATTGCCATGCTCTCGTTCGCCCTGCTCGGCTGCTCCACCGCCGGCGACGACGGCGGCGGCGCGACAGCGACCGGTGAAGCCGACGGGCCAAACCCCCTCCGGGACGCCTACTTCGGCGATCTCCACGTCCACACGCGCTTCTCGTTCGACGCCTACCTGTTCCAGACCCGGACGAATCCGGACGACGCCTACCGCTTCGCCAAGGGCGAGGCGATCGTTCACCCGAGCGGCCACCAGCTCCAGCTCCAGAGCGGGGCGCTCGACTTCCAGGCCGTGACCGACCATGGCATGTACCTGGGCGTCATGCCGGAGATGGACAACCCCGAGAGCGCCCTCTACGACACCGCCCTGGGCGCCGATCTGCGGGAGCCGGCGCCGGTGGGTGGTTTCGGACGCGCCATCCGGGGCCTGCGGGACGGCGAGTTCGCCGAGCTGCCCGCCGACGCGGTGGACCACGCCACGCGCACGGCCTGGCAGGCGATCATCGATGCCGCCGAGGCCCACAACGATCCGGGCAACTTCACCACCTTCATCGGCTACGAGTACACGACCTCGTCGGACGACCGCGGCAACCTGCACCGCAACGTCATCTTCAAGGGCAGCAACGTGCCTCCCAAGCCGTTCGCCACGACCGATTCGCGGAATCCCGAGGATCTCTGGCGCTGGCTGGACGGCCTGCGCCTCGATGGCATCGAGGGCCTGGCCATTCCGCACAACTCGAACGGCAGCAACGGCCACATGTTCATGCTGGAGACGGTGGGAGGCGAACCCCTCGACGCCGCGTACGCCGACCTGAGGATGCGCAACGAACCCCTGGTCGAGATGACGCAAGTCAAGGGCACCTCGGAGACCCACCCGCTGCTGTCGCCGAACGACGAGTGGGCCGAGTTCGAGATCTTCCCCTACCGGATTGCCACCACGCTCTACAGCGAACCGAAGGGCAGTTACGTCCGCGAGGCCTACTTGAACGGTCTCGTGCTGCAGGAGACCCAGGGCTTCAACCCGTTCCGCTTCGGCATGATCGGCGCGACGGACACCCACAACTCGGGCGGCACGCCGGAGGAGGACAACTTCCACGGCAAGGTCGGCGTCGGCGACGGCGACGGCCAGCGGCGGGGCTCCGTACCGCTCGACGAACCGACCGAGGACGGCGAACGGTATGCGCAGAACGCGTTCGAATACTGGGGCGGCTCGGGGCTGGCCGGGGTCTGGGCCGAGGAGAACACTCGCGACTCGATCTATGCCGCCTTCCGGCGCAAGGAGACCTTCGCCACCAGCGGACCGCGGATGCGGATCCGGTTCTTCGGCGGCTACCACTACACCGACGACCTGACCTCCGACCCGGAGATGATCGCCGCCGCCTACGACGGCGGCGTTCCGATGGGCGGCGACCTGCTGGCGGACGAGGGCCGGAGCCCCCGCTTCCTGATCTGGGCGGCCCGCGACGCGGACAGCGCCCCGCTCCAGCGCCTGCAGATGGTCAAGGGCTGGGTCCAGGACGGCGAACCGCGCGAATCGGTCGTCGACATCGCCTGCGCCGACGGTGGAATCCCGTCGGGCGATCCACTCCGTTGCCCCGACAACGGCGCCAGCGTCGATCTCTCCGACTGCAGCTACTCCCAGGACCTCGGGGCAGCCGAACTCTCGGCCCTGTGGACCGATCCGGACTTCGACGCCGCGAAGCACGCCGTCTACTACGTCCGCGTGCTGGAGAACCCGACCTGCCGCTGGTCGACCTGGGACGCCATCCGCGCCGGCGTGGAGCCGAATCCCGACATGCCGTCGACGATCCAGGAGCGCGCCTGGTCGTCGCCGATCTGGTACGTCCCGGGCGGATAGGGCTTAGGGGTTTGTCGAAGACAACGCTGGTCTGCTGCGCGGCCCTGGTCCCCGGCTTGCTGGCCGCCGCGGAGAACGCCGACCCGCCGAATCCCCAACGGAACCCCTACTTCGGCGACCTCCACGTCCACACGGGCTACTCCTACGACGCCTACATCTTCGGCGTCCGGACGGATCCGGAACGGGCCTACCGGTTCGCCCGCGGCGAACCGATCCAGCACACGAACGGCTTCCGCTTCCAGCTCCGGACCGGCCCGCTCGACTTCCTGGCGGTGACCGATCACGGCGCCTTCCTGGCGGACATGCCGGCCATCGACGACCCGAAGAATCCGTTCTTCGCCGCCATCGGCCCGGGTGGCGATCCGTCGAAAGCGCCCCGGCCCTCCGATATCGGCGATGGCCGCAGCGCCTGGCAGGAGATCGTCGACGCGGCCGAACGGCACAACGATCCCGGCAGCTTCACGACCTTCATCGGCTACGAGTACACGGCCTTCTCGGACGATCGCGGCAACCTGCACCGCAACGTCATCTTCAGGGGCGGCGCCGCGCCGCCGAGGCCGTTCACCGCCAACGACTCGAACAACCCCGAGGACCTCTGGCGCTGGCTGGACGCACGCCGCGCCGAGGGCTTCGAGGGGCTCGCGATCCCGCACAACTCGAACGGCAGCAACGGCCGGATGTTCCGCCTCGAGCGGTTCGACGGCCGCGACCTCGACGCCGACTACGCGGAGCAGCGAAACCGCAACGAGCCGCTGGTCGAGGTCACCCAGATCAAGGGCACGTCGGACACTCACCCTCTACTGTCGCCGAACGACGAGTGGGCCGACTTCGAGATCTACGCCTTCCGCGTCGGCACGACCCTGCCCAGTCAGGCGCCGGGGAGCTACGTCCGAGAGGCTTACCTGAACGGCCTCGCGCTCGAGGAAACGCGGGGTTTCAACCCGTTCCGCTTCGGCCTGATCGGGTCGACGGACTCCCACAACGCGGGCGGAACGACCGTGGAGTCCAACTTCCACGGCAAGATCGGCACCGGCGACGGCACACCCGAGCGCCGCGGCTCGGTGCCGCTCGACGCCACGGCCGCACCCGACCGGCGGTACGCACGCAACAACAACCGCTACTACAGCGGTTCCGGGCTCACCGGGGTCTGGGCCGAGCAGAACACGCGCGACGCGATCTACGACGCCCTGCGGCGCAAGGAGACGTTCGCCACTACCGGACCGCGGGTTCGCATCCGCTTCTTCGCCGGCTACGACTACGCGAACGACCTCGCGTCGGACCCGGAGATGATCGAGAAAGCCTACGACGGCGGCGTGCCGATGGGCGGCGACCTGCTCGCCTCCGCCGGTCGCAGCCCGCGATTCCTGGTCTGGGCCGTGCGCGACAAGGACAGCGCGCCGCTTCAGCGCCTGCAGGTCGTCAAGGGCTGGGTCGAGAACGGCGGAGCCCGCGAACGGATCGTCGACGTCGCCTGCTCGGGTAGCGCTGTTCCGTCCGGCAGCCCGCCGCGATGTCCCGACAACGGCGCCACCGTCGATCTCTCCGACTGCAGCTTCGCGCAGAACGCCGGCGCCGCGGAACTCAGCGCGTTGTGGCAGGACCCCGGCTTCGACCCGGCTCAGCACGCTCTCTACTACGTTCGCGTTCTCGAGAATCCGACCTGCCGCTGGTCGACCTGGGATGCCCTGCGGGCCGGCGTCGAACCACGGCCGGACCTTCCGGCGACTCTCCAGGAACGGGCCTGGTCTTCACCGATCTGGTACGTGCCGTCGCATTCTCACCGCCGCTAGACTCACAGATCACGTCAGGGAGGAGTTGGATGAGCATCAACGGCCGGACTCGCATCGCCTTCATTGTTGCCGCGGCGCTCGCCTGTACCGGAGCGGCCGCCGCGGACGACATCCCCAGAACACCGGGGGGCAGACCGGACTTCTCCGGCAACTACGACATCAGCACACTGACACCCATCCAGCGCAGCCCCGAACTCGGCGAACGCCTGACCCTGACGGAAGCCGAGGCTGAGGAGATCCGGCTCCGCGAGGCACGAAACATCGAAACGACGTCGCAGGCCAGCGACCCGGACCGGACCGCCCCGCCCGTCGGCGGCAACATCGGCGCTTACAACTACTTCTTCATGGATCGCGGCACGTCGGCGGTCAAGGTCGGCGGCACGTACCGCACGTCGGTGCTTACCGATCCGCCGAACGGCCGGTTCCCGGCGTTGACCGAGCGCGGCAAGGCACGCCGGGACGGGCTCTACGGCTTCTCGAAGAAGAACACCGGGCCGGCCTGGTGGCGCGACCGCGAAGTCGGCCCCTACGACGGCCCCGAGTCGCTCTCGATCGCCGACCGCTGCATCTTCTCGCTCGAGGGGACGATCCCGATCTACCCCAAGATCTACAACAACCTGAAGACGGTCGTGCAGACCGACACTCACCTGATGATCCTGATCGAGTGGATGCACTACGCGCGGATCATCCCGATCAGCCCGTCCCGGGAGGCGGCGATGCATCTCCCGGACACGATCCGTTCCCGCGCCGGCGACTCGGTCGCCTGGTGGGAGGGCGACACGCTCGTCATCGACACGACGAACTTCCTGGAAGAGAACTGGATCGCGACCACCCTGTTCCGCGAGCCGTCGCCACCCGCCGACCAGCATGTGATCGAACGCTTCTCCTTTCAGGATCCGGACACGCTGCTCTACCAGTTCACCCTTGAGAGCGGAGACTGGGAAGCGCCCTACAGCGGCGAGTACACATGGCCGGCCACCGATGCCAAGCTGTACGAGTTCGCCTGCCACGAGGGCAACTACGCGACTGGAAACACGCTGCGCGGCGCGCGCTTCGAGGAGAGGCGAGTCGAGCCGGCGAGCAGCGGCGCGCCATGAGCGGCCGGTGGCCAGCCCACGTCGGTTGGGTCCTCGGCCTGACGATCGCAGTCGGCGCGGTGGCCACAGCGGATGAGATTCCCAGAACCCCAGGCGGCAAGCCGGACTTCTCCGGCAACTACGACATCAGCACCCTGACGCCGATCGAGCGCAGCCCCGAGCTTGGCGATCGCCTGCACCTGACGGAGGAAGAGGCCGAGCGGATCCGGTCGCAGGAAGCGGCGAGGGTCGACCTCACGTCGCGGGCGAGTGATCCGGATCGCGACGCCCCGCCCGCGGGCGCCAGCGTCGGCGGCTACAACTACTTCTTCATGGACCGTGGCACGTCGGCGGTCAAGGTCGGCGGCAGGTATCGCACGTCCCTGCTGGTGGACCCGCCGAACGGCCGCTTCCCGCCGCTGACCGAGCGCGGCAAGGCACGCCGGGAAGGCGTCTACGGGTTCTTCCTCCAGAACCAGGGCAGAGCGTGGTGGCGGGACCGCGAAGTGGGCCCCTACGACGACCCGGAGTCGCTGTCGATCGCCGACCGCTGCATCTTCTCGCTCGAGGGGACGATCCCGATCTACCCCAAGATCTACAACAACCTGAAGACGGTCGTGCAGACCGACACTCACCTGATGATCCTGATCGAGTGGATGCACTACGCGCGGATCATCCCGATCAGCCCATCCAGGGAGGCGGCCCGCCACGCGCCGCCCGGGTACCGTTCGCGGGCCGGCGACTCCGTGGCCTGGTGGGAGGACGACACCATGGTCGTCGAAACGACGAACTTCCAGGAAGAGAACTGGGTGACCTTCGCCCTCTACGGCGACCCCTCGCCACCGGCCGACCAGCGTGTCGTCGAGCGCTTCTCGTTCCAGGACGCCGAGACTATCCTCTACCGGTTCACCGTCGAGAACGGCGACTGGGAAGCGCCCTACACCGTCGAGTACACCTGGCCCGCGACCGGCGACAAGCTCTACGAGTACGCCTGCCACGAGGGGAACTACTCCCTCGGGAATACGCTGCGCGGCGCGCGCCTTGAAGAGAGCGAAGTCGCAGAGCAAACGGGCGGATAACCAGATCCGTACCAACAACCGGACCACCAACGAGGGGAGGCGTGTGAATGTCCGAAGTTCAGTGGAATCGTGAAGGCGGCCGCGGCTTGAGCAGACTGCCCCTGCGCCTTCTGATCAGCCTTTGCGGCATCGCGCTCGCGGCGGCGCCGGCGGCCGGCCAATCAACCGTTCTGGACGCGATGAAGGCGGAACTCGACCGCTCCATGGAGTTGCTCGGTGAGGAGGAGACCCCGCCGTACTTTCTGAGCTACGAGATCTCGGAGAGCCGAAGCGTGTCCGCCTCGGCCTCGTTCGGCGCTCTCACCGGCAGCGATGAGCGCCACGAGCGCCTGCTCGACATCGACCTCCGCGTCGGCGACTACTCGCTGGACAACACCCGACCGATTCGGGACACCTTCTTCTCCTCAGCGTTTCGTGGGTCCGGTCGCACCCAGGTGCCCCTCGACGACGACCCCGACGCGATCCGCGGCGTCCTGTGGGCCGGGACCGACAAGGAGTACAAACGCGCGCTGGAGCAGCTCACGCAGGTCAAGACGAACGTGCAGGTCAAGGTAGAAACCGAGGACCAGTCCGACGACTTCTCCCGCGAAACCCCATCCACGGGCGTCGATGAGCCGCGGCCCGTCGAGTACGACCGCGCCGAATGGGAAGACAGGGTCAGGCGCTACTCCGCGCCGTTCGCC
The DNA here is from genome assembly GCA_011525365.1 of Acidobacteriota bacterium. GTDB lineage: Bacteria > Acidobacteriota > Thermoanaerobaculia > Multivoradales > Multivoraceae > Multivorans. The sequence continues at coordinate 2,640,399 of WTGQ01000002.1, forward strand.
GAACACAGCGAGTTCCTGCGGGCCTCGGCGTCCCTCACCGCCGGCACGGATACACGCTGGTTCGTCAACAGCGAGGGTTCCGAGATCCAGACCTCGGAAACCAGGTACCGTCTCTTCGTCTCGGCCATGACAAAGGCCGACGACGGCATGGAACTGCCGCTCTACAAGAGCTACAGCTCCTTCACGCTCGACGGCCTACCCGACGACGAGACGGTCGAGCGGGATGTCGGGAAGATGATCGAGATTCTCCTGGCGCTCCGCGAAGCCCCGGTCGTGGAGCCCTACACCGGTCCGGCGATCCTGTCCGGCGAAGCCAGCGGCGTCTTCTTCCACGAGATCCTGGGACACCGGCTGGAGGGTCATCGTCTGAAGGAAGCCGATGACAGCCAGACCTTCCGCGACCAACTGAACCAGCGAGTCCTGCCGGCGAGCTTCTCCGTGCATTTCGATCCGACGATCAGGACCTACGGGCCCTCCGACCTGGTCGGCAGCTATCGCTACGACAACCAGGGCGTCGCGGCCCGCCGGGTGACCGCGATCGAAAAGGGAATCCTCAAGAACTTCCTCATGTCCCGCTCCCCCATCGAGGGTTTCCCGAACTCCAACGGCCACGGCCGCAAGCAGCCCGGTCGCAAGCCGGTATCCAGACAGTCGAACCTGCTTGTCGAGGTAACCGATCCCCTCACGAGCGACGAACTGAAAGCGAGGTTCGTCGAGGCGATCGAGGCAGCGGAGAGACCGTTCGGACTTCGCATCGAGGAAATCCAGGGCGGCTTCACGTTCACGGGACGGGTCATTCCCAACTCCTTCAACGTGTCCCCGCTCCTCGTCTACCGGGTCTACCCGGACGGCCGCGAGGAACTGGTGCGCGGCGTCGACCTGATCGGCACGCCGCTCACGACGTTCAGCCGCGTGGTCGCGGCGGACGACAGGATCGGCGTGTTCAACGGCTTCTGCGGCGCGGAGTCGGGCATGGTGCCGGTTTCCGCCGCCGCACCGTCGATCCTGGTATCCCAGATCGAAGTGCAGAAGAAAGAGAAGAACCAGGATCGCCCACCGATCCTGCCCGCACCAGTGGGAGACATCTAGCCATGGGCCTGTCCTTGCAAAACCGCAGGCCGGCGGCAGCGCCGACGCCTCTCGTGGCCGCGTTCGTGGCCCTCTCACTCGTCCCGCTCCCCGCAGCGAACGCACAGGAACCCGCACGGGAAGAAGCCGAACTCAACGTCATCATGCAGGCGATGCGCGACGAGTTGGCGCGCAGCACCGAGCAACTCGAGTTGGAGGGACTCGAGAAGCCATACTTCCTCGCGTACACCGTGCGGGAAACCGGACTATTGAACGCCGCCGGGAGCTTCGGAGCACTGCTGTCCAGTTCGGAGAACAGGAGCAGGCGGCTGAGCGTCGAAGTGCGCATCGGCGATCCGTCCTTCGACAACACGAACTTCGGCTCGATGTCCCTCTTTCCGTCGAGCTTCACGATGGGGGGATTCCTGCCGCTGGAGAACGACTACCGGGAGATGAGGCGGCAGATCTGGCTCGCCACGGACCAGGCCTACAAGGCCGCACTGGAGTCGCTGGCCGAGAAACGCGCGGTGCTCCAGAACGAAACGCGGGCCGAGGACATCGCCGACTTCTCGTCGGAGGAGCCGTTCACCTACTTCGCGCAGGCCGACCCCGACCTGCCGCCCCGGGCAGCGCTCGAAGAACTCGCCCGGGACCTGTCCGGCGCGTTCCGGGACCTGCCGGAGATCTTCAGCTCTAAGGTGTCGGCCTCAGCAGGCAGCCGCCGCACCTACTACCTGAACAGCGAAGGGTCCGCCTTCATCAGGTCCGACCCCACCGCTTCGATCGTCGTCGAGGCAGGCACCCAGGCCACGGACGGCACGGTTCTGAACGACTCCGTCGCGGCCCGCGGCCGTTCCTGGGACGACATCAGCGACCGGACCGACCTGGAATCGCGTGTCGCAGCCATGGGCGCCAATCTGACCGCTCGACGTGCGGCCGAGAGCCTCGATAGATACAGCGGCCCCGTGCTCTTCGAGGGCCAGGCCGCCGCCGAGTTGTTCGCTCAGGTGCTGGTGCCGAGACTACTGGGCAACCGGGTACCCGACGCCGAACCCAACTTCGCGCGCATGCTGCAGCAAAGCCGCAACCCCTTCCTCGACCGGATAGGGGCCAGGGTCCTGCCGCGATTCCTCAACATCCACGACGACCCCTCCGCCGACGGCGAAGGCTTCCTCGGCGGTTACCGGGTCGACGATGACGGCGTCGAGGCGAGGTCGAAGGCCCTGGTCGAGAACGGCATCCTGAAGTCACTGCTCACGTCCCGCAATCCGGTCCCGGGAATCGAGAAGAGCACCGCAAACCGACGCGGAGAAGGCCCGGCGCCGAGCAACCTGATCGTCGCCTCGAATCGCGGCATGAATCGCGAAGAGCTACTCGCCGAGTTCATGTTGCTGATCGAAGAGCGGGGCGCGGACTACGGAATCGTCGTGCGCCGCATGGGTAAACCCGAGTCCGGGGATGGTCCGGGGGCCGCCCTTGGCCTCCTGCGCTCAGGCTCCCCGGCAGGTCCGGGGCTGGGCAACACCAGCCTCGCCTACAAGGTCTTTCCGGACGGCAGGGAAGAGCTGATTCCCAGGGCGGAACTGGTCGCCGTCACGGAAGCGGCGTTCCGCGACATCGTGGCCGTATCCGATACGTCCACCGTGTACAGCTTCCCCCACACACCCGCCGGTGGGTTGATCCCGTCCTTCCTGGCGGGCGCGTTCAGCGCACTCGGCCTGGGCGAGGTCGTATCGGTCTCCATCCCCGATCTGCTGTTCGAAGAGCTGAGTCTGCGCAAACCGTCAGGAAACGCCCCCCACCTGCCGGTGGCGAACCACCCTGCCTTCGATCCCTAACGGCCAGGCCGCTCGGTCAACCCCCACAACGCGGACATTGCGAACTCCAGGCTGTTTCCGTCCGGATCGCGAAAGTAGATCGATCGTCCCCGGCTGCCTCCCCAGTCGATCTCCTGCTCGACCGGAACGCCGTGGCTCTCGAGATGAGCACGCCAGAGGTCGATCTCGTCTTCCGTGACGCCGAAGGCGAGATGACCGGGGCCGTGGGACCCGTGGAGCCCGAGACCCCGCGGGGTCAAGTCCGGGTCGGAGGTCGTCTCCGGGTTGAACAGAAGGACCATCTGGCTGCCGCAACGGAAGAAGACGTGGCGCCCTTCCAGCTTCGAATGGAGCGTCAGTCCCAGGATCTCCGTGTAGAACGCCTCGGCAGCTTCCAGATCGTCCACGTAGAGACAGGCCTCGAGAACGAAGTCGAGTTCTCTCGGCCGGCTGTCTCCCGGCCCGTCTGCCGCCCTGTGCTGCATCGCTTATCGCTCTCCGAACATCCGCTCCGGGTTCCGGCTTTGAGGTTACCCGCCTACACGCTTGCTTGTGCCACTCTCCGCCGCCAGTTCGCCAAGGAGCCGGGCCGTGTTTCCGGCCCTCCGCGCCAGGAATCGGGCCGTCTCGCCCAGCAGACAGGCGCGCCGCCGGTGAGCGAGTTCTTCCCGCGCGGCCAGGGCGGCCAACGCGCCCAGAGTCGCCTGCGCGTCCTGGCCCAGCAGGCCTTCCAGGGCGAACCGCCGCTCACCGGCGCGCAGGCCCAAGCCGAGTTCGCGCGCCACCTTGCCGAGCGCGGCCCGGGTCAGGATGACGCCGGAGCGGACGGGAGCGAGCAGCGCCTCGAGGAAGGCGGGACCACCCTCCGCCCGCGGGTCCGCAGGTCCGGGCGCCGCGCGCAGGTGAGCGGACAGAGCCGCCGCCGGCTCGACTCGCCCTATCTCCAGCGCCAGGGTCTCCCGGAGCAACTCCGACCAACGCCTGTAACCACCCACCGCCAGTTCTTCGACATGGTCGAGATACGCAAAGGCCCACGGCGCGATGTGCTCGTGCAGGAGTGCCCGTCGCGCCTCCGCGGCAAGAGCGGCACCCGCACCGGCCGCCTGCCCCTCCTCGCCCAGGGAGGCGTACAGGCCGAGCAGGACGCCGAGGTGATCCGGCTCGGCCGAAGGCGTCCGGCCCACCGCGCGCCAGAAACCGGCGATCCGCTCTCGTGCCTCGCCACCCATCCAGCCCTCGGGACCCACGTAGATCGAGGCGTAGGGCGACAACTGGAAGACGAAGAGTTCCGCGTACGCCGCGCCATCGATGCCTTCGCCCAGGCCGAGCAGATCGGCGACCCGGGCGTGTTCGGGTTCCGGCGGCTCAGCGAAGATGGACAGGGCGCGCAGCAGCTCGACCGGAGTCATCGCGGTCCTCCAGCTCCTAGAACCGGTAGGCCTCGCGCGCCGGCCGGACGGGACGCAGCATCCACCAGGGTCGCCGCAACCCGTCCGGAGAGTTCCTGCCGGCAGGCCGGACCAGTTCCAGCCAGCGCTTGAACTGCGCCCGGGAGCGATCGGTGTCGACCGACACGTCGCCGTGCCGGTCGCCCGTGGCCGCCGGCACAACGCTCACTGCCTGGTGCCAGCAGTGCTGCCCGGAGACCGGGTCCGGATGCACCGCGTGGGTCAGGTTCTGATGCACCCCGACATCGGTCCACCAGACCCGGAGCGTGTCCGGATCTTCCGACCGAAACGGACCGCCGCCCCGCTTCGGCGCGAGCGACCACTCCGAGCCGCTATGGCCGAGCGCGACAGTCATCATGCCGAGGCGCTGGCCCGGCTGCCCCTCCGGTTTCCAGCGGCCCATGTGATGGCTGCAGGCAACGACCCCCGGCCGGATCCCCTCGGTGATCCACGCCCTGACCACGAAGTAGCCGAGGTCGGTCGTGACCCGGACCAGGCGGCCGGTCTCGCCAACACCAAGGCGTTCGGCATCGGCCGGGTGAATCCAGAGCGGGTTCGTGTGGGCGATCTCGTCGAGCCATTTCGAGTTCGCGCTCCGCGTGTGAATCTGCACCGGAAGCCTGAAGGTCGAGATCAAGGGCATCCGGCCGGGCTCGAGCCGGCTCGGATGCACATGGCTCTTGATGTAGGTAGGCGCTGCCAGCTCCGGCCATCCCCATTCAGCCAGGGTGTTCGACCAGAACTCCAGCTTGCCCGAGGGCGTCGGCCAGCCCCGAAGCACCTCGCCGTCCACGCGCACGCCGACCCGGCGGCGGCCGTCCTCGTCCGGCTCGAGCGCGGTGCCTCCCTGCGCCTGCGGGCTCGCCGGAGCCGGCGCCCGCGTGTAGACGCGGTCGCGGGCGTCGACGTGAACATCCTCCAGCTCACCCTCCGGAACGCGCTGCTCGAACACCCTCCCGACCTTCCTCGCGACCTCGAACGCGCCGTAGCGGCGCATGTACTCCAGGGGCGACAACCCCTCCCGCGCGGCGACTTCAGGCAGCCCGGGCACCGTGTTCGCGAAGATCCAACCGTAGTACTCGTCGACGGTCATCTTCTCGCCCGGACGCTCGACCGACTCGAAGAACTCGCGGATCCCCAGCGAGCCGTCGGGATCGATCCGCCAGGTGAGCTCGATCCAGAACTCGTTCTCCTCCCACACGTCGCCGGGATTCGCCTCCCGCGTGTCGCCGATCTCTCGTCCCAGGCGCTCCCGGGCCGCCCTCAGCACCGGCTGGCGAAAGCCGAGCCACTGGCCGTCGTACTGCTCGTACGACGTGAGATCGTGCCGCTCCGAGGAATGTCCCATCGGCAGGACGTAGTCGGCGAAGTAGGCGGTCTCGTTCCAGGTCGGCGTCAGCGCCACGTGCAGACCGATCCGGCGCGCGTCGCTCAGCATCTCGATCCAACTGAAGCCGTCCGGGTTGGTCCATACCGGGTTGTGAACGCGCGTGAAGTAGACCTCGAGACAGGCGTCCTGCTCCCGCATCAGGTGGGGCATCAGGAAAGACATCTCGTTCAGGGCCAGCGGATACTCGCGCGGCCATTGGACTTCGTTCCACCGACGCGGATGGCGGCCCGGAAGGCGCGGCGGCTTCGGCACGAACTTGTTCCAGGCGTTGGGGAACGTCCCGCCCTCGGTGGCCAGGGCGCCGAGCAGCGCACTCAGAAGCGTCAGCGTGCGGGCGACCTGCCAGCCGCCGAGATTCCCGGCGCTGGCGCTGCGCCAGTTGTGTGTTGCCAGGCGGGTGCCGGCGGTCGAGATCACTTCCGCCACGGCCCGCAGCTCATCCGCGTCGAGGCCCGATTCGCTCGCGGCGTACTCGAAGGTGTACTCGGCGTACAGTTCTCGCAGCAACTCCTCGAAGCGCTCGAACGGAGCGCCGGTTTCGCCCCGCGCCGCCAGGTAATCCGGCCAGTTCCACCACCGACGCACGAAGTCGCGGTCGTACCGGCCCTCCCGGATCATCCAGTTGGCAACCGCCAGGAAGATGGCGGCTTCGGACCCGGGGTAAGGCGACAGCCAGTGGTCGGCATGGGTCGCGGTGTTCGACAGGCGCGTGTCGAGGACGATCAGTTTGGCGCCCTTCTTCTTGCCCTCGATGATCCGTTGCGCGTGGGGGTTGAAGTAGTGCCCGGTTTCGAGGTGGCTGCTGACGAGGACGATGACCCTGGCGTTGGCGTGATCCGGGCTGGGCCGGTCCATTCCCATCCACCAGTGGAACCCGGCGCGGGCGCCGCTCGAACAGACGTTGGTGTGCGAGTTGTGCCCGTCAACACCCCAGGCCGCGAGCATGCGTTCGGTGAATCCGTCCTCGCCCGGACGGCCGACGTGGTACATGACCTGGTTGTGCCGCTCTTCCTCAAGGGCCTTGCGGATGCGGACGGCAATGTCGTCGAGCGCACGGTCCCACGAGACACGCTCCCACTTCCCCTCTCCACGCCGGCCGGTCCGCTTCAGCGGATGGAGGATCCGGTCGGGATCGGTGATCTGGTTGAGCGTGGCCGGGCCTTTGGCGCAGTTGCGGCCGCGTGAGCCCGGGTGTTCGGGGTTGCCCTCGAACTTGCGCACCTGCAGCGTGTCGCGGTCGACGTAGGCCAGGAGCCCACACGCGGCCTCGCAGTTGAAGCACGTGGTCGGGACCAGCATGTAGCGCTTCTCCTTGCGCCGCGGCCATGCCCTCGAATCGAGTTCGACCCAGTCGTTCCAGCGCTCCTTCGGAGGAAAGGACGCGAGGTGGACCCGGCTGGCGCCCGGATAGAACGTCTCGCCGCGGGATTCGGCGTCGGCCCTTGCCGCCGAGACCACCCGCTCCAGGCGCTCCAGGCTGCCCCGTTCGACCACGAGTCCCTTCAGGAGAGGGGCACCGACTGGCCCGCTTGCAGGTAGGCGTGCTCGTAGAGAAGAAGACCCAGGAGTCCCGCGGCCACGCCGAGGGGCGCGCCCATGCCCACGAGCATCAACGCAGCCGCGGCGAGGGCGAAGCCGGTCCAGTAGGGGCCCGCGTACCGGCCACGGAGCATTCCCCGAGCAGCCAGGGCGGCATGGGCCGTCGGATGCGTCATCGTCGCCTCGCCGAGAGCCAGGGCGACATGTATGGCCAGCGAGGCCAGGAAGATCCACATGACTCCGACGCCGAGCCCCAGAGCTCCTCTCGCGACCAGGTCGGCGAGAATCAGCGCGCCCGAGCCCGCCACCAGCGCCTGGACGAGAAAGTGCGGAGGCAGGAGCGGGCTCTGCCAGAGATCGCGCGCGCGTGCCTGGGCCAGAAGGTACGCGGTGTAGACGGCGACGGCGACCGCCAGCGGGCCTCCGGCCCAGGCCAATGCCTGGGTCCACGCCGGCCGCCCCGCCGCAACCGAGGCGACGTGAGCGGCCAAGAGTGCACCGTACACGGTGATGGCGAAGCCTCCCCGCACCAGCCAACTGCCCCACTGCGGTTTCGCGAGCACCATCCAGAACCGCTTGGGGTGCTCCAGATCCCACACCAGAAGCGCTCCCGTCAGCACCAGAAAAGCAAGTGCCAACAAGGGTCCGACGAGCGTCCACACCGGCGACGACCAGGTGATCATCCCGAGGACCGCCAGTATCAGCGGCACCAGGTAGGCCCCGGCGGCGATCGACTTGGTGAAGGTGTAGAGGCTCACCCGGAAGTCCCACGGGATCTGGTGCGGAACGTCGTAGCTGAGCAGTGCCGCCGCCGAGCTGTTTCGGCGACCGGTATTGCCGGACGACACCTTTCCGGTTCCATCGTCCTGCTCGCTCCACATGAACAGTCCACCCTCCGGATGGCGCGCGGCGAGTGGATCGAGCGTCGCGCGATCCGCGCCCTTGTAGAAGACCTTCGGCCGCGTCTCCTTCTCCGGCCGGCGCACCGCAACCGGTTCCTGGTTGACGATCCTGGAGACTTCGGAGAGCGGATCGTTCATGTCGCCCACGATCAGCGCCTCTGTCGGACATACGACGACGCACGCCGGCTCGAGGCCGACGTCGAGCCGATGCGCGCAGAAGTTGCACTTCTCGGCCGAATGGTCGTCCGGATTGATGAAGATCGCATCGTACGGACACGCCGCGATGCACGCCTTGCAGCCGATGCAGATCGACTTGTCGAAGTCGACGATGCCGTCGTCCCGGCGGTACATCGCGGCGGTCGGACAGGCCGCGACGCAGGGCGCGTCGTCACACTGGTTGCAGCGAGTGACCTGGAAGGCGCGGCGGGCGCGCGGGTAGCGGCCCACCTCCACCGACTTCACGTAGGTGCGCGTGACCGAAAGCGGCACCTCGTTCTCGGACTTGCACGCGGTCGTGCAGGCATGGCAGCCGATGCAACTCGTATGGTCTATGACCTTGGCCCACAGGGGCTGCGGTGCGGTTGGCGCCTCGCTGGTCGTGGGCACGTAGGAGTCGGGTCGCCAGGGCGTGTCCGATTGTGGGGACGGTGAATCACCCTAGCAGCCGACGGGTGGCCAATCCTGACCACAGTCCTAGCTCTTCTTGATGCCACGTCCGGTTGCGCCGACCGGTGGGGAGTCGCGAAGGACCCCGGCACGTTCCAGCTCTTCGACCCGCGCGTCGTCGAAGCCCAGGACGTCGACCAGAACCTCCCGATTGTGCTCGCCGAGACACGGGGCCCCGCGCCGGTAGGTCGCCGGCGTGGCGCTCAGGTGGATCGGCAGACCAGGGTAGCGACGCCGGCCCACCTCGGGGTGGTCGACTTCGGCCCAGAAGCCGCGAGTCTCGAGGAACTGACTCTCGGCCAGGTCGCGACCATCGGCGACCGGCGCGGCGATCACCTCAACGCTGTGAAGCAACTTGACCAGGCTCTCGCGCGCCTGGCCGCGGGTCCAGTCCGCCAGCAGGTCGTCGATCCGGTCCTCGTCCGTCCGCCGCTCCTCGAGCGACATCGACGCAAAGGACGGCTCGAGGCCTGCGAGGCCGCACAGCGCCCGCCACTGCCGGTCGTCCCCGACGCTGATCGCAATCCAGCGGTCCTCGCCGCGACACGGATAGCAACCCTGTGGCGCGCGCCGCGGATGCCGGTTGCCGCGCCGCGGCTCGGCCCCACCACGAAGCTGCGCGGTCAGGATGCTGTCGCCGAAGGTCGTCGCCGTCGCTTCCACCATGGGCGTCTCGACCGTCCCGCCGGCGCACTCCGGCGAACGGAAGCGCCGGTACAGCATGGCCAGCGTGCCGACCACCGTGTGGAGCGCCGTCACCGGATCCGGCCAGGCGACGCCGGACCGGCACGGCGGTCCCCCCCGATAGCCGATGTGGGAGGTCAACCCCATCGACGCCTCGATCAACGGACCGTAGGCCAGCCGGTCGCGGTAGGGCCCCGAATGGCCGAAACCCGGCATCGCGACCGCGACGACCTGTGGATTGATCTCCTGCAGCCGTTTCGCGTCGAGCCCCAGTTTCGGCATGACCCGGGGACTGAAGTTGTCGCAAACGACGTCCGCCTGCTCGACCAGCCTCTCGAACAGCCGCTTCGCCTCCGGGTCGTTCAACTCGAGGGTGAGCGACCGCTTGTTGCGGTTCATCTTGTTGAACGCCGCGCTCCGGTTGAACGGCCGCTCGCCGACTTCGTCCTCCGGGAACAGGTGGCTCAGTGCCCCATCGCGGGCGGGCCGCGTCGCCGGACCACGCGACCACGCCGCCTCGACCTTGATCACGTCGGCCCCGAGGTCGCCCAGGATGCGGGTCGCCAGCGGCCCCGCCCACACCCGAGTCAGGTCGAGAACGCGGACGCCCTCGAGGGGGGCGTGGTCGAGCGTCCCGTCACCCTCGCGCGCCGCGCCGGCCGGCGGCGACCACGCCGGCGCCTCGTCCAGGAACGGCGCCGGCCCGACGATCGCATCGTCCAGCGAAAGCTCCGGCGCCTTCCCATCGAGCACGAACGGTCCGCGGGGCACGAGCGGCCCGTCCCCGCCATCGATCGGCACGAAGAAGTCCCGGGCACGGAAGTGCGTATCCTCGAGCACGCTCTGAGCGTCGTGGATCGGACCGATCGGCACCCGCGCCCGCACGCCCAACGCGATGATCTCCGCCGTCGTGTGAGCCATCAGCCACGGCTCGATCGCGCGGTCGAACTCGAGCCGGTGGTGCGCGCGGTCTACGTCCCGGACGAAGCGCGCATCCTCCGCCACCGCGTCGAGACCCGCGGTCACGAGGAAGGGCCGGACCATCTCCCAACTCGGCATCGCCAGGAACACGTACCCGTTCTTGCACCGGTAGACGCCGATCGGGTGCCAGGGGCCGCCCTGCGTGTTGCCAACGCGGGGGAGCACATGCCGGGCCTGCGTCCACATGACCGTCGTGTACTGGTGCATCGCGGCGAGGCCCTCGACGTGGGACACGTCGACCGTCTGGCCGCGGCCGAGCCGGGCACGCGCCAGAAGCGCGGCCAGCCCGCCGATCGCCGCGTGCGCTCCCGCCTGGCAGTGCGCGTGGAGGCCGGGCCGCGCGATCGGCTCCCGGTCCGCCCTGCCGTTGAGGAAGGTGTGACCCGACCAGGCATCGTCGGTGAACTCGTTCGACTGCGGCGGCCCCGTCTCGAGCCAGACGTCGCGCGCACCGGCCTCCAACCCGAACGGCGAGATCCGCAACAGCACGGCGTGCGGTGCATCCGCCTCGTCGATCAGAGGTTCGAGCGGATCCGGCGCGGCACTCTCGATGATCACGTCAGCACCCGAGCGCTCGACTAGCTCCAGGACCTGCGCCCGACCCTCATCCGCGCTCGGCCGCAACCGCACCGGCCGCTTGCCCAGGTTGAGGTACGCGTACTCCGCCCCGACACCCCGCCAGCGCTCACCCACCTCGCGCCACGGATCGCCGCCAGGCGGCTCGATCCGCAGCACCTCGGCGCCGCACAGCGCCAGCAGCCGTCCCGCATACGCGCCGGCCGGAGAAGCGGCGACCTCGATCACGCGCAGATCGGAGCAGGGAGGATCGGCCACGGCCGGGCGACGCTAGCAGCCGTAGTGAGCACCCAAGCCTGTCCTGTCGGGACCGGAATAGCAGCGGGTCGGAAGGCAGTTGCGACCAGCAACAACATGAAGACGGCCCTACGCAACGTGGCAGCAGAGGCCGAGCACGCGACCCGGCCCGTCCTCCTGACCGCCACCACGATTCTGCTTCTAGCGGGCGGCGCGTGTGACCGCGTTACGGATTCGCCTACGACAGGTCTTGACGACGACACTTCGGCGACGCTTCTGGACGCCGATCCGAACTGGCAAACGATCGATAGGTACCTGCAGGAGCATGCGGTGTGGCTGGAAGTCGGCCGGAAGATCGCGGTGGAGGAAGACCGGATGTTCATTCCGCTCACGGACCTCCCGGAACGTCCCGACATCGGGCCCGCGATCGCTGCGGCATCGGCGATCCTCGAAGGCGCCGGAAGATACGACAGGACGATCGAAGCCGCAGAGTTTCTCGTCAAACTCGCGCAGTTCGACTCCGGAGCCGCAAGCAACCCGAAGAACCAACGGCTGACCTACGCTGCAGCCAGGGCTATCGCGGACCTGGCACCCGACTATGAACGGTGGCCGGAACTCGTAGCCCAGATCGACAGCCTCCGGCAGACCGGCGATTCAGCCCAGTCGGCGGCCAACGTCTTCCTCGAGGAGATGGCGACTGGCGCGGAGAACCCGGTGTTGAGCGCCTCTGCTCGCTACTACCGCGCCCGGGACCTCGCACGAGCCGTCGATGCCGAAGGACTAAGCGCAGCGGAACGCGCAGCGAGCCGCGAACGCGCCCTTGAGATGGCGACTGGACTGAAAGCGGGCGTCGAAAGCGAGCAGTTCCGGGGGCGTTTCGGAGAGGCGTTGGCTACGAGAACCTTCAGTGACGCCGAAGCGGACCTGATCGACCGGATCCGCCGCACGACCGTCGGAGGAATCCTGCCCGCACTGGCAGGGTCTCGTCTCGACGGCATCGAGGAGACGCTGGCCGACTACAAAGGACGCGTGCTGCTGCTCGATTTCTGGGCCACCTGGTGCAAACCCTGCGTCGCCGCGCTACCGGATCTCCGTGAGCTGGTCGCCGACCTCGGAGCCGACCGTTTCGCTCTTCTGGCAATCAGCGTCGACGCGAACCTTGAGACCGTGACCACCTTCATCGAGAAGGAGCCCATGCCCTGGGCCAACTGGCACGTCGGCACGTCCAGCGAAGTGACTCGTAAACTGGACGTTCGCTCCTACCCCACCTACATACTCGTCGATCAGCACGGCCAGGTACTGGCCAGAACCAACTGGCTGTCCGCGGAGTTCTTATCCCTCGTGGAACAGACCGTGGCGACAGCGTCAGAAGGCTGAGCTCTGCCACCGCCCGTACCCGGTCCGAGGCCCGACCTGAGAGAAGCTAGGGTGGCGCGCGTGAACACGACGGAAGCTGGAAACCCAAGAGCACGGGATCGAGCGACAGCGCTTCCGGCGGTCGTAGCGGCACTCGTGGTGCTCACGTCGTCGGGTGCATGTGACCGCAGCGCTGTTACTGAAGCACCCGCGACCGAGGACCCGTGGACAACCGCCTCTCGAGACACAGGCCCAGACTGGCGAGTCGTGCAGGCGTACATCGACCAGGCCGGGACCTCGGACATCTACCGTTCCGCCGCCGCGGCTCGGGCGATCCTCAGAGAAGGCGTGGACCATGAGAAGACCGTCGAGGCGGCCAGGTTCCTCGTGAACCTGACCAGCTTCGATCGAACCTCGGTTCTCCTGCCAGGCGTTGATCACCAAGTGGTCGCGGGTGCGAGAGCCTTCTTCGCTCACGCTCCGAACGATGAAGAGTGGCGGCAGGTGTTGTTCGAGATCGGCAGCTTCAATCAGTACGCGGGGTCCAACGCGTCAATCCCACCCGCAACCGATTCGTTCCTCCAGAAGATGGCGTCTGAAGCCGAGGACCCCAGGCTGCGGGCCGCCGCGCGCTACTACCTGGCAGCCAGCGTAATGCGTTCCGCCAACGCCCTCGAGCTGACACCGGAGGACAGTGAAGAGCGGCGGCGCCGCGCACTCGGTCTGGCCAGCGGTCTCATGGCGGGAGTGGAACGGGAGGAGTTTCTCGTACCTGGATTCCGCATCACAGAAGCGAAGAGGACGTTTGCCCACGCAGAGGCTGACCTGGTACGCCGCATCCAGCAGGCAACCGTGGGCGGCACGCTTCCTGATTTGACCGGCGCCCGGCTCGACGGCGCCGAGGAGAGCCTTGCCGACTACCAGGGCCGAGTGGTGCTACTCGACTTCTGGGCCACCTGGTGCGCGCCCTGCCTGGCAGCGCTGCCCGATCTTCGCGAGCTGGTCAACCGCTTGCCGGCCGATCATTTCGCTCTGCTGGCGATCAGCGTCGATGTCGATCGTGACTCTGTCACCGAGTTCTTCACCTGGGACGTCGTGACCGAGCTTCTCGACAAAGAGCCAGTGCCCTGGGCGAACTGGCATGTCGGCGAACAGAGCGTCCTGGAATGGCAACTGGAAATCGACCGATTCCCGACCTACATACTCGCCGACGACCGCGGGAAGATCCTCGCCAGAACGAGCGAACTCTCCGACGAACTCCTGTCGCTGATCGAAGGAGCCGTCGCGGACTCCGCACAGGGCTGAATTCGGGTCGTCGCTGGTCCGTCTCGGGTCCCACACCGGCGCCCGGCGTATGCTCACGCGCCGAACCAGGACCTCCCGGTGGCGCGTCTCGCGCTACCAGCGAACTACTCCACGCGGCCCTCATCGGACGCACGGATGGCACACAGGAGACCCGCCCATGCCCATCCTCGACTTCAGCCTCACCAACCAGATCGCACTCGTCACCGGCGCTTCCCGCGGCATCGGCGAGGCCATCGCCCGCGGCTTCGCCGAACAGGGCGCCACCGTGATCCTCGCGTCGCGGAAACAGGAAGGGCTCGACAAGGTCGCCGAGTCAATCAAGGCCGATGGCGGAAAGGCGGTTCCGATTGCCTGTCACGCCGGCAACGTGGAGCAGATCGCGGCGCTGTTCGAGCGCATCGAGAGCGAGTTCGGACGGCTCGACATCCTCGTTAACAACGCGGCGACGAACCCCTACTTCGGGCCGGCGATCGACATGCCGGAGTGGGCCTTCGACAAGACGCTGGAGGTCAACCTGAAGGGCTACTTCGTCCACATCCAGCAGGCGGCGCGGCTGATGAAGAAACACGGTTCGGGCAACGTGATCAGCGTCGCCTCGATCGCCGGTCTGCGGCCAGGTCCGAACGAACTGACCTACGCGCTGACCAAGGCGGCGGTGCTCAACATGACCCGCGGCTGGGCCAAGGAACTCGGCCAGTTCGGCATCCGGGTCAACGCGATCGCGCCCGGTGTCGTCGAGACCTACTTCGCGAGCGTGCTCGTCGACTCCGAGGAGAAGCGGCAGGCGATCGCAAGCCGGACGCCGGTCGGCCGGCACGCGCAGCCGAACGAGATCGCCGGCGCCGCCGTGTTCCTGGCCTCGAAGATGGGCAGCTACGTGACCGGCGCGACGATCGTGATGGACGGCGGTTCGTCAGCCTGAACGGCCTCGAGCAGGTAGCCGAGGAGGTCGCCGTCGACGTAATCGTTGTCGACCAGGTTGACCAGGAAGTAGGTGTCATGGATGTCCTGGAGCAGGCGCCGCGACTCGCTTTCTTCGTCGTACACGGCCGCCCAGGACGACAGCCACAGGTCGAAGGCCTCGTCCTTCCAGACTTCGAACGAACGCGGGTCCACGATCGTCGGCTGGCGGATCTCCTCACCCGGGAACACGCCCCAGGTCACCGCGTTGACCGTGTCGCAGTTGCTGTAGGCCGTACCGGATCGGTCGATCGCGTGATACGTCAGGCTGGGTCTGGCGTCCAGTGCGGCCAGTAGCGGCGGCACCTGTTCCGGCGCAAGGAAGAACTCCAGATACGCCTTCTGGTACACGCGGCCACCGGCACCGCCCCAGCCGACCGCGGGGTCGTCGGACGGAGCGCCATTCACCCGCGGCTGCGAGTTGATCGTCAATAGCCCCGCCAGGTTCAACCGCACCAGGGCGTCGCGCAGCGGTTCGCTCTCCAGGTCGAGCGGCCAGTCGTACCAGGGAATCCCGTCGACGTCGCCGCGGCAGAAACCTGCGAAGACCTCCCGCACCTGGTCGATAGAGCGCAACTCGCGTCCCCAACGCTCACGAGCGACATCTGGTTTGATTGGGCGAAACGCGAGATGGTGATCGCCGAGATCGCCGAATGCGGGTGAGCCGGCATCGCCCCAGCGACCGTTCGGAAACTCGTCCCAGTCCCGGGTGCGGGCGAGGTAGCTCTTCGGCCGGTTGGCCCAGAAGATCGGACGGACATCCTCCTTGGGGCGCCGGACGGCCGTCGCGCTCCGCCACGGCAGAACCCGCTCGACCCGCTCCGGCACGATGCCCAGCCGGTCCAGGATGACCTGCACCGATCGCTCGAGGTTCAACGTGTAGAAGTGAAGCCCGGGGGCGCCGCCCTCCAGCAGCCGGTGGCAGATGCCCGTCAGGAGATCCTGTCCGTACTCCCGAACCGAGGCGTCGTGGAACCGGCGCGCCTCTATCTCGCGGACGATCTCGGCCGGCGCGCTGGCACCGAAGCCCGTGATGCGCTGAAAGGACTGGTAGCCGTTGATGGGCGCCAGTCCGGGAACGATCGGACAGTCGAGACCGCGATCCTGGCAATCCTCCAGGAAACGGAAGTACAGCTCCGGCTCGTAGAACATCTGCGTGATCACGAAGTCCGCTCCGGTCGCCACCTTCTCGGCCAGATGGTCGAGATCGCGCTCCCGGCTCGGAGCCTCCGGGTGACCTTCCGGGTAGCCGCCGACGCAGATCCCGAAGTGATCTCCATGCTCTTCACGAATGAACCGCACCAGGTCCGAGGCGTGCGAGAAGCCGTCGGCGATCGGCGACCAGGCGCCGCGGCCGCGGGGCGGATCGCCCCGCAGCGCCAGGATGTTGCCGATGCCGCGGGCGCGGCAGTCGTCCAGCACCGCCGCGATCCGGCGCCGCGGCATGTTGGTGCAGGTCAGGTGCATCATCGTTTCGAGGCCGAGAACGTTCTCGATCGTGTTCGCGAGTTCGAACGTCAGCTCAGCCGTGCTGCCGCCGGCGCCCCAGGTGACGTCGACGAACGCCGGCTCGAGGCGCCCCATGCGCTCGATGCGCGCGTAGAGGTTCTCGATCCCGGCCTCCGTCTTGGGCGGGAAGTACTCGAAGGAGTAGAAGGGCCGCCCCTCGGCGATCGCCGAGCGCAGCTTGTCGATCAGCTTCACAACGAAGCGGATCCTACGCCGAGTCTGCCGCCACGCGTTCCGCCTGCTGGACCAGGCCGGTCGCCGCCAGCCGTCCAGCCACAGCCTCCAGCTCGGGCCGCGGGCCCCGCCAGCGGAGTTCGTCGACGGAAGCGCTGACCGGCGCGTCCCGAACCAGGGTCGCCAGCTCCCGGAACAGCTCCGCCGACGCCCGCTCCTCGCGCAGCGTCGCCGCCAGGCGGTCCCGTCCGCGCACCTTCACGGCCCACTTCCACGGCTCGTCCGGGATGTGCTCCAGATGGAGGTAGTGCGCGAGCACCGCAGCCGTCGACTTGGCGCCCCAGCCGCGGAGACCCGGGAAACCGTCGGCACTGTCGCCGACCAGCGCAAGGTAGTCCGGGATCGACTCCGGCTCGACACCGAACTTCTCGCGGATGCCGTCGGCCTCCCAGCGCAGACCGCGGCGGCGGTCCACCTGCACCGTCTTGCCACCCCGACCGGCGTCGACACACTGGGCCAGGTCCTTGTCCGGCGTGCAGATGCGGACCTCGACGACCCGCTCATCCGCGGCCGCCATCGCGGCACCGCTGGCAAGCCCGTCGTCCGCCTCGTGCTCGACCATCGGCCAGACCGTGACCCCGAGCGCGGCCAGGGCCTCCTCGAGCACCGGAAACTGGGCCAGCAGCTCCGGCTCGATCCCCTCGCCGGTCTTGTAGCCGGGCCACATCTCGTTGCGAAACGACTCGATCACCTGGTCGGTCGCCACCGCCACGTGAGTCGCCCCATCGCGGAACATGCCGAGCACGGAGAAGACGACGCCGCGCACCGCCCCCACCTCGAGCCCGTCCTCGTTCTGATAGCTCGGCGCGCCGAAGTGGTGGCGGAAGAGCTCGTAGGTGCCGTCGATCAGGTGGACGTACATGGCAGGTGCTGCATCCGGGCGACGCCGGCAAGCTACCATCAGCCGCCATGACCCGATTCGGGGCCCTGCTCTGGACCATCTGTGCGGCTGCCGCCCAGCCCGCGGCGGCCGCCGTCGAACTGCCCGGCGATCCCCTTGGCGGGTCGGGCGACGTCGCGCGTACCGTGCTGCCGGCATCCCAGCTCCTGGCCGGTGAGCATCCGACCCCCGTCGACAACGCGGCCTTCGCCCTGCCGGAGAATGCCGCCCCGCCGCGCCACGAGATGCGAGGCACGCTGCAGCTCTTCGGCGGCGGCGGAGCCTCCTGGACGGTCCACCACGACACCTACCTGCGAGCGGATGAGCCGCCGATCGTCTCCGCCCTGCGCCGCATTCCGCGGCTCGACGTCGTCCTGGTCCAGAGCGGCTCCCACCTGGTGCCCGCCAACCGCGCACTCCGCTACACCGGCGACGCCTACTGGAACGTCATCGTCGGGCCGGGACGGATCTGGAGCGAGACCGGCGACGGCGGCAGGAGCCGGGCCTCATTGCCGATCACCCTGGTCGAGCGCAACCAGAACTGCGCCTACCACGGTGTCGTGTCCTTCCTGTTCGACGGCAGCGCCACCTCACCGGCGGCCTTCCAGGCCACTCAGGAAACCTGCAAGTACTTCAAGTTCGACCTCTGGGACGCGGGCCCCACGCGCTTCACCTCCGGCGAGCCGCCCGAGGCAGGGGCAGTACTCGAGGCCTACGCCGCCGAGGCGGCCTCCCGGCTGCCGGTCCGGCCGATCGAGCAGTTGCGGGACGACTACCCGCGCGCCCAGGTCTACCCGCAGGCGTTCGGCGGCGGCTTCGACCGCGAGCACCTCACGGCATTCGGCGTCTCCTTCGGCGGAGTCCACTACCAGGGCCCGGTCAACACCCGCCACGGCGACTACCCGTACCCCGAGCAGATCCGCCTGCCGTCCTACTCAACCGCCAAGACCGCGGTCGCCGCCGTCGCGCTGATGCGGCTGGCGCAGCGTGACGGTTTCGAGGTGACCGAACTCGAACTCAGGGACTACGTGCCCAAGCCGCCCAGGGGCAGCTTCCACGGCGTGACCTTCGAGCACGCCCTCGACATGGCGACCGGTCACTACTGGGACACGGGTAACCAGGACGACGAGAAGAACTCGACCACCGAACTGAACTTCTTCGTGCCGGAGCACCGGAACCGCAAGCTGCGGGGCGCCCTCGCCTACCCGACGAGGGAGCCGCCCGGCAAGCGCTGGGTGTACCACACGACGGACGCCTTCCTGCTGTCCGTGGCCATGAGCGGGTACCTCGGCCAGAAAGCGGGGGCCTCGCCAAGGGAGCCCGCCGACCTGCTGGAGTTCCTGGCCACCGAGGTCTACCGGCCGCTTGGTATCTCCGCCGGGGCGCTCCAGTCGCTGCGCACGGACAACCGGGCCGACGGCTACGTCTTCGGCGGCTACGGCATGTTCTGGACCCCGGACGACATCCTGAAGATCGCCAACCTGCTGAACGCCCGGCGCGGCCGGATCGGCGACCGACAGGTGCTCCATCCCGGCATGGTCGCCGCCGCGATGCAGGAAGACGAGGACGATCGCGGTCTGGACGCCGTCCACAACGGCCACCCGAACAAGTACAACAACTCCATCTGGGCGCGGCAGATAGAGGTCACCGACCGCACCGCCGGCACGAAGCAGGTCTGGGTGCGGCAGATGCTCGGCTACGGCGGCATCGGCGTTCTCATGCTGCCGAACGGCGCCGTCTTCTACTACTTCGGCGACAAGGACCAGCACGACTGGCTGCGATCCGCGAGGGAGGCGTACAAGCTCCGATGACTCCACCGAACGCGCCGGCCCCCTTCACCGGCCTCAGGATCGTCGAACTCGCGGAGGGCGTCGCCGGCCCGTACTGCGGCAAGCTGCTCGCCGACCTGGGCGCCGACGTCATCAAGGTCGAACCGCCCGCGGGCGACCACGCCCGCCGGGCAAACGGCGCCGACCCGGAACGTTCGCCCCTCTTCCTCTACTGCAACACGAGCAAACGCGGGGTCGTCCTCGACCTGGACGAGGAGGCCGATCGCGCGGCCCTCGACGGCCTGCTCCGAACCGCCGACGCCCTGGTCATCGATGGAGAACCACCGGTCGATACACCGCCGGACCTCATTGTGGCGGCGGTCACGCCGTACGGTCTCTCGGGACCCCGCTCCGGAGCGCCCGCCGGCGAACTCACGCTCACGCACGGCGGCGGACTGGTCAACCAGATGCCGGCCCGGTCCCGCGACATCGACCGCGCGCCGGTCGCCCTGGGCGGCCATCAGGCCGGCTACCACGCCGGCCTGGTCACCGCGCTGGCGGTCGCCGCTCAGCTCTACGAGCGCGGCCACGGCGGCGGCGCCCGGGTCGACGTCTCGATTCAGGACGTGATGATCAGCATGGTGGCGCCGCTCGCGGCGAGCGCCCGCTACCACGAGACGACCTGGTCACGGGTGCCGGACCGCCCACCGGCCATGGGCAGGCTGAAAACCAGCGACGGCTACGTCATCCTGAACGCCTTCGACGACCACCACTTCGAGCTCTTCCGCGAGCTGATGGGCAATCCGGAGTGGTGCCAGGGCGACGAATGGAAGGACATGGCCTACCGCAGCCACCACCTGATGGACGTCGCTCCGAAGGTCGACGCCTGGGCCCTCAAACAGAAACGCGACGACCTCTACCACCGGGCGGCCAGACTCGGCATTCCGGTCGGACCGATCCACGATGCCGCGGACGTGATGGACTACCGGCAGTACCTGGCCCGCGACTACTTCGTCGAGGTGGACCACCCTCGTGCCGGGAAACGCCGCTACGCCGGCTGGCCGTACCGGATGGCCGGGTCGCCGCCTCGTGTTTCGCGTCCGGCGCCGCTGCTCGGCGAGCATTCCAACGAGGTCCGCGCCGAGGTTTCGACGGCCGGCAACGGCAATCCGGCCGGAGGCGTCCCGCCCGCCGCCCCCGCCAACCCCAGGCTCCCGCTCGAGGGCATCCGGGTGGCCGAGTTCGCCTGGGTGTGGGCCGGCCCCTACGCGGGCGTTCTGCTCTCGACCCTGGGTGCCGAAGTGATCAAGGTCGAGGGGCCCAGGCGCCTCGACCTGACCCGCCGCGCCGTCGTCTGGCCCCGCGCCGAGGAGGCGCCGCAGAAGATCGCCCAGGACGACGGCATGGCATTCAACACAATGAACCTGAACAAGCGGTCGCTGGCCCTGGACCTGTCACAGGCGGAAGGCCGCGAACTCGCCCTGCGTCTCGCCGGCGAGTGCGACGTGATCTACGACAACATGCGGCCCGGCGCGATGGTCAAGCTCGGCCTCGACCACGAGAGCCTGCGCCGGGTGAATCCGGCGCTGGTCGTCGCCTCGTCGTCGGGCCGCGGCCACGGCGGCCCGGAGACCGAGTACCTCGGCTACGCGATGGTCCACCAGGGCGTGGCCGGCGGCGCCTGGATCTCCGGCTACCCGGACGATCACCCGACTCACAGCGGCGGCGACGTCGATCTGATGAACGCGATCACGCTCGCCTTCTCGATCGTCGCCGCGCTCCATCACCGCGGCCGCACCGGCGAAGGCCAGTTCATCGACTACTCACAGTGCGAGGGCGTCAGCTCGATCCTCGGCGAGGTACTGCTCGAGTACGAGATGACCGGCGAGATCCCGGAACGCGCCGGCAACTCGCACCGTAACTCGGCGCCGCACGGCGTCTATCGATGCTGGGGCATCGACCGCTGGCTCGCCATCGAGGTTCACAGCGACGAGGAGTTCGCACGGTTCGCGGCGACGATGGGCCGGCCCGAGCTGGCCGAGGATCCACGCTTCGCAACCACAGCGGCCAGGAAGCAGAACGAGACGGAACTCGACGCGATCGTCGGCGCCTGGACCAGAGAGCGGGACCGCGACTGGCTGGCCCGCGAACTCCTGCGGGCCGGCGTCGCCGCCGCTCCGTCGCGAGATGCCCGGGACCTGTATGCCGACTCTCACCTGCGGGCCCGCGGCTCCTTCGCCACCGTCGAGCACCCGGAGTGGGGAGACCTGGAACTCGTCGGACCGCCCTTCCGTATCGCAGGACACGATCTCAGCCCTCGCCGAGCGCCCCTGCTCGGCGAGCACACCGACGTCGTCCTCAGCGATGTCCTGGGGCTCTCCGCCGACGAGATCGCAGCCTGCCGTGGCCGCGGCATCGTCGCCTGAGCCGCCCGCGGCGACCCGTCGGTGCGCCGGCCTTCTGGCCGGCATCCGGAACCGGGTCGCGACGCTACACTCACCGTCCACCATCAAACATCCCCGATCCGACAAGGGAGGTCCACAGTGACTCGACTCAGCCGAACCTCGCGCAGCGCCGCGGTCGCGGTGGCCATCGCCATCGCCGCCCTGCTCTTCACCCCACCGGTCTCCGCGTTCGCCCAGGACGGCGAGTCGGTGACGGTCGACATCATGAGCCGCTATCGCGTCGCTCCGAACATCACCTATCTGACGGCCGACGGCTACGAGTCGAAGCTCGATGTGATGACCCCCCGCGGGGAGGGGCCGGTACCTACCCTGATCTACATCCACGGCGGCGGCTGGGTCGGCGGTACGAAGGAGTCCAGCGTGCTGCGCGGACTCCCCTACCTCGAGATGGGCTGGGCGGTGGTCAACGTGGAGTACCGCCTGGGACGCAATGCCCTGGCACCCGGCGCCGTCGAGGACTGCCGCTGCGCGCTGCG
This sequence comes from Acidobacteriota bacterium, assembly GCA_011525365.1. Lineage (GTDB taxonomy): Bacteria > Acidobacteriota > Thermoanaerobaculia > Multivoradales > Multivoraceae > Multivorans. The sequence goes on from WTGQ01000002.1 coordinate 2,662,661, forward strand.
CTGGGTCTACGAGAACGCCGAAGACTACAACCTTGACACCTCCCGCCTGGTCGTCACCGGCGCCTCGGCCGGCGGTCACCTCTCCCTGACCACGGGCATGCTGCCGGCCTCCGCCGGCCTCGACCGGCTGTGCCCCGGCCGCGACGCGGAACGTCCGGGCTGGGCCGCCGCCGACGAGTACGAGATGCCGGTCGCCGCCATCGTCAACTGGTTCGGGATCACCGATGTCGGCGACCTGCTCGAGGGCGTCAACGCGAAGAGCTACGCGGTCGCCTGGATGGGCTCACGCAGCGACCGCATGGAACTCGCCAAGCGGGTGTCGCCGCTCACCTACGTGCGGTCCGGATTGCCGCCGATCCTGACGATCCACGGCGACGTCGACAACATCGTGCCCTACCAGCACGCTCTCGACCTGCACGCCGAGCTGGACAAGGCGGGTGTCGCGAACAAGATCCACACCGTGCCCGGCAAGGGCCACGGCAACTTCACGCCCGACGAGCAGCAGGAGATCTTCCGGGTCATCCGGGCCTTCCTCGCCGAGCACGTGACCGCCGGGGAAGCCGCCAGCACCGGCGCCGAGTGACGGCCGCCACCGGGCGCCGCCCAGCGGTGGGCGCTCCCGACCTCTGCACCCGCACCGCCGTCGACCTCGCCGGGCTGCTCACCGGCGGCGAGGTCTCCGCGGTCGAGGTGCTCGAAGCTCACCTCGGCTGGATCGACCGGCGAAACCCCGAACTCAACGCGATCTGCACGCTCGACCGCGACCACGCGTTCGAGCAGGCCCGGGCCGCCGATGACCTGCGCCGCCGCGATCCGGACGCCGCCGCCGCGAAGCCGCTGCTCGGCCTGCCGACCGCGGTCAAGGACCTGGTCCCGACGAAGGACATCCGCACCACCTTCGGTTCGCCGATCTTCGCCGACAACGTCCCCGACTTCGACGCCCTGATCGTCGAACGGATCCGCAATGCCGGAGCCGTCGTCGTCGGCAAGACGAACACGCCCGAGTTCGGCGCCGGCTCGCAGACCTTCAACCCGGTGTTCGGCAAGACACGCAATCCCTGGGATCCGGCCCGGACCTGCGGCGGTTCGAGCGGCGGCGCGGCTGCCGCGCTCGCGAGCCGCATGCTGCCCATCGCCGACGGCAGCGACCTCGGCGGTTCGCTCCGCAACCCGGCGAGCTTCTGCGGCGTGGTCGGCTTCCGGCCGACGCCAGGCCGCGTGCCGCGGGTGCCTCCCGAACAGGGCTGGGACGACCTCGCCGTGCTCGGGCCGATGGGAAGAAACGTCGCCGACGCGGCGCTCCTGTTCTCGGTCATAGCCGGACCGGACCCGCGGGATCCGATCTCGCTCGCCCACCCTTTCGAGCCCTTCCACCCGGTGGCGCCGCTCGACCTCCGCGGGCTGTGCCTCGCCTGGACCCCCAACCTCGGCCGCTACCCCGTCGAACGCGAAGTCGTCGAGGTCTGCGAAGCGACCCTGCCGGTGTTCCGGGACCTGGGCGCCGAGGTCGAGGAAGCGGCTCCTGACCTGTCCGATGCCGACAGCATCTTCCGCACCCTGCGCGCCAACCTGTTCGCCGACAAGCTGGGGCCGCTGTTCCCCGGGCGGCGCAACCAGATGAAGGACACCGTGATCGAGGAGATCGAACGCGGCCTCGCGCTCACTGGCCCGGACGTCGCAAAGGCGCAAGCCGAACGTACCCGCCTGCATTGCCGCGTAGTCGACTTCTTCGAGCGCTACGACGCGCTGCTTCTGCCGACGGTCCAGGTTCTGCCCTTCGATGTCGACCTGCCGTACCCCACGGCGATCGAGGGACAGCCGATGTCGAGCTACACCGACTGGATGGCTTCCTGTTACTCGATCACCGTAACCGGCTGTCCAGCGATCTCCGTGCCTTGCGGCGTCGGTCCCTCGGGCCTGCCGGTAGGCCTGCAGATCGTGACTGCCCGAGGCAGCGACCGCATCACGCTCGGCATCGCGGCCGCTTTCGAGCCAGCGAACGCGGGCTGACTCCTGCCGCGATCCTCAGCGCGCAGCCGGCCGGCAGTCGATCCGCTCGGCCAAGCGAGCCGGAAGACGCTCCCGGACCGCAACGGCCAACTCTCCGCTCCCGGCACAAAGGACGCCGAGAGTCTCGATCAACGTCTCCTCGTAGAGTTCCGGCAGCGGCGCGGCCAGATCCCACCGGAAGTCCAGGTGCGAGTCCTCCCCCTGCCCGACGTACTCGAGCCAGACGTTGCGCATCGAGGATGCCGCCCGTCCGGCCATCGCCACGCCGGCCGACTGGCAAGTGTCGGTACTTTCCAAACGGTAGTGGGGGCCGCAGTTCCTGAAGTTCCAGCGCTCCGGCAGCGGACCTCCATCCACGAGGGACAACCGCGGACCGCACGCCTGAGGCGCGCTCGCGAGCAACTCTTCGTTCCCCCAGAGTCGATCCAACGCTTCGAGGTCCGACATCCGGAAGGACGGACAACTCGTCACGCGAGGGCCGGTGGAGTAGCTCGCCCGCCCGTCGGCATCCAGCAAGAGCCCGAACTGCTGGACCGAGTGACGGTCCAGCGGGGCGATCTTCAAGGTCAGCCGCGTCCCGCGGTGCCGCGACTCGGCCCCCTCGCCGGCCCTGACGCAGCCGGCATCTCCGGTCGCTACGAACGGCAAGTAGTAGCCGCAGCCGCCTAGCGGAAGCAGGAGCATCGAAACCGTCAAGAGACGACCGGGCCCGGGCCGACCCGCCATCTGGCTGCTCAGCAAGCTCAAGCCGAACCGCTCGGGCAGCCCGCCCTTGCGGCCAGCTCCGGCAGGCTCCGGTTGAGGTTCCTGGCGAGCTTTCTGCTCTCTTCGCAAAGCAGCCCCAGCATGCCGGTCATGGCTTCGTCGAGTTCCTCGGGCAGTTGAGACTCAAGATCCCAGGAGACCGTGACCGGGCCGTCCTCAGCATAGTAGGTCATCTGGAGGGAGGGGAGATAGGCGAAGTAGCGTCGTCGCATCTCGGCCTCTGCCGGGCGGCAAGCGCGCTCATGGCCAAAGGGAAGATACGCGTACCCGGGAGCGCACAGCGGCCTGGAGCGATCAAGTGCCGGGTTCGTCCACACCTCGGTCAAGGCTCCGAGCCATTCCTCTTCAACCCGCTGGCAAACCACTACCTCGGCAAACCCTTCCGAGTACTCCAGGCCACCGCCGGCATCGACCGTCAACATGTAGTGCTCGGTATACGTCTTGCCCCGGTACGGCCAACCCATTGAGTGCTGCAGCCGCAACGTCAAGTTGACCAGCCAGTCTCCCTGCCGGAAGCCCGGCGCCCAACACTGCGGATCCACCCAGGAACAGGAACTGACACCCACGAGAGCCACCATGATCGCCAACGGCGCCCATCGGCAGCGGCGTCGTACACGTGCGGCAGCGAGGTTTCTCACGACACCGAACACTAGTCGGATCGCCGGGCCAGGACCAGCCACGCCTACGGTCCCCCTGTAGCGGAAGGCAAGGACCATGCATGCCCCATCACCTACACTTTCGGAATGACCGGCCTCAAGTACACGTTGCGGTCGGGTATGCTCCGAACACTGCTGTGTCTCGGCTTCGCCGGACTGATCACCGGCGCGCTTCAGGCCCAGCCCACCGTCAGCGGCACACTCGTCGACGGACGCGGCGCTCCCGCCGCCGACGTCGAGGTCGTCCTGCGACCGTATCCGAGCGCCTTCGAAGCGGATCTGTACGTTCTCGGCCACTCGGGCGCGCTGCCGGAGGCGGTTGATCGGGTCCGCTCCGACGCGGACGGGGTCTTCTCCCTCTCGGCGCCCGCGGCCGGTCCCTACCGGCTCGAGTTCGGGCGCTCGAAGCCCCCGAACGAGCCGGGTGACGCCATGCCGCTGATACACGGCGAGCTGCTCCCGCTCAAGGGCGCGCAGGTCACGAACACGATCGACGTGCCCGATCGCCATCTCATCGCCGTCCGGGTACTCGATGCGGACGATCAGCCAATCGAGGGAGCACTGGTCGCGGCAAACCCCAGCATCTGGGTACCGCGTCGCACATTTGGCGTTCTGACCCGGATGGCCCGTGAACTGAACTCGGGGAACTACTCTCGCCCGTCCGCCCAGTTCATCCTGCCGACCCACCATCCCTCCTCGTCTCGCACCGACGCCGATGGAATCGCGCGCATCGCAATGCCTACCGCGGAGGCCACCGTCGTCGTCTCGGCGAGTGGATTCGTCCTCGCCAAGGGCAAGACGCGATCCGGCCGCGCCGCGCTGCGGCTGGAGCGAGACCGGGGTGTCCGACTGCGCGTCCGCGGTCCAACCGGCGCCCCCGCGCCCGGTGTGCTCATCCGGACCGAGAGCGCTCGCGACAGAGCGTTGAATGCCGATACTTCGTACGCCCTGGCGACTCTCGGCACGCCAGGTGCCCTCGGCGGCTTCGACACGCCCTTGGCCATCACCGACCGCAATGGCGAAGCGGTCATCGGCCGGCCGCCTGGCGCGGAGACCGCCCTGGAAGTCGAAGCAGCCGACGGTGCCTTCGCCCGGGTTTCCTTCCCGGCGGCGACTCCGGCCGAACCGCAGCAACGAGAGCACGTCATCGACGTGCGACTCGAGGAGCCCGTCCGGATTCCAGGCCGCATCGTCGACGCAGCGTCGGGCCTGCCGATCCACAGCGCAGCGATCTGGGTCCAGTCCTTCCCCGGTCACCACGTGTTCAGCAACCCCAACGGCGCCTTCGACCTGAGCACCCGACCCGCCAGTCGATCGGTGTATCTGCAGGCGACGGCAACCGGTTTCCTTCCCGAGCAAATCGACATCAGCTCTGCGGACCTGTCCAACCGGGAGGAGGTGCGGATCGGACTGACGCCTTCAGCACCGATTCGGGGCCTGGTCACGGACGACGCCCATCAACCCGTCGCCGGCGCCAGCATCCGGGCCGAACCTCGCGGCGCCGACGTCCCGCCCAGCTTCTCGTTCTCATCCACTCCGGCCATTTCAGGCTCCGACGGCTCTTTCCGGGTGGAGGAGGCCCTGTACGGACAAACGCACCGTTTGACCGCACGAGCGGCGGGCTACGCCCCTACGGTCCTCGACCTGCCGCCTTTTGAACCGGGCATTCCCGTCGACCCCGTTCATCTCGTCCTGAGCAAGGGACGGCGCGTCCTCGGCTCGGTCGTCGATACGGACGGAAACCCGGTGTCCGAGGCTCAGGTCTCGCTGCTCTGGACTCTCGATCAGTCCGACTTCCGATCCGGGCTCGAAGTCCCGGCCGGAGCCGCCGCAACCGATGGTCGGGGCGTGTTCGCACTCCCCGACACCGGACCAGGCGCCTACGAACTCCTCGTCAGCCACGCCGACTACGCCCATCGGCCACCCTTCCGCGTCGAGATCCCGGCCGGCGAGTCGGACTTCGACCTCGGCGATCTCACGCTGGCAGCCGGCGGAGCGATCCATGGCATCGTCACGGACCCCGGTGGGGCGCCGGCCGGCCGCGCGACCATTCAGGCCCTCGAACGAGATCTGTACGAAGCGCCCGCCAGAACAACCACCACCGATCTGGACGGCCGATTCCGTCTCGCCGGATTCTCCTCGGATCTCGCCGACCTTGGAATCCAGGCTACCGGCTACCCAGTCCACGTTGAGCTGGACGTGCGCGTCGACCGGACCGACCCGGTCCTGATCGAACTCCGACCCGGGGCCTCCGTCGACGGCCGCGTCCTCGACAACGGCGGCAACGGTGTGGCCGGCGTTCCCGTGTACCTCTGGTTCGAATTTGACTACAGCAGCAATGTCGACCCGCGCCTGTGGGACGCCGTAGACACGCTCCCCGAGCAAGTCACGGACCGGGACGGCCGGTTCCGGTTCGACGGTCTCGCTGCCGGCACCTGGTCGGCTGAGGCAAGCAGGGGACCGGAGGGGGCAAAGCTCGACGGGATCGAGTTGATTCCCGGCGGCGAACGGAGGATCGAACTCGTCCTGCGGACCAGGGACCGGCTGATCGTCACCGTCGTGACGGAGGTCGGCGAGCCGGTGGCCGACGCGCAGATTGACGTGGAATCACCAGGAGAGCGTTTTCCGACCGGCTACGGACAAACGGACGGCAGCGGACGGGCGGTGATCGACATCGCGCCCGACACCGTAACGGTCACGGTCAGCCACGAGATACTCCGCGACGAGTCGCGGCAAGTGCGGCTCGAGCCGGGCGACAACGAGGTTCGGTTCGAGCTTCGGCGCGGCCTGGAGCTCAGCGGCACGGTGCGCTCGTACCAAGGCACCCCTCTGCCCCTGGCCACCGTGGCGGCCGAAACCGACTACTCTTCCGATGTGGAGTGGCACAGCACGAACACCGTCTCCGACCGGAACGGCGCCTTCCACCTCACCGGCCTCGAATCCCGCCCCTACATCCTCACCGCACGCGCGCCTGGCTACGCCGACGGCGGCCCGGAAGAGCCGATCGAGATCCGCGACGACGCCGTCGAAGGCGTCGAGATCGTGCTGGAACCGGAAGCCTCGATCGTCGCCGCCGTAACCGGGCTGTCGCCGTCCGATCTCAACCAGGTGCGGGTCTCCGCGTGGAAGGGGCCCCGTGTCCGCGACGCCACGAGGGACACCGAGGGGAACTTCTCGGTACGGGGAGTCGGCCCGGGGACATGGCAGGTCGAAGCAACCAAGGGCGACTGGGAGCGGACGGTCGAACGAACCGTAACGATCGAGCGGGGCATGACCGAGGTCTTCGTCGAACTGCCGTTCGAACGCGGGCTGCGCCTGTCCGGACAAGTGGTTGAAGGCGGTGCGCCCCTTGGCGGCGCAGTACTGTCGGTAGGCGACGTGTACGGCCGCGCCGACCGCGAAGGCCGCTTCGCGCTGGAAGGGCTCATGCCCGGCCCGAATCAGGTGGTCATCCGCCGGCCGGACTTCAGTGGCACGCAGTACCAGTCGATCGATCTGCAAACCGACCTGGAAGGCGTCCGCATCGAACTCGAAGTGGCCACGGCCACCGTTACCGGCGTCGTCGTCGACGCCGAGACCGGCCAGCCGCTCGACTGGGCCAGCCTGATGGCCGGCGACGCCGCGACCATCGGCGCGATCGCGGCGGGCGGGGGCGGCGGCCCACTCGGCGGGGTCAGTTCCGTTCTCAGTGAAGCTGCCGGCCAATTCACGCTCGAGCTGCGTGCGAACGCCGACCACTTGTGGGTCACACTCGACGGGTACGAGAGTGCTCAGATTCCTTTGACCATCGCGCCGGGGGAGCACGTCGAAGGGATGGTCATCCAACTGCGGCCGGCGCCAGGCGCCGCCCTGGATCAGTAGCCGTGCGCCTGGCTCGATTGCTGCCTTGTGTCGGCCTCGCGGGCCTGATCGGACTTGTCGCCGGGGAGCTTGACGCCCAGTCGACCGTGCCGCCGCTCACCGTCACCGGCACGCTCGTCGACGAACGCGGGGCTCCCGTGGCCGGCGTCGAGGTCGCGCTCCGGCCCTACCCGAGCACTTACGAGATCGACCTCGATCTGCTGGGTTACGACGCGCTGCCGGCGGCGGTAGACAGCATGCGCTCCCGTCCCGACGGCGGTTTCCTGCTCAGGGCGCCGGTTCCCGGGCCCTACCGTTTCGAGATCCGGAGCGCGCCACCGGCCGCCTCGCGCGACACCGTCGTGCCCCTCGTCTACGGAAACCTCGCACCGCTGGAGGCATCGCGCGTTCTTCAAGCCAGCGAGTTGCCCGATCGACATCTCGTCGGCGCCCGCGTCCTGGACGCCGACAGCCGACCGATTGGAGGGGCACTCGTCATCGCGCGTCCTACGCGGACCAGGTCCCTTCGATACCAAGAGCGAAGCTCCGACCAGCAGCCGGAACGCCTCTATCCCCGCTTCCAGCCCGCCGCCGCACGGACCGACGAAGACGGCAATGCCCGCTTCCTGATGCCGACGACCAACGCCGACATCACCGTATCGGCCCCGGGTTTCGCGGTCGAGACGGCAACGACGGAGGCGGGGCGAGCCGCCTTCGTCCTGGCGCACGACCCGGGTATCCGGTTTCGAGTCAGCGGACCCGACGGTGCGCCGGCGCCCGGAGTCCTTCTCCGAACCGGGAGCAAGACCAGGGCGCCCCTCGCCATAACCAACGAACAGGGCGAGCTCATCGCGGGCAACGTCACCGGCGAGGAAGCTGCCTACGAATTGCAACGCTGGGACAATGCCCTCGCCCGGGTTCCCCAACCCGACGCCGCTCCCGCCGACTCCGCTGTGGATCAACGTATCGTCGATGTTCGGCTGACAGCTCCGCTCAGGATTCCAGGTCGGATCGCCGACCGCGTGTCCGGCGCTCCAGTCGCCGGCGCGGCGATCTGGGTCGCAGGCTCTCCTGGGGAGAACGCGCAAAGCGGCCCCACCGGGGACTTCCTGTTGAACTCCCGGCCGCGTGGGGAGTCGATCCGCCTGTGGGTACAGGCCGACGGCTACGTCTCCACGAGTGCGAGTGCGGCAATCGCGGAGTACGGAGTTGCCGACGAGACGGCGGTCACATTGAGGCCGGCCGCTCCCCTGTACGGCTTCGTCACGGACGCAGCGGACCAGCCGGTAGCCGGCGCCGACATCTCGGCCCAGCCCCAGGGCACGGAGTCGATCGCCAGCATGATCGCCATCCGGCCGCAACGCGCGACTTCGGCCGCCGACGGGTCTTTCCGGATGGCCGGCATCGTCTACGACAACCCGTACCGGCTCACGATTCGCGCGGAGGGATTCGCGAGCTTCGCCATCGATCTGCCACCCTACGAACGTGGCGCGTTCGCCGGTCCCGTGCGAATCCGGCTGCCCGAAGGGCGCGAGGCCCGGGGTCGAGTCGTGGACACTGACGGAAGGTCAGTGGCCGGTGCGGAAGTCAATCTGCGGTGGCCGGAACAGAAGCGGCCGCGGTTCGCCAGCCGCCGCGACACGGACGCCACCGAACCAGTCGCAACCGACGACCAGGGAGCCTTCGTGATCGCCGGCGTGACGACCGGGGAGTACGGCCTGCGAGTCTCGCACGCCGAGTTCGTCAGCTCTCCCGATCTCCCGATCGAAGTTCCCGAGGGCAGGGGAGGCGTCGACCTCGGGGAGTTCACGCTGGTGCCGGGAGCGGAGATTCTTGGCGTCGTTGTCGACCCCGACCAGGAACCGGTCGAAGGCGCACTCGTCCGCTATCGGGAGCGGGATGTGGAGCGCACCGCGACGACCGACGCGGAAGGCAGCTTCGCGCTCGCCGGACTCCCACACGAACAGGTCGATCTCACGGTCGAGGCGGAAGGCTACCCCTCGTTCGCGCTTCAAGGGGCGCGACCCTCGACTGGGGAGCCGATCGTGATTCAACTGGTGCGAGGAGCCTCTCTCTCGGGGCGCGTACTGACCGCCGCGGGCAGTGCCGCAGTGGGCGCCAGAGTCAACCTGCAGCCTGACATCCAAACCCGTATGCGAGGCCGCATCTTCTCATCGAGAGACACGCGGTCGCGGACCGATGGAGACGGCCGTTTCGTTTTCGAGCACCTGTTTCCCGGAACCTGGTCCGTTCAAGCGAGCGCCGGAACCGAAGCCGGAAGAACCGATCCGCTCGAGCTCATCTCAGGATCCGAGCGGACGATCGAACTCCATCTACACGCCCAGGACCAGTTGACGATCATCGTGACGGCTTCCTCAGGGCAACCCGTGACCGAAGCGCAGGTCCGGCTGGAGCCGAAGGACGCAACCCAATCGCGCGAGTTCGACATCACGGACGGCGGCGGACGCGCCCGATTCGAGGTTCGAGCCGGCCCGGCCACGCTGACCGTTGAGCATCCCGAGCACCTCGACGAAGAACGGGAGTTCGTCGTCGGGCCGGGAAGCACCGAGTTGGCCGTTCAACTCCAGGCCGGCGGCGAGATCAGCGGCTTCGTCCGGTCAGCGCACGGTGCACCGGCCTCAGCGACCGTCGAGGTCCACCCTGAGGAATCGGCGAACGCCCAAGTCAGCGTGCGCAGGTGGGTGTATCCGCCGAACACGACTGCCACCGACGGCAGCGGTTTTTTCCGGCTCACCGGTCTGGAGGCAGGCCGCTACTTCCTCGTTGCCCGCGCAAGCGGGTACCCGGAGAGCGGTCCCGAAGACCCGATCGACGTCGATGGCCGAGGCGTGGCGGGCGTCGAGATCGTGCTCGAGTCCGGCGCCGCACTCAGAGGAGCCGTGACCGGCCTGCGACCGGCGGATCTGGCGCAGGTGAGGATCACCGTGACACGGCAGGCGCAATGGCAATGGGCCACGCCGGACGCCGAAGGCAACTTCACCATCGAGAACCTGGCGCCTGGCGTCTGGCAGGTCGTCGCCAGGCGTGGGGATTCCTTCACTGCCCGATCGGTCGAGCGCTCCGTGACGATCGCCGCGACTGGTGCCGAGGCGTTCGTTGAGCTCCCGTTCGACCGCGGACTCCGCCTGACCGGACAGGTGCTGGCCGCCGGCGCGCCCCTGGTCGGCGGGCAACTGCTCGCTCAACACCTGGAGAACGAGGAGTCGAGGTACGCGGAGGTCGACCAGCAGGGCCACTTCGAGATGAACGGACTGGAGGCCGGGTCCTACCGCCTGAGGATCAGCACGCCTTTCGGCGGCGCGGAGTACCGCTCGATCGAAGTCCAGGCAGACGTGGAAGGCCTGCGCATCGATCTTCAGCCTGAAGCCATACTGTCCGGAGTCGTCCTTGACGCGACGACCGGCCTGCCGCTCCGGGAGGCCTCCCTGGAGGCCGGCGACGCCGCGTCCGTCGCCGTGCTCTCCAGTGGCGACGACGAGCGGCGCGTCTACGGATCGGGGGTCATCGCCGGCAGCGCATTCACCACGGCCGGAGGGAGATTCGAGATCCGTCTCGGTCCCGGGGCCGAGCAGCTATGGGTCACGCAAGACGGCTATCAAGGTACGCTGATCTCGCTGAACATCGGCCCGGGGCAGCGTCAGGATGGCCTGGTGATCCAACTGCAGCCGGTCCCGTCCGAGCCGTAGGGCACGTAGTCGGCGCGGCTTTTCACCTCCGCTCGTACGTGTACAGTCTCCGGCCGCTCGCCGACACGGTTTCCACATGACGTATCGCGGCGTACGGTTCCAGCGCCGCTTCCCACGCCTCCGGCGTGTAGTCGGCGAAGCGATCGCCCCGCAACGTGAGCAGGTCGTCGACCCTCGGATCCCCCTGGGGAACGAATTCGACCAGGCCGCGCGGCGCCAGGGAGACGAGCCAGGCAGCGATCCGTGGCAACGGCACGTTCCGGCCGATGGCCAGGTGGTGGAGCACGGCCAGCGCCACCAGGGCGCCCGCGCTGCGGGAGCGATGCGCCAGCGAGCGCCTCTCGGTCTGGGACCAGCCCTGGTCGGGTGACGGGTTGGCAAGATCCTGGTAGAGGGGCAGGAAGCGCAGGCGATCCGAGCGAGCGCGCGCGCAGGCGGCCTCCAGCGCGCCGAAGTCCGCATCGAAGCCGACCACGTCGCGAACGCCCTCTTCCAGGGCGATGGCGGAGAACTCGCCCGTGTTGCAGCCGAGATCCCAGAGCTGCTCCGGCGGTGCCTCGGCAATGAAGGAGCGCACGGATTCAGCCTTGCGCGAGGCTTCGGCCGTGTCGTAGCTGGTCAGCAGGGAGTAGTCGCTCCAGGTCGTATCCGTGCCCCTGGGCTCGAGGCTCCGGATCCAGCGCCGGAGCTGGGTCAGAAGACCGCGGTAGGCGTTGCGCGGCAACGGACGTCTCTCGGTCCGCTTCGCCGCCTCGCTGCGGGAGCCGGCGCGACGTTCGAAGCGAAGCGGCAAGAGGACGTGGGCCTGGACCCTCGGTGACCAACGCCGCCGGCGCGGCAGCAGAGCCGCAACTTCGCGAGCCGGGATCCCCTCCTGCATCCCGCGGTACCACGCGTTGTGCGGAACGCCCAGCTGCGACGCCAGCAGCAGAGGGTTCAGGAACTGTTCACAGAACTGCGAGTGGCCCTCCCAGTACTCGCCTTCCCTATAGCGGCGCAGCGACAGCCAGTCGATGAACACCGGCTTGGCGCCCTTGAACTGCACGTTGTAGGCAGTCGCGTCGGAAAGCGAGATCCCCCGGTCGAGGAGCCGGATCTGCAGCTCCAGGTGATGAAGCGCGGCCGCCTTGAGGAGAGAGAAGGGCCATTCGTAGGGGTAGGAGATGAACGGCAGCCGGGGATGCTCAAGGACCAACCCGCCGGGCGGCGGCAGCACCCCGGCCTCGACCGGGTCCACCTCCTCCGCCGCCACCAGTCCTCCCTCGACGACCAGTGCATCGACGAGGCCGCACTCCCGCACGTAGCGGTACTCCTCGACCGCAGCCGGCGCGACGCTTCGGAAGATGCGGCCGTCCCGGCCCTCGATCACCTGCCCCGCCGGGTCGCGGAAGGACGAAGGCTCGGCCTGGGACTCGCCCGCAGCCCCGGCCCGCACTACTCGGACTCGGGCTCGTCGGTGCTGCCGTAGCCGAAGAAGGCCTGAATGCGCCGCCAGTAGTACCTGAAGGCAAGTGCCGCGGCCGCCACGCCACCGATCACCGCCTGCAGGATCATGCTGCCCGACGCCGGATCAAGGTAAGCATGGGCCGCCTGCGGCACGATCAGTGCCACGATCAAGGCAACCAGCAGACTGGTTCTTACTAGGGCCATTCGTCTCGCTCCTGGGGCGTCGCTCGCCGCCTCTGTGAACCGTTCGTGAAGACGAACAGATCCGCGGCCTTTCGTCAAGGGATCCCGACCGCGCTACGCCTCTCGCCGAGGACGTTGATCGCCCGTCGCGCGCTAGAATACGCGAAGGGTCGCCGAACCGAAATGCCCCATCCTTCTGGAACCGGGCGTCGCATCGCATGAGAGCACCTACCACGCGCCGTGTCAGCCAACGAGCTCGCGGTTCGTTCCGAGTCGGAGCCACGCTAACGGTGGTGCTCCTCTGCGCGCCCGCGCTGCCCGATCCGCCCAGCGGTGCCCTGCACGGACAGCAGCCGTCCACCGCGCCCACCGTAGCCGGGCGTCTCATCGGCCCGGACCTGCAACCGGCGGCCGGTCTCGAGGTGCGACTGATCCCGGTCCCGGGCAGCTACGTCCGCCGCCTGTCAGAACTCGGCGTCGCCAACGCCGCGCGGATCATCGACCGTACCCGCTCGGATGCCGAGGGGAGCTTCGAGCTGATGGCAACGCGCGCCGGCCCCCACCAGATCGAAGTCATGGCCGCGGCTCCCGAGACCAGGCCGCCCACCGTTGTCGCCCCGGTCTACGTGCGACTGGTTCTGCGCGCCAAGCCGAATGCCGTCCCGCCCATCCAGCTTCCCAAGATGCACCATCTCGTCATCGGCGTCGCGGACGAGGAAGACCAGCCGGTCGAAGGAGCGCTGGTCCTCGTTCAGGCCTCCCAGTGGTCCGACCCTTCGGTCTGGGCACACAGAGGAAAGACGTCCCCGACGTATGGTCGCGCCAGCGCACGCACGAACGAAGACGGACTGGCGAGGTTCTTTCTTCCTACCGCAAAGTCCAGCGTCGCCGTCTCGGCATCCGGGTTCAACCTCAGCATCGATGACCTGTCCCAGGACCGGGCGGCGTTCAGGCTCGCCCGCGGTGACGGCGTCACGTTCCGGATTCTGGATGTCGACGGAGTACCCGTCCCCCGAGCCGTGATCCGGGTCGGCGAGTACCAGGCCATCCCCCTGGCGCTCACCGACGACCGCGGCGAAGCGACCGTCGGGTTCCCCGGGGGAAAGGGAATCTCCTACCAGATCGAAGCCGAGGACGGGGCCTTCGCCCGCACCGCGCGCGTGAAGCGCGAGCCCCCGACTGCTGCCGGGCCCCAAACCGTCGAAGTCCGTCTCTGGCCAGCTTTCGAGCTTCGAGGCCAGGTGGTGGACGCGAAGACCAACCTGCCCGTCGAGCTGGCAACGATCTGGATCGACGACGGGCTCGAAGGAACTGATCGCGGACAAGACAGACTGGTCTGGGCCCGTCCTGGTGGGGAGTTCACTCTGAAGACCCGCGCCGACTACGTGCCACCGGCGATCCGGATCGCCGCCGCGGGCTACAGGACAAAGCGAGTCTGGCTGGGACCGGAACACTACGCGACCGCCGACCGTCGCAAACCGATCCGGGTAGAACTGAAGCCTCAGAAAGGCCGATCCGCGCGGAGATGAACGAGCCCAGAAGCGCTGCAGCCTTCGGGGAGGCCACGGTCACCAGAGATCCAGCACAAGCTCCGTTACGGCTGGCGAAGCTGGCCCTGGCCACACTGCTTTCGGCGACCTGGCCGGCATCGAGCGGCGATCCGCTGAGCGCCCAGCCTCCGGAGCTTGCCGACCCCGCCGTGTCCGGGAAGCTGGTCGCCCCGGATGGTTCCGCTGCCGCGGATCTCGAAGTCCGCCTGATCGCGTCACCGGGCAGCTACGCCCGAAGGCTGCGCGAACTCGGAGAGACCGACGCGATACCGGTCGTCGACCGGAGCCGCACCGATACAGACGGTCGCTTTGTCCTCACGGCGCCGCGGATTGGCCCTTACCGCCTCGAGATCCTGGCAGCCGTTCCCGACACGACACCGCCAACCGTCCCGGCGCCCGTGTACGCCCTGCTGCTCCCACTCGCCGAGCCGATGGTCCTGCCGCCAATCCAGGTGCCCCGGATGCACCACCTCGTCGTCGGCGCGAGAGACGAAGCGGGGGCACCGATCGAAGGCGCCCTGGTCGTTGCCCGAACCACTCGCCGGTCGAACCGGGAACGGCGAAGCGTGGAAACGGTCCAGTCGCGGCCCACACCGCCCTGGCGGCAAGCCGCGCAGCCCCGCGAACCCGAACTCGCGCATCCCACGTTCGATCGCGCGACCGCCCGCACCGACGCCCAGGGAATCGCCCGCCTTTCTCTGCCGACCGCCGACGCCAACGTGGTCGTTGCAGCGCCGGGCTTCGAACTCCGGGCGTCCCTGATTGAAGGCGGGCGCGGCCTCTTCGAGCTCAGGCGCGACGCCGGCGTCACCCTCCGGGTGCGGGATCAGCTCGGCGCGCCGGTTCCCCGCGCGGTGGTCCGCATCGGTGAGAGCATGTCGGTCCCGCTGGCCCTGACCGATGACCGTGGCGAAGCGACCGTCGGGCTGAGCACGACACAGGGCATCTCCTTCCAGGTGGAGACGGAGGACCGTTCATTCGGGCGAACCTCGCCGATCGAGTCGTCCGACGACCATTCCGCCGAACCGCGCATTGTCGAAGTCACCGTCGCGCCGGCGATTGAACTCGCGGGAAGGGCCGTTGACGCAACGACCCGATCGCCGGTTCCCGATGCAACGATCTGGCTGAACGGCCGATCCGGCGACCATGCCTGGTCCGATGCCGCCGGCGGCTTTACACTGCGGACTCGCGACGATGCTGGCGCCCTCCACCTGTCCGCCACCGCGCTCGACTACCGCGTGCAGGCGATGTCGGTCCCCCTGGAACGAGTGCGTAGCCACCAGGCGATCTCCGTCGTGCTGAACCCGGCGGCCAGGTTCACCGGCACGGTGACCGACTCCAGCGGACGCCCGGTCGTCGAAGCACGGCTGCTGGTCGACCGCCTGGACCCGGCGGACGCCGGAACCAACGCCGCGAGATCGGGCACCTACTACCAGTGGCGGAGCGGCTACGGCCGGGATCACCAGACGACCTCGGCATCCGATGGGACGTTCCGGCTGGAGGGTCTGGACCGCCACCTGTCCTATCTGCTCACTGTCGAAGCCCAGGGGTTCGTGCGCTACTCCGTCGAGCTGCCCGGCGCTGGCTCCTCCGGCGCCCTGGATGCCCTCGACATCGTCCTCAGCCGTGGCCAGCGCACCCGGGGCAAGGTCGTCGACGCTGACAGGCGGCCCGTGCCGGAGGCCGCCATCGCCATCATGCCGTCGATGCGCGATGCCCGCGGCGGCGTCTCCGTGAGCGCGGACGCCTACCTGACCGCCGCCAGCGACACGGAGGGAGTCTTCGAGTTTCCGGCCGTGGGCCCCGGCAGCTACCAACTGACCGTCGACCATGCGGAGTTCACAGGCCGGCCGCCGGTAAACATCGACATTCCCGGCGGCGAGGGCGACGTCGATGTCGGTGTCTTCACGCTCACGCCGGGACAGCAGATCGAAGGCCTCGTCTTCGGCCCGGATCGGCGTCCCGTTGCCGGGGCACGGGTCAGTGCCTTCGACGATCGTCCCGTCCCGGGCCCGATCGACGCCGCTTCCCGGAGCGCCACCACGGACGACCGCGGACGTTTCCGCATCGGAGGACTGGGAGAACGGCCAGTTCAGGTCGCCGTGGAGGCGGACGGCTTCGCGCCCTACAGCCTGAAGGCAGTCCGACCCGGCGCGGGCGAGCTGCTGGAGATCGAGCTGGGCCCTGGCGCCACGCTGACCGGGCGCGTCGTCGACGAGGCCGGCGATGCGGTCTCCGGTGCTTTCGTGACGATCTACAACTTCGATCCCGACATGTGGCGCAGCTCGTTCAGCCCGGTGATGGCGGAAACCGAGGCCGACGGCAGTTTCCGCCTCGACCTCCTGCGTTCGGGCACGTGGAGTGCGTCCGCCTTCACCCGGGAGGGAGGTTCGAGTCGTGCCGAGAGCGGCCCCATCCGCCTGGATGAGGGCGTCGTTCGGGAGATCGAACTCGTCCTGCCGACTGACGGCGCCGAGGTCACGGGCATCGTCACGAACCACAATGGAGAGCCCGTGGCGAACGCCGATGTCACGATCATCGCGAGCGGTGAACCTGGCGGCGCGTCTCTGCGATCGGCGCCGTCGTGGCAGACGGGTGCAGATCAGCGCGGCCGCTTTCAGTACCGTGGACTCCCGGCCGGCGCCGCCACGATCATCGCCAGCCATCCGGAGTACCGGATCATCCAGCGCGAGATCAGCCTGGAGTCGGGGTCGAACGAGATTTCGCTGACCCTTCAGCCGGGCCTCGAGATCACAGGCACGCTGCGGTCCGAGGACGGGCTTCCAGTCGCCCTCGGCGAGATCGATGCGGAACTCCAACCCGCACCGGGGCAGGATCGCCTGTCCGACGACGTGGTCTGGCGGCGGGGCGGTGTGCACCAATCCGCCCATGCCGTCAGCGACCGCAACGGCGACTATCGACTGGCGGGCCTGGACACCGGTATCTACATTCTGCGGGCGTGGGCCGACGGATACGGGGCGGGCGGCCCGGGCCACCGAGTACAACTCGAGGGCGGCTCCATTGCCGGCGTGGACCTCGTGCTTCCTGCCGAGGCAGCGATCGAAGTGCGGATAGCCGGTGAACCGGTCTCGGGAATCGACGTCGGAGCGCACCAGGGCTACGAGGACTACCGCACCGCGACGCAGAACCCTAGCGGCGCCTACCGTATCGACGGTCTCGGTCCGGGAGACTGGACCGTGACGGCCCAGGACTTCGGCGGCCGCAGGGCCGAGCAAACCGTCACTCTCGCACCGGGCGACGAGGCTGTCGTCGAACTCAGCTTCGAGGAGGGTCTGCATCTGACCGGCTGGGTGACGGTCGCGGGCCAGCCGCCGGGCGGCGGCAACATCGCGCTCCTCAGCGCCAGCCTCTATCCGCGCTGGACCGAACTAGACCGGGACGGGCGCTTTGAACTCCCGGCTGTGCAGCCCGGCGTCTACAACCTGGCGATCCGCGTCCCCGGGGCGGCCGGCGAGAACGCCGGCACGATCTACCAGCGCCAGGTCGAGCTCCGGAAAGACGAGGAGCTTCGCCTCGACCTGGAATCGCCAGCCGTGCTGACCGGCCTCGTCACCGACAGCGAAGGGCAGCCGCTCGCTGGAGCGCTCCTCCTCACCGTCCAGGCCGGCACCGAGGCCATTCCCCACTCGGCGGTGCTTTCGGGCGGCGGAATGGCCGGTACGGCGCTGACAGACGCGGATGGCAGGTTCGAGCTGCGGTCGGCCCCAGGCTCCTACGACCTGCAGATCGTGCGTGAGGGCTACGAGACACTGATCGTTCCCGTCGAGCTGGCGTCCGCGGAGCACCGCCAGGCGCCGGTCTTCGAGCTGCGAGCGGCGACGGCGAGCGGCAATCAGCGGTAGCGGCGGCGCTCATCCGCCTGGGACCCGTCCAACGGCCCTCACGCTCGGTTCTTCAACTGCCGAGCCGTAGGATTGCCCACCCGCACGACGGCACAGCCAACGCAGAAGGAGAGTCACAGTGGACATAGCAAACAGGATCATGGTCGTCACCGGAGGCGCCTCCGGAATCGGGAAGGCGCTCGCGGAAGCGTTTCACCGCGAGGGCGCTCGGCACGTCGTAGTCGCCGACCGCGACGAAGCCGGAGCCAAGGAGGTCGGCGAGGCGATCGGCGGCACGGGTGTCGGACTGGACGTGGCGGACGAGGGCGCCATACGCGACCTGGTCGCGGCGACGCAGTCGAACATCGGCCCGATCGACCTCTTCATGTCGAACGCCGGCTTCGTGACGATGGGCGGGCTAGAGGTCCCCAACAAGGAGATCAACGACCAGTGGGAGGTCCACGTGATGTCCCACGTCTACGCTGCGCGCGCCGTCCTGCCGTCGATGATCGAGCGCGGCGAGGGCTACATCATGAGTACGGCCTCCGCGGCCGGTCTGCTGACCCAGATCGGCTCGCTCGCCTACTCACTGACCAAGCACGCGGCAGTGGCCCTGGCGGAGTGGATCGCGATCACGCACGGCCACCAGGGCATCCGGGTGTCCGTCCACTGCCCGCAGGCGGTGAAGACGAACATTGGCGCCAACAGCCCCGACCGGAACCGCCGTCGGGGCCTTTCCGTCGGCGTGGCCTCGGGCGACGGCGTCCTCACGGCCGAACAGGCCGCCGACGCCTGCATCGACGCGGTCCGCCAGGAGCGCTTCTGGGTCCTCCCACACCCCGAAGTCGCGGAGTACGTCCGGCGCAAGGCGACCGACATCGACCGCTGGCTGCACGGCATGAGGCGCTTCCAGGGACGGCTCTACGAAGGGCAGCCCCTCCCGGGCGACTGGTTCGTCGACGCCCAGGGCGACTGACGTGACCCCGTCCGACGATCCGGTCCTCTCGAACCGGGAGGGCGGCGTCGCCGAGATCGTGCTGAACCGGCCCGCCCGCAGGAACGCGGTGACTGGCCCGCTGGCGCGACGCCTCCACGAGGAGATCATCGCCGCGACCGAAGACGACGAGGTGGCCGTCCTGCTGCTCCGCGGCGCCGGCGGCGCCTTCTGCTCCGGCCTCGACCTCGGCGAGTTCCGTGCCGACCCGCCGCCGGACTGGATGCCCGCCTTCAGCGATCTGTGGCTCGACGTCCACGCGGCGCTCTACGACTGTCCGAAGCCGATCGTCGCGGCGCTCGAGCGCTTCGCGATCAATGCCGGTTCGGCCCTGGCCCTCGCCGCCGACCTCCTGGTTGCCGGCGAGCAGGCCTTCCTCCACGTCGGCGAGATCCAGATGGGCATGGCGGCGCCGATGAACATGGCCTGGCTACGGCTGCGCCACCCGGAGAGCGTGGCCGCCCGGCTCGCCATCGTCGGCCGTCGCTACTCGGGGCCGGAACTGGAGCGGATGAGCGTCGCCGCCGAGGTCGTCGACGACGACGCCGTGCTCGACCGCGCCCGGAAACTCTCGGCGACCATCTCCGGTTATCCCCCGCGGGGCGTCCGGGCGATCAAGCGAACGATTCTCGGCGGACGGCCCACAGCCTCCGGTCGGGACTGGTTCTCCCGGTTCCGCGCCGGCTGACGACTCGACCGGGGGCAGGCCGCATCCCGGTCCACCCCCGCGATACAGTAGGGGGTAATGACGGCCTTCTCATTAGACGACAAATACACGCTCACTGAAGGCCGCGTCGCAATCACCGGTGTCCAGGCTCTCGTCCGGCTACCGATGGACCAGCACCGCCGCGACCGGGAAGCCGGTCTGCGGGTTGGCGCCTTCATCAGCGGCTATCCCGGATCGCCGCTGGGCGAATACGACAAGCAGCTTCAGCGAGCGAACCGACTGTTGGCGGACCACGACGTGGTCTGCCGACCGGCGATCAACGAGGAGACGGCGGCGACCGCGATCTACGGCGCCCAGCTCCTGGAACGTTTTCCCCACGAACGCTTCGACGGCGTAGTCGGCATCTGGTACGGCAAGACGCCCGGCGTCGACCGCACCGGCGACGCCTTCCGCCACGGCAATTTCATCGGCACGGGAAAGCATGGCGGCGTCCTCGTCCTTGCGGGCGACGACACCGCCTGCAAGAGCTCGACGATCCCCGGCGACAGCACGATCAGCCTCTTCGACCTCTCGATTCCGGTGCTCTATCCGGGCGACCCGGCCGAGGTGCTGGAACTCGGGCTGCACGGGATCGCGCTGTCACGGTACGCCGGCCTGTGGACCGGGCTCAAGATCGTGACCAACGTCGCCGACGGCGGCGCGGTCGTCGACCTGCCGCGGCCGGCGCCGCCCGTCCTGCCCGATCTGGAGATAGGCGGCCGCCAGTTCGAGAAGCAACTCGACATGCGGCTACTGCCCCCTTACTCGATTGAACTCGAGCGCCAGATCTTCTCCGAGCGCACCGCGGCCGCTCTGGCCTACATCCACGCCAACGGCCTCGACAGCATCCGCTGCGCCAGCCCCGGCGACCGGATCGGCCTGGTCGTGGCCGGCAAGCCCTACCGCGACCTGCGTCTGGCGCTCGAACTGCTCGGGCTGGACGAAGCCGCACTCGACCGCCACGGCATCCGGGTGCTCAAGCTCGGTTGCATCGCGCCGATCGAACCGCGGCGCCTCCGCGAGTTCGCCCAGGGCCTCGAGGAGATCATCGTCGTCGAGGACAAGCGTGGCTTCGTCGAGACCCAGATCCGGCAGGTCCTCTACAACCTGCCCGACCGGCCGCTCGTCGCCGGCAAGGAGACGCCCGCCGGCGAGACGCTGTTCCCGATGCACGGGGAACTCGAAGGCCACGACATGGCGCGGATCCTGGGCGCCTACCTCGAGCACCGGCTGCCGGGCGCCGTACCGGCCGAGAACCTGGCGCACTTGCGGGCCGCCGCCGAGTCCGCCGAGCTGACCACCAGACTGCCCGCCGCGCTGCCGCGCACGCCCTACTTCTGCAGCGGCTGTCCCCACAACACGTCGACCCAGCTTCCCGAAGGGTCGGACGTCGCCGGCGGCGGCATCGGCTGCCACGCGATGGCGATGTGGATGGATCGAGGCGTGAGCTGGCTGCCGCAGATGGGCGGCGAGGGCGCCTGCTGGATCGGTCTTGCGCCGTTCACCGAGCAGGAGCACGTGTTCCAGAACGTCGGCGACGGCACCTACGCTCACTCCGCCAGCAAGGCGATCGAGGCCTGCATCGCCGCCGACCTCCACATGACCTTCCGCATCCTCTACAACTCCGCCGTCGCCATGACGGGTGGTCAGGACGCGGTCGGGCTGCTCAGTTCGATGGGCGTGGCCAAGCAGCTTCAGCTCCAGGGCATGAAGCGGGTCGTGCTGGTGACCGAGGACCTGGAGCGCTTCCCCCATCGGGACGACAACGGGGTCGAGATCCGGCACCGCCGCGACTACGACCAGGTGCTCAGGGAGCTGCGGGCGATCAAGGGCCCCACGGCCGTCGTCTACGACCAGCAGTGCGCGGCCGAGAAGCGGCGCGAGCGCAAGCGCGGCATCCAGGAGACGCCGAAGCAGCGGGTTTACATCAACCCGGCGGTCTGCGAGGGATGCGGCGACTGCGCGGCGAAGTCGAACTGCCTGTCCGTGGCGCCGCTCGAGACGGAGTACGGCCGCAAGACCCAGATTCACCAGTCGTCCTGCAACTTCGACTACTCATGCATCGAGGGCGACTGCCCCGCCTTCATGACCGTCGAACTGGGCGAGGGAACGAAGCCGCTCCGCCGTGCCGCCGCGGCGCCACTCGCCGAGGACGAGACGCCGGAACCTGTCCGTCAACTGCCGGACGACGCGACGTTCCGCGCGCTGCTCGTGGGCATCGGCGGCACCGGCGTCGTGACCGTCGACGCGATCCTCGTCACCGCTGCCCTGATGGAGGGCCGGTACGCGGTCCACCTCGACCAGACCGGCCTGGCGCAGAAGGGCGGCGCGGTCGTGTCGAACCTGCTGCTCAGCCGCGGGCCGATCCCCCGAGCCAACAAGCTCGGCAACGGCGAGGCCGACCTGGCGCTCTCCTTCGACCTGTTGGCCACGATCGCACCCGACAACCTGAAGCGGTTCTCGCAGGACACGACGGCCGTGGTCGGCAACACCGCCGGCATCAGTCCGGCCGCGGTGATCACCGACAGCGCCGCCCGGATGCCCCCGCTCGACGAGCTGCGCAAGCGGCTCGCCCTGTTCACCGACAGCGACCGCAGCTGCTTCGTGGACGCCGAAGCCGCCACCGAGCGCCTGCTCGGCAACAGCGTCACCGGCAACATCTTCCTGGTCGGCGCCGCCTACCAGCAGGGTCTGCTGCCGCTTCAGGCACGCTTCATCGAGCAGGCCCTGGTCGCTAACGGCGTCGCCGTCGAGGACAACATCCAGGCGTTTCGCTACGGCCGCCTGTCCGTCGCCGATCCGGAACGGTTCCGCCGCGCCGCCGGACTCGCCGAACCCGAGGCGCCGACCGCGGCCGCGGCGGTAGACGCCGCCCGCGAGCGCCTCGAACGCTGGGCGCCGAAGCTCAGGCCGGAACTCGACCGGCTCCTCGCCGGCGCGCCCCAGGGAGGGTCGCTCGACCGCCTCCTGCCCGGCCGGGCCGCCGACCTGCTGCTCTACGGCGGCGGGAGCTACGCCGAGCGCTATCTCGGCTTCGTCGCCGAGGTGGCGGACACGGAGGAGTCGAAGCTCCCCGGCCACGCCGCGGTACGCGAGGCGGCGGCCCGCTACGGCTTCAAGCTGCTCGCGGTCAAGGATGAGTACGAAGTCGCGCGCCTGTGGCTCCAGGACCCGACCTGGGACCAGGTCTCCCGGGACTACGACGGCTCGCTGTCCCGCCAGGTGCTGCTCCATCCGCCGACCCTCCGCCGGTTCGGCTGGAAGCGGAAGATCCGCCTGGGGGCCTGGTCGCGCTCACTGTTCCGGCTGCTGTACGCGGCGCGCGGGCTTCGCGGCACCGCGCTCGACGTCTTTGGAGCGACCCGGCACCGCCGGCTCGAGCGCGGGTTGTTCGACTGGTACCGCGGCCTGGTGCAACGCGCCCTCGAACGGCTCGACTCGAACTCCGCGCCGCTGGTCGTCGAACTGGCCGAACTCCCCGACTCCATCCGCGGCTACGAGGACGTCAAGGAGCGCACCGTCGCCACGGCCAGGTCGCGTGCCAGGCAGCTCCAGCGTCAGATCGACGAAGAGCCGGTCGGTTCCAGGGTCGCCTGAAGCCGCGCTCGCGCTAGGATCCCCGGCCGTGACGACTCGACGGACTACGTCAACGCTTTGGGTTCTGCCCGCATTGATGGTGGCAGTTGCCGCGCAGCTTCCGGCCCAGACCGCGCACCCGGTCCTGAGCGGCTTCCTTCCCATCGACGACTACATCCTCGAGATCGACGGGCAAACCGATTCCGGGGCCAGGCTTTATCTCTCCCAGCGGGCGGCATCGATGCTGATCCTCAGTGACTCCCTGGGTGACCCCCTCCTGCTGTGGGCCCGCAGCATGGCCGTGGACCGGCTCCAGGGCTCCGACCTCCTCGCGTCGGGACCCGGCTACGACGTGGTCGCCGAACCGGACAAGTCCTACATCGGCGAGGCCAGACCGGACCAGACCACGATCGTCCTGCCCTTAGAGGGGCGCGACGTGAAGATCCTCCCCCGGCCCCCGCTGATCGGCGACCGCACCCTGGGCGAGTTGCTCGAGCACTCGCCCGGCTATCGCGTCGGTATGGACGCGTTCCAGCCGAATGCCGCCGCCATGGCCGCACTCCAAGACACCGCGGCTGCCCGGGTAAGGGTCTTCTTCGGCACCTGGTGCGGCGTCTGCAAGCAGGTGCTGCCCAACCTCCTCCAGGTCAACGCCGGACTGGAAGGCACACAGGTCACCTTCGAGTACTACGGGCTGGCTTCCCCTCCGGGCGGCTGGGAAGACCCGGAAGTCACGGGCAGCGAAGTGACGGGCCTGCCGACCGCGATCGTCTACCGCGACGGCCGGGAGGTCGGTCGCTTCGGCGGAGCGAATGACTTTGCCCGGCCGGCGCAGGTGCTGCAGATCCTGCTGGCCGGGTCCCGGTAGGCCGCGGAGCTCGACTATCCGGCCCACAGGCCCTGCCGCCGTCCGCAGGGTCGTACCAAGCCCCACGAACGCACGGATGGCTAGGGGAATCTCCTGGGTGTCACGGACGTTGGCAGCACCAGTACCGCCACCGCACAGACTGCTATGGCGAGGCGCTGGGTCATTCCGGGACGCTGACGGCCCGGCCTACGCCCTCCAGTCACGCTGAGAAAGGACCGCTCGCATGAACACGGTTCACCGGCAATCGACGCTCGTCCTGTTCCTCTCCCTCCTGCTGGTTCAGTGCAGCGCGATCACCTTGCCGCAACCCGGCGAGATCTTCTCGGACCTGCTCCGTTCCGGGAAGCCCGGTCCCGAGATGGTGGTCCTACCCGCAGGAGAGTTCCTGATGGGCTGCTTCGGCACTCCCCCGCCGGTCCCGGGCGCGGAGTGCCATCCTCGTGAAGAGCCTGTGCGCCGGGTGGAGATCTCAAGACCCTTCGCCGTATCGAAGTACGAAGTGACATTCGAGGACTACGATCGCTTCACGGGCGCAAGCGAGCGGGCGGACGACCACGGATGGGGGCGCGGTCGCCGTCCTGCGATCAACGTGTCATGGCCGGAAGCCCAAGCCTACGTAGCGTGGCTGTCGAGTGAAACCGGGGAGACTTATCGCCTCTTGAGCGAGGCCGAGTGGGAGTACGCGGCACGCGCGGGTTCAACGGGTAGAGTGGACTGGGGCAACAACAAAGCGAACTGCGCGCATTGCGGTAGCCGCTGGGATTCGGAACAAAGCGCGCCGACTGGCTCGTTCCCGGCCAATCCGTGGGGCCTCCACGACATGCTGGGCAATGTTGGCGAATGGGTGCAGGATTGCTGGAATCGCAACTACACCGGTGCCCCCTCCGACGGCACCGCCTGGATAGAAGGAAGCTGTGAGGCGCGCGTTGTCCGTGGCGGTAGCTGGATGTCAGGAGGGCCGCCGGGTGCCCCGATTCGTGGCAGGTGGCCCGCGTCGTTCCACATGGAGATCGTCGGCTTTCGAGTTGCCCGAACGCTCGGCCGTTGAGCGACCTATAGCCCGGCCTCCCGGCCGTTCACGACCACCGGTTCCTCGAGATTCCCTCGGCTCCCGACATTGACCTCCGCGCCCCAGCGGCGGCCAGCCGCCCAGAAGGAGACCTCGTAGGAGCCGGGCGTCACACAGCCGAGCCCGAGCCTGCCGAAGTCGGAGAAGCGGACGCCCTCGCCGGCGCCGGTCAGATGGCTCGTGATCTCGGCACCCGACTCGGTGGTCACGCTCAGAAAGGAGAGAGGCTTGCCAGCACAGTCGGAGGCGCGGCAACGGAGCTCGAGCAGACGGCCCACCGGCAGCGACTCCCGCACCCTGGCCGTACGGTCCTCCTCGACGTTCAATCCGACGCCGCCGGCACACGCGACCGCGTCGTTCCAGACCAGTGACGCGTCGCCCACGGGCACTTCGCGGTTCACGAAACTGCCCGCAGCGGTTGTCAGCCCGCTGCCGACGACATCGCCTGAGGTGTTCGCGAGGTGAAGCCATGCGTCGCCGGCCGGATCTCCACCGGCCCGCCTGAGTTCCACTTCGACAATGCCCAACTCCGCACCGCCGATCCGTAGCAACTGATGCGGTGGCGGATCGGTTCCAAGCAGGAGATCCTGCATCACGCTTCCGGTCAGGCCACTCCTTCCCCGATCCATCAGCGTCGGTGACAGGCCTGCATCGGCCTTGAAGCGATACGCGCCCGGCGGCGCAGGCGGCAGTTCGAAACGCCCGTCGTCACCGGCTTCGGCGTAGGCAACGGTCCTTCCCACATCACCGAGCAGGGAGACCTGACCTGCAGCCGGCGCGCCGGTCTCATCGAACAACTGACCCGAGACGCGGACGCCGCTCAGGTCAGCCTGGGGCAACGGACCCGCGGGCCACAGACGCCCGACACTGGTGCCGTCACCCGGGCTCCAGGTCATCCACAGCAGGTCCGCCGGAACCCCCTCGACAACAAACGAGCCGTCTGGAGCAACTTCTGCGGACAAACGCCGTGGAGAACCCCCACCAAAGCCGAACACGCGCTGATGTTCGCCTCCGCTGCTCCGGGTGACGATCATGAACTTCGCTGAACTTCGCGTCGTATCGAAGACGCTGCCGAAGGAAACGGTCCCGCCAGACACCGGACGCCCATCCCGGAACAGCACACTGCGAATCGTCCGTGTCGGCAGCCCGACATGCACCGTCTGAACGTCGGCCAGGCTCTCCTCGATCGCGACTTCCTGCGAGACCCGGAGTCCGCCCTTCTCATCCGCCACTTGCAGCCGATAGGTGCCGGGAGCCGCCATGAATTCAGCCCCCGCACTCGTCTCGTCATCGCCCCGCTCCCCTGCGCCGGCTTCGACCGAGGGCCGTAACGACGCCTCGACGATCGGCGCCCCACTCTCCCGGAACCGGTCCAGTAGACGAACCGTGCCACGGTCCAGACCGCTGACGCGGACCGCCGTGCGGCGGCCCGGGTGCAGCCACAACTCGCCCTGATCTGCCATCTCGTTTGCGCCCAGCACGAGGAACCGATAGGTGATCGGCACATCAGGGCACTGAAAACGCAAGTGGTAGCGACCCGCCCCGACACCGCCAAGCAGGTACTCACCATCCGCATCGGAAACCGCCAGATGCTGTTCCCTCATTCGCACGCTCTCGATAGCTGGCCCGCCACCAGCCAGAAGAAGCTCGACCAGGCAACCGGGGACAGGTTCGGCACCCACCGCGTCGAAGAGTCGGCCCTGCACGACCGCCCCCCGGTCCAGGGCGACCAGACCGAGGTCGACCTCGCCGCCTGGTACCGGCGCGACGCGGATGAGTGCTGACCGCAGGTAGTTGTCGGCCTCGAACGCAACGTCGATCGTCGCCTCACCAGCGAAGTAGGCGTGGATCGGCACCGAAACCGGGCCGTCCGCGTCTTCGACGACGCTTCCGGCACTTGCCCTCTGCCCTACCCCGAAGGCCCACATCGTGAAACTCCGGATCGGCTCACCGGTAGCCCCCACGAGTTCCACCCGAACCTGACCGGCTACCGCCGGCTCGACCTCCGCTTCTTCGCTCGCCTCGTCCTTGGCCACAAGCTCGAAGACGACGCGAGAAGGCCGCCGGCCCTGCTCGATGGTGCGAGCGTCCGTCTCGAAACCGGTTGCCTCAGCCGTCGCCTGAAGGCTACCTGCCGGCAGCCCGGCAAGCTCAAAGAGACCGCGTTCGCCGCTGTCGACGCATCGCTCTGTCGGGCCGAACGAGCCGACCGCGCCCGGGTTCCGCCAAGACGCACAGACCCGCGCTCCGGCTACCGTGCTTTCGCTCTCGCTCTCCCGGACGACTCCTCTCGCGGTTCGCCCCGGTTGAAGCCGGATCACGCCGGGCGGCGCCTCGTTGGGATACGAACCAAAGAACGGCAGGTGCGCAGGATGGTCAACGATCAGTGTCAGTCCGCGAAGCCGGGGTAGGGGATCCTGGACTACGCCCTCCACGGTCGTCGCTGTCCGCAACAGGATCGCTTCCGTCGCGGAAGGGCCCTGAGCCGAGGACGTGGGCGTAATCGCTCCGACAGCGGAAACCTGCTGCGCCGCCGGCCGAAGAACCATGACCGTGGCCGCCGCAGCGGGTTCACCATCCGCGCCGTAGACGACGACCTGACCTGACCCTGGCGGTGATTGAGAAGCAGTCGGGATCGCGGAAACAAGAAACACACCGATCGCTGCTACGGCAAGGCCCGGTTTCATGAGACATACCTCCTTTGACAGCCTTGGCTCTCGAGCCCGCGAGACCTGACCACTAGAGCCCCGCCGCGCGGCCATTCACAACCACCGGCTCCTCCGGAGCCCCCCTACTGTTCGCTCTGAACTCCGCGCTCCACCGACGACCGGCGGCCCAGAACGAGACTCCGTAGGCGCCGGGCGTCACGCAGCCGAGCCCGAGCCGGCCGGAGTCGGAGAAGCGGACGCCCTCGCCAGCGCCAGTCAAGTGACTCGCGATCTCGGCGCCTGACTCAGTCGTCAAGCTGAGGAAGGAGAGCCCCTCACCAGCGCAGTCGGCGGCCGGGCAGCGGAGTTCGAGCAGACGGCCCATCGGCAGCGACTCCCGCAGGGTCGACGTGCGGTCCGGCTCAACATCCAACCCGACGCCGCCGGTACAGGCGGCGGCGTCGCTCCAGACCACGGTCACCTCCCCGGCGGGCACATTCCGGGTTCTCTGCCCGCCGGCCGATGCCAGACCGCCGCCGACCACGTCGCCCGCCGCATTGACGAAGTTGAGCCAGACGCCGCCAGCCGGACTGCCGTCGGCCCGCTCCAGTTCCACTTCGAGCACGCCGGGCTCCGCCTCCTCGACCCGCAGGACCTGGTGAAGCGGCGGCTCGCTGGTGATGACGAGCTCCTGGACCGCCGTTCCCGCCAGGGTGCTCCTGCCCTCCCGAGCGCGACTCGGCGACACGCCGGCACTGGCCTTGAGCCGGTAGCTTCCCGGCGGGGCCGGCGGCAGCTCGAAACGGCCGTCGTCACCGGCCTCCGCGAACGCGACAACGCGGCTCAGATCTCCGATCAGGGAAACCTGGCCGCCGACCGGCGTGCCGTTCACATCGAGCAGCGAGCCGGTCACCCGAACACCGGTCAGGTCCATTCGCGGGACCGGCTCTGCCGGCCACAACCGCCCGACGTAGCTGCCGTCGCTCGCGAACCACGTCATCCACAGAAGGTCATCGGCTACGCCATCCACCTCGAACGAACCGTCCGCGCCGACAGTGGCGCGCACGGGTGGGTTTCCTGCCCCCAACATCCGGCTCTGCTGGGCGCCGCCGCGGCGCTGCGAGGAGAGCTGGATCTTGAAAGTGCTCCGGGATGGCTCGAAGACGCTGCCGAAGGAAACGGTGCCGCCCGTAGCCGGGCGCCCATCGAGTGCCAGGATGCCGCGGATCGTCCGGGTCGATAGCGTCAGGTCGAAGGTCTGCACCTCGGCCGGCTCTTCCT
This sequence comes from Acidobacteriota bacterium, assembly GCA_011525365.1. Taxonomy (GTDB): domain Bacteria; phylum Acidobacteriota; class Thermoanaerobaculia; order Multivoradales; family Multivoraceae; genus Multivorans. The sequence continues at coordinate 2,691,802 of WTGQ01000002.1, forward strand.
CGATCCCGACCTCCTGCGAAACGCGGACGCGGCCGGCGCCGTCGACGATCTCCAGCCTGTAGAGGCCGGGAACCGCCAGGAACTCGGCCTGCACCGTCGAGTCCTCATCGCCGCCTCGACCTGTCCCGGCCTCTGCCGGTGACCGCAGCGCCGTCTCGAGGATCGGACTCTCGATCTCCCTGAACCGGTCCAGCACGCGGATCATCCCGGCGTCCAGACCCCGGACACGCACCGCGACCCGCCGGCCGGAGTCCACCCAGGACTCGCCCTGGTCGGCCAGTTCACCCTTGCCCAGCACGACGAGCTGATCCGTGACCGGCACCCCCGGGCATTGCAGCCGCAGGTGATAGCGGCCCGCCCGAAGGCCGCCGATCAGGTAGCGGCCGTCCGCGTCAGACACCGTCAGGTGGCGTTGGCTCATCATCAAGGCCGCGATTGCGCCCGCGCCCGGATAGAGGAGCTCCACAACGCAACCGGCAGCGGGTTCCGCGCCCACCGCGTCGAAGAGACGTCCCTGCACTACGGCCCCGGTCTCGAGGGCGATCAGGCCGAGTTCGATCTCGCCGCCGGGGATCGGCGCGACCCGAACGAGCGAAGACTCCAGGTAGTTCTCGGCCCGGAACGAAAGGTCGACCGCGGCATCGCCCGCGAACGAAGCACGGATCGGAACCAACACCGGACCCTCGGCATCCTCGACATCGTGCGACGAGCCGGCCATCCGGCCGACTCCGTTCGTCCGCATCGTGAAGTTCCGAATCGGCTCGCCGGCGGCGCCCACGAGTTCGACGCGCACTTTGCCGGCGGAGGCCGGCCGCGCTGGCGTCTCATCAGCCGACTGCTCACTGGCGACGAGTTCGAACTCGACCCGCGAGCCCCGCCGGCCCTGCTCGATCGTGCGGCCGTCCGTCTCGAAACCGGGCGCCTCCGCCGTCGCCTGAAGGTTCCCGGCCGCCAGGCCCGGAAGCTCGAACGCACCGCGCTCGCCGCTGTCCGTGCAGCGCCGCAAGGTCCCGAACCAGTCGGGGAGGCTCGGGTCGCGCCATGACGCACAGACGCTCGCTCCCGCCACCGCGCGACCACCGCCGGCTTCGCGTACGACTCCCTGCGCCGTCCGCCCCGGCTGCAACCGGATCACCTCCGGCGGCGGCCGATTCGCGTACGCGGCCACGAACGGCAGGTGCGCCGGATGGTCAACGATCACCGTCAGCCCGTGCAGCCGAGGCACGGCGTCCTCGACGACGCCGTTCTCCGCCGTTTCGCTGCGCACCAGGAACGCGTCCACCGGCGACAGGCCGGCCCGGCTCGGCTGAATCACCGTCACCGAGGCGTCGGCGACCGGCTGGCCGTCCGCTCCCAGCACGACGAGTTCGCCCGGAGCGGGCCTTGGCGGCGGCTGCGCCGACGCGGGCACACCGAGCGCTTGAAGAACGGCAAGGCACGCAAGAACAGAACTCAATCGCATGATGGAACCTCCCCGGCGCGAATGGCGGCGGAACTCAACAACAGCAATCTCGTCGGCGTCCGGAACGTGTCCACGCCGCTGCCGGACTCTTCGAGCACCCAGAACCTGCGGCCCGGCAGCAAGTTCACGTGGACCGCGTTCGTCGGCAAGCGCAACTTGCCAACGACTTCATCCTGCTCCGGATCGATGCGGTGCAGATCCCAAGCCGGCCTTTGGGCCGTGGCGTCCCGGATCAGGACATAGAGGCTGTCTTCGTCCGCGTAGAGACCAGCGGGATAGCTCGAAGCCTCAATTGCGGCGTTGTTGGCGGAACGGTCCGAGGAACTGGCCTGAGGCAACGTCGGCAACGGTGCCGGCAGCTTCGGAAACGCATTCAAACTCCGGCCCTCGCCCGCAAGCTCCTGAATGAACGGAGCATTCGAGTACCTGAGCGCAAACACCGAACCGGCACCCCGACCCACCGCCGCCAGGTGGCTCAAGACCATGCCCGGTGAATCGCGCTCCCCCTCGAACCCAGGCCACGCGGCAAGCTCGGCCAGCACACGGTCGTCTCGGCCGGATCCGTGGCGGGTTCCGAGTTCGACGTACACCCGGCCGGGAAGGCTCTCGCTCGTCGGTCGCTCAGCCTGCAGAAACAGACTGTCGCCCAGCACCGCCAACTCGAAGACGTTAGTGACTTCCGTACCCTCCAAACCGCCATCGATCCGTTCGTTGTCTCCGTGCCACGCGACCCGAACGGGACGCAACTTGCCGTCGAGCTCGAGCAAGCGGGCCGGCGGCCTCGACGGGAGATCGACGAGCACGAAGCCTCTCCCCCAAGGCCGAATGTCCATTGGCCACCGGTAGCTCAGGTTGACGTCCTCGGTATCCCAGCCGTGGACGATCTGCTCGAGACCCTTGGAGGTGTCGTAGACAAGCAAGCGGGACTGGTGAAGATCCGTCACGACGAACCGCTCGTTGTCTATCCAGGCACCCCGCAGGGCACCGAGGGCGGGGAGTTCGGCGACCTCCAACGGACGGCAGGCGGGCTCGGGCGTGCCGACCGCCGAGCACCCGCAAAGAAGCAACGAACCCAGGACAGCGCCGCCAGGCGCAATCCGCCGTGTCATGGGGCTGGACCTCCCTGTTACAGGTTTACTCCAGCGCCAACGCCACCAGGGCCGGGATTTGTTCCCCGCGTCCGGCACCCACGGTAAAGGCCACGTACTGCCGGCCCCGGTGGAGGTAGGTCATCGGCGTGCCGTGCGGCGTCGGCTCGACGCGGTGTTCCCAGAGCTTCGCGCCGTCCCGCTTGTCATAGGCGCGAATGTGGCCGGCATTACCCATGAAAGTCATCCGGCTCGAGTCGTAGTCGGCCTGGATGATGAAGATCAGGTCCCTGGTCAGCACCAGACCGCCGTTCGAGAGGATGCCGTGGGAAGCGCTGCCCAGGTCGGGCAGATCGAGGTGGGCGATCGCGGGGTGGTCCTTCGGCCCCGGACCGTGGGCGACCTGCCACAGGTGCTCGCCCGTGTTCAGGTCGATCGCGGTGATCCGGCTGTAGGGCGGCTTGACCAGGGGAAGACCGCGCGGCCCCTCCAGGAGGCCAAGGGCGTCGACGTAACGGAACTCGGAGCGGGCCGCGTCGGCGCGCTGCACGCCGAAGCTCATCACCTTGGTCATCGACGGCACGTAGAGGACGCCGGCCTCGGGATCGACCGCGGCGCCCCGCCAGTTCGCGCCTCCGGCGGCGGACGGCAGCGTCAGCACGCCGAGCTTGCCGCCCTCCTTGACCTCAAGCGGCGGCGTGTAGATCGGGCCCAGCACGTAGTCTTCGGCGATCTCGAGCGCCTCGGCGCGAAGCTCCGGCGTGAAGTCGATCAGGTCGTCCTCGGTGAGGCCGAGCCGCTCGAACGGCGCCGGCTTCGTCGGCATCGGCTGGGTCGGCGAACTCCATTCGCCGGGCACCGTCGTCTGCGGCACGGGGATCTCGTCGATCGGCCACACCGGGTCTCCCGTCTCGCGGTCGAAGACGTAGGTGATGCCCTGCTTGCTGACCTGCGCGACCGCCTTGATCCGCCGGCCGTCCACGGTGATGTCGACCAGGTTCGGGGCCGAGGCCAGATCGTAGTCCCACAGGCCGTGGCGAACGGCCTGGAAGTGCCACTTCCGCTCGCCTGTGCGGGCATCGAGGGCGACCAGACTCTCCGCGAACAGGTTGTCGCCGCGCCGGTGGCCGCCGTACCAGTCGTTCGTCGGCGTCGACACCGGCAGGTAGGCGAACCCGAGTTCCTCGTCGCAGCTCATCATCGTCCACACGTTCGTGTTTCCGGAGTACTCCCAGGAGCCGTCGAGCCAGGTGTCGTTGCCGAACTCGCCAGGCCGCGGAATCGTATGGAAGATCCAGCGCTGCTCGCCGGTGCGCACGTCGTAACCGCGGACGTGGCCGGGCGGCATCTTCGGCCCGCGGGGGCCGTCCGAGATGACCGAGCCGAGCACGATGACGTCGGCGCAGATGATCGGCGGCGCCGAGTGGGTGTACTGGCGCTCGTTGATCTCGCGACCCAGGCCCAGGGCGGTGTTCACCATTCCGCCGTCACCGAAGGCGGGGTCCGGTTCGCCGGTCGTCCGATCGAGCGAGATCAGGCGCCGGTGGTGGGCGGCATAGATCAGGCGCTCCGCCGGTTCGCCGTCGATCTCTCCGCTCCAGTACTCGAGTCCGCGGTGCTGGAAGCCGGCGTTGGCCGGGCGGCCGGCGTCGTAGCTCCGTGGGTCGTACACCCAGAGCGTCTCGCCGGTGCCGGGGTCGATCGCGGCCACCTGGCTGAGCGAGGTGGTGATGTAGAGCGTGCCGTCGATGTAGAGGGGCGTGCTCTTGTACATGCCGCCGCGGTACTCCGTGTCGGCCTCCGTCTCGACCGACGTCCACCGCCAGACCTCTTGCAGCCGGTCGACGTTGGACGGGTTGATCTGGTCGAGCGGCGAGTACTTCGTCGAGGCGCGGTCGGCGGCGTAGTGACGCCATTCGCCAGCTTTGGCGGAGACGGAGTCGGAGCGGCTGCCGCAGCCCATAGCCGCGGGCAGCAGAAGAATGGCGCCCAAGGCCAGCCGGAGACCGGAAGCCGGCCAGAGGGCCGGCGCACCGACAGTCGGCGACGACATCGAGGAACGGGCGGCCTTGTTCAGGAACATCCGGCGAGTTTACGTGGCGATCCGGTACGCTAGGCGGCCTTCAGAAACAAGGGTCTAGAGGAGAAGAGAACGATGGCATGGGACTTCGAAACAGACGCTGAGTTCCAGGACAAGCTGGACTGGATGGACGAGTTCGTCACCAACGAGATCGAACCGCTCCGCTTCGTCCTCGGAAGCCCCTACGATCTCTCCTGCCCCAAGCGGCAGAAGCTGATCCCGCCGCTCCAGGAGGAAGTGAAGAAGCGGGCGCTCTGGGCCTGCCATCTCGGCCCCGACCTCGGCGGCCAGGGCTACGGTCAGGTCAAGCTGGCATTGATGAACGAGATCCTGGGCCGGGCGCCGCACGCGCCGATCGTCTTCGGCTGCCAGGCGCCGGATTCGGGCAACGCGGAGATCATCGCCCACTACGGCACGGACGAACAGAAGGCGCGCTTCCTGCAGCCACTGCTGGACAACGAGATGGTCTCCGCCTACTCGATGACCGAGCCGCACGGCGGCTCCGACCCGAAGGTGTTCACGACCCGCGCCGTCCTCGACGGCGACGAGTGGGTGATCAACGGCGAGAAGTGGTTCTCCTCCAATGCCCGCTACGCCTCCTTCCTCATCGTCATGGTGGTGACCGATCCGGACGCGCCGCCCTACAACAAGATGTCCATGTTCCTCGTGCCGAAGGACACGCCGGGCGTCGAAATCGTCCGCAACGTCGCGGTCGGCGCCGGCGAACAGGAGGGATCGCACGGCTACGTCCGCTACACGGACGTGCGCATCCCCCAGGACCACTTGCTCGGCCAGCGCGGCCAGGGTTTCGTGGTCGCCCAGACCCGCCTGGGCGGCGGCCGCATCCACCACGCGATGCGGACAATCGCCAAGGTCCGCACCGCCTTCGACCAGATGTGCGAACGGGTGCTCTCACGCGAGACCCAGGGCGAGCTGCTGGCGCAGAAGCAGCTCGTGCAGGAGAAGATCGCCGACTCCTGGGCGCAGATCGAGCAGTTCCGGCTGTTCGTGCTCCAGACCGCCTGGAAGATCGACAAGTACAAGGACTACCGGATGGTCCGCAAGGACATCTCGGCGGTCAAGGCGGTCATGCCGAAGGTCTACCTGGACGTCTTCTCCCGGGCGCTGATGATCCACGGCTCGCTCGGCGTGTCGAACGAGATGCCGTACTCCGCCGGCGTGATCGACTCGTTCCACATGGCCCTGGCCGACGGACCGACCGAGGTCCACAAGATCACCGTGGCGAGGCAACTCCTGCGGGAGTACGCCGGCACGGACGACCTCTTCCCGACCACCCACCTGCCGAAGCTCCGTCAGGCGGCGTACGAGAAGTACGCCGAGGTGCTCGAGCACGCGGTGGCGGCCAACTAGAGCCGTCGGCGCGCGCGTAGCGTTCTACGGCGCAAGCTGCTACATTCCCGCTCGCCATGTTCAAGAATTTCATGTTTGCGATCGCGTACATTCTCGGTGCCGGTTGGTGGGCCAGCCAGGCCATGGTCGATGCGGCGGCCGGGTCCTGGTGGAACCTCCTCGCCTTCTTTGCCGTCCTGACCTTCTTCCTGGTCCGCGTCGGCTGCATGGGAGGAAGCGAGGAAGACGCCCAGAAGATGGGCAACGTCTTCTCGATCCTCGTCGCCGTGGCCCTGCTGGTCATCGCCGGGATGGGGCTGGCAAGCGGCGACGGGAGCATCGCGAACATGGTCTTCGCGTTGCTGTTCGCGGTCGTGGCCGGACTCGGCCTCCGCGCGACCGCCGCCGCGCACGCCTAGGACTACGGAGAAACTGACATGCTCCTCGACCTTGCGAAGAACCGCCAGTACCTGATCCTGGCGGCAGCCCTGCTATTGCTCCTGCTTGCCGCGTGTGGAGGCGGAACCGCCGACTCCGAGGACGACCACGCGGGCCATGCCCACGCGGAAGGCGACATGGACCACGCCGAAGAAGCAGCCGACGACGGCGCGCCGCGCGTCTACTTCGTGGGGCTGGAGAACCACGACACGATCCCCAGCCTGATCAACCTGCAGTTCGCGGCCGAGAACTTCATCATCGAACCCGTGGGCGACGGCGCTATCAACGAGGGAGCAGGCCACTACCACATCGCGATCGACGGGGAGTGCCTGGAGCCGGGCATCGTGATCCCCACGGCGGACCCGTGGATCCACTTCGGAGACGGCTCAGACTCGATCGAACTCGAACTCAGCCCCGGCGAGCACTACCTCTGTCTACAGATCGGTGACGGCGAGCACCGTACGCTCGACGAGCCGGGGCTGTCGCAGTACATCATGGTGCACGTCGAGGAAGAGGCGGCCGAGTAGGCCCCCTTACCGAAAGAAGAACGGGCTGGTCCAGGCCACGCCGCCGTCTTCCTGGACCACGCGAAGGTAGAGGTAGCCGCCAGCCTGAAACCCAGGCAACGGCACGGTCAGGCTGCACTCTCGCTCACCTTCACCGCGCTCAGCTTCCCCGCAGAGGGCCTCGCCCGTCAGGGCGCCGGCGCCGGCCGCGCCCTGGCGGCTGACCACTTCGATCCGTGCGATCTCCCCTGGCGCTATCGCCCGCACGACCAGGCTCGTCTGCGGCACGCCGGCGATCGGGCCGACTGTGCCCGCGGCGGCCGCTTCAGCGGGTATGTCGGCGCCGATCGGCCATCCCGCGTAGCTCGCTCGGACGACGATCCGGGGGCCGTTCGTCGCATAGGTGCGACGCGCGAGCAGCGCCTCGTGAACTCCCTCCCGGGTCACTTCGTCACTCAGAATCGCGGCCACGCCGCCGCTCGGCGACGCGAGGTGGCCCAGGCCTGGATGCCCGTCGTGGCCGTCGCTCGAGCCCACGAATCCGAGCCTGTAGCCTCGATCCAGGGCGTCACGCACGAAGTTGCCCGCCAAGGCGTTCCGGATGACCATGCCCGGCGCGTCGCCAGCCTCGCTCGATCCGTGGACGGACACGATCTCGGTAACGGGTTCGACTCCGGCCGGCGGCGGCGAAGACCAGTCCGTGGCAATCGGATCGCCAGCCGAATGGTGGGCGAAGGTCAGCGCCCGCACGTCCTCAAGGCCGGCCCATAGCTCCCGCGGCTCGTCGTACCGCTCGTCGATCGAGCTGAGAAGCAGGCCGCCCACGGCCTCGGCCGTCGGCTCGAAGAAGACGACGTGGCGATGGCCCTCGACCCAGTTCGTCCACTCGTAGCCAGCCAGCGCGACGAACCGTCCCGGTTCGTTGCGGGTGTCGGCCGCATCCAGCGTCCGCCGCCAGATCGAGGGCTCACTGTCCATGAACCGCATGCCCCAGTGGTCGTGATCGGTCACCGCCGCTGCATCGAGGCCGGCCACCTCCCGCGCGTAGCGCAGCAGGTCGTCCGGCGTCGCCGATCCGTCGGAGAGGCCCGAGTGGTTCTGGAGATCGGCCCACAGGATGCGCCGGCCGGCCGGCGAGACGAGGAGAGGGTTGCTCTCCGCCTCGAACCCGGTTCCTGACGCGGCGTCGACCAGCCGGCCGCCTACCCTGACCGCACCGCCGACCTCCCCCGAAAGCCGAAGCGAAACGACGAGCCTGCCTCGATCCTCCACGGCGAGTGCCAGGGAGGTGACCCGCTCCATCTCGGCTGCCGAATCGGCCCTCGCGTCGACCAGGTCGACGCCGGCCGGTAGTCGAAGCTCCAGCCTCCCCGCTGCCGCCGGCCAGCCGTTGCCAATCGCGTCGACCAGCGCCGCAGTGAGCGTGACCCGGTCGCCCGGCCGGGCGGTCGAGGGCAGGTGAAGCAGCAACCGCGCGGGCGGCCCCGGCATCACGTCGACGGCGGGAGATTCGGCGATCAGCTCCCGGACTCCGTCGCCGTCGCCGTCGACGGCCACCCAGAAGCGCGACTCACGCTCGGCGTACCGGTCAGCCAGTGCGCCCGCCGGACCGGCGCCGTACGTGATCTCGATCCGCTGCCCTTCCCGCAAAGGACGGCCACCGACATGAACGGCCAGCAACTGCCGATCGAGCGTCTCGGCCGACAGATCCACCCCCTCGGCGTCGGTGGCAATCGTCGTGTAGCCGACAGCCGCTTCGCGTTCGACCTGCGGAGTGCTCCAACCCCAGAACGGAGACACCTGAAGATAGACGGCCCCCCCCACCGTGACCCCCAACGGTCCCGCCCGATAGACGATCCGCCAGCTTCCGGGCCGGCCGGCGACCGCACGCCCACCGAGCTCCTCGACGGTCGCAGTGCCGCCGCCGTCCGCCTCGGCGCGCGGTCTCAGCAGGTCGGCGCGCAGTTCTTCGACAACGTCGTGACGCGGAGAGCGGTCGGGCCAGGGACCATCAGACGATTCTTCAGGCGGCGGCCCACACGCCGCGACCGTCAGCATCAAGGCAGCGGCGGATGGCAAAGGACGCACTCGGAGATCCTTCCACGAGCCGGGCTCCCTGTAGTGTCGCACCCGCCCATGCCCTTCAAAGTGGCCTTCATCGGCACCCACGGCGTCGGCAAGACGACCCTCGCCTACGGGCTCGCCGCGCGCCTGAAACGCCGCGACATCAACCTCGACGTCGTGGTCGAGGTGGCGCGCCGTTGTCCGCTGCCGCTCAACGAGGGAACGACCCTGGAGGCCCAGTCGTGGATCCTCCATTCCCAGATCGCCGACGAACTGGCCGCCGAGGCCCGTTCGCCGGTCGTGATCTGCGACCGCAGCGTGCTCGACAACTACGTCTACCTGCTGTTCGCTCACGGACGCCAACCGGCGTTCGAACCACTGATCGAGTCATGGTGCACGACGTACGACCTGAATGTCTACGTGCCCATCCTGCGCGGCAGCGAGGCGCAGCCCGACGGTGTTCGCGCCATCGACCCAGCCTTCCGGCAGCAGATCGACGACCGGCTCTGGAACGAACTGGAGGATCGCCGCATCGGGGTCCTGGTTCTCCAGCCGGAGCATCGGGAAGGCTGGCTCGACACGGTCGAGGAGGCGGTCGCGAACCAGCTCCGCATCCCCCAGCTCGACCTGCTCTGAGCCGCACTTCGGACGCGTATACTCGCGGGCCGAACCTCGAATCCACGCGTCAACCGAACCGCACCGCAGCCGGCCCGGCGCCCACTGGCGCTGATGGTCCGCAACCGAGAGGAGCCACCATGTCCCGTCCCTTCCTGCGCACCGAACTCTGCGACATGCTCGGGATCGAGTATCCCGTGTTCTCGGCCGGCATGGGACCCGTGGCGGGCGGCGCGGAACCCGTCGCCAGAGCCGACCTGGTGGCTGCCGTTTCCGAGGCCGGCGGCCTGGGCGTGATCGGAGGCGTTGCCTACAGCCCCGAGGACCTCCGGGCCGAGATCAACAAGGTGCGCGCGAAGACGGACAAGCCGTTCGGGGTCGACCTGCTGCTGGCTTCGAACTTCCTGGAGAAGGCAGGTAGCGGACCGACCTCGGCGACGGTGCCGACCCGCGACCTGGTGCCCGCGGAAACGCGCGACGCGCTCAGGAAGATGGCCGAGAGCCTGGGCATCGAGTGGATCGAAGCCCCGCCCCCGGCGCCGAGTTGGGCGGTGCCCGAGGGCAAGAGCTACGCGGGCGCCCAGATGGAAGTCCTGCTGGAAGAGAAGATCCCGGTGTTCGCCTCCGGTCTCGGTTCGCCGGCGCCGTTCGCCAGAGCGCTCAAGGACGCCGGCATCAAGATCGTCTCCCTCGTCGGTAACGCCCGCGCCGCGCGGCGCGTCGCCGAGGGCGGCGCCGACATCGTCGTCGCCCAGGGCACGGAAGCCGGCGGTCACACCGGCAAGATCGGCACCCTGGCACTCCTGCCCCAGGTCATGGACGCGGTAGCGCCGATCCCGGTCGTCGCCGCGGGAGGCGTCGCCGATGGCCGCGGCCTTGCGGCGGTCATCGCGGCAGGCGCGATCGGCGCCTGGTGCGGCACCGCCTTCCTGGTTTCGCACGAGGCGAACCAGCCCGCGCTGCAGAAGCAGCGCATCCTGGAGGCCGCCACCGAAGATACGGTGGTCACCCGTCTCTACAGCGGAAAGACGATGCGGAACATCACGAATCCGCTGATCCAGGCCTGGGAAGCCAGTGGCATCCGGGCGCTGCCGATGGGGCTCCAGGGCGTGCTCACCCGTGACCTGCTCCACTCCATCCGCACCGCCGGACGGGACGACCTGTTGATGAACGCCGCCGGCCAGGCCTCTGGCATGCTGCAAGAGGCTCGCCCGGCCAGCGAGATCCTCCACGAGATGGTGGCGGACGCTTCCCACCTCCTGGGCGCACGACTCTCCGAGCGGGTTCAGGTCCAGGTCGCCGTCTGACGCCAGGCCTTCACCAGCGCCGTGCGTCGGGTTCGATCGCTTCGAGGTCGAAGCAGTGGTAGCCGGCGGGGTGCCTCCAGAACCGCTCCCGGTAGGGGTACATCCGTAGCGACGCCTGATCGGTGGGTGCATCGAGGCTGAACGTCGCGCAGAGTTCGTACGCCTTGTCCCCCGTGGCCCTGAAAGTGTAGGGCTCCCGGTTCTCCGGATCGACGATCGACACGATGTTGATGTCCCGCTCGCCACTGAGGGACTCCAGGCCCGCGGGCAGCGCACCGTTCCGCTCCCAGTAGATGTCAACGCCGCGGACGATGTCCCGCAGGTTCCCCACGCGGGCGACATCCAGTCCGCGTTCGCGCGCCTGGCCGGGCGAACCAACCGCAACCAATCCCAGGACGACCGCCAGCAGGACGGCGACCGCCGACACGCCGGCGAAGACGGTCGGCAGCTTAGGCGCCTGACCGTCTTCGGCCACTTCCACATCATCCTGGCGCAGGTCCCAGAAGTAGTAGCCGAACACGCCGCCGGCAATCGCCGCCACCACCCCGACCTTCAGAAGGAACCGTAGGGCCAGTTCGCCGCCCAGACCGAAGAACACCAGGGCGATCAGGTCGCCGGCCAGAACGCCCGCGGCGACGAACAGCGTCAGGTACGTGAGCCACTTCCTGATCCGTGACGAGCGCAAGTCCGGATCGTCGCGCAGCGTGCGTCGCACCATCCGCTGAATCAGCAGGAACGCCGGGAAGGAGATGACGAGATAGGCCAGCCCCCAGCGCAGCATCTCGGCAGAAGCCGCGGCCGGAAGAGTGAACGCCACATCGGCGAAGGCCCGGTTGATCAGCACGAACGTCACGTTGCCGAAGCTGATCGCCGCCGTGTACAACGCCGCGAAGAGGACAAGGTAGAGAAAAGCCTCCCGGGCGCCGAGATACGGACGCGGTCGCGGGATCGGCGCCACGAAGTCCCGGTCCACCCAGGCGCTGAGCGCCTTGTCGATGTCGGCCTGCCGCCAGCTCGCATCGGCGAGCGCCTCCCGGATCTCCTCGCGGCTCGCGCCCCGCGACAGTGCTTCTCGTACGAACCGGCCCAGTTCCTCGTTCATGGTTCCTCCTCGGCGTTGTTGACGATGTCAACATTACACATGATTCCCCGCCGCGTCAACAGCGATGCAAGCTACACTGCGCGCCCATGACTTCTTCCGCCGTTCTCGACGCTCTCCGTTCCCTCGACACACCCACCGTCTGCAACGCGCTGGAGGTCGTGGCGCCCAAGCGGCGCGGCCACGGCTACACCGTCGACCCGCTGGTGTGCGCACGGCCCGATCTGCCACCGATCGTCGGCTTCGCTCGAACCGCGAGAATCCGTGCCCAGCACCCGAACGCGGCGGACCCGACGGAGGCGCGCCGCGCCTCCGTCGGCTACTACGAGTACCTGGCTTCCGGCGAAGGCCCGACGATCACGGTGATCCATGATCTCGACGACGGCGCTCGTGGCTACGGCGCCTTCTGGGGCGAGGTGAACTCGAACATCCACCGCGGTCTGGGCTGCCTCGGCGTGATCACGGACGGCAGCATTCGCGACCTCGACGACATCGCCGAGGCCTTCCAGCTCCTCGCCGGTCGGGTCGGACCGTCACACGCCTTCGTCCACGTGGTCGACTACGGCGGCCCGGTAACCGTCGCCGGCATGGCGGTCTCGGACGGCGACCTGATCCACGCCGACCAGCACGGCGCCGTGGTCATCCCCGCTGACATCGCCGAACAGGTCGAAGCGGCAGCCGATCTGATCGCCCGGCGCGAACGGGTCATCATCGACGCCGCCAAGCAGCCGGACTTCGACTTCAACAAACTGAAGGCCGCCTGGGGCGAAGCGGCGGAGATTCACTGAATCGGCGGCGAACGCTCAGGCCACCACAGGATCGATCGGCGTGACGATGCCGAGCGCGTCCTCGATCGCCTGAGCCGCCTCGAGGCACAGCCCCTCGCGATAGCGGCCGCCGATCACCTCGACCACCTGGGGGAGGCCGTTGGCGACGCCGGTCGGCACGCAGACGGCGGGCAGGCCGAGCAGGTTGAGCGCAACCTCGAAGCGCATCTGGTCGAGGACGTCGCCGGGTTCCTGCAGGTCGTAGCCGACGACGAAGGGCGGCTGGGTCATGATCGGGGCCAGCGTGACCGGATAGTCCTCCTGGAACTCCTGCCAGACGCTGGCGATCCGGTGACGCTGGCCGTACATCGCCTCGTACTCCGTGGGCGACTCGACTCCGAACATGTCGAGCGCACGCACCAGGAAGTCGTAGGCGTCCGGTGACATGACGTCCTTGAGCGCTTGCCGCGCCGTGTTCAACTCATAGCCGAGAAAGACCTCCCACGCCCGACGCGCCTCGGCCACCATCGGCGGCTCAATCTCCTCGACCGCGTAGCCTGCCGCGTCGAGGGCCGCTCCCGCGGCGCGCACGCCGGCGGCGATGTCCGGGTGAGTCGAGCCGCCGCTGGGCTCCGGCACCAGGGCGACCTTGACCGGCGAAGCCGGCGGCTCCAGGTCGAGCGGAACGGGGACCGACCACGGATCGCTGCGGTGGTATCTCCCCAGCAAGTCGTAGGCGGTACGCAGATCTGCCACGCGGCGCGCCATCGGACCGTCTACGGCCATCAACTGGCCCGACATGCTGCCTCCCGTGGCGCTGGCGATCCGTCCCAGCGTCGGCTTGAGCGACGCGATGCCGTTGCACTGGGCCGGAATGCGGAGCGAACCGCCGATGTCGTTGCCGAGCCCGAGACAACTCATCCCGCTGGCCAGGGCGGAGCCTTCGCCGCCGCTCGAACCGCCGACGTTGCGGTCCGCGGCCCAGGGGTTGCGCGTCACGCCGTAGAGGTAGCTGTCCGTATGGACCCTGAGGCCGAGATCGGGCAGGTTGGTCCGGGTCAGGACGATGGCTCCGGCCTCCTTGAGCCGGGTCACGATCAGCGCGTCTTTTTCGGCGTTCTCCTCGGCGAATGCCGGAACACCGTTCGTGGTCGGGGTGCCGGCGACGGCGATGTTGTCCTTGACCGAGATCGGCACGCCGTGCAGCGGGCCAAGCTCGGCGCCCGCGGCCACCGCCTCGTCGGCGGCCTGCGCGGCCGCGCGGGCCTCGTCGGCCAGCACGCGCACGACAGCGTTCAGGTGGCCGTTCACCGCCTCGATCCGCGCGAGATGGGATTCGACGACATCCAGGCTCGAGACCTCGCCGCGGCGGATGGCCGCCGCGAGTTCGCCCGCGCCGGCGCGCCACAAGTCGTCGGGCATCGGCCCGGCGGCCACATCGGCGGCGCTATCGGCGGCAGTCGTCGCATCGCCGTTGCAACCGGCGAGCAAGCCGGCGGCGCCGGCCAGGGACAGGGCGTGAATCACCTGGCGACGCGAAACGCCCGCGATCCCCTGGGGTTCGAACTCCTGTGTCGTCATCTTGCTCTCTCCTCTCACTCGGCTCGCAGGTCATCCAGGTTGAGGGTTTCTCCGAGGACCGCCGCGCCGTCGATGCCGCGGACCTCCAGTGTCACCGATCGGGAAGTCCAGTCGATGGACAGCGCACCGTAGTTCTCCGGCCGGTAGGTCGGGCCGAGCCGGTACGGCCCCGCCTCCTCCCCACTGCTCGACGGCGAGTTGAGCGAACTCGCGGTGAGCTCCAGAAGCGGGTAGCCGAGAGCGTCGTCGTGACGGTAGATGCCGCCGCGGTGCCGGTCGCCGGAGATCATCACCACGCCATTCGCCCCGGTCTCGCGCAGGAGGGCGTAGAGGCGATCACGCTCGGCCGGCAGTTGCCGCCACCCCTCGTAGCCGTGACCGTCGGCGATCACCTGGATCGACGACGCCAGGATGCGCAGATCCGCCTCCTCCTGGAGCACCTGACCGAGCCACGCCCACTGTTCCTCGCCGAGCATCGTCTTGCCCGGATCAGGATCCGGCAGGTAGCGCTCCTTGCCCGGCGCACCGCGCTCGTCGGTCGGCCGCAGCGCGGAGCGAAAGTACCGCGTGTCGAGCAGAATGAGCTGAACCCGGCGGCCGGGTGGGCCGTAAGTCACGGCGTCGTAGACCCCGGGACGCGAGGCACGCTCGGAATCCGCCGGCACGTCCCAGAAGTCCTCGAAGATCCGCTGCGCCTCTTCGCGGCCGAAGAACTCGGCGCCGCCGTCGTTCACGCCGTAGTCGTGATCGTCCCAGGTGGCGACGAGCGGCACTCCCACCTGGCGCAGCCGGCTGAAGCCGTCGGCTTCGGCCTGCATCGCGTAGGCGTCCCGCAGCTCGCGCAGGTCCTCGGACTCGACATCGCCGTAGACGTTGTCGCCAAGGAACACGAAGAGCTCGAAATCGTCGTCGAGGATCGCGTCGAAGATCGGCTGCGGCAGGTTCTGCCTCAGGCAGGAGCCGAGGCCGATCCGTTCCAGCGCCGGCTCGATCTCGGCGGCGGCCTCCGCGGCCGGTTCAGCGGTCGGCGCAACGCAGGCCAGGGCCAGCAGCGCGGCCGCGAGCAGCGCCTCAGTTCGCAGCTTCATCGCACACGCTCTCGATCGAGAACCCCGACGGGTCCGGCAGTTTCCCGGCAGCGACCTTCTCATCGATCAGCTTCTCCGTCTGGGTGACCCGGTCCCTCTTCGCGTACTCCTGACGCATCGCCCTAACCTGCGGGTGTCCGAGCATCGGACAGTATCCCAGCATCCGCGGCTTCACCTTTTCCCACTTCCGGCGCACGTAGATGTTCGGCTGGTAGGACTCGTCCCATTCGGGCGTCACGTAGTCCCGCAGATCGAACGGTCGGCGGAGGCGCCACAGCCCCTCCTCGTGGACAACGTGGGGGTCGTCGCCGGCGCAGAGGTGCTCGTAGAACCACATCCCTTCGTAATTCGCCTCCAGGTCGGCCAGGGACAGAACACCCGAGACGGCCCTGCCGAGAATCGTGACCTCATGTTGCAGACCGCGACGCACAGCTCGATCCTCCGCTTCGGCGGGCGTCAGGCCCCGCGCGCGGGCCTTTCGATACCAGCGGTGGTAGTACCAGGCGGTGCCCAGGAAATGTGTCAGCTTGTCCGTGCCCAGCCGTACCCCATTGACCTCCACCGTCGGACTCGGCGGCATCCACCGGCCGGTGTCGAACAGCGGCGAAGTGCCGCCGTAGATGTACTTCTGCTCGAACTCCCGCATCTCCTCGGGTCCCGAGGGCGACCGGCTGACCAGAGGCGAGTTCACCGACCAGGTTTCGAAGCCGTCGAAGAACAGCATGCGGTGGCGCTTGAAGAACCGGAACCGTACCTTCTGGCACCGGCGGTCCCTGCCCTCCCGATTCAGTTCGGCGACCAGGCGCTCGAGCTCCAGGTTGACGCGGGCGTTCAGCACCTCGGCCATGTCCTCGAGCTGACGGCCCCAGGCGAAGAACTGGTCCGTTTCGAGACCCGACGCGGCCCCGGCGCCGCCGAGTCCGAGAAGCGACGCCACGACCAGGGCAGCGAGTCCGCAACGCAGGGATGCCGGTCGCGCTGCTCCTGGCATCAGAACCCCCAGCCGATGCCCGCGGTGTACACGTAGCGGTCGGCGTCCTCGTGAGCGGAGCTGATCCGCCGCAGGACGCCCAGGTTGAACGTGAGGCGAGGCAGCGCGAACTGCCCTTCGAAGCCGGCCAGCGTCTGCCGCTCCGGATCGAGTTCGGAGTCTCCCCAGGTGCGAACCAGGACGGCGCGAGCGCCCCAGCCGACGTAGACGTTGTTCAGGAAGGCGGAACGCGGCTTCCGCGTGGCGATCACGCGTGCATAGCCTACGCCGAGCTGTCCTCCCGCCGAACCGGGCTCGATCTGCGCGACGAACCCGCGGTACTCGCAGAAAGTGGCGCAGTCGTAGCTGGTCGGCATGCGCGCGAGGATCGCTCCGCCGCCTGCCGAGAACTCAAGAGGAATCGAGTACCGGACCCGCGCGATGCCGAGCCAGCGGATCGAGGTTTCGTCGACGTCCCCTTGTACACGGTCGGCGACTTCACTCGACGAGGATTGGGCCGGCGCGTCGTCGCCGACCTCCTGTGCCGCCGCGGGCAGCGCCAGGAGGCCAAGAGCCAAGGCGCCCGCCACGAGCGGGGTGTTGGGCATCGTCGACGGATCTCCTGCGGGGGCCTCTGCCCCGCCATCCTACCGACACTGCCCGCGCTAGTTGCCGAAACGATAGGTCATGACCGCCTTCAGGCGGCGGCCTTTCGGGTTCGCGGTCAGGGCGTCGAACGACTGCTCGAAGAAGACCAGCGGCGGGTCCTCGTCGGTCAGGTTGATCGCCGACAGGGCGAGATCGAAACCGAGCCGCGGGAAGCGCCACAGGAACGTCAGATCGAACGTGAGCCACTCGTCGATCGGCAGCAGTTCGGGCGGCGTCCAGGCAACGTTGCTGTCTTCGTAGGACGAGATGTGGTTGGCCCAACCGATCAGACTGTAGTCGCCCCAGCGATAGCCGAGCGAGGCCCGCGTCTTCATCTCCGGCAGCGGCGGCGCGATCGGCGTGTCACGGTTCAGCAGACCGACGACGTCCTTCTGCTCGCGGTAGACGACGCCGTCGAGTTCCAGTTGCTTCAGCTCGTAGCTCTGCGTGTAGGTGCTGTCCACGCCGAAGGAGAGTTCGCCCGGGCCCGCGTCCATGTGGCCGTGCAGGTGGAAGTCGAAGCCAGACGTCTTGATTCCGGGCCAGTTGATCAGGTCGATCCGCACCCTCTCGATGTCGCCGGGAACGCAGGAACCGTCCGTTACGCCGCCGGGGCAGACGACACGGCCCATGACCGCGTTGAGCGCCGCCTGGTTGCCGCCGTAGCCTTCGGCGTAGAGCCGCACGACCTCCTGCTGCGGCAGCGGCGCGATCACGTGGTCGAAGTCGTAGCTCCAGTAGTCCAGCGTGACGTCGATTCCGGGCGAAGCGAAGAGCACCAGGCCCAGGTTGTAGGTGAACGCGTGCTCGGGCCTCAGCGCCCGGTTGCCGAAAGCGTCGACCGCCTTGTACACGCCGACCGTGTTCAGATACTCCAGGGTGGTCCGAATCTCCTCGTTCAGATCGTCGACCGAGGGCGCCCGGAACGTGGTCTGGACCGAGGTGCGGAACGACAGCACATGACCTTCTCCCGCCGAGAGTTGCCAGCGGCCCGAGAACTTCGGATCGAAGCTGTCCACCTCGTCGTGGAGCTCGTAGTTCGCCGCGAACTGCATGTCGCCACGGAGGGCGTTGAGCGACAGCTCGCCGAACGCCCGATGGACCGCCTGGGAGTCGCCGTAGGGGTAGTAGCCCGAAGTAAAGGTGAAGGTTCCGGCCCGCGCCCCCCTCTGCCTGCCGGTGACCGGATCGAGGCACGACCGGTCGCCAGGCACCACGCACGGATTCAGGGCGTAGTTGCCAACCGCGTTCGGAATCGCGCTCACGTCCACGCGCCGATACTGGTAGCCGAACGCATAGTCGAGCTTCTGAGGCAGCCAGTTGCCCGACAGCGTCGCCTCGGCCACGACGAGTTCCGCCTCGTTCTCGACGTCCACCTGTTCGTTGATCCAGTCGAGCATTGACCGGTTGTTCTCCAGGCCCGCGACGTACATGGGATTCGGGCTGTTCTCCCACGGCGCGCCCGGCTGGGCGGAGAACTCGATCGCGTTGCCGAACGGGTTGTAGTACATGCAGTCCCCCACGCCGGGCTGAGCCGAACCCGTGTTTCCGAGCCGCATCCCCGAGGGGCTCGTCTCGTCCGCCACCACGCCGACGCCGCAGTTCGGGCCGCCGAAGCCGCGGAAAGCGAGGAACTTGCGGTACGCGTACTCCGCCGGGTGGTTCATGTTCCCGGTCGCACGCGAGTAGTTCACGCCGACGTCCAGGCTGGCCGCCTTGCCGCCGATCGACAGCTCGTGGTCGATGTTCGCCGCGATGCGGGTCGTCTCCGTGCCCCGCCGCAGGCCGCGTCCCGGGCCCGCGTTACCGACCAGGCGACCGTAGAAGTACCAGTCGTCCTGCAGGCATTCTTCCCCGGAAGCGAAGCCGCCCACGCCGAAGGAGCTGTTGCAGAACTCCATCCGACCCGGGTGTTCGTTCGAGATCAACTGCAGGCCGTCCAGCAGCGACACCGGCGGGAAGGAAGGCGTGGTCACGTAGTTAGGGATGGTCGACTCCGCGTAGAGGGCCTCCACGTGGTACGTCGTGCCCTCGGCCAGCGGACCGTTCAGTTCGGCGAAGAACCGGTTCGTTTCCGTCGCCTCGATCAGGCTGTCCCACGGCTGATAGCGGAAGGCGCAGGTCCAGCCGCGGTCGTAGCCGCCGAGGCCGTTGCACGCGGGATCGACGAAGTAGTCCGTGCCGGCCGTGCCGTTGCGCGCCCGTGCCAGCTCCCCGACGAACGCGGAGGAGGTCTCGCCGCCGGTGAGGTTCGGCCGCAGAAAGATGCCCGGATTCCCGGTGTTGGACCAACCCCAGAACCAGCCGCCGCCGCGCGGCATGAGCGTGTACGGCCGCTCCCGGGCGCCGAGATGCGACCGCTCCGCCCTCTCGAGCGAGAACACGAGGTGATGGTCCGAGTCGCCGAGCTTGCCGCCCCAGATCGCGCCGGCCGTCGAGTCGCCGGCGCCGTCCATGCTCTCGTGCGAGAGCGCGACCTCGAACCCGGTGAACTCGTCACGGGTGACGAAGTTGGCAACGCCGGCCACCGCGTCCGAACCGTAGATCGCGGCGGCGCCTTCCTTCAGCACCTCGATGCGATCGATGGCGAGCGAAGGGAAGGCGTTGACGTCGACGAAGCGACCGCCGAACAACCGGGCCGGCAGCGCCGTCTGGCGACGGCCGTTGAGCAGCACCAGCGTCCTCGAGGCCCCAAGACCCCGGAGATTCACATTCGCCACGCTCTCGGGCACCGCCGTCCCCTGATCGTTGTACCAACTGTTCGCCTCGCCGATGACGGCCGACGAGGCGGTCAGGTTCTTGAACAGATCAACCGCCTGCAGCGACCCCTGCTCCTTCTGGACTTCCCGGTTCAGTACTTCGACGGCGTACGGCAGGTCGACCGCTGGTTCCTCGATCGCCGAGCCGGTGACGACGACGACGTCGTGGGCGTGGAAGTCGAGTACGCCCTCTTCGTCGCCGTGTTCTTCGCCCTCGTGGTCCTCGCCGTCGTGTTCCTCGTCCTCCTGGGGAGGAGGAGCGCCGGACTCGCTACCGTCTCCGGCAGCGAAAGCGGTTCCCCAACCGACCACGAAGAGCAGCGTGAGCAAGATCAACAGGGTCCTGGCGTGCATTTCGCCTCCTTACTCGGTTCCGACCATGCGTAAACGGCTCGCCGCCAGTCAGGCGTCGACCTACCAACTGGATCGCGAGCTAGGCGCGGGGCCTGTGCGGTGAATGATACTACCAACTGGTAGAGGGCGTTCTCAACTAGGATCAACGTCCAACAGGAGGTTCAAGATGTCCCGACGAGTCCACCGAGTCCTGCCCGTCGCCATTCTCGCGCTGAGCCTGAGCGCGACCGTTCCATCCCTCGCTCACCACGCCTTCTCGGCCGAATTCGACGCGAACCTGCCGATCAAGGTCGAGGGCAGAATCACCAAGGTCGAGTGGATCAATCCCCACGCCTGGGTCCACGTCGAAACCACCCTGGACAGCGGCGAAACCCTGACCTGGGAACTCGAGGCCGGCACGCCCAACACTCTGGTCCGCCGCGGCCTGACCCGCACCCTGCTGAGGCCGGGAACGGAAGTCGTCGTCCGCGGCTACCAGAGCAAGGACCAGATGTGCACGCCGAACTGCCGCGGCAGCGGCCGTGACATGAAGCTCCCCGACGGCCGCAGCCTGTTCATGGGTTCTTCCGGCACCGGCGCGCCACGAGACGGCGCCGATCCGACCGAGCAGTAGCAGCAAGACGAACCGGCGGCCGAAGGCCGACTCAGCCGTCGCTGGGCGCCTGACTCGATTCCTCGTTGTCGTCCAGGACGCCGAAGGAGGCGACAACCTCCAGGCCGATGAACACAATGGCCATGAGGATGAAGAAGTAGAAGTCCATGGCTACTGATCCTGCTCCGCTTTCGCCGCCTCCAGCGCCTCCCGCGCCGCGTCGACGCGGTTCTGGCCGCCGTACCAGCTCGCCAACCAGTCCTTGCCGTCTGCGGCGGTGCCCTGCTGCTCGCGATGCCGGGCACCGCGAAGCATGAGGGTCATCGCGCGGTTGCCTTCGTGGCAGGCGTACTCGAGGACCGGGTCGTCGCTACGCCGCATCTCGAGCGCGGTAGTCCAGGGGGCCTCGAAGGACTCGGGGTCGTCGACGGTGTACTCGTAGAGCAGGGCGTCGGGACCGGTCCGCGTGAAGCGCTCGGTCAGGACCAGATTCGGGCCGGTGCCGCGGTACGCGGTGTGCTCGGTGTAGTTCTTCGTCGTCACGACGAACGTGTCGCCTTCCCAGACGCCTGAGGAATCACCCTTCCAGAAGCGCATGCTCTCGTCGGCATGCTCACGGCCATCGGTCGGAATGACCCGGTGGTCGTTGATCATCTCGGTCATGATCGCAACGTATCCCGGCGACTGGAAGATCTCCATCATGTTGTTGTACGCGCCGGGGGTCATCGGCGGGCCGGCGTTGAAACCGATGATGCAGCGTTCGAAACTGTTGCGCTCTTCCGGGCCGGCCGGCGGCTGGCCCCAGAGCGCGTAGCGCTCGTTCACCCGGCGGATCGCCCCGTCGGTCATCTTCGGCAGGCGGCCGTTCGGCGGATCGACGATCAGGGACGTCCGCATCGTGCCGGAAACCTTGTCGCCGAGGTCGAGCCAGAAGGAGTTGTAGCCGACGTCCACGTCGCCCTGGCTGGGGTCGACGTCACCGCCTCCCTGCGCCGCGCGCGCGGCGCGCGCCTCCCTGCGTCTCTGCTCAAGGGCCGCCGCCTCTTCGGCGGTCAGGGTCGCCTGGTCGCCGAACTCCGCCGGCCGCTCGAGCGGCGTGATCGAGCGGTAGTCCCAGGTGCCCTGCAGGTCCGGAACGCCCCAGGACGTGACGAGCTTCTCATCCTCGGCGTACACGGTCCCGGTGACGACCAGGGCGGCGACGACGAGAACGACCGTGCTTGCGGACAGTCGGTGCTTCATGACTTCGACTCCTTTCACTCTGGCGTCGCCCCGCGGCGCAGATGGCCGTAGGCCGCGTCCTCTCCCCCGAGCGGAATGCACTTGAACTCGAGCAGGCGCGCGTTCTCTTCAAGGCGCCGGTAGAGCGGCATGCTGATCGTCCACGGCTCGGTGAACACGTTCGGATCGGTGATCGTCGCCTCGTAGTGCATCGAGTCGGGTCCGGTGCGCGTGTAGCGTTCGACGACCAGAAGCTCCTCGCTGTGGAAGTTGCCCGAGGCGTCGAACCAGGTGTCGGCGACCTGGTCCGTGACCTCGACCACCAGGGTGTCGCCCTCCCAGCGCCCGAGTGAGTAGCCCATCCAGGACGGCAGGACCGCCCTCGTGCCCGGGCGGTCGAGACGAACCGCGCGGCTGTTGCCGCCCCACTCGTAGGCGAAGAAGACGGCCTTCGGCGTTTGCACGATCTGGAACGGTAACGGCATGTAGGTAGCGCGCGGGATGCCTGGCATGAAGCACTTCGCGGCCGGGTCCAGGTTCAACCAGTCCTGCCGGTTCGCGTTGCGTTGCTCGAGCGCCCCCTCCTGGTAGGGGATCCTGCCGCCCTCGACGACGCTCAGACCGGCCGGGATCGCGCCCAGGGCGCCGTAGTGGGGAACCGGAGTGCGTCGTGCAGGGTGAGCTTCGAGGTCCCAGTGCGCGCTGTTCATCGCCTGCCAGATGCCGTTCAGATCCGGATCGCCGTCCGGCGTCTTCGGCGCCTGGTAGGCCTCCTGCGACTGCGCGACGGCGGCCGACGCAAGGAACAGCAGCGCGGCCAGCGACGCGGCCAAGCTGTGCTTTTTCATGATGCCGGACTATAGCGAAGCCCAGGCTACGGGAGGCGGAAGACGAACAGACCGTTCCCGGTTTGCGGATAGCGGATCTCCGGGCTGACTCGGGCTGGAACGAAACGCGGACTGCCGCCCCCGAGTCCCGTGGACACCGCCACGTACTGGACGCCGTCGACCTCGTAGCTCACCGGGAAGCCCTGCACCGAGGTCGGCAGACGGGTGCCCCAGAGTTCGCGACCCGTTGCCGTGTCCCAGGCCCGGAACCGCCGGTCGATGTCGCCGGCGAAAACGACGCCGCCCGCCGTCGTCAGCGCCGCGGTCAGGAAGGCCGGCCGCTGCTCGACACTCCAGACCTCCTCCATCGTGTCGACGTCGTAGGCCGCGAGCTTGCCCAGCCGTCCATCCGTGCCGGGCATCTCGAACCACTTGCGGTCCGCCCGCTCGCCCCCCGCCCCCTCTTCGAAACGCGTCTCACGGCCGGAAATGTCGAGGCAGCTCTGGCTCAGCGGCACAACCAGAAGGCCTTGTGCGGGGCTGTAGGAGGATGCCTGCCAGTTGTGTCCTCCGGCCGTGCTGGGACAAACCGAGACCCACTCCCCGATTTCGGCCGAGGCGATGTCCTCGCGGTAACGGACCTCGCCGGTCTCGCCGTCGATGTGGTCGAAGACGTTCTGGAACACCATTTCCTTGAGGGCCACGAAGGAACCGTCCGTCCGGTCGAGCTTCCACAGGATGCCGTGTTTGCCGGAAGTGAGCAGTAGCCGCTCGCCGCCGCGGTCGATGAGGACCTGCTCGAAGGCCTCGTCCAGGTCGAGGGCCTCGCCGGGCACGTGCTGACGGTGGAACGCGATCTTCCCGTCGCCGGGCCGTAGCGCCAGTGTCGAGTTCGTGTAGAGCACTTCGTGGTCGATCGTGAGGCCACGGCTCGCCGGCACCCAGGGCTTGGCCTGAGCCACCGGCCAGTAGAGCAACTCGAGCTCCGGGTCGTAGCTGCCTGGAATCCACGAGTCGCCGCCGCCCCGAAGCATGAGCGACAGATCGCCCCAGGTTTCGCCTCCCGGTTCCCCGGGCCGGGCAATCGTGTAGGTGCGCCACCTCTCCTCGCCGGTTTCCGCGTCGTGGGCGGTGATGAAGCAACTGTCCTCGTAGTAGCGGATACAGCCGTTGATGCCGTTGATCACGAGCCCGTCGACCACGATCGGTCCGCTCGTGTTCCGGTAGCCCTTCGCCGGATCGGCGATCTGCGTTTCCCAGCGCGGCCGCCCGCTTCGGGCGTCGAGCGCCAGCATTGCCGCGTCCTTGGTGGCGACGAAGATCAGGTCGCCCCGGATCGCGAGGTTGCGAAGCTGGTTGAAGCCGCGCGCCATATCGCCCTCGAGGGACCGCCGGTACTCCCAGATCAAGGTGCCGGTGTCGGCCTCCAGCGCCTGGATGATGTTGCGCGGGTTGGCAAGGTACATGACGCCGCTGTAGACAAGCGGCGTCGGCTGGTTGACGCCGTCGGCCATCGCCCAGGACCAGGCGAGACGCAGCTCGTCGACGTTGTGCGGGGCGATCTGATCGAGCGGGCTGTGGCCCTGGCCGTCGTAGGTGCGCCGGAACATCAGCCAGTCGCCGGGGGCCGGGTCGAGCAGCATCTCCGACGTCACCGGCTCGAAGTCCTCGATCTCCCGTTCCCCGGGCGGCGTGACGACCTCCTGCGATGCGCCAAGGTCCAGGTTGTCCACAGCCAGCGTCTCATTGCCGGCAGCCGCGCCGTTCTGCTGCAGCACGAAGGCGGCGAGGTCGTAGCTCTGCTGCGGACTGAGGGAGTTCCGGTTCTCCGGCGGCATCGTCACCCGAATCGTGTCCGCAAGATCGACGACGGCGCCGGTTCCCCAGGCGTCGAGGAAGTCCGCGCCACGCAGGGGCGGCGCCTCGTTCGCCCCGGCCAGACTGGCGAGGTGGCACTCGATGCAGATCGCCTCGTAAAGGGTCCGGCCCCGCTCCGCCTGCTCGGCGGTGAAGACTCGCAGCGGGTCCGCCTGCTGCTGCCCGCCGACACCCGCGGCGACCGCTACCAGGAGCGTCAGCCCTGCCGGCAACCCGCGTACACTCCGCGCCATGGCACGCATACTAGTTGTCGGCGGCACCGGCCCCACAGGTCCGCCGATCGTCAACAGCTTCCTTGCCTCGGGACACGAAGTCTCGATCTTCCATTCAGGCCGCCATCCCGTCGACTTCGACGGGCCGGTCGAGCGGATCCTCGGCAACGCCCGGGACCGCGACGAGATCCGCGCCAGGATCGCCTCGAGGGAGTGGGACATCGCGGTGTGCATGTACGGCAGGCTGCGCACCCTGGCCGACGAACTCGCCGGGAAGACGGGACGCCTGGTAGGCATCACCGGTCAGCCCGTCTACAAGGGCTCCCAGCCACCCACGCCCGAGGGCCGCATTCCGTTGCCCATACCGGAGTTCGCCCCACGCCAGTACGACGCGAAGAACTACACCGGCAAGGTCGCGGCCGGCGAAGACCAGCTCTTCGAGCAGCACGGCCGCGGCGACTTCGAGGTCGTCATCCTCCGCTACCCAGGCGTCTACGGCCCGCGCACGCCGATGAACCACGAGTGGGCTGTGGTCAGGCGCATCCTCGACCGGCGGCCCTTCATGATCCTCCCCCACGACGGCGTCACCTACTTCCAGCGCGGCTACGCGGAGAACCTGGCCCGGCTCGTCTACCTCGCCGCCACCAGGCCGGAAGCCGCGGGAGAGGCGTTCAACGCCGGTGACGAACGGGTGATCAGTTGCCGCGCGGTGGCGGAGATCATCATTGACGAACTCGACGCGGAGATGGAGCTGGTTGGCGTGCCGGCGCCCTTCTGCCGCGGCGTGTTCCCGCTCGCGGAGAAGTCCAACCAGCTCCTCGACATGTCGAAGGCCCGCAACCTGCTCGGCTACCGCGACGTGGTCGATCCGGAGACGGCGACCCGCACCACGGCTCGCCATCTGCGCGACAACCCGCCCAACGAGAAGGACCTCTACGCCGCGGGCACGGGACGTTTCGACTACGACCGGGAGGACCGGATCGTCGAGCGCTGGCGACGGGCGCAGGCCCTGATGAGAGGGGACTGAGACGGCGGCGCTTGATAGCCTCGCAACCACCCAACGTAGGCAGAGGCACCGAACGCAGACGGAGGAAGTCACCGATGATGGGACGGACCACGCTCGCTCTCGCCGTGGCGATCGCACTTCCGGCGGCGCCGGCCCTTGCAGCCGACGACTGGCAGACGCCGCGCACTCCCTGGGGCCATCCCGACCTTCAGGGCCTGTGGACGAACACCACATTGACGCCCTTCGAGCGGCCGGTCGAGATGGGCGACAAGGCCTTCCTCACCGAGGAGGAAGTCACTCAGGCCGAGGCCGCCCGCCAGGCGATGATCCAGAGCCGCGCTGACCGGCCGGCGCAGAAGGCCGAGGCCGGCCAGAATGTCGGCGCCTACAACCTGCACTGGCTGGAGCTCGGAACCAGGATCGTCGGCAGCCGGCGGACCTCCCTGGTCGTCGATCCCCCGACCGGCCGCGTCCCGGTGCGGCCGGAGGCGCAGCAGGTGCGCGCCGACAACCTGGTCAAGATGTTCGACTCGTACGAGTACATGAGCGTCTGGGATCGCTGCATCACCCGCGGCGTCCCCGGGCATCTGTTCCCGGCCGGCTACAACAACAACTACCGGATCGCCCAGACGCCGGAGTACGTCGTCATCTACTCCGAGATGATCAACGACGTCCGCTTCATCCCGGTTGACGGCCGGGAGCGGATCCCGGAGGACCTTCACCTCTGGAACGGCGACTCCCGCGGCCACTGGGACGGCGACACGCTGGTCGTCGAGACGAGGAACTTCTCCGACAAGGGCTGGATCGCGACCAGCGGCTCCCAGGGCCGGATCAAGGGCATTCCGGTCAGCACGGGGCTCGTAACGGTGGAGCGCTTCACGCGCGTTGACGAGCACACGGTGGACTGGACGGTGACGATCGACGATCCGGCCAACTACACCGACACCTGGACCGTGAACATCCCGCTCTACTTCGATCCGGACAACGAGATGTTCGAGTACGCCTGCCACGAAGGAAACTGGGCGGTCTACAACACGCTGAGCGGCGCGCGTCACCTGGAAAAGACAGGTGAGGACAGCAGC
This sequence comes from Acidobacteriota bacterium, assembly GCA_011525365.1. Classification (GTDB taxonomy): domain Bacteria; phylum Acidobacteriota; class Thermoanaerobaculia; order Multivoradales; family Multivoraceae; genus Multivorans. Next base: position 2,718,796 of record WTGQ01000002.1, read on the forward strand.
CCGTGAGCTTCGAGGACGGCCGCTTCCCCGTTCCCGTCCGCGAGGACCTGACGACGGCGTTGCGCAGGTCGTGGGCCGACATCGGTCGTCCCGGCACCTGGTGGACGGGGCCGGAGCGCGTCGCCATCGCGGCACTGGCACGCGCCGAGCGGATCCAGCGCAACGAGCCGCCCTGGAACCGTGACCGCGGCGAACCCGGCACGCCACTGCCGGAAAAGGCCATCGAGGCGGCGCGGAAGATCGGCGCCGATCCGACCCATCTCGATCGGGACTGGGCCGAAGCCACGATCGCCGAGCTTGGCGACGCGCCGTACGTCGAACTCGCCTCGGTCGTCGTGACGACGGTCGCCGCGGACGCCTTCTGCGAAGCGATGGGGATCGAACACGAAACGCTGCCCGAACCGGAGGCCGGCGAGCCCACCCGCGAGCGGCCCGACAACATGGGCGACATCGGCGCCTGGGTCCCCGTTCAGGTCATCGACTGGCAACGCGCCAACGTGGCCCGGGCACTGAGCCTGGTGCCGGAAGGCGTCCGCACGTTCTTCCGCATGGTCGCCGCCATGTACTCGGGAACCGCCACCGACTTCAACGAGATGGTGTGGAACCACCGGCCCATGGCCCGGCCCCAGGTAGAACTTCTCGCCGCCCGCGTCTCGGCACTCAACCAGTGCTTCTACTGAACGACCGCCCATACCATGCTGCTCCGGGCGAGCAGCCAGGCAGTAGGAGAAGAGGTCGACCTGAGTGCCGCGGTGGAGGACGCCGCTGACGGAGGCGTCGAGGACGGCGCGGTTCTGACGGCCTTCGCCGAAGCCGTCGTCCGGGCCACGGACGACCTGGTCGCCGCCCGCGCTCAGGCGCTGGAAACCCTCGGTCCGGAGAAGTTCGTGGAAGCCGCCGCCACCGTCGGCATCTTCAACGGCCTGGTCCGCGTCGCCGACTCGACCGGCATCCCCAGCGACGCGATGATGCTGGAGCGCACCGCCGACGTCCGTGGCGAACTGGGCTTCAACCGCTGGTCCGGCGCCAAGTCATCCGGCGTCGCCGAGGCGCCTGCGTAGCGTCGCAGCGACCTGCCCGCCAGATCGGTTCAGGGGCAGGCGACTTCGTAGAACCTGGCTTCACTCAGGGTGGCCAGGGGTTGAAGCAACGGATAGGCCTCGTGGCGGCCGGCGCGGGCGTCGGCGATGAAGGGCCCCAGCCAGTCGCTGGGATCCTGGTCGGAGCGGGTGCCTCCGAGTTGCACGGTTGGGCGGACGACGAGCAGGAGGCGGTCGAAGTCCGGGCAGTGGCGATCGGCGATTCGTTGGAGGGTCGGATAGGTGAGGACTTCGGTGTAGGGCAGACCGGCATAGGAGATGGCGAACCGGCCGGGGAACAGGAAGGGCGCGTCCATTGTGCCGCCGCCGATGACGAGATCACCGGGGCCGGTGTGGTCGCGTAACCACTGCTGGCGTTCGCTCCTGAACTCGTTCGCCCGGGCGGCGCGGCCGCTTGACCAGAGCGTGACTTCCCGAGCGAACGCGGCGCTCGAGCAGAGAACGAGGATCGCGGCGGGCAGCCAGGCGAAACGACGCGCTCGTGGCAAGGCCTCGGCAACCAGAGCGCCGAACAGCGGGATGAGGGGAACGGTTGCGGGCAGGGCGAGGCGGGCGCCGATCGGGTCGAAGTTGGCCTGGCTGCCGCGCCAGACGACGGCAGCCACATAGAGGACGGCCCACAGGCAGATGAGCAGTGCCAGACGTGAGCCCGCCGGGTGCGGGGAACGGCCCGAGTCCCCGGCCGTCCGGACCGCGAATGCGCCGAGAAGCCCGAGCACGACGGCGAGCACCGCGGCGTCGGGCCAGTTGCCAAGCGCGGTCGAGCGCCAGCCACCGAGTACGGCCGTCGTCGCATGGCTCAAACTCTCGGGCAGCGTCGTCACGGAGGGCATGGCTGGCGGCAGGAGGCGTCCTTCGACGTACAGATTGCGGCCCAGGATCCAGGCCATCGGCAGGAACGCCCCGCTCCCGCACACCTGGGCCAATCGCCTCTTCCCTTGGCGGCTTCGGACCGCTTGGGGACCGCTACCACCGAGCCACAGCGCCAACACACCGATCACCGGCAGTGGCCACAGGGAGTAGCGAACGCCGAAGGCCGCGCCTGCGAGCAGGCCAAGACCGAGAGGCGGCAGCAGGCCGCGCCAGGCCGCACGGTCACCAGGCTCCGGCGTCCCCTTGAAGCATCGATCCAGTACGAGGAAGAACGCCAGCACAACGGCGACGGCGAGACACTCGCTCAATGCGGCTCGACCGAGGTGTGTCAGCGGCACGAACAAGAGCGCGGCACCGACCGCGATGGCGCCGGCCACCGAACCTCCGATGCGGCTTCCGAGCACGTAGACCAGGAACAGAACTGCGGCGTATGACAACGCCGAGACCACCAGCGCCGCGTCCGGCGCCTCGATCCCGAACCTCGACACGAAGGCAATCGCCAGCGGATAACCGGGCGGCTGCGCCGTGAGAGCCGAAGGCAGGTCCAGATCGCCGGACAGGTAGAAGGGCTGGTTGAAGCCGCCGGTCGACTGCACCAGCCCGTCGCCGGCAGCCACACGCCGCGCGACATCGACGTAGTTCATCGAGTCCGCCGTGAACGTGCGGACGCGGATCACGGAGTTCGCCGCGAAGAGGGCGCAATAGACGAAGGCGCCCAGGGCCAGCAGGACTGTCGCGGTGGCGGTGCGGCGCAAGCCCCTAACCTGCGAACTCCGGAACCGTCAGTTCCGTCAGGTGCCGGTGGCACATCTCACAACTCGACACTCCCCTGGCCGCGGCCGCGGGATCGAGTTCCTGGTCCACCCAGCGCAGGAACGTGCGGTAGTTCTCGAACACCGTTTCGGACTTCGTACCGACGGCACCGAGGTCGAAGTGGGGCGAATCGATCTCGGCGGCGAAGGGACACGCGTGGAACCGGCCCTTCGTCGTCAGCACCGGAAAGCAGCGCACGCAGCGGTTGCCCATGCCGTGGTACTCCGACTCCCGGTCGCGGCAAAACTCCTGGTCGGCGCCGGCGCCCGCGTGGAACAGCACCTTGTAGCCCTGGAAGAGGCGATTCGGGTTCGCTCGCGCCCAGTCCTCCAGGCTCTCGCGCGCGTAGGCCGGCATGGGATCCGCGTCCCGGCCGTGGTAAATCGAGTAGTTGAGCACTGCCTCGCTCTTCGGGTCCGACTCGAGGATCGAGATCAGCTTCTCCGCCTGGATGCCGTTCGAGAACACGGTGATCAGGCCGGTGAAGCCGCGCTCGCGGACATAGCGCATGGCCGCGACGATCTCCTGCGTATGGAGCGTCGGCTCGCCCCCGTAGAACTTCAGGTTGCCGTCCGCGGCGAGAGAGCGGAGCGCCTGGTCCAGCACCTCAGGGTTGTAGCCCTCGTACCAGCCCTCGGGCGAGCCGTTGATCGTGCACCAGGAACAGGCCCGGTTGCAGAAGTTGCCCTCGTAGAGATGGAGCTCGCGGAGTTCACCGTCGGCCTCGGAGAAATGCTCCACCGGCTCATGAAACGTGATCGGGCCGATGTTCGGATCGCGATGCGTGTCGTTGAGACCCCAGTCGTACGTGTTGTAGACGATCTCGTAGCCGGCGATCCGCTCCGGATCGAGGCCCGCGTGCTCGGCCACGAAGCCGAGCACACCGCGGCGGTACTCCTCGCGCGTACCCGCTCCGCCGGCGAAGTCCTCGGCGTACATCCGGAAAATGCGCGAGACGAAGATCTTGCGCGCCTCGTGGTCCACACGGCAGTTCCAGCGGTTCGCCAGAAACGCCTCCGTCGCCTGGCGCAGGGTGTCGCCGAGGCCGCCACCCCGGTATGCCGAGGGGCGCACCGGCGGGCAACCGTTCGCGCCGCAGTTGATCGCGAAGTGGATGCGCGGCTCGGCGTAGTCCGACCGGAGGATCTCGTGCTCGATGTCGTCGAGGCTGACCGCCGAACCGCCGGCGACATGCCGCCGCCGCTGGAAGAACTGTCCGTCGCGCGTCTTCCACACGGACCGGATCGGGTACTCCTCAGCGATCGCGTGCAGCGTGAACGCGTTGTAGGCGTTGATCCAGTAGGCGAGCCCGTCCTCCTCGCTCGCGAACAGGTCCGGGCGGCTGTCCGGCGACGTCTCGCCGAGTTCGGCTATGAACTCCTCCAGCATCGGCCGCCGAGCGGCCAGACGCTCGTAGTCGACCTTGCCGTCCTCCGCGACGACCTCGGCCAACAGGCGGTCCCAGGCCGCGTAGGAGAACGGCTCCATCAACGCCCCGGGGCTACTCGTCCCCCGACCCCGTGCTGCCCGGCTGGCCCTTCTGCTCCAGGTACTCCCGCTCGAGCAGTCGCGCGCCGCGGAGGATGTTGCCCATCGCGTAGTTGCCCTCGTGGCAGGCGTACTCGTAGTTCAGCTCCTCCGTCTGCGGCCAGACGAAGTCGCCGCCGTAGGGGGCCTCGTAGTCCGGGTCGTGAACCGTGAACTCGTACAGCAACCCGTCCGCGCTCTGGCGGGTGAAGCGCTCGACCACCTTCAGCCCGTCACGTGGCACGCCCGGCTGAGCGAGGAAGTTCGTCGTCTCGACCACCAGGGTGTCGCCTTCCCACCAGCCGATCGAGTCACCGCCCAGTGAACGCACCTCCGGCGGCGCGTGCTCCGCGTTCAGTCGCACGACCTTGGCCCAGTGCATCCACTCGACCAGGATGACGACATGGTCCTCGGTCTGCGTGATCGTCTTCAGGTTGTTGTAGAGAATCGGTCGGGCCGGAGTCGCCGCCGCTCCCAGGTACAGGCAGCGATCGAGGACCGACAAGGTCTCCGGGCCGTCGTAGGGATCGTCGCCGGTCTCGATCCACCAGGCCGTGCCCGTGTTCGGGTAGGCGTACGGGTGCAAGTCCGCCCGGCGCGCCTTGCCGGCCTTCGAAACCGCCGGCATGCGACCGTTCGGCGGATCGGTCAGGATGGATGTACGGAACTTCCCGTCGATGGCGAAGCGGGCGCTCCCGCGATCGGTCCAGAACGAGTTGTAGCCGCCGACCGCGCCCGCTGCGCCCGGAGAGCCGTCGCCGCCGGCCGGGGGCGCCGACCGCTCCGGATCGCTGGCGGCGTAGGACCTGGCCACCGCCGCGCGGGTCCGCTCCATGATCTCCTCCGCTTCTTCGACGGTGAGAAAGAGCTTGTCGCCGAACTCCGACGGCCGTTCGAACGGCGTCGAACTCGCGATGTTGTAGCGACCCGTCAGGTCGGGCTTGCCGCTGGCCGTTCGCGGGATGTCGTCTTCACCCGCCGCCACGGCCGACGCCGCGACCAGCAACGCTGAAACGGCGAACAGGGAGATGGCTGGGGCGGCTCGATCGATGCGCATGGAGTGTCCTCCGTTTCGTCTCCTCGGACCCTTCTGGGAAGCGTCATCGAGCCTACCGCACGGGGCCCGCCAGGCGGGGTCCTTCCGCCTGCCGCTGTTAGAGTAAAGCGCACAGAAGGACCCTCACCTCAGGGATGAACACGCTCATGAGATCCCCAATCCGCCGCCACGCGCACGCGCTCGCGGCGTGCGTCGCCAGCACCGCCCTGTTCACCGCAGCGGCCGCCGTCGCGGACGACACGCCGACCTTCAGTCGCGACGTTGCGCCCATCCTGTTCGAGAAGTGCGTGCAGTGCCACCGCCCGAACCAGGCGGCGCCGATGTCCCTGCTCTCCTACCGGGAAGCCCGCCCCTGGGCGCGCGGCATGGCGCGGGCAGTCGAGAACGGCGACATGCCGCCCTGGAGCGCCGAGTCGGAACACGTCGTGTTCCGCAATGACCTCTCCCTCTCCGCCGAACAGATCGCCACCATCGTCGACTGGGCCGCGGGCGGCGCGCCCGAAGGCGATGCCGGCGACCTGCCGCCGGCGCCGACCTTCCCCGAAGGCTGGACCCTGGGTGAACCGGACTACGTGTTGACGCTCGACCGGGTCGACGTGCCGGCCGAAGGCCCGGACCTCTTTCCCAAGCAGCGCATCGCGCTGGAGCTGGATGAGGAGCGATGGGTACAGGCCATCGAGTTCCTCCCCGGCGACCGCCGGGCCACGCATCACTTTCAGGCCACGTACACGACGCCGCGGCGCGAGAGCGGCGGTCCGATCGGCTCCGGCGAGAGGGTGAGCGAGGGCGCCGGCGGCAGCGGCGTGTTCGGGATCTGGACCGCGGGCATGCCGCCCTACGTCTTCCCCGAGGGCACCGGTCGCGTCCTCGGCCCGGGCACGACGATCACGATGGACTCCCACTACCACCCGTTCGGCGAAGCGACGTCCGACACAACGCGCATCGGCATTCACTTCGGCGAAGGCGAACTGAAGCGGGAGGTGGCGACCGTCTCGGTGGCGAACACCGGCATTCGCATTCCGCCGGGCGCTGGCCACCACGCCGAGGAGGGCTTCTTCCAGCCGGACGACGACATGCAGATCCTCGCCTTCAGCCCCCACATGCATGTACGCGGCAAGGCGATGACCTACCGCATCGTTCACGCGGACGGAAGCAGCGAGACCCTGCTCGACGTGCCGAAGTACGACTACAACTGGCAGTGGCTCTACTACCCCACCGAGCCGATCGACCTGCCGGCCTCGAGCCGGATAGAGGTCACGGCGGTCTGGGACAACTCGGAGGGCAACCCCGCCAACCCGGATCCGACCCGCGAGATCATCTACCGTGGCGACGTGGTCAACGAGATGTTCGTCGGCTTCCTGGAGATCGTCCGCAAGGACGGCGGCTACCACCGGCCCAAGGACAACGTCGACAAGCTGACGAAGCTGATCGCCCGACACCCCCGGGGTACCTCCTTCCTCGCCGACGGGTTCCTGCCGATCGCCTTCTGGACGCCCCGCGAGGGCGAGGGCATCCTCTACCTGGCATCCGGCCTGCAGATGTTCACGATCACCCTCGACGACTTCGCCTGGTCCGGCGACCGCCTGCGGGTGACGACCCACTTCCCCACCCCCGAGGCATCAGCCATCACGACGGTGATCGACGCGGAACTCGACGCCCAGGGGGCGCTCCAGGGCACGATCACGATGGGCGCCGACACGGAACGCCCCTTCGAGATGAAGATGGTCGGCCAACCCGCCGGGCGGGCGCCGTCCACCGAAGCCACCGGGGCCGCCGCCGGAGAGTGACGACCACGCGCGGCAGGCTCCGGGCCGCCTTCCTCGCACTGCTGCTCGCCGCGCCGCTGGCCCTGGCCTGCGGCGGGCCGACGATGTCCCAGCTCAAGGCGCTGGTGCGGGCGAGCTTTCCCGGCGTGCCCCAGATGAGCGTCGAGGAGCTCGACCGGCGCCTGGACGAAGAGCCGCCACCTCTGGTGATCGACGTCCGGGAGCCCTTCGAGTACGAGGTCAGCCACCTGCCCGGAGCAGTCCAGGCCCAGGGAGAGGACATCGCCGAAGTGGTCGCCGCCGCGGATCCAGATCGGCCGATCGTCCTCTACTGCTCCGTCGGCTACCGTTCCTCGGCCGCGGTCGCCGACCTGCTCCAGTTGCACGACCCGGACATTCTCGATCGGGTCTGGAATCTGGAGGGGTCGATCTTCGAGTGGGCCAACTCCGGACGGCCCGTGTACCGCGGCGACGTCGAGGTCGACCGCGTTCACCCGTACGACACACAGTGGGGCAAGCTGCTCGAGCCGCACCTGCGACCCTGACGATGACTCGAACACTCACGGAGTTCCTCCCGACACTCGGCCTGCTGGCTCTCGCGGGCACGGTCCCCGTGCCGGCCGCGGCTCAGACGAGGTCCGCTGAGGAAGCCGAGCCCGCATCCGGCAGCTTCTCGGAGGAGATCACCGTCACCGCGCGCAAGAGGGAGGAGAACCTCCAGGAGGTTCCATTCTCCGTCGTAGCGCCCAGCGAGGAAGTCCTGCGCAGCCGTGGCGCCGGCAACCTCGAAGAGATCGCGGCCAACGTCGCCGGCTTCACCGTACAGAACCTCGGCCCCGGCCAGAGCCAGGTCGCGATGCGCGGCGTCGCCGCCGGACAAATCGTCCGCGACCAGCCCGGCGTCAAGGAGCAGGTCGGCATCTACCTCGACGAGTCCGTCATCTCCCTGTCCCTGTTCACTCCGGACATCGACCTGTTCGACATGTCCCGCGTCGAGGTGCTGCGCGGACCGCAGGGCACGCTGTTCGGGTCGGGTTCGCTCGCCGGCACGGTCCGCTACATCACGAACCAGCCCGAAATCGGAGTCTCCGGCGGCTTCGGTGAGTTCTCACTCAACTCGGTCGGCGACGGCGGGTTGGGCGGCAGCGCGAAGGTCGCGGTCAACGCGCCGATCGGCGACGCGTCGGCGATGCGAATCACCGCCTACCACACCTCGTTCGGCGGCTTCATGGACGCGGTCCAGCCCGACCTGAGCGTCAACGAGGACGTGAACTCGGGTGAACGCACCGGCGCCCGCTGGGCGCTGCGCTTCGAGCCGTCGGAGAACGTGACGGTCACGCCGCGCCTCCTCTACCAGGAAGTCGAGATGGACGGCTGGAACCGGATCGACGACTTCAACATTCTCGCCAACCCGTACACGACGACCCGGCCCGCGGTGGAACTCGGCGAGCGCCAGCTCTTCACCCAGTTCGAGGAGCCAACCACCGACGAGTTCCTGCTCGCCGACCTCAAGGTCGTGGTCGATCTCCCCGACGGCTACTACTTCACGTCCATCACGTCGGCCACCGACCGCGACGTGCTCGTCGTGCGGGACTCGACCGCCCTCTACGCCAGCGTCGCCGGAGCCACGATCGGCCTCCCCGAAGCCGTCTACACCCTGGACGCTCCCCTCATCGACGCGACGAGCGCGGCCGGCCTCACCCAGGAGCTGCGACTGGCGAGCGGCGACGAGTACACCCACTGGGTGCTCGGCCTCTTCTACGGCACGAGCGAACGGGACTACGGCCAGAGCCTGCCGGTCACCGGCTTTCAGGCGATGACCGGCATTCCCACGGCGGGCGCCTTCGGCGCGGCCGTCGACGAGCTCTTCTACTCCGATCTGAACTACGAGTTCGACCAGACGGCGGCCTTTTTCGAGATCACCTGGACGGCCGGCGAGCGGCTCGACCTGACCGCGGGAGCCCGCTGGTACGACTACGAGGAGACGCGCAGCCAGGTCTTCGACGGTCTGTTCGCGGATCCGGGGCCGACCGAGGGCGAAACCAGCGCCGACGGCGTGGCGCCCCGCTTCATCGCCAGCTTCGAAGCGACCGAGAACACGCAGCTCAACGCCCAGGTCTCCAAGGGCTTCCGCCTCGGCGGCATCAACGACCCGCTGAACGTGCCCGTCTGCACCCCGGAAGACCTCGCGACCTTCAGCGGCCGCGACTCCTGGGAGGACGAGGAACTCTGGAACGTAGAGATCGGCTCGAAGTCCACGATCATGGGCGGTCGCGGCACCTTCAACATCGCGGCGTTCACGATGGACATCTCGAACCTGCAGACAACCGTCACCGCCGGTTCCTGCTCGTCCCGGCTCGTGTTCAACGTGCCGAGCGCTCGCAGCACGGGCCTGGAACTCGAGCTCACGGCTCAGCCCTCGGCGGTCTTCGACTTCGCGATCTCGGCCAGCTACGCGGACTCCGGACTCGGGTCGACCCTGACCTCGACCGCGGCCGATGGGACGACCAGCGTGGTCTCCGGCATCGGGAAGGGCAACCGGCTGCCGACGGTGCCCCGGTTCCAGGCCGCGGTGGCCGCGACCTGGCGCTGGGAGGCCGGCGACTGGGCCGGCTACCTCTCCTCGGCGTTTCAGCACGTCGGTTCCCGCTTCACCCAGATCGGCGATCACGCCCCGGGCTTCGGCACCGTCGACCTGCTGGCGCTCTCCGCAACGAATCCGGTCGGCGGACCGCTTACGCAAACCACCTTTCGCTTCGACCCCGAGATGCCGGCCTACGACCTCCTGAACCTGCGCCTCGGCTTCCTGAACGAGCGCTGGGACGTAGCGCTCTTCGTCAACAACGTGCTCGATGAGCGGGCCCTGCTGGCGCTCGACCAGGAACGCGGCACGCGCGCCCGCGTCGGCTACCTGACGAACCAGCCGCGAACGATCGGGGTGAGCAGCCGGATCAGCTTCTAGGAGTCGACCACGTCAGTGCATGTCCGGCTGCGCGGTGCTGGTGAGCATCCCGGTGGCCGCGAGGACCACCAGCGCGAAGACGACCTCAAGGGCGACGGTCAGCGGCACAGGATCCGTATGCGGATCGGGGCGGAAGTTCATCCGCAGGTGGTTCACGGCGCCCAGGAACAGGACACACAAGCTCCCGGCCATCTTGGCCAGCAGGATTCGGCCATACGGCTCGATCCAAAGGGTGGCCCAGGCCGGCAGGTAGAGGACCGCCAGCAGCACCCCGCTCAGGACGAGGAGCGTCGCGGCGGCCAGGGCCAGCGGCCAGAAGGCGCCGAGCCAGAACCGGCGCATCGACGCCGCTTCCGCCACCGACGTCCCGGGCACCATCAACGGAAGAACGAGGATGATGGTCAAGGTGCCGATCCAGAAGCCCGCGCCCAGCACGTGGATGCTCTGGGCAGTCCACGCAAGCGGGTTGCCGAAGGCGTGGCCGGTCATCGGCAACGTCGCCGCCAGCCCGAGGGCTCCCGCCCCGGTGATCGTCAGGCCAACCGCGGGCACCCTGTAGGCCGCAAGGGCACCAAGGGTCGCGACAGCCGCCGACGCCGCCTGCCAACGCCATCGTTCTCCCCAACGGCTCTCGAGCGCGACCGCTCGCAAATTGTCGAGCGCGAAGGCCTCTTCCACGCCCCAGACCTCGATCGACTGGAATGCGGCGCGCAGCAGGAGCGCCGCGAGCAGCAGCAGACACGACAGCAGCGTGAGTCGGGCCAGCTCGATCCGCAGGTCGCGAACCGCCAGGTCGCGTGGACCCATCGCCTCCAGCAGGCGCATGCCGGTCGCGCCGCAGACCAGGAGCAGCGGCAGATAGACGGCCCAACGGCCCGCCATCTCCCAGCTCAGTGCCGAACCCGCGTCCAGCGTCTCAGCGACCGCTGCGGTCGATCGTGAAGGTCCATTCGCCGGTCAGTACGTGACCGTCGTCGCCCGCGGTCTGCCACTTGGCGGTGTACGAACCGTCCGGCATTCGTCCCGAGACCCTGGCCATCAGGTCCTTCTCGCCCATCGTGTGAAGGCCCTCGACGCTCAGCGGACCATTCGGGCCGGTCAGTTCCAGCTTGCTCAGAGGCAGGTCCGGTTCCTGGTTGAACCAGACCCGCAGGGTACGCACCGGGCCGTTCAGGTTCGCGCCGTCCTCGGGGCTCGTGTTCGACACCTTGAGGTGGGCGAACGCGGCCGTGGCGAGCGCCAGAAGCAGGGCGACGGCGCCGAACGTCACGGCCCTTCGAAAGCTGTATCGGTCCTTCATCGAGAGCGTCTCCGTGTCCGTACGAACGCGCGAAAGACCTTGAGCGTACCAGCCCGGACCGCGTCAGCCCCAGTCCGAGTGAGTAGTGCGGCGCTCCGGTGTAGAGTCGCGCCTTCATCCCCGATGAGTGACTCTCCTTCTCCGCGGAGTGATCCCTACACCGTCCGCGAGGGCGGCGCGGTCGAGCCGCCACCCAACTGGCGCGCCCGCCTCCGCTATCTCGGTCCGAGCGTCGTCATCTCGGGCTCGATCGTCGGCTCCGGCGAGATCATCCTCACCTCCGGCCTGGGGGCCGCCGCCGGCTTCGTCATGCTGTGGTGGGTGCTTCTTTCGTGCTGGATCAAGTCGCTGATCCAGGCCGAGCTGGGCCGCTACATCCTGGTCTCGGGCGACACCTACGTCCGCGCGATGAACCGGCTGCCGGGCAAGATCCCGCTGGGCAGGGGGCTCATCAGCTTGCCCGTCCTCATCGCCCTGATCGCCATCATCCCCGGGATCATGGGACTGGGCGGCATCATCGGCGGCGCCGGCCAGGCCCTCACGCTGCTGTACCCGAGCCTGCACTCGACGTGGGCCGCCGGCCTGATCGCCGTGGTCGTCATCGGGCTGCTGATCACGGGTTCCTACAAAGTCCTGGAGAACGCGATGCTGGGCCTGGTGATGACCTTCACCGCGGCTACCCTCGTGTGCGCCTTCCTCATGCAGAACACGCAGTACGCGGTCACCCGGGCCGACCTGCTTTCGGGAATGACGTTCAGTTTCCCGCCCGAGTATCTCGTGGCGGCGATCGCGGTGTACGGATACACGGGCGTCAACGCCTCCGAAACCTCGGCCTATCAGTACTGGTGCGTCGAGAAGGGGTACCCGAACTTCATCGGCAGAAGCGACGCGCCGGGCTGGGAGGCGCGGGCCCGCGGCTGGATCAAGGTGCTCCAGGCCGACGTCTGGGTCACGCTGATCATCCTGACCTGCGCGACCCTGCCGTTCTACATCCTGGGCGCCGGCGTCCTGCGCGCCCGCGGCAGCGTCCCCGACGGTCTCGAGACGCTTTCCGTGCTGTCCGAGATGTTCACGGAGACGCTCGGCGGATGGTCCGTGTGGCTGTTCGGCATCGGAGCCTTCTGCATCCTGTTCTCGACGATGCTCTCCTCGGTGGCCGGCGCGGCACGCTACATACCGGACTACATCATGGAGCTCGGCTACCTGAACCGGCAGAACCTGGTTGCCCGCAGGTCCTGGATCCGCGGCTATTGCGCGACCATCCCCGTCGTCTCGTTCGTCATCTACCTGTCGATCCAGAATCCGCGGCTGCTGGTGACGATCGGCGCCCTGACCCTCGCCATGCTGCTGCCGATCCAGAGCGGCGCGGTGCTCTGGTTCCAGAAGAACCGGATGGATCCCCGGATTCGCCCCGGCAGGTGGATCCGGGCCGGGATCTGGGCCATCTTCCTGGTCGAGCTGGTCATGACCTGGTTCGTCATCCGCTACGTGGTCTTCGGCTGAGGAGAGCGAACGCAGCAGGTTCGATGTCTTCAAGCACTAGCGTCGAACAGAAGAGCGATCCCTATACCGTCCGCGAGGGCGGCGCGACACCACCGCCGACGAGCTGGCGAACGCGGATTCGCTATCTTGGCCCGAGCGTCGTCATCTCCGGAGCGATCGTCGGTTCAGGCGAGATGATCCTCACCTCGACCCTGGGCGCCGCGGCCGGTTTCGTCCTTCTGTGGTGGGTGCTCCTTTCCTGCTGGATCAAGTCGCTGATCCAGGCGGAACTCGCCCGGTACACGCTGGTTTCGGGCGACACCTACGTGCGGGCGATGAACCGGCTCCCCTTCCGGATCCGGATCGGCCGCGGCCATGTCAGCTTCGCCGTCGCCATCGCCCTGATCGCCCTGGTTCCTGGATTGCTGGGCATGGGGGGAATCATCGGCGGCGCCGGCCAGGCCCTGACCCTCCTGGTCCCGGAGGTGCCGGCGACCCTGGCCGCCGGAGTCTTGGCCGTGATCACCATCGCCGTTCTGACCACGGGCTCCTACCGGCTCCTGGAGAAGGTGATGCTGCCGCTGGTCCTGGTCTTCACCGGCGCCACGCTCGTGTGCGCGATCCTGATGCAGGGGACGGAGTTCGCCGTCACACGAGCCGAACTCGCGTCGGGCTTCACGTTCAGCTTCCCGCCCGAGTTCATCGTCGCCGCGATGGCCGTCTACGGCTACACGGGCGTCAACTCCGCGGAAACCTCGGCCTACCAGTACTGGTGTGTCGAGAAGGGCTACCCGAACTTCATCGGCCGCAGCGACGCGCCGGGCTGGGAGGCGCGCGCCCGGGGCTGGATCAGGGTCATGCAGACGGACGTCTGGGTCACGCTGGTCCTGCTGACCTGCGCGACGGTGCCCTTCTACCTGCTCGGCGCCGGCGTGCTGAAGAAGCTCGGCAAGGAGCCCGACGGCCTGGAGACGATCTCCATGCTCTCCGAGATGTTCACGCAGACCCTGGGCCCCTGGTCGCTCTGGCTGTTCGGCGTCGGCGCCTTCTGCATCCTGTTCTCGACGATGTTCTCGTTCATCGGCGGCGAAGCCCGCTACATCCCCGACTACATCATGGAGCTGGGCTACTTGAAGCGGCGCAACCTGGACGCCCGCAGGTTGTGGATCCGCGGCTACTGCGCCGTCGTCCCGATCTTCTGCTTCATCGTCTACATGTGGATCCAGAACCCGCGACTGCTGATCACGATCAGCTCCCTGGTCGCCGGGATGCTCCTGCCGATTCAGAGCGGCGCCGTGCTCTGGCTACAGAAGAAGCGGATGGATCCCCGCATTCACCCCGGCCGGGGGATCCGGACCGGGATCTGGGCCATCTTCCTGATTGAGCTGACCCTGGTCGGACTCGTCATCCGCTACGTGGTCCTCGAGCCCTTTCTCAACTGAGGAGCCGTCTCTCAACCAAGGAGCCAACGATGTTTCTACGACTTTCCCGAACCGCCGCATGTCTTGGCGCCCTGACCCTGCTGGCCGGGTGCGCTCCCCCGGACGCCGACGTGGTGGAAGCAGCCGCCGAAGACGTCCGGACGATCGGTGAGAGCGCCAGCTTCCGCGGCATCAACGGCATCATGTTCGGGCCCGATGGCGCTCTGTATCTGACCTCGGTGGTAACGCCCGCGGTGGCGCGGATCGACCCGGAGAGCGGCGAGATCCTCGACAACTGGGGACTGGACGACGGAGCACAGTCGCCCGACGACCTGGCCTTCGGCCCCGACGGCTCGGTCTACTGGACCGACATCAGCAACGGCGACGTAACGATGCGGACGCCCGCTGGCGAGACCCGCGTGGTGGCCTCGCCGGGCGTCGGCGTCAACCCGATCACGTTCTCCGACGACGGCCGACTGTTCGTTTCCCAGTGCTTCATGGACACGAACCTGTACGAACTCGACCCGGCGGGCGAGAGCGAGCCGCGGGTGATTCGCGACGATCTCGGGCCGGGCTGCGGCCTGAACGGCATGGACTGGGGCTCGGCCGACGGCAGGCTCTACGGCCCGCGCTGGTTCCGAGGCGAAGTCGTCCGCGTCGATGTCGACAGCGGCGAGATGGAGACGGTCGCCAGCGGTTTCGAAGTGCCGGCCGCCGTCAAGTTCGACAGCGAGGGCGTGCTCCACGTCCTCGACTCGCTCCGCGGGGAAGTCGTCCGGGTCGGCGACGACGGCAGCAAGGAAGTCGTCGCCCGCGTCCAGCCCGGGCTCGACAACTTCGCCTTCGACGCGGATGACAGGCTCTTCATCTCGAGCTTCGCCGACGGCTTCATCGTCGAAGCCCTGTCGCCCGAGGAGAACCGTATCGTGCTCGCGGGCGGACTGAACATGCCGGGCGGCCTGGCGCTCATCGGCAGCGGCGACGCGACCCGGCTCGTGGTAGCCGACTTCTTCGCCCTGCGCCGGCTCGATCCGGCAACCGGGGACGAACTCGGCGTCGTGCGCGACGTGATCGGCTTCTCCGACATCGGTACGTCGATGTCGGTCCATGCCGCGGACGACGGCCAGCTCATCCTCTCGAGCTGGTTCGACAACGCCGTACGGCTCTGGGACCCGGCCGCCGACGCACTGGTTCAGATCTTCGGCGAACTGGCCGCTCCGATCGACGCGATCCAGTACCAGGGCGACATCGTGGCCAGCCAGTGGGGCGCCGGCAACGTCATCGCCTTCTCTCCCGGGAATCCCGAGGAGAAACGGGTCCTGGCGGAGGGTCTCTCGGGACCGGCCGGCCTGACCGCGCTGGACGGCGCCCTCTACGTCGCCGACAACCTCGCGGGCACCGTGCTCCGCCTCGGCGACGGCGGCGCCGAGACGGTCGCCGAGGGCCTCGACCAGCCGGAAGGCCTCGCGGCCGCCGACGGTTCGATCTACGTCGTCGAGGCCGGCGCCGGCCGGGTGATCGCCATCGACCCGGAGAGCGGCGAGTCGACGACGGTCGCGGAAGACCTGGAGCTGCACGTTCCCCCCAGCGGCGCCTTCCCGAACACGATGCTGTTCAACGGCATCGCCACCGACGGCCAGACCGCCTGGGTCGCCGGCGACGCCGCCAACACGATCTACGTCATCGACCTCGACTAGTCGCCCAACCCGTGGTCGCCGTACGTCGTGGCCGCTCCCGCCCCGCCCGGCCCCAGCCGGCCACCCTCACCGAAGTGCCCCTTGCCCGGCACGTGGTTCACTTCGACCCGGATGCCGTCTGGATCCTCGACCAGGATGGAGTAGTAGCCGGGCGCGAACCGGTCGCCCTCCTCCGGGCCGTGGACGACGGTCGCGTCGAGTTCGGCTTCGATGAAGCGGTAGATCGCGTCGACGTCGGCGCGGCTGCGGGCCCGGAAACAGAGGTGATGGAGCCCGGGACGGTCCTGGTCGAACGGCCGGTCACGCTTGTCCGGCGGCGCGGCGCGGACCAGGATGCCGGTCCGGCTGCCGATGCAGTAGAGCACGTCCTCGCCCCGGATCAGGGTCGTCATCTCCAGGAAGTTGCAGAGCCGCTCCCAGAACGGCAGGCACCGTTCCGGGTCCCGGACGGTCAACTGGATGTGCGCGATCCCGTTGACGCTTACGGTCTGACCGGCGCTGCTCACTCGCCGCCGGTCGCGTCCGACTCCGCGCTCTCCCCCGGACCGACTTCGATCAACTCGAAGATGCCGACCATCATCTCGTCCGTCGCCCGAAAGCCGAAGCCGACATCGCGGGTCGGATCCGGGTTGTCGGGGTTCGCCGCCGAGTTGTCGTAGCGCGCCACGACCTCGACCACGCTCCCAGCCGGCAGCACTTTCGGCGCCTCCGGGTAGTAGAAGAGTTGCCAGTCGAAGTCGTACTCCGGCACGTCGAGGAGGATCTCGCGGCTGCCGTCCGGGTATAGCGCGGTGAACGACATCGCACGGCCGCGCATGTGCATGTGCGGGAAGTAGGACACGATCCGCGCGTCGTTCCCGAGTTCGTGGCGGGTCACGATTCGATGGTTCGGGGCGCCGGCCGGGATGGTGAAATCCATCCTGCTCGCGAAGATCGCCTCCACCTCGATCTCCAGCGGACCCTCGCCGAAGTAGAGGCCGATCCGGGTCCTGTCAGTACGTTCCGAGTCGCCGTTCGGATGGTAGTGCTGGTTGATCATCAGCAAGCCCCCGGGGTCCACCCAGCGCCCGGCACCGTCCGGGAACACGGTCGGCGCCGCCCCGGCCGCCCAGACCGCGAAGATGTTCACGTCGACGACGCCGGCTTTCCCGCGCTGCCGGTCACCGACCGGCCCCACCTCGCCGCCAGGCGAACCCGTCCCGCTGAATCCACCCCTGAAGACGATCTGGTGGTGATTCACGGTGCGGTCACCGGGCTGGAACTCCACGGCCCGCACCCAGCGACGCTTCGGGAGGTCCAGCCGCACGAGCTGGGTGGGAACCAGGTCCGGCCCGTTCGCCGGCACGGTCACGGGCGGCAGTTCGATCACGTAGTCCGGCTCGCCCACCTGCCAGCCATCCCTGAACCGAGGGGGCTCGGGCATCAGCGCCGGATCGCCGGGCGCAGCGCCGCCATCGACCCAGGCGACGATCGTGTCGATCTCCTCCTTGCTCAGCCGGGCGTCGTTCGCCCACTTGCCGTGCTCGGGATTCGCGAACCACGGCGGCATCTCGCCGTTGACGACGACACGCCGGATCGAGCGCGCCCAGGGCCGCGTCTCCCGGTAGCTCAGGAGCGACATCGGCGCGATTTCGCCCGGCCGGTGGCAGCCGACGCAGTGGCGCATCAGAATCGGCGCCACGTCGCGGCTGAACACAACCGCGTCGGTGTCGGCGGCAGCGACGGGGACGGCGACCGCGGCCGCGGCCAAGGACGCAACCAGAGCGGCCACCGCCATCCGGACGGCTCGGCGGCGAAGCGAAACGGTCGGAAACGAGCGCATCATGACGGCCTCATCTAACCCCATCGGAGACTACTTCAAGCGCTGCTCGTCCAAGGCGGCGCGGCCGCCGCCACTGGCTGCTAGAGTCCGCGTTCGCGAAAGAACCAGCACTCCCAAACCTCAGGAGACCCAGCAACAATGTACCGACAGACTGCCTGCCGCGTTCTCATCCTCAGCTTCTGCCTCGCGGTGATCGGTTTCGCACCCGCCGCCGCCCAGGGCGACCGGCCCGCCAGCCCCGAAGGGGCCGCCTCGACCCAGATCGGCGACGCCTGGATCGACATCACCTACAGCCGGCCGATCCTGCGTGGCCGGACCGGCATCTTCGGCTCTGGCGAAGAGTACGGGCAGACGCTTCTCGCGGGCGGCCCCGTCTGGCGTGCCGGCGCGAACGTGACGACCCGGATCAACACCGAGGCCGACCTGATGATCGGCGGCAGCACCGTCCCGGCCGGCGAGTACAGCCTGTTCATCGACCTCAAGGACGGCGCCTGGACCGCGATCATCTCGAGGCAGGGCTACATGGAGGCGTTCGACCGGGCCAAGATGGCTGAAGGCCTGACCTGGGGCGCCTACGGCTACAACGCGGATCACGACGTCGTCCGCGCGCCGATGATGACCTCGACGGAGGAGTTCTCCATCGACCAGATGACCATCCTGTTCACCGACGTCTCGGACGCCGGCGGCGCGATCGTCGTCATGTGGGACAACCAGATGGGCGTCCTGCCGTTCGGCGTCGGCCAGTAGCCCTCGCCTAGCTCAGTCCTCAGCGGCCGCCCGGGCCTCTTCGGCCCGGGCGGCCGCTCAGCACGTTCGTGACCGCCCGGTTGCCCTCGTGGCAGGCGAACTCGAACAGCCCGCCGACGGTCACTCCCCGTGACGCCTGGTCGTTGGTCAGGGGCGCCGACGCGGTCCAGGCGGCAGTGAACATCGTCGGATCCTCGACGGTGAACCGGTAGTCGATCGTCCGCTCGTCGATCCGCCTGAAGCGCTCGACGAGCCGGAGCGTCGGCCGCGACGCCCGCCACAGGCGGCTCCAGTGGTAGTCCGTCTTGTCGGCGATGTTCGTCGTCTCGACGACCAGGGTGTCTCCCTCCCAGCGGCCGCGGGAGTCGCCCAGCCAGAGCCCGATCGTCTCCGGCAGGCGCGGCCGGTTATCGAGCGGCACGATGCGGAGTTCGTGGTACATCTCGTGCAGCATGACCACCGCGTCCGGGGTCTGCAGGATCAGGAAGTTCATGTTGTAGGGCTGGATCGGGACCATCAGCGGCAGGCCGTCCGTGATGCAGCGTTCGCCGGTGTCGAGATCGGTGTGGTCCAGATACGGTCCGTTGCCGTAGCGCGCCAGCTCCACCCTGCTCGCCTCGCGCGCCGCTGCTGTCCACGGGATCCGGCCGTCCGGCGGATCGACGATGAGCGAGGTACGGCGATCCGCGTCCACCCGGGTCGACGCGTCCATCCAGACCAGGTTGTAGCCGCCTACGCTTCCCGGCCGAGAGGTGCCGTCGGCGGCTGCGCCTCGGCCGTCCCCGGCCACGGGAGTGCCGCGACGGCAAGCACGCCACCGAACCGAAGAAAGAAGGCTGCAACCTTCAGGCGTCGCACTCCCGGTAAGCGTCGATTACGGCCCGCTCGCCCTCCCGCCCCGGCTTCGAGTTTCCGTGCTCCATGCCGACGATGCCGTCGAAGCCCTTGCTCTTCAGGTGCCGGAAGACGTTGAGGTAGTTGATCTCGCCCGTGGTCGGCTCCTTGCGCCCCGGGTTGTCGCCGACCTGGATGTAGGCGATCTCGTCCCAGGCCCGGTCGAGGTTCGGGATCAGGTTCCCCTCCGTGATCTGCTGGTGGTAGATGTCGTCGAGAATCTTGACCGAGGGCGATCCGACCGCCTTGCAGATCTGGTACGCCTGAGGGATCCCGGTCAGGAACACGCCGGGGTGGTTCGTCCAGTGGTTGAGCGGTTCCAGCACCGCGACCAGGCCGGCCGGCTCGAGGATCGCCGCGGCCCGCTTCAGGTTCTCGATCACGTTCACGGTCTGGTACTCCCACTCGAGGCCCGGATCGAGCTGGCCCGGGACGACGGTGGACCACGTGGCGTTCACCCTCTTCCCGACCTCGACCGCC
Organism: Acidobacteriota bacterium; assembly: GCA_011525365.1. Lineage (GTDB taxonomy): Bacteria > Acidobacteriota > Thermoanaerobaculia > Multivoradales > Multivoraceae > Multivorans. The sequence goes on from WTGQ01000002.1 coordinate 2,738,737, forward strand.
TTCCTCATGTCCGCCTCGATCGCCTCGCGGGCCGAAGGGTCGGAGGAGGCGAAACTGACGCCGCCCCAGGAGGTGTGGGCGACGAAGACGCCCATCTCCATCCCGAGGCGGTCCATCTCCGCGGCGATCTTCTCCTGGAGCGCCGGCTCGCGGCCGCCCATGCCGTTGTCCTCGAGGACGCGGAACCCCTCGTCGTGCATGAAGCGGAGCTGGTCGATGTGGTCGTCGCCGGCGTGGTGCCGGAACATCCCGAAGTGGGGCGCGTACTTGAGCTGGAATGCGCCTCCGCCTGCAGGCTGCGCGGCACGCGCGGCGGACGCCCCCGGAGCCGCGCCGACGGCAAGCGCCGTTGCCGCCGCGGCGCCTCCGGCGAGGAACTGTCGACGCGGAATCCGGCCAGTATCAGGAGAACCGACCTTCTTGTTGTGCATCGTGGCAGAGTACCAGCCGCCGAACCGGCCAGAACCGACCCGACTTCCGAGGGACCGACATGATTCCAACCGCTAGCAGGATCCACTTTCTGACACCTGCCATCGTCGCCATCGCGACCGGCACGCTGGCGCCCGCCCTTCACGCGATCGACGTCACGGACACGAGGCTGCTGTCCCAGCCCGCGGTGAGCGCCGATCACGTGGCGTTCGCCTATGCCGGAGACCTGTGGATCGCCGGACGGGACGGTTCCGGCGCGCGACGTCTCACCTCCCATGAGGGGACGGAGACCACTCCCCGCTTCTCCCCCGACGGCACTCTGGTCGCGTTCAGCGCCGAGTACGACGGCAACATCGACGTCTTCGTCATGCCCGCCGCGGGCGGCGAGCCGAAGCGGCTCACCTGGCACCCGGGCGCCGATCTGGTTCAGGGCTTCACCGTCGACGGTTCGGCCGTGCTGTTCGCTTCCCAGCGCAGCATGTTCACGAACCGCCACTTCCAGCTCTTCACCGTGCCCTTGACCGGCGGGCTGCCCGCGAAGCTGCCGATCCCGCACGGGCTGCGCGCCAGCTACTCGCCCGACGGCGGCCGCATCGCCTACATCCCCACCCCCGAGCGCTTCGAGCAGTGGAAGAACTACCGCGGCGGCACGACGTCGCGCATCTGGATCTACGACACCGGCGATCACTCCGTACAGGCGATCCCGCAACCCGAAGGCCGTTCGAACGACACGGACCCCACCTGGATCGGCAACCGGGTCTTCTTCCGCTCCGACCGGGACGGCGAGTTCAACCTGTTCTCGTTCGACACGGGTAGCGGCGAGATCGTCCGGCACTCGGACTTTGAGGACTTCCACGTCGAGGACCTCTCGGGTTCCGCGGACACGGTGATCTACGAGCAGGCCGGCTACCTGCACGTCTACGACCCGGTCTCGGACCGCCATGAGCGCCTGCGAATCGGCATCGCGGCCGACCTGACCGAGACCCGGCCCCGCTGGGTCGAAGGGCCCGAGAACATCAGGAGCGCGTCCATCTCTCCAACCGGCGCCCGCGCCGCGTTCGGGTATCGGGGCGAGGTGCTGACCCTGCCGGCCAAGAAGGGGGACGCCCGCAACCTGACCCGCACTCCCGGCGTCCACGAGCGCGACCCTTCCTGGTCACCCGACGGCGGAAGCATCGCCTTCTTCTCGGACCAGGGCGGCGAGTACGGACTCCACGTCCGCGACCAGGAGAGCGGCGATGTTCGCCGCTACGAACTGGGCGGCGAGCGCGGCGGCAACGGCTTCTACCACGGCCCTGAGTGGTCGCCCGACGGCGAAAGGATCAGCTACGTCGACAACTCGATGAGCCTGTTCGTCATCGACCTCGACAGCGGCGATGTGGCGAAGGTCGCGAGCGAGTACTACTACGGCCCCTCCTTCCCGCCCCGTCCCGGGCACTCCTGGGCGCCGGATTCGCGGTACGTCGCCTACACGTTGAACACGCGCTCCTACATGCAGCAGGTGTTCGTCTACGACGTGGAAGCGAAGACATCCCACCCGGTGACAGACGGGCTGAGCGAGGTCGGCGAACCCGTCTTCGACCGGAGCGGCGACTACCTCTACTTCCGCGCCTCGACCGATGCCGGGCCGGTCAAGCACTGGTTCGCCATGTCGAACGCGGACATGGAACTGTCGAGCGCGATCTACGTCGCCGTACTGCGTCAGGACGGCGAATCGCCGCTTGCCGCGGAGAGCGACGAAGAGACCGTCGTATCCGACGGCGAAGCCGAGGCCGAGGAGGGCGGCGAGGAAACGGACGCCGCCGACGGCGAGGACACTGACGAAGGCGACGGCGACGAGCCCCGAGTCGAAATCGACTTCGAAGGCCTGAACCAGCGCATCCTGGCCCTGCCCGTCCAGGCCGGCGGCTACAGCAACCTGGAAGCCGGCGAGGCCGGCAAGCTCTACTACCTCCGCTCGCAGCCCGCGGGCCGGTTCGGCGGGGGTGGCGGCGATCTCGTCCTCTTCAACCTGGAGGATCGCGAGGAAACGGTGCTGCTCTCCGGCGTCGGGGGCTTCTCGCTCAGCGCCGACGGCAAGAAGCTGCTCTACGCCGGCCAGAACGACTTCGGCATCGCCAACGCCGGTGGCAAGATCGACCGTGCGCAAAGCGCCATGGCGGTCGACAAGCTGACCGTCCGCATCGATCCGCGCGCCGAGTGGAGGCAGATCTACGACGAGGTCTGGCGGATCAACCGCGACTACTTCTACGACCCCGGCATGCACGGAGCCGACTGGCCGGCGATGGCCGAGAAGTACAGCGGCTTCCTGGCCGACGTCGCCACCCGCGCCGACCTGAACAAGGTCCTGCGCTGGATGTGCAGCGAGATCGCGGTCGGCCACCACCGGGTGGGCGGCGGCGACCGGCGAGCCGATCCGGAGCGCGTGGGCGGTGGCCTGCTCGGCGCCGACTTCGAGATCGCCGACGGCCGGTACCGCTTCGCCCACGTCCTGGGGGGCCTGAACTGGAACCCCGAACTGCGGGCGCCACTCACCGAGCCGGGCGTCTCGGTCTCCGCCGGCGAGTACCTGCTTGCCGTCAACGGCGTCGACCTCGAGGCCGCCGACAACGTGTTCGAGCGCTTCGAGAACACGGCCGGCAAGATCACGGACATCACGGTCGGTCCGAACGCGGACGGCTCCGGCTCGCGCACCGTGTCCGTGGTCCCGATCCCGAACGAGTCGGCGCTCCGCAACCGGGAGTGGGTCGAGGGCAACCTGGCCAAGGTCGACGAGGCCACGGACGGCCGGGTCGCCTACGTCTACGTACCGAACACGACCACCTTGGGCCACACCTACTTCAAGCGCTACTTCTTCCCGCAGGTCCACAAGCAGGCCCTGATCGTCGACGAGCGCTTCAACGGCGGCGGCCAGGTCGCGGACTACTACATCGACCACCTGCGGCGCCCCTACATCAGCCACTGGGCGACCCGCTACGGCGCCGACTTCCGTACGCCCAGCGGCGCCATCCTCGGGCCGAAGGTCATGATCATCGACGAGACGGCCGGTTCCGGCGGCGATCTGCTGCCATGGATGTTCCGCAAGCTCGGCCTCGGCCCGCTGGTCGGCAAGCGGACCTGGGGCGGTCTGGTCGGCACCCTCGGCTTCCCCATCCTGATGGACGGTGGCTTCGTCACCGCTCCGAACCTGGCGATCTGGACCGAGGACGGCTTCGTCGTCGAGAACGTCGGCGTGCCGCCCGACGTCGACGTCGAGCAGTGGCCCGCGGACATCATCGCAGGCCGCGACCCGCAGCTCGAGAAGGCGATCGAGATCGTCCTCGAGCAACTGGAGGCAAGCCCGCCGCCCGAACCGGCGAAGCCGCCCTTCCCGATCCGGGTCCGGCGCTAGAGGGGGTGAACCTCTCTTTCCTGCTACCCCGGCTGCGCGCCGAGTGGCGCAAGCGCACCGGTCGCGAGCTCTCGGCGGCGGACATCCACCCACGCTTCCGGGACCGGGAACGGCACTTCCGGTCGCCGCCGATGACGGTGGAGATGGTGGCGGCGATCTCCCGCCTGTCGCCGCAGTTCCATCTCGAACCAGGAGAATCCTCGCGGTCGTTCTGGGAACTGACCCAGAACGGGTCGTGCTGGGGTGAGTTCGACGCCGCCGAGCCGGTGCTCCGCACCATGCCGCCGCCAGCCAAGGTGCTCGACATCGGCTGCGGCCTCGGCCGCTCGACCGCCTTCTTCCGGCGCGCGCTCGCCTGGGAGGAAACCGAGTTCCACTTGTACGACGGCGACGGTCCCCGGATCGATTACCCCCGCAGCGGGGAGCGGACCGATCGCTCCTTCTGCGGCGACCTGACAACGCTGCGCGAGGTGCTGGAGCACAACGAAGTGCCGAGCTTCCGCATCTTCGACGCCCATGAACTGAACCACCGCCTCGACGCCCTGCCCGGTCCCTACGATCTCGTCTACTCCTTCTACGCCGCCGGCTTCCACTGGTCGCTCGCCGACTTCTGGAGCGAGTTCGAGGCAATCTCGCACCGCCGGACTGTCGGCATCTTCACAATCCACCGGAACTTCGAGGAGTTCCCGGCGCTTCGGAACTGGGCGTTCCGCATCGTCCCGTTCGAGCGCAGCCTGATCAAGGACCGGCCGCATCGGCTGCTGATCGCGACCAAGGACGAGGGCCTCCTGTCGTCGTAGACGCCTCGAGCCGGACGGTAAGGTAGCCCCACACCGCAACAGCCCAGGGAGGAACGCGATGCTCGAGTCGCTCAAGAACTGCCAGCCCCAGACCTACGCCGCGATGCGGATCGTCGCCGGCTTCCTCTTCCTCTGGCACGGGGCGCAGAAACTCCTGGGCTTCCCGCTGCCGACTCCCGAAGGCGCCCCGAGCTTCATCCTCTACATCGCCGGGCCGATCGAGCTGATCGGCGGCGCCCTGATCATGGTCGGCCTGTTCACCCGACCCGTCGCCTTCCTCGCCAGCGGCCTGATGGCCTTCGCCTACTTCCTCGGCCACGTGTTCCGGCCGGTCGAAGACCCCGGCATCCTGCACTACCTCTTCCCGCTGGTAAACCGCGGGGAGCCCGCCGTTCTCTTCTGCTTCGTGTTCCTCTACATCGCCGCCAAGGGCAACGGCATGTGCAGCCTCGGCGGCGACGAGGAGTGAAGCAGACCGACGCCCTCAGCTCACCGCGAAGATGCCGCCGTCGACCGGGATGGCGGCGCCGGTGACGTAGGCCGCGGCGCGGGACGCCAGATAGATCGAAACGCCAGCCATGTCCTCCGGCGTGCCGATCCGCTTGCGCGGGTTGCGGGCGCGGATCTCGTCGCCGAACTTCCGCAGGTTGTACTCCATCATCTTGCTCTCGAACGGACCCGGACAGACGGCGTTCACCGTGATGTCCTCGGGCGCGAGGCGGCGGGCGAGGGCTCGGGTCAGGTGGATCATGCCGGCCTTGCTGGCGCTGTAGGGATAGTGCTCCTGCGGGTTGACGTGCAGGCCGTCGATCGAGGCGATGTTGATGACGCGGGCCGGGTCGTCCTCCGTCGCCGCCGCGCGCAGCTCGGGGAGCAGCTTGACGGTCAGGTAGAACGGGCCCTTGAGGTTGATGTCCATCACCTTGTCCCAGCCGGACTCGGGGAACTCCTCGAGCGGCGCTCCCCAGGCGGCGCCGGCGTTGTTGACCAGGATGTGAAGTCTGTCCTCGCGTTCCCTCAACTCGGCGCAGAAGCGCTCCACCCCTTCGATCGTCGACAGGTCGTTCGGTAGCGAAATGCACTCGCCGTAAGCCGAGAGCTCGTCGGCCATCGCGTCGCAGACGGGGGCCTTCCGTGAGCTGATGTAGGTGCGCACGCCGTTCTCGACATAGCCGCGCGCGATCATCGCCCCGATGCCGCGAGAACCCCCGGTGACCACCGCCACCTTGCCGGCAACGTCGAACAGGTTCTTCATCGCTATCCCCCCACGGTCAAGGCGTCAGTCAGCACGGACCCCGACCGCGCCGCCTGGTCCCACAGGCCGAGCGCGATCCGGTGGCGGCCCCCGGGCAGACGGATTCTCAAGCCGGCCCGGTAGTGGCTTTCCAGGGCGCCCGCGAGCGCCTCCGCGGGCACCTCGAGCGGCACTTCCAGGTGCTGCGCCGCGGTCAACTCGTCCTCGTCGTCCATGGCCACGACGACCAGCCGCGTGGCGGAGCGGTGAACGCCGTCGATCTCGACCAGCTCCACGCTCCTGATCGGAAACTCGATCCACATCTGCACGTCGTAGAGGCCCTGGCCTTCGACGGGCATGATCGCGTCGACGTTGACTTCCATCCCGTGCGGGTTGTCGCTCTCACCGACGTAGGCCGCCGCCAGCGCCCGCTCCGAGATGCGCGAACGGACACCCTTTTTGACGTAGCTCCGGCGGTAGTCGGCGGAGGCGCCCCTCACTCCGCGCACCCGCACCTCGATCGACGTGAACTCGCCCTCGACCTTGTTCGCCGAAGAGAGCCCGAGCGAGTAGTACGACTGCATGCCCCCGACGGCCTGGGCCAGCACACCGGTCAGACTCCCGCCGCCGGTGCGACCGAACCCGCCGGTCCCTTCAGCCAGGTTGTGAAGCGCTTCCCGGCGGTCCGAGACCTCCAGCAGCGCGCCGCGCCCCCTGGAGCGCCTGGCGCTCGTCGCGGCGTCGCCCGGCGGCGGTTTGGCGGCGAACAGCGTAACGCCGTAAGTGTTCGCCTCCGCGACGATGGCCTGAATCGTCGCGGTCGCCCGATACTGCTCGACCTCCTGCTGCAGGCGGCCGACCTCCATGCTCGCGTCACGGTCGAAGAGGCCGCCCGTACCGGGCGTACCGCCTGCCTGACCGCCGCCCGCCCTCTCGACCAGGGCGCCGGCGTCGCTGGCGCCACCGGTGAGCAGGTCCTGGACGTGCTCCATCAGAGTACCGAGGGGCCGCTCCGCCACGCCGTCCGACACGAACACCAGCGCCTTGCGGCCCTCGAGCCAGGCGAGCGTGCGCACGAAGTTCCCGAGCGCTTCGAAGCTGGCCTCCGAATCGTTGTACACCTCGCGGGCGTAGGTCCTCATCTCGCCCAACAGGGCGTCGATCGCGAGGCCCGCATTCTGGCGGTCAAGCCGATCGCGGCTGCGCATCCGGTGAAAGATGTCCGTGACGGAGAGTTGAGCGCTCTGCCGGAGGCCGTCCCTCTGGTCGCCGACCGTTTCCTGACCCCTCAGACCGTTCAGGGCGCCCCGGATCGACCCCCAGTTCCGGGTGAAGTTCTGCACCACGCGCGGCTCCTGGTCATGCGCCGCGACCATGATCCGCACCCGGCGATCCTCCAGCACCGTCGGCAGGTCGACCTCCAGTTCGGCGAGCGCCCGGTCACGGTTCGCGGACAGCAGGTTGTGCTGATCGAAGTACAGCACGAGCCAGATCGGCGCGTTCGCATCCGGATCTTCCCGGACGACTTCGTAGAAGTTGACCGGCTGGACCCGTTCGCCGTTCTCGAACACCTGGAAGTTCGAGAGCTCGAGTCCGGCAACCGGCGCGCCCTGGCGATCGGTGACGTGAACGTCGATACTCACGACCTCGACGTCGACCGTCTCCTGAATGACCCCGGCCGCGGGCTCAGTCTGTAGTTGGCCATTGACCGCCGTCGCCGCGACCAGCAGCAACGCCGTGAACGAGAGAGCCAGGGAAAGGGAAGCGAGGCAGGTTCTGCGTTTCATGACAGTTCGAACCCCTCATAGTCGTTGGCTGCGACGGCGTCGCACTTCTCCACATAGGGAGGGAAGCCCAGGTAGGGCATGAACACTCGCGGCTTGCCCGGCACGTTGGCACCCAGATACCAGGAGTTGCACGTGGGATAAAGAGTCGCGCCGGCGACCTCGCCGACGTGGACGACCCATTCGTCCTCGGCTTCCGGGGTCGCCTCGATCGCGGCATGGCCGCGATCCCGCATCCAGGCCATGCAGTCGGCGATCCAGTCCACGTGCTGTTCGATCGACGGCAGCATGTTCGAGAGCACGGACGGACTCCCGGGGCCAGTGATCACGAACAGGTTGGGGAACCCCGCGACGCCCAGGCCGAGGTAGGCGCGGGGCCCGTCCTCCCACTTCGAGCGCAGGCACCGCCCGCCGCGGCCCCGAATGTCGATGCGGGCGAGCGCGCCGGTCATCGCATCGAAGCCGGTCGCGAAGACGATCGCATCCAGCTCGTACTCCAAGCCGCCGGTACGGAGCCCGGACTTCGTGATCTTCTCGATCGGCGCGGAGCTCACGTCGACCAGGCTGACGTTGGACCGGTTGAACGTCTCGAAGTAGCCGCTGTCGAGACAGATCCGCTTGCAGCCGATCACGTTGGCCGGGCTCAGCAGATCGGCAACCTCGGGATCGTCGACGATGCCGCGTATCTTCTCCCGTACGAACCCGGCGGCGGCGGCGTTCGCCTCCTGGCTCATCAGCATGTCGGCGAAGGAGGCCATGAAGGAGAAGCCGCCGTACTCCCAGCGCTCTTCCAGGCGCCGCCGCCGTTCCTCCGGGGAAACGTCCGCGAACTCGTCGTGCATCGGGTTCATGTCGGCGCCGAGCCCGGCCGGCATCTGTCTGTTGCGCTCCCGGAACGCGGGGTACTCCGCCTTGACCTCGGCTTCCCGCTCGAGGTCCATCGCGCCGTTGCGAGCTGGTATGGAGTAGTTCGGCGTGCGCTGGAAGACGGTGAGGTGAGCCGCCTCTTCGGCGATCACCGGGATCGCCTGGATCGCGGATGATCCGGTACCGACGACGCCGACCCTGAGGCCGGTGAAGTCGACGCCCTCGTGGGGCCACGCGCCGGTGTGATACTTCGCGCCCTCGAAGTCGTCAATGCCCTCGAAGTCGGGCAGGTTCGCCGCCGACAGGCAACCCGTGGCCATCACGACGAAGCGGCCGAACAGGGTCTCGCCGCCTCTGCCGTTGCCGGCGCCATCGCCGTCGAGAGGCGCCGCGGCCGACTCGCTCGCGTGCGCGACCTCGATCCGCCACGCCGAAGCCTGCTCGTCGAAGCGAGCAGACACCACGCGGCGGCCGAACTCGATGTCTCGCCGGAGGTCGAAGCGGTCGGCCACGTGGTTCGCGTACCGCAGGATCTCCGGCTGGCCCGAGTAGCGCTCGCTCCAGGACCACTCCTGCTGCAGCTCCTCCGAGAACTGGTACGAGTACTCCAGGCTCTCGACGTCGCAGCGGGCGCCCGGATAGCGGTTCCAGTACCAGGTGCCGCCGACCCCGTCACCGACCTCGAACGCCCGGACCGAGAACCCCAGGCCGCGCAGACGGTAGACCATGTAGAGACCAGCAAACCCGGCTCCGACGACGACCACATCGAACTTCCGCATAGAGAGAGGATCGTATGCTACGGCTGCCATCCGCGTCCGGCGCCGACCGGTGGACGCGCCGCCGCCATGCCCGCACTCGACGGACTCCGAATCCTCGACCTGACCCGTATCCTCGCCGGGCCGACCTGCACCCAACTGCTCGGCGACCTCGGCGCGGACGTGATCAAGGTCGAACGTCCCGGCCGGGGCGACGACACGCGCGGCTGGGGTCCGCCCTTCGTCAGGGACGCCAACGGCGAGGACACGAGCGAGAGCGCCTACTACCTGTGCGCCAACCGGAACAAGCGATCGGTCGCGATCGATCTCGCGACCACCGAGGGCGCCGGCCTGATCCGCCGGCTCGCCGCCCGCTCCGACGTTCTGATCGAGAACTTCAAGGTCGGCGCGCTCAGCCGCTACGGTCTCGGCTACGACGACCTCAAGGACGAGCTGCCGGGGCTCGTCTACTGCTCGATCACCGGCTTCGGCCAGACCGGACCGAACGCGCACCGCGCCGGCTACGACCTGCTGGCGCAGGGTTACGGCGGCATCATGAGCCTCACCGGCGCGCCGGACGGTGAACCGATGAAGGTCGGCGTCGGCATCGCCGACATCATGTGCGGAATGTACGCGGCGACCGCGATCCTGGCGGCGCTGCGGCACCGCGACCGGACCGGCCGGGGCCAGCACATCGACGTCGCCCTGGTCGACGCCCAGATCGCCTGGCTGGTCAACGAGGGATCGAACTACCTGATCTCCCGCGAGGTGCCGGAGCGGCGCGGCAACGAGCACCCGAACATCGTCCCCTACGGCGTCTTCGAGACCGCCGACGGCCACGTGATCGTCGCGGTCGGCAACGACTCCCAGTACGAGCGCTTCTGCGATCTGCTCGGCGCCCCCGAACTGGCGGAGGACGAGCGCTACCGCAGGAACGTCGGCCGGCTCGCCCACCGCGATGAACTCGTGGCGACGCTGGCACGGCTTCTCCGTCGGCTGGACAGCGCGGAGATCCTCGCCGGCATGGAAGCCCGCGGCATCCCCGGCGGCCCGATTCACGACCTGGAACAGGCGCTGACCTCCGACCAGGCCGAGGCGCGCGGCATGACGATCGAGATGCCGCACCCACTGGCCGGCCGCGGCAGCGTACCGGTCGTCGCCAACCCGATCAGGATGTCGGAGACGCCGGTGACCTACCGCCGGTCCCCGCCTGTGTGCGGCGCCGACACGGACGAGGTGATCGCGGAACTGCTGAACGACGACGACTAGACGGCGGCGGCGCCAATCGCGCGCTCGGGGCTCCTGGGGACAACCCGCGCAGACGGTGGTACCGTGCGCTCACGCCCTGCCACTTCTGGCAATGAGAGGAAGGCCCCTTTGACGGACACGGCCGTAGGAATCAGCGGCTTCGGAGGTTATGTGCCGGAGCGAGTGATGACGAACGAGGAATGGACCCGGTACGTGGACACTTCCGACGAGTGGATCGTCGAACGCACCGGCATCCACCGGCGGCGCGTCGCAGCCGAAGACGAGTCCACCGCCGACCTGGCTACGGCCGCCGCCAGATCGGCCCTCGAGAGCCGCGGTATCGGCCCCGAAGAGATCGACGAGATCATCGTCGCCACGGATACGCCGGAGGTCTACACGCCGGATACGGCCTCCTTCGTCCAGCGCAAGCTCGGCGCCCGCGAAGTGCCTTCCTACGATCTGGGCGGCAGCGGCTGCGCCGGCTTCGTGCAGGCGATGGACGTCGCCCGTTCGCGGGTGCTGACCGGCACCCGCCGGGTGCTCGTCATCGGCGTCGAGCTGATCACGCGTCTGGTGAGCTGGAAGATCCGGGAGACGTGCGTGCTGTTCGGCGACGCCGCGGCCGGCGTGATCGTCGAGCGCGGACCGCAGAAGGCCGAAATCCTCGGCGCCAGGACCGGCACCGACGGCAGCCAGTGGAGCATCCTGACCCTGGAGATCGGCGGCACCCGCAAGCCGTTCAGCCTCGAGTACGCGCAGAAGGAAGAGCATCTGAAGCTCATCATGGAGGGCAGGGCGGTGTTTCGCCACGCCGTCCATCGCATGTCGGAAGTCGGCCTCGACGTGCTGGAAGCCGTGGGCGCGAAGCTCGAAGACGTGGCCATGATCGTGCCCCACCAGGCGAACCTGCGCATCGTCCAGGCGGTCGCGAAGAACCTGTCCGTGCCGATGGAGAAGGTCTACACGAACCTCCAGGAATACGGGAACACGGGCTCGGCATCGGTTCCCCTGGCACTGTGGGAAGCGCACACCAAGGGCCGCATCTCGCCCGGCGACCTGGTGCTGCTGACCTCCTTCGGCGCCGGCTTCCACTGGGGGGCCGCCTTGCTCCGGTTTACCGGCTGACCGCCTATCCCTCGCCCGCGCCGACTGGAAGTACCCGCCATGTCCGCCATGTACGACCCGCCACACCCCGGTGAGCTTCTCCGGGATGCGATCGAAGCCGAAGGGTGGACCGTCTCGGACGCGGCTTCCCGAATGGGGGTGGCCCGCAACACCCTGTCGCGCGTCCTCAAAGGAAGGGCGGGTATCTCGCCCCGCTTGGCGCTCGCCTTGGAGCGCCTCGGCTGGAGCGACGCCGGTCACTGGGTTCGAATGCAAGGCTCCTACGATCTGGCCCAAGCCCGGCAAGCCGAGTCCGCGGCATGACCGGGAAGCGACGGGCCGAGCCGCTCCCAGGCTCACATCACCCGAAGATCAGGCCCCAGATCGTGAACAGGGTGAACGACACGTAGACCGCGGACGCGATCAGCATCATCACGATGTTGAGCGGCTTCGGCCGGGCGGACTTGGGCAGCTTCGTCAGGTTCACGTAAAGCGTCAGCGGAACGTAGATCGCCATCGCGAAGCCGCCCAGCAGGGCGGAGTTGAAGATGAAGCCGAGCGCCGAGACGCCCGTGAGCTCGAAGAAGGCGGTCGAGGCGGTGCCGGCGACCATGAACATGATCGCGAAGGTCAGGTACCACTGGCTCTGGGTCCGCTTCTGGCCGAACTTGAACATGGAGCCGAGCAGGTAGGACCAGGTGCGGGCGCCGCCGTCGACGGCGCCAAGCTGGGAGCTGAACAGCGCCGCCATGCCGATCAGCAGGAACACGTAGCGGCCGAAGGTGCCGAGGCTGGTCTCCAGGATGACCGACATGTCCCAGACGATCTGGCCTTCCTCGGGGACGATGCCCGCCGGGCGCAGGACCGTGAGCGCCCCGAACATGAACAGGAACATCGTGAACGTGTTGCCGAGCCAGAAGAAGATGACCTGGTCCTGGATCACGTAGCGCATCCAGCGCCTGAACCGGCTCGCGTTCTCGGGACTCTCGATGTAGCGGTAGCCCGACTGCACTTCGGCCGTCTTGTGCACGCGCAGGGGATTCGCCAGCACCGGGATGCGGCCGCCCATGCCGATGTTCTTGTCCCGCAGGTAGAAGGCGTACCAGAGGTTGCCGGCGCCGCCGATGCCGGCGAACACCACCGCGCCGAAGAAACGGGCGAAGGTGAACTGGTCGTCCAGCTCGATGTGGCCGAAGTTGACGAGGCCCCGTCCCATCTCCTTGATCGCGTCCCAGGTGCCGACCGAGAACGCGACGTAGATCAGGCCGATCGTGATGACCAGCACCATGATCCCGATCGCCCGTTCCACCGCCTTGTACATCTGCTTGGGCCCGAACAGGATCAGGACGATGAGTCCGAAGGTGACGGCGGTCCAGAACCACTCCGGGCCCGGGCCGTCGGGTCCGAAGAAGAGCGCCTTGAGCGCAGCTCCCGACATCCGCGCCCAGCCCGGCAGGAACAGACCGACGAAGCCGAGCGACAGGAAGGCGTAGATGACCCCCATCGACATCCGCGCGTAGGAGGTGTACGGGTGCTCGCCCGTGACGACCGCCCAGCGGCCGATCTCGATGTTGATCCAGAGCTGAAGGAAGACGCCGAGCGCCGCCGCCCAGATCATGACCGCGCCGAACTTGGCCGTCACCCAGGGCCACACGGCCAGTTCCCCGGCCCCGATCGCCAGACCGATCATGATCGCACCCGGCCCCGCGAGTTGCCAGAACGAGAGCTTGCGCTCCGGCAGATTCTCCTCGCGCAAGGGTGGAATCGGTACCGGCATAGGGAAACTCCTCCAGCCGGTCCGGCCCGTCACGGTTCAACCGGCGCTCCGTGTTCTGGGGTGTCGGGTTCGAAGCACTGTAGCAGCGCAAACGAAGGCTCTGACTCGCGCGACGCCGGGTCGGACGCTACGATCGGCCTCCACCTCACGACCCAACGTACGAGGAGACGACGATGAAGCGAGGGATGCTCTCACCCTGGTGGCCTGCGGTCTCAGCGCTGCTCGCCCTGACCCTGGCAACCGCGGCGCCGCTGGCGGCCGCCGACCCGGAGGTCACGATCTCGAAGCCGGAGCAGGTCGGCCTCTCGGCCGAGCGGCTCGCCCGCATCGACGCGGCGATGAACGGCTACATAGAGGCCGGCAAGGTCGCAGGCGCCACTGGCCTCATCGCCCGGCGCGGCGAGATCGCGTACTTCAACACCTACGGCTACCGGGACCTCGAGACGAAGGAGCCGATGCCGAAGGACGCGCTCTTCCGCATCTACTCGATGTCCAAGGCGGTGACCGGCGTCGCCGTGATGATCCTCCACGAGAAGTACGGCTTCCCGCTGCGCACGCCCGCCTCGCGCTGGATTCCGGCGCTCGGCGACCTGGAAGTCACCCAATGGAGCGTCGACCCGACCGGCGATCCGCGCATGGAGCTCGTTCCCGCGAACCGCGACATGACGGTCCAGGACCTGCTGACCCATAGCGCCGGCATCAGCTACGGCGGTCCGCGCAACGCGCGCGGAGGCATGTACTACGCCGAACTCGGCGTCGGCAACCGCGACCAGACCCTCGAGGAGTTCGTCGACAAGCTGGGCCAGGCGCCGCTGCACGACCATCCCGGCACGGTGTGGCGCTACGGCTACGGCATGGATGTCCTGGGCCGCCTGGTCGAGGTCATCTCCGGCCAGACCTTCGACGTCTTCCTCGAGGAGGAGATCTTCAAGCCGCTGGGCATGAAGGACACCGCGTTCTACGTCCGCCCGGGCACCGAGGATCGGCTAGCCGTGCTCTACACGCCCGACCGCGAAGCGGGCGACGGCACCGTCATGCGCTCCAGCGCGCCGCCGCAGGACTCCTACCTCAAGAAGCCGAAGATCTTCTACGGCGGCGCGGGCCTGGTCTCGACCACCACCGACTACTACCGGATGGTCCAGATGCTGCTTGACGGCGGCCGCTACGACGGCGGTCAGTTGCTGAGTCCGAAGTCCGTCAAGCTGCTGTCTTCCGACCACATCGGCGACATGCCACGCGTCGGTCAGTTGATGGGGCCGGGCGACGGGTTCGGGCTCACCTTCCGGGTCAACACCAACCCGGGCATCAACGGCGCACTGGGTTCCCCTGGTGACTACAGTTGGGGCGGCGCCGCAGGCACCCGCTTCTGGATCGATCCCGACGAAGAAATGGTCGCCGTGTTCATGATTCAGATCCTCCCCCACGCCGGCCTGACCTACGGCACGGAGTTCCGCAACCTCGCCTACCAGGCAATCATCGACTGACCCTTCCGGAGCACGACGAAAGATGTCCGAACGCAGCCAGGAAATCCGCCTCGCTTCCCGTCCCGCCGGCGAACCCGAGGCGGCGAACTTCGAAGTCGCCGAAACCGGGATGCCGGCCGCGGGCGCCGGTCAGGCGCTCGTGCGCAACGTCTACATGTCGGTCGATCCGTACATGCGGGGCCGGATGCGGGACATCAAGTCCTACACGCCGCCGTTCGCCATCGGCAAGGCGCTCGACGGCGGCGCGGTGGGGGTCGTCGAGGAGTCGAACACGGACGCCCTCTCGCCGGGCGACCTCGTGTCGAGCCGCTTCGGCTGGCGCAGCCACTTCGCCGCCCACGCGACGGAACTGCAGAAGCTCGACACCCACGGCGCGCCGCTGTCCGCGTTCCTCGGCGTCCTCGGCATGCCGGGGATGACCGCCTACGTCGGCCTGCTCGACCTGGGCGAACCGAAGGAAGGCGAGACGGTGTTCGTGTCGGCCGCGGCGGGCGCGGTCGGCAGCCTCGTCGGCCAGATCGCGAAGATCAAGGGCTGCCGCGCGGTCGGCAGCGCCGGCTCGCCGGACAAGGTCGAGCACCTGGTCTCCGATCTCGGCTACGACGCCGCCTTCGACTACCACGACGACCTGAACCGGTCCCTGAGCGAGACCTGTCCGGACGGCATCGACGTCTACTTCGAGAACGTCGGCGGACCGACGCTCGAGGCAGTGCTGCTGCACATGAACATGTTCGGACGGATCCCGGTGTTCGGAATGATCGCCCACTACAACGACGAGGAGCCGCGCCCGGGACCGCGGACCCTCATCTCGATCATCCCGAAGCGCCTCAGGATGCAGGGCTTCATCGTCTCCGACCACATGGACCGCCGCGCCGACTTCGTCCGCGACGTCGCCTCATGGATCGCGGAAGGCAAGGTCGTCTACCGCGAGACGATCGTCTCCGGCCTCGAGAACGCCCCGGAGGCGTTCATGGGCCTCTTCCGAGGCGAGAACACCGGCAAGATGGTGGTCCAGATCAGCGACGACCCGACGTCCTGAACGCCGCGAGACCTTCCTCGAAGGTGCATGGGTAGCCCTGCAGCGCGTACACCATCGTCTCCAGTGCCATCCGGCGGAAGTACAACTGCGCCCGCCGCAGCCTCCCCTCATCCTTCGGTCCGCGGTACTGGTCCACGACGCTTTGGGCGAACTGCTGCCCGTTGGCGAGCAGTCCGGCGAAGTCGAGGGCGGGGTCTCCGATGGAGCGGTCGCTGAAGTCGATGATGTTGACCTGTCGCCGGCCCGCGTCCCAGAGGATGTGCTCGGCGGCCAGATCGCCGTGGACCAGCGCCGTCGGGCGGGCCGGTTCCACTTCGGCGGCCAACTCGGCCAGGAAGGCACGGACGACCTCGACTTCGTGCGATGCGAGACGCGGTAGCACGAGCGTTTCAACGTCACGAACGAGGTCCTCGTGGTCCTTCCGCGGGTCCTGCTCGGACACGCCGCACTCGCGGGCGACCGACTTCGGGGTCTCGTGTACCGCGGTGAGAAACGTGGCGAGCTGTTCCGCTATCCGTTCCCTTGCCGTATCGGAGAGTCGCTTGAGCGTGGCGACGTCCAGCTCCCGACCGGCGAGAAGCCTGTAGCCAGCGAACGAGTCGTCGGCGGACTCGTAGACGTAGTCGGGAATGCCGACGTCGACCCTCGGCCGGAGGTGGCGAAGCAGCCTGGCTTCGTTCGCCAGCGCATCCCGGTACGCCTGGGTCCTGGGAGCCCGGAAGACGAGCGCCTCGTCGAGGATCAGGACGTCATGGTCCCAGCCGTGCGTCAGGTACCGGTGCGACGTCCACGTGAGGTTGGGGAACTCCTCCCGTATCCGCCGCAGGAGCAGGGCTTCTTCCATGCAGCCCGGCTACGGATACGGATAGTCCAGGTCCAGGAACGGAAAGGCGCCAAGGACGGTCGGAGGATCGACCGGCAAAGCCTGGTGGAGGTAGGAGGCGTCGAGTTCGTCCCAGCCGGTGACGCCGAGCAGGCCGAGACAAGTGACTATCTCGTGCTCGAGGATGCTGAGCATGCGGACGACGCCTTCGCGGCCGCCCGCTGCCATGGCAATGGCCTCGAGGCGGCCGATGCCGACCGCGTCGGCGCCCAGGACCCTGGCCTTGACCACGTCCGTGCCGCGCATGAAGCCGCCATCGACGACGACCTGGGTGCGACCGTCGACTTCCTCGACGACCTCCGGCAGGGTGTCGAGGGTGCCGCGGCAGTGGTCGAGCTGGCGGCCGCCGTGGTTCGAAACGTAGACCACGTCGACGCCGTGCTCGCAGGCGAGCCCCGCGTCCTCGGCCGTGGCGATGCCCTTGAGGATCAACGGGATGTCGAACTCGTCCTTGATCCGCTTGACCAGGTCCCAGGTCATCCGCGCCTGGTAGTTGAGCGGTGCAACGCGGGTCGTCGCCTCGCCGACCGAGGGCGGCCGCCAGCGCTTCAGCAGGTCCCGTTCCCGCCGGCTGTAGACCTGGGTGTCGACGGTCAGGCAGAAGCCGTTGTAGCCGGCGGCAACCGCCCGGCGGATCAGACCACGCATCCAGTCTTCGTCGTCGGCGAGGTAGAGCTGGTACACCTTGGCCGAGTCGGACGCTTCGGCCGTGCCCTCGAGGCCGGGCAGGCACACCGAGCTGACGAAGTTCATGATTCCGAAGTCCTCGGCAGCCTGCGCGGCCGTGGCGCCGCCGCCTTCCTCGAACAGTTGTAGCGAGCCGATCGGCGCCAGGATCACGGGAATGCGGAGGTCGTGGCCAAGCAGCGACCCGCCCGCGCGGACTTCGGACACGTCGGTCAACACACGCGGCCGGAAGGCCACGGAGTCCAGCGCCTGCCGGTTCCGCTTGACGCTCGTTTCCGTCTCGGCGCCGCCGACCAGGTAGTCCCAGACGTTGCCGTCCAGGTTCCGGCGCGCGGCCACGACCAGTTCGTGAAGGGTCAGGGCGTTCCTGGCCGCTTCTCCCGGCGCCAGCGGGTCGGCGCTCATGTTCGGGCGTCGTCTGGGATCGGTCACGGAAGCTCTTTCGGGCGGGACCCTAGCAGTCCGGCACGGCGCCTGACAGGCTAGCCGCCGCATGATCGAGGTCGACCTGCCGCGGTTCGAGTACCTGCTTTCGCGTGCCCTGGACACGCTGCCGCCGGCGTTCGCCGAGCTGATCGACAACGTCGCCGTCGTCGTGGAAGAGGAACCGAGCGAGGAAGACCTGCGCCTGGTCGGGCTCGACCCGGAAGAGGACGACCTGCTGGGCCTTTACCACGGCGTGCCGCTCGACGAACGGGGCAGCGGCTACAGCTCGCTGCCCGACCGGGTCGTGATCTACCGTCTACCGATCCTCTGGATCTGCAACACGGAGGCGGACGTCGTGCGCGAAGTGCGCGACACCCTGGTGCACGAGCTCGGACACCACTTCGGTCTCGGCGACGACGACATGCCGTACTGACTGCTAGGTTCCGTCCGTGCCGAAGGCTCTTCCCTACCTGGGCATCGCCGGGGCGCTCGTTGCCGGGGCGCTGATGGCGGCGGCCGGAGGCAGCCGCGGCGTGGAGATCGGCGGCCTGCCGGCTTTCGCGGCGGTCGTCGCCGCGGCCTTCGCCGTCCAGTGGATCGCGTTCATTCCGGCCTGGTTCCTCCAGACGGAGCGCTTCTTCGACCTGACCGGGAGCATCACTTTCCTGGTCCTGACCGCGGGCGCCCTGCTGATCCGCGGCGGCTTCGACCCGCGATCGCTCGTCATCGCCGCCGCCATCGGAGTGTGGGCGCTGCGGCTGGGTCCCTTCCTCTTCCTGCGGGTCCGCCGGGACGGCGAGGATCGCCGCTTCCGCCAGATCAAGCCGAACTTCCCCGTCTTCCTGATGACCTGGACTCTCCAGGGCCTGTGGGTGTCCCTGACCGCCGCTCCGGCACTGGCGGCGCTGCTCGCGACCGAAGGCACGCCGTCGGACTGGACCCTGGCAACCGGGCTGGTCCTGTGGACTCTCGGCTTCCTGATCGAGGTGACCGCCGACGCCCAGAAGACCCGCTTCCGGGCCGTACCCGGGAACCGGGACCGGTACATCACGTCGGGGCTCTGGGCCTGGTCGCGCCACCCGAACTACTTCGGCGAGATCGTGCTGTGGATCGGCATCGCGGTGATCGCGGCGCCCGCGCTCGAGGCGTGGCAACTCGCCACGCTGGTCTCGCCGGTCTTCGTCTGGCTGCTCCTGACCAGGATCAGCGGCGTCCGGATGCTGGAAGCGCGGGCGAACCGGAAGTGGCGCGACGATCCCGGCTACCGGGACTACGTCCGCCGCACGAACACGCTGCTGCTCCGGCCGCCGCGCAGGACTTGACGGCGCCGCAGCACCTGAGGGCGGCGATCTGCCTCGCCGCCATCACGCTGAACCTGGCCTTCTGGGTCCTGGTGCTGCTCGTCCTGCTGCCCGCCAAGGCGGCGCCGCGGACGCGACCGTGGTTCCGGCGAGCCGCCGCTGGCATCTACCGCGCCGCCGTGCGCGTCGACAACGTGCTGCTGCGGCGCGTCTCCCGCGCCTCCTGGCGCGTCCGCAGACTGAACCTCGACCCGGCGCGGCCCCACATCGTCCTCTCGAACCACCGTTCCTGGGCCGACATCTTCCTGGTCCAGAGTCTGATCGCCACCCGCGGCCCCATCGTCACGTTCCTGTGCAAGCGCGAACTCCTGTACGTGCCGATCTTCGGCCCGATCATCCTCGCCTTCGATTTCCCGGTGCTCCGCCGGCGCCCGCGGCAGGGAGTCGATAGGGCCGGCCGCCGCGACGACGACCGCCGCCGGGTGGCCGACGCGGCAGCCGCGCTGCTCGAGTCCCCCGCGGCCATCCTCTCGTTCGCCGAGGGCACGCGCTTCACCGTCGGCAAGCGGGATGCGAACAGGCGCGACGGCGCCGAAGGGCACTACCGGCACCTGCTGCCGCCTCGCGCCGGCGGCCTCGCCGCCATGATCGAAGCGCTCGCTCCGGGCGACGGCTCGATCGTCGATCTGACGCTTGCCTACCCGCGACCCTCCACCTTCTGGGAGTTCCTCGGCGGCGCCGCGGGGTCCGTGGAAGTGGCGTGGGAGACGAGCCCGATCGCTGCCGTCAAGCCGGACGACGTGACGAGCTGGCTGAACGACCGCTGGCGACGCAAGGAGGAATCGCTGGAGAGCCGATCTTTATGAAGAAACACTAAGATGTGTACAACCTAAGCGAAATGGAATAAGATCCCGCGTCAGCTCCGTTCCGGCGGACACAAGCACGACAACCGCCCCGAACCGAGAGGCACTCGACCCATGACTGAACCCGACGATCGGCACGAGAACCACGAGCCGAACACGAACGCGACGCCCGGGGAACAGGCGCTGCCTGAAGGGCCGCTCGCCACGCGGGCAAAGGGGCCCAAGCCGGAGCTGCCCATCATCGTGCTCCGCGACATGGTCGTCTACCCGGGCGTCACGATGCCGATGGAGATCGGACGGGCCGAGACCCTGAGTGCCATTCAGGCCGCTGCCGAGCACCCCGAGCGCACGTTCTTCGCCCTGCTCCAGCGCGAGAAGAGCGAGGAGGTCGACCCCCTCGGCCTGCACACGATCGGCGTCGTCGCCCGGGTCGTCCAGCTCCAGCACGGCCTGCGCGGCACCCAGGCGGTCGTCGTCGGACTCCACCGCGGCATCGTGCTGCGCATCGACGAGGGGGACGAGCACCTCGTCGCCACCGTGTCGCCCGCGCAGGAACTGCTGCCGGTGGACCCGAAGGACCTCGCCTTCGTCGCCCTCGACGAGGAACTGCGGAACCGCGCCGCCGAGCTGGGCGCACGATCCGGTATCCCGAACGACGTCATCACGAAGACGCTGCGCGCGGTCACCGACTCCGGCCGGCTCGCCGACCTCGTAGCGGGCCATCTCGAACTCCCGGCCAGCGACCACCAGTCCATGCTCGAGACCCTCGGGGTCGAGGAGCGGATGCGCCGGGTCCTGACGCTGGTCCAGCGGCGGATCAAGGTCCTCGACGCCCAGGAGGACATCAACACCCAGGTCCAGGAGGAACTCGGCGACCGCCAGCGCGAGATGTACCTCCGCGAGCAGTTGAAGGCGATTCGCAAGGAACTCGGCGACGACGACGGCGCGGACGATCTCGAGGAACTCAAGGCCCGCGTCGACGACCTGGAGCTGCCGGCGGCGGCCCGCAAGGAAGTCGAACGCGAGTTCCGGCGGCTGGAGCGCATGGGCCGCGAGTCGATGGAGTCCCAGGTCATCCGCACCTACATTGAGACGGTGTGCGAACTGCCCTGGAGCGAACTGAGCGAGGAACGGCTCGACCTCGCCGACGCGGCCCGCATCCTGGACGAGGACCACTACGGCCTCGACGACGTGAAGGACCGCATCCTCGAGTTCCTGGCCGTTCGGGTCATGCACGACCGGCGGGCCCGGCGGGAAGAGCCGGAAGAAGACCCGCGCACCAACCGCAGCCCGATCCTTCTCTTCGCCGGCCCTCCCGGCGTCGGCAAGACGTCGATCGCGAAGTCCATCGCGCGCGCCATGGGCCGCGAGTACGTCCGGGTCTCGCTCGGCGGCGCTCGTGACGAGGCGGACATCCGGGGCCACCGGCGCACTTACGTCGGCTCGATGCCGGGCCGCATCCTCCACGGCATGAAACAGGCCGGGGTTAAGAACCCGGTCTTTCTCCTCGACGAGGTCGACAAGCTCGGCGCGTCGCTACAGGGCGACCCTTCGGCCGCGCTGCTCGAGGTGCTCGACCCGGCGCAGAACAGCGCCTTCATCGACCACTACCTCGGCGTCCCCTACGACCTGAGCCAGGTCCTGTTCATCGCCACCGCGAACTTCACTCAGAACATCCCGGCGCCGCTGCGCGACCGGATGGAGACGGTCGAGTTCTCGGGCTACACCGAACGGGAGAAGCTCGGCATCGCCCGCCAGTTTCTGGTGCCCCGGGCCGTGCGCAACGGTGGTCTGGCGCCCGACCAGATCGAGGTCGGCGACGGGGCGCTGGGCGAGGTGATTTCCCACTACACCCATGAAGCCGGCGTCCGGCAACTGGAGCGGGAACTCGGCCGCATGGTGCGCAAGGTCGCGCGCAAGCTCGCGTCGACGCCTGAAGAGCCGGGCGACGGCTCCGACGAGGCCGCGGACAAGGTCGCGACGACGAACGTCGGCGCCGCCGAGGTACGGGAGTTCCTGGGCCGCCCCCGCGTACGCCCGGAGCGCGCCCTCGAACGGGACGCGGTCGGAGTCGCCACCGGCATGTACTACACGCCGGTCGGCGGCGACATCATGTTCGTTGAGGTCGAGACGACCAGCGGCAAGGGCGAACTCCAACTCACCGGCCAGCTCGGCGACGTGATGAAGGAGTCGGCGCGGGCGGCCTGGACCTACGCGAAGTCGAACGCCGAGGCACTGCGGATCCCGTCCGGGAGCTTCGAAACCGACGTGCACGTCCACGTTCCGGCCGGAGCCATCCCCAAGGACGGCCCCTCAGCCGGGGTGACGATGGCCGCCGCCCTCGTCTCCGCGCTCTCCGGACGGCCGGCGAAAGCGCGCATCGCGATGACGGGAGAGATCACGCTCTCCGGGCGTGTGCTGCCGATCGGCGGAGTCAAGGAGAAGGTGCTGGGCGCGGTACGCGCCGGCATCCGGGAGATCGTCCTGCCGAAGCAGAACGAGGCCGACCTGGAGGACCTGCCCGCCGACGTACTGGAGACCCTGACGGTCCACGCCGTCGAGCAGTTGGGCGAAGTGCTGGCGGTCGCGCTCCCCAGCGCCCGCTTCGTCGACGGCCGCCTGCTGTTCGAGGGCGACGACCCGGAGGACGTCAGGCCCCTGAGCTACAACTAACCACTGGGTGCGCCGGCCTTCTGGCCGGCACCGGAGCGACGCCGCGAAGCGGCGAGCCCGAGTCGTCAGCCGGGGCGCTCAGCCCAAGGCCCTGCTCAACGCCTCTTCGTGGTAGCCCACGATCAGCGTGCGGCCCACCCTGACCACCGGCGCCCGCAGGTTGCCCGTGGGCCCGAGCATCAGGTCGGCCGCGCCCGGATCCGAGGCCGGCAGTTCCGTGTGCTTGCGCCCCTTGGCCACGTAGAGGGTCTGCGCGTCGGCGAGTAGCGCCTCCGCGTCGGCCCTCCCCAGCTTCCGGCTCGCCGGAGTCCTGTCCGCTATCTCCGCGCCGCGTGCGTCCATCAACTTGGACGCTCTCTTGCAGCTCGTTCAGCCGTTGCGGTGGTAGTACCAGTCGACTCTGCCCATCTGTTTCTCCTCGAGGTGGGGGTTGCCCCCAACTCTAGCCCGGCGGCGCGTCGACCTCCCAGTCCTCGTTCACTCTCCGGCCGTAGTAGGGGTAGTAGTCCCAAGGCGCGGGCAGGCCCAGGGCCCGCGGATCGCCGGTCGCTGCGAGATGGTCCATCAGGCGATCCCGCAACTGCTCCAGGATCGGCCGCGACGACGGGTCGCTCGCGAGGTTGTTCAACTGGCCCGGATCGCTTCGCAGGTCGTAGAGCTCGTGCTCGGGCCGTGTCCCGAAGGAAAGCTCCGCCAGATGGTCGATCCCGGGCTCGTCTCGGGACTCCATCATCAGCGTCTTGGTCGGCGACGAATCGATCTCGCCATAGGGGATGCCCCTGGCGCAGTCCTTCGCGTTCGGCGAGCCTGAAGGCCAACGCGTCGGTTCGAAGTTCCGGATGTAGAGATGGCTACCGGTACGAATCGCGCGGCAGGGATAGCCCTTGCCGCCGCGGCGGCAGCCGTCGTGGCGCTCCATCGCGATGAAGGCGGCGTCGCGGCCCGGCTCCAGGCGGCCGCCTGCCGAAGAGGTGAGCAGCGGCAACAGACTGCCCGCCGTCATCTCCGCGGCCGGCTCGAGTCCGGCCGCCTCGAGGAAGGTCGGAGCCAGGTCGCTCAGGCTGACGAAGTCGTCCACGACCCGACCGCCGGGAATCGCATCGCCCCAGCGAACCGCCAGTGGAACCCGGCTCCCGTAGTCGTACAGACTGGCCTTGGCCCGCGGGAACGGCATGCCGTGATCGCTGGTGACCACGACCAGGGTGTTCTCGAGTTCCCCCGCCTGCTCGAGAAGCTCGAGCGCGGCCTCGACCCTCCCGTCGAAACGCTCCACCTCGACGTAGTAGTCGAGGATGTCGTCACGAACGATCGGATGATCGGGGAGGTGCGGCGGGACCTCGACCTTCGCCGGGTCCTTGCCCGACTCCTGCCCCGATCCCGCCGTGTAGGGACGATGCGGGTCGTAGCTGCCGAGCCAGAAGCAGAACGGCTGCTCCCCATCCCGCGCATCGAGGAACTCCCCGAAACCCCCGAACCTGTCTCCGGCCGGGTTCCGCGTCCTGCCGCCCGGCTCCAGCCGTCCCGGACCCCAGCCCTTCAGGGTGTGGCCGATGGCGTAGCCGGCCTGTTCCAGCATCTCCGTGTAGGTGGCGAACTTCGCCGGCAGGGTGCTGTGAATGTTCCCGGCCTCCTCGAGCCGCCAGATCGGCTGACCGGTTACGAGCGCGCTCCGCGAGGGCCCGCAGGTCGGTGCGTCGCAGAAGGCGTGCGGGAAGAGGACCCCCTCCGTCGCCACCCGGTCGAAGCCCGGAGTGCGCACGACGGGATCGCCTCCCGCGCCGGTGTGCAGCCAGGACTGGTCGTCCGAGATGCAGAGCAGGATGTTCGGCGCTCTGCCTGCCCGCGGACGTCTCGCGGACAGCGCCGCCGCACTCAGAATCGAAGCGGAAGAGGCCAGGAATGTACGACGGGTCTGCTTCACGCCATGACTCTAGCGGCCCGATCCAGCCCTATAGTGGGGCGGGTTCTCGAACGTCGGGAGGCAGCATGCACAGGTTCCCAGTCGCCGCATCGCTCATCGCTCTGTCGGTGCTCGTCGCCGCGCCCGCCCGACGCGGTGACCCTGATGCAGTACCTGAAGGCGCATGGCTACTCGACGCAGGGCGGCGGCAAGATCTTCCACGGAAGAAGCGCCGGGGACCCGGACTCCTGGGACGAGTACTACACGCCGCCGCGGCCCAGGGGCCCCAGGCACATCGGCGAACGGCAGCAAGGTGTCCCGGAGTCCGCGTGGGCGCCCTGGGGACCGCTCGACGTGGACGACTCCGAGATGTTCGACGTCAGGATCGTGGACTGGACGATCGGCGAGTTGCAGAAGCCGCACGAGAAGCCCTTCTTCCTCGCTTGCGGCTTCACCAAGCCCCACCTGCCCTGGTACGTGCCGAGGAAGTACTTCGACATGCATCCCCTGGACGCCATCGAGCTACCTGAAACGCTGGACACCGACCGGAACGACCTCCCGGCCTTCGGAAAGAGACTCGCGGCGGAGGTGTACGCGGTCTCGGACTCCCGCAACTTCAGCAGGCACGGCGAGGACCACGCGATGGTGCTGAGACACAACCAGTGGCACCGGGCGGTCCAGAGCTACCTGGCCACGATCAGCTTCGTCGACGCCCACGTCGGCCGCCTGCTGGACGCCCTGGATGAGAGCGAGCACGCAGGCAACACGGTCGTCGTGCTCTGGGGCGACCACGGCTGGCATCTCGGCCAGAAGCAGCACTGGCGGAAGCACGCACTCTGGGAGGTGGCCACCCGCACGACGCTGATCATCTCGTCGCCGGCGGCAACCCGGCGCGGCGCCACGAGTCCACGCCCGGTCAGTCTGATCGATCTCTACCCGACCCTGGTGGAGCTTGCCGGAGTCCCCGCCCGAAACGGGCTGGACGGCCAGAGCCTCGTGCCCCTGCTCGAGAACCCCGAGTCGGAATGGCCACGACCCGTGCTGACGACCTACGGATACGGGAACCACTCCGTCCGCACCGAACGCTGGCGCTACATCGAGTACCACGACGGCGGCCAGGAGTTGTATGACCACGACGCAGACCCGAACGAGTGGACCAACCTGGCTTCCGTGCCGGAGTACGCCCCCGTTGTCGACGAGCTCGCGGGTTTCCTTCCCACCACGAACGTGGAGTAGCCAAGGCGCTACAGCACGGGCGCGCTGCGGTCCTGGCGCTTGTACTTCTCGAGGAGGGCCGTCAGGTGTTCCACGACGTCGGGATGCTCGGCGTAGACGTTCGTCCGTTCCCCGATGTCCGCGAATAGATCGTAGAGTTGGATCTCCGGCAGGCCGGCTTCACGGGCCTCCTCGCGCGACACGCGGTAGTAACCGCCGGAACTCGGCGTGTCCTCCAGCTTCCAGCGCCCCTGCCGGATCGCGTACGAGCCGTCGCCCGCCTGATACACGGTCGCCTCGCGGATCGGCGTGGACAGCGGCTCGCCAACGAGCGCCGGGAGAATGTCGTAGCTGTCCTCGCCGGCATCTTCCGGAAGCCGCGTACCGGTGATGCCAGCACAGGTCGCCAGCAGGTCCGTGAGGCAGACGATCTCGTCGGAGCGGGTTCCCGCCGGAATGCGCCTCGGCCAGCGGGCGGCGAACGGAATGCGGTGGCCGCCTTCGTAGATGTCCGACTTGTAGCCCCGGTAGACATAGCTGGGGTAGTGCCCCTGCTCGTTCATCTCCTCGACCCCGATGTAGGGCGCACATCCGTTGTCGGCGGTGAAGATGACCAACGTGTCGTCGGCGACTCCCTTGCGGTCGAGGGCATCCAGCACCTGCCCCACGGTGTCGTCGACCTCGAGACAGAAGTCGCCGTAGGGCCCGAGTTCGCTCAATCCGCGGAACCTCTCCGACGGCACGATCGGGATGTGGGGAGCAGTGAGCCCCAGGAACACGAAGAAGGGCTCGTCGGCGTCCTGAGCCTCGATCGTCTCCACGGTTCGCCGGGTCAACTTCGGCATGACTTCATCGGCGCGAAAGTCGGCATGGGCCGGGCCAAGGTTGTCGCCGTAGCGCTCTTCCCGAGTGTCCTCGGTGACGAAGAGCAGGTCGTCCTCGACCGTGCACTCCCCCAGAAAACGGTCGTTCTCGATGTAGATGTAGGGGTGCATGTCGAGCGATGCCGAGATGCCGTAGAAGGTGTCGAAGCCGTTGGCGACCGGTCCGTTCTCGATCCGGCCCGCCCAGTCGACGTCGCCCGTATAGGAGCGTTGGTCGACGACCTCGTCGGCATCGGGGAATCCGCCGCCGCCCCGGGCCGGCATGTCCATGCCCAGATGCCACTTGCCGATGCAGTGAGTCCGGTAGCCGCTGTCCCTGAGGAGCGAAGCGACCGTGGTGCGCTCGGGCTCGATCAGGTGGCGGCTGTAGCCCCAGAGCACGCTGCGCTTGACCCGCGTGCGGAAGCAGTAGCGGCCGGTGAGCACGCCGTAGCGGGTCGGGGTGCACAGGGCCGAGGGCGAGTGGGCGTCGGTGAAGTAGCGGCCCTCGCGAATCAGGCGATCAATGCTCGCGGTCGGAATCTGCGAGTCACGGTTCAGACCGGTGATGTCGCCGTAGCCCATGTCGTCGGCGAGGATGAAGACGACGTTCGGCGTGCGGTCCGGATCCCGCCCGGAGCGCAGGCTGCACGCGACGGCCACGCCCGCCGTCGCCGCCCCTACGGTCTTGAGGAACTCCCGTCGATGGGTTCGCTTCGTCGCGATCATCTCCTGACCCGGCTCATCCGTGCGAGTATCCTAAGCGCTTCATGTCCACAGACGGCCCCGAAGGCGTTCTCCACGAGACCGCGAAGCCGGCTCAGCGTTACCTGGTTCCCGAGGGGACGAAACGCTTCGATCCGCGAGAGTGGGCCACGGCGCCGCCGCCGGACGCGCCCGGCCACAACGAACTGCGCAAGTTGCGCCGGCGCGCCGTGCGCGACATCAGCCGCCAGCAGCGGTTGCTCTACGCCGAGAACCGCTACGCACTGCTGCTCGTCTTCCAGGCCATGGACGCCGCCGGCAAGGACAGCACGATCAACGCCCTGCTCACCGGCGTCAACCCGGCGGGCTGCCAGGTGTTCAACTTCAAGCAACCCTCCAGCGAAGAGCTCGACCACGACTTTCTGTGGCGCACCGCCCGCAGCCTGCCCGAGCGCGGCCGCATCGGCGTCTTCAACCGCAGTTACTACGAAGAAGTGCTCGTCGTACGCGTCCATCCCGAGTTGCTGGAAAAGCAGAACCTGCCCCACGTGGACCCCAACGGCCTGTGGCAGCAACGCATGGAGTCGATCGTCGAGCACGAGCGGCACCTGGCGCGCAACGGCACCGTCATCCTGAAGTTCTTCCTGAACATCTCCCGCGACGAGCAGAAGGCACGCTTCCTGCGCCGCCTCGACCGTCCCGACAAGCACTGGAAGTTCGCCATCAGCGATGTCCGCGAACGGGGGTTCTGGAACGAGTACATGAGCGCCTACGGCGAAGCGATCCGCTCGACCACCAGAAGCCACGCGCCGTGGTACGCGATTCCCGCCGACAGCAAGCCGTACATGCGCTGGGCGGTCGCCGACATCGTGCGCGACAGGCTCGCCAGCCTCGACCTGCACAACCCGGAACCATCGCTCGCCGACCTGGCCATGTTTGACGACATGCGCCGCCAGTTGGAGAACGAGTAGAAAGCTCGTTCCTCGGCTATCATTCGCCGCCTACGCGATCCTGACTACGGAGCGATCGGACGCTCCAGGCAACGCTCTGAACGACACGGGTCCCGACGGGGACCGGAAAGGCCACAATGACCCCCCAAACCGGGAAACTCCGCTACACCCTGCTCCTGGCCCTCGTCGCCGCCCTGCTTACATTCGCCTGCAGCGGCTACGGCGCGCCGGCACTTCCCGCCGCCGTCGGTTCGTGGAACATGACGATCGAGACTCCCCTCGGCACCCAGGAACCCACCCTGATCGTGTCCGGCGACGCCAGCGGTCTGATGGGAACGATGAGTTCGCCCCAGGGCGACGTCGAACTCACCGACGTGACCTGGAACGACGACGGCACGCTCGGCTTCGCCATGGACATCGACGCCGGCGGGCAGTCGCTCAGCTTGACGTTCTCCGGAACTGTCGATGGCGACACCCTCACCGGCAGCTTCGCCAGCGACTTCGGCGACATGGAAGCGAACGCCACTCGCGTCGTCGAGTAGGTCTCTCGCTCACGCCGGCACCGGTGCGCGGGTCTTCTGACCCGCTGCCGCCGGAGGCGGCCAGAAAAACGGGCCGCGAAGCGGCCACGATTCTCAGCGCCTGGTCGGTCCTTGACAAATAGGACCAATCCGATCCACTATCCCGGCCTCGCCTAGAGGCAGCGTCGCTGCCGGACGAAACCGGAGGGCGGGCGAAGCGGATGAAGACCAATTCTCGAAGGGCCGGACCGGGATCGCTGGTGCTGTTCATGGCATTGGCGGCAGCCCTCGTCCTGTCGGCCGGTCCCGCGACCGCACAGGACTCCACCGAAGAGCGCGTCGCGACGCTTGAGAAGCAGATCGAGACCCTGCGGCGGGCGATCGCCGAACTCGCCGCCCAGGCGCCCGACGAGCGAGTGGCCGAGCTGGAGCGGCAGATCGAGGTCCTTGCCGAGGAGATCGAGAAGCTCAACCTCGGCTCCGCGGCGACCGCTGGAGCCGAAGCCCATGAAGGCCTCTACGGCCTGGGCATCGCCGCATCGAAGGTCTATCGCGTGGAGGAAGGACTGTCGATCGGCGGCTACGGCGAGATGGTCTTCGAGAGCTACGCCAGCAAGCGCGAAGGCGGCGAACCGACCGGCTTCGGCGACGTGTTCGACTTCCTGCGCGCCATCGTCTACGTCGGCTACAAGTTCGACGAACGATGGGTGTTCAACTCGGAGATCGAGTTCGAGCACGCCTCGACCAGCGAGTCCGGCAGCGCCTCCGTCGAGTTCGCGTACGTCGACTACCTGTGGAAGCCGCAGTTGAACTTCCGCACCGGGATCCTGCTGCTCCCGATGGGCTGGCTCAACGAGCTGCACGAGCCGACTCTCTTCCCGAGCGCGGAGCGACCGTACGTCGAGCAGGTGCTCATTCCCAGCACATGGCGCGAGAACGGCGCCGGCATCTTCGGCGATGTCGGACCCTTCTCCTACCGGAGCTACGTGGTCAACGGCCTGAAGGGCGCCGGCTTCACTTCCAACGGCCTCCGCGGCGGGCGGCAGAAGGGCGCGCAGGCGCAGGCCGAGGACTTCGCCTGGACCGGACGGCTCGACTACACCGCGACGCCCGGGCTGATCGTCGGCGTCTCCGCCTACGTCGGGAACTCCGGCCAGGGACTCCTCGACCCAGCCGGCGCCACGATCGACGCCCGCACCGAGATCCTCGACTTTCACTTCGACTGGAGTCACCGGGGCTTCCGGTTGCGCGGCCTGTGGACCCAGGGCGACGTCGCCGACGCGGCCCGCCTGAACGCGGCGCTGGGCATCACGGGCAGCGACTCGATCGGCGAGCGGCTGGAGGGGCACTACCTCGAACTGGCCTACGACGTTCTCGCCCACCGCGGCGGGCGGGCTTCGCTGTCACCCTTCGTCCGGTTCGAGTCGATCGACACCCAGGTCCGCGTGCCGGCCGGGTTCGAGAGCGACCCGATCTTCGATCGCGAGATCCTGACCTGGGGCGCCGCCTGGCAGCCCATCGACCGGCTGGTCTTCAAGGTCGGCTACCAGGACTGGACCAACCCCGGCGGCACCGGGTTCGACGAGTGGAACCTGGCCATGGGCTACCTCTTCTAGCGCCGTAACGTCGTGAGTCTCGACGCGACCAGCCGCCGTGCCTCGCTCGCGGCCGCGGCAGCCGGCGCCCTCGCACTGTCCTTGTGGGCGCCACAACCGGCCGCAGGCGGCGTCTTCCTGACCCGCGACGAAGCGCTCGAACTCGCCTTCCCGGATTGCGCAGTCGAGCGCGAGACCCACTACCTGACCCAGGACCAACGACGACGCGCAGCCGATCTGGCCAGCGCCGGGATCGACTCCCGGCTCGTCGTTCGCTACCGCTCCGATTGCGGAGGCGTCGCCTACTTCGACGTCCACCGGGTCCGCACGCTGGCCGAGACCCTGATGGTCGTGGTCGACGCCGAGGGCCGGGTCGCCCGCCTGGAGGTCATGTCCTTCCTCGAACCGGAGGAGTACATCCCCCGCCGGAGCTGGTACGACCAGTTCCTCAGCCTGCGGCTCGACTCGAGGCTGCGCCTGAAGCGGTCGATCCACGCGGCGACCGGCGCCACGCTGACTGCCCGCGCCACGACCGATGCGGTCCGCAGAGTCCTGGCGCTCGATCAGGTGCTCAGGAAAAAGCCCTTCCGGGAGGGTGAACTCGTGCCATGAACGGCCTGACCGCCTGGACCGTTCACACGTCGACGTTGCTGGTCGGCGGCACGGGCCTCGTCTACGCCTGGATGCGCTACTTCACCGTACCGGCCGACGAGTTCGCGGTCGTCGGCCACCCATGGCAGCCGCACGTCCAGCACCTGCACCTCTGGACGGCGCCCCTGCTCGTCTTCGCGGTCGGCTTGATCTGGCGCGATCACGTCTGGCGGCACGTCCGGCGCCGCGTCCGCGACCGCCGCCGGAGCGGCCTGTCCCTGTTGCTGGGCTGCGCCCCGATGATCGTCTCGGGATACCTGATCCAGACCGCCGTCGGCGACCTCTGGCGGCAAACCTGGATCGCGCTGCACCTGATCGCGTCGGCGCTCTTTCTCGTCGGCTACGGCGCCCACATGGTGAAGCCGCTCCGGGCCGCGCTCGCTCCTAGAAGTCGTAGCGCAGGCTGACGCTCACGACCCGGATGTCCGTGTCCTCGGTCTGCATCCAGTAGGACACGGGCTCGCTGCCGTCGAGCCGGAGCTGGGACGGATGGCTGCGGAGCCGGCGCCAGCCGTCTTCGTCGAGCGAGTAGAACCCGTCGAAGTCGGTCCAGCGCGCCTCGAAGTCGAGGCTGACGCGATCGCCGAGCGCGTAGTTCAGGCCCGCGATGACCTGGTAGCCGGTGAGCTCGTCATCGAGCGTCGTCGTCTCGCTGGTAACCGTTCCCGCCAGGTTGCGGCGCACCTCCTCCTCATTGGGCAAGCCGGCGGCGGTCGTAATCGAGTCGGGATCCGTGTTCCGCGCCCACAAGGTGCCGTAGTCGATCTCGGTTGCGCCCAGTCCGACGCCGACGCCAACGTAGGGACTCCACCGCTCGCCACCGCCGAAGTCGAGGTAGAGATTCGCGAAGACGCTGTCCGAAGTGACGCTATTGATCCGTTCCTCCGCCACCTGGATCTCGCCGCCCAGCTTGGCGAACGTGGCGCCGGTGGCGCTGGCAACCGGCGCCGACTGGTCGACCTTCGAATCGCGCCGGAAGTACTCCGCTTCCAGGCGCAGCCGGCCGCCGAAGTCATATCCCAGGGCGGCGCCTGCGAACAGACCGCGGGCGCTATCGAACGACGTCCGCCAACCGGCGCCGGAGCCGCGATCGGGCGTCGTGCAGCCTTCCACCTCGGCGTAGCGCGGATTGATGAACTCGTCGCAGCGGCTCGCTCGGTCGTCGCTGTGGCCGACGAGAAAGACGCCCGGCGCGGCGTGGATTCCCATGCCGCTGCTCAGATAGAAACCCTTCCGCTCCTCCGCCGCGGCGCCTCCCGCCGCGAAGGTGCACGCAACCGCAAATGCCGCGCACCGCGTCCATCCGCCTCCCCGCGCTCGTCTCATTGTCCCGTTTCGCTTTCCCCCTCACTCACCGCTGCCTGCTCGACGTGGCCGCCGCCCGGCGGCCCGGGGTGCGGCGTGTTCGTCGTGATCAGGATGACCGAGATCAGCATGCCGCCGATGCCGACCCAGAGCAGGGGACTTACCTCGAGCTGGCCTCGGCCGCGATACAGCGTGAAGAGCGCCGTGACCGTGACCGCGCCGCCGAACACAACCGGCATCACGGCGTAGGGAATCCGCGCCCCACCGCTGAACATGGCGAGCGTCAGCGAGAGGGCTCCCAGCGCGCCGAGGGTGCCAGCATAGAGACCCCAGATTCCCGACGGCCCGGTCGGTTCGAAGCTGTCGCCCATCACTCTCATGCCGATCAGGCCGCCGACGATCGCGATGACGAGATAGGCGATGCCGATGCCGACATAAGGCTTGAACGGCGACATGGACTCGTCCACCAGACGCGCCCTGCCCAGGACCGGGCCGTAGAGGCCCCAGCAGAGCGCCGTGCCGAGCGCGAACACGAAGGGAAGGAAGTTCTTCATCGATCATCTCCAGGTCAGGTCGCGCGAGGTTATCCCCTGAGCAGCGAGACCGCAGCGATCGTTCCGGGCAAGCCGGTCAGACCGCCGCCCGGATGACAACCGGCGCCGCCCAGCCAAAGGCCTTCGACCGGCAGCGGCTCGCCCGCCCAGGCCGACGCCGTCGGCCGAAGCCACAGGCTCTGGGAAGGGTTCATCTCGCCGTGATGGAGCCCGCCGGCCGTTGCGCCGTAGTCCGCCTCGAAGTCGGTGGGAAGCAGCAGCGCGTGCTCCCGAACCAGGGCGCCGATGCCGGGCGCCCACCGCTCGAGTTCGGCCGCTATCCGGGCCAGGAGCTCCGGACCGCCCGCGTCCCAGCCGCCCTCCAGGTCGAACGGCAGGTGGTGAACCGTCGCCAGCAACAGGTGCCGCCCCGCGGGCGCGAGCGACGGATCGAGCGCCGTCGGCAGCGCCGCCTCGATCCACGGACGGTCCGGCAGCCGCCGGTACTTCGCGGCGTCGGCCGCCCGCTCGATGTCGTCCGGCTGCTCCGCCAGCACGATCCGGCCAGTCAGGGCCGGCCGCTCCAGCCCGCGGAACGCCGGCAGCCCGTCGAGGGACAGTGCCAGTCTCGCCGCGGTGCCGCGGTACTTCACATTGAGCAGGCGCCGCACGAAGCGAGGCTCGAGGAGCGACGCGCCGATCAGTTCGAGGAAGGTGGCGCATGGCGTCGCGGTCGAGATGACGGCCCCGGCCTCGATCCGTTCGCCGTCGGCACACCGCACGGCGGCGACGCGGCCCGAGTCCACCAGAATCCGGGAGACGGCAGCTCCGGTCCGGATCTCCGCACCCGACGCCGCGGCCGAAGCGGCCAGGGCGGCGGCCAGTGCCCCGGCGCCGCCCTGGGCCCTCACCACCGGCGCCAGTCGATCGGAACCGCCCAGGGCGCAGTGGAAGAGCAAGGGCCAGCCGGTCCCGTTGGCGCGGGGTCCCAGACCGGTCGCGGGGAGCGCCACTCCGCAAAGTCCGGCCAGCAGCGACGGGTTCTCGAATCGCTCGCGCAGCGACTCCTCGAGCGGCGAGGACAGCGCCCGCAGGACTTCCGGCACGATGAGGAGGCGCCCCATGTCGGCGAGTTCCAACGGCTTGGAAAGGAGCGGCTCCAGCGCCGCCGCGCGCTCTGCCAGCTCGAACACGAAGCCGGGCCAGGCAGCCGCGTCCCGGCGGCTCACCCGGCCCAGCCCCTCCACGGTGCGCCCGACTTCAGGCCAGAGAACGACGGCGCTCGACTCGGCGGTCGCCGGGACCGCGGCTACCGCAGGAGCTTCGATCAGTTCCAATCCATGCCCGGAAAGCTCCAGCTCCTCCATCACGGAGCGCCGAAACATCCCCAGGTCGTGGCTGCCGGCGTCGACGCGGTGGCCGGGAATGAGCTCCCGGGTCGACGCCAGCCCGCCCAACTCCGGCCGTGCCTCGAGAAGAACGACGTCCCGGCCCGAGCGGGCCAGGAGCGCCGCGGCGACCAGGCCGTTGTGGCCGCCGCCGACGATGGCGATCCGTTCGTTCAAGGTGTCTCGGCTCCCCCGCCGCTGCCGGCTGTCTCGGGCCGGCGCAGATCGTCCAGGACCCGGAGCGCGGCCAGCCGGGCCGGGCCACCGGAAATGCCGCCGCCGAACTGCGTCGACGAGCCGCACACGTAGTAGCCGGGCAGCGGTGTCCGGAAGGACGCCGCGGCCGGGTCGGGACGCAACAGGAACAACTGCGACAGCCGCAACTCGCCGTGGAAGATGTTGCCCCCCGGGATGCCGGCGATCGCCTCGATGTCCGGAGGCACGAGCACCTGCCGGTGCAGGATCTGGTCCTCGATGCCGGGCGCGTACTCGGCCAGGGTCCGCACCACGGCATCCCCGAACGCCTCGCGCTGCCCGTCGTCCCAGGGGCCTGCCGCCAGTTCGTACGGCGCGTACTGCACGAAGCAGGACAGGACGTGCTTGCCCGGCGGCGCCATGTCCGGGTCGAGGACGGATGGGATGATCATGTCGATGAAGGGCCGCTCCGAGTAGCCGCCGTACTTTGCGTCGTCGTAGGCCCGGTCGACGTAGTCGAGGCCCGGGGCGATCGTGATCCCGCCCGAGAGGTGAGGTCCGGGCTCCGGCATGCACTCGAAGCGCGGTAGCCCGGAGATGGCGAGGTTCACCTTGCCGGCGCAACCGCCGCTCTGCCAGCGCGCCGCCCGTTCGACGAGTCCGGCGCCGCCCGGGACGTCCTCCGGGTCGAGCAGACGGCCGAGGCTGATCTGCGGCGCCGCCGACGACAGGACGACGCCGGCATGGAGCTCGTCGCCGTTCGCCAGCACCACGCCGGCCGCCCGGCCGTCACTGGCCAGCACGCGCGCCACCGGGCTGTGCGTCCGGATCTCGGCGCCGTGGCTTTGCGCCGCCCTGGCGATCGTCGCCGCCACCGCGCCGGTGCCGCCCTTCTGGAAGCCCCACTCCCGGTAGACCCCGTCGACCTCGCCCATGTAGTGGTGCAGCAGCACGTACGCCGAGCCCGGCGTGCGGGGAGACAGCATGGAGCCGATGATGCTGGAACTCGAGAGCGCCGCCTTCAGCACGTCGGACTCGAACCACTGGCCCAGGAAGTCGGCGGAACTCATCGTCAGCATCTGTGCGAACAAGCGCAACCGGGCCGCCGGCAGGTCGAGGAAGTAGCGCGCGATGTCGGCGACCTCCGCCGACACCTCGACGTCCAGGTGCTCCGCGCTCTCGCCAACGCGGTCCCCGATTGCCGCGGCCAGTTCGTCGGGCGCCGCCCGCTGAAGCCGGTACATCAGATGGCCCATGCGGCGCATCTCGAGCTTGTACTCGAACAGCGCCTCGGCGTCGCGCCGCGAGTGGCGGGCGATGTGGCGATAGGTCCGCTGCGGATCCGCCTCGCGGAACAGGCAGTCTCCCCCCGGCAACGGGTTCAGGGTGCTCGCGGTGGGAACGAGGAACAGGCCGTGGCGCACCAGGTCGAGTTCGTGGATGACCTCCGGCCGCAGCAACGAGACGAGGTAGGAGAAGACGCTGAACCGGAAGCCCGGGAAGGCCTCCTCGCTGCGGGTGGCGCCGCCGATCTCGGCAGAGGACTCCAGCACCACGACGTCGAGGCCGGCTCGGGCGAGGTAGGCCGCTGCAACCAGACCGTTGTGGCCGGCCCCGACCACGATCGCATCGGTCATTCGGCAACCCCGGGCGGCGCATCGACTGCCGTCTTGCGCGGCGGATTGAAGAACGGCCGCCGGACAACTCGCGCCCGTGCCCGGCGGCGGCCGTAGCCGACGGCGACCTCGACGTCGAGTTCCGTCCCCAGGGCGGCCACGTCGGCGTGCACCGTGGCGAGGCCGATGTACTTCTTGAGCAGGGGCGAGAAGAACCGGCTCGTGCATTGGCCGACCTGCCATCCTCCGGGGGCGAACACCGGCGTCGGCTCCCGAGACGCCGGCTGGCCCACGACCTGCGGGCGGAGGTCGATCTCGGACCACAGCCGCTCCAGCTCGAACCAGCCGACCTCGAGACCGACCATGGCCCAGGCCGGTCCACGGTCACGTTCCAGCTCGAGGGCGTGGCGGCCCACGAAGTCGGCCTGCTTGTCGAGCTTCACGGTGAACCCGAGTCCCGCCTCGGCCGGCGTCACCTTCAGCGCCTCGATTTCGGCGTGGGACGCGGACACGTAGTCGACGTCGATCAGCACCAGACCCGCTTCGACCCGCACCATGTCGAGCGCAAGGAGGCCCGCGGGCAGCAGCCCGTGGTCCTGGCCCGCCTCGACGAGAGCGTCCCAAAGCGCCTCCGCGTGCTCGACGGCCACCCAGAACTCGTAGCCGAGATCGCCCGTGTAGCCGGTGCGGGTCACCGTCGCCGGGGCGTCTCCGGCGCCTGAGCCGACCTTGCCGGTCGCGAGGTCGAAGTAGCGCATCGCGCCGAAGTCGACTCCCGTCGTGGCTGCCTCGGCTACCGCCCGCGCCCGCGGCCCCTGGAGCGCCAGCACGCCGATCTCCTTCGAAACGTCCCGCACTTCGACGTCCATGCCCCAGCCGCAATCCTCGAACCAGCGAAGGCACGGCTCCGCCGCGCTGACCAGGAAGCGTTCGCGCGAGAGTCGCTGCACGTTGCCGTCCTGCAGCAAGTGGCCCTCCTCGTTGCACCAGGACGTGTACACAACCCGGCCCGTGCGGCTCTTCGAGAAGTCCCGGGTCATCACCCGATCCAGCAGCCGCTCTGCTTCAGGGCCCGCGATCTCGTACTTGAACAACGGCGACACGTCGATCAGCCCAACCGCGTTACGGACCGCCCAGTACTCGCGTTCAGGCGTCGGCTCGTAGGTTTCGACGCATGTGTAGCCCGACCAGTCCCGCCACGCACCGCTCTCGCACAGCGCCGCCGTCCGCCGGTGGAACGGCGTCCGCAGCGGTTCGAGCGGCCGCAGGCCGTTGTGGCGCGTTAGTGGCCCGGCATCTCCGGCGCAGGGCGCGCCCGGAACCCACCGGTAGGCCTGGCTGTCCGGACTGCGGCCGATCAGACCCTCCGCCTCCAGCACGCCGAGCAGGCGATGCGCCGTCGACGGATGGAGCCCGTGCGTGGCCGCGAGTTCCGACAGGCGGTGTTCCGGCACCCCGGGGGTAAACGAGCGGAGAAGCGCCAGCGCGCGCTGAACGGCCTGCGTTCCCTGCGGAGCCCGGCGCGGCATGGCCCGCCGCTCCTATCTGCCCCAGCGGTAGTGCAGGCGCGCGTAGAAGTACCCGCCGCCCAGGCCCCAGGGCGTGAACTGACTGTAGGGCAGGCCGAACTGCGCGGCGAACAGGTCCATCCGATCCGAGAACGTGTCGAAGACGTTTTGGCCGCCGATCGACAGCGTGGTGTCACCCACCAGGGGGACGCTGAACTCCAGGTCGAAGATGTACCGCCCGCTCAGCACCGGCGCGTCGGCCCGGCGCACGGAGCGAGCGTCGAGATGGTCGACCCACGATCCGAAGTAGTGCAAGCGTCCGAGCAGGTCGATCCGCCCGATTCCCTGCTTGACGGCCAGGTTCCACCGCGTCTGCGGCACGCCGCGTTCCAGGGCCAGCACGTCGCCGGGACCGAGCAGCTCCGAGCCCTTCCTGATCGCCGTCTCCGTGTGGTTCAGCGCCAGGCTGAACACCGTGTTGCCGCTCAGCGCCGGCGGCGCCAAGGTGGAAACGATGTCGATCCCCCGCGTCCGCGAGGAGAAGTCGTTGATGAAGAACCGGAACGAGGACAGCGTGCGCGCCGAAGTGATGCCTTCCGACAGCAGCAGGGCGCGCTCCTCATCCGACAGCGTGAAGAACTGCGACAGGGCGAGCCGCCGGTGGACGTCGATGTCGTAGTAGTCCGCCGTCAGCGAGAAGGGCCCGGTGTCGACGACCAGGCCCGCCGTCACGTTGGTCGAGGTTTCGGGCTTGAGGGGCTGGCCACCGCGGAACTGCGCGGCGCGGAAGGTCGACGGCACCGTGGCGCTGTCGACCAGATCGAGTGTTTCCGGATTGATCGTCGACTGCACGTTGAACACGTTCTGCTGACCCGGCGTCGGGGCCCGGAAGCCGCTGCTGACGCCGCCGCGCACGGAAACCGTGTCCGTCAGAGCGTAGCGGGCCGAGAGCTTTCCGTTCGTCGTGTCGCCGAAGACGTCGAAGCGCTCGAATCGCAGCGCGCCGCCGAGCGTCCATCGGCCGTCCGGGGCCCGCAGTTCCAGATCGCCGTACACCGCGGTGTTGGCGCGAGTCCAGGTACCCGCCGTGTAGTCGGGGAACCCAGGGAAACCGTTGGAACCGGAGACGAACCCCTGAGCCGCGTACGGTCCGACCTGCCACGACGGCAGCTCCCCGGAGCGGATCGTGAAGCGCTCGTCACGCCACTCGGCGCCCCCGGCTACGTGAACGAGTTCAGAGACCGCGTAGGAGACGTCGAAGTTCAGGTTGAGTTCAGCCTGCCGGTAGATGCCCGGATCGAAGTCTCGCGGACTCTCCGGACCCAGCGAGGCGTTCACGGTGTTGAAGAGGAAGAAGTCCGCTTCGTGAGAGCCGTAGCTGGCGCTGGCGTCCCAAGTGAAGCCGCTCTTCGTCGTCCGGCGCACCCCGGCCACGGCCGACATGTCGGTCATCACACCGCTGAAGTACGGCGTGAAGCCGCCCGGGGCGATCTCCTGGAAGGAGAAGCAGTTCGGGTCGGCGAAGACCTGCGCCAGCGCGTCCTGGTCCGGCCGGTCGTCGGTGATCGTCACGGTCGGGCATCCGGCCGATCCGTCGCGGACGCCGTCCTGCGCGTCGAGCACGTCGCCGATGAGCAGCGTGCGGCCGCCGTCCAGGCTGAAGATGTTGGCCCGCGTGTTGGGATTCCGGTAGTAGAAGCCCTGCGTCGCCGTCTTCTCGGCGTAGTTGGCGTGCCCGTAGACCTGCGCGCTGTTCCCAAGCAGCTTGCCGAAGTTGCCGAACAGCTTCAGGTCGTCCTCGTACTCCGAGTCGCCCCAGATCTGCGCCGGGTCGCGGACGTGGCTGTTGCCCGCGGCGATCAGAGCCGCCGCGTCGGCGCGTTGCACGCTGCGACTGGTCGGGTCGGCGTTGCCGTACTCCATGCTCAGATGGGCGAATCCGTTCTCCCCCAGCGGCAATCCGATGTCGCCGGCGATCGCGTACGCCTGGCCGTCACCCGCGCCGTAGACGCCGCTCTTCACCTCCAGGCTGCCGCCCGACGGGGCGTCCTTGAGCAGGAAGTTCATGACGCCGGCGATCGCGTCGGAGCCGTACTGCGCCGAGGCGCCGTCGCGCAGCACCTCCACCTGTCGCAGCGCGGTCGCGGGGATCGTCGAGATGTCCGGTCCCTGGGTGCCGTCGGTCACGCCCCCGAACCAGACCAGGATCGCCGAGCGGTGCCTGCGCTTTCCGTTCACGAGCACGAGCGTGTGGTCATGGGCCAGGTTGCGCAGGCTGGCCGGCCGCACCAGCGACGCGGCGCCGCTGATCGGATGCGTCGCGACGTTGAACGAGGGCACCAGATTCCGCAACTGGTAGTCCAGCGTGCTGGCGCCCTGGCTGATGACATCCTCGACCGGGATGGCGTCGATCGGGACGGACGACTCGGTCACCGACC
This sequence comes from Acidobacteriota bacterium, assembly GCA_011525365.1. GTDB lineage: Bacteria > Acidobacteriota > Thermoanaerobaculia > Multivoradales > Multivoraceae > Multivorans. Next base: position 2,778,865 of record WTGQ01000002.1, read on the forward strand.
GCGGCCGCGCGCGGCTGCCGACCACCACCAGCTCTTCGTCGAATTCCGCGACCAGCTCCTCCTCGGGCGGCGCCGTCGCAGGCTCCTGGGCCTGAATCGCAACCGGGACCGCGGACGCGCCGAGCAGGATGGCGAGCAGGAAGAGACGCGGCACGGCGGGATGATGGCACATCAACAGCGCTAGGATTCCTCTCATGATCCCACGCAAGGCTCCCCGACCCCTGGACGGTCAGCTCTACACCGACCCCGCCGTCTTCGACGAGGAGATGAAGCGCATCTTCTCGCGCATGTGGGTGTGCGGAGGACGACTCGAGGAACTGGACGAACCGGGGCGCTTCGCGACGCGCGAGATCGGCGGCGAATCGGTGATCGCGGTGCGGACCGCGGCCCGCGACGCCGGAGTCGGATCGAACGGTAACGGCACGGCAGAGGGGACAACGCAGGAACTGGCCGCCTTCTTCAACGTCTGCCGCCACCGTGGATCGCGCGTGGTCGACGAGTGCGCCGGCCGGGCCAACGTCTTCCAGTGCCCCTACCACGCGTGGACCTACGGTCTCGACGGACGGCTGATCGGCGCGCCGCACATGGGTCAGGACTTTGACCCGAACAGCGCCGGCCTCGTGCCGGTGCGGATCGGCGCGCTGCACGGCTTCTTCTACCTGTCGCTCGCGGCCGACGGGCCGTCGCTTGCGGAGGTCGCCGGCGACCTGCCGGACCTGTCCCGGTTCACCCTTGGCCGATTGGTCCGGGGCGACCGCCACGAGTACGAAGCGCAGGCGAACTGGAAGATCCTCTGCGAGAACTACAACGAGTGCTACCACTGCGCCGTCGTTCACCCGGAGTTGAACCGGGTGTCGGACTACCGTAACGGCGGCAACCTGGAGACCGGCCGCTTCTTCGTCGGCGGCCCGATGACGCTGAACGACGGTTGCAACACGATGTCGGCGACCGGCAGAAGCAACCGCCCCGACCTGCCGGCGATCGAGGTCACCGACCGGACCTCGGTGCAGTACTACCACGTGTACCCCAACCTGCTGATCAGCCTGCACCGGGACTATGTCGTGACCCACACGCTGTGGCCGATCGAGGCTGGACGAACGCGTGTGGTGTGTGAATGGCTGTTCGACCCGGAGGTGGCCGCCGCACCGGACTTCGATCCCAGCGACGCGGTCGACTTCTGGCATCTCGTCAACCGCCAGGACTGGGAGGTATGCGCCCTTACGCAGTTGGGGGTCGCGTCCCGCGGCTACCGCCCCACCGCCTACGAAGGCAGCGAGGCCTGTCTCCAGATCTTCGACGGCTGGTATCTCGATCAAATGGGCCTGTGATCCCGGCGTTCGAGCAGCCGCGAACGCCGCTGCCTGCCCGGCACGCCTGAAGTCCGATCATGTGGCTCCGGGAACACGCGCTGATCCTCGTCCTGTTCGCCCTGTACACGGGCGTACTCGTACACCACGCACTGATCGGGCAGCGTCGGACCCGCGATCTCGCTGACTTCCTCGTCGGCGGCCGGTCGCTCGGCGGCATCATCCTCGGCGTCTCCTTCTTCGCCACCTACGCCAGCACGAACAGCTTCATCGGCTTCGCCGGCAGGGCCTACGCCTCGGGCATCGCCTGGCTCCTGATCATCCCGACGGCGGTCGTCCTCTCGTTCGTCGCCTGGGCCTGGCTGGCGCCGCGCCTGCGCGGCGTGACCGAGACGCTCGGCTCGGTGACCATCCCGGACTACATCGGCTTCCGCTTCAACAGCCGGCCGGCTCGCTTCGCCGCCGCCCTGATCGTCATCTTCTCCAGCTTCCTGTACATGACCGCGGTGTTCAAGGGCATCGGCTCGCTGCTGGTCGAACTCCTGGACCTGAGCTATGGCCTGTCGCTCTTCGTCGTCGTCCTGATTGTCTGTCTCTACACGATGATCGGCGGTTTCCACTCCGTGGCGCGGACCGACTTCGTCCAGGGCATGCTGATGACGATGGCGGCGGTGCTCATGTTCTTCCTGATCACCCGCGCCGCCGGGGGCATCGGCCGGCTCGCCGACCTGGCCCAGATCGGCGACGGCTCGCTCGTCCGCTGGGACACGGCCCAGCCGCTGGGGATGCTGATCGGCGTCGTCTTCGCTTCCACCGTCAAGCTGATCGTGGAACCGCGCCAGCTCTCGCGCTTCTACGCCCTCGAGACCGAGACCGCCGCCAGGAGCGGCCTGGTCGTCTCGACCCTGAGTTTCCTCGTCGTGTTCAGCCTGCTGGCGCCGCTCGGGCTCTACGCCCACTTCGTCGTCGGTCAGGGCATCGCCGACACCGACCAGGTCATCCCGATGATGCTCAGCGACCCGGCGATCTTCCCGCCGGTCGTGCAGGCCCTGCTGTTCCTCGCCCTCGTCTCCGCCGCCATGTCCTCGCTCGACAGCGTCCTCCTCGTGATGGCGTCGACCTTCCAGCGCGACATGCTCGGCCTTCTGGTGCCGGCCGACGACCGTCACGCCGTTCGCAACACCCGCGTCTGCGTCGTCCTGTTCGCCGCCATCACCGCGATTCTCGCGATCGACCCACCCGGCGGCATCGTCGAACTGACCTCCTTCTCCGGCGCCCTCTACGCCGCCTGCTTCCTGCCTTCGCTCGCCCTTGGCCTGACCTGGCGCCGCGGCAACGGCGCGGCAGCGCTATGGTCCTTCACCGCCGGCGGCGTGACGCTGGGGCTGTGGATGCTGCTCGACATCCAGGGCATGCACGCGGTGTTCCCGGCGATGGCGATCTCCTTTGCCGCCTACGGCGTCGCGGCCTGGCTGGCGCCCGAGGCGAAGGCGGCGAAGGGGCTGTTCGGGTAGCTCTAGGTAGAGCCGAACTTCCGCTCGACAGCGGACCAAAGCGCGTCGAGGTCCAGTTCGACGCCGGCCACCACTGGAGACGTCCAGCTTCCGCCGGTTGGCGCATGCGCGACGAAGCGACCGCCATCGTTGACTCTGATTTCGAACGTTCGGGCGACGGGATCGACGAGCCAGTACTCCCGGACACCCGCCTCGGCGTAGCGGTTCAGCTTCAGCACCCGGTCCATGCGCGCCGTGCTCGGCGACAGCACCTCGACCACCAGATCGGGGGCGCCCTCGATCCAGTCCTGGAGAATCTCCCGCCTGTCCGGGGAGACGTAGAGAACATCCGGCTGCACGATGGTGTGATCCGCGAGGTGGACATCCATCGGAGCCACCAAGGCCTCACCGCCTCGTTCTTCGGCTATGACATGCAGCAGTTGCCAGAACTGCGTAACCAGAAACTGGTGGACTCGGCGTGGACTCGGACTCACGTAGAACCTGCCATGGATCAACTCGCAGCGGGGATCGTCGGGAAGCGCGGCGTAGTCCGCCCGACGATAGGGGCCCGGCTCGCTCGGAACCGTCGGCGGCGGCTGATCGAACAGCGTCACGGACATGCTTGGGAGTATACGGAGGCCGGTGGGGGAGTCGTCTAGGCTCGCGTTGCGGCGGACGTACCGCCACTCCCTTCTCCGATGAGCCAGTCGATACTGAACCCTCTCGGCCAGCCGGTCGGGCTCGCGCTCGACGGCTGGAGCGCTCCGCCGTCTCCCTCACGCAGTTCGCTCGTTGGACGCCACTGTCGCGTTGAGCCTCTCGATCCCGCGCGCCACGCCGAAGACCTGTACGAAGCGACCGCGGCCGATGTCGACGGCCGGATCTGGACCTACCTCAGCTACGGTCCGTTCGGCTCATGCGCCGACCTCCAGGCATGGACCGAAGCCGCTGCGGCCAGCGAAGACCATGTCTACTTCGCCATCGTGGACCGAGCGGATGGGCGAGCGTCCGGCGTTGCGTCGTATCTGCGGATCGACCCCGCCGTGGGCTCGATCGAGGTCGGGAGCATCTGCTATCCACCCCGTCTGCAGCGGACCACGGCCGCCACGGAGGCGATGGTCCTGATGATGCGGAACGCCTTCAGGCTCGGATACCGGCGTTACGAGTGGAAATGCGACCGCCTGAATGCAGCCTCCATCGCGGCCGCCCAGCGCCTCGGTTTCACCTTCGAAGGCGTGTTCCGGCAAGCCACGATCTTCCGCGGCCGGAACCGCGACACGGCGTGGTTCGCGATCATCGACCGGGACTGGGAACAACTGCGTTCCCGCTACGAGCGCTGGCTCGCGCCGGACAACTTCGACGCCGACGGTGTCCAGAGGGAGTCCCTGTCCTCGCTGACCGCGCCTCTCGTGCGCCGGCGCTTCGCGTCCTGGTAGCCCACGCCGGCTACCGGCGCCGGTTCTTCTTGGCCTGCTGGACGGACTTGTAGAAGGCGCCCAGCTTTCGCTCCCCGGCGCGACGGGACGCTTCGTCGCGGCGCTGCTCGAGCCGGCGCTGCTCCTCGCGGAGGTCGTTGTAGTTGCGTAGCCGGGCCGGGTCGAGCGAACCGTCCCGGATCGCCGCCTGGACCGCGCAGCCGGGCTCGCGTCCGTGGCCGCAGTCGCGGAAGCGGCAGCCGACGGCGAGTTCCTCGATGTCGTCGAACGTCTCCTCCAGGCTGCCCTCGTCGTCGGCCCAGAGCTGGAGTTCGCGGATCCCCGGGTTGTCGATCAGGAGACCGCCGCCCGGTAACTGGACCAGCCGCCGGTGAGTCGTCGTGTGGCGGCCGCGGTCGTCGCCCTCCCGCACCGGGGCCGTGCGCATGACCACTTCGCCGCAGAGCGCGTTGAGCAGGGTCGACTTTCCCGCACCCGAGGAGCCGACCATGGCCACCGTCCTGCCAGCCGCGAGATGCTCCGCGAGCGGTTCCAGGTTCTCGCCCGCCAGGGCATTGACCGCAACGACCATCGTTGCCGGCGCCGCCTGCTCGGCCTGTGCGCGCCTAGCCTCCGGGTCGGCGCAGAGGTCCGCCTTGGTCAGCACCGCCACGGGCTCGGCGCCGCTCTCCCGGACCATGGCGACGAAGCGCTCGAGGCGCCGGGGGTTGAAGTCGCCGTCGAGGCCCATCACCAGGAACACGGCGTCGACGTTCGCGGCCACGACCTGCTCTTCCGTTCGCGCGCCCGCCGCCTTGCGTGACAGGCGGCTCCGGCGATCGAGCACGTGGACGATCCTCGGATCGACGCCGGGAACCGAGAACGACTCGACGACCACCCAGTCGCCGACTGCCGGCGGCCCGCTGACCGAGGTCCGAACACGCTTCAGGACCCTGGCGTCGATCTCACCCTCCGCGGCGGCAACGTGGAAGACGCCTCGCGATATCGAGACCACGCGCGCCGGGAACAGGTGCTCGGGCGAAGCCGCGGACTCCAGAAACCGGCCGCAGGACTCGGCGAAGTCAGGCGCCCAACCCCAGGCTTCCAGTCCACCTTCGTTCACGCCGGCCACTAGGTGATCCGCCGTTTCGGATCGAACGTGTCCCGCAGCCAGTCACCCAGAAGGTTCGACGCCAGACACGAAGCCATGATCGCGATCCCCGGCATCGTGATCAGCCACCAGGCGACCTCGATGAAGTTGCGGCCGTCGGCGAGCATGCCGCCCCACGACACCTGAGGCGGCTGGATGCCAAGCCCCAGGAAGCTCAGCCCCGCCTCGAAGACGATCACGCTGCCGAACTGGAGCGTGGCCAGCACGAGCAGCGTGTTCAGGACGTTCGGGGTCAAATGCCGGATCAGGATCATGGGACTCGAGACGCCCGCGACCTTGGCGACCGTAATGAAGTCCCGCTCGCGCAGGCTGAGCACCTCGCCGCGGACGATCCGCGCATACCAGGTCCAGTAGGTCAGCACGATGATCGTGATCACCATTCCCTCGCCGGGCGGCAACACGGCAGCGAACAGCATGGCGAGTGGAATCGCCGGGATCGACATCTGGATGTCGATCAGCCGCGAGATCACGGCGTCGACGATCCCGCCGAAGTAGCCCGCCGAGATGCCCAGCGCGGCGCCGATGCCCCCGGAGAGGGCGATGGCGTAGACCGCCACCGTCACCGAGACGCGGGCTCCGGCGATGATCCGGCTCAGGATGTCGCGCCCCAGCATGTCCGTTCCGAGCGGATAGTCGAGGCTGCCGCCGGCCCGCCAGAACGGCGGGGTCATCGACTCGGCAAGCGCGATCTCGGAGGCCTCGTGAGGCGCGAACCACGGTCCCGCGACGGCGCACAGCAGGACCAGGCCGAGAACCACGCAGGAAACGACGGGCACCCTCGCTTCCCGCCGCTCAGCCATGGCGGATCCTCGGATCGATGAGCCCGTAGCTCAGGTCGACCAGGAGGTTCACGACGACGAAGATGACCGCCGACAGCAGGACGCCGGCCTGCACTACGGGGAAGTCGCGCGCGAAGACGGCGTCGACCACCGCCCGCCCGACGCCCGGCCAGGCGAACACGACCTCGATGACAAAGGCGCCGCCGAGCATGTTCGCGAAGTAGACGCCGATCATCGTCGCCAGGGGCACGGCGGCATTGCGCAGCGCGTAGCGCCAGATGACGGTGCGTTCCGGCAGCCCCATCACCCGACCGGTGCGGATGTAGTCGCTGTCCAGGATGTCGAGCATCGAGGAGCGCAGGGTGCGCGTCATCGCGGCAACCGGGTACCAGCCGAGAGCGATCGCCGGCAGCACGAGGTGGAGCGGTCCCTCGCGGCCGAAGGCGGGCAGCCACTGGAGCTTCACGGCCAGGAACAGGATGAGCAGGAGGCCGACCCAGAATCCCGGCATCGCCTGTCCCAGGAGCGCCAGCACCTTCGCCAGACGGTCGACCCACCGGCCGCGGTACACGGCGGACATCACCCCCAGCGGCACGGCGAGGAGCAACGCGAAGGCGAGCCCGGCCAGCGCCAGCTCCAGAGTCGCCGGCAGTCGCTCGAGCAGCAGCGGCATCGCCGGCGCCTGCCACTGGTACGACTCGCCGAAGTCGCCGGTGAACGCATCGCGCAGGAAGACGAGGAACTGGACCGGGAGCGGCCGGTCGAGTCCCAGGGCCTCGCGCATCGCCGCGAAGTCCTCTTCCGAGGCGTCCATCGGCAGCAGCAGGGCTACGGGATCCCCGGCCAGACGCTGCGCCACGAAGACGATCACGAGCGCGCCAAGCACCGCCACCGCGCCCTGCCAGAGACGGCGGATCAGGTACGCGCGCATTGCCTCGTCGGGATCAAGGAACCGGCGAGTCCGCCGGCCCGATGTCCCGCATCATTCGCCAATTCGCCTGCGGCCAGGGCTCGAAACGCAGCGTGTCCCGCCAGGCCAGGGTCACGAGTGGCCGGTAGGTCGGCACGCCGCCGGCTACCCGCTCGTGCTTGAGCCGGGCGATCTCGCGGATCAGCGCCTCCTTCGCCCCCGGGTCGACCGTCACGCGCAACGTCTCGACCATCTCGTCCAGTTCAGGGTCGTCGTGGTACGAGTACCAGCCCCAGCCGTCCCGATACGAATGGAGGTGGCCGCCCCACGGGTCGGTCGGATCACCGAGAGCGCCGTGGCCCCACATCCAGTTCGCGATGCCGTCCATCTCGGGGCGGGCGTCGCGGCGGCCGAGATTGATCCAGGCGCCGTACTCGAGCTGCACGATCCGACAGCGGATCCCCGCGGCGGTCAGGTAGGCGAACATGGCCTCGCCCACCTCCTTGAGGTACGGCTCGCGCGGTGTGGTCAGGTTGTAGCAGTTCACGTTGATGCCGCGGCCATAGCCGGCCTGCCGCAGCAGCTCGCGGGAGCGGTCCGGATCGAACGCGTACGGCTTCAGCGCGGGGTCGTGCCCCGGCGCTCCCGGCGTCACCTGGACCGTCCGGATGCCCTGCCCATGCAGGATGTACTTGATGATCGCGTCGAAATCGATGGCATGCGCCACGGCCTGTCGCACGCGGACATCTCCCAGCGGACTTCGCGGGTCGAGAGCGTTCAGGGCGAGGAACAGGTTGTTGCTGGTCGGCAGCGAGGCGACCTTCACGCCGGGCGTGCGCTCGAAGTCGGCGACCTGGGCCGGAGGCACCGCGTCGATCCAGTCGACGGCGCCGGTCTTGAAGGCGGCAACCCGGGTCGTGTCCTCGGGGATGATCTTGATCGTCAGCCGGCGGATGCCCGGCAGTGAGTCGGAGTCCCAGTAGTCGTCGAAGCGTTCGACGACGATCTCCTCGCGCACACTGCGAGAGACGAACTTCCACGGCCCGGTGCCGATCGGGTGGGCCTGCACGCCTTCGTTCCCGACCTCCTCGTAGTACCGGCGCGGGATAGCCCAGAGGTCGAGGTTGAGCGGCAGCAGGGCCGAGTCCGGCAGCCCCTTGAAGACGATCTCCAGTTCGTGGTCGCCGAGCACGCGCACGTCGTCCACGTGCCGCCAGCGCCCGGCCTGACGCGACAGGCTCGGATCCCGCTGGCGGACATAGCTGTACCGGAGATCGTGCGCCGTCAGTTCGTCGCCGTTGTGGAACCGGACGCCCCGCCGCAACTCGACGCCGATCAGCCACACTCCGTCGCGCTCAAACAGCCGCCACGACTCGGCCAGCCAGTTCCGCTGCCTGAGGTCTGGGCCCGCCGTCAGTAACTGCTCGTAGAAGAGCGCCATGAAGTACTGGTCGACGCCGGCCGAGGTCCGCGTGGGGTCGATCTGGGTCGGCTCGGCTGCGAACGCGACGACGACGTGCGCGTCGGCTGCTGCACTTCCATCCGCGGCCGCGAGCGGCAGGGGGCATGCGGCACACAGGCAAATCGCCGCCGCTGCCGCTCCAGCTCGCATGGCAGGGAAGCTACCGCAAGGCTACTCGCCCTGCTCCGACCAGGGATTCAACAGAGGCACGTTCATCAGCGAGAAGACGCGGACGTTCCGCGTCACGACCGTCATGCCGTGCCTGCGCGCGACCGCCGCGATCTGCGCGTCGACGGCTGGAAGCGTCAGCCCCGCGCGATCTCCGGCTGCCAGTATCTCGCCCCAGATCCTCGCCGCCTCCACGTCGAAGGGAAGAATGCGACCCCTGAAGTCACGCAACAGTTGACGTTCGATCCATACCTCGTAGGCGCGACGCCTTCCTTCGTCCCGCAACCTGCGCGCGCCGCGGACAATCTCACCAAGCGATATGGCCGAGAGATAGAGATCCGTCGCCAAGCGCCCCGCCAACCAATCGTCGACCGGCCGCGCCGGCCTCGACTTGACCGTCTCGCTGACGACGTTCGTGTCGAGCAGGAAGGTCACTCCAGGTCCACCGGACGGCCGGGAGAGCGGTCGCGCTCGAACTCCAACTCCATGCCGGCCGGAAACGTCGAACGCAACGCGGCGAACAGATCCGCCGCAGTCCTGATCCGCGGCGCCGAGGCAAGGTCGGCAAGCCGCCGCCGAAGCACCGTTCCCGCCTTGCCTCCTTCCCGGAGAGTTCGCGCGACCGCCCGGATCAACTCCGCGTCCTCGGCCGGCACGGTCACTTCGACCCTCTTCGAGCCTTCGGCCAACGCCTTCCTGCGGTGGCGCCTGACCCGTTCCTTCGACGTCTTTCTCGTTGCTGGCTCGGCCACCGTCTCCTCCGGTAACGTTTCCGGGAACCTACCGCGTCAACGGCCAGAACGTCAAACTCGGCGTAGCGTGCTACCTTTCTGGACGGCGCAGCTTCCAAATGCCCCTTGCGGGCGGCCCTCGTGTCTGCCTGGGGAAGGTGCGCCACTGCTTCGGTAGCGGAGTCGGGTCACCACGCTGGTGAACGGAGTACGCTCGCAGGCTCCCACCCCGGCTTTCGCGACGAGGCAACACACGCACTCCACAGTCTGTTGACCGAGAACCGACCGCGCGGCACGGATCGCTGAGTCATGCTCACGGGCACCTGTCTCTGCGGGGACGTCGCATTCGAAGTCGATGGCGACCTGATGGAGATCGCACACTGCCACTGCTCCGTGTGCAGGAAGTTCCACGGTTCCGCCTACGCCAGCTTCGGCGCGGTCGACCCGAAGTTCTTCCGCTGGACCCTCGGCGCTGATCAGATCGTCCACTACCAGTCGTCAGAGCACGGGTTCCGCCACTTCTGCCCGCGCTGCGGTTCGGGCGTACCGGCTAACCCGGAAGGCGGTCCGGTCTCCCTCGTCACCATGGGCAGCGTCACCGAGGACCCGGGCATCCGACCCACGCTGCACATCTTCGCCGGCTCGAAGGCGCCGTGGCACACCATCGTCGACGATCTGCCGCAGCACGACGAGTATCCGCCGAAGTGGGGCGCTCCGGCCGGGATCGAGCGGCCGGTTCGGGATGCGGCCACGCCGGGCGCCACGCCTGGAAGCTGCCTTTGCGGCGCCGTAACGTACGAGTTCGACGGTCCGCCCGAGCGCATGGTGAACTGCCACTGCTCCCGGTGCCGCCGTCAGACGAGCGCCGCCTACGGCACGTTCCTCTTCGTCGCGGAGGACGCCTTCCGCTGGCTGGGCGGCGTGGACGCGGTCGTCGACTACAAGATGCCGGAAGCGGACATCAAGGGCACCGCGTTCTGCCGGCACTGCGGCAGCCTGGTTCCACGGCTCCGGGATCCCGGCGGGATGCAGATTCCGGCCGGCTCGCTGGACGCCGACCCAGGCGTCAAACCGGCCGTGAACATCTTCGTCGGTTCCAAGGCAGCGTGGAGCGCGCTCGACGAGAGCATCCCCTGCTTCGCCGAGTACCCCGAGTAGCGCCGTCCCGCGTCAGGTGACGGCGGCCGGCCTGAGCGCGCTATGCCGCCTGGACAAAGCACCTTGCCGGCTTGCAGAATGCACCGGTTCAAGCGTCAAGCGTCCTTGACTCCGGGCTCGACGGCGGCACCGCTCCGTATGGACGCCCCTGTTGCGCCCTCGCGAAGTGCGCCCCCTGCTCCGCCATCCGCTCGCCGTTCGCTATGGAGTCGCGTTCCTGTTCGGCCTCCTGGCCGCGACCAGTGCGCCGGCCCAACTCGTGGAACGAGTCGTCGACGGCGACACGATCATCGTCGAAGGCGTGGGCCGTGTCCGCCTGATCGGCGTCGACACGCCTGAGACCGTCCACCCGAACCGGCCCGTCGAGTTCTTCGGCAAGGAGGCGAGCGCCTTCACGAAGGGGCTGCTCGAGGGGAAGCGGGTGCGGCTCGAGTACGACCAGGAACGGCAGGATCGCTACGGCCGCACCCTCGCCTACGTCTACCTTTCCGACGGGACGTTCGTGAACGCCGAGATCATCCGCCGCGGCTACGGGCACGCCTACACACGGTTCCCGTTCCGCCACATGGAAGCGTTCCGGCAGTACGAACGAGAGGCCCGCGACAATCGGAGAGGTCTGTGGGGCGAAGTGGTCGGCGGATCGAACCCACGTTCGTCCGCCTCGCCCGAAGCGCGGCGTTCCACCGGAGAAACCGGTACGGTCTACGTGACCCGCACCGGTCGCAAGTACCACAGGGAAGGCTGCCGCTTCCTGAGCAAGAGCAAGATCCCGATGAAGCGAAACGAAGCAGTGGAGCGGTACGAACCCTGCGGCGTCTGCGAGCCGGACTGACGCCGACGGGCCGGCTTCGGCTCAGGAGAAAGCCCGGGGTCTGAAGTCCGGCTCGTTCACGATGCTCGCGCTGCTGCCGGTGGCCCGGATCACGAACAGGCCCCGGCGTTCCGCGTGCCGAACCACCGATTCGTCCGCCTCCAGGTACGCCACGGCACCGTAGAGCCGGTGACCGCTGTAGGCCGGCAGCCACTCCCGGAACCGCGCCAACTTCTCCTCGAGACGTTTCACGTCCCGCGGCCTCAGCGTCGTCTTGACCTCCACCGCAACCGCCTCTATGCCGTTCGCCGCCAGGATGTCGATCTCGAAGTGCTCGGGTTCCGACGCGCGGCAACTCTCTGCGTCGTCATCTCCACCTCTATGCCCCGTTGCTGAAGCAGCGGCACGAGGTCGCCCTTCACCAGGCTCTCCATCAACCGTCCCCATTGCGACGTGAACAGGTCTTCCGCCTTCTTCAGCCGGCGGTCCGTTTCCCGGCCCTCCGCCCGGATCTCCTCCGGCGCGGCTGGGCGATGCTCGGTCTGCGTGGCGCTCATGGTCGACTCCTCGCGCGATTCTAGATGGCAGCTGCTCCTGGGTGCGATGGCGTAGCCGGAGGCGCTCGACCGAGCTCCTCGACCCTCGTGCGAAGCGCGGTTCGCGACGCCTTCACCGCGCGGCGCGGAGACCCGCCGGCAGGCCCCCGGTCGGGTTCGCGTTCTTGTAGAACCGGGACTCGAGCGCGCCCATCCGGCGCTTGTAGAGGTCCTTCTGATCGGCGGCCGTCGCGTCGAAGGCGCGAACGAAGAAACGGCAACTCCGTTCGACGCTCCACTCGTACACGGGTCGAGTCTGCCGGAGGAACTGGGCCTGAGAGACGACGCTTCCGGTCTGCACGAGGTCCAGGGGCAGCAGAGCGCGCTCGGCCTCATGCTGGGGAGCTCTCGCCAAGTCCACGACGAAGCCTCTGGCAACGAGAGCCACGTCGAAGAGATAGGCGACCGTGCCGTCGCGGTCGTACCAGCAGCTCGGATGGTCCGAGCCGCCGCCGATCTGCCGGATCTCGATCGCGTCGCGCACTTCAGCCGGAGACATGCCCCGCTGGGCGGCCGCGTTCATCGCTTCAGCCATCTCGCGCAGCTCCCCGGGCGTCGCCTCGATCTCGCGCACGAGTTCCCGCCAACTGTCGGCGTCCCGGTGATCATCCACCCGCTCCCGCAACGCCGCCCTGAGCGCCACCGGGTCCTCCGGAAGCGCCTCCGCCTCGAACAGAGCGGCGATCTGCTCGAAGCGGACGAGTTCCCGCTCGGCTGCCTGCCGCCTGTCCGACTCGCGCGCGAGCAGGGCGGCCAGGGCGAGCAGCAGAACGAAGATGATCAGGATGGCGATCTCGGCCATCGTCAGGCCAAGGACCAGACCGCGCGGGAACGTCCGGCCGCGCTCCGTCATCAGAGACCCCAGCGCTGCAACTCGCGCCGGCGGCCGCCCTCCTCCGCGACAGTGTCGAGCCGCTCCGCCATGCGCAGCAGCGAACTGTTCATCGCCTCCAGCCGCTCCGGCGCGTCGTGCAACTGCCGCCGCGCCGCCGCCAGTTCGCCGACGACCGCCCGCGTTCCTTCGCTGTAGCGGTCGATATGCGCCCGCAGGGAGACCAGGGCGTCTGTCGCATTCCGGAAGCCGTTTGCCGCGCGGGCGTTCGCCTGGGAGAAGCGGCGGTTCTCCTCGAGGATCTCCGTCAGCCGCGCCACGGCACTCTGGTTCTGCTCCATGACCCGCAACTGGCTCGCCTCGATGCGCCGCAAGCCCTCCGCGACGGACAGGAACTCCCGCGTCAATCCCCGGAACTGCTCCGACGTCGGTTCGATCAACTCCTCGATGAACTCCCGCCGGAAGTCGACGGAACGGAAGTTCGCGAGCAGTTGCTGAAGGGAGTCGCCCACAGCCTGCGACTCGGAGACGAAGCGCTCCCGTTGCGCCTGGATGTCCCGGACCGCCGCGGCAGCGGCTTCATCGACCTCGGCGACGCGCTGCCGGAGTGCTCCGAACCGGGCCGCGCCGCTCTCCAGGTGTTCGAGCTGACGTTCCAGCGCGGCGCCCGCGGCGGTGACGCCCTGATCGAGTTGCGCGAACACCCGTCTGGCTTCAACGCGGAACTGCTGGAACTCGTCGATCGAGTACTCCATCTCGGCCCGCAGACGGCGGTTCGCCCGGGCCAGGTCTTCGCGCGCCCTGGCTTCCGCCTCTTCCTCGTCCCGCGGCTGGTTCAGGAGGATGCGTCCGGCCAGACCGAGGATCGTGCTGGTCAGCGCCAGACCGAAGTTCGTGATGATGGAGCTCGTCGCCCCCTCGGTGTTGAACTGGTACAGCGAGATGGCCAGCGAGATCAACGTGTAGAGAAAGCCCAGGTAGTAGAAGTTGTCGCCCGCAAATTCGTACCTCGCCCGCAGGTCCGGCCACTCCACGAGCAGGCAGGCGTAGCTGCCCATCAGGACGACCGGCAGCACAACGGCGAGAAGCGGGCTCGTCGTCAACGACTTCATCAGCAGGATGAGGACGCCGCCGCCGAGGAAGAACGCCAGGAACAGTCCGCGGCCGCTCCCCGGCCCGGCATCCCTCGAGCGTTGCCGCGGGTCGACGGGCATCAGTTCACGCCGTCGACGCGCACGACCCGATTCAGGGTGCCTCCCTGGTCCTCGATCCACCGTTGCCAGAAGTCGATCAGGCCGCGGGTGCCGTCCAGACGCTGGTGGGCCGTCCGCTGCACGAACAGGACCTCGACCGCGGTTCCCCGGAGGTCCGTCCCCAGCGCGCCGGCCCCGTTCGTCCCGGCAAAGGCGTCGTAGTCGACCGCCTGGCGGAAGAAGGAGAGGTTGCCCGTGTTCTGCATCAGGTCCGAGACCAGGATCAGACGTTTCGGGAGATCCGCGTACTCGTGCCGGCCAAGGACGGATACCGCCACGCTCTGCACGCTCTCCATGAGCGGCGAGGTCGGCGCCGCATCCCGGCCGAGCAACTCCGCGAAGAGACGATCGAGCGGCTGCTCGAAGCGCTCCTCCAGGCGTCGACGGATCAACCGGGGGTTCTCCGTCCACTCGCTGGCCTCGTCGGGATCGCCGGGATGGCAGACCGAGAGCAGCGGGGCCCCGATTTCATCCCCCACCGGTTTCGCCTCGTAGGCCAGGACCATCTCATCCTCCCGGCTGTCTGCGACGTACTCGTCGAGGTGCGCGAGCACGTCGGTACGGCTGATCGCGCCGATCTGGTCCGTGACATCGATCAGGATCGCGGTCAGGGCCGCGGGCCCGGCCTCGGGACAGCCCGTCTCGGGGTCGCGATCCGGCGGCTTCGGGGCGAACACTGTGAAGCGCGCGGCCACGACAAGCAGCACGAGTACTGTGACCGCGATACCGCCGCCGATCGCTAGATCCCTCGGTGAGAGGTCACCCCGCCGCGAACGGCGGTGCCGCCGCCTACGAGCCGCCGCCATTCGCGGAAACGGCCTCCGCCGGATCGGAAATCGAGCCCTCCAGGTCCAATCGTGCCCGGGTCTGTTCCCACTCCCCGTGTACGCGGCCCAGCGCGGACTCGTACTGTTCGTTCAATCCGTCCAGATCCACGTCTTCGACCGCAACCGGCTCCCGGCGCCGCCGGTGGGTCGGCGGCGGGTCCATCCTCCAGGGCCTGCTGTACGCCTCGGGCGTACCGCGATCGAAACGTACCGAGCGGTTCGCCTCCCGGTACTCCTCGATCAGCATCGTCCCGAAGCGCTGCAACTGCTCGACGTGGGCGTCGAAGCCGCCCAGCAGTTTCGTTTCGCTCTCGAGCGCGCGCCGCCGCTCGACCGGCTGGCTCTTCGCCTGGTGCGCGGTGCGCCGGATCGCGTCCAGGCCATCTTCCCGGATCGTGCGCAACTGCTCCACCACGTCCTGCCAGAGATCGTCGTAGTCGGCACGCGCGTCCTCCATCTTGCGGTGCTTCCGGGAGTAGCCGGGATAGGAATCGCCGAAGAGCTTGCGGCCGTCGAAGAAAGCGACGCCTGAGAAGAAGAAACCGAGCACGAAGAGAAGCCACGACTCCGCGTCCTGCAGCCCCAGCGGCGAAGCCTGGAAGCGGCTCAGCGCCTCGGCCCCGATGTTCTCGATCAGATCGGCCGAGGCGTCGCGGAAGTGCGCGAGCCCCAGGTTGAGCACGAGGGCGGTCGCGAGCCACCCCAGGACCGCCAGCACTCCCACGGCCTTCAGGAGCACATGGATGTGGCTCACGTAGCGGCTCACAGGGCCGAAGAACAGAGCCGGCAGCACCAGATTCACGACGCTGAAGCCCAGCGCCAGACCCCATCCGCCCACCAGCCCGCCCTCGCTGCCGACCGCCAGGAAGGCCCCGTTCAAGCCGCTTTCGATCACGAACAGCAGGACGATCAGCCCAACCAGCAACAGAGTCGTCCGCTGGCTCACGTAGTCCGGCTCTCGGTCCAGGCCGTTGCGGTGCTTGAAGTCGAAGAAGTCCCGTCGTTGCCGCTCGAACTCGTGCAGGCTGCCCTTGAGCGCCTGCAGTTCGCTCTGCTCCACCTCCCTGAACTCGGTCGCGGCCTTGCGCGCCGACGACTCCAGGTCGCCGACGAGCACCGCCTGGTCGAGCTGGTCCAGGTGATTGTCGACCTGTTCGAGCTGCTCGTCGCGGATCCTCACCGCGTCGTTCTTCTTCGCCTCGATGAACTCCTCGATCTCGGTCTGGCCGGGGTCCTCCGCCGCGTTCAGCGGCGGCATGCCGCGCTCCCCCGCCTGACGTCCCAACCGCTCTGGCTCGATCTCCGCGCGAAGATCCTCGATCAGCAGTTCGGGGAAGACCTTCATCGCCGGCTGGAAGGGTCCCTACTCCGCAGGCAGCGCGAACGTGAACAGCGCCCGGCCGGCTGCGATCGTCACATGCTGCTGCCCGCCTGCCTCGTAGCTGATCGGCGCCGCGAAGACGTTGCCGCCCAGGCGGCGGTGCCAGAGCTCCTCGCCGGTTTCGGCGTCGAGGGCGTAGAAGATACCGGCCACGCTGCCGCCGAACACCAGGCCGCCCTTCGTCGCGAGCAGGCCGGACGTGGACCGGGGCTGGACCTGGTACTCCCACTTCCTGTCGCCGGTCAACGGATCGATCGCGCGCACCGCGCTGACGTACTGGTCGGCGGGCCCAGCCGGCTTGCCGTAGCCGCCGACGAAGAGTTCGCCCTCTTCGTACTCGGCCTCGGCCATGTAGTAGAGCATCTCGGCGTCGTATGCCTGGATGTAAAACAGGCCGGTATCGGGGCTGTAGGTCGGTGAGAACCAGTTCGCGGCGCCGCCGATCGTCGGCGCGACGAGGGTTCCCTCCTCGCTGGGGAACATGTTCGGCACGCGGATCGGCCGGCCGGTGTCCTGGTCGATCCCCTCGGCCCAGGTCTGTCGCGCGAACTCGCGCGCGAGCAGGAACTCCCCGGTCTCGCGATCCAGCAGGTAGAAGAAGGCGTTCCGGTTGGCGAACGCCATCAGCTTGCGCTGCTCGCCCTGGTACTCCGCATCGAACAGAATCGGCACCTGGCAGGCGTCCCAGTCGTGGACGTCGTGGGGCGTGAACTGGAAGGCCCAGACGATCTCGCCCGTGTCCGGACGGATCGCCAGCACGGAGTCCGAGTGCAGGTTGTCGCCCTCGCGGACCTCGCCATTCCAGTCCGGCCCCGGATTGCCCGTACCCCAGTAGAGAAGATCGAGTTCGGGGTCGTAGGAGCCCGTCATCCAGGTCGGCGCGCCGCCCGTCTTCCAGGAGTCGCCCTCCCAAGTCTCGTTGCCGGGTTCGCCCGGTCCCGGAATCGTGTAGGTACGCCACCGGAGTTCGCCGGTGTCCGCGTCGTAGGCGTCGAGAAAGCCGCGGATGCCGTACTCGCCGCCGCCGATTCCCGTGACGACCAGATCGCGGATGATCATCGGCGCCGCCGTGATCGACTGCCCCGTGCGCGGGTCGCCCACCTCCGTGTCCCAGATCACCGCGCCGGTCTTCGCATCCAGGGAGACCAGGTGCGCGTCGATCGTGCCCATGTAGAGCCGATCGCCGCGAATGGCCACGCCCCGGTTCTGCTTGCCGCAGCAGAGAGCGAGCTGATCCGGCAGCTCGTGAGCGTAGGACCAGTACTGCTGGCCGGTGCGGGCATCGAGAGCGATGACGACGTTGTCCGGCGTCGTCGCGTACATCACTTCGTCGATCACCAGGGGCGTCGTTTCCAGGCGACCAAGCGTCGGCATCTGACGAACCCAGCGGAGCTGCAGATCCGCCGCGTTCGAACGGTCGATCTCGTCGAGGCGGCTGAAGCGCTGGCTGTCGTACTGGCCCGAGTACATGAGCCAGTTACCCGGCTCGTCGGCCGCGGCCTGCAGCCGTTCGTAGGACACATCGCGCTGGGCGGACACACTCCCGGCCGCGAGCAGGAGGGACGCGGCGAGAGCCGCGGTCTTCGTTCCGATCGTCATCTTCACTCCGGCCGCAGCGAGTAGAGGTAGGCGACCAGATCGTCCAGATCCCGGCCGCGGAAGAAGCTTCCCAGCGGCGGCATCAGGGACTCTTCCGGCTTGTCGATCGCAGCCAGTTCCGCCTTCTGGAAGGACCTTAGATTCTCGAACTCGTCGAAGAGCTGGATCGAGAAGCGGTCCTCGTTGCGTAACACGCCGCGCACGACGGCACCGCTTTCGGTCCTGACCTCGACCGTCCTGTAGCTCCTGTCGATCGCAGCGGAGGGCTCTGCGATCGAAGCGCGGATGTGCTCGGGCGCACGGCGCCAGCCCAGATCGCTCAGATCGGGCCCGATGCGTCCGCCTGAGCCATTCAGCCGGTGGCAATCGGAGCAGGAGCCTCGACTCATGTACAAGAGCCGGCCACGTCTCGGATCGCCCGGCACCACTTCCGCGCCAACGGCCCGGCTGAGCGACCTTACGTAGGACACCACCTGCCAGATCGACTTGTCCGGCTGGTAGATGCCGCCCATGCCCGTGTTCGGGATGCCGGTCAGGATGTTGCGGAACAGAGCCGCATCGCTGCTGCCGTGACGGAACACGCCGCGTGTCAGGTCGGGGCCGTCGCCACCGGTGCCGTCGGCGCCGTGGCAGAGCGAGCAACTGCGACGGAAGACGCGCGCGCCGGCCTCGACGTCCGCTTCGGTCGTGTGCGGATTCTCCTGCACGCGTTCCTGGAGCGCCCTGGAGAGCACGTTCTGGGCCGCCAGACCTTCGGCCCACCAGAGGCTCGACACGAGGAGAATCGCCGCCGGAAGGAAGCATCGCCTGCGTGCCGATTCAACCCGAAACATGCCATCGAGCGTAGCACCGCGATCTCCCCGAAAGCCGCAACCCGAAGGCACCAGCGCCGTATAGTCGGGTACTGTCGAAACCATCGCGGTCACGGAGTGCAACGCCCTGAGTCGTAAACGCATCCGGCGGCCGTCTTGTTTCCGCGAAGACGTTCAAACCGCTCTCAAGGACTTGGATATGAACCGGATTCCCCTGCTCCGCCACGCGACCATGGTCACTGCCGTCGGGGTCCTCGCCGTCCCCGCCGCGAGCCACGCCCTGAACCTGGAACAGCCCACCTTCGTCGACGACATCGCGCCGATCCTCCACGAGAACTGCGCCTCCTGCCACCAGCCGGAAGAAATCGCGCCGATGTCGCTGCGCACGTACCGCGAGGTGCGGCCCTGGGCGCGCTCGATCGCACGGGCGGTCGAGAACCGCGACATGCCCCCCTGGGACGCCGACCCGGGCTACGGCCCCTTCACCAACGACATCTCGCTGAGCGACGCGGAGATCGAGGCGATCACCCGCTGGGCCGGCAGCGGCGCTCCCCGCGGCGACGGTGACGAACCCGTCTACGAGGCGCCGGCGCGAGAGGCCGGCTGGGCGTTCGGCGAGCCGGACTGGGTCTACGAGTTCGATCCCTTCGAGGTCGCGGCCGACGGACCCGACGAGTTCGCGATCATCCCGGTCAAGACCGGCTGGGACCAGGACCGCTGGATCCGGGCGGTCGAGGTCCAGCCGGGCGACCGCGAGGTCGTCCACCACTTCATCCTCTGGCGCGCCGCTCCCGACAGCGATGTCCAGGATGCCTGGCTCGACGCCTGGGCTGCCGGCGCCAAGGCCAACGAGTTTCCGGCAGGCACAGCGCGCCTGGTACCCAAGGGCCAGAACCTGCTCGGCGACTTCCACTACCACCCGAACGGCACGGCCACGACCGACAAGACCCGGATCGGCGTCTGGTTCGCCGAACCCGAGCAGGTCGAGAAGGAACTGATCAACCTCTGGGTCATGAACTCCACGTTCAGGATCCCCGCCGGCGACGCGAACTACGAGGCCCGCGCCAACCACGTGTTCACCGAGGACGTCGTCATCCGCTCGCTGGCTCCCCACATGCACTACCGCGGCAAGGACATGAAGTACACCGCGCACCTGCCCGACGGCGGCGAAAAGGACCTGCTCAGCGTCAGCCGCTACGACTTCAACTGGCAGACCGGCTACAACTTCGTCGAACCTGTCGCCCTGCCGGCCGGCACCCGGATCGAGGTCACCGCCCACTGGGACAACTCGGCCGACAACCCTCACAACCCCGACCCGACGATCGACGTCACCTGGGGCACCGAGTCGACCGACGAGATGCTGATCGGGTTCGTCGACTTCGTGGCCGCCGAGGGCGTCAGCCCGAAGCCGGCCAGCCCGGTGCTCGCCAAGCTGGCCGAACTGGCCCAGACCCATCCCGGCCAGGCGTGGCGCTTCGACGTACAACGCCAGCCCGGTAAGGGGCCCGAGCCGACCGCCATGCTCCTGCCCCGCGGCGGCGTCCCGGGCGGCTGGTTCGTCCAGTTCGGCACCCTCGTGCTGCCGGCGCCGATCGTCGACATCGTCTGGGACGGCAACGACGTGACCGCCACCGCGCAGACACCCGGCAACACGATGCAGCTCAAGGGTTCGATCCAGGAGGACGGCACGCTGCGGATGAACATGGGACCGGGCGAGGTGATTGGCACGCCGGCCGAGAACGAGACGCCGGCCACGCTGCCGACCGGGTAGACCAGGAACAGGGCGGGAGGCGTCCCGGCTACAATCCGGGCCACATCTCGAACCGTTCCGGAGCGCACCCGATGAACCGAGCCTCCCGCCTGACTCGCCTCGTTGCCGCCTCGACGGCCGTTCTCCTGCTGGCGCCGGCCGTCGCCGCCGGCCTGAACGTCGACCAGCCGACCTTCGTCGACGACATCGCGCCGATCCTCCACGAGAACTGCGCCTCCTGCCATCAGCCCGACGAGATCGCACCGATGTCGCTGCGCACCTATCGTGAAGCGCGGCCGTGGGCGCGCTCGATCGCCAGGGCGGTCGAGAACCGCGACATGCCGCCCTGGGACGCCGATCCGGGCTATGGACCGTGGGCGAACGACATCAGCCTCAGCGACGACGAGATCGCGGCGATCACCCGTTGGGCGGCCAACGGCGCGCCCCGCGGCGACGGTGACGAGCCCGTCTACGAGAAGCCGGAGAAGGCCAGCGAGTGGACCTTCGGCGAGCCGGACTGGGTGTACGAGTTCGATCCCCACGAGGTCGCCGCCGACGGACCGGACGAGTTCCTCGATATCCCGATCAGGACCGGATTCGAGGAGGATCGCTGGATCCGCGCGATCGAGGTTCAGGCCGACGATCGCACGGTGCTTCACCACTTCATCCTCTGGCGGGCAAGCGAGAACAGCCGGGTCCAGGAAGGCTGGGTCGGCGCCTGGGCCGCCGGCTTCGCGCCCCAGCACTTCCCGCCCGGCACCGGCCGCCTGCTGCCGAAGGGCCAGGACCTGATCGGTGACTTCCACTATCACCCGACCGGCAAGGCGGCGACCGACCGGACCCGCGTCGCCCTCTGGTTCGCCGAGCCGGAAGAAGTCGAGAGGGAACTGGTCAACCTCTGGATCCTGAACACCGCGTTCCACATCCCCGCCGGTGAGCCGGACTACCGGGCGCAGGCGACCCACGTCTTCGACGAGGACGTCGTGGTCCGCTCGTTCACGCCCCACATGCACTACCGCGGCAAGTCGATGACCTACACCGCCTTCCTGCCCAACGGCGAGCAGCGGGAGTTGCTGAGTGTCAGCCGCTACGACTTCAACTGGCAGACGTCCTACGACCTGGCCGAGCCGCTCCGGTTGCCGGCCGGTACCCGGATCGAAGTGTCGGCTTCGTTCGACAACTCGGCCGACAACCCGCACAACCCCGACCCGACGGTCGACGTCACCTGGGGCGCGGAGTCGACGGACGAGATGCTGATCGGTTTCATCGACTATGTCGCCGCCGACAGCGGCGCCGCCAGGGCAGCGACCCCGGCGGGTCCCGCCGGCCAGTGAACCCTGGTGGCGCGTCCGCGCGTCACCAGCGTCACGGTCCGAGCGCCCGTCCGCGGGCGGTCGGATGTCACCCTGGTGGCGCGTCCGCGCGTCACCAGCGTCACAGTCCGAGCGCCCGTCCGCGGGCGGTCGGACGTCACCGCTCGCCGGCCGTCGTCGTCGCGTCTCTGATCTTCGCGGCGACGGCGCTCGGCTGCGGCGCCAACGAGGAGCCTCCATCGGGCGAGCATGCCGGCGCTAGGCTGCCGGCGGCGGAGCCCGAGTTCACGGCGCCGATCGTCTTTCAGCGCTTCGCCAACACCGGCGCCACGCCCACCGTCCCCGGCTTCTACGGCGGCGCCGACATCTGGATCATGGAGGGCGACGGCAGCGGCGTGCGGCTGGTGCGCAAGGGCGTTCCGCAGCACCTGGACCATCCGTCCCTGACCTTCGACCTCAGGAGCGTGGTCTACGCCGAGTTCACCGACGCCGATGCTGGCGTTGAGGCCGGCGCCCGGATCTTCCGCGAGGACCTGTCTACCGGCGAGCGCGAAGTGCTGCGCGAGGTCGAGGGCTGCGCCGTCCACCACGCCAGCATCTCGCCAATCACGCGGCAACTCGTCTATGCCCGGAACTGTCCCGACGGCGACGGCTTCAACCAGGGCCTGATCTTCGAGCTGAGCGACCGCCGGCAGCTCGACGCCGCGAACACGACCGCGCTCAGGGTCGGCAACGGCGTCGGCCTCCAGCGCGCCGTGCTGTTCCAGGCCGAGGGCGACAGCGTGAACGGCGAGCGGCGGATGGAGATCGGGATCATCCGCTTCGACGGCTACGGCCAAGGCACCTACACGGCACTGACGGACCGAAACCACCGCCACCGCCGGCCCGCCGTCTCACCGGACGGCCGGACAATCGCCTGGCAGACGAACCAGACCGGACCGACGGACGACATCTTCCTGGCCGACATCGACGGCTCCAACCAGCGCCGTCTCACACTGTCCGACGCCAACGACGGCCACCCCTGGTTCTCGCGCGACGGCCGCTGGATCGTCTTCGAGTCGGACCGCTCCGGGAACTGGGAGATCTGGAAGATCGAGATCGAAACGGGCCAGGTCGTCCAATTGACGGACGACCCGGCCTACGTCAGCACGCGACCGCGCTGGTAGTGCCGGCCGCAGGCGCCGGCAGCCCTACTCCACCCGCGACAACAGCCACCACTTCATCGTCGTCGAGACGAGGTCGGCCGCGTCCTCCTGGACGAAGTGGTTCGCGCCCGGCACGGTGACCAGGGTCAGGTCGCTGTCCAGCCAGTCCCAGGTGTTGTTCAGGCCGTCCGAGTGCAGCGCCGTGTCGTCCAGGCCGTGGAACTGGAGCACCGGCATGCCGAGGCGGGGCGTTTCCTGACCCTCCGCCTGGCCGATGCCGCCCCCGCCTTCGCGCGGGTAGTTTCGCTTGTAGTAGGCGAGCATCGCGTCGAAGTCGGAGCGCTCGAACGCCGCCTGGTAGTGCGCTCGCGCGTCCTCGTCGCGCACCCAGCCGGAGAGCGTCTGCGGCGTCATCGGCATGCCGAAGAAGATGTCCGGATCGCTGGGGCTGCCCTCCTGGAACTTGCGGGCGTAGCCGCTGTTCTGCTGCTGCTCCGGGTTGTTCGCGAGTTCCCTGCCCATGCCGTTCGGGTGCGGCAGGTTCAGGATGATCAGCCGCTCCGTCATCTGGGGCACGTGAAACGCGAACTGCCAGGCGACCGCCCCGCCCCAGTCATGCCCGACGATCGTCGCCTTGTCGCGGCCGAGGTGGCGGATCACGGCCGCCACGTCGCCGACCAGATAGCGCATGTCGTAGTTCTCGTCGCCGTCGGGCTGGTCGCTCTTGTTGTAGCCGCGCTGGTCGATCGCGACGACCTGGAAGTCGCTCGACAGCTCCTCCATCTGGTGCCGCCACGAGTACCAGAAGTCCGGGAAGCCGTGGATCATCACGACCAGCGGACCCTCGCCGATCGAGGCGTAGTGGATCTTCACGCCATTCGAGTCGGCGTAGCCGTGCTCCACGCGATCCATCAGATCACTGCCCATCGCCGCTCCCCCTACCGATGCCAGCAGGAAGGCGCAGGCGGCAGCAACCGCCAAACGCCGTCGGTTCGTCCGTTCGCCAGCTCGCCACATCTTCGTTCTCCTTCGTTGCCCGGTGCGGAAACGCGCCCGGGAGATTGTACGCGCGGAAACTCAGCCTGTTTCTCCCGGCAGCGCAAAGGCGATCAACTCCGACGGCACACCGCTGCCGCCCACGGCGAGGACCACGTACTGGCGGCCCCCGTGCAAGTAGGTCATCGGCGAGCCGCCGACGCCGGCTTCGATCTCCACCGACCAAACGGTCTCGCCGGTCGTCTTGTCCAGAGCCGAGAAGGTCGACGGTTCGAAACGCCAGTCGCGGCTCGCCGCGATCTCGGCGAGCATCGCCGCCTGCTCCTCGTCCGCCACGGCCAGTTCCTCGAGCGCCGACGACTCGAGGTCCATCGATTCGGTCTCCATCTCGGCGTCCGGGTGAACCGCGGCCTCCAGTCCCACGAACAGCAGCTCCGGCGTCAGCAACACGTGGGCGCGCGAGCCCGAGCCCATCGGCTCCAGCTCCAGATCGCGGATCGCCGGATGTCCGGTCGGCCCCTGCCCCAGCGGCCGCATCCACTCGATCTCGCCCCGGTTCAGGTCGTAGGCCGTCATCCGGCTGTAGGGCGGCTTGACGATCGGCAGCCCGAAAGGACCCGGCGGGCTGATCTGGATGGAACCGATGTAGTCGAAGGACGACCGGTTCGGATCCGGCTTCTTGATCGTCAGAACCACCGGCCGGTTGAAGGACGGCACGTAGAGCCAGCCGGTCTCCGGGTCGAAGGCGCCGCCGGGCCAACTCGCACCGCCGCCCCAGCCGGGCACCTGCCAGGTTCCCCGCAGCGAAGGCGGGGTGTAGAGCGGACCGTAGTCGTACTGCTCGAGGATCTCCTTCGCCCGCTCGAGGATCTCTGGAGTGAGGTCGAGCAACTGCCCCTCGTGCATGCCCTGGCGCTCGTATGCGGGCGGCTTGGTCGGAAACGGCTGGGTCGGCGCCGAGCGTTCGCCGGGAACGGCGCTCCGGGGCACCGGCCGCTGCTCGATCGGCCACACCGGCTCGCCGCTGTCGGCATCGAAGACGTAGACGAAGCCCTGCTTGCTGAGCTGCGCGGCGATCTTGAGTTCCCGGCCGTCGACCTCGACCTCGCCGAGGATGGGCGGCGTCACCAGGTCGTAGTCCCAGAGGCCGTGGCGGATCGCCTGGAAGTGCCACTTGCGCTCGCCGGTCTCGCAGTCGAGCGCCACCAGGCTCTCCGCGAACAGGTTGTCGCCCAGCCGGTGGCCGCCGTACCAGTCGTTGGTCGGCGTGCCGAACGGCAGGTAGACGAGCCCGAGTTCCTCGTCCGCGGTGATCAGCGTCCACACGTTGGCGTTGCCCGTGTACTGCCAGGAGTCGTTCTCCCAGGTCTCGTGCCCGAACTCGCCCGGCTGCGGAATCGAGTGGAAGGTCCAGCGCAGCTCGCCGGTCACCGGATCGAAGCCGCGGACGTCGCCGGGCGGCGCGTCGGGGTGGTTCGGAGCGTCCGATATCGATGCGCCCACGATCACGGTGTCGCGGCAGACCATGACCGGCGAGCTGACGGCGTAGGCGCGACGCCGCCGAACCTCGCGGCGCAGTCCCTCCGTCAGGTCGACCGCTCCGCCGTCGCCGAAGCTGCCGACCGGTTCACCGGTGAACGGGTCGACCGCCAGGAGCCGGGCGTCGCCGGTGCCGTAGAAGAGTCGCGCCGGCACAGCCTCTGCCCCATCGCCGGCTCGCCGACCCGGCCAGTAGCTGGCGCCCCGGTGGACGAAGCCGAGGTTCGTGGGGCGGCCGGCGTCGTAGGCCTCCGGATCGTAGACCCACTCCGTCTCGCCGGTCGCCGGATCGAGCGCGGCGATCTGGCTCAGGCCGGTGGTCGCGTAGAGGCGGTCGCCGATCTTGATCGGCGTGACCTGGTGGCCGCCGGGCTGCATCCGGCGGCTGCGCAGCCGGCGATCCTCCGCCACCCGATCGTTGTCGGGCGATGACCAGCGCCAGGCGATCTCGAGATCGCCTACGTTGTCCGCGTCGATCTGATCGAGCGGCGAGTAGCGCTGCCCGCCCTTGTCACCGGTGGTCACCGGCCATCCGCTGTCCTGGGCGCCGATCGAAACGGGGGCGACGACAAGGCAGAGGGTCGTTGCCAGGACTCCCAGCCGCATTCCCCGGTTCATTCGACTCCTCCCTCCCGGTCGCTCACGCGTTGACGTCGATGACCACCCTGCCGCGCGTCTGGCCCGCCAGGATCGACGCTGCCAGTTCCTCGATCCTGCTCATCGGCTCGACCGATGTCATCTCGGCCAACAGGTCGGGCGGCAGCTCCGCCGCCAGCCGGCGCCAGGCCTCCCGGCGCAGGTCCATCGGCGCCATCACCGAGTCGACACCGGCAAGAACGACGCCGCGCAGAATGAACGGGTAGACGCTCGACGGCAGGTCCATGCCGCCGGCCAGTCCGCAGGCGGCCACGCAGCCGCCGTAACGGGTCTGCGCGATCAGGTTCGCCAGCGTCGACGAGCCAACGACGTCGACCGCGCCGGCCCAGCTCTCCCGGCCGATCGGCCGCGGCTTCGCGGCCAGCGTGTCACGGGCTATGAAGTCGGCGGCGCCGAGACTGCTCAGGTACTCATGCTCCGCCTCGCGGCCCGTCGAGGCGATCACGCGGTAGCCGGCCCGCGCCAGCAGCGCTACCGCCACCGAGCCCACGCCGCCGGCCGCGCCCGTGACCACGACGTCGCCGCTCTCCGGCGTCACGCCGTGATCCTGTAGCGCCATCACGCACAGCATCGCCGTGTAGCCGGCCGTGCCGATCGCCATCGCTTGCTGGTTGGTGAAGGCGTCCGGCACCGGAACGAGCCACTCCGACTTCATCCGCACCTTCTGCGAGTAACCGCCCCAATGGCTCTCGCTCAGCCCGTAGCCGTTGACCAGTACGCGGTCGCCCGGGGAGAACGAATCCGAAGCGGACTCCGCCACCGTGCCGGCCAGATCGACTCCGCAGACCATCGGCACCGAACGGCAGATCGGCGCCGCGCCGGTGATCGCCAGGCCGTCCTTGTAGTTCAGCGTGGAGTAGTCGACATCGACCAGCACGTCGTGGTCGGGCAGGTCGCCGAGCGTCAGGTCACGGAGGCCGGCGGTGTGCTGATCGTCGATCCTGTCGACGACGACCGCTCGAAAGGTGTCGCTCATTCCTTTGCTGCTCCCAGTGGGTTCCGATTCGCGGCAGGTTCTATCATTCCGGCATGAGCCACACGACTTCTTCAAGCATGCTTCGCATCACGCCGATCAGCCTGTTCGCCTTCGCCTTCCTCCTCACGGCGCTTGCCGCAGACCCCGCCCTCGCCAACGAAAGGGCGCGGATGACGCCGGCGGACGCCGACCCGGCCACCACCTGGCCGCAGTGGCGCGGTCCGAGCGGCCAGGGCGAAGTCACGGGCACTGGCTATGTCGACCGTTGGGGGCCGGAGGAGAACGTGCGCTGGAAGGTCGCCGTCCCCGGCAAGGGCAACTCCTCGCCGATCGTCTGGGACGACCGCATCTTTCTGACGACCGCCGAGGCGGCCGGCGCCAGACGCTCCGTGCTCGCCTTCGACCGGGAAACGGGAAAGCAGCTCTGGACCACCGCGGCGCCCGAAGCCAATCCCGAGCGTGCCTACCCGAAGAACGGCCACGCCTCGTCGACCCCCACTGCCGACGGCGAGCGCGTCTACGCCTACCTCGGCAACCACGGCCTGCTGGCGCTCGACATGGACGGCGAGATCGTCTGGCACGAGTCCTTCGGCGAGTTGAACGCCTTCCACGGCACCGCCTCGTCGCCGCTTCTGCTCGGCGAGCGGCTGATCGTCGTGCAGGAACAGCAGCGCTCCCCGTCCTTCATCGCTGCGTTCGATCGCCGCACCGGAGAGGAACTGTGGCGCACCGAACGGGACACCCAGGTCGGCTGGAGTTCGCCGGCCGCGATCTCGGTCACGACCGATGACGGCGAAGAGCGCGACGAGATCATCGTCAACAGCCAGCACCACGTGATCGCCTACGCGCCGGACGACGGCCGCGAGCTGTGGCGCGCCGGCGGCACGACCTTCGAGGTCATCCCGAGCCCCGTGGTCGGCCACGACCTGCTGTTCAGTACCTCCGGCCGAGCCGGCCCGACCCTGGCGATCCGTCCCGGCGGCAACGGCGACGTGACCGACAACCGCATCGTCTGGACCGCGGCCAAGGGCTCGCCCTTCGTCGTCGCTCCGATGCTGGTCGGCGACTACCTCTACATGGTCAATGACATGGCCAGCGTGATCACCGTCTACGAAGCGAAGACCGGCGAAGTGCTCTGGCAGGAACGCCTGGGCGAGAGGATGCGCGAGGGCTTCTCCGCCGCCCCGGTCGCCTTCGGCGGCAAGGTCTTCTTCACGAACGACAACGGCGAAACCTTCGTCATCAAGGAAGGGCCGGACTTCGAACTCCTCCACGTCAACCGGATCGGCGAACGGACGATCGCCTCGCCCGCCCTCGTCGGCGGCGTCTGGTACATCCGCACCGACGGCCACCTGTGGGCCATCGCGGGCGAAGCAGGTTAGGGACTCAGGCCGCGGTGCACCCGCGCCACCTCCACCATGTAGCCACGGTTGGGTAGCGACGCGGCGCGCTCGATCGCGGCCGCGGCTTTCTCCGCCTCGCCCACGAGTTCGTAGTAGAGCCCCAGGTACAGATCGGCGTAGAAGCGCGCGCCGGAACCCTCTTCCCGCACCGCGGCCTCGACCTCCTCGACACTCCCCTTGCCTCGGAACAGCGCGTCGATCTCCTTCATCGGCCGGCGACCATCCGGGCCGACCGGCAGCATCCCCTCCCGCGCGGCCTCCAGGCCGTCCTCGGCGGCAACGCAGAGCAGGTGCCACACCGCGTTCTCGACGTCGTTCGGATTGACCAGCCGGTGCCGCTCGAACTGGCCCCGGCAGTCGGCGAACCGGCCGGCGTAGTAGTACGAGATGCCGCGCTGCCACAGTTACGGGTCCTGTGAAGGCTCCAGAGCCACGACCTGGTCTAAATCCTCGATCGAGGCTTCGATCCGGCCATCCTTGAACCGTGCCGATCCCCGCAACAGATAGAGCTGCCAGTTCCGCGGCTCGACCTCGATCGCCCGGTCATAGCCGGCAATGGCCGCCTCGTAGTCGCCACGAGACTCGTGGAGGCTGGCCTGGCGCAACAACATCGCCGCACTGGGCTCTTCCTGGTGCTGAGGCGGACGTGCGGAGACTCCGTTCGCGACAACGAGGAGGCACGTAGCAGCCACACCACCTGCAAGTGGTCCCAGTGTCGAGCTACTCATCCACAGGACTCTACTGACACAGGCGTCACAAGCTGCATCGCCTCGCCGCTTCGCGGCTTCGGCCCGGATGCCGGCCAGAAGGCCGGCGCACCGACCCTCCTCCACGACGTCACTGGAGGCGGCAGTAGCCAACGCCGAATCCGGGTACACTTCGCGCGCTTCGGCACAGCGAAACACGAAGAGACGAAGGAGGGGATACGGATCATGGGTCTGCTCGACGGAAAGGTTGCACTCGTTACCGGCGCTGGCGGCGGTCTGGGCCGCACGCACGCGCTCCTGCTTGCGGAGGAAGGTGCCGCGGTCGTGGTCAACGATCTTGGTGGCGCGCGCGACGGCACCGGCGCGGGTACCGCGATGGCCGATCAGGTGGCCCAGGAGATCCGGGACGCCGGCGGCCAGGCGGTCGCCGACTACGGCTCGGTCTCGGACGGCGATGCCGCCCGGGCGATGGTCCAGCGCGCCGTGGACGAGTTCGGCAAGCTCGACATCGCGATCAACAACGCCGGCATCCTGCGCGACAAGTCGTTCAAGAACATGACCGACGAGATGTGGGACATCGTCCTCGACGTGCACCTGCGCGGCACCTACCTGGTCACCAAGGCCGCCTACGATCAGATGATCGAGCAGGAGGCCGGTGGCCGGATCGTCATGACGAGTTCGACCTCGGGCCTGCTCGGCAACTTCGGCCAGACGAACTACGGCGCCGCGAAGGCCGGGATGGCCGGCTTCATGCGCTGCCTGGCGCTCGAGGGCGCGAAGTACGGCGTGACGGTGAACCTCCTCGCTCCCGCGGCCTGGTCTCGCCTGACCGAGGACATCATGCCGGAGACGACCGCCGAGCCGCTGGCGCCCGAGAAGGTGTCGCCGGCTGTCGTCTGGCTCTGCACCGACGACGCCGCCGACATCACGGGGCGCATTTTCGCGGTCGGCGGCAACAAGGTGTCGCTCCTGGCCTGGCAGTCGCTCGAGATCGCCAGCCGGCCGAACGACCAGGATCCGTGGGACGTGGCGGCGATCGGCGAGAAGATCCGCGCCGCCTCCGCCGACTTCCCTGAGCCCGTCCGTTTCACGGACCTGATGTAGCCGACCGGAAGGGCCGGCGGCTCGGTCAGCAGGGGTCGCCCTCCCCTCTCCGTGACCAGCGCGGTTGCAACGTTGGACGCGGATAAGCGTAGAATGATGACCAATGTGACCACTTTGGTCACGAATACGACGGCCCCGCCCACGCCTTGCTCTGGAGTGGACGGTCGATCCCCTGAAGAGCAAGCGAGAACCGATCGATGAGCCAACTAACAGTGGACTCCACCGCGCCCTGGAAGGAACGCCTCAAGGGCCGCGTCCCGCCCAGTCTCGACGAAGAGATCGACATCTTCGAGACCCAGATCGCCCAGAAGCGCCAGGGCAAGATCGACGACAAGGTGTTCGCCGAGACCCGCCTGCGACGCGGCGTCTACGGCCAGCGCTACGACAACGGCCAACGTCATGACGGCACGGCGAGCCGAGCCCTCGAGTACCCCTGCGGCGACCTGACGAAGGGGCCGAACACGGTATGGGACGCCCCCGGGATGCTCCGGATCAAGATTCCGTTCGGCGCCATGAATGGGGAGCAGATGGAGGTCCTCGCGGACCTCGCCGAGGAGTACTCGGACGGCATCGCCCACGTCACGACCCGCCAGGACATCCAGCTCCACTTCATCCACATCGACGACACCCCGGACATCATGCGGCGCCTGGCCGCTGTCGGCATCACGACCCAGGAGGCCTGCGGCAACTCGGTGCGCAACGTCACGGCCTGCCCGATGGCCGGCGTCTGCCGCGACGAACCGTTCGACGTCTCGCCCTACGCCCACGCTCTGACGTACTTCCTGCTCGGGCACAAGGACGCCCAGGACTTCGGCCGCAAGTTCAAGATCGCCTTCTCCGGCTGCGAGCAGCACGCCTGCGGACTCGCCAACATGCACGACCTCGGCGCCGTGGCCCAGGTCCGCTCCACCGGCAACGGCACGAAGAGCGCGGAGCGCGGCTTCAAGGTCTACGTCGGCGGCGGACTGGGAGCCGTGCCGCACCAGGCGAAAGTGCTCCGCGAGTTCGTGCGCGAGGACGAACTCCTGCCCCTGGCGCAGGCCGTCTGCCGCGTCTTCGGACGGCTCGGCGAGAAACGGAACCGGGCACGGGCACGGGTCAAGTTCCTCGTCGCCAAGCTGGGCATCGAGGAGTTCACCCGCCTGGTCGACGAGGAACTGGCGATCCTGCCTGCCGACGATCGCTGGAGCGCGTATCTGGGGGACCTCTCCGTCACGGACGAGGAGCCGACTCGACCGGCCGCAGCGCTGTCGCCGGGCCAGCGGCCCGAGGGCTTCGCCGAATGGCTGGGATCGAACGTCCAGCGGCAGCGCCAGCCGGGCTACGTCGCGGTGGCGATCAACCTCCCTCTCGGCGACCTGACCTCGACCCAGCTACGTGCGCTGGCCGACACGACGCGGCAGTACAACGGCGGGCACGTACGGAACACCGTCGAGCAGAACATCCTGCTCCGGAACATCAGCGAGGGGGATCTGCCGGCGCTGTACGCAGAACTGCGGGAACAAGGCCTGGGCGAGCCCGGCGCCTCCTCCCTCGTCGACGTCACCGCCTGCCCCGGCACCGACACGTGCAAGCTGGGGATCTCAGCGTCACGCGGACTCGCCGGTGAACTCCGCAAGCGCATCGCCACCTCGATCAAGACCACCGGCGTGCTCGCCGACGAGGCGGTGAAGGACCTCCGGATCAAGGTCTCCGGTTGCTTCAACTCCTGCGGCCAGCACCACGTCGCCGACATCGGCTTCTACGGCGTCAGCCGCAAGAGCGACGGCCGCACCATCCCCCACTTCCAGGTCATCCTCGGCGGCCAGTGGACGGAAAACGCGGGTTCCTACGGTCTCGCCGTGGTCGCCGTGCCCGCCAAGCGCATTCCCGAAGCGGTCGAACGGATCGCCGGTCTGTTCGTGACCGAGCGGGAGAAGGGTGAGAGCTTCCAGAGCTTCATCGCCCGGGTCGGGAAAGCCCGCATCCGGCAACTGCTCGACGACTTGACGAAGCTGCCCACGTACCTCGAGGATCGCACCCTCTACTCCGACTGGGGCGATCCGCGCGAGTACACGATCGGCGACCTCGGCGTCGGCGAGTGCGCCGGCGAGGTCGTCACCGCGGTCGAGTTCGGCCTCTCCGCCGCCGAGCGCGAGGTCTTCCAGGGTCTGCTCGAACTCGACCGGGGCGGCGCCGAAGCCGCCGCCGAGAAGGCATACGCGGCGATGCTCCAGGCGGCGCGCGCTCTGATCACCACCGAGAACATCGACATCGGGAATGCGCCGGACGAGATCGTCGGCGAGTTCCGCACCCGCTTCTACGACACCGAGCTGTTCTTCGACCCCTACGCCGGCGCCAAGTTCGCGAACTACCTGTTCCGGGTTCACGGCGATGCCGAAACGGACTCCGGCGAGGAAGCGCATCGGCGGATCGAGGAAGCCCAGTTGTTCATCGAGGCGGCCCACGCCTGCAACCAGCGGATCTCCCAACTCCAGACCGCAAGGGTCGCTTGATGGACATGGAAGGCGCGCAGGGCCACACCCTCGACACCCTGGTCAAGTTCGACCTGAAGGTGCTGGCGGCCGATGCCGCCGGGGTGGAGGCGGAGGAGTTCATCCCGGTCTTCCACCGCTGGATCACCGAGCGCGTGCTGCCGGAACTCCTGATCGACGTCGCCGACTACAGCCACGTCCACGAGGGACCGGGCGTGCTGCTCGTGGGGCACGACGCGATCTACGCCTACGACCTGAGCCGGGGCGAGCCGGGCCTGCTCTACAGCCGACGCCACGAATCGGGAGCGGAACTCAATGGCATCGCCGGCCTCGACGACCGGCTCAGGTCGCTGCTCGACTGCGCCTTCCACGCCTGCGACCTGATCGAAGCCGAGCCTCAACTCGGCGGTCGGGTCGCCTTCGAGCGCCCCAGGCTCGAGTTGCGGGTCAACGATCGGCTGTTTCCCTCCGACGAGGAGACCGCCCTGACGCTCGCCGGCGCCTTTCGACGGGTGCTGGCCGAAGCCGGGGTCCGCGATGGCGACGCGCCGGTCGAAGTGAAGCGGATAGGGGAGCCGCGCGAGCGGCTGACCCTCAGGACTGCCTAGGGAGTCGCCGGCGCACCCAGTGCGCGGTCGACGAGCGCTCGCAGTTCCGGCTTCAGTTTCAGCGCCGCCGCGGCCTCGCGGCCGGCGGCCGACATCTTGGGCCAGGTCCTGGCGAGCACTTCCACCGTCTTGTCCGGTCCCAAACGACCCGCCAGCGCCTCCAGGTCGTGTTCCAGGAACACCAGGCAGGCCGCGTCCTCCAGGGTCTGCATCTCCACGGCCGCATTCCGGCCCGCGCGCTTGAGCACGAGGTTCTGGACCCGTTCCATCTGCTCCCGGCGGTAGCCCGCATCGCGCAGCACGGCGCCCGCAAGCCGGGCATGTTCCAGCGCCGCCGCGCGCCGCCAGGCGAGATAGCCCTTGCGTCCCTCGGGATAGTCCGTCCGCGGCAGGCTGAAGCGGCGCAGGTGCTGGCAGTGGGCAGCGAGCAGCAGAATCTCACCGGCGTCGGGATCGAGGCGCTCGACCCAGGCCGCCATGCGGCGCGAGTAGGCCAGCTCCCGAGGCACCTGTTCGCCGTCCACCGTCGCCGTCGCCGGGTCCTCCCTGTGAAACAGATCGAACCCCGCCACCGCGTTCTGGAAACGCGGCATCAACTCGAAGCTCTTCACTTACTCGCCGGCCAGCTCGCGTTCGACGACCAGCTTGTGCTCGGCGTTTCGCTGCAGCTCCGCCAGCCAGTCGAGATAGCCGTGCGGATCGACGAAGGGATGGGGATCCGAGGAACCACGCGCAGCCAACTGCTCCGCGCGCTGGAAGATCCGCCCCATCTCGGCGTGGTTCGTGATGTTGACTTCGATCGGATTGTCCTCCTGGCCGGCGAGCCTCCGGATCCGGGCCACGCTGTCCAGGTAGAGGTTTGTCCGGTGGACTCCCTCGAAGTTCAGGCCCACGCCGCCGAAGACGAATGCCCGGTGCTCCTCCCCGCCGTCCCGCACAGGGAACTCCATCGAAAGAACGCCCTCGGTATGCCCGGGTGTGACGTAGAAGCGCAACTCCGTGTCGCCCAACTGCAGGGTGTCGCCATCCGCGATCACCATGTCGTGCACGGGAACGTCCATCTCGTACCGGGGGTCGCTCGGCGGCGACTCGGCCAGTTCCCAGTCGGCCTCGGTCATGCCGACCCTCGCACCGTAGGCCTCCTGGAACCTGGCGGCACCACCGGCATGGTCGAAGTGGCCGTGGGTCACCAGGACATGCTTCAGATCCGACGGCTCGAATCCCAAGGCGCGGATGCCGTCGATCGCGTTGTCGATGAAGTCGCCGTACAGCGCGTCGATCAGGATCAGGCCGTCCGTCGTCACCAGGAGATAGCACGACACCCAGTCGATGCCGACGTAGTAGAGGTTGTCGAAGATCTGGAACGGCTCGACCCGCTGCGCCACAGGGTCGTTCCGGAGTCCCCAGCCGTCGTCCTCGACGTCCGCGGAGACCGCGACGTCGGCTTCCGGAGCCTCGTCCGGCGCCGATGTCGCGCTATCGCCACCGCAGGCCGCGGCGCCCACGGCGATCAGGAGTGCGCTCAGGAGAGCCAGGAAGGAACGTGTCATGTGCCGGTCCAAGTTACCACGCCGGTCCGACCGGACCGGCCGTTACCAGCGCTCGCCGTAGGGCCTGAGTTCGACCTCGAAACTCCACGCCGACGGGTCCTGGTGGGCCACGTACCAGACGTTCTCCGCGATCGCCTCCGGCCTGATGAAGAAATCGTCCGGCTGGTCGGGCATCCGCCGCCGTGTCCACTCCAGGTCGATCACCGCGTCGATCACGAAGTACGCGACGTGAACGCCCTGGGGCCCCAGGCTCCGCGCCATCGACTCCGCCAGGATGCGCTGTCCCGCCTTGGTCGGCGCGAAGCCGGCGAAACGCGGTACGCCGCGGCGCGCGGCGGTGTTGCCGGTGACCATGATCGCCCCCCGCCCCGCCTCGATCATCGCCGGCGCCAGCGCCCGAGCGAGATACAGGAGCCCCATCACATTGACCTCGAAGTTCGCGCGCAACTGCTCGGGCTCGATCTCCAGAAAATCGCCGAAGGCGCCGCCCACGGCGTTGTGAACGAGTACCGTCGGCGCGCCGAGATCGCCACGCACCCTGGCGGCGGTCGCGCGCACGGCCTCGGAGTTCGAGACGTCACAGACGTAGGCGCGCGATCCCTCGACCTCGGACTCCAGGGAACGCAGCCGGTCTTCGTTGCGGGCCAGCATCGCCACCCGGTATCCCCCGGAGCCGAACCGCCGGGCGAGCGCCGCCCCGGTGCCGGGACCGACGCCGGAGATCAGGCACACGGGATCGCTCATCGGCCGCCGACGCTACTTCATTCCA
Source organism: Acidobacteriota bacterium (assembly GCA_011525365.1). Lineage (GTDB taxonomy): Bacteria > Acidobacteriota > Thermoanaerobaculia > Multivoradales > Multivoraceae > Multivorans. The sequence continues at coordinate 2,814,561 of WTGQ01000002.1, forward strand.
TCCGGCCGAGGAGCGCCCCGGTCCCTTGAACCGATCTATAGCCATTCCTGTATGCTTTTGCCCACGACTTCCTGTGCCGTCTTTCCGGGAGGCCACGATGATGGAACGCCGTTCTCCGATGCCCCGTTTCCTGTCCGCGGCGGCGCCCGGCGCTCTCGCGCTCGTGATGTTGCTGACCGCGTCCCCGGCAGACGCCGAGCGCGAGTTCTACTTCGGCTTCCACCTCGGCCGGACGGATGTCGAAGTCAACGCCGACGACGCTCTCGATCAGATCCTCGATGGCGACGGCAACTCCCGGGCCTACGAAATCGGCTTCAAGTTCAACGACAACTTCGCCGTAGAGGCCGCCTATCACGACCTGTCGGAAGTCGATGGCGTGGTCAGGCCCTGCGCCGAGGGCGTGACGTGCTCCGACATTCCGATCCGAGGCAAGATCAACGTCCTGTCGCTGGCCATCGTGCCCCAGTACGCGATCACGAGCCGCATCTCCGTCTTCGCGAAGGTGGGCCTCGTGTCGTGGGGCGCCGACCTGGAGGACGCGCTGGACGACTTCGATGTCACCCTCGACGATCTGGACGAAGAAGACCTGGTCTACGGCGTCGGCGCAGAGTTCCAGCTCCTTGGCCGTCTCAGTCTTGTCGGGCGCTTCGAGTCCATCGGCGGCGACATCGAGACCGTCTCGGCCGGAGTTCGCCTGGGCTTCTAGAGTGCTAGCGTCCGCGCATGACCGACATCACGCCCTATCGCATCGAGATCGACGAAGAGGAACTGACCGACCTTCGCCGCCGCCTGGCCGCCACCCGCTGGCCCGAGCGCGAGACGGTCGACGACTGGACCCAGGGCATCCCGCTCGCCTACACGAAGGAGGTGTGCGAGTACTGGGCATCCTCCTACGACTGGCGCCGTCTTGAACGCCGCCTGAACGATCTCGACCAGTTCAGGACCGAGATCGAAGGGCTGGGCATCCACTTCCTCCACCTGCGCTCGAAGCACCGAGGGGCAGCGCCGCTGGTCATGACCCACGGCTGGCCGGGCTCGATCGTCGAGTTCCTCGAAGTGCTCGAGCCGCTGCTCGATCCGACCGCCCACGGCGGCTCGGAAGAGGACGCCTTCCACCTGGTCGTTCCCGCCCTGCCGGGATTCGGATTCTCGAACAAACCGACCGAAGCCGGCTGGAGCGTGGAGAAGATCGGCGACGCCTGGGCTGAACTCATGTCGCGGCTCGGCTACGAGTGGTACTTCGCCCAGGGCGGCGACTGGGGAGCGGCGGTGAGCACGGCGATCGCGATCCAGGACCACGAGCATTGCCACGGCATCCACCTGAACATGCCGACGTCGGGCGTGGACCGGAGCACGATGGACGACCTCACGGACATCGAGAAGGACGCCCTCGCCGGGCTCCAGTACTACCAGGACTGGGACTCCGGCTACTCCAAACAGCAGTCGACCCGGCCGCAGACCCTTGGCTACGGCCTGGTCGACTCGCCGGCCGGGCAAGCCGCCTGGATCATCGAGAAGTTCTGGTCCTGGATGGACTGCGACGGTCACCCGGAGAACGTGCTGACGCGCGACCAGCTACTCGACAACGTGATGATGTACTGGCTGCCGGCCTGCGGCGCTTCTTCGGGGCGCCTCTACTGGGAGAGCTTCGGCAGGGGTGGCGGCGATCCGGTCGAGATCCCGGTCGGCTGCAGCATCTTCCCCAAGGAGATCTTCCGCTCCTCCCGGCGTTGGGCTGAGCGCCGGTACCGGCAGCTCGTCTACTGGAACCGGCTCGAGAAGGGCGGGCACTTCGCCGCCTTCGAGGTACCGGACGTCTTCGTCGACGAGCTGCGGAAGTGCTTCCGCGCGATGAGGGCGTAGAGCCCGAAGCGCGTTCAGGCCTGGTCGACGCCGGCTCGGAACCGTGGCGGCCGGCGATGCGGCGCGGCCTGCTCGAAGGCCCAGGCAATGCGGATCAGCGTCGGCTCGGACCAGGCGGCGCCGAAGAACGAGACGCCGACCGGCAGGCCGTGGACGTGGCCGGCCGGGACCGTGACGTTCGGGTAGCCCGCCACCGCCGCCGCGCCGGAACTTCCGACCGAGAAACCGTCGCCGTGGACCAGATCGGTCACCCAGGCCGGACCGCCGCTCGGACTGAGGATGGCGTCCAGACGATGCTGGGCGAGCGTCGCGTCGAGGCCCTCCTCGCGTGACAGCCGGCTCGCCTCGTCTCGCGCCGTCCGGTAGGCAGCCTCCGTCAGCGGCCCCTTCGCCTCCGCCTCGATCAGGATCTCCTGGCCGAAGTACGGCATCTCGCGTTCCGCGTTCAACTCGTTGAAGGCGATGATGTCCGCGAGCGTTCTCGCCGGAGCTTCGTCCCCCAGTCCGGCAAGGTACTCGTTCAGGCCGGCCTTGAACTCGTAGAGCATCGCTTCGTACTCGTGCCGCCCCACCTCCCGGCGATGGGCGATCTCCACCGGGTCGACGATCTCGGCGCCAAGGCTCTTGAGGGCCTCGATCGCCTCTTCCATAACCGCGTCGACGCGGCCGTCCCGCTCGAAGAACTGGCGGCCGATGCCGATCCGGAGGCTGCTCAGGTCGGCGGCGTCCGGCTCCCCGAGGTGGCGTGTCAGATCGGTGGGAACCGGCGACCCGCCAGTCGCCTGATCCAGGGGGTCCTCACCCGTCATGCCGCCGAGCAATGCCGCGGCGTCGGCGACCGTTCGCGCCATCGGGCCGGCGGTGTCCTGCACGACGGAGATCGGAACGATGCCGCTGCGACTTACAAGACCCACGGTCGGCTTTATCCCGACCAGGCCGTTCGCCGACGACGGACAGATGATCGAGCCGTCGGTCTCCGTGCCCACCGCCGCGGCGCAGAGGTTCGCGGACGCCGCCGCGCCGGAACCGGAACTCGAGCCGCAGGGGTTGCGGGAGAGGACGTACGGGTTGCGGCACTGCCCGCCGCGCGCGCTCCAGCCCGAACTGGACCGGTTGGAGCGAAAGTTGGCCCACTCGCTCAGGTTCGCCTTGCCGAGGAGCACCGCCCCGGCCTGCCTGAGTCGGGCCGCGACGAACGCATCCCGGGGCGGGATCGACCCCTCCAGCGCCAGTGAACCGGCGGTGGTCGTCGTGCGATCGGCGGTGGCGACGTTGTCCTTGAGCAGGATCGGAATGCCGTGCAGCGGGCCGCGCACGGTTCCGGCGGCCCGCTCGCGGTCGAGTTCTTCCGCGATCTCGAGCGCGTCCGGGTTCGTCTCGATGACGGCGCGCAGCGTCGGACCCTGGCGGTCCAGGGCCTCGATGCGGTCGAGGTAGAGCCGGGTGATCTCCCGGCTCGTTCGCTCCCCGACGGCCATCCGGCGCCCCAGTTCGGCGACCGTCACCTCTTCGAGGTCGAAGCTGCCGACCTCCGTCGGCGCGGCTTCCGCCGGTGCGTCGCGGTCGCCGTCCGAACGGGCGCAGGCCGAACCCGCCACCGCCGCGGCGCCGAGCGCGCCCACGACAGCCATCAAGTCGCGGCGAGTCGCACCGTCAGGGTCGGCCACCGTTCGACGCTAGCACTCAAGCCCAGCCCCCACACCCACGCCACCAGAGCACCCAGCGGCACGTACCACGGCCAGGCCAGGATCTCGCCTCCCGGGCCCTGGGCCCACCGCCACAGGGCCAGCACACCGCCGGCGCCCATGGCCAGGAAGAGGCTGGCGACCAGGCGGCCGCGGCCGTCTATGCGCAGCCAGGTCCAAAGCAGCACGACGACGCCGACCAGGCAGACCCAACCCGCCGCCGGCTGATGCCAGACGGCGGCAAAGACGGCGAGTGCCGAAAGCGGCCCGGACCAGAGGAAACCCCGCCCGTCACGGCCGAACGGCGCCAGAGCCAGAGCCACCGCCGCCAGCAGCGCGCCCCCGGTGTATCCGGCCATCGCCAGGGCGAGGTCGAGCAGCGCGTCGTAGCGGGCCGCCACCGTGTCCATCGAGAGCGAAGTCAGTCCGAGCACGAAACCCCAGCCGAGCACGAGCAGCCGCGGCAGGCGCACACCATTGCCGGGGCGTGCGCGGGAACGCAGGAGCGCGGACGTCGTCTGCGCGAGCGCCGCGAGGATCGAGTCCAGGCTCGAAACCGCGGCCGCCAGCGCGCCGGCGACGACCAGCGCCTTCAGGCCGACGGCCACCGCCTCCACCGCGAAGACGGCGAAAACCCGATCGGGCTGCTCGGCCACGATCTCGGCCGCGACGCCCGTAAGGGGCGCCTGCTCGTAGTAGGCCCACAAACCGATCCCGACGAAAGCGAACGAGAGGGAAACGAGCACGGAGGCGCCGCTGGCCACGACCGCCAGTTGAGCGTCCCGCGCGCTGCGGCAGCAGAAGAGGCGTTGCGCCATCAACTGGTCCGTACCGAAAGCGGCGACGCCGCCGACCGTGGCGCCGATCAGCGCGGCCCAGAGCGTGTAGGGCGCGACAAGGGACGCCGACAGGTCGAACAAGGTGAACTTCCCCTCGTTCCACGCTTCGGCGAGGGCGGGCGCCATGCCGGCCTCGAGTTCCCACGCCACGACGCCCAGGCTGACCGCGACGCCGGCCACGAACAGCAGGAAGAGGACGACGTCGGTCCAGACCACCGCCGCGATGCCGCCAAGCCAGGTCCACACCACGGCGATGACGACCACCGCCGTCACCGCCGCCACGTGGGGCGGCACGCCCGTCGCCCGTTCCACCCATCCCAGTTCCCGGTGGAGCAGGACGCCCAGGACGACCGCGGAGAGGTAGACCCGGGCCGACTGGGCCAGGACGCCTCCGAGCCAGAACATGCCGGTCGCCGTCCGTCGCACGGAGGCTCCCGCGGCGCCCAGCCGCCGCTCGATCAGATCGTAGGGACTCATCACGTCGTAGCGGTAGTAGGCCGGAACGAGCAGCCACGCCACCAGCAGCCGGGCGGCGAGGTAGCCGAACAACCCGATCTGCAGGTAGGTCAGGTCGCCCCCGGGCCGATGGACGATCGAGGGCAGACTGATGTAGGTGACCGCGCTGATCTCGGTCGCGACCAGGGAAGCCGCCACCGCGTACCAGGGGAGGTTCCGGGCGCCGCCGAAGTAGTCGCGCTCCGTCTTCTGCCGTCGCGACAGCGAGCGCGCCATCACCGTGATGGCGGCGAACAGCGCCAGCAGAATCAACCAGTCGGCAAGGCCGAAGCTGCCGCCAAGGCCCATGCCGGCCTACGAGTGGTTCACTCGCCCCGGTAGACGAGACCCCGGGTGCTCGTGGCGACGCGGTAGAGCCCGGAGCGCGCCGTCATGTAGAGCGTGCTGCCGTCGCCGCCGAAGGCGGTGTTGGCGGGCAGCTCGGCCGGTGCGATGGTGCCGAGGTGGCGGCCGTCGGGTGCTATGACCATCACGCCGCCCGGCCCGGTCGCGAACACGTTGCCGTCCACGTCAACGGCCAGACCGTCCGGTGCGCCGGGCGCCTCCATGCCGCTGGCGTCGAAGAACATCTCGCCTTCGCCCAGGGTGAGATCGTCGTTCACCGCGTACTTCTTCCAGTAACGATTTGGCGCCGCGTCGGAGTTCGCGACGTAGAGCGTCTTCTCGTCCGGGGACAGCCCGAGGCCGTTGGGTCGGGTCTGACCGGTCTCGAGCAGGGTCACCGTGCCGTCCGGGTCCAGACGGTAGATCCCGTTGTGGTCCTGCTCCTTGTTTTCGGACTGACTCGGAAGACCATAGGGCGGATCGGTGAAGAACGCCGCCCCGCTCGAGTGGTAAACGATGTCGTTCGGGCTGTTCAGGCGCTTGCCGTCGTAGCTGTCAGCCAGGGTTTCCCGCTCGCCGTCCAGCGCCATCGCGGACACCACGCGGTTGCCGTGCTCGCAGAGAACGAGGCGGCCGTCCGGGTGAAGCGCCAGTCCGTTCGATCCGCCGATGCCACCGGTTCCGGCGTCCTCCGGCAGGACCGGATCGAGGAACACAACCGCGCCCTCACCTTCGGACCAGCGGTAGACCTTGTTCTCCGGAATGTCGCTGAAGTAGAGACGCGCGGGATCACCGGGAACCCACACCGGGCCCTCGGTGAACGTGAAGCCGGCGGCGACCTTCTCGACGACCGTGCCGACCGGCACCAGGTCGTCCATCGCCGGGTCGTTCCGTATCACCGTGCCGGCGCTCTCCATCTCTTCCGTTGCCTCCTCCACCATCGTTTCGGCTCCCTCGGTATCGCCGCCATAGCCGCAACCCACGGCCACCAGCACAGCCACCAGCACCAGCGTTGTCTTCATCGTCTAACTCCTCGTGTCCAACTGCCGGTCAGGATAGCAACCGGTATTCTCGTGGCGTTGCCCTCTTCGCCCGCCATGGACGCCGTGCGCGGACTCAACAATGCGCCGGCGGCTCGGCTAGCAGCGACTGTTCTGCTCTTCGCCGCCTCCTTCGCCTGTCAATCGACAAGACCAGCGGCAAACGTGTCTTCACCCGGATCGGCCGAGCCGGCTACGGCCACCACCACGCTCAGCGATTCCGCGCCCGCCGCGGCCGGCTTCGACCCGGAACGGCTCGAGCAGGCGGCCGCCCTGCTGGAGGGAGCCGTGGCGGAGGGAGTCGCTCCGGGCGGCGTCCTGCTGGTCGCGCGCCGCGGCGTGGTCGCGCTTGAACGGGCGGCCGGCCGCCTGACCTACGACGACGACGCCCCCGCCGTCACTCCATCGACGATCTACGACCTGGCCTCGCTGACCAAGGTCATCGCGACGACGACCCTGATGATGCGCCGGGCCGAGTCCGGCGCCCTCGACCTGGACGACACCGTCGCCTCCCGCCTGCCGGAGCTCGAAGGGTCGCCGGTGGGCGGAGCAACGCTGCGGGATCTCCTCGCCCATTCGAGCGGCCTGCCCTGCTGCAGCGAGCTGTTCCGGGAGCTCGGCGAAGGTCTTGACCGCGACGAGGCCCGCGCCCGCTACCTGAAGCACATCGGCGCTAGCGGACTGGAGGCCGGGCCTCGCGAACGGTCGATCTACTCGGACCTCGGAGTCCTGCTGCTCGGAGAGGTCCTGGAGCGCGAATCCGGCCATGGCCTCGCCGAACTGGTCCAGAACGAGATCCTCGATCCGTTGGGGCTGGCCGACACCGGCTACCTGCCCGCCGATTCCCTGCGCAAACGGATCGCTCCGACCGAGTTCGACTCCTGGCGGGGACGACTGCCACATGGCGAAGTCCACGACGAGAACACCCACGCCCTGGGCGGCGTAGCACCTCATGCCGGCCTGTTCGGCACCGCGCGCGAGGTCGCCGCGTTCGCCCAGGCGATGCTGAACGGCGGCGCCTACGGCGGTCATCGGATCGCGGCCGCGGACACGGTGGCCCTCTTCACCCGCCGGGCCGAACTCGTGCCCGGCAGCAGCCGGGCGCTGGGCTGGGACACGCCGTCCGACCCCAGTTCCGCGGGACGCTACTTCTCCGCCCGCTCCTTCGGCCACACCGGCTTCACCGGCACGTCGCTCTGGATCGATCCGGAACTGGAGCTGATCGTCGTCCTGCTGACCAACCGGGTCCATCCGACCAGAGAAAACACCGCGATCCGCAGGCTCCGGCCGGCGATCCACGACGCGGTCGTCCTGGCCATCGACGACGCGGAGGTCGAACTCCGGGACGCCGGCTAGCTCTGGAACTCCACGCCCAGGGCGCGCAGCTCACGCTCCGCCTGCTCCTGCCAGCCACGGTTCGCCGCTGGGCTGGCCGGGCTCGGATGGAGCATCCGGCCGATCGGCACGCCGAGGTCCCCGAGCGCACGCCGCGCCCGGTCCTCCGCGAACGCGCCGATGCCGACCACCAGTCGCGGTTCCAGCGCTTCGACCGCCTGCCGCAGGGCCCGGTCGCACGCCTGAAACAGCGGCGCCTTCTCGCGTGCCGGCAGCCGGTCCGGGGTCAGGTTGGCGCCGCTCTCCAGAAGAAACGCCAGCGGACAGTAGTTCCAGATCAGGAACCGCCTGAAGAATGCCTCCGGGTTCTCGTAACGCTGCCTCGCCCAACCCCAGACCCGCCGGCCGCTGACCTCGCTCCGCCGGCAGTCGAAGCCGAGGATCGGCCGTTTCGGATGCTGGACAGCCGGCGGCGCCACGGGTGCTTCGATGCCCAGCCACTCCCGCACATACGCCACCTCGCCGAACGGAACACCGGTCTGGGTCATGCCCCACGGACCCGGGTTCATTCCGAGCAGGACCACCCTGCCCGATCCGGCGCCGGCCAGGTTCAGGTACGCGTGGTGCGCCGGCCGTGCGTAGACCAGCGGGTTGTAGACGTGAGCGACCGGGGGGCCGAATCGGAGGTCGTCGACCGCCGAGGCGAGTTCGTCCGCGATCCTGGTCAGCAAGCCAGTCGCCGTCCGGCCTCAGACGATCCGCGAGGTGCGGCCCGTCCAGTAGCGGTCGCGCAGCAGACGCTTATAGAGCTTCCCGGTGGGAAGCCGCGGGAGCTGCTCTTCGAAGTCGATCGACTTCGGCACCTTGTAGTGCGCGACGCGCTTCCGCGCATAGGCAATGAGCTCCTCGGCAAGATCCGGGCTCTCCTCGAGACCGGGCATCAACTGGACGACCGCCTTGACCTCTTCGCCCAGGTCCTCGCTCGGCACGCCGATCACCGCCACGTCGGCCACGTTCGGGTGGAGGATGAGAGCGTCCTCGATCTCCTGGGGATAGATGTTGACGCCGCCCGAAATGATCATGAACGCCTTGCGGTCGGTCAGGAAGACGTAGCCGTCCTCGTCCAGGTAGCCGACATCGCCGAGCGTGCTCCAGCGGGGATGGCGCGGGTGCCGCGAGCCGAGGGTCTTCGCCCTGTCGCCGTGGTACTCGAACAGGTCGGCGTCCTCGGGCGGTTCGAAGTAGATCGTCCCCGGTTCGCCCGCCGGCAACTCCTCGCCCTCGTCGTCACAGATGTGGACCGTCGCCGTCAGGCACTGGCCGACCGTGCCCGGCTTTCTGAGCCACTCGTCCGTCTCGACCGCGCACATGCCGTTGCCCTCGGAGCCGGCGTAGTACTCCAGGATGATGGGTCCCCACCACTCGATCATCCGGCGCTTGATGTCGACCGGACAGGGAGCGGCGGCGTGGATCGCCCGCTTGTGGCTCGACAGATCGTAGCGGGTGCGCGCCTCCTCGGGGAGCTTCAGCATGCGGTTGAACATCGTCGGCACCCACTGGCTGACGGTGATTCCGTACTCCTCGATCGCCTTGAGTGAGAGTTCCGCGTCGAACCGCTCCATCACGACCACCGTGCCGCCGAGCGTCTGCGTCCCGGCCGTGAAACCGAGCGGCGCCGCGTGGTAGAGGGGCGCCGGCGACAGGTAGATCGAATCGGCGTCGATGCCGTAGACCGTCGTCAGCACCTCGAACCGCTGGTCCGGCATCTCCTCCACCGACAGGCCGGTGAGCGGCCGCAGGATGCCCTTGGGCCGCCCGGTTGTGCCGGAGCTGTAGAGCATCGTGCTGCCACGCGGTTGATCGGCGAGCGGCTCGCCCGGGAACGCGGCCGTCAGCTCGCCGTAGTCGTCCCAGCCCGGCGGAGTTCCCATTCCGTCGTCGTCGACGATCAGCCGCCTCGGACAGGTCGGGATCAGGTCCGTCAGTTCGGCACAGGCTTCGGCCAGCTTCGCCGAGCCGACGATACTCTCCGCGCCGCAGTCCTTGACGATGTACGCCGCCTCGTCGGCAGTCAGGTAACGATTCACCGTGGTCAGGTAGAGGCCCGACCGGATCGCCGCCCAGTAGACGTCGAAGTACCGCGGGTGGTTCTCCATGAAGATCGCCACGTGGTCGCCCGGCCGCAGACCCTGCGCGTACCAGAGCTGAGCCAGCCGATTCGACCGGCGGTCGAGTTCGCGGTAGGTGACCGTTTCGCCGGTGCCGGCCATGATGACCGCCGGCTTGTTGGGGGTCTCGCGCGCGTACCTGCCGGGATACATCCTCCGCCTCCCGCTTGTCTCGGCTGCCGTTCAGGAACCGACAGGCTCCACGTCCCAACTGGCCATCGTCTCGATGCGGCAAGGGAGGAAGCGTGTGGCGTCGATCTCGATCTCGGCATCCACCATCGCGCTGTCCGGAGAGTCGAACGTGCCGGTGATCACTGCCTCGATCAGGCCGTCCTGGTCGACCCGGACGTCGTTCGGCGTGCGGAACCGGAATCCCGCTTCGCGGATCCGGATGTTCGCGTCGGAGTTCCCGAACCTGGTGAAGGCGTTCACCAGCGTGGCGCATGCCTCGGGCTCGCCCACGGCAGCGTCCGCGAGTCCCGGCAGGTTGACGAGGAAGGCGGCGAGCCTCACGTCGTCATCGTCGCGCTCCAGGATGAACCGGAGTTCCTCTCCCTGCGGCCCGGTGCCGGCCCACTCACCAAGGGTGAAGACGACGAGCTCGACGCCCAGTAGATCCCCGCGGTCCTTGCAGCCGGCCAGTGACAGCAGCAGAAGCGAAGCGGCCAGGAGGACCGGCAGCCGGCGTGGACGGGCGGGGCGCGGGGTCGGCGGGGAGTCTGGAGCAAACATCGGTGACTGCGCGAAGGTCGTCACCCTATCGCAGCGCCGCCTGTCCGCCGCGCACCGGAGAGCATCAAACCGACACCGAAGATGGTGAGCGTGCCGATGACGGTGATCATGTAGCTGTGCAGCGGAATTCGCAGCATGGCCAGGCCGCCCTCAAGCTGCGGCGACACCGTCATCCAGACGATGACCAGCACGCCCACGGCCACTCCGACCTGGGCCGCCGCCCGCCCGGCCCGCGGCGCCAGCCGGTCGAGCGCGAAGAGGCCCAGCAGTCCGCCGGCGAAGATGCCCGACACCGTCCACCAGACATCCAGCAGGCTTTCGGCGCCGATCATCAGTAGCGCCGCGCCCGTACCGAGAACGCCGATGACGACCGTGGACCGCCGCAGCACCCTCAGATCCTCCGCCTCGCCGCCGTCCGGACCGCGCCCGGGACGGATGTACGTCCGGTAGATGTCCGACAGGAACACCGTGGCCGAGCTGTTGAACGAGGTGTCGATGCTGCTCATCGCCGCCGCGAACAGCGCCGCGATGAGCAACCCCGCCGCGCCCGACGGCAACCGGGTCGAGATGTAGTGCGGGAAGGCCTGATCGGCGGCGAGACCGGCCGCCTCGGGCTGGCCCTGGAGAACGACGAACAGCCCGGTCCCTATGAAGAAGAAGACGGCCGAAACCGGCAGGTAGAGGCCGGCCGCCAGCCACACCGAGCGAGACGCGGCACGGTCGCTCACCGCTGCGTGATAGCGCTGGACGTAGCTCTGGTCGATGCCGAAGTTGTTGAAGTTGATGAACAGGCCGTAGACCAGGACGACCCAGAACGTCGAGGTCGTGAAGTCGAAGGAGAAACTCCCGAGCGAGAACTTCTCCGCCGCCTGGGCCGTCTCGAGCAGTCCGCCGAACCCGCCTTGCGCATCCGCGACCAGGAGCCCGACGACGATCAGAGCGCCGACCGTCAGCACGACACTCTGGATCACGTCGGTCCAGATGACGGCCTCGATGCCGCCGACGAGCGTGTAGACCGTGACGACGATGCCGGTGCTCAGGATGATCCAGGCCACCGGCCAGCCGGTCAAAGCGTTCATCGCCAGGGCGACCCCGAACAGGATCGAGCCGACCCGCGCGAACTGCGTCAGCAGGTAACAGGCAACGGCGTAGGTCCGCGCCCAGCGGCCGAACCGCGCCTCCAGGTGGTGGTAGGCCGACACCGCGTCGCCGCCGCGATAGAACGGGATCCACCAGCGCGCCGCAAGGAACGCCGCCACCGGCAGGGACAGCGAGAAGACGAACGCGTTCCAGTTGCCGCCGTATGCCTGCCCGGGGACCCCGATGAACGTGTTGCTCGACAGGAACGTGCCGAACATCGACATGCCGACCGCCCAGCCCGGCAGCGCTCCACCGGCGACCATGAAGCCGCGCGCCGTTCCGCTCCGTTTGGCGAGCGAGAGGCCGAGCACCACCACCGCCGCCAGGTACGCGGCGAAGACGACGAGATCGACGCCGGCGGTCACTCGGGAGGCAGGACCGGCGCTTCCGCCGGCCACTCGACTCCGGACATCGGGTGCCGCGCGAGCGCGGCTGCGTCGAGAACCAGGTGCCGGATTCGCGTGCGCCGATGCGTGTACGTCACGTGGACGAGGCCGTCACGGCCCTGGATGACTGCTGGATAGGAGTACTCCCCGTCCTGGTCTTCCAGCATCAACGCCGCGTCCCAGGTGTCGCCGTCGTCCGAGAGCGCCACGTTCAGGCGCGACCGGGAGCCGGCCCAGGCGCCATCCACGCGCACCTTGTGGTTGTAGACGAGGAGGTGTCGGCCGTCGGCCAGGGTGAGGCCATCGACCCCGGCGTCGGGGTTGAGCAGGCCGGTCGCGTAGATCGGCCCCCAGGTACGGCCTTCGTCCGCTGAGCGGGACGCCGCGACGCGACTCTGCTTGGATCGGAACAGCGCCAGGAGTTCGCCGTCGCCGAGCGTCAGGATCGTCGGCTGGATGATCCAGAAGTCCTCGCCGCCCGCGGTTCTGCCGGCCAGCCGCTCGGTGCGCGTCCAGGTCCGGCCCAGATCGGGCGAACGCTCGAAATGCGCCCGCCAGGCCGGAGGCTCGGGCGCGTCCTCGATGCTCGAGCCGGCGAGCAGACTGCCGTCAGGCAGGGTGATCGGCTTGTTCTTGATGGGACCCAGGATGCCGTCCGGAAGCCGTCGGGGCTCACTCCAGGCGCGGCCGTCGTCCTCCGACTCCATGACCATCCCCCACCACTCCGGCGGGCTCGGCCCCACCTTGAAGAAGAGGAGAAGGGGCGCGCCGTCCCGGGGCGACTGGTAGAGCACCGGATTCCAGGTCGGGTAGCGGCTGCCGTCCGTTTGGACGCCGTTGGCCACTTCGACTGGGGCCGTCCAACGCTCGGCGCCGAGCCGGCTGAACCAGATGCCGACGTCCGCGTTCCGCTCGGCGGTCCCACCGAACCAGGCGGCGACCAGAGCGCCGGAAGCCGTCTCGGCGATCGTCGAGGCGTGGCACTCCGGATGCGGCGCGTCGTTGAAGATGAACTCAGCGAGCACCACGCCGTCCTGGCCCGCCGCAGGCGCCGCGAGAAGAACGGCAAGCGACGCCGCCACAAGGCCGATTCTCTGCCGCGAACTCGTCACGCCGGGTTCCCTGGCGCCGCGGCAAGCACCAGTTCCTCCGCCTGCCTCACGATCTCCCCCGCCCGTTCCAGGAGCTCCGCGTCGGTCGCGCTGCTGATCGGATGCTCGATCACGGCGAACCCGTAGCCCGGCGCGCCGCAGGCCTGGCCCATCAACTCCGCGCCGTCGACGAACGCCGACGTCATCACGCCGACCGCCGGAACACCTTCGCGCTCGAACGTGACGGCGTCGTGCAGACTGCACGACGAGCAGCTCCCTCAGTCGCCGACGCCGGTGATGACGAGGCGGCGCCTCGACAGACGGCGCACGAGTTCCGGTTCCGCCGGAGCGCTGTAGTTCCCCTTCGTCGCTCGCTCGACCGCGGCCACCTTCCAACGTTCGAGCAACAGCGACTCCACGTGGTCGAACAGCGGCGCGACACCGGCCTTTCCGTTCGAGAGCAGGGCAACATCGACTCCAGCCAGAACTCTCAGCCGAGGTGCCGGGGAGAGCCGTTGAGGTGAGCCTTCCCAGGAGGGGTCGAGGACCTGCACGGTTCGGAGTGTAGCCGGGGACGGCAGGAGGGAACTAGCTGATCGTCGTCCGCGGCTCGTGCACGACCGGGAAGCTGACGGACCGGGCTACGAAGCACTTCGCGTTCGCTTCTTTGTGCATCCGCTCCGCAGTCGCAGGGTCGCTCTCGGGCGTGATCGTGACCAGCGGCTTAAGCGTCACCATCCTGAACTGCCCCGAGCCGTCGCGGTTCAGTTCCATCACCCCTTCGGCCTGGTCTTCATAGGCCACCACAGCGACGCCGTTAACCGCGCACAAATGCAAGTACCAGAGCATGTGGCAGGCCGCCAGAGACGCCACCAACAGATCCTCCGGGTTGTGCCGAGACGACTCCCCCAAGAAAACGGAATCAGCCGATCCTCTGAGCACAGGCTTCCCTTCGCACTCGACGTCGTAGTCCCGGCTGTATGCCTTGTAGTCGGTCGTGCCCTCGCCCCGGTTGCCCCTCCACGTCAGACGAGCGGTGTAGGCGTGGCTTCTCGGAACACGATCCACGATCTTGCCGCGCCCAAGGGCCGCCCTGTCCGCGTAGACCATTCGCATGGGCAGCGAGCAGGAGTCGATTGGTGGCTCGTCCGGCAGCGACCGGAACTCGCTGGCAGTCGCCGTCAGTGCCGCCACCGCGGCATCGACGACATCGTCACGGGCGAACTCTCCAGACCGCACTCCTGATGCGGACCGCACGGCCTTCTCGGCTCCTGGGGAGAGTTCTCTGAGCACTGCAAGCCGTTCCTTGTATCCGTCGGGTGTCCTTTTGTTGTGCCGCATCGCCTGGCCAGCCAGAGCCCAGAAACACAACTCCGGATGGACCTCGCACACCAAGTCCCGGGCCTTCCTGGATCGACGCAGGAGATCGTCGGCCTCCTTGATCTTCGGACAGATCACGAAGGTCTGCTTACTGATTGCCTTGCCGAGAACCTGATCGTTGATCTGTTTGGCCCTGTCGAAGTCGTCCGTCGCTTCAAGCGTCTCCCTCGCTGGCGCCGGGAACACGCTGCTGCCGCGCGGAGCACCGAGCCGTTTCCGGGCCAACTTGTCGCACCGACGCTCTCCAGGACGATCGGGTAAGCCGATGGGAATGTCCACACAGATGCGGTCTCCTTCAGAGGCCGTCAGGACCAGCTCTTCCAGGTTCCTGACCACACCCCACGAGAAGACGCCTCCCGGATCTACCTTGACGAAGAACCAGCCGCCTCTGCATCCGTCCACGCCCACCGACGAGAATGTGCGATCGTGCTTCCTTGGTGCTGTGACGGTCATCTCGGTACCACGGCGGATCGGATCCTCACGCCTTCAGCTGCTCCCGCAGAAACCCGAGAACGCGCCGGATCACGCTGCGCGACGCGTCGCTGTCGTCCATCACGTCGAAGGCGTGAGGACCGGTCGAATGCTCGATCATCCCGACCTCGAGGCCCTGCGACTCCGCGCGCCGGAGGAAGCGGTCGATCGAGTCGTTCAGGCCTGGAGTGGCGTCGGCGCCGGCGCGCGCGATCAGCACCGATACATGGGGCGGGATCTGGTCGACCGCTATCTCCGGAACGACGAACCCGAACTGTCGGCCCGCATCCGCGACGGTAGTGGCCCCATCGCCATCGACCATGTAGCCGTAGCAGAGGACCGCGCAACGGACGGCCAACGGTGTGGCGTGGCCAAGCAGCGCCAAGGCGTTCGGCACGTTGCCGGACGACGCCCAAAGACCGCACCGCGCCGGATCGATGCCGAGCTCGCCAGCGTGTTCGTGAAGTTAGTCCAGTATGTCACCCGCATCCGTCGCCGGCTCGATGTTGGAGTACGTTACTGCCGCCAGACCGGATGCCGCCAGAAGACGAGCCCACGAGCGATACGGCCCCGTGTCCTTCAATGCGCAGCCGGCGAACGCGCGGAATCGGGGATCCGGGAAGCCGGTCACGAAGACGACCACGGGCAGCGGCTCCGAGGCTGCGGGAGGCCGATACAGGTCGAACGCGCGCCCGTCTCCCCAAGGTTGATCCCGGATCACTTCCACGGCCTCTACTGCGGGATCAGGAAGCACGACGGAACGTGAGAACAGATTAGGCTCTGCGCTGTTGTCTTCCGCCATGTCCGAGTCCTATCACCGGCCGGCACCTCGGGTCGAACCATGCTGACGATTACCCAGGTTGACGCCTTCACGAGCCAACCCTTCGGCGGCAATCCGGCCGCGGTTTGCCTGCTGCCAGGTCCCGCCGACGAAGCGTGGATGCAACGAGTCGCTCGCGAGATGAACCTCTCGGAAACCGCCTTCCTCGTCCGCCGCGACGATGGTTCGTTCGACCTGCGCTGGTTCACGCCGACGGTTGAGATCGACCTCTGCGGCCACGGAACGCTGGCGAGCGCCCACGTACTGTGGGAAGAGGGCCACCTGGAACCGACGGCCACGGCCGTGTTCCACACGCTCTCCGGGACGCTCACCGCGGTCCCGCGAGACGGCTGGATCGAGATGGACTTCCCGGCCGAGCCGGACGAACCGACAACGGCGCCCGCGGGGCTCGCCGACGCACTCGGGGCCGAGCCGGTCTACATCGGCAGGAACCGCTTCGACTACATCGTGGAGATCGGCTTCGAGAGCAAGCTGCGACGTCTGGCGCCGGATTCTGGACGCCTGCGGCAACTCGGCGTTCGCGGAGTGATCGTCACCGCTCGGGCGGAAACCGAGGGGTACGATTTCGTGTCGCGGTTCTTCGCGCCCGGCGCCGGCATCGACGAGGATCCGGTCACTGGTTCCGCCCACTGCTGCCTGGCTCCCTACTGGCACCGGCGGCTCGGCCAGGACTCGTTCACGGCGTGGCAGGCCTCGGAACGCGGAGGCGAGGTCCGCTGCGCCGTCCGCGGCGACCGCGTGCAGTTATGCGGCCAGGCCGTCACCGTCATGCGCGCGGACTTGCTGGCGTGACATGAGACGGGTTCGCTACTGCGTCGCCATGAGCCTGGACGGCTACATCGCCGGGCCCAACGGCGAAGCGGACTGGATCGTGATCGACCCGGACTACGACTTCTCCGAGCTGTACGACGAGTTCGACACCTACCTGGTCGGCCGGAAGACGTTCGAGAGCACCGGCGGCCAGGACCAGGGTTCGATGGCCGGCGTACGGACCTTCGTGTTCTCGCGCACGCTCCGGCAGGCCGACTACAAGAACCTCACGATCGTCGGCGATGACTGGAGGGAGGTCGTCCAATCCCTGCGCGAGGAGGACGGCAAGAAGGACATCTGGCTGTTCGGCGGTGGGTCGCTGTTCCGCAGCCTCGCCGAGGCCGGTCTCGTCGACACGGTGGAGGTTGCCGTGATTCCAGTGATTCTCGGCGGTGGAGTTCCGCTGATCGCCGAGCCGGCACCGCGGATCAAGCTCGAACTCCAGGCACAGGACGTCTACAAAGAGACGGGCACTGTCGACCTGGTCTACTCCGTGGAGCGCGCCTAGAACCGATCCGCCTCCCAGAGGGCGAAACGCTCGGGGGGCAGGAAACGGGCGAGGAGATCACCCTCGTTCGCCGTGCTCAACTGCCTCGCGAACGCCTCGTCGTCCAGGCTACGAACCATCCAGGTGGCGGGAGGCGTCGCCTCCGGCGGCAACTCGTCCCATGCCGGCCGGGCGTCGATCCGAGTGCCGGCGGCGTCCAGCAAGCCTTCCAGGGTTTCGTCCCGAATCAGGGGCATCCGGATCGAGTCGACGCTCCGCCCTGTCATGGCAGCGGCCAGTAACCCGCACAAGGCCGGCGCTGCATCCCGCTCGCGGCCCCACTCCAGGACGCGTAGCCGGCCGGTGAAGTCGGCGACGCGCAAGTAGGCCGCTCTACGAGATCCGCCGTCCACGACCCAGATGTCCTCCTCCGGCGTGCCCGCAAGCCGGAAGCTGCTCTGCCAGTCCTCCGCAGAGCGGCGGTCGACGATGCCGTTCAGGGGTGCGCCAGCAGCGCCGCCAGCGTAGACGCTCCATAGACGCTCCAGTTCGCCCGCGTCGGCCACCGGGTCGTAGCGACGGACGTCCCGAGCCAGCGAGCCGTCAACCTGCGACCAGTGCAGCGTGCGCCAGCCGCGCGACCAGGGCCGGTAGCCGTACTGCCCGTACCACTGCAGCCGTTCAGCCAGGAGATACGAGAGCACCATCCCTCTCTCACGCATCGCGTCGATCGTCCGCTCGAGCAGAGCGCCTGCTACTCCCTGTCGCCGCGAGTCGGGGCGCGTGAACACGCTGCCGATCCCACCCATCGGAAGCACCTGGCCGCCGACCCGCACCCGGCGCGGGAAGATCTGCACGCACGAGACCAGTTCACCGCCCTGCTCGGCCACCCAGACGTTGTGCGGCTCGAACGCGGGATCGAGTTCGACGTAGCGGCGGAAGAAGTCGCGGCCACTCTGGTTGTCGGGAAAGGGCCAGCCGTCCAGCAGGTCGAGCAGGGCCTCGATCTCACCGACGCGGAGGGTTCGGAGTCGCGCATCCGCCATGGCGGCCACTCTGCCATGCACGCTGCCCTTTTGCCGCTTGACGCCGGCACAGGACTTAGCCAGACTTAGCCAGGCCGCACTTCTGGAGGGGAGAACGGATGAAGGTGAACATGCACGAAGCGAAATCACAACTCTCGCGCCTGGGCAAGCTGGCCTGGGAGGGCGAGGAGATCGTCATCGCCAAAGCGGGAGAGCCGTACCTGCGGCTCGAGCCCTATCGCGAGGAGAAGCTGGAACCCCGCAAGCCGGGAGGTCTGGAGGGGAAGATCTGGATGGCCCCGGACTTCGATGAGCCGGATGAGGAACTCTTCGAAGAGATCATGAACCCGAAGATCTTCCCGGACGAGACCTGACCTTGGAGCGGGTTCTGCTCGATACACACGCCTTCCTGTGGTGGATCTCGGACGACTCGCTCCTCCGCAGGGCTGCCCACGCGGCGATCGTCAACCCTCGCAACCAGATCTTCGTCAGCGCGATCACGGCCTGGGAGATCACGGTCAAGCGACTGAAAGGGAAGATGGAAGCGCCCGACAACCTGGCCGCGCTGGTCGACGAAAAGGGCTTCACCCACCTGCCGCTGACCTTCCATCAGGCCGAGATGGCGGCGCGCCTGCCGCGACACCACAAGGACCCGTTCGACCGCTTCCTGATCGCCCAGGCTCAAGCCGAGGGACTCACGGTCGTGACGCGCGACACGCACTTCCCGCTGTACGGTGTGCGGACAATTCGCGCCTGAGCCGAGCCGACCACTCCGCCAGGGCGCGCCGACCCCACAACCCACGCGGCGGCGCTAGGCTTCGCCACGTGAACCTCCGTACAGCCTCGCTTCTCACCCTCCTTCTGTCGCCGCTCACCCTGGCGGCGCAGACCGAACTGCCGGTCCGCGTCGAGCCCTTCTTGCAGCAGGTCGCGGAGTATGAGCCGCCAGCAGACTCCGCCAGGACCCCGCCTGCGGCTGCGCCGTCCCGCTCCAGCACCCTAGACGCCCCCGGCGAGGTGCGCGAGGTCGTCACGGACGCCGCGATCCGGGCAGCGGCCGCCACGTCCGACGGTGTCTACCTGCGGAACGGCTCCGAGACCGTCTGGCGCCGCCTGTTCCCCCGCGACGGCGACCGGAGCTGGGCGCCAGTCGACGTGCGAGCCGTGGAGTTCGACTACGACGGCCGGCTGTGGTTCGCCTCGCCTCAGGGCCTGGGCTCTCTCGACGAAGTCACGGGAGCCTGGCGGCTCTACGACCGCACCGACGGCCTGCCCTGGAACGACTTCACCAGCCTCGCCGCGGCACCGGACGGCTCGATCTGGGCGGGCACGACACGCGGTCTCGTCCGTCTGATCCCCGGCGCTTCCCCGGACGACCCGCCCCGCTGGCAGTACCGGCAGGGGCGGCGCTGGCTGCCCCACGACCACGTGCTGGAAGTCCAGGTCGAGCGGGACGGCGCGGTGCGGGTCGAGACCACCGCGGGCCCCGGCACGATTCACTCCCGGCCGATGACCCTCCGCCGCAAGGCGGAGGGCTTTCACGAGGCGATCGACCGCTTCCACCGGCGCACCCCCTACGGCTACGTGCTGGGCGTCGCGCTCGAGCGCCCCGGCGACACCTCGGCGTTCCGCCAGTCCGACAGCGACAACGACGGCCTCTGGACCTCGATGTACGGCGCCGCCGAGTGCCTGCGCTGGGCGGTCACCGGCGAGCCGGAAGCTCGCGAGAACGCACGCAACGCGTTCGAGGCGCTGCGCTTCCTGCAACTGGTGACCCAGGGCGGCACGCCTCCCGCCGAGCCCGGCTTCGTCGCCCGCACCATCCTGCCGGTCGACGGCCCGGATCCGAACGAAGGCCGCCTGGAGAGCGACCGCCGGATGCGGGAGGAGCGGGACGGCCTGTGGAAGGTGATCGCCCCCCGCTGGCCCGTGAGCGCCGACGGCCAGTGGTACTGGAAGAGCGACACGAGCTCCGACGAGCTGGACGGCCACTTCTTCTTCTACGGCCTCTACTACGACCTGGTCGCGGACACCGAGACGGAACGCGCCGAGGTGCGCGAGACGGTGCTCGCGATCGTCGACCACCTGATCGACCACGGCGGCGCTCTCATCGACCATGACGGACAGCGCACCCGCTGGGCCGTCTTCGGCCCGGAGCAACTGAACTACGACCAGGACTGGTGGGAGGAGCGGGGCCTCAACTCGCTCTCCTACCTGACCTACCTGCGGATCGCCGAGCACATGAGCGAGACAGGGTCAGAGGCCGACGCACGCCGCGGGGAGCGCTACGCCGATGCCGCCCGAAGTCTCCTCGACGACCACGCCTATCTGGCCAACCTGCGCAACCCGAAGGTCCAGAGCGGCCCCGGCACCGGCAACCAGTCGGACGACGAGATGGCGTTCATGAACTACTACCACCTCCTGAAGTACGAGCGGGATGAGGCGGTACGGAGCGTCGTCGCCCACTCGCTTCGCCAGTACTGGAAGGTCCTGCAGCCCGAACGGAATCCGCTGTTCGACTTCATCCACGCCACGGCCATCGACGGCAATGGCTACCGCGACGCCTTCGACGACGAGACCTACAGCCGCGGCGACTACCCGCTCCACGACGCGGTAGAGAGCCTGGTCCTCTATCCGCTCGACCGCTTCGACTGGGCGCTGTCCAACAGCCACCGCCTCGATGTCGTGCTGCTGCGCACCCAGGAGGCGCGCCGCGGCACTCGCGGCCACCTGCTGGACGGCCGGGTGCTGCCGATCGACGAGCGCTTCGTGAACCACTGGAACCACGACCCCTGGCGGCTCGATCATGGCGGCCAGGGCCGCTACCTCGCCGACGGCGCGAGCTTCCTTCTGCCGTACTACTTCGGCCTCTACCACGAGCTGATCGAGGAGACATCGGACGACGCACAGCCGGAGCCGCCGCGTTGACGGAAGGCGCGGCCGGCCTCCCGCGGGTGGCGCTCCAGCTCTACACCCTCCGCCGTCAGGCCGAGCAGAACCTCGAACATGCCCTGGATCAGGCGGCGAAGGCCGGTTACCGCGAGATCGAGTGGTTCGGCGGTCTCCGGGGGCGCACTGCCGAGGACCTCCGGGGGCTTCTGTCGGAACGCCGCCTCGGGCTCCTCGCAGCGCATGTGCCGCTCTCGGAACTGGAATCGGATCCGGCCGGGGTGATGGACACCTACCGCGCACTCCATTGCCAGATGCTCGTCTGCCCCTGGCTCGACGCCGAACAGCGTGGAGACGGCAGCCGCGCCCACTACCTGGAACTCGGCCGCCGGCTCGACCTGCTGAGCTACCGGTTCCGGGCCGGCGGCTTCCGCTTCGCCTACCACAACCACGAGTTCGAGTTGCTGCCGTTCGACGACGGCGAACCGGAGAGGCTCGGCCGCGACGGCCTGCACGCGCTCGCCTCCTGCCGCTCGCATAACGGCTGGGGCCTGGAGCTGGACACCTACTGGGCCGCCTTCGCCGGCACCGACCCGGCAGCGCTCATCAGGGAACTCGGCGACCGGGTGCAACTCCTCCACCTGAAGGACGGTCTGCTCCCCGGACTGCCCGAGGAGCGGGCGGCCGAGCAGGCAACCTCCGAGCGCTGGTTCCGGCCGCTGGGCGAGGGCGATGTCGACATCGCCGGCTGCGTCGAGGCCGCGCTCGGGGCAGGCGTGCGCCTGTTCGTCGTCGAGCAGGACGAGACGGCGGAAGCGGACGGGTCGCCCCAGCGGGACGCCGCCTCGAGCCTCAGGCACCTCGAGACGAAGACGGCGCTCGGCGGGGCCGGAGTGGAGGCCGAGACACCATGAGCTGGGGCCTCTCCGGGCTCGACACCGCGATCGTCCTCGTCTACCTGGCGGGGATACTGGTCATCGGCACCACCTTCAGCCGCTACGTCAAGACCAGCGGCGACTTCCTGCTGGCGGGCCGCGCCCTGCCCTTCTGGGCGATCGGCATGTCGATCGTCGTCAGCGACATCGGCGCCACGGACTTCATCGCCGTCGCCGGCGGCACCTACCGCTACGGCCTCGCCCAGGCCAACTTCGACTGGCTCGGCTCGATGCCGGCCTTGCTGATCGCGGCCTTCCTGATCGTTCCCTTCTACTGGCGCAGCGGCGTCTACACCGTGCCGGAGTTTCTGGGCCGGCGCTACGGCGACGGCGTGCGCAGCTTCCTCGCCCTGGCCTGGGGCGTCATCCTGGTGCTGAACCTTGGGATCATGATCCACGCCACGGCGCTGCTCATGCGGACGGTGCTCGGCTGGGATCCGCAGTTCTCCATCTGGATCACGACCGCCATCGTCGGCATTTACACGATCAGCGGCGGCCTGGCGGCGGTCGTGATGACCGACGTGCTGCAACTCATCATCATGTTCGTGGGCGGCGCCGCCCTGGTGGCGCGGGCTCTTTACGAAGTCGGCGGGCTGGCGGCGCTGCGGGACGGCGTCCTCAACCAGGGCACCCAGTACGCGGACCACTTCTCGCTGTACCTGCCGCACGACACGGCGACGCCCTTCCCCTGGACCGGAATCGTTCTGGGGCTCGGGATCGTGCTCTCGGTCGCCTACTACACCGGCAACCAGACGATGGTGCAGCGGGCGCTCGGAGCGCGCAGTGAGTGGGACGCCAAGGCCGGTGTGCTGCTCGCGGGTTTCCTGAAGCTGTTCATCCCGCTGCTCGTCGCGCTGCCGGGGCTGGCCGCGATCCTGATCGTCCCCGATCTTCAGAACGCCGACGAGGCGGTGCCGAGCCTGATCGCCCAGTTGCTGCCGCCGGGCCTGCGGGGCCTGATGTTCGCAGCCTTCCTCGCGGCTCTCATGTCGAGCGTGGACTCGAACCTGAACTCGGCGACGACGCTCTGGAGCCGCGACCTGCTCGGCCGCCTGCGCCGGCGCCTCGGACGCGCGGAACTCGGGACCGCCGCGGAGCTCCGCTTCGGCCGCATCCTGTCGGCAGTCCTGCTGCTCGTCGCCGCATTCATCGCACCCGAGATCGAGCAGCGCTTCAGCAATATCTACAACGCGATCCAGACCGTCTTCTCCCTGATCCAGGGGCCGACTCTCGCCGTGCTCCTGCTCGGCATCCTGTGGCGGGGGGCGAACCGCTATGGCGGTGCGGCCGGTCTGACCCTGGGCGTCGGGCTCTGCCTGCTGCTCAACAGCCCCGCCATGGACGGGCTGTTCCCGTCCGAGGAGCCGTTCCTGTTCGTAGCCTGGTGGTCCTTCGTGTTCACGCTCGCCGTGACCTGGCTCGTCAGCCGGCTGACGCCGCCCGAGCCGCCGGAACGCCTGCGCGGCCTGGTCTGGGGCGAGGTGCGGAACGACGAAACGGTCCAGGCAGCGCTGCGAAACCGGATCGCCCGGATCCAGGACGAGGGCGACACGCGATGAGAGCGATCCTCGAGTTCGTCCTCGGACCGATCAACAGCGCGATGGGTGCGCTGCCGCTGTGGAGCGCCCGTGTCGCCGTGGCGTTGCTGCTCATCCTGCCGGCGGTCGCCGTGTGGCGGCTCAGCCGCGACTGGGTGCTCCGCGGAGCGCCCGACCGCGCCAAATGGCGAGACCTCCGAGTCTGGGCGGCGCTGTTCATCGTCCCCTACCTCGTGATCTACCTCCTGTTGGCCTGACCAGCCACCCCTGTGACGCCATGACCTCTGACCACACCAGCCGCGACCGCTCCACGGCACGCATCCTCGGCGTGTTCCTGGCGGTGCTGTCGATTCCGGTTCTCATCGGAGGCTTCTCCGCTGCCGAGACGATCGATCTCGCGCTGAGCACCGGCGCCGGAGCGGCCCTGCTGCTGGCGGCCGCCGTCCTCATGTTCTACGGCAGCCGCGGTCGTTCGAAGCAGACGGGGAAACGCTGACCGAGGCGCCGCAGCCGGCACCGGCGATCACGCCGAAGATCGCCGCCAACGAAGCACGCCGGACGCTGGCTGGAGGCCGGCTACGACGACTCCGGAGCGGGCGGCGCGTGGCCTTCGAACTCCTCTACCTGCCTCACTGGCTCGTCGTCTACGAGACGCTGGAAGCTGCCCCGGAAACACACGCCCCCGGGGGTGCCTCCAGGCCGAGCGAGCAACTCGCCGTCCTCGTCTGCCGCCTCAGCGGGCAGGCCGCGCACATCCGACTCGACGGTCTCGAGGTCGCACCGGGACCGGAAATCCTTCCGCCCGCACTCCAGCCCGCCCAAGCGGAAGAGCGGGCCGCCGACTTCGCCGGTCGCGTGCTGCTGATGGCGGCTCGCGGCAAGCGTCGCCGCGAGCGCGGCAGGTTGCTCCGATCCGAACCGTGCGGCTATCCGTACTGGGTCGAGTACCTGGAACGTGGCGGCGACGTCGACTTCCAGGCCGTCGACGCCGTCTCCGGCAAGCGCGCCGGCGCAGCCGTGCGCGGTGCGATCGCCCAGGGAATCGCGGGCTAAACTCCGCTCTTCCCAACCGAGGAGAACCGAATGGCCGAGGCATTCGACACGCCGACCTTCATCCGCGGACCGCTGCGCTCCCCCAAACAGATGCTGGCCGAGCAGGAGTACGGCGGGCACCTGTCGATCCACGACGACTCCACGGCCGAGAAGATGGGCTTCCAGAAGGGCGGCCCGATCGAAGGTCCGACCCACTTCAGCCAGTTCGTGCCCCTGCTTCACGACCTGTGGGGGCAGGAGTGGTTCGAGACCGGCTGCCTGAGCGCCCACTACCGGAACATGGTGGTCGAGGGCGAGCAGGTGCGAGCCCTCGTCGAACAGCCTGCCAACGGGCAGACCCAGGTCCGCATCCGTGCCGAGAAGGAGGACGGCACGGAGGTGTTGATCGGCACGGCCTCGATCCGCGGCGACATCGAATCCTCCGAGATCGCGACCCGCATGGCCCGTCTGCGGCCGCCGGGGCCCCTGGTCGTCCTCCGTGATCTCGAAGTGGGAATGAAGGGCAAGGGACTTGAAGAGGTGCGGATGGACTTCGACCAGAACATGGGCAAGCTCTATCCCTTCAGCCTGAATCAGAAGCTCGACAAGATCACCGAGCCCTCGCCCTGGTACACGGCGGACGAGGGCGCCTCGTCGCCCTGGGGCCGCGCGATCATCCCGCTCGAGATGGTCAGCGTCCTCGCGGGTTACTCCAACCGCCAGGCCGGCTTCCCCACCCGCGGACCGGCCCTGGGCCTGTTCGCCGGCCAGCAGATCCGGATGATCGACGGTCCTCTCTTCGTCGGCCAGGACTACCTCCTGGAGCGCGAGATCGTCGCCCTGAGCGAGAGCCGGCGCACGGAATCGAACTGGGTCAGGACCACGTTCCTCGACGCGGAATCGAGGGAGCCGAGGGCCGAGATGATCCTGAACAACGCGACGCTCAAGCACTCCTTCGAGGGCTACGAGAAGGAACGGGCGGCGTACGAGGAAGAACGGGCGGCGATGGCATGAACGACATGCGTGACACGAAGACCCAAACCACCCCCGGACACCCGCCGATCCACGGCCAGATGACGTACGACGAGTCGGTCGCCCACCTGACCGCTCCGGGCGCGGACTGGGAGCTGGTGACCGAAACGGTGCGCGGTGTCGACTACCAGGTGTTCAAGAACCTGCCGCCGACGCTGCGCCAGGTCTACGACCAGGCGCGCGAGGACCACGGCGACAAGGACTTCCTGGTGTTCCAGGACACGCGGCTGACCTACAACGAGGCCTACGAGCGGGCGGCCGCCATCGCCCATCAGCTGATCCACCGCTACGGAGTGAAGAAGGGCGACCGGGTGGCGATCGGCATGCGGAACTACCCGGAATGGGTGATCGCCTTCATGGCGATCACGTCGTCCGGCGCGATCTCCGTATCGCTGAACGGCTGGTGGTCGGGCGAAGAGCTGGAGTACGGCTTCAAGGACTCCGGCGCCAGGCTCGCCTTCTTCGACCAGCAGCGCTACGAACGGGTTGCGGGCAAGCTGCCCGAACTCGGCGTCAAGAGCATCGGTGTCCGCTGGGAAGAGGAGCTCCCCGAGGGCGTCGACGACTTCGAGGAGGTCTGGCGTGAAGCGGCCGGTCAGCCGATGCCAGAGGTCGACCTGGGCCCCCACGACGACGTGACGATC
Organism: Acidobacteriota bacterium; assembly: GCA_011525365.1. GTDB lineage: Bacteria > Acidobacteriota > Thermoanaerobaculia > Multivoradales > Multivoraceae > Multivorans. The sequence goes on from WTGQ01000002.1 coordinate 2,840,764, forward strand.
CTCTTCACGTCGGGCACGACCGGTTTCCCGAAGGGCGCCGTCTCCACCCACCGGGGCGTCCTCAGCGGCATCGGCAGTTGGGGCTTCTACGGCGCTCAACGGATCGCCATGGGCCTGCTCGAGGAACCGGAGGAGAACCCGGAGTTCCAGCCCTCGATCCTGATGCCGCTGCCGCTGTTCCACGTCAGCGGCAGCCATGCCGGCCTCCTCGCCTCCTTCGGGGTCGGCCGCAAGATCGTGATGATGTACAAGTGGAACCCGGAGATCGGCCTGGAGCTGATCGAGCGCGAGCGCGTCACCTCCTTCAACGGCGTACCGACGATGACCTGGGAGATGCTCCAGTCGCCGTCGCTCCAGGAGCGCGACCTGCGGAGTCTCATCGCCGTCTCCGGCGGCGGCGCGCCGATCCCCGGGGGCATGGTCGATCGGCTGCAGGCCCTGATGCCGGACAAGCACTGGTCCTTCGGCTGGGGGATGACGGAGACGAACGCCGGCGGCGCCGGCAACACGGACGAGGGCCTGGTCGAGAAGCCGGACAGTTGCGGCAAGCCGTGCCCCATCGTCGAGTTGAAGATCATCGACGACGACGGCAACGAGCTGCCGTCCGGCGAGCAGGGCGAGCTGATCATGAAGTCCTCGATGAACATCCGCGGCTACTGGAACCGTCCGGAGGCGACGGCCGAAACGATCCAGGACGGCTGGCTGCGCACCGGCGACATCGCCGAGATCGACGAGGACGGCTTCCTCTACATCCGCGATCGCAAGAAGGACATGGTGCTGCGCGGCGGCGAGAACATCTACTGCGCCGAGATCGAACGGGTCGTCTACCAGCATCCCGCCGTCTACGAGGCGGCCGCCTTCGGCGTTCCCGACGACCGGCTGGGCGAAGAGCTGGCGGTCGTCGTGGTGCCCAAGGAAGGTACCCAGCTCGACGCGGGCGGCGTCCGCGCACACGTCGGGGAACACCTGGCCCGGTTCAAGGTGCCGCGCTACGTGTGGCTCCAGGACGAGCAGTTGCCCCGCGGCGCCACCGAGAAGATCCACAAGCGCACCCTGCGGGACCAGATGCTCAGGGAAGCCCCGGAGTTTCGTTGACCGCGAACGCCATCCGGATCGAACCCGGAGATCCGGCCGACCCCGCCTTCGCCCGTCTGCACGAAGCCCTCGACCGTGAACTCGGCGAGCTCTATCCCGCCGACAGCATCTACAGCGTCGAGCCGGACAAGCTCGACGCCCCCGGCTGCTGCCTGCTCCTCGGCCGCACCGCCGAGGGCGAGGCCGTCGCCTGCGGCGCGCTCCGCCGCCTCAGCGCCGAGCAGGCCGAGATCAAGCGGATGTATGTGGTCCCGCAGTACCGCGGTCAGGCTCTCGGACGCCGCATCCTCGAGGAACTCGAATCCCGGGCGGCGGCGTTCGGCTACAAGTCGCTGCGCCTCGAGACCGGCGAGCGCCAGCCGGCCGCGATCGGCCTCTACCGCTCGTTCGGCTACGTCCAGATCCCCTGCTACAACGAGTACGCCTACGATCCGCACAGTCTCTGCTTCGAGAAGAAGCTCGAGGCGCAGGCGCACGGCTAGCATCACCCCGATGACACGTTCTACAGGCGAGCAACCGGCCGAGGCCGTCGGACGCCGCCGCGCCCTGAAGGTGATCGGCGGCGCTGCCGCGCTGCCGTTCCTCCCGACCGAACTGTTCGCCAACCCGCACATCGCCCATCTGCACCTGCACCCGCAGCAGGCGACCGACGCAACACCGCAACCGCTCGCCGTCCTCTCGGAGCACCAGGCCCGCACACTCGACGCGATCGCCGAACGGATCCTGCCGGCGACCGACACCCCGGGCGCCGGCGACGCCGGGATCCCTGCCTTCGTCGACCGGCTGCTGGAGGGCTGGCTGCCGGACGCGGCGCGGCATCATCTGCTCGCGGAACTCGACCGGTTCGACGACCGCGCCCGCGAACGTCACGCCGAGGCAGCCGGCTTCCTCGTCCTCGAAGGTCCGGCGCAGGACGAACTTCTGACCGAAGCGCAGGACGAAGCGATCGCCCAACGGGACGGCCGCGCCTTCTCGCGCAATGTGAACCGGCTCCACGAGCAGCCCTTCTTCGACCTGGTCAAGTGGCTCACCCTGTTCGGCTACTACACGTCCGAGGCCGGCATGAAGTCCGAACTCGGCTACCGGATCGTGCCCGGACGCTGGGACCCCTGCGTCGACATCGAGGACGCCTGAAGTCCTCCGGATACCCCAAGCCATGGTGCAGATCATCGAACGCAAGACCTGGGACGCGATTGTCATCGGTTCGGGCATCACCGGCGGCTGGGCGGCGAAGGAGCTGACCGAGAACGGCCTGGAGACGCTGGTGCTCGAAGCCGGCCCGCCGGTGATTCCCGAGCGCGACTACAGCGAGCACACACCACCGTGGCAGATGCCCTACCGGGGGCTCCGGGACCGCAAGCACCAGGCCGAGCGTCAACCGGTCCAGAGCCGCGCCGCCGCCTGCGACGAGTGGTCGGGGAAGTTCTTCGTCGACGACATCGACAATCCGTACTCGGTCGGCGATGGCGGCCAGGAGTTCCTGTGGATCCGCGCACGTGTGGTGGGCGGACGTTCCCTGCTGTGGGGACGGCAGAGCTATCGCTGGAGCGATCTCGACTTCGAAGCGAACGCCCGCGACGGCTACGGCACGGACTGGCCGATCCGGTACCGGGATCTAGCGCCGTGGTACGACCACGTGGAGTCCTTCGTCGGCATCGCCGGCCAGCCGGAGAACATGCCGCAGCTTCCGGACGGGAAGTTCCTGCCGCCGATCGCCCAGAGCTGCATGGAGGAGCGGGTCCGCGAAGGCCTCGACCGCGCCTTCGGCGGCACGCGCCGGTTCACGCCGGCGCGGGTCGCGGTGCTCACCAAACACCACCTGGGCCGCCGCGCCTGCCACTACTGCGGTATCTGCCGCCGCGGCTGCATCAGCCGGTCCTACTTCTCCAGTCTGAACGCGACGCTGCCGGCGGCCGAGGCGACCGGCCGGCTGACCGTGCGTCCCAACAGCGTCGTCCGCAACCTGCTCTACGACGAGCAGACGGATCGGGTCAGCGGCGTTCACCTGATCGACGCCGAGTCGATGGAGTCGATCGAGGTGCGGGGCCGCATCGTCTTCCTGTGTGCGTCGACGATCGAGTCGGCGCGCATCCTGCTGAACTCGGCCACGCCCCGTTTCGCCGAAGGACTGGCGAACTCGAGCGGTCAGGTCGGACGCAACCTGATGGACCACATCTTCCAGGTCGGCGCGAACGGCAACCTGGACGGCCTGGAAGACAAGACGACCTTCGGCAGGCGACCCAACTCCTGCTACCTGCCGCGCTTCGTCAACCTCGACGGTGACCGGGCCGAAGCCACCCGCGAGAAGGACTTCCTGCGCGGCTTCGGCTACCAGTGCGGCGCCCGCCGCGGAACCCTGTGGCAGGGCGGCATCGGCCAGCCGGGCTTCGGCGCCGACTACAAGGCGAGCCTGCGCGGACTCGCGCCGTGGCGTCTGAACTTCAGCGGCTTCGGCGAGAACCTGCCGAACCCCGACAACCGCGTGACGATCGACCCGGAGCTCCAGGACCGCTGGGGCATCCCCGCGGCCCGGATCACGATGAGCTACGGCGAGAACGAAGAGGCGATGCGCGAGAGCATCCAGACCCGCGCCGCCGAGATGCTGGAAGCGCTCGGCGCTCGGAACATCCGCACCTTCAACCGGAACTCCCTGCCCGGCTTCGCCATCCACGAGATGGGCACGGCGCGGATGGGCCGGGATCCCGCGACATCCGTGCTCAACGGTTGGTGCCAGTCCTGGGACGTGCCGAACCTGTTCATCACCGATGGCGCCGCGATGGCCTCGTCCGCCTGCCAGAACCCCAGCCTGACCTACATGGCACTCACCGCGCGCGCCTGCGACTACGCGGTGCGACAGATGCGCCGGCTGGAGTTGTGATCCCGCGCCACCCGGGGATCTATGATTCCCTTCAAACCGACGGGTGAACCGAAACGGAGAGGAGCAACTCCCATGCGCCCGACCCACCGACTCGCAACGACCTGCCTCGCCGTCACCGTCCTGGCCTTCGGCCTCGCCGCCTGCGGAGGGGGCAACGGCGACGGCGACATCGCAACACCGACCGGTGCCGTCGTCGAGACCGACACCCACACGTTCGAAGAGGTGGCCCCCGGCGTCTACTTCATCGTCGGTACGGGATCCATCTTCGTGCAGAGCAACGCGATGCTCGTCGTGACGGACCAGGACGCCCTGGTCGTCGACTCCCACGTCACGCCGGCCGCGGCACGGGCCCTGCTCGCCTCGATCGCCGAAGTCACGGAGAAGCCGGTCACGCACCTCGTCAACACGCACTACCACTTCGACCACGCCCATGGAAACCAGGCGTTCCCCGACGACGTCGCAATCGTCGGCCACGAGTTCACCCGCGCGATGCTGATGACGGACGTGATGAACCAGCCGACGGCGGCCATCTTCACCGGAAACATCCCGAACCAGATCGCCGCGATGAAGGGCGCGGCGGACGCGATGGAGGACGGCGAGGAGAAGGATCAGGCGCTCAACGAGATCCGGGTCCAGGAGGCCCACTACGTGGCGGTTGGCGAAACGGACCCGACGCCACCGAACGTGACGCTGACCAGCCGAATGACGATCCACCGCACCTTCGAGGGCCGGGATCGGCCGATCGAACTGCTCCACCTTGGCCGCGGCCACACCGGCGGCGACGTCGTCGTTTTGCTGCCGAACGAGCGGGTCGTCTTCACCGGCGACCTCGTCCTCGCCGGCGCCGCCTACATCGGCGACGCCTACGTCGACGAGTGGCTGGACACTCTCGACCGCTTCGAGGAACTCGAGTTCGACCTGATACTGCCCGGCCACGGCCCGACCTTCAGCGACATGGCCCAGGTCGACTCCCTCAGGCAGTTCCTGGCCGACTTCTGGAACCAGGCGTCCGCCGCCCACGAGCAGGGGCTGAGCCCCGAGGAGGCGATCGCCGAGATCGAGTGGCAGGGGTTCCTGGCCGCCGCGCCGGACGCCCTGAAGATCCACTGCGTCCAGACCGCGTACAGCAGGATGGACGGCGACGGAGACCCCGAAGACGCCGATTCCGAATGAGGCGAAAGGACTCGGGGAAGACGTGCCGATTTCGCTAAGTTCCGCATTTTGTGGTATTTACAACGAAACACCGTTAGCATCCCGGCATGGAACAGCAGCAAGTTGCTCCCCTCTCCGTAGGCGTCTCCGCGCTCGATCGCGCGGTGGAACGCGCTAGCGGCTGGCTGCTGGAACGTTACGGCGAAGAAGTCGAATGGGCGATCGAGGACCAGTTCCTGATCGGCCTCGACGACCAGGAACGGATCGACCTGGAAGAGCAACTCCAGGCCCGGAGCAGCCGCGACCAGTCCACCTTCTTCGCCAACGCGATGAGTTGCATCCTCGCCCAGGGACGCTTCGAGCCCGACGCCGAGGAGGGCGACTGCCGCTCGTTCAGCTTCGCCGACAAGCTGCTCGGTCAGGGTGGCCTGCTGCTGGAGGTCACCGAGCGCCAATGGCTCGAAGCGCTGGTCGGAAGCACGTTGCAGCTCTACCGGATCGGCCGCCTGGAAGAAGACCTGATCCCTCTCGACGAAGTGACCAGCCGCGAACGCGTCCGAGTCGAGCCGCATCCGGCGATGGATCCCCTGGAAGAGGGAGACCTGGTCGGCGCGCGCGTCGTCACCCTGGAGGGCGAAGAGACCGGACGTCTGTGCGGGGTCTTCGGCTTCCCTACCGGAGACGCCGAGCGCGATCTCATCGACCTGGTGGAGACCGCAGCGGCGCACTCCCGCGCCAACCGCGGCGAGATTCTCGGCATCGCCGAGGTCGTGGCCACCGCCTGGCTGCGCTCCTTCCTACCCGACGCGTCTACACGCGGGCCCCAGGCCCTCGTGGACGGCGGCGACGGGACAGTCAGCCCCCGCCGGATCCTGGAGTGGCCGGTCTCCGGGGACTGAGTCGGAAGCTCAGCAGCGGGGTCCGGGACCAGGGGCGCGTGCATCTCCTGGTTGCTGCGATCGGCCTGCTCGGGCTCATTACCACCAAGGCGCCGCTGCCCGCGCAGGAAGCCGCGCCAGCGGTCGTTGCCGGCCCGGTAGCGATTCGCAACTACGAACCGGTTGCACCGAGCGCGATGGCTGGTACCGATATCGACCCGGAGGTCGAGGTCCGCGTTGCGATCGACGCCGCCGGAGTCGTCACCGACGTCGAGGTTCTCGCAATCGAGCCCTCATCCGAGTTCGACGCTCTCCTGCGAGTTCAGGTCGAGCACACACTGTCCCAATGGCGCTACGCACCCGCTCGGGACGCGGAGGACAACCCCACGAGTTCCAGCCTCTCGTGGCGTCTGAAGTTCAAGAGTCGAGCGGCAGGCGAGCAGGACATCGTCAGCCAGGACCTGGACCCCAGACTGGAGGTGCTGGTCGAGGCAGGCGGCCTCGAGGCGCCGACCGAGCCGCTAACGCCGAATCAGCGCGCCCGATCCCTCAGCCACGCCGTCGAAGCCGCCGAAAAGTACATCGGCCGCGAACACCGAAGGCGTAGGGAAACCCAACGCTTCATCCTGATCACCGACGCCGAAGACGAGTCGACGATCGACGTGCTGGCCGGCAACATGGAGTCGATCTACGAGATCTTTCACGCCTTGTTCGACTCCCACATCCAGCCTCTGCCCGAGAGTTTCAGGACCGTCGTGTATCTGTTTCGCCGTCAGGCGAGCCTCGTCGCACTGCAAAGGGAAGTCGGAAGCACCGGCTTCGGCGCCGGCTTCTACCGTTCGCCGGGTTTGATGGCCTTTCACCAGCAGGTGCAGACGTCTGAACAACTGCTGCACTCGATGTTCCACGAAGCGTTTCACGCGTTCAGCGACAGCCACCTGACACCCCCCGGCAAGCAGCTCCCGCAGTGGGTCGAGGAGGGCCTGGCAGAGTACTTCGCGAACTCCAAGATCGAACGTGGCCACCTGATTCCGGGGAAGATCAGCGGCAGCAAGTACGTGCTGTTCCACCGCCGAAGCAGACAGTTCCGAGGCACGGCGAGCTGGAGCCTGAAGGAAGCTCGCACGGCGCTGCGGAACGGCGAAGCGCCGACCGTGGCTGAGCTCCTCGAAGCGTCGCGAGACACGTTCTACGGCCTGAGATACCAGTCCTACTACGGCTTCTCCTGGCTTCTCACCCACTTTCTGCGCCACGGCCGGGAGGACTGGGAAGCTGAAGAGCTCTTCGGCACCATGCTGCTCTACCTCGTCCAGGGCTACTCCGGGCGTGACGCGATCGAGGCGGCCTTCGGCATGACCCCGGAAGACCTGCAGCCCGAGTTCGAGCGCTACATCAGGCGGATCTGAAGAGCCCTATTCGTTCCCGAGCGCGTCGTAGGCAGCCTGGTGACGAGCCGCCTCGTCTTCGCGGCCAAGCAATCTGAAGGCGACCCACAGCTGGTAGTGGGCCAGACGCCGCCCTGGATCAAGCTCCAACGTTCGGAGGAGTCTGGGAATCGCCTCTTCCCAGCGCTCCAGTCTGATCAGCGCCAGACCACTGAAGAAGAACGTGTCCGCCCGCTGATCGTTCAACTCGGAAGCACGATCCAGCGACTGCCAGGCCTCGTCCCATCGTTCCGCTCGATACGCGGCGAAGCCCAGGTTGTACCAAACCGCCTCCAGGTGCCCCAGTTCTTCGGCCGCCCGCTTCAGCAGCTCGATCGCCCGGTCGTAGTTCCCCGCGCTCAGTTGGTTGGCGCCTTCGTTCAGCAGCAACTGCGGATCCTTCACCTGCTGCCAGGAATCCGTCACCGCCTGCTGGTGCGCGGCACGCTCCTCCGCTGAACCGTAGAGATGGACGAGGGCGAGCGCCGCCTCCCTGCCAACGCGTTCATCCGACGGTGCGTGCTCGTCGGCCAGGCGGAACAGACCCTCCGCTTCTTCGAGACGGCCGGAATCCCGCAGGTTCCACGCCGCGGCGAGGACATTCGCCGCGAAGTCATTCAGTTGGAGCTGATCGCTGTGGTCGAGTTCCGCAGCCACCAGAAGGAGCTGCTCATTCGCCTCGTCTACGCGGCCCGCTCGTGCAAGCGTCTGTGCGTAGCGAGACCGGAGCCCGGTCGCGCCACCCTCCACCATCTCACCGAGCAGGTCCGCAGCGTCTTCCCAGTTCGACAGGATCGTGAACAGCCTCAGCAGCGCCCAGGCGATCTCTTCGTTTCCCGGCTCCAGGGAGCGCAGCTCGACCAGTGTCTCAGCAGCCTCCCGGCGCCGTCCCAGCCGCTGCTCGAGCAACGCCTTCAGGCGCAGGAAGCGCGCGCGATCGCCGCTACCCAGCGCAAGCTGTTTCTCCACCAGGCCGAACACGGCCCTCAACACCGACTCTTCAGCCTCTTCACCGCGGGCGATGTGTTCAAGAACGCCCGGCGGCGGCGCGGACGACGGATCGTCGAAGGTCGCGATCAGGGCTTTCCGAAGCTCCTGAGCCTCGTTACCAGGCAGAGGGCGGCGGCCATGGACGCGCAAGAGCGCGGTGAGCGGCGCCGCCGGCTCGTTGCAATCCTGCAGAGCCCTCTTGAGCCATCCGACCTCGGCCGCAGCCTGGGAGGACAGCCGGGCCACCTCCGCACGACGCATGAGGCGGAGGCACTCCACGTTCGGCAGGTCGCCGGTCGCCGAGACGGGAGCCTGTGCGATGGCCCTTGGCAGCGAAACCAGCGAGGCAGCCAGGCAGCCGGCGAGCAGGCTCGCGACCACCAACAGACCGTTCGACGATCGCCCGTGCGCCTTGAGCACAGCCGTGTCCATCAGAGAGTCTCCACGGCGGCCGCCATCCGCTCCACGATCTCCTCCAGGATGGCCCGCGACGTGGCGAAGTTGAGCCGCGTGCAGCGCTCGAATCCGAGCGGCGAGCCCGGCGGGCCGAACTCCGCACCGTCGTTGAGCGCCACCTTCGCCCGCTTCAGGAAGAACCGCGACGCCGCCATCGGCAGATCGAGCCCGCGGCAATCGAGCCAGTAGAGGTAGGTCGCCTCCTGGGGTCCATGCACGACCCCCGGCAGGCGGCGGTTGACGAAGTCCGTGAGGAAGGCCCGGTTCGCGTCCAGGTAGGCGACCGTCTCTTCCAGCCAGGGGCCGCCGTGGCTCCAGGCCGCCCGCGCCGCCTCGACGCCCAGAATGCCCGGATGCGCGAGAACGAAGTGCGGCAGTTCGTCGAACCGCTTCTTGAGCTTCTCGCTGCCGAACACCAGCAGCGCGAGTTCGAGGCCCGCGAGGTTGAACGACTTCGTCGCCGACGTGATCGTGACCGTCCGTTCCTTCACCTCGGGCCCCAGGGTCTCGAACACGGTGTGCTGGTGGCCCGGGAACACGAGTTCGTTGTGGATCTCGTCGGCGAGGACAATCAGGTCGTGCTCGATCGCCAACTCCGCCACCGCCTCCAGTTCGCTTCGAGTCCAGACGCGGCCGCTCGGATTGTGGGGATTGCAGAGCATGAAGACGCGAGTGTCCCTGTCGATCGTCGCTCGCAACTGATCGAGGTCCATCTCGAACCGCTCCGGCCCCCGGCGAAGCGGCGACTCGACCAGCCGCCGGCCGGTGCCGGAGACCGCCTCGAGAAAGGGCGGGTAGATCGGCGTCTGAATCACGACCCCCTCGCCCTTCCCGGCGCCCAGCATGACCGCGAGATCGAGGCCCTGAAGCGCGTTGACCAGAAAGCGGATCCGCTGCGGCTCCACGGTCCAGCCGAGCTGCTCCTCCATCCGCCGGCCGAAGATCTCCGGCAGATCACCGATCTCCGGCGGCTCGCAGTAGCCGAAATCGGAGCGCTCGACGAGTCCACGAACCACGTCCAGGATCGGCTCGGCCACGGGAAAGTCCATGTCCGCGACCCACGCCGGCAGGATGCCGCTGCCGTTCGCCGTGTAGCGGCTCCACTTGAAGCCGGTCCGGGCCTCCAGGTCCCCGATCCGGAGGTTGTCGAACTGCTCGCTTATCGACACGGCGGCAAGCTATCAAGCGCTGCTAGGGTGCGACCCCATGGCACTCAAACTCGGACTGCAGCTCGGCTACTGGGGCGCGGGGCCGCGTCCCGACTTCCTCGACACCGCCATCGAAGCGGAGGCGCTCGGCTACGACTGCATCTTCACTGCGGAGGCGTGGGGCTCCGATGTCTTCACGCCCCTGGCCTGGATCGGAGCGCACACCTCGAAGATCCGCCTGGGCACCGGCATCGCCCAGATCTCGGCGCGCACACCGGCCTCAACGGCGATGCACGCTATGACGCTCGACCACCTGTCGAAGGGCCGGGTCATCCTCGGTCTCGGCGTCTCCGGGCCCCAGGTCGTCGAGGGTTGGTACGGGCAGCCCTTCGGCAAACCGCTGTCCCGCACCCGGGCCTACATAGAGATCATCCAGAAGATCCTCGCCCGCGAAGAACCCGTGACCCAGCACAGCGAGCACTACCCGCTCCCCTACACCGGCGAGGGTTCCTGGGGCCTGGGCAAGCCGCTCCGCTCGATCGTCCACCCGCTCCGTTCCGATCTGCCCATCTTTCTCGGCGCCGAAGGCCCGAAGAACGTCGCCCTGGCCGCCGAACTCTGCAGCGGCTGGCTGCCGCTCTACTACTCGCCCTATCGGCCCGAGGTCTACGCCGAGTCCCTCGCCGGCCGCAGCAACGGCTTCGAGATCGCCTACGGGGCCCGGCTCCGCGTCCACGACGACGTCTCCGAAGCCCTCCTGCCGATCAAGCAGTCACTGGCCCTCTACGTCGGGGGCATGGGCGCGAAGAACCGGAACTTTCACCGCGAGCTCATGGCCCGCATGGGCTGGGAGGAAGAGTCCCTGCGCATCCAGGAGCTCTTCATGACCGGCAAGCGCGAAGAAGCCGTAGCCGCCGTCCCCGACGACTTCGCCGACGAGATCTCCCTCGTCGGCCCACCTGAACGGATCAGGGACCGTCTCCAGGTCTTCGAGGACAGCGACGTGACGACGCTGCTCGTCGGCGCCGCGAGCAAGCACGAACTGCGGCAGGCGGCCGAGATCGTGTTGGGCTAAGGGACGAGCTTCCACGACAGACGGAATGCCACGAACTCTACCGAGATGGGAGGAATCATGATGAAGACCTCAACGCCCCTGATGGTCAACATGGTCGCCACTCTTGTCATTGGTCTCTATCCGGTGAGCCTTGCCGCTCAATCCGTTGAACCGCGTGAGGAACGTCCCGAGGAATCATCCAGCCACAAGAGTGTCCTCGATGCCATCGCGGAAGGCCGGAATCTCACGCCTGACCAAGTCGCATCGCTCGAAGCGAAACTGGCCATGGATCCGAGCGATGTAGCTGTGCGGACGCAGCTTCTCGCCTACTACGGAGGATCGCGTTCGTTTCGCGATCAGTCAGCGAAGGAAGTCAAACGCGAACACGCGCTGTGGTTCATCCGCAACTCACCCGAGTCGGAAATCCTGGGAACGCCTTCTTCACAGATAGACCACATCCTTGACTCGGAGGGCCATTCGGAGGCCAAGAAAGCCTGGATGAGTCAGATCGACCGTGAACCCGAGAACGCCAGGATGTTGGGACACGCGGCCGCTTTCCTTAAGTTTGGAGACCGCAGGACCTCCATCGAAATGTTGGAGCGGGCCCAGTCGCTCGATCCGACCAACCCGGAATGGCCGATGAGACTCGGCCACCTTAGTAGCTTGGGAGCGCTGGGACCAGACGGAGACGATTCGGGGACTTCTGAAAAGGTGCTCGAGCACTTTCAAAGGGCGTACGGGCTTGCAGACGCGGCGCTTCGAGATTCACTCTTGAACGACTTGGCGAGAGCAGCGTTCTCGGCGGATCAGCTTGACCAAGCCCGTCATTATGCCGAGCTCATGCTGCAAAACGCCGAGGCAGGATGGAACTCTGGCAACCGTGTGCACCACGGCAACCTCGTTCTGGGTCGGATCGCACTACGAGCGGACAACATCGAAGAAGCGAGATCCCGGTTGATTGCCGCCGGGAACACAACGGGTTCACCCCAGCTCAATTCTTTCGGGCCGAACATGTCACTCGCCAAGGAGCTCCTTGAGATCGGTGAACGAGAGGTCGTCCTGGAGTACTTCAAGCTCTGCTCAAGATTCTGGGACTCAGACCGGGCGAAGGACACATTGGACAAATGGGGCGTGCTGGCCGCAGCAGGCCGGATACCCGATTTCGGCGCGAATCTCCATTACTGAGTGGGGAACGTGGCGGCTCGCGAACTGTGCGCCGGCGTCCCTTCCCGCTGCCGCCGCAGGCGGCGAGGAGAAACGCGCCGGCCGAAGGTCGGCGTCCGCCGTAGCTTCAGGCAGCAGCCTTGAACAGCTCGAAACGCTGAGCGAGCCGGTCGCGGTCGGGAAAGTCCTCGTTCCGACGAGGCAAGCGAATCCTGCTCCCATCCAACCTCTTCAACGCCTCCAACATCGGACCATCCTTCTGCACCAGCAGTCGTTCCGCGACGTGCAAACCGTAGTCCGGATCGATACCGATCAGGTGACGGTCGAAGGCGGCATGGTGGAGCTTCGACAGCGGCATTCCGTTCTGAACCACAGGCTGCCCAAGTAGCTCATCCCGGTCCGAGATGATGTGCGCGGCGTCAAGAAGAACCGGTTCAGCCAACCTGGATACCGCGCACCGCCCGCTGTAAGCCGCGATCACCGCTTCGCGGAACGAGGTCTGGTGGAGCCGTTGCTTCACCAGCCGAAGCGCATAGCGGCGCTCTACGGCACCCTGAGGCGTCGCAACGTCGTGCTGATCGGGAAGCCCGAAAACCAACTTCGCCGTTAGCGCACCACCGTCCCAGCCCGCAATGAACGTCGGCATCAGCGCCTGGTAACGACCGGGAGCCACTCCAAGGAAGTAGATGACCGGGACGTGGCTCTCAAATGCCTCACGGAGCCATTGATTGTCCGCTGCGTTTGGGTTCGTCCCCATGAACGCGTAGTCCACTGACTCGTCGTTCTCGAAGATCTGGCTGTGGGCCATGAGCTGATCGTCGTACCAGACCCGCCCTCCTGGACGCGGAACGACCGTCTTGATCGAGAGCAGATGCTGCATCTGCCGCGGCTTGAAGATCCCACGCTGCGGATTGACCAGCGGTATCCGCTCTCCCTCAAACCTGAAGCCGGGACTCAGCTCCTTGGCCGTGAGGGTGCCATGCAAGTCGGTCAGCAGCCGCACGCGCTCGAACGCGGCCAGACGCATCGCTGTGTCGACTTCGGACCTCACGCGAAAACGCCTACCCCACGAAGCAGTTCTCGTTGTGCCACGTCAGCGCGACAGGATCGGGTCTCTGCCTGGCAGCGGCCGGAGCGTGGATTCTTCGTCCGTGCAACGCGTAGTAGTCCCGGCCGTTCTCGAACTCTTCCTTGATGCGGCCGCTGACCTCGAAGTCCAGGTTCGGCGTGACGGTCACGTAGCCAGCATCGAACAGACTGTGGATGTCCCGCCTGAGCAGCAGACCGTTCCGTTCCTCATGCGTTCCACCGTCCCTGTAGGGGCGGATGTGCGCGGCTTCAAGGGCCGGCAGCGTCCGCTCCCTCGTGACCGCGCAGCGGCGTTCATAGATGTCCGTCACAAGAACGCGAAACGTCCCTTGCCCGAGGCGCGGACGAATCAGTTGTGGCGCACCAAACCGAGCTGCCTCTTCCGCGAAGTGCGGGACGCTCACGCGGCCCAAACGGTCCTGGACCGATTCCCACAAGTGGAGACCGTCCGCGTTGTCGGTGCTGTAGGTCTTGAGCGATACGATGTTCCGCGACCAGTTGGGAGCGACCATCCAGTCCGGTTCTTCGAAGAAGAAGGGCTGGGTCAGGATCCGGCAGCCGATCTCGAAGTCGCGCCGGTTGCCACCGCCGTGACCGCGATAGCGGACAATCCTCTGACGCATCTCTTCGGCCGATTCCGCACCGTTTGCTTCGCCAAACGCGTGCCAGGCAAGCGAACAAGGGAGGACGTTTGCGTACGCGAAGACGCCGCCTCCCACAATCACATCGCGCGGCGCATGCAGCTTGAACAGAAACAGCTCGCCGCGTTCAAGCGCCCGAAAGCCCCTGGGGTTCGGAGCCCAGAAGTTCACCTCCGGCAGTTCCGGCTTTCGACGCAGCCGCTCAAACCACTGGCCGTCCGTGACGGCCACGACGAGGTTGATTCCCATCTTCAAGCGTCCGCGCCCGGGGCATCCTCCTGGAGCTTTCCGACGATCTTGTCGGACCTTAGCAAGATCCTTTGACACGCGAGCCCACGTAGCGCGATCCGCGTCACGTGCTTCACAGTCCGTTCGTCCGCTCGCGGACGCGCGGATGCCGCGTCCGCTGGGCCCCTCGCCCTCGGAGCCGTTGGCGACGGGTGACCCGCGACGACGACGCTCTGCGTCGCCGCGGCTACCCGACTACGCCCGCGCCAGCCGGCGGCCGTTGCCGCCGCGCGGCCGGCCGCGGCGGCCGACGCCGGAGGTGCGGTTGAACGGCACGCGGCGGCGGCGGAGGTGGGCCTGCCGCTTGACGCGGCGGCGGGCGGTGGCGAACGACTGGTTGATCGCGACCGGGATGGAGCCCGTGGCCGAGCGGTGAACCACCACGTCCGGGCCCGGCAGGGCGACCTTGACCACGACGTCGAACGCCAGACCGCCCCGGTGATTCCGGCCCGGGCCGGTGATCGTCACTTCGCAGTCGACGATCCGGGAGTTGAAGCGCTTGAGCGCCGCCGCCTCGGACTCGATCGACTGCTTCAGGTCATCGGTCAGCTGAACGTTCTGGGTGCGTATTCTGATCGGGAAGCTCGGCTTGGTTCTCAACGCTTGGGCCCCTCCGTTCCTGTGTCAGATCGTACAACGCACCGGGAGACGGGACAGATTCCTCAGGCATCCAGCGACGTGCCCACCGTGCCCCGGAGATAGACGTCGATCAGCCGCGGCAGGGCGTTCAGGTCGTAGCCGCCTTCGAGCACGGACACGAGCCGCCCCTCGCATGTCTCCTCCGCCAACTCCGCCAGGTCGACGCCGAACCGGTGGAAGCTCTCCTCGGTCAGCTCCATGCCGGCGATCGGGTCGTTCCGCCAGGCGTCGAAGCCGGCCGACACCAGCAGCACGTCGGGATCGAACGAGCGGACCGCCGGGAGCAGCAGGTCGGCCACGACCTCGCCGTAGACGTCGTCGCCGCTGCCGGCCGGCAGCGGCGCGTTCACCGTCGTGCCCTCGCCTTCGCCAATCCCTCGCTCGCTGGCGGCCCCGGTGCCCGGGTAGAAGGGGTACTGGTGGACGCTCAGGTAGGCGATGTCGGCCCGGTGGTCGAACAGGTGCTGGGTCCCGTTGCCGTGGTGAACGTCGAAGTCCAGGATGGCCACCCGTTCCACGCCGTGCACGTCGATCAGACCCTGGGCGAGGACCGCGATCTGGTTCAGGTAGCAGAAGCCCATCGCCCGGTCCCGCTCGCAGTGGTGCCCGGGCGGCCGGGTCACGCTCATCGCCCGGTGGCCCGCACCGAGCATGACGTGGTCGCCCGCCGCAAGCGCGGCATCGACGGCGGCCCAGGCCGCGTCCTCCGTCCCTGGCGACAGCGGATTGTCGTTCGTGTCGAGCATCGGCGTCGGTCGCCGCGGGAAGTCGCCCTTCGCCGCCAACTCGGCGATGTCGGCGACCGCCGCCTCCATCCGCTCGATGTACTCGGGATCGTGGACAAGACCCGCCAGCCGGCGGCTCTGCCCGACCATTCCGCCGACCGGCCCTCCCGAGCCCGCTTCGACCAGGTCCCAGCCCCGCTCTCTCAGGTACGGCAGGGCAAGCTGCAGGCGTTCCGGCCGCTCCGGAAACCCCCTCGGTACAGTGTGCACCTCACAACGTGGGTCCCAGAAGACGCTCATCGGTGAACTCATGTGCTACTTCAAACCTCCCGTTCCGTCTCGACGTAACCTCAGGTGATGATCCAAGATACTCCAGTGATGAAGGCACCAGCCGACGTTCCCCCGATTCGACGCCTGCTCGTTGCGGTCCTACTCGTCACCGCGACATCCCCCTCCCTCGCCGCGGCCTCCGACAACTGGCCGTCCTTCCGCGGCAATGCCGCCGACGGCAACGGCACCGGAGCCCCGCCGGCCACCTGGAACGTCGAGACAGGCGAGAACGTCCTCTTCCGCGTCCCGGTGCCGGGTCTCGGCCACTCGAGTCCCGTCATCTGGGGCGACCGCCTGTTTCTGACCTCGTCCGTGCCCGAAGGCGAGGAGGCGTCGCTCAAGGTCGGTCTCTACGGCGATATCGCGCCTGTCGTGGGCGAACCGCCGCAACGCTACGTGGTCCTGGCCTACAACAAGCTCAGTGGCGAGCTACTCTGGCAGCGGACGGCCTTCGAGGGCACGCCCGCGGTCAGGCGCCACACGAAGGCCTCCCACACGAACT
Source organism: Acidobacteriota bacterium (assembly GCA_011525365.1). Classification (GTDB taxonomy): domain Bacteria; phylum Acidobacteriota; class Thermoanaerobaculia; order Multivoradales; family Multivoraceae; genus Multivorans. The sequence continues at coordinate 2,857,217 of WTGQ01000002.1, forward strand.
CGACGCCGGCCACCGACGGCGAGGTGCTGGTCGTCTTCTTCGGTTCCGAAGGGCTGCACGCCTACGACCTGGACGGCAACCCGCTCTGGAACCGCGAGTTCGGGGTGCTCGACTCCGTCTTCTTCATGGTCAAGACGGCGCAATGGGGCTTCGCGAGTTCACCCCTGGTCCACGACGGCCGCGTGATCATCCAGGTCGACGTGCAGGGCGATTCCTTCCTCGCGGCGCTCGACGCGGCGACCGGCGAGGAACTCTGGCGCACCGGGCGCGACGAGATTCCGACATGGAGCACGCCCGCCGTGTTCCCGCGGAGCGACGGCAGCCGCCAGATCGTCGTCAACGGCTACCAGCACATCGGCGGATACGACTTCGACACCGGGAAGGAACTCTGGCGGCTCGAAGGCGGCGGCGACATCCCGGTGCCGACGCCGATCCGCGCCGGCGACGACGGTCCGATCCTCATCACCAGCGCCCACGGCCCGATGCGGCCGGTTTATGCGATCGATCTGGACGCCGCCGGCGGGATCGATCCGGAGCACGAAGCGATGCTCTGGTTCCACGAGCGGCTCGGGAACTACATGCAGACGCCGATCGTGGTCGGCGACCTCGCGTACTTCGGCTTCGACAACGGCGTCGTCACCGTGTTCGACTGGAAGAGCGGCGAACGGGTCGCGCAGCGGCGCCTCGGCCGCGGCGCGACCGGCTTCACCGCCTCGCCGGTCGCCGCCGGTGGCCGTATCTACTTCAACGGCGAGGACGGCGACGTTCACGTCATCGAATCCGGCGACGAGCTGAAGGAAGTCGCGGTCAACGAAGTCGGTGAAACGCTGATGGCGACGCCGGCGATCTCGGACGGGGTCATCTACTTCCGGGCCCGTCGTCACCTGATAGCGATCGGCTCCGGGTCATAGTTCACCATGACGACTACCTTCCGGACAGCGATCACCACAGCGACCGCCGCGTTCGCCCTCTCCGTGGCAACGGCTCTACCTGTCGCCGCCTCGGACAACTGGCCTTCCTTCCGCGGCAATGACGCAGACGGCAACGGCACCGGCTCGCCGCCGGCGACCTGGAACGTCGAGTCCGGCGAGAACATCCTCTTCCGGGTCGAAGTGCCCGGCCTCGGCCATTCGAGTCCGGTCATCTGGGGCGACCGCCTGTTTCTGACCACGGCGGTTCCCGACGGCGGTGAGGCCTCGCTCAAGGTAGGGCTCTACGGTGACGGTACGCCGGTCGAGGGCGAGCCGCCCCAGCGCTTCCAGGTGCTGGCCTTCGACAAGCGGACCGGCGCACTCCTGTGGGAGCGAACGGCATTCCAGGGCACGCCCGCGATCAAGCGGCACATGAAGGCGTCGCACACCAACTCCACGCCTGCGACCGACGGCAAGGTCCTCGTGGCGTTCTTCGGCTCGGAAGGACTTCACGCGTACGACCTGGACGGCAACCCGTTGTGGAACCGGCAGTTCGGCGTGCTCGACTCGGGGCCTTACGACTTCCCCACCTACGAGTGGGGGTTCGCCAGCTCGCCGACCGTCCACGACGGCCGCGTGATCATCCAGGTCGACATCCTGAGTCAGTCCTTCGTCGCCGTCCTGGATGCGACAACGGGAGAGGACGTCTGGCGGAAGACGCGCGAGGAGGTCGCCACCTGGAGCACACCTGCGGTCTTTCGGCGGGCCGATGGCCGCGAGCAGGTCGTGCTGAATGGCTACCACCACATCGGCGGCTACGACCTGGACACCGGCGAGGAACTCTGGCGGCTCGAGGGCGGCGGCGACATCCCGGTGCCCACCCCGATCCGGGCCGGCGACGGTCCGATCCTGATCACGAACGCCCATGGCCGGCTGAAGCCGATCTACGCGATCGATCCGGATGCCGAGGGCAAGCTCGATCCCGACCACGACGCGATGGTCTGGTTCCACGAACGGCTCGGGAACTACATGCAGACGCCGATCGTGGTGGGCAACCTCGCCTACTTCTGCTACGACAACGGCGTCGTGACCGTCGTCGATTGGCGTTCAGGCGACCGCCTGACGCAGAAGCGCCTGGGCCGCGGCGCCTCCGGCTTCAGCGCTTCGGCGGTCGCCGCCGGTGGCCACATCTACTTCAACAGCGAGGACGGCGACGTCTACGTCATCGAACCGGGCGTCGAACTGAACGAGATCGCGGTCAACGAACTCGGCGAAACCCTGATGGCGACACCCGCCATTTCGGACGGCGTCATCTACTTCCGGGCGCGCCGACATCTGGTCGCGGTCGGCGCGGGTTCCTAGCGCCCGCCGGGCGCCGAATCAGCTTGGTCAGGCCTTGCGCTGCAGAACGCCGCTGAAGCTCTCCCTGTGCTGGTGGGCAAGGTAGAGACCGAGCACCACAGCGAAGAGCCCGATCGGCACGCCGGAGGGCTCCAGGAAGACGTGGAAGAGCAGGATGTTGAGCACGACCGGGGCCAGCATGACGAGGGCCAGTGGTACGAACACGCCAAGGATCAGCAGGACGCCGCAGACGATCTCGGTCACCTTGATCACTGGCCAAAGGTAGCCGGTGTCCATGATCGCGCCCATGAAGGCAGTCGCCTCCTCTCCCATTTCGGGCTCCGGCACCAGTTCGAAGAGTCCAGTCACGCCGCCGAAAACGAACAGAAGCCCCAGCAGAATGCGCGCAATCGTCGGAAGGTGCTTCATCGTCTAGCCTCCTTGTCTTGTGGGTGCTACAACAGCGTAGCGTCGGGCATCGGGCTTTGAGGAAAACAACGTGACGGGCCAGGACACTCTCTGGCGGCCCAGCGGAGAACAGGTCGACGGCTGCAACCTGACCCGCTACCTGCGCTGGCTGGAGTCCGAACGCGGCCTGCGGTTCGACGGCTACGACGATCTGTGGCGCTGGTCGGTAGCCGATCTCGAGGCCTTCTGGGCCTCGATCGCCGACTACTTCGAAGTCCGGTTCCACGCCCCGCCCGAGCGCGTGCTCGCCAAACGCGCGATGCCGGGTGCGCGCTGGTTCCCCGGCGCCCGGCTGAACTACGCGGAGCATGCGCTCGCCCGCGGCGGCAGCGAACCGGCGCTCATCTGCCGCAACGAAACTGGCGCGCGACGCGAGTTCAGCCGCGACGACCTGCGCCGTGAGGTCGGTGCCGCCAGAGCCGGACTGCTCCGCCTCGGGGTCAGGCGCGGGGACCGGGTGGTCGCCTACCTTCCGAACGACGCCGAAGCGGTGATCGCCTTCCTCGCCGCCGCCAGTCTGGGGGCGATCTGGTCGAGCTGTCCACCCGAGTTTGGGGTCGAGAGCGTGCTCGACCGCTTCCGGCAGATCGAGCCGAAGGTGTTGATCGGCGTCGATCGGTACGGCTACAACGGTCGTGAGTACGACCGGAGCGGCGACTTCGCGCGGATCATCGATTCGCTACCGACGCTCAACGCGGCGGTCGTTGTGCGAGCGGCCGGCGGCACATCCGCCGACACGGACAGCTTCCCGCGACGCCTGTCCTGGCAAGAGCTGACCGCCGAACCGGACGAACTCGCCTTCGAGCCGGTCGCCTTCGACCACCCGCTCTGGACCCTCTACTCCTCGGGCACGACCGGTCTGCCGAAAGCGATCGTCCAGGGCCACGGCGGCATCCTCGTCGAGCACCTGAAGCAACTGGCGCTGCACACCGATCTGGGCGTCGGCGACCGGTTCTTCTGGTACACGACGACCGGCTGGATGATGTGGAACTACCTCGTCTCCGGGCTTCTCCTGGGTACGACGGTCGTGCTCTACGACGGATCGCCAGGCTGGCCCGACCTGATGACGCTCTACCGCCTGGCCGACGAGGAGGCCGTGACCTGTTTCGGCGTCAGTGCGCCCTTCCTGATGGCCTGCCGGGCTGCCGGTCTCGAACCCGGCAGGCAGTTCGGCTTCGAGGCCCTGCGCGCCGTCGGCTCGACCGGGGCGCCGCTGCCGGCGGAAAGCTTCGACTGGGTCTACGAGCACGTGAAGTCCGACGTGTGGCTCGGCTCGCTGTCCGGCGGCACGGACGTCTGCACCGGTTTCGTCGGGCCGAATCCGCTGCAGGCGGTTCGCCGCGGCCCCATCCAGTGCCGCTCGCTCGGCGCCAAGGTCGAGGCGTTCGACCAGGACGGCCACGCCGTCACCGGACAGGTCGGTGAACTCGTGATCACGGAGCCCCTGCCTTCCATGCCTCTCTTCTTCTGGAACGATGAGTCGGGCGAGCGATATCGCGAGAGCTACTTCGATCACTGGCCGGGCGTCTGGCGCCACGGCGACTGGATCGAGTTCGACGAGGACGGCAGTTCCGTCATCTACGGCCGCTCGGACTCGACCCTCAACCGCGGCGGCGTACGAATGGGAACTTCCGAGTTCTATCGCGCCGCAGCAGAGCTATCCGAAATCGAGGACTGCGTGATCGTCGACACCGGCAGCCTGGACCGTGAAGGCAAGCTGTGGCTGTTCGTCGTGCTGGCGGACGGCACCGTGCTCGACGCGGCCCTCATCGGCCGCATTCGCCGCCACCTGCGCACGCGGCTGTCACCCCGCCACGGTCCGGACGAGATCCGGGCGATTCCCGAAGTCCCGACAACGCTCTCGGGCAAGAAGCTCGAGGTGCCGATCAAGCGGATCCTGGCCGGCGAGCCCGTGGAACAAGCGGTCAACGTCGGCACCCTCAAGAACCCGGAGTCGATCGCCGCCCTGGTCGCGACGCTCTAGCCGCCTACTGGTTCAACTTATTGGCGAAATCCCCGCCCCGGAAGATCGAGATCCTGTCGAGCGAGATGACCTTACCCAGCGCCTCGTTGACTTCGTCCAGCGTGAGTTCGGCGATCGCCTGCTCCTCCGCCGCCGTGAACGCCATCGTCCGGCCGAAGAACAGGTTGGCGTTCAACATTCCGGCGACGGAGCGGTCCTGCGAGCGCCCGTTCTGCTGCGCGTCCAGGTAACCGCGCCTCGCGGCCTCGAACTCCTCCTCGGTGAACCCGTCCTCCAGCGCCTTCCGTACTTCGTCGCGGAAGGCGGCTACGACCTTGTCCGCGTTCTCGGGCGCGAAAATGGCAAACGTCAAAAAGAGACCGCTGTCGTCGATCGGCGGCGCCACCACCTGGGACCCGACGCCGTACGACAGCCCCTCCTCCTGTCGGATCCGGGTCGCCAGCCGCGAGCTGAGGAAGCCGCCACCCAGCATGTAGTTCGCCATGACGAGCGCCGGATAGTCCTCATCGTCGTCGCGCATCGAGAAACTGGTGACCGCCATCATCATCGCGTTCGTCTTGTCCGGCGTCTCGAGATCGACGCTGACGGTCTCCACCTCGCGGTACGGATCGGCGACCCGCTCGTAAGGTTCGGCCGCCTGCCAGTCTCCGAACAGTTCCTCGAGAACGTCCGCGACCTCGTCGGGATCGAAGTCTCCCACGATCGCGATCGTGCCGCCCTCGCCGCCGTAGAAGGACGCCCAGAAGTCTCTCGCCTCCTCGACGGTCGCGGCGTTGAGGCGCTCGATCTGCTCGTCGAAGGTCGGGGAGTAGCGGGGATGATCGGCCGGCCAGGGATTGAAGTGCCGGTTCATCGCCGTCGGCACCTGCGCCATCGGCTCGGACCGCTGACTCTCGATCCCCGCCAGACGCTCCTCCCGCAGGAGATCGAACTCCTTCGCGTCGAAGGCCGGTTCGCGGAGGATCTCGGCCACCAGACGCAGCACCGCGACGAGGTTCTCACGCACCGTCGTGACTGACCCGCTGGCGATCAGCGCGCCACCGCCCACACCGCCCTGCGCCTTCAGGCGATCCAGTTCGTCACTGATCTCCTGTCTCGACCGGTTCCTCGTGCCACGCATGAGCATCGACCCGGCCAGGTCGCCCGCAGTCGCACGACCCATCAGCGCCGCCTCGGTGCCGTGACGGAAGGCCAGGCTGACACTGACCGACTCGCCCCGGGTCTGCTTCGCAAGCAGCGCGATCTTGACGCCGTTCGAGAGTTCGAGCGTCCGCGTTCGACGATCGATGTTCGCCGGCGTCGGGTCGAACGCCTCGCCCTCGGCGACCGCCTCGCGCCCGGTGTAGTCGGCTACCAGGGCCGCCACGTCGGGCGGCTCGGGGATCTCGGCCCGTTCCGGCGTCTCGTCCGTCGGATAGAAGTACCCAACTGTGCGGTTCGAGTCGCGCAGATAGGTCTGGGCGACCTCGTGGACGCCTTCGGCGGTCACCTGCTCGAGGCGGTCGCGGTGCAGAAAGAACAGTCGCCAGTCGCCCATCGAGGCCCACTCGCTGAGCTGAAGCGCGATGCCCTGCGGATTGTTGAACGAAAGTTCGATCCGCGAGAGGTAGTCCCTCTTGGCGCGCTCGACCTCTTCTTCCGTGGGCGGCTCCGTCGCGATCTCGTCTAGGGCGGCAAAGAGCGCGTCGGCGGCCTCCTCCAGCGAGTCCTCCTCGCGAACCATGACGGTCGCCATCAACACGCCCGGCTCGTTCAACTGAAGAGCGGATGCAAAGACCGAGGCCGCCAGCCCCGGTTCGACGAGGTTCTTGTACAGACGCCCGGCCGGCTCGACGCCGAGGATGTGGCTGAGCACCTCGACCGCGGCGTACTGCTCATGCGCGCCTGGCGGCACATGGTAAACGGCCATCGCGAGCTGCGTGTCGCCGACCCGTCGCAGGGTCACCGTCCGCTCGCCGTCCTGCGCGGGCTCGGCGGTGTAGGTGTCGAAGAGCGTGTTCGCACCGGTGCGGTCGGGGCGCGGAATGGGACCGAACTTCTCTGCCACCAGTTCGAGCGCCCGATCGACTTCGAACCGCCCGGCGACCACCAGAATCGCGTTGTCCGGCTGGTAGTACTTGCGGTAGAAGGCCTGCAGCCGCTCGATCGGCACGTTCTCGAGGTCCGCCCGCGCGCCGATCGTCGAGTTGCCGTAGTTGTGCCAGTCGAAGGCGGCCGACATGACGCGCTTGCGGAGCACGCCGATCGGCTGGTTCTCGCCGCTCTCCCACTCGTTCCGCACGACGGTCATCTCGGACTCGAGGTCCTCGGCCGAGATGAAGGAGTTGACCATCCGGTCCGCCTCGAGGTCGAGCGCCCACTCCAGGTTCTCGTCCGTGGCCGGGAAGGTCTCGAAGTAGTTTGTGCGGTCGAACCAGGTCGTTCCGTTCGGAAAGGCGCCGTGCTCGGTCAGTTCCGCGGGAATGTCCGGATGGTTCGGCGTGCCCTTGAACACCAGGTGCTCCAGCAAATGCGCCATCCCCGTCTCGCCGTAGCCCTCATGGCGTGAGCCGACGAGGTAGGTGATGTTCACGGTGATCTGCTGCTTGCTCTGGTCGGGGAACAGAAGGAATCGAAGTCCGTTCTCCAACCGGTACTCCGTGATCCCCTCCACCGAGGCCACCCGTGTCACACCTTCGGGCAGGTCCTGCGCCGGAAGCGGCATCACCGCCGCCAGACAAGCAAGCAGGTAGAGGGTCACTCTCAGGGCGAGCTTCGTCGTCTGCTTCATCGTGCTTTCTCCGCGGAAGGGGCCAACGGAGCCTACCCGGACTGGCCCAACCGGTCCTTGGCCTTCAGGTCTTCCTTCACGTGCTTCGCCGCCAGCATGAACAGCACGAGCGCCAGCAGTTTGGCCATTCCCACCCAGAGCAACGAGTAGCGGATCGACTCGATGCCGTAGAGCGGCGCAAGCCTGTCGTTGAGGTAGCCCACCATCTGCGGGCCCAGCCCCATGCCGATCAGATTCAGGACGAACAACAGGACGGATGACGCGAGCGCCCGCATCCGGACCGTGACCAGGGCGTGGGTCATGGCGATCGCCGGACCGAGATAGACCGCGCCCAGGGCGAGCACGACGAAGTACGACAGGATCGCCGGGATCGCCTGGTCAAGCAGCAGGAACGCGATCATGAAGGGGAAGTAGACGGCGATCGTCAACGCGCCGATCCAGACGTACCAGCGCGGATCTCGCTTCGCCAGCCGGTCGGCGACCATGCCGGTGATCACCATCCCCAGGGCGCCGCCGACGCCGGTCTCGATGCCCATCCAGGTGCCGATCTCGCCGCTGCCCATGCCGTGCACGCGGCCCAGGAACGGCGGGACCCAGGCGCCGAAGCCGTAGGCCGTGAGCGAAGCGATGCCCGAAGCGACCGCCAGCAGCATGAAGGAGCGGAGCGACCGCAGGAACCTGACCACCTCGCCGAGCGAGTACGACTCCGTGTCGGCCCCGGCCGCCTCCGACATGCCGCGCGGCGGCTCGCGAACCGTCAGCCGCATGACGACCGCCAGCAGGACGCCCGGAATGCCGACGACGAAGAAGGCGGCCCGCCAGTCGAAGAACTCGACCATCCAGCCGCCCGCCAGGTAACCGAGCGCCACGCCCACCGGAATGCCGATGCTGTAGATCGAGAGCGCGGCGGCCCGCCGCTCCGGCGGGAAGTAGTCCGAGATCAGGGAGTGGGCCGGCGGGCTGCCCGCTGCTTCGCCGATACCGACTCCGATGCGCGCGAGGGCGAGATGCAGGAAGCTCTGGGCCAGGCCGCAAAGCGCGGTCATCACGCTCCAGACGGTGAGACCGAGCGCAATGATCGACCGACGCACGCCCCGGTCCGCCCAGCGCGCGATCGGGATGCCGAACCCCGTGTAGAAGATGGCGAAGGCGAAACCGGTCAGGAACCCCATCTGGGTGTCGGAGGCGCCGAGTTCCTCCTTGATCGGGTCGATCAGGATCGAGAGGATCTGCCGGTCGATGAAGTTGAAGACGTAGACGAGGAACAGGACGCCCAGCACGTAGCGGGAGTACCCCGGACTAAACCGTTCCTTCTGCGGCTTCTGCTCCTCGGGCAAGGCGGCTGACCGTAGCAGAAGACGGCGGCGCTACCGGCCGGCCCGGGTGTCCAGGCTGACGCTCTTGAGGAGCGCGAAGACCGGCGAACCGACCGCGAGGCCCAGTTCCGCCGCCGACGCCCGGGTGATCCGCGCCCGCAGCCGGTGCGAACCGAGATCGACCGTCGCTTCGGCGAAGGCGGTCGCTTCGTCCTGATGCAGCGCGACCAGCACGCCGGACAGCACGTTGCGGATGCTCGTCGGCGAGGGCCGTTCGGTGGCGAGCGAGACGTCCCGGGAGCGCACCAGCAGCCGGGCCGACTCGCCGACCGCGAGGTGTTCGATCAACGGTACGCTGAGCCGCTGGCCGTCGAGGTCGAGCCAGGTCAGGCGGTACTCGTCGTCGTGGGCGCTGATGCGCGCTTCGAGCACCGCGGCGGCCTGGAAACGCTCGGTCAGCGGCGCCAGGTCGAGTTGTTCCAGCACCTCGACCGTGCCGCCGAACGCCTGCGCCCGGCCGTCTGCCAGGACCAGGACGCGGTCGGCGAGCAGCGCCACTTCGTCGACCGCGTGGCTGACGTAGAGAGTCGGAATGCCGAAGCGCGGATGCAGCGCCAGCAGGTACGGCATGATCTCCGCCTTCCGTCGCCGGTCGAGAGCCGACAGGGGCTCGTCGAGCAGAAGCAGGCGCGGCCGGCTGAGCAGCGCCCGGCCCAGAGCGGCCCGCTGGCGCTCACCGCCGGAAAGCGTGTGGGGCCGCCGGTCGAGCAGCGGTCCCAGGTCCAGCGCGTCGACGACGTCGTCGCGCGTGATCGACGCCGCGACGCCCGGTTCCGGCGTACTCCGCCGGTCCGCGTAGCCCAGATTCCCGGCAACATCCAGGTGCGGGAACAACCGTCCATCCTGGAAGGTGCAACCGACGGGACGGCGGTGCGGCGGCACGTCGACTCCGGCTTCGCTGTCGAGCCACACGTCGCCGTTCAGGGCGATGCGGCCGCGGCTTTCCGCCTCGAATCCGAGCAGCGATCTCAGGAGGGTCGTCTTGCCGCTCCCCGAAGGACCGAACACCGCGGTCACGCCCGCCGCCGGGATCGCCTGCTCGACCTGGAGATCAAAGGCGCCGAAGGCGACCTGAACGTCGACTTCGAGAGTTGTGCCCTCGCGATCAGGCGACATGAACCGGCAGCCTCCGGTTGAAGACGTAGACGAACACCAGCACGACGAACGCGAACAGCAGCAGACCGGCGGCAAGCGTGTGCGCCTCCGCGTAGCGCAACGTCTCCACGTGCTCGTAGATGGCGATCGAGATGACCCGCGTCTTGCCCGGGATGTTCCCGCCGACCATCAGCACGACGCCGAACTCGCCGATCGTGTGGGCGAAGGTCAGCACCGCCGCGGTCAGGAAACCGCGCAGCGACAGCGGCGCGGCGACTGTCAGGAAGGCATCGAGCGGCGACGCGCGGAGCGAAGCCGCCGCTTCCAGAGGGCCCCGGCCAAGCGACTCGAACGCGGCTTGAAGCGGCTGGACCATGAACGGCAGCGAGTAGACGACGGAAGCGATCAGAAGGCCCGTGAACGAGAAGGTGAGCGTGGTGTCGGTGACTTCCACCCAGAGCCCTCCGAGCCACGACCGGGGGCTCATCAGCAGCAGCAGGTAGAAGCCCAGCACCGTCGGCGGCAGCACCAGCGGCAACGCGGTCACCGCTTCGACCACCGGCTTCAGCCGCGATCGGGTGCCGGACAGCCACCAGGCAAGCGGCGTTCCGAGAACCAGGAGCACCGCGGTCGCCGACGCCGCGAGCTGCAGGCTGAGCCACAGCGGGCCGAGTTCAGGCAGAACCATCGCGAACGGTCCTCAGCGGGCGTGAATGGGACGGTGCCGGCCGTCGACGGCGAGGCCCAACGACTCGATCGTTTCCCCCGCCCGTGAACTGCCGAGGAAGAGGTGGAAGTCGCGGGCTGCCGGGTTGTCCCTGGCGCGGTCGAGCAGAACCGAGTCCTGACGGATCGGCTCGTGGAGATGCTCGGGGATCTCCCAGTAGCTCCCCTCACGTCCGTTGCGCGGACTGAGCACGGAGGAGAGCGCCACGAAGCCCAGTTCCGCGTTGCCCGAGGCGGCCATGGTGAAGCTCTGACCCACGTTCTCTCCCACGACGACCTTCGAGCGGAGACTCTCCCACAAGCCAAGTTCGCGCAGGACGTCCCGGGCGGCGGCACCGTAGGGCGCAAGATCCGGATTCGCGATCGCCAGTCGACGGAACGACCCCGCACGCAGTGTCTGGGCGGCGTCGACATTGGGCTCCGGGCTCCAGAGGACGAGTCGGCCAACTGCGTAGGTCAGGCGGGAGCCCTCAACCGCGAGCCCCTGTTGCACCAAAAGGCGCGGACGTTCCTGGTCCGCGGCCAGGAACACGTCGAAGGGCGCGCCGTGGAGGATCTGGGCGTAGAGCTTGCCCGTCGAGCCCACGGTGACCGTGACCCGATGGCCGGTCCGTTGTTCGAAGTCGGCTGCGAGCGCCTCCACTGCTTCGGCGGCATTCGCCGCTACCGCGACGCTGACCTCTCCGGCGGAGGCCCCGCTTGCCGCCAGGAGGAGTGCCGGCGCGACCCGGAGAACTGCCCTCAAACGGCGACCGCCTGTGCCGTCCGCCTCGGATCGCCGCAGGCGACGGCGCCGTCCGCCTCGATCAGGACGCCTTCGAAGGAGCCGCAGAGCCAGTTCCAGGGATTGACCACTTCGACCGCCGCGCCGGCTTCCTGGAGCCGGCCGACCGGATCGCCGGCCAGGTCCGCCTCCACGATCAGGGCGCCGGGCACGCTCATCGACGAGCCGCCGAACCGCGGCTTGTGGACCGAGCTCTCGAGGTCGAGGCCGAAGTCGAGGAGGTTGGTCGTGTTCTGGACGATGTTCTCCGTCAGGGACACGCTCGGCGAGCCGGACGCGAGCACCGGCTTGCCGTCGCGCGTGAACATGTTCGGGCAGATGCGCGCGTGAGCCCTTTCCCCCGGTTCGACCGGACCGGAGCCGAGGTGGACGCCGGAGGCGCAGGCGTAGACGCCGTCGACGTAGATGCCGGTCCTGAACGGCATCGACATGACCGAGTGCAGCACGGTCGCGACGTTCCCGGCCGGGTCGACCACCGTGACGTGGTTCGAGCCCGGCGGAGGCGGCGGCACTACGCCCAGCGCCTCGTAGCGGTCGTTGGGGCTGGCCGGTTTGCCCTCGAGCGTCGCGAACCGCTCCGCCGCGTAGTCCTTCGAGATCGCCCGTTCCACCTCGGGCAGGGTGCCGTCGAAGCGGCCGCCCACCGCGTCGGCGTAGACCCGGCCGATGATCTGCATCATCCTGAGCGTCGTCTCGCCGGACTCGAACGCCGGGCCCGCCTGCTGGAGGTCGAGCAGTTCGACCATGTTCATGATCTCGACCAGGGCCTGACCACCGAAGTCCGGCGCCGGCGAACCGACGACGCCGTAGTCGCGGTAGGTGCCCTTCACCGGCTCGTCCCAGAACGCCTCATAGGCCGCCATGTCATCGGCGGTGATCAGGCCGCCCTTCGCCTGCACCGTTTCGGCGTACCGGCGGCCGAACTCGCCCCGGTAGAAGTGGTCGCCGCCTTCTTCGGCGAGCCGCTCCAACGTGTCGGCGAGAGCGCCCTGCACCAGCTTGTCGCCGATGTCGCGCAGCGTGCTGCCGTTGAAGTAGATCTCCCGGCTGAACGGCTCCCGGCCCAGCACCGCCGACTCGACGAACATCTCGCCCCACAGGAACGGGTGGATCTCGAAGCCGTCGCGCGCGTAGTGGATGGCTGGAGCCATCACCGTGGCCCGCGGCAGCAGCCCGTGGCGCTCGAGCCCGGCCTCGAAACCGCCCCAGAACCCCGGCACGAAGCAGAGCGTGCCGTCGGTCTTCGTCATCAGCGCCCCGAACTCGGCCACGTCCATGTTCCGCACGTCCGGCACCGCCTGCGGCGCCGCCATCATGCCGTTGACGTAGGTGTACTCGCCCGACGCGGCGTCGTAGTAGAGCATCGACAGGCAGCCCGACAGCGTCGTCATGTGCGGCTCGACAACGGCCTGGGCGATGCTCGCGGCCATCACGCCGTCGCAGGCGTTGCCGCCCAGAGCGAGCATGTCTGCCGCGGCGGCGGACGCCAGGGGGTGGGTGCAGATGGCGAGGCCGTTGGCGCTGCGGACGGCCTGCTTGGGTCCGAAGCGCGCCGTCGTGACCAGAGCGCGGCGCCGCTCATCGTCAGGGGGCGTCCAGCCGTTGACCGCGGCCGGCGCGGAAGTCCCGGGTTCCGATCCCGGTCCGCACGCCATCGCCATGGCCGCGCCACCGGCTGCCGCAGCCAGCAGGGTCCGGCGATTCAGAGTCAGGTCCGTCGTTTCAACGAGTCCTCTTGCCATCGCCGCCTCCCCTCGCACGAGTGTGGGGAGAGGTTACCGCGTAAGATGCCGCACCCGTTCCACGAAACAAGGAGTGTTCGAGCATGTCGGAACCGGTTCTGCTGGTAGAGAAGTCCGAAGGCATCGCCACCCTCACGCTGAACCGTCCCGGGGTGCTGAACGCCCTCTCGGAAGAGCTGCGCAACGACCTCGCCGGAGCGATCGAGGACCTGCGCGGGGACGAGGAGATCGGCGCGGTGATCCTGACCGGCGCCGGCCGTGCCTTCTGCGCCGGCCTCGACCTGAAGGAGATGAGCGATCCGGATCGGAAACGCAGGGCGATCGCCGACCCGCCGAAGCTGCTCCGCTCGCTCCACCAACCGGTGATCGGCGCGATCAACGGCCTCGCGGTTACTGGCGGTTTCGAGATCGCCCTCTCCTGCGACATCCTGATCGCGTCTCCGGAGGCGCGCTTCGCCGACACTCACGCCCGGGTGGGCCTGCTCTCCGGCTGGGGTCTCTCGGCGCGGCTGTCACGCGCCATCGGCCCCGGCAGGGCCAAGGAACTCTCGCTGACCGGCAACTACCTCTCGGCGGAACGCGCCTGCGAGTGGGGCCTGGTCAACCGGATCGTGCCGCGGGACGAGCTGCTCCCCACCTGCCGCCAACTAGCCACAGACATGCTGACCTGCCAGCGCGACGTGATGTTCCAGTACAAGCGGATGATCGACCGCGGCTTCGACCTGACCCTCGGCGACGCGATGGACTACGAGGTCGAGGTCAACCGCATGTACCGGGGCCCCAGGCCCGAAGAAGTCGGCGAACGCCTCGCCGGCATTCGTGCGCGCGGTCGCGCCCAGGCCGAAGACGCCCGCTAGTCGGCGGCTACGTCGAAGTACTTCTCGACGATCCAGTCGGGCTGCCAGCGGTCGGGTTCGCGTTCGGTGCCGGTGAGGTCGCGGCGTAAGGGTGCCGGATCGGGGACGGATAAGGGCACGGTGTCCCCCATGGCGGTTTGCCAGCCTTCGAGGAGAGCTTCGAGGCGGGTTGCGGTTTCCGCGTGGCCGGGATTGGCGATGAGGTTCTCGAGCTCGTCGGGGTCTTCGGCGAGATCGAAGAGCTGGCGGTGGTTGACCTTGGGGTACACGATCAGCTTGTAGCGGTCGTCGCGCACGGCGCGCATGACGTCGCGGTAGGGCAGGAAGACGCTCCGGCGCCAGGTCGGATCGCCGCCGGACCAGAGGGGCGCCAGGTCCCGGCCGTCGATGCCGGGCGGGGCCTCGACGGCACCCTGCGCGAGCAGGGTCGGGAAGAGGTCGTAGAGGTAGGTGAAGGCCTCGGTCGTGCCGTGCGGGATACCCGGGCCGCGGATGATCAGCGGGCAGCGCATGGAGTGTTCGTACAGGTTCTGCTTGCCCAGCAGGCCGTGGCTGCCGACGGCGAGGCCGTGGTCGGCGGCGTAGACGACGATCGTGTTCTCGGCCTGGCCCTTCTCGTCCAGGGCGTCGAGGATGCGGCCAACCTGGTCGTCGAGATGGGTGATCAGGCCGTAGTACTCGGCGACCTGGTCGCGGATCACGTCCTCGGTGCGTGGCCACGGAGCCAGGTTCTCGTCGCGGAGGATGAGCGCCCCATTGTCGAAGGGGTGCTGGGGCATGTAGTTGGCGGGCAGCGGCAGGTTGCGCTCGTAGTAGCGCTCGCGGTACTCGGGCGGCGGTTGACGTGGGTCGTGAGGCGCCGTGAAGGGCACGTAGGCGAAGAACGGCTGCTCCCACTCACCGCTCGCCTCCGCCGCGGCCTGCTCGTCGAGGAACTCGATCACCGCGTCGGCGAACAGCTCGCTGGAGAACCTCTCCCCCACCCGCCGGCGCACCATGCCGCCGTTCTCGATGTCCTGCACCTGGGTCTGGGTGTGATCGGCCATGCCGCCGAGGTAGATGGCCGTGCCGCGGTCGAAGGCGCGGAGCAGCGCCTCCTCGCCGTTGTGCCACTTGCCGGTGATGAACGTCCGGTAGCCCGCTGACTCCAGCAGGCGCGGCAGTGTCGGGACACCCTCCATGTTGTTCGGCGAGCGCAGCCAGCTACGACCCGTCAGCACCATCGCCCGGCTCGGCACGCAGACGGCGCCGCTGTTGGAGCCGAACACGTAGTTGCGCCGGAAGCTCCATCCCTCGGCCACCAGGCGGTCGAGGTTCGGAGTGTCGATCAGTTCGTTGCCCCAGGCGTGGATCGTGTCCGAGCGCTGGTCGTCGGCGAACAGGAACAGGATGTTCGGCCGCGGCGGCTGCGGCTCGGCGTCGCCGGCGGCCTCGTCGGCCGCACGGGGCGTGCAGGCGAAGGCCACAAGCGCGACGGCAGACACCAAACCCGCCCGGACGTCGCGGGGAAGCTCCATCAGGCCCCTTCAACCGCGCCGGCGGCGGCTGTCGCGACACGCGCGATCGCGTCCAGCTTCTCCACGACTTCCGGGTCGATCTCGTCTTCCGGCACGAACTCGGCCAGCCGGTGGAGGTTCGCCTTCGACATCAGGTTCGCCTGACCGAGCCTGCGGGCGTAGACCTCGAAGAGCGGCGCCATGAGCTCCGCGCTTGCCTTCGCGCCGTCGTCCCAGGGCGATGGCCGACCGCTCTTCGCCGACGCCTCCTCGACCTCCGCGATCGAGGCCCGCATCGCCTCGACCCGGCGCTCGGCCTCGGCCTCCTCGAAGAGCGGGCCGGATGCTTCTCGTCGGGCGCTGTCGGCGGCCCAACCTTCAAGGGCCGACCGCGAGCACAGGTAGTTCTCGATCTCCCGCTTCCGCCAGGCCTGCCGTTCCAGCCCGTCGTCCGCCCCTACCTTCTCCGGCAGCTTGTCGAGCAGTGCGATGCCGCGCAGTGCGGGACACGCTTCGCGGAGGCCGTGGAAGTGCAGTTCGGCGCTCGACAGCCGGTCGCCGACGTACTGGACGAATGGACGCTCAAGCGCTCTCGCGGCCATCTCGTGACCCAGACGCCGGGCGAAGGCCTTGAGGATGGCCAGATCCGTCGACCCCTCCAGATAAAGCACCCAACCGACCAGCTCCGCCTGGAGGTACTGGTTGAAGCCGATTCGGGAGAGCGCCTTGGCGACCTGGCTGCCGCCGTCGTCGATCCGGTGCGGCTTGCCCACGAAGGCGATCACCGTGTCCGTTCCGGCCGCTTCCGCGAGCAGCACCTCGGAGTGGCTGGCGGCCACGATCTGGCTGCCGCTACCTTCGGCCAGCTCGCGCACGAGTGCGTAGATCTCGCGCTGGCGGAGGATCTCCAGGTGGGCGTCCGGCTCGTCGAGGAGCAGGACGGCGCCCGGGTTCGAGTAGAGATAGGCGAGGATGAGCAGGGTCTGCTGGAGGCCCCGGCCGCTGGAGGAGAGGTCGAGCCAGATACCCCGTTCCCGATACCGCATCGTGATCTCGCCGCGTTCCTCGACGTAGAGCGGTTCGTCCAGTTCGACGCCGAAGAGCCGGTCGATCCGTTCCGTCAGGTCGGCCCAGAGGTCCGGGCTCTCGCCATGGATCCGGAAGCACAGGTTGCGCAGCACTTCGGCCGTGCGGCCCTCGCCCACCCGCACGTTGATCGACCCCGGGTCGAGACGGGTCTCCGCCGACGCCATGCCCGACATCGGCGGCAGGTAGGCGACCTTCACCGCCCGGGCCGGGTCGGGCACCGGCATCCGCGGGGGCGCCGGGCCACGTTCGAGCCGCAGCGGCCGGCAGTAGAAGGACTCCTGGTTCGCGTAGTCGAACTCGAGCCCACAACGCCAGGGGAGCCCAGCTTCAACGGCTTCGGCCGCCTCGGGACCGCCCTGCTCCGGGTCGCCGTCGGGCAGCGGCCCGGAACTCGTGCCCTCGACGACCACGTCGATGCAGACGTTGTCGGTCCGCTGCCGGCCGTCGACCGTGTGCACGTGCCGGGTATGCAGGTCGCGCCACAGCAGGTTGGCGTTCGGAACGGGTATCGCCACCAGGTCGCGGCGGTTGACCGTCACGCCGGGACGCTTCTCGGGCGCACTGCCGCCCGAGCGCCGTTCGAGCCAGCGCCGCAGGCCGATGTCCCACAACGCCAGCGCCTGCATCGCCGAGGTCTTGCCCGAGTTGTTCGGGCCGATCAGCACCACGGCCCTGCCCAGCTCGATCTCGACCTCCTCGAAGCGCTTGAAGTTGCGGATCGTGAGCTTGGTGAGCATGCGGCGGGCCGGTGAGGAGACCCGGCTACGTTAGCGCAGCCTTCGAGGGCCTCCAGCGAGGCCGGGCAAGCTACACTCGCCGCTCGCGGTTCCCCACTCGACACCTCTCCAGCAGCGCCGAAGGCAGCCCCACGATGACCCAACGCACGCCCGTTCTCGTCGGTCTGGCCCAGGGGCTCCAACGGGCCGACGATCCGGCCGAGGCACGGCCGCCGATCGACCTGATGATCAAGGCGGTACGGGACGCGATCGAGGACGCCGAAGCCCCCGGCCTGCGCGGGAGGATCGACTCGGTGCGGGCGATGAAGGGTGTGTGGGGCTACCGGAACCCGGCGCTCAAAGTGAGTGAGGCCATCGGCCTCGCGGGCGCCGAGACGGGACTCTCCGTGGTCAGCGGCAACCAGGTACAGGCCGTTTTCAACGAGAGCGCACTCGACATCCAGAACGGCCGCCGCGAAGCAATCGTGCTCTGCTCGGCCGAATGCGGCCGCACGATGGGCCGCGCCGCGAAGGCGGGCCTGGAGCTCGACTGGCTCCAGGACGACAATCCGCCGAAGCTCCCGGACGCGAGCTACGGGGACACCCGCTGGACCCGGCACGAGATGGAGATGGCGCGGGGCATCCAGCAGGCGGTGCAGTACTACTCCCTGTTCGAGATCGCGCTGAGGCGCCGGAACGGCGAGACCGTGGAAGCGCACCGCGCACGCATCGCCGAGCTGTGGGCGGGCTTCAACCGGGTCGCGCAGGGCAACCCGAACGCCTGGATCAGGAAGCCGCTGACCGCGGAGGACATCGGCACGGTGTCGCCCGCCAACCGCGCCGTGACCTACCCCTACACGAAGCTGATGAACGCGAACATGCGGGTCGACATGGCGGCCGCGCTCGTTCTCTGTTCGCTCGATCTCGCACGGTCGCTCGGCGTGCCGGAATCGAAGATGGTCTTCCCCCTGAGCGGCACGGACGCCGTCGACCACTACTTCGTCTCGGAGCGCGACAACCTCCACTCCTCGCCGGCAATCCGGCTGGCTGGACGGAGGGTCCTGGAACTGGCCGGGGTCGAGGTGGCGGACCTCGACTTCATCGACGTTTACAGTTGCTTCCCCAGCGCGGTGCAGATCGCGGCCCGCGAACTCGGCCTCGACCTGGAGCGCCCCCTCTCCGTCACCGGCGGCCTGACCTTCGGCGGCGGGCCGCTGAACAGCTACGTGATGCACTCGATCGCCCGTACGGCGGAATTGCTGCGCGAAAGGGACGGCGGCCGCGCCCTGGTGACCGCGAACGGCGGCATGCTGACCAAGCACTCCTTCGGCGTCTACTCCGCGGACGAGCCGGCCACGCCTTACCGTCACGAGGATCTCACCGCCCAGGTCCATGCGCTCCCCAGGCGCGAGGCCGCGACCGACTACGCGGGCGCCGCCGAGATCGAGTCCTACACGGTCATGTTCGGGGGCGCCGCGAAGTCGACGAAGTCTTTCCGCTCGGTGTACGGGGACCGGGCCGCCCCGACCACCGAGCCGTCCGTCGCCCACCTGGCCTGCCGGCTGCCCGACGGCCGGAGAGCCTGGGCCAACGTCGACGACCCGGACACGCTGAGCGCCATGTGCGAACAGGAGTTCTGCGGCCGGCCCCTCCGGATCGACGGAACGGGCGGCGCCGTGTGCCAGTGATCGCCCGGCTCATCGTCGCCGGCCTCGCCGCCCTGCTGCTGACGGGCTGCCTGGGGCAACCCGCCGCGCCCGCCCGGAGCGCGATGTTCGACTACGACCCGGGCATGGATCCGATCTCCAACCCCGATTCGCTCTTCGCGCCGTTCGACCCCGAGCGGGCGGACACCGAGGCGACGATCAACCGCTACTCGCTCGACCAGCCGACTTCGCTCAACCCGCTCTTCATCCGCGCCTGGACCGACGGCTTCCTCTACCGCCTGCTGTTCGACCCGATCGCTCACCGCGCTTCGGACCTCACGGCGGAATGGAACCCGGCGATGGTGGACGAGGTCGAGGAGCTGGAGGGCGGCCTCGTCCACCGCATCAAGCTCCACGCGGGCATGCGCTGGCACGACGGAGCGCCGGTCACCTCCGAGGACGTCCGCTTCACCTGGGAGGCGATCGCCGACGACAACGTGCCGGCGGTCGACTACAAGTACAAGGCCGCCGAGATCGAGGACATCCGCATCATCGACGACATCACCTTCGACGTCGTCCACCGGCAGGTCTCCGCGCTCCGCATCGACAACCTCTATTTCCCTATCGTCCCGGCGCACATCCTGAACAACCCCGAGGAGCGCGCGGCCGATCCGACCCTGCGCACGAGCGCCTACTACAACCGCTACCTGCGGGAACTAGGCATCGGCAACGGGCCGTTCCGGTTCGTCGAGTGGATCCACGCCGACCGCGTGGTCGTCGAGCGCTGGGACGACTACCACCACGACAAGCCGCCCATCCGCCGTCAGGCGATCACGACACACAGCGACCGCAACGCCGCCCTGCTCCAGTTCCGCAAGGGACAGCTCGACGACATCTGGCTGACCGTCCAGCAGCACGGCAGCCAGACCAACGACGACGAGTTCCACGCCGCCGGCGTCAAGGCCTGGGGACCCCGCTGGATGCAGGCTTACATCGGCTGGCAGCAGGGCGGCAACAACCACTTCTTCGGCGACGTCCGGGTGCGGCGGGCGATGGCCCACGCCTACGACGCCGAGCGTGTGCTGCGGCAGGTGAGCTGGAACGTCTACACGCGCTCCAACGGGATGTTCCCGCCCAGCCACTGGAGCCACAACCCGGACGTCGAGCCGCTCGAGTACGACCTCGAGAAGGCCGCCGCGCTACTCGACGAGGCCGGCTGGCTGACCAGCCCCGACGACGGCTGGCGCTACAAGGAGATCGACGGCGAGCAGGTCCGCTTCCACTTCATGATGAACCTGCCGCAGTCCTTCGTCGACGCCCGCCGCATGGTCGACATCTACCGCGACGACCTGCGCCGCATCGGCGTCTCCTTCGACACCGAGATCCAGGAGAACGCGAGCCGCTCGCCGCTTCTGATCCAGCACGAGATGATCGCCCACGTCGACACCTACCAGGTCTTCGCCGACCCCGACATCTGGCGGAACTTCTTCCACACCGAAGCGATCGACAACGGCCGCAACTACGACAGCTACAGCAACCCCAAGGTCGACGAACTGTTCGACCGCTCCCGCATGGAACTCGACCGCGACCGCCGCGCCGAACTGCTGCGCGAACTGCAGGCCCACGTCCAGGCCGACCAGCCGGCCCTGTTCCTGTGGAACTACAGCACGACCTGGGGCTTCAGCAAGCGGATGCGTGGCGTCGAGCTCGGGCCGGCGGGGGTCACCGCGTTCGTCCCCGGTACGCGGGCGTGGTGGGTCGAGAAGGATGACTGAATGGCCGCCCTTGGACCCGTTCGTCGCCGCAGCGGCGTATCGCAGTCTTCGTCGCGTCGAATGGGACGACTCGGAAGAGGAGAACGGAACGATGGTGCTGCTCGTTCGGAACCGCGTGAAGGACATCGACCACTGGAAGAAGGTCCTCGACGAGCAGGAGGCCGCCGGACTGGCGGCAGGTCTGTCAGTCAAGTACGTGTGGCGTTCAGCCGACAAGGCGGACGAGGTGTTCTTCATCCTCGGAGTCGAGGACCGGGCGAAGGCCGAGGCCTACATGGCGACGCCCGAAGCCGCCGCGGTCGGAGAGGAAGCCGGTGCGCTAGAGGGGGAGTTCTGGTTCCTGGAGGAGTTCCCCTCTAAGCACGCTTGAGGTCCGCACGGGCAGAAGAACGCACGCTGCCCCGAGCGTCGGGACACTCGGCAACCTCACACCGATAGCCAAGGGCCTATACTTCTTCTGGAACGGACCGTCACGCCACCGCCGCTGCGAGACCGCCATGAACCTGACCGACACGCCCAGCAAGAACGGACGGACTCTCCTGGACCGGCCGACGTACAACGCCTCGGAAGTCGGTCGACTAGCTGGTTTGAAGTCCGATCGAGTGCGCCGCTGGCTCCGCGGCTACTCCTACTCGCATGCAGGCGAAGTGCATCGTCAAGAGCCCGTCATTCGTCGGTCTGAAGAACGGACCACGGCAAAGTACGCCTCCTTCCTGGAACTCGTGGATCTTCTGTTCGTGAAGGAGTTCCTCGACGAGGGGATCTCGCTGCAGCAGCTTCGCCGAGCGCTGTCCGAAGCTGCTGACTTGCTCGGCGTTGCTCACTTCGCTCGGCAGGTCTTCTTCACGGAGGGCCGGAGAATCCACCTTGAAGTGGGTAGGAAGGGCGGCAAAGCCCTTCTGCAGCTCCAATCTGGCGGACAGTGGGTGATTGCCCCAGTCATCCTCGAACTCGCCAAGCGGATCGAATTCGATGAAACGAGCCAACTTGCTACTCGTTGGTACCCACGCGGACAAACGGGGCGGATCGTCGTGGACCCTGCCATCGCCTTCGGCCAGCCTACGATCGCTGGCCACGGCATTGCTACGGCGAACGTCTTCGACCTCTACCAAGCGGAGGGGGGCGACATCGAAGCTGTGTGCAGTTGGTGGGGATTGGACCGCGACGAAGCTGAGGCCGCCGTCGAGTTTGAGCGCGGTCTCGCTGCATGAGGTTCTTTATCGACGCAAACCTCAGCGAACAGCTAGCCCGCGGGCTCAGGGAGTTTGGCGAGAATGTCGTCCATCTGAAAGAGCACTTCAGTCAGAACGAGCAGCCACCATTCGCCTACCGTGTGCCGCCGCACGGAACGAGTATCAAGTCCTTGCAGCTATGAGAACCGTATGGCGTGCGAGAACCCTGCGCCGACTTCGAGCACCTTGGGATGCCGGCCCATGATCTCGTCGAGCTCCGCGGGATAGACGGTTCCAGTTCGACGAGAAGGAGGCCGCACGGTCGACGGCGCCCGTCAGACGCCTCTCTTCTCCCTCACCGCGGCCCACAGGCCGACCCAGATGCTGTAACACATCGCCAGCAACACCAGCGTGAACGGCAGGCCCGTCGAGACGGTCATCGCCCGCAGGGCGTCCAGCGCGCCGGTGCCGCCGACCAGGAGCAGGACCGCGGCGACGACGCCTTCGAGTGTGGCCCAGAAGACACGCTGGCTGGTCGGCACGTCTTCCTTGCCGCCCGCGGTGATCGTGTCGACGACCAGCGAGCCGGAGTCGGAGGACGTGACGAAGAACACGAGCACCAGGACGATGCCGACGAGCGAGAGCGCCGCGCTGAGCGGGAACAGCTCGACCATTTGGAAGAGCATGACCTCCTGGGCCGCGGACGCCACCGGCGCCGTGCGGTCCGCGATCGTCTGCGAGATCGCCGTACCGCCGAAGGCCGCCATCCAGACGATCGACAGCAGCGTCGGGATGAGAATCACGCACACGACGAACTCGCGCACGGTCCGGCCGCGAGAGACTCGGGCGATGAACATGCCGACGAACGGCGACCAGGACACCCACCAGGCCCAGTAGAACGAGGTCCAGACACGCGAGAAGCCCGTGTCCTCACGACCGAACGGCATCGCCAGGGGCACGAAGTTCGAGGCGTAGGCCAACGCGCCCCTGGTGGCAGTGACGAGAATCTCGCCAGTCGGGCCAATCGCGATGATCGCGAGCAACAGGGCAAGAGCAAGGGTCATGTTGACCCCCGACAGCACCTTGATGCCGCGGTCCAGGCCGCGTACTACCGAGACGACGGCGAGCAACGTGATGACGCCGATCAGCACGACGGCGGCCAGACCGCCCGTACCCCAGCCGTAGAGCAGGTTGAATCCGGCCAGGGCCTGGGTGGTTCCCAGTCCAAGCGAGGTCGCCAGGCCGAACAGGGTGGCGAACACGGCGAGGACATCGATCAGGTGTCCCCACCAGCCGCGCACGCGGTCGCCGAGAATCGGGTAGAAGGCCGAGCGCAGGGTCAACGGCAGGCCGTGGTTGTAGGCGAAGAACGCCAGCGCCAGAGCAACCACGGCGTAGATCGCCCACGGGTGCAGGCCCCAGTGGTAGATGGTCGCCGCCATCGCGAGGTCGCGCGCGGCCAGCGCGTGACCGGCGGCGCCTCCCAGCGGCGCGGCGTCGCTGCGCAGGCCGTCGCCGTCCACCACCGGACCGTCGAAGGCGGCGCCGAAGTGGGACAGCGGCTCCGAAACGCCGAAGTACATGAGGCCGATCCCCATGCCGGCGGCAAACAGCATCCCGAACCACCCCAGATACGAGAACTCCGGCTTCGCGTCCGGGCCACCCAGCCGCACCCTGCCGATAGGCAGCAATACGAGCAGCAGGGCGAAGAGAACGAAGACGTTGCCGGCCGACAGGAAGAACCAGTCGAAAGCGCTGAGGATCGCCGGGAGCAGCCAACTGAAGAACCGCGCCGCCTGGCTCTGGAAAACCAGCGTGCCGAGCACGAACAGGACGATCACGACACCCGAGACGACGAACACCGGGTGGTGAATGTCGAGCCCGAACGGAGTGATGTTGTCCTGCCCGACGCGGAGCTGGGGGCGCCGACTCAGTTGAACTGTTCGCGTAGCAACCGCTTCAGGATCTTCCCCGACGGGTTGCGCGGCAACTGGTCGATGAAGTGGACCGCGACCGGCTGCTTGAAGCGGGCCAGCTTGTCCTGGCAGAACTCGAGGACCTCCTCGCCTTCGAGGCTCTCGTCCGAGCGGACGACGATCGCGACCGGGGACTCGCCCCACTTCTCGCTCTCGCGGCCGATGACGCCGACTTCGAGCACCTTCGGGTGGCGGCCGATGACCTCTTCGAGTTCCGCGGGATAGACGTTCTCGCCGCCGGAGATGATCATGTCCTTCAGCCGGTCCTGGATGTAGACGAAGCCGTCCTCGTCCATCACCGCGCCGTCGCCGGTGTAGAACCAGCCGTCCACCAGACTCTCGGCCGTGGCCTCCGGCCGATTCCAGTACTCCTTCATCAGGTGCCGACCGGCGACCAGGACCTCACCCGCCTCGCCCGGGGTGCAGTCGGCGCCGTCGTTGTCGACGACCCGCACGGAGGTGTGGAAGAAGGCCTTGCCGGTCGAACCCGCCTTGCGGATCGCGTCTTCGGGCGAGATCACGCAGGCCGGACCGCAGGTCTCGGTCAGGCCGTAGACCTGGTGGACCTCGATGCCCAGCTTGTCGTAGGCCTCGATCAGGCTGACCGGTACCGGCGCCGCGCCGGTCATGCACCAGCGGAGCCGGCCGTGCTTGCAGCGTTCCGGGTCGTAGGTCTGGAGCATGAAGTTGAGCATTGCCGGGACCTTCAGCATGATGTCGATCTTCTCTTCGGCCACCAGTTGCCAGACCCGGACCGGATCGAAGGAGCGCATCACGACGCTCGTGCTGCCGGCGTGCACGTTGCATGTCGCGGGGGTCAGGGCGCCGACGTGGAAGAGCGGCAGGGAGACCAGGAAGCGGTCGCCGTAGCGGAAGTCGGCGGTCGCCATGATCGTCAGGGACGCCCACAGCGCCGACTCGTGGGTGTGGACCGCGCCCTTGGGCAGACCGGTCGTTCCCGACGTGTACATGATGTAGAGCAGGTCGCTGTCCGCGGCCGCGATCTCGGGCTCTGTGTCACTCGCGGCCGACGTCGCCTCGAGGTACGAGAGGCAGCCGTCGGGCCGCTGCTCGTCCGGGCCGACGTGGACCCACCGCGTGACGTTCGTGCCGTTCTCGCCCCCGCCGCGCGCGATCAGGTCGAGCACCTGGGCCTGGAACTCGTCGCCGAAGATCAGCGTCCCGGCGCCGGCGTCGCGGATGATGAAGGAGAGTTCCTCGGGCGTCAGCCGCCAGTTCAGCGGCACGCAGACGGCGCCGATCTTGGCGATCGCGAAGAAGGTCTCCATGTACTCGACGCTGTTCATCAGCAGCAGCGCCACCCGGTCGCCCTTGCCCACGCCGAGTTCGCGGAGCGCGTTGGCGGTCCGGTTCGAGCGGAGGTTCCACTCCGCGAACGTGAAGCGGCGATCGCTGTCGATGTCGACGAAGCCCTCCATGTCCGGCGACAGGAAGGCGCGCTTGGTCAGGATGAGTCCGGCGTTGTCTTGCATGGGTTCCTTCTCCTCAGGCGTTCGGCAACGCGCCGGATCGTAGCGTGGCCGGCCTACTCACCGGCCGCGGCAACGGCATCGTCGAGACCGTAGCCCTCGAGCGTCCCGTGCAGGGCAACGATGTCGAGCCCCATGACGAGCAGGTCGTGCTTCTCGCCGGAGAGGTCGCGGACGTGATTCCGCATCAGCCCCTCGGGGCGGAAGCCGAGCCCCTCGAAAGCGGCGACAGCGCCCTTCTGGTCCGGCGTCATCCTCGCCACGACCTTCTCGATGCCGGCCGCGACAGCCGCCTGGAATGCCTGCTCGACGAGTAACCGGCCGAGGCCTTTGGCGCGCGCCGACTCGGAGATCACGACCCGGATCTCGGCGACGTGGGAAGACCAGTGCAACTGGCTGCGGTCGATCGAGGCGTAGCCGATCAGCTCGGCGTCCGCCAGGGCGAGCAACGTCGTCATCTGGCCCGACTCGATCTCGCCGATCCACTGGTCGACGACGTCGGCGTCGCGGATGTCGCGACGCAGGAACAGGAGATCGTGGTCCGGAAGACCGTCGGCGAAAGAAAGGACCGCGGCCCGGTCGTCCGCGTCCATGGGCCGCACCGTCAGCTCGCGGGCGTTCAGTCGCCGGGCCACCCGGTCGACGGGCGCTATCGATACGGGATCGTTGTCCGCGACCCGGTTCTTCTCGTCTGCCATCTCGTTCTTCCCCTTAGACCGAACGCTCGGCCAGCCACTCCTCGAGCCGCGGCCACAGGCGGCGCACCGCGTTCGCCCCGGCGACCAGGCTGACGTGGCCGCCCTTCAGGATGAGTTCCTGCCTGTCCTCGGAGCCGACCATTCCGACCAGATCACGGGCCGCCTCGTACGGCACGATGTGGTCGTGCTCCGCGACGACGTGGATGAAGGGAACCCTGATGTTCGAGAGGTCGACGAGCCTGCCGCCCAGCCGGAACTCGCCCTTCATCAGCAGGTTCTGCTGCTGGAGCTCCTTCGTCGTTTGACGGAAGCACTCGCCCGGGAAGGGGATCTGGTCGGCGGCCCAGCGCTGGAGCCGCCGGTACGACGTCACGAACTCGTCGTTCCACATGTTGTCCCAGAGCCGCACCCGGCCCGCGACCTGTGACGCCGGGCGCAGCGCGTTGAACGAGGCGTAGAGCATCTGCGGCGGGACGTTGCCCAGCCGGTCGACGATCCGGTCGACATCGAAGTGGGCCGGGTCGGTCCAGGTCCTGAACAGGCCCATCCCGTCGTAGTTGACCGGCGTCGTGAAGCACGCCAGGTTGCGCAGCCGCCCGCCGGACGACACATCGGGATGGAGCGCCGCGTACAGTGCGCCCAGGAGCCCGCCCATGCAGTAGGCGACGATCGACACGTCGGGCTCGCCGCTCCGCTCGTGAACGACCTCCACGCACTCGGGAATGAAGTCGAGCACGTAGTCCTCGAGGCGCAGGCGACTGTCCGCGGGACGGGGCGTGCCCCAGTCGATCATGTAGACGTCGAAACCGCGGTCGAGCAGAAACTCGATCAAGCTGTGGCCCGGCGCCAGATCGAGGATGTACGGCTTGCTGATCAGGGACATGACCAGCAGGATCGGAGTCCGGTACACCTCGTCCACCCGCGCCCTGTAGTGGTACAGGCGGAGCGTGCCCCGACTGTGGACCGAGTCCTTCGGCGTCAGGCCAACGCCCGGATCGCCGGTCGAGATGTACTCGAGGCCCTTGACGCTCCGGCGGAACGCGCGCTCCATTTCACGCCGCACGCTGTCCGCGACCCCGGCGGTCGCGTCCAGCACGGGCGTTGCGCTGCGGGCCGAAGGGCCGGCCGACGTAGTCGTCATTCCGATGCCGGCCCTTCGTCCGGAGCTGTCGCCTTCCGTTCGGACGGCGGCCGGCGGGTACGAGCCGGCCGGGGCGCCGGCGTCGCGTCGCCTTTCCGGCCGATCGCCTCTGCCAGCAACCCCTCGATCCGCAGCAACCTCTCCTCCACCGCGGTCAAACGCTCCGCGAGTTCGCTGAGATCGTTGCGGGTCGGGAGGTTCACCGCCTGGAAGTAGCGCTGCGCACCCTCGTTCATCGTCTGCTGGAACATGGTCATCGCCTCGATCCAGCCGCCCGAAGCGCGAGCGAACTGGTCCGTGCCCATCATGTCGTTGAACACCTTGTTCATCTGGTGTTCGGACTGGGTGACCCACTCGCGCCAGGCGGCGAACGGGTCGGTCGGCGGCTTCGAAGGCGGGCGATCGTCGGCCATACAACTAGCCTACGACGACTCCTCCGCCTGCGCGGTGAGCGAGTCGAGGTAGCTGTTCGCCAGGCCGAAGCTCGCGTCGACCGCGGAACGGTAGGAGCTGCGGCCGTCCTGGAACAGGCGAATCCACTCCTGGACCAGACTCTTGGCCTCGGCCGGGAGCCGCTCGGAATTCTCGGTCCACTTGCTGATCGCCTCTTCGCGGCGCTCCTGCATCGAAGCCACCATGTCGAAGCTCGTGTCGAACACCCGCTTCTGGAAGTCGAGCGCCCGCCGGTTGGCGTCGATCATCGCTCCGCGAAAAGGCAGGCTCGGGCTGGTCGTCGCCGTGGTTGTGCTGGTCGTCATCTGAGGTCTCCTGGGTGGTACGATCCGTTGCTCGGATGGCCCACGTAGTTTCGGCTCGCAAGCCTGTTTCGAAGATTGCACCGGCGACGGTCGCTTCGGTTGACGGCGTCCGTCTTGTGCAGTGCAGCAAGAATGCTGCACAATATGCTGCACCGTGTCAACCCCCCTCCGCATGACCGACTCCTCGCGGCTCGACCTACGCACCCGTGACATGAACAGCTCCCGCAAGTCGCTCGCGCCGATCGTCATCAAGAAGTATGAGAACCGCCGGCTGTACGACACGCACAGCAGCCGCTACGTGAACCTGGACGGCGTCGCCGAACTCGTCCGCGGCGGCCGGGACATCCAGGTCGTCGACTCGAAGACGGGAGAGGACGTCACCCGCCACGTCCTGACCCAGATCATCGTCGACGGCGCGAAGGATCCCGAGCACGGACCGCCGCTCGAATTCCTCCGCGACCTGGTCCGGGCGCGGGACCAGGCGGGCCGGGACTTCTTCCAGTGGTACCTGAAGAGCGCCGGCGAGGTCTACGAACGGGTGCGCGAGACGATGAGACGAAGCCCTTTCGCGCCGGACCCGTCCTGGATGCGACTCTGGGACCCTCGCGCCATGGCGGAAGAGATGCACGCGCAGATGACACGCCAGATGGAAGGAGTGTTCGGCAGGACTGGCGGCGACAAAGCCTCCGAAAGGCCGGCCCGTCCACCCGCCGCGCCCGCCCGGGAGGACGGCGGCAACGCCGCCCGCGCCGAACTCGATGACCTGAAGAGCCGGCTCCAGGATCTCGAGCGGCGCCTGGCGGACACGCCAGACTGACCCGCCCCGGACAAGCAAAGCGATGCCCCTGTCGACCGCCGCAGCCGGCAGCGAACTCACGTCTTCGACGATCGACGTCACCGTCCGCGACGTGCTCGCCTACGCGGCCGGCATCGGCGACACCTGTGACGCCGTGTTCGACGACGCCCGAAACGGCGGCGTCGCGGCGCCGCCTCCGTACTGCGTGTCCCTCGAGTGGCCCGTCGTCAGTCGCGGCCGGGGGTCGGAGATCCTCGGCGGCGAGCCGCATGAGTTGCGGCGCGGCGTCCACGCCAGCCAGGACTCCCACTTCCACCGTCCGATCCGCCCCGGCGACTCGCTGACCACCAGCGGGCGCTACGTCGGCATCCGGAGCACCCGCGCCGGCGTGCTGCTGACCACACGCCTCGACACAGTCGACCAGGAGCGCCGGCCGGTCACGACCTCCTGGTCGCGTTCGATCTTCCGCGGCGTCGACACCAGCGGCCCCAACGCCGAGACGGAACCCTGCCCCGAACCGCCCAGACTCAGCCTCGGCGGGAACGGCCGGGCCCGGAGCGAGATCTTCGTGCCGCGGGAGATGCCTCACATCTACACAGAATGCGCCCGGATCTGGAATCCGATCCACACGGAACGCGAGGTGGCGCTGGGCGCGGGTCTACCCGACATCATCCTTCACGGCACCGCGACCTGGGCTCTCGCCGGCCGCGAGGTGCTCCGCGCCTATGGCGGCGGCGATCCCCTGCGGCTCAAGCGCCTCTACGGCCGATTCAGCGCGATGGTCATCCCGGGCACCTCGATCGCGGTCGAGCACGCCCCCGCCGGAGACGCCGAGGACGGCGGGCTCCAGGTCGCCTTCCGGGTCCTCAACGCGGAGGGCCGTGAGGCCGTGAGCCAGGGCGTGGCCGTCGTCGCGTAAAGTACCGGCCCCGCCAACCACTGGAACAACGGACGGAGACAGGAAGAGATGGGAATCCTCGACGGCAAGACGGCGATCGTCACGGGCGCCGGCCGCGGCATCGGCAAGGGAATCGCGCTTAAGTTCGCGGAGGAGGGCGCCAACGTCGTGGTCAACGACCTGGGCGGCGCGACCGACGGCACCGGCGGTTCAAGGATCGCCGACGAGGTGGTCGAGGAGATCCGGAGCGCCGGCGGCTCGGCAGTTCCGAACTACGACTCCGTGGCCACCGTCGAGGGCGGCCAGAACATCTTCCAGACGGCGATCGACTCGTTCGGCGGTCTGGACATTCTGGTCAACAACGCCGGCATCCTGCGCGACCGGACGATCTTCAACCTGGACGAGACGGACTGGGACGCGGTGCTCGACGTCCACCTGAAGGGCCACTACTGCTGCAGCCGGCCGTTCGCCCGCTACATCCGGGAAACGAACCGCCCCGGCTGCCGGATCATCAACTTCTCCTCGGTCTCCGGCCTCTACGGCAACTTCGGCCAGTCGAACTACGCGGCCGCCAAGGCGGGGATCGCCGGCCTGTCACGCGTGCTGGCTCTGGAACTCGCCAAGTACGGCTGCACCGTCAACACGATCTCGCCGGGCGCCACGACCAGGATGACGGCGGAACTCCGGGCCTCGCGCGGCATGCAGATCGACGAGGACGCGCCGGAGCAGAGCCCGAATCAGATCGCCCCGGTCTGCGCCTGGCTGGCATCCGACGCCGGCCAGGACATGACCGCCCAGATCATCGACGTCATGCGGGGATGGATCGGCATCATGCAGCAGCCCAAGGTGATCCGGAAGTTCAGCAAGGACGGCATGTGGGACAACCGCGACATCGACCTGATCATGCCGCAGCTTCTCAAGGCGAAGCAGGACCACGACGCCGCGGTCGACGCCAAGGCGGAACCGACGCCTGTCGCCTAACGCGCTGTCAGGTCAGCCAGCGGACGTACCAGGGCGCTCCGTCGGCCTTGAGCTGTTCCTTGTAGCGCTGGCGCTCCAGCTTCCGCAGGTAGGCCTCGCCCTGATCGAAATGACAGTCCTTGTACTTCCGGCCGCTGCCGCAGGGGCAGGGTTCGTTGCGCTGCACCTTGCTGAAGCTGCGCGGAGCGGTAACCACCGACTTGCGAGTCGCGATCGCATTGCTCAGCCGTCGTCCGCCCTTCATCGACTCACCCCGGTCCTTCGTCTGTCGACCCTGCTAATGCCCACATTTCGCACCGCCGCCCGCCGCGGGGAAACGATGCGCTCGGAGCCCTGTAACATAGCAGCCGAATCGTCCCCGGGCGAGACACGCAATGGCCTTCCGTCACCGCGCCCCCGGACGACCCGCAGCCCGGACGATATGACCGCCACCCGCAAGCCGAGGCTGACGTGAGAATCTGCGTCGTCGGTTCCGGCTACGTCGGCCTGGTCACGGGAGCCTGCCTGGCCGACTTCGGCATGGACGTCGTCTGCGTCGACCAGGACGAGTCGAAGATCGCCCGGCTTCAGGCCGGCGACATCCCGATCTACGAGCCAGGACTCAAGACCCTGGTCGCGAAGAACGAGGAGGCCGGCCGGCTCAGCTTCACCACTGAACTTGCGCCGGCGCTCGAGTCCGCAATCGCCGTGTTCATCGCGGTCGGCACGCCGCCTCGCGAGGACGGCTCCTCCGACCTCCGCTACGTACGGGACGTGGCCCACGCGATCGCGGGCCAGCTCAGCGGCTACAAGGCGATCGTCACCAAGAGCACGGTGCCGGTCGGCACCGGCCGGATGATCGAGGAGATCGTGGGCGCCGGCCGCTGCCGCAGCTTCTCCGTGGTCAGCAACCCCGAGTTCCTGCGCGAGGGTTCGGCCATCGAGGATTTCATGCGCCCGGACCGGCTCGTGATCGGCAGCCGCGATCAGCGGGCCACGGACATCATGCTGGAGATCTACTCCCCCCTCCGCGCCCGCGGCGTCCCGATCGTGGTCACCGACGTCGAGACCGCGGAGATGATCAAGTACGCGTCGAACAGCTTTCTCGCCACCCGGATCTCCTTCATCAACGAAGTGGCTGAACTGTGCGAGCGGACCGGCGCCGACGTGCAGGTAGTCGCCCATGGCATGGGTCTGGACCGCCGGATCGGGCCGCTGTTCCTGCGACCGGGACCAGGCTTCGGCGGTTCCTGCTTCCCGAAGGACACGCGCGCCATGGCGTCGATGGCCCGGGAAGCGGGCGCCAGGGTCCAGATCGTCGAGGCGACGCTCGAGGTCAATCGCCGGGTCCAGGAGCGGATGCTGACCAAGATCGAGTCCGCGCTCGGCGATCCGCGGGGACGGACCGTCGCCATGCTCGGCCTGTCGTTCAAGCCCGATACG
Organism: Acidobacteriota bacterium; assembly: GCA_011525365.1. Classification (GTDB taxonomy): domain Bacteria; phylum Acidobacteriota; class Thermoanaerobaculia; order Multivoradales; family Multivoraceae; genus Multivorans. The sequence goes on from WTGQ01000002.1 coordinate 2,889,325, forward strand.
GACGACATCCGGGAATCCCCGGCCCTCTTCGTGCTCGATCAGCTCCTGTCCCGTGGCGCCACGGTTCGCGCGTACGATCCGGCAGCAATGGAGAACGCCCGCCGCCTCCGCCCCGACGCGACCTACTGCGACGATCCCTACGAGGCCGCCGAGGGCGCGGACCTCCTGGCCATCCTCACCGAGTGGAACCAGTTCCGCGCCCTCGAGTTCGACCGCCTCCGCATGCTCCTGCGCGAGCCTTCGATCGTCGATCTCCGCAACCTCTACGAGCCGGAGCGAGTGGCCGCGGCCGGTTTCCGGTACGCCTCGCTCGGAAGGACCGACGGAGCGCCCGACACCCAGCGACAAACCACATCGGCGATCCCGGCAGGCGCCGCTCTCGGATCGGAGGCCCGGTGAGCCAACCGCTTACCGTCGTCACCGGTGGCGCCGGCTTCATCGGCTCCCATCTCTGCGAACGGTTGCTCGCCGAGGGTCACCGCGTCTACTGCGTCGACAACTTCATCACCGGGAGCCCGGCGAACATCGAACACCTGCGCGACGACAAGCACTTCACTCTGATCGAGCACGACGTCAGCAAACCGGTCTACGTCGGGCCCCACGTCGACAACGTCCTGCACTTCGCCTCGCCGGCCAGCCCCGTCGACTACCTGGAGCTGCCGATCCAGACCCTAAAGGTGGGTTCGCTCGGCACCCATAACTCACTCGGTCTGGCCAAGCACCACGGCGCCCGCTATCTGCTCGCCTCCACCTCGGAGGTCTACGGCGATCCGCTGATCCACCCGCAGCCGGAGTCGTACTGGGGCAACGTGAACCCGGTCGGTCCGCGCGGCGTGTACGACGAAGCGAAGCGCTTCGCCGAAGCGATGGTCATGGCCTACCACCGGATCCACGACCTGGACACCCGGATCGTCCGCATCTTCAACACCTACGGACCGCGGATGCGGCTACGCGATGGCCGCGTCGTGCCGAACTTCATCCGCCAGGCCCTCTCCGGCAGACCGCTGACCGTCTACGGCGACGGCAGCCAGACCCGCTCCTTCTGCTTCATCGAGGACCTGGTCGAGGGAGTCTGGCGGCTCCTCAACTCCTCGGAGACGGATCCCGTCAACCTCGGCAATCCCCACGAGATGACCGTGCTCGAGTTCGCCCGGGTGATCCAGGGCCTGACCGGGAGCCGGAGTGAAATCGAGTTTCAGTCCCTGCCGGTCGACGATCCAAAGACGCGCCAGCCCGACATCTCCCGCGCCACCCGCCTGCTCGACTGGGAACCCAGGGTCGACCTCGAGGCCGGACTTGAGAAGACGATCCGGTACTTCGCGGATCTCCTCGGCGACTAGCGGGGCCGGGCCTGTAGGATCAGGCGGTCCACCAAGCCTCCCAATGGACAGAACCAGCCATGAGGAGATGTCCATGAACCCGAGTGTCCCCAGATCCCCGATTGCTCCAAGCCGCAGAGGCCTATTCACCACTACCTTCGGCGCCGCGCTCGCCGTCGTCTGGTTCGCCGGCGCGCCGGCAGCCGCCCAGGACGAACGCTTCGTCGGCATCTGGCAGAAGGACATCTCACGCAGCGACGCGCCCTGGCCCGGGCGTCACGATCGACCGCAACCGAACGCGGCCGACATCGAGATCGAGTTCCGCCTGGTCGGCGACGACATCGAGTTGACGCAGACCAGCCGACGGCAGGACTGGCCCACTCCGCAGCACGTCAACGTGACCTACGTCACGGACAACAAGCCCCACGCAGCGCGCGACCTGGGCAGCGGCAGGATGCAGGAAGTGCGGGCCCGGTGGCGGAAGAAGAAACTCACCGTCTCGTTCACGGTCAGCCTGCCGGGCTTCGAGGCGGACGTACAGCAGATCTGGGAGATAACCAAGCAGGGCGACCTGTTGCAGACCGTCGCCGGACGAGGCGCCGAGGGCCGTCCCGACATCCGAAAGAACTACTTCGTCCGCGCCTCCGCCGTCCAGTAGCCGGATCGCGCCCACGCCAACCAACGGAAACGAAGCGGTCCGATGTCGAGCTCGCCGGCGCGGGCCGCGAGGTAGGAGTAACCAGAAATGCGCACAGCGATCGGCATAGGGAGCGCGTACGCGTCCGGAACGAACTGGGACGCCCTGGCGGAGTACGTCGTCGAGGCGGACCGCATGGGCATCGACGACGTCTGGTCGGCCGAGGCCTGGGGCACCGACGCCGTGACTCCGCTCGCCTTTCTCGCCGGACGCACCGAGCGGGTCCGTCTCGGCACCGGCATCATGCAGATCTCGGCGCGGGCACCGTCGATGACGGCCATGACCGCGATGTCGCTGGCGTCGATCTCGAAGGACCGTTTCGTACTCGGCCTCGGCGTCAGCGGCCCTCAGGTTGTCGAGGGGCTCCACGGCGTGCCCTTCGCCATGCCGCTGGGCCGCCTGCGCGAGTACGTCGACATCCTGAAGATCGCGCTGGCGGGCGAGAAGATCGCGTACGACGGCAGGCACTACACCCTGCCCCGGCCGGGCGGCGAGGGCAAGGCGATCCGCATGTCGCAGCCCCCGCGGCCCGAACTGCCGATCTACCTCGCGACCCTCGGTCCGAAGTCCCTGGAGTACACCGGCGAGGTCGCCGACGGCTGGCTCGGCACGTCCTTCATCCCGGAGCACACCGACGCCTTCTTCCCCGCCATGCGTGCCGGTGCCGAACGCGCCGGCAGGTCGTTCGGAGACATCGACATCCAGGTTGGCGGCGATGTCGAGTTCGGCGACGACCTGGAACGGATGGCCGCCCGCCGCAAGCCGGCGATGGCCTTCACCCTCGGCGCGATGGGATCGGCGCAGACCAACTTCTACAACGATGCCTACCGGCGGGCCGGCTTCGTGGAAGCGGCCCGGGAGGTGCAGGCCCTGTGGATCTCCGGAAAGCGCGACGAGGCCGCGGCACGGGTTCCCGACGAGATGGTGCTCGGCAACACCCTGATTGGCGACGAGGCCCACGTGCGGGAACGCATCCGCGCCTACCGCGACGCCGGCGTGACAACGCTGCGCCTCAACCCCGCCGGGGGCACCGTCCGTGAGCGGCTCGACACCCTGGGCCGGTCCCTGGAGCTGGTTCGCAAGGAGACTTCCAGGGCCGAATGAGCTTCCCGGCACGGCACGGCACGGAACTCCTCGCCCACGCCGAGCGGAACCTGGGGCGTTTCGAGCAGCGCGCGCTCGACCCGGAAGCCGCGGCCGCGCGGGCCGCGGAGGCTTCCGGCCACACCGGAGCGGCGCCGGCCAACGCGCACGCCGCGGTCGCCGTCACGCTGCTGCCCGACAGGGGCGGCCGCGGCTGCTTCCTGCTGACGCGGCGGTCGCTCCGGCTGCGGCGGCATCGCGGCCAGTGGGCCCTCCCGGGCGGCCGGATCGACGAGGCGGAGACACCCGAGCAGGCGGCTCTCCGCGAACTCCACGAAGAGGTCGGCCTGGACCTCGACGCGTCCGCCGTCCTCGGGCGCCTGGACGACTTCGGCACGCGCTCCGGCTTCGTCATCACGCCGGTCGTCTTCTGGTGCGACGGCTACCGCGAGCTGGCGCCCAACCCGGCCGAGGTCTACAGGGCGTACCGGATCCCGCTGATCGACCTCGACCGTCCGGACGTGCCGGTGCTTCGGGAGATCCCGGAGAGCGAGAACCCGGTGCTCTCGATGCCGATCCGCGGCGGCCTCGTCCATTCACCGACCGCGGCGATCGTCTACCAGATGCTGGAGGTCGTGCTCCGCGGCAACGATGTCCGCGTGGCCCACTACGAACAACCCGTCTTCGCCTGGCGTTGACTCGATGACCGCGGGCCGCCCTCTCGACGGCGTACTCGTGGTGGCCATCGAACAGGCGGTGGCGGCGCCACTGGCGACCTGCCGGCTCGCCGACGCCGGGGCCCGGGTGATCAAGGTCGAGCGCGAGGGCGGCGACTTCGCCCGCGGCTACGACGGCAGCGGCGGTGTCTCGGCCTACTTCGCCTGGCTGAACCGTGGCAAGGAGTCCATCGTTCTCGATATCAAGGACGCCGAGGACCGGACCCTGCTCGAACGGATGGTCGAGCGCGCGGACGTGTTCATCCAGAACCTCGCTCCGGGCGCCGCCGCGCGCGCCGGCTTCGGGTCGAAGGATCTCGGCAAGCGTCATCCGCGGCTGATTACCTGCGACATCTCGGGATACGGCGAGGAGGGGCCGTACCGGTCCATGCGCGCCTACGACCTCCTGGTCCAGGCCGAGAGCGGCGTCGCGTCGATCACCGGTTCGCCGGCGGAGCCCGGTCGGGTCGGCGTGTCGATCTGCGACTTCGCGACCGGCATCTACGCGTACTCGGCCATCCTCGAAGCCCTGATCGAGCGCGAGACCACCGGCGCCGGCCACAACGTCGAGGCCACCCTCTTCCACACGATGGCGGACTGGATGGCCGTGCCCCTGCTGCGCTTCGAGCAGCAGGGGCTCGACTGGCCGCGCGTCGGCCTCGGCCATCCGACGATCGTCCCCTACGGCCTGTTCCGGCTCGGTGACGGCGACTCCGTCCTGATCGGCGTCCAGAACGACCGCGAGTTCGTCCGGCTGTGCAACGAGGTTCTCGACCAGCCGGAGCTGGCCGAGGCCTACCCGCGAAACGTGGACCGCGCCAATGCCCGCGACACCGTCGAAAGCGCGATAGGCGCAGTCTTCCGGCAACACGACCGGGCGTCGATCCAGACCGCCCTCAACCAGGCCCGCATCGCCTACGGCTTCCTGAACGATGTGGCGGCCCTGTCGCGTCATCCACAACTCCGCCGGGCCAGGCAACCTCTCCCAGACGGCTCCGAGATCGACATGGTCGCACCCGCTGCCGCTCCCCACGAACCAGGACGACGCCTGCAGCCGGTTCCCGAACTCGACGAGCACGGCGCCGCGATCCGGGCCGAGTTCTCAGTTGACATCTGATGTTTGATGCGTGATGCTATCGCCATGCGTACCACGTTGAACCTCGCCGAAGATGTCCTCTGGGCTGCCAAGGAACTCGCCGCGCAGCGTGGCGTACCCATGGGTCAGGTCGTTTCGGAACTGGTCAGAAAAGGGCTCAAGCCCAAAGAAGATCGAACCGTGACGAGAAACGGCATACATCTCCTGCCGCCGCGTGAAGGCGCCCGACCTGTCTCGCTCGGGGTGGTCAACGCTCTTCGGGACGAGGAACCTTGACGGCGCTGCTCGACGTCAACGTGCTGATCGCACTGTTCGACACGGAGCACATCCACTACGAGACAGCACACGACTGGTTCGAGAGCACCGGGCGCGGCCTTTGGGCCACTTGTCCATTGACCGAGAACGGCTTCGTGCGCATCGTCTCCAGCCCCAGGTATCCCGGCCGCCGGACCACCGTCGCCGAAACGGCCGAGCGCCTGCGACGCTCTTGTCACGAGTCCGACGATCATGTCTTCTGGCCTGACTCGCTGTCGCTCCGCGACCAGGAGCACTTCACCGCCGGCGCTCTTCGCGGCTACCGCCAGATCACGGACGTCTATCTCCTGGCCCTGGCCGTTCACCACGACGGCGTCCTCACCACCTTCGACGACTCGATTCCGACTGCCGCGGTGCCGGGGGCTGGCGACAACCGAATCGTCCTCCTCAGGTAGCCCGCTACAGCGTCGCGTGGCCCGCGACCAGGGCGGTCCAGATCAGCGGCAGCACGATGAGGGAACCGAGGAAGAGGCTCCGTGCTCGGGCGGAGCTGCGGTCGAGGACGAAGCGGGCGGCGAGCAGGACGAAGGTAGCGCTGAAGCCAGTGGCGGCGATGGCGAAGGCCACAGGTGTGAGGCCGACGGCGGACGCGAGAACACAGAGGGCGGCAAGCAGGAGGGCCCAGAGGAGAGAGTGCGCCGCCGTCCGGCGACCGTCCGGATCCGTTGCGGCCAGCACCTTGAAGCCGGCTCGGGCGTAGTCGTCGCGGTAGAGCCAGGCCAGCGAATGAAAGTGCGGGAGTTGCCAGGCGAAGACGATGCCGAAGAGGAGCCACGCTTCGACGGTCAAGGCGCCGGTCGCGGCGGCCCAGCCGATGACCGGCGGCAGGGCGCCGGGAACCGCGCCGACGAGGACGGCCAACGGCGTCCGGCGCTTGAGCGGCGTGTAGATCCACGCGTAGCTGACGAGAGTCGCCAGCGCCACGACAGCGGAGAGCGGGTTGGCGCCGAGGACAAGAACGACGAGACCCGCGATGCTCAGAACGGTGGCGAAGAGCTGGCCCGCCGCCGGCGAGATGCCGCCCAGGGGCAGCGGCCGGGACCGCGTCCGGGTCATCAGGGCGTCAAGGTCTCGCTCCGCGACCTGGTTGAAGGCGGCGCCACCCGCGGCGACGAGACCAGAGCCGACCAGGACGGAGACGAGGACGCCCAGGTCGAGCACGTCCGCCCCGAGGTAGTAGCCGATGCCGACCGTGGCGACGGCCAGCGCGTTGAGTCGCGGCTTGGCCAGGGCCAGCCACAGGGCGGCGCGGTTCGGTCGTGCCGCTTCCGCGGCGAGGAGCGTCACGCGGGAACCCGCCCGGGGGCGTCGCCGGTACCCGTCGCGAAGCGGCTCGCCCGGATCGCCGAAGCGTCGCCGAACCAGGCTCGGTGAACCCGCAGCGCCAGCGCCACCGACACGACCCACAGCAGACCGCCGGTCGCCACGTGCGCCGTGTTGATGTGCGGCTGCAGGCCGCTCCAGACGGTCCAGGCGCCGAGGCCGATCTGAGCCAGGAGTACCGTGCCCAGGAGCCACGCCGGGCGGGCGAGTTCCGGCCGGTGACGATGAGCCCTGAGGACGCGCACCATCAGGGCCACCGCCGCAAAGGTCACGGCCACGGCGCCCAGCCGGTGCGCGAAGTGCAGCGAGATGCCCAGGCTCCACTCGGGCGGGAGCAACCGGCCGAAGGCCAGCGGGAAGTCCGGGATGGCTAGCCCCGCGTCGTTGTGACGCATCGTCGCGCCCAGGAGGATCTGGACGTACACGAGAGCCGGAACCGCCAGCGCCAGCCGGGCCAGCAGTGGATCGTCCAGCGGTTCCGGACGTCCGAAGCCCCTTCGCCAGCCCGGCGACGTAAAGATCCCCAAGCTCACGACGAGGGCGAAGAAGAGCTGAGCCAGTCCGGCATGGCTGATCGAGATCGGTTTCGGCAACAGGTAGATCACCGTGATGCCGCCGAGCAGTCCCTGAGCGACGACTGCGGCGAGCGCCGTCCAGGCCAGCCGGCGCACCCAGGCGCGGCTCTCGACGCGCCAGGCCCACACCGCCAGACCGATCGTCATCAGACCGACCACGCTCGCGATCAGGCGGTGGCCGTGCTCGTAGAGGATGCCGCCCACCATCTTCGAGAACGGGAAGGCGAACATGAAGTAGCCGTAGGTGTTCGGCCAGTCGGGAACGGCCAGTCCCGAGTCGGTGCTCGTGACCAGGCCGCCGGCCGCGATCAGCAGCAGGGACGCCGCGGCCAGCAGCCGGAGGTAGTAGTGCAGCCAGCGCACGACCGGCGGACTCTATCCCCGCCAGCGCACGCCTGGGTACGCGGGTCTTCTGACCCGCTGCCGCCGCAGGCGGCGGTAGAACGCCGCCGCGAAGCGGCGACTTCAACCCCTCCCAGTTGTTCAGCCGACGATCTTCTGACGACGCAGTTCGTTAATCTCCGCGGAGCTCATGCCCAGGCCGCCCAGGAGGTCGTCGGCGCCCTCGCCCAGTGCCGGCGACGGCGCGACCGGCGCAGGCGGCGTACCCGAGAACTTCGCCGCGGGACGAGGCACCCTCATGCGGCCGACTTGCGGATGATCGACTTCCCGCAGCAGCTCGTTCTCGACAACCTGCGGGTCGGTCAGCACCTCGTTGCGGGTCAGGATCGGCGCGCAGGGCACGTCCTCGGCTTCGAGCGCGGCGATCCACTCCGCGGAGGTGCGCTGCCGCAGGACGTCGCCGACCAAGCCCAGGCGCGAGTCCGCGTTCGAGATCCGCCCCGCCGCCGTGTTGTACCGCTCGTCCTCCAGCCACTCGAGATGGCCGGTGGCCCGCGCCATGCCCTCCCACTCGGCGTCGGAGATCGTGGACGCCGTGATGTATCCGTCGGCGGTGCGGTAGATCAGGTCGCTGGTCGAGCCGGGACGGCCGTGCGCGACCTCGCCGCCGACCAGAATCTGGCGCACGAAGCCCTCGGGCCAGGTGAAGGAGATCGTCGCGTCGAGCATGGCGAGGTCCAGGTGCTGGCCCTCGCCCGTCCGTTCGCGGGCCAGCAGCGCCGCGGTGATCGCCTGGGCGGCGGTCAGCCCGGTCACCTTGTCCGGGATGATCGTCCGCACCATCTTCGGTTCACCCGTGACGCGGTCGGCCTGGATGTCGGCGAAACCCGACAGAGCCTGGATGATCGGGTCGTACACACGCTTCTGGGCGTACGGCCCTTCCTGGCCGAAGCCGCTGATCGACACGTAGACGAGCCGCGGGTTCAGCTCGCGCAGGCGGTCGGCGCCAAGCCCCAGCTTGTCGACCACGCCGGGGCGGAAGTTCTGGACGAAGACGTCGGCGGTGCCAACCAGGTCGAGCAGGATCCCGATGCCGCGTTCGTGCTTCAGGTCGAGGACGAGGGACCGCTTGCCCCGGTTGATCGTCGCGAACCCGGCCGTGACGCCGCCTCGCTGGGGCCCCAGGCGGCGCATGATGTCGCCGCGCGGGGGCGCCTCGACCTTGATCACTTCGGCGCCCTGATCCGCCAGCAGCATGGTGGCGATCGGCCCCGAGACCATCGTCGCCAGTTCGATCACCCGAAAGCCGTCGAGCGGACCCATGGCGGCGCAGGGTACCAGCTACTACATCCTCTCCCGCAGCACCAAATCCACGGTCAGGGCCTGCCGGGGATTCAGAGTCGTCTCGAACGCCTCACTTACTTCCCAGCGGGTGAGCGTCAAGCGCTGGGCCGAGATCCTCACCCAGCCAGGCGGAACGCCGCGAGCTGAGTAGGAGCCGTCCTCGCCGGCGGTCGCCTGGTGAACGAGCTGCCCGTCCGCGGACTAGAAGCGGACGATGGCGCGCTCCGCCGGCTGACCCGTGGACGCGCTCAGCACCCGGCCCTGGACCACGGTGTCGGCGAGTTCCAGCACCAGAGGCTCGTCCGTCGGCACGTCGATGTCATGGAAGAACTGAATCAGCTCGTAGTCGGGCGCGACCACGTCGACTCGCCAACCCTCCCGTCCCGGCAGCGCGCCCCGGAACCAGCCGTCGGCGTCGGTCCGGAAGGTCAAGTCCGGTGAAGTCTGCCGGCCGCCGAAGAACACGAGGCCGGTTACCGGCACGTCGTCCAGCGTCAGGCGACCGACCACCGGCACGAGGTCGAGTTCCACGACGGCTGCCCGGTCGGCCACGATCTCGAGATAGTCGAGGCCGCCGAAACGCCCACCTGCCTCGTCGGCGATCTCCACGCTGAAGGCGCCGTTGCCCGGCACGTGAAACAGCGCCCGGCCGTTCTCGACGACCGCCCTCTGCTGCGGATAGTCGCCGGGGTGGTACTGGCGCCAGAATCCGGCAGGGTTTTCCGGCTCGATCTGCTTCAACCGGGCGACCCAGTGGCTGTCGTAGGGCGGATCGGCAGGTAGCACGGAGACCTCCAGGAGGTGACTTCGCCTGAGCGGAATCCGCTTCCGGGGGAACATCTCGGCGTTCCTCTCGAGCTTCCAGGGACCCGCGCGGGCGGCCACCCGGTCGGCGCAGTCCGCCTGAATCCAGTGGTGGCCGGGGCCGAGTCCCGGCGCCTGGAAGAAACCGTCCCGGGCCACTTCCACCGTCGTCACGACGTCCTCGAGACCGGTCGTCCAGAACGCGGGATCCGCTTTCGCCACGTGGACGACGCAGCGTTCGATCAACTCCCTGAAGCCCCGTCCCGCGGCGACGAAACCGGCCAGACTGGCGCCGGGAATGAGCCTCTGGTCGCCCATGCGAAGCTGCCGCCTGCCGAACAGCGGCGTCTCCCAGCGGTACTCAGGCGAGTGTCCGGGCAGCCAGAACACGATGTGAACCAGGGTGCCCGGCAAGTCGCAGGACCAACGGCCGTCGTCCGCTACCGGGCATCGGATCCTCGCTCCCTTCAGGCTGAAGCGCGGATCCAGCAGCTCGGAGTCGACGTCGCCGAGGAGGATCAGGACTTCCGACACCGGTCGCCGCGGACCGACCACCCGGCCCGAACCGGAAACCGCCGGGAAGACCGGCACCTCGAAGACCGGCACGACCGAGGGGGCCGGCTCCTTGCTCCCGTCACCCTGCGGCCGCGGCTCGCCCGGATCGTCCGGTTCCAGGTCGGGATCGATGTAGACCTCACGACCCCAGAAACCGCCGCCGGGCGCCGGTCGGACGTTCCAGGGTCCGGGTTCGAACAGAAACACCTGGAACGGCTGACCGCTGACCACGGCCTGCTCCTGCTCGACGCCCTCCGCGTTCCTGGCCACGAGCGTCACTTCGGCCGAGACCGTGCGGTAGGCGACCGCCTTCAGCACGACGGGGGTCACTTCGTCCGCCGTCCGGCCGGCGGTTCCGTCCGGTTCCTGAGCAGGGGAAGCGGCAGCGCCCAGGACGAGGCTCAAGCCGAGGACCGCGCCGATCGCGCTTCGCCGCCGTTCGCTCATCCCCGCACCACCCGCTACGGCAGCGTCATCACCAGAGGCTTCTTGCGAGTAACGACGATCGTGTGCTCGAACTGGACCGTCGTCGTTCCGGGCTTGTTGAGCAGGGTCCAGCCGTCTTTAGCGGTCTTCGCCTGCTCGCGGCCGTTGGTCAGAAACGGCTCGATCGTCAGCACCATGCCGTCGTGCAGGAAGCGGTCGTCGTTCGGATCGTCGAACCCGGGCACGAACTTGGGCTCCTCGTGGAGCGAGCGGCCGATGCCGTGCGAGCCCAGGTTGCGGATCAGGCCGAAACCGGCCCTGGTCGCCGTCTCCTCGATCGCGCGGCCGATGTTGCGCAGGCGCCGCCCGTGGCGGGCCTGCCGCATCGCCGCCCCCAGCGCCCGCCGGGTGGCCGAGATCATGCGCCGCCGCACTTCGCTCACCGGCGGCACGGCATACGCCGCACCGGTATCGCTGAAGTAGCCGTCGAGTTCGAGGGACACGTCGATGTGGACCAGGTCGCCGGCCTCGATCCGCCGCTCGCCGGCGATGCCGTGCGCGACTTCCTCGTTGACGCTGATGCAGGTGGCGGCCGGGAAGTCGTAGCAGAACTCGGGCGCCGAGCGCGCGCCGCGTGCTTCCATGTACTCCCGACCGATCAGATCGAGCTCGGCGGTCGTCATTCCCGGCTCGAGCGCCTCGCCCATCCGCGCCAGACACCGGGCCGCGACCCGCCCCACCCGGCGCAGGGCCTCCAGCTCTTCGCGGCCGCCGATCGTCATCTCACACCAGGAGCGGGTCGGCGATGACCTCGACCGTGGCCGGCCCGTCGTGGTCCAGGGCCCGCTCGAGCACGTCGTCGAGTTCGCCGGCGTCCTCGACCCGGATGCCGAGGCCGCCGCAGTTCGTCACGAACTCGGCGAAGTTCGGATTCGTCAGATCGGTCATCCAGACCGGCAGCTCGATCGCCCGCTGCTCCTTCGAGATCTTGCCGAGCTCGCTGTTGTTCAGCAGTACGTGGGTGATGTTCATTCGATGGTGGACGGCGGTCATCACCTCGCCAAGATACTGGCCGAAGCCGCCGTCGCCTGTGATCGCCACGACCGGCCGGCCGGCGAACCGCTCGTCGGCCGTCTGCGTCGCCGCCCAGGCGCCCATCGCCGCCGGATAGCCAAACCCGATCGACCCGAGATAGCCCGACATCAGCACGGCCTGGCGCCGGCACTCGAAGTAGCGGCCGAAGGAGTACGTGTTGTTGCCGACGTCGACGGCGATGATCGAGTCCTCGGGCAGGCGCCGGTTCAGCGCTGCGAACACGGCGGCGGAACTCACCCCGGCCTCGCCGACGTCCGCAAGACGGCGTTCCTTCTCGAGGCGCCAGATCCGCCAGCGCTCGGCGACCTCCGGCCGCTGGTCCACGGTATCGGCGGCGCCGTCACCGAGCGAATCCGCGAACAGCCGCGCGGTGACCCCGATCTCGCCCCAGACTGGCACGTCGACGGCGTGGAACTTGCCGAGGGCCATCGCCTCGAAGTCGACCTGGATGACCGGCTTGAAGGTCGTGATCCCGGTGTGGTTCGAGAACGAGGCGCCGAAGACGATCAGCAGGTCGCTCTCGTTCATGAACCAGCTCGCGACCGGCGTGCCGCTGCGGCCGAGGACGCCGCAGCCGAGCGGGTGATCGTCGGAGATCAGCCCCTTCGCCTTGAAGGTCGTCACCACCGGCGCGTTCAGCCGCTCCGCCAGAACCTCTACGCCGTCCATCTCGAACCGGGCGCCGTGGCCGACGATGATGACCGGTCTCTGAGCGCCGCGGATCAACTCCAGGGCGCGTTCAGTGGCCTCGGGCGGCGGAGTGATGCCGGAGGGAGTCAGCCGACCCTCGGGCGACCCGGCCGAGGCATTCGAAGGCAGCGTCTGCACCTCGTCCGGGAAGATGAGGTGCGCCACGTCGCGCTTGAGGATCGCGTTCTTGCAGGCCAGATTCGCCAGCTCCACATGCCGGCTGTCCCGGTAGACGGCATGGCTCATCGCGGCGACCCCGGCGAAAGCGGCCGAGAGGTCGACCTCCTGGAACGCCCCGGGGCCGAGGACCTGGGTGTCCACCTGGCCAGTCAGCGCCAGGATCGGCGCCCGGTCCATCCGCGCGTCCCACATGCCGGTGAGCAGGTTCGTGGCGCCCGGCCCGGCGATCGTCAGACAGGCCGCGGGCCGGCCGGTCAACTTGCCGTAGGCCGAAGCCGCGAACGCCGCCGCGCCCTCGTGGCGGACACCGACGTACTGGAGAACGCCGGCCTCGCACTGGGCCCGGATCGCATCGGCCAGTCCGAGGTTCGAGTGGCCGACCATGCCGAAGACGTGGCTCACGCCCCAGTTGACGAAGGTCTCGACCATCGCGTCGCTCACCGTGCGCGGTCGCTCGACCTCCTTCTCCACACCGACATAGATGCCGTCGCCACGGACTTCGACCGCGTAGGTCGGCACCCGCTCGTCGTAGCCCGCCGGCGACTTCCCCGTGAGCGGGCAGTAGTCCCAGCCGTGCCACGGGCAACGCAGCCAGCCGTTCTCGATCGATCCCTCCCCCAGCGGGCCGCCCTGGTGCGGACAGCGGTTGTCGAGCGCACCGTACTGCCCGTCGTGGTGCGTCAGGCAGATCGAGCGCCGCCCCGCCACGACCGTCTTGACCCGGTTCTCGGCCAGCTCGTCGAGGTCGGCGACCTTGAACCAGGTCAGGCCGGAGGCGGGGCCGGGGTCATCCATCAGTCAGGCAGAACGAGGATGCGTAGGTTGCGGAACCAGATCTCGTTGCCGTGGTCCTGGAGCGCGATGTGGCCCGTCTCCATCATCCCGTAGCCGGGCATCGAAGCGAACTTGCTGGCCTGCACCAGCGCGTTCCACTCGTCGTCCCAGAGCACGTACTCGACCACCTTCTCGCCGTTCAACCAGTGCGTGACCCGATTTCCTTCCACGCGCAGGGCGGAAGTGTTGAACTCGCCCACCGGGACGAGTTCGCCGCCCTGCCGGGCGTGGAGGGCGTAGTTCGAGGCCGCTGAGGTCTCCATCCGCTGGCCGTCGCGGTGGCCGCCGTCGTCCAGGATCTGGAACTCGGGGCCCGTCGAGTAGGAAGCGGGGGCGTCCTCGGAGACGTGGAACATGACGCCGCTGTTGCCGCCCGGCGTCACCGCCCAGTCGAAGCGGAACTCGAAGTTCCTGTACTGCTCCCGGGTCAGCAGGTCGGCTCGCGGACCGGCGTCGTCGCCGGTGGGCGGCACGAAGTGGACCACGCCGTCGGCTGCCGACCAGCCCGCCGGCACCTGGTCCAGCTTGAAGCCGCGCCAGTGCTCCAGCGACTCGCCGTCGAAGAGCGACTGGAAGCCTGCCTCCACCTCTTCCGCGCTGAGCTCGTTGAGAGTCGCGGCCGGTTCGGCCGCCACCTCTTCGCTATCCGCGCTATCCGCGCTGCCCACCCGAACCTCGACGCAGGCGACCGCTCCGATCACCAGCGGCATTGCAGCGACAACCGTCAACATTGTCTTCATCCGTTCATCCTCCTACTGCCCATAGCGAATGCCGATCCTCACGGACCGTTCAGGACCCGGGAAACCAACCTGGGTCTCGTACGACTCATCGAAAGCGTTGTCGGCGCGCAGGCTGACCCGCCACCGGTCAGCGGCCTGCCAGGCGAGCGACAGGCCGACCAGGTCGCGGCCGGCGACCGAGGTCCGGAACGGCGCCGGAATCTGCTCGTCGAGATAGGAGCCGGTGTGCCGGGCCTCGAGGCCGAGCCGAACCGACTCGCTCAGGTCGACCCGGAGGCCTATGCCGCCATAGAGATCCGGCCTGCGCCGTAGTGTCCGCCCCGTAGCCAGGTCCTCGGTGTCCTGCGACGTGAGGCGGACATCGACTCCGACGCGCGCAGACGGGTTCCAGACGAGGAACGCCTCCACGCCTTCGGCGTCCACCTTGCTCCGATTCACGATCTGGAAGGTGTCGAAATCGAAGTCGATCAGGTTCTCGAAGCGGTTCGAGAACAGGGTAAGGCCTCCCCTCACCGAAGCGTCGAAGGCCCGGAACTCGACTCCCACGTCCGCCCCGGCGCTCGTCTCGGCCCGCAGGTTCGGGTTGCCGCCGATCGCCCGTGGAGTCGCCAGCGCGTAGAGGCTCGGCAGCTTGAACGCCTCGCCTGCCGACGCCCGCACCGACCACGAATCACCCTCGGGGCTGTACCGGAGGCCTACTCGTGGACTCACTTCCTCGCCTTCACCCTCGAAGAAGTCCGCGCGCGCGCCGAGTTCGGCCACGAAGCCGCCGCGGCTCCATCGCCACTCCGCGAACGCGCCCGCACGCTCCCTCTCGATCAGGTAGTCGCCGGCGAGCGGTCCGCCAAAGTAGGGAGGCAGAAGAAGAAGACTCTGGTTGCGACCCTCCTCGGCGAGGCCTTCGACGCCCAAGCTGAGGTCATAGGGAGCACCCCCGGTCGGAGCGAAAGCTCCGGTCCAGGCAACCCGCAGGTCGTTGAACTCCGTGGACTCGGTAATCGGCGGCACGAGCGGAACGATCGGAGGACTCGTCCGGTCGAGCGTGTGTTCGTAGAACGTCGACCGCAGCGTGTGGCTCCAGGCCTCCCCGGCGCCGAGGTCGGCCGTTGCCGCGAGCCCGAGATCGCTGTGATCGGACTCCCGCAGGTCGCCGCTGCCGAAGACCGGCCCGCCGGAGCCGTCGGAGTAGTCGTCGGCCTGCCAGTCGGACAAGCGCCCCGAGAGGCGAAGCGCGGACGCCTCGCCCAGGCTCCGGCCCCAGCGCGCGCTGAACGTCTGCTGCTCCAGCGCGTCCTCGCCGACCCGGCCCTGTTCCTCGCGAACCGCCGCGTTGATCGAACCGTGCGACGACTCGCCAGCGCGCCCCCAGGAAAGCCGGCTGCTCAGGTGGTCGTGATCTCCAGCGTGCGCACTCCAGCCCAGAAAGGGCGCCTCATCGCGCGGCGCCGCGGTGATCAATTGCACCGCTCCGGCCAGGGAACTAGACCCGTAGAACGAGGAGAGTGGTCCGCGGACCACCTCCAGGCGTTCGATCTCGGCCGCTCCCACGCTGCCGAGCGGGAAGGCGCCGCCGTACTGGTCGGTGCTGTCGGCCATCGGCACGCCGTCGATCAGGACGAGCGAGAAGTTCGCGTCGCCGCCGCGCAGCGATACGCCCGCGAGAGCGGCGCTGGAGTCGTTGCCGAGCACCCAGGCGCCGGGCACCAGCCGCAGCGCCTCGGCCGCGTCGCGCACCGCCAGGTGCTGCAGTTCGTCCGCGTCGACGACCTGGACCGAAGCGGTCGCGCCCTCCAGAGCGCGGGCCCGGATCGTGGCCGTCTCGTAGAACACGGCCTCCGGAGCCGAGCCGTCCTGGTCCCCGGCGTCCGCCGGGTCCGCGCCCTCGTCCTGCGCGACGAGAGCTGACGCGGCCACCATAACGAGCGCCACGAGAGTGATCGCACGACACGCCTTCGACCAACAGGTCTGAATCATCACGGGCGAAGAGCTTAGCCGAGGGACCCGTTGGTATCGTGCCCTTTCGCAGATGCGCAAGCTCCGCCAAACGGCCCCCGCGATCGCCCTGTTTCTCGCCTCGACGACGGTAGCCCAGGAGATCGAGACAACCCGCTTCGAGGTCCCGGGTCTCAAGGCGCCGGTCGAGATCCTGGTCGACCGCTGGGGCGTCGCCCACGTCTTCGCCGGCGGCCAGGACGACCTGTTCTTCGCCCAGGGCTGGAACGCGGCCCGCGACCGGCTGTGGCAGATCGACCTCTGGCGGCGGCGCGGCGAGGGAACGCTCTCCGAGGTCTTCGGTCCTCGCTTCGTCGAGCAGGACAAGGCAGCCCGGCTGCTGCTCTACCGCGGCGACATGCATGCCGAGTGGCTTGCCTACGCCTCGGACACCAAGCGCATCGTCAGCGCCTGGACCCGCGGCGTGAACGCCTACGTCGACCTGGTGCTGGAGCATCCCGAGCTGATGCCGCCGGAGTTCGAGGCGCTGGGCTACGAGCCGTCGCACTGGACGCCGGAGGCGGTGACCCGGATCCGCAGTCATGGTCTGCTGCGAAACGCAACGAGCGAGTTCTCCCGGGCGCGGTTCCTGGCGGAGCACGGAGCCGCGGCGCTCGCGCTGCGCGACCGGTACCAGCCGGACCACCGGCTCGAGGTGCCCGAAGGTCTCGACCTTGCCGCCCTCCAGGCCGCGCCCAAGGCACTCGACCTCTACCGTCTGGGTACCCGCGGCGTACGGTTCAATGACCTCGAGCCGGGCTTCCAAACTGGGGTCGACACCGCATCCCAGGGCAGCAACAACTGGGCGATCTCGCCGCGCCGCACCGCCACCGGCCGGCCTCTGCTGGCCAACGATCCGCACCGCACTCAGGCCGTGCCCTCGCTCCGCTACATCGTCCACCTCAGCTCGCCGGACCTCGACCTGATCGGCGCCGGCGAGCCCGCCCTGCCCGGCATCTCGATCGGACACAACGGCACGATCGCCTTCGGGCTGACCATCTTCAGCATCGACCAGGAAGACCTCTACGTCTACCGGACGAAGCCCGGCGAACCAGAGTTCTACGAGCACCGGGGCAACTGGCTGCCGATGGAGACGATCGAGGAGACGATCCCGGTTCGGGGCGGCGATCCCCGCACCGTGGAACTTCGCTTCACTCACCATGGGCCGGTTCTCTACCGGGACGCCGACCGCGACCTGGCGATCGGTCTGCGCGCGGCCTGGCTGGAGCCCGGCATGGCGCCTTACCTCGGGTCGATCGAGTACATCCGGGCTCGAAACTGGGACCAGTTCCTGGCGGCGATGAACCGCTGGGGAACGCCGTCCGAAAACCAGGTCTACGCCGACACGAACGGCAACATCGGCTGGAAGCCGGGCGGCCTCGCGCCGGTCCGGCCCAACTGGGACGGTCTGCTGCCGGTGCCGGGCGACGGCCGCTACGAGTGGAGCGGCTACCGGGACATGGACGAACTGCCGGTCGAGTACAACCCCGAGCGCGGCTGGGTGGCGACCGCCAACGAGATGAACCTGCCCGCCGGCTACGACGTGCCGCTCGGCTGGGAGTGGGCCGGGCCGTACCGGCGGCAGCGGATCGGCGAAGTGCTGGACGCCGAGGACGCAATGACGGTCGAGGGCGCCGTCCGGCTCCAGACCGACTACGTCTCGATCCCCGCGCGCCGTCTTCACGCGCTGCTGGGACGAGCAAGTCCGACACCGGAAGCCGGGCCGGCGCTCGAGCTCCTCGGCGGCTGGAACGCGGAGCTCGCCGCCGACAGCGCCGCGGCCGCCCTCTTCGAGGTCTGGTGGCGACGGCATCTCGAGGCCGAGGTGGGCCGACGGATGGCGCCGGCTCTTGGTGCGGACGAAGACCCGCTCCCGATCCACGACGAGCACCTTCTCCGGATGCTGGAAGCGATGGATCCCCGGCTCGGCGACCGGCCACGGCGGGCGCGCGACGAAGCGCTCCTCGACAGCCTGCGGGCCGCCTACGCCGACGTCAGCGAGCGCCTGGGCCCGGATCCGGCCGCCTGGCGCTGGGGCGACCTGCACCAGATCGAACTGCGGCATCCGCTGTCGGCGCACCTCCCGGACGACATCCGCCGACTCGCCGACGTCGGCCCCGCCGAGCGCGGCGGCTCCGGCGACACGGTCGGCAACACCAGCTACGGCGACGACTTCAAGCAGCGCTCCGGCGCCTCCTTCCGCATGGTGATCGACGTCGGCAATTGGGACGCCTCCGTCGCGATGAACAATCCCGGCCAGTCCGGCGATCCCGGTAGCCCGCACTACCGCGACCTGTTCGAACCCTGGGCCAGCGACCAGGCGTTTCCCCTGCTCTACACCCGCCCCGCCATCCTCGCGGCGGCGGAAGCCCGGATCGAACTGCTTCCCGCTCTCGCGGAGTAGCCGAAGCCGGGCACGGCTACACTGTCCGGGCCATCCCGATGACAGTTGCCACAAGAGAGTTCCGCCTTGCGACGTTCCTCTTGCTCGGCCTGACCGCGGCCGCGGCCGGCCAGTCGGAGGCATCATCGAGCGGCGGCCCGGGGGACGATCCGGAGTTGCCTGCCGTCAACCCGACGCCGTACACGCAGGCCGCCGAGAAGAGTGGTCGCACGCACTACCTGCGCCATTGCCAGATCTGCCATGGCTTCGACGGCCGCGCGCTCGAGAACATCGATTTCGAGGCCACCGACCTCACCGATCCCGAACGCTGGCGGTTCGGGACCACCGACGGCGACCTGTTCCGCTCCACCAAGTTCGGCGCCGGCCTCGACATGCCGCCGTTCGAGGCCGAACTCGACGACGCGGAGATCTGGGAACTCGTCCACTACCTGCGCAGCCTCGGCCCCGAGGAGTATCGCGCGGCGGCCGAACCGGAGAATCCACCATGACCAGACCGCAACGCCCGTCCAGCACGCCCTCTCCTCTCTCGCGTCGCAGCTTCGTCGCGACCGGCGCCGCAGGTGTGGGCGCGGCGGCCCTGTTCGCACAGCAGGCCCAGGCTGCCGCCGCCGACCGCGATGATCGTCCGATCAGCGTTCCCGAGGAGATCCCCCGCACCCGGAACGAGGCGCCCGACCCCGCCGAGTTCCCGATGAACGGCGCCCAGGTGTTCGCCCGGGCCTGCGCCGACGAGGGCCTTGAGGCCCTGTTCTGCGCGCCCGGCAACTACCAGGTGATCAACGCGATCGCGGCCGAGGGCATACCCACCTACGGCGGCCGGACGGAAGGCAGCATGTGCGCGGCCGCCGACGGCTTCATCCGGGTCACCGGCGAGGTCGCCGCCTGCTCGGGTACCGAGGGACCGGGGTTCACGAACATGATCATGAACATCGGCGCCGCGAACGCCGCCCGCACGCCGCTGCTGGTGCTGGCGAGCAACATGACGGTCGGCGGAGACGATACGGAACGCGGCATCCAGCGCGGCTACCAGCAGCCGACGACGGTCGGCATGAAGAAGTACGGCAAGCGGTTGATCACCCCGAACCGGGTCTACGAGTACGCCGCCTACGCCTTCCGGCACCTGCGCACCGGCGTGCCACGGCCAGTCCACCTCGACTTCACCGGCGAAGTCGCGCGAGCCCGGTTCGACGCCCCGGATGACCTGCTCTACTACCACGACAAGAGCGCGTACCGGACCGGGTCCCACCCCCACCCGTCCAGGGCAGACACGGAGAAGGCGGTGGAGATGATCCAGCGCTCCGAACGGCCGATCATCGTCGCCTCGACCGGTGTCTTCTACGACCGGGCCTGGGATGTGCTGCGCACGGTGGCTGAACGGGCGGACATCGCGGTCGTCGAATCCGGGCCGATGCGGGGCCACTTCCCCGACAGCCATCCCCTGTCGGTCAGCACCGGTCCCGACGCGCTGCTCTCGGCCGATCTCGTCATCTTCGCCGGCCAGTACTCGATGCCGAACGTCGGCGAGGTCGCCTTCGACCCGGACGCGAAGGTGATCCGCATGGACCCGGACGCGGCGGACATCGGCCGCAACCTGCCGGTCGATCTCGGGCTCGTCGCCAGCGCCCGCGGCGGCCTGGAGGCGCTCGCGGAAGCACTGCCCTCGGCATCGCGCCCCGCCTGGCGCGCCGAGCTGGCGGCCGCCCGCGACGCCTTCGAGAAGCAGAACGCGGAGTGGTACGAACTCGGCCTGAAGCACAGCGCCGCCACCGACACCGTCCATCCGGCCGTGATCGCGCAGGAACTCTCGAACTTCCTCTACTCCGGCGACCTGCCCCGGGAACAGACGACCGTGGTTTCGGGCGGCTACGGCATCGCCCGCTACACCAGGCGCTGGCTGCGCGCACACCGTCCCGGCCAGATCCTGAACGGCGCCTACCAGTACGGCGCGATCGGACCCGACGTCGGCTACACGGTTGGCGCCGGCGCCGCGGTGATGAACGGCGTCGGTCCCCAGGAGCCGTACCGCGGAGCGCCCGTGTTCGGCATCACCGGCGACGGCGGCATCGCCTATTCCGGCATGGAGTTCGAGACCCTGGCGAAGTACCGGATCCCGGCGGTCATGATCGTCTACAACAACAACGCCTGGGGCGTCTACGGATCCGCCCGCCGCGCCACGCGGTCGATGCACATGTACCTCTTCCAGGAGAACCTGCGCTACGACAAGATCGCCGAAGGCCTCGGCGCCCGCGGCGAGTACGTCACCTCCCCCGAACAACTCCGCGAAGCCCTGCCCCGCAGCTACGAGATGGCCGCCAACGACGGCGTCTCTACCCTCATCAACTGCCAGGCCATCAAGGAGTTCTGGACCAACGAGTACCCGCCCGGCCTGCCCCGCAAGGTCGAACCCGGCTGCATGGCTTACTACCACTGACGGCGGCGTCGGTGGCGGGCACCCGCTGGCGCGGGGACGGGCTGTGACTCCGCCGAGAGAGATTGTGCTGCGCTGCCTGCGGGAGTATGCGGATCGGGGCGTGTTCCGGGGATTCGGAGCCAGTGAGGGTCCGAGAGGCAATCTGGAGTGCCGCTTCCTTTGGCACGCTCCGGAGCCGCATCGGTTGCGGTTCGAGCCGCGACAAAGTGTCCTCGTGTTCGTCGATCTGTTGCCCGAAGTGCCCTATCCGTCGGAGATGGACCGGGAACTTCGCAGGTTCGTTGCCGGACGCGCGAGCCACGACCCGCCGGCCCACCGCCGGATCGACCCGGCGAGAGTGAGCTGCCGTTGCCGGAATCGGGGCGGGAAGGTGTCGATCGAGGTGCGTTGCCTGGACGGAGACGTCGAGTACGCAGCGAGCAAGGCGGTCAAGCTCGTCAACGAGATCTTCCTGAACTTCCTCGCCGGGCCCTACGACGGCTACATGATCGAGCACTTCGGTGCGCCGGAGGAGTAACTCAGGCCCTGGCCCTGCCAACCTGGGCGCTACACTGACTTTGTCCCCTAACCAACGAGAAGGAGCATTCACATGCATCTAGCCGACCTGAACTGGCTTGCCGTCGTCGTGTCCGCCGTCGCCTTCTTCGCCCTGGGCGCCGTTTGGTACTCCTTCCTCTTCGGCAAGGCGTGGGCCGCCGAGATGGGTATCGACATGGAGAACCCGCCCGAATCGAACATGGTCAAGACGATGGGCGGTTCGTTCGTTCTGGAGTTGATCGCCGCGATCGTCGTCGGCATGGTGATCATGGACATGGGCGGCGGGGGCTACATGCTCGGCATCCACGTCGGTCTGCTTCTCGGTCTCGGCATCGCCTCGGTGCTCATGGGCGTCAACTACCTCTTCGAGCAGCGATCGCTCAAGTTGTGGCTGATCAACGCCGGGCACATGACGATCGGCCTTGCCCTCGTCGGTGCGATCCAGGGGGCCTGGCAGTAGCGGCCATGGGAACGCGGGCGCCTCGCCCGCGTCAGGGCGCCGTTCCCGCACTGGCTCTGGCTTTCGCGTTTGGCTGTTCGGCGCCTCCCGACGCCGGCATGGGGACGGCTGAAGCACCGGCAGCCGACGCGGAGGCGGCGCCCGTCGTCCGGTTCGTTGACGTCACGGCCGAAAGCGGCATCGAGTACGTCCTGCCGAGCGGCACGGACTCGACCTACCCGATGCCGGCGGTGATGGGCGGCGGTCTGGCCGGGTTCGACGCGGACGGCGACGGCGACCTCGACCTCTACATCATTGCCCCGGCGCCCGGCGGCAACCGCTTCTACCTGCAGCAGGAAGGCGGTGTCTTCACCGACGCCACGTCGGCCGCCGGGCTGGAAGGCGACGGCATGGGCTGCGCCGTCGGCGACCTGGACAACGACGGCGACCTCGACCTCTACCTGACCCGCGTCGGACCGGACCGCCTGTTCCTCAACGACGGCGAGGGCGTGTTCGCCGACCGCTCCGAGGCCTGGAATGCGGCTGTTCCAGGCTGGTCCTCCTCCGCTGCTCTGGTCGACTACGACCGGGACGGCTACCTCGACCTCTACGTCGCTCGCTACGTTGCGTTCGATCCGGCGCGCGTCTGCTCACAGCACGGCGGTCGGCGGGACTTCTGCGGCCCCACCGAGTTCGAGGGCCTGAGCGATGTCCTGCTCCACAACCTTGGCGGCACTGGGTTCGAGGACGTAAGCGTCGCCGCCGGCATCACCACGGTTGAAGACGCCGGCCTGGGCGTCGTCGCCGCCGACTTCGACCACGACGGTGAGGTGGACATCTACGTCGCGAACGACGCCGACCCGAACAACCTCTGGATCCACCAGGGCGGCGGGCGCTTCCTGGACGACGGCGTCCTTCAGGGCTCGGCGTTCAACCGCTGGGGCAACAGCGAGGCGGGGATGGGCATCGCCGTCGGTGACGCGGACCTCGACCTGGACCTCGACCTGTTCGTGACCCACCTGATCACCGAGACGAACACCTACTATCGCAACCTCATGCTGCCCGGCTTCGAGGACGCGACGATCGACACGGACCTCGGCGCGGCGAGCCTCGATCTGACCGGCTTCGGTACCGCCTTCTTCGACGCCGACAACGACGGCGACCTCGATCTCGCGGTGGCGAACGGAGCGGTGAAGCGGCGGCCGTCCGCCCTGGCCGCGCCCGGCGCCGCGACCGCCCCATTCCCCTTCTGGTCCGACTACGTCGAGCCGAACCTGCTTCTCCTCAATGAAGATGGCCGCTTCGTCGACGCATCCGCCCAGGCGCCGTGGACCGAACTCGGTCTCAGCCGGGCGCTCGTACCTGCCGATCTCGACGGTGACGGCGACCTCGACCTCGTCATCGCGGACCTGGACGGAACACCGCGTCTGCTGCGCAACCTGACGATCGACCCAGGCGCCGACACCAACGCGACTACGTCGAACTGGCTACGGATCCGTGCCTTCGATTCCAGGCTGCGCCGCGACGCGATCGGCGCCCGCATCACGGTCCAGACGCCGGATGGCGCGCGGCTGGTTCATGCGCTGCCGCCCGGCAGCTACCTCTCCGCCGGGGCCGCCACGGCCCACCTCGGTCTTGGCGCCGCCGACACCGTCCAGGGCTTCGAGGTCGTCTGGCCCGACGGTCTCGCCGAGCACTTCCCCGGCGCAGCCGCCAACCAGGTCGTCGAACTCATCCGCGGCGAGGGGCGCATACGGTGAATCAAGAGCCGTCGAGCAGACCGACTGTCGGTGCGCCGGCCTGCCATCCGGCATTCGTCGCCGCGGTTTTCGTCCTGCTCCCCGCAGCCACGACACTCCCAGCCCAGCAAGTCCCCGCTCCCCCACTCGACGGCGCCGAGCGAGCCGTCCGCCAGCGGCTCGCCTCCCTCCAGGCCGACCTCCGCGCCAACTCCCGGAACGGGGACGCTTGGGGCCGCTACGGCATGGCCCTCGAGGCGCATACCTTCACTGACGAAGCGATCGCCGCCTACCGGCAGGCCCACGAACTCTCGCCGCGGACGTTCCGATGGCCCTACCTGCTCGCCGCCCTGATTGATGAGCGCTCGGCCGCCGACAGCCTCCCGCTCTACCGAGCGGCCCTCGCCCTCGATCCGGACTACGCGCCCGCCCGTGTCCGCTTCGCCGAAGCGCTTGAACGCTCGGGGCAGTTCGACGCCGCCAACCAGGAGTACGCGCAAGCGGCCCGACTCGATTCGGCCAATGCCCACGCCCACGCCGGGCTGGGCCGACTTGCCCTGGCCGCCGGCGACGCGGACGCCGCCGTTCGGCATCTTTCCCGAGCCCGCGAACTCGCAGCCGAGAACCGCTCCTTCGCGGTCACCCTGGCCCAGGCGTACGCGCGAGCCGGAAACCGCGAGCGTGGACAGCGGATCGCCGACGCCGCCCGCTCGCTGGGAAGGATCAACTACCGGAACGATCCGATCCGCTCGAGCGTCCACGACCTGGCGCTCGACGCCCGGAGTTACCTGCGGCGCGCCAACGCTCACCGCGTCCACGGCGAACTCGACCTCGCGCGGCGCGAACTGCGGGCGGGCATCGATGTCGACGCCTCGAGGCCCGAACTCCACTTCGCGCTCGCCGAAGTCCTCGCCGCCGCTGGCAATCCGGCGGGCTCGCTCGCCGCCGCGCGCCGCGCGTACGAGCTGCATCCGGAACTCGAAGGCGTCGCGCCGTTCCTGGCGCGGGCGCTCTTTCAGACCGGCGACCTGAGCGGGGCGCTCGACCTGGCTGAAGAGGCCCTGCGACTGAACGCCGGCGACGTCAGCATGATGCTGCTTGTCGCCCTGGTCAGCGCCGAGCGTGGCGACGTCGTCCGTACCGTCGAGGTCCTGGACCACGCCTACCAGGCGCGACCTCAGGATCCCCCCACCCGCGAAGGCCTGATCCGGTTGCTCACGAACGTCGGCGAAGCGATGCTCGGCAGCGACCTGCCGGACGCCGCCGCAGGGCAGTTCCGGAAGGCGCTCGACCTGGCCGAGGAAGCGGAAAGCCCCGAGGCGGCCGGACTGCGCAGGAGACTCGCCCAGATCCGCCGCTGAGTCTCCGAGTCCTGGCACGCGTGTTGCTGCTACGCACTCTGTTCTGACCACCGGCAAGAGAACAGGAACGTCTCGATGAGGTTCGGCACTGTAGCCGCTGTCACCTCCTGTATCGCAGCCGTCCCCGTTTGGGGACAGGAGAGCCCCCTGCCGGAACTCTTCTCCGACACGATCGATGTCCGCGTGGTCAACGTCGAGGTGGTCGTCACGGACAGGAAAGGACGTCGCGTCCGAGGTCTGCAAGCGAAGGACTTCGAACTCCTGGTCGACGGCGAACAGATGCCGATCAGGTACTTCACGGAAATCGACGACGGACGCGCAAAAACCCCGATTGACGACCGCACCGGCGAGGTTCCCACGTTGACTCCCGACGAGCCGGTCGGCACGAACTACCTTATCTTCATCGACGAAGTGTCCGCCATCCGCCAGAACAGGAATCGGATCCTGCAGCACATCGAGGAAGACCTGGCCGCACTCGGACCGGCGGACCGCGTCGCGCTGGTGGCCTTCGATGGCCGCGGCCTCACGCGGATCACGGACTGGACTGGTTCCCCCGACGAGATCGAGGCTGCCTTGTCGCGGGCGCGCGATCGGCCGGCGCTCGGTCTGCTGAACAAGTTCGGCCTCGGGTGGAAGACGCGGAGGTCCGTGATGGCCGCCGCCGGCACCGTGCGCAGCTTCGCCGAGGCTCCAGGCCGCAAGGTGATGCTGCTTCTGGCGGCGGGATGGGACACGCAGGTCGATCTGTGGAATCCCCGGGTGCTCTGGGTGCTCGGACTCACGGACGCCAGTCTGGCCGACCTGTACGGCCCTCTCGTTCATGCCGCCAACCTGGTCGGCTACAGCCTCTACCCGATCGACATCGGCGGCGCCGGACCTGCGCGTCCCAACGATCCGAGGGCCAACCACAGGGAGTTCGGACTGACCGGTCTCGCGGCACCGTGGGGAGGGCGGCCCGATGAACCCGAGGATCCGCAGAGGTGGCGCGATGTCCTTCGCTACCTGGCCGACGAGACAGGCGGACTGCCCATGATCAGCTTCCTGAGCAACAAAGCGCTTGCCGAGACGTCGGAGGACACCCGCTCCTACTACTGGCTCGGCTTCGAGCCGCCACGTGCCGAGGACGACGCGCTACGCGACATCCGGGTGAGGGTGATCGACCGGCCCGGGCTCCGGCTCCGGTCTCGCCGGAACTACATGGACATGTCGAAGAGCACCGAGGTGACGATGCTCGTCGAGGGAGCACTGCTGTTTGGCGGCGCCCCCGGCGTCACCGCGCTCGAAGTCCAGTTCGGATCCCCCGAGAAGGCCGGGCTCCGGAAGATCGCCGTACCGATGGAGGTTCGGATCCCGCTCAAGGACCTGACAATGCTGCCCGTCGGCGGCCAGTGGATGAACGAGTTGGAGTTCCGGGTGACCGTGATCGACGAGTACGGCGACCACTCCGAGACACCGATTGACAAGATCCCGATCCACGGCTCGAGAGCGCCGTCGCCCGGAGACATCTTCGTCTACGAGACGGACCTCGTGATGCGCAAGCGCCCGCATAGATACGTTGCCGCCATTCACGATCCGCTGTCCGGCGCGATCCTGTCGGCCAGCGGCGAGGTCGGCCGAGCTACGGGAACCGATACGCCGAACGGAGACGCCAAATGAGCCTCCTTCGCGAAACGAGCGCCGGCCTGCTCCTCGCCGCGTTCCCGGCCGCCGCCCAGGAGAGCCCCCTGCCCGACCTGTTCTCAGACGTGATCGACGTCCGGGTCGTCAACGTCGAAGTCGTCGTCACGGACGGGAAGAAGAACCGCATTCGGGGACTTCATGCCTCGGATTTCGAGCTGCTCGTCGACGGCGACCCGGTTCCGATCTCCTACTTCACGGAGATCGCCGAAGGGCGTGCTCTGGCCTCTGCCGACGCCGGAGTGAGCCAGGTGCCCGCCGTCGATCCGGGCGAATCGGTCGGGACGAACTATCTGATCTTCATCGACGATCTATCGGCCATCCGGCGCGATCGTGACCGGGTACTCCAGGAACTCGAGACCGATCTCGGTCGGCTGGGTCCGCTGGACCGCGTTGCCATCGTTGCCTACGACGGTCACAACGTCGCCCGCCTGACCGACTGGACCAGCTCCCGCGACGCGATCGGGGCAGCGTTGGTTCAGGCCCGGGAACGTGAAGCACGCGGGCTGCTGCGGAACACCGACCTCGGCGGCCCATTCGATCAAACCCGACGGGTGGTCATGGCGGCCACCGCCACCGTGCGCAGCTTCGCCGGCGCTCGAGGCCGCAAGGTGATGCTGCTGCTCGCGGGGAGCTGGTCCCCTCCAACCGGGCCCGAGGCCTACTTGCCACGACGACGGGGACCGCCCCCGACACCGGTGACCCTCCGGGACCTGTACGGTCCCCTGGTCGCCGCCGCCAATCTCGTCGGCTACACGCTGTATCCGGTCGACGTTCCCGGCTTCAGGACCTCCGTCGACCTGGGCCTGTCCCGCAGCTACTACGGCGCCCACTCCGGCTTCTGGGGGCCGCCACCCTACATCCTGCGCTCTGCCGCCTCCAGCCATCTCCTCCCGTACGACTACTTCGCACACCCCTTCGCGCCCAATGGGTCGGTGCCCCTCGGACCATCCGCCGACGTCGAATGGCGGCAGGAGGATCCGCTCCGGTACCTCGCCCAGGAAACCGGCGGGCTTCCCATGATCAACGCTCAGCGCGTGGATGCGCTCGCGCTCGCGGCCGACGACACGCGATCCTATTACTGGCTCGGCTTCGAACCGCCGCGCGCTGAAGATGACGAACTCCACGACATCACAGTGCGCCTGGTTGGCCGCCGCGGCCTCAGAATCCGCGCCCGCGAGCACTACCTGGACATGTCGAAGAGCAGCGAAGTCACGATACTGGTCGAGGGTTCGCTGCTGTTCGGGGGCGCTCCCGGCACCGAGTCTCTCGACATCCGATTCGGAACTCCGACCAAGGCCGGCTACAGGAAGATCGTTGTGCCGATGGAGGTGAGGATCCCGCTCGACGACGTCACCCTCCTGCCCATGGCCGGTCGGTGGATGAACGAACTGGAGTTCCGAATCACCGTGATCAACGAAAGCGGTGATCGCTCCGAAATCCCCATGAGCAAGGTCGCGATTGCCGGCTCAGAGCCGCCGTCGCCAGGACAGTTCTTCGTCTTCGACACGGGCGTGAAGATGCGCAAACGCGAGCACCGCTATGTGGCCGCCGTCTACGATCCTCTGTCCGGCGCGATCCTGTCCGCCACCGGCACGCTAGGGCCGCACGGGTCGCCATGAGAAGACCCGCGCCCGCATGTCAGTCGCAAGGCAGGCCAACCGGGTCACCCGGCCGGGGAACAGGAGATAACCTGACCAGTGTGAAGCCGAAGCTGCCAGGACTCAGTGCCGCAACTACCCTCGCATGCCTCCTGGCCGCTCTCCCCGCGGCCGCGCAGGAAAGTCCGCTGCCGGAGCTCTTCTCCGACACGATCGATGTCCGCGTGGTCAACGTCGAGGTGGTCGTCACGGACAGGAAAGGTAACCGGGTACAAGGCCTGGACGCGGCGGACTTCGAGCTTCGTGTGGACGGCGAGAGTGTGCCGGTCGAGTACTTCACGGAGGTCGACGCGGGAATCTCCCGGCCGAGTGTCCGGGGGGATGCGCCGGAGACGGTGTCTTCGCTCGTTTCCGGCGAGCCGGTGCCCACGAACTACCTCGTCTTCATCGACGAGTACTTCGCCGTCAGGCGGGACCGCGACCGCGTCCTGGCACGGCTGGAGCAGGACCTCGGGAAGCTGCGCGCCCACGATCGCGTCGCCCTGGTCGCGTTCGACGGCCAGAACGTCACACAACTGGCGGCCTGGACCGACTCGCGGGACGTGCTGCGCGCCGCTCTCCGCGAGGCGCGCGAGCGCGACGCCCTGGGCATCATGCGGATCGTGGACATCGAACCCGCCGTCGTCGAACCAGCCCTGGCGGACCGGGCATCGCAGGCTCTCGTCCGCTCCCGCGAAGGTATCCGGCGAGCAATGTCGACGTTGCATCTGAACGAACGGGAGCGTGAGATCCAGCGGTCCGTCCTCGCCGCCACGGCCACCCTCCGGAGCTACGCCGATCCGCCGGGCCGCAAGGTGATGCTCGTGCTGACGGACGGCTGGGGTGTACCCGCGTGGAACAGGGACAACTTCGATCCGGTCGTCTGGCGGCCTCCGAGCATCGAGAGCATCTACGGCCCCCTCGTCCACGCCGCGAACCTGGTCGGCTACACGCTCTATCCCGTCGACCTTCCCGGCTTTGATCCCGCCTTCACGAACGCCCCCGCCGGAACCAGCGACCCGTCCGCGACATACAGGCCAAGTCCCAGCCTGGGGCTGGAACCGAACCTCTCCACCCTGCCGACCGACCTGTACAGCGAATGGTCCCAGGAGGCCTCACTCGGCTATCTCGCCCGCGAGACCGGTGGACTGCCGATGATCAATGCCTTCCGCGACGTCGCCCTCGCCGAAGCCGCGGCCGACACCCGCTCCTACTACTGGCTCGGATTCGAACCGCCTCGCAACGAGGACGACACGCTCCACGACATCAAAGTGCAACTGGTTGGCCGCCCCGACCTCCGGGTCAGATCGCGGCGGAGCTATCTCGATCTGTCGAAGAGCACGGAAGTGACGATGATGGTCGATGGATCCCTGCTGTTCGGCGGCGTAGCGGGGAAAGAAACGCTGACGGTCGAGTTCGGCGCCCCGCAACCCGGCAGGGGCCGGAAGATCGTGGTGCCGATGAAGGTGTTCATTCCGCTCGACGACATCACCCTCCTCCCGATGGGCGACTCGTGGATGAACGAGGTCGAGTTGCGCGTCTCCGTGATCAACGAATCCGGCGATCGCTCCGAGACGCCGGTCGAGACGATCCGCATCTCAGGCCCCGCGGAACCGGAGCCCGGCCAGCACTGGTGGTACACGACGGAACTGGTGCTCCGAAGGCGGGAGCACCGCATTGTGGTGGCCGTCCACGACCCGGTGAGCGGTACGATCCTGTCTGCCAGCGAAACGATCGGGCCGAGGTAGACGTGACCAAGGCAGTTTCCCGATTGAGATGCGGCGCAGCCGTCACTGGCGCGCTGATCCTGGCCGCGCTCCCCGCAACTGCCCAGGAATCGTCATTGCCCGATCTGTTCTCCGACGTAGTCGACGTTCGCGTGGTCAACGTCGAGGTCGTCGTCACGGACAGAAAGGGCAACCGGATTCGCGGACTCGAGCCAGACGACTTCGAACTCCTGGTCGACCGCCAGCCGGTGCCCATCGCGTACTTCACCGAGGTCGACGAGGGTTACGCGAGGACCGCCGGCGGCGACGGCGTCGCCGACGTACCGTCCCTGGCGCACAACGAGCCGGTCGGTACGAACTACCTGATCTTCGTGGACGACCTCTCGGCCATCCGGGGACGCCGAAACCGCGTACTGAGCCGCCTCGACCAGGACCTCCGCCTGCTCAACGCGGCGGATCGCGCGGCGATCGTTGCGTTCGACGGAAGGGGCGTCTCTCGGCTGGCGGACTGGACGAACTCCCGCTACCAGCTCCGCGCCGCGCTCCTGGAAGCTCAGATGCGGCCGACGTTCGGCCGCCGGGGCGCCGAAGCCACCAGGCGCGCCGTCATGGCGGCCACGGCAACCATCCGAAGCGTCGTCCGTGGACCGGGCCGCAACGTGATGCTGCTGCTGGCGGATAGCTGGAGCGCCCCGAGCGCCGTATGGGATGTCCTGGGGTCGGGACTCGCCAGACCGAACATCGAGAGCTTGTACAGCCCGCTGGTCCACGCCGCCAACCGGGTCGGCTACAGCCTCTACCCCGTCGACGTGGCGGGTCTGCAGTACCGGCAGCGTTCCTACGGACGATTGCCACCCATCCCCCCGGGCGGTTACTACGCCTACTCAGGGGGCGACACGCGTGGCAGCACGATGTATCCGCCGCCGTGGCCATCGATGCAGGCGCTCATGGCCGGATCGTACGAGGAGCGGCAACACGACGTTCTTCGCTTCCTCGCCGACGAAACGGGAGGGCGGCCGATGATCAACGCCTTCCGCAGCAAGGCACTCAGCGAGACGGTGGCGGACACACGCTCCTACTACTGGCTCGGCTTCGACGCTCCGCAGAGCCGGGACGACGAGTTGCACAACATCAGGGTGCGGCTGGTCGGACAAAGGAAACTCCGCGTGCGGTACCGCGAGCACTACCTGGACATGTCGAAGGGCACAGAGATCGACATGCGCCTCGAGGCATCGATGCTCTTCGGCAACGCTCCCGGCGCCGACACCCTGGACGTGAAGCTGGGGACGCCGACAAAGGCCGGATTCCGCAGGATCTCCGTGCCGGTGGAGGTAGTCGTCCCGCTCGACGACCTGACCCTGCTACCCATGGATGGACAATGGGTGAATGAGCTCGAGTTCCGCATCTCGGCCGTGGACAAGTGGGACATCCTGTCCAAGAAGCTGGTTCGCAAGGTCCCGGTGGTCAGGTCCGACGCGCCGGTGCCCGGCGATACCTTTGTGTACGAGACGGACCTCCGCCTGCGAAAGCGCGAGTACCGATACGTCGCGGCCGTCTACGATCCGCTCACGGACAGGACGCTGGTGTCGGCTCGTGGGGTTGTCCGCCCTAGATCAGCCCGACCATGATCTCCCGGCCGAGAACGAGAGGCAACCTGATGCGCATGAACCCGAATCTGCCAGCACTCGGTGCCGCGGCTACCGTCACATGCCTGCTGGCCGCCTTGCCCGCCGCCGCTCAGGACAGTCCGCTGCCGGACCTGTTCTCCGACGTGATCGACGTCCGCGTGGTCAACGTCGAAGTCGTCGTCACGGACAGGAGCGGGAACCGCATCCGGGGGCTCCAGCCGGGAGACTTCGAACTCCACGTGGACGGCAAACCGGTACCGATCGACTACTTCACGGAGGTCGACGAGGGCCGGGCGCTGGAAGCGTCCGCCGAGGGTGTCGGCAGCCTTCCCGCCCTGACCCCGAACGAGCCGGTGGGCACGAGTTACCTCGTCTTCATCGACGACCTTTTCGCGATCAAACAGCGCCGGGACCGGGTGCTGGCTCGCCTCGAACAGGATCTGGTCGGGCTGGGGCCGGCCGATCGCGTAGCGGTCGTGGCCCACGACGGCCATGAGCTCACCCTGCTCACGGACTGGACCGGCGACCGCGCCGGCATCGAGACCGCGCTGCTGGAGGCAAGGGAACGCAAGCCGTACGGTCTGCTGTACCGGTACGGCATGGGCTACGAGCGGGGGGACAAGACCCGACGATCGGTGATAGCCGCCGCCGGCGCCGTGCGCAGTTTCGCCAACGCGCCGGGCCGCAAGGTCATGCTGCTGCTGATCGAAGGGTGGGCCACCGTGTCCGACACCTGGAACTTCAGGTCGGCCTACGCGGCGGCGTCCGCCGGGGTAACTCTGGACCGGCTCTACGGACCTCTGGTGAACGCCGCGAACCTGGTCGGCTACAGCCTCTACCCGATCGACCTTCCGGGTTTGCAGGGCGCGCCAGGCCCTCCGATCGCCGGCTTCGCCGGTTCCATCGGAGGGTACGCGATGTGGAGGGGCGTACCCGAGCGGCGATTCCACAACGTCCTCGAGTTTCTGGCTGAAGAGACGGGCGGACTCCCGATGATCAACTCGTTCAGCAAGAAGGCCCTCGCGGAGACGGCCGAGGACACCCGCTCCTACTACTGGCTCGGCTTCGAACCTCCACGCAACGAAGACGACCGGCTGCACGACATCGCCGTGCGGCTGCCCAGGCGCAGCGACCTCCGGGTCCGAACACGGGATCACTACCTGGACATGTCCAGGGCGACCGAGGTGGGGATGCTGGTCGAGGGCGCCCTGCTGTTCGGGGGTTCCCCCGGCACCGAATCACTCGAGGTCAGCTTCGGCGAACCAAGAAAAGCGGGACTCCTGAGACTCGACGTGCCGATGACGGTGGCGTTTCCCCTTGAAGACGTGGACCTGCTGCCCGTGAACGGCCAGTGGATGAACGAACTGGAGTTCAGGATCCGCCTGATGAACAAGTGGGGCGACCAGGCGGCGCCACCCGCGGTGAAGATCCCGGTCGTCATCCCGAAGGAACCCACGCGCGGCGACTTCTTCATCTTCGAGATGGACCTCAAGATCCGCAAGCGCGAGCACCGCTTCGTCGCGGCGGTCTACGACCCGCTCACCGGTGAGCTGCTGTCGACGAAAGGCACCGTCGGGCCGAGATAGGGAGAGAGCGAGAGCGCGGCCGAAGCCGGGCTCTCCTCGAGGTTTGGACGGGCACCGCGGATGAGCGCCGCGTCCCGCCCGGACGGCCTCAGAAGCTCAGCGTCGCCGACAGGGCGAACCGTCGCGGCGCCTGCCAGCCTATGTAGCGCGAGGTGTTCACCTCACCCTGGCTCGACAATCGCAGAGACTCCTGGTTGTTCGTCACGTTCCTTCCGTCGAGACGGAGGCTGCCCCTGACGTCCCCCTTGATCGGGAACTCCCAGTCCAGCGTGAGGTTGATGTTCCAGTTCGAATTATGCGGATCACGGGTGCCTCGAGGCTCGAGGAACAGGGACGTGCTCGAACTGACGGCGGCCTGTACCGGATCGCAGCCGTCGAAGGTGCTGCCGCAGCTTCCGAGCCCCGCGCCCGCGGTCCGCTGCCAGGGCTTGCCGGAACGCCATGAGAACGAGCCGCCCAGCATGAACCGTTGCCCGGTGTTCCCCAGATCCCAGGTCTTGAAGCCGAAGCTGTTCCAGGTGAGCTCGTTGTTCTCGCCAACGGTGCCGTAGCGGTTGATCGTCGACACCGGCTGGCCCAGGAATCCCGAGAGCAACGCCTCGCAGTCGACCGGATACGGCCTGACGATCTCGTTGCCGTCGGCCCCGATCACCGGCTGGCCTCCGCTCCTGACGAGCTGACCGCCTGCACAGGAAGCGATGTGGCCCTCGGTCAGGACAACATCCAGGTTCCGCCCGTAGTCCGAGTTCGTGTTGTCGAACAACCCGCCCCAGAAGTGGCCTCTGGCGTCGGCCAGCGTCAGGTTGTTGTAGAGCGCCCAGTCGTTGCGGAAGTTCCGGTTGAGCTGCAACTGGAGGGAGCGGTAGGTGCGCCTACCCTCTTCGAAGTTTGCGAGCACCTCCGGGTCCGCCAAGCCGAGCGCGCCGAGGATCTCCTCGTAGTCCTTGTAGTTCTCGGTCAAGGTGAAGAAGTCACCGTTCGGCAGACGCTGCTGCGTCGTGCCGATCGAATTCTGGAAGGTCCAGTAGATGGCGCTCGCCTGGAAGTACCAACTCCGGTTCAGCGACCAGCGCAGACTCAGGTCGACCTCGTCCTTGAAGTAGGGCTCGATGTCGATGTTGGGGATCACCCCCGCGTCGATCTGCTGCCACATGGCGCCGGGACGCTGCCTGCCGACGAGGCCCGTGTAGCCCACGCCGTCGCAAACGTACGAGAGGAAGAACGCCGCGGCCGCATCGCAGTAGATGAGGCGGTCCCACGCATTGGTTCCATTCCACCCTTCGAGCAGGTGGTTGTTGACGAGATCCTGCGGCATGTGCTGGTAGGAACGGCCCAGGTTCAGGCTGAGCAGCGTGCGTCCGTCGCCTCCGAAGTCGTAGGCGGCGAAGAGCCGGGGAGAGACGTCCTGCGCGTCGATCACCGTACGGCGCACGTCGTTCTTGTGCACCTGATCTTCGTAACGGAGCCCCAGGTTGAAGGTCCAGTGATCGCCTGCGGAGAACCTGTCACGGGCGAACAGCGCCACGTTCGACGATCTGGTGCCATCGAGGACGGGTTGGCCCACCATGTCGGCGGGCGAGAAGTCCTGCAGGTAACAGAGGCGATAACCCAGCGCGATGATGCTGCAGACGTCGAAACCGGAGGGGCTGTTGATGTCGAACTGGTTGCCGACGTAGGTGTTGTTCCGTTGCAGGTTCTGCACCCAGCCGACGCTCTGCCAGTCCGCCCCGAACAGCCCCTCGTGGTTGTCGTTGGCGAACCAGGTGGTGCGAACGTTCGCCTGGTCCCGCGGATAGTCGTTGCGGCCGAAACCGTTGTCCAGTATCCAGCCGTTCCACCAGTGGTCCTGCCCGTCGAAGCCGACGTAACCATGGAAGTTGTTGCCCGGATTGTGTGGCCCCAGATTGCTCGGTGGGTAGCGCGGATCCTGTTGTTTCTCGAGAAGGGCGGATTCCAGGTCGTACCCGTCGCCCGCGTTCAGGGGCTTGTGCTCACTGGAGTCATGGAACGCCAGCTTGAACTCCATGAACACGTCCTGGCTGGCGCTCCAGTTCCAGTTGCCGGTCAGGAGCTCGCCGCCGAAGATATGCGGCGTGGCCGTATACCTGTCCGCCGGCAGGTCGCCGAGGATGAACGTGACGTCGAGCGGCGACGAGGTGTAGTAGGCGGCAAGGGCATGGGAGGGGCTGGGCTGGAAGTTCAGCTTGGCGATCCGGCTGCCGACGTAGGCGCTGTTGTCGACGATGTCGCCGCCGTACGTCTCCTGGCTGCTGAACGTGTTCGTGTCGGCGGCCGCAACGAAAAACCAGGCCCGGTTCCGCGCAATCGGACCACCAAGGGACCCTTGCAGCGTCAGATCCGAGTAGTCCTTCTGCTCCTCGGTACGGACGAAAAAGTCCGGATTGCAGTAAGGGGAGCGGGCAAGGAGATCAGGTCTGACGACCCTCCTCACCTGGCACGTGACCCGGTCCGCGAGCTCCGGATGGTGCTTGAACTCCGACACCCAGTCGCCCTGCTGCCGGTGGGCATAGTAGTCGCCGTGAAACCGGTTCGTGCCCGACTTGGTGGTGACGTTGGTGACACCGCCGGTGGCGCGCCCGTACTCGGCGCTGCCGGAGGTGGACTGCAGGGAGGTCGAGGACACGGCGATCTGGGGGAGATACAGACGGGAGCCGCCCCGCCGCGTGTAGGTCGTATCGACGCCGTCAACGAAGACCGCGGCCTCCATCCATCGCGAACCGTTACTCCCCGGGTACTCGTCGGCCAGGTCACCGTCCGACGTGACGCCCGGAAGCAGCGCGAGCGTGCTGTAGTAGTTCGAGTTGAGCGAGGTCACGTTCTCCGCCACTTCCGATGTGACCGTGCCGGCGGAGGTCGACTCGAAGCGGTTGATCACCGGCGCCTCGGCGATGACCGTGATCTCTCCCTCCGCTTCGAGCCGCATCGTCAGTGCGACTTCCGAGCGGGTGCCCGGAGTGACCTGCACCGCGCTCTCCGCGGTCCCGTAACCATCGAGGGCGCCTCTCACCGTGTAGGGCCCAGGCGTCACCAGGGCGAATCGGTAGGCACCGTCGGCATCGGCGATCGCGACCTTCTCTCCTCGCTCGCCAGCGAGGGTGACCGTTACGCCGGGGACGGGGTCTCCGTTCGTGTCGACTGCTCTTCCGACGACGATGCCGGTTTCGGGACTGTCGGCCGCGGCGGGCGGCGCGAGACCGAAGAGAACGAGGATTCCGATCAGAGCCAGGGTGCGCTTCATGAACTGTCCTCCTCTTTCTTGCTGGCTGATCAGCCAGCAAGAGTGGCGGTTCGTCCGACTCCCCGGGGGCAGGGCCAAGCCGGTGGAATCGGATGGAAGAGCTTCGGATGCCTCCTGGGTCATCCGTACCCCGGCTGCCCCAACCGGAGAGAGCTACCTGTCGCTTGTGTGGGAGGGACTATAGCAGCGCTGCGAATTGCACCGACAGTTGCCGGCCAGAAGGCCGGCGCACCGACAACACCGACAGCGCCGGTTCTATGCGCCGGGAGAACCGAGCGTGGCCTTCCGCCTCGGCGCGAGTACGCCCGCCAGCGTCCGCCCCAGCCACGCCCTGCCGTCCTCGATCAGCGTGTAGAACACCGGTACCGCGAGCAGGGTCAGCAGCGTCGCGGCGGCCATGCCGCCGATCAGGGTCAGGGCGAAGCTCTTGTAGCTCAGCCCCATCTGGGTCGGCTGGCCGAAGAGCAGCGGCACCATGCCGCCGATCGTGGTCAGCGCGGTCATCATGATCGGCCGGAAACGCCGGTTGGCGGCTTCCAGGAGGGCCTCGGCCCGATCCATGCCCGCGGCCCGCAGGCGGTTCACCGAATCCAGGAGGACGATCCCGTTGTTGACGACGACCCCGATCAGGATGATCAGGCCGACCAGCCCGAGGAAGTCGAGGTCGCGCCCGGCGAGCAGGTGGATCCAGGTCACCCCCATGCTGGCGAGCGGAATGGTGACCAGGATCGCAACCGGCAGCAGGAAGCTCTCGAACAGGAAACCCATCAGCAGGTAAACGAAGGCGATCGACATGAGCGCCGCGATCATCAGGTTCCGCGTCTCCTCCGCCGCGACGTTGCGCACCAGCCGCGCCCAGGCCACGCCTTCGGGCAGGTCGGTCTGCGCGGCGACCGCGCGCACCGCCCGCCGCGTTTCGCTCTCTCGACCCTCTTCGAGCTCGACCGTGATCCGGCGCGCGGTCTGTTTGTCGCGGCGCGAGATCCGGGTCGCGGACGGCTGCTGGCGCACGTCGACGAGGGTGCCGATGGCGAGCGCCTCACCTGTCTCGGTCGGCACCGAGAAGTCACGGAGTTCGGCCAGACTCTGGCGGTCGTCCTCCTCGAAGCGGATGCGTACCGGGATGTCGCGTCCGCCGTAGTAGATCCGCGGCAGCGCCTGGCCGCGCAGCGCGTAGCCGACCATCACCGCCAGCGTCCGCGGGTTGACCTGCTGGCGCATCGCGAGATCCCTGTCCAGGACCAGCGCGAGTTCGTTCGGAGCCTCGTCGGCCGACTTCTTGACCGCCAGCACGCCCGGAACGCGCGCCAGCCGATCCTCGACGCCGATCGCCACCTCTTCGAGAACCTCGGCATCCTCGCCGAACAGGGTCAGCGTCTCGAGCGCCTTGTCGGTCGTCTCCTGCTCCGACGCGAAGCCGGTGTGGAACCGCACGCCCGGCATCTCGGGCATCAGGTCGATCACCCGCTCCGTGACCTCGCGCATCTTGAGGTCGGCGCCGGTCGCCATGATCCCCTGGATCTGGCCCCAGGTGCGCTCGTGGAAGAAGACGAGGTAGTCGAGATCGAGTTCGTCGCGCAGGCCGTCGATCTTCTCCTCGGCGCGCGCGAAGTACTCGATCGTCTCGTCGAACGAGATGTTGCGCGGCAGCCGGACCTCGACGTTGAAGAAGGCCTGGTCGTCCTCCGACATCGGAACGACCTCGACCCTACCGCTGGCTGCGACCTGGGTCAGCGCCAGCGCCGCCACCAGCAGGAGGACGACGTCGAGCCGCCGGCGCAGCCCATAGGCCAGCATGCCGGCGTAGGCGCGGTTCAGGAGGCCGAAGGTCGCCTCGTAGGCGCCCCGCAGGACGACGTTCGACGCGTTCCGGGCGTGCCGCAGCGCCCCCTTCTCCCCCGACGACCGCGACGGCAGGGTGACGTAGACGGCCAGCGGAACGACGACCAGCGCCACGACCAGAGAAGCGAGCAGGGAGACGGTGATCGGGATCACCAGCCGGAGCAGCATGAACTGACCCTGACCCTCGACCAGCGAAACCGGCAGGAACACGATGACGGTGGTCAGGGTGGCCGTCGTGATCGCCAGCGCGATCTCCCCCGCCCCCTGCAGCGTCGCCTGACGACGTCCCACGCCGCTCTGGTGCAGGCGGTGGATGTTCTCGGCGACCACCACCGAGTTGTCAACCAGGAGCCCGACCGAGATCATCAGCCCGAGCAGCGAGATCACGTTGAAGGTCTCGCCGAAGAAGTACATCGCGACCACCGCCACGACCATGGAGAGCGGGATCGAGAAGGCGATGATCAGGCTCATCCGCAGCCGGCGGAGGAAGAAGAAGAGCACG
Source organism: Acidobacteriota bacterium (assembly GCA_011525365.1). Classification (GTDB taxonomy): domain Bacteria; phylum Acidobacteriota; class Thermoanaerobaculia; order Multivoradales; family Multivoraceae; genus Multivorans. Next base: position 2,928,223 of record WTGQ01000002.1, read on the forward strand.
ATCACCGCGAAGATCGCCCCGATCCTGCCGCTCGACAGGAGTACCCCCATCGAGTCGCGGATGATCTCGCCCGAGCTCATGATCACGTCCGCCTCGATGGCCGCGAGGCGCGGATTCCCCGCCAGTTCCTGTACCACGCGTTCGACCTCGCGGGCCACGTCCAGCGCGTTCGCCTCGCCTTCCTTCTGCACCCGGATCGCGTACGCGGGCAGGCCGTTCACCCGCACTCGGAACTCGTCGTCGGGCACGTCGTAGCGCACGGAAGCAATGTCGCCCAGCCGCACCGTCTCGGTGATCAGCATGTCGCGAACGTTCTGGGGCGCGGGGTAACCCGCCACCGACCGCAGGAGCAGCTTGCGGTCCCCGGCGCGAACATTGCCCGAGGCCAGGGTGAAGTAGTCCGACTGCAGGTCCCGGGCGATCTCGAAGATGTTCAGGCCCGCCGCCTCGACCCGCTGCCGGTCGAGCTCGATCAGCACTTCCCGCTCCATCAGGCCCTGCGCGTCGACCGAGGCCACGCCAGGCAGCCGCTCGAGCTTCAGGATGACCTCGTTCTGGATCAGGTTGTAGGTGTCGGCGGTCCCCTCGTCGACCAGGACGCCAACCATCGCCACCGGTATCCCGGCGTCGTCGTCCTTGCGGATGAAGACCTGCTGGACATCCTCCGGCAGACGTGCCCGGGCGCGCTCGATCCGGTCCCGGACCTCGCGGTAGGCGACGTCCATGTCCGTCCCGTGCGCGAAGCTCAGGAAGACCTGGCTGAAACCGACGGCGCAGAACGAGTACTGGTTCTCGAGCCCGCGAATGGTCGCCAGCTCCTCTTCCAGCGGGATCGTGATCTTGTCGAGCACCTCCTGAGGCGGCGCGTCGCGCCACGGCACAGTCACCCGCAGGAAGGGCGAGCTGTAGCCGGACGGGATCAGCTCGATCGGAAGAGACAGGGCCGCCACCAGCCCCATGACCAGGACCGCGCCGACGACCACGAGGACGCCGATGCGGCGCTCCAGCGAGAGCCGGGGCAGGGACCTGCCCAGTCCGCCGGGGATCATTCCGCCGGGGATCATGGGCGACTCACCTGGGGCGCCACCGCTCCGGCCGGTCCGGCGGCCTCGGCGCCGGCGGTCGCCGGGCGGGCGACCTTCTCACGCGAGAACGACAGCGCCTCCCGCAATCGCTCGAAGATCTCGTAGATCGTCGGCACGACGATCAGGGTCAGCACTGTCGAGGCGACAAGGCCGCCGATCACCGCCAGCGCCATTGGGGTGCGGATCTCGGCGCCCTGGCCGAGGCCGAGCGCCATCGGCAGCAGGCCGAGCGTGGTCGTCGCCGTGGTCATCAGGATAGGCCGCAGCCGCACCAGGCCGGCGCCGACGATCGCCCGCCGGCGGGGGAGACCGCGTGCGCGGAGCCGGTTGATGTAGTCAACGAGGACGATCGCGTTGTTCACGACGATCCCCGCCAGCATGATCATGCCGAGAAAGACGACGATCGAGAGGTTGACGTCCAGCAGGTAGAGGGTGACCAGGGTGCCGAAGAACGCGAGCGGAATCGAGAACATGATGACCAGGGGGTGCAGCAGGGACTCGAACTGGGCCGCCATGATCACGTAGACCAGGAACACGGACAGCGCCAGCGCCAGCCACAGGCTGGCGCTCGACCGCTGCCACTCCTGGCTCTGGCCGCCGACCAGGAAGCTCATGTCCGCCGGCCACTCGATTCCGCTGGCGAGCACTTCCTCGATCCGCTCCACGGCACCGCCCAGTGAAGCGGCGCCCAGGTTGGCCTCCACAACCGCGACCCGCTTGCCATCGATCCGCCGCACCTCCGACGGTCCCTCGCCGACGGCGACAGCGGCGACCGCGTGCAGCGGAATCGGTCGCTCGCCGCCCGGGTTCACGACCAGACCGTTCAACTGGTCCGTCGAGCGGCGATCCTCCTCGGCAAGCCGGACCACGATCGGTATCCGCCGGTCCCTCAGGTTGTAGAGGGTCGCCTCGAAGCCCTCGATCTGGTTGCGCACCATCTGGGCGACCACCGAGGTCTGGAGGTCGTAGCGGTTGAGGATCGCCCGGTCGTAGACGATCTGCACTTCGGGTGCGCCGCGCTTCAACGTCGTCTCGACGTCGGCGAGTTCGGGCATCGCCGCCATCAGGTCACGCACGCGATCGCCGTACTCCTGAAGGCGATCGAGGTCCTCGCCGTGGACCTCGACCTCGATCGGCGTCTTGAAGCTGAACAGGACCGGGCGCGAGACGCGCGAGGAAGCGTCCGGAATCGACTCGAAGCGCCGCCGCAATCGCTCCACCACCTCGTCCTCGACAGCCGCCTGAACCGGTGCGAGCAACACCTTGAAGCGCGCGGTGTGCTCGCCCTCGTCGGAGCGCTGGGTGTTCGTCACGTCGTAGCCGTAGGTCACGAGCAGCCGCTCTATGTGGCGCTCCTCCTCGAGGATCGCGCTCTCGACAGCCGCCAGCGTGCGCTCGGTCTCGGGCAGCGGCGTGCCGACCGGCAGCGAGACCTCGATCGTGAACTCGCCCTGGCGAACCTCGGGCAGCAGCTCGCTGTCGAGGCGCCCCAGGAGCCACCAGGAACTCCAAAGCGTGACCGCCACCACCGCCACCACCGCGACGGGGAACCGCAGGGACCGATCGAGAAGCGCGGGATAGACGCCGCTGAGCCACTCGAGCAGGCGCCGCACGACGATCAGCGGTCCCCGGCTCAGCCAGGTGAAGGTCTTGACCAGGACCGGCCCGATCAGGCGCACGACCAGGAACGCCAGGCCGGCCAGCACCAACAGAATCGCCTTGGCGACCAGCTCGAGCACGCTGCCCACGACCAGGCGGATGCTGACGAACGCCAGCGCCGGCGCCAGACCGGGCCAGCCGATCAGGGGATTCCGCGACCGCGCCCAGCCAACCAGCGCCGCCGCGTCCCGGCGGAACGCCTCCCACGCCGCGTAGCGCCGCAGCCGGGCGGCCGTGCCGCCGCGCTCCGGCAAGGTCCAGCCGCGGCGGCTGGCGAGCATCGGGATGAAGGCCAGCGCAACGGCCATCGACGCAAGCAGCGAGATGACGACCGCCAGACCCAGGTCGCCGAAGGCCTGTCCGGCGATCCCCTCGACGAACACCATCGGCAGGAAGACGGCGATCGAAGTCAGGATCGAGGCAATCACCGCCGAACGGACCTCCTTCGCGCCGCGGATCGCCGACGCGACCAGGTCGTCCCCCTCCTCCCGGCACCGGAAGATGGACTCCAGCACGACGATCGAGGAGTCGACGAGCATGCCGATGCCGAGCGCCAGACCGCCCAGGGACATGATGTTGAGCGAGACGGAGGCGGCCGAGAGAGGCGCGAAGGTGATCAGCAGCGAGATCGGGATGGCCACCGCGACGAACAGCGTCGTGACCAGGTTGCGCAGGAAGAGGTAGAGGACGATGACGGCCAGGAGCCCGCCCAGGATCGCCGTGTTGCGGACCTCGGCGATGCTGGCCTCGATGAACTCGGAGCGGTCGGAGACCACCGTCAGCACCGCTCCCTCCGAGCGGTAGAGATCGGTCGAGAGGGTCGCTCCGCCGAGCGAGGGACCACGACTGCCGCTACTGCCCCCGGAACCGCCCGTCAACCGCTGCAGCAGATTCCGGGGCCGCTCCACCGTCTCGCCGCGCGCCCTGGCGCGCTCCGCTTCCAGGTCCAGCTCGCCGACCCGCCCCCGCACGCGGTCGGCCAGCGCGACCATGTTCGCATCCGCCTCCTTGTAGACGTCGAGCTGGACGCTCTCGCCGCCGTCGGTGCGGGTCATGATCTCGCGGTCCCGGTGGGATCTGCGGACTTCGGCCAGATCGCCGACCCGGACTTCGCGTCCCTGGACGGTGGCCACGACCGTGGCCCGGATCTGGTCGAGGTTCACGTACTCGTTGACGGTGCGCACCAAGTACTCGGTGCGCCCCTCCTTGAGTGTGCCGCCCGCGACGTTGATGTTCTCCTGGCCGAGGCGGTCGATCACCTGCTGGACGGACAGCCTGGAGCGCTGCAGCGCCTGAGCGTCGAGGAGAACGTGGATCTCCTCTTCCAGACCGCCGCGGACACGAACCGCGGCGACGCCGTCGATCGGCTCGAGTGCCCGCTTGACCTGGAGCTCCGCCAGCCGGCGCAGACGGCGCAGGCCCTCTTCGCCCTCGAAACGTTCGTCCTCGCCGGACAGGGAGAGCTCGAGTACCGGGTCGAGGCCCGGGTCGAAGCGCAGGATGAGCGGACGCTCCGCGGAATCGGGCAGCAGGACGAGGTCGAGCTTCTCCAGCGTCTCCTGCACCGCGTCGGACATCGGCGTGTCCCAGGCGAACTCGAGGACGACATCGGAGACGCCGGCGCGGCTGATGCTGCTCATCCGCCGCAAACCGCCGACCACGCCGAGCTGCTCCTCGATCCGACGCGAGACGTCGTTCTCGACCTCCTCCGGCGCCGCGCCCGGGTACTCGGTGCGCACCGTAAGCGTCGGGTAGGACAGCTCGGGCATCAGGGTCACCGGCAACCCCTGGTAGGACAGCAGGCCGAACACGACCGCCGCCAGGAAGACCATCGACACCGCGACCGGGCGATGGGTAAGGAACGACTTCGCAGCCTTCATGCCGCGCTCCTGTCTATGTCGTGAGCCGGATCAGCTTGCGGGCTGGTAGGTCGGGGTCGATGCCGCGCCCAGTTCCGCCCCCGAGCCGAGGGCTTCTCTCGGGTCGAGCAGACGGATCCGGGCGCCGTCCTTCAGGCCCGCCTGCCCGGCCACGATCAGACGCTCGCCGTCGGCCAGGTCGCCTTCCAGATGAACGACGTCCTCGCTCTCGATGAGAATCCGGACCAGTAGTCGCTCCGCGCGGGGACCGTCGTCGTCCTGCGCGACCCGGAACACGAAGACCTGCTCCTGGTCGTAGACCAGCGCGCGCTTCGGGGCCAGCAACGTGTCCTCCAGGGCGGCGGCCACCAGGTCGACTTCGACGTACATGCCGGGCAGCAGGCCCTGGTTGCCAGGGATGCCGAGCGTGACCTTGACCGTGCCGCTCTGGGGATCGACCACGGGCGAGATGCGCTCGATCGCCGCATCCCGCGAACCCGCGAGCGACTGCGCCAGTACGCGAGCCGGCTGGCCGACGAACAGACCCGCCAACTGCCGCTCCGGCACGAACACCCGGGCGACGATCGAGTCGAAGTCCACGATCTCGAACAGTTTGGTGTGGGTCTCGACGTGGTCTCCCACGTTGATGAGCCGCTCCGTGACGACGCCCGAGATGGGCGCCGTAACCGTCGCATAGCCCAACTCCCGCTCGGCGTCCTCGAGCGCGAGTTCGAGCTGCTCGAGGTCGTAGCGCGCCTGGTTGTAGGCCTGCTCGCTGATCAGGTCCTGCTCGAAGAGGCGCTTCTGGCGCTCGTACTCCAGGCGCGAGCGCTCTAGCTGGCTCTCGACCCGCTTGAGCGCCGTGCGCTGCGCCTCGTCTTCGAGCAGCAGCATGGTCTGGCCGGCGCGCACGGTGTCTCCCTCCTCCACCAGGAGGTCGGTGACGTGCCGCTCGGCCTCGGACAGCACGTCGACCCGGTTCTCGGCTTCGAGGTTGGTCGAGAACCGGAGCACGGACTCGATGCGTCCGCGGAAGAGCGGCAGCGCCGCGACGGGAATCGCATCGTCGGCGGCCAACGTCGGGGCCTCTGGCGCCGGCGGCTCGCCGGCCACGCCGCTGTCGAACGCACAGCCGGCCACGAGGAGGAGGGACAGGAGGATCATCGCCGCGAGGGCCTGAGCGGTCGGGATCCTGAAGGTATGGGCGAGTTTCATGGCTTTCTTTCGGGTCCTTTTGGGGGGGCACGCGCGGGCGGTGACCAACTCCTTCGGAGAGAGCTTTGAGAAACCGGGGCCTGTTCACCAGGCCAACCGCCCGCGTCATCAGGGAATACGCCCCGGCCGCCGGGTTTGTTTCCGGGCGGCGCTAGGAAAGCTGACTTTCGGCCAGCCGCGCCCAGTACTTGGCGCCGATGGTCAGCAGCTCGTCGTTGAAGTCGTACCTCGGCGTGTGCAGCATCTCGCTGTCGCCATTGCCGATCATCATGAAGGACCCCGGACGCTCCTCGGCCAGGAACGCGAAGTCGTCGGAGCCCATCAACGGCTCCATCTCCGTGTCGACCTCCCAGCCCATGCTGAGCGCCGCGGCGGTCATCTCCTCCGTCTCGCGCGGCGCGTTGACCGTCGCCGGGTAGTAGCGCTCGTAGTCCACCTTGGCGGAGGCGCCATGGGCGGCGCAGACGCCGTGGACGACCCGTTCCAGCCCTAGCTCGAGGGTGTCCTGCACCTCGCGCAGGAAGGAGCGCACGCCGCCGGCGAGATACGCCGTCTCGGGGATCACGTTGAAGGCCTCGCCGGCATGGCTCATCGTCACGGACACTACGGCCCGTCGCCGGGGGTCGACGTTGCGGGAAACCAGGGTCTGGAGCCCCAGCACGACCTGCGACGCGGCGACGATCGGGTCGATGCCGCTGTGCGGCCAGGCGCCGTGCGTTCCGCGGCCGCGGATCTCGATCTCGAACTGGTCGATCGCGGCCATGAAGGGACCGCTGTTCGTCGCGAAGGCGCCGGTCGGCACGCCCGGGAAGTTGTGCAGGCCGAAGACCTTGTCCGCCGGGAAACGCTCGAAGAGCCCTTCCCGCACCATGACTCCGGCGCCGCCTTCCTTCTCCTCCGCCGGCTGGAAGATGAGCTGCACCCTGCCGTCGAAGTTGCGGGTCTCCGCGAGGTAGCGGGCCGCGCCCAGCAGCATCGCGGTGTGGCCGTCGTGGCCGCAGGCATGCATCTTTCCGGGCGTGGTCGAGCAGTGTCCGAAGTGGTTCTGTTCATGGATCGGCAGCGCGTCCATGTCGGCCCGCAATGCCACCGCGCGATCCGAACTGCCGGCCCGGATCGTCGCGACGACTCCGGTCTTCGCGATGCCGTGATGGACCTCCTCGATGCCGAACGACCGTAGCCGTTCGGTCACGACCTGCGAGGTCCGCTCCTCCTCGAAGGCGAGTTCCGGGTGACGGTGGAAGTCCCGCCGCCACTCGGTCAGTTCGTCGCGCCAGCCGTCGATCCGGCCGTAGTCGTCCGAGGCCATGGGGAACGGGAGTCTATCGCCGGATGCACGGTGTAGTTTCACGCCCAGCGATGAAGTTCGAAGCGACGCCGCTCACCGACGCTCACGGCGCAATCCTCGGCCACAACGTCTACGACGATGACGGCCGCCGAGTGCTCCGGAAGGGCCGCGCGCTCGGCGACGAGGAGCTGGAGGTGCTGGCCGGTCTCGGCCGCGACCGGGTCTTCGCGGCCCGGCTGGAACCCGGCGACGTCGACGAGAACGAGGCCGCCCGCCGGGTCAGCGAAGCCGTAGCCGGAACGGGGCTCGACCTGCGCGGGCCGACGACCGGGCGCGTCAACCTGCACGCGCAGACGCTGGGCGTGCTGCGCGTCGACGCCGCAGGCCTCGACCGCATCAACGACTGCGACGGCGTCACCCTCGCCACCCGGCCCAACCACAGCGTGGCCCGCGCCGGCAAGATGGTCGGAACGACGAAGATCCTCCCCTACGCCCTGTCCGAAGAGACCGTGGCCGCGGCCGAGGGTGTCGCCGCGAGCCCCCTGATCCGGCTCGACCCGCTGCCGGCGAGCGCCGCCGGTCTGATCGTCTCCGGGACCGTCGCCGCCGGCCGCTCCGCCGGCCGCGAACGGCTGGTCGCCGGCTTCGAGAAGGCCTTCCGGCAGCGGCTCGGCACCCTCGGCGCCGAACTCACCCACGTGCGCTTCGTGCCGATCGACCGGGAGCAGGAGACCGAAGAGCTCGCAGCGACGGCGTCCGAACTCGCCCCGGACGTCGATCTCCTGATCCTCGCCGGCGAAACGGCGATCCAGGACCGCCACGATCTGGCGCCGACCGCCATCGAAACCGCCGGCGGATCCGTCATCTGCTACGGCGCCCCGGTCGACCCCGGCAACCTGCTGCTACTCGCCGAACTCGACGGCACCCCGGTCCTCGGCGCCCCCGGCTGCGCGCGCAGCCCGAAGCGGAACATCGTCGACCTGGTGCTGCCCCGCCTGCTCGTCGGCGACCGGTTGACACGGCGCGACATCACGTCGCTCGGCCACGGCGGTCTGCTGGAGGACGTGCCGGAGCGGCCGCTGCCGCGGCGGCGAATCGAAGGTCCTGACTCAGCTACGCTCCGCCCATCCCACCGTCATCCGGAGGACCCGACATGAGAGGTCCGAGCATCCGCGACCTGGTCATCGACGACCGGAAGCGAGGAGTCTTCAGGGTCCATCGGTCGTGCATGGCTTCCCCGGATCTCTTCCAGCGGGAGCGGAGGCTGATCTTCGACCGGTGCTGGATCTACCTGGGACACGAATCGGAAGTGGAGCGCCCCGGGGACTACCGTCGCCGCACGGTAGCCGGCCGCCCGCTGTTCTTCGTGCGCGGCGAGGACGGTCAGGTGCGCGTGTTCCTCAATTCCTGCCCGCACCGGGGTGCCATGATCTGCCGCCGCGACGGGGGGAATGCCAAGATCCTGCGGTGCTTCTACCACGCTTGGTCATTCAACACCGAGGGCGAGTTGATCAGCGTCCCCGGAAGGGACGCCTACGGCCCCAACTTCGACCCAGCCGAACTCGGATTGAAGGAGCCGGCACGAGTCGACAGCTACCGGGGCTTTCTCTTTGTGAGCTTCAACCCGGACGCCGAAGACCTGAGGACCTACCTGGCGGGAGCCAGGGACTATCTGGACCTGGTCGTCGACCAGACCCAGGAAGGGATGCGGGTGGTTCCCGGTTCCAACAAGTACACCATCAAGGCCAACTGGAAGCTGCTGGCCGAGAACAGCCTTGACGGATACCACCTGATCCCCACCCATCGGACCTACGTGGACTACATGGCCGGTCTTGGGACGGACGACAGCGGAGACAGCCTGGCTGCCCGCCCGCCCGGCGCCGGGCGGGCTTTGGGTAACGGTCACTGCGTTTCCGAGAACATTTCCCGGAACGGCCGTCCCATCGCCCGCTGGCACCCGGTGTTCGGAGAGGAGGCCAAGGAGCGGATAGCGCGAACCCGGCGCCGGCTGGTACGGAAGTACGGAGAGAAGCGCGCATTCCGGATGGCCGACACCTCCCGGAATCTCCTCATCTATCCGAACCTGCTGATCATGGACTTCGTGGCGATCAGCATCCGCTACATCGAACCCGTCGCACCGGACAAAATGGATGTCACAGCCTGGCATCTCGTGCCCAGGGAGGAGTCGGGTGCGGCGCTGGCGACCCGTCTCGACAGCTACCTGACCTTTCTGGGACCGGGCGGCTTTGCCACACCCGATGACGTCGAAGCCCTGGAATCCTGTCAGACCGGTTTCCGCGCTACCGAGAACGAGTGGTCCGACATCTCAAGGGGTATGCTCAAGTCCCGGCCCGGAACGTCGGATGAACTCCAGATGCGGGGGTTCTGGCGACAGTGGCACGCGAACATGCTGGGCCGAAACACGACCAACGTAGAGGACGGGCAGCCCACGGAATCGCAGGCCGCAGCGGCTGATTCGGAAGCCGACGACCTTGGGCACCGGGCCAGCGTACGGTGACGGCCACCAGCATCCCCGCGCTACGAGGAATGGTGGAGGAGTTCCTTTTCAGGGAAGCGGCACTTCTGGATGACTGGAGGCTGGATGAATGGGTCGATCTGTTCACGCACGACGCCCGGTACATGGTTCCCTCCACGGATTTGCCGAAAGGGGATCCCGGACGCGACCTGGTGTTCATCGACGACGACATCATGCGTTTACGCGCTCGGGTGGCGCGATTGAACAGCCGCCATTCCCACCGCGAGAATCCGCGGTCGCGGACCCGCCGGTTCGTTTCCAACGTACGGGTTGAAGAAACCGAAGACAGACAACTGTCGGTCTCCGCAAACGTTCTGGTCTACCGATTCCGGAGCGGCGAAGGAGCGCCCTACGTCGGCAGCGTTGAGTACATCCTGAGGAGAGATGGCGAGGATCTCAGAATAGCCTGCCGCCGCGCAGTGCTGGATATGGAAGACCTCTCCTGGCACGGGGCCGTGAGCATCATCCTGTGATGGACCGTCAGTGGCAACGAGTCGAAGGCTCCTGCTCCGCTACACTCCGCCTACGCACAGTCATCCGGAGGACTAGAATGAGAGTCCGATTCCCCGCGGCGCTGATCGCCATCCTCGCGCTGCTGATCGCTGCCCCTGCGCTGACCGCCCAGGGCGACGTCAAGCGCGCCGCCAACGGCAAGCCCGACCTGACCGGCACCTACGACGCCGGCACCCTGACGCCGCTGCAGCGGCCCGAGAAGTACGGCGACAACCTCTTCCTGAGCCCCGAGGACGCGGCGAAGATCGAGGCGGACGCGGCCCAGTACGCTGCCGACCGGCACAGGGTTTCCGATCCGAACCGCAAGCCGCCGCCGGTCGGCGGTGACGGGACGACGGGCGGCGCAGGCAACGTCGGCGGCTACAACAGGTTCTGGGTCGAGACCGGGACCGAGGCGTTCGCGGTCGACGGCAAGTTCCGCACCTCGATCATCTTCGATCCGCCAAACGGCCGTATCCCGGAGATGACCGAGGCAGGCAAGGCGAGGTCCGCCGAGCGCCGCCGGCTACGCCGGCCGAACGACGGCTCCGCCTGGTGGCTCGACATCGAGGGCCACGGCCCGTACGACGGTCCGGAGACGCTGCCAGTGACCGAGCGCTGCATCGTCGGCTTCACCGGCGCCACGCCGACGTTCCCGAGCCTCTACAACAACTTCAAGCGCGTGGTGCAGACCGAGGACCACATCATGATCCTGATCGAGATGGTCCACGACGCCCGCATCGTGCGCCTGAACGCCGAGCACCCGAGTCCCGAGGAACGGAAGTGGCTCGGCCACTCCATCGGCTGGTGGGAAGGCGACACCCTGGTCATCGACTCGCGGAACTTCCACCCGAAGGCGGTCCTCCGCGGCGCCACCCAGGAATCCCACGTCACGGAGCGCCTCACGCTGCAGCCGAACGGCGACATCCTCTACCGGTTCACGATCGACGACCCGGCCACCTGGGACGTCCCCTGGTCCGGCGAGTACATCTGGAAGCGCAGCCCCGTGGACGTCTACGAGTACGCCTGCCACGAGGGGAACTACTCGATGGGCGGCACGTTGCGAGGCGCCCGGGTGCTCGAGGCTGACGTGCTGTCGGGGAAGACCGCCAGCACCGGCGCCGGCAGTGGCGACTGAGGGGTCGCCCGCAGTCGACCAAACACCTTTTCGTACCCGGACGTGTTGAAGAACGGACGACCCCTGTGGTCCCACAGACGCTACACATCTCATGCGACACAATCGTGATTTTCCGGGGCCACTTCGTGAGTATCTGGCGACCTCACTGGCGAAACTCGTAGTTACCTTCCGGCTGTCGCGACCCCTGTCCTGCCCGATCCCGCCCGAAGCCCTGGAGAACGCTGAATGAGAACCCGAGTCCCATCGGCCCTGACCGCCATCGTCGTGTTGCTGGTCGCCGCACCTGCACTGGCGGCAGAAGACGAGATCAAGCGCACTCCCAGCGGCCGGCCCGACCTGGCCGGCAACTACGACGCGGCCACGCTGACGCCGCTGCAGCGACCCGAGAAGTACGGTGACAACCTGTTCCTGACCAGGGAAGAGGCCGAGAAGATCGAGACCGACGCGGCCCAGCGCCGGGCCGACCGCCACCAGGTCAGCGACCCGGACCGCGAGCCCCCGCCGGTCGGCGGCGACGGCTCAGGCGGCGGCGCCGGCAATGTCGGCGGCTACAACTTCTTCTGGCTGGACATCGGCACCGAGGCGTTCTCGGTGGACGGCAAGTTCCGCACGTCGATCATCGTCGACCCGCCGAACGGCCGCATGCCGGAGACGACCCCTACGGCGAAGGCGAGAAGGGCGGCCCGCGACAAGCTGCGCCGGCCGAACGACGGCTCCGCCTGGTGGCTCGACATCGACGGCCCCGGCCCCTACGACGGCCCCGAGTCGCTGCCGATCACCGAACGCTGCATCGTCGGCTTCACCGGCGCCACGCCGACGCTTCCGAGCGCCTACAACAACTACAAGCGGGTGGTGCAGACCGAAGACCACATCATGATCCTGATCGAGATGAACCACGACGCCCGGATCGTGCGCCTGAACGACGAGCACCCGGGCCCCGAGGAGCGCAAGTGGCTCGGCGACTCGGTCGGCTGGTGGGAGGGCGACACCCTGGTCATCGACTCGGTGAACTTCCATCCCCGCACGTTCCTGCGCGGATCGACCCAGGAGCTTCACGTCACGGAGCGCCTGACCCTGCAGCCGAACGGCGACATCCTCTACCGATTCACGATGGACGATCCGGCCACCTGGGAGACGCCCTGGTCCGGCGAGTACATCTGGAGGAACCGTCCGGAACTCGTCTACGAGTACGCCTGTCACGAGGGCAACTACGCGATGGGCAACACGCTCCGCGGCGCGCGGATTCTCGAGGCCGACGCGGCGGCCGCGAAGTCGGCGAGTACCGGCGGCGGCAGCGGCGACTAGCGGCCCGCACCCTCCGCTACACTTTCGGCTTCCAGTCGAAACAGGAGGACGCAGAATGAGAGTCCGATCCCTCGCGGCCCTGGCCGCCATCCTCGCGCTGTTACTCACGGCGCCTGCTCTGGCAGCCGAAGGCGAGATCAAGCGGGCAGCCAACGGCAAGCCTGACCTGACCGGCACGTACGACGCCGCCACGCTGACGCCGCTGCAGCGGCCCGAGGAGTATGGCGAGAATCTGTACCTGACCCCGGAAGAGGCCGAGAAGATCGCGGTCGACGCGGCGAAGGCTCGGGCTGACCGCCACCAGGTCTCCGACCCGAACCGCGAAGCGCCGCCGGAGGGTGGGGACGGCTCACCCGGCGCGGCCGGCAACGTCGGCGGCTACAACAGTTTCTGGCTCGACCGCGGCACGGACACTTTCGCGGTGGACGGCAAGTTCCGTACGTCGATCATCATCGATCCGCCGAACGGCCGCATGCCGGAAACCACCGAAGCGGCAAAGGCGAGATTCGCGGAGCGCGCCAAGCTGCGGCGTCCGAACGAGGGCGTCGCCTGGTGGCTCGAACTCGACGGCCCGGGCCCCTATGACGGTCCCGAGTCGCTGCCGATCAGCGAACGCTGCATCCTCGGCTTCACCGGCGCCACGCCGACGTTCCCGAGCGGCTACAACAACTACAAACGCGTCGTGCAGACCGAAGACCACATCATGATCCTGATCGAGATGGTTCACGACGCCCGGATCATCCGCCTGAACGACGAGCACCCGAGTCCCGAGGAGCGGCGGTGGCTGGGCGATTCGGTCGGCTGGTGGGAAGGCGACACCCTGGTCATCGACTCGGTGCACTTCCGGCCCGACGGATTCCTGCGCGGCGCGACGAAGGACCTCCACGTCACGGAGCGGCTGACGCTCCAGCCGGACGGCAACATCCTCTACCACTTCACGATGAACGATCCGGCCACCTGGGAAGCCCCCTGGTCCGGCGAGTACATCTGGAAGCGCGACCAGGAACGCGTCTACGAGTACGCCTGCCACGAAGGCAACTACTCGATGGGCGGCACGCTCCGCGGCGCGCGCATCCTCGAGGACGACTGGCGCGCCGGCAAGGCGGCCAGCACCGGCGGCGAGTAGTCGCTAGTAGCTACTCGTTGCGACGGTTCGGGCCGATCGCGATCTCGGTGATGTGAAGACTCAGACCCTCGCCGGCGACTAGACCGATCAGGCCGCTGGGATCGAGTTCGTCGGACGGAAGCTCGGCGACGACCTCGCCGCCAATGTAGAAGATCGTCTGTTCGCCGCGGATGTCAACTTCGAGGACGTTCTCCGCGGGTGACGTGGCCGGGACGTCGAGGACGGATACGCCGTCATGAGCTGTCCAAGGCGTGAGTTCCTTGATCTCGTCGCCGGTGTGTTGGGCTATGCGGAACCGGCCCGCGTTGTCGATCTGGAAGGAGATGTAGGTTGGCTCGTCGCCTTCGAGGTCGCGGCCGCCGAGGAAGAGGCCAAAGGGCGTGTCGATGCGGGTTGAACCGGACCGCTCGGAGTCGCCTTTCGGGAAGAGGTAGGTCGTGCTCTTGACGGCGTAGTTGCCGGAGGCGAAGCGGCCCGGGTCCCAGAGCAGGCCGCCGGGGCCGGCGTAGACGTGCCAGCCGGGTCGCATGACGACGAAGTTCCTTTCGGCGGCTTCGTCGGAGCCGTCGTAGCGGACCTTCCAGTGTTCGGGACGCTCCAGGTTGTGGCCTGACTGGGCGGAAGCGGCTACAGGCGTCACGAGAATCGTGGCGACGATTCCGGCTGTGAGGCAGAGACTTCGACGGTGACGCATCGGGACTCCTCTACTCCGGCTCGTAGACCAGGCGCATCTCGGACACGACGTTCTTGCCGCCGTGGGCGAGCAGTTCCTCGCGGGCGAACCAGCTCGGCTTCATGGCGCCGACGGAGAACAGCTTCTCGGCCTGGTCGCGGTAGTGGGGCGAGTCGGGGCGGTCGCTCTGGCCGATCGGGGGCTGGGTGTAGCTGCGGATCGGGTTGCTGAGGATGACGACCTCGGTCGAGGTCTGGCCGCGGTTGCCCCAGCGGCGGCCGTCGGCGCGCGGTGGGCTGAAGCCGACCGAACGCATGGTCGCCATCCCGGCGTCGTTGAGCGAACCGCCGCCGACGGGCCAGGACACTTCGTCCTCCGAGTCCTGGCGCCCGACCCGGAACACGTCGCCGAAGGCTGCATCGAAGCCGCCCGGGCCCGAGTGGAGGGCCTCCGCCGCGGTGCCGATCGCCTCGACCAGGGCCGGCAACTCGTCGTCGCGGAGACCGGGCGGCTTCGGCGCCTCACGGATCAGTTCCAGGTAGTCGTTGACCCGCGCGGTCATCTGGTTCATCCCGTCGCGGCCGACCAACTCCCGGAGAGCCTCGCGCCAGCGGAAGTAGGCGAGCGCGCCCCGGGAATCCGGCTCGGCGATGCCGTTCCACGCGTCGATCCGGCGGACGACCTCGACGTGGTCCTTCGAGCGCTTGCCGGGAACCGCGGCCTCGGCGCGTCGCAACTCCTCGACCCAGCGTTCGAACTGGTAGACCGAACGGTTGAGCGCCAGTTCGACGATCTCCTCTTCGCTCCACTTGCCGCCGGCTTCCCGTTTCGCCTCGAGCAGCGCGACGGCGGCGGCGCCACGCTGATGGGTGTAGAGAGCGGGCTGGTTGTAGAGGTAGGCCGCGTAGCGCTCGGGCACCAGGGGCGAGTCGACCAGCATCGTGTCCGGGCCGATGTTGTTGTTCTGCATGTAACCCCGCTCGGGGTTGAGCAGGGACATCAGGTCGGACGCCGGGTGGATGCCCAGCCACTCGGTTTCGGAGGTCGATCCGTCGACGGGGCGGCTCCAGTCGTAGCCCTCCGGCCGGATCGGCACACGACCGGTCCGCCGGTAGTAGATGTTGCCGCCCGTGTCCGCGATCATCACGTTCTGCGGCATGATCTGGCGCACGTCCAGTGCCGCGGCCGCACCCTGGAAGTCCTCCGCGACCATGAACCAGTACTTGGACTCCAGGTAGCCGATCTCCTCTTCGTAGGCCAGGGCCGCGGCATACGCGCGGTCTCCGCGGCGAGCCAAAACCGGCCCGTGGTGGGCGTACCAGAACGTCGCCCCGCGCGGCTTCGCCTCGCCGGCCACCGCCACTTCGACTGTACGGCTCTCCAGTTGTCGCCACTCGCCGTCGTAGAGGTAGCGGCTCGCGTCCTCCGGGTCGAGCGTCAGTTCGTAGACGTCGGCCGTGTCCGGGCCGCCGGTCGTGTGGGCCCAGGCGACGTGCTCGTTATGGCCCAGGTTGACGTAGGGGAAGCCCGACGTGGCGAAGCCGCTGATGTGGATGTCGCCGGCGTGGAGCCGCAGTTCCCAGTAGCGGTGGCGTCCCAGCCAGGAGAGGTGAGGGTCGATGATCAGCGCGGCGGCGCCGAAGGTCGTCTGGTCGGGCGCCAGCGCAATCTCGTTGGACGCCCGCAGGTCGACGTCGAAGCTCGGCTCGATGCCGACCGCCCGCAGGTCGGAGCGCGCCTGCCCCGCCGGCCAGCTCCAGATGAACTGGCGGCTGAAGGCGACCGGCATGTAGACGTCGACCGGGCGGTCGCCCCACCAGTCCGGCACCTCGTCGGGATGCGCGTCGAGGTAGTCGTTGATGCCCGCGATGAACGCCGCCAGGTGCCGGCGGAGTTCCGGGTTCAGCTTCGCCTCGTAGTGGCGCTTCGCCGTGCCGTAGTGGTCCCACATCCGCGACTCGAGGTCCGACCGCACCCAGGCGTCGTTGTTGCCGGCGCCGAAGGCGGCGGCGTACTCGCCGAGGCCGAAGAGGTAGTTCTCGAGCAGTTGCGACAGCCGGTCCTCCGCCATGGCCCAGCCGGAGGCGTAGAGACCGGCCTCGGCGGACTCGGCGTAGATGTGCGGGACGCCCCAGGTATCGCGGTAGACCGTCGCCTCCTCGCCGCCTCCGCCGGGCGGTCCGCAGGCCGCGGTCAGCGCGAAGAGCGGCGCCATCAGGGCCGTCGAAAGCACCGGCCGGGTGCCTTGCTTCTCCATGTCCATCCTCCTCAGCCCGCCGGCTTCCTCGCCGACTTCGGCCTGAACGCCTTGATCCGCTCCTCGTTTGTCGTCAGGTACGGCCCGCCGATCAGGTCGACGCAGTACGGGATCGCCGGAAACACGGCGTCCAGGCACTCGCCGATCGCCTTCGGCTGCCCCGGCAAGTTGACGATGAGCGACGAGCCGCGGATACCCGCCGTCTGGCGAGACAGGATCGCCGTCGGCACGGCCTGGAGCGACACCTGCCGCATCAGTTCGCCGAAGCCGGGCATCTCCTTCTCGCACACGGCGAGGGTGGCCTCCGGCGTCACGTCGCGCCGCGCAGGGCCGGTACCGCCCGTGGTCACGACCAGGCAGCAATCTTCCTCGTCGCAGAGTTCCCGCAGCGCCGCCGCGATCTGCTCGACCTCGTCCTCGACGACCCGCGCGGACGGTTCCCAAGGGGAAGTCAGGACCTCCGCCAGGTAGTCGCGGATCGCGGGTCCGCCACGGTCCTCATAGACCCCGCGGGACGCGCGGTCCGAGACGGTCACGATGCCGATACGAGCAGGAGCGCCTGACGTGTCTTGATCCGCCACTCGCCGCAGCCTATCCCTGCCGCTCGTTGATACCCTCTCCGGCCGTGCCGGACCCGAAGAACGACTCACGATTGCACGAACTGCGGGCCCTGCTCCAGGAGCGGAGCATCGCCAAGGGAGACTTCGTTCTGACCTCCGGTGCGCGCTCGCACTACTACTGCGACACGAAGGCGACGGTGCTGTCGCCGCGGGGCTCGCGACTCATCGGTGAAGCCCTTTGCGCGCAGTTGCGGCCCTTCGCCGTCGACGCGGTCGGCGGGCCCGAAGTCGGCGGCGCCTACCTGGCGACCGCGGCATCGGTGGCGAGCGACCTGGACGGGCGGCCGCTCTTCGGGTTTCTCGTGCGCAACAAGGCGAAGGGCCACGGCACGAGCGCCCGAATTGACGCCTCGTACCATCCGGACGGCCGCAAGCTGATCGTCGCGGGCCGCCGGGTGGCCGTGGTCGACGACGTCGTCACGTCGGCCGGCTCGATCCTCCGTGCGATCGAGGCGGTCGAAGCCGAAGGTTGCGAGGTCGCCGCGGTATCAGCCGTCGTCGACCGGCAGGAGGGCGGCGGCGATCGTCTGCGCAGCCTCGGCTACGACTTCCGGCCGCTGTTCGTCGCCGACAGCGAGGGCGATCTCACGCTCTACTCCGGAGACGGACGATGAGGCGGAAGCGATCAGCGCGGGAGGGCCGGCGCTTCGCCGCCGGCGCGGCCGCCGTCGCGTTGGTCGCGCTGACGCTTGCCGGAATCGCCACCGACCCGGCCCCGGCCCACGTCCGGATCACGACGGACATCAACTTCGCGGAGGACGTGCGCCCGATCCTCCGCCGCTACTGCATGCCCTGCCACAACCCGAAGGGTTCGGCGCCGGACTACATCGACCTGACGACCTACGGCAACGACGCGAAGCCCGGCGCCCGCGCCTGGGCGGTGGCGATCGAAGAAGAACTCATGACCGGCCGCATGCCGCCGTGGACCGCCGACGCCCGCTACGACCACTTCCGAAACTCGCGGCGGATGAGCCAGCAGGAGATCGACATCGTCGTCGCCTGGGTCCAGGGCGGCGGGCCTCAGGGGCCCCGGCGCAACCTGCCGCCGCCGCTGGAGTTCATGGAGGAGGAGTGGGTGCTCGGCTACCCCGACCTGGTGCTCGAGCCCACGGCCGAGACGGTCGTCGAACCGGGACGACAGACCGCCTCCCACCGCGAGGTGCTCGCCGTCGAACTCGAGGAGGACGCCTGGGTTACCGGCTACGAGTTCCGGCCCCAGCACCCCGGTGTCGTCTACCGGATGGCCGCCTGGGTCCACGAGCCCGAGGACGTCGAGCCGGAGCAGCTCGAGGTCGAGGTCCAGGTCCCCTACGATCCTTTCCGCGACGAGGACGAACCGGAACCGACCCGGATGCGCACCGGCCGGGCCGGCCCGCACTTCCTCGGCCAGTGGCTGCGCGGCGACGACCCGGTCCTGCTCCCGGACGGCGCCGGCAAGCGGCTCCGAGCCGGTTCGAAGCTCGAGCTCGTCGTCGAGTACCGGCGACGTCCGAACGACGACTCGCGGATCGAGGTCCGCGACCGTTCAAGCCTGGGCCTGTTCCTCAACCAGACCGAGGACGAGGTCGAGCTCTGGGTCGAGAGCGCCCGGGCCGGCGGCGAAGTCACCCTGAAGGGTCGCCGCGCGGGCCGGCCGCAGACGACCAGTCTCACACTCACCGAACGCGCCCGCCTGATCGGCCTGCATCCGCACGTCGGCGACCGGCTCGCCAGCATGGAGGTTCGCGTCCACTTCCCCGATCAACGCGTGCAAACCGTGCTCTACGTCCCCGAGTACGACCCCGAGTTTCCGGCCAGCTACCTGTTCGAGGAGGCGATTCACGCAGCGCCGGGCACGCGGGTCGAGCTGATCGGATCGTTCGACGTCGGCAGGGCGAAGGAAACGATCGTCCAGCCCTTCGCGCTCCAGGTCGACTACGAGCTCGACGACCACCTCGTGCTGCCGGAGATCTTCGTGCCGCGCGACGAGCCCCAGTCCCGCGGCGGCATGCTGGCAGCCGGCCTCGGCGGCACCGACCTGCCGCCCGGCGGCGAGGGCGGCGCGACGCCGAGTTTCGCACCCAACCCGGCCGACCCGAACGCCGCCGCCCACATGGACCACAACCCGCTCCACGGCGGCCAGTTCTTCATGGCGGCCAACAACTACCACCACCTGGAAGGAGCGCTGCCGAACGCCGGCGAGTTCCGCCTCTACATCTACGACGACTTCAAGCAGCCGGTCGACCCGCGGAACTTCGGCGGCGACATCGTCTTCGAGGCCTGGAACGAGGAGACCGAAGACTGGGACGAAACCCGCTATCCGATGGCGCCGGCGATCGGCAGCGACTACCTCATCTCCCAGATCCCCGACGAGCTCCCCAGCGAGTTCTTCGCCCACGTCTGGCTCGCCGGCGAACAGCAGCGCTACGACTTCTACTTCGAGGAGACGACGGTGGAGCCGGTCGGCGGCGCTTCCCGCGGCGGCGGCGCCATTCGCGCCGGGCCGCACAGCCACGAGCGACCGCCGATGACGATCCCCGAGTACCCGACGGCGATCACCGCGCTGATGGCGCTCAAGCGCGACCGCGTCCGGTCCCAGATCGAGAACGGCGAATGGCTGACGCTCTACGTGCCCGCGTTCGACGCGCGCGACCTCGCCGAAGCGCTGCTGGAGAGGCTGGACGGCCTGAGCGCACGGGAGCGAGGCCAGGCGCGGCAGGCGATCGGCCGGGTCATGCAGAGCGCCGCGGAACTCGACCGCAGCGGCGACCTGGCCGACCGCGCCCGGGCGCAGCGGGCGTTCGAGCGTTTCGACGGTGGAGTCCGGGAACTGGTCGATCTGATCGAGCCCTGACCGGCGGACCCCAGGAGGCCGCCAAACCTGCTAAGGTATGCGCTCCCTGCGCGCCGCGAGGGCGGACGCGCCGGACAGGCCAAGTCGGCACCGGAATCAGCCAAGGAAACACGGAACAAGATGGCCACCAAGGCATCAGTCGCCAAGAACGACCGCCGCAAGAAGATCGTCGAGAGATACAAGGAGCGCCGCGACGAGTTGCGGGCGCTGGCGAAGGACGAGCGTCTGCCGCCCGACCAGCGCTTCGAGGCCCAGCGCCTGCTGAACAAGCTCCCCCGCGACTCCAGCCCGGTCCGCGTCCGCAACCGCTGCGCGGTCAGCGGCCGGCCACGCGGCTACTACCGCAAATTCGGTCTCTCGCGGATCGCCCTTCGGGACCTCGCGCTGCGGGGCGAGCTCCCGGGCGTGATCAAGGCGAGCTGGTAGCGCTTCAGCCGCCCAGGGCCGCGGCCAGCTCAGCGAGCATCCGCCGCTCCTCGCGGGACACGCTGCCGAGACCGAGGAAGCCGCCGGCGGCTTCGGCGACGGCCTGCGCCCGGCTCATGATGTCGTCACGCACCGCCGCGGCGTCCGCTTCGTCGAGCTCCGCGACCAGCGCGGAAGCATAGCCCTTCCAGGCCTCGAGCAGCTCCGCTCCCGGACGCCGCTCCAGCCAGGCGGAGAGCAGTTCGGCCGCGGTCGACCCACGGGTCACCCCGGCATCCCTCGCGGCCTGCATGATGGCGTCGCGCTCCGCGGCGTCCATCGCGTGGTCCGACCACGCAACCTCGATCAGCGGCACCAGGCCCGCCGCCACCAGCGCCTCGCCGTGCATTCCCGCATCGAGCAGGGCGCCGAGAACCTCACGGTGTGCGATGCCCGAAGCAGCGGCCAGCTCGTCGAGCTGTTCCTCGCGTTCCTTCTTCGCGCGGAGTTCGTCGATCAGCTTTCTGTCCATGTCGCGGAAGAAGGCATCCTCCAGTGAATCGCCGCGTTCGCGGAGAGCGTCGGTGGTCATCTGGCTCGCTTCCTGTGGGTCCTGGGGTGAGTCTCAGGGGCCGAAGGCGGCGGCATCGTAGCACCTGGATCAGACGCCCGTAGTGCGCGCTGGTACGCTCCGTCCTTCCCTCATCGCCATCGTTCATCGCCCCAGGGAGACACGCCCATGCTCCACCGTCCAGTGCTGGATCGTCGACCGGTTCTGCTCACCGTTCTTCTCCTCGCCTTCGCGGCCTCCGCCGCGGTCGCCCAGCCCGTCACCGTGTGCATGCCGGCGTTCTTCATGGACGGGCTGGCGGACCTCGAGGATCAGCACGGGAACCTCCGCCTCGTCGGCATCGACGAAGACCTCGACCCCAACGTCTGCGACGGGTTGATCGCGGGCTACCGCGGAGTCGAGCAGTACCTGACGGCCGACAGCAAGCTGCGCTGGATCCAGAGCAACTCCGCCGGAGTCGAGGGCTTCCTCGAGATCCCGGACCTGCGCGACAGCGACATCGTCCTGACCAACGCGAAGATCATCCAGGGCCCCGAGATCGCCGACCACGCCTTCGCGCTGCTGCTGAACTTCACCCGCAACCTCAAGGCGTTCAACGCCCAGATGCCGGAAGGCTGGAACACGGACCGCGCGCTGCCGATGATCGAACTCCGGGGCAAGACGGCCCTGGTCATCGGCCTCGGCGGCATCGGTACTCAGATCGCGCAGCGGGCCGCCGCCTTCGGCATGACGGTGCTCGGCGTCGATCCCAAGGACATCCCGATCCACCGCGACGTCGCCTACGTCGGCAAGCCGGACGAACTCGACGACCTGCTGCCGCGGGCCGATGTCGTCTTCTCCTCCGTGCCGCACACGCCGGCGACGGAGGGCCTGATCGGCGCCCGCCAGTTCGAGCTGATGAAGCAGGACGTCTACTTCATCAACATCTCGCGCGGGAAGATCGTCGACACGGACGCCCTGGTCGCGGCGCTGGAGAGCGGCAAGGTCCGCGCCGCCGGCCTGGACGTCACCGATCCTGAACCGCTGCCGACCGGCCACCCGCTGTGGACCATGTCGAACGTGACGATCACGCCGCACCTGGCGACGATCTCCGACCGCCTCGAGGAGCGGCGAACGCGGCTCCTGCGCGACAACATCACGCGCTTCGCGACCGGCAGGCCGCTGCGCAACGTCGTCGACAAGCAGGCCGGCTACTAGGAGGTTGCGTCACAGAACGTTCCTCGCTTTCCTGCTCTGTGCCGCTACCGCGGCCGCCCAACAGGCCGCGGAGGCGCCGCCGGAGCTTCTCGACGCGTTCGCCTTTCGCCACATCGGGCCGATCGGCAACCGGGTCTCCGCCGTCGCCGGCGTCCCCGGCGATCCACGGATCTACTACGCCGGCGCCGCTTCGGGCGGCCTCTGGCGCAGCAACGACGGCGGCGTCGGCTGGGAGCCGATCTTCGACCGGCAGGAGGCGGCTTCGATCGGATCGATAGCGGTCGCTCCCTCAGACCCGAACGTGGTCTGGGTTGGCACCGGCGAGAGCTTCATCCGCAGCAACATCTCGATCGGCAACGGCGTCTACCGCTCCACCGACCGCGGCGACAGCTTCGACCACCTGGGACTCGAAGCCAGCGGCCGGATCGGCCGCATCCTGGTCCACCCGAGAGACCCGGAAACGGCCTTCGTCGCCGCGCTCGGCCACGCCTACGGCCCGCAGGAGCAGAACGAAGCGGCACGCGGCGTCTTCCGCACGACCGACGGCGGCGCGACCTGGGAGCATGTCCTGTTCGTCGACGCGGACACCGGCGTCGTCGACCTCGCCTTCGCGCCCGACAACCCGCGCTTCGTCTACGCCGCGGCCTGGCAGATCGAGATCCGCACGTCCGGCCGCACCAGCGGCGGCCCGGGCAGCGGCCTCTTCCGCTCGAGGGACGGCGGCGACAACTGGGAGCGCCTGGAAGGCGCGGGCTTGCCCGCGCCGCCGCTCGGCAAGATCGGACTCGCCGTCTCGGCGGACGATCCGGAGCGCGTCTACGCCCTGATCGAGACGAGCTCGAACCGCGACTTCGCCCCCTCCGATCCCTTCGCCGGCGTCCTGTGGCGCTCGGACGACCGGGGCGATTCGTGGCGGTTGATCAGCCGCGACCTGAACCTGATCACCCGGCCGCTCTACTACACGCGCATGGCCGCGGCGCCCGACCGCGCGGACGAGGTCACCTTCGCCGCCACCCGCCAGTCGGTCTCGCTCGACGGCGGCCGCACGGTCGAGAGCGAGGGCTACGAGCAGCCGGGCTGGGACCACCACGACATCTGGATCGATCCGCTCGGCGCCGACCGGCGGATCGTCGGCCACGACGGCGGCGTCAGCATCACGAGCGACCGAGGGCGATCCTGGTACCGGCCCCAGTTGCCGATCGCGCAGATGTACCACGTCTCGACCGACGACCGGGTGCCTTACTTCGTCTACGGCAACCGCCAGGACGGGCCGTCGATGCGCGGGCCGAGCCGCGTGCTCTACGGAGGACGCACCCAGGGCATCCCGGTCGGCGAGTGGCACTCGGTCGGCGGCTGCGAGGTGGGTTTCTCGATGGTCCACCGCGCCGACCCGGACCTGGTCTGGACCGGCTGCTACGACGGTCAGCTCGAGTTGTACGACCTGCGCTCAGGCCAGGCTCGGGACGTCAGCGTCTGGCCGCTGGCGATCGAGAGTTCGCCGGCGTCGGCACTCGAGTACCGCTTTCAGTGGACCGCCCCGTTCGCCACCTCGCCGCACGATCCAGAGGCCGTCTACGCCGGCAGCCAGTACGTCCACCGGAGCCGGGACCGCGGCCAGAGCTGGGAGCGGATCTCGCCCGATCTCACCACGGCCGACCCGGCGCTGATGCGGCGCACCGGCGGCCTGACCCTCGACGACGCCGGACCGACGATCGCGCCGGTCATGTTCGCGATCGCCGAGAGCCCGCTCGAGCGTGGCCTGATCTGGGCCGGCACGAACGACGGCCAGGTCCAGTTGACGCAGGACGGCGGCGAGACCTGGACCAACGTGACCGCGAACCTCCCCGGCCTGCCGCCTCTCGGAACCGTGAGGAACATCGACCCGTCGGACGTCGACGCCGGCGCGGCCTACGTCGCGATCGACCGTCACCAGGAGGGCGACACGACACCGTACGTGTTCCGAACGAACGACTACGGCGAGACATGGACCGATCTCGCGGCCGGCCTGCCGCGCGGACCGCTCGCGAACGTCCACGCCGTCCGCGAGGATCCGGAGCAACCGGGACTGCTGTTCCTCGGCACCGAGAACGCGCTCCACGTCTCCTTCGATGATGGCGCGCACTGGCGAAGCCTCTCCCGGCGCAGCGACGGCGAAGCGAACCTGCCGCCGGCGCCCGTCCACTGGATCGAGGTCCAGGAGCACTTCGACGACCTGGTCGTCGCCACTTACGGCCGCGGCATCTGGGTCCTGGACGACCTGACGGCGCTGCGCGAGATCGCGGGCGGTCTGACGAGCCGCGGTCCGACGCTGCTGGCGCCACGTGTCATCTACCGTTTCCGCACCCGCGGCGCGCCGATGGCCCAACCCGACGTGCCGGCGACCGGCACGAACCCGCCCTACGGCGCCCTGCTCCACTATTGGATCCCGGAATCGGCCGCCGGCGACGACGCGGCCACGATCCGCGTCCGCGACGCCGAAGGCGAACTGGTCCGCACACTGAACGACCTGCCCGCGGCGCCGGGCCTCCACCGCGTGACCTGGGACCTGCGCCACGACGCGACGGCCGAGGTCCGGCTGCGCACGAAACCCGACGAGCGGCCCGACTGGGAGATGCCCGAGCGGGGCTGGCGGCCGCTGCCCGACGGCGGCCGCTTCTCCATGCTGGCCGCTCCGGGCGGCTACCTGCTCGAACTCGTCCTCCCGACCGACGACGGCGAGGCGGAGGAAGGCGAGCCGGTGTCAACGATCGAGATGGATCTCCTGCTCGACCCGGACTCCTCCGCGTCGCCCAGCGACCTGGAGGCGCAGCACGCCCTGCTCGCCCGGATCCACGACGGCATCGAACGAGCCGCCTACCTCATCAACGAGGCCGAGCGTCTCCGCCGCGACCTGCGGCAGCTCGAAGATCGCCTGTCGGAGAGCGGGGGCGACATCGACGTCTTCGAAGCGACCAACCAGGCCGGCTCGCTGCGCGAGGAACTCCGCGCCATCGAGGGAGAGTTCTTCGACCTTCGGATGACCGGCACCGGCCAGGACGCCCTGCGCTGGCCGCGCCTGCTCTACGCGCGTCTCACGTACCTGGCGCGATCGGTCGGCCAGGCCGACGCGCGGCCCACGGATCAGCAGGCCGCGGTCTGGCGGATGCTCAGCGACGAACTCGCCGAGCAGGAAGACCGTTTCAACGCTACTCTTTCCGGCCCGCTGGCGGACCTGAACCGGACGCTCGCCGACAGCGGTTTCCCACTGGTGGACCCTCCTTGACCCTGACCGCATCCCAGCCGCCGCCCCGCATCGAGCCGATCACGCACAGGCGGCGCCGCATCGAGGCCAGCGGCACCGAACTCGAGATCTACGAGTGGGGCCCAGCCGATGGCCCCGCGATCCTGCTGGCGCACGGCATCCAGGACTTCGCGCTCACGCTCGCGCCGGTCGCCGAGGCGTTCGCCGCCGACCACCGGGTCATCGCCTACGACCTGCGCGGCCACGGCGAGAGCGCGCATCCCGGCATCTACACGATGGCCCACCACATCGCCGACCTCCACGCCGTGTTCCTCGACTGTGAACTCGAGCAGCCGGTCGTCATCGGCCACAGCCTCGGAGGCCAGGTCGTGGCCCAGTGGGCGGGCCTCTTCTCCGAGCTGCCACGGGCCATCGTGCTGATCGAGGGTCTCGGTCCGCCGTACGCATTGAACCGCTTCCCCGAAGAGGTCAAGCAGAAACGGGCCAGGATGGGGGTCGAAGCGCTGACCCACCCACGCAAACACCGGATGGTCGCGTCCAGGGACCACGCCTGGGACCTCCTGAAGCGCGTCCATCCCCGCCTCGACCCGGACCGCGCGCTCGAGTTCGTCGACCTGGGCACTCGCCCACTGGCATCCGGCGGTCTGGAGTGGAAGTGGGATCCCCAGGTCGTGACGACCTGGATGTCGAACGTCCCCGAAGCCTCCGAGGAACGCTGGAGCTGGGTCACCTGCCCCACCCTCATTCTCACCGCCGCCCTCGCCAACGAGTTCTGGAGCAGCCGCCGCGGCATCGACGAACAGCACGCCACCCCCGAACCCGAAGAGATCGCCCGCCGCGTCGCCCTCTTTCGCCGCGGCCGGCACGAGGAGATCGAAGGCGCCGGCCACATGGTCCACTACGACGCCCCGGACCGGCTCGTCGAGTCGATCCGGGGCTTCATGGAACGGCTCTAGGAGCCGCTGCTTCCGATCTCGACGTGCACCGACCACCAGGCGAAGTTCTCGCCGGCGGCGTCTAGCACGACGCCCTGCATCTCGCCGGCATTCAGCGTGACGTTCGGCGCGGGGCCCAGCTCCGTTCCGTTCGACAGGTGGATCTCGACTCGTATGTTGGAGATCGGCCGGCTGGTCGTGTTCATGACCGTCCCTTCGAACCGGCCTCCGGGGCCGTAGTGAGACATGACGAGGTCGATGCCCTGCCGGCTCTCGTGAGCCGTGTCACCCATGTCATAGCGGGTTCCGGACTCGCCAAGCTCGCCGCCGCCGCCCTCGCCGCCTTCACTGCTCTCGTTGTGTCCGCTCCCTTCCGCTCCCTCTCCCCTTTCCGTGGGACTGCGGAAGTTGTCGCAGGCGGCGAGGGCCATGATCAGGAACACGGGCATCAGAATCCTCTTCATTGGAGTTCTCCTCCTATTGTTGGTTCATCGTGAACGTCGTTCGTTCATCGCGAAACAACATCGGTGCAACCGGCGTGCCAGGGCACGCGTCGCCCTATCGTCGCTCAGCAGCGACACCTATCGCTCGGCCGTCGCCCAGTGGCCGGCGACGCCTGTCAGCCGGTAGCTCGCCTCGATCGTGTGGCGCGCTCCCGACGGGTGCAGGATGCTCGAGTACAGATGAAACGACGCGACTTCGCAGGGCGGGCTCCGGAACAGGGAGTGGACGGACAGGTACCTCTCGAGGTCAATACGCGGCGGCGGCCGGCGGAATCGAACCAGGCTGACGTGGGGAGTGAATCTCCGGCGCTTCAGAGCCACGCCGGCCCGCCGCAGGCCCCGCGTAACGGCGCTGGCAAGGTCTGCAAGCTCGGCCTTCGGCGCCGCGCCAGTCCAGAGCACCCGCGGGGCACCGCGCCCGGGAAAGCAACCGAGGCCGTGAAGCTCGACATGGATCGGCTCGGCCTCGACCTCGGCCAGAGCACCTTCGACCCGCTCCACGGCCGAACCGTCGACCTCGCCGATGAACGCCAGCGTGAGATGCAGACCGGCGTCGTCCAGCCAGCGGGCGTTGCGGAGGCCGGACTGCAGGCTTCGGGCCGCCGCCTTCAACTCCGGAGGCAGGTCGAGGGCAACGAACAGGCGAGGCAACGCGCGTCTACTCCCCGCAGCCCGCGGTTGCGCGACAGCGCACGGAAGCGATCGTGAGCTGCGCCTACGGCGCCAGGAGGTTTGTGAGCAGGTCAGCCAGGCGATAGCCGGCGAGAGCCGCGCGCTGCAGGGAGACGTCGTAGGCGCGGTCGGCGTAATCGGTGGGCGGTGCTTCGCCGCGCTTCAGATCAGGGGGATACAGGCCGCCTCGCACGATCTGGTTGGACTCTGTCGCCCAGGCTTCGAAGGCGCCGGACTTGAGGTTGGCTCGCACGGCGTCGTCCAGGGGATGGCGGGCGCGAGCCTCGGCTGCGACCTGGTCCTTGTGGGCCTCGTACTCTCGGTCGCGGACCTCTCCGAAGAACCTCCAGAACTGCTCGGGCGGCGCCGACCCGTCGGAAGGCGCGTCGAGTCGAGCCAGTGCCCGATCCCTGTACTGAGCCCTGAACCGGCGGTCGAGGGCGCCGTCCCAGAAGGCGTGGAGGTTGCGGTTCCACTCGTCAAGGCCGAAACCATTGCCGCCGCGATCGCCTTCCCGCTCGTCGCGCCGCTCCGTGACCCGGGACGCGGCGTGAAGAGGCTGGTGGATGTCGCCGACGAGGTGGAAGATCCAGGCCAGGTGAATGGCGCGCTCGCCCGGCCGGCCGGAGGAGTCGGCGACGGAGCGCGCAAGCTCGACCAACTGGCTCACCGCATTCGGTTCCGCCACCGGCAGATCCGTGTCGTGGGCGGTCCCATCGGCGCCCTGACGCCACGTCCAGCCGATGTAGTGCCAGGTCGGACGGTCGTACTTTTCGAGCTGCCGCGCCAGGTCGGGCCAGTAGGCGGCCCGCTCGAACAGAATGCGGTCGGCGTCTTCGCTGTTCCCGGCATCCCCAAGGCGATACGCGAACCGACCGCAACCCCGACGCCGATCCTCGTTGAGATCCAGGCAGTGCATCAGGCTGTCCCTGGGAGCCTGCCGGAACAACGCCAGGACGCGGCTGCGGACCTCCGGGTCCAGTTCCTGCCAGGCGATCCGGGCCACGACTTCATGGCCGAAGTCGTTCCAGGCGTGGCTGGGCGCGGCCAGCAAGAGGAGCAGTGCGAGCAGGCCAATTGGATTCCATCGTCGTGTGGGCATGGATGGAGTGTAGCGACGGATGCCGTTGATAAAGTCCGCGCCGGTTCGCCTCCCCAGAAGCCCCGTCTACCGTGTCCAGCGTTCAGAACTTCACGCTCTACGACGTTCTCGTCCGCAACGCGACGGCGTTCGGCGACCGGCTCGCGCTTGTCACGGAAGATGGCGAGGAACGGAGCTTCGCGGAACTCCGTGAACGCGTCGACGCCCTCGCAGCGGGGCTCGACGGTCTGGGGCTCGAGGTCTCCGACCGTCTCGCGGTGCTGGCCCAGAACTCGGCGGCCTACGTGGAGCTCTATCTCGCCTGCGCCCGCCAGGGGATCATCGTGTACCCGATCAACTGGCGGCTACAACCGGGTGAGATCGAGATGCTCGTCCGCGAGCGGGCGAAGCCCCGGGCGTTCGTCACAGGCAGCGACTTCCTCGACGCCGTACCGGGCGGCCCCGGCGACGACGCGATCCCCCACTGGTTCCAGTTCGGCGACGATCCGGCCGAGGGCTACGCCTCACTGGACTCGCTCTACGAGGACGCCCGCACAGCAAGCAATCTGCCGCGGCCCGACGTCTCCGCCGGCGCTCCCTTCGCGGTCATCGCGACCGCCGCCGTCGACGTCATCCCGCGCGGCGCCCTGCTCAGCCACTCGAACCTGGTCTGGGCCAACGTGCAGGAGATCGCGTCGCTCGGCCTCGACGGCTCGGACCGCAACCTGGTCGCGCTGCCGCTCTTCCACATCGCGGCGCTCGGCCACCTGCTGAGCGTGTTCCACGCCGGCGGCGCCAACGTGGTCACCGCGAAGTACGACCCGGTCCAGGCGGTCGAGCTGATCGACCGCTACGCGCTCACGATGATCAGCGACTTCCCGCCGGTGCTCACCACGCTGCTGGACGCGGCAGCCGAGGCCGGCAGCCGGCTTCCCAGCCTCCGCCACGTCACCGGCCTCGACTCGCCCGACACGATGCAGCGGCTGCACGACGAGACGGACGCCACCTTCTGGGCCGGCTTCGGGCAGTGCGAGACGAGCGGCTTCGTCACGATCCAGAACGCCCGCGAGCGCCTCGGCTGTGCCGGCAAGGCCGCCGAACTCTGCAGCGTCCGCCTGGTCGACGACGACGACCGCGAAGTGCCGGCCGGCGAGGACGGCGAGATCGTCGTCCGCGGACCGCTGGTGTTTCTGGGGTACGACGGACAGCCCGACGTCACCGCGCACACCTTCCGGGGCGGCTGGCACCACACCGGCGACATCGGCCGCTTCGACGAGGAAGGCAACCTGTTCTACGTCGCCCGCAAGCCGGAGAAGGAACTCATCAAGCCCGGCGGCGAGAACGTGTATCCCGCCGAGGTGGAGACCGCGATCCTGGAACTCGACGCCGTGCGCGCGGTTTGCGTCTTCGGGGTCAGCGACGACCGTTGGGGCGAGGCGATCCGCGCCGTCGTCGAGGCCGGGCCTGAAGCCGGTCTCGACCAGGAGTCAGTCCGTGAACACGTCGGCTCCCGGATCGCCCGCTTCAAGCGGCCGCGGGACGTCATCTTCACCAGCGAGTTGCCGCGGAGCGGCGACCACGTCGACCGCGCCGCGGTCAAGGATCGCTGGGGAGACGCCTGAGCCGACCGTGGCGAAACCGCCGCGGACAGGAATCGGCCCGGAAGGGGCCGACCCCGAACTGGTCGGGATCGAGAACGCGATCCTCGACCTCCTGGTCCGCGTAGAGGACCGGCACCTCGACGAGATGGGCCTCGACAAGGGGATCATGAAGCTCGTCACCGCAGAGGAGCAGGAGGCGATCCTCGATCACGTGCTGAACCGCGACGGCGAGATCCTTCAACCCGAGATCGAGGCCGGCGGTTCCTGCGCCAACGTGCTGCGCGCCGCGTCCCTGCTCGGCGTGGACGCGAGCTACAGCTCCGCGGTCGCCGGCGACGACACCGGCCGCCTGTTCGAGCGCGGGCTGGACGCCAGCAGGGTCCGGAACCGGCTGGCAAGGATCGACGGAGTCACCGGCACTTCGGTCGTGCTGGTCACGCCCGACGGCGAGCGGACGATGAACACGCACCTGGGCGTCTGCCGGCAGTACCGCCCGGAGCACGTGCCCGAAGAGGACATCCGAAGGTCCCGGATCTTCTTCACGACGGGCTACATCTGGGACACCCCGAACCAGATCGACGCGATCGAACACGCGATCGAAGTCGCCCGTGCCGCCGGGGCCAAACTGGCAATCGACGTCGCCGATCCGTTCGCGGTCCGCCGCTCGCGCGACCACCTCATGCGGCACAAGGAGCACGGCTTCGACATCCTGTTCGCCAACGCCGAGGAGGCGCGGATGATGACCGGTCTCGGGCCGGAGGCCGCGGCCCGCGAGCTGGCGAAGACGATCGAAGTGGTCGCGGTCAAGGACGGAGTACGCGGCGCCTGGGTGCGCCGGGGCGACGAAGTCCACTGCGTTCCGGCGCACCAGGTCGACGTCGTCGACACGACCGGCGCCGGCGACTGCTTCGCCGCCGGTTTCCTCTACGGCCTGCTGCGGGGTCTGCCGATCCGTACCTGCTGCGAGATCGGCATCGCCATGGCGGCGGATACGATCACGCACCTGGGCGTCAAGCTGTCGCCCGACATCCGGGAACGGCTGGCGATGATCGAACAGCGGCAGGCCGCGGCGGTCCAATGACAGGAGAAAGCCCATGAACCGGAACATCGCTTGGTTTGCCGCCGTCGCGCTGGCCGCGCCGGCCACAGTCACGGCCCAGGAGACGAACCCGATCGAGCCGCACCACATCGCCACGCTGCGCAGCGTCGGCACGGTGGAGGTGTCGCCCGACGGAAGTCTCGCGGCCTACCTGCTGAGCGTCCCGCGGCGGCCGCTGGACGAGGACAGTGGCGGCTCGTGGACCGAGCTGCACGTGCTCGACATGGCCGAGCCCGGATCCTCCCGGCCTTTCATCGCCGGTTCGGTGAACGTCGGCCGGCCCAACTTCCGCGGCAACGACGAGATTCTCTTCACCTCCCGCCGCGGCTCGGACAAAGCCCCCGCCCTCTACGGCATCCCGGTCGGCGGCGGCGAGAGTCGCAAGCTGGTCGAACACGCCAACGGCATCGGTTCCTACGTCCTGTCGCCGGACGGCAGCCGGGTCGCCTTCCTGGCCCGCGAGGAAACCGCGAAGGAACTGAAGACCCTCCGAGACAAGGGATTCAACCAGGAGATCTACGAAGA
The DNA here is from genome assembly GCA_011525365.1 of Acidobacteriota bacterium. Classification (GTDB taxonomy): domain Bacteria; phylum Acidobacteriota; class Thermoanaerobaculia; order Multivoradales; family Multivoraceae; genus Multivorans. The sequence continues at coordinate 2,960,139 of WTGQ01000002.1, forward strand.
GGATCGTCCCCTGGCGCGGCTCTGGGTCGCGGACGTTCCCACGCTCGATGCGGCCCGCAGCGACGACGAGTCGAAGCCCGTCCTGGTCGAGTCGGTCGACGGGCACGTCATCTCCGCCGTCTGGAGCCCTGGCGGCGAACGCCTCGCCGCGGTGACCACGCCGAGCGCCCTGATCGACGACTCCTACACGAGCAAGTCCGTCGTGGTCGTGGACGCGTCGAACGACGACTTCCCCATGGTCTCGAAGGTCGAGGCAATCGGCAAGCTCGGGCAGGTCGAATTCAGCCCGAACGGCGAGCAGGTTGCCGCCGTATCGGCCGCCGATCAGCACGACCCGGCGGCCGGCCGATTGATGCTCCTGGGCAGCGCCGACAGCTTCAGCGACCTGCTGCCGGAGCTCGAGGGTCACGTCGCCTCTTTCGCCTGGGAGGACGACGAGCATCTCCTGTACGCCGCCTCCGTCGGCGTCTGGAGCACTCTGGGCAGGGTATCCACCGGTGGCGAAGCGGAAACGTTGATCGAACCGGGCGGCCCGATCGGCCTCAGCTTCAGCCTGCCGCGCGGCGGCGGCGCGGCGGCGCTGGTGGCGGACAGCCCCGATCACCCGAGGGAGATCTACCGCTACGACCCGGCGGAGCCGGAGGTGCCGCCGGTTCGAATGACGAACTCGAACCCCTGGCTCGACGACATCGAGCTGGCCCGCCAGGAAGTCGTCCGGCACACGACGCCGGACGGGCTCGAACTCGAAGGTTTGCTGATCTACCCGCTCGGCTACGAGGAGGGCCGGCGCTATCCGCTGATCCTGTTCGTCCACGGCGGCCCGGAGAGCCACCACAGCAACGGATGGCTGACCAGCTACTCGAACTTCGCACAGCTCGCCGCCGCCCGCGGCTTCGCGTCCTTCTACCCGAACTACCGCGGCAGCACGGGGCGCGGCGTCGAGTTCTCGAAGCTCGGCCAGCACGCCGCCGCCGGCCCCGAGTTCGACGACCTGATCGTCGCGGTCGACCACCTGATCGAGATCGGCCTGGTCGACCGGGAACGCGTCGGCATCACCGGCGGCTCCTACGGCGGCTATGCCTCGGCCTGGGGCGCGACCTACTACTCCGACCGTTTCGCCGCAGCGATTCCCTTCGTCGGCATCTCGAACAACATCTCCAAGCTGGGGACGACGGACATCCCGCTGGAGATGGAACTGGTCCACCACCGCACGACGCTCTGGGACGACTGGGACTACTTCGAGAAGAGCAGCCCCATCTACTACGTCAAGCGCAACCGCACGCCGACCCTGATCCTGCATGGCAAGGAGGACCCCCGGGTCCATCCCGCCCAGTCGCTCGAGCTGCACCGGCATCTGAAGACCCTCGGGCAGGCGCCCGTGCGGCTGGTCCTCTACCCCGGCGAGGGCCACGGCAACCGGCGCTCGGCAGCCCGCCTCGACTACATGCTCCGCACCCTCCGCTGGATGGAGCACTACCTCAAGGGCCCCGGCGGCGACCCGCCGCCGCACGAGATCGACTACGCCGCCTACCTGCCCTGGGCCGAGAGCGGCGACGACACCGACGAGGAAGCCGCAACCCCGGACGCCGAGTCGACGGGCGGCGGAGAGTGAAACGACCTTTCCCGCTTGCCGGGGCGGGCATCCGCGTGCTCGCCGGCCTTCTGGCGCTGGGCGTCCCCGGATGCGCCGAGGACGCTGTCGAACCTCCCCCGGTGGTCGCCGAGCGGCCGACATGGAAGCCGCCGGCGCCGCCGCCGCAGCCGAAGCCCTGCGGTGTCGGCTGCATCGAGGGCGAAGGCAACGCCACGGTACGGTTCCAGATGGCGGGCGGCGACCACACGGCCACCGCCTCCGTCGAAGGCAACCGCGGCATGTTCTCAGTAGGGCCGCCCGTCGACATCTCGCAGAACGCGGAGAACTGGGCGGGAATCACGACCTTCTTCGTACCGGAGGCGGGTGTCCACACGCTCAGAATCCGCGCCACCGGCAAGTGGAGCCTGACCATCCTGAAGGGGAAGCAGTCGTATGCGGACGGCTAGCGGGCTCGGTCGATCGGAGTTGACGCCGCTGTGAGGCTGGGCGTCCTCGCGTTGCTGGCGGCGGTGTGGCTGTCCCTGTCCGGGCCGTACACCGTGCACGAGTGGCTGATCCTGATCTTCGGCCTCGTCTCGGTCGGCTTCGTCTGGCGTCTCTACCTCGCTCTCGACCGCGCGGCGGGCGGCGATTCCGAGTTCTTCCGCGCCTCCTCCTGGCTGCGGTTGCCGCGGTTCCTGGTCGCCTTCGCGCTGAAGGTGGCGGCCGCCAACCTCCACACCACGAAGCTCATCCTGTCGCCGAGGATCGAACTCCACCCCCGCCTCCGGCGTGTGACCGCGAGCCAGAAGACGTCGTTCGGCCAGGTCCTGTACGCGAACTTCATCACCCTAACGCCCGGAACGATCACGCTGGACCTCCGGGACGACGAACTGCTCGTCTACGCCCTCGACGCGGAGAGCGAGGCGGACGTGATGGATGGCTCGATGGACCGTGACGTGCTGCGGCTCGAAGGAGGCGCGAACTGATGTACGTGGCCGGGATGACGGCGATCGTGGTGACGATGTTCCTGGCGCTCGCACGCGCCGCGATCGGCCCCACCGTGTTCGACCGCATCCTGGCCGTCAACATGTTCGGGACGAAGACGGTGCTGCTCATCGCGGTGGCCGGCTTCCTCACCGGGCGGCCCGAGTGGCTCGATCTCGCGATCGTCTACACCCTCGTCAACTTCACCGGCACCCTGGCGGTGCTGCGCTTCGCGCGCTTCGGGAACCTGGCTCGCGACGACCGCAAGGCCGACCGGTCATGACCGGCGCGCTCGACATCGTGACCGCGGTCCTGCTGATCGCCGGCGGGCTCTTCTGCGTGGTGGGGGGCATCGGCCTGCACCGCTTCTCCGAGTTCTACCAGCGCACCCATGCGGCGAGCGTCACCGACACCGCCGGGGCCGGACTGATGCTCGTGGGCCTGATGTTCCAGGGCGGCCTGTCGATGGTCACTCTGAAGCTGGTCCTGGTGCTTGCCTTCCTCTTCTTCAGCAGCCCGGCGATCGCGCACGCGCTCGTCAAGGCGGCTCACGGCCACGGACTGGCGCTCGAGCTGGACGACCCGGGGAGGGATGGCGATGCCGCCGGTTGAACTCCTCCTCATGCTGCTGCTCCTCGCCACCGTCATCGTCGTGGCTCGACTCAAGGACCTGTTCGCCGCCGCCATGCTGACCGGGATCGCGAGCCTGCTCGCGGCCGGCCTGTTCGTCCTGATGGACGCCGTGGACGTCGCCTTCACCGAGGCCGCCGTCGGCGCCGGCGTCAGCACCGTGCTCTTCCTCGGGGCGCTCAGCCTGACCTCGCGGCGCGAGAAACAGGAACAAACGCGGATCCTGCCGATCGTGATCGTCGTCGCCACCGGTGCGGCCCTGATCTACGGCACCTGGGACATGCCGGCCTACGGCGATCCCGACGCCGTCATCCACCACCACCTGGCGCCGGACCTGATCGCCGAAACGGAAGAGAAGATCCATATCCCGAACATCGTCACCGCCATCCTTGCCAGCTTTCGCGGCTACGACACCTTCGGTGAAGTCGTGGTCATCTTCACGGCCGGCGTCGGGGTCGCGCTGCTCCTGGGCGGACTCGGTTTGCGACGCCACGATTCCGGAACCGAGGAGGAGTCGTGAGGCCGCCGTCCAGAGTCCGCGAGATGCCGATTCTCCGGGTCATCGCACGGGCTCTGGTGCCGGTCATCCTCCTGTTCGGTCTCTACGTGCAGTTTCACGGCGACTTCGGCCCTGGCGGCGGCTTTCAGGCGGGCGTCATCTTCGCCGCGGGGCTCATCATCTTCGCCCTGACCTTCGGGGTGGAGGCGCTGCGGCAGGTCGTTTCCGTCGTGCTGACCGAGCGCCTGATGGCCGCGGGGGTGCTGCTCTACGGCGCGGTCGGCGTGCTGGCGATGTTCCTGGGCGGAGAGTTCCTGAACTACTCGGCGCTCGATCCGCTGACCACGGGCCACTACGGCCAGCACCTCGGCATCATCGCCATCGAACTGGGCGTCGGCATCGCCGTCGCGGCGACCATCATGCGGGTCTACTACGCGTTCGTCCGCCGCCGCCCGGACGGTGACGGCGAAGCCCGTAAACCGGCCCTGGGCGCCGAGCCCGGCGAAGGGACTCCGTGAGTTCGGTCCAGTCGTTCTCCGGGCTCTGGGCCTACTGGCTGATCATCGCCCTGATGATGGTCGGGCTCTACATCGTCATCGCCCGCGACAACCTGATCAAGAAGGTGATGGGGCTCAACATCTTCCAGGCGGCGGCGATCCTCTTCTACGTGACGATGGCAAAGGTGACCGGGGGCACCGCGCCGATCGTGCCGCACGACCCCGCCCACACCGGCGGCCATGGAGAACACGGGATCCTCTACTCGAACCCGCTGCCGCACGTGTTGATGCTGACCGCGATCGTGGTCGGCGTCGCCACCACCGCGCTGGCGCTGGCGCTGGCCGTGCGCATTCACGGCGACTACGGCACCGCCGAAGAGGACGAGGCCGTGATCTACGACATGGAGCACACTTGAGGCGCTTCCCGGGGTCGAGAGGATCGTCGTGATCGAGAAGATCCTCGTCCTCGAGGTCGTCCTGCCGCTGCTCGCCGCGCCGGTCTGCGTGCTGGTGCGCCACCCGCGCTTCTGCCGCCTCTTCAGTCTCGGCGTCATCGGGGCCTGCTTCGCGATCGCGGTCGCCCTGCTGCTCGAAGTACGGGGCGGCGGCGTGATCTCCTACCAGCTCGGCGGCTGGCCGCCGCCGCTGGGGATCGAGTACCGGGTTTCGATCGTCAACGCCTACCTGCTCGCACTGGTCACGGCGATGGCCCTGGTGGTCTTCAGCTTCGACTCCCGCGGCGGTCCTCCGCGCGTGCCGGAGCAGCGCCGGCACCTCTACTACGCGGTGTTCCTGCTCTGCATCTCCGGCCTGCTCGGCATCGCAATCACCGGCGACGCCTTCAACATCTTCGTGTTCCTCGAGATCTCGTCGCTGTCGTCCTACATCCTGGTCAGCCTCGGCGGTCACCGGCGCGCCGTGCTGTCCGCCTTCTACTACCTGGTCATGGGCACGATCGGCGGCGTCTTCTTCATGCTGGGCGTCGGTCTCCTCTACCAGGTGACGGGCACCCTGAACCTGCGCGACATCGCGGCCCGCCTCGAGCCGTCGCTCGACGATCGCGGCACCGTGCTCGCACTGGCGCTTCTGGTCGTCGGTATCTCGATCAAGCTGGCGGTCTTTCCGCTGCACCACTGGCTGCCGAACGCCTACTCGTTCGCGCCGCCCAAGGTCAGCGCCTTCCTGGCCGCGACGGCGACGAAGGTCTCCTTCTACCTGCTGGCGATGATCCTGTTCACGATCTTCGGCGCGTCCTTCGTGTTCGATGAGCTCCGGCTCCAGGCCGTACTGCTGCCGCTGTCCATTCTCGCCATGTTCCTGGCCTCGGGCGCAGCGATCTTCCAGACCGACCTGCGGCGGCTGCTGGCCTACTCGAGCGTTGCGCAGATCGGCTACATGACCCTCGGCCTCTCGACCGCAAACGCGACCGGTCTGGCCGGCGGCCTGGTCCACCTGTTCAACCACGCGGTGATGAAGGGCGGGCTGTTCCTGGTCGTCGCCTGCCTGCTCTACCGGGTCGGCTCGGTCCACATCGACGCCCTCGCCGGCATCGGCCGCCGCATGCCGCTCACTTCGGCCGCCCTGGTCATCGGGGGTCTGAGCCTGATCGGCGTCCCGGGCACGGTCGGCTTCGTCAGCAAGTGGTACCTGGTGTCCGGCGTGCTCGAGCGCGGCTGGACCGCGGCCGCGGTGCTCATCCTGCTGAGCTCGCTGCTGGCCCTGGTCTACGTCGGCAAGGTGGTCGAGGTCGTCTACTTCCGCAAGCCGCCCGAGACGCAGCCGATCGACCATGTCCGGGAGGCTCCGTTCGGGATGCTCGCGCCGACCTGGGCGCTCGCCGCGGCCGCCGTCTTCTTCGGCCTCACCACGAACTGGACCTACGGCGTCGCCAGGGAAGCGGCCGAACTCCTGCTCGCGGGTGGGATCTGAGTCGACGATGAGTTCCGGGACGACGATTCTGGTCGCGCTGCTGCTGCCGGTGCTGGCGGCGGCTTCCTGCCAAATCTTCGGCCGCCTCGGGCATCCGAACCTCCGCGACGTCGCCACGCCGCTGATCGGCGCCTGCACCTTCGCCGCGGTCTGGCGGCTCGGCGGCGAAGTGCTGGCCGGCGGCAGGCCGGAACTCGTTCTGTTCGAGGTGCTGCCGGGCGTGGAGCTCGCGTTCCAGGTCGAGCCTCTGGGGCTGGTCTACGGCCTGGTGGCGAGCGGCCTGTGGATCGTGACCTCGATCTACGCCGTCGGCTACATGCGCGGCCACCATGAGCACAACCAGACCCGGTTCTTCACCTTCTTCGCCCTCTCCATCTTCGCCGCGCTCGGCATCGCCTTCGCCCGCAATCTGTTCACTCTGTTCCTGTTCTACGAGGCGCTGACGCTTCTCACCTTCCCCCTCGTCACGCACCACGGCACGGACGAGGCGCGACGCGCGGGGCGCGTCTATCTCGGCATCCTCCTCTTCACTTCGATCTCCTTCCTGCTGTTCGCCATCCTGTTCACCTGGCGGCTGACCGGCACGATCGAGTTCACCCCGGGCGGCATCCTGGGCGCCGAGACGAGTTCGGGCATGGTCACGGTGCTGCTGCTGCTCTACGCCTTCGGCGCCGGCAAGGCGGCGCTCATGCCCTTCCACCGCTGGCTGCCGAACGCGATGGTGGCGCCGACCCCCGTCAGCGCCCTGCTGCACGCGGTCGCCGTGGTCAAGGCGGGCGTGTTCGCGATCCTCAAGGTCGTCGTCTACGTCTTCGGCCTCGACCTGCTCGCCGGCAGCAACGCGTCGCTCGCGCTGATGACGATCGCCTCGTTCACGATGCTGATGGCCGCCGTCATCGCGATCCGCCAGGACAACCTGAAGGCGCGGCTCGCCTACTCGACGATCAGCCAGCTCGCCTACATCGTCCTCGGCGCGGCGATGGCCACGGCTACGGGCGTCCTCGCCGGAGGTCTGCAGATCGCGATGCACGCGGCCGGGAAGATCACCCTCTTCTTCTGCGCCGGCGCCATCCTGGTTGCCACTCACAAGAAGAAGGTGAGCGAACTCGACGGGCTCGGCCGCACCATGCCCTGGACGTTCGCGGCGTTCTTCCTCGCCTCGCTATCGATCATCGGCATTCCGCCGCTAGGCGGGTCCTGGGCCAAGTGGTACCTGATGGTCGGCGCGCTCGAGACCGGGTTCGCGTCGCAGGCCGCGTTTCTGGGCGTGCTGATGGTGAGTTCCCTGCTCGCCGTCTTCTACCTGATGCCCGTGGTCGTTCGCGGCTTCTTCGCGACCTCGCCCACCGCCGGTCCCAGCGGCAGCGCCGGCGGCGACCGAAAGCCGCTTGCCGAAGCGCCGCTTCTCTGCGTGGCGCCGCTGGTCCTGACGGCGCTGCTGTCGCTGGCGCTGTTCTTCGTAGCGGGTGACCTGGCGACACTTCTCAGCTTCTAGGCGACGACGGAGGGTCGGTGCGCCGGCCTTCCGGCCGGCATCTAGCGCGATGCCGCGAAGCGGCGAGCATGCACCCACTGCCCGAAGCGCAGCCGCTCCTCCCGCGGCACCAGTCCCAACCACCGCTTGAACTTCCTTCGATCCGCGAACCGCGACACCTCCGCCAGACGGACCTCGACCGGCAGGAATCGCATGGCCGACAGCGCCTTCTGGTCCGCCCCCCCGGCCTCGGAGGCGAAGCGGAGCAGGAGCCTCCGCTCCAGCCGCTCGAACTCCGTCGCGAGCTGGTGCTCGACACGCAGCGCCGCTCCACAGGAGGCGATCGCCGCGCGCCGCAGCGGCTCGTACCGCGGCTCGACGTAGAAGTCGAAGCTACTGGCGGAGAGCCCCTGCAGACGGCTGATCTCGCCCGGCGACGGCGCCATCTTGACTCCCGGCGTCATCGCCTTCCACTGCTCGTAGCTGACCGGCCGCGGCTCGCCGACGTCGGGATCCGGCGTTGGTACGTGAAGCGCCATGGCAACGACGATCCAGCCGTCCGCGGCCAGCCCCGCCTCCAGGTCGTCGGCGGCTCGTATGCTGACATCGTCCAGGGCGGGAAACCCGTCGGTCAGCCAGAACAGGAAGCACGGCGGATCGGCGCAGCGCGAAGAGGTTTCTTCCAGGAGACGCATCGCAGACTCACGCACCACCTCGGCGTACGTCTGCAGGTCCGCTGGGCGGTTCCCGGCCTCGAAGTAGGCGTCGCGGCCCAGACCTTCTCCGGCAATCTGCTCCAGCGCCGCCTCAACGGCGCCCGACTCCGCGGTCGCGACAAGCCGCTGTTCCGCGCCGTCGGGCGCGCCGTCGTCCAGGGCGACTTCGACCGGCCCGAGCGCCACCAGCCGCCTCGCGTGCCGTGCCAGCGCCTCCGCACCGAGGCGCACCGTCTCGGACTTGGCCAGCACGGCGTCCACATAGACGAGCACCGGCCGTGGATTCGCCTTCAGATCGAGCGCGGACACACCAGTCACGCGGCGCCGCTCGCCGGCGACCTCCACCACGAAATCGCCCGGCTCGAAGTCCGACGGCTTCACGCCGCGCAGCCGCGGCAGTTCGATGACGACCGACGACTCCGCAACCTCCACCGCGTCGGTGAAGGTCCGATCCGGCGGCGGCTGGGCAGGCAGAGCCGCGGCAAACAGAACGAGGGCACCGGCGGCGATCTTCATGGGCCGGACCAGAATACCGGGCGGCTATAGTCGCAGCTTCGAATGGCGCACCACACCACGCGACGCGCGTTCCTGGGCGCGGTCGGAGCGGCCGGCGGCGCGACCGTCGCCTGCAGTTCCGGTGTAACCGTCCGTTCCGCGGAGCCCGCGTTGAGCCACGAGCCGATTCCCCTCGACACGCCACTCCCGGTGGAGAACGTGCCGACGCCGGCATTGCTCATAGACGTCGCCAGGATGGAGTTGAACCTGGCGAAGATGGCCGCCCACGCCGAGGAACGGGGCATCTCGCTGCGTCCTCACACGAAGACCCACAAGTGTCCCCTCCTGGCGAAGCGCCAGATGGAACTGGGCGCGCTCGGCGTCTGCTGCGCCAAGGTCAGCGAGGCGGAGGTCATGGTCGAGTCAGGCATCGACGAGGTTCTGATCACGTCGCCGGTCGTCACCGACGACAAGATCGGGCGCGTTGTCGCCCTCTCGAAGCAGAGCCCGGAGGTCACCCTTGTGGTCGACAACCGGGCCGCGGCCGAACGGCTCCACGAGGCGGCGCTCGCCGAGAGCGTCACCCAGCGCGTCCTGGTCGACCTCGATGTCGGCACCCGGCGCACCGGCGTCGCCACCGGTGAACCGGCGCTCGAACTGGCGCGGACGATCGACGGTCTGTCCAATCTCGACCTGCGCGGTCTTCAGGCCTACGCCGGCCACCTGATGCACGTCCACGGCCACGCCGAGCGGCAGGCCCGGTCGCTCGAGGCACTCGAGGCCGCGGTCGAGACAAGGCGGCTGATCGAGGCCGACGGCATCTCCGTCAGCGTGTTGAGCGGCGGCGGCACGGGCACCTGGGACATCGACTCGGAGGTCGATGGCATGACCGACCTCCAGGTCGGTTCCTACCTGTTCATGGACGAGCAGTACCTGCGGATCGGTGGTCGCAACGGGGACGTCTTCGACGACTTCGAGACCTCGCTCTTCGTGCAGGTGACGGCGATCAGCCAGCCGGTGCCCGAACTGATCACGACGGACGGCGGCTACAAGGCGTTCGCCTCGGACGCGGACCGCCCCCAGCTCGCCGACGTCGGCGGCGTGGCCTATGGCTGGGGCGGCGACGAGCACGGCATTCTCCGGATCGCCGAGGCGTCCAGGCCCGTGCAACTCGGCGACCGGCTCCGCTGCATCACGCCCCACTGCGACCCGACCGTCAACCTCTACGACGTGTACTACCCGGTACGGGACGGTCGGGTGGAGGAACTGTGGCCGATCAGCGCCCGGGGCAAGTCCCAGTAGTCGAGCGACGCCCCATCGTCGGCGTGATGGGTTCGGGCGCCGAAAGCCACGAGGACCTGGCCGCGCCCCTGGGCCGGGCGATCGCCGGGAACGGCTGGCATCTGCTGACCGGCGCCGGCCGCGGCACGATGACGGCCACGAGCCGGGCCTTCGCCGAGACCGAAGGGCGGAAGGGCCTGTGCCTGGGCGTGGTGCCGCGTGAGCAGGACGGCGACGACTCGCCCGACGGCTACCCGAACCCGTGGGTCGAAGTCGTGATCCGCACTCACCTGCCGCTCTCAGGCGCGTCCGGCACCGGTCCCTTCTCGCGCAACCACATCAACGTCCTCTCCGCCGATGCCGTGGTCGCCCTGCCGGGCAGCGCGGGCACCTGGAGCGAGATCGAGCTGTCGCTTCGCTATGAACGACCGCTGGCGGTCTTCGATCGCCCGCCGGGCGACAGCGACCAGTCGATCCGGGCCGCCGCTGCCGGGGCGCGCGTGTTCACCGACCTCGACCAGCTCGTCGACTGGCTCCGCCGCACCGTTACCATCCCGCTCCGATGAACGGCGCCGTCCAGGAGATGATCGACCTGCTGCAGATGGAGCAGATCGAGGAGAACCTCTTCCGGGCGCAGAACGGTCCGGGCAACCACGTCTTCGGTGGACAGGTGCTGGGCCAGGCCATCGTCGCCGCCTCGAAGACGGTCGACAACCGCCACCTGCATTCCATCCACGCCTACTTCCTCCGCCGCGGCGACCCGGAGCGGCCGATCCTCTTCGACGTCGACCGCATCCGCGACGGGAGGAGCTTCACCACCCGCCGCGTCGTCGGCATCCAGCACGGCCGGGCCATCTTCAACATGTCCTCGTCCTTTCAGGTCGAGGAAGGCGGTCTGGAGCACCAGTCCGACATGCCGGAGGTGCCGCCGCCCGACGACCTTCCCTCAGACGGGGACATCTACCGGAAGATGGCGAAGGACGACCCGTCCTACAGGCGCTTCGCCCACCGCTTCGAGGTGATCGACAGCCGCCAGGTCGAGGGAATCCAGATGCTGCCGCGCGAGGGCCGTCAGGCCAGGGAACCGCGAAAGAACACCTGGCTCCGCTGCCGGGAACGGCTGCCCGACGACCGCACGGTCCACCTCTCCTTCCTCGCCTACATGTCGGACCTGGACTTCATGGCCGTCTCGATGCAGCCGCACGGTCCATCGATGAAGGGCTTCCGAATCCAGGGCGCCAGCCTGGACCACGCTCTCTGGTTCCACCGCCCCTTCCGCGCCGACGAGTGGCTCCTGTTCAGCAAGGAGAGCCCGACCGCCGCCCGCGCCCGCGGCTTCGTCCGCGGCCACGTGTTCAACCGCGACGGCGAACTCGTCGCCTCGGCAAGCCAGGAGTGCCTGATCCGGTTGCGCGAGCGGGAGCACAGCGTCGCGGGGTAACCGAAGCTGCTTGACATCAAACGACCGGTCCTGAAGACTGGTCAGATGGAGACGATCAACGCCACCGACTTCAAGGCACGCTGTCTGGCGATTCTCGACCGCGTAGCCGCTACCGGCGAACCAGTCGTGATTCTGAAGCGCGGCCAACCGGTAGCTGAACTCTCCCCAGCGGTTCGGTCCGGTGCTGCGTACCCCCAGCACGAGTTGAAGGGCACCGTGACCGAAGTCGGCGACATCGTGGAACCGGCGGTGCCCGCAGACGAGTGGGAGAGCACGCACCGTTGACGCTACTGCTGGACACGCATGTCCTCATCTGGTGGCTCGACGATTCCGGCCGGCTTTCGCCAGCCCAGCAGGAGGCTGTCGCGACGGTCGACCCCCAGTCGCCACTCCTGGTATCCGACATCTCACTCTGGGAGATCGCGACCCTATGCAGCCTGGGACGAGTACGCCTTTCGTTGCCCCTGCGAGAGTGGCTCGACAAGGCGGTAGCGCCCCCGCTCGTGCGGCGGCAAGGCATCTCGCCTGCGATCGCCGAGCATGTCGCCGCCCTTCCCGATTCGTTTCACCGCGATCCCGCAGATCGAATTCTCGTCGCGACGGCGCGAGTACTTGGCGCGACTCTGCTGACGCAGGACCAGAGAATCATCGAGGCAGAGCTGGTCGACACCCTGGCCTGAACTTCTCCGCTCAGCTCACCTCGCCGGGCTCGCTATGATCCGCGCTTCACGCGCTCCCCTGGACTGCCATGACCGATCTCACACGTCGCTCCAGCGACGCCCTTCTCGCCGAACTCCGCGACGCTCTCGGCGATGATGGCGTCCTCGTCGGCGACGAGGTAACGGCGAGGGCCGGCGACGGTTCGGGCACCGTTCCATGCGTGGCCCGGGCGGTGCTTCGGCCCCGCACCACGCAGCAGCTCTCGGCGGCTCTCGCGGCCTGCCATCGCGCAAACCAGCCGGTCGTGCCCCAGGGAGGACTGACCGGTCTCGTCGGCGGCGGCGTCGCCGGTGATCTCGAGGTCGCCATCACCCTGGAGCGGATGACCGCAATCGAGGAGATCGATCCGGTCGGCCGGACGATGACGGTTCAGGCCGGCGCCGCGCTGCAGAGCATTCAGGAGGCGGCCGAAGCCGAAGGGTTGCTCTTCCCGCTCGACCTCGGGGCCCGCGGCTCGTGCACGATCGGTGGCAACGTGGCGACCAACGCCGGGGGCAACAGGACGATCCGCTACGGCATGACCCGCGATTCGGTGCTCGGCCTGGAGGCCGTGCTGGCCGACGGCACGGTGCTCTCGAGCCTGAACAAGATGGTCAAGAACAACGCGGGCTACGATCTGAAACACCTCTTCGTCGGTTCCGAAGGCACCCTGGGAATCGTCACCCGCGTCGTGGTGCGCCTGGAGCGGCGGCCCCGCAGCCACGACTGCGCCCTGCTCGCGGTTCCCGGCTTCACCGAGGTGGTCGAGCTGTTGCGCCGGCTGGAAGAGGAGATCGGGGGCTCGATGAGCGCCTTCGAGGTCATGTGGCGCGAGTTCTACGAGTTGGTCACCGGCCCGCAGGCGAGGACGGCGCCGCCGATTCCGCACGGCGACCCCTACTACGTGCTGGTCGAGTCGCTAGGTGCGCGGCCCGAGCAGGACGCGGCGCAGTTCGAGGAGACGCTCGGCGGCTGCATGGAAGCCGGCCTGATCGGCGACGCGGTGCTCGGCCGGTCCAGGGCGGAGCGCGACGAGATCTGGGCGCTGCGCGACGACGTCGAACAGCTCAACCACCTGGCGCCGATCTTCACCTTCGACGTCAGCCTCCGCATCGCCGACATGGAGGGCTACGTCGCCGGGATCAAGGCCGCCCTGACCGAGCGCTGGCCGGAGAGCCATTGCGTCGTCTTCGGCCATCTCGGTGACGGCAACCTCCATGTCGTGGTCGGCGTCGGCGACGGTTCGCAGGCGGCTCGCAGCGCGGTCGAGGAGATCGTCTACGGGCACCTCGAGCCGATCGGCGGTTCGGTGTCGGCCGAACACGGCATCGGCTTCGAGAAGCGGGCTCACCTGGGGCGCAGCCGCACGCCTGAGGAGATCGACCTCATGAAGACGCTCAAGCGGACTCTCGATCCGAAGGGCATCCTCAATCCCGGGCGCGTCTTCCAGGCGGAGGGTGCGCCGGAGACAGGCACACACGCGGACGCCAGCGTGCGCCTTCCGGCGTAGGAGTTCAGGCGTACTCGGGCGCCAGATCGTCGCGCAGGCGCTCGAGCAGTTCCTTCGTCTTCACGATCCCCGCCTCGGCCTCCATCGGCCCCTCGAACTCGATGCCGACCCAGCCGCGGTAGCCCGCGTCGAGGATGATCCGCATCATCTGCTCGTAGTCGATCGTCGTCTCGTCGCCGGCCTCGTCGAAGTCGTAGCTCTTGGCGCTGACCGCGCGGGCAAAAGGCATCAACTCGGTGACGCCCTTGTACCTGTCGTACCACTCCTCGGGTTCGTAGGAGATCCGGAAGTTGCCGAAGTCGGGCAGGGATCCGATGCGTGGATGATCGACCATGGCGAGGGTGCCGGCCAGCCACTCGCCGTTGCTGGAGATGCCGCCGTGGTTCTCAACCAGGACGTCGACGCCGTGACCGTCCGCGTACTCGCACAACTGGCGCAGGCCGTCCGCGGCCAGTTTCTGCTGCTCCTCGAAGGACCCCGCGCTGGCGGCGTTGACCCGCACCGAGTGGCAGCCGAGGAAAGCCGCCGCCTCGACCCACTTGTGGTGGTTCTCGACCGTCTGAGCCCGCTCTGTCGCGTCCGGAGCACCGATCGATCCCTCCGCGTCGCACATGATGAGCAGGCTGGTCACCCCTTCGCCGTCGCAGCGCGACCTGAGGTCGGCCAGGTACTCCTCGTCGCGAGCGCGATCGAAGAAGAAGGTGTTCACGTACTCCACGGCTTCGATGTCCAAGCCGCGGGCGCGAGCCGGGAAGTCCAGGTGATCGAGTTCGCCCTGGTAGAGCGAGCGCGGGTCGGTCTGGAGGACATCGCCGAAAGAGCCGTCGGCCAGCGCGCTCAGCGACGGGCCGAACAGCTCGCGGAAGTAGGACCACTCGGCCAGGGAGATGCGGTAGAGCGGTTCGACCGCGGCCTCGGCGGCCGGCGCCGCCTCTTCTCCGGAACCGGCGTCGCCCTCCATGCAGCCGGCGGCGGCAGCCGCGCCGAGCACGGCGCCGGTTTGCAGAAAACGTCTGCGATCCATCTTCATCGCGTCTCCCTCCGGCAGAGAATCCAGGCAGTGTAGCGCGCCGCGAAACCTCCGCGCTTCATCTCCGTAGTCCTGAGGCAGGAGGAGTGCAACTCGAAATGGAAGTCCTGACCATCCTGACCCTCGGAGCGATCGCCCTCGGGCTGCTCGCCGTCTTCGCCGTTGTGGCCTTCGTAGCGAAGATCGCGTTCAAGCTCGTGCTTCTGCCGTTCAAGATCATCGGCTTCATCGCCGCGACCCTGCTGGCCGCCATCCTGATTCCGATCGCGATCGTCGCGCTGCCGGTGACGATCGCCGTCGGCGTCGTGCTGCTAGTCGTCGGCGGGCTGGTGGCCGTCGTCTGCGCCGGATTCGGTCTGCTGAGCGCGATCTTTTAGGAGACAGTTCGCGCTCGCCGCTCCGCGGCATCGCCCGGATCGCGGGCCAGAAGGCCCGCGCAACGGCCGGCGCACCCAGTTAATGCACCAGGTGCCACTCGGTCTGGCGGCCCGCCAGGTAGAGCACCCGCTCGCCGTCGTAGACGGCGCTCTGTTCCAGCTTGATCTGGACGTCCTGGCCGCCCCACATCTCGAGCTCGACCTTGACGTTGCCCTCGATCGCGTAGGCGGTGTCCGGGTACAACGGCCAGTCGCCCCGGATCGGCGTCGGCCCCTGGTTGTCCCACATGCCGATCGTCGGCCCGGGCGCGTGGCCGAACACGCCGAGAGGGTGGGTGTAGGTGCTGGAACGGAGGCCCTCGTCCGTGGCGACCGAGATCGTCGCCGCCAGGATCTCGTTGCCCGTACGGCCGGTCCCGAACTCGCCGGTGAGAATGTCCTGCCAGCGGTTGCCGGCGGCGAGAGCTTCCTGTAGCTCAGCCGGGGCTTCACTCTCGCCCAGACGCAGCACGTAGCCCATCTCCTGGGTGTCCGTACAGAGACCGACATAGCAGATGCCGACGTCGGTGTGCAGGACGTCGCCGCGCTGGATCACGAATTCGCCGCTGCCGCCGCAGAAGGGCTCGCCCGGGTCGCAGGCCTCGTCCTCGTCCGACGCCCGGCGCTGGGCGTTGACGGAGGGCAGGAACCAGATGTCGAGGCCCAGATCCTCGAACCGCTGGGCGATGTACCAGGCGACATCGTCCGTGGTCGTGGCGCCCGCGGTGATCACCCGTTCCGAGAACGCCTCCGCGATCACGCCACGCGCCAGGGAGACGATCTGCGGATAGGCCTCCATCTGCAGCGGACTGCGGGTCTCGATCCAGCGCACGACCAGTTCCTCGGCGCTGGTCACCCGCTCCTTGAGCTCGGGCGTCAGCACCTCGAGGAGCCGCTCGTGGAGCGCCGCCGACAACCCGTCCGCGACGGGCCAGTGGCGCGAGACGTTGACGCCGATTCGCTTCGGATCGCGGGCGGCGATCACCTCGCCCAGGCCCTGCCACTGCTCCTCCAGGTCGCCGCCCTCCCAGGCCGACTCGTAGAGCGCGCCGTACGGGTAGCGGTTGACCGTCAGGAGCTCGACCCCGCCGTTGTCCGGCCCGCGGTCGAAGAACACGAGCATCGTCGTCCGGCGGGCGGCGAACACCGGCCGCGGCACCAGGCTGAAGAACACCGGGTCCTCGTTGTACTCCCGGTTGATGACGAGCCACATGTCGATCCCGGTTTCGCGCATCAATCGCGGCAGGAGCTCGTTCAACCGCTCCTCGAGCATGCGGTTGAAGGGCTCCACCCGGTCCCGGTGCGGCAGCACGTGACCGGGGCCGTCGAGTACCCGTCCCTGTCCAAAGTTGGCGCTCTGGGCGAGAAGGGGCGTTGCGGCCAGCGCGAACAGGCCGAACGCCGCGATCAGCCGGCGTGCATGGGATCGCTTCATGTCTCCAGTACCTCCAGACGGCCCGAGACGACCGCCGTCCGTGCCGTCTCGAGCAGATCGCAGCGAAAGCCGCCCTCCGGGCCGGAGAGTTCAGCCGCCTCGAGCGGCAGTTGTCCGCCGCCGATCAGCCGGCGGACGATCTCGACTCCGGAGTACCGGGCCACGAGTGGCCGGTCGACGCCGGACTCGACTTCTTCGGCGTCCTCCGAGCCGACGGCCGCCGAGAGAAACGCCGCAACGACCTCCTCCGGCTGACGCGCGAGCAGCAGATGAGCAAGCCCGGTGCCGATGTCGAACTCCGCATCGCCCCAGCCGCCGTACTGGGGGTCGACCACGCGAACGCCGCCGTCAGGCACGAGCAGCCAGTTGGCGGGATGGAACGCGCCGTGCACCAGGCAAGCGCCGGAGCCGAGGAAGCGGCTGCCCAGCTCCGACACGGCCGCCCTGAACGCGCGATCCGACCGCAGGGCCGCCGCCGCCTCGCCGAGTCCCGGTTCGGTCGCGTCGAGGGCGGCGCTGTCCGGCGCCGGACCGTCAGGCCCGAAGCCATCGCCGGCGGCTCTCGCCGAAGCGAACGGCGCCTCGAACAGGAGACGATGGTTCAGGGCCTTCATGCAGGCGTTCACGGGGTCCGACTCCTCCGTGCCGCGCGCCCCGTGGCGAAGCGCCCGAAGGAACGCACCCAGGGATTGCGCCGCCTCGTCGGCAAACGAACCGCCCCGGTAGAGCGACGCGAGATTCGAGGCGCCGCGGAAGTCCTCGAGCAGCAACAGGGACCTAGCTTCGTTGGCGGCCATCAGGCGTGGCATGTGAGCCGCGGCCTCGGGAACACGAGCTACCTCCGCGTAGAACGCGCGCTCGCCGTGCCAGCGACCGGCCGGCATCGCGACGGACTCGTCCCGCCGCAGCCAGGGAAGCGATTGCTTCAGAACCGCGGTGCGCCAGCCCCCGCGCAGTTCCTGGAGTTCGACGCGAATCACGGTGCTCGACTCGCCGCCCAGGGAGGCACAGGTCGTGACCTGCTCCTCGTCGCCCAACCAGCCGACCGCGCCCATCACCAGGTCCACTCGACCCGCCTGGTCGGCCGACAGAACGTGAACTTCCGGGTGCTCAGCCTCGAACTCGGCCCGCCGGCTCATCGGCGCAAGCTATCACCGGGAGAACCGCCATATGCTTGTTCTGAGGACGTCATGAACCGGACCGACCGCGAACGATTCGAAGCCGCCGGACTGGTCAAGTTGCCCGGGCTTCTCCCGGACGAGCTGACCCGCCGCGCGTTGCAGCTCGTCTACGAGAAGTCGGAGCAGGCGGGAGTTCGCCGGAACGGCGTCTGGCTACTGGACCAACTGACCGACGAGCCCGTTCAGCGCCACAACAAACGCCTGCTCGAGGGAATACGACACGCCCCGGTGCTGGCCGACCTGGTGACCCCGGAACTCGAGGCGGCGGTCGAGGCGGCCGCGGGCGGCCCGACCAGGCCGATGATGAAATGGCCGCAACTCCTCTTCTCGTTCCCCGAACGGACCCCCTGGTCCCTGCCCGAGACCACCTGGCACGTCGACTTGCCGAAACTGCCCAATCGCCGGACCACTCCAGGCGTGCAGGCGTTCGCCATGCTCGACACGGTCGAGCCGGGCGGCGGCGGCACGGTCGTCGTCCAAGGCGCTCACCGGCTTCTCTACGACATTCCGTGGCTCGGTTCGAAGCAGATCACGTACCGGCTGCGCCGGGAGCCCTACTTCCGGGAACTCATGTCGAAGCAGGTAAAGGACCGCGGCCGGTTCCTGAACGAAACCGTGCGCCGCGGCGACGCCGACCTCCGCGTCGTCGAGCTGACGGGCCGGCGCGGGGACGTCTACCTGATCGACATGCGCCTGCTGCACTCACCCGCTCCGAACGTGTCGGCAGCGCCGAGGATCATGTGGACCCAGCGCTTCCTGACCGAGGCCACCCACGACGACATGACAGCCCTGTTCGCCCGGATGCGGGCCGGGTACGGAACGGCCGGCGAAGCGGCCGCGGTGGCACCTTCGTAGGCGACGAAGTGTCCGGCGAGCGACAGGTGCTGAGGATCGCGATGTGGTCCGGCCCCCGAAACATCTCGACCGCCATGCTGCGGGCCTGGGGGAACCGCGACGACACCTTCGTGTGCGACGAGCCGCTCTACGCGAACTACCTGCTCGAGCACGGGCTCGACCATCCCGGCCGGTACGAAATCCTCGCCCACCACGACAGTGACCTGGAGCGGGTCGTCCACTGGTTGACCGAGGACACCTCCTTCGACCGGGCGGTCTTCTACCAGAAGCACATGGCGCACCACCTGCTGCCGGAAACGGACCGGTCCTGGGTGGCGAAGCTCGTCAACGTCTTCCTGATCCGCGATCCGGCGGAGATGCTGACATCGCTCATCCACATCCTCCCGGAACCGAAGCTGTCCGATACCGGCCTGCCCCAGCAGCGGGAGCTCTTCGACCTGGAGTGCGAGCGGCTCGGCCGGGCCCCGGCGGTCATCGACTCGGCCGACATGTTGCGGAACCCCCGCGCGGGCCTCGAGAGTCTCTGCCGCGCGGTCGGCGCCGACTTCGACGAAGCGATGCTGAACTGGCCGCCCGGCCGCCGCGAGACGGACGGCATCTGGGCGCCGCACTGGTACGGTGCGGTCGAAAAGAGCACCGGCTTCGCGCCGTACCGACCCAAGAACGAGCCGGTTCCCGAGTTCCTCGCCGGCGTCCTCGAGGAGTGCCAGCGGCACTACGATCACCTCGCCACCCAACGCCTCGTCTTTTGAACCGAGAGCCCGCCCCGCCCCAACCGCCAGCGAACCCGTCATGCTCCAGAAGGCCAACCCCCAAAACCGGGACCTGCTGATCAACATCAACGGCGACCTGATCCATCGCGACCAGGCGGGCATCAGCCCCTTCGACTCCGCCGTGCAGGGCGGCGACGCCGTCTGGGAGGGGCTGCGCCTGTACGACGGCCGCATCTTCAAGCTCGAGCAGCACCTGGACCGCCTCCGCCACTCGGCGCTGGCTCTGGCCTTCGCGGAGATCCCACAGCAGGAGGAGCTCATCGACGAGATCCGCCGCACCCTGGAGGCGAACGGGATGCGGGACGACGTCCACATCCGCCTGACCCTGACGAGGGGCGTCAAGGTCACGTCCGGCATGGATCCGCGGCTCAACACGTCCGGTCCCACCCTGATCGTCCTCGCCGAGCACAAGGCGCCGGTCTACGGCTCACAGCCCATCCGGCTGATGACCTCCTCGATCCGCCGCTTTCCGCCCGACTGCATGGATCCGAAGATCCACCACAACAACCTGATCCAGTCCATCCTGGCCAAGATCGAGGCGAACGCCGCCGGCGCCGACGACGCCCTGATGCTCGACCGCCAGGGCTTCGTGGCGGAAACGAACGCGACCCACGTCTTCCTGGTGCGCGACGGGGTCGTGGTGACCAGCCATTGCCACGCCTGCCCGGAGGGCGTGACCCGCTCGACCGTGCTCGAACTCTGCCGGAACAACGGCATCCCCCATGAAGTCGCCGACTTCACCCAAGCCGAGCTCTACCGTGCCGACGAGGCCTTCTGCACCGGCACGATGGGCGAACTGGTGGCAGTCGCCGAGGTCGACGGCCGCCCGATCGGCGGCACCGAGCGGCCCGTGCTCGAGCGCCTGCAGGGTCTGTTCCGCGAGCTGACCGCCGTGAGCGGCTATCCCATCCTGGACTAGGGGCCAGGGATGAGCGCGGTAGAGCCGGCGAGTCGCCTGGACCCGGAAGGGTCTCCGCTCCGGACGACGAGCCTGCAGAAGTGGCTGCTCGGGCTGCTGCTCCTGTGGGCGCTTGCCGTCCGCGTGCTCTTCAGTTGGCCGGACCCGACGATGAACCGGCTCTGGGACGAGCGCTACAACGCGGGCAACGTCGCCGCGATCCTGGCCCACGACCAGTGGCGGCCGGTGCGCACGCACTACCCGACGCTCTCCTATCTGCCTCACGCGGCGACTCTCAAGGTGTACGAGACGGCGCGCTCGTTGCCATGGCTCTCCTCCCTGCCGACGACGTTCGGGATCGCACCGGATGGACGCCCTTTCCTCACCCGGATCGCCGTGCGTGTCTCCCGGATCATCCAGACCCTCGTGGGTACCGCGTCCCTGTTCGTCGTGTTCCTCATCGGCCAGCGGCTGTTCGGCCCCTGGGTCGGCCTGGGCGCGGCCTTCCTGCTCGGCGTCGCCCCCTGGCACATGCGCCAGTCGGGGGTGTTCAAGCCCGACATCATGCTGGTCCTGACTGGCGTGCTGACCCTCTACGCGATCCTCGCCGCGCGGCGAAGTGAGAGCCTCCGAAGCTATGCGATCGCCGGCGCATTGGTCGGAGCCACCGCCGCCGCCAAGTGGAACGGCGCGGCGCTGGCGTTGCCGCTGCTCGTGACGATCGCCCTGGGCGGTGTCCGCGACCTCGGTCTGCTCGTCCGCCGTACCGCGGCCGCGGCCGCCGGCGGCGCCGTGGTGCTGCTCCTGCTCAATCCCTGGCTGGTGCTCGCGCCCGAGATGTACCGGCGCCACCTCGGGTCGACCGTGAACCACTATCGCGAGCGGCTCGCCGAAGCAGGCGCCGGGCTCTTCGATCAGCCGCTGAACGCGTTGACCAGCCTCGCCGGAGGCGTCTACTTCAGCCCGGTGCTGGGCACGTGCGGGCTGCTCGGCCTGGGCTGGATGCTCCTTCTCGCGCTGCGCGCCCGGCGCGAGATCCGGGGGCCGTTGCCGGGCGAACAACGCGGCGCAACGGTCGCCGACGCACTCGTCCTCGCCGTCTTCTTCGGCGGCTACGTCGCCTCCCTCTGGGTCGTCACCCGCTATCCGAAGCCGCCCAACTGGCTGATCGTCGCTCCCGTCGTCGCGCTGGCCGGCGCCTGGTTCCTCGGCAAGCTGGTGCGCGCCGCTCGCGCCCTGCCCGAACGCCGGCTGACGGTCGTCGCTCTCGCCATCCTGGCTGTCGTCGCTGGACTCGCCGGACTCGACAAGGCTGGCTTCATCCACGCCTCGGTGTACGAAGAGAACGTCCCGCTGACTTCGGCGGAGGCCGCCCGAACGGCCGGGAGGCCGAAGCCGCTCAGGGGACGGACCTTCATCACCGAACTGCCGCTAGGGATCCAGGACTTCGACCCCCGCATCTGGAACGGGAACTACGTGACCACACTGATCCGCACGGACAGCATCGCCGCCGAGTCCAGGTCGGAGCGGGAGGCGGCCGACATCCTGCTCTTCCCGGCATCGCGACTCGAGTCCGGCCAGGACCCCGTCTACCAGGAGCTGACCGCGGAACAGCCCGGGGCCATCGTCCAGCGCTTCGAACCGGGTCTCTTCCGACTGCGCGGAGATCCGGTAGTCCTCGTTCGCCGACCTTTCGCCGCCCTGGGACCACCCGCCACCACCGCCTTCTCCCAGGCCGGGGAGGGACTCTACGAAGTCGACACGGCGGCGCTCCACACAGGGACCGACGCACCCGATGCAGTCCCAACCCTCGTATCGCTGGAGATCGCGGTGCGCACTCCCCCACGCGACGTGGTGGGGATCTCCATCGAGGTCGACGGCAAACCGCTCCCCTGCCGGCACACCCAAAGAGGCAGGGAACGACGCCGCTGTCTGACGCCGCGTTTCGAGGCGCCGCAATCGCCGATACGGATCCTGGTCGAGCCGGCGCGCGAGGTCATCGACGTCGCCGCGTTCCACTGGCGGCGGCCTACGTAGGGGCCGACCCCTTGCCAATAGAACGTTTCTGTGCGAGGCTTCTGCTGCGTTGCAGCAAGCAGCGCAGCATAGTACCTACCCGTTACGCGATCCGCCCGTTCTGGAGACACCCAAAATGGCCACGGAACTGAACCGATTCCTGACCCCTCTCGATGCCGCCTTCCTCTATGTCGAGCGCCCCAACGAGACGATGCACATCGGCGGCTGCATGGTCTACGAAGGCGAGTTCTCGCGCGAGTACATGGTCGAACAGCTCACCGCCCGCATGCACCTGCTGCCGCGCTACCGCCAGCGCGTGCTGTTCCCGCCCTTCCTCGTCTCCCACCCGGTGTGGGTCGACGACCCGGCATTCAACCTGGAGAACCACGTCGAGGAGGTCTGGATCCCGGAGGACAGCGACCATCAGGTCCTCGCCCGCGCCGCCGCCGAGGCGTACAGCGGCATGCTGGACCGCAACCGACCGCTCTGGAAGGGGATTCTGCTCCGCGGTATCCCCGGACACACGGCGGTTGTGTGGAAGATCCATCACGCGATGGTCGACGGCGTCTCCGGCGTCGATCTGTCGATGGTGCTGAGCGACTTCTCACCCACCGAAGAGCTGCCGGAGACACCCGCCGAACCCTGGGCGCCGAAGCCGCTGCCGGACTCCCTGAGCCTCCTCCAGGAAGCGATGCAGCATCGCCTCGGACAACTCAACGAGTCCTGGACGAACGCCGCCTTCGATGCCGCGCGCCCCCGCCTGATGGCAGACCGCGTGCGTGAGATGGTGGCGGCCAGCTCCGCCACCCTGCCGGTCTCCGCTGCGCCGGCGCCGCGCACCGTCTTCAATCGACCGGTCAGCAAGGAGCGGGGTTTCGCATGGGCCCAGTTCTCCTTCCCCGAGCTGCGCGCCGTCAAGTCCGGCCTGGGCGGCACCGTGAACGACGTCGCGCTCACGACGCTTGCCGGCGGCATCGGTCGCTACCTGCGCGAGCGCGGCCAGGACACGAAGGGACTCGAGCTGCGCGCCATGTGCCCCGTCAGCATGCGCCAGCAGGACGAACGGGGCCAGCTCGGGAATCTCGTCTCGAACATGATCGCTCCGCTCTTCGTGGGTGTCGACGATCCAGTCGAGCGCCTCGGCAGGGAACGGGACGCGATGAACAAGCTGAAGGAAGCCGGGCAGGCGAAGGCCTTCTACCAACTGACCCAGTTCGGCGACCGGGTGCCGCCGTTGATGGCCGCGATCGCCGCGACGATGCCCTTCTCCCAGACCCTGTTCAACACGGTTTCGACCAACGTGCCCGGTCCGATGATCCCGCTCTACTTCGGACCTCACAAGCTGGTCGACTGGCTGCCACTCGGCATCGTCTCGAACAACATCGGCCTGTTCGTCGCCATCCTGAGCTACAACCAGCGCATCACCCTGGGAATGACCGTGGACGCCAAGCTGATCCCCGACCCGTGGTCCCTCGCCCGGTGCCTGGAAGAGTCCTACGCCGAACTGCGGGAGGCGGCCGGCGTGGAGGGCGAGGAGCCGACCGGCGCACTCTGCTTTGCGGCGGCGGCACCCCAGGTCGAGTTGCCGGAGGCTGAAGAGGCCACTGCCACGCCCGACTCCGACGCCGACTCGTCACTGCGAGGAGTCGCATAGTGACCGCGGCGGCCCGGCGGCGGCAGGCCAGCCCGATCTGGAGCGCGAACCCGCGTCTCCTGCGGGACTCCGTGCCGGCGGCACTGCCCCTATGGCGTGAACCGTTCGCGGCCGCCGAGTTCGCCTTTCTGCCGTTCACACCGATCTACCACGGCATCGGCGTGCCGCGCGGCGACGGCGCCGCGGTGATCGTCGTTCCGGGTTTCACCGGTACCGACGGTTACCTGGGGCCGATGCGCGGCTGGCTCGGCCGCATCGGCTACCGCCCCTACCGTTCGGCCATCGGGCAGAACGCCGACTGTCTCGACCGCCTGGGCAACCGGCTGATCGGAACGCTCCAGAAGGCGGCGGACGAGACCGGCCGGCGGGTTCACCTGGTCGGCCACAGCCTGGGCGGCATGCTGTCGCGCGGTGTGACGAGCCTGCGCCCTGATCTGGTCGCGTCCGTCGCCACGATGGGCTCACCGATCCGGGGTGTCCGCTCCCATCCCCTGGTGATGCGGCTGGCGGAGGCGGTACGCCGCCGCGTCGTCGAACGGGACGACGCCCGGGAACCCGCCTGCTTCTCGGGCGATTGCCGCTGCGACCTGGTGCGCTCGGTGCAGAGCCCGTTCCCGGAAGAGGTGCCGCAGCTCGCCATCTTCACGCGGCGGGACGGTGTCGTCGCCTGGCGCTACACGCGGCTCCACGACCCAGCCCGGAACCGGGAAGTCCTCGGCACCCATGCCGGTCTGGCCGCCAACGCTCTCGCCTACTACCACCTCGCCCGGTTTCTGAAGCGCCACCCGAGCCCCGCGCTCACCGCGGAGACCGCCACATGACCGCACCCAACACGCTCCTGGCGCCCGACCAGGCGGTCCTGTGGAACCTCGAGCGCCGCAGCCCCGGACTGCACGTCGCGGGTCTCGCGCTCGTCGACGGCGAGATCGACCCGCAGGAACTCCTGCACTGGATGGGTCGGCTGCGCAGGCTGCCCCGGTTCAGCCTCCGTGTCGACGGACCGCCCCATGGTCCCCCTCGCTGGCGCCCGGCGCCGCTCGAACTCGACGAACACCTCCACGTCGTCGCGAACGGCGACCCTGCTTCCGCGTTCGACGAAGCCCTCGGCAAGCCACTCGATCCCCGCCGGCCGCTGTGGGAGTTCCACCTGGCGCCCGGCTACCACGAGGGCGGCGACGCCCTGCTGGTCAAATCCCACCTGGTCGCCGTCGACGGCCTGGCCACCGGCGACCTCTTCCACGCGCTGTTTGCGAGCGGCACGACGGTCGAGGAGAAGAAGGCCGGCGAGCCGGTGTCGAACGGCGCCCGCTGCGGCGCCCGCGGGGCGGAGTGGCTCGAGAACTGGACACGGATCGGCCAGGATCTGGCGGCGGCCCTCCAGGAACTCTCCTCGGAAGACACCCGGACCGCCCTCCTGACGCTGAACGAGACGATGCCCGATCTCGCACTGCCTCCGGTGCCCCTGCCGTTCAACCGCAAGCTGGGCGGCCGTCGGCGCCTGATCCGGTGCGCCTTCTCCTACAGGGACATCCGGAGGATCCGTGCCCGGCTGGGCGGCGCGCTCTCGGATGTGGTCGTCGCCCTGGCCGGCGGCGCTCTCGACCGCTATCTCGACCTGAGAGGCGTCTCGACCCGGGGCCGAAGTCTGCGCGTGGCGCTGGCCACCGACCTCCCCGAACGCGACCGGAAACGCCGAAGCCTCCTGCCCATCGAAGTTCCCCTGAGCATCGGCGCCGGAGACCGGCTGCGCACCGTTCACCAGTTCGCGCGCCTGATGCGGACAGCCCGGGTGGCTGACGTGCTGTCGCGTTTCGCAGGCGTGCAGGGCGCAGCCGGCCCGCTGGCGGCCGCCGCGACAGCGATGACGTCCTCCGTGCGGCCGCCGTTCCACCTGACTGTCGCCAACGCGAACGGCCCCCAGATCCCTCAATTCCTGGCCGGCCGGCCGCTTGCCGGCTACACACCCTCCTGGCCTGTCGGTTACGGCCAGGGCCTTTCCTGCGCGTTCTTCGCCTACAACCAGGCGCTGCACGTCGGCGTCACGGTGGACGAAAGAGCCTGTCCCGACGCCGACGTGCTGCCCGACCTGCTCGCGGAGTCGTTCGACGAACTCCTCGAAGCGGCAGGCCGCGCTCCCCGCCGTCGGATACGTAGCGTTTCCGTCCCCGTCCGAACCGCCGCAGTTCCATAACCTGGAGACACCCATGAACCGACCCAACATCCCGAGCAATATCCCCAGACAGGTGCTTGCCTTTCAGAGGCAGGTCCTCGAGTTTCAGAGGGCCGCGTTCGAGAACGGCTACGACGCGATCGTCGCCCTCCAGGACCGTCAGCTCGAACTCGCCGACCGGATGATGAATCAGGTCCCGAACCTCCCCGACGAGGCGCGTGATCTGATCCGGACCTGGCGGGGCGCCGCCCAGGAAGGTCAGCGCCAGTTCAAGAACACGATCGACGGATCGTTCGATGCCGTCACCAGCTACCTCGACCGGCTCGCCGACGGCGACGCCGGCGAGGCAACCAAGCAAGCCCCACCCGAGCCCCAAGCCCAAGAGGAGACAGTCGAGTGAACGACATGGCGACCCAGTACCCGCGGACGGTCCGCCTCAAGAACCAGTCCTTCCAGTTCAGCCTTCTGAGGCAGGAGGACCGCGACGACGTGCTCGCCTTTGCGCGCGCTCTGCCGGAAGAGGACCTCCGTTTCCTGCGCGTCGACATGACGGATCCGAAGGTCGTCGACAACTGGGTCGAGGGCGCCGCGGCCGGAACCCGCGTCGCCGTGCTCGCACATCTCGGCGACCGTCTCGTCGGCTACGGCAGCCTGAACCGGCGCGAATCGTCCTGGATGAGGCACCTCGGAGAGATCCGGATCATGGTCCTGCCCGAAGTCCGCCAGGCGGGCCTCGGCGGCAATCTGGCACACGACGTGTTTCACCTGGCCCAGCAGATCGGGCTGACCAAGATCGTCGCCCAGATGGCCCGCGAGCAACGCGGCGCCCGTCAGATGTTCCAGAACCTGGGCTTCTCGGTGGAGGCCCTGCTGGCCGACTGGGTGATCGACCCGAACGACGCCACGCACGACCTGATCCTCATGTCGTACGACGTGACGGGGCTGGAGGCCGGAGCGGGAGCGTAGCCGGCGCCCTAATCCCCGTCCTCGGAGTCGGTTCCAGAGACACTACGCGCCGCGATGCGCGCGGCCGCGCCGGGGAACCAGAACCGGAACATCTCCTGCGGGTCGGCGTACTTCAGGTTGGCGACCATGCGGTCGCGGACCTTCTCGAGCATCTCGTTCTGAACCCCGGCGACATCGGGAAGGCCGAGAAAGGCTCGCGCCTCCTCGGGCGTGCAGTCGATATCGAGCTTGATCTTCACGGGTTCTCCCTTGGTCGCGGTCGTCGCCGGTCTTCACTAGCATACGTCGATCGGGGCGCTCATCATCGGAGGTCCGACCTCCGGGAAAGGTGAACCATGCCGTCACTCTCGCTCCGCTTGCTCCGCGTCGCCGCGGTCGCGATCTGCTGCCTTCCCGCGCTCGCCGGCGGACTTCTCGCCCAATCGACCGCCACCGTCGTTCAGGGCGCCCGTGTGTTCACCGGCGACGACGTGCTCGACGCCGCCACCGTGGTGTTTCGCGCCGGCACGATCGAGTCCGTCACGCCCGGAACCCGCGTTCCGGAAGGCGCCGGGGACGACCTGACGATCGTTGACGGCGCCGGCATGACCCTGCTGCCGGGCCTGATTGACAGCCATACCCACAATTTCGGGCCGGCGCTGCAGCAGGCGCTGAACTTCGGCGTCACGACCGTTCTGGACATGCTGACCGCGGAGCCCATGGCAGCGAACTGGCGCCGGCAGCAGGCAGCGGGAGCGGTTCCCGACCGGGCCGACGTCTTCGCCGGCGGTCCCGCCACCGTCGCGGGCGGTCACGGCACGCAGTTCGGCGTCGCGTTGCCCACTCTGGACGACCCGGAGCAGACCGAGGCCTTCATCGCCGACCGGGTGGACGCGGGCGCCGACTTCATCAAGGTGATCTACGAAGCCGGAGCCGCCGGGCGGCCGCTGCCGACGTTCGCGGTCTCGACCCTGCCCCGGATCGTGGCCGCCGCGCACAGCCACGACCTGCTGGCCGTCTTCCACATCAGCACGGCGGAGGCGGCTCGTGAGGTCATCGCCGCGGGCGCCGACGGCCTGGTCCACATGTACTTCGAAGGCGCCGGAGGCGCGGAGATCGTCGAAGCGGCCCGCGAGGCCGGAATCTTCGTCGTCCCCACGCTCGCCGTGCTCGAAACGATCGCGGCTACCGGTGGCGGTCCGGAGCTGGCGGCGGATCCGCTGATCGCTCCCTTCCTCACGCCTGAGCAACGAGGCGGTCTGGGGCGGGACTTCGGCCGGGAACCGGACCCCGAGTTGATGGCGAACATCCTGGCCGATGTCGGAGCGCTGCACGCCGCCGGAGTGCCGATCCTGGCCGGCTCGGACGCGCCGAATCCTGGTACCACCCATGGCGCGAGCGTTCATCGGGAACTCGAGCTGCTGGTTCGCGCCGGCCTGACTCCAGTCGAGGCCCTGCGGACAGCCACCGCCGCGCCCGTCGACGCATTCGATCTGGGCGACCGCGGCCGGATCGCGGCAGGCCTCAAGGCCGACCTGATCCTGGTTCGCGGCGATGCGACCGCGGACGTGCGCGCCACCCGCGACATCGCGGCGATCTGGAAGGACGGAACCCGCTTCGAGCGGCGAAGCGCCGAACCCACGACCGGCCGGCCCCGCCTTGAACCCACACTGCTCAGCGACTTCGAGGACCTGGCCGCCCGTACGCTGCCCCCCAAGTGGTCGCACTCGACCGACGCCTTCGCCGGCGGCAAGTCGACGGTGACAACCGGCGCGGTGTCCCGCGACGGGAGCGGCAACGCCCTGCGAATCGAGGGCGAGATCAAGGAGGGCTTCGCCTTTCCGTGGTCCGGGGTCATGGTCCTGCTCGGTGCCCGGTTCAACGACCCGGTCGACGCCGGCGGCATCCGCGCCCTGGCCTTCGACGCCCGCGGCGAGGGCGCGACCTACCAGGCGATGGCGTTCGCCGAGAGCCTGGGAATGCAGCCGGCCGCCGCGTCCTTCGAGGCCGGAGAGGAATGGGACCGGATCGAGATCCCGCTGTCCTCGTTCAGCGGTCTCGATCCCTCGGGTGCCTGGGCGTTCTTCATCGGCGGGCCGACGCAACTCGGCGCCTTCTGGATCGAGATCGATAACGTCGAGCTGGTGGAGTAGGCCCGAGGAGGTTCGGCGCGGCTACAATCGCCGAATGTCTGAGACGCCTTCGCCCGAGTCCGGTTCGGCCGGTCCGCTCGACGGCATCCGGGTCCTCGACTTCACGAGCTTCATCGCCGGCTCCTACGGGGCCATGCTGCTCGGCGACATGGGCGCCGATGTCCTGAAGATCGAAGCGCCTGGCGGCGACAACGCCCGCCACTGGGGACCCTTCATCGAAGGCGAGAGCCGGATGTTCCAGGCCTGGAACCGGAACAAGCGCGGTATCGCGGTCAACCTGAAGACGGAGGAGGGCCGGCAGGTGATCTACGACCTGGCCCGGGAAGCCGACGTGGCGATGGAGAACTTCCGTCCCGGTGTCGCGGCCAGGCTCGGCATCGACTACGACACCCTGAGCCGCCACAACCCGGGCCTGGTATACGCCTCGTCCAGCGCCTTCGGCGGCAGCGGGCCGTACGCCCAGCGGCCCGGCTACGACCCGGTGCTCCAGTCGATGGCCGGCGCGGCCCACCTGCAGCAGCTCATGAACGGCGTCGCCGCCATCTGCCCGGTGGCGGTTTCCGACTACATGGCCGCCGTGCTCACGGTGTGCTCGATCAACGCCGCCCTCCTCCACCGCGAACGCACCGGCGAGGGCCAGTACATCGAGACCTCTCTGCTGCAGGCGATCATGACCGCCCAGGCGCAGTCCTACCTCCAGCCGCTCGAGGCCGAGATCACCGGGCCTCCCGGCATCTTCCCCTACCGCATGTTCGCCGCCGCCGACGGGCCGATCTTCATCGCCGCCGGTACGGACAAGTTCTGGCGGCTGTTCTGCGGGGCAATCGGCCGCGACGACCTGGCCAGTGACCCGCGCTACGAGACGAACCCCCAACGGGTCGGCAGCGCCGCCGAGCTGAGCGCCGAGATCGACCCGATCGTCGCCTCGAGACCGGCGCGGGAACTGGAGGCGGAGCTGGTCGCGGTCGGCGTTCCCTGCGCCGCCGTCCGCTCAGCCGAGGAGTTTTTCGACGATCCGCAGGTCGAGGCGATGGCGATGAGTCAGGTCGTCCGGCACCCGCAACTCGGCAACCTGCGCATGGCCGGCGTGCCCTGGCGTTTCTCGCAGACGCCGGGGACGATCCGGAGGCCCGCGCCGTGTCTCGGCGAGCACACGGGCGAAGTGCTCGCGGAGTTGGGCTACGGCGCGGAGCGGATTGCCGGTCTCGAAGCGTCCGGCGCGGTGCGGGCCGCGGACCCAGCAGACACGCACTGATGCCGCAGGTCGTCCTGGTCGGCGCCGGGCACACCCACATCCAGGTCCTCCGCCACTGGATGATGCACCCGGATCCCGCGGTCGAGGCGACCCTCGTCGTCGACACGCCCATTGCCGTCTACTCCGGCATGGCGCCGGGGCTGGTTGCCGGACAGTACGAGCGGCATGAACTGGAGATCGACGCGGTGCCGCTGGCGCGCCGGGCGGGCGTCCGCGTGGTTCTCGCGCCTTGCACCGGCGTCGAAGCGACGAACCGGCGCGTTCTGGTCGAGGGCCGCGAGCCGCTCCCCTTCGACATCGCCTCCTTCGACGTTGGATCGACTGTAGCCGGCCTCGATTTGCCCGGCGTGCGCGAACACGCGGTCCCCACGCGGCCGATCAACCGGCTGGCGGCGGCGATCTCCGGCCGCGTCGAGGCGCTGACCAGCCAGCGGCCGAACGTGGTCGTCGTCGGCAGCGGCGCGGGCGGCATCGAACTTGCGTTCTGCATCGACTCCCGGCTGCGCGGTCTGGACCTGGAGCCTCGGGTCACGATCGTCGAGGCGGGCGACCGCATCCTGCCCGGCTACCACCCGGCGCTGACGCGGCGAATCGAGGCGGCGGCACGCGAGCGCGGCCTCCGCACCCTGGTCGACACGACCGTCGCCGGCGTCGAGGAGCACGGCGTGCGTCTCGAAGACGGTCGAACGCTCGACTCCGACCTGACCTTCTGGGTGACCGGCGCCGCCGCGTTGCCAATCTTCCGGGGCTCCGACCTGCCCCTCTGCGATCGCGGCTTCGCCCGCACGCGGCCCACCCTGCAGGTGGAGGGCCACGACCACATCTTCGCCGTCGGCGACTGCGCGACCCTGATCGACCAGCCGAACCGTCCTCGTGCGGGCGTCTACGCGGTGCGCATGGGGCCCTACCTGATCGAGAACCTGGAGCGCCTGAAGACAGGGCAGCGACTCCGCTGGTACCGGCCGCAGGGTGACTTTCTGGCTCTGCTCAACCTCGGCGACGGGCGCGCGGCCGGCGCCAAGTGGGGCGCCGCCTTCGAGGGTCGTTGGGTCATGCGGCTCAAGGACCGGATCGACCGCCGCTTCATGGAGCGCTTCCAGGCGCTCGACCCGGAGGGCGCGGCGCTGCCCGGGTTCGGCGCCATGAGGGCAGGTCCCGAAGCGCACGGAGCGAACGGCGAGCCTCAGTCGGCCCCGATGTTCTGCGGCGGCTGCGCGGCGAAGGTAGGACCCGACCGGCTGGCCAGGGCGCTGGCGCGGGCAGGCCTGGACGCCCGGCCGGAGGCAGAAGGCGACCAGGTCCTCCTGGACCAGGTCATTCTGGACACTGGGACGCCGGACGACGCGGTCGCCTACCGGACGCCGGCGGGAGATCGCATCGTCGCCTCGCTGGACGCCTTCCCCGCGTTCACAGACGACCCCTGGCTCGTGGGCCGGATAGCCGCTGTCAACGCCTGCTCCGATCTCCACGCCACCGGGGTGACGCCCCGGTTCGCCCAGGCCCTGGTCACGCTGCCCCAGGAGGCCGACGGCGAGACCGCCGAGGAACTCCTGATCCAGGTCCTGGCGGGCGCCCGTGCGGCACTCGACCCGGAAGGCGTGCTGCTCCTGGGCGGCCACACGAACACCGGGCCTGAACTGGTCGTCGGCTTCCACGTCGAGGGTGTGCCGGAAGACGGCCGGGAGTTGCTGCTCAAGAGCCGGGTCCGGCCCGGCGACGCCCTGGTCCTGACCAAGCCACTGGGCTCCGGCGTACTGCTTGCCGCCGACCGGATGGGCCTCTGTCCCGGTCGCTGGCTGCGGACCTGCCTCGCCTCGATGCAGACGAGCAACCGTGGCGCGATGGAGGCGGCCAGGCGAGCCGGCGTGGCAGCCGCGACCGACGTCAGCGGCTTCGGCCTGGCTGGCCACCTGGGCGAAGTGGTCCAGGCAAGCAGCGTGAACATCGACGTCTACCTGAGCGCCCTGCCCGTGCTACCCGGTGCACTGGAGCTGCTTGACCGAGGCGAGCGGAGCACGAGTCACGACCAGAACACCCGGCTGCCCGTCCCGGTCGAGACCCCAAACGCCAGGAGTGCCCGTCTCGACCTGACCTTCGACCCCCAGACGGCCGGCGGACTCGTACTGGCGGTCGATGCGAAGCGCGCCGACATCCTCTTGAGAGACCTGAAGGCCCAAGGCCTCGATGGAGCCGGGGTGATCGCTCGCGCACGAGGGGCCCGTCTCGGGAACCCTCGGCTGACTCTGAGCTGACGGCGGAAAGTCGACGGGCTTCGCAAGACGTTTCCTGGCCGCCTTCGGCGGCAGCGGGTCAGAGGACTCGCGCGCCAACCGCAAACAGAGCGTAAGTTCATGCTAGGCTCGTGCGCTCGTGAGCGCCTCTCGGACTCCCTGCATCAACGAACCGCGTCCCGCGGTGACTGCCTCCGGCGCCTTGCGGGGCCGGGGCGCCGCGGTCAACCCTCGTAACCGCTTCGAGCGAATCGACATCGACTTCGAACCGGGCGAGAGCGCCGCCGAACGCGGCGACGCACCGCCGACCGAGTTGTTCCGGGACGAATCCAGGACCATCCTGTCTCGCAACGACTCGCCGGACCTCGGCTTCGAGTACAGCCTGAACCCCTACCGCGGTTGCGAGCACGGCTGCATTTACTGCTACGCGCGTCCGACCCACGAGTACCTCGGCTTCTCCGCCGGGCTGGACTTCGAGAGCCGGATCCTCGTCAAGGAGCGTGCGCCGGACCTGCTTCGGAAGGCGCTCCTGAGCCCGCGCTGGAAACCCCAGGTCATCGTGCTCTCCGGCGTCACCGACCCTTACCAGCCAATCGAACGAAAGCTCCGGATCACCAGGCGCTGTCTGGAAGTCCTTGCCGAGTTCCGCAACCCGGTGGCGATCATCACCAAGAACCACCTCGTCACGCGCGACATCGACCTGCTCCTGGAACTCAACCGATTCCAGGCCTGCGGCGTCTACCTCTCGATCACTTCCGTCTCCGCCTCGCTGTCGGCGCGAATGGAACCCCGGGCCTCAACTCCGCGGCGGCGGTTCGCCGCGCTGCGTGAACTGAGCGCCGCCGGCATCCCCTGCGGCGTGATGACCGCGCCGATCATCCCCGGCCTGAACGACGACCAGATCCCCGCGATCCTGGAAGCGGCGGCCGAAGCCGGGGCGAGCCGAGCGGGTTACATCCTGGTCCGCCTGCCCCACGGCCTTCGGGAGCTCTTCTCCGACTGGCTTGCGACCCACTTCCCGGATCGTCGCGACCGGGTGCTGAACCGGCTGCGGGAAGCGCGTGACGGCGACCTGAACGACCCCCGCTTCCACCACCGGATGAAGGGCGGCGGGGAGTACGCGGAACAGATCGGCAGACTGTTCGAGACCGTGCGCCGCCGGGTCGGGCTCGGCGGCGGCGGAAACGGGCGCACCGGGAGCCCGTCGACGGCGGCGTTCCGGCGTCGCACGAACCAGCGGAGTCTCTTCGACGAAGCGACCGAGACGGAAGCGCATCCCTGAAACCAAACGGGACCGGATGCGGGCTTGGGCCGGCGGCGACTCGCTGCTACAATCCGCGCTCCGCTGCAGGCGCCAGCCAGCCCCGGCCAGGCGACCAGGGGCCACGACGCCGGTCGAACCGAACCATCGGGAAGAGAGATCGGCCCGGTGCCCGCGCGCGGATCGAGCGGCGGAAACCCCTAAGACATTCGGCACAGGACATTCGGAGATACACCACGTGAAGTTCAACGGGCCCAAGGTCAAGCTCTCGCGCAAGCTGGGCATCCCACTGACGCCCAAGGCCGCGCGCTACATGGAAAAGAAGGGCCATCCGCCGGGCATGCACGGGCT
The DNA here is from genome assembly GCA_011525365.1 of Acidobacteriota bacterium. GTDB lineage: Bacteria > Acidobacteriota > Thermoanaerobaculia > Multivoradales > Multivoraceae > Multivorans. The sequence goes on from WTGQ01000002.1 coordinate 2,994,494, forward strand.
GAAGCGGCGGCGGCGCCAGAGCAACTACGGGCGCCAGCTCCTCGAGAAGCAACGGCTGCGCTACCAGTACAACGTCAGCGAGCGTCAGCTCCGCAACTACTACAAGCGGGCATCGCGGATGAGGGGCGTGACCGGCGACAATCTGGTCGGCCTGCTCGAGACCCGTCTCGACTCGGTCGTCCATCGGGCCTTCGCGCCCAGCGTGTTCGCCGCGCGCCAGTTCGTCGGCCACGGCCACATCCTGGTCAACGGCCGGCGTGTCAACATACCGTCCTACGGCGTGAAGGAAGGCGACGTCGTCGAGGTGCGGGAGAAGAGCCGGAAACTCCGCTGCTTCAACGAGCCGCGCGGCGTGACGGTCCCCACCTACGTGGAGACGGACGAAACCGGCTATCAGGCGACCCTGCGCAGCACACCCGTTCGGGACGAGGTTCCGATCGTCTGCGAAGTGCCGCTGGTCATCGAGTACTACTCCCGCTGACGGCGACGAGACGACGATCGATGCGTCACCTGCGCGCCCGCGGCTCAGGCCCTGTCATCGCCGCCTGGGCGCTGGCCGCCGGCGTCCTGTTCGCCGGCAGTGCCGCCACCGCCGCGGACTTCAGCATCAGCGGCACGGTCACCTACGAAGGTGAATCGCTCAAGCGCTACCCGCTGCGCATGGACGCCGACCCGAACTGCGCCGCGATGTACGAAGGAAAGCGCGTCCTCTCGCGCGACAGCCTGGTCGGCGACGACGGCGCTGTTGAGAACGTCTTCGTCTATCTGCGGGAGGCGCCCGAAGGCGCCGCCGGCGACACGCCCGAGGAAGCCGTCCGGCTGGAGCAGCGTGGCTGCCTCTACACGCCGCGGATCATCGGCGTCCGCGTGCAACAGGACATCGAGATCGTCAACGACGACCCGACTCTCCACAATGTCCGCGCCCTGGCCAAGGCGAACCGCCCGTTCAACATCGGCCAGCCCGCGCGCGGCACGAGGATCAAGTCCTTCAGGGCGCCCGAGAAGCCGATTCAGGTGAAGTGCGACGTCCATCCCTGGATGTCCGCCTATGTCTTCGTCCTGGAGCACTCCTTCCATTCCACTACCGGCAGCGACGGCAAGTACCGGATCGACGCGCTTCCCGCCGGCTCCTACGAACTCGTGTTCTGGCACGAGAAGCTCGGCGAACAGACGGTTGAAGTCGAAGTCACCGCCGACGTCGAGGGCCTGAACCTCACCTTCGAAGGCGAGTAAGGGCGAACAGGTGACGCCGCCCTTCCGCACCGTAGGTTGATGCCCTACGGCGTCCGGAAGATCGGAGGCGTCGGTCCCGCAGTTGCCGCCAAACTGGCGAAGGCCGGAATCCGGACCACGGACGGTCTCCTCGCCGCCTGCCGCGACCGCCGCGAACGCCGGCGCCTTTCGGAACGCACCGGACTTCCCGAGCGCCAGATCCAGAGGTTCGTCAACCGGGCCGACCTGATGCGCATTCGAGGCGTCGGCGCGGACTTCGCGGAGCTGCTCGTCGCCTCGGGCGTCCGTACCGTGCGGGACTTGAGCCGCCGCCGGGCATTGAACCTCGCGCTCAAGATGAGCGCCGTCAAGGCGGAAAAGAAGCTGAGCCGCCGCGCGCCGTCGGCGTCGATGGTCGAACGCTGGATCGCAGAGGCGAGGGAACTGAAGGCCTCGGCCGGCTGAGACCGCTCACGCATGCCTGCCCAGCGACCTCTCGGCATCGGTTTCGTCGGCAGCGGCTTCATCGCCCGCTTCCACATCCGCTCCTGGACCGCCGTCCGGGGCGCCGACGTACGGGGCGTATGGAGCCCGAACCGCGAGAGCGCCGAGTCCGCGGCGGCGCTCGCCGCCGAACTCGACGTCGGCGACGCCAGGGCCTACGAGTCGATCGCGGCGATGGTCGCGGACGAAGCCATCGACGCGATCTGGCTCTGCGGCCGCAACGACCATCGGATCGCCAACATGGAGGAAATCGCGGAGACCGTCGCCAGCGGCCGCGGCCGCCTGGTCGGCATCGCCTGCGAGAAACCGCTCGCCCGCAACGCCGGCGAAGCGCTGCGGATGGTCGAGCTCGTGAACGAGATCGGCGTCCTGGACGGCTACCTCGAGAACCAGGTATTCAGCCCCGCGGTCGTCAGAGGCCGCGAGCTGGCCTGGGAGCGCGGCGCCCGGGCGGCCGGACGTCCGTACCTGGCGCGCGCCGCCGAGGAACACTCCGGCCCGCACAACGCCTGGTTCTGGCAAGGCGAACTCCAGGGCGGCGGTGTGCTGAACGACATGATGTGCCACTCGGTCGAGGCCGCGCGCTTCCTGCTCACCGAACCCGGCAAGCCGCGCAACAGCCTGACCCCGAAGCGTGTCCACGCCCAAATCCACTGCCTCAAATGGCAGCGTCCCGAGTACGCCCGCAAGCTGCGTGACCAGTACGGAGACACCGTCGACTACGTACGTCGACCGGCCGAGGACTTCGCCCGGGCGATGGTCGAGTACGAGGACGAGAGCGGCACGCCCCTGGTGGTCGAGGCGACGACCTCGTGGAGCTACGTGGGCGCCGGCCTGCGGCTGTCGATGGAACTGCTCGGGCCGGAGTATTCGATGCGGGCCAACAGCCTCGACACGGAACTCGAACTCTTCTTCAGCCGTGACCTCGAGCAGCACACCGGCGAGGACCTGGTCGAGAAGCAGAACGCCGAGATGGGCCTCATGCCGGTGCTCCCGAACGAACCGGCCGCCTACGGTTACGACGCCGAGAACCGGCACATGGTGGAGAGCTTCCGGCGCGGGGAGCGGCCGCGGGAGACCTTCGAGGACGGCCTCGAGGTCACCCGCCTGCTGATGGCCGCCTACATGAGCGCCGAACTCGGCCGGGCCGTCGACTACCCGCCCGAAGGCCTCGACGAGTTCGTCCCCGCCGTCGCCCGCGGCGAGTGGAACCCAGCCTAGGCGCTAGTCCTCCACCTCGTAGTAGTCGACGAAGCCGATCATCATCTCGTCCGTCGTCTCACGTCCCCAGGAGACGTCCCGGGCCGGATCGGGGTTCAGCGGGTTGGCGCCGCTGTTGTCGTAGGTCGCCGTGCAGCGAAGCCGGGTCCCGGCGGGAAGCGGCCTGGGCTCGGCGAACCGGTAGGTCGTCTGCCAGTTGAAGTCGTAGCCGGTGACCAGGAGCAGAATCTCGGAGCGTCCGTCCGGGTACTCCGCCCGGAACTCGAACGTGTCGCCGCGCAGGTGCATGTGCGGCCTGAGCGACAGCAGGCGGGTGGCGCGCGGGAAGGTCAGCTCCGCTTCGAACCGGACGTCCCGCTCGTCCGCCGGAATCCACAGGAAGGGGGTCGAGCAGAGCGCGGTGAGCGATTCGTGGCGAGGCGGCTCGGCCGCCAGGACCAGGCCGATCCGGCTCCGGTCCGTCTCTTCCCTTCCGGTCGGCGTGTAGTGCATCTGGAAGTCGAGCACGGCGCCGGCCGGAAGCCGGCGGCCGACCCCCGGCGGCATGACGAGGGGGCCGGTGCCTGGCGCGTACCCGCCGAGATCCCCCGCCGTGCGCGGATCGCCGCCGCCGGGCAAGGGCGCCGCGCCCGCGGCCGGAAGCGCCTGCACGATGATGTGATGGACCACGGCCGGGTTGCCGGGCCGCGTCTCCGCCGCCTGGATCCAGACGTCCTCGGCCAGACCCGTTTCCACGCGGTAGCCGTGGTACGGGACCTCACCGGCCGCGGGTACCGTCACCTCTTCCGGCAGCTCGAAGACGAGATCGGGAACGCCGATGCTCCAGTCGATTCTCCCGGATGATGCGGGCCGTTCTTCCCGCGCTGCCTCGAGCGAAGAGGCTCCAGGCAGGCTGCCGCCATCGATCCAGGCCAGCAGTTTCGCTCTCTCCGAAGCCGGCAGACGCCGGTCGTTCGCGAACTCGCCGTAGCGCGGGTCGGCGTGCCATGGAGGCATCGCCCCCGAGGCGACCGCCCGGCGGATCGAGGACGACCAGGCGCGCGCCTGCTCGAACGTCCGCAGCGCGAACGGCGCCGGACCACCCTCCGTGTGACAACCGGCGCAGCGGCTCCGGAACACCGGCGCTACCGCGTCGAAGTCGACAGCGGCCGCCGGCTGCGCGAGCGCCGCGAGGCCGAACCAGAGCGCGGCCGCGGCAGGCCCGGCGTTCAGGGCCCGCTCGCGCCGCCCGCCTGATTCGTGATCCGGTACAACTTGCTCCGGGTGCGGACGTAGAGGCTGCCGTCGGCGATCGCCGGCGTCGACATGGCCATCTCGTCGAGCGAGTTCTTGCCCACGACCTTGAACTCGTCGCCGGCCTCGATCACGAACGTGTCGCCGTCCTCGCTAAGCACGAAGACCTTGCCGTTGTAGGCCCAGGGCGACGCCGTGAAGGCGCCCGAGCCGCGTTCGATCCGCTGCTTGCCGTAGACCTCGGCGCCCGTCTTCGGATCGTGCGCGGTGAAGAAGCCCCGGTCGAGCAGGGTGTAGAAGCGGTCGCGGTAGATCAGCGGCGTCGGGTTGTAGGCGCCGGCCTGGGGCTGATACCAGACCACCCAGCGGTTGCTCTGCTGGTCCTTCTCCAGCGTGATGTCGCCTTCGGCGCCTGGCTTGATCGCGTAGACAGGACGGACCTGATCACCGATGTAGCCAGACGACACGTAGAGCAGGCCATACTTCGAGAACGGCTGCGGAATCGCGATGGACGACATGCCGCCGAAGTGCCACAGGAGATTCCCCTGCTCGTCGTACGAGCGCACCTGGTCGGTACCTGGCGTGATCACCTCCGTGCGGAGCTCGTTCTCCCACACGAAGGGCGTGGCCCAGTTGCTCCCCTCCTCGCGGGCGTCGCGCCACAGCTCCTCGCCGGTCGCCGCATCGAGGGCCATCAGGAAGGACTGGTCCTCGTTGTCGTTCACGACGTAGAGCTGCCCGTTGTGTACGACCGGCGACGCCGCCGTCCCCCAACCGAATCGCGTCCGGACCACTTCGAAGCGCTGCTCCCAGAGCGGCTCGCCATCCAGCGTGAAGGCGAAGACGCCGACGTTGCCGAAGTAGGCGTAGATCCGCTCGCCGTCCGTGACCGGAGTCTCTGACGCGTAGGTGTTCTTCAGATGGCGCGGAAAGTCCGGCGCTCCGACCAGCACCTCCCGCTCCCAGCACTTCTCGCCGGTCTCCACCTCGAAGCAGAAGACCGACCAGTGGTGCTGGTCGGCGGACGGTTGCATCCGGTTGCCACCAAGATAGAGACCCTTCTTCGGCTCCTCGACGTCTCCCTCGCTCCATACCGTGGTCACGTAGACGCGATCGCCCTGCACGATCGGCGAGGACCACCCCAGGCCCGGCACGTCGACGGCCCAGGCCACGTTCTCCGTCGTGCTCCAGGTCTCCGGCAGGCGTGGGTCGTCGTCGGCGACGCTCATCGCATCCGGGCCGCGGAAAGCCGGCCAGTTTTCGGTGGCCGGCGGCGCGGCGATGGCGGCGCCAGCGAAGATGAAGGCGGCTGCGGTCGCGGTCAATGCGAAGCGGAGTGTGCGCATTCGGAATCTCCAGGTGGAGGTCGCTCGGGCTGGGAAACTGCCTACGAAGTCGCGCGCGAGCTTAGCACCGGCGTAAGCACCAGCTGCCGTCCCGCCACCCGCCGTTCCAGGTCCAGCAACGCCTGCTTCGTCGGCAAACCGCCGCCGAAGCCGGTCAGCCGGCCATCGCTGCCAATCACCCGATGGCAGGGCACAACGACCGGCAGCGGGTTGCGGCCGTTCGCGGCCCCCACGGCACGCGAAGCCGTCGGCTTGCCGATCCGCGCCGCGAGCTCGCCGTACGAGATCGTTTCGCCGAACGGGATGCGCCGCAGTTCGGTCCATACGCGGCGCTGGAACGCGGTGCCGTGAAGAGAAAGCGGCAGGTCGAAGTCCTGCCGCTCGCCGGCGAAGTACTCCCGGAGCTGCCGTTTCGCTTCGCCAAGCGCCGCAGGCAATGCGCCACGGGAGTCCGTCCAGGCCGGGTCCGGTGATTCCGCCGCCCGGTTCGGCAACTCGATGCGAATGATCGAGTCTTCACCGCCCACCAGGCGGAGGGCTCCGATCGGCGTGTCGAAGGCGTGGTAGGTCGCGGTCATCGGTCGGGGTCCGTTCGGGTTCAGCCTACCCGCCGCCGCCTCGACGCCATAACAGGATCGCGGCGTACGCGCGCACCGGTCGCCAGTTCTCGGCCATCGCCTCCAGTTCGACCGCGCCCGGCGGTTCGGTGGCGTTCACCGCCTTGCGCAGGCCCAGGTCGCTGGCCGGGAAGGCGTCGGCGTCGCCGAGCGCGCGCATGGCGACGTACTCGACCGTCCACGGGCCGACGCCCTTGATCGCGAGCAGCCGCTCGCGGACCTCCGCCGGCTCCGCGTCCAGGCGCAGGCGGCCGGCCGCCACCTCCGCGGCCATCGCCCGCAGCGCCTGCGCTCGGGACGCGGGCAGACCGATCGTCCGCAGGTCGAACGCGGCAACCCGCTCCGGCGACGGGAAGGTGCGCTCCAGACCGGGGGCACGCAGCGATTCCGGCAGCTCGGCGCCCAGCGCGGAAACCAGCCGCCCGGCCAGCGTGCGAGCGCCGGCCACCGAGATCTGCTGTCCCAGGACCGCCCGTACCGCGGTCTCGAAGCGGTCCCAAGCGCCCGGAATCCGCAAGCCGCCCGGGATCTGGCCGCCTGAAACCAGTTCGGGGGCACGGCCCAGGACGGAGTCAATGGCGTCAGGGTTCGCGTCGAGGTCGAACAGCCGCCGCACTCGGCGTTCGACCTCTTCCTCAAGATGCGATTCGAGCCGTCCACTCGCAGTGGCATGGACTTCCGCTCTCATGTGGAAGCGACTTGGGCTCGCCGCTTCGCGGCATCGCGCTTGATGCCGGCGAGGGCGCCGGCGCACCCAGTGTGAGACGGAGCTGCCGAAATCGACGCGCAGGACGCCGAGCCGCGGACCGCCTTCCGGCGTACCCGGCGACATTCGCGCTAGGTCGATCGTCCGGCAGTAGAGCAGGCGCTCCGTGTCGACGACCTCTACGCCCGGCAGCGCGCGAACCGCGAAGAACTCGAGCGGGCCCCGAGCGTCGAACGGCCGCCGGCAGGCCGCTTCAAGCGAGCAGACGACATGCGGCATCCGGGGCAAGAGCATAGTCGTCCGACGCGCTTGAGCCGCGATAGCCTTCGCCGCCGCTTGCCGCTTCAACCAACACCGGAATCGACTCATGACCGAACTCCCCGCCGACGGCCTCGCCCTCCGTTCCACGATCCGCGCCGATGACGGTGGCGGCGGTACCGTCGAACTGGCGCTGGTCAGGGTCCCGGTGCCGGAACCCGGTCCGGACCAGGTCGTCATCCGGGTCGAGGCGTCGCCGATCAACCCGTCCGACCTGGGTGTCCTCTTCGGCCCCGCCGACGTCTCCACGGTCCGCGCGTCGGAGGGAGAACACGGCCCCGTGGTAGTCGCCGACCTCCCCAGGGGACTGGCGCGGCTGGTGGCCGGTCGCCTCGACCAGGCGATACCGACCGGCAACGAGGGCGCCGGCGTGGTCGTCGCCGCCGGTTCGTCGCCGGCCGCTCAGGCCCTGATCGGCCGCACGGTCGCCGTCCTCGGCGGCTCGATGTACGCGGAGTACCGGCTGGCCGAGGCCCGGCAGTGCCTGTCACTGCCCGAAGGCACGACGCCCGCGGAAGGCGCCTCCTGTTTCGTCAATCCTCTGACCGCCCTGGGCATGGTCGAGACGATGCGGCTCGAGGGCCACACGGCCCTGGTCCACACCGCCGCCGCCTCCAACCTCGGCCAGATGCTCCAGAAGATATGCACCGCGGACGGCGTGCCGCTGGTCAACGTCGTCCGCCGGCCGGAACACGAGGAACTCCTGCGCGGCATCGGCGCCACCCACGTCGTCAACTTGAGTACCGAGACCTTCATGGCCGACCTCGTCGCCGCGATCTCCGACACCGGCGCGACGCTCGGCTTCGACGCCACCGGCGGCGGCAAGCTGGCCGGCCAGATCCTCACCGCGATGGAGGCGGCGCTGTCCGCCAACGCCCCCGAGTACAGCCGCTACGGCTCGGTGACCCACAAGCAGGTCTACATCTACGGCGGGCTCGACCGCAGCCAGACTGTCCTGACCCGCAACTTCGGCATGGCCTGGGGGCTGGGCGGCTGGCTGCTGCCCCACTTCCTGCGCCGCATAGGTTACGAGGCCTCGGAACGCCTCCGGCAGCGGGTCGCCGCGGAGATCAGGACGACCTTCGCGTCGAGCTACGCGAAGACGATCACGCTGCGGCAGGCCCTCGATCCGGCGTCCATCGCGGTCTACGCCAAGCAGGCGACCGGCGAGAAGTACCTGGTGACGCCGCACGCCTAGCGACGCCTCACACCCGCCGATAGGCGAGGTCCCCCTCCATGTAGGTGAGATAGAAGCGGGCCGGCTCTACGGCCCGGTTCGGGTTGCGGAACCAGAGCGGACGCCGGTAGAAGACCTCGCCGCCCAGCGACTCCGTGGCCCGCAACAGGCCCTCTTCCGTGGTCAGGACGGTCGCCTCGGCGCAGCCTTCCCGGCCCAGCCGGTCGAGAATGGCGAGCAGCGCCAGATCCGCATCCTCTTCAAGCCACGGCATGTGGACGATCCGGCCGGTGGGTGGATCGTTCGCCCGGTTGACGTAGAGCAGGACCGGACCGAGAGGCTCCCCGAACCGTTCCAGGGTGAACAGCAGTCCGTCGTGCTCCGGACAGGCCGCCAGCCACGCCAGGTGGTCCGGCTCGGCGAGATTGACCAGCGTTTCCCGGGGAGCGGCCGGGCCGACCGCTACAGGATCGAAGTCGGCCAGCGCCAGGCCGGTCTGCCTGGCCGTTGCGACACCCGCCGACGCGGTGCTCAGCCGTACTTCGAGTGCCTCGCCGACTTCGCGGAAGCCGCGCATGACCAGCATGGCCTTGGTGGCGGCGGTGCCGCCGAGGACGACCTCGAAGTCCGTGTCGGGCGTTCGGCCGGCAAGGGGGACGCCGGCCCTGCCCCTCGCAGCGTGTTCAACCATCCACAGCATCCGGTGAGCACCCGTCACCGTTCCGCCATGGACCCGGTAGCGGCAGTGCAACGAAGCCACGTGGCCGACGATTCGCCCATGCCGTTCGGCGACGGAAGACTCGACCTCCGGCCCCGGACCGGGATGGAAGAGAAGCCACCGCAGCACCTCCGGCTCGCGCCGGACGCCGTAGACCACTTCGGTCAGTTCGGAGAGACGAGGGAGCTCGCTCTCGGTGCTCGGGCGCAGCAGGACGTCCCGAACCGTACGCACCCGATCCATCGACCCGAAGGCTACTTCGACCCGCCGCGCCCTGCCCGAAACGCCTCGTCCCGCTCCGCCCGCAGGCGCAGCCCCTCCCGGAAGCGCTCGATGTTCGCCTCGGCGCGTCGCCTGAGCCGCTGGTACTTGAACTCGGCCTCGAGCAACAGCAACTCGTCCCAGCCCAGACCCTCCTCCGTCCAGTGGTATTCGTGGGTGAGGAGCTGAATCTGGTCGTAGCGGTCGAGCAGCGACGTCACCACGCCCTCGCGCCAGACCTGGGTGCTGTCGGAGAGGTACTTGATCCGCTCGAAGTAGAGCGGATCGTAGGCGTCGACGACGCCGGGAATCGGCAGCGTCCGGCCCGACCGCATCGGCATGTGGGGGCTGGCGGCCCGGATGCGCGTGTCGAAGAAGCCCTCGATCAACTCGATCGCCCGGCCGGCCAGCGCCACCGGGTCGCCGCCCGAACGCTCCAGCAGTCCCAGGTCGTAGTGGAAGCCGAGGTCGTGCCCCAGATCGAGGATCGATTCCACCGCCTCGGCGCCGTCGGCCTCGAACAGGTTGTAGTCGGAACCGATCTGGACGAAGAAGGTCGAGCGAACGCCGGCGTCGTGGTCAGCCCGCGCCATCATCAGCGCGGCATCGAGACTGAACTCGACGTCGTGCCGCATGAGGACGAAGCGCTCCACTTCGAGCAGCGCCTCACCCAGGGGAGCCGCCTCACCGAACGAGAGGGTGCGGTGGGTCGAGGTGATCCGGGCCAGGATCTCCCGGTAGTGATCGAGAGTGAAGTCGAGGTCCGGATCGGCCGGACGCGCCGGTCGCGGCCCGGTCATGCGGGTCGCCACGAGACTTCGTCCCACACGTCGGTCGCCAGTTCGCCGAGCGGACGCTGGGCGCCCCCGTCGATCCAGTCGACCAGGTGGCGGGTCACGTCCGGGTAGTTCATGGGAGCCGGCTCCGGAGTATCCATCCAGGACTCGATCCGCTCTACCGTCAGCCGCTCGACGACGGTGCCAAGACCCAGCGCCTTGAGCGCCCGGCCGTTCAGGAACTGCTCCGGATGGCGGCGAATGGGCTGCACCAGGAGACGGCGGCCCAGATGGAGCGCCTCACTGGCGAGCGAGAAACCCGCATTCGTGATCACTCCGCCGCAGTCGACCAGATCGGCCACGAAGGCCTGGCGGTCGTAGGGGCGGATGGAGACGTTGCCACGCTCGACCGGCTCGGGCACGGGTCGGTAGGCGACAAACCGCCGCTGCGGCAATTGCCGCAGAAGATCCACGATGCTCTGTTCGCTCTCCGCGGGCAGGTAGACGAGGAACCGCTGGCCATCACTACGCGCAGAGCCGTCCGCCGCCGCCGCGACGAGGTCGGGACTGATCGTCGGCGGCAGATTCTTGCCGCCGAATCGATGCCAGTGCAGACCCACGGCGGTCCGAACCGGCGTATAGACCGGAGCGAACAGGCGCAGCATCCACCTAGCCGGCCCGGTCCGCCCCGGCAGTCGCAGGCGCCGGTGGAATGCGTACAGGTGGCCGACGCCGATGCTCGGCCGCCGGCAGCGACGAGCGATCCACGCGGACACCGGCTCGTAGTCGGTCAGCACGAGGTCGAAGCCGGAGGCATCGAAGCTGCGCACGTCGCGCAGGAATCGAGCGAATCGCAACTGCCGAATGGTCCCGAGCAGGCGCACTCGCCCGCCGGCCGCCTGGCCGGTGAACCCCTCGAGCAGCGTGTGACTGGCCCGGATCTCGGGATCGGCGAACGCTGCCGAAGACCGCCCGGTCAGCAAACAGTGCACATCGTGGCCCCGGCTTCGCAGGCCGGCCACCATCGCCGCCGACCTCACCAGGTGGCCGTGACCCGTGCCCTGAACCCCGTACAGAATCCTCATGCCGGAACCGTGGACGGTCTTGTTCCGGGCCAGAGCACGCGGGCGGAAGGTAGCACCACGGGACCTTACCCGTAGCGTTCCGAGGCGCAAGCCCCTACAATCGACTTGCCCGATTCCTCACGGGATCTTCCCGGTTCGCACCCGAGAACGCGGTCTGATCCCCGCACAGTGCAACAGGGGGTGAAATCACGCGCGTTCTCATAGCAGGCATCGACGGCTACCTCGGCTGGCCGTTGGCGCAGTACCTGACTGCCCGCGGTCACGAGGTTTCCGGCATCGATGCCGGCTTCCGCCGCGAGTGGGTCGCCGAGATGGGCGGCCGTTCCGCCTTACCGGTGGCCTCCGTCGAGGCACGGCTCGATGCCTTCGAGTCCGCCTACGGCCGGCGTCCGCACCTGGTTCAGGACGACCTGACCGACAGGGACGTCGTCTACCGGCTGTTCGAAGACGCCCGGCCGGAGGCGATCGTCCACCTGGGCGAATGCCCCTCGGCGCCCTACTCGATGATGGACGCGGATCACGCGATCTGGGTGCAGCGCAACAACATCGAAGGCACGATGAACGTGCTCTACGCGATGCGCGATCTGGCGCCCGGGGCGCACCTGGTCAAGCTCGGCACGATGGGCGAGTACGGCACGCCGGACCTGGACATCCCCGAGGGCTTCTTCGAAATCGAGTACCGCGGCCGCCGCGACCGCCTGCCCTTCCCCCGCCAGGCCGGCTCCTGGTACCACTGGAGCAAGGTCCACGACAGCAACAACGTGATGTTCGCCTGCCGCATCTTCGGGCTCCGGGCCACCGACGTGATGCAGGGCGTGGTCTACGGCACCCGCTTCTTCGGCAGTTCCGCCGACCATCCGGCCGACCCCGCGCTCCACACCCGGCTCGACTTCGACCAGGCCTTCGGCACCGCGCTCAACCGCTTCTGCTGCCAGTCCGTGATCGGCGAGCCGCTGACCCTGTTCGGACTCGGCAACCAGCGCCGCGGCTTCCTGCCGATCTGCGACTCGATGCAGTGCCTGACCCTGGCGGTCGACAACCCGCCCGAAGCCGGCGATTACCGGGTGTTCAACCAGTTCGAGGAGACGTACACGATCTCGGAGCTCGCCGCCAAGGTCGCCGCGGTTGCTTCCGGGATGGGTCTCGATCCGCAGATCCGGCGCATCGAGAACCCGCGCAAGGAAATGGAAGAGCATCACTACAACCCGGACCACGATCATCTGCTGGCCCTGGGCTACCAGCCGACCCGTGACATGGACTCGGAGATCCGGGCGATGCTCGAGGACCTCCTGCCGCATCACGACCGGATCGCGGCCAGCCGAGAGGTGCTGCTCCCCGATATCCGTTGGGACGGCAGCCGGCGGAGATCCGCCTTCCTCGACGCCGGCAACGGCGCGGGACCGGACGGGCCCGCTGCCGCGAAGCCGTCAGTCGACGAGCCGGATGCGGGTGCCGCAGATGTGGATCACGCCATCGGCGCCAAGGCAGCCCCGCTCGCTCGCGGCTGAACGGGCGCGGTCCGCGTCGACCGCGCGCAGATCGATGCCGCCGAGCCCCTCGGGCCGGCCGTCGGCGGGCAGCACGAAGCGCAGGTCGGCGTTCTCGAACGGAATCGTCGGCACGCCGTCGACATCGCGCAGCGGGATCTCCGCGATCTCGCTCCAGCGGGCCGCGAGGCGGTCCGGATCCGGGGTCTGAATCTCCCCCGCCACGATCGCGTCGACGACGTCGGTCCGGCGGCAACGCTGCCAGTTCTCTCCCGCCGGTTCCCACGGTCCGTCCGGTTCCAGGCCGTTCGTCTGGCAGTCGATCTCGAAGAAGGTCCCGCCGGTGTCCTTGGGATGAAGCTGCATGTTCTGGAAGCCGTGGCGCTCGAACTCGTTGACCACGCGAATCCCCAGCTCCTCGACCCGGCGCCGGCGAGGGGCATGGTCGTCGCACTGGGTGATGAACATGTAGCCGCCGTCACCGCCGCGCTTCTCCAGGTAGCGGCCGCCCGCGGTGTTCTCCTCGATCGGAGCCACGACCTCGAGCAATTGGTTGCCGATCGGCAGCAGGGCGTTCTCGAGCCCGAACCGGACGATGCCGGGATCGTTGAAGCAGACCTCGATGTCGAACACGGCCTCCAGGTCGTCGACGACCGGGGCGAGTTTCTCGGCTACCAGACAGATCTGCCGCAGGCGCAACCACATGACGGTTCTCCTTGTGCAACGAGTGCCAGGACTACGGCCAGGAACCCCGCCCCTCCAGCATGAAGGTCAGGTGCGGGTGGTACAGAGCCGGTTCCAGCAGGAAGGAGTCGTGCCCCTTGTCGGAGTGGACGATGATCCTCATGCAACTCACGCCGGCTTCCTCGAGCGTGGCCATCAGTTCGCCCTGCTCTTCGGGGTAGTAACAGACGTCGGAGTTGATCGAGAAGATGAGGAAGCGCTGGTCCCGACAGCGCTCGAACGCTTGCTGGAGAGAGCCGGCGCCGGCGGCCGCGGCCAGATCGAACTGGCTCCAGGCGTCGAGAATCCGTAGGTAGGAGTTGGCGTCGAACCGGGTCGCGAACTTCCGGCCCTGGTACCTCATGTAGGACTCGATCGGGTGGTTCACGCCGTACCAGGGCACGCCAGACGCCTCGGCAACCATGTTCCGCGCCCGCCGCCGCAAGGTGCGCAGCGACACGAACGTCTTGTGATTGATCTGGCGGGCGATCTTCATCCCCTCGAGTTCCGTCCCCGGCGGGTAGTTGCCACCGTCGAACCGCGGATCGTTGGCAATCGCCTGGATCTGCTCGAAGTTGTGGATCCGCTGAAGCGGCGTCACTTCCATGCCGGCGGCGACGATGACGACGTTGCGCATCCGCTCCGGGAACATGACCGCGAGATCGAGCACCGCCATGCCGCCGGTCGAGGGTCCGATCCCGGCGTGCAGCACGTCGATTCCCAGCCGGTCGACCAGGCGCATCGCGGCGCGCACCGAGTCCGAGAAGCGCACTCGGGGGAAGGACGGCCCCCAGCGTTTGCCGGTTGACGGGTCGATCGACAGCGGACCCGTCGATCCGTAGCAGCCGCCGATGTAGTTGACGCAGATGACGCAGAAGTGGTCCGTGTCGATCGCCCGCCCCGGTCCAATGAACTCGTGCCACCAGCCGACCACCATCTCGTCGGTCCAGGCGTCGCCGAGGCCGGGCACGCCGTGGTTGGTGCCCGCCGCATGGTGGCTGCCGGTGAGAGCGTGGAACAGGAGCACCGCGTTGTCGCGCTCGGCGTTGAGTTCGCCGTACTGCTCCCAGGCCAGGGTGAAACCGGACAGCGTGTCGCCGCAGCGGAGCTCGAGCGGTTCGTCGAAGTGCTCGAACCGGGTCTCGACGACGCCGATGCCGCCGCTGGCATCCGCCGGTTGCAGGTTGCGAACCGTCTCCATGCGCCGACACTATGGGCTTGCGCCGCAGAACGCTACAGAGTGAGTGTCCGGTGCAAGCCCATAGTGTCAGGATGGGATGGGCCGAAGGACCGAGCAGGCGAGGGCCTTCGGGGCGTGGGCTTGCGCCGGAGAACGCTACGGAGGCGACGCCAGACCGCGGGGCACCAGCGCCCAGTAGCGGCCCCGGTGCGCCATGCGGCCGGCGATCGACTTCGCGCCTTCGCCCGAGCCCCAGTACACATCGCCGCGCACCGAGCCGCGGATCGCACCGCCCGTGTCCTGGGCCACGAGCAGCCACTGCCGGCGCTCGTCCGGCCCCTCGGGCGATGCGGCCGGGATCATCGCGTCGAGCCAGACGGGAACGCCGAGCGGGACGTGCTGGCGGTCGACCGCCAGGGAACGCTCCGTCGTCAGGGCGACGCCCTGCGCCCCCACCGGCCCCTCGCCGCGGATCTCGCGAAAGAAGACATAGGAAGGGTTCGTCGCCATGACTTCGCCGGCACGGCCAGGGTTCGCCCGCAACCAGGCATCGATCGACTGCAGCGAGACCTCGGCGAGTTCCATCTCGCCCAGGTCGACCAGGGTGCGACCGATCGCGTGGTACGGGTGACCGTTCTGGGCCGCGTAGCCGACGCGCAGTACCGTCCCGTCGTCGAGTTCGATCCGGCCCGAACCCTGGATGTGGAGGAAGAACGCGTCGACCGCGTCGTCGACCCAGACGAGTTCCAGGCCCCGGCCCGCCAGCGAACCCGCGGCGATGGCCTGGCGGTCGTCGTAGATGTCGAGGCTTCCACCGCGTACACGGCCGGCCACGCGGCGGCCACGCAGGTCGTCGCGGAAGCGGCCGAGGTCGACCATTACGAGATCGGAGGGGTGGGTGTAAAGCGGCACGTTGTAGCGATCGCTGCGTCGCCGGCTGCCTTGGAGATGCGGCTCGAAGTAGCCAGTGAAGAGACCGACCCGCTGAAGCCAGCCGGAGGCGTTCCCGGGCCGGCCGTCGGCACCGCCCGCGTCCGCTCGGGAAAGCGGCACAGCGACCACCTCGCGCTCAAAGACCGCGCGCACCTCCTCCTGGCCAGCCGCATCGCCCAGGCCACGCAGGGCGCCGCACAACGGACGCCAGTCGGCGGGCGTACCGCCCAGTTCGACCGGCTTCAACGGCCGGTCCGCGGGCTGCGCCAGCAGTCGATCGCAACTCCTGAGCAGGGCGGGCAGGGCCTCCGACACGGCGTCACCGGCCCAGCCCGGCAGCGAAGCGACCTCGACCGGCGACCCGTAGACGGCGATCGCCACAGCCTCGGGCGGCGCCGGCGCCGTCCGTCCCGACAGCCAGCCGGCCACCCGGTCGGGGCCCACCGCGAGAATGGTGGCGACCAACGCCCAGCCCAGGGCAAGAAGCCCGGCGATCCGAAGAGCCCGCTCGCGGGGAGGAAGGTCCCGTACCAGCCATCCCATATGCCGCGACGCTAGCAGCGAGGCTGCGGGCGGCGCCCGTTCGGCGGCCGACGGGTACGCTTTCCGCGATGACGCAACGCCCGCTGCGATGGCTGTTCTTCTACGACTGCATCTACCCGGAGTCGGTCGGCGGCGTCGAGCACCGGAACTACGAGCTGGCGCGGGAGCTGGGCCGGCTCGGCCACGACGTCGTGCTGTCGGGCTGGGCGAACGGTCCCGGCGCACCCCACCCCAACGTCCGCGTCGTACCGGTGGCCAGGGCGAGCCGGCGCTACGTGGCGCGCGGCCGCAGGTCCGGCATCGAAGCGCTGACGCTCGCCTCCCAGGTGCGCCGCATTCCGCTGGACGGCATCGACATCGTCGAGACCGCGAACATCCCCTACCTGCACCTGCCCCTGCTCGCCCGCCGCTGCCGGAAGCGGCGCATTCCGCTGCTCGTCACCTGGCACGAGCACTGGGGCCGCTACTGGCGAAAGCACCGGCCTCCAGGGCCGTTCAGTCCCGGCATGTGGCGCTTCTATGCCCTCTGCGAACATTGGTCGGCGCGCTTCGGCACCCAGGCGGTCGCGGTCAGCCGGCTCACCGCGGACCGTGTCTCCAACGTCCGCGGTGAAACCGTCGATGTGATTCCGAACGGCATTCCGTTCGAGAGAATCCGCGCCCTCGCGGCGGAACTGGACACGACCGCACCGCCCCTGGTGTACGCCGGCCGGTTGATCCCGGAGAAACGGATCGACCTGCTGCTCGACGCCACGGCCAGACTGGCTGCCACTGAGACCGGCCGCCGGCTCGCCACGGAGCGCGGCGCCCTGCTCCGGATCATCGGTGGCGGCCCGGCGGAGGACGGACTCCGCGCACACATCGAGCGGGAGAATCTCTCATCTGTCGTCGACTTCGCCGGCCGGCTGCCGAAGAACGAGGACGTCTGGCGCGCGGTAGCCGGCGCCGCCATCGCGGTGCAGCCGTCGGCCAGAGAGGGGTTCGGTCTGTTTCCGCTCGAAGCGATGGCGGCCGGCGTGCCGGTGGTGCACTGCAGGTCCCCAAACAGCGCCGTGTCCGAGCTCGTCCGCGACGGCCGGGAAGGATGGGGCTCCTCCGCCAACGCGGCCGAACTGGCCCGACTGCTGGAACGGCTGCTCGCCGCACCCGCGGAAGTCGCCGCCGCCTCGCGCGCGGCCGCGGAGCGCGCGGCCGGCTACGACTGGCGGCAGGTTGCCGGCAAGGTCATCGACACCGGAACCGAACTGGTCCGGCGCGAGCGCGCCTGAGAGGCCGAGCCGGAAGCTCGAACTGCTGTAGTGTCTGCGCCGTCGTGGGCACCGTGCTCCAGGTCGAAGTGTCGCCGGGCGAACTGATCGACAAGATCACGATCCTCGAGATCAAGGCCGAGCGGATCGCCGACCCGGGCAAGCTGGCCAACGTCCACCGGGAACTGCGGAGCCTGACCGCGACCCGCGAGGAAGCGCTGGACCCCTCGCCGGAACTCGACGGGTTCACCGCGGATCTGCGCCGGATCAACGAGCGTCTCTGGGAGATCGAGGACGACATCCGCGACTGCGAGCGGAACGGCGACTTCGGCGAGCGCTTCATCGAGCTCGCGCGGGCGGTGTATCGCACGAATGACCGGCGCGCCGCGGCCAAGCGGAGCATCAACGAGCTGCTGGGCTCCGAACTGGTCGAAGAGAAGGACTACGCCGACTACTGAGGGCCGCAAACTGGGTGCGCCGCCGTCCCCGCCGGCTATGTAGCCGCGGGTCTTCTGACCCGCGGAGAGTCAGGTGCCAGCCGTCAGGCCGGCGTCCTTTCTCCTACCAGGTGCCCTCGTTCGGCATCGAGGCCCACGGCTCCGCGACCGGCAGGGAGCCGCCGGCCTGCAGGAGCTCGATCGAGATCCCGTCCGGCGACCGGATGAACGCCATGCGGCCGTCCCGCGGCGGCCGGTTGATCGTCACTCCCTGCTCCTGGAGCGAGCGGCAGGTGGCGTAGATGTCCTCGACTTCGAAGGCGAGATGCCCGAAGTTGCGACCGCCGGTGTAGTCCTCCGGATCCCAGTTGTACGTCAACTCGAGCAACGGCGCGGTCCGCTCACGGGCGAGCTCCACATCCGCCGGTGCGGCCAGAAACACAAGCGTGAACCGGCCCTGCTCGCTGTCGAACCGGCGCAGTTCGACCATTCCCAGCTTGCCGCAGTAGAAGTCGAGCGCCTCCTCCAGGTTGCCGACCCGGACCATCGTGTGCAGGTACTTCATCCTTCGTCTTCCCCCTTCTCGACCGGCCTCGCAGCCGCCGCCGAATCGATCCGGTAGCTTACGCCTCAATGCGCATCAGGGAGGTAGTGCATCGGGTGATCGACTCGCCGATCACCCAGGTCGGGCGGTGGAAGAGCAACGCCTCCCCGGACCTCCCCCTCCTCGACGTCTCCCAGGCCGCGCCGACCTACCCGCCCGCCCAGGAACTGCGCGACCACATCGCCTCCCAGGCGCAGAGCCCGGCGACCGCGACCTACACCGACCAGCAGGGCGTCCCCGAACTGCGCGTGGCGCTGGCCCGTGCTCTGACCGTGGACTACGACGCCCCGGTCGCCGCCGAACACGTGGCCGTCACTGCCGGCTGCAACCAGGCCTTCTGCCTGGCGATGATGGCGTTGACCGAACCGGGCGACGAGATCCTGCTGCCCCTGCCCTCCTACTTCAACCACGACATGTGGCTGCGTTCCCAGGATGTAGAGCCGGTCTACCTGGAACCGGGCCCCGACATGACCCCGGACCCGGCAGAGGCCGCGGCCGCCATCACCGACAGGACGCGCGCCATCGTCCTGGTGACGCCGAACAACCCGACGGGCGCCGTCTACCCGCCGGCCCTCATCGAGAGCTTCTTCGAACTCGCGCGCGAACGCGGACTGGTGCTCGTGATCGACGAGACCTACCGCGAGTTCCGCGAGCACTCCGACCCGCCGCACACGCTCTTCTCGCGTTCCGACTGGAGCGACACCCTGATCCATCTCTACAGCTTCTCCAAGGCCTACTGCATGGCGGGCTACCGGATCGGCTGCATGGCCACCAACCCCGCCCTCCTGCGGGAAACGCTCAAGATCGCCGACTGCGTCGCCCTCTGCCCGTCCCACATCGGCCAGTTGGCGGCAACCTTCTGCCTCGAACACCTCGACGCCTGGAAACGCGAGTACCGCCGCACCGTCCGCGACCGCGTCGCCTACGCCGCCCGCCGCCTCCGCGAAGCGAACACCGGCTTCGATGTCGTCTCCTCCGGCGGCTACTTCGTCTACCTCCGCCACCCCTTCACCGACCGCTCCTCCGTCGAAGTCGGCCGCAGCCTCGCCGAGGACCACGGCATCCTCTGCCTCGCCGGCTCCATGTTCGGCCCCGGCCAGGACCGCTACCTCCGCCTCGCCTTCGCCAACGTCGACCTGCCGGCGATCGACGAGTTGGTGGCGCGGCTGCGACGGGTTCGGTGATGGCCGCCCCCCATCCACCCAACAAGCGTGAGCGTCCGATGGGAACCTCCCCTCCGGCTCCGCCGGCAGGCGGCCCGAACCGCTAGTCCGGCGCGCGGATCTCGAAGTCGACGGTCCCAGCCTCCGGGTCGGCTTCGATGACGACGGAGCGGCCCTGGAACCAGGGGCCGGGGTTGACGAGGCGGGTTGAGCCGATCGTGTCTTCGCCTATCGCTTCGTGGATGTGGCCGGAGAAGACGAGGTCGGGCTGGTGGCGCTCGACGGCGGCGCGGAGCGACTTCGAGCCGACATGCTGGCCGCGGGCGAGGTCGCAGGCGGTGCCGTGGGGCGGCTGGTGGGAAACGAGGATGGTGGGCCTTCCCTCGACCGCGGCGGCCTGCTCGAAGGCCTCGGCGGCTACTCGTTCGTAGTCCTCCTCGGTCCGTTCGTAGGGAAGCTCACCGAAGGGGAGACCGCCGGAGAGGCCGATGAAGCGAACGCCGTCGATCACGCGAGCGCGTCGGTCCAGGTCGATGTCGATCTCGCGGAAGTAGTCGTCCACCGGCGGCTGGTCGCAGTTGCCGCACACCGCGAGCACCGGCACGCCGGAGTCCCGGAGCGGTTCGACGATCCGGCGGGCATGGTCCGGCCCGAGGAAGTTGGTCAGGTCCCCGGCCAGGAGCACGAGGTCGAAGCCGGCCGGATCCGGCAGGCGCGGCGGCCTCTTGCCGGACCAGTGCATGTCGACGACGCCGAGGATCCGGAGAGTCAAAGTCGCAGTTCACTCCGCCGCCGAAGTAGGTCAACGACGCCGAGAATGCGCAGCGTCAACTCAGCGCCCCCGGGCCGCCTGCGACCGCGCGACCGTCAGTGAACCAGCGAAGGAGTGGCATGAGCCGACTCCTGGGGTTCGTCGTCCAGGCCGTGGGACATGACGAAGACCCACGCCGCCGTGCGCTCGCGCTCCGTCTCCGAGATCAACTCGAAGACGTACTCGTTCTCCTGCTCCCCCTGGAACGACTGGACGTAGGCGACCCGCTCGCGGTCGATCAGGATCTCTCCCACCAGCCGCTTGCCGTAGACGAGCTGTGCGATCAGCAGGCTGTTCTCCTCCGCAACGAACTGCCAGTGGAAGTCCTCGTCGTCGCAGAGCAGCGCGTCGACCGATCCGGCCCGGATGACGCAGTTTGGATGGAGGACGAGCCAGTTCCAGAACGCGTCGAGATCGAGCGTGGCCCGGGAACGCTCGACCGCGGTCGGGGCAGTCATCGCGCAATCGTATCTACGCCGGAGGGGTTTTGGCTAAAGTGCGCCAATGCCCGACGCGTCGCCCTGGACCGGACTCGGAAGCCCCCGCTTCGCCTTCGAACGCGGCCTCCACGACCTCGGCAACAACTCGTTCGCCTGGCTCCAGCCGGACGGCGGCTGGGGCTGGAGCAACGCCGGCCTGATCGTGAGCGGCGACGAGTCGATGCTCGTCGACACCCTGTTCGACCTCCCCAACACGCGCGAGATGCTCGACGCGATGAAGAAGGCGCACACCGCCGCCGGCGACATCGACCGGCTGGTCAACACGCACTCGAACGGCGACCACACCCACGGCAACGAACTCGTCGCCGACGCCGAGATCGTCGCGTCGGCAACCGCGGTCGCCGAGATGGAGGCGACGACGCCGGAGGCGCTCGCCGCGCTGATGCGCGGCGCCCGTGCGAACGGCGGCGCGGTCGGCGACTTCCTCGTCGAGTGCTTCGGCAGCTTCGACTTCGAGGGGATCACCCACACGCTGCCCAACCGGACCTTCGACGGCCAGTTGACGCTCACGGTGGGCGACAAGCGCGTCGAGCTGACCGAAGTCGGCCCGGCCCACACCGGCGGCGACATCATGGTTCACGTCCCCGACGACCGGACCGTCTTCACCGGCGACATCCTGTTCATCGAGGGCGCTCCGATCATCTGGGCGGGACCCGTCCAGAACTGGATCGACGCCTGCGACCTGCTGTTGAACTGGGATCTCGAGACGATCGTGCCGGGCCACGGTCCCATCACCGACAACCGCGGCGTTGAAGCCATGCGCGCCTACCTCGTCTACATCCGCGACGAGGCGAGGAAGCGCTACGACGCGGGGCTCTCCGCGCGCGACGCGGCGTTCGACATCGCTCTCGGCGACTTCGAGTCCTGGGGCGACAGCGAGCGGATCGCGATCAACGTCGACTCGCTGTACCGCGAGTTCAGCGGCGGCGGCGACCGCACGCACATGCAGGAACTGTTCACGCGCATGGCCGAACTGGCACAGGCTCGCAGGCGCTAGAGCCAACCGGGAAACGACAACGAAGGGGAGAGGCAAGGATGGATCTGGGAATCCAGGGAAAGAAGGCCGCCGTGGCCGCGGCATCGACGGGACTCGGCTTCGGCTGCGCCAAGGCGCTGCTCGAGGACGGCGCGGACGTCGCGATCTGCAGCCGCAGCGAGGAGCGAATCAGGGAAGCCGCTGGGACGCTGGGCGCCGGCGCCGTGCCGATCCTCGCCGACATGTCCACTGAGGAGGGCGCCCGTTCCTTCGTAGAGCAAGCCACCGAGAAGCTGGGGCAGGTCGACATCCTCGTCGCCAACGCGGGCGGTCCGCCGCCCGGATCGCCGGCCACCACTTCGATCGACGGCTACAGGCAGGCGCTCGACTTGAACCTGCTGTCGACGATCGTCATGTGCCAGGCGGCCCTCCCGGGCATGCGCGAGCGCGGCTGGGGCCGGATCGTGGCGATCACCTCGATCGGCGCCCGCCAGCCGATCGGCAATCTCGCCGCCTCCTCGGTAGCCCGCGCCGGCGTCAGCAGCTTCCTCAAGACGCTGTCCACGGAGGTCGCCCGGGACGGCGTCACGGTCAACTCGGCCCAACCCGGCATTCACGCCACCGACCGGATCAAGTCCCTGGGCAACACGGACGTCGTGGCGCAGCGCGTGCCGACCGGCACCCTCGGAACCGCGGAGGATTTCGGCAAGGCGGTCGCCTTCCTCTGTTCGGAGCCGGCCAGGTTCATCACCGGCACGAGCATCCTGCTCGACGGCGGCGCCTACACGGGCCTTATCTGAGCGCGGGACGGGCGCGCACGAAGTCCCTCCCCGCCGCCCACAACGCCGCGCAGCCAAACCAGGACATGACCGCTGCCAGCACGTAGGCGTTCCGATAGCCGCCCGCCAGGTCGTGGGCCCATCCCAGCAGGAAGGGTCCCAAGGCGACGCCAATCGAAGCGAGCAACGTGCTCACCGAGTAGATCCGGGCGTAGCTCCTGGTGCCGAAAGCCTCGGCGATCAGGAGCGGCTGCATCATGAGGAAGCTGCCGATGGTGAGCCCGAAGGCGCTCGACGCGATCAGCAGGCCCGCCACGCTGGTGCTCGATCCCAGGACGACCAGCGTGAGTCCCTGGAAAACCAGCAGGACCAACGCGAACCCACGGTAGGGAATCCGCTCCAGCAACGTGCCGGAGGCCAGCCGTCCCACCACGCTCGAGGCGGCGAGCACCGAAACCGCGAGGCCCGCCACCCCTGGCTCGTGGACGCTGACCAGGCGAAACTGGTGGGCGATGGCGCCGACCTGCGCCATCAGCCCGAAGAAGAACGTGCCCGCGAGGCCCAGGAAGTAGCGCGAGCGGAACGCCTCCCGGGCGCCGACGCCCGGCTCCTCGGTGCCCTCGAACTCCCCCATTCGGTCCATGTCTCCTCGCGGCCGCGGAATCAGCCGCCACAGCGACACCGGCAGGATGCCCACGACATACACGGCGGCCACGATCTCGCTGCCACGCTGCAGACCGTACTCACCCATCACCCAGGCGGCGAAGGGCGCGACCGCGATGCCGCCGACCGAGAGCCCAGTGAAGACCACAGACAGGGCAAGTGCCCGCCGGCGCGCGAACCACCTCGTGACGACCGTGCTCGCGGTCAGCATGTTCGTGGCCGAGAATCCGAAGCCGAAGAGGGCGAAGGCCAGGTAGACCTGCAGGATCGTCTCGACACGACCGATCAGGACCAGAGACGCGGCGCAGATCGCGACGCCGGCCGCGACCGACCAGCGGGCATCGATGCGCTCGATCACGCTGGCGACACCGAGCCCGGCGAAACCGCTCACGGCGAAGAAGATGGTCGGGGCAAGCGAGGCCGCGAAGACGGTCAGGCCGCGTTCACGCGTCAGCGCCTCGAGCAGCACCGACTGGTTGTAGAAGCCGAGGCCGGACGAGAACATCATCATCGCGAACAGCGCTCCGACGATCTGCCACCGGGTGGAGATGCGCGGCATCAACGCGCCTCGCGCAGGGAGTCGATCGGAGGTCTCTGCAACGCGCCGACGCTGGCCAGGAGCCCCGTGGCGAGCGACAGCAGGCTGCCCGCGGCGAGCGCCCCGAACACCGCCCAGGGCCTGAACGACCAGGCCAGTTCGAGCTCTCGCGTGACCAGCCACCAAGCTGCCGCCGAACCGAGCACCGCCGCCACGACCGCCGCCGACAGGCCGACCAGGGCGTACTCGGCCGCGAAGGCGCGCAACACGTCGAAGCGAGTCGAGCCGATCGTCTTGAGCAGGGCCGCCTCACGGCCGCGTCGCGCCGAGCTCGCGGCGACCGCACCGGCCAGCGTCAGCAGGGCCGCGGCCACCGTGAAGCTGCCCAGAACCCGCACGCCCACCTGAAGGTCGCCCACGAGGTCGACGACCTTCTGGAGCACTTCCCGGATCCGGACCACGGCGACACCGGGATAAGTGAGATGAATCTCGTCCTGGATCCGCTGTTCCCGCTCCGGCGGCAACCAGGCCGCCGCGAGCCGGGTGTGCGGCGCCCAGTCCAGCACGGCCGGTTCGACCACGAGGAAGAAGTTGATGCCGAAACCCTCCCAGTCCACCCGTCGCAGGCTGGTCACGGTGATCGTGACCTCGCGGCCGCCCACATCCAGGTCGATCGTCGATCCGACCGTGACCCCGATCGTCTCCGCGAAGTCCTGCTCGACACTGACCTCGCCGAGCGCGGGATCGACCCAGGGCCGCGGCACCGTCGCCGGCCCGGCAGCCCCCCTCTCCCAGGTCTCGAGGATCACGTTGTCCGCGGGCAGCTCATCGAGAAACGTCAACCGCAACTGCCGCCTCAGGGCCCAGCGGTTGCGCTCGTTCAGCCGCTCCGCCACCGGGACTCCGTCGATTGCCCTGACACGGGCCATCACGACCGGCGCCGACTGCACCCTCCGGGCCCCCTGGCGCTCCAGAAGCCCGGCGAGATCACCCCAGCCCGTCGCCGGCACGTTCAGGAGGAACGCGCTCGGCGCCTCCTCCGGAAGCCCGGCGGCCAGCTCGTCGTGAAGATGCCCCTGGACAACGAACATGGCGAGCAACACCATCAGACCCATTCCCAGCGCGACCGAGGCCGCCAGCGTGCCCGATTCAGGCCGCGCCAGCGCCGCGACGCCGTACCGGAGCCAGGAGGAGCGGCAC
Source organism: Acidobacteriota bacterium (assembly GCA_011525365.1). GTDB lineage: Bacteria > Acidobacteriota > Thermoanaerobaculia > Multivoradales > Multivoraceae > Multivorans. The sequence continues at coordinate 3,019,452 of WTGQ01000002.1, forward strand.
CTGGGCGCCAGGAACCGGGCCAGCCTCCGCAACGCCAGCGCCGCCAGGATCAGGGCGACGACTGCCGCGGCCACGGCGCCCATGAACCGGAGCGCCAGCCACAGCGACCCGGCCTGGAGTGCGGTCGAACCCGCCACGCCGGCAGCCACCGCGAACACGGAGAGAGCGCTCGCGAGCCGCGAACCGGGCAACGGTTCGGCGCCGCTGCGAAACACCCGCACCGGCGGCGCCCGCAGCACGACGAGCAGGGCCGGCGCCGAGAACGCGGTCGACACGCCGATGCCGAGTGCCACTCCCCGGACGAAGGCCCAGGGCTGCCAGATCGAGACCGCCTCGACGGGCAGCGCGCCGCCCAGGATTGCCGGCACGAGGAGGATCGAGAGCAAACCGGCCACGCCGCCGATCACCCCGGCCACCAGGCCCAGCAGGACCGCCTGGACGACGTACGTGCGCATCAGATCGCGCGGCCGGGCCCCCAGGCACTTGAGCACCGCCAGCGCGTCGAGGCGCTGCGTCAGCCAAGCGCGAATGCCCTGGGCCACGCCGACGCCGCCGACCAGGAGGGACAGCAACGCGACCAGCCCCAGGTAGCGCGAGAGCCGTTCCAGATCCTCGCGAATGCCGGGCTGGGCGTCCGCGTAGGTCTCGACCCGCACCGCCGCGCTTTCGTCGATCTCCTCGCGCAGGGCGTTCGCCCGGAGTTCGAGCTCCTCGAGCGAGTACTCCCCCGGCAGCCGGACCAGCACCCGGTAGCCGCCGAAGCCGGCGAACGGGAAGATCCGAGCCGCCTCCTGCGCAGCGACGCCCACGACGACCCGCGGCCCGAATGCGAAACCGGTGGGCAGCCGGTCCGGCTCCCCTTCCAGGGAACCGATGATCCGCAGCGTCCGCCCGCCGACACGCAGATCGTCGCCGACCTCCAGACCGAGCCGGGACAGCGCCTCCGGCGACACGAGCGCGGAGTGGTCGCCCAGGACGTCCGCCGGGCTCGCTCCCGCCGGTAGCGGTGGCTCCGTCACGAGTTCGCCATAGAACGGATAGCCGCCCGACACGGCCTTGAGTTCGGCCAGCAGACTCGACGGCCCTTCGCCGCCCACCTCTGCCGGCGACGCTGCTCCAGGCGACGCTGCCAGGGGCGAGGCGCGGCCCACCATCGCCGCCATCTCGCGCACCTCGGCGCGAGCGGCCCCAGGGACGCCATCGATCGTCTCCAGCACGTCTTCCGGAATCGGACCCCGCGAGCGAAAGACCAGATCCGCCGCCAGCAGCTTCCGGGCCTCCCCCCGAATCGCGCCGTCGACGCTCGAGGCGAGTCCAGCGACCGAGACGACGGCGCCGACTCCGACCGAGAGGCACGACACCCAGACCCAGACCCGTCCCAGGGAGCCCCGGAGCTCCCGCAGCGAGTACCTAAGCGCGACCCGCGGCCTCACCGGGCGCTTGCTTCCGCGACGCGGCCGTCCACCATGACCAACTCGCGGTCGGCGCGGGCAGCCACCGCCGGATCATGGGTCACCAGCACCAGGGTCGATCCGAATCGATCCCGCAGCGCCATCATCACATCGAGGACAGCCGCGCCGGTCACCGAGTCCAGGTTGCCCGTCGGCTCGTCCCCCAGAAGGATCCGGGGCTCGGCGGCGAACGCCCTGGCCAGAGCCACGCGCTGCTGCTCCCCGCCCGAGAGCTGCGACGGATAGTGGTGAACGCGTTCCGCCAGGCCGACCTCCGCCAGCAGTTCCTCCGCCCGCCGGCCGGAGCGCCTGCGTCCCAGGAGGTCGAGCGGGAACTGCACGTTCTCGCGCGCGGTCAGGTTGGGGAGCAACTGAAACGCCTGGAAGACGAAGCCGATCTTCTCGCGCCGCAGCAGGGCCAGTTCGTCCTCGCTCAGATGCTCGATCGGCTGACCATCGATCAGGACGCTCCCGGCGGTAGGCCGGTCGAGTCCGGCAAGCAGCGCGAGCAGCGTCGACTTGCCGGCCCCGGAAGGTCCCCGGACCGACACGCACTCGCCGGCCGCCACTTCGAGATCGACATCGTCGACCACGACCAGGGTGCGTTCCCCTGAACTCAGCTCGCGACGAAGTCCGCGCGTCTCGAGGCGGGCAGGGGCCCCCTGCGACGCGGGCGCAGCCGCCCCGATCGCCTCTTCGGGACTCAAACGTAGCCCAGCATCGCCCGCCACTGCTCGAGACTGTCCGGTCGGAGGTAAGCGTTCCACATGAGCTCCCGGCCGATCGTCGAGCTGGACTCGGGGCCGTAGTCGTGGCCCGGATAGATCGCGAGTTCCGGCGGCAGGCTCTTCAGCCGCTGCAGCGAGCGGTACATCGCGTCGACATCGCTGTGCGGCAGGTCGATCCGTCCGATCCCCTGCACGAACAGCGTGTCCGCGGTCAGTACGTGGCTGCCCGCGCGGAAGCAGCAACTGCCCGGCGAGTGGCCCGGGGTGTGCAGCACCTCGACCGCCAGGTCGCCCAGTTCGAGGACGTCGCCGTCCCGGAACGACTCCACGCGGTGGGGCGGGCAACCGGCGATCTCGGCGCCGCGCTCCGCCTCCGCCTCGTGAATCAGCATGGGCAAATCGAACTCCGCGCGGAGTTCGCGGACACCAGGAACGTGCTGGCCGAAGATGTCGCCGCCGATGTGATCCTGGTGAAAGTGAGTCGCCAGCACGCCGACCACCTCGTAGCCCTGCTCCTCCGCGATCCTGACGACCCCGACCGGCTCCCAGGCCGGATCGACGACCCAGGCGCGGCGGGTCGACGGGTCGGCCAAGACGTAGACGAAGTTCGCCATCGGTCCGGCCTGGATCTGGATCAGGCGCGGTTCGCCGTCGCTCATCGTCCGCGGAATCTACCCCGGCCCCGGCCGGAGTTGTAATCTCGCCGGCCATGACCGCCAAAGACGCACGACGCATTTTCGATCTGTCCGGACGCACCGCCCTCGTCACAGGCGGCAGCCGCGGTCTCGGCCGCGAGATGTCCCTCGCCTTCGCCGCCGCCGGGGCGAGCGTCGTCGTCACCAGCCGCAGGATCGACTCCTGCCTCTCCGTCGTCTCGGAGATCGAAGCGATGGGCGGCGAAGGTCTCGCCCATGCCTGCCACGTCGGCCGCTGGAACGAGGTGGACGCCCTGATCGACACCGCCTACGAGCGCTTCGGCAAGGTCGATGTCCTGGTCAACAACGCCGGCATGTCACCGCTCTACCCGAGCCTCTCCGAAGTCAGCGAAGAGCTGTTCGACAAGGTCGTCGGCGTCAACCTGAAGGGGCCATTTCGACTTGCCGCCGTGATCGGCTCGCGGATGGCCGAAGGCGACGGCGGCAGCATCATCAACGTGACCAGCACCGCCGCAATCCACCCGAGCGCCAATGCCGAACCGTACGGCGCGGCCAAGGCGGGATTGAACGCCCTGACCGAGTCGCTCGCTCACGCCTACGGCCCCAAGGTCCGGGTCAACGCGATCATGCCCGGGCCGTTCCTGACCGACATCTCGAAAGCGTGGGATCTGGAAGCGTTCAACCGGCGCGCGAAGACCTCCATCGCGCTCGGCCGCGGCGGGGAGCCGGACGAGATCGTGGGCGCGGCGCTCTACCTCGCCTCCGGCGCCTCGAGCTACACGACGGGGGCGATCCTGCGAATCGACGGCGGCAGCCGTTGACGATGACGTCACTCGAGCCCCGCCGCGCCCTCGGCGCGGTCGCCCTGGCGCTCTTCGCCTGCGGAGGCGGCGACTCGCCGCCGGTCGTTACCGATCTCGCCTCAAACCTCGATCTTGCCGACCTTACGGCCGAATCGAGCGAGGTCGTTCCGAGCGACTACGACCGGCGACGGGAACTGATGACCGGCTGGTCCCCGCCCCGGCAGGATGCTGAAGGCGCCTTCGCCACCAACGAGGGACTGCGTTCGGAGATCTCCTGGCGTCTCGCCTGGACCCGACCGCTCGAGCTCGTGCTCACCGGTCGTTCCATGACTGCCGCGAACGACGAATCGACGACGGTGGCGGTCTCCTGGAACGGCCAACCGCTCGGCGACCTCCGCCTGACCGCGGACGCCGGCATGCAGGACCACCGGCTGGAAGTGCCGCGTAACGTGCAACGGATCGGCGCCAACACGATTGGTCTCGACCACTCCACGGTCGACGCGTCCTCCGCGACACCGCCGGAGGTCGCCTGGAGTCGCATCCGGGTCGAGGGGGCCGGCGTCGACATCAAGCCGGCGGCGGGCGCCGAGGGAGCCTTGCGATTGCCTTTCAGAACGGCAGTCGACTTCTACGTCATGCTGCCCGACGGCGGTTCTCTCACGCTGGACGACATCGAGCTCTACGGTCCACAGGGCGCCTGGAGGAACACCGACCCTGCCCCCGCGCTTCTGGTCTCCGTCCATCGCTACCCGGCGGCGCCGCCCGTAGTGAGCGAGACGATCACGGAGGAGCGCCGGCGCATCCGTCTGCGGCCGCACCACCTCCCGATCAGGGTCCGCATCGAGGCGGTGGCCGGCGCGCGACTGCCACAGGCCGAGGCCGGATTCCGCTTCTTCGGCGCACTGCACAGCGGGGACAATCCGTGGCCGCACGCGGCTTCACCCGCCGGCGCGGCGCCGACGGCCGCTGCTTCCGCAGCGGCAACATCCCCCGGACCGGAGGACGCCGCCAACAGCCCCCGCGCGAAACCTCCTCACGTACTCATCTTCCTCGTCGATACGCTCCGGGCCGATCGACTCGGCTGCTACGGCTACGATCGTCCGACCTCGCCGAACATCGACCGGTTCGCGGCCGGAGCCGTTCGGTTCGAGCACGCGGTGGCCCAGTCCTCCTGGACCCGGCCGTCGACGGCCAGCATCCTCACCGGCCTCTATCCGCACAACCACGGCGCCCGCAGCAGAAACCACGTTCTGGCCCGCGACGTCGCCTACCTGCCCGAGGTCCTCCGCTCGATCGGCTATCGGGCGCTCGGCGTGTCCAGCAACAGCATCGCGGGACCGACCTTCGGGTTCCGCCGCGGCTTCAGCCACTTCAAGCAACTGCCGGAGAACCTCTCGAGCCCCGGCATCCACATTCCGGCGTGGCGAGTCGTCAACGAGACGCTGGAGTGGCTTGAACGGATAGGTCCCGAAGACTCCTTCTTCGTGTTCATGCACGCGATGGACCCGCACGCGCCTTACCACCCCCCGGAGCCCCACCGGTCGCGCTTCGCGCCTGACGCTCCCGCCGGCGCCCTGGGGCAGAACATGGGCAAGCTGCAGCCCTTCGAGATCCCTCATCTGAGCGACGTCTACGACGCCGAGATCGCCTCGGTGGACGAGCACTTCGGCCGCCTGCTCGAAGAGCTCGACAGGCGAGGTTTCCTCGACGACACTCTGGTCGTGTTCGTTTCCGACCACGGCGAGGAGTTCCAGGACCACGGCAACCACGGCCACGGTTCCAACCTCTACCGTGAACAGATCCACGTACCCCTGATCGTCCAGCTCCCGGCCCGGCTGCGCGCGGCGGTCGAACGCTCGGTGGTCGAAGAACAGGTGCAGCAGATCGATATCGCGCCGACGATTCTCGAAGCGATCGGGCGCCCCGGTCTGATCGAGACCGACGGCCGGTCGCTCCTGCCTCTGATGCGCTCCCAGGGCAGCCGGGAGGAGCACCGGGTCGCCATGTCCGACCTCCGCAACGACGGAGAGGCCGTCGACGCGCTACTGCTCGAGGAGGACGAGGAGCCCCGCCGCAAGCTGATCGACTACTGGAGCGCCTCGTTCGGGCAGACTCACCAGCTCTTCGACACGACCAACGACCCGGCCGAACTGAACAATCTGCGCGCGAGGGAACCGCATTGGGCCGGCTATCTCCGGGCCGTCGGCAGACTCATGCGCCGTGGATCGCGGCAGCAACTCGAACCCGGTCTGGAACCGGACATGCCGCCGGAACAGCGCCGGGCGCTCGAAGCGCTCGGCTACCTGGACTAGGCGCGGCGAACCGTCAGTCCGCCGTCCACCGGCAGCGCGACGCCGGTGATGAACGACGACGCCGGCAGGCAGAGATGCAGCGTGCCGTGGGCCACTTCCTCGGGATCGCCGTAGCGACGTAGCGCGGTGCGCCGCCGGGCGTAGATCTGCTTGTGCTCCTCAGAGATCCGCTCCGTCATCGCGGTACGGATCGGCCCGGGGCAGATGCAGTTCACCGTGATGCCCTCCTTGCCGAGTTCAACCGCCAGGCCCCGGGTCAGCCCGATGACCCCGGTCTTCGCCGCCGAATAGGCGCTGTTGAGCGCCGTCGCTCCCAGCCCCTCGGTGGAAGCGATGTTGACGATCCTCGGCGAACTCGACTTGCGGAGCCAGGGCAGCGCGGCCCGAACCGTCCGCTGGTGGGCGGTGAGGAGGACGTTGACCGTCTCCTGCCAGCGCGCCTCGTACTCGTCCGCGTCGATCGGGCCGCCGCGGGAGATGCCGGCGTTGTTGACCAGGATGTCCAGACCGCCGTAGCGGCCGGCAACCTCGTCAACCACGCGACGGATCGCATCGCCGTCGCCCACATCGAGCGTCCAGGCAGTGGCCTCCCGGCCGGCGGCCTCGATCTCGGCCACCGTCGCCCGTACACCCTCCGCGTTGATGTCCGTGGCGGCGACGTTGGCGCCCTCAGCCGCGAACAGTTTGGCCGTCGCCCGCCCCATGCCGGAGGCGCAGCCCGTGATGAGCGCCGTCAGGCCCTCGACCGACCGGCTCAACGTGCTCAGCCCCGCCATCAAGACGCTCCTCCACCGGCCTCGATCCAGGCCAGTGTGTCGTCCAGAGCACGGCCGAAGCTCTCCAGGATCTCGTCGATGTCCGATTCCGTGACCACGAGCGGCGGGCAGAAGGCCACCGTGTCGCCCAGCGCGCGGAGGATGACGCCGTGCTCCAGGCAGCGGCGTTCCATATGGGCGCCGACGCCTCGCTCCGGCGCGAAGGCCGCTCGGCTCGCCTTGTCCGCCACGAGTTCGCAGGCGCCGATCATGCCCATGCCGCGGGTCTCTCCCACCAGGGGGTGATCGTCGAAGCGCGCCAACCGCTCCTGGAAGTAGCTCCCTACGCGGGCCGCGTTGCCGTAGACGTCCCGCTCCTCCATCAGTTCGAGGGCGCGCAACGCCACCGCCGCGCAAACCGGATGCCCGGCGTACGTGTAGCCGTGCCCGAACACGCCCCAGCGTTCGCCCGCCTCGACCAGCACGTCGACCATCGAGTCCGGCGCCAGTACCGCGCTGATCGGCAGGTAGGCGGAGGACAGGGCCTTGGCCAGGCTCACCGTCGTCGGCTTCATGCCCACCGCCTCGGCACCGAAGCGTGTGCCCAGCCGTCCGAAGCCGCAGATCACCTCGTCATCGATCAGCGCCACCTCATGCTCGTCCAGGACCGCCTGGATGCGTTCGTAGTAGCCCCTGGGCGGTACCACGACGCCACCCGCGCCCAGGACCGGCTCCGCGATGAAGGCCGCCACGGTCTCGGGGCCTTCCGCGCGAATCAGGTCGTCGAGCTCGCAGGCCAGCCGCTCGGCGAACTCGTCCTCGGTCTCGCCGGGTTCCGCCTCGCGGTAGTGGTGCGGGCAGGTGACGTGGAGAATCCCCGGCAGCGGCAGATCGAAGCTCTTGTGGAAGGCCGGCAGGCCGGTGAGGCTGCCTGCGCCGAGCGTCGAGCCGTGGTAGGCCCGCCTGCGGCTGATGATCTTCTTCTTCTCCGTTCGGCCCAAGGCGTTGTTGTAGTACCAGGCGAGCTTGATCTGGGTCTCGTTCGCGTCGGAGCCAGACACGCCGAAGAACGTCTTGGCGTAGGGGATCGGGGCCATCTCCCGCAGCTTCTCCGCCAGCGCCACCGCCGGTTCGTGGCTCTTGCCGGCGAAGAGGTGAGTGTAGGAGAGGTCCCGCATCTGCTCCGCCGCCACCTCGGCCAGCTCTTCCACGCCGTAGCCGAGGGCCGTGCACCAGAGGCCGGCCAGACCCTCGATGTACTCCCTGCCCTGCTCGTCCCAGACCCGGATGCCCTCCGCACGGGCGACGACGAACGGACCGTTGCGGCGATGATCCGCCAGGTGGGTCGTCGGGTGGAGGACCGTCTCGATGTCCCGGGCGGCGATGCCGGCGGCGGTGGGCGATGCGGCGGTTGCGGGCAGGCTCATGTCAACTCCCGTTTCGGGTGTCATCGGTGCGCTCCACGACGAGCGCTCGGACAGGCGCGACAGTCTACAGACGAGACCGCGGCCGCTACAGGTCCGTGTCGCCCCTCAGCAACTGCCGAACTCTCGAACAGAGAGCAGGATCGCTCAGAGATCCGTGTCGCCCCGGACAAGTTGCCTGACGATCATCCGGTTCAGGATCTCGTTCGAACCGTCGGCCACGTTCACCACCCGCAGCGCCTTCCACGCCTCGGTGAAGCCGAGGTCGTTGGTGAAGCCAAGGGCGCCGTGAGTCTGCATCGCCCGGTCGACGGCCCGCAGCCCCACCTGGACCGAGTAGGCCTTCGTCATGCTCAGCTCCTTGATGGCGCGGCTGCCGCCGTCAAGTAGCCGGGCGGCGTTTCTCCCCATCAGGTGGGCAGCGTGGAGTTCCGTTGCGGACTCGGCCAGGGGAAAGCTGACTCCCTGGTACTCGGCGATCGGGGAGCCGAAGGCTTCACGCTTCTGCGCATAGTCGAGCGCGGTCTCGATCGCCCAACGACCCGTCCCCACCGCCCGCGCCGAGTTGTAGACGCGGCCGAGCGAGACGCCATAGAGCGCCGCGGCCAGACCCTTGTCGACCTCGCCGATGACCTGCCACGGTTCGACGTAGAGGCCCTCCAGCGCGATCTCCGCCTCGTCGCCGCCGATATCGCCGAACAGCTCGACAACGCGAACTCGCCTGAATCCTCCGGCATCGGTCGGCACGATGAAGGCGGTGATCCCCTGCTCGCCGGTACGCGCGAAGAGCACGCAGTAGTCGGCGATCGGCCCGTGGGTGGTCCAGATCTTCCGGCCGGTGATCCGCCAGCCGTCGCCGTCCCGCTCAGCTCTCGTCGCGAGCGCCGAGAGGTCGGAACCTGCGCCCGGCTCCGAGAGCCCGAAGCACATGATCTTCGAGCCGTCCATCAGCCCCGGCAGGAAGCGCGCGCGCGCCCGCTCGGTAAGTTGCGACAGGAGCCGGCTGGGACCGAACGCCCAGTGGGACATGACGTGCTGGAGGAGCCACGGCCGCGGCCCAAAGCGATGAAAGAGCGCCTGCCAGCCGGCGTAGTAGGCGAGATGTCCGTGGCCGCCGCCACCGAGTTCCTCCGGTACGCACGCGGTGAAGATCCCCTCGCGAGCAGACGCTGTGCGCACTTCCCTGATCAGGTCGACGACGGCGGGTTGGAGCCGCCCGCCGGCGTCGTAACGCTCGCGCGGATGGTCGAGCAGTGCGCCGTGACGCTCATGCCGCGGTAACACCTCGCGCTCGGCGAACTCCAGCGTTCGCTGCCGGAAATCGTCGACTTCCGGCGGCAGCGGCTCGGCAATCGCGGTCACGGCGCGAAACTAGCCGCCGAGGGCCCGATCCAGGGCATCGAGCTTCTCGTTCAGCACACCCGACTCGGCGCCGACCGTATCCCCGACGACCAGCGCCTGGTCGGTTTCGGGCTCGTATCGCGGCCACTCGGGCAGCCCCTCGCCGTTCGTGTTGCCGGTCTTCGCGAAGTTCGTCCAGTAGCTCGACAGCAGGTCGGCGATCTCGTGATCCCAGTCCTCCCAGTTGATCCCCACCAGGTCGGTGTTGCCGAAGACGTAGGCCAGATCGCCGGAGTGGTAGGCGCCCATCCCACGGGGACCGCCTTCGCCGCCCAGATCCGGGCGATCCGGCAGGTACAGCCGGAACACCGGCGGCGCGTGCGGGATGTAGTAGAGGTACGCGTCGCCGCCGGCGGCCGCGGCGTGGCGGACCCAGGTCCTGCTACCCCAGCCGAAGATCGTGTCGGAGAAGATCAGGCCCGGCACCGCCCCGGGCGCCGCCTCCGCCTCGGCGGCGTAGGCGGCCAGGAGCCCGGCGCCCGCCTCCCCGTACTGCTCCTCCAGCTGTCGCTCGAGTTCCTGGCGTTCGAGCGGCGGACCGGGCGCGAAGAGCGCGCGCGACTCGTCGCCCATGAAGCCGACCATCATCGGCACCCGGTTGTGCTCGCCGCGGGCATAGATCGCCGACGGCTGATCGGGCAGGTACCAGCCGTCGACCACCGTCTTTGCTCCGTCAGACCAACCGGAAGTGCCGGATCCAGCCAGCACGTCCGCGGCTGAAGCAGCCCGCATCGCGGCGGCGATGTCAGAGGCGGCGGCATCCGCCGCAACGCCCAGCTCCCCGGCGAGCAGCACGCCGCGTTGCTCCGCCTGTTCCAGGCCCTCGAGCGGAGTGAAGCAACCCGCGGACTGACCGATCGCGCGATGGAACAGACCCGCCGACAGTGGCGATGCGACCAGGCTGCACACGCTCATCGAACCCGCCGACTGGCCGAAGATGGTCACTCGCGACGGGTCGCCGCCGAACGCCGCCGCGTTGTCCCGCACCCATCGCAGCGCGGCGATCTTGTCGAGCAGGCCGTAGTTGCCGGACGAACCGTGCTCCGACTCGGCGGCGAGCGCCCCGTGGGCCAGGAAGCCTAAGGCGCCCAGCCGGTAGTTGATCGAAACCAGGACGACGCCCTTACGGGCAAGCGCCGCGCCGTCGAAGATGAGCGAAGACCCGTGCCCGACCTCGTGGCTGCCGCCATGGAACCAGACCATGACGGGCCGCGGACCGGCGTCGTCAGCCGCCGCGGTCCAAAGATCGAGATAGAGGCAGTCCTCGCTACGGTCGAGTTCGCCGCGGCTCCAGATGGACGTGTCGGAACTGATCGCCTGCCAGCACGGCGCACCCGACTCCAGGGCCGGCCGGACACCGTCCCACGATGCCGGCGGTTCCGGCGGCCGCCAGCGCAGGTCTCCCACCGGCGGCGCCGCGTAGGGAATGCCGCGGAAGGCGAGCACGTCGCCGGCGGGGCCGCGGCCGTCGTCGACCGGCGCGCCTTGGACCGTACCGTAGGAGGTCTCGACGAGACCCGGACCGCCGGTACCGGGCTCGCCGGCCGGCTCGCACCCAACCATGGCGATCGCCATCGGACACAGAATCACGGCGAACGGCAATTGGCATCGACGTCCCATTTCGGTTCTCCTTCGCAGCCCCACCGTCAACCGCGGAGCAGCAGCTGTTGAACTTCCTCAGACAGAGTCACCGGCCGCCCGGCCCGCGTGTCGAGCAACACCCAGCGGTGGGTGAACCTGGCGATCTCGCGGCCGTCGGCCGCGGAGAGGACCTCGAAGTCCTGGTCGAAGCCGCGTTCGGTCGCCTCCGTCGTGCTGACCCGGATCCGAGCGCCCTCCTGCCAGCGGAGCGGCGAGAAGTAGGTAGCCGTCGTCGACCGCTGCACCGCGTAGACGTGCTCGGGTTTCAATCCGGCATCGATGCCGCAGTGCCGCTCGAACCGGGCATAGGCCATCTCGGTCAACGCCAGCAGCACGCCGGCGTGGACGAAGCCAGTGGCGGCGAAGCAGTCGCTGTGTCTGGTCTCGAACCCGGTCTCGAAGGTCACCCGAGAGGTCTCACGCGGAGGCGGCGACGAACTCTCGCGCCTCGGCAAGCTCCTTCGGTTCAGTCGCGCCTGCCCATACCTCAAGCAGCCTCTGGTACGACTCGGAAGCGGCGGCCTTGTCGCCCGCCGCCGACTGCGCGCGGGCCAGCCCCAGCAAGGTACGCGGCCGGTTGGGGGTGTAGAGCAACTGGTCTTCGAACTGCGCGATCGCGTCCTCCGGGCGTTCGAGCTGCAGCAGCACCTCGCCGTAGAGTTCCCGGATCGGCTTGATCGGCGACGCCGCGCCGCGCGGCGGCCCCATCGTCGATGCGATCGCCAGTCCCTTGTCGAACAGTTCGACCGCGCCGTCGGCGTCGCCCTCGGCAAGCCGGATCAGGCCGGCGACCTCGTGGTGCATCACCTGGGCGGGCTTGGGCCCGCGCTGGAACGTCGAGCTGTCGCCGCTCTGCCGCTCGCCCGCCTTCTTGAGCCGCGCGGCGGCTTCACGGGCCAGGTCGAGTTCGCCGGTGTGGACCGCCGAGATCCCGGTCGCCAGCAGCTCCGAGCGGGACGTGTCGTCCGTGATCTCGCGCGTCTCCCACTCCTCCGTCTCCACGATGTAGCGCGCGCGCACCAGGGGTACGGTGCCCATGCCCCTGCCCGTATCGTCGGTGCGCTCGACCAGGTCGTCGAGTTCGGCGATCCACTCGCGGGCCTTGGCGTAGTCGCCGCGCTGCAGGTCGCCGTACTGCCCCCAGTCCAGGGAGTGGACCATGTCGCCGACCCGCTCGCCCGGATCCCACAGGGCCACCGCCGCCTCGTAGGCGGAGTCGTTCGACTGCGACACGCGGTCCCACATGCCGCGCTGGATGAAGATGTGCGACGGCATGTGCCGGGCGTGCGAGACGGCGGCCGCGATATCGGCGAAGCGGTAGGCCGCCGGCAGCGCCAGCGGCGCGTGCACCGGATCGTCGAAGGCGTGGATGATGTAGTGGGCGGCACCGGGGTGATCCGGGTTGCGCTCGAAGACTCCAAGCGCGATCGATCCGGCCAGGACGTTCAGCCGGAAGGAGTCGTCGCCGAGCGGGCCGACCGCCTGCAGCAGCGACAGGGCATAGAACGCGGCCACTTCGTCGTCGTCCGAATACTGCTCGTAGAGCCGCTCCATTGCTTCCATGTAGGCGATCCGGCGCTCGGCGAGCTCCCCCTCGTCGAACAGGTCCTCGACCGCGGCCAGGAAGCCGCGCTCGCGTTCGTCACCAGCCTTGGCCGCCCGTTCCTCGCGCGTGGCGCCCAGTCGCTTCAAGGCGTCGCGGGGCGACTCGAGATCCCGCTCCGGCAGCAGCGGGTGGTTGTAGGTCAGCGTCTCGCCCCAGTAGGCGAGAGCGAAGTCGGGCTCGATCTCCTGCGCCGCTTGAAACTGCTCCCGCGCCTGCTCGTACCCGAAGCTGTGGAGAATCGCGACGCCGCGGATGAAGTGCTTCTGCGCTTCCTCGCCCGCCGACGTCGGGAAATCGATCGATCCGACGTCGACCGAGGCGTCGAAGTCGGACACGTCGGTGGCGGCTTCCGCCTCCGAACCGCCGCTGACGGCGCAACCGGCTACCGCCAGCAAGACCGTCGGAACTACGATGAGGGCTGCGATCAGGGACTCTCTTCGGATCATCATCGGACTCCTTCCAGCCGGGTTCGGGTGCTCCGGCGATGCGAGACTCTGTGCTCCACCGTGACTAAGCTCGATCCCCAAGAATAGCGCCGATTCCGAACCTCGATGTCGAACCTTGATGCACGTGGACGAGGGACCGCGGCCTTCGTCGTCCTGCTCGCCGTTGCGACCCAACCCGGTCTGGCCCAGCCGCCGGACATCGGCGACGGCTGGGCCCGCTCCGTCCCGGCGCACCAGGGTCTGGACCAGGGAGCCGTCCAGGACATCCTCGACCGCGTCGGCGCCCGCGCCGAGTTCCAGACCGTGCGCGGGATCGTCATCGTCCGCCACGGGACCCTGGTCGCCGAGACCTACTTCGGCGGCTTCACGAACACGACGCTCAAGAACGTCCACTCCGTCAGCAAGAGCGTGACCTCGCTGGCGACCGGCATCGCGCTCGACCGCGGCCTCATTACCACCATCGACGCCAGGCTGGCGGATCTCATTCCGCACTACGCCCACCGCCTCTCGGAGGCGCCGAAGAACCGGCTGACGCTGCGCCACGCCCTGACGATGACCGCCGGCCTGGCGTGGAACGACACAGACCAGGCGTTCTGGAACAACCCCGACAGCGTCGACTACGTGCTGACACGGGACGTGGTGGCCCAACCCGGCGCCGAGTTCTTCTACTCGAGCGGCCTCTCCCACGTGATCGCCGAAGTGAACAACCGCGCTACCGGGCAGACCCACCTCACCTTCGTCCGGAAACACCTGTTCGAACCGCTGGGCATCCACACTGCAACCTGGGACCCGGATCTCAGCGGCCGCCACTGGGGCGGAACCGGTCTCCGCATCCGGCCCCGCGACATGGCGAAGATCGGCCAGCTCGCCCTGCAGGAGGGCCTCTGGGAGGGCCGGCGCCTCGTCTCCCGCGAGTGGATCGCGGAGTCCACAGGCAGCCAGACCGGCGGCATCGCCGGCGCGCCGAACTACGGCTACCAGTGGTGGATCAGGCCTCGGGGGCGCTACCTCGCACACGGCTACAACGGCCAGTACGTCGGCGTCGATCCGGAGGCGGATGTCGTGATGACGATGATCACCCTCTCGGAGCGCTCGCCCCGACCCCAGGAGACGTTCCGCAGCTACTTCGAGGAACTGCAGGACCTGGCCCGAGCCGCGATCCGGCCGGAGCGGCGGGGCCGGTTCACCGCCACAGCCGCGGCCGCGACCGACGGCAGCGGTCCGGGAGCGATCACGATCGAGATCAGGCGGGAGGGCGGAAGCGACGGAGCGGCAACTCTCGCCTACCGCGCCCGCAACGGCAGCGCCCGCGCCGGCCGCGACTTTCGCCGTACCGAAGGCGAACTTCGCTGGGAGCACGGCGACGCGTCGCCCCGCACCGTCCGCCTGCCGCTGCTCCCGAACGCCACCAGTATCGAGCCGCGCGACCTCCGCTTCGAGTTCGAGGCGATGAGCGGCGGCATCGACGCTCCCCGACGCATGAGAATCCGGATCGACCCCGGCGGCGAGCCCGCGAACCCCGCCGGTTCGATCGAGTTCACCGCCCCGGCCTTCGTCGGCCAGGAGGGCGGCCTCGCCACGGTGACGGTCGAGCGGCGAGGCGGGACGGAGGGTGATGTCGCGGTCGACTACCGCACGGAGCCCCGTTCGGCCGAAGAAACGGACTTCGGCGGCGTCGCCGGCCGTCTGGCCTGGCGGCACGGCGAATCGGGCCCGCGCGATGTCAAGGTGCCCCTCATGGTGGACGGCGAGGTCGAGCGAAGCGAACTGTTCGACTTCACGTTGAGCGGCGTCGACGGCGGCGCCGACCTGCCGGAGGCCCGCGCCGTGGGAGTCATCCAGGACATGACCGCGGCCGCGGGCTGCGCGGAGAACGACGGCGCGATCTGTCTCGCCGGAGGTCGCTTCCGGGTCGAAGCCGAGTGGGAGTCCCAGCACGACGGCGAGCGCGGCACCGGCTCGCTCAGCCGGCTGAGCGACGAGAGCGGCATCGCCACCTTCTTCTCACCTGACAACGTGGAAGTGGTCGTGAAGATCCTCGACGGCAGCGGCATCAACGGTCACCGCTGGGTGTTCTACGGCGCCCTTTCCGACGTCGAGTACTGGTTGACCGTGACCGACACGCTGCAGGACCGGGTCGTGGTCTACCGGAATCCTCCCGGGGAGGTGTGCGGCCGAGGCGACACAATGGCCTTTGCCGAACCCGCGGGTGCAACCGGGGCCTCGATAGCGAGCAGTCCCGGTGAGGTCCCGGCTCGAGCGAGCGAAACAGAGGGCGACTGCGCGCCCGATGCGCTCTGCCTTCTCGACGGCCGGTTCGAGATCACTGCCGTCTGGACGAACGCCGACGGTGAGACCGGCGCGGCCTCGCCCTTGCCGGGCACCGACGCCACGGGCTACATGTCCTTCTTCTCGCCCGGCAACATCGAACTGGCGGTGAAGGTGCTGGACGGCCGGACCCACAACAACGCCTTCTGGCTCTTCGCCGCCGGCCTCACCGACGTCGACTACCGGCTGACGGTGGCGGATAAGGTCACCGGCGCCTCGCGCACGTACACGAATCCGAGGCGCGCCTTCTGCGGCCTCGCCGATACGTCCGCGTTTCCTCAGTAGCGTTCTACGTCGCATGAGACTCACACGCCGATGCGCCGTTGCCGTGCGCCTGCTCGCCGCGCTGGCAACCGCGACCGCACTGACGCCGCCCGCAGCGGGCCAGGTGAACACGGAGAGCATGCGCGTCGGCGCCGAGGAGCCGGGATGGGCCAGCACGATCGACCTCAGTTCCTCCCTCCAGCGAGGCAACACGGAGCGCGACATTCTCGGCGCCGGCGCCCGCGTCCAGTACGCCTGGATGCACCCCAACGGGGTGTCCGACCCGGGCGAGGCGGAGTCGACTGAAGGCGAGGACGCCCCGAACCGTCCCACCAACGTCATCTTCCTGACGACGAACTACTCCTTCACCCGGCTGAACGAGAACCGTTTCGTCAACAACGCGCTGAGCCACCTGCGCTTCATCCGCGAACACAGCGCCCGCTTCTCGTACGAGGTGTTCGGTCAGCACCAGTTCAACGAGTTCACCCGGCTCGAACAGCGGCTCCTGTTCGGAGGCGGCGGCCGCTTCCAGGTGCTCGAGGCGCCGCGCGCCGAGGTCTTCCTCGGCACCGGCTACATGCTCGAGCGGGAGACACTCGATCTCCCCGCTGAACTCTCCGACGCGCGGCGCAGCGAACACCACCGGTCCACCAACTACCTGACCGTCCGCTACAACAGCAGGGAGGAACGCCTCCGCCTGGTCGAGACCCTCTACTTCCAGACCCGGTTCGACCGGGTCGAGGACTACCGCGTACTCTCCGAGACCTCGTTCGAGATTCAGCTCCTCCGCCGCCTCGCCCTGGCGATCAACCTGAACGTCGCCCACGACAGCGAGCCGCCCACCGGCGTCAAGGAGACGGACGTGGTGCTGTCGAACTCGCTGCGGTACTCGTTCTAGGAACCTGACGAAACTGAAGCACCCGGAGCAGACTGCTGGATCTGCTCCGCCTACAACGTAAGACGGCCGGCCCCGAAGGACCGGCCATCAAACTGCGTCTGGCCGAGCTGCCTACTCGCCGCCGCCCGCGGAGATCATCAGCACCGAGCCCTGACGGTGCTCGGCGTGACGGGACGGAGCGTTCGAGTTCGTGGTCCAGGCGTTGCCTTCCTCGTCGAACTCGATCTCGCGGGTGTAGGTGACCATCATCGGCATCCGGTACTCGACGAACTGCTCCGTCTTCGGATCGAAGCGAAGCATCGAGTCGGTGCCGGTGCCGGTGATCCAGACCTCGCCGTTGGTCGGGTTGATGTTCAGCGCGTAGGGCAGCGAGTTCGGGCCATGCGGCAGGTCGTAGACCTTCCACTCTTCCGTCTCCTCGTTGAACGACGCGACATCGCCCGAAGCCCAGCCCGGCACCCAGACGATGCCGTCGGGGGCCACGTGCAGACGGCGCGGACCGTGCACCGGCGGCCGCCACTCGACGATCCGCTCCGGATCGCCGGCATCGAGCTGCGGGCGGATCCGGCCGACGCGCTGGCCATTCAGCTTGCTGTAGAAGACGTGGCCGTTTGGCGCCACGTCGATGCCGTACGGGGTCACGCCGCGGGACTCACCGCGGGCGCCGCCGCCGCGGACCTGGTCCTTGGTCGGCAGCTTGTACTCGGTGACTTCCCACCGCTTGCCGTCCCAGGTCTCGGGATCGAGCGACATGACGCCGACGCCGTTCGGGCTTCCGGCGTCGGTCCACCAGAGGATCCCGTCAGGCGCGAAGCGCAGGGTGTGCGGGTAGCCGCCGCGCGGGCGCGGAGCGGTGCGGCCGGAGCCGATCCGCCATTCCTTCGTCTCGACATCGAACTCACCCATCTGGCCCGAGTAGGCGAGAGTGACCCACATGTTGCCGTCCTCGGCCTTTTCGATCGAGTGGATACCCGAGGTCGGGGTGGACGGCGACAGATAGTCCTTGCCGCCAGGGACCGTGTAGAAGGCTCGCTCACCGGTGACCGGGTCGAGCGTCTCGATCACGTCCTGGGCCATGTCGACGGTGTAGACGAGGCCGTCGTCGCCCAGCTCGAGGTCGTGGATCACGGCGCCGGCCTGGTCGCCCATCAGCCACTCGCGAACCTCGCCCTTGAGCGATTCGCCAGACGGCGCCTCAGGCGGCTCG
The DNA here is from genome assembly GCA_011525365.1 of Acidobacteriota bacterium. GTDB lineage: Bacteria > Acidobacteriota > Thermoanaerobaculia > Multivoradales > Multivoraceae > Multivorans. The sequence goes on from WTGQ01000002.1 coordinate 3,037,372, forward strand.
AAGTTCGTCCAGTTCTCTTCCGCGTCGCGGCCGTAGACGTCCACGATCTTGTCGACCAGGATGTCCTGGGTGTGCTTGTACAGACCCTGGAAGCCGTCCATCCGGGTCAGCATGACCTCCCAGTCGACCGGCTCTTCGGGTGAACGGAAGCCGACGGTGCCGACCTGGTGGCAGTAGGCGCACATCATCTTGAAGTTCAGCGCGTCCGCCTCGTCCTCCCACTCCATCATGTTCATCAGGTCGTGCGCCGGGCGCTGCGACTGCAGGGCCCAACCCTCGGCCTGGCGCAGCCGCACCTGGATCGGGGTCGGCTCGGTCGTCTCCTTGAGGTCCTTCCACTCGTCGAGCCAGCCGGTCAGACGGACGCGGAGCTTGTACTTGCCGGAGGGGACGGCGGGCAGCTTGTAGGTGCCGTCCGGCTGACTGTAGACCGAGATGCTGCGCTGTTCGTCGGTCGAGAACAGCGACACGGTGGCGCCGCGAATCGGCTCACCGTCGTTGCCGACAACCGAGCCCGTGTAGACGGTCAGCGGTGCGTCGAGGTTGTTTGCGTTCGGGGCGGCCGCGACGGTCGCGGACGCGACGAGCGCGAGGACTGCGAAGCTGGTCATTGCGACCAGGGACGGAGCGGGTCGGGACATGGGACCTCCTGTGCCTCCTTGAGGGTAGCTTGGGGTGCAGTTGGACGGGACTATACAAGACGAGGCCCCGTCCGGATCCTCGAAGCGCGAGCGCCGGGACCCCGATGTAATCTCCGCCGATGCAGGAGCGTCCGGGGGCCGACCGTCTCGACCGCTTCGCCGAGAATCCGCGGCGGGCGCTGTGGCTATTGGCGATGCCGATCCTGATCGGCATGTCGATCCAGACGCTCTACATGATCGTCGACATGTTCTTCGTCGGCCGGGTGAGCCCGGAGGCGCTGACCGCGCTGGCCTTCAACATGCCGCTCGTGTTCCTGGCGATGGGCGTGACCTTCGGCCTGGGCACCGGCATCACCGCGGTGATCGCGCAGGCGATCGGCGCCCGCGACCGGGTGCGCGCCGACCGCGCCGCCGAGCACTCGGTGCTGATCGGCGCCCTGGTCGCCGCGCTGACGACCGGTTCGGCGCTCGCCTTCGGCATTCCCCTGCTCCACGCGCTCGGCGTACCGGGCGAACTCGTACCCCAGGCCTGGAGCTATTTCCGCGTGCTGGCCTGCGGCTACCCATTCATGATCCTGGCCGTCTTCTTCCGGTCGATTCTTTCGGGCGAAGGCAACGTGAAGACGCCGGTAATTGTCCAGGGCGCCGCCACCGTGCTGAACATCGCCCTCGACCCGCTGTTCATCTTCACCTTCGGCCTGGGCGTGGCCGGCGCCGCCCTGGCGACGATCGTCAGCCAGGCGGCAGCCGCCCTGGTCTTCGTCTACCTGCTGTTCGTGGCCAAGCTCTCCTACGTCCGCTTCGACCTCCGGAACTTCCGCTACGACAGCGCGATTGTCCGCAGCATCTGCGTCATCGGCCTGCCCGCCTCCCTGTCGTTCCTCGTCATGTCGCTCGGTGGCGGCGTGCTCAACCGCATCCTGGTCGAGCACACGCCGGATGCGGTGGCCGCGCTCCAGATCGGCAGCCGCCTCGACCACGTCGTCATCCTGCCCCAGGTCGCGATCGCTTCCGGCCTGGTGACCCTGGTCGGCATGTTCTACGGCGCGCGCCGGGGCGACCTGCTGCGGGAGATCGTCCGTTACGCGATGGTGCGGACGATCCTGCTCAGCATCGCGATCGCCGCGGCGTTCTACGTCCTGGCGCCCGGCCTCGTCGCCTTCTTCACCGACAGTCCCGGCATCCGCACACTCGGCGTCGACTACCTGCGGGTGGTCGTCTTCGCCTATCCCTTCATCGGCGTTTCCATCCTCACCGGCCGCAGCCTGCAGGGCCTTGGGCGCGGCTCCCCGGAACTCTGGCTGTCCCTCCTGCGAGTCATCCTGATCACCGCGCCCCTGGCCTGGGCAGCGACGTTCTGGCTGCGCGGGCCGGTGGAATGGGTCTGGTACTCGTCGCTGATCGGCACCGTCATCTCGGCCTCGATCGCGCTCGTCTGGCTCGCAGCCGGCCTGCGCGAGGCAATCGCCAGGATCGGCCGTGGCGAGTCTCCGCTCGGCGCTGCCGCCGGCGCTGGAGAACTGTCGGTGGATAGTGCGACCGAGGCGCCCGAGCCCGCATGAGTGGAGCCTCCCTCTGCGCCGCCGTCTTGTGGTGCGCGGCCCTGACCGCCGGCGCCGCGACCGCCCAGGACTGCCCCGGCCCCGAACTCCACGGCCTCTTCCCCCAGGACATCTACGTCTTCCGCGGCTTCGTGACCGAAGCGGCCGCGCTGCCGCTGGAAGAAGGTGGCGCCTTCCAGCTCGAGGTCCAGGTCGAGGACGCCGTTCACCTTCCCCGGCCGCGCTCGCGCTACGCCGTGACCGTCGAGACTACGGACCAGAACTGCGCGAATCGGCCCCTCACCGCGCGAGAACTGCGCGACCGTTTCGCCGTCGGCGACGAGGTCAAGATCGTCGCCCACGAGACTCCCGGATCGACGCGGTCCCTGGTGGCGCCCTTCCACCGGGTCGCCCTGGTCATGGCCGAAGCCGGCGAAACGGACCTGATCAAGAACGACTTCGACTACTACGACGCCCTGCTCGAGCTCGACGCGCGGTTCGCAGACACCGAGAAGTTCTCGCTCGTCTCGCAGATGGGCCGTTACCTGCCTTCGAGGGACGACTTCAGGCGGCTGCTCGAGGAGCAGATCCAGGAGCGGCGCTTCCGCCGCCAGTTACTCGATCTCTACGACGCGCTCAGGGAGCCGTAGGGGCCCCTCCCAGGCGCGTCAGATCCCGCTCCATGATCTCGAAGTGGACGGGCCGAAGCGGCTTTCTCGTCGGCGGCGGGTTGACGGCCTCGAACGGTTCCTGCCGGACCACCCGGTATCCCCGCCGGCCGTACCAGGCCAGCAGCTCCGGCCGGCTGTTCAGCACCCAAAGCTGGCAAACCCTGCAGCCCGCCCGGTGCAACCAGCCCTCGGCCGCGGCCATCAGGTCGCGACCCAGACCCAGGCTCTGCCGGGCCGATGCGACGGACACCAGACCGAGGTAGCCGGTCTCGCCGCGCAACTCGACATAGACGCAACCCGCCAGCCCATGCGCCTCCGCGTCGCACACGAGGAACGAGCCGCGCTCGAGGCGGTCCATCACATCCGGCAGCGCGATTCGCTCGCCGGTCAGCACGTCCGCCTCCACCTCGAAGGCGTCGTTGACGAGGTCGACGATCGCAGGGCCGTCGTCGGCCGTGGCGTAGCGCCAGGTGAAGGCCATGGCGCGGGATGCTAGCGCCCCCGCCTGTATCCTCCTGTTCTTCTTCACCACCTCAGGGATCAGCGCAGAATGCCCAACCTCGAACGGGTTTTGATCAGCAACCGCGGCGAGATCGCCATCCGCATCGCCAAGGCGGCGGAGGCCCTGGGCATCGAGTCGGTCGGCGTCTATCCGGCCGCCGACTCCCTGTCGCTCCACACGCGGCTGACGACGGAGGCGCTGCAGATCGGCAACGGCGCTCCCGACGATCCCGTCGCCGCCTATCTCGACGCCGAGGATCTGGTCGCCACCGCGCTCGCCGGCGGCTGCGACTGCGTCCATCCGGGCTACGGATTCCTGGCCGAGAACGCGGACTTCGCCGAGCGCTGCGCCGCGGCCGGCCTCGTCTTCGTCGGCCCGCCGCCGGCCGTCCTCTCCCTGTTCGGCGACAAGGTGCGCGCGCGCCAGCTTGCGGCTTCCCTCGACATCCCGGTCGTTCCCGGCAGCGACGGACCGGTGGAATCCGCGAACGAGGCGGCGGCGCTCGCGGATCTGCTCGGCTATCCCGTGATGCTCAAGGCGGCGGCCGGAGGGGGCGGCCGCGGCATGCGCACGGTGGGCTCAAGGGACGCGATGGCCGACGCTTTCGAGCGGTGCCGAAGTGAAGCCGAGGCCGCGTTCGGCGACGGCGCACTGTTCGTCGAGAAGCTGATCGAGCGCCCGCGACACGTCGAGGTCCAGGTTCTCGCCGACGCGAACGGCAACGCCGTCCACCTCCACGAACGGGACTGCTCCGTTCAGTTGCGTAACCAGAAGGTGATCGAGACGGCCCCCGCGCCCGGCCTGGATGGCGACCTGCGCGAGCGCCTCCTCGCCGACGCGGTCAGGCTGATGGAAGCGGCCGGCTACGTCAACGCCGGCACCGTCGAGTTCCTGGTCGTCCCCGAGACCGCCGAGCACTTCTTCATCGAGTGCAACGCCCGCATCCAGGTCGAGCACACGGTGACCGAGCAGGTCACCGGGTTCGACCTGGTGGAGGCGCAGTTCCGGATCGCCGCCGGCGCCAGCCTCAACTCCCTGGGTCTTGGTGACCAGGCGGCGGTCGGAGAACCACGGGGTTTCGCCGTCCAGGCCCGGGTGGTCGCCCGCGGCGCCGGAACCCTAAGCGCGTACAAGGAACCCGCCGGCCCGGGCGTGCGAGTCGACGGCTGCGGCTATGTCGGCTACTCGCCACCGCCCCAGTTCGACCCCCTGCTCGCGAAGGTGACGGCCACGAGCTCTTCCTCGTTCGGCCCCGGCGCCGCGTCCTTCACCGCCGCCGTCGAGCGCGTGCGGCGCGCGGTTTCGGAGTTCCACGTCGGCGGACTGGCCACCAACCTCGACCAGCTCAAGGCGATCCTCGCTCATCCTTCCGTCCGCGCCGGCGACGCCCGGACCACTCTCCTCGAGGAGCATCCGGAGCTGCTCTCGGCCGACACCGGCATCGCAGCCGCCAACGGCGCCATGACCCTCTTGCGGCAGCAGGCGACCGTCATGGGGCTCTCGGTCGCGAGCGGCGCCGGCACGCAGCCGGCGGCGAGGACGACCTCCGCGGAACTCGACGTCGAACCCGGTCAGCAAGCCGTCGCCTGCCCGATGGCCGGCTCGGTGCTCGAAGTGCGCGCGACGGACGGCGAGCAGGTGGCCGGCGGCGAGACGCTGCTCGTCGTCAGCGCGATGAAGATGGAGTCCGCCGTCGCGTCGCCCTGCGACGGCCGGGTGGCCGCCCTGCAGCCGCTGCAACCGGGCGACACGGTGGAGGCCGGCCAGGTCGTCGCAGTCATCGCGCCGGCCGGTAGAGTGACGGGCGAAGCCGTCGCCGAGCATCGGGATGACACCTGGGCGCCGATGCTCGAAGACGTGGCCACGATGCAGACCCTGGCCCACGAGCGCCTCGCCCCCGGCTCCGACGATCCCGGAGTCGTCCGCCAGCGCAGCCGCGGCAAGCTGACCTGCCGGGAACGCATCGAGCTCCTGCTCGACGAAGACTCCTTCCACGAGATCGGCAGCATCGCCGGTTTCGCGTCCTACGACGAGGCCGGCGCGATCACCGCCTTCACGCCGGCCAACCACGTCGGCGGATGGGGCCGGATCGAAGGCCGCACCGCGGTCGTCTGCGCCGACGACTTCACTTCCCGCGGCGGCCACGCGGACGGCGCGATCGGCGCGAAGAGCAGCTATCTCGACCGGCTGGCGCTCGAGATGCGCGCGCCCTCGATCCGACTGCTCGACGGCTCGTCGGGCGGCGGCAGCGTCGCCGCGATGGTGCCGCAACAGCAGAAGGAGGGCGAGAGCAAGGCGAAGGAGAGCCGCGGCGCGATCAAGGCCGGGCGGCCCCGGGTCGCGGGCGGCGGCGGCTCTTTCCTGCCCGGCCACCTCGGCAGCACGATGTACACCGAGCAACTGGGCACCGTGCCCGTCGTCAACGTCCTGCTCGGCAGCGTCGTCGGCATCGGCGCCGCCAAGGCGGTGCTCGGCCACTTCTCCGTCATGGTGCGCGACATCGCGCAACTGTTCGTCGCCGGGCCGCCGGTGGTGCGCCCCGCGATGGGCTACGACATCACCAAGGAGGACCTGGGCGGCTGGCACATCCACTGTCGCAACGGCTCGGTGGACAACCTGGCGGAGACCGAGGAGGAAGCGATGGCCCTCACCCGGCGCTTTCTCTCCTACCTGCCTTCCTCCGTCTTCGAAGCGCCTCCCACCGCGCCGCCGGATCCGAGCGACCCACCCGACCGTCGTGACGAAGAGCTGTTCAACCTGATCCCCCGCAAGCGCACGGCGACGTTCGACGTCCGCCGCGCGATCCGGCTGATGGCGGACCGGGACTCGTTCTTCGAGATCGGTCCGCTATGGGGCACCGACCAGGTCACCGGCTTCGTGAGATTCGCCGGCCGGCCCATGGGCGTCATCGCCTCGGACAGCCAGCACGCGAACGGCGGCGCGCTCACCGCCGACGGCTGCCGCAAGCTGATCCGCCACCTCGACCTCTGCGACCTCTTCCACCTGCCGGTCCTCAACCTGGTCGACAACCCCGGCTTCGCCGTGGGCCTCGAACACGAGATCACCGGCACGATCCGCTGGGGCGGTCAGTGGATGATCGCCTTCGCCCAGGCCACCGTCCCCGTCTTCACCGTCATCATGCGCCGCAGCTTCGGCGTCGCCGGCAACAACTACGCGACCCCTCGGGCCCAACCCTCCATGCGCGTCGTCTGGCCCGCCGCCGACACCGGCGGCATCCCGCCCGAAGGCGGCATCGAAGCCGCCTACAAGCGCCAGCTCGCCCAGGCCGAAGACCCGAAGGCCTTCCGGGAAGAACTGATGGCCCGCATCGAAAGCGCCCGCGGCCCCGTCGGCCCCCTCTCCCGCTTCCAGGTCGAAGAGATGATCGACCCCCGCGACACCCGCGCCCTCATCTGCGAGTGGTTCGACATGGCATGGAACATCGTCTCGCAGCCGGCGCGGCTCAAGCCGCGGGCGACGCAGTTCCGGCCCTGAGGCGGCGGCGCGGACGGGACAGCGGCGCGACTGGGACGGCGGTGGTCACACCCGCCTGAACCGGGCCGAGGGGGAGGGTTCCAGGGGCCGCTCACCCCTTCTTGGCGAGTGGAGGGATGGGGGTTCGCTTCGGTCGGCTTCGCTCCGGTAGGACGTCAGCTCCGCGCTCCGTCGCAGCAAGTGCCGGTGCGCCGGCCTTCTGGCCGGCATCCGCGCGCGGCGATCTTCACCGCATCCAGTAGAGAACCCGTCGAGTGACGGTGTAGCTCTGGGTACGCGGGTCTTCCGACCCGCCGCCGCCCCAGGCGGCTAGCTAGCGCGCCGGCCGCAGGCCGGCCCCGCATTCAGTGCACCGCACAGCAACAACTCATGATCCCGAGGCGTTCCGACTAAGCTCGGCGATTGGCCCCGGCCAATCTGCTCTCGGAGGAGGCCGCTGAAGCAGGCAGCACTTCCCGGTCGATCGCGGCCCCTTGCCTGGCCTCGACAACGGACACGTCGTACGCAGCCTGGAGGTTCATCCATAGGACCGCGCCCGTGCCCATGTAACGACCAAGACGAACCGCCGTCTCCGCAGTGACAGCCCGCTCCCCGCGAAGAATTGCCGTGATTCGATTCGCTGGAACCCGGAGCGCGAGCGCCAATTGGTTGGCCGTCAATCCTCGAGCTTCGAGTTCTGCCTTGAGAATCGCGCCCGGGTGGCTTCTCAGTCTGGTCATCGTCACCCCTTGTGGTAGTCCTCGATCGCAACGTCCGCGACATCCCCGCCGGCGAACCGGAACGTCAGTCGCCAACGCGCGTTGATCGTCATGGAACTCGTACCCTTCCGCTTTCCGCTAAGGGCGTGCAGCCGGACTGACCGGAGCGCCCGCAGCGAATCGAGAGAGGGGGCCGCATCGAACGACCGGACCCTACCGCGCGCCGGCCTGGGCCAGCACCCAGGTGGCCAGACGGTCGTCGGGAAGCAGACCCTGGGAGGCCATCCGGTAGTCCAGGCCCTCCATGCGTTCGCGGATGCCCTTCTCGATGCCGCCGTAGGAAAGGAGCAGCGGCACGATCAGCACGGATTTCCCTTCCTGCGCGCCGCGCTCGACCACGCTTCGCAGTTCCTGCGTCGCCTTCGCCTGGACGTCGGCCGGCGCATCGTCCCTTACCGTCAGGTGGTCGATTCGGCTAAAGCTGGCGAAATCGCGCATGCGCTCCACGAGAACGCTCATGTGCTGGAGCCACAGGTCGTTGTCCTCCTCGGAGGACGGTCCATGAGCCACCAGCACGACCACTTCGTCCGCCGGCGTCTCGCTGACCTCGAGAGCGCGAGCAATGAGGATCTCAGCCACCGTGGCGTGGGAGTCCAATGCTCCGGTCAGTTCGACGGGAAGGAACGTCTCGATCGGCGTCGTCCAGTCGAAGTCGGGATCGGTTCCACCGTCCGCTTCGGCCCGGCGGGCGCTCATCCGGGCAAACGCCTCCATCTGCGGTGGCGGATCGTCGCGCTTGCCCAGCAGGTACTCGGTGGCCCGGATCACGCTGCTGTGTGAGGAAACGAAGAGCGGAATCGCGACGATGCCGGTCACTTCCCGCTCCGCCAACCGATTCACGGCATCCTGAATGGCACGCTTGTTCGCCATGCCGAACGCCACCTCCACCGGGCGCTCCTCGTCGACCTTTGACGCGAGCTCCAGAACCTCCCGGTTCCAGTCCTCGCGGCCGCCGTGCGCAAGCAGGAGAATCCCCTGCGCCTGGGCGATGGCGGGGACCAGCAACGCGCCGATAAGCGCGGCGACATGAGCAAGAGTGTGAGTCCTCATCTTCTCCTTCCTTGTCCGGGAACAGAGGCCGCGGCCGACGCGTTGTCAGCCGCCGCAGGGTCCAACCGCGAACAGTGGCCGAATTATTTGGTCCTGTTTGTCAAGGGCACCGGTCCGGCCCCTGCCTCTCAAGGCACGCTGCCGCATCAAGAAGCACCGGCGGGAGGATGGTGGAGCCGCCGATCCCATGTAGCCTCGGCCGACCGTGCGGCGACTCACCGACTACCGCGTCCTCACGTTCGACTGCTACGGCACCCTGATCGACTGGGAGACCGGCATCTGGGACGCCCTGCAGCCGCTGATCATGAGCAACCCGGACGCCAAGGTCACTCGCGACGCCGCGTTGCTTGCTTTCGGGCAGTGCGAGAGCCTTCAGGAGCAGGAGACGCCTGATCTCCTCTACTCCGACCTGCTGGCCTGCGTGCATGCGCGCATCGCCGACCGTCTCTGCATGCAGTCCAACCCCGAACTCGACGAAGCCTTCGGCGCCTCGGTGCCCGACTGGCCCGCATTCCCGGATACGGCGGACGCCCTGCGTGTCCTCAAGCGCCACTCCCGGCTCGTCATCCTCTCCAACGTGCACAAGGACGGCATCGCCGGCTCGAACCGCAAGCTCGGTGTCGAGTTCGACGCGATCTACACGGCTGAGGACATCGGTTCCTACAAGCCGGCCGACCGGAACTTCGAGTACCTGGTCGCGCATCTCCAGTCCGACTTCGGACTCGACCGGTCCGACATCCTGCACACGGCGCAGAGCCTCCACCACGACCACGTGCCGGCGAACCGGTTCGGGCTCGCCAGCGCCTGGATCGACCGGCAACGGCTCTCCGAGGGTGGAAGCTGGGGTGCTACCGAACGCGTCGAGACGATGCCGACCACCGACTTCGTGTTCTTCTCGATGGGCGAGATGGCAGCGGCGGTGGCGGCGTGCGCCAGCGCCAAGGCGTAGCGGGCCGACCGTATCCGCGCCGGCCCGGCTCGCGCTTCTGCCGGCCAGAAGGCCGGCGCACCGGCAGGTGGACGCAACGGATGGGAACAGGCTCGCCGCCCTCAGCCGTCCTCCTCCACCGTCAACCGGTACCTGGCCGCAGCCAGGTACCTGGCCTCCTGGCGCAGGTCGGCCCTGGTCAAGGGCGACTTCTCCAGCCAGGCCGCGGGCAGCACGAGCCTCAGATCGCGGCCGTCGACTTCCATCTTGACCGTCAGTGGTTCGTCCCGGCGGCTGCGGTGGAGCACTGCCGCGAGCCGGAGCAGGACCGCGCCGCGCCGAGCCGGTTGCCTCCACCCCGATGGCAGGCGATCGAAGATCTGGCGCGGGAACTTGCGGCGGTGGCTGCGCACGAGGGAAGCCAGCAGCAGGTGTTCCTGGAGCGAGAACCCGTGCATCTCCGCGTTCTCGACGATGTAGGCACCGTGCTTGTGGAAGCCGGCGTGGTTGATGTCCAGGCCGACCTCGTGCAACTGGGCCCCCCAGGAGAGCATGAGCCACGGGAGCTGTCCTGTCAGGTTCCAGGCTTCGGCGCACTGTTCGAGAAGTTGCAGCGCCGTTTCGCGCACCCGCTCCGCCTGTTCCGGCTGCACGTGGTAACGCCTGGCCATCGACTCGACGGCCGCGTGCCGCGTGTCTTCGTGGTGCAGACGGCCGAGCAGGTCGTAAAGGGCGCCCTCCCGTAAAGCACCGCCGGCTACGCGCATCTGCTCGATGCCCAGCGCCTTGAACACCGCCAGCAGCACGGCGACGCCGCCGGCGAACACCGGCGCCCGCCCGTCGCTGAGGCCCTTGATGCCGCCCTGCAACGTGGTTCCCTGTTCGAGCAACTGTTCGCGAAGGCGCAACAGGGCCTCCAGCGTGATCCCCTGCTCGCACCAGCCCGCCGCCTGCACGACCTCCGCCACGGAACGAACGGTCCCCGACGAACCGACCGCCACCCGCCAGCCAGCGCCGTTGCGGAAGCGGCGCGCGACCGGCTCCAGCTCCTGCAGGGCCGCGATCTCCGCCTGTTGCCACCGCTTCTCCTTCACGCGGCCGTTCGGGAAGTGCCGCAGGCTGAAGCTGACGCAACCCATGTACAGGCTTTCGAGATCGAGCGGCCGCGAGCCCTCGCCGACGATCAGCTCGGTCGAGCCGCCGCCGATGTCGACCACCAGGCGCCGTTCGTCGCCGGCCAGGCTCCTCGACACGCCCAGGTAGATCAGCCGCGCCTCCTCCAGGCCCGACACGATCTCCACCGGATGACCGAGTGATCGTTGCGCCGCCTCCAGCAGATCGCGGGCGTTTCGCGCCTGCCGCAGCGTGTTCGTGCCCACGACCCGAACCGTTCCCGGAGGAAACGAGCGCACGCGTTCGCCGAAGCGGCCGAGACAGTCGAGGGCCCGCGACGTGGCCTCTGGGGTCAGGCGTTTACGCTCATCGAGTCCGCCGGCGAGCCGCACGAACTCCTTCCGCCGGTCGACGAACACGAGCTGGCCTCCCCGCACTTCGGCCACGACCAGGTGAAAGCTGTTGGAGCCCAGGTCGGCGGCGGCGACCACCTCCGGATCCGCCGGGGGCAGGGGGAGCGAGTGCTGCGAGTCCGCCATTCGCGCGCAAGTATGATCGCTCGCCATGCCGGTGGAACTCCGCTCCGACACGATGACGCGGCCGTCGCCGGCCATGCGCAAGGCGATGGCCGCCGCCGAGGTCGGGGATGATGTCTTCCACGAGGACCCGACCGTCAACCGCCTCCAGGAGCGAGTCGCGAACATGCTCGGCCGGGAGGCGGCCCTCTTCGTCCCCTCCGGCACGCAGGGCAATCTCTCGTGTCTGCTCGGGCACGAACTGCCCCGCGGCAGCGAAGTGCTGCTCGAATCGAACGCTCACATCATCAACAACGAGAACAACGGGATCACGGGCATCGCCGGTCTCCTGCCACGTGCGGTGACGGCGGAGGCCGACGGCATCCTGGCGCCGGAACAGGTCGAGGCGGCCATCCGGCCCGACGACCCGACGCTGGCTCCGACCCGGCTGCTCTGCCTGGAGAACAGCTGCAACAAGGCAGGCGGCACGGTCTACGAACCGGAACGCACACGGGCGCTCTGCGACCTGGCGCACCGCCGCGGTCTGCGCGTCCACCTCGACGGCGCGCGCCTCTTCAACGCCGCGACCGCGCTCGGCTGCACGCCGGCCGAGGCCGCGGGGCCCGTCGACTCGCTTTCCTTCTGCTTCTCGAAGGGCCTGGGCGCGCCGGCCGGCTCCATCGTCGTCGGCTCGCGCGACTTCATCCGCAACGTCCGGCGTTACCGCCAGATGTGCGGCGGTCAGATGCGGCAGGTCGGCGTGCTCGCCGCCGCCGCCGAGGTCGCCCTCGACGAGAGCCCGCCGCTGCTCGTCCAGGACCACGAGAACGCCCGGCTGCTCGCGGAGACTCTCAACGACCTTCCCGGCGTCGCACTGATCGCCGAGCAGCGCACGAACATCCTCATCTTCTCGGTCGAGGGGACCGGTCGCAGCGCCCCGGAGTGCGTCGAGGCGCTCCGGAAGGAGAACGTGCTGTGCCTGGACGTGAGCCCGGTCCACATCCGTCTCGTCACCCACCGCGACGTGAGCCCCGAGGAGACGGCGCAGGCCGCCGAAGCTCTGGTCCGGGTGTTCGGTGGCTGAAGAACGCGGCCTGGTTCCGGTCAGGGCCTTCGAGGAGCTGCGGGTCGGCGAGACCTTCCCGCTGCCCAGCCGCACGGTGACCGAAGCCCACTTCGCCGCGTTCCAGGCGATCTCGGGCGACAACCACCCGATCCACTACGACGTCGAGTACTGCAAGTCGCAAGGCCACGACGGGATGCTCGCCCACGGCCTCCAGGTGCTCTGCTACACGGCGGCCGGCGCCGGCACGTTCGCCGACGCGGTCGGCCGAGCCATGATCGCGTACACCGACCAGTCATGCCGCTTCCTGAAGCCGGTGTACCCGGGCGACACCCTGTACCCGATGCTGCGCATCGCGGAGCTGAAGCGCCAGCGGACGACCGGCGTGATCGTGCTGGCGAGCGAGATCGACAACCAGCGGGGTGAACGGGTGCTGGAGGGCCGGCAGAGCTACCTGGTGCGGCTCTAGGGCAGCGGTTCGAAGTCGAACACCGGCGCCGCGGATCCGGCCAGGGGCACCGCGCGGACACGAAACACCCGGCGCAGCAGGTCCGGATCGAGGACGTCCGCCGGGGGTCCCTCGGCGACCAGGGCGCCCGCGTCGAGCACGGCCACCCGGTCGGCAAAACGCGCGGCGGCGTTCAGATCGTGGAGGACCAACACGACGGAGCGGCCTTCACAGGCGAGGTTGCGCGCCAGCCCCAGGAGGTCGAGACCGTGGGCGAGATCGAGGTTCGAGGTCGGTTCGTCGAGCAGCAGGACCTCCGCCTCGGTGGCCAGACAGCGCGCCATCAGCACGCGTTGCAACTCGCCTCCCGACAACGTCGTCACCCGCCGTTCGGCGAGCGCCAGTACGTCCGTGTCGTCCAGGCAACGGTCGATCCATCCGCGGTCGGCGGAGCGCGTGCCGAACAGGCGGCTCTCGTGCGGGTAGCGGCCGAGGGTGACGAACTCCCGCACCGTGAACTCGAAGGTCGGGCGCACGGTTTGCGGCACGTACGCCACCCGTCTGGCCGCCTGGCGCCGCGGCAGAGCCGCCAGGTCGAAGCCGCCCAGCAGTGCCTGGCCTTCGGTCAACCGCCACGCACCGCTCAGTAGCCGCAGCAGGGTCGACTTGCCGGCGCCGTTCGGGCCCACCACCGAAATCAGAGTGGCCGGCTCGATGACCAGGTCGACGCCGCGCAGGAGCCACCGTCCCCGCCGCTCGACGCCGCCGCCCACGAGTTCGAGCCGGGGCGCGGCGGCCACGGCCGGCGCCGCCGTCATCGGGACACCGCCACTTCGCCTTCGTGGCGCACCAGCAGGAACAGGAAGAACGGAGCGCCGACGAAGGCCGTCACGACGCCCAGGAAGACCTCCTGGGGTGCCGCCACGGTGCGGGCCAGGAAATCGGCACCGACGACGAACCAGGCGCCGGTCAGGAAAGCGGCCGGCAGCAGCCGGCGATGGACCGGTCCCAGCAGGAGGCGCACGAGGTGCGGCACGACGAGCCCGACGAAGCCGACGACGCCGCTCACCGCGACCGCACTGCCGGTGAGGATCGCCGCGCTCCAGAGCACGGCCCGTTTCGCCCGTTCGATGTCGACGCCGAGCGAGGCGGCCACCTCCTCGCCCTCGAGCAGCAGGTCCAAGTCGCGCGCGAACCAGACCGCTATCGCGCAGCCGATGACCATTCCGGGCAAGATCATCCCGGCGTGGACCCAGCCGCGGTCGGTGACACCGCCCATCATCCAGTAGGCGATCCGTCGCGCCGCCTCGTACTGCTCCCACGAGCGGGCGATGAGCCAGGAGTTGACGGCGGCGAGCAGCGCGTTCAGTGCAACGCCGGCAAGCAACAGCGTTGTCACCGGCGTGTAGCCGTCGCGGGTGGCGATGCGGGTCACGATCAGGAGGGACAGCAGGGCGCCGCCGACCGCGAACAGGGGCGCGGCAAGCAGGAAGCCGCCGGCCAGTCCGAAGGTCAGCGCGAAGACGGCGCCGGTGGCGGCGCCGGTACTCGTGCCGACGATCCCTGGCGAGGCCAGCGGGTTGCGGAACAGGCCCTGCATCTGCGCGCCCGCCAGGGCCAGGCAGCCGCCGACCATCGCCGCCACCACCACCCTGGGCGCGCGGAGCGACCAGACGATCGCGTCCACTCGCGGGTCGGCGGGGCCGTGCTCGCCGGGAAGCAGATGCCGCGCCAGCACCGCCAGCACGTCGCGTCCATCCAGCGGCACCGATCCCCGGAAGAGACCGATCCCGGCGAACGCCAACAGCAGCGCCAGGCCGGCGGCCATGTACCACCAGAAGCCGGCCCGGTAGCCGCCGAACGCGACTCTCATTCCGTTGCGGTCACCGGGTTCTGGCGGCCCGCGGCTTCGATCCGTTCGGAGGCGCGCACGAGCGCGTCGGCGAGCCGTTCGACCATGTCCGCGACGTGGTGCGAGATGGCCGCCATGTCCCGCCCATCGAGCGATTCCAGGTTGCCGAGCCTGGCTGCCCGCGTGCCGTCCAGGGCTTCCGGCACGACGTCGCCAGCCGTGTAGGAGTCAGTGAAGATGACATCCGGGTCCCAGATGACGACCTGCTCGGCGCTGATCCGCGGCCAGCCTTCAAGACCGTTCTCCGCCGCCAGATTCACGGCCCCGAGGTAGCGGAGCGCATCGTCGAACACGGTCCGGCCGCCCAACACCACACCACCGCTCCAGTGGACGACGCGCAGGCCCTCGGCCCGCGAACCGGCCCGCGCCCGCGCCTCCTCCAGACGCAGCCGCATCGTCTCGGCGAGTCGCTCCGCCTCGCGGTCCCGCCCGATCGCGAAACCGACCGTCCGGATGTTCCTCTCGATCGCGGCAAGATCCTCGTGGTCGACCAGGACGACGACCGGCACACCGGCCGCCTCCAACTGGGCGAGCGTTTCCTGGGTGTTGAAGCCCGCCGCGAACACAAGGTCCGGCGAAGCCGCCAGGATCTCCTCGGTGCTGAAGCCGCCGACGCGCCCCAGGCTCCGTGCCTCATCGGCGCTGGGGCTGAACTGCGGGTCGCCGGCGAAGGGCGACAGCAGCACGATCCGTTCCGGTTCGGCGATCTCCAGCAGGATCTCGTCGGTCGCCAGCGTTCGCGAGGCGATGCGCTCAGGCGGCGCCGCCAACCGGACCACCCTGCCGGCGCCCCTGATCTCGCGCCAGGCGCCGTCCGCACCGGGTTCGACGAGTTCGAGCCTGGCGCCTTCCACGCTCCGGAGGTAGCGCCCATGGTCACCCTCCAGGTCGAGAGGCATGCCGCCGGCCGCCTCGACGCCGTCATCGGGAGCGCGGCCGCAGGCGAAGACCGCGATCGTCACCACGATCGCCAGGCCGAGCGCCGTCCGGGCACCGATCGTTGGGGTCGGCCCGAGCATCGGGATCGAAGCTATACTGCCGCCCCCTCAGGACAAAGAAAGCCAGGGAGCAAACTTCGATGAGCATCAAGACCGGGGACGCGATCCCGGAAGCCAGTTTCAAGCAGATGACCCCGGACGGCATCGTCGACATTTCGACTCGGGAGCTGTTCGAAGGCAAGAAGGTCGTCCTCTTCGCCGTGCCGGGCGCGATGACCCCGACCTGCTCGGAGGTCCACATTCCGGGTTTCATCGAGAACCTCGAGGCGATCAGGTCGGGCAACGTCGACACCGTGGCTTGCCTCGCCGTCAACGACGTCTTCGTCATCAACGAGTGGCGCAAGGCGCGGAGCATCCCAGACGACATCGTCCTGCTGTCCGACGGCAACGGCGAGTTCACGTCGAAGGTCGGGCTCGAACTCGACGCTTCGCGTTTCGGCATGGGCACCCGTTCGCGACGCTACGCCGCGATCGTCGACGACGGCGTGTTGACCTACCTCGGCGTCGAGCCGGCGGGCGAAGTCGGCGTCAGTGGCGCCGACGCAGTCCTCGAACAGCTCGGCTGAATCACCTGGCAGTCCTCAGCCTGGGGGTCTATTGACCAACCACAGGGTCGACAGCCTCACCGATTCGATCTACGTCCCTTTCGACGAGGAGGCGTGGGGACGGCTGCGGGCCGAGACGCCCCTGCCGCTCTCCGAGAAGGAACTGGAGCGGCTGCGCGGTATCAACGAGCAGGTCTCGCTCGAAGAGGTCGCCCAGATCTACCTGCCGATGTCGAGGCTGCTCAACCTCTACGTCGGCGCCACCCAGGATCTCTATCGGGCAAGCAGCACGTTCCTGGGAGGTCTGACGGCCAAGGTGCCCTACATCATCGGGATCGGCGGCAGCGTCGCGGTAGGCAAGAGCACGACCGGGCGCATCCTCCGCGAGCTGCTCGCCCGCTGGCCGAACCATCCCCAAGTCGACCTGGTGACGACCGACGGCTTCCTCCACCCCAACGCGGTGCTGGAAGAGCGGGACCTGATGGAGCGCAAGGGCTTCCCGGAGAGTTTCGACCTGCGCACGCTGGTGAACTTCGTGCTCCAGGTCAAGTCGGGGGAGCGGAAGGTCGCGCATCCGGTGTACTCGCACCATTCGTACGACATCGTGCCCGGCGCCACCGAGGTCGTCGACCAGCCCGACATCCTGATCCTCGAGGGCCTGAACGTCCTGCAGGCGCGCTCGCAGTCCCCGTCGCGGAACAGCCGGCTCATGCTCTCCGATCTCTTCGACTTCTCGATCTACGTCGACGCCGAGACGGAGGTCATCGAGCGCTGGTACGTCGAGCGGTTCCTGACCTTCCGCGACACCGCGTTCCGGGATCCGGACGCCTACTTCCACCGCTATGCCAGCCTGAGCGAGAAGGACGCGATCGACACCGCCCGCGGCATCTGGAAGACGATCAACGAACCGAACCTGGTCCAGAACATCATGCCGACCCGCGAACGCGCGGACCTGATCCTCGAGAAGGCGCCCGACCACGCCGTGCGGCGGATCCGGCTGCGCAAGCTCTAAGGCTGCGTTACCGCCACGGCAGCCAGCTCGGCTCCCGCAGTGCCCCGGTCTCGTCGAGGAGTTCGTCGAGCCGCCCCGACAGCCGGTCGAAGAGCGCCTTGAGCTCCAGCACCTCGCGCGCCCAGTCGTCGCGGGGATTCCGGGAGGCGGTCGCGGCTGCCACCCGGAGCCGGGTTTCGACGTTGCCGGCGCCGTGCCGGGTGATGAAGCCGCCCAGGAGATTGCGCCGCTCTTCCGGGTCGGCCTGCACGTCGTAGAGCTCGTAGCGGTCCCAGACCCCGTGGAAGCGCATGAACTTGTAGCGGTCGGTCCGCACGCCCAGCACCGTCGGCGTCTGGGGAAAGGCCCGCTCCCAGAAGTACTCGTAGAGGAACGCGTCCCGCCACGGCGGCGGCTCGTCGCCCGGACCGGTCTCGAGCAGGCCGAAGAAGGACCGGCCCTGGACCGTGTCCGGGACCTCCACTCCCGCGGCCTCGAGGAAGGTGGGCGCGAAGTCGAGGTTGACGATCATCTCGGAGCGCCTGAGGCCCCCGGCGCCGCCGTCGAGCCACGGCGCCATCACCATCAGCGGCACCCGGATCGACGCCTCGTACATCGTCCGCTTGTCGATCAGACCGTGCTCGCCAAACTGGAAGCCGTTGTCCGACGTGAACACGAGCAGCGTCTCTTCCAGCAGGTTCCGCTCTTCCAACGCTCCGACGATCCGGCCCACGCTGTCGTCGACGCCGCGCATCGTCTCCGCGTAGTCGAGCGCGAACTGCTGGAAGTCGACCGAGTTGTCGTACAAGCCGTCGACGCCGTGCCAGCTCCGTCGCTGCGCCTCGACCCAGTTCGGCTTGCCCTCGTAGTTGTCGTGCCGGTTCGGCATCGTCGCCGGCGGCGGATAGCGCTGGCCGGCGTAGCTGCCGAGGTGGCGTTCCGCCGGCCGGAACGGCGCATGGACGGCCTTGTGCGACACGTAGAGCAGGAAGGGTTCTTCGGATCCCGCGCGGGCCGCCAGGAAGTCCAGCGCATAGTCGGTGATCAGGTCCGTCGTGTACCCCTGCCGCGACACCTTCTCGCCGTCGATGTTGAAGGTCTGGTTGTAGTAGAGGCCCTGGCCCGGAAACGAGACCCAGCGGTCGAATCCCGGCCGCGGCTCGTCCGACGTGCCGCCCATGTGCCACTTGCCGACGAATGCGGTCCGGTAGCCGGCGCGCTGGAGTTCCTGCGGAAACGTCGGCGTCGCCGGATCCAACCGGGTGCGGTTGTCGAGCACGCCGTGCCGGTGGGCGTACTGCCCGGTGAGGATCGAGGCGCGGCTCGGCGAACACAACGACGTGGTCACGAAGGCGTTCTCGAACAGCACGCCGCGCTCGATCAGGCGGTCGAGGTGAGGCGTCTCGAGAAAGGCGTGGCCAAGCGCGGACGCGGCGTCGTAGCGCTGGTCGTCGATCAGGATGAAGACGATGTTCGGCCGCTCTGCGGCCAGCCCGGGAGCCGTCGCGGGCAGGGCCGCTCCGCACACCGCGAGCACGACCGCTCCGAGGCCCGGAAAGTGCGCAGGTCCACATCTTCGTCGGTTCGTCGTCATCCTGATCCCCTTCATTTCGGTTCCCCTCACCGGCCTGGCCCCAGACCGACCTCGGCCAGTTCCTCCGGATCGTAGTTCCAGCGTCGGTAGTTCCACATCCACTGCTCCGGCTGCGCCCGCACCCTTCGTTCGATCGCCGAAGCGATCCGCTGCGACAACTCGACCGGATCCCGCGACCCGCCGGGCCGGCGCAGCATCTCGCTCTCCAGGCGATAGCTGAACGGCCCTTCACGGATGCAGAAGGCGGCGATCAGCGGGCAGTCGCGCCTGGCCGCCAGCGCGGCGGGACCGCCCACGAACTCCGTGCGGCGGCCCATGAAGTCGACCTCCGGCCCGCGCCGCTGGTCCGGCCTCTGGTCGACGACCATGATCAGGGTCTCCCGCCGCTTGAGACAGCTCAGCATGTCCCGCAGGAGGGAGGTCCGACCGCTCCAGATTACCCGGACACCGGCCCGGCCGCGCATCCGCTCCACGAACGCGGACGCCGCCCTGGCGCGGGATGGCTTGGCCACCGCGCAGACCGCCGACGAGGAGGCGCGGACGGTGCTCTGGGCCAGCAGTTCCCAGGCGCCCAGGTGGCCGGTGACCAGCACCTGACCGCGGCCGTGTCCCTCGACCTCGGCCATCAGTTGCCGCAACTCGTCGAAGCCTTCCATCGCCGTGACGTCGAGCCGTTTCCGGTCGAAACTGATACGCACCGTCTCGAGCGCCGCGACGATCTGGTGCCGCACGCAGCGCCATTCCAGATCGCGCGCTTCCCGCGACCCCGGAGGAAGCCCCAGCACGACCGCCAGGTTCCGCCGCATCAACCGGACGTCGCGAGGCGTCACCCCCCGCAGGCGCGCGAGAAGTCCGGAGGCGGGGCCGAACAACGCCGCCGGCAGCAATCGGATCAGCCAGGAGACGGCATGGAGAAAGGCCCCGGTGGTGCGGTCGGTCATGTTGGGGCAAGAGTGTAGATGGGGAGGGTGTACTATGCCGGCTCTTGAGCGAACAACCTGGTTCTTCTTCCTCGCCGCCTCCGGCGGACCCTTCGGCCTACTGGCGGGCAAACCTGCGGTTGATGGCGATCCTGCTCTCCATCTGGTTCGTCTGCTCCTACGTCCTCGGCATCTTCCTGGTCGAACCGCTGAACGGCGCCCGACTCGGCGGTTTTCCGCTCGGGTTCTGGTTCGCTCACCAGGGGTCGATCTACGTCTTCATCGTCCTGATCCTCGTCTACGCGGCGACGATGGACCGGCTCGACCGCCGCTACGGCGTCGACTGAGCCGGTCGCAGACGCCCCGACTCTGACGCCCGCCGACCCTCGCGATGAACGTTCAGGCCTGGACCTACCTGATCGTCACCGCGACCTTCGCGCTCTACATCGGCATCGCCTGGTGGAGCCGCGTCAGGACGACATCGGGCTTCTATGTCGCCGGTCGCGGCGTGCCGGCCGTGGCCAACGGCATGGCAACGGGCGCCGACTGGATGAGCGCCGCCTCCTTCATCTCGATGGCGGGCCTCATCTCCTTCATGGGCTACACCGGCACCATCTACCTGATGGGCTGGACCGGCGGCTACGTCCTGCTGGCGCTCCTGCTCGCCCCGTACCTCCGCAAGTACGGCAAGTTCACGACCTCCGAGTTCGTCGGCGACCGCTACTACTCGGACGCCGCCCGGCTGGTGGCGGCCGGCTGCACGATCTTCGTCTCCTTCACCTACATCGCCGGCCAGATGCGCGGCGTCGGCGTGGTCTTCTCGCGCTTCCTGGAGGTCGAGATCCACTGGGGCGTGATCATCGGCGTCGTCATCGTCTTCTTCTACGCCGTGCTCGGCGGCATGAGAGGCATCACCTACACCCAGGTCGCCCAGTACTGCGTCCTCATCGTCGCCTTCCTGATTCCGGCCGCGGCCATCTCCTGGAAGATCACCGGCAATCCGATCCCGCAGTTCGGGTTCGGCGGCACCGTGCAGGAAGGCCAGCAGGCCGGCGTCTTCCTGCTCGAGGCTCTGGACGCGCTGCACCGGGAACTCCGGCTGCCGGAGTACACGGCGGCCTTCGTGCCGGGCAAGAAGAGCATGATCGACGTCACCGCGATCGCCCTGGCGCTGATGGTCGGCACCGCCGGGCTTCCCCACGTGCTGGTCCGCTTCTACACGGTGCGCAGCGCCCGCGCGGCGCGCTGGAGCGCGCTCTGGGCGCTGGTCTTCATCGGCCTGCTCTACACGACGGCGCCGGCGGTCGCCGCCTTCGCCCGCGTCAACCTGATCTCTACCCTCCACAACTCGAGCTACAGCGAAGTACCGGAGTGGTTCAAGAGCTGGGAGACGACGGGTCTGATCTCCTTCGACGACCAGGACGGGGACGGGATCATCGACATGTCCGACGGGGCCAACGAGCTGACCGTCGACCAGGACATCATGGTCCTCGCCAACCCGGAGATCGCCGAGCTGCCGGCCTGGGTCGTCGCCCTGGTCGCCGCCGGCGGACTCGCGGCCGCGCTGTCGACCGCTGCCGGCCTCCTGCTCGTCATCGCATCAGCCATCTCCCACGACATCGGCAAGTCGATCCTGTGGAAGGACATGAGTTCACGCAGGGAACTCCTGCTCGCTCGCGTGACCGCCTCCGTCGCGGTGGTCGTCGCCGCCTACTTCGGCATCTCACCGCCCGGCTTCGTCGCCCAGGTGGTCGCGTTCGCCTTCGGCCTCGCCGCGTCCAGCTTCTTCCCCGTCCTGGTGCTCGGCATCTTCACGCGCACCACGACAAAGGAGGGGGCGATCGCCGGTATGAGCAGCGGCATCCTGTTCACCGGCGCCTACATCGTCTACTTCCGCCTGATCCGGCCGGAAGCGACCGCCGAAGACTGGCTGTTCGGCATCAGCCCCGAGGGCATCGGCGCCGTCGGCATGCTGATCAACTTCGCTCTGGCCCTGATCGTCAGCCGGTTCACCAAGCCGCCGCCGGACGAAGTACAGCAGTTGGTCAGCGAGATCCGTCTACCGCGCGAGCGGGCTGCTGACGGCTAGCGGGAAACGCTGTCGCAGTCGGTGCGCCGGCCTTCTGGCCGGCATCCGCCGAAGGCGGCATCTGCTGGCGCCACTCTCAGCCTGACCGAGCCAGCTCCGCCAGTTGCTCGCGGAGGGTCGAGTAGCGCCGCAGGTCGGAGGCTTCCCCGACGGCCTTCTGAAGCGCCTTTTTCTGGCCGACGATGACGACGAGCTTCCGGCCGCGGGTGATCGCCGTGTAGAGCAGGTTCCGGCGGAGCATGACCCAGTGGTGGGTCGAGATCGGCACGACGACCGCCGGATACTCGGAGCCCTGCGATTTGTGGACGGTGACGGCGTAGGCGAGCATGAGCCGGTCGAGGTCACTGAACCGGTACTCGACGGGGCGGCCGTCGAAGACGATCGTCATCTTCTCGGCGCCCGGGTCGATCGACTGGATGCGGCCCAGGTCGCCGTTGAAGACGTCCTTGTCGTAGTCGTTCTCCGTCTGCATCACCTTGTCGCCGGCGCGGTACTTCCAGCCGAAGCGCTCGACCTCGACGGCGCCTGACTCCGGCGCGGGGTTCAGGACCGCCTGCAGTGTGACGTTCAGCGTGCGTACGCCGAGGGGACCGCGGTTCATCGGCGACAGGACCTGGACGTCCCGGACCGGGTCGAGACCGAAGCGACGGCCGATCCGCCCGGCGACGATCTCCACGACCTTGCGCTGACCGTCCTCGGCATCGTCGGCCGGCACGAAGTAGAAGTCGCTCAGTTCGTTCCTTGCCGACTCCAGCTCGGGCAGGTAGCCCTGGTTCACCCGGTGGGCGTTGCGGACGATCCGGCTGTTGTCCGCTTGCCGGAAGATCTCCCGGAGACGCGCTACGGGAACCGCCCCCGAGTCGATCAGGTCCCGCAGCACCTGGCCGGGACCAACCGATGGCAACTGGTCCGCGTCGCCGATCAGCAGCAGCGACCCCTCCGCCGGCAGCGCCTGGAGCAGGGCCGCCATCAGCTCGACATCGACCATCGAGGACTCGTCGACGACCAGCAGACCGCAATCGAGCGGACGCTGGCGGCCGCGCCGGAAGGCGCCGCTCGACGGGTCGATCTCGAGCAGCCGGTGGATCGTCTTCGCGGAATGGCCTGTGCTTTCGGCCAGCCTCTTCGCCGCGCGGCCGGTCGGGGCGCAGAGCGCGCAAGTCACGTTGCGGGCCTTCAGGATCCGCAGCAGCGCGTTGACCAGGGTGGTCTTGCCGACTCCCGGGCCGCCGGTGATGACGGCGACGCGCGAGCGCAGGCTCGTCTCGACCGCGGCTCGCTGGGTCGGCGCGAGCGTCACGTCGAGCCGCCTTTCCACCCAAGCCAGTGCCTTGGTGGCGTCGATGTCCGCCCAGGGCGGCGCCTCGGCCCGGAGAAGCTCGCCCAGCCGGCGGGCGATGGCCCGCTCGGCCGACAGCAGGAGCGGCAGGAAGATCGCCTCTTCGCCGCGCAGGCGGGTCGCTGCCAGCCGCCCTGCTTCGAGCTCGTCCCCCAGGGCCGTGACGAGGATCTCCTCCCGGATCTTCAACAGTTCCTGTGCCTGCTCGAGTAACTCGCCTCGCGGCAGGCCGCAGTGCCCGGCGCCCCGCGCCTGTTCCAGGGTGTAGCCGAGGCCGGCGCGCGCCCGTGGCAGACCCTCGGGGTCCTTGCCCAGACTCGCGCCGATGCTGTCGGCGATCCGGAAACCGATCCCCCGGACGTCCCGCGCCAGACGGTACGGGTCCTCGGTTAGCAAGGTCGCGGCATCAGCTCCGTAGGTCCGGTAGATGCGAGCGGCGCGCGAGGAGCCGAGACCGTGGGTCTGCAGGAAGACCATGATCTCACGTACCGCTTTCTGATCCTTGAAACCCTCGCTCAGGCGCTTCGCGCGCTTCGGGCCGATGCCCGGAACCTCCTTCAGACGCTCCGGTTCGTTCTCGATGACCTCGAAGACGTCTTCGCCAAACGCCTTCACCAGGCGTTTCGCCATCTTGGGCCCGACGCCATGCACCCTTCCCGATCCGAGGTAGCGCCGGATCCCGTCGAGCGAATCCGGCGGCGACACGGCGAGCCGGGCGGCCCGGAACTGGACACCGTGGTTCGGGTCATTCTTCCAGGCGCCGGAGGCCCGGATCGTCTCCCCCTGCGAAACGAGGGGCAGTCGCCCCACCACCGTCGCCGGCTGGAAGCTGCCCCGAACCCGGACGCGGAGCACCGCGAATCCGTTCTCCTCATTGTGGAAGACGACCCGCTCGACGACCCCGGAGAGGGCCTCGCGATCTTCGGCCGGCCTGGTCATGGCGGGCCGGCACCCCGCATCCTTCTCACGGGACACAGCTTACGCCCGATCGGTCGAGACACGCGCGGCACCGCCGATCGGTGACACAATCACCGCCCTTCCCTCTCCGCCGTCACTCAAGCCCGAGGAGCCTCCGCATATGACCGCGACCTGCCGATTCGACCGCCTCGCGCTGAACGCCTCCGATCCCGCGGCCGCTGCCGACTGGTATGCGCGGCACTTCGGCGGCGAACTCCTGGAGGGCTTCGCCGGCGCCGGCGCGCGCTTCCAGGCCGGTAGCGGGACGGCGGACCTCCATTGGCGTGGCGCTGAGGCCCCCGGCCCCAGCATCGGCACCGGACTCGATCATTCGGGCTGGTCCGTCGACAACCTGGACGAACTTCACGCCGCGATGCTCGCCGACGGAGCCACGGAGTTCTGGGAACCGCGGCACTTCGGGCCGGCGAAGCTCTACATTTCCTTCGTGACGGATCCCTGGGGCGCGAAGATCGAACTCCTCGAGGACGCGAAGCACCCCGGCTTCCACCATGTCCACATCCTGGGACCGGACTGCGAGGAGGACCGGGCCTGGCTGCTGGAGCACGCGCCCGGCTCGGCCGAGACCTTCAAGGACGTCCTGCTCGCCGTCAACTACGGCACGATGCGGGTGCTGTTCCGGCAGACCGACGACGATCTGGAACCGACCGCGGGCCGGGCGATCGACCATCTCGCGTGGACCTCGGCCGCCGGCGGCGGACGCCATACTAGCCCGACCGGTGTCGACATCCAGGTGCGGGGGACCTGAGCCGCCGGCCGTGAGTCTCTGGCCGCCGCCGCGGCGGGTCGAGGTCCTTGACGCCGCCGATCCTCTGGTCCTGCCGCCGGGCGCGGCCGTTGCGCTCCATGTGACTGCGGCGGGAGCGGAACAGGCGGAGGTCTCGGAGGAACTCGAGTTCGCGCTGGCGGGCCTGCGGCACGCGCTGGCGACCACGGGACAGCAACTCACTCCTGCGGGCGCCGGAAACGGCTCCGGCACCGGCGTCGCCTGCCGGGTCACGGTCGACTCGCCAGGCGCGGAGGGAACCCCGCGGGTCAACCTTCCGACCGACGAGAGCTATCGCCTGCGCATAGGCCCGGACGGCATCGCCATCCAGGCCGCCACGCCGACGGGCGCGTTCCGGGCGGCGTCCACCCTGAAGCAGTGGCTCGCCTCGCGCGGTCGGCCGGCGGCCGCCGGCTTCGGGGTTCCAGCCGTAGAGATCGAGGACCGCCCCGACTTCCCCATCCGCGGCGCAATGCTCGACGTCAGCCGCAACCGCGTGCCGCGAATGGACTACCTGAAACGGCTGATCGGCCGGCTGGCCGACTGGAAGATCAACCACCTCCAGCTCTACGTCGAACACACCTACGCCTACGCGGACCACGAGGAGGTCTGGCGCGATGCCACGCCGTTCACCGCCGCGGAGATCCGGGCGCTCGACGCCTGTTGCCGGGAACGGTTCATCGAGCTGACGCCGAACCAGAACAGCTTCGGCCACTTTCACCGCTGGCTGGTCCACGACCGCTACCGACCGCTGGCCGAAGTGCCCGAGGGCTTCCAGCACCCCTTCTCGATCGACCCGGAGCCGTTCAGCCTGTGCGCCACCGATCCGCGGGTCCTGGAGCTGCTCGCGGGTCTCTACGACGAACTGCTGCCCCAGTTCGGCAGCCGGCGCTTCAACGTCGGCCTGGACGAGACCTTCGACCTGGGCCGCGGCGGCTCCGCCGAGGCCTGCGAAGAGCGGGGCAAGCCGGCCGTATACCTCGACTTCCTGCGCCAGGTCCACGGTCTCGTCACGGAGCGGGAACGGCGGATGCTGTTCTGGGGCGACATCATCCTCGAGCACCCCGAAGTCATCGACCGCATCCCCGAAGACGCGGTCGCGCTGTGCTGGGGCTACGAAGCGAATCACCCGTTCGGCGACCAGTGCGCCCGCCTGGCGGCCTCCGGCCGTCAGTTCTGGGTGTGCCCCGGCACCAGCAGTTGGCACAGCTTCGGCGGCCGGCTGCAGAACGCCGTCGGCAATCTCGCGCTTGCCGCCACGGCCGGTCGGGAAGCTGGAGCTCAGGGCTTCCTCATCACCGACTGGGGCGACCACGGACACCTGCAGCCACCCGCGATAGCCGAGCTGCCGCTCTCCATCGGCGCCGGTTTCGCCTGGTCGGTCGAGGCGGCGCGCGAAGCGGCAAGCGGCCCCGAACGGAACGAGGAAGCCTGGCTCGACCACGCGGTCCGCCTGGTCTACGACGGAGACAAGACGCTGGCGCGCACCGTAGTCGACCTCGGCGCCATCGACCTCGACTGCGGCGGCCCGGTGATGAACGGCACGACCCTCTTCTACCTGCTCCGGTTCATCGACGACGACCTCAGCCACCGGCGCTTCCGGCGGCTGAGCATCGGCACGCTGCAGCGAACGTACGCCCGGCTGGCCGCCATCCGGGACCGGTTGAACCTGATCGAGAGCGACCCGAGCCATTCCGCGCTGCACTGGACCTGCCGGATGATGATGTGGTGCTGCCAGTTGGGCGTCGCACGCCTCGCCGCCGGTCGCGGTTTGCTGGCCGGCCAGCTCCCAACGAAGGTGCGCGCCACGCTCGGCGCCGACCTTCGCGACATCGCCGGCGACCTCCCCGCCGTCTGGGTC
Source organism: Acidobacteriota bacterium (assembly GCA_011525365.1). Taxonomy (GTDB): domain Bacteria; phylum Acidobacteriota; class Thermoanaerobaculia; order Multivoradales; family Multivoraceae; genus Multivorans. The sequence continues at coordinate 3,064,087 of WTGQ01000002.1, forward strand.
GCCACCAGCCGCGAGGGCGGCTTGCGGGAATCTCAGGACCTTCTGCTGCGAGCGGCGGCCGTCGTCGATGGCTCTTGATCGCACTTGATTGCAATGCAAGCACCATGTACTCTCCGAGGCGTACTGGAGGCGTCGTCCCGTGGCTAGCATCACTGTCAGAAACCTCGACGAGGGAGTGAAGAGACGTCTCCGGGTGCGCGCCGCCGACAACGGCCGGTCGATGGAGGAAGAGGTCAGGCTGATTCTGCGCGAGGCGGTAGAGCCGGAAACCGGCGAAGAGAACCTCGCCGCCGCGATTCGCGCCCGCTTCGCACCCCTCGGTGGCGTGGAGCTCGAGCTTCCCCCGCGCGGACCGATGCGCGAGCCGCCGAAGTTCGACTGAGCGGACCATGTTCGTTCTCGACACGAACGTCGTCTCCGAACTCATGCGTCGGAGACCCGAGCCGGCGGTAGAGAGGTGGCTGAGTCGACGACCCGCGTCAAGTCTCTACTTCACCGCGATAGGCGAGGCGGAACTCCGTTATGGCGTCGCCGTGATGCCGCGGGGTGCGAGACGTGAAGCCCTGGCCGCGGAGATCGAGGGCATGCTGAGCGTTGACCTGAGGGACCGTGTGTTGCCGTTCGACAGTCAGGCTGCGCGCGCCTACGCTGAGATCGCGGCCAGGCGGCGCGCGGCGGGGCGGCCTTCATCCGACTCCGATTGTCAGATCGCGGCAATCGCCAGTTGCCGAGGCGCGACGATCGTGACCAGAAACACCCCGGACTTCGAAGGAACGGGGATCGAAGTCGTCGATCCATGGACACACGAGGACGAAACACAATGACCGAGATCTCGATCGTCACCGTCGAGGAACAGCCCCTGCTCGCGGCGCGCACCAGCGCCACCTTCACCGAGGTTCCCGCCAAGTTCCTGCCGCTGATGGAACGGGTCGGCGCGTTCGTTCGAGACCACGGCGTCGAGGGCGCCGGCCAGAACGTCTGGTTCTACCGCGAGGTCAGCGGCGGCCGGATGGAGGTCGACGTCGGAGTCCAGGTGCCCGCCTCGACCGGGGCGGCGGACGGCCTCGTCCGCTCGGCGACGCCGGCAGGCCGGTGCGCCCACGCCGTGCTCTACGGCGACTACAGCGAGATCCCGGGCGTCCACCAGGCGATCCATCAATGGTGCGCCGAGCAGAAGCTCGTCCTCGCCGGTCCGTGCTGGGAGCTCTACGGCGACTGGCACGACGACCCGGCGAAGCGCCGCACCGACATGTACCACCTCCTGGCCTGACGGAAGAGACTCTCGCGTGAAGGTCGACGTCCTCGTCGACGCGTTCCGCGATCGATTCGGGGCCGAGCCCGACGTCATCGCCCGCGCGCCCGGCAGGGCCAACCTGCTGGGTGCGCACGTCGACTACAGCGAGGGCTGGGTGCTGCCGGCGGCCATCGACCGCGCGGTGTGGGTGGCGGCTCGACCGGCACGCGGCGCGGAGACCCGGCTTGCGGCACTCGACCTTGGCGAGGAGGCGTCGTTCGACGTCGCCGCGCCCGCGCCGCCGGTCTCGGAACGCGGCGCGCCGTCCTCCTGGGTCGACTATCCGCGGGGGCTGGCCTGGGCGCTCGGCCAGCGCGGGATCGAGGTGCCGCCGATCGAAGCCGTCTTCGGCGGCGACCTGCCGATCGGCGCCGGCGTCAGTTCCTCGGCGGCCGTCGAGATGGCGTTCCTCGTCGCCTGGGACCGACTCGGCGGCTTCAAACTGGATGGAATCGAGCGCGCGGGCATCGGCCGGCAGGTCGAGAACGAGTACGTCGGCGTTCAGTCCGGGATCATGGACCAGTTCGCCTCCGCGCACGGCCGCGAAGGACACGCGCTGCTGCTCGACTGCCGATCGCTCGAGCACGAGCTGATTCCAACCCCCGAAGACCTCGTCTTCCTGGTCGCGGACACCGGCGTCCGCCGCGCCCTCGCTTCCGGCACCGGTTTCAACGACCGCAAGTCCGAGTGCTTCCGCGCCGTCGACCTGCTGCGGCCCCACCTGCCGGGGCTCTCCACGCTCCGCGACCTCGAACCGGCCGACCTCGACCGGCTGCGCCACGTGCTCGAGCCACCGCTCGACCGCCGCGCCCGCCACGTCGTCACCGAGTGCCGCCGCGTCCTGGAGGGCGCCGAAGCGCTGCGACAAGGCGACCTGCACAGGCTCGGCGACCTGATGGCCCAGTCCCACCGCAGCTCCCGCGACGACTACGACGTCAGCATCGAGGAACTCGACGTGCTCCAGGAGGCTGCCGCCGGCGCCGAAGGCTGTTACGGCGCCCGCCTCACCGGCGCCGGCTTCGGCGGCTGTGTCACCGCGATCACCAGCGAAGCCACCGCCGCTCACGTGCGCGAGCGGACCGCGGCGGCCTTCGAGCGACGCTTCGGCCGGCGGCCGGAGATCCACACCTGCCGTGTCGGCGCGGGTGCCGGTATCGTCGCCGGCCAACCCGAACCGCGACCGTTCCAGGAGGCGTAGTGATGACCACGATCGACACCGGCACGAACGAACTCCTCTGCGACCTCGAGGACAGCGTCGCCACGGTGAAGCTGAACAAGCCGGAGAAGCGGAACGCCCTGGGCGACATCCTGACGCCGGCGCTCCGGAGCATCCTGCTGACTCTCGAAGCGGACGACCGCTGCGGCGCGATCCTGCTGACCGGCGCTGGCAGGGCGTTCTGTGCCGGCGGCGACGTCTCGGGCATGGGGTCGAACCGGGGGAAGAACGATGAAGCGCCGAAGGCGCCGCCGACCGTCGACGAAGCCGTGGCCACGCTGATCGAGAAGCAGGAATCGCTCACGTTGCGGATGGCGGAGCTGGACAAGCCAATCGTCGCCGCTCTGCCTGGGCCCGCGGCCGGCGCCGGGCTGTCCATCGCCCTCGCCGCCGATCTGCGAATCATGGCCGACGACACCTTCGTCACGACCGCCTTCCGGCGCATCGGGCTGTCCGGCGACTACGGCTCGAGCTGGTTCCTGACCCGCCTTGTGGGTCCCGCGATGGCGAAGGAGCTCCTGATGACCGGCCGCCGCATCCCGGCAGAGGAGTGCCTGCAGCTCGGAATCGTCAACCGGATCGTGCCCTTCGACGACCTGGCGACGGAGGCGCAGGGGCTTGCGCTGGAACTGGCCAGCGGACCCCGGTCGGCGCTTCGCTACATGAAACGGAACGTGAACCGGGCGGTGCTCGGGAGCCTGCGGGAGTCGCTCGCCATCGAGGCGGAAGGGATGGTCCGCTCGGTGCGAACGGCGGACCACAAAGAGGCCGTGCGGGCGTTCATGGAGAAGCGGGAGCCGCGCTTCGGGCAGTGAACTCAGTCCGAGTCGACGACGCCTGACCGGATCGCCCGGCCCGGCAGCGCGTCCTCGACCAGCTCCCCGTCGCGGACCACGAACACGCCGTCCACCAGCACGTGCGGGATGCCCGTCGAGGGCACGGCGGGTTCGGCGAAGGTCGCCCGGTCGATCACCGTCTCCGGGTCGAACACCGTGATGTCGGCGTCGGCGCCGACGCTCAGTCGGCCCTTCCTGCGCATCGCCGGCGCCACGTCCTCGAGCCGGCGGGCCGGCGCCAGGGTCATCTTGCGGATCGCCTCCATCAGGCTGAGCCGGCCCTCGTCGCGCGAGTAGCGGCCGAGCACGCGGGCGAACGTTCCCGCGCCCCGGGGATGGGCCCGGCCGTCGACGTAGCCGACGCCGTCGCTGGCGATCATCACGGCGGGATGCGCGATCGCGTCGCCGAGTTCCCGCTCCGGAATGATGTGCGCGATGATCCGCGCCTCCTCGGACGCGGGTAGGGCCCTTCGCTCGTTGAAGCCGGCCTCGTCCAGGCGTTCACCGGTTGCCACCCATTCGATGTCGCCGTAGTCCGCGGCCAGCCGTTCCCGCCAGCCGGGATCGAAGATCGCGGCGCGGATGTCGGTCGAGGCCGCTGTGTAGGGATAGATCTCGGTGGTCACGTCGACACCCCCGGCGGCCGCCCGGTCGATCATCTCGATGACGGTCGGCATCTGCGCCAGCCCGCTCGAACCGATGTGGACGATGTGGACCGAACCCCCCGATCCGGCCGCGTCGGCGATCATCTCCTGGACGGCGGCGATCGAACTCTCCGGCTCCACCACGCCCCCGTAGCGGATGTGGGAGAAGACCGTCACCCCCGCCTCGGCCGCGGTCTGGAACATGCGGAAGATCTCGGACCTCGAGGCGCCCGGCTGGTACTGGAGCGGCAGGCCGATGCCTAACGCTCCGTCGGCCAGACCCTCCCTGAGGGTCTCCTGCATCGCCTCGACCTGTTCCGCGCTCGCCGCCTCGTAGGTCGCCGCGCGCTCGTCCTCTCCGAACGCCAGCACGCGCGCCGCGCCGTAGGAGGTCGTCGCGCCGAAGTGGATCCGCCAGGAGCCCTCCCGTTCCTCGTACCACTCGTCGACCGGGTACGCGCCGCCCTCGAGCTCGAATGCCGCGGTCACGCCGTCCCGCACCTGCAGGTCGCGGCTGAACGGATCGTGGCCGTGCGCGTGGAGGTCGACGAACCCGGGCGCCACGACCTGGCCGGAAACGTCGACGGCTTCCGCCCCCTCGAGACTCTCCGCCGAGATCGCCTGGACCGTGCCGTCGGAGATGCCGACGTCCATCACGGCGTCAAGCCCCGTCTCCGGGTCCATCACGCGGCCGCCGGCGAGGACGAGGTCGTAGCTGGCGGGCTCGGCAGCGCATGCGAGGCCGAGAGCGGCCACGGCCAGAACGGAGCCGGCCTGACGGCCGGCGCGTCTCTTCGGCCGCCTTCGGCGGCAGCGGGTCAGAAGACCCGCACACCGACACGAGGCAAGGCGAGTCCTGTGGCCGAGGGGCACGTCAAGCTCCCAGAGCGGGCTCCGCGTCCGCGGGTGGGGCCGCCGGGGGCTTCGCGCCGTGGATCGCCAGTTGGGAACGGAAGTCGTTCAGGATGGCGTAGAGAGACGGGACGAGCAACAGCGTGATCGCGGTCGCGAACAGGACCCCGAAGGCGAGCGACACCGCCATCGGGACCAGGAACTGGGCCTGGAAACTCCGTTCCAGGAGCAGGGGCAGCAGGCCCACGAACGTCGTCAGCGAGGTCAGGACGATCGGCCGGAAACGGGCTGCACCGGCATCGTGGATCGCCTGGTGTACCGGCATGCCGATCTGGAGCCGTCGGTTGATGAAGTCGACCATGACCAGGGAGTCGTTGACGACAACTCCGGTCAGCGCGATCAGCCCGAGCAGCGACAGCATGGTCAGGTTGATGCCGATGATTCGGTGGCCGATCACGGCGCCGATCAGGCCGAACGGGATCGCGCTCATCACGATCAGCGGCTGCAGGTAGGACTTGAAGGGAATCGCGAGCAGGGCGTAGATCACGATCAGCGCCAGACCGAGGGCCCGGAACAGGCCTTCGAAGGTCTGACGCTGCTCCTCCTGCTCGCCCGCGAACGAGAAGTCGACGCCGGGGTAGCCAGCGAGGATCGCGGGCAGCACGTTGGCCTCCAGGTCGCCCACGACCTCGTTCGCGGTCACGACGGCCGGGTCCACATCCGCCGTGATGTTCAGCACCCGCCTCCGGTCGATCCGCTGGATCGTCGCGAAGCCGCGGCCGAACTCGGCGCGGCCCGCGAACGAGAAGGGAACCTCGGCCCCGGCGGGCGTCCGGATCCGCATGTCCTCGAGCGAAGCCAGCGTCTCGCGTTCGTCGGCCGGATAGCGCACCATGACCCGTACGTCGTCACGACCGCGCTGAATCCGCTGCGCCTCGGCGCCGTAGAAACCCTGTCGCACCTGGCGGCCCAGATCCTCGAGACTGAGGCCCAGCGCTTCCGCCCGCTGGTCGAGCTCCAGCCGGATCTCCCGCTTGCCGGCGCGGAACGAATCCGAGATGTCGAAGACGCCCGGATAGTCGGCGAGACGCGCCTTGATCTCCTCACCCACCGCCCGCAGGTGGTCGAGGTTGCGGCCGGTGAGCTGGACATCCACGGCCGAGCCGAAGCTGACCAGACTGGCCGTGTACTCGACCCTGACCGCGTCGGCCACCGGGCCCACCTTGTCGCGCCAGCGACGGGCAACCTCCGTGGCTCGAATCGTCCGCTCCTGGGAGGACGCGAGTTCGATGTTCACTTCGCCCTGGTGCGGCGCCGCGACCGCCACCTCGAAGCCGGCGGTCGGTCCGCTTGCCTGCTGGAGCGCCGCGTAGGGCTGCGACCCGACCGTCGCCATCACGTGGCGAAACAGGCCGGCGTGACCCTCGGCCTCCAGTTCGGCTTCCAGTTCGAACGCGGCCGCTTCGATGCGGCGCACGGCGGCCAGGGTGGTCGAGGCCGGGGTTCCCTGCGGCATCGTCAGCAGGACGACCGCGTTGTCGGCCTCGACGTCCGGGAAGAACTCGAACTTCATTCGGCCCGAGAACACGTAGCCCGCGGTGATGAACAGAACCGCCAGACCGATCGCAACCGTGGAGTATCGCCACTCGATCGCCCGCTCGATCAGCGGCCGGTAGCCGCGCTCGATCACCCACTTCATCCGGTTGGCGAAGAAGCCCTGGAAGAGCGCCCAGCCCCAGAGAGACCGTCCGCCCTTCCCTTCCTCGTGCCGGTGGGTCAGGTGGGAGAGGTGATTCGGCAGCACCAGCATGGACTCGATCAGCGAGAAGGCCAGGCAACCGATGACGACGAGAGGGATCGTCCTCGCGATCGCTCCTGACGGGCCTTCGACGGAGTTGATCAGCGGCGAGAACGCGGCCAGCGTGGTGAGGATCGAGAAGGTGACCGGCGTCGCCACCTGGCGCGCGCCGTCGATCGCGGCCCGCGGGCCCGACTTGCCCATCTCGAAGTGGCGGTAGATGTTCTCGCCGACCACGATCGCGTCGTCGACGACGATGCCGAGCACGAGGATGAACGCGAACAGGGACATCACGTTGATCGAAACGTCGACCAGCGGCAGCAGGCCGAGAGCGCCCATGAAGGACACCGCGATGCCCACGGACACCCAGAGCGCCAGCCGGAACTTCAGGAACAGCGCCAGCACCAGGAACACGAGCAGCAGGCCCAGGCGGCCGCTTTCGATCAACACCCGCAACCGGTCCTGCAGCGGCACCGTGTCATCGAGCCAGGTCGTCATCGACAGGCCGGGCGGTAGCGCCGCCTGGCGTTCCGCGACGAAGCCCTTGACCTGGCGCGCAAGCCGCAACGCGCTCTGGTCGCCGACCCGGTAGACCTGCACCAGGGCGACCGGCTGGCCGTCGAACCGCGAGGTCACATCGGTCTCGGCAAAGCCGTCTCTCACCTGCGCGATGTCGCCGAGAACCAGGCGGCTGCCGTCGGGCCGGGCCCGCAGCACGATGTCGCTGAACTCGGCGCCGCGGTAGGCCTGGCCCATTGTGCGCAGGAGGATCTCGCCGCCGCGGGCCCGAACCGCGCCGCCCGGGAGGTCCACCGACGAGCGCCGGACGGCGAGTACGACTTCGTCGAAGGTCAGGCCGTACTGCCGCAGGGTGTCCTCCGACACCTCGATCGAGATCTCGTAAGGCCGCACCGCGTCGAGTTCGACCTGGGTGATGTCCGGCAGGTCGGAGAGCCCTTCCCGGACCTCCTCCGCGACCGCCTTGAGTGCCCTCTCCTCCACGTCTCCGTAGATGGCGACCGTGATCACACGCCGGCGGATGAGCGCCTCCTGGATGATCGGCTTCTCGGTCTCCACCGGAAAGGTCGTGATCGCGTCGATCCGCGACTTGACCTCGTCCAGCACCTCGCGGGTATCCGCGTCCGTTTCCAGTTCGATCACGACCGTGCCAGAACCTTCGGCGGCCGTGGACCGGATCGTGTCGACTCCCTCCAGGTCCTGAACTGCCTCCTCGATCCGGAGGCACACGCCTTGTTCGACCTCCTCGGGCGCCGCACCGAGGTAGGGAACGCTGACCGTGATGCTTTGGGTCTCCATGCTCGGAAAGACCTCGATCGGGATTCCGGTCAGGGCAAGCACGCCCCAGGCCACGATCAGCACCATCAACAGGTTCGCCGCTACGCCGTTGCGAGCGAACCAGGCGATCATCCCGCTCATGGCGCGCTCCCGCCGGTCCCGAGGCCCTCAGGCTCCGGCTGCGGCGTCACCCGCATCCCGTCGACCGCACTCTCGAGAATCGTGAGACTGATCCGGTCTCCCTCCGACAGACCGTCCGAGACGATCACGACTTCCGGGTCCGCGCGCAGGATGCCGACCTGACGCAGGACCAGCCTGCTGTCCTCCACCAGCCACACTCGGTCCGCTCCCACCAGCGCCCCGCGCGGCACCTGGAACACGGATTCCACCGATCGGCCGACCACCTCCGCGTCGACGAACAGGCCCACCGACAGCGGCGGCCGGTCCCCGGACGCCTGGTACGGATCGTCCACCCGCGCGATCAGGTTCACCATTCGAGTCGCCGGGTCGATCTCGCCGCCGACGCGCACGACCCGGCCCTCCCACTCGTGCCGGCCGCCGGCGAACTGCGCTCGCAGCAGCACCCGGGGCCCGGAGTCCCCCAGTTCGCTGCCGAGCGGCAGGTCGAGGAAGGCGAGTTCCGAGTCGGGCACCGGCAGGACGACCTCGGCGGCGTCCACGGCGTAGATCGTGGCCAGCGGCACGCCGCGGTTCACGAACTCGCCGCGGTCGACCCTCTTGGCGCGCAGCCTGCCGGCAAAGGGCGCCCGGATCGCGGTCCGTTCCAGGTCCAGTTCGGCTCGCCTCTTGTTGGCAAGCGCCGCCTCCACCTGCGCCCTCGCCTCGGCCAACTGCGGCTGGCGCAGCACCAGCGGCCCCGGCTCACCGTCGGCTCCGAGTTCCTCCCACTCTTCGCGGGCGACATCGGCCTCCGCCTGCTCCCGAGCCAGCCCGACTCCCGCCTGCGCGAGCGCGGCACGGGCGCTCGCCACCGCCAGTTCGTAGTCGCGCCGGTCAAGCCGCAGCAGGATCTCGCCGGGATCGAAGAAGCCGCCGACCTCGAAGCTCTCCGACGTCCAGACGATCGTGCCCGCGACCTCCGAGACCAGATCCGCCTCGGTCACCGGAATGACCGAACCCTGGGAACGAACGCCCAGGTCGACTGCAGTCGGCGCAACGGTCAGGACGCGGACGGGCGGCGGCGCGATCTCGCGCGGCGCGGTCTCGACCACCGGCCTGGACCGAACCAGAGCGACGACCACCAGAACGGCCACCGCCAGAATCGCGGCCGGCAGGGCCCACTTCATCACGATCAGGGTCCCCCGCTCGCGGCCGGCCCGCCCGGTTCCGCGTAGACGCCGCCGCCCAGCGCCAGGATCAGGTCCGTCCGCGACTCCAGTTGCTGGCGCCGGGCCGCAAGCAACTGGCTCTCCGACTGGAACGACGTCCGCTGGCTGTCGAGCACCTGCAGGTAGCCGACGAGTCCCTCCCGGTAGCGGCCTTCCGCCAGACGCTCCGCTTCCCGGCTCTCGGTCGCGGCTCGCTCGAGCGCGGCCGTCCGGTCCTCGAGCATCCGTTCCGCCGCGAGCCCCGACTCGACTTCGGCGAAAGCCTGAAGCGCGGTCTGCAGCCAGTCCGCTTCCGCGGCGCCCAGTCCGGCTTCCACCAGTTCGCGCCCGGCGCGCAGACGGCCCCCGGACAGCAACGGCTGGAGCAGGCCGGCGGCGAGACTCCAGACCGAGAAGTCACCGTCCAGCAGGTCCCGGAGCTCGCCGCTCGACGTGCCCGCCGACCCGTTCAGCGTGAAGCTCGGATAGAGCGCCCTGTGGGCGGCCCGCAGCCGCTCCGAGGCCGCGACCGCCCGGTACTCCGCCGCCCGCAGATCCGGTCGCCGCGCCAGCAGGGTGGCCGGTACTCCGGTTTCCGGCAGGGGTGGAAGTTCGGGCAGCCCCATGGCCGCCTCGATCTCACCGGAGGGATAGCGGCCGAGCAGGACCTCCATCTGCCGGCGCAGTCCGTCGAGGGTCTGCCGCTGCGCCGCCAGCGAGGCCTCCACCGTCGCGACCTGGGTTCGCGCCTGCCGCACCTCGAGCGCCGTCGCGACACCGCGCCGGTAGCGGGCCTCGACCCGATCCCGCGTCCGTTCGCGGCTGGCCAGGGTTCGCTCGGCCAGTTCCACCTGCTGCACCGCCTCGACCGTGCCGAAGTACACCTTCGCCAACTGGCCGGCGATCGAGAGCCGGGCGCCATCGAGGTCGGCGGAGAAAGCGACCGCCTCCGCCAGAGAAGCGGCGGTCAGCGCGCCGAGCCGGTCCCACAGGTCGACCTCCCAGCGGACGTTGAGCGCCAGACCGTAGGAGGTGAAGGCGAAGCTCCGCACACCGCCGGGCTCGAAGCCGGGAATGGGAATCGGGATCGCTTCGGTGAGCCCGCTCTGCGCCGTGTTCTGCTTGCGCCGTCCGGGATCGAGCGCCGCTTCCAGCTCGGGGTTACGCGCCGCGCCGTCGAGCCTGGCCTGGGCCAGCGCGACATCGACGTTCAGGGCCGCGGCGCGGAGGCTGGAGTTGTGCTCCAGCCCCTCGACGATCAACCGTGACAGCACGGGATCGCTGAACGCCGTCCACCACTCCGCGTCGAGGGAACCCGCCTCGGCCCCTGGTTCCAGAGCCCCCACATCGTCGCCGTAGCCGGCCGGCGCCGGCGCCTCGAGCTCCGGTGTGCGAGCCCCACTGCAGCCCAGCAGCGCAAAGGCGCCGGCCGCAAGAACCCGAGCCCGCCAGACCCGGCGCCGGCCACACGCGGTCCTGCGATATCGGGGAACGCTCATCGGACAACACCAACTCGCGAGACTACTTGAGGCGCTTGAACCTGAGGCACTGGCCGCGGATCGATCATGTAGCGTCGATTCATGTCCGGACCGGACTTCAAACGCGACCTGATCGAGGCCGCTGTTCGCGACAACGAGGCCGTCGGCCCCCGGTCGCTCGGCGCGGGCGACGAGCCGGACGCCGGGCCGGGCCGCCGGCCGCGCAGGGTGTCGCCCTGGAGCCTCCTGCTGCTGCTTCCCGTCGCGGCTGCCGCCGGACTTGCCTACCTCGAACTGAATCGCCCGGAACCGGACCCTTCGCCCGAAGCGGGATTGGATGGGGGCCTCCAGGTACCCGAGATCCGCTTCACCGGCCCACCGCAGGCCGTCGACGTGAGCGTCTTCCCGCTACCCGTCCAACGAATCGTTCTCGACCCCGGCCACGGCGGCTCCTCACGCGGTACGGCAGGCGGAGGTCTGACCGAGAAGGCCCTAGCCCTCGACATCGCCTATCGGCTGCGCAACCTGCTGGACGACCGCTTCCGGGTCGCCATGACCCGGGAAGCGGACATGAACGTCGCCCTCGACCGTCGCACCCTGATCGCCAACCGCGCGGGCGCCGACGTGTTCGTTTCGATTCACGTGAACTGGCTTCCAGCGAACAGGACCTGCGGCGTCGAGACCTACTATCTCGGCCCCACCGACGACCCCGAGCTTTCCGCGCTTGCCGAGCGTGAGAACTCGGAGGCCCAGGGCTACTCCCTCGGCGACCTGCCTCGGTTTCTCGAGGGTTTGTACGCCCAGGCACGGCAGGACGACAGCCGGGCGCTGGCGACCGCGATCCAGGAGTCGCTATACGGACGCTTGCGGGCCGAGAACCCCGGCCTGCGGGACCGCGGCGTCAAGTCCGCGCCCTTCGTCGTCCTGATCGGGGCCGATATGCCCGCGATACTGGCCGAGGTCTCCTGTCTTTCCGACGCGAGAGAGGTCGAGCGGTTGCGTGACGGGAACTACCTCCAGTCGATCGCCGAAGCCCTGGACGCGGGCATCCAGAGCTATGCCGAGTCTCTACTGCCCACAGCTAAGCTCACCGGCGCCTGAGATGACCACGCTGACCGCCGCCACACCCGAGCCACCGGTGCTCAAGGTGGGCATCGACCTGGGGACGTCCCGCAGTTCGATCTCCGCCGCGAACGGCGAGCGCCACATGGTGCGGAGCTACGTCGGCTGGCCGCGGGACATGGTCGCCCGCAAGGTGCTTCAGCGCGACGTGCTCGTGGGTATCGAGGCCCTGGAGAAACGGCCGATGCTCGATCTGCGCCGGCCGCTAGAGCGGGGCCTGATCAAGGAAGGGTCCGCCCGCGACGAGCAGGCGGTGCGCGAGATCGTCCGCCGGCTGCTCGAACTGGCCGTCCCCGAGGGGCGGAATCCGAAGCCGGCGATCCACGCCGTGGTCGGTGTGCCGGCCGAGACCCTCCGCGTGAACCGCCAGAACCTGCGGCGCATCCTCGACGGCCAGGTCGCCAGCACGATGATCGTCTCGGAACCGTTCGCCGTCGCCTATGGTCTCGACGCCCTGGTCCACACGATGGTCGTCGACATCGGCGCGGGGACGACGGATCTGTGCGTTCTCATGGGCCGTTTCCCGACCGAGGGCGACCAGCGCACCCTGAACGTCGCGGGTGACGCCGTCGACAATCACCTGCACGCGCGAATTCAGGAACGCTTCCCCGACGCTTCGGTGTCGATCCACATGGCGCGCGCGTGGAAGGAGAAGCACTCCTTCGTGGGAGGAGGCGGCCCGGTCGTGGTCGACGCGCCGGTAAGCGGCAGGCCGACCCGGATCGACATCACCGAGCCGATGCGCACTGCCTGCGAGAGTCTCCTGGAGCCGCTGCGCGAGACGATGCTCGACCTGATCGCACGGGTCGAGCCCGAGTACCAGAGCCGGGTCCGCAACAACGTGATCCTGACCGGCGGATCCGGCCTGATCCGCGGCCTTGGCGCGGCGCTGCAGAATGCGCTCGGCGAGCTGGGGGGCGGACGCGTGCGCGTGGTCAAGGACCCTGTCTTCGTCGGTTCCGACGGCGGCCTGACCCTGGCCAACGATGTCCGCGACGAGGACTGGTTGCGTCTGGCCGGACCCCGCGGCGATCAGTAGCGCGCCACCAGGTAGACGACCCAACTGCCCTCGTTCGCCATCCGCGTACGGCGCCGGAAGATGCCGTTTCCTTCCCCGGTGCCGGCATCCCAGCCCTCGCCGTACACCTCGACGTCGTCGAACCCGGCCTCGGCCAGCAACTCCCGGACCTCGGGCAGGGTCCACATCCGCCATGCGTAGCGGAATACGTTGCGCACCTTCTCCCCACCCTCCGGCGTGAAGTGCATCGCGCAGCGCATCCAGTGGTCGACGGCGTTGAAGGCGAGCTGGTCCCAGGTGTAGGTGAAGGCCGGCAGCGCGACCCCGTCGACGCCCACGGAGGCCTCGATTTCGGTGTCCTCCGTCGTCACCTGAAACGAGTCCGTGCCGCCGAAGGCGTCCAGAACGAACAGGCCTCCCGGCTCGAGCGAGCGCCTCGCGGCCCGGAAGTAGTCCAGCATCACGCCGCGACCCGGGAACAGGAAGAAGGAGAAGTTGAAGGCGACCTGCACGTCGACCGCGAGGCTGGCCGCCAGGCGCACGTCGCGGCACTCGAGTTCCACTCTGTCCTCGACGCACCTGGCCTCGACCCGATTGCGCCAGCCCCAATCCAGCGTCGGGCGGTGGAGATCGACACCCCAGGCGCGGTTCCCGGGCCTGCGGGCGGCGAACGCGCTCGCCAGCGAGGCGGTACCGCAAAAGTCCTCCCGCAGGGTTCCGGGAAGCCGTCCGTTGAGGCGGCGATAGACCCGCTCGACGAAGTCGATGTCCACCTCCACGTTCTGGACCGCCGCCTCGTAGAACCGATGGCGGTGCCGGCGGACCTCCGCGCGCTTCACGCGCGCCCCGGCGGCCCCGGCAACAGCGACGCCAGCTCGTCCAGGTCGGCCACCTTCGGGCAGTCCGTCTTCGGCCAGTCGGCCCAGGGATCGAGCAGGACGGCGTGAACACCGGCGGCCCACGCGCCGGCCACGTCGGCGGCGTACAGGTCACCCACGTGCACCGTCCGTTCCGGACGCGCGCCGGCCAGATCGAGCGCGACCTCGAAGATCCTCGGATCCGGCTTCTCGAACCCGACCACCGTCGAGTCCACCAAACCGTCGAAGAGATGGTCCATGCCGATCCGGGTGAGGGTCCGCGCCATGCTGCCGTCGGAGTTGCTGACGACGACCATGCGGTAGCCGAGCGCGCGGATACGCTCGAGCGCCTTCCTCCTGCCCGGCAGCCTCCGGTTCCACAGCCGGTCGTTGCGCCCCGGCAGGAACAGCCGCTCCGCGAGCGCGGAAGCGACGGCGTCCGGCTCGACGCCATCCCGGCAGGACGCCGGTAACCGCTCGAGCATCGCTCCCAGGTAGAAGCGGAAGGCCCCGCCTCCCTCGGTCGTCCGGCGCTCGGCCAGGGCCGCGGACAACGCCGGCCGCGACGCCGCCTCCGCCCGTTCCAACTGCCGTCCCGAGCACTCCACGCCCAAGCCGGCCGCAGCGGCGGCGACCCGATCGAAGTCCATCGACAGGAAGGTGTTTCCTGCGTCGAAGAAGATCGTGTCGAGTTCCGCCCAGGGAACCGTTCGCGACGTCGTCATGGCGGCTTAGTGTGCCACTGATCGGATCGTTTATTCTCCAATCACGGAGGACGACGATGAAGCGAAGAAGCGTGATCGGTCCGGCGGCGCTCGCCATGGCAACGGCTCTCCTGTTCGGCGCCGCGGCCGCCGCCCAGGAGGAGGAACCTTCACAAGCCTTGCAGCAGCTCGGCAACGACCTGTTCGCCGAGCTCCTGTTCAACAACCAGGGGACCGGCTTCGCGATTGCCTGCTCCGTGTGCCACGCCATCGGCGAGTCGGTGCCCGGCAAGCCCGAGCGCTACTACGCCGACCACACGCCGACCAGCCTGACCGCGAACCGCGAGACGACCGAACGGAACGCGCAGACCCTGGCCGACGCCTCCCGCGCCGAGGTGTTCGGCTGGGATGGCGCCTACGACTCGATGGAGGACATGATCCTCGACAAGCTGGTCGGCAAGCAGTACGGCTGGAGCGACGAGGACCGCGACGCGGGGATGGACAACGCGACCTACGTGCTGCTGAACGAGGGCCACAACGCGATCTCGGGCGTGCCCTATCTCGATCAGTTCCAGGAGGTCTACGGCCTGGACCTGGAATCCCTGCCGCGGCCCGAGGTGGCCGCGGCCGCCGCCCGCGCCCTGGCCGACTACACCCGCACGCTGAGCTACACGATGACCGCGCGCTGGGACGCGTTCGCCGAGCAGAACCGCTTCCGCAAGCAGCCGAACGACGACGAGGACATGCTGAACTACGCGGCGAGCATCGAGAGCCGGATCTTCAACCAGGAGGGGCGGAACCTGATCCGGCGGCCGGAAGGGTTCACCGAGACGGCCTACGAGGGCTTCAAGACCTTCTTCCGCGCCTTCGACGTCGAGTCCGTCGGCAACTGCGTCCGCTGCCACGTGCCGCCGACCTTCAGCGACTACGCGCTCCACGGCACCGGCGCCGGCGACTTCAAGACGCCGCCGCTCCGGAACCTCGCCCGCACCGACCCGTACCTGCACGACGGCAGCGCCGCCACCCTCGAAGACGCGATCCGGGCCCACATGGCACTGGCGGAAGCGGCCGACAGCGAACAGGAAGGCGTCGACCCGCTGTTCGGCGAGATCAACATCTCGGACGCGGACATCGAGCCGCTGGTGCTGTTCCTGCAGATGCTGGACGAGGTGGGGCCCGAGAACTTCCGCCACTACCTCATCAACTTCGAGTGAGAAGCGCTGGCCTCCCGCTCGTTGGGCCGCTGCTCGCCGCGCTGCTGCTCGCGGCGCCGCTTGCCGCCGATCCTTCCCTCGAGCGCACGGCGGAGCTGCCTCCGGATCTGCCGGACTGGCTGTCGCCCCTGCTCGATCCGGCCGGCTACAGGGTGGTCCGCGACGAGGGCCAGCCGATCGAGTTCTGGTTCCCGCCCGCGCTTCCCATGCAGGACCCCTCGGCCGAACTCGGGGTCGAGTATCCGACCCTGCCTCCCGGCGGTCTGGTCGGCCTGATGCGCACGACGGACGACTGGAGTACCTACAAGAAGCAGATCGTGCCGGCCGGCACCTACACCCTCCGCTACGCCGTGCAGCCGGCGGACGGCGACCACACCGGGCAGACCTGGTTCCGCGACTTCCTGGTCCTCATTCCGGTCGCTCTCGACACGTTCGATCCCTACGGCTTCCCGGAGCAGGAGCCCCTGGTCGAAGCCAGCATCACGATCATCGAAGGCGCCACCCATCCAATGACGATGGCCCTGTTTCAGAACTACGATGGCGCCGAGAGCGCCACCATGTTCTGGAACGACCTCGACCAGCCCACTCTGGCCGTGCCCCTCGGCGGCGTGACCCTGGGGCTCGTCGTCGAGGGCCAGGGCGAGGAAGTGCCGCTCTAGTTGCCGCGGTAGCAGCCGCTAGCGACTTCGCGTCAGCGGCACGAAGCGCACCGGGATCACCCGAGTCCGCTCCAACGTCCCGTCCGCCTGCTTCTCCAGCACCTGGAGTTCCTGGCGACCGCCATCGGGCCCCACCGGCAGCACCAGTCGGCCGCCGACAGCCAACTGGTCGACCAGGGGCTGCGGCACATGGTCCGGCGCCGCAGTGACGACGATCGCGTCGAACGGCTCTTGCTCCGGCCAGCCCAAGTAGCCGTCGCCGATCCGGGTCGTCACGTTCTCGTACCCGGCCGCGTCAAGCGCCGCCGCCGCCCGCAGCCCGAGTGGCTCCACGATCTCGATCGTGAACACATGGTCCACGATCTCCGCCAGCACCGCGGCCTGGTAGCCCGAGCCGGTGCCGATCTCGAGCACCTTGTCCTCCGGGTTGGGCTGGGCGAGCTCGGTCATCAGCGCCACGATGTAGGGCTGGGAAATCGTCTGCTGCCAGCCGATCCCGAGCGGCGAGTCGCGGTAGGCCCACTCGCGAATCTCCTCCGGGACGAAGAGGTGGCGCTCGACCTTCTCCATCGCGTCGATTACGCGCACGTCGAGTACCGGCGGCCTGCCGTCCCTGGGCTCAGCGATCGTGTCGCGCACCATGCGCCGCCTCAGTTCGGCGAAGTCGACCGCCTCCTGGGCCGACGCCGTACAGCCCGCGAGGCCGACGCTCGCCGCCGCGGCAACGCCCAGAATGCCGGGCCTCGACCGGTGCCCGAGGCCCGCGTATAGCCTTCGCAGGCTCTTCCCGACTCCGCCGCCAACCGAGATCCGCGTCATCGTCTCTCCCGCTACCCCTGCCGTCAGCCTGTGGCGCCGACCGGGCCTCCTAGCGTACATGGGGTCGTGGGCCTGCTCGAGCGCCGGCCTCGCGATGCAACAGCTCCTGCTGGTCTGGCTGCTCGCCGGAGTACTCGCTCTGCCCGCCGACCGGGTCGGCCCGCTACAGGCGGCAATCGGCCTGCCCGGCGTGATCATCATGCTCTGGGGCGGCGCCAACGCCGACCGCACGGACGCCAGGGCCATCCTGACCCGCGTGTTCGGCGCCGCGGCGCTCGTCCCCGTCGGTCTGGTCCTGGCGCTGGAACTGGGCGAACTCAACGTGTGGACGGTCACCGTCTGGGGACTCGGCATCAGCGCCGCGCTCTCGTTCTCCAGTCCGGCGCAGCAGGCGGTGCTGAACAGGATCGCGGGACGCGACCTGCAGCGCGGAGTGACCGCGGCCACCGCGATCAGCATGTTCACCTACATGATCGGACTCAGGGTCGCCGGACAGCTCGACTCCTTCGGACTGCGACAGGTCCTGCTGGCCCAGAGCCTCTGCCTGGCAGTCGCGGCCCTCTGGATCCGTCGGATCGGACCGCAGCCCGCGAACGACGGGGAGTCCGGAGCACCCGCCTGGCGGCGCATCGTCGAGGGTTTCCGGGCCTCCTACCACCAGCGAGCCGTGTTCGACGCGATGACCGTGAACTTCGTCTCCAGCATCTTCAATGCCGGCGCCTTCTTCACCGTGCTTCCCTTTATCGTGCTCCGCGTCTACGACGGCGACGCGGAACTCCTGTCCTGGCTGATGATCCTGTTCTTCGCCGGCGCCGTCGTCTCCAACCTGATCATGCTCCGGTTCATGCCGTTTCAGCAGCCCGGGCGCTGGTTCGTCGTGCTGCAACTCTCGCGGATCCTCGTCCTGTTCCTGATCTGGATCGAACCGGCCTGGTGGCTGGTCGTGACGGCGAGCGTCGCCTGGGGCCTGAACATGGGCGTCACGACCACGCTCGCCCGCGCAATCGTCCAGGAAGCCGCCGAGCCGCAGACCCGGGGCCGCGTCATGTCCGTCTTCGGCCTCGGCCTGCTCGGCGCTCCGCTGATCGGCGCCGTCATCCTGGGCTGGATCGTCGAGGAGTACGGCGCCCTCGCCGGCCTGGTCCCCGGCATGGCGGCGTCGGTGCTGCTGTTCATCTACAGCATGACTGCCACGGGATTGTGGCGGTATCGGTCGTCCTGACGCCGTGACGCCCGAGCACCGATCAGGAACGAAGTCGACCCTCGTCGAGCTCGCAGTACCGATCGTACGTATCCCGGTCGATGTTCGACCCGCAGAGGATCAGCCCCACACGCGCGCCCGAAAGCTCCTCGGCGAGACCCGGCAAGGCAGCGGTCGTGGCGGCGCACGCGGGCTCCACGGCGAGCTTCAGCTCCCGAAAGATGAGCCCCATCGCTTGAGCCAACTCGCGGTCGGTGACCAGGGCGAGCCGATCCACGTTGCTTCTGCAGAGCGTGAAGGGCAGCCGTTCGGTCATGGGCGGCGCCAGACTGTCCGCGATGGTGTCGACGGCTTCGAGGCGCTCCGGTCTGCCGGATCTGAAGCTCCGGTGCATGGCGTCGGCGCCGGCGGGTTCCACGCCGACGACGAGGCAATCGGGGTTCAGTCGCTTCGTGACCGCCGACACGCCCCCGGCCAGACCGCCCCCGCCGATGGCGACGATGAGCACGTCGAGGTCTCCAAGCTGCCGATGCATCTCGAGACCGAGCGTCGCCGCGCCGAGGGCCGTCGCCACACCGTCGAATGGATGGATCGTCGCCCGGCCCTCCGCGGCCGCGATCCCGGCCACCATCTCGAATCCGCTCGGGCCATCCTCAGCCATCAGGACCTCAGCGCCAAGCGCCCTGGCCAGGTCGACGCGCGCCGGATTGGCCGATCGCTGCATGACGACCTTCGCGCTGGTCCCCGCCGCCTTCGCCGCATATGCCACGGCGATCGCGTGATTGCCCGCGCTCATGGCCGTGACGCCGGCCCGTAGTTGTTCGGCGCTCAGTCGCAGGACATTCGACAAGGCCCCTCGCGCCTTGAACGTACCGGAGCGCTGAAAGAGCTCCAGCTTGGCGTGGACACGGCTGCTCCCCGGCAGGACCGCCCGCATCTCGGGGCCCGACCACTCGACGACCGGCGTCTCGCCGATGTGAGGAGCGATCAGCGCAAGCGTCTCTTCGACTGCCTCCAGCGTGATGCCATGGTCGTCCTCGCTCACCACCGTGGACTCTACCGGCGGGAACAGGCGAGCCGGACAGCCTCGGCTTCGACGCCGACGACCGCGCCGATCAATCGTCGCTGGGCAGCGGCGGGAAGCGCACTTCGAGCACTGACCTCGTTGCGACCGAGCCGTCCGGCAGCTTCTCCAACACCTGGAGCACCTGGGGGCCCTCGCGCGGTCCCACGGGCGCCACGAGCTTCCCGCCCAGGGCAAGCTGGTCGATCAGCGTCTGCGGCACGGGCTCGACCGGCCCCTTGACGACGATCGAGTCGAAGGGCGCGAACTCCGGCCAACCCTCGAACGGGTCGCCGACCCCTACCGTCACGTTGCCGTAGCCGAGATCGCCGAGGGTGGCGGCGGCCCGCTGAGCCAGCGTCTCGACGGGCTCGATCGTGTAGACGCGCTCGAACATCTCGGACAGTACGGCCGCCTGGTAGCCGGCACCAGTGCCGATCTCCAGCACCTTGTGACCGCGCCCGCGCGCAGCGAGATCCGTCATCAACGCCACGAGGAACGGCTCCGGAATCGTCCGGCCCCAGCCGATCGGCAGCGACTTCGCGGCATACGCGTCCTCCCTCCGCCAGTCGGAAACGAAACGATGGCGCGGTACCCGAACCATCACGCTGAAAGTGGGAATCAAGTCGAACCCATGACCGACAGGCTCAAAGACGGCTACCTGAAGTGTCGCCCCGTCGTTCGGGGTTACATAGCGGGCTCCCAGAGCCACATTCCTGGACAACCAGACCGTGAAGTAGGACACCGCGAAGAGCGTGAAGACGCCCGCCCCCCAGACGACGACCTGGGCGAACGCGACGGGGTGTACCGAAGACCGGTCGGCCTCTCGCATCAACGCGGAAAGTCGCGGACGTCCAAGTCGAACCGACTGAAACCTGAACGCACCATGGCCTCGACCTTCGTCGCCGACTCGCCTCCGGAAAGTCAAGGAGCGCCAGATCTTCACTTCTGGTCCTAACCGGCCCCCTGCTCCCCGGACGCTCCCCTTCGCCTCAGCCACTCCACCGTGCTCAGCGCCAGCAGCGCGAAGACGATCAGGAAAGTGGCGACGGCCAGGATCGTCGGACTGATCTCCTCGCGGATGCCGGACCACATCTGGCGCGGCAGGGTGCGCTGTTCCAGCCCGCCCATGAACAGGACGATGACGAGTTCGTCGAAGGACGCCGCGAAGGCGAACAGGGAACCCGAGATGACGCCGGGCAGGATGAGCGGCAATTGCACCCGGCGGAAGGCGACGAGCGGGTTCGCGCCCAGGTTGGCGGCCGCGCGCATGACGGTCCAGTCGAAGCCGGCCAGCGTCGCGCTCACCGTGATGACAACGAATGGCGCGCCGAACACGGCGTGCGCGAGGATGATCCCGATGTGGGTCTGCGCCAGGCCGAGGTTCGAGTAGAAGAAGAACATGCCGACGCCGGCGATGATCACCGGCGTGATCATCGGCGAGATGAGGAGCGCCGTGACGATCTTGCGGCCCGGCATCGCCGGGTGGGCGAGGCCGAGCGCCGCGGCGGCCCCGAGCACGGTGGCGACGACGGTGGCCGAGATGCCGATGATCAGGCTGTTGGCGAGCGGGCGCGTCCACTCGTCGCCGTCGAGGATGCTGCGATACCAGCGGAGCGAGTAGGCCTCCGGGTCGAACCGCAGCATGCCCTCGGTGAACGTGAAGTAGGGCTCGGCGTTGAAGCTGAGTGGAACCAGGACGAGGATCGGCGCGATCAGGAAGACGAAGGCGGCGACGCAGAACGCCACGTAGCCCCAACGGGCAACGCGGTAGCCGGGGCTGACTGCCGTTCCGCCTATCATCCGAGCCCGATCCGGTCGATGCCGACCAGGCGGTCGTACACGACGTAGAGCAGCGTCACGCCGCCCAGCAACAGCGCCGCCAGCGCCGCCGCCAGACCCCAGTTGAGCGACGTCTGGACGTGGTAAGCGATCATGTTCGAGATCAACTGGCCGCTCTGGCCGCCGACCAGGGCCGGAGTGATGTAGTAGCCGATCGCCAGGATGAAGGTCAGCAGACAGCCGGCGCCGACGCCGGGCAGCGTCTGCGGCCAGTAGACCCGGCGCAGCGCCTGAAACGGCGTCGCCCCCAGCGACACGGCCGCGTTCATGTAGGCGGGCGGGATGGCCCGCATCACGGAGTAGAGCGGCAGCACGAGGAACGGAAGCAGCACGTGGGTCATCGCCACGAAGGTCCCCGTCATGTTGTAGATCATCGCGATCCGGCCGTCGTCACCGATCAGCCCGATGGCGACCAGGAAGTCGTTCACGATGCCCTGGTTCTGGAGCAGGACGATCCACGACGTGGTCCGCACGAGCAGCGACGTCCAGAACGGCAGCAGAACGAGCAGCAGCAGGACGTTGGCGCGCTTCGGCGGCGAGTTGGCGATCATGTGCGCCACGGGATAGCCGATGACCAGGCACAGCAGGGTGACCCCCAGGCTGACCAGGAACGTCCGCCAGAACAGCGGCACGTAGATGCGCCACACCTCCGGCGCGCGCGCGTAGCCGCCGTCGGGAGCGCGCTCGAAGTCGAGCGCCTTGAGGTAGTGGCGCGCCGTGAACCGCTGGCCGGCGGCTTCGAGCGCGCGCCACGGCTCCGGGCCGCCCCAGCGGGAGTCGATCGTGGTCATCGTCTCCCGCCAGAAGGCGCCGTCCGTCGCGGCGCCGGCCGCTTCGGCGGCAGCCCGGGCCTCGACCATCTCCCGCGAGCTGCCCATGATCACGCTGCGCATGCCGCTTGCGACCCGGTTGACGCGGTTCGCGGTACGCCCGAGGTTGCGCTCCGTCCGCGCCGCAACGAACTCGCGGGCGACGGCCGCGAACGCCTCGTCCGGCGGCGTCCCCTGGCCGTCCCAGTCGCGCAAGGCGGCCATCGTCTCGGGTAGCGCGTCGGCGACTTCGGGATCATGGAAGCTCTTCGTCAGCAGGCTGAGCATCGGGCCGAGGAACGTCACGGTGACGAATGCCACGAGCGGCAGGGCGAGACCGGCCGCCCGCAGCCGGGGCCCCAGAGCCCGGCGCCATAGCGGCCGGCCAGGCGGCTGGCTAACGCTTGGAGACTCCTCGGAGGTCACGGTTCGATCCCAACCCTCATCGCGCCAGCCAGGCGGCAAACCGTTCCAGCATTTCGTCGCCGTGGTCCGCCCACCATTGCCAGTCGGTCATCAGATGGTTCTTCATGTTCGCCGGGTTCGTCGGCATGTGCGGCCACATCTCCGTGCCCGTTTCGAAGTGCCGGTCGATCAGCTTCTCCGCCGAGTAGCGCGCCGGACTGTAGGCGATGTAGCGGCCGACTCCCGCCATCGACTCGGCGCGGGCTGCATGCTGGACGAATCGGATCGCGTCGTCTAACCGCGGCGTACCCGCGACGATCGCGAGCTGGCCCCGGTTCAGAACCTGGCCGTCCCAGACGATGACGAAGGGCTGCCCCTCGAGCACCTGGGCGTTGAAGATGCGCCCGTTGGCGGCCATCGTCATCAGCACCTCGCCGTCCGCCAGCAACTGCGGCGCCTGGGCGGAGGTGTCCCACCACACGACCTCGTCCTTGATCGTGTCCAGCTTCCGGAACACCCGCTCGAGACCCTCGGGCGTACTCAGCACGTCGTACAGACGGTCCTTGGGGACCCCGTCCGCCATCAGCGCCATCTCCAGAATCGCCTCCGGCGACCGCCTCACACCACGCCGCCCGGGAAACCGCTCCAGGTCGAAGAAGTCGGCGAGCCGGGTCGGCGGCGGTCCCGTCAGAACCTCCCGGTTGTACGCGAAGATCGAGGAGAACAGCAGGTTGCCCACGCCGCATTCCGTGTTCATCTCGGGCAGAAAGTCATCCTCCGGCAACTCGCCGTTGGGGCCCGCCGGCAGGATCGCGGGGTCGATCAACTCCAGGACGCCTTCGTCGCAACCGCTGACCGCCTCGGCCACGGAGAGATCGACGACATCCCAGTGGACCACACCGGCTTCCACCTGCGCCCGGACCTGGGCCAGCCCACCCTGGAAGTCGGCGAGGTCGACGCGAACGCCGGTCGCTTCCGTGAAGGACTCGTGGTACCCCCTCACGACTGCGCGGGCGTAGGAGCCCCCATAGGACACCGCCGTGATCGAGCGCCCGTCCGCGTCACTGCCCGGCGCCGAACCCGGAGGCGGGTCCGCGGCCAGCCGGCAACCGGCGACCAGAACGACGCTCAGCATGATTGCGCCCGATCTCGTCATCGCGCCAGCCAGGCGGCGAACCGCTCCTCCATCTCGTCCCTGTGGTCCGCCCACCACTCCCAGTCAGCCATCAGGAAGTTCTTCATGTTCTCCGGGTTGGTCGGCATATGCGGCCACATGTCCGTGCCCGTCTCCGCGTGCCGGTCGATCAGCGCCTGACCGGAGCGGCGCGCGGGGCTGTAAGCGATGTACCTCCCGACACCCGCCATCGACTCGGAGCGGGCGGCGTGGCGCATGAAGCGCAGCGCGTCCTCAAGGCGCGGAGTACCGGCCACGACCGCCAGTTGACCCCGATCCATGACCTGACCATCCCAGACGATGACGAAGGGCTGCTCCTCGAGGACCTGGGCGTTGAAGATCCGTCCGTTCCACGCCGTGCTCATGATGACCTCGCCGTCGGCGAGGAGCTGCGGCGGCTGCGCGCCCGCCTCCCACCACACGACGTCGTCCTTGATCGTGTCCAGCTTCCGGAATGCGCGATCGAGGCCCTCCGGCGTCCCGAGCAACTCATAGATCCGTTCCTTCGGCACGCCGTCGGCCATCAACGCGAACTCCAGGTTCGCCTCCGGCTTCCGCTGCATGCCCCGCCGCCCTGGGAAGCGTTCCAGGTCGAAGAAGTCGGCGATCGTGGTCGGCGCCGGCCCCGGCAGGGTCTCCGGGTTGTAGGCGTAGATCGTGGAGTAGAGCAGAGTCCCCACGCCACACTCCGTGTTCGTCTCGGGCAGGAAGTCATCCGCGGCCGCCTCGCCGTTCGGACCCGGCGGCAGCAGCGCGGGGTCGATCAACTCCAGGACGCCCTCGTCGCAACCGGTCACGGTATCGGCGACGCCGAGATCGACGACATCCCAGTGGACGGCGCCGGCCTCGACCTGGGCGCGAATCTGCGCGAGACCGCCGTTGAAATCCTCCAGATCGGCCCGGATGCCGGTCTCGGCGGTGAAGGACTCGTGGTAGCCCAGAACGCAGGCGCGAGCATACGAACCGCCATAGGAGACGACGGTGATGGATCCTTCGTTCGCATCCGGACCCCGAGAACCTAGCTCCGTCCCATCTCCCGGCGGCGTCGCGCAGCCGGCTAGCAGCGCGGCGACCGCGACGGCGGCCGCCCTCACCACTCTTCTTCGCCTTCCGCCAGCTTCTCGGGCACCAGCGCCCGGCAGTCGAGCGCCGCCCAGCCGACCCGCACCGTGTCGCCCGGCAGCACGGCGCCGTGACCCACGACGTTCGGGATCTTCGCGATGAAGTCGGAGGCGCCGCCGACCGTCATGTGAAGGCGCAGATGGTCGCCGAGGAAGATCATGTCGTCGATCCGCGTCTCGACCTCGTTCCGGTAGCGGCCTTCCGCCGGCGCCACCGCGACGCGCTCGGGCCGGATGACGACGGTGGTCCGGGCGCCCGGCGGGCACAGACCCAGGCTCATCGCCCGGATCGTCTGGCCGCCGATGTCCACTTCGCAGACGCCGTCCTCCTCGCTGACCACGACGCCGTCGAGCCGGTTGTTCTCGCCGATGAAGCGCGCCACGAAGGCGCGCTCCGGTTCCTCGTACAGGACCTCCGGCGACGCCGCCTGCTCGATCTCGCCGTTGTGGAACACGGCCACCCGGTCGGACAGCGTCATCGCCTCCTGCTGGTCGTGCGTGACGTAGACCACCGTCACCCCCAGGGTCGAGTGGATGCGCCGGATCTCGTACTGCATTTCCTCCCGGAGCCGGCGGTCGAGAGCGCCGAGCGGCTCGTCCATCAGGACGATCTCCGGCTCGAACACCAGCGCCCGGGCAATCGCCACCCGCTGCTGCTGACCACCGGAGAGCTGCGCCGGCCGCCGGTCCTCGAGTCCCTCCAGTTGCACCAGGCTGAGCGCCCGCTTGACCCGCTCCCGCCGCACGGCCGGCTCGACGCCACGGACCTCGAGCGGGAAGGCCAGGTTGCCGCCCACCGTCATGTGGGGGAACAGGGCGTAGTTCTGGAACACCATGCCGATCCCGCGCTTGTGCGGCGGAAGGTCCTGGATCGGCCGGCCGGCTATCCGGATCGTTCCCGCGGTCGGCGCCTCGAAGCCCGCGAGCATCATCAGGCAGGTCGTCTTGCCCGAGCCGGAGGGCCCCAGCAGGGTCAGAAACTCACCCCGCTCCACGGAGAGATCGAGTCCACGCACGACCAGATTCTCGCCGTCGTAGCTCTTGTCGACGCCCTCGAACTCGACGTGCGGAACGCGGCTCTCGCCGCCGTCATCAGGGGCCGGGGCGCTCACGAGGCGTGACTATACTCACGAACCGGCACGCCGTTCCCCTACCAACCAGATGTCCAAGCAGGCCACCGCGGACGGATCCTCCGGGCACCAGGCCGGTGAAACCGTCACGGAAGAGCCGATCGACTTCCGCACCCACCCCGACCGGTACCGGCACTGGCGGCTCAGGATCGAGCCGCCGCTCGCCTTCCTGACCCTGGAGGTCGACGAGCAGGCGGGGCTACGGCCCGGCTACCAGCTCAAGCAGAACTCCTACGACCTGGGCGTCGACTTCGAGCTCTACGACGCCACCCAGCGGCTGCGCTTCGGGCACCCGGAGGTTCACGCCGTCGTGCTCCGCTCCGACCGCGACCGGATCTTCTGCGCCGGCGCCAACATCGGCATGCTCGGCTCCTCCTCGCACCAGTTGAAGGTGAACTTCTGCAAGTTCACGAACGAGACGCGGCTGGCGATCGAGGATGCCTGCCAGCACTCCGGGCAGCGCTACCTGTGCGCGGTTCGCGGCACCGCCGCGGGCGGCGGCTACGAACTGGCGCTCGCCTGCGACCGCATTCTGCTCGCCGACGACGGCAGTTCCGCCGTCTCGCTCCCCGAAGTGCCGCTCCTGGGAGTGCTCCCCGGCACCGGCGGACTGACCCGGCTGCTCGACAAGCGCCGCGTCCGCCGCGATCGGGCCGACCTCTTCTGCACCCTGGAGGAGGGAGTCAAGGGTCGGCGCGCCGTGGACTGGAACCTGGTCGACGAACTGCTGCCGCGATCGTCCTTCGACGACGGCGCGAAGGCGCGGGCGATGGAACTCGCCGCCTCGAGCGACCGTCCCGCGGAGCCCTCCGGAGCCGTCTGGCCCGAGGTCGAACCGAAGCTGGAGGGAGATTCCATCGTCTACTCCGTCCTCCGCATCGAGTTCGACCGCGCGCTCGGCACAGCCCGCCTGACCGTGCGTGGCCCAATCGAAGCGCCGCCGGGCGATGCGTCGAAAGCACTGGCCGGGAGCGCCGGCTTCTGGCCTCTCGTCCTGGCCCGCGAACTGGACGATGCCCTGCTCCACCTGCGCCTGAACGAGACCCGGATCGGTCAGCTCGTCATCGAGTCCGAGGGCGACCTGGGCGCGGTGGCCGCCTTCGACGCGTTCCTCCACAAGGAACGCGAGCACTGGTTCGTGCGCGAGGTGCTGCTTTACTGGAAGCGGGTGCTGAAGCGCCTCGACCTGACCGCGCGCAGCGTGTTCACGCTGATCGCGCCGGGGAGCTGCTTCGCCGGCCTGCTGCTCGAACTTGCGCTGGCCTCCGACCGCGCGTACATGTTCGAGGGCGAGAGCGAGGACGGCCAGCCGGCGCCGTCTATCCGGCTCGGCGAACTGAACTTCGGCACCTTCCCGACGCCGAACGGGCTCAGCCGCCTCGAGACCCGGTTCCTCGGCGAGGAGGATGCGGTCGATTCCCTCCGTACGCTCATCAGCACGCCTCTCGAAGCCGACGACGCCGAGGGGGCGGGGCTGGTCACCGAAGTGCTCGACGATCTGGACTGGGAGGACGAGGTCCGGATCGCCCTCGAGGAGCGGGCAAGCTTCTCACCCGACGCGCTGACCGCGCTGGAGGCCAATCTCCGCTTCCCCGGTCCCGAGACCCTCGAAAGCAAGATCTTCGGACGGCTCAGCGCCTGGCAGAACTGGATCTTCCAGCGGCCCAACGCGGTCGGAGAAGAGGGGGCGCTCCGGCTCTACGGCACCGGCCGCCGGCCACGTTTCGACAGCGAACGCATCTAGGATCAACCGATGACCGCGCTAGACAGCACCGTCGACTACGACGTCCTGATTCCCAACAACGTCGCCCTGGCGGCGGATGCGCGCGTCCGGCGCGGCCTGGAACGCTGGCACCCCGGCTACATCGACTGGTGGATGGACATGGGCCCCGACGGCTTCCAGACCTCCGACGTCTACCTCCGCACCGCGGTCCGCGTCGAGTCGAAGGGCGCGGACAAGTGGGCGGTGTTCGACTACGTCAAGATGCCCGACTATCGCTGGGGCATCCTGCTCGCTCCCCAGGCCGAGGACCGCACGATCCCGTTCGGTCGCCACGTCGGCGAACCGGCGTGGCAGGAGGTGCCGGGCGAGTACCGGGCGATGCTCCGCCGCCTGATCGTGATCCAGGGCGACACCGAGCCGGCGTCCGTCGAGCAGCAGCGCTTCCTGGGCAAGACCGCGCCCTCGCTCTACGACATGCGCAACCTCTTCCAGGTCAACGTCGAGGAGGGGCGGCATCTCTGGGCGATGGTCTACCTGCTGCAGAAGTACTTCGGCCGCGACGGCCGGGAGGAGGCCGGCGAGCTGCTCCGCCGCCGCTCCGGCTCCGACGACGCCCCGCGCATGCTTGGCGCCTTCAACGAGGAGACGCCGGACTGGCTCTCCTTCTTCCTGTTCACCTTCTTCACCGACCGCGACGGCAAGATGCAGCTCGAGTCCCTGGCGCAGTCCGGCTTCGACCCGCTGTCCCGTACCTGCCGTTTCATGCTGACGGAGGAGGCCTTCCACATGTTCGTCGGCGAGAGCGGGGTGACCCGGATCGTCCAGCGGACCTGCGAGGCGATGGCGGCGGCCGGCATGGACGACCCCTCCGACGTCGACGCCGTGCGCGCGCTAGGCGTCATCGACCTGCCGACGATCCAGAAGAAGGTCAACCTCCACTACTCGCTCACCCTCGACCTGTTCGGTTCCGAGCTGTCGACGAACTCGGCCAACTTCTTCAACGCCGGGCTGAAGGGGCGCTTCCGCGAGCACCGGCTGGAGGACGACCACCGCCTGCTGGACGACACCTACGGGATCCTGGAGCCGGCGAACGGCGCCACCTCGAACGGCGGTTGGCACGTCGTCGAGCACCCGGCGCTCAACGCCCTGAACGCCCGCCTGCGCGACGACTTCACGGACGACTGCAACCTGGGCGTCGGCCGCTGGAACAAGACGATCCGGCAGACCGGAGTGGACTTCGAGATCACCCTGCCCCACGTAGCCTTCCACCGGCAGATCGGCGTCTACCGCGACCTGCACGCCACGCCGGCAGGCGAGATCGTCTCAGAGGACGAATGGACCCGGCACCAGCACGAATGGCTGCCCGACGACAGCGACCGCGCCTTCATCGAGTCGCTGATGAAGCCGGAGTTCCGGCCCGGCCACTACGCCTCCTGGATCGCCGAACCGAGGATCCGGATCAACCACAAGCCGGGCGACTTCGAGTGGGTCAAGCTGGCCGAGGCATAGGGCCCCGAGACGCCGCAAGCACGTGACCGGCTCTCTCCCGGGCTTCTTCGCGCCCTGGCTCGCCTCGGCCCTGGTGCTCGCGCTGAGCGCGCTGCTGCCCGCCCGGCGCGTTACGGGCTACGTCCGTGACGAACGGATCGGGCAGCTTCTCCACTACCGCCTGAACGGACCGCTCGTCTTCGTCGTGACGATCGGCCTGTGGCTCGTTGCCGGCTACAGCGGCGTCATGCCCTGGGACTGGCTGTGGACCCATCGCTGGAGCGGCGCCGCCGGGGCCCTGGCGCTCGGCATCGTCGCCTCGGCCGCGGTCGTGCGGACGGCGCCGAGCCGCGGCGAGTCACTCCTGAAGGAGTTCTATCTCGGCAGGCGCGCCAACCCGCGCATGTTCGGCGGCCGCGTGGACGCCAAGATGCTCCTCTACGTGTTCGGCGCCACCTACCTCGAACTGAACCTGCTCTCGTTCGCGGCCCATCACTTCCTGACCTTCCCCGAAGATCCGTCGCCCGGCGTGGTCCTCTACGTCGCGCTCTTCACCTGGTTCGTCTGCGAGTACCTCCTGTTCGAGCGGGTCCACCTCTACACCTACGACCTGTTCGCCGAGCGGGTCGGCTTCAAGCTCGTCTGGGGTTGCCTCTTCTTCTACCCCTACTTCTACGGAGTGGGGCTGTGGGCCGCCGCCGACCTGCCGAACCCGCATGCTCCCGTCTGGCTGCTCGTTCTGGCCGCGCTCGTCTTCTTCGCCGGCTGGTCATTGGCGCGCGGCGCCAACATGCAGAAGTTCCACTTCAAGCTGGACCCGGAACGGACGTTCCTGGGCCGGTTCCGCCCGGAAGCCATCTCCGATGGCGAGCGCCGCGTGCTGTGCAGCGGCTTCTGGGGCGTGTCGCGCCACGTCAACTATCTCGGCGAGATCCTGATGGCGACCGGCCTGGCGCTCAGCCTCGGTCAGCCGGCGCTCGTGGCTCCCTGGCTCTACCCGCTCTACTACGTCCTGCTGCTGGTGCCGCGCGAGCGGGACGACGACCGCCGCTGCGCGGCGAAGTACGGCCCGCTGTGGGACGAGTACCGGCGGCGGGTGCCGTGGCGCATCGTGCCGCGGGTCTACTGAGGATCTCGCCGCCGGCGCTACGGGTACAACAGCCCCATCGTCCACGAGTCGCCGTCCCGCTCGTAGAACGTCCGGTCGTGAAGCCGGTGCTCCTGCGCCACCCAGAACTCGAAGCGCCGCGGCACGACCCGAAGCCCCGTCCAGTGCGGAGGGCGCGGCACGTCGCCGCCCGCAAACCGCTCGGTCACGTCCTCGAAGTCGGCGAGGAGCTGCTCGCGGCTTGCGAGCCGTCGGCTCTGCTGCGAAGCCCAGGCGCCGAGCTGACTGTTCCGGTCACGTGTCGCGAAGTAGGCGTCAGCCTCGGCATCGCTGACGAGTTCGGCGCGGCCGAAGATGCACACCTGCTCCTTCGGTTCCCGCCAGAAGAAGTTCAGGCTGACGTCCGCACGCACCAGGATCTCCTTGCCCTTGCGGCTCTCGAGGTTCGTGTAGAAGACGAAGCCCTCGCGGTCGAAGTGCTTGAGCAGCACGACCCGGGACGACGGGCGTCCCTGCTCGTCGGCGCTGGAGAGGACCATCGCGTTCGGCTCGGTGAGACCGGTAGCCGAGGCGCGCTCGAACAGGACGCGAAAACGGTCGAAGGGATCGGTGGCGTGCGCCATGGGCGACTCAGATCCGAGGCAGGACCTCGTCCGTGAACAGCACGAAGGAGCCGTGACTGAGCGGCGCGCACAGCAGGTAGTCGAGGAACATCTCCTCCTTCAGACGCGCGATCTCGTCGACCAGCTCGTCCGGCGTGCCGTACAGGATGACACCATCGAGATACCGTGCGACCGCGGACTCCTCCTCGACGGCCTGAATGGAGGTGGGAGCGACCAGCTCGGGACGTTCGAGGTTGCGCCGCGTATCGGTCTTGACCGCCCGGGTGCCCTTCCGCCTGTGGGACCTGACCGTCCACAGGGCGCCGCGCCTGGCGATCTCCTCCGCTTCCGCCCGGGTCGGCGCGCAGGCGATGAGGCGCGCCATCGGGATCTCCCGGCCCTCGATCGAATGGCCATGCTGCTCCAGGATCTCCCGGTACAGCTCTCGCTTCTCGGCGATCCGGCTGTGAGCCGAGTGCGGGTCGAGCATGATCGAGAAGCCGTTCTGAGCCGCCCAGGTCATCGACTCAGGCGACGACGAAGCGAGCCACACCGGCGGATGCGGCTTCTGTGCCGGCTTGGGCAGCACCTCCACTTCGCGGCATTGGAAGTGCTCTCCCTCGAAGGTGAGCTGCTCGTTCGTCCAGGCACCGACCACCGCCTGCACGTGTTCCCGGAAGACCGGGTAGCTGTAACGCGGGTCCACACCGAAAGCCCTGAACTCCCCCTCCGCGAAGCCGCGGCCGACCCCCCAGTTGACCCGGCCGCCGGAGAGCACGTCGAGCAGGGCCACCTCCTCCGCCAGGCGCAGCGGGTTGTAGAAGGGCGCCAGGGACACGCCCGTGCCGATCCTCAGATTCTTCGTGCGGGCGGAGACCTCGATTCCCATCATGTGGATCGATGGACAGATGCTGAAGGAACTGAAGTGGTGCTCCGCCAGCCACA
Source organism: Acidobacteriota bacterium (assembly GCA_011525365.1). Classification (GTDB taxonomy): domain Bacteria; phylum Acidobacteriota; class Thermoanaerobaculia; order Multivoradales; family Multivoraceae; genus Multivorans. The sequence goes on from WTGQ01000002.1 coordinate 3,095,833, forward strand.
CGGCGTCGTACCCGTTCTGATCCATGATGTCGATGCGCTGGAACGCCCGCCGGTAGACCTCTTCGAGCGGGATCCGGCGGTCAGGCCACGAGAAGAACTGGAGCACCGCGGTCTTCATCGGCGCGCTACTTTCTCACACGTCGCGGCGGTCCCTGAACACGTAGGACAGGCCCTCTTCGGCGAAGGCGCGGCAGGCCCTGTCCTTGAACTCGACCGCCTTGTCCCACTCCTCGATGTCGTAGTAGTCGCGCTCGCCGACCACCCGGATCTCGCGCACCGTGCGCTCGTCGAGGCCCAGCCGATCGGCAATCTCGCGGTCAGAGAGACCTCGGCGCCGCTTCTCTCGCGGCAGGTGCTCGTGGATGTCGACCTGGATCGAGTTCGACAGCTCCAGGATCTCCTCCCGGTGGCGGCGGTAGGTCTCGGGATCGACAAAGTAGAAAGCCATCGTCACACCTCGCGTCTACGCCTTGTCCCTGAACTCCGCACCCACCGGACAGACCCGCATGCACTCCCAGCACTGGCCCTGGCTCTGCGCCGCGTAGGTCATCGACCACAGGGTCTTGGTGAAGTGGCTCGAGTAGAGGACCATCTTGCGCGCCTCCGGGTCGTCCTGGTCGAGCGCCAGTTCGAGCCCCTTCTGGAAGCCGGGAATCCAGTGCGTGTAGACGCGGGACGTGCAGCGCGCCGCGTCGTAGCGACGTTCCACCAGCCGGCCGTTCTCGATCCGCCCGTCCAGGCAGCCGCCGTCGCCGAGCGGGCAGACCCGGGTGCAGGGTGTGGCGCCCTCGGCCTCCCACATCTCGACGCAGGCCGGCGCCGGACACGCCGGCTCGGCCAGCGGCGGCGTGACCGGGAACGGGTACGTCGTGACGATCGCCGAGTAGAACAGCAGGCCATACTCGGGGTGCAGCACCGGCCCGGCCAGACTACGCGAGCCGCAGCCCGCGAGCTCCGCGGCCAGCGCGACGCTCAGGAAGGGCCGGTTGCCGCGACGGACGCCCGGCGGCACGAACAGGGCGTAGTAGCCGAACTCGGCCTCGATGAACTTCGCCGTCTTCAGGCCCAGGGAGTTGATCCGGTCGCTGGTGCCCATCGTCTCCAGGTGCTCGTGGACGGGGCTCGCCCAGTCCGCGGCCCGCGGCGGACTGCCGCCGATGACCACGACGCGGCGCGCGCCCGGCAGCAGATCGGCGGGGCGGAAACCCTCCGGCGCCTCGTCGAAGGCATCGGCGTCGGCGACGCCCCAGGCCAGCGCGCCGCCGCGCTCCATCATCGCGGCCAGCCGGCCGCGGGCAGCCGCGGCCTGGTCGGCGGTCGGAGCGGCTCGCGGCGCGGACACGGTCACTGGAGGCGCCTTTCGTGCATGCCGACCGGACACACCCGCATGCACTCGAAACACTGCGCCACGCTCTCCTTGTAGTAGCTGAGCGACGACAGCGACTGGGTGAACAAGTCGGAGTAGATCATCGACTGCCGGCGCCCCCGATCCGGCTCCGTCGTGATCTGGACAAGGGACTTCTGGATCGATCCGATGCCGAAGTTCATCGACCGGGAAGTGCAGCGCTCGCGGTCGTAGTACGAGTAGCTGATCCTGCCGTTCTCGTCGAGCGCGCCGTCGAGGCAGCCGCCCTCGTCCTTCGGGCAGGAGGCGAGGCAGGGCGTCGTGCCCAGCTTCTCGTACATCTGGATGCAGGGCTCGGACGGGCAGACGTCCTCCTCCAGCGGGTGGTCCGGTTCGAGGTCGAGCGTGGTGACCAGTGCCGCGTAGTACAGCAGGCCGTAGCGGGGGTGCAGGATGATGTTCGCGGCCAGCGAGCGGGTGCCCAGACCCGCGAGCACCGCGGCCAGCATCATGCTCATCGGCGGGTTGTGCCCGGCCGTGGGGAGAGACGGCGCCTGGAGGGCGCGGTGGCCGTGTTCGCGCTCGATGTAGTCGCACATCACGTGGACCGCCACGTTCTCGCGGAAGTCGTAGCCGGTGATCTCCATCACCCGGTGATCGGGGCTGCGCCAGGCGCCCGCCGTCGGCCCCTGGTTGCCCGCGACGACCACGCTCTTCGCACCCGGAAGGATGTCCTCCGGACGGTGACCTTCCGGAACGAACTCGTTGAAGGCGCTGGCGGCGGCGACGCCCACCACAAGGGCCCCGGCACCGGCGCCGACGTCGCGTACTGCCGCCGTTCGCTGCTGTCGGGCGTCCGCCATCAGGATCGCTCCGGTAAGGTGCTCCTCGTGAACTCCGGGGACGATAGCACCGGCGCCGACGCGGGCGTCGAGGTCGTCAATCCGTGGGAGGAGCGGAAGGACCGCGGCAGAGTGGCGGCTCTGGTTTCCACTGTAGCTCTCCTGGCTACCTCTCCTCGCGAGTTCTTTGGGGAAACCAGAGTCGAGGCGGGCTGGTGGGGACCGCTTCTCTTCGCCGGTCTGGCCATCTCGCTGGGCGTCCTTCTGGAAGGACTGGTCGTCATCGTCCTCGCGCTGACATTGCCCGATGCGACATTCGAACTGATCAACAGGATGCAGTTGTTCGGCGAGCCGGCCGGAGTCTCCGGCGTAGAAGGGCTCCCCTTCCTCGAGCAGATTCTCCCGTTCATCGGTCTGCAACTCCTCCTGCTGTCCCTTCCGTTCGTCTTCGTCTTCAGCCCACTCATACCGTTCATCTGCGCCGGATTCCTGCACCTGCTTCTGATCGTCACCCGCTCGCCAAGGCCACAGGGGTTTCGCGGCACATGGGTCGCCGCCTGCTACGCGGCAGGCGCCTTTCTGCTCAGTGTCATCCCCGTTGCCGGTGATGTTCTCGTCGTGGTGGGAAGCGCAGGGTTGTTCGCGGTCGGTCTTCACGCAATCCAGGGGATCAAGGCATCGAAAGCGGCCTTGCTCGCGGCGATTCTCCCCCTGTTGCTCTTCCTGGGCGCGATCCTCGAGATCCTGTTGGCCGCCACCCGCGCCTGACCCAAATGACGCGCTCTCCGCAGTTCCCCGGCGCGGGCTTGTAGAGTCGGGCGCCGCACCGGGCCCGGAAAAGGGCGCCGAACGAAGATCCGCCTGACGCCATGATCGACCAGCTCGACGACATCGAAGCGCGGGCCGCCGCGGCGCTGGATCAGGCGGCCGATCCGGAGCAACTCGAGGAGTGGCGCCGGGCCACGATCGGGCGCAAGGGCGAGGTCCAGCTCCTGACTCGCCGCATGGGCGAGATCGAACCGGCCGACCGGCCCGCGTTCGGCAAGCGGATCAACGAGATCAAGGCCTCGCTGCAGGAAGCCTTCGAAGCGCGCCAGGTAGCTCTGAAGCGCTCGGCGCACGAAACCGACGGCGAAACAGACCGCCTCGACGTCACCCTGCCAGGCCGCCGGCCCACTCTCGGCGGCCTGCACCCGTCGACCCTTGTCATGCGCCGCATCGAGCGCATCTTCGGCGACATGGGCTTCCAGACCTACCGCAGCCCGGACGTGGTCACCGACCAGTTGAACTTCGGCGACCTGAACATGCCGCCCGACCACCCCGCGCGCGACATGCAGGACACCTTCTACACGACGGACCCGAGCGTCGTGCTTCGCACCCACACCAGCGGCGGCCAGATCCTGGCGATGCAGGAGCAGCACCCGGAGCCGGTGCGCGTCATCCTGCCCGGCATGTGCTATCGCAACGAGCAGATCACTTCGCGGAGCGAAATCCAGTTCCACCAGATCGAGGGACTCGCGGTGGGCCCGGCGATCACGTTCGCCGATCTCAAGGGCACGCTCACCGAGTTCGCCCGGCGCCTCTTCGGAGAAGGCCGCGGCGCGCGCTTCCGGGCCAGCTACTTCCCGTTCACCGAGCCGAGCGCCGAGATGGACATCGCCTGCTTCCTCTGCGACGGCGAGGGTTGCCAGTTGTGCAAGGAGACCGGCTGGCTCGAGATTCTCGGCTGCGGCATGGTCCACCCCACCGTGCTCAGGAACGGCGGCTACGACCCGGACGAGTGGAGCGGCTTCGCCTTCGGCATGGGCCCCGAGCGGATCGCCATGCTCCGGCATGGCATCCGCGACATCCGCTACTTCTGGTCAAACGACCTGCGCTTCCTGCGCCAGTTCCAGCGGTTCGTCTGATGCGCGTTCCACTCAACTGGCTCGGCGATTTCGTCGAGCTCGACGGCTCTCCCGACGAGCTCGCCGAGCTGCTTACCAACGCCGGCCTCGAGGTCAAGGCGATCGAACGCTTCGGCGTCAACGGCGCCGAGCTGCCATGGCCGGCCGACCTGGTGATGGCGGCGAAAGTCCTGCGCGTCGACCCGGTGCCGGACGCCGACCGCCTGGTGCTCGCGACCGTCGACTACGGCGCGGACTCAAAGCGGCAGGTGATCACGGGAGCGCCCAACCTGTTCCCGCTCCTCAGCCAGGACCTCGGCGACGCGGGTCCCTGGGGCGCCCTGCTGCTCGCCGGCGCCAGCTACCGCAACCCTTACCGCGACCTGAAGATCACCCGGCTCAAGCCGAAGAAGCTGCGCGGCATCACCAGCGACGCGATGCTGTGCTCGGCGGCCGAACTCGGGCTCGGCGAGGACCACGAGGGGATCATCCTGTTCGAGCCCGCCGATGAACTGCCGGCGCTCAAGCCCGGGCGGCCTCTCGCGGAAGTGCTCGGCGACGTCGTGCTCGACATCGACGTGATCCCCAACATCGCCCGCTGCGCCTCGATCCTGGGAGTCGCGCGCGAGGTAGCGGCGCTGACGGAAGCAGAGTTCCGGCCGCCGGCGGTCCCGCTCACGATGGACGGAGCGCCGATCGCGGGCCGGGTCGAGATCGCAACCGAGAACCCCGAAGTCAATCCGCGGTTCGTCGCCCTGCTGATCGAGGGCATCGAGCAGGGCGCATCTCCCTACTGGATGCAGCACCGGCTGCAGCTTGCGGGGCAACGGCCGATCAGCAACGTGGTCGACATCAGCAACTACGTGATGCTCGAGGTTGGCCAGCCGAACCACACCTTCGACTACGACCTGCTGCGGCAGCGGGCAGACTCGTACGCGGACCGCGGCCCAGTGCGGATCGTCACGCGGCTGGCGCACGCGGGTGAACGCCTCACGACCCTCGACGGCGCCGAGCAGAAGCTGCGGACGAACCAGATCATGGTCACGGACCCGGCCGGCTCGCTCAGCGTCGGCGGCGTGATAGGGGGCCGGGACAGCGAGATCGGTCCGGAAACCCGGAACGTGCTGCTGGAGGCGGCAGCCTGGGAACCACGGAGTATCCGGCGCACCCAGCGCCAGCTCGGCGTCCACACCGAGGCCGGTTTCCGCTTCAGCCGCGGCGTCCATCCGAGCCAGGCCCTGCTCGGCGCCCGGCGGGCCGCGGAACTGCTACGGCTTCACGCCGGCGGCACGATCGCTGAGGGGATCGTCGATCACTACCCGAAGCCGGCCCCGGCCGTGACCGTCGACCTCGACCTCGGATACTTGCGCCGCCTGAGCGGGCTCGATCTCGACGCCGAGGAGACGGCGGCTCTGCTCCGGCGCCTCGAGTTCGACGTGGACACCGCCGCGGACTCCGGGCCGCTCCGCGTCACCGTGCCCGATCACCGCCTCGACATCGAAGGCCAGCACGATCTGGTCGAGGAGGTCTGCCGCATCTACGGCTACGACCGCATCCCCTCGACCGTGCTTAGCGACGTACTGCCGCCCCAGCGCGGCAACCGGGAACAGTCCTTCGAGGATCGGGTCAAGGACACCTTCGCCGACCTGGGCCTGCAGGAGATCGTCAGCTACCGACTGACGACGCCGGAGGCGGAAGCGAAGCTGCAACTCGAAGACGCTCAAGCGCCGGCCTACGTGCGGCTCGCCAACCCCTCCACGCTCGACCGCGTCGTCATGCGACGCAGCCTGCTGGCGTCCGTGCTGGAAACCGCCGCGTCGAACAGCCGCTTCACGGACCGCCTCGCCCTGTTCGAGGTCGGCCGCGTGTTCCCGGTCGAGGAGGGCGATTCGCTGCCCGAAGAGCGCGAGTGCGCCGCGATCGTGCTGACCGGTCCGCGCCGGGCAGACCACTGGCAAGCAGCCGGCGCGAGGGACGACTGCTTCGACTTCTTCGACATCAAGGGCGTGGTCGAGACGGTTCTGGACCGGCTCGGTCTGACGGTCGAGTTCAGCGCGCCGGAAGCGGACGCGACGCCACCGTACCGCCCCGGACGTTCCGCGGCGATCGAAATCGGCGCCGACTCGAAGCCCGTCGGCTGGCTGGGCGAAGTCCTGCCGGCGGTGGCCGCCCGTTTCGATCTGGAGCCCGCGGACGGTCACCCCGTCCTCGCCGCCGAACTCGACCTCGACCGCATCCTCGAGCTCGTCCCCGATTCCCTCCAGATCGATCCCGTGCCCGTCTATCCGGAAGTGCGCGAGGACCTGGCCCTGATCGTGGACGAGGCGACGACGGCAGCGTCCGTCGAGGCTGCCCTCCTCGCCTCCGGCAAACCCCTGCTCTGCGCCGTCGAACTGTTCGACGTGTTCCGCGGCGAGGCGATCGGCGAAGGCTCGAAAAGCCTCGCCTACCACCTCACCTTCCGGGCCCCGAACCGCACCCTGCGTGACCGCGATGTGAAGAAGCTCCGCCGGCGCATCCTGGGACAGGTCGAGAGATCGGTCGGCGCGAAGCTCCGCGAGTAGGGCCTTAGGGGTTCGCGCCTCCGGCGTGCTCAGCAGGCCAGGCGCGACAGCAGGGCCACGACCGCGTGCTCGACCCGCAGCGCCCGCGGGCCGAGACTCACGACAGTGGCGCCGGCGTGTCCATACAAGGCAAGTTCACCGTCCAGGAAGCCGCCTTCGGGGCCGACCAGTAGCGCGGTCGGAACGTCGACGCCTCGCGGACACGGCTCGGCACCGGCGGCATCGGCGACCAGGACCTGCTCGTGGTCCCCAACCAGGCCGGGCAGCGCATCGCTCAGGTCCCGCGGCCCTCCCAGGCACTCGATCTCTGGCAGCGCCGTGTCGCGCGCCTGGGCCAGACCCAGTATCAGGTGACGTCGCAGGGACTCGAGTTGCATCACCGAGCTCTGCCAGTAGCTCTTCTCCACCCGCGCGGTGTGGACGAGCAGGATCCGCTTGACCCCCATGGCGGCCGCGGCCTGCAGGATGCGGCCCACGAACTTGGGCCGCGGCAACGCCAGCACGAGCGTCACCGGCAGTAGCGCTGGCGGTTCCCGGTCGAGTGGCCCGAGTTCGAGCACGACGCGCTCGCGGCTCAACTCGACGATCCGTCCGCGGCCAATGCCGCCGCCGAGGCGGCCCACTTCCAGCGTGTCGCCGACCGCCGCCCGCAACACCTTGCGGACGTGCTTCAGCCGCTCGCCGGTCACGACCGCGCGCGTACCTGAGCCGGCCGTTTGATCGAAGTCCACGTCCTCCAACAGAAGCAGGTTCATGCTGTTACAGTCACGCGCTCAAACGACGCAGAATTGCGCTTCAGAGACCACTCGAAGAGGAGGACGGAACCGGAATGGCAGCAAAGAAGTTCCCGGTCGAGGCAGGCCACATCATGATGTTCGCCCGCGCGGTCGGCGATCCGAACCCCATCTATCACGACGCCGAGGCGGCAGCCGACACGGAACCCGGCAAGACCATCGCGCCGCCCACCTTCTACCAGGCCTCGGCCCAGTTCGACCCCGACTACTTCCTGCGCCCCAAGATCGGCGAGCCGTGGTTCGGCTCCGGCAAGGAGCCGACCGGCGTGCCGCCCACGCGGACCGGAGGCGATGGCGGCACGGGGCTGCACGCCGAGCAGCGCTTCGAGTACTTCCGGCACGTGAGCCCCGGCGAGACGCTGACCCTCAAGACCCGGCCCGGCAAGAGCTGGGAACGGCAGGGCAAGCGCGGCGGCAACCTGAAGTTCAGCGAGAACATCACCGAGTACTACGACGAATCCGGCGAACTCGTCGTGCGCGCCACCGGCGTCGGCGTGCGCACCGAGAAGGTCGTCGAGAGCGACTGAGGAGAGAACGAATGGCACTTCAGGCAAGCAAGGTCCAGGTCGGCGACACCTACACCCAGAAGCTCACCGACGACCTCTCCCGCACCCAGATCGTCCAGTACGCGGGCGCCTCGGGCGACTACAACCCGCTCCACTCCGACGAGATCTTCACCACCAAGGTAGCGAAGTACCCGACCGTCTTCGCCCACGGCATGCTGACGATGGGCATGACCGGCCGGATGGTCACCGACTTCGTCGGCGACGGCCGGCTGACCGCCTACGGCGTCCGCTTCACACGGCAGGTGTGGCCCGGCGACGCGCTGACCGCGACCGCGAAGGTCGACGCGGTGCGCGAGGAAGACGGCCAGGGTCTGGTCGACCTGTCGGTGACGACGGTAAACCAGGACGGTGATGTCGTGGTGATGGGGAAAGCGACCGCGAGAATCGATCCCTAGTCCAACACGCCCTGAACCGCGAGGTGGCGCAGGCCGTGGTCGGCCAGCACCAGCGCGATCATCGCCTCGCCCATCGGCACGAAGCGCGGCAGCAGACACGGGTCGTGACGGCCCCTGGTCGCGATCGTCGTCGGCTCACCGGCGCGGGTCACCGTGTCCTGGGGCTGCGGCAGGCTGCTGGTCGGCTTGACGGCACAGCGCAGCACGATCGGCTGACCTGACGAGATGCCGCCCAGCATCCCGCCGTGGCGGTTGCCGCGAGTGGCGACGCTGCCTCCGCGCATCTCGAACGGATCGTTGTTCTCGCTGCCGCGAGCGGTCGCCACGCCGAAGCCGGCGCCGTACTCGACGCCGAGCACCGCCGGCAGGCTGAAGAGCGCCTTGCCCAGGTCCGCCTTCAGCTTGTCGAACACCGGTTCGCCCCAGCCCGGCGGCACGCCGGTCGCGACGAGCTCCGAGACGCCGCCGACCGAGTCGCGCTCCGAACGCATCCGCTCGATCAGCTCCGCCATGCGCGCCGCGGCCTCCTGGTCCGGGCAACGCACGGGGTTCGCTTCGACCTGGTCCAGCGTCACCGCGGCCGGATCGTCGATCCGCCCCTCGATGTCGCCGATGCTCTTCACGTAGCCGACGATCCCGACACCCCAGCGCTCCCGCAGGAGCTTCTTCGCCACCGCCGCGGCCGCCACCCGCACCGAGGTCTCGCGGGCGCTCGAGCGTCCGCCGCCCCGGTAGTCGCGGAAGCCGTACTTCGCGTCGAACGTGTAGTCGGCGTGTCCGGGCCTGTACTTCTCCCTGATCTCGCTGTAGTCCTTCGGCCGCTGATCTCGGTTCTCGATCAGGAAGGCGATCGGCGTGCCCGTCGTCCTGCCCTCGAACACGCCGGACAGGATGCGGGCCTCGTCCGGCTCCATCCGCTGCGTCGTCAGCTTCGACTGACCGGGCCTGCGTCGGTCGAGGTCCGGCTGCAGGTCGGCCTCGGACAGTTCCAGGCCCGGCGGCACCCCGTCCAGGATGCCGACGTAGCCCGGCCCGTGGCTCTCGCCCGCCGTGGTCAGCCGCAGCGCGGTTCCGAAGGTGTTCCCGGCCATGACACGGGCACTCTGCCACAGCCCCGCCGCGGGCCGAACCGGCGTAGACTGACGGGTGATGCAGGTATCGACTGCCAGCGCATCGTTCGAGTCGCCGCCAATCGACGCCGTCGGCGTCGAGGAGCGGGTGGCGAGGCTCCGTTCGCGCTCGATCAAGAAGGACGCCAAGCTCCAGGCGCTCCACCTGACGCTGTCGATGATCGACCTGACGACCCTGGAAGGGGCCGACTCCGAAGGCAAGGTACGGCAGCTCTGCGCCAAGGCGCTCCAGCTTCACGCGGCATTGCCAGATCTCCCGCACGTCGCCGCGGTCTGCGTCTACCCGGCCCTGGTGGGTGTCGCCAAACGGGCGCTCGAGGGCAGCGGAATCAACGTCGCCTCTGTCGCCACCAGCTTCCCCGCCGGTCAGGCGCCGATCGAGATCAAGCTGCTGGAGGTGCGGAAAGCGGTCGAGGCCGGCGCCGACGAAGTCGACATGGTGATCTCCCGCGGCCGCTTCCTGGCCGGCGACTTCGCCTACACCGCGGACGAGATCGCCTCGGTCAAGGACGCCTGCGGCGAGGCCCACCTCAAGGTGATTCTCGAGACCGGCGAGCTCGGCACGCTGGACGCCGTGCGCCGCGCTTCGGACCTCGCAATGCGCTCCGGCGCCGACTTCATCAAGACCTCGACCGGCAAGATCAAGCCGGCCGCCACGATGCCGGTCGTCCTGGTCATGCTGGAGGCGATCCGCGACCACTACCGCCGCACCGGCGAGAAGATCGGCATGAAGCCGGCGGGCGGCATCTCTACCGCCAAGGACCCGATCCGGCACCTGGTCATGGTGCGTGAGACGCTCGGCCAGGACTGGCTCGATCCCGACCTGTACCGGTTCGGCGCGAGTTCCCTGGCGAACGACGTCCTGCGCCAGATCGTCAAGCAGCGAAGCGGCATCTACCAGTCGTTCGACGACTTCTCGCTCTGAGCGCGCAGCGGCCAGAACCATGACGGATTCCACGCCACCGACCGGACTCACGGCCCCGAAGCTCCGCCTCGGCCTCCGCGACGGTAGCGACGACGGCTGGGGCTACGCGCCGGCGCCGGAGTCGACCGACCACGTGGAACTCCGCGACCGCTACGGCCTGTTCATCGACGGCGAGTTCACCGACGCGGCCGACGGCCGCACGTTCGAGACCGCGAACCCCGCCACGGAGGAGAAGATCGCGGATGTCGCTCTGGCCTCCGACGCCGATGTCGACGCCGCCGTCGCGGCCGCGCGGCGCGCCTACGACGAGGTGTGGTCGAAGCTGGCGCCCCAGGAACGCGGCAAGTACGTCTTCCGGATCGCCCGCGTGCTCCAGGAGCGGGGCCGCGAACTCGCGATCACCGAGTCGCTCGACGGCGGCAAGCCGATCCGCGAGTCACGCGACGTCGACATCCCGCTGGCGGCCGCGCACTTCTTCTACTACGCCGGCTGGGCCGACAAGCTGGACTACGCCTTCCCCGGCCGCGGCGCCAGACCGCTCGGTGTGGCCGGCCAGGTCATCCCCTGGAACTTCCCGCTGCTGATGGCTGCCTGGAAAATCGCGCCGGCCATCGCGGCCGGCAACACGGTCGTGCTCAAGCCGGCAGAGACCACGCCGCTCACCGCGCTCAAGCTGGCCGAGATCATCCGGGACGCGGGCGTGCCGCCCGGCGTCGTCAACATCGTCACCGGCGCGGGCGAGACCGGCGCGTCAGTCGTCCAGCACGCGGACGTCGACAAGGTCGCCTTCACCGGCTCCACTGAGGTCGGCAAGCTGATCCGCCGCGCGCTCGCCGGCAGCGGCAAGCACTACACGCTCGAACTCGGCGGAAAGGCCGCGAACCTGGTGTTCGAGGACGCCGCCGTCGACCAGGCGGTCGAGGGGATCGTCAACGGCATCTTCTTCAACCAGGGCCACGTCTGCTGCGCCGGATCCCGCCTGCTTGTGCAGGAGTCCGTTGCCGGTGAGGTGATCTCCAAGCTGAAGGACCGGATGGAGACCCTGATCGTCGGCGACCCGCTCGACAAGAACACGGACATCGGAGCGATCAACTCCCGCGCCCAGCTCGACAAGATCGAGGAGTACCTGAAGATCGGGGAAGAGGAAGGCGCGGAGCCGTTCCAGACCTCCTGCCCGGTGCCCGAGCGAGGCTACTGGTGCCGGCCGACCCTGTTCCTGCACGCATCCCAGTCGCACCGGGTGGTCCAGGAGGAGATCTTCGGACCGGTGCTCGCGGTGCAGACGTTCCGCACCGTGGACGAAGGCATCGCGATGGCGAACAACACGCCCTATGGCCTCTCAGGCGGCGTCTGGAGCGACAAGGGCGCCAAGGCGTTCCGGGTCACCAGCCGGATCCGCGCCGGCGTGCTGTGGGCGAACACCTACAACAAGTTCGATCCGACCGCTCCGTTCGGCGGCTACAAGGAGAGCGGCATCGGCCGGGAGGGCGGGCTGGCCGGGCTCCACGCCTACCTGCAACCGGAGGAAGCGGCATGAGTGAGCGACGACCCGCCGCCGCGACGGCTCGCCTGCCGGTGCTCAAGACCCACAAGGTCTACGTCGGCGGCAAGTTCCCCCGCTCCGAATCCGGACGCTTCGACCGGGCGCTCGCGCCCGACGGCACCCCGATCGCGAACATCTGCCGCTGCTCGCGCAAGGACGTGCGGGACGCGGTGACCGCCGCCCGCGCCGCACAGGCCGGCTGGGCCGCCCGCACCGCCTACAACCGGGGCCAGATCCTCTACCGGATCGCCGAGATGCTGGAAGGCCGAAGCGGCCAGTTCGAGGCCCTGCTCGCGGCCGGCGGCACGGCCCCGGACGAGGCCGCCGCCGAGGTCCAGGCCGCCACCGACCGGCTCCTCCACTACGCCGGCTGGACCGACAAGTTCCAGCAGATCTTCTCCAGCGTCAACCCGGTCGCGACGTCGCACTTCAACTTCTCGATCCTCGAGCCGATGGGCGTCGTCGGCGTGCTCGCCCCCGAGTCTCCGCTCCTCGGCCTCGTTTCCTGCATCGCCCCCGCGATCGCCGGCGGCAACACGACCGTCGTTCTGGTCACCGGCAGCCAGCCGCTTCCGGCCACGACCTTCGGCGAGGTCCTGAACTCCTCCGACGTACCCGGCGGCGTCGTCAACATCCTCACCGGTCGCCGGGACGAGATGCTCGCCCCGCTCGCCGCGCACCGCGACGTCGACGCCCTGCTCCTCTGCTCGGCGGACCCGGACGTCGCCAGGTCCGCCGAGATCGAAGCGGTCCACAACCTGAAGCGCGTCGCGGTCCGCCCGCACGAGGACTGGGCCGACGTCCAGAGTCCCTACGAAATCACCGACCTGCAGGAAGTGAAGACGACATGGCATCCGATCGGGAGTTGACCGGCGACACGGTCGAGGGAGTGCCCGGGCAGCCCCCCGTACCAGCCGAAACCGGCGAGATGGAGCTTCCGCTCCACGCGCGCAACCGCGCCGCCGAGATCGTGCGGTCCCCGGACAAGCTCCGGGAGATGGTCGCTGAAGCAAGGGAGAAGGCCGACTCCGCGGGCGGGGCCACGAGCCCGCTCAGCGGTGTGATCGAGGACCTGAGGACGATGTTCGATTTGCTCCGTGCGGTGGCGCGCGGCAACTACCGGGTCCGGAAGGAGACCCTGATCCTCATCGCCGGCGCGGTGCTCTACTTCGTCATCCCGATCGACGTGATCCCGGACTTCATCCCGGTGGCCGGCTTCCTCGACGACGCCGCGGTCATCGCCTGGGTGGTCAAGACCTGCAAGACCGAGATCGACCTGTTCAGAGCGCTCACCGCGGGAGACAACGACCGCGAGCCCGAGCCGGAGCCCGCGCAGCTCTGAACCAGAGCGGCAGAGCGTCTCGACGAGCAGACGCTCCTACAGCGAAGCCGCGCCGTGGTACGCCCTCGCGACCCAGGCCATGAGCTGGGCGCACAGTAGCCCCAGCGGCGTGCCGACCAGGTTGCCGAGGACGCCCATCAGCACGCCGACCGCGGCAAGCGCGGGCTGGAAGACGCCGGCGACGACCGGGGTCGAGATGACGCCGCCGACATTGCCCATGCTGCCGGTGGCGAAGAGAAACACCGGCGCGCGCAGGAGGCGCATCGCCAGGAACAGGCAGGCGACGTGGATGCCGATCCACACGACGCCGACGCCCAGCACCAGGGGCGCCTCGGCAATGGCGGCGAGATCGCCGCCGGCACCCATCGTTGCGACCATCAGGTAGAGGCCGCCGTAGGCCACCGGCGTCGCGCCACGGTGCTCCAGCCGGCGCACCGGGGTGAACGAAAGACCCAGCCCGACCGCTACCACGAGCAGGATGCCCCAGGTGAAGTGCGACAGCACGGAGCCAACCTGCGGCAGTAGCTCGCCGCCGCGCATGCAGAGCCAGCTCGCCACCAGGCCGACGCCGAGCATGGAGGCGAAGGCGGACAGCGTGATCGGCCGCGCGTTCTCGGCCTGGACCTGCTGCAGCCGCTGGTTCAGCGCGTCGAGTTCTTCGCGGCGCGCCCTGTTCCAGCGGTCGATCCGGTTCTGGTAGCCGCTGAGCAGGATGATGATCGACATCCAGCCGTACCCGACCACCGAGTCGACGATGATCATCGGTGCGAAGACGTCGTCGGGAGCGCCGACTCCTTCCTTGATCGCGATCATGTTCGACAGGCCGCCGATCCAGGAACCGGACAGCGCTCCCAGCCCCTTCCAGATCTGCGGGTCGTCGAGGAACGGCTGGAAGATGGCCAGCGCGATCGGTCCGCCGATCAGGATGCCAACCGACCCCGACAGCAACATCGCTGCCGCCAGCGGCCCCAGGCGCCTGATCGCCGGCACGTCGGTCGCCAGCACCAGGAGCAGCAGCGAACACGGCATCAGGTAGTCCGTGCACCAGTCGTAGAAGGCCGACTCGGCCGGCGTGATGCCGGCCGTGGTCAGCACCACCGGCAGCAGGTAGATCCAGACGATCGGCGGCAAGTACCTGAAGAGCCGGTCGAAGGGCCGCGTCTGCGCCAGCACGAAGATCAGCGCCACGAAGCCGGCGAAGAAGACGAGCAGCGCGGTCGGGTCGTTGATCAGCGCCTGCTCCGCCATCGCAGGCGAGTGTATGGGCTTGCATCGGCTGCTATCTTCCGACGCCACCTTCCCGAGCACCTTTACGGCCAGGAGAGCCAAGCCCAATGAGACATCGCACAACAGCCATCGTGTCTGTCCTGACGGCGACGTTCCTGCTTCTGAGTTCCGCCGCCGCGGCCCAATTCGGAGCGCGGCCACCCAACCGGGCGTCCCTGCTCGACGACGGCGCTCTCCACGTCGTCATCTGCGGCAGCGGATCGCCGCTGCCGAGCGCCGAGCGCGCCGGTCCCTGCACCGCGGTGATCGCGGGTGGGCGGATGTTCCTGATCGACGTCGGCCCGGGGTCGACGGAGAACCTGCGGCTCTGGGGATTGCCGGTCGGCAGTCTGGCCGGCGTCCTGCTCACCCACTTCCACTCCGATCACATCGGCGAACTGGGCGAGACGATCTTCACGAGCTGGACCCCGGGCAGGGCCGTGCCCCTCGACGTCTACGGGCCGGCGGGCGTCGAACGGGTCGTCGCCGGCTTCCAGGCCGCCTACGAGCTGGACGTCTCCTACCGGGTCGCCCACCACGGCGCGGACATCCTGCCGCCGGAGGGCGCCAAGGCGAACGGCCACGTGATCGAGCTCTCCGAGGACGCCCCCTCGCGTGTCTTCTACGACGAAGACGGGCTGAAGATCACGGCCTTTCTGGTCGAACACGAACCGATCGCGCCGGCGGTCGGCTACCGGGTGGACTTCGGCGGCCGCTCGGTCGTCGTCAGCGGCGACACGATCCGTTCGGCGAACCTGGAGGCCATGAGCCAGGGTGTGGACGTCCTGGTCCACGAGGTCCTGTCCGGCGCCCTCATCGGCGGGGCCGCGCAGGCGCTCGAGAGCGCCGGAAACGCGCGGACGGCGAAGATGCTCCGGGACACGCTCGACTACCACACCTTCCCCGCCGACGTGCACGCCGTGGCCGCCGACGCGAAGGTCGGACTCCTGGTACTGAGCCACCTCGTGCCGCCCCTGCCCGCGGCGCAGGCGGAGGGCGTGTTCATGCGCGGCCGGGCCGAGGATGCCCCGAACGACGCGGTCGTCGCCGCCGACGGGATGCACATCGCGCTGCCCGCCAACAGTGACGAGCGGACCATCGAGAACTTCTAGGCAGTCACCGTGCCCTCGACCTACGAAGCCGAACTCGAGTTCGCCGTCGAGACCGCCTGGATCGCCGGCCAGTTGACCCTCGAGTTCTTCCGCCTCGGCGTTGACGCGGAGCTCAAGAGCGACATGACGCCGGTGACGGAGGCCGACCGTGGCGCCGAGGAGTTGATCCGTTCACGCATCGCGGAGGTCTTCCCCGGCGACATCGTCGTCGGCGAGGAGTTCGGCGCGGGCGAGGGCGAGCCGGGCTCGCCAGATGCCACGAGGCGCCACTGGTACGTGGACCCGATCGACGGCACCCGCTCCTTCGTCCGCGGCGTGCCGCTCTACGGGATCCTGATCGGCCTGGAGGTCGATGGCCGAGTCGAAGTCGGCGTCGCCCACTTCCCGGGCATCGGCGAAACGGTCGCGGCCGCCTCCGGTCATGGCTGCACGCTGAACGGCGAGCCGGCACAGGTCCGCGACACTCCCAGTCTGGCCGAGGGCTACGTCTCCTTCGGCGACCCAGGGCTCTTCGTCGACGCCCGCCACAAGCAGGCCTGGCGGCGGATGATGGAGCGCACCGCCTACCGCGTCGGCTGGTCCGACGCCTATGGCCACGCCCTGGTCGCCACCGGCCGGCTGGAGCTGATGGTCGATCCGAAGATGAGCGCCTGGGACTGCGGACCGTTTCCCGTCATCCTCCGCGAAGCCGGCGGCTACTTCGGCGACTGGGACGGCAACGAGACGATCCACGGCGACCGGGCGTCCAGCACGACCCGCCGGCTGTTGCCCGAAGTCCTGGAACTGCTCGCCGACTGAGCCTCAGGCGTCGCCCGGCTGACTGTCGGTGCGCCGGCCTTCCGGCCGGCATCAGCCGGCGGCGGTCTTCAACCCTCGCCCGGCGGCTCCTCGCCTTCCTCCAGGGGACCGGCCACGCAACTCAGCAGTTCCTTCACCTCGTCCAGCCTGTTGTCCGGTACGCAGAGCTTCACCGGCACCGGCGACTTCCCCATCATCCCCATACCGAACATGCCGACCCCGGCGCTCTGCACCAGAAACGGAATGTCGTACTGGTCCAGGGCGTGGCCGATCGTCTCGGCCTCGAGCCGGGAATCGAAGGTGGTGAGTTCGACGAACTTCACGAGTCGGCGCCTTCCGGCAGCTTGAGCATGAGTCCCAGGCGAATGCACCGGGCCACCAGTTCATCACGCTGGTTGTAGGCGCGGTGCTCGAAGGTGACGATCCCGGCGTTGGGCCGTGAGCGGCTCTCCCGCTTGTCCTTCACCTCCGTCTCGATCCGCAGGGTGTCGCCGTGGAACACGGGCCGCGGGAACACGACATCGTTCCAGCCAAGGTTGGCGATCGTGGTGCCGAGGGTCGTGTCGCCGACCGAGATGCCGACCATCAGGCTCAAGGTGAAGCAACTGTTGACGATCCGCTCGCCGAACTCGGTCTTCTTCATCGCCTCGGCGTCGAGGTGAAGCGCGGCCGGGTTGTGGGTCATCGCGGTGAAGAAGACGTTGTCCGCCTCGGTCACCGTGCGGCGGAGCGCGTGGTCGAAGAGCTGACCGACTTCGAACTGCTCGTAGTAGAGGCCCGCCATGCGGCAACCCTAGCCGAGCGAATCGGTGACGCGCTCGATCTCGGCGCCCAGCGTCCGCAGCCGCTCGTCGATCCGCTCGTAGCCGCGATCGATCTGCTGCACGTTGTCGATCACGCTGCGGCCCTCGGCGCACAGAGCCGCGATCAGCATCGCCATGCCGGCGCGGATGTCCGGGCTCACCATGTCCCGGCCGTAGAGCTTCGACGGCCCGCTGACAACGACTCGGTGCGGGTCGCAGAGCACAATCTGGGCGCCCATCGCCACCAGGCGGTCGACGAAGAACATGCGGGACTCGAACAGCTTCTCGTGGATCAGGACCGAGCCCCGACTCTGGGTCGCGCCCACGACCGCGATCGACGTCAGATCGGCGGGGAAGCCTGGCCACGGCGCGTCCTCGATTTTCGGGATCGCGCCCTGAACGTCCGTACGCACCTGGAGTTCCTGACCGCCGGGCACGAACAGGTCGCTGCCGTCGCCACGCACCTCGAAATCGATGCCCAGCCGGCCGAAGGCGATCCGCGTCGCCCGGTGCTCCCGCGGCCGGGCGTTCGGAATGCGCAACTCGCCGCCGGTCACCGCCGCCAGCGTGATGAGCGACCCCACCTCGATGTAGTCGGGACCGATCTCGAATTCCGCCCCGCCCAGCCGCTCCACGCCCTGGACGACGAGCAGGTTCGTTCCGACACCTTCGATCGGCACTCCCATGGCCTTCAGGAGGCGGCAGAGGTCCTGCACGTGGGGCTCGCTCGCCGCGTTCAGGATCCTCGTCTCGCCTTCCGCCAGGGAAGCTGCCATCACCGCGTTCTCGGTCGCCGTGACCGAGGCTTCGTCCAGGAAGATCTCGGCCCCGCGCAGGCGCTCCCCCGAACCCTCGACGCGACACTGGAGCCCGCCGCCCGGGAGGAGTTCGATGCCGGCGCCCAGGCCCTCGAGCGCCAGCAGGTGCGTGTCGAGCCGCCGCCGGCCAATGACGTCGCCGCCCGGGGCCGGCATGTTCACGCGTCCGCGTCGCGCCAGCAGCGGGCCCGCCAGCAGGATCGAGGCGCGGATCGCCCGGCAGAGGTCCGGATCCGGATCGTCGTCGCCGAGACCCGCGGCGCACACCCGCACCGTGTCGCTACCGACGAACGCCACTTTGGCGCCGAGCTGGCGCAACAGCCCGATCTGCGCCTCGACGTCGCGGATCCGGGGCACGTTGCGGAGCGCAACCTCCTCGTCTGTGAGGAGGGCGGCGGCGAGGAGCGGCAGCGCAGCGTTCTTGTTGCCCCGCGCCCGCAGCGTGCCCGAGATCCGTTGACCACCCTCGATCACGAACTGGGAGCGAGACATGTGTGCAGCCGTGTCCATCGCCCGGTTAGTTGACCACAGGAACGCCGTCGCGAGTGCCCGGTCTTCCGATTCGCCCGCTCCTGAAACTCGCGCGACGCCGCGACGTTGTAGAAGGAGAGCGGCCGATGAGGCCGCCTGCCCCTCCCGCACCGGCAAGGAGTACCGAAAATGAAAGACCTTCACCACCATCGCTGGGCGACCCTGGCGTTCGCCCTCCTGATCGCTCTCGTCCCCGGAGCGCTCCTGGCCCAGGAGCCCGCCGATTCAGGTCACGACGAGCGCTGGGACGAACTCGGTCAGCGTTGGGAGGAATGGGGCGAGCGCTTCGGCCGCAGCTTCGAGGACGCCGACTGGGAATCCCATGGCAAGCACTGGGAAGAGGTCGGCAAGCGCTGGGAAGCCTGGGGCGAGCAGTTCGCCGCGTCCTTCGAGCAGGCCTTCGACGAGGAGGAATGGGACGCCTGGGCGGAGCAGTTCGAGGACATGGAGAACCCCGACGGCGAGGTCGACTGGGATCGCTTCGAACAGTTCTGGGAAGAGTTCGGCGAACGGTTCGGCACCTCGCTCGGCGAGGCCATGGAAGGGGCCGACTGGGAGACCTTCGGTGAGGCGATCGGCGCGTTCGGCGAGCAGATGGGCGAACTGGCGGAGCTGATCGCCGCCAGTTTCGAAGGCGCCGACTGGGAAGGGTTTGCCGAACTGATCAGCGACACGGTCGAAGAGGCGGTCGAGCACGCCGAAGAAGCGGCGGAGGCCGCCGAGGAGGCAGACGAGGAGGGCTGACGTAGGCTACGCGTTCCCGCTCACGACCCCACGGAGCGCGCACATGCCAGTCGACCCCCAGGTACAGGCCTTCCTCGAAGCGCAGGCACAGGCCGCGATCGAGAACCAGGTTCCGCCGATCATCGAGCAGACCGTCGAAATGGCCCGGGCGGGCTATCTGGCCGTCGCCGACATGCTCGGCCAGGGTCCCGACGTGGCTACCGAAGACTCCGCCGTTCCCGGCCCGGCCGGCGACATTCCGGTCCGCATCTACCGGCCCCGGGATGCCGGCGGCACGCTACCGGTGCTCGTCTACTACCACGGCGGCGGCTGGGTCATCGGCGACCTCGACACCCATGACTACGCCTGCCGGGAACTCTGCGCCGGCGCCGGCTGCCTGGTCGTCTCCGTGGACTACCGGCTCGCCCCGGAGGCCCGGTTCCCGGCCGCGGTCGACGACTCCTGGGCCGCCTTGCAGTGGATCGCCGCCAACGCGGAGAGCCTCGGTGGCGACCCGTCGCGGATCGCGGTCGGCGGCGACAGCGCCGGCGGCAACCTCTCCGCCGTGATGAGCCTGCTCGCCCGGGACGCCGGCGGTCCCAGCCTCGCGTTCCAGCTCCTCGTCTACCCCGCCGTCGACATGGACTTCAGCCGCCCCTCCATCGACGAGAACGCGGACGGCTACGTCCTCACCAGGGACCACATGATCTGGTTCCGCGGCCACTACCTCCGCTCCGAGGCAGACCGCGCCGACTTCCGCGCCTCGCCGCTGCTGGCCTCGGACCACAGCGGCCTGCCGCCGGCGCTCGTCATCACCGCCGAGTTCGACCCGCTCCGCGACGAGGGCAGGGACTACGCCGAGAAGCTCCGGGCCGCCGGTGTCGACGCCACCCTGTCCAACTACGAGGGCCAGGTCCACGTCTTCTTCCAGCTCTCGCCCATCCTCGACGGCGGCCGCAAGGCGGTCGACGAAGCCTGCGCCGCGCTGCGCGGAGCATTCGGCGAATCGACCTGAACAGCGGTTGCCGGGCTACACCGCCGGCAGCAGCCGACTCACCCGGTAGCCGTCCAGGTCCCTCTCGAAGCCGCAGGCGTCGAGGGTCGTGGTCCACGGGGACTCGCGGGCCGGGCGGCCGTCGATGCGCAAAAGCCTGAGCGTACGGCGCCGGCGGCGGCCGGCGAGGTCGCGCAGGGCATCCCAGGCCTGCCGGGGTTCCGGGTCGCCGCCGAGGGCGGCGAAGGTCCAGACGCCCTGGCCGCCTGCTTCGAGGAAGAGACGGGGAGAGCCGGCCCGGAGCACGACCCAGGCGCCAGGCACGCGGCGCGGGCCTCGCCTCCGAGGATCGATCTCGGTTCCGGGTTGGGGCCAGGGCAACACGGCGCCCCACGGATTCGCCGGGTCGACGGCCGGCAGGATCCCGATCGGCCCACGCTTCGCTGGCGCTCGCCGCTCCCGCCGCAGGCGCTCCACAGCCGCGGGCAGCGCGAACTGGCGGCCGGCCAGACCATGAACGAAGTAGCCGCGGCGGACGTGGCCGGCCTCTTCCATCTCGCGCAGCACTGGATAGAGAGCTTCAAACCCGCCAGGGACGTTCTCGTTCCGGGCCGTCTCGGCCGCGACCACGCCGTAGCGGTCGAGCAGCAGCGTCGCCGTGGCGTGCGCCCACTCGGTGTCGCTCACCCGCCCGGCCGGCGCGGCCCGATCGCTCACCAGCGACCACCGGCCGCCAGCCAGCATTCCGGCGCGGCCGCGGCGGGCACCCGCCACACCGGCCCGCATGGCAGCCGACGCGGTCCCGGCCCGCGGCCCGCGACGCCAGCCGCGCGGAAGTCCGCGGGGCGCGCGCCCGGAGGGCGACCTGCGCCGCTTGCCGAGAGACGCAAGCGGCAGGAAGGTGTCGTTCGTGATCCGGCCCAACCATACGAGGTCCCAGATCGCCGCTTCGACTTCCGTTTCCCCCCAGTCACCATCACCAGCCACGCCGCCGACCAGGTCGAACGTGAAGCAGGCGCCGCGCCTCTCCAGCCGCTCGAGGACCGCGGCGTGCGGGGTTCCGGCCGGCCCCTCATCCGGGGCTCCGATCGACTCGCTCCCGCGCGCCAGAACCCGGAACCGATCCCGACGGTAGATCGCTACCCGGCCGTCTCTCGAGCCGAGCCTGCCGTCGCCCACCCAGAGAAGCTCTCCGGCCGCCGCGAGTCCGTCCAGCATCTCGAGACGGAATCCCGGCACGCGGGCAGGGAGGACGTGCCCGACCAGGTTCCGCCAGGAAAGCGGCATGCCTTCGAGTTGCGCCACGGCCTCCCGCAGACGAACCAGGGCGCGATCCGACGACGCTGGCGCTACTGCCCGCCCCCGGGCCCGCGACGCCGGGAGAGTCGGCGCCGCCGCCGTGTCGACGCCCTGCCAGCGACCCAGGAACCGCGCCAGGGCCGCTCCGTCGACCGGCTCGGCTTCGCGGCGCAGCCTGGCCAGCGTCCGCCGCTTGATCCGGCGGAGGACCTCCGCGTCGCACCATTCGATCCCGCCGCCTTCCCTTCGGAACTCGCCCCGGGTCAACCGGCCGGCCTCCTCGAGAGTGGTCAGCAGGGGTTCGATCGCCCCCTCCGGCAGGCCGAAACGGGCCGCCGCTTCAGCGGCTGTGAACGGACCCCGGCTCCGGGCGTAGCGTCTCAGCAGACTCTCGAGCGGCTCCGGCCGTGGCGCCAGTAGTTCGCGTGGCAGGCCTTCGGGCAACGCCGCGTCCAGACCATCGCGGTAGAGCGCTGCGTCCTCCGCGGCCGTCCACATCCGCTCGCCGCCCCTGAACTCGATCTCGACGGCCCTCTTCTGCCGCGCAAGGTCCACGAGCCACTCACCCGCCTCGCCCGCCGCCCGCGCGCCGATCTCCTCCCGGGTCAGACCGCCGGTTCGCATCAACAGATCGTAGAGGTCGTCCTCGTGCCGCGCGCGGCGGTCCGGCGAAAGCCCCTGGAACTCCTCTTCGACCGCCTGGATCACCTCCGGGTCCAGCAGCTCCCGCAGGCTGGCCGTGCCGAGGAGTTCCCGCAGCAACTCCCGGTCGAGAGTCAGCGCCTGGGCCCGGCGTTCCGCGGCGGGCGCGTCCTGGTCGTAGAGGAAGCGCTCTTCGTAGGCGAAGACGAGGGAGCGGGCGAACGGAGAAGGCGCGAGGGTCTCCACGTCGTCGACCTGGACCTCCCTTTCCGCGACCCGCGTCATCAGGTCGACCAGGCCGGACAGATCGAAGAGGTCGCTCAGGCACTCGCGGTAGGTCTCGAGCAGGATCGGGAAGTCGGGGTACCTGCGGACGACGGAGAGCAGGTTCTTCGACCGCTGGCGCTGCTGCCAGAGCGGCGTCCGCTTGCCGGGCCGGTTGCGGGGCAGGAGCAGCGCGCGGGCGGCGTTCTCGCGAAACCGGCTCGCGAACATCGGCGAGGAAGCGACCTGCTCGACGACCAGGTCCTCGACCTCGTCGGGATCGAGCAGGAACTCCCGCGCGGCCGGCAACTCGTCGGTGTCGGCGAAGCGAAGGGCCAGTCCGTCGTCGGTCCACAGCGTCTGGACCTCGAAACCGAAGTGCCGGCCGATCCGGCGCTCCAGCGCCATCGCCCAGGGCGCGTGGATGCGTGCGCCGAACGGAGTCAGGATGCACACGCGCCAATCGCCGATCTCGTCGCGGAACCGCTCCAGGGTCACCGCGCGGTCGGTGGGCAGCGAGCCGGTGCGGTCGCGCTGCTCCTCGACGTAGGCGCAGAGGTTCGAGACGGCGTGCGGATCGAGCGGCGCTTCACGTGCGAGCCAGCGTCTGGCCGCGGCGCCCTGCCTCTGGCCGAGTTCGCGCACGAAGGCGCCGAGGGCCCGGCCCAGTTCCAGCGGCCGGCCGGGGCCATCGCCGTGCCAGAAGGGCATCCGCCCCGGCTCGCCCGGCGCCGGCCGGACGATGACCCGGTCCCGCGTGATCTCGGTCACCCGCCAGGCGGAGGCCCCGAGCAGGAAGGTGTCGCCCGCGCGCGACTCGTAGACCATCTCCTCGTCGAGTTCGCCTACCCGCGGACCTTCGGGCCCCAGGTGCACCGTGAACAGGCCACGATCCGGAATCGTGCCGGCGTTCATCCGTACCAGGAAGTCGGCGCCGCGCCTGGCGGTCAGCACGTCGCGGCCGCGGTCCCACGACAGCCGGGGCCTGAGATCCGCGAACTCCTCCGAGGGAAAGCGGCCGACCAGCATGTCCAGCACCGCGCCCAGCAGGTTACGGGTCAGACTGCGGTAAGGCCGGGCGCGCCGGACCAGGGCCAGGATCCCGTCGACGGTCCACTCCCGGCCGCAGCACATCGCCACGACCTGCTGCGCCAGCACGTCGAGCGGGTTCTCCGGCAGCCGCATCGACTCGATCGCGCCGCGCTGCATCTGGATCGCGGTCACCGTGCACTCCAGGAGATCGCCCCGGAACTTGGGGAAGATCAGGCCGCGGCTACGCTCGCCGACCGCGTGCCCCGAGCGCCCGACCCGCTGCAGTCCGCTGGCCGTCGAACCCGGCGCCTCGACCAGGAGCACGAGGTCGACGCTGCCCATGTCGATCCCCAGCTCGAGTGAGCTGGTGGCCACGATGCAGCGCAGGCGGCCCGCCTTGAGCGCGCCCTCGATCTCGCGCCGCCGTTCGTGGGAGATACTGCCGTGGTGGGCGCGGGCCAGCGGCTCCCGGTCATCGGTTTCTTCGTCGTCCGCGTCGCTACGGGTCCGGTCGTCCAGCTCGTTCAGCCGCTGCGCCAGCCGTTCGCAGAGGGAACGGCTGTTGACGAAGACGATCGTCGAGCGATGGCGCCGGACCGCGTCCAGGATGCGCGGGAACACGGACGGCCACAGGCCGGAGGTTTCCCAACCGCGCGGCCAGCCACCGCCATCGGCCAAGGTCTCGGGCGCCGGCGGCGGCGCCTCCATGTCGGGCACCGACACGACGACCTGGAGATCGATGTTCGGCGGCTCGGAAGCGTCGACGACTTCGACCGGCCGGTCGCCGCCGAGAAACCCGGCCGCCAGGTCCATTGGCCGCACCGTCGCCGAGAGACCGATCCGCTGCGGATCCTGAGCCTCCGCCAGCTCCGCGAGCCGCTCGAGCGACAGCGCCAGGTGGGCGCCACGCTTGGTCGCCGCGATCGCGTGAACCTCGTCGACGATCACGGTCTCGACCGTGCGCAGGTTGGCCGCCGCCCGCGACCCGAGAAGCAGGAACAGCGACTCGGGCGTCGTGACCAGAATCTCGGCGGGCTTCCGCAACTGGCGGCGCCGGTCGCTGGCCGGCGTGTCCCCGGTGCGCACGTCGACGCTGACCGGCCGCACCGGAGCGCCGAGCCTGCGGGCCTCCTCGACGACGCCCCCGAGCGGCGCCTGCAGGTTGCGTTCGATGTCGTAGGCGAGGGCCTTGAGCGGCGAGACGTAGACGACACGCACGCCCGGCGCAGCCGGCTCGTCGCCGAGGCAGAGCCGGTCGATCGCCCACAGGAAAGCCGCGAGCGTCTTGCCGCTGCCGGTGGGCGCCACCAGCAGCGCGCTCCCGCCGCGGGTCAGCACCGGCCAGCCCAGCTCCTGCACCCGGGTCGGGCCGGGGAACGAGTCGTCGAACCACCGGCGCACCGGTTCCGAGAACGAGTCCACAGGGCATCCTACGCGCCCATGAATAGCGAGTGCGGCTGCTAACCTCGCCCGCCAGCGATGGCGCACCACGACCACGGCAAGCATGGCGGCAAGAGCTACTGGCTCGACCGGAAACAGAACGTCGCCAAGGTCTTCTACGCGCTGATTGCCGTCGATGTCCTGTGGCTGGCGGCGGACCTCCTCTACAAGAAGAAGGCGGAGTTCGACGCCTGGGGCGGCTGGGCCGACGGCGGCTTCGGGTTCTACCCGGTCTATGGCTTCGTGGGCGCCTTCCTGCTGGTGCTCGCGGCGAAGCAGATGCGGCGTGTGCTGATGCGGTCGGAGGACTACTACGAGCGACGCCGCGACGGCGGAGCCCCCTGAGTCCCGGATGACCGAGTTTCTGCTGTCGCCGCCGCTGCTGCTCATGCTCGGCAGCGTGGTCCTGGCCGCGGCGCCGCGCAACGTGCTGCCGCGGACCGTGCTGCGCGCGCTGCTCCTGGCCCTGCCGGTCTACTCCCTCTGGCGCTTCTGGGGCCTCGACATCGGCGACTACGCCCAGTTCGAGCTCTTCGGCCAGACCCTGACGCTCGTCCGGATCGACCCGCTGAGCCGGATCTTCGTCGTCATCTTCCACCTCGCGGCGCTGATCGGCAGCATCTACTCCTTCTACGTCAAGGACAACTTCCAGCCGCTCGTGGGCGTGTTCTACGCCGGGTCGGCACTGGGGGTCGTGCTGGCCGGCGACCTCTGGACGCTGTTCCTGTTCTGGGAAGTGGCCGCGGTGTCGTCGGCGCTGCTGGTCTGGGTCCGGAGGAGCGGCAGGGCGGCCGGCGCCGGCCTGCGCTACCTCGGCATGCAGATGGTCTCGGGCGTCCTGCTGCTCGCCGGCATCGTGCTGCTCCGTCACGAAGTCGGCGCGGCCCCCGGCTGGGCCGAGTTCCGCAACCTGACGGGCTTCCTCGAGGACGGCGGACTCGGCTTCTCGAATCTGGCGGCGACCCTCATCTTCCTCGCCTTCGGTCTCAAGGCGGCCTTTCCGCTGCTGCACAGTTGGCTGATCGACGCCTATCCCGAGTCGACACCGGCCGGCGCCGTGTTCCTGTCGGCGTTCACGACCAAGTTCGCGATCTACGCCCTCGCCCGGGCCTTCCCCGGCCAGTCCGAACTGATCTGGATCGGCGCGTTGATGACCGCGTTCCCGATCTTCTTCGCGGTGATCGAGAACGACCTGCGCCGGGTGCTCGCCTACAGCATGACGAACCAGCTCGGTTTCATGGTCGTCGGCATCGGCATCGGCACCGAGCTGGCGATCAACGGCGCCGTCGCCCACGCCTTCGCCGACATCCTCTTCAAGGGGCTCCTGTTCATGGCGATGGGGGCGGTGCTCTACCGGGTGGGCCACGTGAACGGCTCGGACCTCGGCGGCCTCTACAAGTCGATGCCGATCACGACCGGGCTGTGCATCATCGGCGCCGCGTCCATCTCCGCCTTCCCGCTGTTCTCGGCCTTCGCGACGAAGTCGCTGATCATGAGCGCGGCGGTGTACAAGGAGTACTTCTGGCTCTGGCTGGTGCTCCTGTTCGCCTCCGCCGGCGTCTTCCACCACGCCGGGATCAAGATCCCCTTCTTCGCCTTCTTCCACCACGACTCCGGCATCCGCTGCAAGGAGGCGCCGCGTTCGATGATTGTCGCGATGGTCCTGGCGGCCGCCGCGAGCATGGCGATCGGCCTGTTCCCGCTGGCCGAGATGTGGTTCGGCGTAGCGAACCCGTTCTACGAGCTACTGCCCTACCCGGTCGACTACCCGGTCTACACGACGACCCACGTCATCACCCAGAGCCAGCTCCTCTTCTTCTCGGCCCTGGCCTTCGCGACCCTCATGCGCACCGGCCTCTATCCCCCCGAGTTGCGCTCGGTGAACCTGGACGCCGACTGGTTCTATCGGCGAGTCGGTCTTCGCATCTGGGATGGGGTTGCGACTGCTTTCGTCACGATTCACCGCGCCGGGTACGCGGCTGCCGGGCGGATTGCCGGCGCGGCTCTCGAGACGGCGCAGCGGCACCTCGGCCCGCAGGGGTTCCTCGGGCGCTCGTGGTTGACCGCGTCGATGGCGTTGTGGGTCGCCGTGCTCCTCGCGGCGTATCTCGTGGTGTTCTACTGGCGGTTGGGGTAGGCGACCCCAGTATCAGATTCACTAATGCTCTGCGGTTGCTCCATGAGATCAACCTAATGTAAGATCCTGCCCTTACGATGCAAGGGCTCAGGATCTTCTGCGATGTCGCGGACTTGCGCAGCTTCAGCCGCGCAGCGGAGCTTCACGGGATCACCCAGTCGGCGGTTAGCCAGCGCATCCAGCATCTGGAGGAGCTCTTCGGAACGCGGCTCCTCGACCGCTCCAAGCGGCCCTTCGTGCTGACTCCCGCCGGCGAGCTCGTGTCCCGCGAGGGACGCGAACTTGTCGCCCGCTACGACGCCTTGGCGCGCAGCGTCTCCCGTCTCGATCCGGAGCGGGGCGGGACGGTCCGGGTCCACGCGATCTACTCCGCCGGCATCGCGCTGCTCAACCAGTTGCGAGCCGAGTTCCAGCTGCAGCGACCCGAACTCGACGTGCAGATCGAGTACGAGCCGCCCGCCGCGGTGGCCGAGTCGGTGCGAACCGGCCGCTGCGACTTCGGCATCGTCTCCTACCCGGAGCAGTGGCCCGGCCTGCAGTCGCGGCCGCTGCGGGAGGAGCGGATGTGCCTGGCCTGCGGGGTGAACCACGAACTGGCCGGCGCCGAGCGCGTACTCGCCGCCGACCTCGACGGCCGCGAGCTGATTCACTTCACCCACGAACTCCCCGCCGCGCGCCACATTCGCAGCTACCTGGTCGAGAACGGGGCCGAAGCCGTGTTCGCCCAGCGGCTCGACAACATCGACACGTTCAAGAGCATGCTGCAGGCGACCGACTACTCGGCGATCCTGCCGCTCAGGACGTTCCTCGCCGAGGTGCGCGCCGGACTGCTCGCCGCGGTGCCGCTCGAACCGAAGCTGGAGCGGCCGATGGGAATCGTCTACGCCCGCGGCCGCCTGCGTCAGGCCGCCGAGGACTTCGCCGCGTTCCTGACCGAGAACGCCGGGCCGATGGCGGCGGACGACGAGGCAAGAGCAGAGCGCGGAGAAGCGGCATGAAGCTCCGTCCCGGCCCAGGAACAGGGGCCGGTCTCCAGACCGGCCGACGAATCGAGATGCCGCGTCGAGAGCGGCGGCTAAAACCGGCATGAAGCTCCGTCCCGGCAAGATCGGCCTGTACGACCCGGCCTACGAGCACGACGCCTGCGGAGTCGGCTTCATCGCCCATGTCGGCGGCGAGCGCAGCCACCGGCTGATGCAGCAGGCCGCCCACATGCTGACGCAGATGGACCACCGGGGCGCCTGCGGCTGCGAGCCGAACACGGGCGACGGCGCCGGCATGCTGACCGCGCTCCCTCACGCCCTCCTCCGCCGTGTGGCCGCGGACGAGTTCGGCGCCGAGTTGGGGGCGCCCGGCACCTTCTCCGCCGGCGTCTTCTTCCTGCCACAGGCCGACGGCGAACGCGAGCTGTGCCGGCGGGTCGTGGAGGAGATCGTCGCGGACCGCGGCCAGCAGCTCATCGGCTGGCGCCAGGTACCGACCCGCCCTGAGGTCGCGGACATCGGCGCCACGGCAATCGACTCCATGCCGGTCATCGAGCAGCTCTTCATCGGCGCCAGGGACGGCCTCGACCAGGACGCCTTCGAACGCGAGCTCTACCTGATCCGCAAGCAGGCGACGATCCGCCTGCGCGGCAACGATGCGCTCGCGGAAGCGCAGATGTTCTACGTCTGCTCGCTGTCGACGCGGGTGATCATCTACAAGGGCATGCTGACCTCCGGGCAGCTCGTGCCGTTCTTCCCGGATCTCGCGGCCCCGGACTACGAGTCCCACCTGGCGATGGTTCACTCGCGCTTCGCCACGAACACCTTCCCGTCCTGGGACCGCGCCCAGCCGAACCGCTTCATGAGCCACAACGGCGAGATCAACACGCTGCGCGGCAACATGAACTGGATGCACGCCCGCGAAGGCGTGCTGCGAAGCGACCTGTTCGGTGACGATCTCCCCCTCACCTTCCCGGTCGTCGAGCCCGACTGCTCCGACTCCGGGAGCTTCGACAACGTGCTCGAGTTCCTGCTGCTCACTGGCCGCACCCTCCAGGAGGCGGTCATGATGATGATCCCGGAGGCGTGGCAGAACGATCCGCACATGGATGCCGCGAAGAAGGCGTTCTACGACTACCACTCCTGTCTGATGGAGCCATGGGACGGCCCGGCGTCGATCGCCTTCACCGACGGCCGCTACATCGGCGCGGTGCTCGACCGCAACGGGTTGCGCCCGAGCCGCTACTACGTCACCGACGACGACCTGGTCATCATGGCGTCGGAGGCCGGCGTCGTCCCGGTCGAGCCGGAGCGGGTGCTGCGCAAGGGGCGGCTCAAGCCCGGCCGGATGTTCCTGGTCGACTTCGACCTCGGCCGCATCGTCGCCGACGAAGAGCTGAAGAGCACCTTCGCCGGCAGGCGGCCCTACGCCGAGTGGCTGGAGAACCGCACCGAACTCGCCGACCTGGTGGCCAACGCCCAAAGCAACGGCAACGCGGCCGCGAACCAGGCGGCGATGGACGACGACACGCTGACCCGCAGCCTCCAGGCTTTCGGCTACACCGGCGAGACGATGCGCTTCATGCTGCGCCCCCTGATCGAGGAGCAGCGCGATCCGATCGGGTCGATGGGCAACGACACGGCTCTCGCCTTCCTCTCCGACCAGGACCGTCCGGTCTACGACTACTTCAAGCAGCTCTTCGCCCAGGTCACGAACCCCGCGATCGATTCGATCCGTGAAGAGGTCGTCATGTCGGTCGACTGCACGATCGGCCCCGAGCGCAACCTGCTGGAGACGACCGCCGACCACTGCCGGCGCGTCCGCCTTCCCCATCCGATCCTGAGCAACCGGGAGTTCGCGGCGCTCGCCGACGCCGGCGACGCCGGCTTCTCCTGCCGCACGCTCGACGCCACCTGGCCCCTCGAAGAGGGCGCCTCGGGTCTCGGCAACGCTCTCGACCGCCTGTGCGCGGAGGCCGAGCAGGCGGTCGACGACGGCTGCAGCTTCGTCGCCCTGTCCGACCGGGCGGCGGGACCCGACCGGGTCCCGGTGCCCACCCTGCTCGCCTGCGGCGCCGTCCACCACCACCTGCTGCGGACGATCAAACGCACCCGGGTCGGTCTCCTGCTCGAGACCGGCGAGGCGCGCGAGGTCCACCATCACTGCCTGCTGGTCGGCTACGGCGCCGACGCGATCAATCCCTACCTGACCTTCGAGGCCCTCTGGCAGGCGCGCCACCAGGGCCGGCTGCCGGCCGCGGCCGACGACCAGGCCGTCGTCGACCGCTACCGCAAGGGGGTCAGGAAGGGGATGCTGAAGGTGATGGCCAAGATGGGCATCTCGACGCTGCAGAGCTACAAGGGTGCCCAGATCTTCGAGGCCGTCGGGCTGTCCACCGAAGTGATCGACCGCTGCTTCGCGGGCACCGCCAGCCGGATCGAGGGCGCGGGACTCCAACGGCTGGCGAAGGACGCGCTGCGACGGCACGCCCGCGGCTTCCCCGCGGACGAACGCGACCGCGTGGCCGAACTGGGGAACCCCGGCGACTACCACTGGCGTGCCGGCGGCGAGCGCCACATGTGGAACCCGCAGATGATCTCGCGGCTCCAGAACGCGGCCCGCACCAACAGCACGGAGGCCTACGAGAGCTTCGCCCGGCTCGCGAACGAGGACACGACCCGGAAGTGCTCGCTGCGCGGCCTGCTCCAGTTCCGCACGGACCTAGAACCCCTGCCGCTCGACGAGGTCGAGCCGGCGAGCGAGATCGTCAAGCGCTTCTGCACGGGCGCGATGAGCTTCGGCTCGATCTCGGCCGAGAGCCACGAGACGCTCGCCATCGCGATGAACCGCCTCGGCGGCAAGAGCAACACCGGCGAGGGAGGTGAGGACCCGTCGCGCTTCACGCCGGACCCCAACGGCGACCTTCGCCGCTCGGCGATCAAGCAGGTCGCCTCGGGCCGCTTCGGCGTCACCTCCTGGTACCTGACGAACTCGGACGAACTGCAGATCAAGATCGCCCAGGGCGCCAAGCCGGGCGAGGGCGGCGAGCTGCCGGGCCACAAGGTCGACGAGATCATCGCCAGGACCCGCTACTCGACTCCCGGAGTCGGACTCATCTCGCCGCCGCCCCACCACGACATCTACTCGATCGAGGACCTGAAACAGCTCATTCACGATCTGAAGAACTCGAACCCGGGTTCGCGGATCAGCGTCAAGCTGGTGTCCGAGGTCGGTGTCGGCACGGTCGCCGCGGGTGTCGCCAAAGCCCACGCCGACCACATCCTGATCTCCGGCCACGACGGCGGCACCGGCGCTTCGCCGCTGACCAGCATCAAGCACGCCGGCCTGCCCTGGGAGCTCGGCATCGCCGAGACCCACCAGACCCTGGTGCTGAGCGACCTGCGCTCGCGCGTGATCCTCCAGACCGACGGCCAGCTCAAGACCGGCCGCGACGTCGTCGTCGCCTGCCTGCTGGGCGCGGAGGAGTTCGGTTTCTCCACGGCGCCGCTGATTACGATCGGCTGCATCATGATGCGCAAGTGCCACCTGAACACGTGCCCGGTCGGCATCGCCACGCAGGATCCGGAGCTGCGCGCCAAGTTCGAGGGCACGCCCGAGGAAGTCGTGAACTACCTCTTCCTCGTCGCCGAGGAAACGCGACGGATCATGGCGAGCCTCGGCGTCGCGACGGTGCGCGAGCTGGTCGGCCGGACGGACCTGTTCCAGTCGGAGCTCGCGGTCCGGAACGAGAAGACCGAGGGACTCGACCTCTCCGCGGTGCTGCAACCCGCGGTGCGCAGGCACGAAGGCGTCGAGGTGGTGCAGACGATCGAGCAGGATCACGCGCTCGAGTACGCGCTCGACAACGAACTGATCGAGAGCGCGCGGCCGGCGCTGGAACGCGGCTCCCGCGTACGGATCGACCTGCCCATCGAGAACACTCAACGCACCGTCGGCACGATGCTCAGCCACGAGCTGATGAAGGCGCGGGGCGAGCACGGCCTGGCCGACGACACGATCCACATCTCGCTGACCGGCAGCGCCGGCCAGAGCCTCGGCGCCTTCCTCGCGCCCGGCATCACGATCGAACTCGAGGGCGACGGCAACGACTACGTCGGCAAGGGACTGTCGGGCGGAAGGCTCGTCCTCTACCCGCCGCGCCGGTCCCGATTCGTCGCCGAAGAGAACGTCCTGATCGGCAACGTCGCGCTCTACGGCGCCACCGGCGGCGAAGCGTTCTTCCGCGGCCGCGCGGCGGAGCGCTTCTGCGTCCGCAACTCGGGCGCCCGCGCGGTCATCGAGGGAATCGGGGACCACGGCTGCGAGTACATGACCGGCGGCCGCGCCGTCATCCTGGGTCCGACCGGCCGCAACTTCGCGGCCGGCATGAGCGGCGGCATCGCCTGGGTCTTCGATCCGGACAGGGAACTGGCGCACAACTGCAACTTCGAGATGGTCGGCCTCGAACCCGTCGGCGACGAGTACCGGAGCGAACTCCGGCAACTCGTGGCGCGGCACGCCCGCTTCACCGGCTCGACGGTGGCGCGCCGGCTGCTCGAGCGATGGAGCGAAGCCGTGGGTCAGTTCACCCAGGTCATGCCCCACGACTACCGGCGCGTCCTCCTGGCAGAGAGCGAGGCCGAGGACCGGACGCCGGACAGCCAGACGATCCCGAAGGCCGAAGCCGCGGCCTGAGGCCGGCGGACCGACGCGAACAGGCGGAGCATGGGCAAGGACACCGGCTTCAAGGAGTACGCGCGCGCCGCGGTTCCCTACCAGGATCCGCTGATCCGGCTGAGTCACTACGGCGAGTTCCTGCAGCCGGTGCCGGAGGAGCATCTCGCCACCCAGGGCGCCCGCTGCATGGACTGCGGGGTCCCCTTCTGCCAGTCCCATGACGGCTGCCCGATCGACAACCTGATCCCGGAGTGGAACGACCTCGTCTACCAGGGCCGCTGGCGCGAGGCGCTCCGGAGGCTCGAGCAGACGAACAACTTCCCGGAGTTCACCGGCCGCGTCTGCCCGGCGCCGTGCGAAGGCGCCTGCGTGCTCGGGATCACCGACCCGGCCGTAACGATCAAGAACATCGAGAACGCGATCGTCGACCGCGGCTTCGAGGAGGGCTGGATCGTTCCCCGCCCACCGGCGAAGCGGACCGGCAGGAAGGTGGCGGTGGTCGGTTCGGGACCGGCGGGACTCGCCGCGGCGGCGCAGTTGAACAGTGTCGGCCACTCGGTGACCGTGTTCGAACGCGAGGACCGGATCGGCGGCCTCCTGATGTACGGCATCCCGAACATGAAGCTCGACAAGCGCCTGGTCGTCGACCGGCGGATCGACCTGATGCGAGCCGAGGGGATCGAGTTCGTCACCGGCGCGCATGTCGGCGTGAACGTCGATGTCGGGGATTTGCGCCGCGATCACGACGCGATCCTGCTCGCCTGCGGCGCCACCAGGCCGCGCGATCTGCCCATTCCGGGCCGCGAGCTCTCGGGCGTCCACTTCGCGATGGACTTCCTGACGGAGCACACGAGGGCACTGCTCGACGCCGATCTTCCCAGTGACGGCGGGGAGGGAGCCCAGCCCATCGTGGCGCCGATTCACGCCGAAGGCAGGAACGTCATCGTGATCGGCGGCGGCGACACCGGCGCCGACTGCATCGCAACCGCGGTCCGGCACGGCTGCGCTTCGCTGGTCAACTTCGAACTGCTCGACCGGCCGCCGGACGACCGGGCGCCCGACAACCCCTGGCCGGAATGGCCGCGCATCTTCCGCGTCGAGTACGCGCACGCGGAAGCCGCGGCCCGGTTCGGCGCCGACCCACGGGTCTTCTCCGTCCTCTCGAAGCGCTTCGTCGACGACGGCGCCGGCGGTGTCGCCGGTATCGAGACGGTCCGCGTCGCCTGGCAGCGGGACAGCGCCGGCCGTTTCACGATGGAGGAGGTGCCGGGCACCGAGGAGATCTTCGAGGCCGACCTCGTGCTGCTGGCGATGGGCTTCCTCGGGCCGGAGGTCACGCTCGGAGAGCAGTTGGGGCTGGCGACCGACGAGCGCAGCAACTTCGCCGCCGATCCGGGCCGGTACGCGACCTCGGTCGAGGGCGTGTTCGCCGCCGGCGACTGCCGCCGCGGACAGAGCCTGATCGTCTGGGCGATCAACGAGGGCCGCGGCGCGGCCGCCCGGATCGACGAGTACCTGACCGGGGCCACCGAGCTGCCCCTGCCGTCCGATTCAACATCTTGAAGCAGTCGGCCGTCCTTTGACGGAGGGCGAAGCGATCTCTATAGTCATACCCGGTCCGTGGCATTGCGCGCGAGCGCCCCACCACCGCCACCCACCCGGACAATCGAGAAACCTTCCACGCGTGAACAACACGCCGGTGAATTCGTGTTGAGTTCGACGGCGCCTACTCAGACACAGAGGAGAAACCCAACCATGCAGTCGACCCGCCCCCGGGCACGTCTTCTTGCGATCCTCCTGGCAATGGCCTGCGCCTTCCTTATCGGCGGCGCCGGCTTCGGCCAGACCATCACCGGCACCGTCCAGGGCTACATCTCGGATGTCGAGGGCGGCGCCATTCCCGGCGCCACGGTGACCGTCACCAACCAGGACACCGGCATCGCCCGCGCCGTCATCTCGGACGCCAACGGCTTCTACAGCGCCAAGGCGCTCCAGGTCGGCACGTACACCGTGAACGCCGAACTCTCCGGCATGCAGACCACGCAGCAAGCCGACGTCTCGGTCCTCGTCGGTCAGATCAAGGACGTCAACCTGACGCTCGAGATCGAGTCGACCTCCGAGGTGATCACCGTCACCTCCGAAGCGCCGATCATCGAGGTCAGCCGCTCCGGCGCCGCGAACTACATCGATGAGGTGGCGATCGAGAGCCTGCCCACCGTGGGCCGCGACTTCACGGACTTCGCGATTCTCACCCCGGGCGTGCAGCGCGACACGT
Source organism: Acidobacteriota bacterium (assembly GCA_011525365.1). Classification (GTDB taxonomy): domain Bacteria; phylum Acidobacteriota; class Thermoanaerobaculia; order Multivoradales; family Multivoraceae; genus Multivorans. Next base: position 3,130,960 of record WTGQ01000002.1, read on the forward strand.
CCCGCGGGTTCCTGACCATCGCCGGCCAGCGCGGCATGTACAGCGGCCTCTCGGTCGACGGCGCGGACAACAAGAGCACCTTCTTCGGCTACGGCCGCGGCGGCGAAGCGACCGAGAACGACGGCCTGATCATCGCTCAGGACACGGTCCGCCAGTTCCAGGTCATCACCAACGGCTTTTCGGCCGAGTACGGTCGGCACGGCGGCGCCTTCGTCAACGTCGTCACCAAGTCCGGCACGAACGACGTCAGGGGCTCGGCCTTCTACTACTTCCGCGACGACAGTCTGGCCGAGGACCTGCCGTCCTCGCCGCTCGACGACTTCAACGACCGCGACGGTTCGCGGCCGGTGGACACGTTCGACACGCAGAACTACGGCGTCTCGATCGGCGGTCCGTTCAAGCAGGACCGCACCCACTACTACTTCGGTATCGACCAGCGCGACCAGGACATCCCGTTCACCCGGTTCCTGACGAACCGCGGCGGCAGCGTCTATGACCTGATCATGCAGCGGGCACAGAGCGAGCCCGCCTTCGCCGCCCTGGTCGACGGCTTCGATCGGAACGCCGACGGTTCCGCCACCGGCCTGTTCACGCGCTCCGTGAGCAACCAGATCCTGTTCGGCAAGCTGGACCACCAGATCAGCGACGCGAACCTGATCACCCTGCGCGCGAACTGGACGGATTTCGAACGGACGAGCGACTACCTCGATGAGGAATCGCTGAAGACGGAGGACACCCTGTCCATCATCGCCTCGATGACCTCGGTCGTCGGCAGCCGTGGCGTCAACGAGTTCCGGTTCCAGACGGCTGACGACAACCTGGACCGTCTGTCGCTGCGGGTCGGCACGCCGATCGAGGCGCAGGTCCGCTTCCGCTGGAACGGCGCCAGCGTCGGCAAGTTCGACTTCCTGCCGATCTTCGTCGAGGAGTCGCAGCTTCAGGTAAAGAACGACTTCTCCTACCTGTTCGGCGCCCACGACATGAAGTTCGGCGTCGACTACTCGAAGGACGATCTGGCTCAGCTCTTCGCCGGCAGCCGGGACGGCCGCTACGACTTCCGCTCGGCGGAGGACTTCCTGAACAACAACGCGAGCGCCGCCCGCATCTGGTTCGGTGACTCGACGTACCCGAACTACGACGAGACGCAGACCGCGCTCGCCGCCTACGGGCAGGACAGCCTCAAGCGGGACAACATGACGATCAGCTACGGCCTGCGCTACACGTCGACGGACAACCCGGACGGCCTGGATCACCTGCATCCGGACGGCCGCCAGATCCCGGACACCGAGAACCTGGCGCCGCGCTTCGGCTTCGCCCTGGCCCAAGACGAGGGCAGGTCCGTTCTCCGCGGCGGTATCGGCTTCTTCTTCGGCCGAACGCCGACCCTGCTGTTCGCCAACCAGGTCCAGGCCAACGGCGTGCCGCCGAACTACGGCCGGATCACCGTCGGTCCCGGCGAGAACGGCTATGTACCGCTCGGGACGCCGATCAACAACGAGAACCCACCGCCGGGCATCATCCCCGCCATCTCGTACGTGGACCCCGAGTTCGATGACGCCCAGACGATTCGCGCGAGCATCGGCTGGGAGCGGGAGCTCGGCGGCGGCTGGAGCAGCGGCGTGGACGCCGTGTACGCGGAGGCGACAGGCCTCCAGCGCAACACGGACTTCAACCGCGTCTTCGCCGGCTACGACGAGTACGGCCGGCCCATGTGGAACGGACGCACCGGCGGCTGCCCGGGGGTCGACGGCGTCGAGTGCGCCGAGATCCTGGTCCGGCAGTCGCGCGGCGACTCCGAGTACCAGGCGGTCACGCTGAAAGTGAACAGGCGCTTTACCGGCCGCTACCAGTTCAACGCCCACTACACCTGGGGCAAGGATCGCGACACAGACTCGAACGAACGTTCGGCGACCGGCGTCACGATCTCGGACACGGGCAACCTGGACTACGACTGGGGCCTGTCGAACCGCGACGTTGAGCACCGGCTGGTAGTGACCGGCATGATCCAGTTGCCGGCCGACTTCCAGGTCTCGGGCATCCTGAACTACCAATCCGGCCGGCCGTACACGCTAGTCGACAACGGTGTCGACTTCAGGTACTGCAGCTCGGTTGGCTGGAACTGCCCGGACTACCGTGCGGTCATGGACGGCCTCGTCGTCGGCCGGAACACGGAGCGGAACGAGTCGATCCAGACGGTCGACGTGCGCGTCGGCAAGTTCTTCCGTTTCGGCGACGGCATGCGGCTCGATGTCTTCGTCGAGGCGTTCAACCTGTTCGACCAGCACAGCTTCAACGTGGGTTTCAATCAGCGCAACATCCGGAACGGCAACGTCCCCGACGACTTCGGAATCCCAGGCTCGCTGAACGGCCTGACGCGGCCGCGCCGGTTGCAGATCGGAGGCCGGTTCAGCTTCTAGGCTGATCGCCTCCAGAAGAAGCCACGGCGCCTGAGGCCGTGGCCGAAGACTCAGGGCCTCCCCGGCAACGGGGAGGCCCTTTCTCCGGGTGCGCGGGTCCTCTGACCCGCTGCCGCCGAAGGCGGCCTGAAGACTGCGCCGCGAAGCGGCGACGATCAGTCCGCCACGTACGGAATCGTCTGCGGCCCCTCCGGCAGCACGCAGATGCGCGCGTCGGGCCGTACCGCCACGCACTCGGCGAGCGCGGCGTCGAGGTCCGGCGCCGCCTCGAAGTGCGCGGCGGCAAGCTGCTCCCCGCTCAACCCGTCCGCCTTGACCAGCACCCGGGCGCGACGCTGGATCAGCGCCTGGACCTGGACCTGCCACTGGTCCGGCTCGGCTTCCTTCCGGGCCTCGATCTGCTGGAGCAGCTCCTCGGGCGAGCCGCCGCGGCCAAGCAACTCCGCGTAGCGGCCGTGATCGGGGATGCCATCGCTGCACTCGGCCGCGCAGAGGATCGTTCCGCCGTCGACGACCACCTGCGCGGCCGCCGACATCCCCTTGACCGCCTGGTACAGGTTCTGGTCGAGCGGATAGCCGGAGTTCGTCGTCACCACGACTTCGAACCTGTGGCTGGTCTCCCGCATGGCGATCGGCTTCGCGGCCGCGCAGGCCTGCCGGTGCATCTCGAAGAGTTCGCCGGCGAAGACGTGCGTGATCCTCTGCTGCCGGTCCAGCAGCACGTCGACGCTGAAGTGGGGCTTCGCTTCCGGCCGCGCCGCGATCGCCCGGATGTCGCTGTGCATCGGGTTGTCGTCGATGATCCCCCAAGTCGAGCGCGGATCGCCGACGCGGACGGCGTCGTGCAGGGTGAGCACCGTGTGGAGCCCGGCGAGCCCCGGGGCGACCATCTTCGGACCGCCCGAGAAACCCGCGAAGAAGTGCGGCTCGACGAAGCCTGTCGTGATCCGGAGGTCCGCCTCCAGCCAGTGGCGGCAGAGCCGGGTGGGGACGCCGTTGCCGGTCTCTCCCAGGTCGACGAGCGAGGAGTCGTCGCGGGCGTCGTGGTTGATCACGCGGCAGGAGCCGAGAATCTCGTCGCCGAGCATCGCCTGGAGTTCGGCCGGGGTGTTCGCGCGGTGGGTGCCGGTCGCGATCAGGATGGTGACGTCCTCCGGGCGGACGACGCCTTCGAGTTCCCGCAGCACCGCGGCGACCATCTCCCGCCGCGGCTGCGCCCGAGTGACGTCGCAGACCGAGATCGCCACCGTCTGGCCGGGCCTGGCCAGCTCCCTGAGCGGCGGGCCGGCCACCGGAGCGCGGAGAGCCGCGGTCAGAGCGGCGTCGGGATCGGCCAGCGCGGGGGCCTGGACCGGCACGATGACCGTCGTCCGCTCGCGCGGGACGTCGATGGTGAGGCCGCCGCGGCCGTAGGCGAGACGCACGCGCATGCCCGAATCCCTGACCTCTTTGGACCGCCTACTCCGCGCCGTCGAGGCGGCGCACCTTGATGCTGCGGAAGGCCACCTCGTCGCCATGGTCCTGCAAGAGGATGCGGCCCTCCGGCCACTTGCCGAACCCGTCGCGGCCTGCGAACTTGCTCAGGGCGATCGCTTCGTCGAGTTCCGCCGAGTTCCGGTCGAACGCCAGCACCAACTGGTGGTTCAGCCAATGCTCCACCGTGCCGTCGGCGCGGACCACGATCCGCGCGTGGTTGTAGCGGTCCGGTCCATGGACGAAACGGAACTGCTTGGTCGCCGGCAGCAGGTCGTAGAGCGAGGCGAGGGTCCGGTTGCCGTTCAGGCCGGCCTCAGCGTCCGGATGCCGTGAATCGTCGAGGATCTGGTACTCGAACGCGACCGCCGTCCCGGGAGCCGAGTCGTAGCCCTCCGTCACCAGGTACTTGATGCCGCTGTTCGCGCCTTCCGTCATCCGGAACTCCAACTGGAGCTCGAACGCGGAGAACGTCTCCCGGGTCACGATCCCGCCACCCCGTGGTCCACCGGGTTCCGAGGCGAGCACCGTCAGCTCTCTCTCGCGCACTGCCCAGCCGGTCGCCGGAAAGTCCTCGCGGTGGGCGCCGCGCCAGGCCTCCGTACTTTCGCCATCGAAGAGCAGCTCCCAGCCCAGGGCCGCCTCGGCCTCCGATAGCTGGTTTGGCCGCGTGTCGACGACGTAGGGAAACGAACGACCGCTCGGCGTCAGGTCCTCGGTTCGCAACAGCACGTTCCGGTAGCGGACCTGCAGGCCGCCCTGGTCCGGCCCGACCGAGTGGACCTGCAGGGCAATGAAACCGCGCGGCGTCATCTCGTCGATGAGAAACGTCGCCGGCACATTGTTCAGCCAGGTCCGGATCTCGGAGCCGATCGCCTCGATGTAGACGTGGTTCCAGTCTCCCTGGCGAAAGGCCTGACTCGCCGCCGGGTTCAGCGTCAGCGGAAACAACCAGCCGCGGCGGGCTTCGTCGTAGATGCCCGCGCTCCAGGCGCGTTCGCTGGGATCGATCTCCACCTGGTATCCGTGCACGACGCCATTCCAGTAGTCCGGGTCGCTGTGGCTGCGGATCTGGATGCCCGCGTTCAGCCCTTCATCGACCTTGAACTCCAGTTGCAGAGCGAAGTCCCCGTACTCCTCCGTCGTGGCGAGGAAGGAGTTCGGCGTCTCGATCACCGCGGTACCGACGATCGTGTCGCCGTCAAGAGCGTACTCCGCCGCTCCGCCCAGTTGCCGCCATCCCTGCTCGAGTCCGCCGGCGGTCAGGTCGACCCAACCGGAGTCGGGATCGGGCTGGGCGAGCCCGGCTGCGGCCGCGGCAAGAAAGATCAGCAGACCGGCCGAGGGAAACGTCAAGGCTGGGGCAAGGTGCATCGACGCGCGAGCTTACCCGCATAGGATCGCCGCTCCCCGAACAAGGAGGAGGCGACCTTGGAATCGATCGATATCCACCCGCAGGCGTTGCGCGACGTAGCGACAACGGTCCTGAAAGCGGGCGGCAGCAGCGCCGACGAAGCACGTATCGTCGCCGACCACCTCGTGCTGGCGAACCTCTCGGGCCACGACAGCCACGGCGTCGGCATGCTGCCCGCCTACGAGCGGAGCCTCAGCAACGGAACCCTGAATCCGAACCAGAACGTCGAGCTGGTCCGCGACGACGGCGCGATCATGATGTTCGACGGCGGCATGGGCTACGGCCAGGTCGTCGGCCGCCAGGCGACGGCCGCGGCGATCGAGCGTTGCCGGAGCACCGGCGTGGTCGTGGCGCCGGTCCGCTACTGCCACCACCTGGGCCGGATCGGCACCTACGGCGAGCAGGTGGCCGACGCCGGTCTCGCTTCGCTTCACTTCGTCAACGTGGTCGGTCACCAGGCCCTGGTCGCGCCCTACCGGGGGACTGACGCCCGTTACTCGACGAATCCGATCTGCCTGTCGCTGCCCGGCAGCGACGAGCAGCCGCCCGTCCTTCTCGACATGGCGACCAGCCGAATCGCGCACGGCAAGGCGCGTGTGGCGCACAACATGGGCGAGGAGACACCCGAGGGCTCCCTGATCGACCACCGCGGCCGCAAGACCCGCGACCCGGGCGTGCTCTTCCGGCAGCCGGCGGGGGCGTTGACCTCCTTCGGGGACCACAAGGGCTACGGCCTCGCCGTCTTCTGCGAACTCCTCGGCGGCATGATGAGCGGCGGCCGCACGGCCCAGCCCGAGCACGAGATGGAAGGCACGATCTGCAACAACATGTTCATGATCGTGTTCGATCCGGACCGGCTGATCGCTCGTTCGGCGATGGAGCACGAGCTCGCCGCCCTGGTCGCCCACGTCAAGGCGTCGCCCGCCGCCGAGCCGGACGAGCCGGTACTCGTACCCGGCGACCCGGAGCGCGCCAGCAGGATCGAACGCGCCGACGCGATCCCGGTGGACGCCGAGTCCTGGCGGCAGATCGTCGCCGCCGGCGAGCGGTTGGGGTTGGAGGCCGGGCGGCTGGCAGCGATCGCGGCCTAGCGCTCGACCTCCGCGAAGAAGTCCCACTGCAGCTCGGCGCCGAAGTTGCCGGCGTCGTCGCGCGGCCAGACGTGGGCACCGTCCCAGGAGCAACTGCGGACGGCGCGCTCGCCGGCGCAGCCGGCGTGCTCGACGCAGCTCAGTTCCCGCCGGCCGTCCCAGGGCGTCTCGACCGCGACCGGTTCGGCGGCACAGGATTGCGACTCCGCCCACTTCGCCGCGACCTCCGCCTGCGACGTGTAGATGTAGCCGTCACTGGCGAACGAACCGTCGATCGGCACCGTGCGGTCGGTCGTGCCGCCTACCAGCAGCATCGACGGACCGGGCGCTTCGGCCGCGCAGTTGAAGCCGCGCGCCAGATAGCCGTGCATCGGAGCAACGCCGGCCAGCCGGTCGCCGAGGGCGCAACCAAGCCGGTGGACGAACATGCCGCCGTTGCTGTAGCCGGAGGCGAAGACGCGGTCCGTGTCGATGCAGAGCTCCGCCGACAGGTGGTCGATCAGGGCGGCGATGTAGCCGACGTCGTCGTGGCATGAGCACCAGTTGCACTGCCCGCACGTCCCGCACTCCGGCGGGCAGGGATACGGATCCGCGTTCTCCCGACAGGCGGGCGCTTCCGGCTGGAGCGGCGCGCTGCAGGCGAGATCGTTCCAGGAAGTGATCGTGGCCCTCCGGCCCCCCGCCGCATCACCGAGCGGCGCCTCGAACGACGTGCCCTGCGGGAACGCGAGCACGAAACCCTCGCGATCGGAGAGTTCCGACAGACCCGTCCAGCCGTCGCTGTGCCGGGCGCTGCCGGTGTAGCCGTGTACGTGCAGCCAGAGCGGCGCCGGGGAGGCGCCGTCGTAGCGGGCCGGCAGGTGGAGCCGATAGCCGCGGACCAGGCCGTCGTGGGCGAGTTCCAGGTCGACGCTGGCACCGGGCCGTGCGACCGATGCGGGGCCGGGGCCAGAGGAGCAGCCAGGGCTGTCGGCGGCGGCAAGGGGCACGGTGACAGCGAGTAACGCGGCGATAGCCGCGATGATTGACCGCCGCGAGGGCATTCCCGGCATCGTAGCGCGGCGCCTAGCCTGGCAGCACCTGGAAGTAGCCATCCCGCTCGACCAACTGTACGCGGACCTCGAACAGCTCGGTAAGGGCCGCGCTCGTCAGGACTTCGTCCTTCGGTCCGTCCGCGAAGATCCGGCCGGCCTTGAGCAGCACGACGCGCTCGACTTCGGGCGGAATCTGGTCGACGTGGTGGGTGACGATGATCAGCGTCGTTCCCGCAGCAGCCAGGGCCCGTAGCCGCTGCATCAGTCCGAAGGCCGCTTGCAGATCGAGGCCGGTCGCCGGCTCGTCGAGCAGCAGGGTGTGCGGCTCGTGGACCAGGGCCCGCGCCAGCAGCAGGCGACGCTGCTCACCGGAGGACAGCGTGTCGAAGCGACGCTCCAGCAGGTCGCCGGCGCCCTGGCTCCCTGCCGCTGCCTCGGCCCTGCGCCGCTGCGCGTCCGTCAACCCCTGGTGCCGGTAGACGCCGACGCTGGCGAAGTAGCCGGAGCACACCACGTCCAGACCCGAGAGCCAGCCGTGGTGCGTCGCCTGCAGTTCGTGCGACACGACGCCGAGTTGTCGGCGCACGTCGAACACGTTCCACCGGTCCCGGCCCAGCAGCCGCATTCGCACGCCGGGCCGGCGAATCGGGAAGAACTCGCCGTTCAGCATCCGCAACAGGGTCGACTTGCCGGCCCCGTTGGGCCCCAGCACCGCCGTGTTCTGCCCCCGCGGGATGGTCAGCGTCACGCCGTCGAGCGCCCGCCGGTCGCCGCGCAGGACGGTGACGTCGGCGAGTTCGAGCAGGCCGGCCCGGTCTCGGGGCTGCGACACGGCAACCTATCGTCGGGCGATGACCGCGGCCGTACGTGCGATCGCCTCGGTCAGCGGCACGCGGGGGCGCCAGTCCAGATCCCGGCGCGCCTTGTCGACGCTGTAGTAGTGGTGCGTATTGAGATACCGGATCGCGAACCGCGACAGCCCATCCTCAGGAACGATGCCGCGCCGCGCGACCCAGTGGAACGCCTCCATCGCCCCGGCGCCCGCATAGGCGAGCCAGTACGGAATGCGGCGGCGGATGGGGCCGTAGCCAGTGGCCACCAGCACTCGCTCGACGAACTCGAAGAAGGGGGTCGGCTCGCCGTTCGTCACGAAGTACGCCTGGCCGGACACCGGCCCATCCGGTCGAAGCCGCGCCTCCGCAGCCAGAACGGCATCGACGACGTTGTCTATGTACACGAAATCGGACAACTTGGTCCGGCGACCGACCTCGCGGATGCCGGCGCCGTCCGCCCGCCTGAAGATGTTCGGCAGCAACCGCCGGTCACCCTTTCCGAAAACGAGGTGCGGCCGCAACGCGCACACGCAGGTTGCGCCCTCGGCCGCGAACGCAAGGACGCTCTGTTCCGCGGCGATCTTGCTGTCGGCGTAGGCGCTGATGGAGACGCTCGCGTAAGGAAGTCCCTCGTCGCCGGCCTCGATGTCCCGGCCTTCGTAGACCACGCTGGCCGAGCTGATGTGGACGAGTCTTCCCACGCCGGCCTGCCGGCAGGCGTCCACTACGTTGATTGTCCCCCCGAAGTTGACATCCCACATTTCGGCGCGCCCCGTGTTGCGGGTTTGAACGACCGAAGCGCAGTGGACGACCGTCTCGCACCCGCGGCAGGCATCGATGACAGCCGGGGCGTCCCGGATGTCCAGGTCCAGGAACTTCACGTCGTCCCGGAACGGTCGGCACCGCAGGTCGGCTACGCGCACGTCGCGTCCCGCGTCGGCGAACGCGTGCACAACCGCCGCGCCGATGAACCCGCAGCCACCGGTCACGAGCACGGATCCGGTGGAGGACATCCCGCCGCCCACTAGACGCCGAAGACGAAGCGCACCCTAGCCCCGCGTTCCGAACAGCCAATCCCACAATGGCGTGATCACCCCGTAGTTGCCGCCCCGGCTATGGTGGATGTCATGCCTCTCGGCGAAGTGGTTCGGCAGCCACGCCAGACGGAAGGGAAGTTGGAGGTTCGCGTGATGCAGCAGGTTGACGACCGTGTGCAGGAGCGAGACCGCCACGAACGCTCCCAGCCCCATGGGGCCCACGATCGCCACGGACGCCAGCAGGACCACCAGTCCGGCGACCGTCTCGAACGGATGCAGGTACAGGGAATCGATGGCGGTGGGATGAAGATTGCGGTGATGGACCCAGTGAATCCGCCGCATGAGCTTCGGCAGATGCAACCCGCGATGTAGCCAGTAGTAACCGAAATCGTACAGCAGCAGGACAGCGAAGGGCGCCCACCAACGCGATGGCCGGGATGGATCGACGAGGTGCGTTCCGAACACCACGATGCCCACCAGGTACACCCCAAGCGCCACAGTGCCGTTGGCCAGTACGTTCCTGTAGCGATTCGACTGCCGATGCCCGTCACCCGGTGCAATCCGCCACGCGTCGAACCGGAGATGCGCCCACTGCAACGCGCCCATGAATGCGGCCACGGCCAGGATCACGCTCGCCACGTAGGTCATGAACTGCCTCGCCCCACCGGCCTCACCGCCCCCGGAACCGCGGCGGCCGCTTCTCGAGGAAGGCCTTCCGGCCCTCGACGTAGTCCTCGGAGCGGAAGCAGGCCTCGACAAGCTGCTTGACCCGGTCCAGATCGCGGCGTTCCGGGTCCTTCGTGGCCTGCCTGATCGCGAACTTGGCGGCGCGGAGCGTCAGCGGGGCGTTGGCCGCCATCCTGCCAGCCAGCTCCCGGACGGTGTCCTCAAGGTCATCGACGGCGGTCACCCGGTCGATCAGGCCCATGTGCAGCGCCTCGGCGGCGTTGAACCGCCGCGCCGTCAGCAGGATCTCGCTGGTGCGGGACGGCCCGACGAGATCGACCAGCACCTTGATCCCGGCGAAGCCGTAGCCCACGCCCAGCCGGCCGGCCGGGATCCCGAACAGCGAGTCCTCCGAGGCGATGCGCAGGTCCGCGTTGAGCGCCGTCGCCAAACCGCCGCCGAGGCAGTAGCCACGGATCATCGCGATCAGCGGCTTCTCCAGCGCGGCGAACGCCCGGCCAGTCTCGCGGCCTGCCCGGTCGTAGCGCTCACGGGCCTCCACCGTCGTCCGCAGCTTCTCGAACTCGGAGATGTCGGCGCCGGAGACGAATGCCCGGTCACCGGCTCCACGCAGCACGACGACCCGCACCGCGTCGTCCTCCTGGAACCGCCGAAGTACCTCCGCCTGTGCCACCTGCATCTCGAACGAGAGCGCGTTCCGCCGCTCCGGGTTGTTGTAGATGAGCCAGCCGACGCCGTCCTCGATCTCGGCGACCATCTTCGTCGTAGGCAGTTCGATCATGTTCACGCGACGACTCCCGCAGCTCGCAGAGTCTCGATCTCGGTGTCTTCCAGCCCCGCCTCGGCGAGGATCTCGTCGCTGTGCTCGCCCGGCCCGGGCGCCCGGCTCCGCAGCTCGAAGGGCGTTCGCCGGAGCTGGACCGGCTGGCCCACGAGCCGCACCGGGCCGAGCTCCGGGTGATCCAGCGGCACGGCGATGCCGGAGTGCCGGACCTGGGGGTCGGCGAAGGTCTGGCCCAGGTCGTAGACCGGGCCGCACGGCAGGCCGGCGTCGTTCAGGCGCCGGACGATCTCCTCCACCTCGAAGCGCTGCGTCAGCTCCGCGACCTCCTCCTCGAGCCGCGCACGGTTGGCGACGCGGCCGGCGGAGTCCCCGTACTCCGTCCGCTCGAGCAGTTTCTCGCCTCCCAGGGCCCGGCACATGCCACGAAAGTGCTTGTTGCTAGTCGCCGCAATGTTCACCCAGCCGTCGGCCGCCGGGAAGGTCCCCATCGGCGCGATCGTCGGGTGGTGGTTGCCCTGCTGGCCGGGAACTTCGCCCTCGACCAGAAAGCGCGCGGCCTGGAAGTCGAGCATGCCGATCATCGCCTCGAGCAGCGAGGTCGTCACCCACTGCCCTTCGCCCGACCGCTCGCGCTCGCGGAGGGCCGCCATGATGCCGAAGGCGAGGTAGAGGCCGGCCGCCAGGTCCGAGATCGCCGTGCCCACCCTCACCGGACCCTGACCGGGCAACCCCGTCACCGACATCAAACCCCCCAGACCCTGGGCGATCTGATCGACGCCGCCCCGCTCCCGGTACGGCCCCGTCTGGCCGAAGCCGGACACGCTGGCGTAGACGATGCGCGGGTTGACCGCCCGCACCGTGTCGTAGTCGAAGCCGAGCCGGTGCTTCACGTCGGCGCGGTAGTTCTCGACCAGCACGTCCGCGTCGCGGGCCAGGCGCAGCAGCACCTCACGGCCTTCGTCCTTCTTCAGGTCCAGCGTCAGGCAGCGCTTGTTGCGGTGGAGATTCTGGTAGTCGTGACCGAGCCGGCGGGAGATGCCGATGTCCTTGCCGGGCGCTGGCGGGCGCTCGATTCGCACGACGTCGGCGCCCCAGTCCGCGAGTTGCCGCACCGCGGTCGGCCCTGCACGGGCAATCGTCAGATCGAGGACCCGCAGGTCCGCCAGGGGGAGTGACATGGGTCGGAATCAGACCTCGGGCACCGGTACGTTGACTGGCTGCGCATCGGGCGGCCGCTCCAGGTCCCGCAAGAGCCAGGAAAGCGCTTCCTCGACCTGCCGCTTCGCGCCGTGCTCGACGATCTCGCCGTGGCACGGAACGAGGCGGTCGAACGGACAACAGAGCATGCGGAGACAGCTTGCCGCGGCCGCGGGCCGGTCCCGCACCGCCAGTCGGAAGACCCGGCTCTGCGCCACGCCGCCATAGGCCCCGGTGAGCCGCATGTAGGTCATGACGGCCGGCCCCAGCCGCTGCCTGAGGTTGAAGAGGAGATCCGCGACCAGCAGCGAACCGCTCGGACGATGGACGAAGACGACCTCCCTGAACGTCGGCATGCCCTCGATGGGAATCGGCTGCAGCTCGTCTCCCCAGGGAGCGGCGACCCCCAGCGTACCGGCGAACGTCACATCCGGCCGCTTCCTTTCGAGTCCCGGCGTCGCGTGAACCTCCGCCTCCGGAAATCGTTCGGACGCCGCCGGCAGGTGAAGGTGATGGAACAGGTTCGGCGCCACGAGGTACTCCACGCGACCCAGCTCGCCGATCTCGGCCGCCAACGCCTCGTCCATCGGTCCCGCCGAATGAATCCAAAGGCCGCCGGAGGCCAACCGCACGACGGTCATCCGGCACGGCACGACGAAACCCAACCCGAACTTCTGACGATGCTCGGCGCACCAGACGCCGGTGCAGATCTCCTGAAGACCCATCCGCGCAAGTATAGGAGTCCCAGTCGCGGCCAGTTCCCTCGGCGTAGAATCCCCCGGCCATGCAGCCGATGCCCATCCGCCCCCGGCGAAACCGTCGCTCGGCGGCGATCCGATCGCTGATCCGCGAGACCGACCTCGGACCGGACCGACTGATCTACCCGCTCTTCGTCATGGAGGGCCGGGACGCGGCCGAACCGATCGACTCGATGCCGGGTCAGGCGCGGCTGAGCATCGACCGCCTGGTCGCCGAGAGCCGCGCCGCGCACGCTCTCGGCGTGCCGGCCGTGGCGCTGTTCCCGGCCGTGGACGACGAACTGAAGGACCGCACCGCCAGCGGCGCCCTGGACCCGGACGGGCTGGTCCAGCGCGCCGTCCGCGAGCTGAAGTCAGCGCTCCCCGAGATGCTGGTGATAACGGACGTGGCGATGGACCCGTACTCGAGCGACGGCCACGACGGCCTGGTCGAGGACAGCGAGATCGTCAACGACCCGACGCTCGAGATCCTCGCCGCCACGGCGGTGTCGCAGGCCGACGCAGGCGCCGACGTCATCGCCCCCTCGGACATGATGGACGGCCGGGTGCGGGCGATCCGCACCGCGCTCGACGCCGCCGGCCACGACCAGGTCGGCATCCTCAGCTACACCTCGAAGTACGCCTCGAACTTCTATGGCCCGTTCCGCGACGCCCTCGACTCGGCGCCCCGCGCCGGCGACAAGAAGACGTACCAGATGGACCCGGCGAACGTCCGCGAGGCGGTGCGCGAAGCCCGGCTGGACGTCGAGGAGGGGGCCGACGTCGTCATGGTGAAGCCCGCCCTCGCCTACCTCGACGTGATCCGCGCGGTCCGCGAGGCGGTCGACCTGCCGGTCGCCGCCTACCAGGTGAGTGGTGAGTACGCGATGATCCAGGCGGTCGCCGCGAACGGCTGGATGGACGGCGACGCGCTGATGCTGGAAACGCTGACCGCCATCCGGCGCGCGGGGGCCGACATGATCCTCACCTACTTCGCGCGACGCTGCGCCGAGGTCCTGGACGGCTCCGGTTAGCGGGCGGCGCGGAACAGGAACAGGTGCTGGGTCGGCAGCGAGTCGATCCGTTCGACCAGCTCGTAGCCCGCCGGGATCCACTCCGTCATCACCTGCTCGATCGACATCCGGTGGTCGAGCTTGATGTGAGCCGCGCTACGCCCCTCCAGGCGGAACTCGACGAGGGCGATGACGCCGTCCGGCGCGAGCGCCTCCCGCATCGCATGGAGCATCGGCTCGGGCCGGGAGAACTCGTGGTACACGTCGACGATGAGCATCAGGTCGACCTCGCCCTCAGGCAGGTTCGGATCGTCTTCGGTGCCGAGCACCGTGCTGATGTTCGTGATCCCCTCGCGTTCCGCGAGTTCCGACGCGATCCGTAGCATCTGCGGCTGGATGTCGTTGCACAGCACCGTGCCCTCGGGACCGACCGCCGCCGCCAGGCGGCGGGCGTGGTAGCCCGAGCCGCAGCCGATGTCGACGACCAGCATCCCCTTCTCGATCGGCAGGGCGGCGATCAGGGCGTCGGGGTTCTCCTCTTCGATGCGCGTCGCCCGCTCAAGCCAGCCGGCGCCGCGGAATGACATGACATCGGCGATCTTCCGGCCCTTGTAGGTGCCCGGCTCGTCCACGGTCTGGGCCGCTGCCGGTTGTAGCGAGACCGCCAACACGGCCAGCAGGACGACCGCTACGGTCGCTCCTTGCCGTCCCCAAGTCCCGGGCTGCGTCACGGTTCGAGCCAGCGGGCAAGCCATCCCAGCACCTCCTCGTGCCATTGAATGCTGTTCGCCGGATTGAGCACCCAGTGGTTCTCGTCCGGGAAGTAGAGCAACCGGGCGGGCACGCCCCGGCGCTTGAGCGCCGTGAAGGCGGCCAGCCCCTGGGTCTCGGGAACGCGGAAGTCGAGCGCGCCGTGGATCACCAGCATCGGGGTCTGCCAGCGGTCGACCAGCATGGCCGGGTTGTGGCGCTCGTAGCCGTCCGCGTTGGCGAAGTAGCTCCCGAGGTGGTCCCATTCGACGAACCACAGTTCCTCCGTCGTGTAGTACATCGAGCGCAGGTCGAACACGCCGTCGTGATTGACCAGGCAGCGGAACCGGTCCGGCCAGGCGCCCGCGATCCAGTTCACCATGTAGCCGCCGTACGAAGCGCCCAGGGCGCACACCCGGTCGCCGTCCAGGAACGGGTAGCGGTCGAGGGCCGCGGCGAGACCCTTCTGCAGGTCCTCGAGTGGCTTGCCGCCCCAGTCGCCGCGGATCGAATCGGTGAAGTCCTGCCCGTACCCGACGGAGCCGTGGAAGTCGATCATCACCGCGGCGTACCCCGCGCCGGCGTAGGCCTGCGGGTTCCAGCGGTAGTGGAAACTGTTACCGAAGGAGCCCTGCGGTCCACCGTGGATCAGGAAGGCGACCGGATAGCGGCGATCGGGGTCGAAGTCGACCGGCCGCACCAGGTAGCCGTGCACCGTCTCGCCGTTCCAGCCGGCGAACGTGAACTGCTCGTAGCTGCCCACCCGGGCCGCCGACCTCTGCTCCGCGTTGATCGCGGTGAGCGCCTTCCGGCCGCTGCCGTCCGGCGCGCTCACGTAGAGCTCCGACGGGCCGGCCAGGTCGTTGTGCAGCGTAACCAGCCGGTCCCCCGACACCGCCAGGCCGGCGATCGAGCCCTCGCCGTGCAGCCGGGTCACCTCGCCGCCGGCCACGTCGACGGCGAACAGGCTCCGCTGGCCGACGTCGGCCGCGGTGACGTACAGCGTCGCGCCGTCGGCCGAGAAGGCCAAGCCCGACACGGAACGGTCCCAGTCGGCGGTCAGAGCCCGCTCGTCCTCGAGTCGCTCACCGTCGAGGCGAGCCAGCCGGACGTGGAACCGGTCCGACTCGTAGCCCGGCCGCTCCATCGCAAGCCAGGCCAGGGTGTCGCCGTCCGGCGACAGCACCGGGTGACTGTCCCAGGCCGGGTTGGAGGCGGTCAGGTTGACGGGACGAGCGCTCCCGTCCGCGGGCGCCAGATAGAGATCGAAGTTCGTCGACCAGGCTTCCCCGGTGCCGCCGAGCCGCGAGGCGAAAATGACCGCGTCGCCGCCATGCCCGAAGGCGAGCTCCTCGGCGCCGCCGAAGGGCTTCGGCGGGGCGTCCTGGTCGAGCCCCCGCATCAGGTCGACCGGTTCGCCGGCGGCAATGCCCGAGTCGTCGAGTTCCAGGACGAAGACGTGCGACCGCCGGCCGTCCTTCCAGACATCCCAATGGCGCACGAAGAGATCGTCGTAAGCGACGCCGGTGGTCTTCCCCGATGCCCGCTCCTCAAGCCGTTCGGCGGTGCAGTCCAGCGTCTTGCAGTCAACGAACACGTCCATCGTGAGGGCGATCCTGCGGCCGTCCGGCGACACGACCAGGTTGCCCGCGTCGAGCGGCAGGTCGGTCACCTGGTGCGGTTCGCCGCCGGAGACGGGCAGGCGCCACACCTGGGAACTGCCTGAGCGCGTCGACAGGAAGAACAGACCGTGGCCGTCCGGGGCCCAGCGGGGATGGAAATCGGCTGCCTCGTTCGTGGTGAGCCGGAGGGGTTCCGAGCTGTCCACCGAGGCGATCCAGAGGTCCGTCCGCCCACGATTCGCCTCGAGATCCGTTGTCCTGACCGTGAAGGCAACCGCCGAGCCGTCCGGCGACATCTGCGGGTCGGAGAGCCGTTCCATCGCCAGCATGTCGTGGACGGAGAACGGATGGGTTTCCTGCGCCGGAAGCACCCCGGCAGCAAGGAAGACCGGAACGACCAGAGCGGCAGGCGAGAAGCGGCGCATGGCTGAGGCGCACGCTATCGCACGGATCCCAGGGCTGGCGGGTGCTAGAGTGCCCTCCGGTAACACCCATCATGAGAGTTCTCATCCTCCTTGTCTCAGCGCTTCTGAGCTCGGCCGTCGCGGCCCAGCCGAACCGACTCACGACGGCCCGGCTGGACGGCGATGTACTGCGACTGGACGTTTCCGCTAACCCGCAGGCCGTGCGCCACTTCCCGTTAGCCAGCCCACCGCGCGTGGTGATCGACCTCTTCGGAATCGACCGGTCCGCCGCCGAGCTACCGAGACCGCAACAGAGCAGCTCGGCGTTCGAGGTGCGTACCGGCGAGCACGGCGACTTCCTGCGCGTGGTCGTCGACCTTCGGGCGGCTCTGCCGTCCTACCAGGTACGCCAGTCGGAAGGGCTCATCGAGGTCGGTCTCGGCTCCGGCACCCTGCCGCCATCGGCGACCGGCGTTCTGATCGGCGAGTCGCCGGTTCCGGGATCACCGACAGCGCCTCCCCCGGTTGCCGCTCCGGTGGTCGACGTCGCCGTTGAAGCCGCGCCAGGCGCACAGCCGGCGGCGACCTCTCCCGTGTCGCCGGCTCCGACCGGCAGCGAACTGCAGAACCTCGACGACCTGACGACGGACGAACTGCTGGCCCTGATCGACGCGGAACTCGCCGCGGCGGGACTCGATCAGCAGCAGTCCGCGGAGGAACTGATCGAGCAGGTCGAAGCCGAGCTCGCCGCCCGACCCGGCATCACGGCCGTCCCCGAAACGCCGGCCGAGCCGGAAGAGCGGGCACCCGTCGAGGAAGGCGACCCTGAAGATCGACCGCCGTTCCGCTTCATCGACGAGGAACCGCCCGGCTAGCACCAGAAGCACCAGTGGTAGGGGGGCCGGAAGTAGGTGATCAGCCGGCCGCAGACGATGACGCCGATCCAGCAGGCCAGGGAGATCGCCGCCGCGGTTCGGGCGCCCGCCGGCGCCGGTGCTCCGGCCGCGGCCGCCCGCACGGGCCGAAACGCGAACCGGTAGAACACGAGGATATTCAGGCCGGCGATCGCCATCAGCGACAGCTTGATCTGGAACGCCGGGTTGTAGAGGTACTGGTTCGGAGCGCTGACCACGAACAGGAAGCCGGTGCACAGGTTGAGGGCGTAGCCGCCGACGCCCCAGGGCACGAGCCTGTGCAGCGCGCCCATCGGCACACCCCGGGCGACTCCCAGCAGACGAAGGTCCCAGAGGCCGATGCAGCCGATCAGCAGGGAAAGGCCCAGGAAGTGGAGAGACTCCACGGTCGGCCAGCCCCACGAGGTGTGCATGAAGCTGTAGATGCCGCTCTTCTGGCCGATCGAGTACAGCAGGTCTTCCATGGCTCTCGCCCGTTTCCCGTCTCAGTACAGCAGGTGCGAGGCCAGCATGACCTTCGCGGTGTAGGCGAGGAAGCGGCCGGAAGTGATGACGGCGACCCAGAGCACGAGCGATACCGCCGCCAGCATCTTCTCCTTCCCGGGCGCCGGCGCCGCATCGTGGCGTGAGTCCCCCAGCACGCCGCGCATCAGCGCTTTCATGATCCAGAGCGCCGCGGCGATCGCCGCCAGCTTGAAGTAGAAGACCGGGTTGGTCAGCGCCTTGGCGGGGTACGCCAGGAGCAGCGCGAGTCCGGACAACGTGACCACCGCGAGGCTTGTCCAAAGCACCGGCAGGTAGCGGCACATGAGCGATCGGGGCACGCCGCGGGCAACGCCCAGGATGCGGAGGTCCGTCACCACGTGGATGCCGGCCACGAAGGCCATCCCGATCGAGTGCAAGACGAGGCTCGAGAAGAACGCCCCGCCCGACTCCCGCATCCAGGTCGACGGGCGGGTCTCCTCCAACCAGATCAGAAAGTCGATCACCCTCGCGGCCCGGACGCGGTGCTACTGGCGCTGCTCTTCGATCCAGGCGTCGATCAGCTCTTCCAGGATGTCCAGCGGCACGGAACCATTGGCCAGCACCGCGTCGTGGAAGTGGCGCACATCGAAGTCGCTGCCCAGAGCCTCCTCGGCCCGCCCGCGCAGTTCCCGGATCTTCAGCTCGCCCATCTTGTAGGCCAGCGCCTGGCCCGGCCAACTGATGTAGCGGTCGGTCTCGGTCGTGACCTCGTGCAACGAGAGCGCCGTGTTCTCGGCCAGGTAGTCGAGCATCTGCTGGCGCGTCCAGCCGAAGGCGTGCACGCCGGTGTCGACCACGAGCCGGCAGGCCCGCCAGATCTCGTAGGTCAGCCGGCCGAAGTTGCTGTACGGATCCTCGTAGATGCCCGCCTCGAGCCCAAGGTACTCGGAGTACAGGCCCCAGCCCTCGCCGAAGGCCGAGAGGTAGTCGTGGCGGCGGAACTCCGGCCCGGCGTCGATCTCTGCCGCGAGCGCATTCTGAAGATGGTGACCCGGCACCGCCTCGTGCAGAGTCAAGGCCGCGAGCGCATAGAGGGGCCGGCTCGGCAGGTTGTACGTGTTGACCCAGTAGATGCCGGGCTGCGTGCTGTTGTAGGGGGCCGACACGTAGCGGCCGGCGGTGTACTTCGGCGCCATGTGGTCGGGGACCGGCTCGACAGTGTAGGGAACCCGCGGCAGGGTCGCGAACAGGGACGGCAGCTTGCCGTCCATCGTCTTGGCGATCCAGGCGGCGCGCTCCAGCAGCTCCTGCGCGGTCTTCGGGTAGAAGCGCGGGTCCGTTCGCAGGAAGTCGAGGAACTCGGCGTAGGACCCCTCGAAGCCGATCTCCCGGATCACCTCGGCCATCTCGGCCCGGATCCGCGCGACCTCGCTGAGGCCGATCTCGTGGACCTCCTGCGGCGTCACGTCGAGCGTGGTGAACCAGCGCACCTGCTCCGCGTAGTACGCCTGGCCGTCCGGCAGGTCGGAGGCGCCGACGGTCTCCCTGGCGCCCGGCAGGTACTCGCCGACGAAGAAATCGTAGAACCCCTGGTAGGCAGGCACCACCTCCTCGGTGATCGCCGCCTCGGCATCCGTCAGAATCCGCTCGCGGTCCATCTCGCCGACCGTCGCGGGCACCTCCTCGAAGGGCGCCCAGAAAGCGCTGTCCCGCGGGTCGTCGACGATGTGGGCGGAGATCGTGTCCTCGTAGCCCGTAAGCGTCACCCGCGGCAGGGTGAAGCCGCGCTCGATCCCCGCGCGCATGTGGCCCTGCTGCTGCTCGAAGTAGGCCGGGATCGCCCGCATCCTGGCGATGTAGTCGTCGTAGTGGTCCGCCGTCCGGAACGGCATCGGGCGGTACATGCGGGCGAACCCCATGTGGAAGCCGGAGTCCGCGTTGAGCGGCATCTCGTAGCCGCCGAACTCGAAGCCCTGCACGCTGCTCCGAAGCTGGCGCTCGAACATCCGCGCGTTGATCCGGTCCGCCGCGCTGAGCCCGGAGACGTCGATCTCCTCGAACCGCCGCAGCACGTCGCGGCGCCGCTCCACCCTGCGTTCGATCGCCTCCAGGCTGACGTCGGCCAGTTCGTCGTTCCGGCTGTGATCGCCAACGCTCGTCGCGAACTGAGGGCTCTCGATGAGTCTCGCCGCCCAGTCCTCGTCGAACAACGCGTAGAGCTGCTCCCGCGCGTCCTGGGGCGGCGCACAGGCGACGACAGCGGCCAGCATCGGCAGCACAAGGGCCATCCGTTCCAGTCGCACTCTGTTCATCGGAAGCGGCAACCCTATCGAAGCGGCGCGGACGCCTGCGGACCGTGATCGGCTGCTACGATCCCGGACCGCGCGTGAAGAAACTTCCCGCTCTCCTGTTCGCAATCGTCGCGGCCGGCGCCTCCGCCGCGGAAGCCTCCACGCTCCAGCTTCGCCACGGCGACCGGATCTGCCTGGTCGGCAACACCTTCGCCGAGCGATTCCAGCTCTTCGGCTACTCCGAGAGCGGGCTGCTCGCCGCCTTCCCGGACCTCGAGCTGTCGGTGCGCAATCTCGCCTGGTCGGCGGACGAAACGGCGCTGCGGCCGCGACCGCTCGACTTCGGCGCGGTGGACCGCCATCTCGAGGCGCAGGGCGCGGACGTCGTCCTGCTGTTCTACGGCGCCAACGAGTCGTTCGCCGGCGACGAGGGTCTGCCGGCATTCAGGAACGACCTCGGGCGGCTGCTCCGCCATGTCTCGAAGCAGCTCTACAACGGCTCCGAGCCGGCTCGCATCGCTCTCGTTTCGCCGATACCGCAGCAGACGCTGCCCTCCGGCCACGGGCTCGACGAGGCGGCGGTCGAACGCCGCAACGTCGAGCTGCGGGCCTACGCCGAGGCGGCCGAAGCTGTCGCGACCGAGAATGGCGTGCCCTTCCTCGACATCTTCGACGGGGTCGCGGCCGCGTTCGCGGGCGAGCCGGCGCCGCTGACGGTCAACGGCGTGCATCTGAACGAGGCCGGCTACTGGCACGCCTCCCGGGTGCTTCTCGAAGCGCTCGGCGCTTCGTCGCCGGGTACGGTCGTCGCCTCGGCCGAAGACGGCGCGGGACTGGAGATCCGGCCGCCGGTTCTGCCGCCGGGGCCCAACGGGAAGCCGGACCGGATCCGGATCACCGTCCGCGACCTGGTTCCCGGCTACTACGCCCTGCGGCGCGGCGACCAGACTCTGGCCTCCGCCAGCGACGCAGATTGGGCGCAGGGAGTCGACATTCAAGCGACGCCGGCCATCTCAGCGCTGGTGGAGGCCGGCGACGCTCTGCGTCGCGTGGTGCTGCACAAGAGCCGGCTGTTCTTCGACCGCTACCGCGCCGTGAACGGCTACTACATCTACGGCGGTCGCAAGGAGCCCTTCGGCGTCCATTCCTTCCCGCCCGAGATGGCCCGCTTCGACGCACTGGTCGGTGAACTCGACGACGAAGCCCGCGACTTGGCGCGCTCGGACGAAGTCTGGCGCCTGGAGCGCGTCGACCGATGAACCGCGTTCCGCTCCTCGCGCTCCTGGCGGTGGCTATCGCTGCCGGCCCGGCGGTCGCCCAGAACGTCGCCGACGAAGAACCGAACCTCGGCGGCGAGCCCCGGTACGAAGCCCGGGATCCGGCATACGCGCTGGAACACTTGCACCCCGCCGAGGGGTACGAGGTCTCGCTGTTCGCGTCCGAGCAGGACTTCCCGATCGGGAATCCGGTGGCGCTGGCGTTCGACTCCCGCGGCCGGCTCTGGGTGGCGACCATGCCCTCCTACCCCCAGCGACTCCCGGACGAGGAACCCGACGACAAGATCGTGATCCTCGAGGACCGCGACGGCGACGGCCGCGCCGACCACCACACCGTCTTCGCCCGCGGCCTGCACGTGCCGACCGGCTTCGAACTGGGTGACGGCGGCGTGTACGTGGCCCAGCAGCCGAACCTGATGTTCATCGAGGACACCGACGGCGACGACGTGGCCGACCGCTACGAGGTCATCCTCCATGGCTTCGGCACCGAGGACAGCCACCACTCGATCTCCGCCTTCACCTGGGGACCCGGCGGAGCGCTCTACTTCCAGGAGGGGGTGTTCCACCACAGCCAGGTCGAGACGCCGTACGGACCGGTGCGGCTGGTCGACGCCGGGGTCTTCCGCTACAAGCCGCGGCGGTTCCACCTGGAAGTGTTCGTCTCCTACCCCTTCGCCAATCCCTGGGGCCACGTCTTCGACCGCTGGGGACAGAACTTCATCGCCGACGCCTCGGGCGGATCGAACTACTTCGGCGCCGCGATCACCGGCAACGCGCCCTACCCGACGAAGCGGCGGCGGATGAAGGTGTTCACCTCGATCGTCCGGCCGACGTCCGGCTGCGAGATCGTCAGCTCAAGGCACTTCCCGGACGAGGCGCAGGGCAACTTCCTGATCAACAACACGATCGGCTTCCAGGGCATCAAGCAGCACCGGGTGATCGAGGAGGACTCCGGCTTCACATCCGAGGAGGTCGAGCCCCTCCTCTACTCGACCGACATCAACTTCCGGCCGGTCGACCTGCAGTTCGGGCCGGACGGCTCGCTGTACGTCGTCGACTGGTTCAACCCGCTGATCGGCCACATGCAGTACTCGCTGCGGGACGAGCGCCGTGACCACGATCACGGCCGGATCTGGCGCGTGCGGCACGGCTCGCGGCCGCTGCTCGAGCCGCCCGAGATCGCGGCCGCCTCGACGCCGGCGCTCGTCCGGCTACTCGAGAGCTACGAGGACCGCACCCGCTACCGCGTCCGCCGCGAACTCCGGGAACGCCCGCGCGACGAGGTGCTGGCCGCGGTCGAGGCGTGGCTGGACGACGTCGACGCCCGCGAACTGGATACCGGCGACGACGCGAACGTCTCCGATCTGGAACACCACCGCCTGGAAGCGCTGTGGCTCTACCAGAACCTGAACGTCGTCGAACCTGCGCTGCTCGGCCGCATGCTCGACTCGCCCGAACCGCGGGCGCGCGCGGCGGCGACCCGGGTCGCCCGCTTCTGGCGGCGCGAACTGGACGATCCCCTGGCCATCCTGGCCGCCCGCACCGAGGATTCCTTCCCGCGGACCCGCCTGGAAGCGCTGCTCGGTCTGAGCTACCTGGAATCGGAGCCGGCGGCTCTGGCCGCCCTCAGAACGCTGGACCAGCAGAGCGACTACTACCTCGACTACGTCCTCGGCGAGACCGTCGACACTCTGGAGGACTTCTGGCTCCCGGCGCTCGAGTCGGACCGCGAACCGCCGCTGCTCGACGCCCTGGCTCCGCCTTTGGCCACCTACCTGCTGAGCCGCCTGTCGACCCGGAAGCTCGAGCGACTGCCCACCCACCCGCTCACCGACCGCGCCGTGCTCCGTCGTGCCGACGCCGGCGTCGAGCGCCAGCGCCAGGCCCTCACCAGCCTGACCAGCGGCGAGCGGGGCGGCCGTTCGGTCCGGGAAACGCCGGCCATGCTCCTGGCCGGGGAACTGGCGGAGCTGGATCAGGCCGAGTCCGCCGACCCGGAGCGCTTCGACCGCATCGCCCTGCACCTGATGGAGCAGGACGCGCCTTCCCTGCTCGCCGCCCGCGACGAGTTCGAAGCGCTGGCCGGGAACGGCGCCCGGCAGGGCACGCGAAGCGCCGCCATCGCCGCCCTCATCGTCGCCACCGGCGATCCGTCGCCGGCCAATGTGCTGCCTCGCCGGCGCACCGACGACCGATTGATCGACTGGCTGCGCGCCGTGGACTCCCTGCCGCCGGCGCTCCGGGGGGATGCCTACCCTGCCGTCTCTTCCCTGTTCGACGAACGCCGCGGGCGCGACCCCAGCGTCCTCGACGCGGCGGTGCGGACGCTCGCCGGCATCACCCGGGACGCCGGACGCAGTTTCCGGAGACTGGCGGATCTCGTCTCCGATCCCGACATCGGCCTGGCGACGCTGGAAGGCCTCGGGCAACTCACCGCCGAAGTTCCCGACGCCTGGCCCGCCGGCGGCGGCGAGGACGCGCTGATCGAACCGGTCCTGGCCGCGCTCCGCGACGCGCCGCCGCGCGAACTGACCTCGCCGCGTTACCGGCGCATCCACGACCTGGGCCTGCGCATCGCCGACCGGCGGATCGACCGCAGCGGCGGCGAGCGCGGCGCCGACCTCCGCGAAGAGATCGTCAACCTGGGCGCCGCGATCGTCACCCTGCGCCCCGTGCCCCACCAGATGCTCTTCGACCTCGAGGAGTTCACGGTCCGGGCCGGCGGACCGGTCGAGATCACCTTCGAGAACATCGACGTGATGCCCCACAACGTCGTCGTCACCAGGCCCGGGGCGCTCGAAGAGGTCGGCCGCGCCGCCGACGCGGAGGCCGAACGCAACCCGGCCGGGGCCGAGGCGTCCGGCTACGTCCCGAAGACGCCCCTGGTCCTGTTCCGGACCGGCCTCGTCCAGCCGGGCGAAACGGAGGTCATGAGCTTCAACGCCCCGAGGGAACCGGGCCTCTATCCCTTCGTCTGCACCTTCCCGGGGCACTGGATCCTGATGAAGGGCACGATGCGGGTGGTCGAGCGGCTCGACGGCGCGGCGATCACCCGCTACGCCGCCCCCCGGCTCGCCCCGGACGTTCCCCAGCGCGCCTTCGTCGCCGACTGGAAGTACGAGATGCTGGAGACCGACGTCGCTCCGCTGGAAGCCGCCCCGCCCGCAAGCGACGAGGAACTCGAGCGCGGCCGGCGGCTCTTCCTCGAGGCCGGCTGCGCCACCTGCCACCAACTCGGCGGCGCCGGCGGCGAGGTCGGCCCGGCCCTCGACGACGTGCGCGAGCGCCTCGGAGCGCTGGACACCCTACGCCACATCCTGGAGCCCTCGGACGAGGTGGCCGAGGACTACCTCACGACCCTGGTCGAGACCCTCGACGGCCGCTTCTACTCCGGTCTGCTGGTCGAATCGAACGACGAAGCCGTGCGCATCCGCTCGAACCCGCTCGACCCGAACCATGTCGAGACGATTCCCCGCGAGGAGATCGAGAGTCTCGACGAGTCCTCCCTCTCGCCCATGCCGAGCGGCCTGCTCAGCACCCTCCAGCCCTCCGAGGTCCAGGACCTGATCCGCTACGTGCTCCACGCGCCGTGACCCCGAGGTCGCCGGCCGCCATGCTTCTCGCCGCGGCGGCGACCGTGGCGCCGGCGGCCGGACAGCACGGCGCGATCGGCGGCGAATGGCGCGAGTACGGCGGCGACGCCGGCGGCACGAAGTACGCGCCGCTCGGCCAGATCAACCCTGGCAACGTCGGCGATCTGGCGATCCGCTGGCGTTGGGATTCGCCCGACAACGCGATCGTGGACCCCGACGCTGGTCTCGAGATCGTCGCCTTCGAGGCGACACCGCTGATGAAGGGCGGCGTCCTCTACACCAGCACGTCGTTCAGCCAGGCGGCCGCCATCGACGCCGCGACCGGCAGGCACCTCTGGGTCCACGACCCGAGGAGTTACGAGTCGGGACGCCCTCCGAACAACGGCTTCCTCCACCGTGGGCTCGCCTGGTGGACGGACGGCGAGACGGAGAGCCTGTACCTGGCCACCGGCGACGCGCGCCTGATCGCGCTCGACCCGGCGACCGGGACGCCCCGGCGGGAGTTCGGCAACCGCGGCACCGTCGACCTTTCGGCCGGCATCCGTTCGCTCAACAACCGCTCCGACCAGTACGGACACACCTCGCCGCCGATCGTGGTCGGCGACGTGGTCGTCGTCGGTTCCTCGGTCATGGACTGGGCGCCGCAGCCGGAGTGGCCGCCCGGCGACGTCCGCGGCTACCACGCTCGCACCGGCAGGCTGCTGTGGACCTTCCATACCGTGCCGCGCCGCGGCCAGTTCGGCTACTCGACCTGGGAGAACGGCTCCGCCGAACGGGTCGGCGGCGCCAACGT
This sequence comes from Acidobacteriota bacterium, assembly GCA_011525365.1. Classification (GTDB taxonomy): domain Bacteria; phylum Acidobacteriota; class Thermoanaerobaculia; order Multivoradales; family Multivoraceae; genus Multivorans. Next base: position 3,156,786 of record WTGQ01000002.1, read on the forward strand.
CTGGCCGCCGATGACCGCCGACCTGGAGCTCGGGTACGTCTACCTGCCGGTCAGCGCTCCGTCGAACCACTTCTACGGCGGCCACCGCCGGGGCGACAACCTGTTCGCGAACAGCATCGTCTGCCTCGACGCGCGGAACGGCCGCCGCGTCTGGCACTACCAGATCGTCCATCACGACATCTGGGACTTCGACCTCCCGGCACCGCCCAACCTGGTCGACATCACCGTCGGGGGTCGCGAGATCCCCGCGGTTGCGCAGGTCACGAAGCAGGGCTGGGTGTTCGTGTTCGACCGGCGAAACGGCAGGCCGGTGTGGCCGATCCACGAGGTTCCGGTCCCCCAGTCGAGTGTGCCCGGCGAGCGCACCGCGCTGACCCAGCCGCGGCCGACGAAGCCGCCGCCCTTCGACCGGCTCGGAATCGCGCGGGAGGATCTGGACGACGGGGCGGAGGAAGTGCTCGCCGACCTCGACTGGGGGCCGATCTACACCCCCCTGTCAACCCGCGGCGCCGTCATCTACCCGGGTCTCGGCGGCGGCGCGAACTGGGGCGGCGCCGCTTTCGATCCCGTCCGATCGAGGCTGTACGTCCCGGTCCAGGGGGTCGTTCCCTTCTGGATCCGCCTCTACCAGACCGCCATCTCCGGCTACTACCTGTACGAATCGGGCATCCTGTGGGCTTCGGGCAACCGCTATCTGCTGAAACCGCCCTGGGGGCACCTCACCGCCTACGACCTCGACCGCGGCGAGATCGTCTGGCAGCGGGCCAATGACGGTCTGAACGGCTACGCCGGCACCCCATCCCTGCTCGCCACCCAGGATCTGGTCTTCTACGCCAACCGGTCCCGGTCCTCGCTGACTGTCCTCGACCCCGCGAACGGCGATGTGCTCCGCACGATCCCACTGCCCGCGCCAGCCTCGGGCGGCCCGATGAGCTACACCGTGGACGGCCGCCAGTACGTCGTTGTCGCGGTCGGCGCGGGAACCTCCGACGCCGAGCTCGTTGCCCTTTCCCTGACGGGCGACCTGCCGGAGCAGCATCCCGGCACGCTGGGCTTCTCGCCGCCGTCCGTGACGGCTCAGGAGGCTGACGGTGAGATCACGTTGAGCGTCGTCCGCGCCGGCGGCAGCGACGGGGCGGTCGCCGTTTCCGTGCGAAGCGCTGGAGGCTCCGCCACGGCGGGCGCGGACTACGAACCGATTGCCCGCACACTCGCCTGGGCCCACGGCGATTCGGCGAGCCGGACATTCACGCTCCGGCTGCTCGAGGACGGCGCCGGCGAGGGGTCGGAGACGATCGAACTGGAACTCCACGACCCGCTAGGCGGCGCGGCCCTCGGCGACCGCCGCATGGTGGTCACCGTCGAGGACGAGGTGGATTCTCCGACCGAACGGATCGAGGAATGCGTCCCGGATACGACCACCCTCTGCCTCAACGACGGCCGCTTCCGGGTCCGGGCCCGCTTCGCCACCGCCGCCGGGGAGGACGGAGCCCTGGCCAGCGGCACCCACCTGACCAGGGACACCGGCTACTTCACCTTCTTCGACCCGGCCAACATCGAGATCGTCTTGAAGGTCCTCGACGCCTGCGCGCTGAACGGCCGGTACTGGCTCTACGCCACCGGCCTCACCGACATCGAGGTCGAGCTCGAGGTCGCCGACCCGGTGACCCAGCGGCGACACGTCATTACGAGTCCGCTGGGTAAGCTGTTCCAGCCAGTCGCCGACAACCAGGCGTTCGCCTGCGAGTAGTGCCGAACGGCTACGGTGGCCCCTCTGCCCGCAGGCGCTCGAAAGCCTCCATCTGTACCGCGGCCTCGTCACTGCGCCCCAGAGCCTCGAGCACCCGGGCGTAGTTGAAACGAAGAGCAGCGTTCCCGTCCAGCCCCCGTTGGAGGGCTCGCTCCATCCGTTCGGCCGCTTCGGCCGTCCGGCCGGCTTCGGCGGCGATCATGCCGAGGAGGGCCTGGGCCTCGCCGAGGCCGGGCTCGAGCGCCACCGCCCGTTCGAGCGCAGGCGCCGCCTCCTCGGCACGCCCACCCGTGTGCAGAAACATCCCCTCCAGGTAGTGGTGCTCAACCCGATTCGGCTCTAGCCTCCGCGCTTCCGCGATGCTGGCTGCCGCCTCGTCGACCCGGCCCATCGAGAACAGCACCTTGCCGCGGAGCGAGTGCACGTCCGCGGCCCGCAGTTCTTCCAAGCTCCCGTCCAGGCCAAGAAGACGTTGGAGCGCTGCCTCCAGATCGCCCGCCGCCGCCAGACCCTGCGCCTCGGACAAGCCGGCTGCCAGGTCCGCGGACGCCGCTTGCTCGATCTCGGCAGCGCGCTCCAGGGCGACTTGCAGCGACCGGTGCCGCTCGAGAGCAGCCCGAGCGGCCTCGCGGTCACCAGCCGCGGCGAGGATGCGTCCGAGGCGGTAGAACACCTCCGGCTCGTCCGGCGTGAGTTCCTCGGCGGCGCGCAGGTGCTCGATCGCCTCCGCATAGCGACCATCGGCCGACAGGATCCCGGCCGCTTCCAGACGGACCACGACCGGGTCCCCCACGCCGCCATCCAAAGCGCGCCTCAGGTAGCCCAGGGCCTCGCCGCGACGGTGCGCATGACGCGCCAGCGCCAGCCCGCGGGCGAGGTCGAGTCCTGGGCTTGCGAGATTCTCCGCAACAGCGGCGTCGACCGCCGCAATCGCCCCGTCGACGAGGCCATCCGCCAGACGAAGCAAGGCGAGTTGCTCATAGATGTCGGCACTGCCGAGCCGCCGGTCCGTGCCCTTCTCGAGCAGCCGGATCGCGTCGCCAGTACGGTCGAGGTCACGCAGCAACAACGCAGGCGCGAGATAGGCCGAAGCGACTGCGTCGCCGCTCGCTCCGGCCGGCGCAAGCTCTCGTGCACGGGAGAACACCTCGAGGGCATCACTGGTGCGTCCGAGCGTGGCAAGCGCCCGGGCCAGCGTCAACGCCGGCTCGAACTCGGAGGGCGCCTCCTCGACAGCCGCGCGTGCTTCCGCCAGAGCCGCGACCGGATCGCCCGATGCCGGGTCGACCTGTCCTGAAGCCGTCTGACCCGGGACCAGCGCCGCTATCGCGGTCAGCAGGAGAACAGCCACGCCGGACACGGGCGGTCAGCGTAGCAGTCCATCCGCAGTGAACGTCACTCCGAAGCGAAGAGAACCCTCAGCGCCGCGTCGAGTGTCGATCCACGGCCGTCGACTGCCACCAACCGGCCGCGCCGGTCGAACAGCAGGGACCGGGGCGGATACTCCACCTGGAAGCGGCGGGCCACCGGCCCGGCAGCACCTAGGCCGTCCAGGAGAACAGGCCAGGTGACGCCCTGCCGGCGCCCGAAGCTCCGCAGAACGTCACGCCCCGATCGGTCGAACGAAACGGCCAGGATCACGAGGTCTCGATCGTCGTAGCTGGCCCGCGCTCGCTCGAGATGCGGGAAGTCGGCGAGACAGGGAGCGCACCAGGTCGCCCAGAAGTCGAGCAGGACGACGCGACCCTCGAAGTCGGCCGCGGTCCAGGTTCGGCCGTCGAGGTCTCGGGCGGCCAGATCCGCCCACAAGTCGGCAAGCCGGACGCCTTGATTCCCCGGGACCTCGGCCACATCCGGGTTGGCCGAGGCGGATCTCCCATCCGGAGCGACCGCTGCCGGCGTGCACAAGGCGAGCGTCAGCATCGCCGCCAGGACCGACCCTGGAGAGGACAAGGGTCTCCGCACGGCTACAGGTCCGCCTTCAGGCCGACGACGAGGCTGCGCGGAAACCGTGGCCCGTAGACGTAGCTCGGATCCCTGAACGGCCCGCGGTCGAGGTCGCGCTGGTACTCGTCCGTCAGGTTCCTGACCGCGACGGTCGCCGTGATCCTGCGGTCGCCGCCCAGCGCGAAGCGCCGCGACAGGCCGAAATCCCAGGTCAGGAAGCTGGCAGTGACCTCGAGCCGATCCTCGGGGATGTAGCCGGCGTAGTGGGGCGCCAGCATCGAACCGGTGTAGCGGAGACCGGCGAACAGGTTGAAACCGTGCGGTAGCGGCCACTCGAGGCTCGCCGTGCCGTACTCCTCGGGAGTCCGGAACATCGTCGTGCTGCCGAAGTCCGGCTCGGCGTCGCCGAACTCCGCCCGCTGCCAGGCGTAGCCCACGTCCACGGTCAGACCGCCGCGCCGCAAACCCCATCCGATCTCGACGCCACGCACCCGGGCACTGCCGAAGTTCGTGCGCACGAACTCGAACTCCGGAGTCGTCGGGTCGTCGGCCTGCAGGCTGTGAAACAGGTCGTCGATCCGCGTGTCGAACAAGGCCGAGTCGACCACCATCGACGTGCGTCGGCCAACCTCCGGCCGCCATTCGAGGCTCACCATGCGCGCGGCGGACGTCTCCTCGCGCAGCCCGGGGTCGTCGCGCACCACCATCGCCTTGCCCCCCAGAAGCGCGATGTGCAACTCCTCGTCGAACACCGCGGGCGGCAGGAAGCCCGCGCTGTGCGCGACGCGAAGAGTCAGATCGCTCCTGGGCGTCCACATCAGGGCGGCCCGGGGCGAGACGATCGTACCGTCGACCGCGCTGTGCCGGTCCGCCCGCAATCCGTAGAGCAGGGTCACGTGCTCGCCGACCCGGCGGTCGTCCTGCGCAAAGCCCGAGACGCTCTGGTAGGTCTCGCGGATCACGCGCCCGTAGGCCGGCTGCCGGTCGTCGATCAGGTCGCGAGCGGCCTGGACGCCGAAGCTCACGGTGCCTTGAGCGCCGCCGCGGTTGACGTGCGAGTCGAAGACCCAGAGCGGGTTCCAGGTCGAGCCGAACGCGCCGGGATCACCGCCCGCGCCGTAGTAGCTGGCGCGCTCGGTCGCGGCGTGGGACACGGTTGCGCGCCAGTCCCATAGCGGCGATACCGTGTGCAGCCAGGAGACGCTGGCACCGCGCCGGCTGGAATCCAGTTGCTCGGCCACGTCGACCTGTTCGGGCGGCAGGTGCAGCCGGTCGCCGCCCCGGCGGAACTCGGCCATGTGGCTCACCTCCGCCGCGAGCCGCGCCGAGCCGTCGAAGAGGAACTCGTGATAGCGCACGCCGGCAGCGTCGAGATCGCGAATCGAAACGTCGCTGAACCCGTCGCCGTCCACGTCGACCGGCGCGACCCGGTCGACCTGGCCGTGAAACGTGGCCGCGCGTTCCGAGCCCGGTGTCCAGTCCGCTACCAGGCTGTAGGACGGTGTCTCGGCAGCACCCGCGGCGCCGTCCATCCTCTCCGAGCGGGCGTCAGCCTCGATGTGGGTGTGGTCCGGATGGTGAGGAATCAGGTTGATCACGCCGGCGACGGCGCCGGCGCCGTAGGCAGGCGAGCCGCCTCCCCTGACTACCTCGATACTGTCGATCAGACGCGCCGGCAACTGCTCGATGCCATAGACCATCGCCAGCGATGACAGCGTCGGCTGACCGTCCACGAGGAGTTGCGCGTAGGGTCCCTGGAGCCCGAGCAGACGGATCTCGGTGGAATTGCAGCTCTGACAGGTGGTCTCCACGCGCACCCCGCGTGCCCACTCGACGGCGTCGGCCAGGGTGCGTGCGGTGACGCTCTCGATCCGTGAACGCGGCAGCGTCTGCATGTGGAGCGGTACGTCCGCGAGCCTCTTCCGGGTTCGCGTCGCGGTAACGACCATCTCCTCCCCGAACGCCGGGCGGAGTCGAACATCGATCTCCAGCAGCTCCCCGTCCGCGAGCCGGACGTCCTGTTCGGCCAGACCGTAGTCCTCCGCGTACACGACCAGGCGGTGCTCGCCGGCGCTGACCGGGTGCAGGCAGAAGCGACCGTCTTCCGAGGTGACGACGGACGAGGAGATCGTCGTCAGCGTGACCGCAGCGCCGGCGACTGGCCGGCCGGTCGGAGACCGAACCACGCCCTGGACGCCTGTGTCCCCGGTACAGGGAACCGCCGCCGCCGGCGATGACCCGGCGAACGCAAGCAGAGCCAGCAATGGGGCGAACGCTCCAACGCCGGCCCTTCGCCTCCTGAATCCGTGCCGAAAACGCCGTTCCATGACGGCGAATCTTATTTTTCGTTTACGCGAAACGTCAAGTGGATTCGGTCGAAACCCTTGCTCTGCTCTCCGTTTGAGTCGCCGTCCCACGTAGTCGGCAACCCGACCGACCGGGCGATCTGTTCCGGAGGTTCACGCCGGGCCGACGGCCTGGACTCAGCCTCAGCCCATGTTGAAGAAGCAGAGCTTGTTGCCATCCAGATCCCGGACGTAGCCGCCGTAGAACGTGGCCACGCGCGTTCCGGGCGCGCCCTCATCCGTGCCGCCCAGTTCGAGCGCCCTGGCGTGAAGCTGGTCGACCTGCTCCTGCGAAGCCGCCGGGATCGCCACCATGTTCCCGTTCCCGGGCACCTGTGGCTCCTCGTTGTAGGGGATGCAGATGGCGAGCATCGGCTGTCCCGGTCCGACGCCGTAGCCCTTGATCCGACCCATGTCGAACATGGTCTTCGCTCCCAACTCCCCGAGCAGCGAGTCGTAGAAGGCCGTCGCCCGGTCCATATCGTTCACGCCGATCGTGCAGTAACCAATCATGAGTCAGTCTCCTGGGTCTGTTCGTCTTCTTCGTCTTCGATCAGGTCGGCACGGCGCAGGTCGAGTTTCTCGCCGGTGAAACTGTCCAGCTTGTACACCCAGGAGCCGTGGTACTCGTTGAAGTCCTGCATCTCCTCTGCCCGGTTCAGGATGTCGGCCTTCTCCTGGAGTTCCTCGTCGGGGGTGTCCCGTTCGATCTCGACCTGCTGCACCGTGTGGTAGCCGCCGATGCGGATGTAGCGGTCGTCCTCGCGTGCGGCAACCGCGACGAGGTAACCGGAACCATCAGCCAGCTCGTACCGGAACTCGCTGTCGAAGGAGAGATCGGCCACTTCCCCGGCGTCGGCGAGGTGGACCTCGGAGAACCGCAACCGGGACAGGAAGTTCTTGACCCGGCCGACTTCGCTTGTTTTCTCACGCCGCCCGGACGGCACCCGCTCGAGCGCGAGCTCCTCTCCCTCTTCGCCATCATTGCTGAACGTGAAGTCGGGGCCCTCGATTCGCACGACGTCGCCCGAGGCGACGTCGACGATCTCCTTCTGCAGGAACTGATCGGCGGCGCTGTCGATCAGCACGGTCGTCTCGGTCAGGTAGATGGGATCGTCCTCGCCATCGAGGCGCCGCACGTAGTTCCCGCTGCCATCGGCGAACCGGTCGCCGATCCGCAACCGGACCATGTCGCTGCCGGCCGCGTTCCTGAGCGCCACCTCGACCGTGTCCTCCCCTGGCGGCTCGATCCCGAGTTCCGCGGCCAGACTCTCGCCGGAGCCGACCTCCTTGGCTAGCTCGATGTCGAGCAGGTTGCGCACCAGCCGGTTCACTCCCTCGTTCCTGGCCTGGTAGTCATGCGCCTCTTCGACAACGTACCGGTCGCCTTCCCGGGTCAGCGTCACCTGCTCACCGCCCTGGATCACCGCCACCTGCGCGATCTCGTCCGGGTTCAGGTTGGGCAGGAACTTCTGGCCGCTCTCGAAACGTTCCGCGCGCGACACGCTGTTCCAGTAGCTGAAGACGGAAAGGGCGAGCAGCACCGCCGCGGCCACCGCCAGTCGCTGGTTCATCTGGTTCATCCGGTTGACTCCCTTGGATCCTCAGCGACGGCGGGCCCGATACAGGCCGACCAGCAGCACGACGATCGGCATCCACCCGATCACCGCGAACCGCACCATCGACTCTTCGCGCTCCAGCGCTTCGCGCCGGCCCTTGCGAATGTCCCTGAGCTCCCGGTTCGCCTCCAGGATCCTCTCGTTCAACTCGTCGACCTCGTCCTGCAGCTTCCGCTCGAACAGCGCCGCGTTGCGCTGGGTGATCTCGCCCTGCTTCTCCCGCAGCTCCTCCTGGAAGCTCTCGATCTCCTCGCGGATCTGTCGCTCCCGGTCGAGCGTGTCGAGTTCCGCCTGGGCCTCGATCTCGTCGAAGCGGAGGAAGGGCCGGTTCATGCCGCTCTTCGCACGGACCGCCATCAGGTCCTGGGAGCCGAGCAGGTAGTCGATGCTGTTGAGGACGACCTTGTGGTTGTCGTTCTGGGCCTGGACGATCCCGAACGGGTTCTGCAGGAAGGCGATCTGGTCGTGGACGAAGTCGACGTCCGCGAACACGACCACGGCCGCCTCTTCCCGCTCCTCCTCGGGCAGCGGATCGCGATGGATGATCTGGGCGTCATCGGGCGGCGGGACCTCGATCTCCGGCGGCAGATTCGGCGGCCGCACCGCCTCCTTGTCGGGATAGTCCACGCCATCCGGAAAGGCGGTCGGCAGCTTGCCGCGCACCACGTACGCGAGGACCAGGGGCTCCTCACCCGGCGTGAAGGCGTCGCGGAGCTTCGCCCCGTCGTTCAGGTCGGTGTAGGCGAGGGCATCGCCGCCGCCGAAGCCTGGCAGTACCTCGAGGGTGTTGCCCGCGGCCGTGGTCGAGATCAGGGGACGAAGCTCGACGCCCCCGGCCTGCTCGGCGACCGCCACCGCGTCCTCTCCTTCCCCGGCGGCGCCCTCCGCGGCAGCGTCCTCGTGGCTCTCGCGCAGCACGCCGGACAGGAAGAACCGCAGCTCGGACAGACCGCGCAGCATCGGACTCTCCGCGTCCAGCACGTCGTCGTGCTGCATCGAGTCGACGACCAGGTCGATGATCACCGACTCCGACGCGCCGAACTGACTCATCGGCCGCCGGGCCGCCAGTTCGAAGTCGGCCGCGAACTCGTTGTCAAGAAGCTCCAGGCCCCAGGCGTCGAGCAGCGGCGCAAGGTTCGAGGCCGGCTGGTACTGGAGCGCCGCCCACGGTTGCTGTGGATTCTGCGGCGGCGTATCGCCGAGCGCATAGGGATCGAGGAAGACCAGCGTGTTGCCGCCTCCGGCCACCCACTGGTCGATCGCGAAGACGGTCTTGTCCGGCAGCGCCTTGGGGTGGAGAACGACCAGGAGGTCGTAGTCCTCGCGCGGGATCTCGTCGACGTCGGCCGGGACCTGAGAGACGTCGTAGAGCTCCTCCAGCACCTGGATCAGGATCCACTTCTGCGACGGCGTCCGTCCCTGCGCGGCCAGCATCTGGGCCATGATCGGATCCTGGGCGCCGCCGAACACCTCGAGGCTGGACAGGACCCCCACCCGCTGTCGCGTCGGCCAGAGCAGGCCGTGGATCTTCTTCGAGATCTCGTACTCGATGTTCTCCTGCTCCTGCGGCCACAGGAACTCGATCGTCTCCCGGCTGCCGGTCTGGGTTTCGAAGGCGACGCCGAAGTAGAAGAGGTCGCCGTTCTGGTTGATCAGCTTGCCGTCGAGGCCGTCCTCGGCGGCCTGGTCGGCGGCGTCACTGTCCGGAATCGGGTCGATCCACTCGACCTGGATCTTCCCCGCCGCCGCCCTCTCGTACTCGCCTAGGAGGCTGCGGAGGTAGCGCTCGTAGCCGATGAAGTCCTTGACGAACTTCGGCAGCGTCTTGCCCGTGGTCTCGGAGAAGTAGAGCCGGATATCGAGCGGCTTGACCCCCTCCTCCTGCATCCGGTCGAGGATGGCGTGGGATCCGTCGGTCAGGGAGTAAAGATCGTCGCCGGTCAGGTCGACACGGAGGCCCTCGAACCACTCGTTCGCGACATGGATCGACAGGACCGTCATCAGCCCGATCAGGACCAGGGTCACCGTCCGCCCCTGCGCCACGGTCATCCCGCGCGGGCCACTGGCTGCGCCGGCTTCCCCGCCGGCATCCGGGTTCAGCTTCGGTTCGTCAGTCATCTGCCTAAACCTCTATCTGGCGTCAGTTCGTCTTGGTCTGGCCGAGCACCAACATGCCGCAAACCAGCCAGCCGACTGTGAACAGGACGAAGAACAGCAACGAGTTCAACTGCAACAGGCCCCGGGTCAGCGCCTCGAAGTGATCGAGCAGGCTCAGCGAGGAAACGACCCGCTCGACATAGCCGCCGAACCACTTGCCCACGAACTCCTGGGTCTGCGGCACGCCGATCAGCAGGAAACCGACGGAAGCCGCCACCGCCAGGATGAACGCGACCACCTGGTTCTTCGACAGCGCCGAGAACAGGAGGCCGATCGCCAGCAGCACGGCGGCCGCCAGCAGGGTGGCGACGTAGCTGGCGAAGATCGCGCCCCAGTCCGGGTCGCCGAGCCGGGCCACCTGGAAGACGGCCGGCCAGGTCAGGAACACGGAAACGGCAAGGAAGGCCCAGCCGGCCAGGAACTTGCCGAGATAGGAACCTTCGAGCGTGATCGGCAGGGTGAGCAGCAACTCGACGGTGCCGGAACGCCTCTCCTCCGCCCACAGCCGCATCGCCACCGCCGGCACCAGAACGACGAAGATCCACGGCAGGTAGCTGAACAGCGCGTCGAGGTTCGCCTCGCGCAGTTCCAGGAAGCGGCCGAAGTCCCGCGACACCATGAGATAGCCGCTGGCGATCAGGAAGATGACGATGAAGATGTAGCCGAGCGGCGACGCGAAGTAGCCGTGGAACTCCCGGCGCAGCACCGCTCTGAACCCGGTGAACCGGCGCGCCAAGCCACTCATGCCGCCACCCCCCTGGTCACGTCGCGGAACAGCTCGTCGAGCCGGCCTTCCCGCACCCTGACATCGGCGACCCGGTGCTCGCCGACCGCGGCCAGCACGTCGTTCAGCCGGTTCTCACCGTCTCTCGGCTCGGCCTCGACCTCGCCGCCCGGCAGCACCCGCGCGCCGGCGCACCAGTCGGCCTCAGACAGGGTCTCCGCCACGTCGGCAGGATCGCCGTCGACTACCCGGAAGCGGACAGCATTGTGGCCCGGCGCCCGGGCAACCAGGGCGGCCGGCGTCGAATCGACCAGGATGCGCCCTTCGGAGAGGATGACCGCCCGATTGCAGACCCGTTCCGCCTCGTCGAGGATGTGGGTCGAGAGGACGATGCAGCGGTCAGAAGACAGACTGGAAATCAGGTCCTGGACCACCGCCTTCTGGTTCGGGTCGAGGCCGTCCGTCGGTTCGTCGAGGATCAGCACGTCCGGATCGTGGATCAGCGCCTGCGCCAGACCGACGCGGCGCTTGTAACCCTTGGACAGGGTCTCGATCGTCTGGCCCCGCACGCTCCGCAGGTGCGCCGTCTCCAGAACCCTCTCGATCGCTTCCTCCGCCGCCTCAAGCTCCCGGACCTCGGCGATGAAGCGCAGGAAGGCTTCGACCGTCATCTCGCCGTAGGCGGGGGCGTCCTCCGGCAGGTAGCCGATCCGCCGGCTGACGGCGAGGCGGTCCGCGGCGACATCGATGCCGGCGACCGCAATGGAACCGCGATCCGGTTCCAGGAAACCCGTGATCATCTTCATCGCCGTCGTCTTGCCGGCGCCGTTGGGCCCGAGGAAGCCGAGCACGTCGCCGCGGCGCACCTCGAAGCTGATCCCGTCGACGGCGCGGATGGATCCGTAGTGCTTGGTCAGGTCGGCGACGGAGATCAGGACCTCGCCCGGCCCATCCGCCTTGGGTGGCGGGGCCTCGGGCGGCGTGGTCTCGGCCTCCGCCGCTGCTGCGCGTGGGACGGAGTCGGGGTGGTCGGTTTCGGTCACTCTCGACTTTCTCCGTAAACGGTTGACGATTGGTTGGCTCCCGCACGCGGAACGTGCGCCAAAGTGGCCTGAACCCGGCCGTGACGCGACGATTCTGCACGCCGGACCGGGGTCGGCCCGCGGGATCTCAGCACAGCGGCACAAGCGAACGCAAGATTCCCGCCACGGCGGCGCTACTGCCAGGTGTCCGGCGCGGACGTGGTGTCGATCAGGCCGCTCAGGAAGATCGAGTTCAGGAACAGACGATTCGAACCGTAGAAGTAGGCGCGGAAGTTCGGGTTGTCGAGGAGCTGGATCACGACACCGCGGCCCATCCGGCTGGCGATGACGGCCGGTTTGCCGGCCAGGCGACGCTGGTTCTCCGGCGATATCCAGCCTGAGAGACGCGGCGGGTCCTGGTAGAGGGCGACGTTTTCGAAGGGATCGGGACTGGCCGGCAGAACCCACTCGCCGGTTCGGATGACGGCCAGGTCCGGCCGTCGGTAGCCGTAGGCGAGGGGATGCGTCAGATCCAGCTCGGCGCCGACGATCGTGCCGGCCATGAGTTGCTCGGCTCGCTGGTCGCGGTAGTCGGCATAGTGGCGCCGTTCCGCTGCGTCGAGAGCATCCGCGTCTTCGGAAGTGCTTGCAGCCTCGCCGTCGGGCACCGCATCCTCGACCTCCCCTTCGCGGCCCAGGAGTTCGGCACTCGCCCAGCGGCTCGCCGCGCCGATGGCCACGACCGCGCCGCCGCTCCGGACCCAGATCCGGAGACGGTCCCGAACCTCTTCCCTGGGCGCCCCGCCGCCGAAGCCGCCCAGGGCCAGCACGACGTGGGTGTAGCGATCCAGGTCCACGCTGCCGAACGCTCCGAGGTCGACCAGCGACGCCTCGACGCCGAAACGTTCGTCGAGCAGGTGCCAGGCCTCGCCCACCCGGTACGAAGGAACCCCCCGGCCGCTGACGAGTAAGGGGCGCGGCGGAACCAGAGGCCGCAGGCTCGGACTGCCGAGGTCGATCCCAGCCGCGGCCTGGCCGCTGATCAGACGATGGACGTCGACGCCGTCCGCGGCAGCCGCTTCCGCGAGGATCGCTTCCAGGCCGACTTCCGCGTTGGCGCCCGGCTCGCCCCCGCGGCCCACCGGCACGACGATCGCTCCCGGTTCGAAAGCGCGAGGACCGTCCGGTGTCTCGGCGATGAACGAACCCGTCGCCGCCCGTGCCCGCGCGCCCGCCCGCTGCAAGCGGTTCAAGGTGCGAGCCGAGAAGTAGCCGTCCCAGGAGAAGGCGTAGGCGTAGGTCGGCGTATCTCCGGGAGCAGCGCCGAACGCCCCCGGCTCGATCGAGGCGTCGGTGACCGCGGTTCCGAGCAACCCGGGACGGTAGGCGCCGCCCTCGAGGAGGTCGTACTCAGCGCCGAAGGCGAGCGGCAGGGTCCACGCCGAAACGTCGTAGAACACGGAATCGTTGAACTCGGTCACGATCTCGAAGAAGGAGCGCACGAGGGTCGACTGGGGTTGCGCCAGCGGCACCAGCCATGACGTGCCCGGCGTGTAGACACGGCCGGAGACGGCGATCTCCTCGGTCGTCCCGTAGACCTCGATCTCGTGCCTCAGCAGCAGGTCGAGCATCCGGTGAGCGCGGCCCCGGTCGCCGTCCAGGTGAAACACGTAGGCCGAGGGTTCGGCTTCGGCAGCGGCAAGAGCGCCACGGAAGAAGTCCCGCTGGTGCTCGAGGAGTTCCAGGCGCTTGGCGACCCCGCCTTCGACCATCGACAGCGACGCCAGCAACTGGTTCTTGATCCCGAAGGTGAACGCGAGTTCGCCGTTCGCCGTCTCGATCCGGTGCCCCTCCGCGCTCGCCTGCTCGAACAGGAAGCCAACCGCGCCGTGGGCGTCCGGGTAGGTCGAGCCCTTGCCGAGGTAGAAGTCGTCGAAACCCTCGCGGCTGTAGTAGAGCCGGCCCGCGCCGTCGAACACGGCGGCGTGATGGGCCGCGACCGCTTCCGTCAGTTCCACGTTGCGCTCGGGAATCAGGGGATTGCGCCGGCTCGGGACGCCCGGCTGGAAGAAGAAGGTGCTGTTGGACCCCATTTCGTGGAAGTCGCCGACCAGGTTCGGCTGCCACGCCTTCCAGGTCGCCATGCGGTTCCGCGACTCGGGATGCTGCAGCAGGAGCCAGTCCCGGTTCAGGTCGAACCAGTAGTGGTTGGTGCGCCCGCCCGGCCACGGTTCCCGGTGCTCCCGGTGACCGGGGTCGGGATTCAGCACCATGCCCCTGTTCGTGTTCGCCCAATGGGCGAAGCGACCGAGCCCGTCCGGATTCAGGCTCGGGTCGAGCAGGATGACTGCCTGCTCCAACTGCTCGGCGACCACGTCGGAAAGCGACGCGGCCAGGTGGTAGGCAACCAGCATCGAGGCGTTCGCGCCGCTCGGCTCGTTGCCGTGGATGCTGTAGCCGAGCCAGATGACGACCGGCAAGTCCTCGAGCTCCGACAGGGGTTGCCGCGGGTCGACCAGGCCCCGCCTCTGTTCGCGGATCTCCTTGAGCCGGGCATGGTTGCGCGGCGAGGTGATCGCCAGCAGAAGCTGGGGACGCTTCTCGTGGGTCGTCCCCTGGACCGAGACGGTCACCCGCGGTGAGGACGCCGCCACGGCCCGCATGTAGGCATTGAGCTGATCCGGCCGAACGTGCCACTCGCCGACCTCGTAGCCCAGCACCGCGGACGGCCGGGGTACATCCGGGTCGTAGGCGGCCGGATCGCTGGCGTCGGGGAGGTAGTACGGCAGTTCCTCTGCCGCCGCGGGCACGGCGAGCAGAGCGGCGAGAACGGCGAAAGAAGCGAGGTACGCGCGTCGATCAGGCATCGCGCGAGTGTAGCTGCCGCGACGAATCCGCCGCGGCCCGCGCGTCAGCTACGGAAGCAGCCGGTCCAACACCGTCACGATCGTGGCGAAGCCGCCCATGGCGAGCAGGATGCGCCATGTGAGGGCTTCCCTCAGATTGGCCAGGTCCTCCTTCGTCGCAACGTGGCGGAGCGTCTCGTCAACGCGAGCCCGCCAGGCAATCCAGTCTTCATTGAGTGCCGGGAAGTCGGCTTTCGATTCTGTAGCAGGCATGAGCCTGTTCTCCAGAGACGGTCGGGGCGGCACGTCGTTGTCAGCGCCTCACCGTACACCAACGCCGGACGCGGTCACGCGCCGCGCACCGTCGCGTGAACGTCCTCGAACTCCGCCGCGGCGCCTTCCGGCGGCCCTGTCCGCAAGCTGACGATCACCGTCGCCGCGGTCCCCGCGATGAGCCCCGGAATCAGCTCATACAGGTCGTAGTAGGACGCCTTGAACAGCACCACCCAGGCCACCGTCACCGCGAATCCTGTCGCCATCCCGGCCAACGCGCCCGGCAACGTCGTCCGCTTCCAGAAGAGGGAGCAGAGGACCACCGGGACGAAGGCGCCGCCCAGCCCCGACCAGGCGAACAGCATGAACCAGAACAGCAGCGGCGGTTCGAACAGGGCGAAGGGAATGGCCACCAGGCCCACGAGCGCCGTGACGTAGCGCCCGTAACGCGAGAGGCGACCGTCACCGCGCGCCGCGCCGAGGATCTTCTGCCCGAAGTCCCTGACGACGGCCGACGACGCGAGGATCAACAGGGAATCGACGGTCGACATGATCGCGCCCAGCACGATGACCAGGAAGATGCCGGTGAAGAGGGCCGGGAACAGCTCCGCGCTCATCGTCGGCATCACGGTTTCCGGATCGTCCAGCAGCGGGAACAGGGCTCGCCCCGCGATCCCGGTGAACACCGCGCCGACGTCGAACAGGACCATGCACACGACCGCGACCCGCCCGCCGCGCACCAGTTCGCGGCCCGAAGCCGCGGACATGAACCGGGTCAGGAGCTGCGGCACGCCCAGGAAGGCGAGCCCGATCCCGGCGAAGCTCGCAGCCGACAGCACGCCCGCCCAGGTCGCGCCGTGGCTGCCCATCGCGCGCAACAGGTTGGGATCGGCCGTCTTGAGGGCCCCGATCACTTCGTCCCAGCCGCCCGCGGCCGCGATGCCGACGATCGGTAGCATGACGAGCCCACCCACCATGAGCAGACCCTGCACCAGGTCCGAGTAGGCCACCGCCTTGAAGCCGCCGACCGCCGTGTAGACGATCGTGACGCCCGCGCCCAGAAACACGCCGGTGACGTAGCTGAACCCCAGGAAGGACGAGAACGCCTTGCCCGTGGCCACCAGTTGGGCGCAGCAGTAGACCGCGACCATCGACAGGATGATCGCGATGCTCAGCTTGCGCAGGAGTTGCCGGCGGTCCCGAAACCGTTGCTCCAGGTAGTCGGGAACGGTGATCGCCCGGTACCGGTCGGTGTACTCCTTGAACGGCCGCGAAACGAGGGTCCAGGCGATCGCGACGCCCATCACTTCGCCGAACACGACCCATAGCGCGTGGAAGCCGACCGCGTAGCCCATCCCGGTCAGGCCGAGCAGCAACCAGCCGCTCTCGCCGGTGGCGTTCGAACTGAAGGCGATGACCCAGGAGGGCAGTTTCTTGCCGGCGACGTAGTAGCCCTCCAGGCTCCCTCCCTCGCGCCGGCCCCACAGGCCGAGCCCGATGAGGACCAGCATGTAGAGGCCCAGGGGGACGAGGACCAGGGCGCTCGCCGTCACGCCGCGCCACTCCGCGCGGACCCGCGATCCCGTCGATCAAGCCACCACCGCAGCAGGACCAGAGCCGGCCCGGCACCGACCGAGACCGCGAGCAGCACCCAGGTCGAGATCGGCAGGCCGCCCCACATGGACGGGCAGGCTAGCACCGGGCACCCGGTGCTAGCCTCGGCAACCGCTCATGCAGACCTCCAGACTCACACATCGGGCTGCCCTCTGGGCGATCGCGCTCCTGGCGCTCCCCGCTGCACCGGCGACCGTCCGCGCCTCGGACGGCGACCTCGACGAAACCACGTTCCTAGAACGAACCCGGCGCCTGATCTACGAGGGCAGGCGCTCCGGCGAAGGCTACTTCTCCACCGACGGCGGGCTCCTCGTCTTCCAGAGCGAGCGGCGGCCCGAGAATCCGTTTTACCAGATCTACCTGCTCGATCTGGCCACCGGCGACACCCGGGAGGTCTCGACCGGCATCGGCAAGACGACCTGCGCCTTCATTCATCCGGACGGCTCGGAGATCCTGTACGGGTCGACCCACCACGACCCGCGTTCGGCCGAACTGCAGCAGCAGGAACTCGACTTCCGCGCCTCGGGCCAGGAGCGGCGCTACGCCTGGGACTACGACCCGGAGATGGACATCTACGCCGTGGCGATGGCCGGCGGCGAGCCGCGGCGGCTGACGGATGCGCGCGGCTACGACGCCGAGGGCAGCTACTCCCCGGACGGCGAGTGGATCGTCTTCGCCTCCACCCGCGACGCCTACAACCGCGAACTCGACGAACGCGAATCGAACCTGCTCGAGGTCGACCCCGCCTACTTCGGCGAGATCTACGTCATGCGCGCCGACGGCAGTGAACAGACCCGGCTCACGAACGTGCCCGGGTACGACGGCGGCCCCTTCTTCTTCGCCGACGGTTCCCGCATCGTCTGGCGACGCTTCAGTGAGGATGGCTTGATCGCCGATGTCTGGTCGATGAATCCGGACGGCTCGGACCAGCGGCAGTTGACGGACTTCGGAGCGATGAGCTGGGCCCCGTACCAGCACCCCTCCGGCGAGTACATCTTCTTCGCCTCGAACAAGCTCGGTTTCGAGAACTTCGAGGTCTTCATCGTCGACACGGGGGGGACAAAGGAACCGGTCCGCGTCACCTACACCGACCGCTTCGACGGCCTTCCCGTTCCGTCGCCGGACGGCCGCCAGCTCGTCTGGACCTCCAGCCGTCACGGAGGCGACGGCGGCCAGCTCTACATCGCCGACTGGAACCACGAGGCCGCGCTCGCGGCCCTCGCGGCTTCGCCGGACCGCGACGCCTCTGGTCCGCCGGCCGATCCGCGATCCGCGCTCGAGAGCCATGTCACGACCCTCGCCTCTCCCGAGTTCGGCGGCCGCCTCACGGGCACGGAAGGCGAGCAGCGAGCCGCCGCCTACCTGGCCGAACAGCTCGCGGCGCTCGGCGCCGAGCCGCTGCCCGGTGAAAACGACCTGTTGCTCGACTTCGAGTTCACCTCGGGCGCCCGCGACACGGGCTCGACGATCCAGATCGAGACCGAGGCCGGCGCCGATTCGTTCAGCGACCACACCCAGATCCAGGCGCTCGGCTTCTCCGACTCGACGGAGGTCGAGGGCGAGGCGGTGTTCGCCGGCTACGGCATCCGGGTGCCGGACTCCCAGGACTTCGGCTACGACAGCTACGCCACGCTCGATGTGACCGGCAAGATCGCCGTCGTCCTGCGCTACGTCCCCGAGGACCTCGAGGGCGAGCCGCGGGCGATCCTCAACCGCTACTCGGGCCTCCGCTACAAGGCCCTGACCGCGCGGGAGGCAGGCGCCGTGGGGCTCCTCGTCCTGACCGGGCCGCGCTCGCCGAACGCCGGCGAGACGATCCCCATGGCATTCGACACCGCGGCGGCCGGCTCCGGCGTTGCCGCCGCCAGCATCGGCGGAGATGCCGCGAAGTGGCTGTTCGCCGGCACCGGCCGCGAACTCGACGAGATCCAGAAGAGCTTCGACGACGGCAATCCGCACAACGCAGGCTTCCTTCTTCCGGGCGTCCGCGTCACCCTGAAGACGGCGATCGAGCGGGAGCGGAGCACGGCGCGGAACGTGGTCGCCGTCCTGCCTGGCGGCAAGGCCGAGAGCCTCGCCAAGCCGTGGGTCGTCGTGGGCGCCCACTACGACCACCTCGGCCGCGGCCGCGGCGGCAACTCGCTGGCGCGGCCGGAAGAGAAGGACGCCATTCACCTCGGCGCCGACGACAACGCCTCGGGCACGGCGGCGGTGCTCGAAGCCGCACGCCAGGTGCACGAACTGGGCCATGACCGGAACGTCGCGCTCGCCTTCTGGTCGGGCGAGGAGCTGGGGCTGCTGGGCTCGGCGGACTTCGTCGACGAGGCCGTCATAGCGAGCGATCAGATCGCGGCCTACGTGAACCTGGACATGGTCGGTCGCGTCCGCGACAACCGCCTGACCGTCCAGGCGGTCGGCTCGAGTCCCGACTGGACGGGGCTGGTCGAAGCCGCCAACGTCCCGGTGGGCTTTGACCTCGCCATGCAGACCGATCCGTACCTGCCGACCGACACCTCGAGCTTCAACAGCGCCGGCGTTCCGACCGTCAACCTGTTCAGCGGCTCCCACGAGGACTACCACCGGCCGACCGACACGGCCGATCGCATCAACTACGACGACCTGGAGCGGGTGGCCCGCTTCGCCGCCCTGCTCACGCGCCGCGCTGCCAACCAGGCCGAGCCGCTCGAGTTCGCGAAGGTCGAGCGGACCCTCCAGCAGGGCGGCAGCCGCGACACCGTGCGCGCCTACACCGGCACCATCCCGGACTACGCCAGCGAAGTGGAAGGCCTGCTGCTGGGCGGCGTGATGGAGGGCGGGCCGGCCGCCGAGGCCGGCCTTGAGGCCGGCGACGTGATCGTCCAGTTCGCGGGGCAGGAGATCGCCAACATCTACGACTACACGTACGCCCTCGACGCCGTGAAGATCGACGAACCGATCGAGGTCGTCTACGTGCGCGACGGCGAACGCCACACGACGACGCTGACGCCGCGGGCGAGAAGATGACCAGCGCGGGACGCGGAACCGCCGGACCCCACAACCACCGCCACTTTCAGGGAGGCGCCCTCATGAACCTCGACCAACGTGACCGTGACCGTGTCCTGATGCTCTCCGCCGCCGCGCTTCTCCTCGGCGGCCTTCTCGCCGGTACCGCGCTGGCCGCTCCGCCGACCGCCGCTGCCGACCAGCCGGCGGCGGCTCCGCTACCGGTCGCCGAACCGGAGAGCGCCGGCATGTCGAGCGAGCGGCTCGAGCGACTCTCCGAAGCGGTCGGCGCCTACATCGACCGCGGGCAGGTCGCCGGCACGGTGACCCTCGTCGCGCGCCGCGGCAAGGTCGTCCACTTCGAGGCCCAGGGCGAACGCTGGCCCGAGGAAGGCGCCCCGATGACCCGGGACACGATCTTCCGGATTGCCTCGATGACCAAGCCGATCGCTTCCGTCGCGCTGATGACCCTGTACGAGGAGGGCCGGTTCCAGCTTCGCGATCCGATCGCGAAGTACCTGCCCGAGTTCGCCGAGATGCAGGTCGCGACGGTGCCCGACGCCGACGAGTACCTGGGCGCCCCCTACAAGCTCGTCGAGACCGCGCGGCCCATCACGGTTCAGCACATCCTGACCCACACGGCCGGCTTCGCGAACAGCTACCGCGGGCTCCTGACCGCCGAGTACGCCAAGCTCCGCAACAACCGGGACCCCGAGTGGACAGTCGGCGACTTCGTCACCGCCCTCGCCGAGCTGCCGCTCGAGTTCCATCCCGGCGACGCCTGGCAGTACGGCCCGTCCGTCGATGTCGTCGGGCGGATGGTCGAGGTGCTGTCGGGCCAGACCCTGGACGAGTACCTGAAGGAGCGCATCTTCGAGCCGCTGGGCATGGTCGACACGTACTTCTACCTGCCCGAGTCGAAGGTCGGCCGCTTCGCCGCGCTCTACCGGCCAGGCGAGGACGGCAGGATCGTCCTCACCGAGACACCGGACGTGAACGCCCGGCACGTGCGGGAGCCGCACAAGTACTTCAGCGGCTCCGGCGGCCTCGTCTCCACCGCGGCCGACTACTACCGCTTCCACCAGATGATGCTGAACGGCGGCGAGCTTGGCGGCGAGCGGATCCTCGGCCGCAAGACGGTCGAACTGATGACGTCGAACCACACCGGCAACCACGGCCTCTGGCTGCGCGGTCCCGGCTACGGCTTCGGCCTCGGCTACAGCGTCGTGACCGACAAGGGCGCCTCGGCGATGCCGGCCTCGGTGGGGTCCTACTCCTGGGGCGGCGCGTTCTGCACGGTGTTCTGGGTCGATCCCGAAGAGGAACTGATCGGCATCCTGATGACGCAGGTGCGGCCCTACACCCACCTGAACATCCGCCAGGATCTGCAGAGCCTGACCTACCAGGCCATCGTCGACTAGCGCCGGCGGTGGCGACCTGGGCGATCGGCGACGTCCACGGCTGCTTCCGGACTCTGGAGTCGCTGCTCGGCCGGGTGGACCTCGATGTCCGGAGGGACCGCCTCTGGATGGTGGGCGACCTCGTCAACCGGGGCCCGAGTTCCCTGCAAACGCTGCGCTGGGCGCGAGCGCTGGAAGGAGAGATGGGCGATCGGTTCCAGGTCGTGCTCGGAAACCACGACCTGCACCTGATCGCCCGCCACCTTGGGGTAGCCGGCGAAAGACCCCGAGACACGCTGACGGAGGTCCTCGAAGCGGCGGACGCTCCCGAGTTGGTCGACTGGCTGCGTAGACGGCCCTTCGTCCACTTCGAACGGTTAGCCGGCTGCGACTACGTGCTGGTCCACGCGGGCCTGCGGTCCGGGTGGGCGCCGGAGGCCGCCATCAAGGCGGCCAGGCGGCTCGAACGAAAGCTCCGGGGTCCGAAGGCGACGCGCCTGCTGCAACGACGGAACAAGAAGTCGCTCGTGGCGTTCACCCGCATGCGGATGCTCGACCGCAAGGGCCGGACCCACGACTACAGTGGCGCGCCGAAAAGCGCACCCTCGGGGCTCAAACCGTGGTTCCGCGTTGTCCCCCGCAGTTGTCCGGAACGCACGATCGTCTGCGGTCACTGGGCCGCCCTCGGACTGCGACTCGAGTCCGACTTCATTGCCCTTGACACCGGCTGCGTCTGGGGCGGTCCGCTGACGGCAGTGCGCCTCGATGACCGCCGGGTCGTACAGGAAGTTCAGTCCGACAGCCAGCAAGTCCACTGGTAGCGGCCTGCCGCTAGAGTCGGACTCGAAACCCGGAAACCAACCGGGCTTCCCGTTCGTTGTAACCAATGAAGACTCCCGAACCGGATGGGGCGCCGGACCGGGAAGAGGCAACCAGGAAGATGAAGGACGCATACGCGATCTCCCGCATCCTGCTGGCGGATGTCTACGACGCGACCGCCGAGCCGGAGTCCGCCCCGGCGCCGCCGCGGCAGCGTCTGCGCCGGCTTGCCCTGACGCTGTCGACACTGCTGTTCGCGGCGGCTCACGCGTCGCCGGAGCGGCGCGGTGCGTCCGACGAGGCGCTCGACCGGTTGAACGAGATGACCTCGACGATCGAGGCCTGCCAGGACGGCGGCGTGCTGTCGCCCGCCGAAGCGGAGCGCCTGCGCCAGATGAGCGAGGCGCTCGACCGCAGCCTCCGCGACGACGGCGCCCCGGTCTGACGCCGCCTGGTTGCGGTCAGGACAGGGCGAGGCGACGCGGCAGCTCCCGAGTCATCAGCTCCTCGACGTGCGAACGGCTCGAACCCAACGCCACGACGTCGAACTTGCCGAATTCCTCCAGTGGCCCGACGTTGTAGAGCAGGAACCGGCCTGCCTCTGAGCCCCGGTCAAGCACGGTGTCGCCGAACCGCGCCAGGAGCTGCCGGAACGTGGTTCCCACAAGTTCCGGATGAACGAAGGCCTGCGCCTGGTACGGGGGACGGCCGCCCGGGTAGAGCCGGTCGACGAGGTTCATCGGGGTGCTTGTGCCGCCCCAGCGTCCGTTGCACTCCGTGAACACGACCCGCCCATCCGGCAGCACCAGGTGGTCGAACGAACAGCGGCCGACGTAACCCAGCCGTTGCAGCGCGGCCGCTACCTGGCCTGACTGGGACACGATCCGCTCCTCCACCTCCGCCGCCAGGCCGCTCGGCCGGCTGCCGACGAAGACGCCCTCCTCGCCGGCCAGGATCTGCTCGTAGACGCCGCCGAGCGTCGGCTCGCCGCCACCCGGCGGCGGCAGCCACCACTGGGTCGAAGGCGACGACGTCGCCGGTTCCCAGCACACCGCGAGCACGTCCTCGTCGCCCTCCCAGCCGGTCCTCTCGAGGAAACCGCGGACGATGTTCAGCACGCCCGGGAATCCGTGGCGACGGATCGCCGGGGACTCGAACACCTCGTTGCCCATCGCCGAAGCGCAGCGCAGCCGCTTGAGCGCCACGGAAGGGCCCGCTTCCGAGAGTTCGAGCAGCGCCCCGGCCAGCGCTTCCGCCGAAGCCGACCGGCGGCTCTCGGGCAGAAAGCCGGGACCGAGGACCGCGGTGACGAGGTCCTCGAAGTTCGCCTTGTCGTTGGCGATCCAGGTCACCGGCGGCGGCGGCGCCAGCACTCGCACCCCGGCGCCGGTTTCGGCGGCAACGGCCGCCGCGAGGTCCCAGATCGCCTCGGTACCGAGGAAGGGTTCGACGACGAGGCCGCCACGGCCGGCTAGCGCTCCCAGCCGGTCCAGGAGCGCGCGGTTCTCCGTGCAGGCCCGAGCGATCGCGAGCCGGTCGCCGGCGGGGTCGACGGGCAGGAGTTCCACCGCGCCGAGGCCCAGGACTTCCCGGCAGTAGCGCTCGTAGCCGGCCGACGCGGGCGTCGAGGCGACATAGACGTCGCCTCCCCGCGCTCGCAGCCGGGCCCTATGCTGGTAGTGCTCTACGCCGCTCACGCCGTCCAGGAACGGAATCGCCGCGAAGTCGTCCAGGTGAACGGCTCTGGTCCCCGCGTCGCTCGCCCGATAGCGAAGCGGCCCGAAGGGCCGAAGCCGCCGCTCGAGATCGAGCCGGTCCCGGAACTCCGCCACCGCGGCGTCGACGGTCACCGGCCGGCTTCCCCCGTCCGCGGACCCGGTGACTCGACCAGGAGTCGAGCGCAGGCACTTCGGTCCACTTTGCCCGAAGCGGCCACGGGTAGACGATCCACGAGGCTCCAGCACCGCGGCCGCTTGAACCCGGCGAGCCGTCCACCCAAGTGCCGCTCGAGTTCTCCCAGCCCGCCAAGCGCCTCGAAACCGGCCGCCGGGACCAGGACGGCGCCCACCCGTTCGCCCCACTCCTCGTTTTCCAGACCGACCACGCAGGAGTCCGCCGCCCCGGGCCACTCCACGACGGCCGCTTCGACTTCCGCCGGATCGACGTTCTCGCCGCCGGTCACGATCCGGTCGGAGCGGCGACCCACGACCCGGAGCCGGCCGTCCTCGCCGATCGCGCCCAGGTCGCCCGTGTCGAACCACCCGTCCGCCTCGAAGGGCCGTTCGAGCGGCGCGCCCGGTTCCGGGCCCAGATAGCCGTCGAACAGCGCGTCGCCCCGCACCTGGATCGTGCCGGTGGACCCGTCCGGAGCCGCAACCCGCACCTCGAGCCCGGGCAGCGGCGCACCCACGCTTCCCGGCGTCTCGTCCGGCCGCTCCGTCGCGACCTGGGAACAGGCCTCCGTCAGCCCGTAGGTCGCGAACACCGGCCAACCGCGTTCTCTTGCCCGTTCCATCAGCGCCGCCGGAGCACCGGCGCCGCCGACGAGGACGGCACGCAGGCTCGGCGGCGGGCGCCTGATTGTCCGAAGCAGCCGCGCAAGCATCGTCGGCACGACGGACAGGAGGGTGACGCGGTCGCGTTCGACGACCCGCAGGGTCTCGGCGGCGTCGAAGTTCCCGGACGCGCGACGCCCGCCCACGACCATCGTCTGGCGCGCCTGGAGGCATCGGACGACGATCATCAGGCCGCCCACGTGAGCCGTGGGCAGGCTAAGGAGCCAACGGTCGTTGGCGCGCCAACCCATGGCCCGTCCATGCGCTCGCGCCGAGGCGCGGAGCGCCGCCCGGCTGAGAACGGCGCCCCGCGGCTGACCCGTGGTGCCGGAAGTGAAGACGATTGCGGCGCCCCGCCCGACGCTCGGGTTGCCAGCCCCGTCAGTCGCCGGCGGCGTTGCGAAAGCTCCGCCACTTTCCAGGCAAAGACAGGCCCCGGCGATCGCGATCGCCCGGTCGCGTTCGGCGCGGGTCCACCGGGGATGGATCAGCACGAACGACACCCCGTCCTCCAGCAGTGCGAGAAGCGTGACCACTGCCTCAGGCCCGGCGCCGCCGCCGACGGCGACGACCGGCCCCGTCACGCCGGCGAGACGCCGCCGCAACGCGTCCCGCGTCCGATCCACCCGCTGAGCGAGCTCCCCCCAGCCGACCTCGCGGCCCCCGTCGACCAGGGCCGGCCCGCGCGCTTCGCGCACTGCCGCTCGAACCGAGAGTGCGCCGCTCAGGGCCGGGCCCCCAGGACGATGCCGATCGACAGGAGCACGCCGAACAGGAGGAGCAGGCGGGCGGTCGCCGCCAGCGCCAGGTTGAGGGCCGCACCCTCGCCGCGCCAGACGGATCGCAGCACGGCGACCGCGAACGGCAGAGCAAGCCACGACAGCATGGGCCACGGACCGAACCGGACGACGAGCGGCAAGGCGGCGGCATGCCCGACCAGGAGCAGCGCCGCGTACTCCAGCCGCGTGAAACGCGCGCCGAAGCGCACCGCCAGCGTCCGCTTGCCGGCCGCCGCGTCCGTCTCCCGGTCGCGGAGGTTGTTCACGACCAGGATCGCCGTCGCCAAAGCGCCGACCGCGACTCCCGCCCACCAGGCGACAGCCGGCGCCTCGAGCGCCTGGACGTACGCGGTTCCGACCACGGCGGCCAGGCCGAAGAAGAGAAAAACGAACAGGTCGCCCAGGCCCAGATAGGCCAGCGCCCAGGGGCCGGCGGTGTACAGCAATCCCGATGCGATCGAGATCGCGCCGAGCACGAGCACCGGCCAGCCCGCCACCGCCGCCAGGTAGAGGCCGCAGACCATGCAGAAACCGAAGGCGATCCACGCCCCCACCCACACCTGGCCGCGGCTGAGCAGCCCCGACTGCACCGCCCGTACCGGCCCGACCCGGCGCTCCGTGTCCGCGCCGCGGTCGAAGTCGAGCACGTCGTTCGACAGATTCGTGCCGATCTGAATGAAGACTCCGACGCCGAGCGCGGCCAGGGCAGGACCCGCCCGGAAGCCCGACACGGAAATGGCGCAGGCGCTGCCGACAACAACCGGCGTCACCGCCGCCCACAACGTCTTCGGACGGATCGCCTGCGCCCACGCACCCAGGTTGCCGGGGCGGCGCCCGCCCTGGCTCATGGGTAGCGCTGGAACTTCGAGAAGTCCGGCTTCCGCTTCTCCAGGAACGCCTGGCGACCCTCCTGCCCCTCCTGCGTCATGTAGAACAGCAGGGTCGCGTTCCCCGCCAGTTCCTGCAGGCCGGCCTGGCCGTCGCAGTCCGCGTTCATCGCCGCCTTCAGGCAGCGAAGCGCCATCGGGCTGTTGGCCAGCATCTCCCGGCACCACTGGAGGGTCTCCTGCTCAAGGCGCTCGAGCGGTACGACCGTGTTGACGAGACCCATGTCCAGCGCCTGCCGGGCGTTGTACTGGCGACACAGGAACCAGATCTCCCGCGCCTTCTTCTGGCCCACGATCCGCGCCATGTACGAAGCGCCGTAGCCGCCGTCGAAGCTGCCCACCCGCGGCCCGGTCTGGCCGAAGCGAGCGTTGTCGGCGGCGATCGTCAGGTCGCAGACCATGTGCAGCACGTGGCCGCCGCCGATCGCGTAGCCGGCGACCATCGCCACGACCGGCTTGGGAAGCGTACGGATCTGGCGCTGCAGGTCGAGGACGTTCAGGCGCGGCACGCCGTCGTCGCCGACGTAGCCGGCATCGCCCCGGATGCGCTGGTCGCCGCCCGAACAGAACGCGCTTCGCCCTTCGCCGGTCAGGATCACCGCGCCGACCTCGGCGTCGTCGCGGGCCACGTCCACCGCCGCGCTCATCTCCTGGACGGTCAGCGGCCGGAACGCGTTGCGCACCTCCGGCCGGTTGATCGTGATCTTGGCGATCCCCTCCGGCTCGCCGTCGACATAGGACTTTTCGTAGCGGATGTCCGTGTAGTCACCGCCACTGCGCCATTCCTGGTGCGATTCTCCGCTCATCCCCCCACGCCTCCTTCGATCGGCGACACTACAACGGCTCCCATCATGGGAACGGGTTGTCGGCGCCCTACTTGGTCATGTAGATTAGTCAACTAGTCCGAGCTTGGAGTCGAAGCCATGCGCCAAGTCAACGTCCACGAAGCAAAGACCCATCTGTCCCGCCTCATCCGGGAGGCGCTGGACGGGGAGGAAGTCGTGATCGCCAAGGGCAACCGTCCTCTGGTTCGGCTCGACGTGCTTCCTCACGCTCGCAAGACCCGCCAGTTGGGCGCCGCGACGGGCTTGATCGTTCGGATGAGCGACGACTTCGACGCACCACTCGCGGACTTCGACGACTACTCGTGACGTGCGCCTCCTTGCCGACACCCACGTACTCTTGTGGGCGATCGACGCACCGGACCGGCTGAGCGAACCAGCGCGCAGAGCCCTGATCGATGACAACAACGTCATCTCGTTCAGTGTCGTCAGTCTGTGGGAGATCGCGATCAAGATCAGCCTTGGCCGTCTCGAACTAGCGACTGACTGGCTAGCCATGATCGAAGATGGTCGCAACGCGCTCGGCGCGCACTGGCTGCAGCTTGAAACCGCTCACTGTGAGCGCGTCGCCTCGCTGTCCTGGCATCACCGCGATCCGTTCGACCGCATGCTCGCGGCCCAGGCGGCGTGCGAGGGGTCTACACTGATCAGTCGCGACCGCGTTCTGGCCGCCTATCCGGCACCGGTCCTCTGGTAGCGACGGCCGTACGCAATCGCCGAGTCGTTCAGAAGCCGTGCCAGGCGGGAAGGCGCCTCCAGGGGAACATTGTGGCCAACTCCGTCGACGATGTGGACCGTAGCGGCCGGCAGGAGTCCGGCCATCTGGCGCGCCAGGGCACTGAACTTCGTATCCAAACCACCGGCGATCAGTTCGATCGGGCAGCGAATCGCCGGCAGGAAAGGCCGGAAGTCCGGCATCGCGCCCAGACTGAGTGTCCTCATCGCCGAAGCGAGAGCGGCCCGGCCGTGACCAAGTCGAATCCTCCTCTGTTCCTCAAGCGCCTCGGGGGCTAGCCGGGCCTGACTCGCGAACAGGGCCAGCCTCGACCACTCGCGGTCGAACGCCGACAGGCCTCGTTCTTCGATCAGGCGGGCCCACGTCCCGTCCGCCTCGCGGCGCTCGGCTCGCTCGCGGTCGTCGGCAATGCCCGGGTTGGCGCCGATCAGAGCAGCGCCGAGGAACAGGTCCGGATGACGGACCAGCAGGCCGAGAGCCAGCCGCCCGCCCAGGGAGTAACCGACCACCAGGCGAGGCGCCGGCACTTCGGCCTCGACGACCGCGGCCAGCCGATCGACCTCCGCCTCGAAGGAGGCCGAGCCTTTGGAGATCGCCGGCGGACTCTCGCCACCATGGCCGCAGACCGCCGGCGCGTGACTCGGCACCTCGAGGAGCGCTGCCACGCGACGCCAGCTCGCCGGACTGCCCGAGAAGCCGTGAATCAGAACGGCCGTCGTCATCGCAACGACGACGACGCAGCCATGGCTTGCCGCAACGACTCCTCGGCCGCCGCCAGAGCCCCAGGCGCGACCCCTGCAACGATCAGGGAAACACCCCTCCGGCCGAGTGCCGCCCCGATCTCCCGCGCGAGCGCCGAGGGATCTTCGACCCGCGCATAAGGTACCCCGAACGCTCGTGCTAGGCCGCCGAAGTCGACCCCGTGGGGCGTCAACCAGTGCCTGCCTGCCGGGCCACGGAAGATCCCGGCCTGCGCGATCGGGAGTCGATCGAAGATGCGTCCGCCCTGGTTGTCGATCACCACGACCACGGCCGGCGGACCGTCGCCGTACTCGGGGGCGATCGCCAGGCCGTCGAGATCGTGCAGCAGGCTGACGTCGCCCGCGAGCAGCACGCCGGCCGGAAAACCGCCCGTGCTGAGCGACCCAAGGAAGCCCGCCACCAGACCGTCGATCCCGCTCAAGCCTCGCTGACTGGCGACCCAGACCCGGCGACCGGGGCAGGCGGCCCAGGTTTCGACCAGGCGCACGGGCAGGCTGTTGCCCAGCATGAGGAGAGCGTCCGCGGGCGTGGCCGCGACCGCCACTGCGGCCGCTTCCCCGTCGTGGAATCCGGGACCGTCGGGGGCAGGGCTCCCCGCCGCGGCCCGAAATCGCCCGCACAACCCGAGAACGGCCTCACGCCAACCGTCCGCGCCAACGCCCGGTGCCAGATCCTCCAGCCGTCGACAGAGCTCTGACGTCGAGCATCCGAGGTCTCCGAACAGAAACACCGAAGCGAGTCCGTCTGGATCGGTCCAGGGGCCGTCCGACAGCACGATCTGAGGCGCCCCCGCGGCCTCGATCAGCCGCTGGGTGCCCGCCGCGACCGGCGGCGCTCCGACCTGCAGGATCAGGTCCGGAGGAGCCAGGGCTTCGCCGCCGTCGGCGGCCCAGGCCGCGCCGAGTCGCGCGGCGTCGGCCGCGCAGTCTTCTTCCGTGAACCGGCTCTGACTGGTGGCCTCCGCGAGTAGCGGAAAGCCGGTACGCCGCGCGAGCTTCGCGAGACCGTAGGCGTCACCGGCCCGCCGGCGCTCCGGCGACGGCGACGGCAACGGACCGGCGACGATCAGGCCCCGCTCCGATTGCCGGCAGAGCGCCGCCGCCCGATCGAGCGCCGCCGGATCCGGTTGCGCCGCCGGCACAGCCGCCTCCAGCGGCTCAGCGAGCAGAGCGTCGACCGCCGCCGCGAGCGAACCGCCCCCAGCGCCCGCCTCCGGCTCGAGCGGTTTGCGCGCCCGTACGTTCAGGTGGACCGCGCCCGGCCGGGGCCAGCGGGAACGGAACACGGCCTGCGCGGCGGTTCGCCGGATCGCCCGCAGGCTCAGCGGATCGACCGGACCCGCGAGATCGACCTCGGCGAAGTGGTTGACGACCGAACCGAAGAGCTTCGTCTGGTCCGTGGTCTGGGGCGCGGCGCAGTCCATCAACTCGATCGGCCGGTCGGCGGTCAGGGCGATCAGGGGAACGCCGGCTTCGCGGGCTTCCATCATCGCCGGCAGGTAGTGCGCCGGCGCCGTCCCCGAGGTGCAGATCAGGACCGTCGGCACGCCCGTGGCCCGGGCCTGGCCGAGCGCGTAGAACGCAGCGGCCCGCTCGTCGATGATGCTGGCGACGTCCAGGCCGGCGGCCGCGGCGTCGAGCGCCGCCAGCACCAGCGGCGTCGAGCGGGACCCCGGGCTCGTGACCGCCCGCCGGACGCCGGCCTGCATCAGGGCGCCGACCAGGAGCCGCGCACGCTGGAATTGCGCCTCGCCCGCGGCGGTTCCCGCTAGCCCCATGCTCCGAGGATCGCGTCCAGCTTGAGGTTCGTCTCAGCCAGCTCGCGCGCCGGATCGGAGTCGGCGACGATGCCGTTGCCCGAGTAGAGCAGACCTCGACGCCGGGTCGCGAGACAGGAACGGAGAGCGACCGAGAACTCGCCATCGCCCTTGCCATCGAACCACCCGACCGGACCCGCGTACCAGCCCCGGTCCCGGTCTTCGCTGCGCCGGATCGCGGCCAGGGCGAGAGCCGTCGGTCTGCCCGCGACCGCCGGGGTCGGGTGGAGCGCCCGCACCAGCCGCAGCACGTGCGGCGGCTCGACGGTCTCCGGCAGCGCGGCGCGAATCGGCGTCTCCAGGTGCATCACGTTCGGCAACACCCGGACTTCCGGAGGGGCGGGCGGCGCTACCGCGCCGCAACTCCCGTCGAGGCGTTCGACCAGGTAACGGACCACGACGTCGTGCTCCAGCCGGTCCTTCCGGCTCTCCAACAGGCGCCGCTCCAACTCGCGCCGCCGCACAGGCGAAGGGTCGCTGGCGATCGAACCGGCCAGCGCCTGCGTCTCGATCCGGCGGCCCCGGCGACGGACCAGCAGTTCCGGCGTCGCACCGAAGAAGATCGAGCCGCCACGCAGGAAGGCGAAGCGGGTGCAGGTGGGCATGCTGCGCCGCAGGCGCCCGGCGATGCGGGCGAGGTCGTCGATGCCGAACGGGCGGTCGAGATCGAGCTCGACCGCCCGCGCCGCGACGACCTTCTGCAGCCGTTCAGAGAGCACCTCCCCGCGAAGCTCTTCCACGCGCCGGAGCCACTCCGAAGCGGCCGGGCGATCGCTGCTGAGGAGAATCCCTGGCAGGGCGCCCAGGGTGTTGGCCGTTTCCGGCAGATCTCCCAGGTGTCCGTTGCCGTTCGCGCAGCTTCCGAGGCCGCCAGTGAGGTCAAGGTCCTCGGCCAGCCGCTGCAGGCGTCGCTGCCACTCCGGCACTACCCCCACCGCCGCGGCGTCAACTACCGCATACAGATGCGCGGCGTCGCCGTCGGCAACGTAACCAAGCCGCGGCAGCACGAAGCTCCCGGCACCGAACTCGTTCCAGTCGGACACCGCGGAGCCGGCGCCGCCCGGCCCGGGATCGAAGGCGAGTCCGCCGAAGAGCCGCAGCGGCACTTCGCCCGCGCCGGCCAGTTCGCGGAAGAGCCCGGACGCTTCCGCGGCGACCTGGTCGAGCATGACGCCGCCGGCATGCACGTCGGGATCGCCGTCACCGTTCCCGCTCGGGAACCCGCCGGACAGAGCGCCTCCGGCGATCTCGAAACGCCGGGCCACGCCCCAACCGGCGCACTGCATCCCGCCCGACGGAGACCACAGGTGGCCTACCGGGCCGATCTCGCGAAAGCTCCGCGAAGCCCGGCGGAGAAACTCCTCGGGAGCTACGGCCGGCGCCTCGGCGGCAACGGTCAGGAGGCCGTGCCGCGGAGCCCGCGTCTCCCGACCCGAACGTGGCCTGATCGCCGGAGAAGTCACGAACCGGCGCCTCCCGTGGCATACCCGACAACCGGACTGGCCAGGAACAGGTTGCACACGCCAAACGTAAGAGGCCGCGTTTCGACCGGCTCCAGGCCGGCGGCGGCCATCGTCCGAGCGAACTCGTCCGGCGACGGGAAGGCGCGGATCGACCGTCGCAGGTACTTGTACTCGGCGCTCCCGGCCAGAAGGGCCCCTATCAGAGGCACGAGGACACGGATGTGGAAGCGGGCGAGCACGGCCAGCGGGCCCGAAGTCGGCTCGCTCAGCTCGAGAACCGCGATACGGCCCCCCGAGCGGGTGACTCTCGCCATTTCGCGCAGGGCCCGGACCCGGTCCGGGACGTTGCGGATACCGAACGCGATCGCCGCCGCGTCGAAGGAGCGATCAGGAAAGCCAAGCTCCTGCGCATCGCCGGATGTCAGTGTGACGCGCTCCGCGAGGCCGGCGCGCTCCACCTTCCCTCGTCCGATCATGGTCATCGCCGTCGACGTGTCGACACCCCTGACGACCGCCGACGGAAACCGCCGCGCGATCGCAATCGCCAGATCTCCGGTTCCGGACGCAACATCCAGTACGCGCAGGGGCCGGTCGGCGGCCGCGGCCGGCGCCAGGGCCTCCGCCGTGACCCGGCGCCACGCCTGATCGAGGCCCAGCGAGTTCAAGCGGTTCAGCAGGTCATAGCGGGCCGCGATCCGGTCGAACATAGCGCCCGAACCGTCGCTGCGGCCCGCCAGCGGCTCGGCCAGAGCAATCATCGTTCCCGCAACACGCTCGCCCGAGCGACAACCGTCAACGCACGGCGCGCAGGGCCGTCGGGGACATCGGCCAACGCTTCGATCCCGTCGTCAATGTAGCTCGCGGCCAGGTCGCGGCATGTCGCCTCGACGTTGTGCCGAACCATCGCCTCGAGGACGCGCTCACGCTCCCGGCCCGCCCCGTTCGCACCACCCGGGTGTCCGTTCGCCGAACTGTCCCCGTTCGAGCCGGGGCTGGCGAGTCCATCGCCACCCCACGAAGGAGCCGGCTCGGCCGCTATCGCACGGATCGTGTCAGCGAGCGCCGGTTCACGATCCAGCACGACGATCAGCGGATACGTGATCTTGCCCTCCGAGAGGTCGCTGAACAGGGTCTTGCCGGTGTTGCTGTGGTGTCCAACCAGATCGAGCAGGTCGTCGATCAACTGGAACGCGACCCCGATCGACTCGCCATACGTCCGCAACGCCCGGCAGAGTTCGGGCGACGCGCCACCGCTCAAGGCGCCGGCGCCCAACGCCCAACTGAAGAGCGCCGCCGACTTGCCCCGGGCAACCTGGAAGTAGAGATCCTCGGACGCGTCGAGCGAGCCGCGGTTCTCGAGCTGAAGGGACTCGGCCCGAATCATCTCGGCGATCGTCCCGAGCAGGCCTTCCATCACGCCCGGCACCGCGGCCCGCTGCACCCTGTTCAAAGCCTCGATCAGCAGATAGTCGCCGGCGAAGATCGAGGCCGCGTTGCCGAGTTCGACCCGTGCCGTCGGCCGCCCGCGACGCCGGTCCGCGTGATCGATGACATCGTCGTGCAGCAGCGTGGCGTTGTGAACGAGTTCGGCCGCCACCGCGATATCGCGCACCGCCGAAGCCCGCGCGGACCCGACCCGCGACGCCAGGACGACGCACAGCGGACGCAGCCGTTTGCCGCCGAGGTGAACAAGGGAGGCCCCGGCCTCGCCGACCAGGGTGTCTCCTGTCGACAGCGTCGCCAGCCCTTCCTCCACCGCGGCGAGATCGTCGCGGACGAAACCGACCAGGTTGTCGATCGTCGCGGCAAGGTCGCGGAGTCCGCCGACGTCGCAGAGGTCGCGGAGACGTCCGAGCACCTCGTCGTCCACGGCTGTGTTTCTCGACAGGGGTCCAGCCGGGCGATCCGTGAGCACGGTCAACTCTCCTGCTCCTCCGGGTCGAGGTCCGGCACCGGCTCCGCCGGCGGGGCGGACTTGCCCGAGAAGGACTGCGCCTCACGGCGGGCGAGATTGCCGAGCCGTGCGGCGACCGCTCCCGCTCCCAGCAGGGCCTTTAGCCCGAAGTCCGTCACCGTGCCGCCGTTGAGCAGAAACTCCGCGATCGAGTCGACTCGCTCCATGACCTGGTCGATCGCGCGCAGGCGCCTGAGAAACACCACATTCTCGGGGGAGGACTCGGCCTCCAGGGCCGGAATCCAGTCGCGCATGTTCTCACGGATCGGGTCCCACTCCCGCCGCTTGCGGATCTCGACGACGTTGCGGAGGACCCGCTCAAGGTCGGTCTCGGGCCGGTAGACCACCCGGCGAGCACCGGCGACGCGCTCCGGTGAGATGAGCTTCCATTCGCGCAGTTCCCGGCAGGCCATGGAGACCGCGCCGCGACTGAGTTCCAGACCGGCCATGATCTCCTGGGCATCGGCGGGCTCGCTGCGGGACATCAGCCAGCCGAAGACCCGCGCGGTGGTCGGCGGCACACCCCAGAAAGTGCCCAGAGCGCCCCAGAGTTGCACGAACTCCTCGCGAACCCGATCCACACTCTCGGCGCCTTCAACGCTCACGATCGGCACCCTAACGTAACTTCACGTGACGCAGCCGGACCGTGACCCTCCCCGCGGGCGGAAGGCGACCGCTGATCGACACGGGCGCCTGAAGTTCCTTCGCCGCAACGATCTCGATCGCGCCTTCGAGTCCCAGCAACTCGAAGTCCTCCGCGCTGCCCTCGGGTCCGTACACTTCCGGCGTCATCGCGAAGCGAACCAGCGTCAACTGCGCTGGCGCCTGGCCGCCGGCTACCGAGAACGGGGAGGGCGCCGTCACGGTCTCCGGGTCTCGCTCGATCCGCACCGCCAGCACCCTCCGGTTCGAGAACATCGGCACCGTCCACGACATTTCCTCCCCTGCCCCGGACGGAAGCGCCGCCAGCCGCCCGACCAGATGCAGCAGCGCCGAAGGCTCCGACAGCGGCGTCTCGAGGCCGGGCGGAACAGGGTGATGGAGCGGATAGCGATGGGTCCATTCCGCGACGGGCAGATCGGCCTCGCCGTCATTCGGAGTCGCGCGCTCCGCCTCCACGCTGTCGTGACAGAACGTGTATCGCTTGTAGCGGTTCCGGCTGCCCCGTTCTTCCTGGACGCGAAGATGAGCCTTCAGGCTGTCCGCATCGAACCACAGAGAGGACTCGGAGCGACGGCCGAACATGGCGGACTCGATCCGGATCCGCGCCGCAGAGCCGGGCATGTTCGGCTTGCCTTCGCAGCGCTCGTCCGGCGGGAGCTGAGCCGTGGGATCGAACTCGACCGCGGCGTCCGCCGACAGGAAGAGCTTCTTGGCCTGGAACTCGAGTCGATGCCAGGGCGGGTCGGCGGCCGCGGCTGGCCAAGCCAGAACCACAAGGAGCGCCGGCGCCGCGAGATTCGCCAGCTTCCACAGTCTCGGCCCCGGTCGCGCCACGGGTCGCTAGCCGCTCCGCCACGCCGAGCAGGGCGGCTTCCGGTCGATCCACGGACGCTCTCGCTCAAGCTGCGCCGCCAGCCGGAGCAGCACTCCCTCGCCGCCCACCGGGGCGGCGATCTGAACGCCGATCGGCAGGCCGCCGTTCGCTCCGCCCCAGCCGAGCGGCACCGAGGCGGCGGGGTTGCCGCAGACGTTCATCAACTGAGTGAAGCCGATCGTCTGCAGCAACGCCGGCATGTAGTCGTCGCCCTGGTTCGAAAGCGACAGCACACCGAGCTTCGCCGGCGGCGCCGCCATCGTCGGCGACAGCAGCACGTCGAAGCCCCCCTTGAAGAACGCGGCCAGCCGGCGGCCCACCGCGTGAACCGTGCGCGTCGCCCGCGCGTAAGCGGCAGCGTCGCTCTGCTCGCCCGTGGCGGCGGTCGCCCACGTGAGCGGCTCCAGTTCGTCGTCCCGGGCCTCGCGGCCAAGGGCCTCGCAGCGCTCGGCGATCGTGGCGCGCACGTTCGCCCCGACGATCAGCCGGGTCGCGAGGCCGAGGGCAGTCGCGTCGATCTTCGGCGATGCGCGAGTGACCTCGTGCCCGAGTCCCGCGCAGAGTTCGGCCGCGTCGCGGGCCGCGGCGACGCACGCCTTATCAACCGGGGCGCCGTTGAACGCCTCCAGGGCCAGCGCGATCCGCAGCCTGCCCGGCTCGCGCCCCGTTTCGTCCAGAAAGCTCCGTTCCGGCGGAGGCGCGCAGTACGGATCTCCCGCGACCGGGCCGGCAACCGCGTCCAGAAGCGCGGCGCTGTCGCGCACGGTGCGACTCACGCAGTGCTGCACCGAGAAGCCGGCCCAACCCTCGCCGGCGTCAGGCGCCAGCGAGACCCGGGCGCGGCTCGGCTTGAGTCCGAAGAGCCCGCAGCACGAGGCCGGAATGCGGATCGATCCGCCGCCGTCGCTGGCGTGGGCTGCCGGCACGATGCCGGCGGCGACCGCCGCCGCCGCGCCGCCCGAGGAACCGCCCGCGATGTGCTCCAGGTTCCAGGGGTTGCGGGTCTGTCCGAAGACCGCGGACTCGGTACTCGTCGTCAGCCCGAACTCGGGCGAAGCGGTACGTCCAGCGATCAGGAGCCCCGCGCGCCGGTAGCGGCTCACCATCTCCGAATCGTGGTCCGGCACGTTGCCCTCGAAGAGACGGCTGCCGTTCGTGAGCGGCAAGCCCACCGCGTTGGCATAGAGGTCTTTCAGCAGGTAGGGCACGCCCGCGAACGGTCCACCCGCCGCTACGACCTCGGGCGCTGCGGCCGCGGCCCGATCGAAGTCCGCGCAGACGACCGCGTTCAACTCCGGGTCGAGTTCGGAGGCGATCTCCGCCGCGCACTCCACGGCCTCACCAGGCCCCAGTTCGCCGGTCCGCAGCAGTTCGGCCACTGCCAACCCGTCGCTGGCCAGGTACGTCTCTCTCAGACTCAAAACCACCCTCCCGCGCCGGCAGGTCGTTTGGCCGGCAAGAGGCAAGCGTACCGCGTCCTTCCGGCATGCCCGCCCGCAAGGCGGGGCCGCCTATGCACGATTGGCTATCATCGGTCAATGGACCCGTTCCGTTTCATCGCCGCCCTCGGCGTAACCGCCGTCCTCGGCGCCGCCGGCGCCAATCCGCTAGCCGCTCAGACCGCGGCGCCCGGAAGCGTCGTCCACTGGCCGGGCGAGGGCATAGAACGCTGCCTGGTCGGCGACCGCGCCTTCGCGCCCACCGTGGTCGGCGGAGAACCCGGCTGCCTGGTGCCGGTCGGCTTGACCCGCACCGCCGACGTGATCGCGGAGCGCGACCGGGATGGCCGGCGGGAGAAGCTCCACATCGGTCTCGGGGAGTACCCCTACTCGGTGCAGCGACTCGAGATCAAGGACCGGAGTCGCGTCGATCTGTCGCCCGAGAACCTGGCTCGCGTGCAGCGTGAGAACGCCCTGATCGGCAAGCTCTGGGGACGGCAGGGCAGCCCGAGGTTCTCCCTGCCCCTGGGCGCACCGCTCGAGAAAACGCCGGCCGGCGGCCGCTTCGGCGCGAAGCGAATCATTAACGGCGAGCCGCGCTCGCCCCACACCGGCGCCGACTACGCCGTACCCCAGGGCACGCCCGTCCTGGCCGTCGACGACGCCGTCGTCGCCCTGGCCGGCGAGTTCTTCTTCTCCGGCAACGCGGTCTTTCTCGACCACGGCAACGGCCTGATCAGCATGTACTTCCACCTGCACGAGGTGTTCGTCGAGCAGGGGGACGAGGTGTCCCGCGGGCGCCGGATCGGTACCGTCGGCTCGACCGGACGATCCACCGGCCCGCACCTGCACTTCGGCATCCGCTGGCAGGGCGAGCGAGTCAACCCGGTGCTTTGGCTCGGCGAGCCAGCCTCGATCGCCACCGCTCGCTAGCCGTAGAGCCGCGCCGTGTTGGCTCTGACGGCCGCCGCCACCTCCGACACCGGCAGGCCCTTGATCTCCGCGATGGCCCTGAGCGACACGACCGCGTTCGCCGGTTCGTTGCGCTGGTCTCGATCCGGCCCCAGCACGGGGCTGTCCGTCTCCAGCAGCAGGCAGGACAACGGCAGGCGCCGGACGAGTTTCCGCTTCTGCGGCGAACGCACCACGGACGGCGGTACGGAGAAGAAGTAGCCCGCTTCCACCGCCGGCTCGGCCCGGGCGGCGCGGCCGTCGAAGGCGTGGAGTTGCACTCGCGTCGCGCCCCTCTCCCGCAAGAGGTCGATCGCGTAGTGGCCGGCGGAGCGCGAGTGGACGTTGAGCGGCAGACCGAGTTCGACTGACAGGTCGATGAATGACGCGAAGATCTCCCGCTGAGCCGCGAGGTCGCCCTCGTCGCGCACCTTCCAGCGGTCGAGGCCGACCTCGCCGATGGCGGCCAAGCGCAGGCGCTCCCGGCGAATCAGTCCTGCGACCTGTTCCGCTTCCGCAAGATCGAGATGGGTCGGGTACAGGCCGGCGGTCGGTCGCACGACGCCCGGATACGTCTCCGCCAGCTCGAGGTTCCGCTCCGCGTCGGCGCGCGTCTCGCCGACCGCGACCACCGCCGCGACGCCGGCGTCGCCGGCCCGCGCGAGCACCTCTCCGAGGTCGCCCGCGAACGAGCCGTCGCACAGGTGGGCGTGACAGTCGGTCAGGCCCGACAACTCGGGCGCAACGCCCATCAGCCGGCCGGCTCCCCGGCGCCCCCGCCCAGGCGCTCCTCAAGTTCCTCGACCGTCTTCGGCCAGTCCTTCTTCAGCAGGCGCGAAAGCGCGCGGTCGGCCAGCAGCCGGCCGCCGGTCTGGCAGCGCGCGCAGTAGTTGCACTCGTTCTCGGCGTAGACGATGCGCTGGACCGGCGCACCGCAACGCGGGCACGGTTCGCGGTAGCGGCCATGGACCGCCATCTCCTTGTGGAACGCGGTCACCTTGCCGGGAAACCGACCCCCGGCCTGCGCCCTGAGACGATCCGTCCACTCCGTCAGCACGTTCACGGCGGACCGGTACAGCCGGTCGGCCTGCTCTTCGCTGAGCCGGGTGGTCCAGCGCATCGGCGACAGGCACGCGCGATGCAGGATCTCGTCCGAGTACGCGTTGCCGATACCGCTGAACAACCGGGGGTCGATGAGCGCCCGCTTCAGCGTGTGGTTCTCCGCCTTGAGCCGCGCCCGGAACCCCTCCGGACCGGCCCGCAACACTTCCAGCCCGCCACGGTCCAATGCGGCCAGGCCGTCTTCACCCGCGACCAGGTGCATCGCCGCTCTGCGCTTGCTCCCCGCCTCGGTGAGCAGCAGGGTGCCGTAGCCGAAGTCGAACGCGGCCAGCCCCACGCGGCCCGGCACCTTCGCCGACGGCCCTGCCCAGCGGAACCGGCCGGCGATCATCAGGTGGATGGCGAGGAACAGCTCCCCCTCCAGGGCGAAGACCACCCGCTTGCCGACCCGGCGCACGGAGACGACGGTGCGTCCCTCCGCCTCGGAAAGCGGCGGCCGCACGGAACGGAGCAGGAACGGACTCCGCAGGCGGACGCGGACGAGTTCGCGGCCCGCAACCCGCTGCTCGATCGCTTCGCAGTAGACCTCAACGTCGGGGAGCTCCGGCATGCGAGGCTACGAGCCGGCAGGCGTCGAGCGGATCACGACGCTTCCGTGGACCCGGCCACGGTTCGTCGCAGAGCCCGGCACTCGGTGAGCAGATCGCTGGCAGCCGCGAGAACCGAAGCGTCCTCCGACCCGCCCGACACACGGTCCTCCGTTGACGCCGCCGGTACGGCGAGCACGGCCGGCTGATCGTCCGGATCGCCCAGACCGGCGTCCCTGCTCTGCCGCAGCGCCGCCAGCAGCAGGTTGCGCAACTCATCCGCGTTGTCCAGGCCCTGCAACAAGCCCCGGCTCAGGCTGTCCTCGTCGTCGTCCGACCCGGCGCCGCTGGCGGTACGGATCTCCAGGTCGGCGATCCCGAACAGGCGCTGCAACGGCCCGCGTTTGACCGCCATGTTCTGGATGTTCACGACCGTCATCGTCTGCTCCCTGACGCTGTAGATGCCGTAGCGGATGCGAAGGGCCCGGTCGCTGACCATGTACCAGCGCATCTCGTAGCCCAGGCGCAACACGGCGAGAGACCCCACCAACTGGACGAGGAACAGGACGAACAGAAGCGGCCCCAACGCCCTGGTGAAGTCGGTCCACGGTCCGAACTCCAGGAACTCGAAGCCCTCGTCCGCCCAGAACGCGATCGGCAGGAAGCCGAGCGTTGACACCACCAGGCCGAACAGCGCGCCCGCCTGTCCGAGGCCCCACTTGAGCAGGCTGTACCGGAAGAACCGCGGCGACGCGCGAAAGGTGCGCAGGGACTCCGGTGAGCCGGGCGGCGGCTCCGGGCGTTCGTCGACACGGAACAGCCGGAGCAGCAGACGCTTCAGGCCTGCCGGCATCCGGCCGCTGGGCGCGCCTTCACTGCTACCAGTCGTCATCGCCCGCGCTCCAGTTCGCTCCGGATTGCCGCGACTTCCCGGGCGATCTCCCGAAGAGTCGAGGCGAGCGCGCCCGAGTCGTCCTCGCCGACCGGGGCGGGAGGCGCGCCGCCGACAGCCGGCACGGCGGTCCGGGCGCCGCGCATCCGGCTGTACATGAAGTTGCGAACCGCCGACAGCTCCAGAAGACCTTCGATCTTCATCTCGGCCTTCGCCGAACCGCTCGCGGTCTGAACCAGCAGGCGCGAAAGACCGAGCCATCGCTCGACCGCGTTGCTTTGCACGTGGATGTCCTGCACGCGACTGTAGGTGAGGCTGATCTCGCGCTTGAACACGGCGCCCCAGCTCATCGTCACGCCTTCGTCGTCAAAACGGTAGTTCAGCGTGCGATAGCGCAGGAACAGGATCGTGAACACGACGGGGAACGCCGGTCCCGTAATCAGCGAGAAGAGGAGGTAGTAGCGAAGGAGTTTGGGATGGGGGCGGCGAATCGCCCGTACCCGCTCGTCGCCGCTCCCCCCGCCGTCGGTCAAGACTGGAGCAGCTCCTCGATCCGGTCCAGCGCCCAGTCCAGTTCCTCCCGCCCGATCACCAGGGGCGGGGCGAAACGAATCACGTGATCGTGTGTCTCCTTGCACAGCAGTCCCTGCCTCGCCAGTTTCTCGCAATACGGACGGGCCCCGCCGGCGGATTCATGGAGTTCGATTCCGATCCAAAGTCCACGCCCACGGACCTCGCGCACCAGCGGTGAGCGGACGCTCCGCAACCGGCCCAGAGCGTACTCGCCAAGACGCGCCGAGTTCTCGATCAGTCGCTCGTCCCGCAACACCGCGAGCGCGGCGCGCGCGACCGCCGCTCCAACGGGGTTACCGCCATAGGTCGAGCCGTGGTCGCCGGGCTGGAACACGTCCATGATCTCCGCGTCCGCCACGACCACCGACACGGGATACAGGCCGCCGGATAGCGCCTTGCCGAGCAGCATCACGTCCGGTCGGATGCCGTCGTGCTCGTGCGCGAACATCCGTCCCGTACGCCCCAGGCCGGACTGGATCTCATCGACGATCAGGAGCGCGTTCCGCTCGCTGCACACCTCACGCAGCTCGGTCAGGAAACCGTCCGGCGGCACGACGATTCCGCCCTCGCCCTGGATCGGCTCGACCAGCACGGCCGCTGTGTTCGGACCCACCGCCGCTCTTGCCGCGGAGGCGTC
The DNA here is from genome assembly GCA_011525365.1 of Acidobacteriota bacterium. Classification (GTDB taxonomy): domain Bacteria; phylum Acidobacteriota; class Thermoanaerobaculia; order Multivoradales; family Multivoraceae; genus Multivorans. The sequence continues at coordinate 3,197,756 of WTGQ01000002.1, forward strand.
GCCGAACGGCAGCAGCTCGAAACCCGGCGTGAAGGGACCGAAACCATCGCGGTACTGCGGTTCGCTCGAAAAGCCCACGATCGTCGTCGTGCGGCCGTGGAAGTTGTTGGCGAACGCCAGGATCTCCGCCTTCCCCGTTGCTGTGCCCTTGCACGTGTAGGCCCACTTTCTGGCCAGCTTGATCGCGGTCTCCACCGCCTCGGCGCCGGTGTTCATCGGCAGCGCCCGCTCAAAGCCGGTCAGTTCGCAGACGTCCCGAAAGAACGCCCCGAGCTCGGCGTTGTGGAAGGCCCGCGAAGTGACCGCCACTTTCCGGCTCTGCCGGATCAGGGCCTCAACGATCCGCGGATGGCAATGCCCCTGGTTGACCGCCGAGTAGGCGGCGAGGCAGTCGAGGTAGCGGCGACCGTCGATGTCCCAGACCCAGACGCCCTCGGCGCGGTCGATCACGATGTCCAGCGGCGCGTAGTTCCGGGCGCCGTATCTTTCTTCCAGTTCCGTCGGCTTCACCGCAGGTTCCCTGCTCAAATGTAGCGCGACTTCTGCTGCGGACGCTGCTGGAACCGTCAGAACTCGATCGAGATTCCAGCGCTCACGTAGACCGGCGTCTTGCGCAGCTCGAACGCGGGCGCGAGAGCCCCGTCCTCACCGCGGATCTCCGAGCTCTTCGCCTTCATCGAGGAGTCGAACCAGAAGGCGCCGAGATACAGGCCGACCGGGCAATCCGTCTTGAACGGAATCTTGAGCCCCATGTTCGCGCCGAGAACCGTCTCGCCGGGCCACTCGGGACGATAGACGGCGTCCACCGACGCGCCGTCCATCCCGGTCGGCACGAGGGAGGGAGAGCTGTAGTCGAGCTGGGCGATCACGGGACCGAGCCACCAGTCAACACGGCTGCCGGGTCGGGTCAGGTGGAAGTTCAGCCCAACGAAGAACTTCTTCATCTCGATGTCCGCACCGGCGTAACCGGTCCGGCCGCCCGGGTGTAGCCACCAGTCGACCTCACAGTTGATCGTGTTCGCCCCGAACACGATCCCCAGGGGATAGCTCAGACGGTACTCGGCGGCAAGCCCGATGCCGACTCCGTCCACGCAGGCCTTGAGCCTGTCGCGCTTGTCCGGACCGAGCACCGAAATGTGCACGTCGTCTCCGCTCAGCGAACTGAGCGTCGGCATCAGGGTCCACCGCCGATCGACCTTCATCATGGCGGAGGCCTCATTGCTGCCGCCAGCGTTCTCCACCATCGCCGTGTGGGTGAACTCGCCATCGGTCGCGTGAACGACCTCGCGCTGGTACGGCTCGGCCAGCGGCTGGCCGTCCAGCGTGACCGTCATCGGCGCCCCGTTGCCGTTCTCCGGCGCCACCGTAACGACCGCTGTCTGGCGGACCAGCACCCGGTCCGGCTCGATCGACATCGTGACCGTGGGCGCGACTTTCATCCCGGTCGAACACTGGGCGCTCTGGCCGGTGCTCGTCTCGACGGTCACGGTATGGGTGAAGGCGTCGGCCCCGTCGTGGGTCATCTCCCGGGTGTACGGAGACGCGAGCGGCCGCCCATCGAGCAGGACCCGTGACACTTCCGCGCCGTGGCCGGCGTTCGGCGCCACCGTCAACGTGGACGACTCGCCCAGGTCGACCTCGGCCGGCGCGGCCGTCACGCTGCAGCTCGGGCAGCCGACCGCGATCGTGCGGCTGACCGAGTCCTCGAGCCGGTCGCCACGGGACGACATCGCGGAGCAGGTCGCCGTGACCGTGTAGTCGCCCTCGGCAGTGAACGGGAAGGACGCGCCGCCGGAGGCCGCCGAACGCTCGCCGCCGTCAGGCATCCGAACCGTCACGGCGCTCTCGCCGTCGGCGCAGGAACTCTGGAAGTCGAACGTCCGGCCGCTGCAGGAGAGGCCGCCGATGTCCAGGTCGAGCGTGACCTTCGGCAGCGGCTGCTCGGCGAGGAGCGCGAGATTGCCGCAGGACTCGGGCACGATCATCGAGTACCAGCGTCCGTTGGAGTTGAAACGGATCTCCCAGGCCGCGAACGCCTCGTCACCGGCCCAGCAGAGGTTGGTGCTCACCGTCGGCGTCTGGCCGCGTTCGCGGAAGATCATCCACTCGACTCGCTGGCCGGGATCGAAGGTCGTCGACGTGATGCCGCGCCAGGCGGCCACGGCTGCGAACAGGTCGTCCGCGTTGCCCGACCAGTTCGCCTGTCCAAGAAGAGCCAGGATCTCGTCGCGGTGGTCCACGAACAGGGCCTGCAGACCCTCCTGATCTGTGACCGGCGCCGAGAATCTGTTGGCGCCTCCCAGACGGGTGATCGACGACGCGCCCTCGCATAGCTGTGCGGCGGCCGGCGCGGCCAGGGTCAGGCCGGCGAGGAGGAACAGGACGGAGGTCAACCGCGCCGAACTGCGGACGGCGGCGTACTCAGCGAGCCAACGGCGATGGGACATGGCATTCTCCCCCGGAGTTTCCCCGCCGCGGTCCGCTTGACCGAGCGGGCCGGAGGGGCATATGTCTAATCATGTCAACACTTAGCCACGTTGACAAATGCCGCTGAACGGCCTTGCCACGCGCTGGAACGGCGCCGGCTGACGCGGCGCTATGATTCCCGACCGATCGACCATACCCGACACCGGAACGAAGACCGCGTCTGCCGGGCGCGGAGGCGAGGAACAAGTGCACGAGACCTCAGGAAGCTGGCCTCTCGGCAGCAGTGAACGACCGCTGCGGGTTGCCGTGATCGGCTCCGGTCCCAGCGGCTTCTACGCGATCGCCGCGTTGTTCAAGGCGGACGGCGTCGAGGCCGATGTCGATCTCTTCGATCGCCTGCCCACGCCGTTCGGCCTGGTGCGCGGAGGTGTCGCGCCCGATCATCAGAAGATCAAGAACGTCATCCGGGTCTACAACCGCACCGCACAGCATGACCGCTTCCGCTTCTTCGGCAACGTCGAGCTCGGCCGCGATATTTCGGTCGACGACCTCCGCCGCCACTACGACCACATCGTCTACGCCACCGGCAACGAGTCGGACCGCAAGATGGGGATTCCGGGCGAAGACCTGCCGGGCGTTCACTCGGCGACCGAGTTCGTCGGCTGGTACAACGGCCATCCCGACTTCCAGGATCGCAGCTTCGACCTGGCCTCGGCCAGGCGCGTCGCCGTCGTCGGCAACGGCAACGTGGCGATGGACGTGACCCGGGTCCTGGCACGCAGCTCGGACGAACTCGCTCCCACCGACATCACCGCCGAATCGCTCGCCGTGCTCCGCGAAAGCAGGGTTGAGGAGGTCGTCCTGCTCGGCCGCCGGGGACCGGCGCAGGCGGCATTCTCGCCCCAGGAGATCAAGGAGATCGGTTCGCTCGAAGGCGTCAGTCTGCTGGTGTCCGAAGCCGAGATGGACCTCGACGAGATCAGCAGGACCTGGCTGGAGGAAAGCGCCGCGCCCAGCGCCCGTCGCAACGTGACCTACCTGAGCGAGACCGCAGGCGCCCAAGCCGGCAACGACGACCGCCTCGTGACCTGCCGCTTCCTCGTTTCGCCGATCGACCTTCAGGCAGGTGCCGACGGCCGCGTGAGCCGGGTCGTGATCGAGAAGAACGAGCTCTACGCCGCCGACGACGGCACACCCCGGCCGCGAGGCACCGGCGAGACTGAGACTCTGGATGTCGATCTGGTATTCAAGGCAGTCGGCTATCGCGGCGTCCCCCTGCCGGGCGTCCCGTTCCACGAGCGCTGGGGCATCCTGCCGAACGACGAGGGCCGCCTGCAGACCGAGCCGGACGGCGAGGTCGTGCCGGGCCAGTACGTCGTCGGCTGGGCCAAGCGCGGCCCGACCGGTCTGATCGGCACGAACAGCCCCGACTCGACCGCCACCGTCAAGAAGATGCTCGAGGACATCGACGGCGTGACGTCCCCGCCCGACCCCGCCAGGGCCCCGGAGAGGATCGTCGAACTGCTCCGCGAACGCGGCGTCGACTTCGTGAGCTTCGACGACTGGAACCGCCTCGACGAGGACGAAGTTCGCCTCGGAGAGGCGCAGAGCAAGGTCCGCGAGAAGTACACCGACGTCGAGTCGATGATGGCGGCGGTGAATCGGCTGCGCTAGCCCATGTGGGGGTAGCGGTAGTCCGTCGGCGGCGCGAAGTTCTCCTTCACGGCGCGCTGGGACGTCCAGCGCATCAGATTGGCCATCGAGCCCGCCTTGTCGTTGGTACCCGACGCGCGGGCGCCGCCGAAGGGCTGCTGACCGACGACGGCGCCGGTCGGCTTGTCATTGATGTAGAAGTTGCCGGCGGCGTTGCGCAGGCGGGCGCCGATGCTGGCCACCGCCGCCCGGTCGTTGGCGAACACGGCGCCCGTCAACGCGTATGGGCTCGTCGTGTCGCAGAGTTCGAGCGCCTCTTCAAGCGCACCGTCCTCGTACACGAAGATAGTGAGCACCGGCCCGAAGATCTCCTCGCTCATCAGGCGCGAGCGTGGATCCTCGCTACGGACAACGGTGGGCTCGACGAAGTAGCCGGCCGCATCGTCCCGGCCGCCTCCCGACACGACCTCGTACGGAGCTCCGTTCTCCGCATCGGCGAGGTAGCCGGAGATGTTGTTGAAGGACGACTGGTCGATGACCGCTGCCATGAAGTTCGAGAAGTCGACGGGAGAGCCCATCTTCACGGTCGCCAGCTCATCGCACAGGCGCTCCCGCACCTCTCCCCAGAGCGAAGCGGGAACATAGGCCCGCGAAGCCGCGGAGCATTTCTGCCCCTGGTACTCGAAGGCGCCGCGGATCAGCGCCGTGGTGAGCGCCGCCGGGTCCGCCGACGGGTGCGCGAAGACGAAGTCCTTGCCACCGGTCTCGCCGACGATCCGCGGGTACGTGTCGTAGCTCTCGATCTGGTCGCCGATCGTCCGCCACATGCGCTGGAACACGGGCGTCGAACCGGTGAAGTGGATGCCCGCCAGGTGTCGGCTGGCCAGGACCGGATCGCCTACCGTGGCGCCGGGACCGGGGACGAAGTTGATGACCCCCGGCGGCAGGCCCGCCTCCTCGAGCATCATCATCACGTAGTAGCCCGAGAGCAGCGCCGTGGACGCCGGCTTCCACAGCACGGTGTTGCCCATGATCGCCGCCGACGTCGGCAGGTTGCCGGCGATCGCGGTGAAGTTGAACGGCGTGACCGCGAACACGAAGCCCTCAAGGGCCCGGTACTCGACGTAGTTCCAGATTCCGGGCGACGAGACGGGCTGCTGGGCGTAGAGCTCCTCCGCGAACGCCACGTTGAAGCGCAGGAAGTCGATCAGCTCGCAAGCGGAGTCGATCTCTGCCTGGTAGCAGGTCTTCGACTGGTTCAGCATAGTGGCGGCGTTCACCGTCGACCGCCAGGAACCGGCCAGCAGCTCGGCCGCGCGCAGGAAGATCGCCGCCCGTTCCTCGAACGGCATCGCGGACCAGGCCGGCCAGGCCTCCTGGGAGGCCGCTACGGCCGCTTCGACTTCAGCGGCGCCGGCCTGATGGCACGTGCCGAGAACATGACCGTGATCGTGAGGGCAGACGACGTCCTGCGTGCGACCGGTGCGGATCTCGCGCTCGCCTGCAATGACCGGAATCTCGACCCGCTCGCCGAGCATCTGCTTCAGCCGCGTCTCCAGCGCGGTCCGCTCGGCGGAACCGGGCGCGTAGTCGAGGACGGGTTCGTTACGGGGTGCGGGAACTTGCAAGGTGCCATTCGGCATTTCAGTTGATCTCCTGGAATGTGTGGGCCGCCTGGGCGCAGCCATGGCCGCAGCATAAACCGCGTGCGACGGGGGTCAAGGAAACCGGCGAACCAATCGGATCAGTCTGCTATTCCCGCTCGCTAGAAGCCGGCCGGGGTCCCCTGACCTTCCAGCATCCTCCAGGCGAAGACCAGAATGCCGACGATCAGCAGCGTGCCGCCGATCGGAGTGATCGCGCCCAGCCAGCGCGGGCCGCCGACGGCTATCACCGCGACGGTTCCGGAGAAGATCAGGGAGCCGACGAACAGCAACCAGCCGGTGAGCCGCAGGTCGACGTTCGAACCCCGGGCGGCGAGCCCGAGCAGCGCCACCACGACGCCGCCGTACATCAGGTAGCGGGCGGCCGTCTCCCACAGCGCCAGATGCTCGGCGTCGAGTGCCGACCGCAGGCCGTGGGCGCCGAAGGCTCCCGCGGCCACCGAGGCCGCACACATCATCAGTCCCACAAACAGCCAGTTCACGACAGTGGCCTCCTCCGAGCGTCGGCTATCGTAGCAACCGGTACGCCCGTCATCGGGCGCGGGGATGACACCCGTGGACGCGCAACTGACCGCACTGGAAGAACGGCTCGCCGAGCTGCTTCCGATCTACGTACACGAAGTCTGGGGCGCGTGGCTCCAGTTGCTGGCGATCGCGTTCGCCTCCGCGCTCAGCGCCTGGGTGGTCTGGTGGATCCTCAAGTTCGGCGCGACGAAGCTTGTCGGAAAGACCAAGACCGAAGTCGACGACCGGTTGCTCGAGGCGGCGCACTGGCCGCTCTGGGTTTCGGTCTTCCTGATCGGCTTGCGGATGGGCGTTGCTCGACTGCAGCTCGCCAGCGTCACCGAACAGAGGATCGTCGACGCGCTGCAGACCGTGGCGCTGCTGTTCTGGGTTGTCGCGGCGCTGCGCGCCTCGGGAGTCCTGCTACGGGCCCTGGCGCGGCGCCGGAGCCGCGGCGCTCTCGTCTCCAGGCACACCGAGCCCCTGTTCGAGAACCTGGCCAAGGTCGCGATCGTGATCCTGGGGGCCTACCTGGTGATCCAGGCCTGGGGCGCAGACGTCTCGGGGCTCCTCGCCGCCGGCGGCATCGCCGGCCTCGCGGTGGGCTTCGCGGCGCGCGACACGCTGGCCAACCTCTTCGCCGGCATCTTCATCTTCGCGGACGGGCCCTACAAGATCGGTGACTTCATCACCCTCGATACCGGCGAGCGCGGGATGGTCACCGAGATCGGCATCCGCAGCACCCGGCTGCTGACCCGCGACGACATCGAGGTCACGATCCCCAACGCGGTAATGGGAAACGCCAAGATCAACAACGAAAGCGGCGGGCCGCACGTCAAGTACCGCATCCGCGTCCGGGTCGGCGTCGCCTACACCAGCGACGTCGAAAAGGTCGAGGCCCTCCAGCTTCAGGTAGCCGACGACAACGAGAAGGTGTGCAAGCAACCCACGCCGCGCGTCCGGTTCCGGGGCTTCGGCCCCTCCTCGATCGACTACGAGCTGCTGTGCTGGGTCGAGGAGCCGGTGCTTCGCGGCATCGTCACCCACGAGCTGGTGAAGGCGACGATCAAGGCGTTCGCCGAGGCGGGCATCGAGATTCCGTACAGCAAGCACGACATCTACATCAAGGAAGGGCGCCCCTCGCGGCAACCCCGGCTAACCGAGCCCGCTGCCGACTGACGAAGACCTCGACCGCGCTCGCCATGGCCGGTGCGGGAACCGGCGGCCCAGCCCGCGCTGAATCTCACGCCACTTCCTCTGTTCGTCCGGGGTCACGAAAGTGATCGCCTCTCCGGAGCGCCCCATGCGGCCAGTCCGCCCGACGCGGTGCGTGAACAGTCGCTCCGAGTCCGGCAGGTCGTAGTTGATGACCTGGCCGATGCCCTGAACATCCAACCCCCGGGCGGCCACGTTCGTCGCCACGAGGATCGGCGCGGCGCCGGAGCGGAAGCCCCTCATCACGCGCTCACGTGCGCCCTGGCTGAGGTTCCCCTGCAGCGCCCCAACCGGATAGCCCAGCGCGTCGAGCTTCTTCGCCAGCTTCCTGACGCCGTGCTTGGTACGACCGAAGACGAGGATCGGGTCGCCATTACGGCCATCCAGCAGCGACCGAAGAGCGCTCATCTTGTCGTCCCTCTGGATCGAGTAGACCAGATGCTCCACCGTTGGCTCCTCGAGGCCCGCGTCGATCCGGACCTTCACCGGGTTGCGCAGATACTGCTTCGCCGTGTTCGCCACCCAGTTCGGCATGGTGGCCGAGAACAGAGCCGTCTGCCTTGAAGCAGGCGTGTGGCCGAGAATCGCCTCGACATCGCGGGCAAAGCCCTGGTCAAGCATCTCGTCCGCCTCGTCCAGGACGAGGAATCGCACAGCACCCAGGTCCAGGGACCCCTGTCGCAGATGGTCCAGGGTGCGCCCCGGCGTGCCGACAACGACGTCGGCTCCTCGCCTCAACGCCGCCTGCTCACGCCTGATCGACCGGCCACCGACGAGTTGCGTCACGGACACGCCCCGCGATGAAGCCAGACCGGAGACAACTTCGGCGACCTGAAGGGCAAGCTCCCGCGTCGGCACCAGCACCAGCGCCTGAACCCGCCGAACCGACGGATCGCAGACTTCGGCGATGGGCACGGCGAAGGCCAGTGTCTTGCCGGATCCCGTCTGCGCCTGGCCGACCAGGTCCCTGCCGGCCAGCAGAGAGGGGATGGACTGCTCCTGAATCGGCGTCGGTTCGGAGATGTTCATACGGCCGATCGCTGCCCGGGTCGCGGGCCTCACCGCAATGCCGGCGAAGACGGCGCCGGAACGGGCGTCCTCTCCACGACCGGCCGCGGGTTCGACCGGGCGATGGCTGCCGTTGACCGCTCGGCTGGCCGGAGAGGCCTTCGCCGGCGCCCCGGCGCTGTAGCGACGATTGGTGAAACAGGAGCGGCAGTACACAGGCCTGCCGGGCGCGGGCCTGAAGGGAACGGTGGTCGGGCTATCGCATTCGGTGCACACGGCATCGTGGGCTTGCTGCGACCTTCGGCCGGATGGACGCCGGCCGCGCGGGCGAGACTTCTTGGGCATAGGGAAACGAACTCCTCGGGTCGGGAGAGTGTGATGAGGCGGTCTTGAGGCGCGGGCGAGCAAGCAGGGGCGAGGACTCATGTCCACCGCTGCATCAACCCTGGCGCGGCAACCGAGCGTTGTCGGTCGCAATGGCGACCAGGGGACTGCGAGCTGGACCCGGCGGAAGGCGCAACCTACACGACCCCGACCTCCGAGTCAAAGCCGCCCCGCCCTTCGCCTCACTAGAATGCCTGTCGGGAACGACATGCCGCGCTTGAACCGGATCAAGGCAGACAAGTGAAGGTCGCCCGCACCACCGCCGCAGGCAGTCTGGAACTCGCTGAGGCACCGGAGCCGCCGATCAGAACCGGCGAGGCGCTGATTGAACTCGTCTACTGCGGCCTGTGCGGAACCGATCTCTACAAGCTGGCCGACGCGGATCGTGCGCCCGGAGAGGTGCTCGGGCACGAAGTCGTCGGCAGGGTGATCGCGAGCCACGCTGACTCGCTTGCGCCCGGCGACCGGGTCATCGCTCCACACCACGCCCCCTGCGGCGACTGCCGACTATGCCGGTCCGGCGCCGAGACGATGTGTTCCCAATTCGCGGAGAACCTGCTGGACCCGGGTGGTTTCAGTGAGCGTCTACGGCTGAAGGCCCGGGCGGTACAACGCACCGTGCGAAAGCTCGACGACGGGCTCGCCGACGAAGCGGCCGCGTTCGTCGAACCGGCCGCCTGCGTGCTGCGGGGGATCGATCGCGCCGACCTGCGCCGGAAGACGCCCGCGATCGTCGTCATCGGCGCCGGCTCGATGGGTCTGCTCCACCTGCTGGTAGTGCGGGCGGTCTCGCCCGGCGCTCGAATCGTGATCGCCGAACCGGACGCCGGCCGACGGGCCACGGCAAGGCGGCTCGGCGCCGACACCGTGGTGCCACCCGACGCGATCGCCGACCTGGCGGACCCCGCGAAGCCTCAAGCCGGCGCCGACGCCGTCTTCGACACGGCCGGAGGCCAGAGAGCCTTCGACCTGGCGCTCGAAGTCACCCGGCCTGGTGGCCGTGTCGTGCTCTTCGCGCACGCCGCTCACGATGCCCGCGTCTCGTTCGACATCAACGCCGTCTTCAGGTCCGAGCGCCAGGTGATCGGCGCCTACTCGGGCTCCCCCGCCGAGCAGGCGAGGGTGCTCGATCTGCTCCACGAGGGCGCGCTCGACCCGACGCCGCTGGTCACCCACCGCCTGCCTCTGGACCGCGCCGCCGAAGCCGTCGACCTGTGCCGCCGACGGGAAGCCCTGAAGGTACTGTTGCACCCCTGAAGGCATGATCCCGGAGCACCAGACCCAGGCCTTTCTCACCGGCCCCGGGAGCCTCGAGTTGAGGCGACTGCCGATGCCGGAAACGGGTCCCGGCGAACTGCTGATCCGGGTCGACGCCGCGACCACCTGCGGCACCGACGTCAAGGTCTACCGCCGCGGCGGCCATCCCACCATGCTGGCCCTGCCATCGCCCTTCGGCCACGAGGTCACCGGCACCGTCGTCCGGGCCGGCGCCGGGGCCGCTCACACCGAGGGCGACGCCGTCGTCATCGCCAACAGCGCCTCCTGCGGCGAGTGCACACCGTGCCGGCACAAACGGGAGAACCTCTGCCGCAACCTCGTCTACCTGAACGGCGCCTTCGCCGACTACCTGCTGATACCCGAAACCGTCGCGAAGCGCAGCGTTCACACGCGCCCCGACGGGCTCGAACCCGTGGTCGCCGCCATGGCGGAGCCTCTGGCGTGCGCCGTTCACTGCCTCGAACGCTGCCTTGGCGCCTGGAGCGCTCCACCCACAGAGGCGCGAACCCTGGTCATCGGCTGCGGGCCGCTGGGGCTCATGCTGATCGACCTGTTCCACAGCATGCGTACTCACGTCTGCGCCGCCGACCCGCACAGCCACCGCCTCGACAAGGCGCGCTCCTTCGGCGCGGCCGAGACGCGTCTGGGCCGCGCCGGCGATGGCAGCGGCCCGGCGGCCGAGGACTCCTTCGACTTCGCGATCGACGCGACCGGTACGCCCGCCGGCTGGGATCACGCCGTCAAGTCGCTCGCTCCCGGCGGCGTCGCCGCCCTGTTCGGTGGCTGCCGGCCGGGAACCGAGCTTGTGATCGACGCCGAGCGGGTCCACTACCAGGAACAGACCCTGCTGGGCGTCTACCACCATCGGCCCTCGTCGTTCCGCGCGGCGCTGGACCGGCTGATCGGCGCGCCGGAGCGGTACGGCGCACTGGTGGAACGCGAGCTGCCCCTCGACCGGCTGAGGGAGGCGCTCGACCTGATGATCGGCCGGCACGCCCTGAAGGTCGCCATCCGGCCGCACTCCAACTAGGAGCTTGCCCGGTAGAACGCCAGAGAGGAGCCGGCCTGGCGGCCGGCGCGTCTACCAAGCCGCCTGCGGCGGCAGCGGGTCAGAAGACCCGCGTACCCAGTCGTTTACGCCGTATACTGCGCCGGGCGGCCACCGGAGGCCGCGAAAGTCGAGCACCTCATGGCCGCTGCCGAGAATGACCTGTTGCCCGATCTCGAAGCGGTTCGCCAGGAGCTGGAGCGCGTCGACGAAGAGCTGCTGAAGGGATTCCGGCGCCGCGTCGAACTGTCGCGCGATGTCGCGGGCGCCAAGATCGCCGCCGCCTTTCCGTTCCGGGACCAGTTGCGCGAGGAGCAACTGCTGACCCGGGTGCGGACCATCGCCGCCGAACTCGACCTCGACCCTCACCAGACCGAGCGCATCTTCCGGCTGCTGATCGAGATGTCGATCGCGGCGCAGCAGGGCTACATCCGCGATCTCGACCGGGCGCCCCTGCGCGTCACCTACCAGGGCGTCGAGGGTTCGTTCAGTCACCTGACCGCCCAGCGGCAGTACGCCGGACGGCCCGGAGGCGTCGTGCTCCAGGGCTACGAGCTGTTTCGGAGCGCCGCCGAGGGCGTCCGGGACGGTCGCCACGACATCGCCCTGCTGCCCATCGAGAACAGCACCGCGGGCAGCATCAACGAGACCTACGACCTCCTGGCCGAAGGGGGTCTGGTGATCACCGCGGAAGTCATCAGCAAGGTCGCGCACTGCCTGCTCGCACTGCCCGGGACGAAGATCAAGGATCTTCGGCTCGTGCTCTCACACCCCCAGGCGCTCCGCCAGTGCGACCAGTTCTTCCACGACCACGACTGGCTGCGGGCGCAACCCGAGTTCGACACCGCCGGCGCGGCCGCCCGCGTCCGCGAAGGCAACGACCGGTCGGTCGGCGCCATCGCCAGCGAGCCGGCGGCGCGGGTCTTCGGACTGGAGATCCTCGCTCATGGCATCCAGAACCAGGCCGGGAATTTCACCCGGTTCGTGGAGGTGGCCGCGGAAGCGGCGCCCTGCCCGCCCGACCTACCGTGCAAGACCTCGCTTCTTCTGGTCACCGGGCACCAGCCGGGCGACCTGGGCGAGGTGCTGCGGAGCTTCTCGCGGCGCGGCGTCAACCTGACCAAGATCGAGTCCAGGCCGATCCCGGCAACGCCCTGGCGCTACTGCTTCTACCTGGACATCGAGGGGCACGCCGCCTCGGTGCCGGTGACAGAGGCGCTCCAGGCGATCGAAGCGAAAACGAAGGAGCTCCGCATCCTCGGCACCTATCCGAGCGCGCTGCCGCCAGCGCCCGCGGAGCGTCCAGCCGACGACGCCAGTGCCGAAGGCGCCGCCGCGGAAGGCGCCTGAGCCCGCCTTGCCCGAGCGCGCCGACGTCGTCTGCATCGGGGCCGGCATCATCGGTCTCGCCACGGCCCGGAGTCTCTCGCGGCGCTTCGGACAGATCGACATCCGCGTGGTCGAGGCGGAGCCCAGGCCCGCCGTTCACCAGACGGGCCACAACAGCGGCGTCATCCACTCCGGCCTCTACTACAAGCCCGGCTCGCTCAAGGCGCGCAACTGCGTCGGCGGCCGCAAGCGGCTGATCGACTACTGCGACCAGCATGGAATCCCCTACGAGATCTGCGGCAAGCTGGTCATCGCGACCGACCCGGAGGAGATCCCCCGACTCGACGAACTGGAGCGTCGCGGCCGGGCGAACGGCCTTGCCGGACTCGAGCGCCTGCCGCCCGAACGGATCCCCGAGTTCGAGCCTCACGCGACGGGCGTCGACGCGCTCTGGGTTCCCGAGACCGGCATCGTCGATTTCAAGGCCGTGGCCCGCGCCTACGCCGAAGAGCTCGAGGCGGCCGGTGTCTCCCTCCATCTGCGGACGCGCGTCACCGGTCTCGCGCCACGCCCTGACGGAGTCGTCGTGGAGACCACCGCCGGCGACTTCGAGGCCGGCCACGCGATCAACTGCGCCGGCCTTCAATCGGACCGCGTGGCGCGCATGGCAGGTCTCGATCCGGACGTGCGGATCGTGCCCTTCCGCGGCGAGTACTTCGACATCGCTCCGGAGCGCCGCCACCTGCTGCGCGGACTGATCTACCCCGTCCCCGATCCCCGCTTTCCCTTTCTCGGAGTCCACCTGACCCGGCGCGTCGACGGCTCGGTCGAGGCCGGCCCCAACGCGGTCCTGGCGCTCAAGCGCGAGGGCTACGACCGCGGCAGCTTCGACGCCCGCGACACCTGGAGCAGTCTGAGCTACCCCGGCTTCTGGAAGATGGCCCTCCGCTTCTGGAAGGTCGGCATCAGCGAGATGGCGCGTTCCGGCAGCCGCGCCCGCTTCGCCCGCGACCTGCGCCGCTTCGTCCCCGATCTCAGCGACTCCGACCTGATGCCCGGTGGCTCCGGCGTCCGGGCCCAGGCCCTGGACCGCAAGGGCAACCTGGTCGACGACTTCGCGATCGAGACGAGTCCAAGGATGCTCCACGTGCTGAACGCACCGTCACCCGGCGCGACGGCGTCGCTGGCGATCGGCGACACGCTGGCCGACCTGGCGGCGGAGATGTTCGGACTATGACGCGGGTCAGCGAAACCAGCATCGCCATCGGTGAGGACCGGCGGGTCAGCGTCCTGCTGCTCGAGCCCGAAGCGCCACGCTGCCTCCTTGTCTTCGCTCACGGGGCCGGCGCGGGCATGCGTCACGCGACGATCGAGACCTTCGCCCGAGGCGTGGCCGGGCTTCGAATCGCCACGCTCCGATTCCAGTTTCCCTACACGGAAGCGGGCCGACGCCGTCCAGACCCGCCGCTTGTCCTGCAGCGATCCGTTCGGGCGGCGGTGGCGCATGCCAGGGCCATGCGCCCTGAACTACCGCTTCTTGCGGGTGGACGCTCGATGGGAGGCCGCATGGCCTCCGGCGCTGACGCCGTCGATGCTCTCGACGTCGCCGGCTTCGTGTTCCACGCCTTCCCCCTGCACCCGCCGGGAAAGCCCGGAACGTCGCGGGCCGATCACCTGAACCAGGTCGGGAAGCCACTGCTCTTCCTGAACGGCACGCGCGACCGGCTCGCCGACCCGGAACTGCTGGCCGGCGTCTGTGACCGGCTCGGCTCTCGCGCGACCCTCCACCTGGTCGACGGCGGCGACCACAGCTTGCAGGTCCTGAAGCGGTCAGGTCGCCGGCAGGAGGACGTGGACGACGAGGTCGCGGAGGCAGTCAGCGAGTGGTGCCGGGAGGTTCTGGGGTTGTAGGTCGCCCCGGATCGCGGCGGTGCCGCCTCAGCTAGCGGTCTCGAGAACGAACCGTGCACCTTCCACGCGGAGCATCTGAAACGGAGTCATGCACTTGATACCAAGACCGATGCACACGTTGGGGATCTTGATCTTCCGGGTCGAACCCGAAGGCACTTCGTGCGTCACCACCGCGTGGTCGCCTGCCCGAGCCTGAGCAACCAGGTAGTAGTCGGCGTTCTGAAGGAAGGTACTGACGGCTGACGGCTCATAGCCCTGGCCGTTCACCCAACCGCTGACCTCCCCCATCGCCGGAAAGACGGATGCGTCGGGTCGAAGAAAGAACCCGCCACCCACTTCAGAGGCCCAGTCGGACAGTTCATCGCCCAGCCCGAGCACCTCGTCCCCAACCTTCTCGACACTGAAGACCTGCCCAGCTTCGTTGGCGACTAGAAGCCAGTCCCAGAAGCCGGGACAGAAGTCAAAGCCATAGTGGAGGTTCTGCGCCGCGATCATCACGTTTGCATCCAGGAGATAGCCCATCAGTAGCCAACTCCCAGTTTTCGGCCTAGCTCGTTGAAGGTCTCCATCTTCTTGACGCCGAGCATTCCGAACGCCTCTGTAAACCCCGTCCGACCCTCGAGCGTGCTCTCCACAAGCGCCCGAGCAAAGCGCTTGCTGACTCGCGCCCCCAAGGTCAAGTAGAAGTTCCCACCACTCCCCTTCGACAGAGCGCGCAAGCGAGCGAGTTCCTCGTCGTAGGCGGTCCAGAGCTCTTCACGGGAAAGCGCTCCGGCATCGTGGATGCGCCTCAAGACGACCAGCGTGCTCACCTTGAAGCGACGCGCGAGGCGCCTCACCTCGTTGGCAAGTTCTGAACGGACGTCGAACTCCTTGCGGACAACTTCGAGGGGCACCAGGAGTTCAGCCGCCACCCGATTGCACCACCGCTCGGTCTCTTCGTCGGGCACCGTTCGGATCCCTGCATCGGTCACTGCGGACTGGCCCAGCCAGACATGCGCGATCTCATGCGCCAGGGTGAACATCTGGGCAGCCTTGGTGTCCGCCCCGTTGACGAAGACAAGTGGCGCCAGTGGATCAGCGAGCGCGAAGCCTCGAAACTCCTCCGGATCAAGCGGTCGCCGGTTGTTGCTGCCAACGACACCGCTGACCATCACCAGAACGCCCAAATCGTCCGCTTGCGCGATGAACCGCCGAAGCGCGTCCGTCCAGGTGCCAAGCCGCTTCCGTTCCTCCAGATCGAGACCGAGCGCTCCACGAATGATAGATGCCGTCTCGCCCACATCGTCTCCAACGCGGGCCGACCCTACGAACGCGTGCGCCGGCTCATGGGCCATTCGTGCGTGATCCCGATACCAGTTCTGACGCTGCTGACAGAGGTGGACCATGTCCAGCAGGTTGGGACTAGGGCGGCCCAGCTGAGCCCTCACCCCCGTTCGGAAGTCCGGAATCGGTACGGACTCGACGGGCGGCTCTTGCAGGAACAGGTAACCGATCGGCGTGTGTGTGGCCTTGGCGAAGCTCTCCAACTGCTTCAGTGTCGGCTGAACTTCGCCACGCTCCCACGCTTCGATCCTCGAGAAGCGCCGCGACAAGCCCTCTGCACTCCGACCAGCCCGCTCGCGGGCCCACCTCAGCAGATCGGGCCGTACAGGGACGCGGATCACGGGTGACACCTCACGGCTCACTCGGCGCCGAGCTTCGACGAGAACCGCTCTAGCCGACTCGACCTCAACTCCCAGAGATCACCGACCCAGCTCCATCCCCGCATGTGCCTCGCCTCTTCGAGGTCCAACGGCCCCGAGGTCGGTGTCACGGAACGCGGCCTGGCGGTTTCGCGTCTCGCCTGCAGCCGTTCGTCGCGCTCGTTCCCGGCACATCGATCGTCGTCCCCGCCTGGCTTCAAGCTAGCCATGCACCAACCCTACACAGACCACCACGGCGGGCGGCACCGATCCCCCTATAATCCGGCCCCATCATGAAACCCGATCTTCGCCGGCTTCTGCCGGCTCTCGTCCTGTCCCTCTTGGCCTGTTCCTCCGACACCTTCGACCCGGGGCCGGTCGAGTATCCGGAGACCCGGACGGTCGACCAGGTCGACGACTACTTCGGGGTCCAGGTCTCGGACCCGTATCGCTGGCTCGAGGACCTAGACGGCGAGGAAACGGCGGCCTGGGTCGCTGCACAGAACGAAGTCGCGGAGCCATTCCTGGCCGCACTCCCAGGTCGCGAAGCGATCGAGGACCGGCTGCGCCAGATCTGGAACTACGAGCGCTGGAGCACCCCCGGCAAGCGCGGCGAGCGCTACTTCTACAGCCACAACGACGGACTCCAGGACCAGAGCGTGGTCTACGTGGCGGAGTCGATGGACCAGGAGGGCGACGAGCCGCCGGGCCGCGTCCTGCTCGACCCGAACACCTGGAGCGAGGACGCGACCGTGGCGCTGGCAGGGATGACGCCGAGCCGCGACGGGCGCTACGTCGCGTACGCGCAGTCGGACGGCGGCTCGGACTGGCGGAAGTGGAAGGTCCGCGACGTCGAGACCGGCGAGGACACCGGCGACCTGATCGACTACACGAAGTTCACGGGGGTGTCCTGGATGCCGGACAACTCGGGCTTCTTCTACAGCCGCTATCCCCCGCGCGAGGACGACACGACCAGGGGCGACGGCTCGAAGGCGGTGTCCGTCTACTTTCATGTCCTGGGCACTGACCAGAGCGAGGACCGGCTCGTGTTCAGCCAGCCCGAGCACCCCCGTCGCAACCCCTACGCCTCGGTCTCCGAGGACGGCGAGTACCTGCTGGTCAGCCTGCAGGAGGGGTACCTGGAAAACGCGGTCCACTACCGGAAGATCGACGAACCGGACTCGGCGATCCGCCCGCTGCTCGACCAGTGGGACGCTCTCTACGGCTACATCGTCAACGTGGGCCCGGTGTTCCTGTTCGAGACGAACAGGGACGCGCCGCGCAACCGGATCGTCGCGGTCGACCTGAACGACGGATCGCCCGAAGGGAACCCCATGCTGCACGAAGTGGTCCCCGAAGCCGAGGACACCCTCTCGTACGCCTCCGCCGTGGGCGGCAAACTGGTTCTGAACTACCTGCACGATGCGCGCACCGTCGTCCGTCTGGCCGAGCCGAACGGCGCCAAAGGCGCCACACCAGCCGGCGAGGTCGAGTTGCCGGGGATCGGCACCGCCGGCGGCTTCGGCGGCCGCTGGGAGGACACCGAAACCTTCTACTCGTACTCCAGCTTCGGCACGCCGTCCCAGATCCACCGCTACGACGTGGCCAGCGGCGAAAGCACGTTGATTCGCCGCCCGGCCATCGACGCCGAACTCGACGGCTACGAGACGGAGCAGGTCTTCTACGAGAGCCGGGACGGCACGCGCATCCCGATGTTCATCACCAAACGCGCGGGGCTCGAGAAGAACGGCGACGATCCGACCCTGCTCTACGGCTACGGCGGCTTCAACATCTCGCTGACGCCCGGCTTCTCCTCGTCCCGTCTGGCCTGGCTCGAGATGGGCGGTGTCCTGGCCATCCCGAACCTGCGCGGCGGTGGCGAGTACGGCCGCGAGTGGCATCTCGCCGGCACCAAGGAGAAAAAGCAGAACGTCTTCGACGACTTCATCGCCGCCGCCGAGTGGCTGGTCGCCGAGGGCTACACGAGCGCCGGGCGCATCGCGATCCAAGGCGGCAGCAACGGCGGGCTCCTGGTCGGCGCGACGCTCAACCAGCGGCCCGACCTGTTCGCGGCGGCGCTGCCGGCGGTCGGCGTTCTCGACATGCTGCGCTACCACCTGCCGAGCGCCAACGCCCGCAACTGGTCGACCGACTACGGCCTCTCCGAGAACGAGGACGAGTTCCGGGCCCAGTACGCCTACTCTCCGCTCCACAACGTGCAGGAAGGGGCCTGCTACCCGCCGACCCTGATCACGACCGCCGACCACGACGATCGCGTCGTGCCCTGGCACAGCTTCAAGTACGCGGCCGAGATGCAGCGGGCGCAGGGCTGCGACAACCCGGTTCTCATCCGGGTCGAGACCCGGGCCGGCCACGGCGCCGGCAAGCCGACCTGGATGCAGATCGAGGACGTCGCCGACCAGTGGGCCTTCGCCGCCTGGGCGCTCGGCCTCGAACCGAGCTTCCAGCCGCGCTCCGGCACGTGACCACGCCCTACCGGCACACGATCCGCGTCCGCTACGGCGAGGTCGACAAACAGGGCGTCGTCTTCAACGCCCACTACATGGCGTACATGGACGACGCGCTCGAGAACTGGTTGCTCGGCATCCGGGAGGTGCGGGCGAAGCTGGGCTGGGAGATGATGCTCCGCCGCACGACGATCGACTTCCTGGGCTCGGTCACCGACGGCGATCTGCTCGACATCGATCTCGCCATCCGCCACTGGGGCCGCACCTCCTGGACCCTCGGCTACCGCGGCAGCCACGTAGGACGGCCCATCTTCACCGCCGAAGTTCTCTACGTCAGCGTCCACGCGCCGGAGTACACCAAGATGGAGACCCCGGCCGAGATCCGCGCCTACATGGGGCCGGAGACCGACCTGGACGAGGTGCCCGTCTGAGCGCCGGCTCCTCCCGCTTCTCGCCGCTCCCCCGCTCGTTCTACACGCCCACGGCGCTCCAGGTCGCGCCGCGGCTCCTGAACAAGGTCCTCGTCCGTGGCAGGCGCGCCGCCCGGATCGTCGAGGTCGAGGCCTACGAGGGCGCGGACGATCCATCCAGCCACGGTTACCGGGGTCTCACCAACCGCACACGGACGATGTTCGGGCCGCCCGGACACCTGTACGTCTACTTCACCTACGGCATGCACCACTGCGCCAACGTCGTCTGCGGCGAGGACGGCGTCTGCTCGGCCGTCCTGCTGCGCGCCGCGGCGCCGCTGGGCGGCGCCGGCGCCATGCGCCGCGCCCGCAACGCGGCCAGCCGCAGGCGTTCAACCGAGCCGTTCCGCGTGGTCGACCTCTGCTCAGGTCCCGCCCGCCTCTGCCAGGCCTTCGGCCTCGACCGTCGCGACGATGGCGTCGATCTGGTCGGCTCCGCCACTCATCCCCGGCACCGCCTGCCGATCCTCATCGTCGACGACGGCACGCCGCCTCCCGAGAGCCCGGGCCGCAGCGGCCGCATTGGCGTCACGCGAGCCCCGAACCGGCTCTGGCGGTTCTACGTCGCCGGCGACGCGAACGTGTCCACCACTTCTGCGTGAGGGTGGACTGGTCCGGTTGTTGATTTGTCGCGTTTCGCCCCGGCTTGATCGCGAGACGATCACTCTTGGGCGTCACACTATTGAGGGGACGGCGGAGCTGAGGGAAGACGAGAAAAGGACGTGTCGTGAACGCACTCGGTGCTTTCGATCGCGTCCTTGCGTCGCTACATCGGTCCGCGCTCGACGACGCCCACTGGCCCGCCACCGCCGCTCTCATCGAAGAGGTCTGCGGCACCAAGGGCAACGTGCTCACGGTAAGCGAAGGTTCCGGCGACGATCTTCGGGTCCACTTCTACCAGCACTTCTACCGCGGCGAGTCTCGAGACGACCTGACCCGCCTGTACCTCGACGTCTACTACCCACTCGACGAAGCGCCGCCTCGCGTCATTGAGCGTCCCGCCGGCCAACTGATCCATGCCCCCGACCTGTACACGAAAAGGGAGCTGAGAACGTCGGTCGCGTACAACGAGGGATGGCGGCGCACCCACAACCAGAACGGCTTGCTTACGCGCCTCGAGGGCCTGGACGGCCTGCGGATCGTCTGGGCCCTCAATGACCCCGTCGAGAGCCGGGGCTGGCAGTCCGCTCAGCTCCAGTTGATCGAGTCTCTGCTGCCGCATGTCCGCCAGTTCGTGCGCATCCGTCAGTCGCTGGCTGCCGCCGACGCGCTGAGCGCCGGCCTGGCCGGCCTGCTGGACAACAGTCAGATCGGCGTCCTGCACCTGGACCGCAGCGGGCGCATGCTGGCGGCAAACAGCCCCGCTCTTGACATCGTGAGCCGCGGCTCGGGGCTGTCCGACCGCAGCGGCGCCCTGCACGCCTCGCTGCCGGCGGATGACGGCCGCCTGCAGAGGCTGCTGAAGCGAGCGATGCCGGCGTTCGGGAGCGAGACGCCGCCGGCCGGCGGTTCGATGACGATCAGCCGCCCGCTGCTGCGGTCGCGGCTCGAGCTTCACGTACACCCAGTGGACGCCGCGCAGGCGGACTTCGGAGGTCGGCGGGTAGCGGCGCTGGTGCTGGTGGTCGACCCGGAGAGCCGTCCGCGCATCGACCCGGTCCGGCTGTCGGTACTGCTCGGCCTGTCGCCGTCGGAGAGCCGGGTGTCCGCGCTCCTGGCCGAGGGCCGGCCGGTGCGCGAGATCGCCGCGAAGGCGGGCTACAAGGAAAGCTACGTCCGCTGGCTTCTGAAGCAGGTTTACAGGAAGCAGGGCGTGTCCGGTCAGATCGCCCTGGTGCAGCGGATTCTGACTGCGTACGCCTTCCCGAGGCACTGACCGCGGGCCATGAACATGCACCGGAACGACATCGGTCAGATCGCGTCGGTCGCCGGCCGTTTCCTTGGGACCGCGCTGGCCCTGGGGGCGTGGGCGGCGGCGGCATCCGCACAAGACACTTACCCAGAAGTGACGGTGCGACTGGTCTCGGAGAGTTTCAGTCTGGGAGAGGGCCTCTCGAGGGGCATAACGGTCAATCTGGACCGGGTACCCGAGCGCGAAGTGTGGGTTGACTGGGAGGTGACGCACCACGGCGGAGCCACCGCCGCCGACTACTGGTTCTTCCCGTCGTACTTCTACTTTCCGGCGAACAGGAGAGTGCAGTTCGTCATCGTGACGGCGACGGGCGACAGTTTCGACGACGACTGCGAGTCGGTTGAGATCAGCCTCGCGCCGCGATCGCCGGGCGTGGTGGGCGGCGGCAAGCTGACGATCTCGATCCGGGACGACGACGGAGAGACCGTTGACTGCACGGACATCGGGCCCGCTCCACCTCCGCCCGAGCCCGAGCCCGAGCCGGAACCCGAGCCTGAACCCGAACCGGTGTGTCCATCCCGCGTGGCGCCGTACTGGCACGGCACGGGAGGGTTCGCCGTCAGGCCCGCCGACGGCGCGTCGGCGATGGTCCGGATCGAGTGCGTCGGCAAGAGATACACGAGCCGCGAGCACGCCGGCGAGGACGGCCTGATCGTGCGCACGGTCAGCCAGCCGATGTGCACGGCCGAGGACGGCCGGCCGCTCGAGGGCGAGATGACCTTCGAGGGCATCGACGGAGACGGTTGGTACTGGATCAACGGTGACCGCAACGTCGCGGTCGCACCCCTGGTTTGCGAGGAGTCGCTGAATCCCGAGCTGAGGCCTCCGGTGCCCGACGGCGTCACCGCGCGCCCGAGCGGCGACCGCCGCTTCGTGCTCTCGGTCCGGGGCGCATGGCACGGCACGCTGATGGTGCACGACGAAACCGGGTTCATGGGCATCGTGCCGCATCTCGTGGACCTGGAGGGAGAGGGCGAGCACGTCGCGCCGTACTGGAAGGGCGGCGGCGGGATCGTCGGCCGGCCGCTCGACGGCAGCCGGGCCACTGTACGGCTGGCCTGCGGCGAGGCCGACGCGGAGATTCAGGTGCTGGACGCGGGCGAGGACGGCCTAATCGTGACACTTCTGCCCGGCTGCTTCGACGGGGACGGCGCCCCGGTTTCAGGCCGGCTGGAAGCCGACGGACTGGAAGACGGCGCCTGGTACTGGCTGAACATTGGCACGGCGTCGGCCGCGGCCCCGTTGCTGCGGCGGGGCGCTGACGTGGACCTCACGACTCCGGTGCTGCCCGCCGGCGTAGAGGCGAAGGAGGGTCCGCTGGGAACTCTGTTCTCTCGCGGCCCCCTGGTGGGCGTGGTGCCGAGGGTCGAGGAGCAGGAGTAGTGGGCCGGCTAGCGCACGCCAGCCTGGTGGTGATCCTCCTGGGCTCGGCGACGTCCGCGTGGACGCAGGAGGACACGACGCCGCCCACGATAGGGGGCAACGTCTCGCTGTACGCGGTCACGCCGGGAGGACGCGGTGATTGGGTCATTGCCGCCAGCGAGCCACTCGACACGGACTCGGTCCCCGGGACGGATGCCTTCGAGTTCAAGATATGCGACGTTGACCGGGGTTTGAGCGGAGTGCGCATCGGCTACGGCGTGTTCGGCGACAGTGCCCTGGTGTTAGAGCTGCGTCCGCCACTCCCTTCGCCGTCGGACGTGCGGAAGGTCTGGAGGTTGGTCTACACGCCGCCCTCCGAAAACCCGATCAAGGACCTCGCGGGCAATCTCGCGGAGGCATTTGACCTGTCCTACGGGTATCCCGGCGGCGCTGACCGCTGTGGCGGGCCGCCAGAACCGCCGCCGCCAGAACCCGAGCCCGAGCCTGAGCCCGAGCCTGAGCCGGTGTGTCCGTCCCGCGTGGCGCCGTACTGGCACGGCACGGGAGGGTTCGCCGTCAGGCCCGCCGACGGCGCGTCGGCGATGGTCCGGATCGAGTGCGTCGGCAAGAGATACACGAGCCGCGAGCACGCCGGCGAGGACGGCCTGATCGTGCGCACGGTCAGCCAGCCGATGTGCACGGCCGAGGACGGCCGGCCGCTCGAGGGCGAGATGACCTTCGAGGGCATCGACGGCGACGGCTGGTACTGGGTCAACGGCGACCGCAACGTCGCGGTCGCCCCCCTGGTCTGCGAGGAGTCACTGAATCCTGCTCTGAGGCCTCCGGTCCCGGGCGGCGTCACGGCGCGGCCGAGCGGCGACCGCCGCTTCGTGCTGTCGGTCCTGGGCACGTGGCACGGCACGCTGATGGTGCACGACGAGACCGGCTTCATGGGCATCGTTCCCCATCTCGTGGACCTGGAGGGGGACGGCGAGCACGTCGCTCCGTACTGGAAAGGCGGCGGCGGGATCGTCGGCCGGCCGCTGGACGGCAGCCGGGCCACCGTACGCCTGGCCTGCGGCGAGGCCGATGCGGAGAGTCAGGTGCTCGACGCGGGCGAGGACGGCCTGATCGTGGCGCTTCTGCCCGGCTGCTTCGACGACGGCGCCGCGGTGTCCGGCCGGCTGGAAGCCGATGGACTCGAAGACGGCGCCTGGTACTGGCTGAACACCGGCACGGCGTCGGCCGCCGCCCCGCTGCTGCGCCGGGAAGCGGGGGTGGGACTGACCGTTCCGGTGCTGCCCGCCGGCGTGGACGCCGAGGAGGGGCCGCTGGGGACCCTGTTCTCTCGCGGCCCCCTGCTGGGTGTGGTCCCCCGCGTGGAGCGAATCGAGGACTAGGAGCAGCACGAACCGAGTACCGCGTGTCCGCCGACTTCAGAGTGTGCTTCCAGTGAGTGTCAGCGTTGTAGCGCCTACCTATCGGGAGGCGGACAACATCCGGCCCTTGGCGACACGGATTCGGGCCACGATGGAAGCCGCCCGACTCGACTGGGAGTTGATCCTCACCGACGACGATTCCCGCGACGGCAGCGAAGAAGTCGCGCTCGAACTGGGCCGCAGCCTGCCCGTGCGGTTCCATGTCCGGCGGGCGCGGCCCCGGGACCTCTCCCAGTCGGTCCTGGACGGCATCCGGCTGGCCCGCTTCGATCGGTTGGTCGTCCTGGATGCCGACCTGTCCCATCCGCCGGAGCAGATTCCCGAGCTGCTCGCAGCCCTTTGTGGCGACGCCGGGATGGCGGTCGGCAGTCGCTACGCCCCCGGCGGGCGAATCGACGGCGCGTGGAGCCGCTATCGCACCCTGAACTCCCGCGTCGCCACCCGGCTGACGCGGCCGCTGACCCATTGCGCGGATCCGTTGTCCGGGTTCTTCGCCGTCGACCGGCGCCGGCTGCCCCCACTCGATGAACTAGCCCCGGTCGGATTCAAGATAGGGCTCGAGCTCATGGTGCGAGGCGGACTTCGGGTCCGTGAAGTGCCGATTCGCTTCAAAGCGCGTCACGGCGGATCGAGCAAGCTGACCTGGCGTCAGCAACTCGCCTTTCTGCGCCACCTGTTTCGCCTCTACCGGTATCGCTTCGGCCTCCCGGTGCGGCTGCTCTCCTTCGGCGCTGTCGGCGCCACCGGCCTGCTCGTCGATACCGCTGTCTACCTCGGCCTCCAGGCGGTTGGATTTGGTCATCTGCTGGCGCGCTTCCTGTCCTTCTGGCCCGCCGTGACCTGGAACTGGCGCCTGAACCGGGTGCTGACCTTCGACGACCGTCCTCCGGCACGCGCAGTCGGGCAATGGACCCGATTCGCCTTCGCCAGCACGGTCGGGCTGGCGACGAACGTCGGCAGCTACGCGGTGTTGACGAGCCTCGTGGAGCCCTTCATGGCCCGGCCATTGCTCGCCCTGTTCGCTGGCGTAGCCGTCGGCAGCGCGGCGAACTTCGCCGTCGCGACACGTTTCGTCTACCGCCGGCGCCGGCCGGCCGCGGGAAGCCAGTGACGACACCCAGCGAGAGGCTCGCCGCCGCGGCGCTCGTACTGATGGTCGCGATCAGCTTCGTCCCCGCCTACCAGGCCGGCTTCGTATGGGACGACACCATCTTCGTCGAGCAGTCGTTCATCCGCGAGACCTCCGGCCTGAAGAGCATCTGGTTCTCGCCCAGCGACATCGAGCAGGAAGGCCACTACTGGCCGGTCACCTACACGACCTTCTGGCTGGAGCACAAACTCTGGGGCTTCGAGCCGCTCGCCTACCACGTCCTCAACGTGCTCCTGCACGCGGTCAACGTGCTGCTGGTGTGGCACCTGCTCCGGCGTTTCGCCGTGCCGGGCGCATGGGTCGTGGGCGCCGTGTTCGCCGTCCACCCGCTGCACGTCGAGTCGGTGGCCTGGGTCATCGAGCGCAAGGACCTGCTGTCGGGCCTGTTCTACCTGACCTCGTTCCTCACCTACGTCCGGTTCACCGACCGCGAACGACCGGCGCAATACCTGCTCGCGTTGGGCCTGTTCGCGGCCGGCCTGCTGTCCAAGACGGTCGTCGTCACGCTTCCCGCAGCGCTCCTGATCTGGCACTGGTGGCAACGCGGCCGCATCTCCCGGCCCGACCTGCTGCGCACCGCGCCGTTCTTCGCAGTCGGCCTGGCGATCGCAGCCGCCGATACGGCGTTCTACCGAACGCGGGAAGCCCTGGCGCTCGACTACTCCTTCGTGGAACGGATACTGATCGCCGGCCGCGCGCTCTGGTTCTATGCCGGCAAGCTGGTCTGGCCGAACGACCTGGCGGTCATCTACCCGCTCTGGGACATACGGAGCGGCGATCCAGTGGGCTGGCTGTATGTCGCCGGAGCCGTCGCGGTACCGGTCGTCCTGTGGAAGGGCCGCGACCGGTGGGGCCGCGGTCCGCTGGCCTGCGCCGCCTTCTACGCCGCGACCCTCTCGCCCGCACTCGGCCTGATCGACTACGGATACATGCAGTTCGCGCTGGTCGCCGATCGCTTCCAGTACCTGGCCGGGATCGGCTTGCTCACACTGTCCGTGACCGCCCTGGTCCGGGCTGCCGGCCGGCTTCCCGCCGCCGGGGTCACGGCGGGGAAGGTCCTGGTCGCGACCGTCCTTGCTCTGCTCGGGAGTCTGACCTGGAGGCACACGGGCAACTTTCGCGACGATCTGAGCCTCTTCAGCCACATCGTGTCGCTCAATCCGGAGGCCCGCGACGCTCACCTCAACCTGTCCGAGGCATTGATCCAGGCCGACCGGTTCGAGGAGAGTCTCAAGGCCACCCGCACCGCGGTCGAGCAACGTCCCGACTCCCCGGGCGCCCATTCGAACCTCGGCCTCTCGTTGATGGGCCTCGACCGCTTCGAGGAGGCGGAGGCTGCCTTCGGCCGAGCGCTGGAGATCGATCCCCGAGACCGGAACGGCCTTCAGAACCTCGGGGAACTCAGGAAGAAGCAGGGCAGGTACGACGAAGCGGTCGAGCAGTACCTCCGCGCCCTCGAAATCGACCCGGACTTCGCCCTGGGCTGGGCCGGTCTGGCCGACGCTCACTTGCTCGCCGGTCGGCACGAAGAAGCCGTGGAAGCGGCGAGGAAGGCCCTTTCGATCGACCCCGACTCACCGAACGCCACCGCCCTTCATTCCCTGCTGGACCGGGCATCCACCGCGACGATCCACTCCAGAGCGGAGACGCTGCGAGCGCAACAGCGCCATGACGAGGCGCTCGCTCTCTACCGGGAGGCCCTGGAACTGGACTCCGAGTTCGCGCCGGCCGTCGCCGGCATGGGCATCGCCTTCTTCGAACTCGAGCGGTACGAGGAGGCCATCGAGTCGATGGAACGGGCCCTGGTCCTTGCCCCCGAGCTACCGGAGGCCTCCTCGCTGCATCGCGTGACGGGACGGGCGCTGCAGGAACTCGGCCGGTTGGAGGAAGCCGCCGCGCAGTTCGCGCGGACGCTGGAACTCGACCCGCGCGACACCGAGGCGCTCGACCGCCTCGGCTTCCTCCGCTTCAACGCGGGCCGCTACGAGGAGGCGCTCGAGCACTACCGGGCGCTGCTCGACATCGACCCCACCGATGCGACGGCCCTCTCCAACCTGGGCGTCGCCCTGCTCAACCTTGAACGGTACGGGGAAGCAGCGCGGAGTCTGGAGCGCTCGCTGGAACTCGACCCGGAACAGACCATCGCGCGCGCCGCCCTGGACGAGGCGCTCCGGAGGAGTCAGGACGGCGAGCGCTAGGAGTTCGTCCCGCCCTCGCTCATCGCCCGCAGCCGCGCCACCAGACTCGACGTGTCCCAGCGCCGGCCGCCGAGCGCGGTGACCTCGCTATAGAACTGGTCGACGAGCGCTGCCACGGGCAGGTGAGCACCGTTCCTGCGCGCCTCCTCCAACGCGATCCCGAGGTCCTTGCGCATCCACTGGACCGCAAAGCCGTAGTCGAACTTGCCCTGGACCATTGTCTCGGCGCGGTTGTCCATCTGCCAGGACCCGGCGGCACCGGTCGAGATGGCGCCGATCACCGCCAACGGGTCGAGGCCGGCCTTCTCCGCGAAGTGGATGCCCTCGGAGAGGCCCTGGACGATGCCGGCGATGCAGAGCTGGTTGACCGCCTTCGTCAACTGGCCGCTGCCGGCTGGGCCGAGCAGGGTGACGGCACGGCTGTAGCAGTCGATCACCGCGTTCACTCGCTCAAAGGCGTCCGGTTCGCCGCCGCACATGACGGTCAGAGCGCCGTTCTCGGCCCCCGCCTGGCCGCCCGAGATCGGCGCGTCGAGGAAGCCGCAGCCCTTCTCGGCGCAGGCGCCGGCGAGCTCGCGGGCAAGGCGGGCTGATGCCGTCGTGTGGTCGACGAGGACGCTGTCCTCGGCCATGCCCTCGAGTGCGCCGCCGGGTTCCAGCGTCACGGCCCGGACGTCGTCGTCGTTGCCCACGCAGCAGAAGACGAACTCCGCGCCCGCCGCCGCTTCGGCCGGAGTCGAGACGCTCTTGCCGCCGTGCTCCTCCACCCACTGCTCCGCCTTGGCCGCAGTGCGGTTGTAAACGGTCACGTGATGTCCGGCTGCCGCCAGGTGGCCGGCCATCGGATAGCCCATGACTCCAAGTCCGACGAACGCAACGTCTGCCATACGAACCACCTCCTCAGGCCGCGAATCGCGCCGCCCGACTTGATCGATGAGGCGCGATCCTAGCCGTCCCCAAACAAAAGGGGCGGGCGCCCAAAGGACGCCCACCCGTAGCGCGGAGGTGATGCCTGCGCGTTCAGTTCCGAGGACGAGGACCGCGGCCGCCGGGGCCGAAGAGTCCGCGGAAGCCGCCGCGACCGTTCTCCTGCAGGGCTTCCCATCGGATCCGCTGGTCACGGTCGAGCAACCGCGTCGCGTCCTCGTGAGCCTCGACTCGGGCGGTCCTCAATTGACGCGCAACCGCACGGCGGTCGAGTTCCAACTGGCCGACGACGGCCGGGTCGGGGTTCTCGAGATTCGCCTCGGCCTCGAGACGTTCCGTGAGTTCGCGCATCTGGCGCAGCAGGGGCCGCACACTCGCTTCGTGCTCCTCGCGCAAACGGCGCCACTCTTCCTTCTGGTCCTCCGTCAACTGGAGCACGCGGGCCATGCGCTCGGCGTCGCGCTCGGCGAAGTCGCCGTGGACGCCGCGCTTGGCGCGGGGCTCGTCGCCCTCCTGGGCGCCGAGGAAGGAGGCGGAGGCCGCGACCAGGAGCCCGAGCAGCAACGCACGGACGAAACGGGTCAGACGGTTCAACGGGCAGTTCATTCGTTGTGTCTCCTGTGGTTTGTGGTCGGGAGTCGAACGTGGTGACACGCTACGGGCAACCCGAGACGCAAGTCATCAAGCCCGTGCAAGATGTTTGCAATGCTTGTAAAGCCACTCTCCGGCTCGGCTCCGCGAACACTTGCTGCAGCTCGGTCAGTCAGCGGTTCAGGAACGCAAGCAGGTCCGCCATGTCGGCAGCCTTGAGCCCCGCCGCAAGCCCCTCCGGCATCATGGACAGACCGTGGCTTCGCACGTCCCGGACCCGTTCGGCGGGAACTTCGATCAGGACGTCCCCGGCCAGCCGCAGGGCCACACCGCCGTCGGCGCTCTCCGCCAGCAACCCGGTATGGACCTCGCCATCCACGGTCTCTACGACGTAGCTCGCGTGTTCGTCGTCGATCTCGGCGTTCGGGTCCACGATGTCACGCAGAACCCTCTCCACGCTCCACTGCGCGACGGCGGAGAGGTCCGGACCCGGTCCGCCGCCGAGAGAGCCGCTTCGGTGGCAGCGAGCGCAGAGTTCGAGGAAAGACTCCCTGCCGCGCCCCGCATCCCCGGCCAGATCGAGCGCCGGCCGCATGGCCGCCATCGCCTCGGGACGGGTGACGCGAAGCTCCTGGCGCTCCGTGAAGTCGCCGCGGAAGTCACGCCTCGACCGGCGCTCCTCGCACCACTGGGCCTCCGCGCAAGCAGCGGTGGCCGCGAGCAGCAGAGCGAGAAGCAGAACGCGGGGGATTCTGATCGAGTGGTCGAGGGCTATCTTCATTTCGGGCGCCTCCCGTGGCGAAAGAACGAACGAGCAAGACGCTACGGTTCGATCCGCCGGTCCGTCATCAAGCCGTTGCAAGATGTTTGTAACGTTTGTAAAGCCCTCCATTGACGAGGTTTCCGCGGCGCTACACTGCCAACCATGCCTGTTGCCGGCATACCGCGGAACGCACGCGATTCGAGCGACCGCTGGACCCTGATCGTCGCGGTGGCAGCCTCGTTGCTGCTCGTGGCGCTCGCCGTCCTGCAGTACCGCTGGACCGGCGACCTGAGCACCGCCGCCAACGAGCGGATGCGGGCGAACCTGGAGGAATCGAGCCGGCTGCTTGCCAACGACATCGACGCGCCACTGGTTCAGCTCCACGCCTCGTTCCAGCGCACGGGTCGGCGAACGGCCGCGGCAGGAGCCTGGCTTGCGGCTCGAGACGATCCGCGCCGTCGCCGCGACGACGCATCCGGGCCTTTCGAGGACCTGCTTCTCCGAGCCGTCCGGGACTGGCGCGAGAGCGCCGCCTTCCCGGACCTTCTGGACGAAACCTGGATCGTGGTCACCGACCGCCGCGAAGGGACGCGCGACGTCTCCCGGCTCGACGAGGACGGCGGCCGGTTGCTGCCCGACCCGGGACCCGACGACCTGGAAGAACTGGTTCGCCCCTTGCGGCCGGCAGAGCGCCGTCTGCCCGAAGCCCGCCCGGATCGACTGGTGATTCCGGTTTCCACGCGGACGCCCGGCGGCCGGTCAGGCCCGCCGACGACTCTGATCGTGGCCGACCTCGACGTCTCGGTACTCGAACAGGAGATGCTGCCCGCGCTGATCGAACGCCACTTCGGCGCCTCGTCTCCAGGCGGGGCGACGCCATATCTGGTTTCGGTGACCGACGTGTCCGGTCCAGCACCGCGCCAGGTCTATCCCGATCCGGCGGGTGCTCCAGGGCGCGCCTCCACGGCCCCTGCCGAAGCCGCGGACATCGAGTTCCGGGCGCTACGGAAGCGGCCGTTCCCCGAACGCCGCGACGGGCCGGACTTCCGAGCGAGCAACCGTGGCGACAGGCGTCGCTTCCCGTTCGGCGAACCAGCACGTCGCGGTGGCGCCACCGAAGCCGACCGAGCGGAAGGCGCGTGGCTGGTACGGATCGCCCACCGTCGCGGATCGCTCGAAGCGGCGACGGACGCGGCCCGCCGGCGGAACCTCTACCACGCCTCCGGCGCCCTGTTCCTGATCGGCGTCGCCTTCGCCCTGGTCCTGGTGTCCGCCCGCCGCGCCCGGGCCCTGGCCGCCCAGCAGGTCGACTTCGTCGCCGGCCTCTCCCACGAGCTGAACACGCCGCTCCAGGCGATCCGTTCGGCGGGCGAAAACCTGCGGAGCGGGATCGTCCACAGGTCAGATGATGTCCGCGGCTACGGCGAGCTCATCGAACGCGAGGAGCGCCGGCTGTCGCGGCTGGTTCAGCAGGCGCTCCAGTGGGCCGGCATCGGCAGGAGTGCGGCACGGAAAGCCACGGCGGAGATCGACCTCGGAGAACTGCTGCGCACGACAGTCGCCGAGTCGAAGTGGTTTCTGGAGGAAAACGGCGTCGAACTCGAGCTCGATGGGCTGGACGACCTGCCCTCGCTCCGGGGCGACCGCGAGGGCCTGATCACCGTCTTCATGAACCTGTTGCACAACGCGGCCAAGTACGGCCGGGGCGCCGACGGCGCGGTACGGGTGGGAATCGATGCGAGCGGCGACGCGGACGGGCGTGGGGTCACCATCGCCGTCACCGACCGCGGCCCCGGCATCCCGAAGGCCGAGCAGCGGCGCATCTTCGACCCCTTCGTCCGCGGCCTCGCCGCAAGCGAGAGCGGCTTGCCCGGTTCGGGCCTGGGCCTGAGCCTCGCGCGGAACACGCTAGAGAAGCACGGCGGTTCGATCACGGTGCACAGCGAGCCTGGGCGCACGGCCTTCCGCGTCGTGCTGCCGGTGCACACTCCATGAGCGCGCGCCTGCTCCTGGTCGAGGACGAACCCAGCCTTGCCCGCACTCTCAGCGACCGGTTGACCGCGGAAGGCTACGAGGTCGTCATCGCGGCCGACGGCCCGTCGGGCGAACAGTCGGCCAGGGACGGCGGTTTCGACGCCGTCCTGCTAGACGTCAACCTGCCCGGCAAGAACGGCTTCGATGTCTGCCGGGACCTCCGCCGGGACGGCACCGACATCCCCATCCTGATGCTGACGGCCCGTAACGAACTCGTCGACCGCGTCGTCGGGCTGAAACTGGGTGCCGACGACTACCTCGCCAAGCCGTTCGAGACGCTGGAGCTCCTCGCTCGGATCGAGGCGCTGCTGCGACGAAGCAAGGCCGAAGCGCCGGCATCGCCAACAGCGACCGACGGAGCCCACGGCTACCGTTTCGGCGACATCCGCGTCGACTTCGACCGCGCCCAGGTGTGGCGCAGCGGCGAAGACGGCGCCGGGACCGAGGTCGCCTGCTCGGCGCTCGAGTACCGGCTGCTCAGGTTCCTGATCGAGCACCGCGGCGAGGTGCACGACCGTGACCGCCTGCTCGACGAGGTCTGGGGCTACGACGCGACGCCGACGACCCGTACCGTCGACGTCCATGTGTCGTCGCTGCGGCAGAAGATCGAGCCGAATCCGGGCCGGCCCGAGTTCATCGTCACGGTGCACGGGCTGGGCTACCGGTTCGACGGCTGACGACGGATCGCCGGGCGCGATAACCTTCGCTGCTTCGCAGCAAAGCGCTCCGGCCGCCGCCATGTCCGACGATTCCGCCATTACCAGGCCCCTCGACTTCATCCGTGAACGCGTGCGCGCCGATGTCGCGGCCGGCAAGCACGGCGGCCGCGTGGTCACGCGCTTCCCGCCGGAGCCGAACGGCTACCTGCACATCGGCCACGCGAAGGCGATCTGCCTCGACTTCGGCGTCGCCGAGGAGTACGGCGGCCACTGCAACCTGCGCTTCGACGACACGAACCCGACCGCGGAGGACACCGAGTACGTCGAGGCCATCGAGCGCGACGTGCGCTGGCTCGGCTTCGACTGGGGCGGCGAGGCGCTGTACGCCTCGGACTACTTCGACCAGCTCTACGAGTGGGCGGTCGAACTGATCCGCAAGGGCAAGGCCTACGTCTGCAGCCTGAGTCCGGAGGAGGCGCGCGCCTACCGCGGGCGCTGGAACGAACCGGGTCGCGAGAGCCCCTACCGCGACCGCTCCGTGGAGGAGAACCTCGACCTGTTCGAGCGGATGAAGAACGGCGAGTTCCCGAACGGAGCGCACACGCTGCGCGCGAAGATCGACATGTCCTCGTCGAACATGAACCTGCGCGATCCGGTGCTGTACCGGATCCTGCACGCGGAGCACCACCGCACGGGCGCCACGTGGTGCATCTACCCCATGTACGACTGGGCTCACGGCCAGTCCGACGCGATCGAGGGCGTGACCCACTCGCTGTGCACCCTCGAGTTCGAGGACCACCGGCCTCTCTACGACTGGTTCCTCGACCACATCGACGGCATCCACCTGCCGCAGCAGATCGAGTTCGCCCGGCTCAACCTGACCTACACCCTGACCTCGAAGCGCAAGCTCAGGCGGTTGATCGACGAAGGCCTGGTCGACGGCTGGGACGATCCGCGGATGCCCACCCTGACCGCGCTCCGCCGCCGCGGCTGTCCGCCCGAAGCGATCCGCGACCTCTGCGCGCGCGTCGGCCTGACGAAGAACGACTCGGTCGTCGACCTCAGCCAGCTCGAGTTCGCGATCCGCAACGAACTGAACCGGACCGCCCCGCGCGCGATGGCCGTGCTGCGGCCGCTCAAGGTGGTGATCGAGAACTACCCCGACGACCTCGTCGAGGAACTCGACGCGATCAACAACCCGGAGGACGCCTCCGCCGGCACCCGCAAGGTCCCCTTCTCCAGAGTCCTCTACATCGAGCGGGACGACTTCCGGCGTGATCCGCCGCGGAAGTTCTTTCGGCTCGCGCCGGGCCGGGAAGTGCGGCTCCGCTACGCCTACTTCATCACCTGTACCGACGTCGTGGAGGACGACGACGGCAACGTCGTCGAACTCCGCTGCACCTACGATCCGGCCACCCGCGGCGGCGACGCGCCGGACGGCCGCAAGGTCAAGGCGACCCTGCACTGGGTGTCGGCGAGGCACGCGATCCCGGCCGAGGTCCGGCTGTACGACCGGCTGTTCAACCACCCGAACCCCGGCGGCGCGCCCGGCGAGATCGAAGATCACCTGAACCCCGGCTCGCTGGAGGTGCTGAAGGACTGCCGGCTCGAGCCCAGCCTCGCCCTAGCCGCTCCGGGCGACCGGGTCCAGTTCGAGCGGCTCGGCTACTTCTGCGTCGATCCGGACAGCGCGCCGGGCGCGCCGGTGTTCAACCGGACGGTGACGCTGCGGGATACGTGGGCGAAGATCGAACGCGCGCAGAAGGCCTCTCCGCTCGGCCCAGCGACGAGGGACGCTCAACCTGGCTAGCTATAGCTAGCTTTGATCAAGGCGGCGGGCCGCTAGCGTCCTGGCTACCGCAGTGGGGGCTCGGGCGACGCGGAATCAGGCGGTTGTCGTTCGTCGTCGATGCTTCGCGTGAAGATCGGTCTTTCGCCTGGTCTAGGCATCCGGCAGGCCGTGGGTGGCTGGAAGTTGAAGGTGCTGTGGTACCAGACCGAGACGGGTTTGCCGTTGAGCCTGGCGGGCTTGAATCTGAAGCGTTGCGCGGCCTCGACGGCCTTCTCGGTCAGGCCATGGCTCAGGGGCTTCCGCACCTTGACGTTGTCCACCCTTCCGCGCTCATCGATGACCATGGAGAGGATGACCACACCCCGAATGCAGGCCTCCCGGGCCTCCGCCGTGTAGGTCGGCATCCGGTTTCGCGGCTTGGCCACGGGCTTCTTGAAAGCGCCGGGCGGGAACCCTGCGCTTTCAAGAACGCTGATGGGTTCGGGCGTGGGCTTATCCTGGGCGGCCAGTGGACTTGTGGCGAGCCAGCCTGCGAGAGCGGCGACGGCGAAAGGTACCCACGACGGCGTATCCATGGCTTTGTGCCTCATGGCTGGGCCACGATTCTGCCTCAACGACATCCTCGACCAGCCGCATCGGCCCGCTGAAGCACCGTTCACACGTAGAATCACGCTACAATGCGTCACAAACCATGAGGTGACGGCATGCGTTTCCAGGAACTCGTCGAAGATCAGGTCTTCTCCCCAGTGCTCATCGCCGCTGAGTTGCGCACTACGAAGGCAGAGATTGCCGGCACGCTTGGCTTGGGGCGTGACGCCCTCTCGCGCGCCTCGCGCATCAGGGCCAGAAAGACCC
The DNA here is from genome assembly GCA_011525365.1 of Acidobacteriota bacterium. Taxonomy (GTDB): domain Bacteria; phylum Acidobacteriota; class Thermoanaerobaculia; order Multivoradales; family Multivoraceae; genus Multivorans. Next base: position 3,232,482 of record WTGQ01000002.1, read on the forward strand.
AGGTCCGTCTCCGCCAGATGCTGGAGATCCTGAACCGCGTCGAAGTCGAGACTGGCTCGCCGCTCGCGGCCTACGCCTGGTTCCGGGCGGAGCCACTGCCGGGCTTCGGTGGAGCCACCGCAGATCTGCTGCTACGGGAGGGCAAGGCCGAACACGTCCATGCCTATCTCGACAGGGTGGCGGCAGGCGGCTACGCATAGGGCTTCGCCTGCCGATGCGGTTCCGAGGGGTCGTCTATCGGGCTCACAATCCTCAGTGGTCCTGGGCGCCGCTCTCAGGTGAAGGCGCGCGCCGCCACGGTGGCCGTTTCAATCGTCGCGGTGTGCCAGCGCTCTATACGTCTCTCACGCCATTGACCGCGATCCGAGAAGCGCAGCCGCTTGGCCGACCAATGCAACCACTGACTCTCTGCGCCTACGAGGTCGACGCTGAACCTGTGTTCGACTCACGGGACGAAGCCGAGCGAACGGCCGTCGGCGTAACCGAGTCCGAGTTGCGGTGTGAGACCTGGGAGTCGGAGATGCTCAAAGGAAGAGACCCTCCGTCGCAGGTGCTGGCGAATCGGCTGATCGCTGCAGGGCAGGTCGGAATGCTAGTGCCGAGCTTCGCGCGCGGGGCAAGTGTGGAGGACTTCAATCTCGTGCTTTGGAAGTGGGGTCCCGAGCCGCCGGCCAGGGTTGTTCTCATCGACGATGAAGGGCGACTTTCCTGAAGGGCGACCCCTAACTTCCCGGCGACTGTCCGCCAACTCGGTTAGCCAAAGCCCTCGAACCGCCTCTGCAGCTTCTTCATCCGCTTGCCGGAGATGCCGCCCAGCGCCTCGATGGCGCGGCGGATGCGGGCGCGCACCAGATCCGGGCCGAGGATCTCCATCGACTGGAACAGGGGCAACGAGGACGTCTCGCCCGACATGGCGACGTAGAAGGGGCGGGTCAGGTCGCGCAGGCTCATGCCGAGCGCTTCGGACAGGCGCCGGAAGTGGCCCTGGATGACGTCCGCCGTGAACTCCTGCTCGCGTTCCAGCGTCCACAGCATGAACTGAAGCGCGTCCACGACCTGGGCCTCTTCGAGGCCCTTGACCGCCAGCTTCTCCCGCTCGACGGCCGGTGCGTCGACGAACAGGAAGTTCGTCAGCCGGCCCCAGTCGCCGAGCGTTTCCAGGCGCGGCTGCGCGAGGGCGGCGATCGCGGCAAGCCGTTTCCGCCCCATCGACCACTCCCGCAAGAGGTCCGCCAGGCCGTCGGCGTCGTAGTCCTCGCGCAGGTAGCGGGCGTTCAGCCAGCGCAGCTTGTCGAGGTCGAAGACGGGGCCGCCGAGCGAGATGTCCTCCAGGCGGAAACCGTCGACGAGCTGGTCGAGGCTGAACTTCTCCTCGCCCTCGGCCCGGCTCGACACCATGAGTCCCAGGAAGTTGAGCAACGCACCCGGAAGGAAGCCGGCGTCCCGAAACCAGGTGATCGAGGTCGGGTTGCGGCGCTTCGAGAGCTTCGACCGGTTCGCGTCGTTGTTTCGCAGCAGCGGCAGGTGGCAGAAGACCGGCGGCTCGTAGCCCAGCGCCTCGAACAGGCGCAGGTGCTTGGGCAGGGAGTTGATCCACTCCTCTCCGCGGATGACGTGGCTGATCCCCATTGCGTGGTCGTCGACAACGCACGCGAGGTGGTAGGTCGGGTACCCGTCTGCCTTGAGGATCACCTGGTCGTCGATCAGCTCCCACTCGCGCCGGATCTCGCCGCGCAGCAGGTCCTGCATGACGCACTCGCCCTCGGTCGGCATGGCCAGGCGGACCGTGTGGGGCTCACCGGCCGCCGCCCGACGCTCGGACTCGGCGACCGGCAGGTCCCGGCACCGGCGGTCGTAGCCCGGGAAACGCTGCCGGGCGCGGTTCTCCCGGCGCATCTCGTCGAGCCGCTCCCGGGTGCAAAAACAGCGGTAGGCGCTGCCGTCCGCGAGCAGACGGTCGACCTCCGAGCGGTACAGCTCCAGCCGCTCGCTCTGGCGGTACGGGCCCTCGTCCCAGTCCAGACCCAGCCAGCGCAGGGCGTCGAGGATCGCCGTCTCCGACTGGCGGCTCGAGCGGGCGCGGTCCGTGTCCTCGATTCGGAGCACGAAGACGCCGCCGCGGCTCCTCGCGAAGGCGAGGTTGACCAGCGCCTGGTACGCGGTGCCGACGTGGGGGTCACCGGTCGGCGACGGCGCCACCCGGACCCGTACCGGCACCGCGGTCTCCGGTCCAGGCGCACTCATCCGCGTGCCCTCTCGCGATAGCTGGCAAGCCGGCGGCGGTGCGGCTGCAGTTCACTGTCGCCCGCGCCGGCCCGCTCGAGCGTCTCGACCACCTGCTCGATCCGGCGGGCCGCGTCGTCGTAGAGGCCGGCGCCGCCCAGAGCGTCCGCCAGTTCGAGCTGAAGCCGGATCATCAGATCCCGCATCCGGGGTTCGGAGGCGCCGGCCGCGGCCGCTCGATCGAGCCGCTCGAGAGCCCGCACCACGTCGTTCTCCCGCATCGCCAGCATCGTCGTGACGAGCAGCATGTGGATGTCGGCCGGGTCTTCGGCAAGGACCCGCTCGGCCTCGGCGGCCGCCTCCTCGAACTGTCCGAGCTTGAACAGGGCGCCCGCCAGCACGGCCCGCCCACCCACCAGATCGGGGTCGAGTTTGAGCGCGCGACGGGCGGCGGCGACCGCCTCCCCTGGGCGATTCATCCGATCGTGGACCCCGGCCGCCGCGAAGTGCGCCTGGGCGTTGCCGGGTTCGAGTTCGACCAGCCGCCGCAGTTCCCCGAGCGAAGCCTGCAACTGACCCGTCTCCCGGTAGGTCTTGCTCCGGCGCAGGAAGCTCTCCGAGTCCACCGCCAGCAGGTCGACCTCGGCCCGGCGCGGGTCGCGCTGGTGGAGCAGCGGCGGCAGGTCACGCGCCGCCTGGGCGAGACGCCTCGCCCCGTCGCGATCGCCCGCGCGGTGCCGGGCGCGCGACAGCATGGCGACGACCGCCTGGGTCTCGGGGCTCAGCTCGTAGGCGCGTTCGAGGTGCCGCGTGGCCTGATCGACGTCGCCGCGCGCCAGGGCGAGGCGGCCGAGGCCGAGATGCGCCACCGCGTTGTCCGGTTCGAGACGCGCGGCTTCCCGGTAGTGCCCGTCCGCGTCGGCGGCGAGGCCGGTCTTCTCCAGGGCAGACGCGAGCCGGATGCGGGCCGGCGCGTAGTTGGGATCGAGTTCGACGGCCTGGTGGTAGAGCGCCACCGCCGCGGCTGGATCGCTCGCCTCTTCGACGTTCGCGCGCAGGTAGAGCCACCGGAAGTCGCCGGGCGCCAGCCGCGAGGCCTCGGCGTAGGCGACCGCTGCCTCCTCGTCGAACTGGTGAGCGTGCAGGGTCATGGCGAGGCGTCCCCAGGTGGAGGGCGAGTCGGGTTCGCGGGCCGCGGTGGCGAGTTCCTTTTCGATGGCGGCGCGTACGCGGGGTTCGACGGCGGTGAGGTCGGGGTTGGGGAGTTCGGCCCCAGACGCAGCGGCGGCGATGAAGCCAATGAACACGGCAAAGCTCCTCATCGGCCTTCTCCGCGAAGAAGAGTCACGTCACTGCCGCCGTCGACGCCGTCGAACTCCTCGACCGTGCCGCCAGGCCAGGTCACCTCGAAGCGCTCGACGGAGGTCGCGTCGCCGAGGCCGATGTGGAGCGGCGCTTCGCCGCCGGTCAGGTAGCCGCCGAGAGGCAACACGAGACGCCGGAGCGGGCGGCCGTCGACCCACGCGACGACCGAGGCGCCAAGGGCCGTGCGGCGTAGCTCCGGGTCGATCACGCGCAGCCGCACCCAGCCGGCGCCGGTTCCAGCCGCCAGCACCGGGTCCGCGATCGTCTCGTTGCGGTACACGCGCGCCGAACCCTCCAGGTTGCTGACCAGGAGGTCCAGATCGCCGTCGCCCTCCAGGTCGAAGGGCACCAGGCCGCGGCTCACGTCGAGCGCCGTCCCGAAGTCTCCCGAAGCGGCGCTCGCATCGGCGAAGACGCCGGCACCGTCGCCGAGCATCAGCAGGTTGGGCTCGGCGTAGCCGCGCCAGAACCAGTCGTCACGGTCCGAAAGCACCTCCGGGCGCCGCTTGACCGCGCCGTTGACCACGGCGAGATCCAGGTCCCCGTCGTTGTCGGCGTCGAAGAAGGCGGTGCCGAAACCCGTGTACGGCGTGCTGGGCGCCGCCAGGCCGGCTTCGGCGGCCCGATCCTCGAAGCCATCGGTCGCCCCCGGTGTTCCACCCAGGTTCAGGTACAGCGTGTTCGTCTCCTCGATCAGGTGACTCAGGAACAGGTCGAGGTCCCGGTCGCCGTCGATGTCACCCAGTGCTATGCCCATTCCCGCCTCGCCTACACCGAACCGATTGTAGGCCGCACCGAGCAGCACGGCATCGTCCTCGAAGACCCCGTCGCCGCGGTTGATCCAGAGCTGGTTCGGGTCGGCGTCGTTGGCGACGTAGACATCGGGCAGTCCGTCTTCATCGAGGTCCACGGCGACGACCCCCAGACCGGCGTCCCCGATCTGCGAAACGCCGGCCTCGCGGCTGCGGTCGACGAAGCGCCGGCCGCCCTCGTTCCGATAGAAGACGTCCGCCTCGCCCTCGAACTGCTGCGGGCCGCAGTAGTCGACCCGCCCGCCCTGCACCTGGCACTCGCGCGGCTCGTTCCACTGGACGTAGCGGGCGACGTAGAGGTCGAGCCAGCCATCGAGATCGGCGTCGAAGAACACCGCCGAGGTCGACCAGCCTGATGTCGCGACGCCGAAGGAGGCCGACGCATCGACGAAGCGGCCGCCGCCCTCGTTCCGGTAGAGCACGTCGGGGCCCAGGTTCGTCACGTACAGGTCGAGGTCGCCGTCGTTGTCGATGTCTCCGACCGCGGCGCCCATGCCGTAGCCCGGGTTGTCCAGGCCCGAGCCTTCGGTCGCGTCGACGAAGCGGCCGCGGGAGCGCTGCAGGTAGAAGCGGTTGCGCCCGCTCTCGCCGGCGATCTCGCTGCCCGCGTTCGGGAAGTAGAGGTCGAGCAGACCGTCGCCGTCGGCGTCGAACGCCGCGACGCCGCCGCCCATGATCGCCGGCATCGGGAAGGTCCCCGCCGAGTCGGTAGCGTGGACGAAGTCGAGGCCGGTCTCGGCCGTCACGTCGACGAACGTCACGCCGGAGACGGACACTGCGTCGGCCGGTGGCGTGACAGGCGCCTCCGACGAGCCCTCTTCGGCCGCGCAACCGAGAATCGCGGATGCGGCCGCGCCCAGAACGACGAGACGCATCAATTGACCCCGGCAGCCGCGTCCGCCTGGAGCCGACGGCGCCGGCGGGCGTAGCGCCGGATCATCCCCAGCATCGTCTCCTCGTCGTGGATGCCGCACAGCGGGAAGACATCGAGCATCAGGGTCGGCACGCCCTCGACTCCGGCCGCCACCGCGCTTCGCGTGACCTCGGCCAGCCGGCGGCCGGCCGCGAGATCGTCGGCGGCGCCGAGCGGGAAGGGGACGCGGCGCCCGAAGTCCCGCAGCAGATCTTCGATCTCGTTCCGCTTCTCGTAGTAGGCGGCGAACACGGCATCCCGCCATTCCCGTTCGATCGCCGGGTCGAGTCCGCGGTCGATTCGCTCGTCCAGAACCACCGCGACCTCACCGGCAAGGCGCGAGTCGGGCCAGCGCGCGGGTGGGTCGAAGTCCACGTCCAGCGCCGCCGCCACCCTCAGCAGGCTCTCCCTCCGCCCCGGGTCGAGGAGCCGGCCGCGCTGGAAGTTGCCCACCCCGGTCAGGTCGATCGCCTTCCACCGCAGGTCGACGCGCTCCGCCAAGAGCGGCCCCTCGATTCGGCCCAACACCCGGTGCGCCACGTAGCTCAGGCTGGAGGCGAAGTCGTAGTAGACGAACACCTCGAGCGGCGCGTCGCCTGGGGCCGGCCTGCGGTCTCCGCTCAACCCCGGTAGCCCTCGGGATTCGCCCTCTGCCAGCGCCAGGCGTCAACGCAGATGTCGTCGAGGCCGCGCTCCGCCGTCCAGCCGAGGTCGCGGCCCGCTAGCGCCGGGTCCGCCCACACCTCTGTCGCGTCACCCTGCCGCCGACCTTCGAGCACGGTCGGGATCTCCTGGTCGCTGGCCCGTCTCACGGCCTCGAGCACCTCGAACACAGTAACCCCGCTGCCGGTGCCGAGGTTGTACTCGGCACAGCCGCTGACCGCCGCCAGGTGGTCCAGGGCCCGCAGGTGCCCGATCGCTACGTCGACGACGTGGAGGTAGTCCCGGATCGCCGTGCCGTCACGGGTCGGATAGTCCGTCCCGAACACCCGTAGCTGCGGCAATCTGCCCACGGCGACCTGCATGGCGCCAGGCAGCAGGTTCTCCGGCCGGCCCCGCGGATCCTCGCCGATCCGGCCGCTCGGGTGAGCGCCGGCCGGGTTGAAGTAGCGGAGCGACAGAATCCGCCACCCCCCTTCCGACGCCGCGAGATCCCGCAGCATCCGCTCGACGCAGAGCTTGGTGTGACCGTAGGGATTCGACGGCCTGAGCGGTGCGCTCTCCGCCAGCGGGCAGGCGCCCGGACCCGGATCGCCGTAGACCGTCGCGGACGACGAGAAGACGAGCCGGCGCACGTCGTGGCGACGCATCGTCCGGAGCAGGCTGATCGTGCCCGCCACGTTCGTCCGGTAGTAGCCAACCGGGTCGGCGCAGGACTCGTCCACCGCCTTCTTCGCCGCGAAATGAATGACCGCCTCACAGCCGCCGTCGCCGAACGCCCGCTCCAGAGCCGCTTCGTCGAGTACGTCTCCTTCGACGAAGCGCAGTCTCCGTCCGGCCAGCTCCTCGACCCGCCGCAGCGCCTCCGGCGAGCTGTTCGACAGATCGTCGATGACCGTGACGTCCCAGCCCGCACCCAGCAGCTCGACGCAGGTGTGACTGCCGATGAAGCCGGCTCCGCCGGTGACCAGAACCCGCTCCGCCATGCGCCGGAGTCTAGAGGCTTTGCGCCCTGGTGCTCCGAAGTACGTGCCGGCCAGCCGGCCTCCGCACAGAAAGGAGGTGTGTCCCTGGGGATCAAAGGTCGGCCGGCACTCGGACGGCAAGACTGACGTTCAGATCGCCACCGCTCAGGTCCACATCGGCCGACCCCACGACCATCTCGGCCGATCGCTCGGCTCCGGCGGGCTGAAACTCCAGTCGATAGGGCACCGAGAACAGACCATCGATGAGGAAGGAGCCGTCCTCGGCGGTACGGGTGGACCATCGTCGTCGGCGAGACGGCCACACGACCTCGCCTGAGTCTGCGAACTGCGCCGGGACGGCGGACACGCTCATCCCGGCGACCGGCTGTCCCGTCTCGGCATCGAAGAGAACCCCCCTTATCGAGGCGCTTCTCGTCTCCAGATGGACGTGAGCGGTCGCGTCCGTCACCCGGATCGGTCTTTCCTGTCCTACCGCCGCAAGAGAGATCTCGTCGCCCGGCCTTAGACCGTCAATGACGAAGGTGCCGGCGTGATCCGTTCGAACCTCCCAGGTCAGGCCCCTCTTCCTGTCGGTAACGTGCACGTGCTCGCCGGGCAGCGGCCATCCGTCGAGCATCACGGATCCCTCCACTACGCCCCTGTCGTCCGCGAACGAGATCTCGACCTCGGTCACGCCGCCGGACGCATACTCGACGGGGGCGCGCCTGGCACGGCCGGCTACCGAAGCGACAGCGACCACCACCGCGTTCTCGGGCCGCTGGAACGGGGTTTCGAAGACGGGCTCGGCATCGGTTCCACCCGTGGCACGCACCAGGCCCCTGCCCGCCATCCCTCCCCGTTCGTAGAGAGCCCGGATGCTCACGACGACCTCGGCCGCCTCGGCGGCGGTCAGACCCAGGACCCGGACCCTTACGAGGTCAGGATCAGGCACCGTGAGGTCCACATGCGGCTCGGCACCGGCGACGACCGCTATCTCGACGTCCGGACCCTGCGCATCCTCTCGATGCGCACTCAGCCGGTAGCGCCCTGGCTCGACCCGCAACTCGAAGTCGCCTCCCCGCCCCGCCGTCACCCGTTCCGGACCCCGGATCGCCAGGGCCCCCACAGGCCAGACGCGCACCGACGCAGCCTCAACCGGCACTCCGTCCGGTCCGGTCACCTGGCCGTGCACGGTGACCGGTGTGACGTCGACCGTGATTTCGCCCATGTCCGAAGTCACGTCAAGCTCGCGCAGGCTCGGCCGCACCGCACCGGGAACGCGGCATGCGAGACGTGCTCGACCCACCGCCGACCTGAGATGGAAGCGGCCGGAGGAATCGGTGACTGAAACCGTCGACCCGATGGAAACCGACGCTCCCCCTACGGGCGCGCCTTCCCGAACCACCACACCAACGACGTCGATCTCCGGCTCCGGGCGAAGTACGAGTTCAAGCGGTGCGGGCGATGCTTCAGCCAGAAGACGCTCCAACGTCTGGTAGCCATCGGCGCGCACGGTCAGGATGCCGGTGCCCGGCGGAAAGCCGTCGAGCAGGAACTCACCGCGGTCGTCGCTGGTTCCCAAGGCGCCCCCGCCACGGACCGTCTGCATCAGGAGCAGCCGCGCGCCCTCGATGCCCGCACCGGTCACTTCGTCCGTTACTCGCCCTGTCAGCTCCCCTGCCCTCCGAAGCCTGACCTCGACTTCCTCCACGCCCATGGAAACGCCGACACTGCGCACGGATACCGACGCCTTCACGAAGCCCGGCGCCGACACCTCCAGTGAAAGATCGTCGCCCTGCGCCAGCCCGCCAATGCGAAAGCTGCCGTTCACGTCGGTTCTCAGCGCTTCGAGCGCAGAGCTGGACGCACTGAGCGGCATCGAAAACCACGCCCGTGGCGTGTCGCGGCCGAAGTCGACCGTGGCGCCCTCAACCGCCGAACCACCCTCGTCCGTGACGCGACCTCGAACGACGATCTCCGGCCGGAGGATCACCTCGCCGAGTCGTTGATCACCGGCGCCATCCACACGGGACTCGGGGAGTTTCATCGACAGCGTGCCGTGGCCGGGAGAAGCCGCCAGAAGCCGGACGTGCGTTTCGTCGACCGGGTCGAGCCGGAACGAACCATCCCCGTTCGTGCTCACCACACCGAGCACAGAGGTGTCCTCCAGGTTCCACATGGCGCTGTCGCCGACGAAACGAGGGATGCTCGCCTGAGCCAGGAGCACTGTTCCAGACACACCGTCTCCCGTAGACGCCGACACGAGCCGGCCCACGATCGCCCGGGCCGGCTCCATTTCAACCACGATCTGCTCCGACCTGAACTCGGCGCGTACATCGTCCAGCCTGGTTCGCGCCTCACGATACCCGGGCGCCCTGGCCACCAGCCACGCGCGGTCGAGAGGCTCGCCGACCTCGACGACAAAACGTCCGGCGCCGTCAGTCACACCCAACGGCCCGGCACCCTGCAAGGCCGTACTCACCTCCGCGCCTTCGACTGGGTCTCCCGTGAGGTCCAGGGCCAGACCCGTCAGCCGGTGCAGCCGCTCCAACGAGAGGTCGGCCGGCCGCGCCGGCCAGGTGATCCTGAGCGGGGAGAAACGCTCCGCCGACAACGTCGTTCTGGCCACTCCGGGGCCGGCTTCGACCGGGAGCCATCTTTCATCCGGTCGCAAGTGGTCACGGGCAAGCAGTGCACCCGACGAGGACCAGTGGGTCACCAACAGGGGCAGCGGGCCGCGGCCTCCTTCGACCGCCGTCATCCCCACGAAGACCGGCGCCGGCGCGGGCGCCGCGAGTTCCGCCACACCGCCATCCGCTTCGAACCCGGAGACGCCGCCGTCGCTGTCAAGCACCTCGTACACGCCGGGGGGAGCCTGGTAGCGTCCCAGGTCGTCCGTTCTCGCTACCGGCCAGCCGTTCTCGTCCACCAGGATCGCTTCAGGCAGCGGCGAGCCGTCCCGACGCAGCACACCCTCGATGTTCGGCGCGGCAACAGGCTCGAGTTGTACGACGGAAGCGGTGCCGGACGCGCACTCAACCGTAGCCGCCTCATAGCCCGGTGAACCAACGGTAAGCGTCGGGCCGGCTACCAAGGCGAAACGAGTCGCGGTGCCGGCCTCGAGTCTTCGCAAGGGCGGCCATGCACGCCAGAAGGGCGCAACAACGGCGCCTCGCAAGACCTGGCCGGAAGCGATCCAGGCGCTGCGAGGCTCCGTCAGAGTCACGGTGCAGATGGCGTCTTGCCCGAACTCGAGCGTCGGCAACAGAGTGTCCGTTTCGGGACCCACAAGCAGGTAGGCCCGCGCTGCTGCCTGGTTGCGCCGTGCCGTAACCCAATGGACATCCGGGTCGCTCACGTGCATGGAGAAGCGGCCGTTCCGGGCCTGGACCGTCGCCTGGACCCGATAGAGACCCGCCGGATCATCGTTGAGCACCGCCGTCAGCAACTCGTGCAGCGACGGTGCTCGCACCAGGGAGAGGTCCACGGGTGACCCGGAGCCAGGGTCGTCAATCGCACCCCGCACCTCCACGGACGCCGAGACGCCACCGGCCGAGAGCATTCCCACCACCAGACTCGTGGCGGCCAGAGACCGAATGCCGTCCGGGACGCGACACCGCATGAGCAAGCCCTCGCAGGGATTACGACTCTAGCCCGCCTGTTTGCCGGTCTGATCCGCAACCCGGCGGTGTTACGATCCCGCGCCGGATCGAGGAGGGAACAAGGCCATGCAGACACCCGTTCGAGTCGCCGTCACCGGAGCCGCCGGTCAGATCGGCTATTCCCTGATCTTCCGCATCGCCGCCGGCGAGATGCTGGGGCCGGAGCAGCCCGTGAGCCTCCATCTGCTCGAGATTCCGCCGGCCATGGACGCGTTGTCGGGAGTCGTCATGGAACTGCGCGACTCGGCGTACCCGTTGCTGCACGAAGTCGTCACGAGTTCGGACACCGACGAGGCGTTCGGCGGCGTCGACATCGCGATGCTGGTCGGCGCACGGCCGCGCGGACCGGGCATGGAGCGCAAGGACCTGCTGCAGGCGAACGCCGCGATCTTCTCCGTCCAGGGCAAGGCGCTCGACGCGCACGCGAGCCGCGACGTCCGCGTCGTCGTGGTCGGCAACCCGGCGAACACGAACGCCCTGATCGCGGCCAGCAACGCGCCGGGGCTCGACCGGCGACAGTTCACCGCGATGACCCGGCTCGACCACAACCGGGCGATCAGCCAGCTCGCCGAGAAGACCGGCGCCCACACCACCCGGGTGCGCCGGATGACGATCTGGGGCAACCACTCGGCGACCCAGTACCCGGATCTCAACCACGCCCTGGTCGACGGACGGCCGGCGCCGGAACTCGTCGACAAGACCTGGACCCGCGAGGAGTTCATCCCCACCGTCCAGCAGCGTGGCGCGGCGATCATCAAGGCGCGCGGCGCGTCGTCGGCGGCCTCCGCGGCCGCCGCCGCGATCGACCACATCCGCACCTGGGTCCAGGGCACGGCCGACGGCGACTGGGTCAGCATGGCGATCCCGGCCGACGGCAGCTACGGCGCTCGCGAGGGCGTCGTCTACTCGTTCCCGGTGACCACCAGCGACGGCGACTACTCGATCGTCCGGGGCCTCGACGTCGACGAGTTCAGCCAGGGGCGGATGCAGGCGACGCTCGACGAGCTGTTCGAAGAGCGCGCCGGCGTCGAAGAGCTCCTGCCGTAGCCGAGCCGGCGCCGAACCGGCCCGGCTTCACGGGCTCTCCATCGGGCGGCGCTATGCTCGCGGCGTCCGCTTCCAATCGCCCCCAAATCGCCCGCCACGGAGGACACGATGGACCAGACCCTCCACGATCGTCTGAACGCGCACCTTGGACTCGAGTTCGAGGCGGCGCACCGATACCTGTCCATGGCGCTCTGGCTCGAGCGCATCGACCTGCCCGGCTTCGGCGCCTGGCTGCGCGGCCAGTCCGCCGACGAACTCGGCCACGCCCACCGCATCATCGATCACCTCGCCGACCGCGATCTCCTCGTCCGGATCCCGGCGATTCCCGCGCAGCCCACGGAGTGGCCGTCACCCGAGGCCGCGGTCGCGGCGATCCTCGAAAGCGAGCAGCACGTTACGCAGGCGATCGAGGAGCTCTACGACCTCTCCGAGCAGGTCCACGATCGCGCCGCCTCGATCATGCTCCAGTGGTTCATCAACGAGCAGGTCGAGGAGGAGAACGTCGCCCGCACCCTGCTGGGAAGGCTGAGGCTGGTGGACGGCGACGGGGTCGGCATGCTGATGATCGACCAGGAACTGGCGAAGGGGACGGTTCCCGGCGCCATGGCGGAGCCGGGAGCGGACGGGGCCGAATGACCACGGGAGTCGCATGACGTCAACAGAGCAGGCTCGCCAGACCCAGGCTCCGCAGGCGCCAAGCCGCGGCTACTCCAACTACGTCCTGGGCGTCCTCGTCCTGGTCTACGTCTTCAACTTCATCGACCGCCAGATCCTCTCGATCCTCGCTGAGGACATCCGCAACGATCTCGGCGTCAGCGACGCCCAGCTCGGCTTCCTCTACGGCACGGCGTTCGCCGTCTTCTACGCCATCTTCGGGATTCCGCTCGGCCGCCTGGCCGACATGTGGACCCGCAAGAGCCTGATCTCGATCGGCCTCGCCGCCTGGAGCCTGATGACCGCGCTGTCGGGAACCGCCCGCGGCTTCGTCTCGCTCGCCGCCTACCGGATCGGTGTCGGGATCGGCGAATCGAGCGCAGGGCCGGCGGCGTTCTCGATGCTCGGGGACTACTACCCGCCGCGGTTGCGGGCCACGGTGACCGCGATGTACTCGAGCGGCGTCTACATCGGCGCCGGCCTCGGCATCCTGATCGGCGGTCAGATCGTCGACAGATGGAACAACGCGTACGCAGACGGCGGTGCACCCTTCGGTCTGGTCGGTTGGCAGGTCGCCTTCTTCGCCGTCGGCCTGCCGGGCCTGCTGATGGCGATCTGGGTGTGGACCCTGCGCGAGCCGATCCGGGGCCTGCAGGAAGGCATCGTCACCAGGGATCACCCCGCGCCGTTCAAGGAACTGGGAAAGGAGACCGCCGCCATTCTGCCGCCGTTGACCCTGCTGTCCCTGCAGCGCGCCGGCGGCGCCCGGACGGTCGCCCGGAATCTGCTGATTGCGGTCGGGTGCGCCGCCGTCTCCTTCGGCCTGATCCAGATCTTCGGCAACCCGGTGCAGTGGATCGCCCTCGCGATCGGCGCCTACGCCTTCCTCTCCTGGGTCCAGGGGCTGCGGCTGAGGGACCGGCCCACGTTCGAGCTCGTCTACCGGTCGCGCTCGATGATCTACGGCATGTTCGGCTTCGGCTGGATGGCGTTCGTCGGCTACGGCCTCGGCTTCTGGGCGCCGACCTACTTTCGGCGGGTACACGACCAGAGCGCCGGCGAGGCCGGCCTGATTCTCGGAATCACGGCCGCCGTCGCGGGCTGGATGGGAGTCGCCGGAGGCGGTTACTTCTCCGACTGGATGAAGCAGAAGACGGCGAAGGCCCGGCCGCTCTGCGGGCTCATCATCGCCCTGGCCTCGATCCCGTTGGGAGCCTTCTTCGTACTAACCGAGAGCGTGACCACGGCCTACGTGGCCAACTTCGTCTACACGGTCATCGGATCGGCCTGGATCGGTTCGGCCGTCGCCCTGGCCAACGACCTGGTGCTGCCCAGGATGCGAGGCACCGCATCGGCGTTCTACATCCTGATGGTGACCTTCGTGGGTCTCGCCCTGGGACCCTTCCTCATGGGTTGGTTGAGCACCACGCTCGAGGCCGGCGGCGCCGACTCCGGTCGCTCCCTGCAACTGGCGATGGTGGCGAGCCTGGGCGCGTATGTCCTCGGCGGGATCTTCTTCTGGCTCGCCGGCCGCAGCGTGGCCACCGAGGAGAGCAGCCGGATCGAGCGTGCGCAGGCCGCAGGCGAGGTGGTCGAGGCGGCCTGACCGGGCTAGGGCCCCAGCCTTGCCATCACCGGTGCGTGGTCGGAGGCGATGAGCCCTTCCTTCTTCTTGCGGTAGTCCCTGTCGGTCTCGACCTCCTCGACCCGCTCCCGGACGGCTTCGGTCGCCAGCAGGAAGTCGATCCGCAGACCCAGGTTGCGGTGGAAGGCGCCGAACCGGTAGTCCCACCAGGAGAACTTGACCGTATCCGGGTGCAGCTCCCGAAACAGGTCCTGAAACCCGAGGTGGAGCAGCGCCTGAAACCGTTCGCGCTCCGCCTCGGTGTGGTGAATCCCTCCCGCGAGACGCTCTTCGTCGTGGGTGTCGAGGCCTGTCGGCGCGATGTTGAAGTCGCCGCAGAGGACCGCCGGCTCGTCCGCGCGGAGCGAACCGCTGAAGTAGTCGCGGAGCGAGTCGAACCACGCCAGCTTGCGGGGATAGTCCAGGTGGTCGATGTCCTTGCCGTTGGGGCAGTAGACCGTCGTGAAGTCGAGCCCGGCCGTCCGCACGCGGATCAATCGCGCGCCGGCCTCCTCCTCGCCGGGGAGCCCCGACTGGACTTCTTCGATCGGATGCCGCGACAGAACGGCGACGCCGTTCCACGCCTTCTGGCCGCACACCGCGACGTGGTAGCCGAGTTCCTTGAGATCCTCAATCGGAACGTTGTCGGCGGTCGCCTTGAGTTCCTGGAGGCCGACGACGTCCGGCTGCCGGGCCTTGAGCCAGTGGACGAGGAAGTCGAACCGCGCCCCCAGGCCGTTGATGTTCCAGGTGGCGATCAGCAAGCCGCTAGCTCCAGCCGCAGGATCGGCCGGCGTTCTGCTCCCTGAGCCAGTCGGCGAGCGGGGCGAAGTAGTCGAGAATGGCCGTAGCGTCCATCTCGCGGCTGCCGCCGATCGCCTCGAGCGCGTCCGGCCACGGGCGGCTGAGACCGATCGCCATCATGTCGCGCAGGCGGCTGCCGGCCACTTCGTTGCCGTAGATCGAGCAACGGTGAAGCGGTCCCTCGTAGCCGATCGCCGCGCACAGGTCGCGGTGGAACTGGAACTGGAGGATGTGCGCCAGGAAGTAGCGGGTGTACGGCGTGTTGCCCGGCACGTGGTACTTCGCACCCGGATCGAAGTGCTCCTCGGTGCGCTCAGACGGCGCTCCGACGCCCTGGTACTGCTCTCGCAGCCGCCACCAGGCCGCGTTGTACTCCTCCGGCGGCGTCTCGCCGGAGAACACGCCCCAGCGCCAGCGGTCGACGAGCAGGCCGAAGGGCAGGAAGGCGACCTTGTCCAGCGCCATCCGCATGAGCAGCGAGAGGTCCGCATCGGCCGGCGGCTCCTCGTCGAGCAGACCGATGTTGACGAGGTAGCCCGGCGTGACGGACAAGGCAATCGTGTCGCCGAGCGCCTCGTGGAACCCGTCGTTCGC
Organism: Acidobacteriota bacterium; assembly: GCA_011525365.1. GTDB lineage: Bacteria > Acidobacteriota > Thermoanaerobaculia > Multivoradales > Multivoraceae > Multivorans. The sequence continues at coordinate 3,247,805 of WTGQ01000002.1, forward strand.
GCTGTCACGGAACAGGGGCGGCAGGTCCCGGTAGCCGAGCTGGTAGTAGGTGTGGCCGAGTTCGTGGTGGATCGTCGAGAAGTCCTCCGCGTTGATCTGGATGCACATCTTGATCCGGACGTCCTCGTCCAGGTCGAGCTGCCAGGCGCTCGCATGACAGACGACGTCACGGTCCCGCGGCCGGAGGAACTGGGAGCGCCGCCAGAAGGTGTCGGGGAGTTGCTCCATCCCGAGCGACGTGAAGAAGCCTTCGGCAATCTCGACCATCTCCCGCTCCGAGGTCTGGCGCTCCTGGAGAATCTCCGTCAGGTCGTATCCGGCATCGGCCGCCTCCGGCGCGACGAGGTCAAACACGTTGGACCACGACTGCGCCCACATGTTGCCCAGGACGTGCGCCGGGATCGCGCCCTCCGGGTCCACGACGTCCGGACCGTACTGTTTCGCGAGTTCGGCGCGGACATGGCAGTGCAGGTCGTCGTAGAGCGGCTTCACCTGCTCCCAGAGACGGTCCGTCTCCGCGGCGAAGTCGTCCGGCGCCATGTCGTAGCCCGAGCGCCACATCGCGCCGGTGTCGTCGTAGCCGAGGCCCCGGGCGCCTTCGTTCGAGAGCTCGACAAAGCGCTGGTAGTCCGCCTTCATCGGCGGCGAGATCGTCCGCCAGCCTTCCCAGGCGTCGAGCAGCGCGCCGGCGTCCCGGCTGTTGTCGATCACGGCCTCGAGATCGTCGAGGGTACGGCAGGTGTCGGTGTCCGGGCCGTCCGGACAGTGTTCGCCGGCGCCATAGGCCGCCTCCATCCCGGTCGTGATCCGGCTCAGTTCCTCGATCTTCGCCTCGTCGGCCGGCGCGGCTACGGTGAGCCCTCCCCGCAGCAGGTTGAGCTTGCGCGCCACCTCGTCGGGCTCCGACGCAGCGTCGTAGGTCGCCGCTTCCTGCGCGAAGTCGATCGCGCGTGTCAGCGCCTCCGCTGAGGCACGGGCGGCCAGGGCGGTCGTGTCCTCGTTGATGTACGTCGACTGCACCCAGGCCGCGCGGCTGCCGTCGTAGTAGTGCTCGAGAATCGTCTCCTCGGCAGCCGCCGTGAACTCGGCCGCGGACGGCCGCGCTTCGCCCGCGCAGCCGGCAAGCGGGACGACCGCCGCGGCGACCAGGGGCAGGTAGAAGGGACGCAGTCGGGTTTGAGGCGAAGTCAGCGACACGGCGAGTCCTCCCAATCGGTTCCAGGCATCAAACAGCAGGACCAAGGATCGACTCTATTCCAGGGTGCCGGGCCGGCACGCTGAAGCGTGCCTCCGTAGAATCCCGATCCGATGGCTCCGATCGTCATCGGCACCAGGGCGACGCCACTGGCGCGGATTCAGGCTGACCTGGTCGCCCGGCGGCTCGCCGAACTGGGCGTGGACACGGAGATCCGAGCCATGTCCTCCCAGGGCGACCGCAGCCTCGGGGGCAGCTTCGCCCAGGCCAAGGGTGTGTTCACCGGTGAGCTGACCGCGGCCCTGCGCGAGGGCTCCGTGGACCTGGTCGTCCACTCGCTGAAAGACCTGCCGGTCGACGACGAGCCCGACCTGGTGATCGCGGCGGTGCCGGAGCGGGAGCGACCGTTCGATCTGCTGCTGTTCGCGCCGGATCTCCAGGCAGCCGGAGAAGGAGATGCGAGCGAAGCGGCGCACCGACTCGCGACACTGCTCGACGCCCGCGAAGACGCTGCCGTCCGCAGCGTGGCCGCGGCCGCCGACGCGTTCGCGCCGCTGCCCGCGGGGGCGCGCCTGGGCACGTCCTCACCGCGCCGGCAAGCCGGCGCGCTGGCGGTCCGGCCCGACCTCGTCTGCTGCGCGGTCCGCGGCTCTGTCGGCCGCCGGCTCGAGTGGCTCCAGAGCGGCGCGATCGACGCCCTCCTGGCGGCGGAGGCGGGCGTACTGCGCCTGGCACGAAGCGGCGAGCTCGACGCGCCCGCCGCCGCCATCCGCGGTTTCCGGCTCGACCTCCGCTCCTGGCCCTGCGCTCCCGGACAGGGCGCCCTGGCCGTGCAGATCCTGCGCGGCGGCCGGCTGGACGGACACCCCGCAATGGCAGCGCTCGACGACGCCCCGAGCCGAGCCGCCGCCTTCGCCGAGCGCTCGCTGCTCGGTCGGCTCGGCGGCGGTTGTCTGCGACCGTTCGGCGCCTGGGCGGACGCGCGTACCGCCGGCCCGGGGGGGCCGGTGCTGCACGAGGTCCATGCCCTGATCGCGGCGGACGATTGGCGCGAACCCGCGGGAGTCGGCGAAGCGCCGGGCACCGTGCACGCGGCGGCCTCGGCAGCGGACGGCGCGGTCGATCTCGACGTCCTGGCTGGGCGGATCCAACGGGATCTCGTCGAATCGGACGCCGGCCCTGCGGCCGGTGCACCCAGTGCGCGGCTTCCGGACCTCGTTGTGACTTCCGGTCCGGCGACCGTGCAGCGCCTGACTCGTCGACTCGATTCGGCCATCCGGGTGGCGGCTCTGCCGGCGACCACGGTCGAGGTCTTCGACACTCCCTGGCCGGTCGACCGCATCGACCTGAACCGCCCCCGCCGCCAGTGGCCCTGGCTGCTCGTCTCCTCTCCGACAGCTGCGCGCGTCGTCGCAGAGCGAGCCGCGCGCGAGCCCTCCTGGGGCCGGCTGCCGTGGTGCGCGCTCGGCGAAGGCACCGCCCGCGCGCTGCTAACGGCTGGGGTGCCGCCGAACCTGGCCGCGCGGGCCTCGGGCGGCGAGGAGTTCGCCCGCTACGCGGCCCGTGTGCTCGACCCTCATTGCCCGCTGTTCGTGCCGCACTCGGCCCGCGGCGGAACGTCGCTCGTCGAAGCGCTCGAGGAGGCGGGCCGCCAGGTCACGGCGTGGCAGGCCTACACCGTGCATCCGAACGACGACCTCGACTGGCCCCAAGGTTGGCAAGCGGCTCACGCCCGCGTACTCTTCACCGCTCCATCGGCGGTTTCCGCCTTTGTCGCGTCCGGCCTGGACTGGCCGGGAAGCTGCTGGGCGATCGGAGCCGCCACAGCCGCGGCGCTCCAAAGCGCCGGAGTCGGCAACGTGAAGTGCGCACAGGAACCGACCGCCGCCGGCATCGAACGCCTGTGGCTCGACGAAGTGGGCGCCCAGCCGGAAGCCAATCGCGACCCGAGGGAAAACGGATGAGCGCCGGACGAAGCAGCCAGAATCTCTGGGAGGAGGCGCAGCGCCATCTGGTGGGCGGCGTCAACAGTCCGGTGCGCGCCTACCGGGCAGTCGGCGGCACGCCGCCCTTCATCGCCGAGGCCGAAGGAGCGGTCATGCGCTCGGTCGACGGCACGAGCTACGTCGACTTCGTTGGCTCCTTCGGACCCCTGGTGTTGGGGCACAGCCACCCGGCCGTCGTCGAAGCCGTGCGCGAGGCGGCAGCCCGCGGCACCTCCTTCGCCGCGCCGCACGAGGGCGAGGTCGAGCTGGCGCGGATGGTCAAGGAACTCGTGCCGGTCATCGAGAAGATCCGCTTCGTCAACTCCGGCACCGAGGCGACCCAGTCGGCGGTCCGGCTCGCCCGCGGCTGTACCGGCCGCGACCTCGTGCTCAAGTTCGAGGGCTGCTACCACGGTCACGTCGACGCACTGCTGGTCGAAGCCGGAAGCGGTCTCGCCACGTTCGGAATCGCCTCGAGCGCCGGCATCCCCGCGGCAACCGCCCGCGACACAATCGTCCTGCCGCTCGACGACGACGAAGCGCTCGACGAGGCCTTCCGGCAACACGGCCCGAAGCTCGCGGCCGCGATCATCGAGCCGCTGCCGGCGAACAACGGCCTGCTGGTCCAGCGGCCGGAGTACCTTCGACTCCTGCGCCGCTTGTGCACCGAGCACGGCGCTCTCCTGATCTTCGACGAAGTGCTGAGCGGGTTCCGGGTCCCCGGAGTCACCGTCGGCGCTCAACTCGGCATCGAACCCGATCTCGTCACCCTCGGCAAGGTGATCGGCGGCGGACTGCCTGTCGGCGCCTACGGCGGTCCGGCGCGGCTGATGGACCAACTCTCGCCGCTGGGACCCGTCTACCAGGCCGGCACGCTGTCCGGGAATCCGCTCGCCGTCGCCGGTGGGCTCGCCACCCTGCGCGAACTGACAGCCGGTGACGGATGGAAGCGGATGGAAGACCAGGGGGCGCTGCTCGAAGGCGGACTCGGCCCCGTCCTCGAAGCGAGCGGCCACCCGTACCGGCTCGTCCGCTGCGGCTCGATCTTCTGGCTCGCCTACGGCGACGGCGAACCGCCTCGCAGGGCCGACCGCTTCCACCCCAACACCGCCAAAGTCTTCGGCCTCCTCCACCGCGGACTGCTCGACCGCGGCTACATGCTCGCCCCGTCCGCGTTCGAGGTCGGCTTCCTGTCGCTGGCGCACGACGAGGCCGCGCTGGCCGGCTTCGCCGGCGCGGTCGGCGAGGCGCTGGCGGAGATACCGGCGCCGTGACTTCCCCGCCGGCGGCGGGCCAGCCCAGCGCCGAGACAGTCGCTGCCTACTTCCGGGAGCTACAGGACCGGATCTGCGACGCCCTTGTCGAGATCGACGGTGGCGCCTTCGACGCCCGCGAGCTGCGCGGCGAACGCGGCGGCGTCGCCCGGCCGCGGGTACTGACCGACGGCGACGTGATCGAGAAGGCGGCGGTCAACTTCAGCCACTCCCGCGGCGACTCGCTGCCCCTGGCGGCGACGGAACGCAGACCGGAGCTCGCGGGCCGGAGCTTTGAGGCGACCTCGGTCTCCCTGATCGTCCATCCGCGCAATCCCTACGCCCCGACCAGCCACGCGAACATCCGCTTCTTCATCGCCCATCCACCGCAGCGAGCCAGCGACGGAGGGGAGGAAGGCTGGTGGTTCGGCGGCGGCTTCGACCTGACCCCGTACTACGGCTTCGAGGAGGACGCGGCACACTGGCATCGCACCGCGGCTCAAGCCTGCGCGCCATTCGGCGACGACCTCTACGCCCGCTACAAGGCCGCTTGCGACGACTACTTCTACCTCCCGCACCGCCAGGAGATGCGCGGCGTCGGCGGCCTGTTCTTCGACGACCTGAACCAACTCGAGCGGCCCGCCGAACTCGACCCGTTCGGACGCTGCTTCGCCTTCGGACGCAGCATCGGCGACCACTTCCTGGCCGCCTATCTGCCGATCCTCGAGCGTCGCAAGGACCTGCGGTACGGCGAGCGGGAACGCGGCTTCCAGCTCTACCGCCGGGGGCGGTACGTGGAGTTCAATCTCGTGTACGACCGCGGCACCCGCTACGGACTGCAGGCGCGGGCCCGCACCGAGTCGATTCTCGCGTCCCTGCCGCCGCTGGCGGCCTGGCGTTACGACTACGCGCCCGAACCCGGCTCCCCCGAAGCCCGCCTCGCCTCGGAGTTCCTGGTCCGCCGCGACTGGATCTGACCGGCAACCCATGACCACCGGCACCTCTCTCTACGAACCGGAACCGCGCGTCGACGCCTCCGTCGACCGCCGCGCCATCGGCGTGCTGCTCGCCAACGTCGGCACGCCGGCGGCGCCGACGGCGAAGGCGCTGCGCCGGTACCTCCGGCAGTTCCTGAGCGATCTCCGGATCGCCGAGGTGCCGCGCTGGAAGTGGCTGCCGATCCTCTACCTGTTCGTGCTGACGACGCGGCCGCAGCGAGTGGCCGGGCTCTACGGGAAGATCTGGACGGACGAAGGCTCGCCGCTGCTGGCGATCGGCAGACGCCAGGTCGAGGGCATCGAGCGCCGGCTGCGAGCGGCCGGCGCCGACGGCGCCCCACCCTTCCACGTCGCGCTTGGGATGCGCTACGGCGAACCGTCGATCAGGAGCGCGCTCGGCCGGCTCCGGGACCGGGGCTGCACCCGCCTGCTCTTCTTCCCCCTGTTCCCCCAGTACTCCGCCGCCACCACCGCCTCGACGATCGACATGCTGGCGAAGCAGGCTCGCCGCTGGCGCTGGGTGCCCGAGATCCGGACGATCAACAGCTACTACGACGACCCCGGCTTCCTGCGCGCCCTCGCCGCCAGCGTCCGCGAGACCTGGGCCGACGGCGAGCCCGACCGGCTCGTCCTCTCCTACCACGGCGTCCCCAAGCGCTACATCGACAACGGCGACCCCTACCAGTGCCAGTGCCTGGAGACGACGCGCCTGCTGGTTCAGGAACTCGGCGTCGACGAGGAGCGCGTGATCAGCTCCTTCCAGTCCCAGTTCGGCCGCGAGCTCTGGATCGGCCCGAAGACGGATGCGCTGATGCGCGAACTGCCGGAAGCTGGCCTCAGGAACATCGACGTCGCCTGCCCCGGCTTCTCCGCCGACTGCATCGAGACGCTCGAGGAGATCGAAGTCGAGAACCGCGGCTACTTCGAGGAGTCCGGCGGAGAGCGCCTCCGCTACATCCCCTGTCTCAACGACCGCCCCGACCATCTCGACGCGCTCACCGATCTGATCCTCCGCAACACCCGCGAGTGGCGCAACGGCTGACAAGCCTGTGACAATCCGCGCGCGGAACTGAGTCAGAATCGCCCGATGGACAACTGTTGCGTCGTCGCGGCGACCTGGCGCTACGCCAGCGCGGAGGAGATCGCGCGCTACACGCTGCCCGACGAACGGCGGGCCGCGGAGATGCGGCGTCTCAAGCAGCGGATCGGCGCTCAAGGGTTGATCTATCTCGCCACCTGCAATCGTGCCGCCTTCATCTTCTCGGCCGAGCCGGGAGCGACGCTCGCCTCGTGCCGGCGGGAACTCCTTCGGCTGCTGGCCGGCGAGGGCGCGGCGCGGCGGGTGTTCCGGAGCTGGGAGGGCGAGGGTGCGGTAGAGCACCTGTACCTGGTCGCGGCCGGCCTCGACTCGGCCCAGCCGGGAGAGCGGGAGATTCGTGGGCAACTGCGCGACGCGCTGGAGGACGCGACCGCCTCCGGCACGGTCGACCCGGAGTTGCGACGCGTGGTCGAGTCGGCGCTCCGGGCCGGCAAGCGGGTCCATCGGGAAACCGGTGTCGGCGCCGGGCGCACGTCGCTCTCGGAAATCGCGGCCGACCTGTTGACCGAGCGCGCCGCGGACAACCCGGGCCCGGTCGCCCTCGTCGGCGTGGCGGCGATGACCGAGACGTGCACGGAGAGGCTGCGCTCTCGCGGCATCCCCCTGGTCCTCGTCAACCGTACCCGCTCGAAGGCCGAAGACCTCGCCGAAAGGACGGGCGGCACGGCCCCGTCGAACGGACCCGCAAAGGCGGTCGAGACGATGAGCCTCGACCAGTTCCGGAGCGAGCCCCCGGCGGTCACCGCGGCCCTGTTTTCGACCGGCGCGCCCGGTCCCGTGGTCGATCGGCGCTCTCTCCTGGACCTCGCTGAGAGAAGTCGCGCCCGGTTCGGAGCGTCCCCGTTCGTGATCGACATGGCGATCCCGGCCGATGTGGCCCCTGGCGACGCCGAAGCAGCCGGCCTCGAACGGATCGGCATGGACCGGATCAATGAACTTGCCCAGCAGACCCTCCGCGACCGGCGCGAGCGCACTGCCGAGGCCCGGGTGCTCGTCGACGAAGAACTCGACGCCTACCGCGAGGCGATGGCGACCCGCTCGGTGGCCGGCGCGATTCGCGCGATCGGCGCCAAATACCAGGACTCGCTGGGCGCCAACCTGGACCGTCTGCTGCAGAACGACCTGAAGGACCTCTCGGAGGCGGAACGGGAGGCGCTCCGGGAATGGACCGCCGTGATGGCGAAGCGGCTGAGCCACCTGCCCGTCGTGGGGCTGCGCGCGGTGGCGATCGAGATCGGTCAGGACGGCGTCGACGCATTCCTCGCCGCCGCGGCGCCGGAGCTGCTCGAACAGCGGCGTGCCGGCAAACGCTCCGAGCCATCGACCCACCTGGCGGCCGGCGAGTGAGCGCCGCACCCACGGCGGCGACCGGGCAGGCCGCTGGCCCGGCCCGAAGCCCAGGCCCCCCGGCCGGGCCGCTGCTGCTGCGAACCCTTCGATTCGAGGAGACACCCCGGCGGCCGTTGTGGTTGATGCGCCAGGCCGGACGCATCCTGCCCGAGTACCGCGCGCTCAAGGAGCGCCACGGCTTCGCGGGTCTCGCGCGCGACCCGGAACTGGCGGCCGAAGTGACCCTGATGCCGCTCCGGCGCTTCCCGTTCGACGCCGCGATCACCTTCGCCGACATCATGTCGCCGCTGCCGGCGCTCGGCGTCGACTTCCGCTTCGACCCCGGCCCGGTGATCGCCGAGCCGATTCGAATCGCGCGGGACGTCGCCGCCCTGCCCGATCCCGACGAACTCGACGAGGCCGCGATCGCCCCGGAGGTCGCGGCCGCCCAGCGAATCGTCAAGTCCGAACTCGGCCCGGAAACGGCGCTGCTCGGCTTCGCCGGCGCGCCGTTGACCCTCGCCGCCTACCTCGTCGAAGGCCGCGGCGTCCGCGACTTCCCCCGATTGCGGGCATTCGCCTACCAGGAGCCGGCAGCCTTCGACGCACTGCTCGACCGTCTCGGCCGGCTCTGCGCCCGCTATCTGCTGAGCCAGCATGACGCCGGAGCCGATGCCGTGCAGGTCTTCGACTCCTGGGCGGGGCTCTTCCCGCGTTCCGAGTGGCGGCGCCGGGTCCGGCCGCATCTGGATCGGCTCTTGCGCCGGCTCGGCGACGCCGGCGTCCCCAGGATCCTCTTCCTCCACGCCGCGCCTCAACTGGTAGACGACTACGCCGACCTGCCCTGTGAGGTGCTGGGCGTCGACTGGCGCACCGACCTCGGAGCGCTGCGCCGGCGCCGGCCGGACCTCTGCCTGCAAGGCAATCTGGACCCCGCGGTGCTGCTTGCCGGCGACGACGCCGTCCGGCACGAGGCCGGACGTCTGCTGGCCAGCATGCCGCGTCGCGGCCACATCGTGAACCTCGGCCACGGCGTGCTGCCGGAGACTCCGCTTCAGGCAGTGCAAACCCTGGTCGAGGCCGTCCACGGCGAGGCGGAGGACTCTTGAGCGAACCGCCGGCGGCCCGTCGCCTGGTTGTCGTCGGCGGCGGGCCTTCCGGACTGGCCGCCGCCTGGAAGGCGTCAGTGGAGGCGAATCGAGCCGGCGCTTCCCTGGAGATCGTCGTACTCGAGGCGGACAACCAGGTCGGTGGCAAGGCGCGCACGGAACATGCCGCGGACCTCCTGATCGAGACCGGCCCGCAGGGCTTTCTCGATGACCAGCCCGTGCTGCGGGAGATGATCGACGCTTGCGGCCTCGAGGACGAAGTGCTGGCGCCGGAACCGGCGGCGAACCGGCGCTACATCTACCGTGGCGGCAGGCTGCGGGAGCTGTCGCGCAGCCCGCTGGCGTTCGCCCGGAGCGGCCTGCTGGGGCCGCTCGGTCTCGCCAGGCTGGCGATGGAGCCCCTGGTGCGGAGTCGGTACCACGGCGACACGGACGGTGGCGCCGGCGAAGACGAATCGCTGTACGATTTCGCCGCTCGCCGCATGGGCCGGCAGGCGGCCCGGCGCCTGATCTCGCCGGTCGTTCTCGGCATCTTCGCCGGCGACGCGCGGAAGCTCTCGGCCGCGGCGGCGTTCCCGAGGCTGGTCGCGATGGAGAGGGCGTACGGATCGCTGTTCAAGGCGATGCGCGCCGGCCGCCGGCGCGGCGCGCCGCCGCCCGGCCACCGGACGTTCCCTCGGGGTATCCAGAGCCTGCCTCGGGCGGTTGCCGCGTTGCCCGGGATCGAGGTCCGCTGCAACCAGCGCGTCACCGGGGTCGGGCGGAGCGGAAACGGGTTCACCGTCACAACACCGGCCGGCGATCTTGCCGCCGATGCGGTCGTCGTCGCGGCAGACCTTCCGGCTGCCGCCGACCTCGTCGAAGGCGTCTCGGCCGCGGCCGCGGAGGAACTCAGGCAGGTCGAGTCGCCGCCGATGGCGGTCGTCCACACCGCCTTCGACGCTGCCGCCACCGCTCACATCGAGCCCGCCTACGGCTTCCTCGTCGCCCGCGGCGAGGGCATCCGCATGCTCGGCTGCCAGTACGAGACCGCGACGTTCCGCGGCCGCGGTCCGGACGGTACGTTCCTGGCGCGCTCCCTGTTCGGCGGCAGCGTCGACCCGGAAGCCGCCGAGCTGGATGACGACGGCCTGATCGACCTCACGCGCCGCGAACTGCGCCGGACGGTCGGCATCGGCGCGGAGCCGACCTACGCGAGCGTCGCACGCTGGCCGCATGCGATTCCGCAGTACGCGCCCGGCCACCCGCAGCGGGTTGCCAGGATCGAAGCCGCCCTGGACCCGATCGCAGGATTTCACCTGGCCGGCAACGCTCTCCACGGCGTCGGCCTGAGCCGCGCCATCGCGGTCGGATCCAACTGCGGAGAACAGGCCGCGCGCCTGCTGTTCAGGTAGCGCGGCAGAAAACTGGGTGCGTCAAACCGGGCTACACTCACCCGTCCTAACCGCTCAACACTCTCGGAGACAGTTCCCATGAAGGAAGCGCTGCAGTTCTACATCAACGGTGAATGGGTCGACCCGGCGACCCCGAAGACGATGGACGTCATCGATCCGTCGACGGAAGAAGCGATCGGCCGGATCAGTCTCGGCAGCGCGGCGGACGTCGACAAGGCCGTGGCCGCGGCGCGGGGCGCCTTCGAGTCCTTCTCGCAAACCAGCCAGGAAGAGCGCGTCGAGCTCCTGAGCCGGATCGTCGCCGGCTACCAAGCCCGAATCGGCGAGATGGCGGAGACGATCTCGATGGAGATGGGCGCCCCGGCCTGGCTCGCCAAGGCCGCCCAGGCCCCGTCCGGCCTCGGCCACTTCGCCGGCGCCCTGAACGTCCTGAAGGACTACGACTTCGTCGAAACCCGAGGCACGACGAACATCGTCAAGGAACCGGTCGGCGTCTGCGGTCTGATCACGCCCTGGAACTGGCCGATCAACCAGATCGCCTGCAAGGTCGCCCCGGCGCTCGCCGCCGGCTGCACGATGGTCCTGAAGCCGAGCGAGGTGGCGCCCCTCAACGCCATTCTGCTCGCCGAGATCCTCCACGACGCCGGCGTGCCGCCGGGCGTCTTCAACCTGATCAACGGCGAGGGCCCCGAGGTCGGCGCCGCGATGTCGGCCCACCCCGGCATCGACATGATGTCCTTCACCGGCTCCACTCGGGCCGGCCGCGCCGTCGCCAAGGCCGCGGCCGACTCGATCAAGCGGGTCTCCCAGGAACTCGGAGGCAAGTCGCCCAACATCGTCCTCGAGGACGCCGACATCGACAGGGCGGTCAAGGCCGGCACCCGCCAGTGCTTCCTGAACAGCGGCCAGTCCTGCAACGCGCCGACGCGGATGCTCGTGCCGGCCGCATCGCACGCCCGCGCCCTCGAGGTCGCCAAGGCAGCGGCCGAGGCGACCGCCGTCGGTCCGCCGGGACAGGAAGGCGTCGCCATCGGTCCGGTCGTCAGCAAGGTCCAGTACGACAAGATCCAGGGCCTGATCGCCAAGGGGATCGACGAAGGCGCCGAACTCGTCACCGGCGGCACCGACCGCCCCGAGGGCCTGGACAGCGGCTACTACGTCCGCCCCACCGTCTTCGGCGGCGTCAGCAACGACATGACGATCGCCCGCGAGGAGATCTTCGGCCCCGTCCTCTCCATCCTCCCCTACGAAACGGAGGAGGAAGCGATCCGGATCGCCAACGACACCGTGTACGGCCTGTCGAGCTACGTCCAGTCCGGCGACCTCGACCACGCCCGCAGCGTGGCTTCCCGGATCCGTGCCGGCAACGTCCACATCAACGGCGCCCCCGCCGACTTCGGCGCCCCCTTCGGCGGTTACAAGCAGTCCGGCAACGGACGCGAGTGGGGCGACTTCGGCTTCGAGGAGTTCCTGGAGGTCAAGGCCGTGATGGGGGCGTTGCCGAAGGCGAGTTGACGCAGCGGCACCGCTCTGCGAAGACCCGCCCGCTCAGGGCCTGGGGGAAGAGGTCCCAGCGGCCGTTCGCGCTCAGAGGAGAATGACAGGACTGCGCTCACTTCACTCCGCTCGCTTCGGTTGGACGTAGCCTCCTGTGAAGGCATTGCGCGTCGCTCGCTACGAGCCCGCTGGGACCCCTTCCCCCAGACCCTGAGCGGGCTCGACGGCGGCGTGCATCGCGAAGCACCACCATCACATGAGCACTGAACTCTCACAGTCTCAAGTTCCTTCGACGACAAAGACGCCAAAGAAGGCCGGTGGACAATTCGTAGAGACCGCGAAGCGGGCGGGAAGAGCTAGCGGCAAGGCAGTGCGCAAGGTTGCAGACGCGGCCCAACGAGGCGCGACGGCTGTCAAGGACCGCATAGCCGCAAAGAACGCCGAAGTGACGCCGGAAGTCGTCGTTTCGGCGCTCCCTGAAGCAGTGAAGCGCGGTTACCTGGGGACGCTCGTCTGGCTCACCTACCAGGACGACCGCGTGATCGACGAGCGCGAGGTCTGCGAGCTGCAGGTTCTGGCGACGCAGCTGGAGTGCGACGTCGAGACGCGCCGGGCACTCCGCGACGCAATCGCAGATCCGAGCAGTCTCGACCCCGAGAGTCTCATTTCGGGGATGAGGGCACGGCAAGAGACCTCGGAAGTAACGCACGACAATCTGAGCTTCTCGCTGCTCAAGGATGCCATCCGACTCGGTCTCGCCACGTCCCGGGATGGTTCGCCAGCGCTGGCAGGCGGCACTCGTCGACTGGCGAACCTGCTTGGCGTCACCGAGAAGCAGCTCCACTTCATCGAGGAGGCCTGTATGCAGGATCACAAGATCCTGGACGGCCAGACCTCGGATCGGCGTATCGAGGAGATCGCCCAGGACCTGGCCGCGAAGTCGGCCGCAGTCGGAGTGCCCATCACCGCCGTCTACCTGAGCGGCAGCGTCACCGGGCTGAGCGCCGCCGGCATCACTTCAGGCCTCGCCGCGCTCGGCCTCGGAGGGATTCTCGGTCTGTCCGCCATGATCTCGGGTCTCGGAATCGCCGTCGTCGGAGGCGCGGTCATCTACCGCGGCGCGCGCTGGTTCATGGGCCGCAGCAGTCGCGCCAGGGCCGCACGCCGGGAGCTCATGCTTCAGGAGGTTCTCCGCATCCACCAGAAGGCGATAGCCAATCTCGCCGAAGACATCGCGCACTTCGCTGACCGGCTGGCCGGCTTGACGAGAAACGTCGCGAGAAACCAGCTCCTGATCGAGAGGCTCTCTAGCGAACTGGCCCTGCTCGGAAGGGCGCTGGCGCAACTCCGCCAGAAGGAGCGGGCTTTCGAGGACGACCTGCGGGAGGAGCTCAGCAAACAGCAGGCGGCGGACCATGAAGAAACGGACACAACGGGAAGCTGAGTCGGCCTCCCTTGCCGAGCGCCACCAGCTAGACAGAGGGCATGAGGTCTTGGACCGCCTGGACGAGCGGGTCCACGATCTGACGGAGGAGAACCAAGAGCACGGTACAGACCTCAGCGAACTCCAAGACGAGGCCAAGGAACTCCGCCGCCAGTTGACCGACATGGAGCCCGACTGGCGACGCCGGTCGCCCGCGGACGCGCAGACCACGCAGGACTTCCGCCGACGAATCGAGCCCACCGAAGCCGAACTGGAGGCAGCGATCGCTCGGCGGTGGCCCGACCTAGCCCTCGGCCTCGACATCCCAGATGCCAGTGGCGACTGGAAGAGCTACTCGCGCGAGGTCGAGAAGTACATCAAAGAACACGGCATCGACATCGACGCCGATCCGCTCGTCGAGCTCCTGTCCGCCAGCCGGGCCGCAGCTATCTGCCGCCGGTTCGACCGGGACTTCGGTCCGTCGCCGTGGGACCGGTGGGACCTTGCCGCCGTCGGGATGACGGTGGTCGCCGGTTCGCTCCTGGACTACTTCCTGGTTGCCACTCCTGGCACCGCCTTCAAGGGAGTGGCGCAGCGTGGAAGCCCGGTGACCGCTTGGCTGAAGGAACAATCGAAGAAGCTGGCACCGCTGTCCGGCGCAGACGACATGCAGCGCAACACCCTCCAAGACTGGATCGCGGCTCTCACGACGAAGGCCGAGCAGTGGGCGAAGGTCCCCTACGATGTCGTGAGCCCGAAGCTCGACCTCACGCCGAACACCCATCGACTCGCCGCGATCGGGCACGATCCGATCCTTGGCCTCGTGTTCGGCGCGAAGGACATCATCTGCCGCACCTGCACGTTCATCGACTCGAACGGTGCATGGCGCGTCATCCCGGGGCCCGCGTACGCCGAGCGGGGAGTGTTCGAAGCGCTGGCGACCGTCGTCGTCCACGGCTTGTCCGACGTCTTCACGCCACAGGGTCTTCCGCCGCCCGGTCTGGCCCTGCTCCAGAAGCTGAAGGTCAACTCAGGCTTCACGCTGCAGGAGGGCGGCGATCCGGTTTCCGTGCCGAACCTGGTCAGGCACATGTACAGCAACGGCTACGACCTGCGCCACTTCGCGACGATGGCGATCGTGCCCGGCTTCGCCGAGCTGGCCATCCGCACCTATCACTACGTTCGCACCGCCGGCCAAGACGAAGAACTCGGCCGGAATCGCATCCGGGGCCGATTGAAGCTCTCGCAGATGCTCGCCCTGACCCACGGACTTCTGGCATCCGGCAACCTCGTCAAGACGGCGCTCTACGGCTGGAATCCGACCGCCTTGAACTACGCCCAGGTCCTCGCCCTAGGCAAGCAGATGATCTCACTGATAAAGCTGTCGAGCGAGCGCAACGCCACGATCCAGGAAGATCTGGCCAAGGGCTGGGAGGTACTGTTGGCGGAAGGCGAGGGCTTGGCTCGCTCGACCCGAATCAGAGCAACAACTGGATGATCGCGGCCGTCAGACCGGCGTTGGCCAGCACAATGCCGATGGCGACTCTGTAGAGTTCGGCCCGGGTTCGGGTGCCGAGATGCTCAAGATCGGCCTTCGTCGCCAGGTGGTCGCCGGTGGCCCCCTGTATCGCATTCACGATGGCAGCAGCCTGCCGCTCGCCGATGCCGGCGGCCTGTAACTCTCGGGCAGCAGCCAAGGTGTCGAACGATTGGGTAGTCACGCGCTCGCTTCTCCGTCGCAGCAAGCGGGGCAGTCTCCTGACACTACGGCTGCGCCGCCGGCCGCGTCAAGGTGCGGCGGGCCGGCACACCGACACTCTGGCATCCCGTAGCGCTAGAGGCGGCCGAAGCGGGCGGCCGGGTCGAGCGCCTGCTCGACGCGTCGGAGGAGTTCGCCGCCGGTGCGGTAACCGAGGATCGGCTGGTTCGCGGCGTTGGCCGGCGCGCGCAGCGCGAGGGCAGTCAGTTTCGCCTCGGTGAGAGCGAGGTCCAGGGCCGGCAGGTCGGGAACCCGTTCGGCGGGCCAGGCGACGAAGGCCTGCTGGACGCCGGCGCTGTAGACCCTGCCTACCTGGGAAGCGTCGAGGTCGGCCAGGACCTGTTCCAGGGCGCCGGCCGTGGCGGGAGTCAGGGGGAGCTTGAGAACGGAGGCGTCCGGCGAGGCCCAGCCGAACTCGCGGCGGGTTCGCCAGAGGCTCGCGTCGGCATCGCCGGAGAGAGTAGTGACGTCCGTGTCCAGAAGATCGGCGGCGCGCTTCAGACGGGCGTCCAGGGCGAAACTGCGGCCGCCGATCCGGATCTCCAGGTCCCAGCCGGCCAGACCATGAACCATATCGAGGCACTCGATTTCCACCGCGCCGGCGCCGACGCGGCCGGCGGCCTCGATGGCCTCGTCGACAGCCATGCCCGGGACGCGCAGGGTGGCGCAACTCTCCGGATGCGGGAACACCTTGAACGTGCACTCGGTGAGGACGCCGAGGCGACCGAGGCTGCCGACCATCAGCTTCGGCAGGTCGAAACCGGCTGCGTTCTTGACCACCCTGGCGCCGCCGCGGACGATCTCGCCACGGCCGTCGATGAAGGTCACCGCGAGCAGGAAGTCGCGCAGCCCGCCGTAGCGAAGCCGGCCGGGGCCGTTGGCGCCAGCGGCCACGGCGCCGCCGACGGTGCTGCCGGACGCGACCAGCAGCGGATCGAACGGCAGGTACTGGCCCTCGGCCGCCAGCCGCGCTTCAACCTCGGCGAGCGGCGTGCCGGCCAGCGCCGTCACGGTGTACTCGCTGGGCAGATACTCCGTGATGCCGTTGAGTGCCGACAGGTCGAGCACTTCGGCGCCGTCGACCGACCACAGCGCCGGCTTCGTGCCGCCGCCGCGCGGCACGACCAACTCCGCGCCGCGTACGGCTTCGGCAACCTCGGCCGCCGCCGGCCGATGGACAACGGCGGTCACGGGTCTCCCGGCTTTCCGTTGATGATCGCGCCGCCGCGCCTCATTCGCGCGAGATGATCCCCGCCGCCTCGAGCGGATGCGGAGCGTGGCTCAGCAGCGCCGGCGCTTCGGCGTCCGGGAACATCTTGCCCCGGTTCGCCAGCTCGCCGGGATCGATCGCCAGACGAATGCGGCGCATCGCGTCCAGGTCGGCCTCGCCGAACATCTCGCCGAGGTACTGCCGCTTCTCCATGCCGACGCCGTGCTCGCCGGTGATCGAACCGCCGAGAGCGATGCAGAGCCGGAGGATCTCGCCCGCCAGCTCCTCGGCGCGCTCCAGTTCGCCCTCGACCCGGCCGTCGAAGAGGATGAGCGGGTGCAGGTTGCCGTCACCGGCGTGGAAGACGTTGGCCACGCGGATGCCGTGCTCCTCGCCCAGGTGCTGGATCTTCGTCAGCGCCTCGCCCAGGCGGGAACGGGGCACGACGCCGTCCTGCACGATGTAATCCGGGCTCAACCGCCCGACCGCCGAGAAGGCGCTCTTGCGACCCTTCCAGATGCGCATCCGGTCATCCGGGTCGCTGGCGATGTGCTCCAGGTAGGGCTTCGACTTCCGCACGACATCGAGCAGCAGCTCGCTCTCGGCCGCCACCTGCTGCTTCTCGCCTTCCAACTCGACGATCAGCAGTCCTTCGGCGTCCAGCGGGTAGCCGGCGCCGACCGCCGCCTCGGCCGCTTCGATCGCCAGGTTGTCCATGATCTCCATCGCCCCGGGCAGCAGGCCCGAAGCGACGACCGCCGCCACCGCCTCGCCAGCAGCCGCCAGCGAATCGTAGGCCGCCAGCAGGGTGAAGTACGTCTCGGGCTTCGGCAGCAGGCGCAGCGTGATCTTCGTGGCGATCCCGAACAGACCCTCGGAGCCGACGAACAGGCCGACCAGGTCCGGACCCACGCTCTCCAGGCTGTCGCTACCGATCTCGATCACCTCGCCGTCCGGCAGCACGACCTCGAGGCCAAGCACGTGGTTGCTGGTCATGCCGTACTTCAGGCAGTGGGCGCCGCCGGAGTTGAAGGCGAGGTTGCCGCCGATCGTGCACACGGACTGGCTCGACGGATCGGGCGAGTAGTACAGGCCGTAGGGCGCCGCGGCGTCGGACACGGCGAGGTTGACCACTCCCGGTTCGACGACCGCCGTCCGCCGCACCGGGTCCACTTCGAGGATCCGGTTGAGCCGGTTCATCGCGATGACCACGCCGTCGTGGACCGGCAGCGAACCGCCGGACAGGCTGGTGCCGCTTCCGCGCGCCAGGAAGGGCACGTTCGCGGCGGCGCAGAGCCGCACGACGTCGACGACTTCCTCCGCCGAATCGACCAGCACGACGGCCCGGGGACGCGCCCGGAACGCGGTCAGGGCGTCCGATTCGTAGGCCGCCATGGGGGCGGCGCCGGTGAGGACGCGGTCAGGGCCGAGGCGCCGTGTCAGCGCGTCGAGGAAACTCGCTGCGTCGGCTGGAGCCATCAAGGGTCAGCCTACCAACCCAGATGGCGCGTTCCGCGGCTCAGTCGCCGAGCGGCATCACGATCCAGAGCAGGATGTAGACGATGATCCCGGGGAAGGCGACCGAGAGGATCGAGATCAGAATGTAGAGCAGACGAACACCGGTCGGGTTCCAGCCCAGCCAGGCGGCGATGCCGCCGCAGACGCCGCCGATCAGGCGGTCGGACGCGGAACGATGAAGGGGTCGGGATTGGGTGGCGGTCGCGGTCACGGTCGGTTCCTCCAAGAGAGACTGCTCACGTTCAACTACGGATTCTGAACGACTTGGGTTCCAGGTCGCCAGTTTCGGCCGACTCATAGCCGGTTACGCATAGGATGAGTCCGATGGCCGAGCAAGAGCAGGCTCCGGAACGGCTCGGAACGCTGCGGAGCCTTGCACAGGCCGTCCGCTCCTGGAGGACCCTGTCGGTCGTCCTGCTCTCGTTCTCGTCCGGCATGCCGCTGGGCCTGGTCTGGATCGCGATACCGGACTGGATGCGCGACGCGGGAATCGACATCCGGCTCGTCGGCCTGTTCACCCTGGCCCAGGCGCCGTGGACGTTCAACGTGGTCTGGGCACCCCTCATGGACCGGTTCCCGCCGCCCTTCCTCGGTCGGCGCCGGGGGTGGGCCGCGATCGCTCAGGTCGGTCTGCTCCTCGGCACTCTCGGCCTGTCCGGCGTCGGCGACCACCCCGATACCCCCTGGCTGGCCCTCGCCCTGACCCTGGCGATCGCCATGGCGGCCGCCTCCCAGGACATCGCGGTCGACGCCTACGCCGTGGACGTGCTCCGTAAAGAGGAACAGGGAGCGGCGGTCGGCGCCCGCATCGGGCTGTATCGGCTGGCCATGCTCGTTGCGGGTGGAACCGCGATCTCGGTTGCCGGAGCCATCTCCTGGCCCCTTGTCTGTGTCGGTCTGGCGGCTCTCTACCTGCCCATGCTGGCGATCACGATCCTGGCGCCCGAACCGAAGAACCTGCCGCCCGGCCCGAAGACGCTCCGGGACGCCGTCTGGCAACCGTTCCTGGGCTTTCTCTCCCGCCACCGGGCTGTCGAGATACTCGCCTTCGTCATTCTCTTCAAGTTCGGCGACAACCTGGCACAGGGCCTGCTCCGACCCTTCCTCGTCGACATGGGGTACTCGGCGTTCCACCGCGGCGTCGCTCTCGCAACCGTCGGCACGACCGCCACGATCGTCGGCTCGATCGCCGGCGGCCTGGGGACCAACGTGATCGGCCTCGGCAGGGCGCTGTGGATCTTTGGATTCCTCCAGATCTTCTCGAACGTCGGGTACATCCTGCTTGCCAACCTGCCGATGCAGCCGGGCCTCCTCTACGGCGCCATGGGGTTCGAATCGCTATGTCAGGGACTGGGCACGGGCGCCTTCTCCGTACTCTTGCTGCGCATGACGCAGAAGCGCTTCTCGGCTACTCAGTACGCCCTGTTCTCCACCCTCTTCGGTATGGGACGGATCGTCTCCGGGCCTATCGCCGGCTTCATGGTCCACTCCGTGGGGTGGTCGAACTTCTTCCTTTTCACGATCCCGCTCGGCTTGCCCGGCCTCTACATGCTCAGCCGCTTTGTCCGGCCGAGCCAGCGTGAGCCCGAGTTCGAGGTGCGCCGTCAGGAGCCGCTGCCGCCGCGGTCGCCGGCGGAACTCGCTACCCATGGCCTGACGTACGGCACCCTTACGCTGGCCGGCGGCGCCCTCCTGCTGACAGGTCTGGCCGCGCTGGAGGCGGTGCGCGATGGCGAGTTCGCCGACTTCGGCTTCGGATCCGCGCTGCTTTCAGTCGCAACGCCGTCGGACATGTTCGGCTGGTTGCAACTGGCCGGTCTGATCACCTTCAGCGTTGCGATCGGCCTGTTTGCGGCCGCTGTACAGGCCGCTCGCCACGGGGCGGGAACGGCGACCGTCCGCTAGGGCCGAGCCTCGACCGCACGCCGACGTGGCTCAGCAGCAGGGCGGCTGCCCTGCTGGTGCTCCATTGCGGTCTTTCCTCTTTACGTATAGCGTAACAACTACTATGGTCTCACGCCATGATCCGGAGCTTCAAGAACCGGCCGACACACCGCTTCTTCGAGGGAAGACGGGTCGCCGCCTTCCAAGGCTTCGCCGACCAGGCCACGCGTCGTCTCACCCTGCTCGACAACGCAGAGTCGTTGCGGGATCTGGCCGCCCTACCCAGCAACAGGCTGGAGTCGTTGAGCGGCGACCGGACCGGTGAGTTCAGCATCCGGATCAACCGACAGTGGCGAGTCTGCTTCCGGTGGGGCGACGACGGACCCTACGATGTTGAGATCGTCGACTACCACTAGGAGTGACGGTGGAATGACGCCACGAAACAGAATGAGGCCGGTACATCCCGGTGAGATCCTGCGGGAGGAGCTCGATGAACTCGGACTGTCGGCCAACGCGCTGGCGAAGGCCCTGGACGTGCCGGTCAACCGTGTCACGGCCATTCTCAACGGTCAGCGCGGCGTCACGGCGAACACTGCGTTGCGCCTGGCGCGCTACTTCGGCACGACGCCCCAACTCTGGCTGAATCTCCAGAAGACCTGGGAACTCCGTCGCGCGGAGATCGAGGCCGGTCGCCACATTGCCGAGAAGGTCAAGCCGCGGCAGACAGTGGCCTAGGCGCCAACGCCCTACCGGGCGACCTGCCCCATCCGCAGCGCGCGCTGCATCGTCGTCGGCTCGTCGGGATAGAGCTTGGCGACGTACTCGCCGTAGCCGTTGAAGATCGGCGTGTCGAAGGGCTGGCTGTTGTGCAGCCAGTGCGAGGTCGCCTGGCTCCAGCGCGGGTGTGGAATGTTCGGGTTCACGTTCGAGAGGTACCCGTACTCGTGCGGCTGGATCTGCCAGAAGATCTTCGGCTCCTCGGCCACGAACTCGATCTTGACGATCGACTTCGCGCTCTTGTAGCCGTACTTCCAGGGCACCGCGAGCCGCAGCGGCGCGCCGTGCTGCTTGACCAGAGGCTCGCCGTAGATACCGGTGGCGACGAAGGCCAGTTCGTTCATCGCCTCATCCAGTCTCAGGGCCTCGAAGTAGGGCCACTGGTACCAGTGGGCCTCCCTGACGCCCGGCATCTCGTCCCGCTTGAGAGCGGTGAAGAAGCGAACGTGCTTGGCCGACGATTTCGGCTTTGCCTTCTCGATCAGCTTGCTGAGCGGGAAGCCGCTCCAGGGCACGTTCATCGCCCAGCGCTCGACGCAGCGGAAGTGGTAGAGGCGCTCCTCGTGCTCGAAGCCGAAGATGTCGTCGAGATCGAGCGTCATCGGGTTGTCGCACAGGCCCGTGACCTCGACCTTCCACGGCTCGACGGTGAACTTGCCGGCGAACTTCCACACCGGGCCGCCACGGCCGGGCAGAAACTCGTAGAAGTTGTTGTGGCTGCCGGCCGCCTCGCGCGGCGTCAGATCGCCGCCGACGCTCTCCGGCGGGCCCGCGAACTTCGTGTTGCGCTTCGGGCGGGCGCTGAGCTCGGCGCCGTAGACATCGGGCCGCTCGAGCGCCGGCCTCAGCTTGTCCTCGATCGGAGGCGCCGGAGGCGGCGCGGGCACCTGCTGGCGGAGGCGGAACTGGGCAGCCAGGGGCGACGCGCCGGCGATGCCGACGGCGGCCGCGGCCACGAACTTGCGCCGGTCCATGTAGACCTCCCGCGGCGTCGCCTCCAGGCTCGGCAGCGCGATCCCGGAGTCGGAGGGGAGGTAACGGGCGGGGTCGTACTTTCTGATCCACATCGCATTGGATCCGAACGGGACGGGCAGAGTCGCTATTCCGCTCGGAGTTTCCTCCTGTTCTCCTGCGCTCCGCGGCCGGGCGCCATGTTCAAGCCTACCAGCCGGACGCCGCCCCACCACGCGTCCGGAGCAACCCTTCGCCCACGCCCGCTGAGGCGGTCGAGCCAGAGCGCGAGCCGGCGCAGACCGGTCCCGGCCAGCCACCGCCAGAGCCTGTTCAGGCGCCTGGAGTAGTCCCGGTTGTAGGGGCAGACCCGGACGCAGATCGAGCAGTCGGTGTTCTGGTTCGACCAGAACCGGAAGCACTTCTCGGCGTCCGTCGTCCACTTCCTGACGCCGCGGATGTTGGAGATGTTGTAGACGCTGTCCGACGGCGCGTCCATCGCGATGGCCTTCGGCGGGCACGCATCCGAACACGCGTGGCACACTTCGCAGATCTCGCGCACGCCGAAACGCCGCGGACGGTCGTGCGCCAGAGGCATGTCGGTGAAGATCTTCCCGAGCCGCACCCTGGGGCCGAACTCCCTCGTGATCAGCAGACCGTGACGGCCGTACTCGCCCAGGCCCGCCTTGATCGCGAGCGGAATGGCCAGGGCCGTGTCGTTCATCGTCGGCACCGCGTCGTAGCCCATGTTCCGGATGTACTGCGCGATCGCGAGCAGCACCACGGTGTCGCTGCTGTAGCCGACCCCCGTCGCCGTCCCGCTCAAGGCCGACGGCACGGTCTGCACCAGCTCCCGGTCCATCGCCTGCGCGATGACGACGACATTCCCGAGATCGCCCGGGAGCTCCTGAGGTTTCTCCGTCTCCGTTTCCCTCGAATACGCGTGCGTGTACACCCAACGCTCGTCATACCCGGTGATGCCGATCAGGTCGGCGCCCAGCGCGCGGGCGGCCGTCTTGAGATCGACGGCGAGTCGAGCGGCGAGAACCTCCTCCGGTTCGTCGCTCTCGTCCGGCGGGCCCGGACCGTCCCGCAGCACCGTGTAGGGGTCGAGGAAGCCCTCGCGACGGTCGGCGCCTTCCCTGAACTCGGCGAAAAGGTCGGTGACGTGCCAGGAAGCGTTGCGAAGCGCGTAGTCGCGCCGCGTGAACCCCTCGACCGGGCGCCAGCGCAGTTCCGGCGTCCGGTACGTCTCGTAGAACATGTCCGAGCGGGAGGTCCTCACCTCGGGGTCCCAGAACGAACGGCAGAAGACGTCGTCCTTCTGCGAGAAGCGTTCGAAGTCCTCGCCTACCTCGAACCCCGCTTCGGCATCATCGACAGGATGTGCCATGCGCGTCAGGCCAGGGCCTCGATGAACTGCGCCGCCCATTCGTGGACGGAATGCCGCCGCACGACCTCGCGCATCGCCTTCATCCGGCGCGCCCCGTCGTCCGGATCGAGGGTGATCGCCCGCTCGATCGTCGCGGCCATCGCGTTCACGTCGTGGGGGTTCACGAGCAGGGCGTCCGGCAGCTCGGCGGCCGCGCCCGCGAACTCGCTCAGCACCAGGACGCCGTCGTCCTCGAGCCGGGTGGCGACGTATTCCTTAGCGACCAGGTTCATGCCGTCGCAGAGCGGCGTCACCAGCATGACGTCGGCGACCAGGTAGAAGGCGATCAGTTCCTCGAACGGCAGGTTGCGCCGGAAGTACTGCACCGGCACGACGCCGAGTTCGCCGTACTCGCCGTTGATCTGGCCGACGAGTTCCTCGACGTCGCGGCGCAGGATCTGGTACTCCGAGATGCGCTCCCGGCTCGGCACGGCGACCTGGACCATCACCGCGTCGCGGATCGACCGGTCCTCGCGCCCCAGCCACTCGAGGAAGGCCTTGAGCCGCAGGTCGATGCCCTTCGTGTAGTCGAGGCGGTCGACGGAGAGGATGATCTTTCGGCCCCGGCGGAGCTGCTGGAGTTCCTCGGCCCGCTCCCGGATCTCGGGCGACAGCGCCGCGTTCGCGTAGCGGTCCGTGTCGATGGAGATCGGGAAGGCGCCGACCCGGATGTCACGCCCCTGATAGCGGATCGTCTCGCCCTGAGGCTCCGCCTCGATCAGCCGGTCGGCAAGCCTCGTGAAGTTGTAGGCGCCGGCCGGCGTCTGGAAGCCGATCACGTCGGCGCCGAGCAGGCCCTCCAGCACCCGCCGCCGCCACGGCAGGCGCAGGAACAGTTCGACCGGCGGGAACGGGATGTGGAGGAAGAAGCCCGAGCTCACGTCGGGCCGCAGTTCACGCAGCATGCGCGGCACGAGCTGCAGGTGGTAGTCCTGGATCCACACGCGGCCGCCGGGCGCCGTGCGGCGAGCCGCCTCCTCGGCGAAGCGCCGGTTCACTTCCACGTACGGGTTCCACCAGTGGCGGTGGTACTCGGGCGGCCGCACGGCGTCGTGGTACAGCGGCCACAGGGTCGAGTTGCACATCCCCTGGTAGGAGCCGGCCACCTCGGCCTCCGACAGCGGCACCGCCACGTTCAGGATGCCCTCGTGGCGGAACGGCTCCGGCGCGTCGTCGGCGCCGCCGGTCCAGCCGACCCAGCACCCGCCCGCCTCGCGCACGATCGGCGACAGGGCGCTGACCAGGCCACCGGGACTCTGCGCCCAGCGCAGCTCACCGTCCACTTCCTCGCGACGCACGGGCAACGTGTTCGCGACGATCACGAGCTCCGACTGCTGGGCAGCCGGCACATTCTGGGAACCCATGGGTTCCAGTATCGTAAGGGATCTCGGAGGCTCTCCCGTGTGAACCAGAAAGCGCATCCTCCGAACGTCGCATGGGACCTCCTGAAAGCGGATTCCGGGATGCCCCCGCCGGCATCGTGGGCGCTGTTCCTGGATGTCGACGGCACCCTGATCGAGATCGCGGACGCACCCGACGCGGTCCACGTCGACGACCATGTCGGCGGCCTGCTGGCGCGCCTTAGCGAGCGTCTCGACGGCGCCCTCGCGCTTGCCAGCGGACGCCCCCTGGACGTTCTCGACCGCTTCTTCGCGCCGCTGGAGCTGCCGGCGGCCGGGCTGCACGGCCTGGAACGCAGGTCCGCCGACGGCAACGTTAACCGGACGGACGGTGCCCCCGCGCTCGGCCCGGCCCGCCGCGAACTGGAGCGATTCGCCGCAGCGCACCCCGGCACGCTGCTCGAAGACAAGTCGGCGACCCTGGCGCTCCACTACCGACGCGCGGCCGGCGCCGAGACGGCGGCGCGCGAAGTGATGGAGAGGGTGCGAGCCTCCCTGGGCCCCGCCTACGGAGTCCAGGAGGGAAAGATGGTGCTGGAGTTGAAACCCCATCGCCCGAACAAGCGCACCGTGGTGGAGGACTTCATGGCCGAAGCGCCGTTCCGCGACCGTCTGCCCGTCTTCATCGGCGACGACATCACGGACGAAGACGGATTTGCCGCCGCGCAGTGCTACGGCGGCGCCGCGATCGTCGTCGGCCTCCAACGCGAAGCCGGCCGCACGAGCAACGCCAAGTACGCCTTGAGCGGGGTGCGCGAGCTGCACCGCTGGCTGGAGGCCCTCGGCGAGAGGCTCGAGAACCGATGACTAGGGACGGCGTTCGGCCGCTCGACGGCGGCGTGATCGGCAACTGCGGCTTCGGAGCGCTGATCGATCCGCGCGGCCGGATCTGCTGGGCCTGCCTGCCGCACTTCGACGGCGACCCCGTCTTCCATTCGCTCCTGGGCGGAAACGGCGACGGCGATGTCGATCCGGAGGCCGGCGGCTTCTTCGACATCCTGCTCGAGGGGTTCCGGGAAAGCGAGCAGCAGTACATCGAGAACACGGCGATCCTGGTGACGACGCTCCGCGACGGCAACGGCGCCGCGGTCCGGATCACCGACTTCGCGCCCCGGTTCGAGCAGTTCGGTCGCTCCTTCCGGCCGACGATGATCGTCCGCACCGTCGAGCGCGTCGCCGGCGAACCGCGCATCCGTATCCGCCTGCGCCCGCGTTTCGACCACGGCTCGCGCCGCCCCGAACTGACCCGTGGAAGCAACCACATCCGCTACGTCGGACCGGCGCTGACGCTCCGGTTGACCACCGACGCGCCGGTCTCGCTGGTCACCGACGAGATCTCCTTCGTCCTGGAGCAGCCGCTCACCCTGCTGCTCGGGCCGGACGAGAGCCTGACCGAGCCCGTGGACTCCGTGGCGCGCGAGTTCCGGAGCCGGACGGAGACCTGGTGGCGGGAGTTCGTGCGCCACCTGGCGGTGCCCTTCGAGTGGCAGGAGGCGGTGATCCGCGCCGCGATCACGCTCCAGCTCTGCAGTTTCGAAGAGACCGGGGCCGTCCTCGCGGCGATGACCACGTCGATTCCCGAGGCACCCGACAGCGGTCGCAACTGGGACTACCGCTTCTGCTGGCTGCGGGACTCCCACTTCGTCGTTCAGGCGCTCAACCGCCTGGGCGCCACCCGCACGATGGAGGGCTACCTCGGCTACATCACGAACCTCGCCGCGGCCGCCGAGGGCGGCGTGCTGCAGCCGGTCTATGGCATCAAGTTCGAGCGGGAGCTGACGGAACGGACGGTTCACGCGCTGGCCGGCTACCGCGACATGGGGCCGGTGCGAGTCGGCAACGACGCCTGGCGCCAGCTCCAGAACGACAGTTACGGCAGCGCCATCCTCTCCGTCACCCAGAGTTTCTTCGACCGGCGGCTGGTCAAGCCCGGCAACCGGCGCGTCTTCGGCTGGCTGGAGCAGCTCGGCGACCAGGCGGCCGGCCTGTTCGACCAGCCCGACGCCGGCCTCTGGGAGTTCCGGCAACGGAGCGCCGTCCACACCTTCTCGAGCGTCATGTGCTGGGCCGCCTGCGACCGCCTGGCGCGCATCGCCAGGGTCCTCGGCCTCACCGACCGTGACACGCACTGGACTGACCGGGCCGTCTCCATCCGCCGGCACATCCTGACGAACGCGGAGACCGGAGGCCGCCTCGCCGCCGCTCTCGACGGCGAAGGGATCGACGCCAGCCTGCTCCTTCTCCACGACCTCGGTTTCCTCGACGCCGAAGACCCCCGCTTCGCGGCCACCGTCGAGTCCCTCGAACCGCTGCGCTCCGGCCACAACTTCTTCCGCTACCGGGAAGACGACTTCGGCGCTCCGGCCACGTCCTTCGCCGTCTGCAGCTTCTGGTACATCGACGCGATCAACGCCCTCGGCCGCCGCGAGGAAGCCCGCGAACTCTTCGAGCAGATGCTCGAACGCCGCAACCCGGTGGGGCTCCTCTCCGAAGACCTCGACCCGGAGACCGGTGAACTCTGGGGCAACTTCCCCCAGACCTACTCCATGGTCGGCCTGATCAACTCGGCGCTGCGGTTGAGCCGCCCCTGGAGCGAAGCCTTCTAGACTCCCCCTATGCAACCCGACCAACTCCATCTCCACGAAGAACTCCTGCTCCTCGCCCTGCACGACACGAAGGGCACCCTGGGCGGCGCCCACACGAGTATCGGACTCGGCGGCGCCATCGCCGCCGAACTCCTGCTCCAGGAACGCATCCGCATCGACGAATCGCGCCGCTGGCGCAAGCTCGTAGAAGTCCGCGACATCAGCCGCACCGACGACTCGATCCTCAACGAGTGCCTGAAGAGAATCCGGTCCGCCAACCGGCGAGCCTCGATCCAGACCTGGATCACACGCTTCTCCTCCATGAAGAAGCTCCACCACCGCGTCGCCGAACAACTCTGCGCACGGCGCATCCTGCGGGCGGACGAGCAGGAGATCCTGCTCATCTTCAAGCGACGCGTCTTCCCGGAGATCGACCCGGGGCCCGAACGCGAGATCATCGAACGTCTGCGGGCCGCGATCTTCAGCGACGACCGGGAGGTCGAGCCGCGAACCGTCGTGCTGGCCGCACTCGCCCACGCGGTCGGTCTGCTCAACCCGACCTTCGGCCGAGGGGAACTGAGGCCCCGCAAGCAGCGCCTGAAGAGCCTCGTGAAGGGCGATGTCATCGGCCGCGCCACCGCGGGCGCCGTCGAAGCGGCGCAGGCCGCCGTCATGGCGGCGGCCGTCATGCCCGCCATCATCGCCTCCGCGACCTCCTCGAATTCCAGCTGACCTTGCCCAAGCTCTACGCCGAAGTCGCACCCTGGTGGCCGCTGATCTCGCCGCCCGAGGAGTACGAAGAGGAAGCCGGCATCTACCGCCGGCACCTGCTCGAAGCGTGCGACGCCGCCCCCCGGACCGTCCTCGAACTCGGCAGCGGCGGCGGCCACAACGCATCCCACCTCAAGGCGCACTTCGATATGACCCTCGTCGACCTGTCGCCCGGCATGCTGGCGATGAGCCGGCAGCTCAACCCCGAGTGCCGCCACGTCGAGGGCGACATGCGGACGGTCCGGCTCGACCAGACGTTCGACTGCGTCTTCGTCCACGACGCGATCGACTACATGACGACGCTCGAGGACCTGCGCGCCGCCATCGAAACCGTCTGGGCCCACTGCCGGCCCGGCGGCGCCGCCCTGTTCGCGCCCGACCACCTGCGCGAGAACTTCCAGCCCAGCACCGACTGCGGCGGTTGCGACGGAGAGGACCGTAGCGCCCACTACCTCGAAAACACATGGGACCCGGATCCCTCGGACACGATGATCACGACGGACTACGCCTTCGTGTTGCGCTCCCAGGACGGCAGCGTCGAAGTCGTGCACGACCGCCACGTCACCGGCCTCTTCAGCCGCACCGACTGGCTCGACCTGCTGGCGGACGTGGGGTTCGAAGCCAAAGCCGTGCCCTGCGACCACTCGGAGATCGAACCGGGCGAGTACGAGCTGCTCGTCTGCAAACGGGAGTAGCAGAACGGACGTCTTCGGCCGACGGTCGCTCTCATGTCACGCGAGAATCGTCCTTTCGTCACTCTCGACAGCTAGCCTGCGGTTGAACTGGCGACGCACCGCCCCCGAACCGTGCCACGGCTTCTCGTCCTTACTCTCAACGTCTGCCTCCTCGGCGTTGCCGGAGCCGCAGGCGCCCAGCAGGACCGTGGCTTCTACCTCGCCTTCGAGGCCGGCGTCGTGGACGCCTCCACTCTGGAGGCCGCCATCTCGGGCGCCGACCATCCGACGAGGTGCGACGTTCTGCTCTACGCCGACCCGGCCATGGCGCCGACCGGCGACCCCGCGTGCAGCGGACCGGGTTCGTCGCCTACCGTCACCAATAGCTTCGACCTGGGTTCCCGGTTCACCGGCAGCCTCGGCATCGGCTACGACCTGGGCAGACTGCGTGTCGAAGTGGAGCACACGGCCCGGCAGCACAACGGCGGCACGATCTACTTCCTGTCGACGACCGGCGACCCGACCTTCGACAACAAGATGTCCGAGTGGAGTCCCGTCGATCCTCCCAGCGTGACCGTCTCGGACTTCGACTCCCGTGAGTACTTCGTCAACGCGTACTGGGACTTCGAGAACTCCACGTCCTGGACTCCCTTCGTCGGCGTGGGGATCGGCCGGGCCCGCGTGAGTCTCCGCTACAGCACCCGCCTCCTGCGCAAGACGCTCGCACAGGGCTACCAGGACATCGATCCGCCGCTCACCCTCGCCGACCGTCCAGCGGCGGCAGCCGGCACGATCAGCCTGTTCGACAGCGAGTTCAGCGAAACGCTCTCCGGCTACCAGGTCCTGGCCGGTCTGGACCACGCCCTCGGCGACAGCGCATCGTTCACCATCGAGGCGCGATGGGCGCGGTTCGACGGGTTCAGCGGAAGCGACCTTTGGAAGGTGGTCCGGAGCCACGAACCCGTTCAGGCGGATGGCACGACGCCCTTCACGAGCGACCTGGGGTTCGATGGCCTCGGGTATGTTGGGGTATCTGTGGGGTTGCGGCACCGGTTCTGAGGGCTCATCCTGGGCGCAGGGAAGGTCACCTCCCTTCGCGTATGCTTGCAGTCCCTTGCCGACCCGGCCCGGCGGCCGCCTCACGGCGGCGCCTTCGGCGTCCTGCCCCGCTCCGGACGCCTCCGAACTCCTGCCGCGACAAGGAGACAAGCGGAAGACATGACGACGCAAGAGACAGCCCAGAGAACCGAACCGCCGACCTTCGCCGAGATTCGGGAGATCTTCGCCGAGGCAGGGCGAATGCACCGAAAGATCGCCGCCCAGATGGCCGAGAACGACGCCAGGGCCGAGAAGAGAGAGACCAAGGCCGCGAGGAAGATGGAGGAACTCCGAAAGAGGCAGGAGGCAACGGACCGCCAGCTCAGAAAGACAGAGAGCTACTTCACGTCTCAGTGGGGCAAGCTCATGGAGAGCCTGGTCGATGGCGACCTCGTGCCCCTGCTCAACGGCAGGGGAATCGCCGTCGAGCACACCCACCAGCGGCGCGAGGGACGACGAAACGGCGAGCACTTCGAGTTCGACATCGTGGCCGTGAACCGGCGGGACGTCGTGGTGGTCGAGGTCAAGACGACCCTGCGATCGGAGGACGTCACCCGCTTCCTTGCCAAGCTGTCGAAGTTCACCGTCTTCGCACGCGAGTACCGGGGCAAGCGAATCCTGGGCGCCGTGGCCTACCTCCAGAGCGACAGCGACGTGACCAAGTACGCGGAGCGTAAAGGACTGTTCGTCATCCGGGCTACCGGCAGCAGCGCCAGCATTCTCAACGCTGAGGACTTCGAGCCCAGGTCGTTTGGCTAGTAGAGCAGCTGGCCAATGCGGCCGCCGTCGAGCGTCGAGCCCGGTATGAACCCGGCGAAGCGACAGCCTCTCTCGGCTAATGTCGCGAAAACGACATGGATCAGGGAGAGCTTCTTCGCCGCCTCGACGAGATCAACGTCTGGCGGCGGCGCGATCAGCGGGCGCCGCACAAGCCGCTGCTGCTGCTTCTGGCTCTAGGCCGCCTGCAGCAAGGGAAGAAGCGGCTGGCCTTCTACGAACGGGACATCCGGCAACGGCTTCACGATCTGTTGCGCAGTTTCGGGCCGCCCCGAAAGAGCTACCGTCCTGAGTACCCCTTCTGGCATCTTCGCTCTGATGAGCTCTGGGAAATCCCGGACGACGATCTGGCCACGATCAAGGGTGGGAGCGGAGCCAGTCCCACCGATCGGCAACTTGTGGATCTCGCTGTCCGCGGCGGACTTCCCGAACCCGTCTATCGGCTCCTGGGTGGCAACCCGGAGTTGATCCAGAGGGCTGCGCAGAAGATCCTCGATGGCCACTTCGCCTCGTCCCTGCATCAGCCCATCTGCGACGCGGTAGGGCTGGGCCGGCACCTTGAGATCAGCGAGAAGCTGCGTCGCCGCCGGGACCCGAACTTCCGTCGTGCAGTCCTGACCGCGTACGAGCGACGTTGCGCTGTCTGTGACTTTGACATCCGGATCGAGGACGACCTGGTGGCGCTCGACGCCGCACACATCCAGTGGCACGCCGCCGGAGGTCCTGACCACGTCCGGAACGGGCTGGCGCTGTGCATCCTGCACCATCGAACCCTCGACCGGGGAGCCATCGGGCTTGAGAGGGCCACCGGTGGCTATCGTCTGCTCGTCTCCGATGTCGTCAACGGGCAGAGCGACGCGTTCCGCCATCTCCTCCGCCACCACGGAAAGAGAGTTCGAGACCCCCAACGGAACGAACAGCGGCCGGCGCCTGGCTTCGTTGACTGGCATCGCCGCGAGGTGTTCCGCGGATCCCCTCGTTGAATCGGCGGCGACTAGGCTCGACATCTAGCCTGCAGGCCAGTCCCTAACCTCGACCGCCGCCATCGGGTAGTCCCGCACGTTGGCCGTGGCCAACGCGGCTCCGACCCCAACGGCAGCCGCAGCGATCAGGCAGTCCGCCTGGTGCAGGGTTACGCCTCTCTCGGCGAACTCCCGGCGCCAACGGCCGGCCATCATGCCCTGGGCCTTGCCCAGGGGAGCGAGACGAAGGCCCCGGAACAGCCGCCTCGCCGCCAGCTCCTCGCCGGGCCGGATTCCGCGCCACACTTCGTCCACCGAGATAACACACACCCACGGCTCGGTGCCTTCGCGGCGCAGCGCCGCTACCTGCGCGGCCGCCCGGCGGCCTCGGAGAGCGTCAATGAGCACGGTCGAGTCGAGCAGCAGGCGGCTCAAGATCAGCCTGAGCGCCGCCGGTCGCCACGCCGCTGGCGGCGCACCCACTCCGCCGGATCGTCGTCCCAGTCGTGGCCGGTGTCGGAGATGCCGCCAAGCGCCGCTTCGATGTCGTCCCAGCGCCGTTCATCGTCGAGTCCCCGCTGAATCAGTTCAGCGATGAAGGCGCTACGCTGCCTGGGGCCGGCCCGCCGGTCGAGTTCGGCCACGAGATCGTCGTCGAGCGCGATGTGCAATCGCATGGGCCGAACTTAGCACACAGCACACATGGCTAAGAACCCAGCCGGGAGACCTCAGGCTTGCAGTCGTCCGTGACCGAACAGCGCCGGGAAACGCAGAGCGGCCTCGGACTCGGCCTTGTGGGAAGGGCCTTCCTGATCCTCTTCCTGTTCAATCGGGCCGCTCAGGAGGACTTGTTCTCGTTCGCCGATCCTGGCCGCGCCCTGGTGACGACGACGTACCTGGCGTCCCTCCTCGTCATGGCAGGAGCGGTCGTCCTCTTCTGGAGGAACTCCGCGAATAGCGAGCGACCAGCCCAGGCACCCGCGGAAACACCCGTAGCAAGGCGCATCCACAGCCTGTTCAGTGAACCCTGGTACGAAGTTCCCGCTGTGCTCTGCATGGTCACCGCCGGTGACCAGTTCATCTCCAGCCTGCTTGCCCAGCCGCCCCAGTCGACCAAAGCGACGTGGTACCTGCTGGCGCTGATCTTCGCCGGCGTCATCGGAGCGATCGCATCGCTGCGGGACCCAGGCCGTGGCGTCCGAAACACAGCCCTGAACCAGCGTGAGACACCTGGGGCCACATCGCCACGCACCGGCCCACTCTCCGATCCGGTGTTCCGGAGGTTCCTCTTCGCCTTCGTGCTGGTGTGGGTGGCGTCCGACGGAGTCGCCGTACTGGACCGAGAGTCATCCTCAGTCCTGGCATGGGCTTTCCTTGTGCTTGGTTCCGTCCTTGCCGCGATCGCCGCTGCCGCCCTGATACAGAGCTTCCGCGCCAAACAGGACCCGACGGCATGAAACCAACCGCACACCAGCGCCCTGTACCATCAACGCCCGCATGACCGTCGCCACCGCCTCGAACAAGTACGACGAATCCCGCCTGTCGGCCCGACTCGTGGTCTTCTGGGGCCTGTTGATGTCAGGGTTCGTCGAGGACCTCCTCTGGCCGGACGACCTCCGTACGTCGCTGGTGAGCGTGACCTATGCGGTCGCGCTCGCCGCGATGACTCTGGGCATGCTGAGGTTCGTGATCCGCGAAGGACGAAACTACCTGAATCCGGAGCAACCGGTGCCGCGTGCCGAAACCGGTCCGACGTGGCACGAGGCGAGGCTGTTCACCGACCCCTGGTACCAGATTCCCGCCATCTACTGCGTCTTCGTACTCGCCGGGCAGCTCACCCTGGAAGTGATCGCGGATCCTCCGTCGACACGTCAGGCCTTGTGGTACCTGGTGTTCGTCGGGCTGATGTCTGTCGTCGTGCCGATCAGCGTCAGAAGGCGGGAGACGCTGGAGATCGCCGACAGGGTCGACGGCCATGCCGCCGACGGCGCCGCGAAACCGCCTGCCTCGGCCGCCTTCCGGGACCCCTGGTTCACCGTTCCGACCGCAGTCCTGGGAGCCGTGCACCTCACTCGGTACGGGCTCGAGCTTCTCG
The DNA here is from genome assembly GCA_011525365.1 of Acidobacteriota bacterium. Classification (GTDB taxonomy): domain Bacteria; phylum Acidobacteriota; class Thermoanaerobaculia; order Multivoradales; family Multivoraceae; genus Multivorans. Next base: position 3,280,980 of record WTGQ01000002.1, read on the forward strand.
AAGAGGACCCCTCCTCGCCCGTGGCGATCCTGGTGTTTCTGGGGCCGCTGGCCGCGGTCGTCGTGGCTGTAGCGATGCCTTCGATCGACAGGCGGCGGCGGCGCAAGCTGCGAGATGCCGCCGCGGCCGGGTCGCTGGCAGCCTCGGTCGACGCAACGCCCTCGGCATCGGAGTCGCCGTGACCCGGATAGTACAAGCGGCCAGCGCAACCCCACGCGGCAAGTGAACCAACCGCAACGCTGGGAAGTGCCGAAGCCCCTGGCGACGGCTGAGGCGCACATGGCCGACGGCAGCCGCATCGTCCTCAGGCGGCACGGCAACGCCGGCGATCCCCGCCTCGTGATCAGTCACTGCAACGGGTTCGCCGCGGACGCCTACTACCCCTTCTGGTCGTTGCTCACCGACCGGTTCGACATCGTCCTGTTCGACCTCCGCAACCATGGATGGAACCCGGTCGGCCGCGGCGAAGATCACCACGTCGGCACTTTCGTCGAAGACCACGCGACGATCGCGCGGGCGATCGATCGACACTTCGGCGACAAGCCGAAGATCGGCGTGTTCCACTCCGTCTCGGCCCAGTCGGCGCTCATCCATGCCAGCCGTGAGTCGGCCTACTCGGCCCTGGTTCTGTTCGACCCGGTCGTCTGCCCGCCGGGGTGCCGGCCCGAGGATGTCGAGAAGGTGGACAAAGTGCTCGCCCAACTGGGCCGGGCCGCCCTGAAGCGTCGCGAACGCTTCGCGAGCCTCGAGGAGTTCATGGAGCGCGTCCTTCGCGCCCCCGGCTTCCAGCTTCTCTGCCCCGGAGCGCCCGAACTCATCGCGCGAGCCACGCTGCGGCCGGCCTCGAACGGCGACGGATACGAACTGTGCTGCCCGCGAGAGTACGAAGCGAGGGTTTCCCTTGAAGGCCCTCGATGGGCTAGAGCAGCGGACCTGAGCCGCGTCTCGTGTCCCGTGAAGATCGTCGGCTCCGACCCTACGGTGCCCTTCTCGTTTCTCCCCACGGTGGACCTCAGGGAGATCCTGGCCCTCGACTACGACTTCGTGCCGGACACGACTCACTTGCTCCAGCTTGAGCAGCCGGCGGAGTGCGTCGCGGCGATGATGCCCTTCGTGGAGCGCCACCAGGAAAGCAATGGGTGATCCGGGCCAGATCGGCACCCGCTGGGTGACCTACGCAGGCTTCTGGGTTCGCGTCGGCGCGGCGCTCATCGACGGCTTTCTCCTCTGGCCCTTTCTCGTCGGGTTCGACTATCTGACCTTTGGAGATCCATTCCCACCAGAGCCGGCCCGGATCACACCAGCCTTTGCCACGTCGTCGCTCGTCGCAATCGCTGCCCACTGGCTGTACAGCGCTCTGATGGAATCCTCGCGCCGGCAGGCCACCGTCGGAAAGATGCTGCTCGGCCTCCAGGTAACGGACCTGGAAGGGAATCGAATCAGCTTCGGCGTCGCCACCGGCCGGCACTTCATCGACTACCTGAACGCCCTGACGCTCGGGCTGGGCTACATCATGAACGTCTTCACCGACAAGAGACAGTGTTTCCACGACAAGGTCGCCCGGACGCTGGTGCTCGAGCAATGACCGACGAGGATGACGGCCCGTCGTAACGCGGGCGGCTGCCGGCGCACCGACAGTCGGCCTACTCCGCCAGGAGCGAAGCCCGCACGATCTCCCGGTCGTTGCGGTGCACGATGTGGCCGTTCGCGTAGGCGGGGTGAACCCAGAGAAGCTTGCCGAGTTCGCGGCGGATGCGAACGCTGCGGGTGGTCGGTTCGAGCAGATGGGTCCGGTCGATCTCGTGGTAACCGTCACGGCTCAGGTGGGCGATCATCAGTTCGCCGCGGTCGTTGCTGATGAAGTAGCGGTCGCCGTTACGAACCAGGAACGCAGTGGCGATGCGGGCGTCTTCGCTGGGCTCGAAGGTTGCCCAGACTTCCCTGCCGGTGGCGCGGTCGATGGCCCGCAGCGCGCCCTGGCCACCGATGCCGTAGATCATGTCGCCGTCGAAGGCGGGCGTGGAGTTGAAGGCGTGCAGACCGTCGAGGTCCTCCTTGCTGCTGCTCTTGCCCTTCCAGACGATCCTGGCCTCGGGCTTGCCGCCTGACGCGCCGGCGACCTCGATCAACGTCGAGCCATGCGACGCGGACGACACGAGGAGCTGGTTTCCGTCCTGGATCGGCGTGGCGATCGTCTGCCCGTACTCCACCTCGTAGGGGAACTGCCAGAAGACCTCGCCGCCGTCCGGATCGAGGCCGGCGATGCCCTTCGGGTGCCAGACGACGAGGTGCCGCCGGCCACCGAGTTCGTAGATGACCGGCGGGTTGTAGCCCGGCTCGTTGCCCACTTCCATCGAGCGCCAGAGTGCATCGCCGCTCTCGCGGTCGAACGCCACGACCATGGCGTCGGGTTCGCCGCCGACCAGGGTGATGATCTGCCGACCGTCCACCAGCGGCGCGCCGACGAAGCCCCAGGCCTGAACCGGCGCTTCGTAGTCCGCCACCAGGTCGTGCCGCCACAGCACGCGGCCGTCGGCGACCGAGAGCGCCGCCAGGTAGCCGGCCGAGCCGAGCACGTAGACACGGTCGCCGTCGACCGTCGGTGTGGCCCGCGGGCCGTTCGAGTAGGCGGGCATGAGGCCGGCCAGGCCGGTCTCCCAGGCGTGCTCCCAGAGCTGCTTGCCGGTCGCTTCGTCCAGCACGAGCAGGCGTTCCCGGCCCCGATTGCCCGACAGTCGCTCGAAGTCGGTCGCAAACACCCGGCCGGCGGCTACAGCGGGGCCGCCGTAACCCGGGCCGATCGGTACCCGCCAGGCGAAGCGGAGGCCGTCTTCGGGGAAGCGATCGAGGATGCCGTCCTCATGCCAGACGCCGCGGCGTTCGGCGCCCCGCCATTGCGGCCAGTCGTCGGCGTGGGCCGGGGATGACGCGAAGGCGACCGCCGTTGCCACGACAAACGCTGCCGTTCTCATGGCGCGAAGCATAGCCGTGGGGAGCGGCCGGTCCCTGTCGCCGGCGCCTCAAGTGCGGTAGTTTGTCCGGCGCGATGCGCCGCCTGCTTCTACCGCTGATCGTCGCCGCGCTGGCACCCGTCTCGTGCGGCTCTCCGCCCCACGTCAGCGCCGATCTCGTCTACCGGCACAGCCTGGACTTCCCGTCGCCGCAGCGGCTGCGCCAGGGGTGGACCAGGGTCTGGGTCGGCAGGGAGCTGGAGCGCGTGGACACGCTCATCCACCGCGTCATCGTGATCCCCGAGTTCGCCGGCGACCTCATGATCATGCCCGGCCGGCAGAGAGAGCGCATGACGGCGGAGATCGCCTGTCCGCCCCTCGACCATCCGGTCTGGGAGGAACTGACTCGCGGCCAGGACATCGAGATCGACCTGGAGACGGCGGACCGGGGCCGGTTCACGACGGTGTCGTGCCGGGGCGGGCTGAGGTAAGGCCTACTCGTCGGCGCCGACCGGGCCGCGTAGCCGCTTCGTAGCGCCGCGCTGCCTCTTGGCCTCCAGCCGTCTTGCCCGGTTGCGGGCGGACGGTCGGGTGGCCACCCGTCGCCGAGGCTCGGCGGCAGCCTCTTCGATCATCGCCGCAAGCCTCATGAGCGCCGCCTCACGGTTGCGGGCCTGTGTGCGGTGAGTGTCGGCGGACACGACGATCTCGCCGGCAACGGTGAGGCGCTTCCCGGCCAGCGCCTCCAGGCGACGCCGCAGATCGCCGTCTATGCCGGCCGCGTCGAGGTCGAGGCGGCATTGCACGGCCGTCGCCACCTTGTTCACGTTCTGGCCGCCAGGGCCCGAGGAGCGGACGAACTTGAACGTCAGCGCCCGTTCAGGGATTGTGAGGCCGCCGATGTCCATGGGAGCAATGGTGGCAGATCAGTCCTCGGTGTACCGGATCTCCATGCGGCGGATGATCAGGGCGGTCACGGCGAGGACGACGGCGGCGAAGGCGAGCAGGCCGAGGACGGAGACAGGAGCTGGAGGCGGTTCGACGACCACGGCGAACGGACCGTCGGAGAGCGGCACCGGCAGCAGGCCCTTCAGGTAGTGGATCACGCTGAGCTTCTTGAGCGCCGGCGGCAGCAGGAAGTGCAGCATCTCCCAGACGTACAGGGCCCCGGCCGGAATGATGGGATTCCGGAACACCATGCCGATCAGCGTGAACAGCGAGCCGTAGCCGATGCAGGCGAGCAGGGTCACGCCCAGGTAGGCCACGAGGTGCCGGCCGCCCGGGCCGGCGGTCAGGTCCTCGATCGCTCCCGAGAAGCCCACGGGCAGGTAGATCAGCATGTAGCTGAAGACGGTGCTGGCCATGAACAGCGCCGTCACGGCGGTGACCGCCGCCGCGTACTTGGCCGCCACGACCAGTTCCCGGCGAAGCGGCGTCAGCAGCAGGTAGTGCAGGCTGCGCTCCAGGATCTCGCCGCGGAACAGGTTGAAGAAGACGTACAGGCAGCCGAAGAAGAGGATCGCGCCCAGGAAGACCGTCTCGAAGATCGTTTCGTAGACGATCCGGTTGCCGAACCGCTCCAGCACCGTCTGGCCGCTGATCGGTATCGAACCGACGAGCAGGACGATCGCCACCGGCACCGCCGACGCGAGCCCGAGGATCACCGCCCTGCGGGTCAGCAGCAGCCGGCGGAGCTCCAGCCGCACGAGTCCGCCGACCTGCCGCGCCAGCAGCGCCCAGTCGATGCGCGTGCGCGCCGCAGTCTCCTGGGCCACGGTCACGAGGGTTCCTCCTCTTGATCAACCAGGTAGCGGTAGACGGCCTGGAGGTCGCTGTCCGCCGGGCCGACCGCTTCGACCTCCACGCCGCCTTCGGCCACGAGTTCGGCGACCAGGCGCAGGAACCGGTCCGCGTCCCGGGTGCGCAGGTGCAGGCCGCCGCCGTCGTCGTGAAGCTGGACCTCGGTGACGTGGTCGAGCTCGAAGGCGCGGCCGGCCAGCCACTGCGGACGATCGCAGCGTACGAACACCTGCAGCGGTTGCTCGCGGACTTCCTCGACTTCCGCCCGCATGCCCGGCACCTCGCCCTCCGCGACGATGTACCCGTTCGAGATCAGGATCACGCGGTCCGAGAGCAGGTCGACCTCGTGCAGGATGTGGCTCGAGATGAGCACGTGCTGGCCTTCGCCGGCCAGTTGGCGGAAGAGCTCGATCGTCTCGGCGCGGACCATCGGATCGAGGCCGTTGAGCGGCTCGTCGAGCACCATGACCTGGGGCCCGTGCGCGATCGCCTGCGCCAGCTTGATCCGCTGCCGCATGCCCTTGCTGTAGCCCGCGATCCGGCGGTGCGCCGAGTCGACCAGGCCGACCCGTTCCAGCGTCCGGGCGGTCAGGCGTTCCGCCTCGCCGCGGTCCAGGCCGTGCAGCAGCAGGTAGGAGAAAACGAACTGCCAGCCGGTGGCGCCGCGCGGGAAGGAGTCGTACTGGGTGCAGTAGCCGAAGCGGCGGAACAGATCCTGCGGTCGGGTCACCGGGAGACCGAGAATGCTGATCTCGCCCCGCGTGGGCCGCAGCAGACCGGCGAGCAGGTTCATCAGCGTGCTCTTGCCGGACCCGTTCGGGCCCACCAGGCTGGTGATGCCAGGCTCGATCTCCAGGTCGACCCGGTTGACGCCCAGCACGTCGCCGTAGAACTTCGAGACGTCCCGGATCACGATGTTGCGGTCGCCGCTCACTTGACGACCTCGAAGGCGCGCACGCGCCGGTACAGCAGGGCCGCCGACAGCGAGGCGAGCGCGGCCGCCGCGAGCCAGGCCGCCGTCTCCGGCATCTGCACCGTTCCCTGCGTGCCGAAGACGGAGGCGGAGAGCGCGTCCGTCACGTCGAACGCCACGACCATGCTGCCCAGCCAGGAGTCGTAGAACTCCTTGTAGAACTGGCCGAAGGCCGTGCCCGTCAGGATCGCGCCCATGAACACGATCCGCGCCCAGGGCTTCCACTTCACCCAGGCCGCGATCGCCAGCATGGGCAGCGACATGCAGAGCAGCCACACAAACGACACGACCACCATCGACGGCGCGACCCGCCAGTTCTCCAGCAGCCACTCGCGTCCGCCGAGCGACGCCTGGATCACGAACAGCAGCAGCCCCGGTGCCCAGGTGATCGCCGAGACCAGGACCCCGAGGACGACGAGCTTGCCGAGCACGTAGTCCGTCCGGGTCAGCGGGCGCGAGAGATAGAGCGGCATCGCCCGGTTGCGCAGGTCCGCCGACACCAGCGACGGCCCGACCACGAGCACGACGATGAACGCGAGGTACAACTGGACGCGCAGGAAGAGGTTCTGGAAGAACCAGGTGTTGACCTGAACGAAGTCCAGCAGATCGGCCGAGTCGAGGTTGATGAGGGCCAGCGCCTCCGCGTTGTACCGCAGGTACATGGCTCCGAGCAGTACGAGCGGCCAGGCGAAGCAGAAGGCGAAGAACGCCAGGAAGAGCCGCGACGCGAAGACCTCGCGCAGGCCGTAGCGGCTGATGACGAGGAACCGGCTCCGCGCCGGCATCAGCGGGCCGTCGTAGCCCTTGTAGCCGTGGTCATAGACGGCCATCGTCGCCCTCCATCGCCTGGAGGAAGATGTCCTCGAGCGAGGTGCGCTTGTAGTCCAGGCGGCGAATCGTCACGTCCTGCTCGATCGCCGAGGCGTAGATGTGGCGCACCTCGACCCCCGGCGGCAGCACGGCCTTGATCCGGCGGCGATTGACCACCGCGACCTCGCAACCGAGCCCCTCGATCGCCGCCCGGAAACTGCTGCCCGCGCCCTCGCGCTCCGCGGCGAGGTCGAGCTCGAGGAACCGGCGGTTGGCGCGGCGCTCCTCGGCCAGGTTGCAGTAGGTGGCGATCCTGCCGCGGTTCAGGACCAGAACTTCCTCGCAGCACTCCTCGACGTCCCGGAGCAGGTGCGACGAGACGACGATCCGCGCCTTGCCCGAGTCCCGGATCTCCCGGATCAGCCGCAGCATGCGCAGGCGGGCCGGCGGATCGAGACCGTTCGTCGGCTCGTCGAGGAAGAGCAGGCTCGGACCGTGGGCGATCGCCTGCGCCAGCTTGAGCAACTGCTTCATGCCCAGCGAATAGGTCTCCACGTTGCGGTAGCGCGCCTCGCCCAGCCCGACGTAGAAGAACACCTCGTGGGCGCGCTCCAGCGCGGCCTCCGGCGGAAGCCCGGACACCTCCGCCATCAGCCGCACGAAACGGACGCCGGAGATGCCGGCGATGAAGGCGTCCCGCTCCGGCATGTAGCCGATGCGGCGCCGCAGTGCCCTGCCCTGGGCCGTGATGTCCATGCCGAACAGGCGAGCCGTGCCGGCGGTCGGCCGGTAGAAGCCGAGCAGGGTGTTCAGCAGCGTCGTCTTGCCGGCGCCGTTGGGCCCCAGAAGACCGATCGCGCGGCCCGAGAAGGCGCCGCGCAGATCGTCCAGAACCTGGTGCCGGCCGAACCGAACCCCGAGACCGTCGAGGTCGATGACCGGCGCCGCCTCACTCATCAGGCGGCGGGCCTTAGGTCTCGCCCACTGGGTGCGCCGGCCGCCAGGCCGGCGACGACATCGACATCGGGACCAGTCTCCGCCTCAGGGTCGGGCTCGACCGCCTCTTCCATCGACTCCAGCCCCTCGAGAAGAGTGGGGATTCCGAGTAGCGGCCCTAGGCCGGCGAAGGCCAGCAAACTGGGACCGCTGGACGTGACGACGATCTCGCTGCGGCCCGCGTACACCGTGTAGAGGGACGGCCCCTGGCTGCTGATCGACTCTTCGATCGCCTGGACGACGGCCTGCTGGTCGTCACCCACGACCTCCGTCGGCAGCAGGTCGAAGAGTTCGCTGGCCGTCTCGGCAAGACGGTTGTAGACCATCGCGGAGAAGTCCGCGTAGCCGTTCTCGGGCAGCAGGTCGAGGAACTGCTGGCTCGAGGTCAGCGACGCGTCACTGCCGCGATAACGGATCGCCGTGTCGATCGTTGCCACGCTGGACGCGCTCACCATGTACCCATCAAAGTACGTGTAGAAGATCTCGGGAGTTTCCACCAGGCTCTCGAGCACTCCCTCCAGGGAATCGTCGTCCTCGTCGCTCGAGTCTTCACCGTCCTCGTCGCCGTCATCGATCGCGATGGCCAGACGGTAGACCGTGCGGCCGCCCGACTCCTGCTCCTCGAGCGTGGCCGACGCGCCCACGCCCTCGGCCGCCAGCCGGTCGTTCACCTTTTCGATGAGGGTCTCGATGGAACTCTGCAGGCCCTCCGCATTGTAGACCGACGCCACCGCCTTCCACGCCGGCGACGGCAGCACGGGGCCGTCGATGCCGGCGGCGTACTCGCCGCCCAGGTGCACGAGGAAGTCGCCTCGAATCGACATGCCCAGTGCGCTCTCGATGTCGGCCGGCGGCCCGTCCATCTCCCCGCCCAGCCCGGCGAGGAAGTCCAGGAACTCGTCGTAGATGGTCAGCGGATCCTCGATCACGCCGGCGGCGACGAAGGACGCGTCCGGAGAGAAGAAGTCGAGGGCGCCGTTGGTTCCCGGCTCCGACAGCCAGGAGACTATTCCGGACCGCTGGCCGTCGAAGCTCAGGGTCGCGGTGAGGTTGGCCCGATCTCCGTCCTGGGTCCGCGAAGCGACCAGATCCTCGACGTGGTCGAGCCCGCTGAACGCGAACCCGTTGGTCTCGGCGTCCTCGCTGGCCGCCAGTTCGGCCATGACCGTCGCCAGTTCGACCGCGGCGAGCAGCTCCGCGCCGGCGGCGTAACGCTCCGCGAGCCGCCCGTGCAGCCGCGAGCCGACGAACGGGTTGGCGGCGCCGTCCCGGTGAGCCGCCACGGTGCGAAGCGCGGCGAGGGAAGGCGAGGCCGCGGCGAGGTCATCAGCGATCCAGACCAGGAGCGCGCCGTCAGATTCGGCCGCCGCTTCGAGGTCCTCGACGATGACCGGCGCGCCCTCGTCGCCCATCGCATCGCCGAGTTCCTCCAGGTGCCCTTCGAGCGCCTGCCGCAGGGCCGCGGCATCCGAGACTTCCGTGACCATCAGGGGACGGGCCGTGTTTTCGGCGATGCCGCCGGCCAGCGCGACCACCGTCTCGTCGCCCATCGTCTCGCCGAGTTCGCCCAGCAACCCGATCACGTCGTCGATCGTCCCGACCGCGCCGGAGGCCTCGAACTCGGCCCACCACTCGGCGAACAGGTCGCTCGCCTCGGCACGCGATCGCACGAGTGCGAAGAGGTCGCTCAACGTCGCCGGGGCGTTCGGCATCGCCACGTAGATCTTCGCGTCGGCCGGCATCAGGTCGAGCAGCCGGGTCGAGTGGCGTGCCGGCGCCGCCTCCATCAACTGGTTCAGTTCGCTGCGCAGCGACTTGAACTCCTCGAGCAGGGCGAGGTAGCGGTCCGCGTCCTGGCTCCAGCCGACTTCCTCCTGCAGCGTCATCGCCACCAGGGTCGGGCGGCTGCGGAACTGATCGCCGGCCAGCAGGCTGTGGCGCTCGCGCCCCTTCTCGACCTCGACCTCGCCCTCGATCACCGACACCCGCGACCCCTTGACGCCGTGCGTGACGGCGAAGATCGTGCCCTTGACCGCCACCAGCATCTCCTCGGTCGACACGATCAGCGAACCGTTCTCCTGTCGCGCGGCCTGGACGATCACGCTGCCGCGGTCGACCCGCACGCGATGGCCGCGGCGCCGGGCGTCGACGCGGAACGTGGTGAGTCCCGCCGCCTCGACCCGGGAGCCGTCCGCGAGTTCGAGTACCGCGCGGCTGCCGGCGCCGGTGCGGATCCGGTCGCCCCCGTCGATCGCGTCGCCGGGGCCGAGCGGCACGAGATCCGTTCCGCGGTCGTCACCGGCCACGAACATGCGGCCATCCACGCTCTGGACCTGCACGATGCCGTCCTGAGGCGGCAGCAGCACCCGCTGGCTGAGCCAGACGCCCGCAACGGCGACGCCCACCATTGCCGCGGCCGCCGCGTAGTAGCGGCCGACCCGCGCCGGCGCCGCGGGACCTCCCGGCGCGTCGGACACCGCGCGGCCGGCCCGCACCGCCTGCAGGTGCTTGCGGCAGGGGATGCACTCGCGCGCGTGGTCCTCCACCAGAAGGCGCTGCGCCTCCGGCAGCGTGCCCGCGACCAGGGCCGGCATCCGCGCCTGGTAGTCGGCGCAGGAGGTCAACGTCGAGTTCGCGTCGATACCGGTTTCGGAGGCATCGGTTCCGGCCGCCGCGGCGGCCAGGGCCTGGCGCACGCGCTCGGCAGCGGCGGCCTCGACGTCGGCGGACGGCCGCTCCGCGGCGATCGCCTGCGCGGTTTCGATCAGAGTCCGGTTCATCTGGTTGCGGTCGCTCATTGCGGCACCCTCCGCGTTTCTTCCTGGTCTTCCTGGTCTTTCTGGTCTTCTTCCGCGAGCGCCGCGCCCAGGCGCTTGCGCAACCGGTGCAGCGTCACCGCCACCGTCATGCGCGACGTACCCAGCATGGGCCCGATCTCCGAGTTCCGGTAACCCTCGAAGTAGCGCAGCACGAACATTGCGGCCGCGCGCGGGTTCACGTTGGCCAGCTCGCGACGCAGCCGGTCGCGCAGCTCCAGCGAGGCGAAGCGCCGCGCCGGATCGCTCTCCACGGCGGAGGACGGTCCCACTTCCTCGAGGACCTGCTGGTCCAGCGCCACGAGGCGCGAGCGCTTGCGTGAACGGATCAGGTCGAGCGAGGCGTTGATCGCCGCCCGCCGCAGGTAGCCGCCGGCCTTCGCCGTGTCGAGCGACTCCGGCGGCCGGTTGAGCAGCCGCAGGAAGATCGTCTGCAGCACGTCCTCCGCGTCGGACGCGTTGCCCGTGACGCGGTAGGCCGTGTGGAAGATCAGCCGGTGGTGCTCCTCGAAGAGCCTCTGCAGCCCGTCCACGGCGGAGTCCGGCGTGGCGGGAGGCACTGCGGGCGGCCCTTCGGTCATCGAAACGCTTGCAATCGTCAAGCGGCGTCTCCTTGGCTCCGGGTTTGCCAGCTTGACGCCGGCGCCCCCTGGTGGGTTCAGTGGTGAAGACGCCGCAAAGGACGGTTGTTTAGCAGACCGGCTTCACTCCTTCTCACTCGGGCTCCCCTACCACCGTCGCGAGCAGCACGGTCGCCGCGGCAATGACCGCGCCCCCCAGCCAGGTGAGCAGGTGCGGCTGCTCCCCGTGGAACCACATCGCCCAGAACGGAGTGAGCGCGGGCTCGAGCAGCAGCAGGAGAGCAACAACGGGGGCCTGCAGAACGCGGGCGGCACGCGTCACGAACACGTAGGCGAGAGCAACCTGAAACAGCCCGAGATAGGCCACGATGACCAGGTCATCCGGTTCGACGGAGCCGAACGGGAACATCACCGGCAGGCACGCAAGGCAGACGATCACGTTGCCGCAGGCGGCGGCCGCTATCCCGGGTGCAGCGGCACCTCTTCCCTCGGGCCGCGGCCGGCCGGCGGCGCGCAGACCCATCAGGGTCAGGCCGTAGGCCAGACCGCAGAACACGGCCAGCACGTTGCCAGTGCGGGGATCGGGCGCGGAGACAGCCGCGTCGGCACCGCCGAAGAAGGCCATGATCAACCCCGCGCCGAACAGCGGCACGAAGAGAAGCTGCCGGGCCGCCAGCCGCTCGCGCAGGAGGAGAGGCGCCAGGAGCAGCACGAACAATGGCGCCGTCGACTGCAGGAAGATCGTCTCGGCGGCCGTCGTCCGCTTGGCCGCGTGGACGAAGAGCACGAGGGTCAGGCAGTAGCAGCAGCCGGTCCCCAATGTGAGCAGGAGCGCCCGGCGCCGCGCCGCGTCGCGCCACAAGGCAGCCCTACCGGCCGAACTCGACTGGCCCGTACCGCCGGCCCACCTCCGCGCCGCGGGAATCGCGACCAGCAGCACGGCGGCCGCGATCAGGGAGCGGGTCCCGGCGACCTGCCAGGCGTCGAGTTCCGTCGCCTTGACGGCAGCGCCGCCGGTCGAGAACAGGATGCCGGCGACGACTGCCTGGAGCGCGGCGGACGAGCGGGACGTCATCTGGAGCGACTCGCTGGCAAGGCTGTATCGTAGTCCGCGTGACGCCGAGGTTGGCACTGCTCCTTCTGCTAGCCGGAGCGGCAGTGCTGCCGGCACAGCCCGGCCAACCGTTCGTCGATTCGGTCGACGTCCAGGTCGTCGAGGTCGACGTCGTCGTCACCGACAGGAAGGGCCGACCGGTCAAGGGTCTGGCGCGCGAGGACTTCGAGCTCTACGTCGACGGCCTGCCGGTCGAGATCGCGAACTTCTACGAATCGGCGATTTCGGTGGAGGAACGGACCGGCCGCCGCGACCAGGGACGCGCCATCGTCCGCAGCGAGGCAAGGCCCGGCGCCGACCAGGACGGGCCGTTGACCGTCGTCTTCTACCTGGACGACGCGAACATCTACCCGTCTCACCGCACCCGGCTGCTGCGGCGCCTGGAGGCCGCGGTCGAACCGTGGCGAGCCCTGGGGGCGAGCTTCATGCTGGCGCGGTTCGTCAACCGGCTCGAGGTGCTCGTGCTGCCGACGCGCGATCTGGACGCGCTCCTCGAGGGAGCGGCCGCCGTGCCCAAGGGGGCGCCGCGTGCCGTACGGAGTGGCGAAGGCGCCCGCCGCCGGACGATCAGGAACCTGCTCGACAACGTCGAGTTCTGCAGGATGGCGCCCCTCTGCCAGCCGTGCGAGGACAACTGGGCGGAGCTGCTGGCTCTGGCAAGGCGGCACGCCGACGACCGGGCGACGAACGCGGCAATCGCGGCCGACGGCCTAGCCGACCTGGTGACGACGCTCGGCGGCATTCCGGGCAAGAAGACCGTCGTCTACGTCACCGACGGCCTACCCCAACGGCCGGGCATCTCCGTTCTGGATTTCCTGGGCAACGAACTCTGCAGGAATCGTCCAACCGCGGCGTCGGAGACCGTGGCGGAGATGGCGCAGTACGACGAAAGTCGCCGCTTCAACCGGATCTCCGCTCACGCCAACGCCAATCGCGTCACCTTCTACGGCCTGGACGCCGTCGGCCTCCGAAGCGCGAGTCCGGACATCTCGCTCGACAACCCCGGTCGCGCCCCATCCCTTCGGAACGTCAACCTCCAGGCGACGAACGCGCAGAGCGGGCTGCAGTTGCTGGCCTACGAGACCGGCGGCAAGGCCCTGATCAACGCCAACGACCTGGCGATCCTCCTCGACGACATGACCGGTCAACTCGCAGCTTCCTACTCTCTGGGTTTCGTCCCGGAGCAGCGCCGCCTGGGCGAGGTGCGACAGATCTCCGTGTTGCTCGCCCGGCGGCGACAAGGGCCGGAGGATCCAGTACCGCCGCACCTACCGCGACAAGTCACTGGAGGAGCGACTCGCCGAGCGGCTCCTGTCGGTCGCCTACCTGGGCATGGCGGAGAATCCGCTCCAGGCCAGCATCGACTTCGGCGAAACGAAGCCGCTGGAGAAGAAGGCTCACGAGCTGACCGTCCGCGTCAGCGCGCCGGCGGAAGCCGTCCCGAGCCTGCCCGCCAAGGACGGCGCGCCGCCGAACGCGAGCGCCCGGCTCCGACTCTGGCTGGTTGCCGTCGAGGACGCGAAGGGCGCTCGAACCACCGTGCGGCAGAAGACGATCGCCGTCGGCGGCGAGACCGGCATCCCGGCCGTCAACGGCGCCTACCGCGTCGAAGTGGCGATGAACCTGCCCGAAGGGAGTTACCAGGTCGCGGTCGGAATCCGGGACGAGACGACGGGGTTGACCTCCTTGATTCGCGAACAGGTGACCGTTCCCTCCGGAACCGGCAGCGCCCAGGGAGGCTAGACATTGCAGTTGACAGCATTCGCGCGCTTGCGGCCCGGCGTTCCGTTCCTCGCCGCCACCGCTGGCGCCGCGCTCGGCCTTGCCGCCGCCGCGCTCCAGGCGCAACCCGAACGGACCTTCATCGACACCGTCGACGTGCAGGTGGTCGAGGTCGACGTCGTCGTCACGGACCGGGACGGCCGCCCGGTCGGAGGCCTGACGCGCGACGACTTCGAGCTCTACGTGGACGGCCAACGGGTCGAGATCACGAACTTCTTCGAGTCGGAGACCCTGCGCGAGCCGGCCCGCCCAGCCGACCGACCCGCGACGCCGGCCCAGGGCCCGGTCGCGGAGGAGCCCGCGCCGCTGACCGTCGCCCTCTACCTGGACGACGCAAACCTCTTTCCGCCCTACCGCACGCGGCTGCTGAGACGGCTGGAGAAGGCGGCCGAATCGTGGCGCTCGCTGAACGCGCGTTTCCTGCTCGCCCGGTTCGAGAACCGGCTGGAGATCGTCGTGCGGCCGACCGAGGATCTCGACGAGATCCTCGCCGCGGCGTCCGAACGCAGGAAGGGAATGGCGCGAGCCGTTCAGAACCAGCGCTCCAGGCAGATGGCTATCCTGGATCTCAACCGGAACAACCGCGATTGCCAGAACATCGGACAACTCCTGGGGATCGCCGCGACGCACGCAAGCGAGCAGGGAACCCGCGCCGCCGTGGCGATCGACGGCCTCGCCGACCTGACCAGCACCCTGGCCGGAACGCCCGGGAAGAAGGCGATCGTCTACGTGAGCGACGGACCGCCGCAGCAGCCCGGGCTCTCCGTCTTCCAGTACATCGCCGACGACCTCTGTCCGAACGACCCGAGCATCGTCAGCGAAGTGAACTCGGCGGCGCAGCAGTACGACGAGACCCGTCGCTTCCAGCAGATCTCGGCGCACGCCAACGCGAACCGGGTCACCTTCTTCATGCTGGACGCCGCCGGCATCCGGAGCGGCCTCAGCCAGTCCATGTCGTTCGACGGCGGCGCCCGGCCATCGTTTCAGAACGATCGCCTGCACTGGACGAACGTTCAAGGAGGCCTGCACCAGCTCGCGTCCGAGACCGGCGGCAAGGCCCTTCTCAACTCGAACGACCTGGCCGACCTGCTCCAGGACGTCACGGACCAGCTCGCAACCTCCTACTCCCTGGGTTTCTCGCCCGACCGCCAAAGGTCCGGCGAAGTGAGCGGCCTGAGGGTCGAACTCGCTCCTCACGCAGCCCGCGGCCGCGGCGTGGAGTACCGCCGGTCCTACCGCGACAAGACCCGGGACGAGCGGCTCGGCGAAGAACTGGTCTCCGCCGCCTATCTCGGCAACGCCTCGAATCCGCTCGGCGCCATGATCAGGGTCGGCGCGACGACTCCGCAGGAGAAGAACGTGCATCGCCTCCCGGTCACCATCGTGGTGCCCGAGGCGGCCGTCCTGACGGTGCCCGGACCCAACGGAGAGGCCGGCATGCTCCGCCTCCTCCTCCTCGCCGTCGACAGGAACAGGCGCGGCCGCACCCCGGTGCGCCAGATGACGGTGCCGGTGGGGTCCGCCGGCGACGTCCAGGCCACCGCCGGCGCCTATCGCTTCGAGGTGTCCGTGAGCCTGAACGAGGGCGACTGGCATGTCGTCGCCGGCGTGCGGGACGAGACCTCGGGCGAGATGTCGCTGGTCCGGGACGCGGCGCAAGTGCCGACCTGGTAGCGACTCGCGTCGTCCCTTCGTTCGAGCGGGCCGACGGGCAAGCTGGCATCGAAGTTGCGTCTACTCCTCGCCAGACGCACCGGACAGGTCCAATCCAGGCGAAGGAGGGTCAGACGATGACAACCGCCCACCCCACCGACCATGTTCGAGGACGAATCGCGGCGCTGGCGCTCGGCGCGGTGCTCTGCGGCGCCGCCGCGCTGCCGGCGCAGACCGCCCAGCCTTTCGTGGACAGGGTCGACGTCCAGGTCGTCGAGGTCGACGTCGTCGTCACCGACCGGAAGGGCCGCCCGGTCAAGGGCCTGACGCGCGAGGACTTCGAGCTCTACGTGGATGGCCGGCCGGTCGAGATCGCGAACTTCTACGAATCGGCAATTTCGGTTGAGGAACGGACCGGCCGCCGCGACAAGGGACGCGCCATCGTCCGCAGCGAGGCAAGGCCCGGCACCGACCAGGACGGGCCGTTGACCGTCGTCTTCTACCTGGACGACGCGAACATCTATCCGGCTCACCGCACCCGGCTGCTGCGGCGCCTGGAGGCCGCGGTCGAACCGTGGCGCCCCTTGGAAGCGCGCTTCATGCTCGCGCGGTTCCTCAACCGGCTCGAGGTGCTCGTGCCGCCGACGCGCGATCTGGACGCGATCCTGGCCGGCGCCGCGGCCGTGCCGAAGGGGTCGCCACGCGCGACCCAGAACGGAGACGGTGCCAGACGGTTCGCGATCAGGGGCATCATCGACAGCTACGAGGCTTGCGCGATGTCGTTCTCGTGCCGGCCATGTCAGGACAACTGGGGCGAGATGCTGTCGCTGGCGAGGCAGTACGCGGACCAGCAGGCGACGAACACGGCCATCGCCGTCGACGGCCTCGCCGATCTGGTGACGACGCTCGCCGGCGTGCCGGGAAAGCAGGCGGTCGTTCACGTCACGGACGGTCTGCCGCAGCGGCCGGGAATCTCGGTGCTGGACTATCTCGGCAACGAGCTTTGCAGGGACCTCCGGCCCAGCGCTTCCTCCGAGACGATGTCCGAGATGACCCAGTACGACGAAAGCCGCCGCTTCAACCGGATAGCGGCTCACGCGAACGCGAACCGCGTCACCTTCTACGGGCTGGACGCCGCCGGCGTCCGGAGTGCCGGTGGCGACATCTCGCTGGACAATCCAGCGATGGGGCCCAGCTTCCAGAACGTCACCCTGCGTTCGATGAACGCACAGAGCGGGCTTCATCTCCTCGCACAGGAGACCGGCGGCAAGGCGCTGATCAACGCCAACGACCTGGCGATCCTCCTCGACGACGTCTCGAAGCAGCTCGCCGCCTCCTACTCCCTCGGTTTCGTCGCCGGCGAACTCAGGCTGGACCGGGTGCGGCAGATCAAGGTTCTGCTGGCGCCCGGCGCCGCCAGAGGCCGCCGCATCGAGTATCGCCGCACCTATCGCGACAAGCCACTGGACGAGCGCCTCGCTGAGCGGCTGCTGTCGGTCGCCTACCTCGGCAGTACGGAGAATCCGCTCCAGGCCGGTATCGGGTTCGGCGCCACGACACCGCTGGAGAAGAAGGTCCACGAACTGACGGTCGGGGTGAGCGTGCCCACGGAGTCCGTCCTGCGCCTGCCCGGCAGGGCCGGCGCGTCGCCGAACGGGAGCGCCAAGCTCCGCCTGTGGCTGGTCGCGGTCGAGGACGAGAAGGGTGCCCGGACCACCGTCCGGCAGAAGACGATCGCCGTTGGCGGTGAAACCGGCATCCAGGCCGTGAACGGCAGCTACCGCGTCGAAGTGGCGATGAACCTGCCCGAAGGGGACTACCAGGTCGCGGCAGGAATCCGGGACGAGACGACGGGGTTGACCTCTCTGATTCGCCAATCAGTGTCCGTTCCGGGAGTCGCACAGCTACCGTCGCGGTAGACGCACACTGGATTCGTCCGACGGCCGATGGCGGCTAGTCGCGGAGTCTCGACTCGCCCCAGGGCAGGATGTCGATCCGGGTGCAGGCGTCATCTTTCAGGCAGTACGAGTAGGTTCCCGGCGCCAGGTCATTGACGATCGCCTCGTCACCATCCTCCTGGATCTGGCCCCGGTCGTTGACTGCAGCGAGTGTGCCGATTCGAATCGAAGCGCCGCCAGGCGTGTAGAGGCGAGCGTCCCGAAAGAAGAGAGACTCTTGAGAACCGGGACCGTCCTGCCGCTTTGGCACGCGGAGCGACCCGCGGTCCGCCGACAAATCGACCTCGATCGGTACGCCGTCACGGACATCGAACCGCCAACCGTTCATGCCGAGCCCTTCGGCGCGAACGACTACGTCAACGTACTCCGCGTCCATCGACAGATAGTGGGTTGCCTCACCCGCGCCGTCGGAGTAGCTGTTCGCCCGGGCAGTGCCCGAACCCGGCGGATGAAGGACGAAGGTCTGCGCGCCCGCCACCGGCACTCCTCCGGACCGGACAACCACGGTGACGAGTCGCTGATCAGCGAGCCGCAGTTCGACATCCTCGATCCGCTCGTCGTCCCGTAGCTGGACCTGCAAGGGGGCTGACTGGAGTTTGCGTTCATCCACGTACGCTTCGGCATGGATGCTGTAGTTCCATTCGGACAGTCCGGTGACCTCGAAGGCCCCGGAGGCGTCGGTCCGACCGCGCCAACTCCCCGGTTGCAGGGGACCTTGTTGTTCGCCAGCAACCTCGCCCGCGGCAAACACCCAGACCCGAGCCCCCGCCACTGGCTCGAGTGCGCCGCTCTCCCGGTCTCGCATCACAACGCGCCCAGCGAGCGCGCCGGCCGAAAGCGAGATCTCGACGCGCGCGATGCCGTGCGAGTCCGCCTCGATCTCGAAGATGCCGGCGTCGTTGATTTCGCTGCTGTCGAAGTCGCCCCAGCCGTCCCCATCCCACGAACCCTCGCAGGGGTCACAATCGGGCGGCGGGGTGACCTCGACCGGCCAGTAGCCCTCCCGCGGCAGAAAACCGTTGAAACGCCCCTCTTCACGGCTGCGAAAGGAGACCCGCTCGAACCCGTACATGCCGCCGAACCACACCATCACGTTCTCGAGCGGCCGTCCCCCGCGTTCGATCCGGCCGAACAGCGGCACGGCGTCGAACTCGACGTAGTGGTGATCCTGACCGAAGAAACGGACGACCTCATGGTGCCAGCGGTTGCCGCGGTTGTCCTCGACGCCCACCTCGTAGTCGCCCGCCGGCAGGCCGCGCCAGAGGAAGGAACCGTCGCTGCCTCGCTCTTCGAACTCGAACCGGCGGCCGCGCTCCTCGACCTCACCATCGGGGCCGAGTGTCGCCTCCCAGACCTCGGGCCTGATGTCGTCCAGATCGACCCCACTGGGCACGAGAAAGGAAATCGCCAGCACGTTCCCGGCCGCCGACACGAGCTGGCCCAGGTCGATCCGGTCCGTCAGCGACTCGATTCTCACCGGCCAACCATCGCCGTCGGAGCCGGCCAGACGGAGTTCGTAGGCTCCGGGCGACAGACCCTCGAACGTGAACACGCCCCCGAAGTCGGTCCATGCCGACCAGGCGAGGGCCCAGGCGTTTGGCTGCAGCAAGCCGAACCGGCGGCTCGAACCGTCTGCCGACGGCAAGCTGCCGGTCACCACGGCGCCCCGGACCGGCTCCACCAGCCCCAGATCCAGGTCGGCCGAGATCGTCACGTCCGATTGCAGCAGCGGCAGGAACGGACCCAATCGCACCCGCAGATCGACCGTCTCGTCCCGGGCGAACGGGCAGAAGATGAGCACTTCACGGCGGTCCGGCTCGCGGTCGACGTCGCACGGCCCACCGTAGACGCCGCGATCGAGTCGCACGCCGCGACTGGCGACCCGGCCGGCGATCCACACCTGGCCCGTGCGCAGCAGGTCGACACCCGTGTCCGTGCCGTCGACCGCGAAGCGCACCGTTCCTTCAGGCACGAGCGTGAGTTCCACCTCGCTAGCGTCCGGCTCGACGTAGGCCGTCGGCCCCCACCAACCGGACGAACGCGCCCAGGCGAACCAGCCGGATCGTGATTCGAGCAGCGGCACCGCAACCGCGAAACTCTGCTCCTCGGCGGACGCCTCGACGACCCAGGAGGCCACGGGTTCGCGCGTCGACGCGTCGGAGAACTCGATCGTCACGTCGCCGGACGGCGCTTCGTCGCCCGAAACGACCGCGTCCAGACGCACCGAGAGTTCCACCTGGTCCCCGGGCTGGGCCGCGACGACCGTCGACGCCAGGATCGCGAGGGTTACCGCCAGCGCCTGGCTACTCCTCAAGCGCCTTCCTCCTGTACTCCGAAGGGCTGCAGTCCATCTGTTCGTGGAAGGCCCGGCGAAACGTCCTCTCGCTGTGGAAGCCGACCGCATCGGCGATCCGACTCACGGCGTCGTTGTTCTCGCGCAGGAGCTGGCAGGCGCGTTCGATCCGGCGGTGTGCCAGCCAGCCCGCGAACGTCATCCCGACGTGCTCCCTGAAGTACCGGGAGAAACCCGTGCGCGACATCGCGGCGACCCTGGCGACCGCGTCCGCGTTCAGATCCTCGCCAAGGTGGAGGTCGACGTGGCGCCGCACGCGGTCGAGCCTCGCGAAATGACTGAACGGATCGATCCGCGAAGGCGCGGAGCCATCCGCCGCTTCGATCTCCGCGAACGCAAAGTCGTAGACCTCGATCGTGCGAGTCGGCTCGACCTCCACGCGGCTTTCCCAGCCGGGCGCCCACTCCACGAACGTGTGAAACTCGTCGTTCCCGCCGCAAGGGTCGACACCCTCGGGCAATCCGGCCACGAAGTCCGAATCGAACCGGTGTCCCACGAGATCCGCCGGCAGGGACCCGGTATCGACGGAGCACACCCAGGCGGACAGACCGGACTTCAGCATCTCCGCCGAATGGGCCCGCGTATCCCGATTCCAGAGCGGAAACACGACCTCGAGACCCGATTCGGCGGTGACGAGCAAACGTCGATCGCGCCCCTCCAGCGAGAACAGATCGCCAAAGGCGACACAAGCCGCCCCGTCCGCCCGCACTTCTCCGAAACCCCGGACCAGAGCGGCATTGCGTTCGCCTCTCGACGACGTCCAGTCGAGCGGAATGAACCGGAGCGGCAGCCCGACCGCCTCCGCCTGCCGCTGGAGCAGCGTATGACGCACGCCGTGGAGAATCACCCGACCGTTCTTCTCGTTCACGAGGCTGATCAGCCCCCGGACCTCGAAGGACGGTTCGGCTCGAAGCTCCCGGAGAGCCCAAGCCGAGTCCTTTCCGCCCGACCAGCACAGCCAGGTGGGCCTGGCGTTCCAGGGAAGCGCTTCTCCGACCACGGATGCGTGGCATGTTAGCCCGCACCCTTCGACACGAGCCGGAGCTGCTCCTCGGCCAAGCGGCTCAGCGTGTGAAGCCGTGCACGATCGCCCACGCCATCAAGGCCAGCAGCGCGCCGGCCAGCAGCGGATCGCCCCATCGCGACCAGAAGCGCACGAGGAAGCCGAAACGATCGGCTCGGCGCAGGTCACGCTGCATCTGCCCGGCATTCAAGGATCGTGTGTAGCGGTACATTCCGCACCTCCTCTCCACCAACCACTCTAGAGAGGAATCCGCGGAAAGACCGGCCAGTTTCTAGCTGATTCCGGCCAGATTCGCTCAGGACCGGCCAGGACCGGTCACTTCCCGGCCACCTGCCGGTCCAGCGGCGCTCTAGTCGCGAAGCGGTGCGGTCAGCTCGCGGACCCGGCGTTCGAGTCGAGCCGCCAGGTCGGGCTCGGCGGCGTCTTCCTCGATCAGCCGGACCAGAGCGCTGCCGACGACGACGCCGTGGGCGACCTTCGCCACTTCCTCGACCTGCCGCGGGGTCGAGATGCCGAAGCCGACAGCGACCGGCAGCCGCACCCGCCGGCGAACCCGCTTCACTTCCCGCGCCAGGGTGGGAATCAGGTCCTCGCGCTCGCCGGTGACGTCAGAGCGGGCGGTGTAGTAGACGAAGCCGTTCGACGCCCCGGCGGCGCGGTCGATCCGCTCGCGGGTACTCGTGGCGGCGATCAGGTAGATCGAGTCGACGCCCCGGTCCTCGAGTGCGGGCTGCAGTTCGCGCAGGCCCTCGTCGGGCGGCAGGTCGACGCAGAGGACGCCGTCGACGCCGCTGCCGGCGGCCTGGTCGGCGAAGGTCTCCACGCCGCGGGCGTGAACCGGGTTGTAGTACGTGAAGAGGACGATCGGGACACCGAGCTCCTCGCGGTGGCGCTCGACGATGCCGAGCACGGCGCTGAGCGAGGAGCCCGCGGCGAGCGCGCGGTGCGAGCCGCGCTGGATGGTCGGGCCGTCGGCGATCGGGTCGCTGAAGGCGACGCCGAGTTCGATCACGTCGGCGCCGCCGGCGACCAGGGCGCGCAGCAGGTCGGGCGTCGCCTCGAGCGACGGGTCGCCGGCTACGAGGAAGGGGATGAAGGCGGAGCGCTTCCCCCGGGAGCGGCGGGAGAACGCGGCGGTGATGGCGCCATCAGAGCGGCGCTTGCGTTGGGGACTCATTTGGCGTCGTACTCCAGCACCGACTCGACGTCCTTGTCGCCGCGCCCCGAGAGGTTGACCAGGATGACCTGGTCGGGTTCCATTTCGGGCGCCCGGCGCGTCACCTCGGCGATCGCGTGGGCCGATTCGAGCGCCGGCAGGATGCCCTCCGTCGCCGAAAGCAGATGGAACCCCTCGATCGCTTCCTGGTCGGTCGCGGACGTGAACTCGATCTGCCCGTGCTCGTGCAGGAACACGTGCTCGGGGCCGACCGCCGGGTAGTCGAGCCCGGCCGACACCGAGTGCGTGCCGACGACCTGGCCCTCCTCGTCCTGGAGCACCAGCGTCCGGGCCCCGTGAAGCACGCCGAGCGTGCCTCCCGAGAACCGGGCCGCGTGATCTCCCAGCCCGGGTCCCCGGCCGCCGGCTTCGACGCCGACGAGCAGCACGTCCGGACGGTCGAGGAACGCGGAAAACAGGCCCATCGCGTTGCTGCCGCCGCCGACGCAGGCGACCGCCACGTCGGGGTCCGGCGTGCCGGCAAGCCGCCGCAACTGGCGCCGCGCCTCGGACCCGATCACGCTGTGGAACTGGCGGACCATGCGCGGATACGGCTCCGGCCCAGTCACCGTGCCGAGCACGTAGTGGGTGTCCGCGAAGCTAGCCACCCAGTCGCGGAACGCTTCGTTGATTGCGTCCTTGAGCGTCTGGCTGCCGGCATCGACCGGCGCCACCTCGGCGCCCAGAAGCTTCATCCTGTAGACGTTCAGGCGTTGCCGCCGCATGTCCTCCTCGCCCATGTAGACGACGCAGTCCAGGCCGAGGAGCGCCGCCGCGGTCGCGGTGGCGACGCCGTGCTGACCGGCGCCGGTCTCGGCGATGATCCGCGTCTTGCCCATCTCCTTCGCCAGCAGGACCTGGCCAAGAGCGTTGTTGATTTTGTGTGCGCCGGTGTGAAGCAGGTCCTCGCGCTTCAGGTAGACGCGCGCCCCAGCCAGGTGCTCCGTCAGCCGTTCCGCGAAGTAGAGCGGCGTCGGGCGGCCGACGTAGTGCTCCAGCAGGTGATTGAGCCGGCGCTGGAAGGTTCGCTTCCGGCGCAGCCGATCCCAGGCGCGGCTCAGCTCCTCGAGCGGCGCCATCAGCGTCTCCGGCGCGTAGCGTCCGCCGTAGACGCCATAGCGTCCGCCCTCGTCCGGCTCCCTGGCCGCGGCGGAGAGGGGTGTCCTTACCTTCATCGTGCTGCTCCCGCTCTGAGGTTGGCGAACAGGCGTTCCAACTTGGCGCTGTCCTTCCGGCCGGGCGCGGCCTCCACGCCCGAACAGGTGTCGACCGCGTAGGCGCCCGGCACCGCCGCAGCCACCGCGGCGACGTTGCCGGGGCGGACGCCGCCGGCGATGAACACGCGGCGCGGCTCGCGCTCGCCGTCCGGCGTCCGGACGAGGTCGGCCGCGGCGGCGTAGTCCCAGCTCTCGCCGGAGCCGCCGTAGAGGCGGTCGTGGGCGCGGTCGATCAGGATCGCCCAGCAATCCTCCTCGGGGATCGCTGCCGGGTCCGCGGCGCCTCCGACGCGGCGGACGCGGATGGCGCGGTCGCTGAATTCGGCGACCAGGTCCGGGCTCTCGTCGCCGCTGAACTGGATGTAGTCGAGGCCGACCTTGCGGTCGATCGTCTCGAGTTCTTCGCGCGTGGGGTCGACGAAGATGCCGACGGTCCGGGCCCGGTCCCCGACGCGGCGTCGGATGTGGGCCGCCTCGTCGACGTCGATCCAGCGCGGGCTCGGACGATAGAAGTTGAGGCCGATGAAGTCCGCGCCCAGGTCGACGGCGAGACGGGCGTCGGCGGGCGTCGTGACGCCGCAGATCTTGACCTTCATCGGGACATCTCCCGGAGCGCCGGCGTACCCAGTAGTTCGGAGAGAGCGGCGGCCGGGTCGCCGGAAAGCACGAGCCGCTCGCCGATAAGAAACGCGTCGAAACCGGCACGCTGCAACCTGGCCACGTCGGCGCCGGTGTGGATGCCCGACTCGGCGACCTTGAAGGCCGCGGACGGCAGGCGGCCGACGCGGTCGGCGCTGCGCTCCAGGTCGACGTCGAAGGTGCGCAGGTCGCGGTTGTTGATGCCGACCAGTTCCCAGTCGGAACTCCCTTCCTCGCCGTCATCGTGAGCCATCGGACGGAGCTTCTCGAAGTCCGCGTCGTCGTGGGTCTCGATCAGCGGCACGAGTCCGAGGCCACGGGCGAGTCCGGCCAGGCGGTGCAGTTCCGCCGCATCGTAGAGGGCCGCGATCAGCAGCACGGCACAGGCGCCGGCGTCCCGCGCCCACGCGAGCTGCACGTCGGAGACGACGAAGTCCTTCGCCACCGCGGGCAGCCCGGACGCGGCCGCGCACTCGGCCAGCAGGTCGTAGCCGCCGTGAAAGTGGTCCGGCTCGACGACGACGGACAGGCAGGCCGCCCCGGCATCCGCGTAGGTCACGGCGCGGGCGACCGGATCGAAACGGCCGCGCAGGTCGCCCAGCTTGGGCGAGCCCATCTTGATCTCGGCGATTACGGCGCCGCCGCGGCGCTCGGAAATCGCGTCGAGGAAGCGGCGGCCCGGAGCCCCGGCGGGCAGGCGCCGTGCCGGAGATGCGCCCGCGTCTCCGGCGGCTACGCGCCGGCGCCGCTGCTCGCAGATGCGCCGCAGGATGTCGGGAACCTCAGGCACGGTCTCAGTCTCCGCCCCCTCCGTCGTCCCAGCCGGTCCAGTCGACCAGCTCGGCCAGCTTCGCGGCGGCCGCGCCGGAAGCCTGGACCTCGAACGCCGCTGCGACACCGGCCGCCAGGCTGTCCGCGCTGCCCGCCACGTAAAGCGCCGCCCCGGCGTTCAGGCAGGTGATGTCGGCCAGCGCCCCTCCCCCGCCGCCCAGCACGCCGCGCATCAGTTCGACGTTCCGCTCCGGGTCGCCGCCGGCCAGCGCTTCGGCCGGCGCCGCGACGATCCCGAAGTCCCCCGGCCGGACTTCGTACGTCCTGACCTCGCCGTCCCGGACTTCGGCGACGGCGGTGGGTCCCGTGGTCGTCATCTCGTCCAGGCCGTCGCCGTGAACGACCAGGGCGTGCTCGCTGCCGAGCTCCAGCAGCACTCGCGCGATCGGCTCGACGAGGTCCGGCGAGAAGACGCCGATCAACTGGCGCTTCGCCCCCGCCGGGTTCGTCAGAGGTCCCAACACGTTGAACAGCGTGCGCACGCCCAGCTCCTTCCGCACCGGCATGACCTGCGCCATCGCCGGGTGCAGCATGGGCGCGAACAGAAACACGATGCCGACCTCGTCCAGGCAACGTCCCAGAGGCTCCGTGTAGCCGGAGAGCCGCACGCCCAGCGCGGCCAGCACGTCCGCAGAGCCCGAGCGGCTCGAAACGGCGCGATTGCCGTGCTTCGCCACCCGAGCGCCCCCCGCCGCCGCCACCAGAGCGGCCGCCGTCGAGATGTTGAACGTGCCGCGGCCGTCGCCACCCGTGCCGCAGGTGTCGATCACGCCGGAACTCGAGTGCTCGACCCGGGCGGCTCGCGCCCGCATCGCCCGGGCGGCGCCGGCGATCTCGCCGACCGACTCGCCCTTCGCCGCCAGCGCGACGAGGAACGCGCTCTTCCAGACCTCGGAGAGGTCGCCGTCCATCAGGCGGCCGAACAGCTCCTCCACGGTCCCTGACGGGAGATCCTCGCCGGCGATCGCCGTTCGCAGCAGGGTCGAAAGGTCGAGATCAGCCATCCGTCGCCTCGCAGAAGTCGAGAAAGTTCTGGAGCAAATCGGAGCCGGTGGCGGTCAACACCGACTCGGGGTGGAACTGGACGCCCCAGTAGGGCAGCTCCAGGTGCCGCATCGCCATCAGCGTCCCGTCCTCGGTCCAGGCCAGGGGCTCGAGCGAAGGCGGCAGCGTACCTTCCTCCACGGCGAGAGAGTGGTAGCGGGTGGCGACGAAGGGCGACGGCAGACCGTCCAGGAGACCCACTCCCCGATGCTCGACCTCGGAGGTCTTGCCGTGCATCAGTGTCTTCGCCCTGCTGACCGTGGCGCCGAACGCCGAGCCGAGCGCCTGGTGCCCGAGGCAGACGCCGAGCAGGGGTGTCCTGGGCCGGGCCCGCAGCAGCTCGATGCAGACGCCGGCGTCCTCGGGGCGGCCCGGACCCGGCGAAAGGACGATCCCGCCAGCGCCGCGCGCAATCAGGTCCGGCACCGTCTCGACATCGTTGCGCACGACTTCGAGCTCGGCGCCGAGACCTCCCAGCATCTGGACCAGGTTGTACGTGAACGAGTCGTAGTTGTCGACGACGAGGATCACGCCCGGCCCTCCAGCTCGCGCGCCAGCGCCACCGCCCGCAGCAGCGCCGCCGCCTTGTCGCGCGTCTCCTGCGCCTCGCGTACCGGATCCGAGTCGGCGACGATGCCGCCCCCGGCGGTAATCGAGGCTTCTCCGTTCACGACCGCCAGGGTGCGGATCGTGATGCAGGTGTCCATGTCGCCGCCGAACGAGAAGTAGCCGACCGATCCGCCGTACATGCCGCGCGCCTCCGGCTCCAGTTCGTCGATGATCTCGACCGCGCGGATCTTCGGCGCTCCCGAGAGTGTGCCTGCCGGGAGGCAGGCCAGCAGGGCGTCGAGCGCCGAACCGGCGCCGTTGCCGGCCCCCGCCGCCTGCTCCGCCTCGACCGAGCTGACGATGTGCATGACGTCGCTGTAGTGCTCGATCACCATGAACTCCTCGACCGAAACCCCGCCAGGCTTCGCCACCCGGCCGAGGTCGTTGCGACCGAGGTCGACGAGCATCACGTGTTCGGCGCGCTCCTTCGGATCGGCGATCAGCTCCTCCGCCAGAGCCCGGTCTTCGGCCGGGGTTCGGCCGCGCGGCCGGGTGCCGGCAATCGGCCTCACCTCCAGCCGTCGACCCGTCCGCCTCACCAGCATCTCCGGCGAAGCGCCGATCAACGACACCTCGGGCGACTCGAACAGCACCATGTAGGGCGATGGATTGACGAGGCGCAACGCCCGGTAGACGGTCGTCGGCGGTACGTCGAGGTCGATCGCCCAGCGACGCGCGAGCACGACCTGAAAGATGTCGCCGGCGGCGATGTACTCCTTCGCCGCATTGACCGCGCGGCCGTGCTCCTCGTCGCTCAGGGTGGGGTCGGCGGTCTCCGCCTTGATGCCCCGATCTTCGACCCGTGCCGCGATCGCCTCACCCCGGCTCTCGAGCACCGCCTGCAGCCCGTCGAGCCGGGCTTCCGCGTCGGCGGCGGCGTTCTCGCCCTCGATCTCGTTGGCCACCGCGACGATCCGCTGGCGGGCGTGGTCGAACACGAGGATGTCGTCGTAGCGGGCGAGGATGGCGACCGGCAGGCCGAAGGGATCCGGCGGCCGGCCGGCCGGGTGGTCGACAAGACACGGCTCGGCGAGGCGGATCGCGTCGAAGCCGAAGGCGCCGATCCAGCCGCCGGCGAACGGCAGCGGCGGCGCGGAGTCGGCGGTCACGCCGTCGAGCAGGCGCCGCAACCGCGCCAACGGCTCGCCCGCCTCGACCCGGACGCCGCCGCCGTTGCGGAGATCCTCGATCTCGATCCGGTCAAGGTGTACCCGACAGACCTGGGACGGGCCGGCCCCGAGAAAGCTGTAGCGCGAGACGTGCTCGCCGCCGGTGACGCTCTCGAGCAGGAACCGCCGGGCGGCAACATCGCCGTCGGCGTGGGCCGCCAGCTTGCGGTAGACCCCGAGCGGGGTCGAGGTGTCGGCGAGGAACTCCCTCGTGTGGGCAATGGCCGCGACGGGTCGGCTCATGACGGCACTCTCCCCGCTTCCTGGTGGCGGCGGCCGAGTTCCGCGGCGACATCCGCGAGCTCGACGCCGGTCGCCTGCAGCAGAACCAGCACGTGGTACGCGAGGTCGGCCACTTCGGAGGCGAGGTCGCCGCGGCGCACGGCGGACTCCGGTTCGGCGTCCGCGCGGACCCCGGCGATCACGGTCTCCCCCGCCTCCTCCGCCACCTTGCGGGCGATCCGGTCCACGCCCTGCTCGAGCAGGCGCGCGGTGTAGCTCTCCCCAGGCGATGCGGACGCCCGCTCAGCGAGCACCCGCCGCAGCCAGCCGAGTTCGAACTCGGCCACGTTCGGCTCGAAGCAGCTACGCGTGTAGAGGTGGCAGGCCGGCCCCGCCGGCAGCGCCCGCACCAGCAGGGCGTCCCGGTCGCAGTCCTGGAGCACCTCGACGACCGCCAGCGTGTTGCCGGAAGTCGCGCCCTTGCGCCACAGCTCCTGGCGGGACCGGCTGTAGAAGTGTGCCTGACCGGTCTCGAGCGTCTTCTCGACCGCCTCGCGGTTCGCGTAGGCGAGCATGAGCACCGCCCCCGAGAGGACGTCCTGCACCACGACCGGCAGCAGACCCCGGTCGTCATACGTGAGCGCGGCCGGGTCGATCGTCGTCTTCGTCACCTGCTTGCTCCTGTCTGAATGCGGATCGGGTAGCGCCGGCCGAGGTACTCCTTGACGGCGCCCACGGAGTACGTCTCCTGGTGGAAGATCGAGGCGGCGAGGACCGCGGCGGCGCCCGTTTCCAGGGCGTCGGCAAGGTGCTCGAGGGTGCCCGCTCCGCCCGAGGCGATCACCGGCACAGGCGAAAGCGCGGACGCCCGGCGCAGCAACTCCAGGTCGTAGCCCGCCTGCGTGCCGTCACTGTCGATGCTGGTCAGCAGGATCTCCCCGGCGCCGCGCTCGATCCCTTCCTCGATCCACTCCAGCGCATCGAGCCCGGTCGGCGTGCGGCCGCCGTGGGTGACGACCTCCCAGCTCTGGTCCTCGTCGCCGGCCGGCTCCCGGCGTTTCGCGTCGACGGAGAGCACTACGCACTGGCTGCCG
The DNA here is from genome assembly GCA_011525365.1 of Acidobacteriota bacterium. GTDB lineage: Bacteria > Acidobacteriota > Thermoanaerobaculia > Multivoradales > Multivoraceae > Multivorans. The sequence goes on from WTGQ01000002.1 coordinate 3,309,832, forward strand.
AAGCGCTCGGCAAGGCGCGTGAGCAGTTCCGGCTCGGCGACCGCGGCGGTGTTGATCCCCAGCTTGTCGGCGCCGGCGAGGAGCAGCTTGCGGCCGTCATCGACGCTGCGGACTCCGCCGCCGACGCTGAGGGGAATGAACACCTGCTCAGCGGTCCGACGCACCCAGTCGAGATCCGTGTCGCGGCGCTCGGGCGCCGCGGTGATGTCGAGAAAGACGATCTCGTCGGCGCCCTCCGCCGCGTAGCGCGCCGCCGCCTCCGTCGGGTCGCCCTGATCGGTCAGGTTCCTGAACTGGACGCCCTTGACCACACGGCCGGCCGCCACGTCCAGGCAGGGGATGATCCGCCGCGTCAGGCCGGTCGGCTCGATCGTGGCTCTCATCGCACGCTCCCGCAGGCTTCGATCGCCTCGTCGAGAGCGAGCGAACCGTCGTAGAGCGCCCGGCCGACGATCGCGGCCTCGATCCCGGGCCGCCGCGCCGCGGCTTCCAGATCGGCCGCCGAACGCACCCCGCCCGAGAGGATCGCCGGGGCGCCGGCCAGATCGCCGATCCGGCAGGCAAGATCGATGTTCGGTCCCCGCATCATCCCGTCGCGCGAGATGTCGGTCACCAGGACCGCGGCCACCGGCAGATCGACGAGCTGGGCGCAGAGCGCGGCCGGCGAACGGTCGGCCGACTCGGTCCAACCGGCGAGCCGGACCTCTCCGCCGTCGATGTCGAGCGCCGCCACCATGCGTTCCGGGTACCGGCGGCAGAGATCGGCGAACACGTCGAAGTCGCGCACGATGAGCGAGGTCACGACAGCCCGCTCGCAGCCGGCCGCGAAGGCCCACTCGACCGACTCGCGATCACGGAGGCCGCCGCCGAGCTGAATGCCGCCGCGGCCGTTCGGGGAAGCCCCTGCCTGCCGCGCGAGTTCCTGGACGACGCCGCGCTGCGGCGGGCCGCCGAACGCCGCGTCCAGGTCGACGACGTGGATGCGCGCGACACCGGCTTCGCGATACCGGCGGAGCGCGTTGCCCGGATCGGCGTCATAGACCGTGCGCCGCCGGTCGTCGCCGCGCATGAGACGCACGACCTGGCCGCCCCGCAGGTCAATGGCCGGCAGCAGTTGCACTGTTTCCTCCGTCGACACCACCGGCCAGGTCGCCGGCCCAGGCCAGGTAGTTGCTCAGCAAGCGCAGGCCCGCGGCGCCGCTCTTCTCGGGGTGGAACTGGGTGCCGGCAATCCGCCCGCGACCGGTGATCGCCGGGAAGCTGCGGCCGTGCCGGCAACGCCCGAGCACCCACTCCTCCGGCACGTCCTGGGGCGCGAAGGAGTGGACGAAGTAGTAGTGGTCGTCGTTCGTGGCGCCCGCGAGCAGCGGGTGATCCTTGACCGCGAAGACGCGGTTCCAGCCGATGTGGGGCAGCGGCACGCCGCCGGGCAGCTCGGTGACCCCGCCGGGGAGCAGGGCAAGGCCGTCCGTGGTCCCGAACTCCTCGCTGCTGTCGAACAGGAGCTGATAGCCGATGCAGATGCCGAGCAGCGTGGCGCCGTCGTCGAGGGCGGCGCGCATGGCCTCCTCCGGCGCGCCGCGCAGGACCTCCCGCGGCGGCCGGAAGGCGCCGACTCCCGGCAGCACCAGGCAGCGGGAGGCGCGAATCGTCGCCGGGTCGCAGGTGATCTCGACCTCGGCGCCCAGATGCCGGAGCGCCCGCACCAGGTTGCCGATGTTGCCGACGCCGGCGTCGATGACGGTCGCTTGCGTGCCGGTCATGCGGTGAGGCTCCCCTTCGTGCTCGGCACCTCGGCGCCCGCTCCGGCCCGGAGCGACACCGCGTCGCGCAAGGCGAGAGCCACCGCCTTGAAGGCAGCCTCGGCCACGTGATGCGGGTTGCGGCCGCAGAGCACGTCCAGGTGCAGGGTCAGCCGGCCGCGGTCGGCCAGGGCGCCGAAGAAGTCGCCGACCAGGATGAGCGGGAACTCGGTCGTGACCCAGGCCTGCTCGAGGTCCGGCGGCAGCCGGAAGTGGAACGAGCCCCGGCCCGAGAGGTCGACGACGGCGCGCGCCAGCGCCTCGTCGAGCGGCGCGAAAGCGTAGGCGAAACGGCGCACCCCGGCGCGATCGCCGAGCGCTTCCCGGAGCGCGTCGCCCAGGACGATCCCGGTGTCCTCCACCGTGTGGTGGAGGTCGATCTCGACATCGCCGCGGGCCACCAGGTCGAGGCCCAGCCCGCCGTGGCGCGTCAGCGCGTCCAGCATGTGGCTGAAGAACCCGTTCGGGGTATCGATCCGGCGGTCCCCTCCGTCGAGCGACAGGTCGGCGCGGATCCGGGTTTCGGACGTCTTCCGGTCGATCGAGGCTGTTCTCATGCCCTGCCTCCTGAGGTTGACGGCAAGATCCCGTCCAGGGCGCGCCGGGTCGCACGCAGGGCCGGCCCGGCGCCGATTCCGATCCGCATGCAGTTGGCGAGTCCCGGATAGCGGCTCACGTCCCGGACCAGGACGCCCTCGGCGGCCAGACCGTCGCGGATATCGGCGCAGCGCGAGTGGCGAGCGAGCAGGAAGTTCGCCTCCGAGTCGAAGACTTCGAAGCCGAACTCCCGGAGCATGGCCGCCCACTGCTCCCGGCGCGCCCGCACGACCGCGACCCGGCGCGGGAAACGACCGGCGTGTTCCAGCGCCACCTCGCCTATCGCGGCCGCGGCGTGGCCGACGTTGTAGGCCAGCTTGACCTTGATCAACTGCGAAACGAGCTCCGGCGCGGCGAGCAGGTAGCCAAGCCGGATGCCGCCCAGGGACCAGGCCTTGGACAGGGTCCGGAACAGGATGACGTTCGGGTTGGACCGCAGCAGCGGCCGGTAATCGTGGCGGCAGAACTCACCGTACGCGTTGTCGAGCAGAAGGGCCGCGTCGAGGGACCGCGCCAGACGCTCCACGGCTTCGGGATCCGCCGCCGCGCCGGTCGGGTTGTTCGGCGTGCACAGGAGCACCGGTCGCCGCGGGTCGCGCTCGACCTCGGCCTGGAGCTCGTCCATCTGCAGCCCCAGGTCCGGAGCCGGAGGCAGGTGCCGCGGCACGCCGGCTGCACGCCCGACGAACGTCCGGTACGGACTGAAGCTCGGATCGCAGATGAGCACCTCCTGGCCCGGGCGGACGACCCCCTCGAGCACGGTCGTGAGGAGTTCGCCCGAACCGTTGCCGACCAGGACGCCCTCCATCGGCCACTCGTGCAGGTCGCCGATCAGCCGGCGCAGCCGGTCGGCGTGAAAGTCCGGGTACTCCGACCAGGGCCGCTCGGCCAGCCGGGCCAGCGCCTCCCGCTTGAGCGACCGCGGCAGGTCCCAGGGCGCCTCGTTCTGGTCGAGCTTGTAGCGGGCCTCGACCTGGTGCAGCGAGTAGAGCGATAGCTCGCGCACTTCCGGCCGCACCAGGGCCGCCGCTCGCTCGGCGCGGCCGCTCATCGCCTCGCCTCCCGATCGTCGGGCCCGCGGCGCAGCCTGGCCGCCGCGGCATGAGCGGACAGACCCTCGGTCGTCGCCAGCGTCTCGGCGGCGCCGGCCCAGGCCGCCGCGGCCTCGGCGGAGAACCGCACGGTGTGGCTGCGTCGCAGGAAGTCGTCGGTTCCAAGGCCGGAGGCGAAGCGCGCGCTGCCGCCCGTGGGCAGGACGTGGCTGGGGCCGGCGACGTAGTCCCCGAACACGACCGGCGACGAAGCGCCGACGAACACCGCGCCGGCGTTGCGGACCTCGCCGGCCCGCCCCTCGCCCGCCTCGCCCATCAACTGCAGATGCTCCGGAGCGATGCGCTCGGCGAGAGCGATCGCCTCGTCCAGGTCGGCGGCGACGAAGGCCGCGCCGTACCGGTCGAGCGCCGCCGCGGCCGTCTCCGAGGTCGGCACATCCGCGAGCCGCGAGTCGACTTCGGCGCGGACGCTCTCCGCGAGTTCGGCGGAGTCGGTGACCAGAACCGCGACCGCCAGAGGATCGTGCTCCGCCTGCGCCAGCAGGTCGGCGGCGACGCACGCAGCCGGCGCCCCGGCGGTGGCGACGATGACGACCTCGGATGGCCCGGCGTCCCGGTCGACGCCGACATCCGACGCGACGTGCTGCTTGGCCGCGGCCACCCAGGCGTTGCCCGGCCCCGCGATCAGGTCGACCGGGTGGATCGACTCGGTGCCGTAGGCGAGCGCCGCCACCGCGTGGGCCCCGCCCATGCCCCACACCTCGTCCGCCCCTACGAGGTCCAGAACGTGCCGCAGCACCGGGCTGTCCCGGTACGCCTGGGGCGGCGTGGCGACGACGATCTCCTCGACGCCGGCGAGTCGGGCCGGCACCGCGGTCATCAGCACGGTCGACGGATAGGGGAAGCGACCGCCCGGCACGTAGAGGCCCACCCGGCGGATGGCGATGCAACGCTCCTCGATCCAGACGCCGTCCCGGTCGACGATCTCGATGCCGGGCCCGCGCAGCAGCGCGCGGTGATACGCCTCGATCGCGCTCCGGGCGCGCTCGATGGCGTCGAGGACCGCCGACTCGACCTCGTCGACGGCTGGTCGCGGCCCGGCGCCGTCGAGGCGCAACGCGGCGGAGGACGACGCCTCGTAACCATCGAAGCGGCGCACCGCTTCTAGCAGGGCGGCGTCGCCGCCGGCCCGGACCCGGTCCACGATCTCCGCTGCCGCCTGGCGGATCTCCGCCGCGATGCCGCCGCGGCCCCGCCGGCCGAGGAGCTCCAGGCGTTCCCGTCCGGCGGAACTCCCGGCGGCGAGGACTCGAAGCGCGCTGCCGCCGGCTTCAGTCACCGCCGGCCTCTGTCTCTTCGAGAGCGCCGAGCAGGCCGCTCAGCCGCCGGCGGTGGGCGTGAAACGACGCCCGGTTGACGACGAACGTCGGCGCCACAGCCGCCAGCACCTCGACTTCGTGCAGGTCGTGGGCCCGGAGCGTGCCGCCGGTTTGAACGATGTCCACCGCCACGTCGGTCAGATCGAGCAGCGGTCCAAGCTCGATCGAGCTGGTGAGGTGGATCACCTCGACATGGAGGTTCCGGGCGGCCAGCAGCCGCGCCGCCCAGGTGGGATAGCGGGTCGCCGCCCGGAGCTGCCCGCTCCGCTTCGGCAGCTCCGGAGTCTCGGCGATCAGCGACAGGCGGCTCCTGCCGTCCTTCAACTGGAGCGGCCGGAAGACGTCGGGCTGCGTTTCCTCGAGCACGTCCGAGCCGACGATCGCGCAGTCGACGATCCCGTGCTCGACGTAGAGGGGCAGGTCCCAGTCCTTGAGCAGCAGCACCTCGACCGGAGTCCCCAGGACGTTCTGGTCGGGAAAACGCTGGCGCAGCCTCGAGGACTCGAGGCCGTCGAGATTCAGTCCCGCGGCCTCTAGGGCCGCGCGCGCGGGGCCCAGGTTCCGCCCCTTGGGCAGGCCAAACGTGATCATGACCGCGCCTCCACGACGCCGAGTTCCAGCAGCAGGTCGAGACCGAGCGAGAACCCGACCGCCGAGCAATCGCCGCTGAGCGACCGGAACACCCTGTCGTAGCGGCCGCCGACGCCGAGAGCCAGGGCGGTCCCCGGCGCGTAGGCGGCGAACATCAGGCCGTCGTAGTAGCCGCGCGGCCCATCGCCGACGCCGATGCGCGGGTCGAGGGCCGCGGCGGCGAACTCGGCGAGGTCGACCTCGACCTCGATGGCCGCGTCGCGGTACGCGGAGGACAACCGGTCGCGCAGACCGAGGAGCCCGGACACCGCCTCTCCCATGCCGCCAAGCACCGAGAGGTCCGTCGGGTAGCCGCGTTCGACGACATCGGCCAGACCGGCCCGGCGGGCCGCGGTCCGGTCGCGGCTGGCGATGCGCAGCGCGAGGTCGGAGGCTTCCCGTTCGCCGGCGGCCGCCAGCAGAGCCTCGTCGAGCGCTCCGGCGACGCCGAGGACGACGCGCAGGGCGTGTTCCTCGCCGTCGCCGGCGGCCGGGGCTTCCCCACGCGCCTCGAGCAGCAGGTCGAGGAACAGCGTCAACATCCGCTCGTCCGCTTCGGCCTCGTCGCCGCCGAGGAGTTCCGCGCCCAACTGGGAGTACTCGCGCATCCGGCCGGGCCGCAGGGGCTGGTGACGTACGACATCGCCCCGGTAGTAGAGGCGCAGCGGCAGTTCCAGCTCGTCGAGGTGGGGCGCGAGCAGCCGGGCCAGCATCGGTGTGAAGTCGCCGCGCAGGACGAGCAGTTCACCGTCCCGGTCCACGAAGCGGTAGAGCTGCTCCAGCCGTCGCCCCGTCAGCAACGGCCGGTACGGCTCGAAGTAGTCGAGGATGGGGAGCAGGACTTCGGCGAAACCGCGCTCCTCCAGAAGCGCGGAAAGACGCGCCTCCAGCCGGCGGCGCCGTCTGGCGCTGTCGAAAAGGGCGGCCGACACTCCGGTCGGCAGGCCGGCGGAGATCTTCATCGTGCAGGCCCCAATCCCAGCGCCGCCGCTCCGACCTCAAACGGCAGCGGCCCGCCCGTCATCGCCTCGAACTGGGCAAGCCCCTGGTGCAGGAGCACCTCCCGGCCGTCGACGACCACCAGACCCCTGGCCGCGAGCGCGCGGCTCCATGGCGTTTGACCGCCGCCGTACACCAGCTCGACCGCCGCCGCCGTCGAACGAAGCGCCGCCGGGTCGCAGGGCAACGGATCTTCGGCCCGGTGGCCGAGGGCAGTCGCGTTGATCACGACATCGAAGTCGCCCGGTTCCAGTTCGTCGAGCGGCACGAAGTCCAGGCCGAGCGACTCGGCCGCGGCCCGTCCGGTCGACTCAGTGCGGTTGGCGAGTGCCACCCGGGCGCCGGAGGCGGCCAGACCGAGAGCGGCGGCCCGACCGGCGCCGCCGGCGCCGATGACCACCGCCTCGCGGTCCTCCAGATCGATGCCGTATCGGCGAAGCGGACCCACAACCCCCTCGGGATCCGTGCTCTCCGCCCTCCACCGCCTGCTCGCGGCGCCATTCCGGCATGGCAACAGTGTGTTCGCGCCCTGGGTCCCGCGCGCCAGGTCCCCCGCCTCGGAGGCCGCTGCAAGGGCCGCCGCCTTGTGCGGCGCGGTCACGCTCAGGCCGCTGAGCGGCAAGCCGGCCCGATCGAAGAAGTCGGAGAGCACGATCTCGCGCCAGAAGGTCTCGAAGCTCGGTGCATCGAACGCGACGTAAAGAGCTTCCTCGCCACGGTCACGGTAGCCGGCGTTGTGAAGCCTGGGCGACAGGCTATGCGCCGCCGGGTGGCCGACCACGCCGAAAAGCCGCGACGCGCGGTGGAGATTCGGGAGGCCGTAGTCGACCCGTAGCCGTTCCACGGGCGGCTGACCGGGCGCCGCGGCCAGCGGCCCGGCGGCGCCGTAGATCCACGGCGCGCCGAGACGCGGCGCCACCAGCCGGGTCCAGGCGCCGACAGCGCCCATGGAGAAGGCGGCGATGTCGTCGCGGCCCGCGCCAAGCAGCAACTCGAGCGGCACCAGCTCCTCGCCGGAGTGCCGTGCTTCGGTCACCAGTTTGTAGAGCCGCGCCTCGACCCCGGAAACCTGTCTCAAGCGGCCCCGCAGGACCTTCAGGTTCCGCGCCCGGCCATGCCACGACACCAGACGACGCCGGGGTTCGACAGCGTCCAGAACGGCCCTGCCGAGATCGCGGTCCGCCTCGATGTCCACGAGGTCGTATCCGCATGCCGCGGAGAGGAGCGCCGTCCGCCGTTCCGCCTCAACCGGACCGCGGCCGCCTTCCGCCTCGCTCCGCAGGGTGTAGAGCAGTTCGCCAGCAAAGCGCTCCCGCAACCAGTCGACGCCGATGTCGCCGACCAGATCCGCCCGCACCTCCAGACAGTCCGCCAGCTCCGAGAGAGCGCGCACCTCGCCGCCGGACGCACTGGGCGCCTCGGTCAACGACGCGACCAGGGTCGCACTTGCTGCGACCTCTGTGGGGGTCGCAGTCCTTGCGACCTCCGCAGTCGCACTCCTTGCGACCTCCGTAGGGGTGGCGAGCCGGGGTTCGTCGGTTGTCGGGTTCAAGACGGGGAAGACCTCCTTCGATCCGGAAGGAGGTCTTCTCGCTCACCCTCGTCCCGGACCGTGCGTACCGGGACTGGCCCGGGTTCAGCCCTTGCCGTGACCGTGAGCCCACCAGGACGTCGCGACAACCCCGGTCGCGGGAGCGACTGAGGCGACGACGAGCGCGAAAGTACTGTCCGGTGAGTTCATGACGCGGTGCGGGTGAAACGGGCCGGAATGGCTCCGGGACGCCGGATACTGCACCGGAAGGTGCGGACTGTCAAGCAGGTTCCGGGCCTGCTACGACTCCGAAGTGAGCTCGCTTCTCCCCTGGTACATCCCCACCCCGATGATGACGAAGCAGAGCGAACCGAACGCCTGCATGGCGTTGTCGTTCGTGAGAAGCGTCCGGGGCTCGATCCCCGAGACGTGCTGCAGGACCAGGAAGTTGACGATTGCCAGGACCCCCAGGAGGACGAATCCGTAGGAGGCAAGCTTGAAGATGCTCATCGAGCCGAAGCGGGCGGAAAGGCCGAGGCCCACCAGAATGGAACCGATGGGATAGACGGAAACCAGCGCGATGACGATGCCGGCCATCGAGACGTAGGTGCCGAGAGCCAAGTCCTCCAAGCCGCGCTGCATCAGGTGAACGCTGAATTGCCGCATGCCCATCGCGACGACGTAGAGGCTCCATCCGAACACGCTGACATACGCGCCTAGCCGCAGGCACAAGCCGCCGGGCCCCTGCTGGGCCAGACGGAGCCATGTGAAGGCCGCGTAGCCGTAGAGGAACATCCCGATGATCGACAGCATGGACGCCAGATGCGCGAGGCTGGCGTTCCCCGCCGCCGCCCCGAGCGCGGCCGAGAAGTCGGTCTGGTCCACCGCATCCACTACGCCTCCGGGAAAGAGGAGCGATGCGAGCACCAGCAGGATGACTCCGACGATCAGGGCCAACCCTCCTTGCCTGGTGACGGGGTTCGACGTGGTGGTTGGGGCCATGTCCACTTCCTTTCTGGCGCGCGGCACCTGCTGAGATGAGGATGTAAGACGATAGTAGCAGGGGGCGATAGAGTCACAGTGAGCGCGAACATGGCGAACGAAGCTCTTCTGGCTCGCAGTCCCGTCCTCGCGCCGTCCGCCAGCGGCAGCTGGCGGCGGTTCTGGCGACCTTCCCACCCTCCCGACGAACGCCGGGACCTGGCGCCCAACCTGTCCTGGCGCGAACTGTTGAACCGCCGCGACGCCCTTGTCCTCGACATCCGGTCGAGGCAATCGCCCGGTCACTCCGAAACGCTCCTGATCGCCTTGATCGACACGACCGGGGCTGCACGGTTCGTTGCCATGGGCCGAACGCTGAACCCCGGCACCGCCCCTGCCGGCACTGCCCTGCCCTGGCCGGAAGTCCACCGCCATCTCGTTCAGGCTCTCGAGCCGGCCGGCGTCGTTCTGACCTGGGACGCCTCGTCGAAGGCCCACCTCCTGGCCCGGACCACCCGGAGCCACGGCCTGAGCCTGCCCCCGATCCCGTGGCGCGACCTGCGCGCCGACTACCGGCGATTCGGCTATCCCGGCGACAGCCTGTCCGCCGCGGCGAAGCGGCATGTGAACGGCGCCCTGGTTTCGGGCCCGCTGGCCTCGTGCCACCTGGCGCTGGCCGTCATGAAGGCCTGCGGTCGCTGACCGGCCACTCCGCGGTCAGGTCCTGGCCATGATCAGCGCGCCGTTCGTGCCGCCGAAGCCGAAGGAATTGGTCAGCGCCACGTCGATTCTCGCCTTGCGCGGCTCGTGGGGCACGAAGTCCAGGTCGCACTCCTCGCCAGGTTCGTCGAGATTCAGCGTCGCCGGCAGCACCTGGCGGTCGACGGTCAGCGCCAGGATGCCGGCTTCGACGCCTCCCGCGGCGCCCAGCAAGTGACCCGTCGATGACTTGGTCGAGGACACGGCCAGGCGGTAGGCGTGGTCTCCGAACACTCGCTTGACCGCCCGGACCTCGGCTATGTCGCCGAGCGGCGTCGACGTGCCATGGGCGTTGACGTAGTCGACCGTCTCGGGCGCCAGCCCCGCGTCGTCGAGCGCCGCCAGCATCACCCGGGCGGCGCCGTCGCCTTCCGGCTCCGGCGCCGAGACATGGTAGGCGTCGGAACTCATGCCGTAGCCCACGATCTCTGCATAAACCCGGGCGCCGCGCTCAAGCGCCGCCTCCCGCTCTTCAAGGATGAGAATCCCGGCCCCCTCCCCGAGTACGAATCCATCGCGGTCCTTGTCCCACGGCCGCGACGCCTTCGTCGGCTCGTCGTTGCGCACCGATAGCGCCTTCATCGCACCGAAGCCGGCCAGCGCCAGGTCGGATGTCGTGGCCTCGGTGCCGCCGGCGAAGGCGGCGTCGGCATAGCCATGCTGGATCATCCGGAACGCGTCGCCGACGCCGTGCAGGCCGGTCGTGCAGGCGGTCGTCGGGCAGGTGTTCGGGCCACGCGCGCCGAAGCGGATCGAGATCTGGCCGGAGGCCATGTTCGCGATCAGGCCGGGGATGAAGAACGGCGATACCCGGCGCGGACCGCGGTCGCGCCAGATGCCGTGCATGTGTTCGATCAGAGGCAGGCCGCCCATGCCGGAACCGACGACGGTGGCGACGCGGTCCCGGTTGCCGTCGTCGATCACAAGCCCCGCGTCCTCGTGGGCGAGCGTCGCGGCGGCGAGGCCGAACTGGATGAACAGGTCGACGCGGCGGATCGCCTTGCGCTCCATGAACTGCTGAGCGTCGAAGTCCCGCACCTCCGCGGCGATCTTCGTCGTGTAGAGGTCGGCGTCGACCCGCGTCAGCGGACCGACACCGCTCCGCCCCTCCATCAGGCCGGACCAGGTCGCCTCCGTGCCCACGCCAAGCGGGGACACCAGCCCCACGCCGGTAACGACGACGCGTCTACGGTCGCTCATGGTCTGGACCGGCCCGCGCCGGTCAAAGAGAGATCAGTTCGAGGACCCGTGGGCCTGAATGTAGTCGATGGCCTCCTTGACCGAGCCGATCTTCTCGGCGTCCTCGTCCGGAATCTCGATGCCGAACTCCTCCTCGAAGGCCATGACCAACTCGACGATGTCGAGCGAGTCCGCACCGAGATCGTCAGTAAAGCTGGCCTCCGGAGTGACTTCGTCGGCATCGACTCCGAGCTGCTCGACGATGATGCTGTTGACCTTTTCGACTACGGACATTCTGGTTCCTCTCGAGGGTAAAGGGCAGGTTTGGCGTTCGGACCCGCGGGCAGAAGGAAGACTATGCCACCACCGGGGCCATCCGTCCAATACCGGGTCCTGCCGCCGTCGACTCCGCTAGGTCATGCCACCGCTGACGCTCAGTACCTCGCCCGTGACGTACGACGCCTCGTCGCTCGCCAGGTAGAGCACCGCCGCCGCGATGTCGTCCACGGTGCCCAGGCGGACCAGCCCGTGCTGCTCCAGGAAGCGTTCGCCCGCCCCGTCCGGCAGGGCCGCGGTCATGTCCGTCTCGATGAAGCCCGGCGCCACCACGTTGACCGTGATTCCGCGGCTCACGAGTTCCCGCGCCAGCGACTTGCTGAACCCGATCAGGCCGGCCTTGGAGGCGGCGTAGTTCGCCTGGCCCGCGTTGCCGACCACCCCGGCCACCGAGGACACGGACACGACCCGACCGTGGCGGCGCCGCATCATGCCGCGGACGAGCGCCTTGGTCAGGACGAAGGCGCCGGTCAGGTTCACGTCCAGCACCTGCTGCCACTGGTCCAGGGTCATCCGCGCCAGCAGGTTGTCGGCCGTGATGCCCGCGTTGTTCACCAGGATGTCGACGGCCGCGAACTCCGAAGGCAGGCCCCGGACCGCGCCGGGGATCGACTCGTGATCCGCGAGATCGAGCGCCATCGCATGAGCCTCACCGCCGCCCTCCCGCACCGCGCCGGCAACCTCGTCGAGAAGTCCCTCGTTGCGGGCGGCAAGCACGACCCGCGCGCCCTGACGCGCCAGCAGCAGGGCGGCGGCACGGCCGATGCCACGTGACGCGCCGGTAACCAGCGCCGTCCTGCCGTTCAAGTCGAAGACGGTCACGCGGCCAGATCCTCAGGCTCGGCAATCGCCCGGACCTTCAGGCTCCGCTCGATGCGGCGGCCGAGCCCGGAGAGCACCTTGCCCGGTCCGATCTCGACCAGTCGCTCGACGCCTCGGGAAGCCATCAGGGCCACCGACTCCGACCAGCGCACGGCGCCGTCGATCTGCCGAACCAGCGCGTCCCGGGTCGCAGCCGCGGTCGCCACTTCCGCCGCATCCACGTTGCACACGAGCGGGACGTCCGGATCCGCCATCGGTACGTCCCGGATCAGCGGTTCCATCGCGGCGCGCGCCGGCGCCATCAGGGCGCAGTGGAAGGGAGCAGATACGGGCAATGGGATCGCCCGCCGCGCACCCCGCTCGGCAGCCAGTTCCACGGCCCTGCCGACCGCCTCGGTCGCCCCGGCGATCACGATCTGTCCCGGTGCGTTCAGGTTCGCGAGCTGGCAGACGCCGCCGGTGTCGCTCGCCGCCCGTGTTGCCAGCGCGGCGGTGTCTTCCTCGCTCAACCCGAGGATCGCGGCCATGGCGCCCTCCCCCACCGGCACCGCCCGTTGCATCGCCTGTCCGCGAGCCCGCACCAGCCGCAGGGCGTCGGCAAGCTCGAGAGCTCCGACCGCCACCAGGGCCGAGTACTCGCCCAGGCTGTGACCGGCGACGAAGGCCGGCGCCTCAGGCGGCGGATCCTGCGCCAGGTAGCAGCGCAGCACCGCGACCGACATGGCGACGATCGCAGGTTGAGTGTTCGCGGTCAACTGGAGTTCGTCCTCCGGACCCTCGAAGCAGAGCCCCGACAACGAGAAGCCGAGCGTGTCGTCCGCCTCCTCGAACACCTCCCGCGCCTCGGGAAAGGCCGAGGCCAGCGCGCGGCCCATGCCGACCCGCTGCGAGCCCTGGCCCGGAAAGACGTACGCCACCCCGCTCATCGTGAACCCGCAGGCAGGCCGCGCTAGAAGCGCACCGCGGCCGCGCCCCAGGTGAGGCCCGCGCCGAATGCCGCCATCAGGACCAGGTCGCCGGGATCGATCCGGCCGTCGCGATTCAGCTCGTCGAGGGCGATCGGGATGGAAGCGGCCGACGTGTTGCCGTAGCGCTCGACGTTGACGTAGACGCGGTCGGCCGGCACTTCGATCCTGCGGCCGACGGCATCGATGATCCGGCGGTTCGCCTGGTGCGGTATCAGCCACCGGACGTCTTCGGGACGCTGCCCGGCGCCTTCGAGCACCTCGCCGGAGACCTCGGCCAGAGTCCGCACGGCGACCTTGAAGGTCTCGTTGCCGAGCATCCGGATGAAGGGCAGGCGGGCCTCCAGGGTCTCGGGGCGGTTCGGAGGATTGCGGCTTCCGCCGCCCGGCATCTCGAGCAGATGGGCGAGCGAGCCGTCGCTGTGGATCGCCACCGAGAGAATGCCCGAGAGCCCGTTCTCGCTGGACGGATTGGGCGGATCCTCGCCGCGGAGCACCACCGCGCCGGCACCGTCGCCGAACAGCACGCAGGTCGAACGATCCTCGTAGTCCGTGTACTTCGTCAGCGACTCGGCTCCGATGACCAGGGCCGTGGAGGCGGCGCCGCTCGACACGTACTGGTGGGCCACGGAGAGCCCGTAGACGAAGCCCGTGCAGCCGGCGTTCAGGTCGAACGCGGTAGCGTCTTTCGCGCCTAGCTCCTCCTGCACCAGGCAGGCCGTGGCCGGAAAGGGCATGTCCGGCGTCACCGTCGAGATCAGGACGAGGTCCACTTCCGACGCCTCGACGCCGGCCATCTCCATCGCTTTGCGGGCGGCGTCGACGGCAAAGACCGACGTGTACTCCTCGTCGGAGGCGACCCGGCGTTCCTCGATGCCGGTGCGAGCGATGATCCAGTCGTTCGAGGTATCGACGATGCGCTCCAGGTCGGCGTTGGTCAGGATCCGCTCGGGCACCGAGCGGCCCGTGCCCGCGATCCGGACCCGCCGCGTCCCGTTCGAGGAATCTCCCTGCAAACCGTTCGTCATCCCGCCACCACCGCCTTCGACCGCGTTTCGTATGCGACCTCGGCGAGCTTCGCGCTGACCTTGAGGTGTATGCCTGCTTCGCAGAACTCTACCGCCCGCCGCACGGCGCTGTGGATCGCGTGGGCGGAAGAACGGCCGTGGGCAACGAAACAGCCGCCCCGCAGCCCGAGCAGCGGCGCGCCGCCGTACTCGCTGTAGTCGAGGCGGCGCTTGAAGCGCTCGAAGGCCGGCCGGGCCAGGAGATAGCCGCACCGCGCTCGCCAGGTACTTCCCATCTCCTGACGCAACTGTCCGCTCACGAACTCGCCCAGCGATTCGGCGCTCTTCAGGATCGCGTTGCCGACGAAACCGTCGCAGACGACGACGTCGACCGTGCCGTTGAACACATCGCCGCCCTCGACGTTGCCGATGAAGTTGAGCCCCGTGGCGTCGAGTGCCTTGAATACCTCGCGGACGAGTTCCGTTCCCTTGCCCACCTCCTCGCCGATCGACAGCAGGCCGATCCGCGGCGACTCCAGGCTCAGGAGCTGCTCCGCGAGGTAGTGCCCCATCACCGCGAACTGGCGGAGCTGGTGGAGCTTGGAATCCACGTTGGCACCGGCATCGAGCAGAATCGTGCTGCCGTCGCGGCGCGGCAGCGCGACGGCGAGAGCCGGCCGATCGACTCCGGGCGCGACGCCGATCACCATCTTGCCGGCGACCAGGGCGGCGCCCGTGTTGCCCGCCGTCAGCATCGCCGCGGCCCGGCCTTCCCTGACCAGCCGGGCGCAGACCCGCACCGAGGAGTCGCGCTTCCGGCGCACCGCCAACGCCGACTCGCCCATGCCGACGACCTCGCGGGCGTGAACGATCTCGATCCGGTCGAGGTCGGAGGCCACGGACTCGAGTTCCTCGATCTCCCGTTCCAGCGCATCCCGCCGGCCGACCAGGAGCAACCGAAGCCCGTTCTCCCGCGCCGCCAGGAGCGCCCCCTCGACCACGGCCCGCGGAGCGTGATCGCCGCCCATCGCGTCGACGGCGATCACCGTCGGGTCGGGTGAAGGAGATCGATTCGTCATCGGGACCGCGGCGCCGCAGGCGTCGGGCTCCTAGAGAACGTCCTCGACGTCGATCACGTCGCGCCCGCGGTAGTGACCGCAGTGGCTGCAGGCGCGATGCGGCAGTTTGGTTTCGCCGCAGTTCGGACAGAGTGAGCCGGCGGGACGCTTCAGGCCGTCATGGGACCGTCGCCGGTCCCGACGGGCCTTCGAGTGCCGCCGTTTGGGATTGGGCATTCCTTCTATTTCCTTTCTGGCTTGGTAGCTAGCTAGGTCAGATTACCGGTAAGCCGTTCGCGGACCGCTTCGAGGCCGGCCCAGCGGGGATCGACGCTCTCCGAGACGCAGGTGCAGGCCTCCCGGTTGCGGTCGACTCCGCACTGCGGGCACAGGCCCCGGCACGCTGAGTCGCACGTCGGTTTCATCGGGACGTTGAGTTCGACCTGTTCGCAGACCAGCCGGAACAGGTCGACGGCGCCATCGACCGCGACGAGCGTCGAGAGATCCTCCGCCTCCAGCTCGCGGGCGCCATGCGCGTCCCCGGCGGCGTCGGCAGCCGCCGGACCGTCCGGAACGCCCGCCGTCACGACGAACGCAAGCGGCAGGTCGACATCCTCTTCGTACGGGGTCAAGCAACGGTCACAGCGAAGTCGGTAGCGGTAGCGCAGCCGCGTCTGGAGCAGAAAGTCCGGTCCGGTGAAGGTAAGGCTGCCCTCGCAGTCGACACTGCCCGGAACGAGCGCCTCGTCCCGGCGCAGGTCGGGAGCCGCCACGCGGACGGCATCGCGCCAGCGGAGGGGGCCGTTGCGGGCTTGGTCGAGCTGCAGGTGCATCCCATTTCACCGTCAGGCGTCCGCCGTCTCGAACCGCGAGTCAGCTTTCCAGGGGACGCCACCCCCATGGAGCGCCGCGACTCCGGCAAGGCGCAACCGCGCAAACCCCAGAGGCTACGAATCGTTACCGCCACTTGTCAACGCCTTCACGCCTTGGCGGCGCTAGGCTTGCGCCGTGGCAAGGATCGGCATCGACGCCCGGAAAGTGCGCGACTTCGGCATCGGGGTCTACGTGACGAACCTGATCCACGGTTTGGCCCACATCGAAGGCACGAACGGGACGCCCGCGGGCAACGAGTACATACTGTTCGTGCGGCCCGAGGACCGGGCCTTCGCAGCCGACCTGCCGCCGAACTTCCGATGCGTCATCGAACGTTCGCCCGTGTACTCGCTGCGCGAGATCGGATTGATGAGCTGGCGCATCTGGCGGTCCCGGCTGGACCTCTACCACGCCACCCACTACGTCCTGCCGGCAGTCGTGCCCTGCCCGACCGTGGTCACGATCCACGACATCATCCACCTGCTCTATCCGGGCTTCCTGCCCAACCGCGCCGCCTCCTTCTACGCCCAGGGGATGTTCCGCCACAGCGTCGCCCGGGCGGACCGAATCGTCGCCGTGTCGAACAACACCCGCAACGACGTCCTCGACTACTTCAGCGTCAACGAGGACAAGGTCCGCGTCGTCTACAACGGCGTGGAGGACCGCTTCCGCCGGCCGCTGCCGGAAGACGAACTCCGCGCCGCTCTGGACGAAGTCGGCGTGCACCGACCCTACTTGCTGTTCGTCGGCAACCCGAAGCCTCACAAGAACCTCGACCGGGTGATCCAGGCTTACACGCGGGCCCGGTCGCGGGCCGGCTTCGATGCCCCGCTCGTTTGCGTCGGCGCCCGTCCGGGCAGCGACTTCAAACTCGAACGGCGAGCCCGCCAACTCGGTATCGCCGATCACATCCGCCTGCTGGGTCACGTGGACGGCAAGGTCCTTCCTGCCCTGTACCAGGGTGCGAGTCTGTTCCTCTACCCCACCCTCTACGAGGGCTTCGGACTTCCCGTCGTGGAGGCGATGGCCTCGGGCGTACCGGTCATCACGTCGAACACGTCGTCGCTCAAGGAGATCGCCCAGGGCTTCGCGGAACTCGTGAACCCGCTCGAGGTGAAGGAGATCGCCAGGGCGATTGAGCGCTGCATGGGAAACCGCAACCACGCGAAACAATTGGTCGACCGCGCTAGCGAACAGTCGGCCCGCTTCCGGTGGGAGGAAGCCGCGGAGAGCACCCTGGACATCTACCGGGACGTCCTGCGGAAGGCTGGTGACTGAGGACTCGGATGCGTTCCACGGCGCGGCTCCGCACCGTGACGCCGGCTGGTAGCATCCGGCGCCCGCGTGATCGAGCGGCGACGGCGTCGCAGGACTGAAGACCGTGCTTCACAAGCAACTTCGCGTCACCGCCGCCCTGAACCTGGGCGGCGACATAGCCGCGACCGTCGGCGCCTTCTTTCTGGCCTGGTACCTGCGGTTCGTCCAGCCGGTGATCGAGATCACGAAGTCGGTGCCCGACTTCGAGCCCTATCTCAGGATGTTGCCGTTCATCGTCCTGATCTGGCCCACCGTCTACTACTTCCACGGCCTCTACCGAATCCGCCGGGGCCACAGCCGCGTGGACGAGATGATCAGCATCGTCGTCGCCACCGTGCTGGCGCTGGTCATCCTGACCTCGGTCCTGACCTTCGACCGCCTGACCCAGGCCGGCACGGACGACCCCTTCTCCTACAGCCGGGCCTTCTTCGCCCTGTTCGTCGTCACCGACATCTTCCTCGTCGCCTTCCTCCGGCTGGGGACCCGCGCCGTCCTCCGCACTGTTCGCCGCCGCGGCCACAACGTGCGCCGCATCCTGATCGTCGGAGCCGGCGACAGCGGCGAGGAGATCGCGGCCAAGCTGGTCCGTCACCGCGAACTCGGCTATGAAGTCGTCGGGTTCCTCGACGACGATCCGGAGAAGTTGCACGCCGAAGTCGGCGGCGGCGTGGATGTCCTCGGCACCCTGGACGACCTGGAGGGGACGATCGAAGAACACGGCGTCGACCAGGTGATGATCGCCCTGCCCTTTGCCGCCCACCGCAAGATCCTCGACCTGCTCGACCGCATCGGCAACGAACTGATCGAGATCCGCCTCGTCCCGAACGTTCTCCAGTACGCGACCCTGCGCGCCGAGATCGAAGACGTCGACGGCACGCCGGTCATCAATCTCTCCCACGTGCCGATGGAGGGCTGGTCCAGCCTGGCCAAGCGCACGATGGACGTCGTTCTCTCCGCCGCCGCGATGGTCTTGCTCCTGCCGTTCCTGCCGGTCGTGATGCTGCTGATCAAGCTGGAGGACCGGGGCCCGCTCTTCTACCGCCAGGAGCGGATGGGTCTCGACGGCCGCTCCTTCATGATCCTCAAGTTCCGCTCGATGCGAGTTGGCGCCGAGTCCTCGACCGGCCCCGTCTGGGCAACGGAGGACGACCCCCGCCGCACCCGCATCGGCGCCTTCCTGCGCCGTTGGTCGATCGACGAACTGCCCCAGCTCTGGAACATCTTCCTCGGCGACATGTCCTGCGTCGGCCCCCGCCCCGAACGCCCCGCCTTCGTCCGCGAGTTCCGCGACAAGATCCCGAACTACATGCTCCGCCACCGCGTCAAGTCAGGCCTCACCGGCTGGGCCCAGGTCCACGGCTGGCGTGGCAACACCTCCATCCGCAAACGCATCCAGTACGACCTCTACTACATCGAGAACTGGAGCCTCCGCCTCGACCTCCAGATCCTCTGGCTCACCCTGCGCCGCGGCCTGACGAAGAACGCGTACTGACGGCGCGACGGCGTCGGTTTGGCCCGTCTGCGGCGGGATGCGGGGGGAGGGGTCCCGTCGCAGACTGGTCGGTGTCGGACTGATCGCGAGTCCTATGCCCGGCGGCCCACGGACCAGAGCCAGGCGCCGAGGGGTAGGACGAAGACGAAGAGGTAGATCCCGGTCACGAGCCAGACCAGGAGGCCAATGGCAGCGCAGACGAGGAGACCCGCCATCACGTGACCGGCTCGGTTGGGGGCGCTCCTCATGAGCGCCGCTTCCTAGTTCTCGGCGTCGAACTCGGCGTAGTCGCCGCGCTCCTCCATCGGGATCGGATGACGGACCTCGACGTGGAAGCCGTCGCCCTCAACGTAGGCGACGTCGGTCAATTCATGGGCAACCTGCCGCTGTGAGCCCTTGGTCAGGCCGGTCGTGTCGACCCAGAGGAGATGGCGTTCTTTCTCGTTGCCATCCGGATCGGCGATCGTGAGGTCGACCGTCACGCCGTCGAGCGTTTCAGACCCCTCGTTGTGAATCAGGAAGTCCAGCAGGACGGTAGTCATCGCGGGCTCCGCGGGTGCCGCAGCTTCCTCAGTGGCTTCAGCGTCGGTCTCGGCCTCTTCCGCCGCCTTCTCGGCCATCGCAGGCGCTACAACCGAGAACGACCCCATCTCTGCAATGTAGCCGGCGCGGGCACCGGAAACGCCTCCCTCGCCCGCACAAGCGGCCAACAGGAGCAAACCGGCCACAGCCAACGCCAACGTACCCAACTGCCACCGCGATGCCTCAACCTTCTTCATGCCCTCTTCTCCCTTCCCTCGATCCGGAATCACTCCGCCTGAACCAGAGAATAGCCTGTCCGACCCGCACTCAACAGTTCAGGCCCGCCCAGAACCGACGCCGATCAGTCTGCGGCGGGGTGCGGGGGGAGGGTCCCAGCGGGCTGGAGGCAAGCGACTGCCGTTGACCCCCCATCTACCACCAACCTGACGAAGCGCAGCCGACCGAAGCGAACCCCCATCCCTCCACCCACCGAGAAGGGGTGAGCGTCCGCTGGGACCCTCCCCCCGCACGCCGCCGCAGACGGGCCCAACCGACGTCGAACCGCCGGCGCCGCTACCCGGCAGCAGCGGCCTGGTCGCCGGAGTCGGCAACGACGATGGGTGGCAGGCCGAGTTCGGAGCGGAGGTGGCTTTCGATGTCGTCGGCGAGGTCGGCGTTGTCGCGGAGGAACTGTTTGGCGTTCTCACGGCCCTGGCCGAGCCTGGTGTCGCCGGCGGAGAACCAGGCGCCGCTCTTCATGACCCGCTTGTGCTGGATGCCGAGGTCGATCAACTCGCCGACGCGGGAGATGCCCTCGCCGTAGTCGATGTCGAACTCGGCGACCCGGAAGGGCGGGGCGACCTTGTTCTTGACGACCTTGACGCGGACCCGCGAGCCGACGACCTGGTCGCCGTCCTTGAGCGCGGCGATGCGCCGGATGTCGATGCGGACGGAGGAGTAGAACTTGAGCGCGCGGCCGCCGGTCGTCGTTTCGGGCGACCCGAACATGACGCCGATCTTCTCGCGGATCTGGTTGATGAAGACGAGGGTCGTCCTCGACTTGGCGACGATCGCGGTCAACTTGCGGAGCGCCTGGGACATGAGCCGCGCCTGCAGGCCGACGTGGGAGTCGCCCATCTCGCCTTCGAGCTCGGCCCGCGGCACGAGCGCGGCGACCGAGTCGATCACCACGATGTCGAGCGCGTTCGAGCGCACGAGCATCTCGGCGATCTCGAGCGCCTGCTCGCCGCTGTCCGGCTGGGAGACGAGGAGTTCGTCGATGTTGACGCCGATCTTCTCGGCGTACTCGGCGTCGAGAGCGTGCTCGGCGTCGATGAAGGCGGCGGTGCCGCCGGCGCGCTGAGCCTGGCCGGTGACCGAGAGAGCCAGCGTCGTCTTGCCGCTCGACTCCGGGCCGTAGACTTCGACAACACGGCCCCGTGGGAAACCGCCGGTACCGATTGCATGGTCGACGGCGAGCGATCCGGTCGAGATCGACTCGATGCCGAGGTTCTCCTGTTCGCCGAGGCGCATGATCGCGCCCTTGCCGAACTGCCGTTCGATCTGGGTGAGCGCGCCCGAGATGGCCTCCTTGCGGCCGGCTCCCTTCTGTGCGTTCGCGCGGGCCTGCTTCATGGGTTGCTTTCTCCTGAGGGTGTGGTGGAGGCTTGGCGTGCCAGATGGGTTGCGAACGTCACGCCCTGGAGACGGTCACGGCGCCGTTCCGACATGGCCGGAGAGTGCGCGTGGCTATACTCCCGCGCGACCGGTTCGGCGCTCCCCTGGATCGTCAGACGGTTGAACGGAGGTCGGGAGTTGGCCGCTGCGGACGCTCGGCGACGTGGCGTGGAAGAACGTGACAGCCAGCATCGACAAGGGCGCGATCAGCGTATTGCAGCCCCCCGAGGGCGTCAACCTGAAAACAAGGGGTCGGCTCGCCTCCATCCCCGGCGTCGAGGTCCGCGAAGCGGTGCGCCTCGCTTCGGTCACCACCCTGCGGATCGGCGGCCCGGCCGAGATCTTCGTGCGGGTCGAGTCCGAGGCGGCGCTCACCGCAGTGCTGACCATCGCCCGGGAGGCAGGGCTGGAACTGCACCTTCACGGCCACGGCTCGAACGTTCTCTTCCCGGACGCCGGCATGCGGGGCATCGTCTGCCGCCTCCGCGGGGAGCTGGAACAGGTCGAGGTCGACGGTGAAACGGTGCGGGCAGGCGCCGGCGTCACCCTCGCCCGGCTAGCCCGGGACACCGCCAAGCAGGGCCTGCTCGGTCTCGAGGCACTGTCCGGTTTCCCATCGACCGTCGGCGGCGCCGTCGTCATGAACGCGGGCTGCTACGGCACGGAGATCCGGGACGTGCTCGCCGAGGTGCGCGTCGCGCGGCCCGGCCGCCCCGTCGAAGCCCTGGCCACCGCGGACCTCGAACCGGCCTACCGGACGACGAGCCTCCAGGGAACGGAAGCGATCGTCACCCGCGCCGAGTTCAGGCTCCGCCGGGGCGACGGCGCCGCGGCGCTCAAGCGGATCGACGAACTGAACCGTCGGCGCTGGGAGAGCCTGCCGTCGGGCAAGCCGAACGCCGGCTCGGTGTTCCGCAACCCGGAGGGCGACTTCGCCGGCCGCCTGATCGAGGCCTGCGGCCTCAAGGGCGCGACCAGCGGCGGCGCTGAAATCAGCCGGCGCCACGCGAACGTGATCGTCAACCGGGAGAACGCCCGAGCCGCCGACGTCCTCGATCTGATGATCACGGCCCACCGGGCCGTGCGAGACCGCTTCCACGTCGAACTGCGCCCCGAGATCGTCCTCGCGGGCGATCTCGCTGACGAGTTCTGGCGCCGGGCCGCCGCGCCGGGAATCTGAGGCCGCTTTCGCTGTTATCCGGGCCAGAGCCTCGTCCGAACCGCCCCGAAGATCCCATGCACATGCTCAAACAAACCTCCGCCGCGATCCTGCTCCTCCTCGCCGGCGCCCTGCCGGCGCTGGCGCAGTTGCCCTGCAACCCGTGCGTCGGGCTGGCGACCGACGACCCGGCTGCCGCAGCGGACCTGCTGGGCACGCTGCCGCCACTGCCGGAGGACGCCGTGCTCGTCGTCAAGTGGCCGGTGGACCTGGCCGACGACGCAGCCGTAACGGCCGCCCGCGAGGCGGCCTCAACGCTCCGGGCCGCGGGTGCGCTGCCCTGGTACGCGGTTCGATTCGCCGCGCCGCCGCCTCCGGCCGAGCGGGGCGACGAGCTGACGGCGGAGCTCGAGCGGCTCGCCGACCTCGCCCGCGCCGCAACGGCCGGTTCCCTGTTTCAGCTCAACTGGCCAGGGGAGTTGACAAACGAGCCGCGGGCCATCCAGGAATACGCGCTCGCACTCAAGCGGGCATCGGTCGCCGTTTCAGGCGCGCAGCCGGACGCCGCCGTCGTCACCGAGCCTCTGCCACCCGACGCCGAACTGGTCCGGGCGCTGTACACCCAGGAACTCGACGCCTACCTCGACGGCGTCGCGTTCCCGCGCGGTCGGACGGCCAGCGACGCAAGCGTCGCTGAACTGAAGCAGCTCATCCGGGAACTCGACCCGGACGCGCTCCTCGCGCTCGACACTCCAGAAGCGAACCCGGCAGCCGCGGTCGGCGAAGGCGTGACGCTGGTGCGGGCCGCGGCCGAGGCCGAGGCGGGCGCCTCGCTCTCCCTCTTCTCCCTCTCCGGCGAGGCCGGCGCCGACGCCGCCACGGTTCGTGCCGCCCGGCTGATCGCGCAGGAGTTCTCGGGCGACGTCACCTTCGATCCCTACTCCACTCCCGCGGGCGCCGAAGCCTGGAGTTTCGTCCGCGGGGAAGACCTGAGCCTGCGGATCGTCGTCTCGCCTCCCGCGGAGGGCGGACCGTTCACGCTCCGGTTCAGCGACCGGCAGATCGGGTCGCCGGCGCGCTTCGACCCGGCGACCGGCGAATCGGACCTCGTCTTCGGCGGACGCCGTACCCGCAACGGATACGAACTCGAACTGAGGGACGCCGCCGCGCCCTTCGTGTTCCGCCTGGAACGGGATCTGGCGGTCGGGCTCGACGGAGCCGAGAGCGTCGAGGAGGCGCTCACGGTCGCCGACACCCGCCGCATCCCGGTCGGCGAGATCCTGCGCCGCCTGCAGGCCTTCGAGGACGATCAGTCGCGCCGCGTCGTGAACTACAGCGCCACGAACACGACGTCGCTCCGGTTCCAGCTCGGCACCGGCGTCCAGTCGGTCGACGCGACCTTCCAGGGTCCGTTCTTCTTCCGCCAGGGCGCGGGCTTCGACTGGGCCTGGGACAACTTCTACGTCAACGGCATTCGCTGGCGCCGCAAGCGGATCCCCGAGATTCCCCTGATCCAGCCGGAGAAGGCGGCGGCGATGCCGGCCGAGATCACGTTCACCAGGGAGTACCGCTACCGGCTGCGGGGCACGGCGACGGTGGAAGGCCGCGACACCTGGGTCGTCGACTTCGAACCGGCGGAGGCTCTGACCGAGGGCCGCAGCCTGTTTCGCGGCACGGTCTGGGTGGACCGTGAGATCTACGCGCGGGTGAAGACACGCGCGGTTCAGCTCGGACTGACCGGCGACGTGCTGTCCAACGACGAGACCACCTTCTACACACCCTTGGACGCGGGCGGCGAGCCGGCGGCGTGGGAGCGGTCGTCCTACTGGCTGCCGACCCGGGTCATCGGCCAGCAGTTGTTCTCGGTCCTGAACGCGACGACGATCGTCGAGCGCGAGATCGAGCTGACCGGCATCCGCATCAACCCGCCTGATTTCGACGCGCGACGCGACGCGACCCTGGCCTCCGAGACGACGATGGTGCGCGACACGGAAGTGGGCCTCCGTTACCTCGAACTCGACCGGGAGACCGGCGAACGCGTGGTCAAGGAGGACGACAAGACGCGCATGTTCCTGCTCGGCGGCGCCTTCTACGACGAGGCCCAGGACGGTCCGCTGCCGCTGGGCGGGGTGAACTGGCTGTCCTTCGACTGGCGCGGCACCGGCACGCAGGCCGACCTGTTCATCGCCGGGCCGCTCATTCTCGCCGACATCGCCAACCCGAGCCTGTTCGGCTCCCGCTGGGACGCCGGCGTCGACGTCTTCGCGCTTGCCTTCGCCGGCGAGGACGTGCTGTACCGGGAAGGCGTCGAATCGCCGACGGAGAACGTCGAGCGGCTGCGTCCGAACATCGACTTCAGCCTGGGCCGGCCGCTCGGCAGCTTCGTCAAGCTCGACCTCCGCTACGAGCTGTCCTGGAACAACTTCCAGCGCGCCGACGAGACGGGCGAGGACTTCGTGCTGCCCTCCGACCACCTGAGCCACAGCGTCGGCGCCATCGTCCGCTACATCCGCTCGGGCTACCGGCTCGTCGCCGGCGGCTCCTGGAACCTGCGCGACGAGTGGCAACCCTGGGGTCTGGGCGCCACCAACCTGACCCCCGACAGCTACACGCTCTGGAACGTCGGCGTCGCCAAGACCTGGCACCTGCCGAAGTTCCAGAAGTTCGGCGTGGCCCTCGAGTACGTCGACGGCAGCGACCTTGACCGCTTCAGCAAGTACGAGTTCGGCTTCTTCTCGGACGTCAACGTCCACGGCTACCAGAGCGACAAGGTGCGGGCCGAACGCGCCGCCGCCGCCCATGTGAGCTACGGCTTCGAGCTCGGCGAGATCTTCCGCATCGACCTCGTCGGCGACGCTGCCTGGGCCACCGACCCCGCCTCCGGCCTCGACCGCGAGCTCCTCGCCGGCGCCGGCATCGTCGGCACCTTCATCGGCCCCTGGGGCACCGTCGTCAACATGGACATAGGCCACGCCCTCGCCGGCCCCGACGACGGCTGGAGCGCCTTCATCGCCGTGCTGAAGCTGTTCTAATCATGAACCCAGAGGATGAACTTGGGCCCGACGACGTCGTAGAAGTTCCCATCGGGGATGAGATGGACCTGCATCCGTTTCAGCCGCGGGAAGTGAAGGATGTCGTCGAGAGTTACCTGGATGCTGCCTACGAGAAGGGGTTCCGCGAGGTGCGGATCATCCACGGGCGGGGCATCGGAGTGCAGCGGCAGATCGTGCGGAAGGTGCTGGAGCGGGATCCGCGGGTCGTCTCGTTCAGGAGCGGTGGGCCGGGCGGGGGCGGCTGGGGCGCCACGGTGGCTCGGCTGCGCTAGCAACCAGACACGGGGGCGGCGATGAAGAAGGCGATCGCGGCGGCGGTCCTCGTCGGCTTGCTCCTGATCCTGACGACCACGCGATTCGGCATCTTCATCGTCTTCGACGTTCTGGGAGACGTCGGCTCCGACAATCTGCCGACCGACCCCACCGAAGGACCCCTGGTCCTTTCCGGCGTCCTGAGAGCGAAGGAGCGGATCCCGTTGCCGGAGTCGCTGGAGCAGGCTTCCGGGCTCCACGTCGACGGTCAACACATCTACGTCAGCACGGACCAAGCGGAGCTGTTCACGCTGTCGCATGCGGGCGTCGAGGCTCGACCGACAAGCCGCCTGCTGGGCGGGCTGTTGATCCTGCGGCAGGGGCGTCTTGAGGGCATTGCCGTGGACCGGAACCGGCTCCTCGGTATCGGCGAGTTGGGAGCACTCAGGTCGTGGCGGTACGACGAGGAGAGGTGGCAACCCAGCGAATCAACGGCGTTGCCGGACGGTCTCCAGAACCTGGAGTTCACCGGAATCACCCGGTTCGGCACCGATCTCCTTGCCACCGCGGACGATGGTCTCGCCATCTGGAATCTCGGCACCGGCGACCGGCACGAGCCGAACGTCGACGCGCACTTGAGACCCGGCCGCAGCGCCGACGAACTGCTGGTCTCCGGGATCGCCGCGGACGCTTCGTCCGTCTACCTGGTAACCGAGAACTACGCCTCCATCCTGCGGGTCGATCCGATCGCCAGGCGAGTCATGGACGTCTGGGGCATCGACGCCGGAGAATCGTCGGACATCGCCGTGCTGGACGGTTCCGCCTACGTCACCGTCGATCACAACTACTTCGATCCGCGGCCGCCCCTCCTGGTCTACGAACTGCCCCGCTAGCCGGATCGACCAGCCTGGTAGCGGGCCCAGAGCATGCCGAGGCCGAAGGCGAGGAGCGGCGTCGCGATCAGCAGATCGGAAGGACTCAGGGTGTACACGGGCTCGGCCGCGAGGGCCTCGGTCAGGGTCTGGTCCGGGGACGGCACGTCCGGCGTCTCGCCGCCAAGAACCCGGGTGACCGCCGCTCCCGCTTCGGGGCGCTCGGAGCGCAACTGGTATGCGAGCCAGCCGCCAAGGGTCACGCCGGCGAGAAGGAACTGGGCGCTGGCGCGTCGCAACTGGGACTCCGCCTCGCGATGAGCGTGTTCCCGCTCGCCTGAGGTGAGGTCGGAGTCGTCCACGAGCTTCCACCGCTCGACGTCGATCTCGGCCCGGCGCCGGGTCGCCGCGATGCCGGACACGAAGCCAATCGCCGCCACCAGCACATGGAGCACCCAGACCAGGCCTGGAATGTCACGGGGAATGATGTGGACGCCGACGATCGTCAGGATCGCCAGTCCCAGGAAGACCGCGGACCAGACGACGGCGATGCTCTGCAGTCGTTTCCAGTTCATGGACGAACTCCTGGTGTCATCAGGTTCTTCCCAGCAGGTCGAGCAGGCCCAGGGTGAGCCAAGGAACATACGTGATCAGCAGGACGCCGAAGCCGAGAATGACCAGCGCCGGCACGGCGGCCCGATAGACCGCGAGCAGTGGCCGTTCGAAGCGGTAGGACGCCAGGAACAGGTTGAGGCCCACCGGCGGCGTCAGGTAGCCGAGCTCCAGGTTGGCGACGAAGATGATCCCGAGGTGGATCGGATCGACGCCGAAGGCCAGGCCGAGCGGGATGATCAGCGGCACGACGACGACGGTGGCCGAGAAGATGTCCATCAGGCAGCCGACCAGCAGCAGGAAGACGTTGAGCGCGAGCAGAAAGACGATCTTCGACTCGATGTTGTTCTGCACCAGCTCGACGAGAGCCTGAGCCGCCTGGGCGTCGACCAGCCAGCTCGTCAGACCCATGGCCGCCACCAGAATGATCAGCACGCCGCCGACCAGCACGGCGCACTGCCGGAAGACGGCCAGAAGAGGCTTGCCCAGTCTCACGTCGCGATGCACGAGGCACTGGACGACGAAGGCGTAGAGAGCCGCCAGGGCCGCCGTTTCGACCAGGGTCGCGTAGCCGCTGAAGAACGCGCCCAAGATGACGACAGGTAGCAGCAGCTCCCACTTCGCGGCCCAGAGCGCACGCGCGATGCCGCCGTCGTCCTCCACCGCGGAAGTCCGGGCCTTGCCGGTTCCACGGCGCAGACCCTCCCTTACTCCCCAGGCCGCGATGAGGGCGATCAACAGCAGGCCCGGCAGCAGGCCACCAATGAAGAGGTCCTCGATCGGCACCTCCGCCACGATGCCGAAGAGGATCAGCGGCAGGGCTGGCGGCAGCAGCAGGCCCAGCGACCCGGACGAGGTCAACAGGCCGAGCGAGAAGCGCTCGCGGTAGCCATCGGCCGACAGCGCAGCGAACAGAACGCCGCCAAGCGCCAGGATGGTCACACCGGAGCCACCCGTGAAGACGGTGAAGAACGCGCAGACGACGGCGCACACGACCGGGGTGCTGCCCGGCACCCAGCCAAACAGGGCGCGGAACACCCTGAGCAGCCTCTCCGACGCCCCGCCTTCGGCGAGCAGGAATCCGGTCAGCGTGAACAGCGGGATCGCTGCCAGGGTCGGCGACACGGCGAGCCGGTAGCTCTCCGCCGGGACCGCCGCGAGCGGCACGAAGTCGGAAAGAAACAGGAACACCGCCGCACCGCCCAGAGCAGCGAAGATGGGGCCGCCCAGGAGAGTCGAAGCCAGGATCAGCACCAGCCACGGCGTGGCCGCTCGATCGGCAAAGGAGTCGGCGTTGGCGCCGATCCACAGGCCGAGCACGATGCCGAACCCGGCAATCGCTCGGCCCGTCCACAGATCCGACGACTTCCAGACCAGGCGCAGCGCCAGGATCGCGAAACCGACCGGCATGACCGCCTGCCCCACCCACACCGGTACGCCGGCCGCCATCTCGATGCCGCCCTCGCGCTCGATCTGGACCAGGTCGAGACTGGCCCCGCCCAGGAGGGTCGCGACCATCGCGCTGGTGCCGCCGGTAAACACCGCGGCAAAGGCCCGAAACCTGCCTTCCGGCAGGAAGTTGCCGGTAGCCAGGGCGAGCAGGCGTCCTTCTCTCGCCGCCAGCGCCGCTCCCAGGAACGCGACCCACAGGGTCAGGTGCTGCTCGAACGGAAGCGCGCCCGGAATGCCGGTGCCGAGCTGGCGGACGACGATCTCCGCCAGGGGCAGGAGCACCATCGCGCCGAGCAGGACGATCGAGACACAATCCTCCACCCGGTGGAGGAAACGCACCGGGGCCCAGGAACGGACCGCGGCGTCGCTCTCAGTCAACCGAAGACTGCCGGCGATAGGCGTCCCGAACCGCCGTGGCCCGGTCGAAGATCGCTTCAGGAACGGTGTTCCCGCGCATGCTGGCCGCGAAGTCGTTGGCGATCTCGACCCAGTCGTCCTCGACCTCGGTGCCCACGATCGGCACGACTTCCAGACCCTGGCCGCCCATCAGCCCGACCGCCGTTTGCTCGAGGGTGGGGATCGTCTCGAAGATCCGGTCCTCGGCCCGCTGACCCGCCTTGACCATCACCTTCCGGTCCTCTTCGGAGATCCGGTTCCATGCCCGCTTCGTGACGAGGATCGCCCCCATCATCGGGATCAGCGGAATGTCGGCGAAGTACTTGGCCTGCTTGAAGAACTGGACCTGCATCGCGTAGATCGGCGGCACGGCGAGCGCGTCGATCATGCCGGTCTGAAGACCGGTCACGATGTCGGTGGCCGCCAGCGCCACCGGCTTGAAACCGCCCTCGCGCCACCAGTTCGTCATCGCCTCGTCGCCGGCCCAGGTGAAGATCTTGAGCCGCTGCATCTCCTCGACCGTGCGCGCCAGCTCGTTCGTGAAGAAGTGGACCTGGCCGACGTAGCCCCAGCCGAGAAGCACGAAGCCCTCCTCGTCCAGCGTCTCTCGCAGGCCGGGCGTCAACTCCCGCAGCACGTGGAACATCTCCTGTTCGTCGTGGAAGAACAGGGGGATCTCGAAGACGGTGAAGTCCTTCGAGATGTCGGCCAGACCGCTGACCGAGAGAGCGGCCGCGTGGTACTGGCCGATCTTCATCTTGCGCAGGATGTCCGGCTCGTCGCCCGCGACGCCGCCCGGGTAGATCGTGAGAGTGACCCGGCCGTCGGTACCGGTCTCCCAGTCCCTGCCCATCGTCTCGAAGAAGCCGTCCCAGGGCGAGCCGTCGGGCGAAAGCGTCGCCATCTTGACCGCGAAACCGGCGCCGGTGACGGGCTGCGCGGCGAACGCCGCGATCAGGATCAGC
Organism: Acidobacteriota bacterium; assembly: GCA_011525365.1. GTDB lineage: Bacteria > Acidobacteriota > Thermoanaerobaculia > Multivoradales > Multivoraceae > Multivorans. Next base: position 3,339,571 of record WTGQ01000002.1, read on the forward strand.
GGCAGCAACCGGACGAATGGCCTGGCAGTGTTCACCAGCCGGCACTGTATCAACGGCCCACCTCGCGCTCCCCCACTACGCGGCGCTCCACACCCCACGCCCGCCAACGGGCTTCCAGCCGCGCAACCTCGCCGTCGTCGTCCCCATCACCTGCGGCAACCAGAAGGAGACGCAACCGGTCGAGCAGCCCGGCCGCCCTCCGATCCCGGCCCCTGCTCCGCTCCACGACCGCCGCGGCCAGCGACCGCTCCTGCTCCACGTCCACGAGCAGCGTCGTCGGCCGGCACCACAGCACCGAGCCGACCAGGGCACGGCGGCTCGGTTCGAGCGCCAGCACCGCCAGGTTCGAGCAGCACCAATCGAGCCACAACCGCGCGAGACGTGCCGCGCGGGCCGGCGGCGCCGCTTCCGCTAGCGGAGTGACGACAACGATCTCCCGCACCGAAGCGTCACGCGCGAGCAGGCGGTCGAATGCGGCGATCGCCTCTCCGGAATCGCCGTCCGACGCCGCAACGTGAAAGCAGAGAGCCTCCGGTGAGGACTCCGGCGCCGGAATGGCGCCGGAGGCCGGCCCTTCGCCCCGCTCCAGTAGGGCCCGCCAACGCTCGACTTCCTTCCACCCGCGCTCGAAGGACCACCAGCGCCAGTGACCGTCCCGCGGGTAGAACAGCCACGGCTCGTGTCCGCGACGGCTACGAGCCGCGGCCGCGATCACATCTCGCGGGCGGCACGGCGTCGATGCCGAAGAGCGAGCCGTCTCCGCACGGCCAGCGAAGCTGCCGCACTCACCTTGATCCACATCCCGCATCGTACGCTGCCCGCTGTTCCGACCCAAGCTACCCGGCAGGCGGCGCGAGAGCTTGAAGCGGTTAGCATCCGCGGACTCATCTAGACAGAAGGGTTCTTGAGGATGAAGACGAAGATCCGCTTCGCCGCGGCCATTCCGGTCCTGTCGCTCCTCGCGGCGACGGGGGCTCGCGGCCAGCAGCCTTCGCTCGACATCGAGATGAACGAGGCGCTCGCCGCGGCCCGGAGCGCAACCAGCGCGGCCGGCCTCGAGGCGGCGCGGGAGGAGCTTCTGGAATTGAGCCGGCGTTACCCCCGCCGTCTCTATCCGGAGTTTCCCGGCCGCAGCCGGGCCCTGGTGGAGGCAGCCACACTGGGACGCGTCCTGGGAGTCGGCAACGCGGCGGCGGGCGAACTCCTCCAGGTTCTGGAGCGTGAGCCGGAGAGCGACTGGACGCCCAGGGCCCACCTCGAACTCGCCGAGCTCGTGCTGACCGCGGGCGACTGGGAACTCGCCGCCGACCATCTCTGGCGAGCCCGACAGGCGGCGCTGCTGCGGGCCGCGGGCGACGGCGATCAACCGGGCGACGAGGTCGCCGTCATCGCGCTTGAGCGGATGACGCGGATCGACCGGCTGATCCTGCGCCCGCTTGCGGGCAAGAAGCCCTGGACGAGGACCCGCATCGTGCTGCCGCCGAACTACCTGCCGGAAAAGCAGCAACTGAAAAGGCCGCGGGCCATCGCGGCCGGACCGCGCGGTGAAGTCCTCGTCGCCGACGACAGCCGGATCGTCCAGTTCGGGCCGGAATGGACGCTGGAGACGACCCGCCAGATCCGCGGCCTGACCCGGCCCAGCTTCGGCCAGGCCGGTCCACTGGGCGGTCTCGTTCCGGTCGTTCCCTCCGGCAGCACGGTGATGCGCCTCGACGACCCGAGTCCGACCCGCTTCGAGCGGCCCTCGGGCGGCCGGCTGGAGCAGATCGTCACCGCCTTCCGCGGTCCCTACGGGGACTGGACCGTGCTGTCGCGGCAGGTGGACGTGGTGCTGCGCTACGACCCGCAAGGACGTCTGCTCGACTTCGGCACCGCAACGCTGGCGCGGCCGGTCGATATGGCGCTCGGCCCCAACGGGAGGTTTCTCGTTCTTGACGCGGGCCAGGGAGACGAGCCGCCGGCTCTCCTGACCTTCCGGCCGGACGGCCAGCTCGAGACGACGCTCAGCGCCAACTGGCGACGGCCGACGGCCCTGGACGTCGATCGGTTCGGAAACGCCTACGTGCTCGAGGAGCGCGCCAGACAGGTTCTCGTCTACGACCCGGAGGGGCGGCCCATCGCCACGCTGGGGCCCATGCTCCCAGGCAACATCGAGCTGCGGGCGCCGAGCGACATCGCCGTCGACGGGATGGGCAGGATCTTCATCGCGGAGCGCCGGCTGAACAACGTGGTGGCGCTGGAGTAGACGAGGAGATGCCGCCTGCCGCCGCAACGCGCGCCGCCCTGGGGCTCGCCTTCGCCGCCTTCTGCGCCGGGGCGACCGCCCAAGAGGAAGACGCCGCGGCCTCGATTCCCGGCCTCCTGTCTGTGACCGTCTCCCCGGAAGACGCCGCGCTGAGCATCGCGAGCATCTCCGTGTCCGGCGAGACGCCAGCCGACGAACATGCGGCGGAAGACGCCGCGACCGGTGCCGGCGCAAACGCGGCAGGTGACGTCGGCCCGGCCCCCTTCGTTCCGCTTGAACGCGCCCAGCAGTCGCTCGCCGCCGGCGACTATCTCCTGCAAGCCACCCGGCCCGGCTATCGACCGGCGACCGCGCGCTTCACGATCGAGAGCGGGAAGGTGCTGGAGTTGCCCGTGGACCTCGAGCGGCGAAGTTCGGTCCTCCGCTTGCGGACCAGCCCAACCGACGCCCGCATCCTGATCGACGGCCAGGTTCGAGTCTCCCGAGGCCCCTGCCCTCCCCATTGCTGGATCGAGGACGTACCACCCGGCGAGTTCGAAGTCGAGGTCGCAAGCCCGGGTTTCCGCAGCTGGCGGGCCGTCGTGCAACTCCCGGGCCCACGAGACATCGAGCTGCCTCCGATCGTGCTGGAGGCGGAAGAGGGCGTCATCACCTTCCTCGGCCTCCCCGACGAAGCCGAGGTCCGGGCGAACGGCGCCGTCTTGCCCGTGGATTGGAACAAGTCGCCGCCCGAGGCCTCCCTGGTCCCGGGCGCCTACGCGCTGACAGTCGTCGACGGCGCGGCCGGCGCCTTCGAGACCTCGGTGGTCGTGGGTCATCGCCGCCGCGTCGAGGTCGACGTAGGCCTGCGGCCGGTGCTCGCGCTCCTGGAAGTCCTCGATGCCGACCCGCTCGCGGAGCGGGCGGTCCACCTCGTCCTCGACGCGATAGCCGAACGGACGGCCTACGCCGTGGAGCTCGAACCGGAAGTCCCGGCCGAGGCCACCGGGGCGCCGCTGCCCCCGAAACTCGGCCTCGATGCCGCGGCACTCCGCGACCGCCCCGCAGCGGCGGTGCGGGAGTTGGATTGGGCCGCGATCCGGGAACGGATCGAGCGGGAAATGCCAGCCAGCCTCTACCTTCTCGCCGTTCCCGACCGGCCCCGGGACGCGGAGCGCCTCGACCTCTGGTTGCTGGCGGCGGCCCCGGGGCCATCCCGACCGGACATCCACCGCCTGCGCATCCGGAGCGGCCAACCGGTCGAAGAGGATCTTGCCGGCCTGCTGGCGGCGCTGGCCCCGGAGCGCGACCGCCGCGTCCCGCGCATCGGCGCGACGCTCGTGGAAAGTCTCGCGGGCGCGCCGCTGGCGGTCGCCGGAACGGCTCTCGCCTCGCCCGCCTACCGGGCCGGCATCGAACCGGGAATGGAGCTGATCGCTGTCGGCGGCGAGGAGATCCAGGCGTCCGGGGACTGGAACGCCGCCGTCGCCGCGCTGGCGCCCGGCGACACGTTGCTGGTCACGAGCTCGAACGCCGGCGGCGGAGAATCGGAACACCTGATCGAACCGGAATGGGGCTGGACCATGCTCGACGCGTTCGACCCGGAACTGCTGCCGGCCGCCACCGCCGCCCACCTCCTCCAGGAACTGCAACGTCCAGGCGAAGTTCCGCGCTGGTTGCTCGAACTCGATCTGGCGGCCGTACTGTTCGCCAAGGGTGACGTGCCGGAAGCCGTCCGGCGGCTCCGGGGGATCGAGGCACCGGGACGCGGCGGCCTCGGCCGCGAGACGGTGAACTACCTGCTCGGCCTGGCGCTGTCGGAGCTAGCCGAGCACGAGGACCCCGAGTACGGCAACCAGGCGGTGGCCGTTTTCCGCGATCTGGAAGCAGCCGAGAACAGCCGTCTCGAGAGCGACCGCGGACCGGGCATCGCTGACAGAGCCCGGTTGCACTCCACGACGTCGCTTGCCCTGCTGCCGCCGCAGACCGAGATCGTCGTCGGCGAGTACCGTGCCGAAGTGCGGATCAGTGGCGGCGACATCGCCACCGTGCGCTTCCTGGTTGACGGCAGGCCGCAGGCGACCGCCAGCCGGGCGAAAGCCTGGGCGACGCTGCGCATGGCGCGCTACCCCACGCAGCAGATCGTCAGCGTGGAGGGCCTCGACGCCGACGGCAAGGTGGTGGCGACGGACGAACTCGTGCTCAATCAGCAGCGGGGGGATCTCAGAGTGCGGATCGAGGAGCCCGCGCAAGGCGCCGACCTGTCCGGCGCTACCCGGGCGACCGCCGCGGTCGTCGTGCCGAAGGGCCGCGAAGTCAGTCTGGTCGAGTTCCGCGTCGGCGAGACGGTGCAGGCGGAGCTCCAGCGCCCGCCCTGGCGAACCGAGATCAACGTGCCCAGGACCCGGCGCGAGGCCGAGCCCGTCTACCTGACGGTGACGGCGACGCTTGACGACGGCAGCAGCGCGGAGGACGTGCGCTTCCTGAGCGCGGCCGCGCTCACCGAGACCATCGACGTCGATCTGGTCGAGCTCTACACGACCGTGATCGACCGCTCGAACCGTCCGGTCACCGGCCTGAGCGAAGCCGACTTCACCGTCCTGGAGGACGGCGTCCGCCAGCAACTCGCGACCTTCGAGCAGGTCCGGGACCTGCCGCTGACCCTGGGCGTCGCCATCGACACCTCGGCCTCGATGACCGACGTCATGGAGGAGACAAGGCAGGCCGCCGCGCAGTTCGTGACCAATCTGCTGCGGCCCGCCGACAGTCTGTTCGCCGTTTCCTTCGCCACCCGGCCCCATCTCCTGATGGGCCAGACCTCGGACGTGGCGGCAGTCGTCGACACGATCGGCGCCCTGCGCGCCAGCGGCCGGACCGCGCTGCACGACGCCCTGATGACCGGCCTGTACTACTTTCGCGGGGTCAGGGGCCGCCGCGCCCTCGTGGTGCTGTCGGACGGCGAGGACACGTCGAGTTCGGCCTCGTACGCCGACGTCCTGGAGTACGCTCGGCACTCCGAGGTTGTGATCTACACCATCGGCCTCGGCATCGACCAACCGCAGGTGCTGCTCGCGGCCAAGCTGCGGGAGATGGCCGAGGTGACCGGCGGCCGGGCCTTTTTCATCTCGGCGGCGCGGGAGCTGCGGCCGGTGTATCGCGACATCGAGAGAGAACTCCGGGCGCAGTACCTGCTGGCCTACAACTCGAACCAGCCCGAGGCGGGCACCGACTTCCGCACGGTCGAGGTGCGGGTGACCGACAACCGCCGCGCCCGCACGATTAGCGGCTACTACCCGTGAGAAGATCGGGCACAACGCTCCGAACCACCGCTCTGGCCGCCCTGTTCTGGGCGCAAGCCGGCTCCGCGGCGTCGACGGCGGCCCAGCCGGAAGGCGGCGCCGGAAATGGCTTCGGCCGCGTGATCTTCCTCGTCGAGCCTCCGGATGCCCGTATCGCGGTCGGCCACCGGACCTTCGAGGCGGCCAACGCGGACCCGAACGACACGGCCGCCGGCCCGGAGGAGGAGGAGACGTCCGGCGAGACGGCGCCGCGCTCCGGCAACGCCAGCCGCGAACTCGTAGCGGCGCCGCTTCCGGCCGGCGACCACCTGGCCGAAGTCTCCCGCCGCGGCTACCTGCCGACGTTCGCGGGGTTCACCGTCGACGCCGGCAGGGACACGACCGTGACAGTCCAGCTCCGGCGGTCCAGCGCGGCGCTCAGAGTGCGCACCGTTCCCGGCGACGCGACCGTACTGATCGACGGTTTCGTGCATGGTCGCACCGGGGCCGACACCGACGACTTCGCCTCGACCGGGGCACTCGCAGGAATCGACCGGGAACGGCTCCCGCCCGAACTCTGGATCGCGGGCCTACCGCTCGGCATCCACGACCTGGAGATCAGGAAGGAGGGCTTCCGCGCCCATCGCCAGACCGTCGAGATCGCGGCGCTGCAGGACGTCGAACTGCCCCCGGTCGTCCTCGAGTCCGAGCACGCGATGCTCCTGCTCGCCGGCCTGCCTGAGGACGCCCGCGTCTACGGCAACGGCCGCGAACTGCTGCCGGACCGGGAGAAGATCAAGCCCGAGACGCCCGTGCTGCCGGGACCGCTCGACCTCGTCGTCGCGCGCGGGGTTCACGACTACTTCGAGACCTCGCTCGTTGTGGAGGACGGCGCCTGGCTTGAAGTTCCCGTGGAACTGCGGCCGGCGCTGGCGGTCGTCGGCGTCTTCGGAGAGGACGCCGCCGGGCTGCGGGCCGTCGCATCGGCGGTCGAGACGCTACGCGGCGGAGATTCCCACATCGTGCTCGACCGGGACAAGGCGGCGGCCGCCATCTTCGACGAGTTCGGCGTCGACGCGAACGTTCTGCGCGATACGGAGAGCGCGAGAACGGACCTCGACTGGGAGGCCATTCGCGGGCGCATCCAGGACGCGGCGCCCGCCGCGCTCTACCTTGCCGCCGTGCTCAGCGACGATCTGGTGGCGGACACGGTCGACCTGTGGTTATGGGCCGCAGCGCCTGGACCGGCCGCGCCGGACGTCGCGACGATTCGCCTCCGCGACGGCCGGCTCGACGGTGCGGCACTCCGGCGCCTGGCACGATCCCTGTACCCGACCCTGGCGTCCGGCGCTAAGACGCCGGGACTCGGCGCGGTCCTGATCGAATCGCTCAAGGGCGGGGCGCTGGTGGTCGCCGCGGTCGACCGGGACGGCCCCGCCGCCGAGGCCGGGCTCGCGCCCGGCATGGAGGTCGTCGGATTGAACGGCGAGGCTGCCAAGTCCGTCCTGCAACTGACCGAAGCCCTCGACGGCCTGCCGGAAGGCGGCGCGGTCGAGTTGACCATACGCGGCGCCGACGGTGACGCGACGCTTGTGGTGACGCCGGAATGGGGCCTGTCCCAACTCGACGTGCACGCACCGGATCTCCTGCCCTCCACCGCGGCGGCCCGGCTGCTGCGCGAGATCGAGCGGCCCGCCGAGGTCCCGCGCTGGTTGCTGGAACTGGACCTGGCCACGCTGCTCATCGCCGCCGGCGACGCCGACGGAGCGGTCAGGCTGCTGGAGGAGGTTGACGCCCCCGACCGCGCCGGGCTGGGCCAGGGCGCCGCGCGCTACGCGCTGGGCCTCGCGCTATCCGATCTCGCGGCGCGAGGTCGGGAGGGCGCCCGGGAACGCGCCCGGAACGTCTTCGAGTCGCTCGTCGGCTTCGAGCATTGCCGGCTGGCGAACGACCGGGGGCCCCACGTCGCCCCGCGAGCCCGCCTGCGCGCGGTGGCCCTGGCGCATCCCTAAGCCGCCCAATCGCGGGCAGTTCGCGGAGTGGCCGCCCGCGCCAGCGCGGCGGCGCTATCCTATGGCGAGGTACTCGCGTGGCCGCTGCCGCCGCGCGCGAACCGGTTCGAGCGCCCCATCCGACGCCCGGACGGAATCTCCCGGCCGCTCGCGGCCGTTCCCGCACCCATGACGCAACCGAAGACGCCGCCAAGACCGCACAGTCCGGGTCGCGCCGCGACCGCAGCCGGTCTGGCTCTGTTGATGGCTGGGGTGAACGCGGCACCGGCGGTCGAGATCGCGAATCCCGCCCTGTTCGAGAAGAGCGTGGCGGCCGCGGCCGAGGCTGTGAAGCAGTATGGCCTCCTGGACGATCCGGAAGTCCAGGAGCGGGTCAGCCGGATCGGCTACGAGGTTGCCTACCACGCGGACTTCGACAGCTACCCCTTCACCTTCGCGGTCGTCGACACGCCGATCCCCAACGCCTTCGCCCTTCCGGCAGGTCAGATCTTCGTGACCAAGGGCATGCTCGACCTGGGCCTGTCCGACGACATGCTCGCCACGTTGCTCGGCCACGAGATCGCGCACGTCACCTCCGAGCACTTCCTGAAGCAGAAGAAGCGGGCGACGAGACTCAACCTCTTGAGTTCCCTCCTCGGAGTGGGGCTGATCGCGGCGAGCGCCTCCGACCGGGAGGACGGGTACGTCGGTCCCTACGGCTACACCCGCGACCAGAGTCCGACCGAGGCGGCAGCCCAGGCCGCGCTCGTCGGCGGAATGGCCATCACCGAACTCGTCATGCGCAGTTACTCGCGCGAGCACGAGGACGAAAGCGACGAGGAGGGCCAGCGTTTCGCCGCGGCCGCAGGCTACGATCCGAACGCGCTCAGCCTGCTGATGGCCAAGATGGGCGAACGCATCCCGCAGTCGAAGGCGTACGGCTACTGGCAGACGCATCCCTTCTTCGACTCCCGGGTCCAGGCCGCCAGTGCCCGCGGCCGCTATCTCGCGACGCTCGAAGCGGCGCCGGATGAAGAGGTCGACGCCTACCGCCAGGCGACCCAGAAGAGCCTGCTCGACTTCGCGGCGAACCCGTCGAAACGGCTCGACCGGCCCGGTCCAGCGGAGTCGGCGCGGGTGCCGCCGGCACTGCGGTTCGTGAGAACCATGGCTCTCAACGCCTGGCCCGCGGGGCCGGCGGCCGAGTCGATACGGCTGGAGACGCTGCACGAACTGCGCGGCCGGGAACTCGAACGGCTGGCAACGTCAAGGGACTACGGCAGCCTGACCGCCGCCTACCGCCGGGAGATGGAGACCGTTCGCGCCCTGGCCCCCGATTCACCTTTCCTCGCCGTGCTCACCCAGGAACTCGCTGAACTCCGGCGCCAGAGCGAGGAACTCTACGGCCAGTCGATCGGGATTCTCGACCGGGGTGTGTTCGAGACGCCGTTCCTGGAGGCCTTCCTCTCGAACTACCCCGACTCCCCGCGCGCGCCCAGGGTGGCGCTGCTGCTCGGCACCGCCTATAGCCGGCTCGGCCGCGAAACCGACGCCGTGGAGAACTTCCTCAAGGCCTGGGAATCGGAGCCCACCGGCGAGATCGCGGAAGACGGCGACAGCCCCGCGGCCGCGGCCCAGCGTGGACTGCACAACCTGACGCCGGTGCTCACCCGCCTCGGCTCCCTCCAACACCTGGCCCTGCAGGAGCGCGACCTGGAACTCGGTGAGCGGGCCGAGGATCGCCTGCGCAAGCTGGCCGGCAGCTACGACGACATCACAAGCGGTTCGGAGTATCTCGAGCGCTTCCCCCAAGGGCCCCACGCCGAAGAGGTCGAGGAGCGGCTGAACCAGCTAGCGGACCTGCTCTACAAGGAGATGGTGATCTACCAGGACCTGGGCGACGCGGCGAAGGCGATTGCGCGCGCCAGTCAGATCCTCACCCACGCCCCCCTCTCGCCAACCGCCCGACGGCTCAGTGACGAGCGGCTCGAAGAGGAACTCGACGCGTAAGGGTGCAGGCCGCTTCCGGGCGGGGGCCGCCGTCGGCCTGACCCTGTTCGCGGCGGTCCTGCCGGCGCAGGACGAAGCGACCGAACGGGAAGCGAAGGCACTCGTCGAGGCCGCTCTTGCCGTGGCCCGTGACGCGGCGAGCGTTGACGATCTCGCGCGGGCGCGCGAGCGGTTCCTGGAGATCCCCCGGCGCTTCCCGCGGAGCGAACACCCCCGGCTGCAGCTCCGCGGACGGGCGCTGGTCGAGGCCGCCGCGCTCGGCCGCCGGACCGGCGTCGAACGGCAAGCCGCCGGCGAGCTCCTGCGGGTGCTGGAACGCGAAGCCGACAGCGAGTGGACTCCGCGTGCCCACTTCGAACTCGGCGACCTGTTGCTGATGCAGGGCGACTGGCAGAACGCCGCCGGGCACCTGCGGCTGGCCCGGGAAGGCGCGCTCGGCGCGACCGGCGGAGGCGGCAACGTCGCCAGCGACGCCCTCGAACGGATGACCCTGATCCATCGGCTGGTCCTGCGGCCACTCGCCGGCCAGGAGCGCTGGCTCGACTCCCGCGGCTACCTGCCGACGCGGGCCGGCATCGAGCGGCCGCGCGGCGTCGCCGCCGGTGCCGACGGCCGCGTCGTCGTCACGGAAACGAACCGGGCGGCGATTCTCGACGCCGACGGAGCACCGGCGTCCGCCCGCGACCTTCGCGGCACCGTCCGGCCGGTCCACGCCGCGTCGGGCGCCCCCGGCGTCATCACGACCGGCGGCGTGACCGGGATCGAGGACCCGCAATCCCTCACCTTCGGCCGGATCGGCGGAGGGGAGCTGGATCGCATCGTCGCCGCCCACCGCGACGACTTCGGCAACTGGACCGTGCTTTCGCGACGTTCCACTGAAGTGCTCCGCTACGATCCTCAGGGCCGGCCGCTCGAAACCCTGCGCGTCGCTACGCTGACCCAGCCCATCGACGTAGCGGTGGGCCGGGACGGCGCCATCCACGTGCTCGATGCCGGTGCTCGCTCGACACCGCCTTCGGTACTGAGGTTCGCCGCCGACGGCCGTTTCGAGGAAGCTTTCCGGGTCGACTGGAGGCGACCGGTCGCGCTCGATGTCGATGCGTTCGGCAACCGCTACGTGCTTGACGCCGGCACGCTGCAGGTCCTCGTGTACGACCCGTTCGCCACGCCGCTGGCCGTCCTCGGGCCCGTCATGCCACGCGGCCAGGAACTCCGAACCCCTGAGGATGTCGCGGTCGACGGTCAAGCCCGGATCTTCATCGCAGACAGCCGGCTCGGTCAGGTGCTGGTCCTGGAGTAGTTGAGGATGTCCCGTCGCCTTCTCGCCGTCGCGGCCGCCCTGCCGGTCCTGACCGGTTTCTGCGGCGCCGCTTCCGCGCAGCGAATCGGGGTCCAGGAAATCGGCCGAAGCGACCTCGAGATCGAGCGGTCGACACGGCTGCCACCCCAGACGGCGGCAGCTCTCAGCGAGGCCGGCGGCATCTATGCCGGCGGCGACTCGGAGGGAGCCATTCCGCTGCTTCAGGAGGTGATCGACACGCTCGAACCGCTCGCCGCCGACGCCGGGGGCGGACGGAACCTCGCCGCCGACGACCCACGGCTCTTCGAGACCCTGCGCACCGCCTGGCTCTACCTGGCAGCCGCCCGCTGGACGCTGGAGGATCGGGAGGGCGCCGACCAGGCGCTCGATCGGATCATCCGGCTCGACCCGCTGTTCGAACTGAACGCGGAGACCGCCGGCAGGCAACTGACGGACCGCCTGCAGGGTCGGAAGGAGGAACTGGTCGGCCAGGTTTCCTTCCTGGTCACGCCGCTCGATGCGGAGATCCGCGTCGGCGACCTGGCGTTCGAGAACGCCGCGCCGCCCCCCGAACCGCCGCCCACCGAGGAGGACACGGCCGGAAGCGAAAGCGCGGAGGAGGAGCCGGCCCTCGAAGGCGACGTTGTAGACGAGTCCGCGGACGCCGCTCCCGAGGACGGCGCCGAGCCTGAACCCGAACCGTTCGTTCCCCCGGAGCCCACCGCGATGCTGGTCGGCGACTACCTGGCACAGGTGTCCCGCCCCGGCTATCTGCCGACCACCGCCGCCTTCGCCATTGCCGGGGGACGGGACCTCGAGGTCGAGGTCGAGCTGGAGCGGGACAGCGCGGTCGTCCGCCTGCGCACCGCCCCGACCGGGGCCGCCGTGCTGGTCGACGGGATCGAACGCGGACTGACCGAGGGTCAGGCCGAGCCCTGGTTCCGGCCGGAGGGGGCGGCCGCCGACCACCCGCCCGAGGACTTCTCGCGCGAACTGTGGCTCGACGACCTGCCGGCCGGCCGCTACCGGATCGACATCGAGAAGGACGGATTCCGGAGCTTCCGCACCAGTCTTCAGCTCCCCGACCTGGTGGACTACGACCTGCCGCCGATCGTCCTCGAGCGCGAGGAGGCGGTGATCGGCCTGGTCGGCCTGACCGAAGGCGCGAGTGTTCTCGGCAACGGTCGTGTGCTCAGGCCAGACTGGTCCAGGTCCCCGCCCCAGGTTCGACTGCCGCCGGGAGCGTACGACCTGTCGGTGACCCACGGCACACTCGGCTACTTCGAAACCTCGGTGGTCACCGAGGATCGGCGCCGGATCGACATCGACATCCAGCTCCGGCCAGCGCTGGCCTACCTCGGCGTACTTGGCGACGATCCCGCCGGAGTCCGCGCGGTCGAGCTCGCGCTCGATGCGCTCCGCGGCGCCGGCACGTACACCGTCCTCGACCGCGGCGCCGAAGGAACAGGCCTGCTCGCCGAACTGGGCGTCGAGGCCGACACCTTGCGTACCCGCAACACAGCCCAACGGAACCTGGACTGGGCAGCGATCCAGGAGCAGGTCCAGGCGAGGTTGCCGGCGGCGCTCTACGTCGCGGCCGTCCTGAACGACGACCTCGTCGCTGACGCGGTCGACCTGTGGTGGTGGCCGGCCGTCCCCGGACCGCCGACCCCCGACGTACGGACTCTGCGGATCGAGAACCGGCGGCTCGAGCAGGGCGCGCTGCAGCGCGTGGCTGCGGCCCTCGCTCCGGATCTCGGGCGGAGGACGCCGCGATTCGGCGCCACGCTCCTCGACTCACTGGCCGGAGGCGTGCCGATCGTGGCAACGGTCGAGCCGGGCGGTCCAGCCGCGGCGGCGGAGCTCGCGCCCGGCATGGAAGTCGTCACGATCGCTGGCGAACCGGCGTCCTCGACGATCCAGTTGACGAACGCCGTGGAACGCCTCGAAGCCGGCGATGCGATTGAACTCGTCACCCGTGGCGAGGACGGAGTCACGGTCCGCAGCGTGGAACCGGAATGGGGCTGGACACTCCTCGACGCGTTCGATCCCGATTCCCTGCGGTCCGCGGTCGCTGCCCGGTTGCACCAGGAGCTGGAGCGCACCGGAGACATCCCGCGGTGGCTACTGGAACTCGATCTGGCGAACCTGCTGCTGGCCGGCGGCGACCCGGCGGAGGCCGTCCGCCAGCTCCGGACGATCGAGGCCCCTGGCCGCAGCGGACTTGGCCGCGACACGGTCCAGTACATGCTGGGACTGGCCCTGACCATACTCGCGGAGGAGGGACAGGACGAGTACCGACCGCGGGCCCGCGCCGTCTTCGAGGCGCTCGCCTCGACCGAACGCGGGCGGCTCGGAGCCGACGCCGGGCCGAAGATCGCGCTGCGCGCCCGGTTGCACGCGGAAGCGGCGGCCGACAACTGATGGCGCCCCGGGATGCCTCGGGCGCGGGGCCGCGGCCCGACGTCCTCGTAGTCGGCGGCGGCCTGATCGGGCTGCTGATCGCTCGCGAACTCGTCCTCGCGGGCGCGCGGGTCGAGGTCGTCGACGACCGGCAGGAGGGCGCGGCGTCGCCTAACGCGGCCGGCATGATCGCACCGATCGCGGAGAGCATCGCCGACCAGGCGTTCGCCAGGATCTCCATTCGGTCGCGCGACCTCTGGCGCCATCTGGCGCCCGCGCTCGAACACGAGAGCGGCATGTCGATCGACTACGACGACTCCGGCTCGCTGCTGCCGGTCCTCGATCCTGCCGGTCGCCCAGATTCCGAGGGTCGAAGGGCGCTCGATCGGATCAAGGCGCTCGCCCTGGATCTCGGAGAAGCGGCCCGAGACGTCGGCGGGGCGGAGCTGCGCGACCTGGTGCCCGATCTGCGCCCCGGAATCGAGGAAGCGCTGCTCCTGCCGGGGGAGCACCGGGTCGACAACCGCCTGGCCGCTACGGCCGCAGCCGCGGCGCTGCGACACCGGAAGGTCGTCCTCCACCGCGCCACAGTCGAGCGCGTCGCCGAGGCGCCCGGCCAGGTTGTCGCGTGGGGTGACGGCTTCGAACGCGCCGCCGGCGCCATTGTGGTCTGTGGCGGCGCCTGGACTCCCCGGGTCCACGGGTTGCCGGCACTCCCCATCGTCCCCGTCAAGGGCCAGATGATCGCCTTCGACGGAATCGACTGGCCGTTCACCGGCGCCATCCGTACGCCGGCGTTCTATGCCGTGCGCCGGGCGGGCGGGCGGCTGCTGATCGGCGCCTCCGTCGAACACGCCGGCTTCGATCTCAGCCTGAGCGACGAGGTCAGCGCGGATCTGGCGGCGGGGGCCGCCGCGGTGCTGCCCGCGCTGAAGGACCGTGAGCCCGTCGAACACTGGGCAGGCCTGCGTCCCGGTACACCCGACCCCTGGCCCATCGTCGGCCGATTGAGCGAGAGACTGCACGTCGCTACCGGCCACTTCCGCAACGGCATCCTGCTGGCCCCGCTCACCGCCAGGATGATCCCGCCGCTGGTACTCGATCAGCAGCCTGACGACCCCTGGCTGAGCATCCCGGAAGTCATGCTCCCGTACCGCTTTACCGCCGCCGAGCGTCTTTTCTCCTGAGGGCGACTCTGTTACTGTCTCCCGCGTTTCAAGGCCGTCCAGGCAAAGGACCTGAGGCGGCGCGCGGCCCGCGAGGAAGAGTCCGATGACCCACATCATCTTCGAACCCTGCATCGGCGTGAAGGACACGTCGTGCGTCGATGTCTGCCCCGTCGACTGCATCTACGACGATGACGACTGGGAACTGCTCCTGATTCACCCGGAGGAGTGCATCGACTGCGGCCTGTGCGTCGATGCCTGCCCGGTGCAGGCGATCCTGCCCCTGGAGGAAGTTCCCGAAGGCCAGGAGAAGTACATCGCGCTGAACTACACCGCGTTCGGCTTCGACCCGCCGTGACGGGCTGAGCCGATTTCAGACGCTTTCCGAAGGGCGCGACGCAGGTCGCGCCCTTCGTGCATGTGGCGTGGGTGCGCTTCCAAAGTTGAGTGAGTTAGACTAAACTATCTGCCGAAGTTGGGTCGAAATCGCTCAGGCCCGCGCTCAGAACAGGGAACCACGTGGAGTACAAGGACTACTACCAGACGCTCGGCGTCGACAAGGAAGCGACGGCCGCCGACATCCAGAAGGCCTACCGCAAGCTGGCGCGCCAGTTCCACCCGGACGTCAACAAGGACCCTGGCGCCGAGGCCCGCTTCAAGGACGTCGGCGAGGCCTACGAAGTGCTGAAGGATCCGGACAAGCGCGGCAAGTACGACCAGTACGGCGCCGCCTGGAAGCAGGTTCAGACCGGGGGGGCTCCGCCCCCCGGCTGGGACGGCTTCCACTTCGACTTCGGCGGCGGCGACAGTCGATTCGAGTTCCGGAGCGCCGGCGGCGGCTCCGGTTTCAGCTCCTTCTTCGACATGCTCTTCGGCGGCGCGGGACCCCAGGGCTTCCCCGGCGGCCGGCAGTCGACCTGGTCCCCTCCTCGCCGGGGCCGGGACCACGAGGTCTCGCTGCCGCTCAGCCTCGAGAACCTGGCGGAAGGCGGCCCGCAGACGATCGAGTTCCTCGACCGTTCCAACGGCCGGACCCGGAGACTCGAAGTCCGGATCCCGCAGGGCGTAATGCCGGGCCAGTCGATCCGGCTCGGCGGTCAGGGCGGAAAGGGCGCGGGTGGACCGGACGGCGACCTCCTGCTTCGGGTCGAGGCCCTGCCGCATCCCGTCTTCCGGCGCCGCGATCGCGACCTCCACTGCGACGTGCCGGTCTCACCGTGGACCGCGGCACTCGGGGGCAAGGTCCGGATTCCGACGCTCACGGGAACCGCCGAGGCGCGGCTCCCTGCCGGTTCGTCCACCGGACGGAAGATGCGACTGCGGGGCCGCGGTCTGCCCAACCCGAAAGGACCTGACGGCGATCTGCTCGCCGAAATCCAGGTCGTCGTTCCCACGCAGTTGACCGACGAGGAGAGAGCTCTGTTCGAGCAGCTGGCCGAGACGTCCGCGTTCGAGCCGGCCTGCGACGCCTCCGGCCCCACACGCAACGACACTTGAGTTCACGAGGCAGGAGAACGTGAAGGACATGGACCCGAACAAGCTGACCATCAAGTCGCAGGAAGCGCTCGCCGCGGCCCAGGACTCGGCGCGGCGCCTCGGCCACCAGCAGGTGGACCCGAACCATCTCCTGCTGGCCCTGCTCGAGCAGCAGGACGGTCTGGCGCCGCGGATCCTGAATCGCCTCGAAGTCGACGCCGGCGCGCTGCGGACCAGGATTCAGGGCGACCTCGAACGCCGGCCCACGGTCTCGACGGGCGGCGGCGAGGCCGGCAAGATCTACATCACGGCCGACCTGGAGCAACTCCTCGCGCGGGCCGAAGACGAAGCCGGGACGTTCGGCGACGAGTACGTCTCCGTCGAGCACCTGCTGCTGGCGGCCCTCGAGGGCAAGAACGGCGCCGCCCGCGCGCTCGCGGAGGCCGGCCTGTCCCGGCAGCCGCTACTGGACGCGCTCAAGGCCGTGCGCGGATCGCATCGGGTGACGAGCAACCACCCGGAGACTGCCTACGAGGCGCTCGAGAAGTACGGCGTCGATCTCGTCGCCCAGGCGCGCAGCGGCAAGACGGACCCGGTCATCGGGCGCGATTCGGAGATCCGCCGCGCCATCCGGATCCTGTCCCGCAAAACGAAGAACAACCCGGTCCTGATCGGCGAACCCGGAGTCGGCAAGACGGCGATCGTCGAGGGGCTGGCCCAGCGCATCGTCCGCGGCGACGTGCCGGAGTGGCTCAAGGACCGGAGCGTGTTCTCGCTCGACCTCGGATCGCTGCTCGCCGGCGCCAAGTACCGCGGCGAGTTCGAGGAGCGGCTGAAGGCGGTGCTGAACGAGATCGCCCAGAGCGAGGGCCGCATCCTCCTGTTCATCGACGAGGTGCACAACATCGTCGGCGCAGGCCGCACGGAGGGCTCAACCGACGCCGGCAACCTGCTGAAGCCGATGCTCGCCCGGGGCGAACTCCACTGCATCGGCGCCACCACGCTCGACGAGCACCGCAAGTACATCGAGAAGGACGCGGCGCTCGAGCGGCGCTTCCAGCCGATCGTCGTCGACGCACCGTCGGTCGAGGACACGGTGTCCATCCTGCGCGGCCTGCGCGAACGGTTCGAGGTCCACCACGGAGTCCGCATCCAGGACAACGCCCTGGTCGCCGCGGCCACCCTCTCGGACCGCTACGTCTCGGACCGGTTCCTGCCCGACAAGGCGATCGACCTCGTCGACGAGGCCTGCGCCCTCATCCGCACCGAGATCGACTCCCTCCCGGCCGAGCTCGACGAAGCGACCCGGCGCGTCATGCGGCTCGAGATCGAGGAGGCGGCGCTCAACAAGGAGACCGACAAGTCGAGCAGGAAGCGCCTGCAGACGCTGCGGCGGGAACTCGCCGACCTGCGCACCAGAGCGGCCGCCATGCGCAGCCAGTGGGAGAGCGAGAAGGCCGCGATCGACGACGAGCGGAAGGTGCGCGAGCAGGTGGAGCAGGTGCGGCACGAAATCGAGGTCGCGGAGCGCCAGTACGACCTCAACCGGGCCGCCGAACTCCGCCACGGTGTGCTGCCGGGCCTGATGGCCAAGCTCGAAACCCAGGAGCAGGCCGCCGGCGAGACGGACGGAGCGGGACGGCTGCTGCGCGAAGAGGTGACCGACAACGAGATCGCGGAGATCGTGTCGAAGTGGACGGGCGTGCCCGTCACCCGCCTGGTCGAGGGAGAACGCGAGAAGCTGCTGCGACTCGACGAGATCCTCCACCGCCGGGTGATCGGCCAGGACGAAGCCGTCCAACTGGTCGCGGACGCGGTGATCCGCGCCCGTTCAGGGATCAAGGATCCGCGGCGACCGATCGGCTCCTTCCTGTTCCTCGGCCCCACCGGCGTCGGCAAGACGGAACTCGCCAAGACCCTCGCGGAGGCCCTCTTCGACACCGAGGACAACATCGTCCGGATCGACATGAGCGAGTACATGGAGCGGCACACCGTGTCGCGGCTGGTCGGCGCGCCGCCGGGCTACGTCGGCCACGAGGATGGCGGCCAGTTGACCGAAGCGGTGCGGCGCAAGCCCTACGCCGTCGTTCTCTTCGACGAGATCGAGAAGGCCCACCGGGACGTCTTCAACGTGCTGCTCCAGGTTCTCGACGACGGCCGGATCACCGACTCCCAGGGGAGGACCGTCGACTTCAAGAACACGGTCGTCATCATGACCTCGAACCTGGGCTCGCCCATCCTGCTCGAAGGAGTGACGCCGGCGGGCGAGATCACGGAGGCCGCTCGTGACGCGGTGATGACCGAGCTCCGCCGCTCGATGCGACCCGAGTTCCTCAACCGGATCGACGAGGTCGTTCTGTTCTCGCCGCTCACCGTCTCCGAGATCGAGCAGATCGTCGACCTGCTGACCGCCGACCTGGCGAAGCGTCTCGGCGAGCAGGGCATCGGCCTCGAGCTGAGCCCGGCGGCCCGCGAGTTCGCCGCCCGCGCCGGCTACGACCCGGTCTACGGCGCGCGGCCGCTCAAGCGCTACCTGCAGCGCGAGGTCGAGACCCGCGTCGGCCGCGCCCTGGTCGGCGGCGACATCGGCCCCGGCGACCGCGTGCTGATCGACGTGGAGAACGGTAGCCTCGCGATCCGAAGCGAGTCCGCGTCCGGCTCGGCCGACGCGACCAGCGACGGCAACCGCGCCGCCTGAACAGCATCCCTTCACGCCCGAACTCCCAGGAGCCGACATGAAGCTCTACGCCTTCCAGGGCTACCGCTACAACTCCGCGGCGGTCAATGCAGCCGCGCAGGCGGCGCCTCCCTTCGACCAGATCGACGAATCCCTGCGCGACCGCCTGCACGCCCAGTCGCCGCACCAGTTCGCCCAGGTGACGAAGCCCGCCGGCGACGAGGGCAGGACGCCGCACGAGCAGTCGGCGGCGCTCCACCGCGAGTGGCTCGAACGAGGCGTCGTTACGAGGGACGAAACACCGTCCGTCTACCCGTACGCGATCAGCCAGCCCGACGGCTCGCGCCGTCTCGGCCTGTGCGCGCTGGTCGGCGTCGAGCCGGGACGCGAAGGTGACCTCTGGCCCCACGAGCAGACCGTCGCGAAGTCGATCGCCGAGCGCCTCGACCTGCTGCGGCTCACCCGCATCGACATCGAGCCCGTGTTCTACCTCGCCGAAGACGACGGCACCCTGGAACGCCTGCTCGCCGAGGACTGCGGCGGCGGCGCGGGCGACGCCCTGGTCAGCCACACCGATCCCTGGACCGAAGACGTTCACACGCTCTACCGGCTCACCGACCCCGAGCGGATCGCGGCCTACGCCGGCACCCTGGCCGGCGCCCGCGCGGCGATCGCCGACGGTCACCACCGCACCCAGGTGGCCCAGACCTACGCCGCCGAGGAGGGCGCCGCAGGCGGCACCGCCACGGCGTGCAAGATGGTCGTGCTGACCAGCCTGGCCTCCGCGAACCTGCGGATCGACCCGGTCCATCGCGGCGTCCGCGTGCCGGTCGACCGCGACGCCATGTCCACCCTGCCGCTCGTGAGGGAGCCGCTGGAAGCGATCGAGGGACAGGAGATCGCCGCCCGCGTGGCAGCGGCCCCCCAGCCGGCGCTCGCCGTCTGGTTCCAGGGCGACGAGGCCCCCGAACTCTGGACCCTCGACCCGGACACCGCCCCGGCCGACACTCCCGGTCGCAAGGCGAACCTGCCCGCCGTCCTGCTCCACCATCACCTGCTGAAGACCACCGGCGTGCCGATCGAGTCCGCCACCGACGGCAGCATCGCCTACGAAGCCGACCCCGACGAGATCGTCTCTCTGCTGAAGAGTTCCGAGATCACAGCCGGCGTCTTCCTGCCGCCGATGACGCCGAAGCAGTTTGCGCTGGCCACTGAAGACGGCGACCTGCTGCCGCCCAAGTCGACCCGCTTCCTGCCGAAGCTGGTGTCAGGCCTCGTGTGGTGCGGGCATGATGCGAAGATCGTGCCCGGCTGAGCCACTCAGTCCAGAAACCGGTGACTGCCGTCGCAGTGCGGCATCCTGTCGCTGCGCTTGCACTGACAGAGGGCGACCCGCCGATCGGCCTCCAGCGTGAGACGCATCGGTTCGAACTCGGTGCCCCGGTGGGACCCGTCGCAGAAGGGCTGGTTTTCTGACCGGCCACAGCGGCACCACCAGTAGGTGCCGGCCTCGAGTTCGATCTTCGCGGGTTCGCGCGCGGCGATTCGGGCTTCACTCATCGTGGTTCTCAACGTCGGGCCACCGCCCGACCGATCCAACAAGGCTAACAGGCGCCAGGCCCGCGCCGATGCGAGTGGTGTCGCCGCCCTTCCATACCGGGCGCGGCTACCTGGGGAAGTAGCGCACGCCCGGCAGCCCCTCGAAGTCGGCGTCCTGGGTCCAGAGCTCGGCCTCCTCGGAGTAAGCGGTTGCGAGGATCGAGGCGTCGGCCATCGGCAGCGAGTATCTGAGGGACAACTGGGCTGCGTGGAGGGCGAGTTCGGCGGACAAGGCGACGACCCGGCCTTGCTGCATGGTCGCAATGGCCTTCAGGGCCTCGACCTCGGAACGCTGTCGAGACGTGACCCTGAACACCTCGTAGAGGCAGATCACCGGCACGAGGAGCCTTCTTGTGTCGAGGATGGGCTCCTCATACAGGTCTGCACGCTCGGAGTCGGCGAGGAACTCGAGCCAGGCAGACGAATCGACGACGTTCACAGTCGATCAGGTTCGCGGTCCACCGTCGTGTCGATGCCCTTGAGAAGGCCCCGAGACTCGCGCATTGGCGTGACCGGGACCAGACTGATGGTCTTGCCCACGCGAAACGCCTGGATCTTCTGGCCCGGCTCGAGTCGCAGAGCGGTGCGGATCTCAAGTGGGATGACGACTTGGTACTTGGGTGAGAGGGTTACCTGAGTCATGGTCGTACAACGGTACGATGATCGATCGGCTAATCGTACACCAGCGTGCAGATCGTTGCAGTAAGAGTGCTATCCGTCCATCGCCGACGGGACCCTACTCGCCAGCGACGGCGGCAAGCGCCGCCAGCCGGGCGGCTTCGAACTCGTCGCCGGGGTTCCAGGACGGGAGTTCGGGGTTCTCGGATATCGCGCGGGCGCAGGCCAGGCCGAGTTCGACGTCGTCGACCATGCCTTCGAGGTTCCAGTCCTCGCCGTACTCGTCGGACACCTGGTGGTAGATGTTCTCGGTCCAGGCCTCCAGGACCTCGCGACCCCAGCCCTCGGGCTGATCGATGAAGTCGGTGCCGTTGTCAAGGTAGATGGCCGGCACGCCGATGCGGGCGAAGTTCAACTGGTCCGAGCGGTAGAAGTAGCCGTTGGCGGGGAACTGGTCGGGCAGGACGGTGCGGCCCTGCTCGGCGGCCGCTGCCTCGACGACGGCGTCCAGGCTCGACTTGCCGTAGCCGATGTAGGTCACGTCGCGGGTCCGGCCCCACTGGTTGCCGCCGTCGTAGTTGATGTTCGCGGCCATCTTGCCGGGGGGCACCGTCGGGTGCGCCGCGTAGTACTCGGATCCAAGCAGGCCCTGCTCCTCGGCGCCGACGAGGGCGAACAGCATGGAGCGGCTCGGTCCGGATTCTTGCGCCGCCAGCTCGCTGGCTATCGCGAGCACCTGGGCCACGCCGGCCGCGTTGTCCAGGGCGCCGTTGTAGATGCGGTCTTCCAGGCTCTCGTCCGGCGAAACGCCGAGGTGGTCGTGGTGGGCGGTGAAGACGATCCACTCGTCGGCGAGCTCCGGGTCGCTGCCCGGCAGCGCGCCGAGCACGTTGGCTGTCTGCTCGCTGGCGACCGTGCTGGTGAGCGCCAGGCTCGTCGACACGCCGAGGAGCACGGGGCTGAAGTCGGCGCTCCGGGCCGACTCCAGGGTCTCGTCGTAGTCGACGCCGGCGAGGTCGAACAGGCGGCGTGACGCCTCTTCCGTCAGCCAGGCGTTGATCTGGGTCCGGGGTTCACCCTCGTCGGGCAACTCGAACTGCGGGCCGGTCCAGGAGGTCTGCACGACCTGGAACGGGTAGCCGGCCGAGGGGGTCGTGTGGATGATGATCGCGCCAACCGCGCCCTGGGCCGCGGCGCTCTCGTACTTGTAGGTCCAGCGACCGTAGTAGAGCCGGCGGTCGCCCTCGAACAGGTCCGGATCCCAGTCCGGGTCGTTATTCATCATGACGAGCACCTTGCCGGCGAGATCCGCGTCGCCGTAGTCGTCCCAGCCGTACTCCGGCGCCTGGATGCCGTAGCCGACGAAGACCACCTCTGCGTCTTCGATCGCGGCCTGCTCCGACTGCACGCCGCTGTGCGCGATGAACTCGTCCCAGAAGGCAAACTCGGCGCTGTGGCCGCTGCCCGAAGTGAAGGTCCAGGTTTCAGGCACTGTGGAGTCGATGCTGACAATGTCGAACGGCTGCTCCCAGCCGCCGTCCGCGGCGGCGGGTTCGAGGCCCATCCCGGCCATCGCGTCGGCGATGTACTGCCGGGCCACGACGTCGCCGGCCGTGCCCGGGCCGCGGCCCTCCATCGCATCGTCGGCGAGGTCGGCGATCCAGGTGGCGAGCTGGGTCGTGGTATCGGGCTGGGCGGCCGGCTGGGTGCAGGCGGCGAGGAGGAGAAGGGAAAGCGGGCAAGAGGCAACGGCGATGGTTCGTCTGGTCATTGGCGAATCGTAGCGCGGCGCGACTCGGGCTCGCCGCTTGGCGGCATCGCGCCCGATGCGGGTCGGAAGACCCGCGCACCCAGTGTTTGACTGATAGATTGTTGGCTATAGGAATGGCCGCTACGAACACGCCGAGCAGGCCCGCCAGGGTGTCCGAGAGCGAGCGGACGCTGGACCGCTATCTCGACGGGCTGCTGGTGGAGCGGGGCCTCTCCCAGCACACGGTCGACGCCTACCGGCGCGATCTCGTGCGGCTCGCGGGCAACCTGGAGGACGCCGGCGGCGGCCTGCTGACGGCGTCCACAGGGGAGCTCGGACAGCATCTGCGGCGACTGCGCCGGGACGGGCTGTCGCCCCGATCGGTGAGCCGCGCCCTGGTCTCGATGCGCCGGTTCTACGCCTTCCTGGTCAACGAGGGCGACCGGGGCGACAACCCGGCCGTCAACCTCTACCCGCCCAGGCTGCCGCGCCGGCTACCCAAGGTGCTGCGCGAAGATCAGGTCGAGGCGTTGCTCGAGGCCCCGGATGTCAGCCGTCCGGCAGGGATCCGCGACCGCACGATGATCGAGCTGCTCTACGCCACCGGCCTGCGCGTCAGCGAGATGGTCGGCCTCGAACGGACCCAGCTTCAGCTCGACGCCGGATACCTCATCGCGTTCGGCAAGGGGGCCAAGGAACGGGTCGTGCCGGTCGGCGAATCGGCCGAGAACTGGCTCAACCGCTACCTGCAGGAAGTGCGGCCGGTGATGGCGAAGGGCCGCCACGACGTCGTTTTCGTCAGCTATCGCGGGAGTGGACTGACCCGGCAGGGGTTCTGGAAGCTGCTCAGAAACTACGGGCGGGGCGCCGGCATCCCCGATCTCTCGCCCCATGTGGTGCGCCACAGCTTCGCCACCCATCTGCTGGAACACGGCGCCGACCTGCGCGCCGTCCAGGTCATGCTCGGACACGCGAACATCACGACGACGCAGATCTACACGCACATCCACGAGCACCGCCTGCGGACGCTGTACGACGAGTACCACCCGCGGGCGCGGTAAAGGCGCGGAGCAGCTCGCGCTCGCCGCTTCGCGGCATCGCGCCTGATGCGGGTCAGAAGGCCGGCGCACCCAGTCTTTACAGGCCGAGGAAGCCGTAGACGCGGCCGATGAAGGTCACCGTCTCGCGGTAGGGCGGAACGCCGTCATGGGCGTCGACGGCGCCTTCGCCGGCGTTGTAGCCGGCGAGCACGCGCGGCAGATCGTCCTCGAAGCGGCGACGGAGCCAGGTCAGGTAGCGGGCCGCCGCCAGCACGTTACGGGCCGGGTCGTGAAGCTCGCGCGCCGACACTCCGAACCGCTCGGCGGTCGCCGGCATCAACTGGAGCAGCCCGCGGGCGCCTTTGGAGGACACGGCGCCCGGGTCGTAGTTCGACTCGGCCCTCGCCAGAGCCGCCAGCAGATCGGGATTCAGTTCGTGCTCGCGGCCCACCTCGAGGAAGAGTTCCCCGTACGGCGTCGACGGCGCCGTCTGCCCGGGCCGGTAGTCGAACGTGAAACCGGGTTCAGCCGGGGAGTCCGGCGGCGGCTCCTCGACGATCTCGTCATCGACGATGCGCTCTACCCGTATCAGCGGCAGGGTCACCGTGCCGCCGCCCTCGAGGATCAGCCGGATCCGCTCGGCGCCCACGACCTCGCCACGGTGCTGAACTTCCCAGCCGGTCACCTTGTAGTGGTGGCCGTTGGTCAGAATCGCGAGTTCGGCGCCGGCCGCCGCCGCGCCGGCCAGCAGAACCGCGGCCGCCAGGGCGACCCGGACGACGACGCGCACCGTTTCTCCTCAGCCGCCGGCCGCCCGCAGCAGCTCATGGTCGACCGGCGTCTCGGAGGTAGCCGCCTCCGGCTGGTAGCGCATCACGACCAGAGTCAGGTCGTCCTCGGCGCCCACGCCTTCGGTGTAGCGGCGGATGTCGCCGAGAATGCGGTCCCGCACTTCCATCGCACTGTCGGCCGAACCCTTGAGGGAGTCGATCGTGCGCTCGTAGCCGAAGACCTCGCCGTCGGCGTCCGCGGCCTCGATGAAGCCGTCCGAGAGCCAGACCATGACGTCGCCGGGCTCAAGTTCGAACCGCCGAAAGCCGTAGTCCGCGCCGAGCGCGCCGAGCGGGGACCCGGAAAGCAGAATCTCCTCGATCTCGCCGTTCCGCAGCAGGTAGGCGGGAGGATGGCCTGCGTTCGTCATCTCGACGACGCCGGTCGACACGTCGATCAGGGAGAGACTCGCGGTGACGAAGACGCGGTCGCTCTCCTTGCGCACCAGGCCGTCCAGGGCGGGAAGCAGTTGCCGCGCCGGCTTGCCCTCCTCCACCAGGGTGAGCAGGCCGGCCTTGAGCATCGCCATGCGGAGACCGGCCGAGAGGCCGTGGCCGGCCACATCCGCAATGACTACGCCAAGCCGGCCCCTGTCCCCTTCCCACTCACCGGGAAGCTTGAGGATGTCGAAGTAGTCCCCGCCGATCGCGGCCGAGGGCTCGAAGAAGGTGGCGAACTCGACCCCCTCCACCTGCAGTCCCTGGCCGGGGATCAGGTTCTTCTGGACCTCGCGGGCGAACTCGAGTTCCTGCTCCAGGGCCCGCCTGGCCGTGCGCTCGGCGATCAGGCGCTCAAGGCCCGCCGCCATCTCGTTGAACGACCGCTGGAGCGCGCCGAGCTGATCCTTGCGCCGCACCGGAATGCGGGCCGAGAAGTCTCCCGCCTGCACCGCCCCGGTGGCCGCGCTCAACCGGTTCACGGCACGGCTGAGCCCGAGGATCATGAACATGGCCATGACCGTCGCCGCGATGAAGACGTCGAAGAGCAGGAAAGTGGCAAGGCCGAAGAAGAACCAGCCCAGCGTGTCCACCTGGCTCGAGGCCGAGAAGAGATGGCGGAAGACGATCGGCTGGGTCGCCGCCAACGACACCGAGACCGGCGCCGAGACCGGCGCGCCGTCGGCGAACGCATTGAGCGGCCCGGCCATCTCGACACCGACGATGCTGAAAGGAGAACTCGCGTTCAGGGATTCGAAGAAGTCCTCGCGCTCCACACTCCCCTGGGTCCGCGCCAACGGCTGCAGTACGAACTGCCCACCCCCGAAGACCTGGACCGTCCAGCCCGCGCCGTCCGTCTCGCCCGGGCCGCGGAGCCGGGTCCAGACGTCGCTTCGCCGGCTCAGCTCCCGTTCCAGCAGCCCCCTTGCCGCCGGGTCGTAGAACGCAACGACTCCCGAGGGCCCCCTGCGAAAGACCGCTGCAAGGGTGGCCGACCCGTCGGGCAACGCGACCAGCGGAGGAACCCTGCTCCGCCGCCTCTGACCGTCGGTCGCCCCGTCCGTCTCCAGCCACGCCGGAAAGGTCGCCGGCGCCCGCGAATCCCCGCCCGCCCGGACGCCGTCCTGGTAGTACGCCAGAGCGGCGCCACCCTGCGCGGCAGGCAGAGCGGAGGGGTCCAGAAGCCCCATTTCCAGGGGCTGGAGAAGGAACCCGGACACCGCCTCGAGTTCCTCGTGGAGACCGATCGCCGCGTCGCGGTAGAGATGGCCAAGAAAGAAGCCAGACAGGAGGTAGGCGGCGACGATGACCAGCACCAGGCTGAGCAGGAACGGCAGCAGACCCAACAGCACGTAGCTGAAAGCGAGTCGCCGACCCACCCGCCACAGCAACCGGCGCTGCAGCCAGACCACGAGCGTCCAGCCGATAGCTCCCCCGACGATTGTGATCAGGGTCCAGGCAAGCAAGTCGAGCGCCAGGGGCGCGTCCAGCGACACCGTGACGATCGAGAGCGCCAACGCGAGAGCCAACCCGGACAGCCATGCGACTCGCCGCCATGGCCTGCTTCGGCTCGCTCTTTTCTCGCGACTGGGCACCTGGGGTTCTCGCCGATCCGCGGGGCAGCGTCATGGTACTATCTGCCCCCAGACTGTCCCGCGGACGGAGCCCGCAGGCGCGGCGGCGGGCAGAGGTTCCGCCCCCGATAGCGCCCGGCTGCCACATCCCAAGAACCACCATGACCCTCCCGATCGCAGGGCAGACGGATGCCGGCAAGGCCGCTGAAGCGACAGTCTCCGACGTCGTCATTCGCTTCGCCGGTGACTCGGGCGACGGCATGCAGCTCACCGGCACCCAGTTCACGAACACGTCGGCGCTGATCGGCAACGACCTGTCCACGCTGCCCGACTTCCCGGCCGAGATCCGGGCTCCGGCTGGGACGCTGCCGGGCGTTTCCGCGTTCCAGGTCCGGATCGCCGACCACGACATCCACACTCCCGGCGACGCCCCGGACGTGCTCGTCGCGATGAACCCGGCGGCGCTCAAGGCGAACCTCCGCGACCTGCGCGATAACGGCGTGATCATCGTCAATACGGACGAGTTCACGCCGCGTAACCTGAAGCGCGCCGGCTACGAGTCGAACCCGCTCGAGGACGACAGCCTGAACGCCTTCCGGCTGTACCAGGTCGCCCTGACCACGATGACCCGGCGGGCGCTGGAGGAGAGCGAACTCGACGTCCGTTCCAAGGACCGGTGCAAGAACTTCCTCGCCCTGGGGATGATCTACTGGCTGTTCAGCCGGCCGCTCGAACCGACGATCGACTGGCTGCGGGTCAAGTTCCGCCGCCGGCCCGAGATCGCCGAGGCGAACGTCAAGGTGATGAAGGCGGGCTGGAACTTCTGCGACATCACCGACGCCTTCCAGGTGCGGTACGACGTGGAGCCGGCCAAGCTCGAGCCCGGCACCTACCGCAGCATCCACGGCAACTCGGCGCTGGCGATCGGTCTGGTGGCGGCGAGCCGCCGGAGCGGCCTGCCCCTGTTCCTCGGCGCCTACCCGATCACGCCGGCGAGCGACGTGCTCCACGAACTGGCGACCTACAAGCACTTCGGCGTCACGACCTACCAGGCCGAGGACGAGATCGCCGCGGTCTGCTCCGCGATCGGCGCGTCCTTCGGCGGCGCGCTCGGCGTCAGTTGCTCGAGCGGACCCGGCATCGCGCTCAAGGCCGAGGGCATCAACCTCGCCGTGATGGTCGAGTTGCCGCTCGTGATCTGCGACATCCAGCGCGGCGGACCCTCGACCGGTCTGCCGACGAAGACGGAGCAGGCGGACCTGCTGCAGGTCATGTTCGGGCGCAACAACGAGTCGCCGGTGCCGGTGATCGCCGCGTCCTCGCCCGCCGACTGCTTCGATACGGCCCTCGAGGCGGTGCGCCTGGCGACGAACTACATGACTCCGGTCGTGCTGCTCTCGGACGGCTACATCGCGAACGGCGCCGAACCCTGGCGCATCCCCGAGGTCGAGGAACTCCCCGACCTCCGCGTCGACTTCCACCAGGACGCCGAGGGCTTCATGCCCTACATGCGGAACGAGCGAACGCTGGCGCGCCCCTGGGCGATCCCGGGCACTCCGGGGCTCGAGCACCGCATCGGCGGCCTCGAGAAGGAAGACGTCACCGGAAACGTCAACTACGAACCGGAAAACCACGACCACATGGTGCGGCTCCGCGCCGAGAAGGTCGCCCGGATCGCGAACGAGATTCCCGAGATCGAGGTCGAAGGACCGCAGAGCGGCAGGCTCCTCGTCCTCGGCTGGGGCAGCACGCTGGGCGCCATCACCGGCGCCGTGAACCAGGCATGGGCCGACGGCCTCACGGTCAGTCGCGCCCACCTGAAGCACCTCAACCCCTTCCCGCGCAACCTGGGCGACGTGCTCGATCGCTTCGAGCGCGTCCTCGTGCCCGAGATGAACCTGGGCCAGTTGGCCCTGCTGCTGCGCGCCCGCTACCTGAAGGACATCGAGACCTACTCCAAGGTCGAAGGCAAGCCCTTCACGCGGGACGAGATCCTCCATCGGATCCAGCAGATGGCCGGAGCTTGAGGTGGACATGCCGACGACCGAAGCGAAGCCCCTGACCAGAAAGGACTTCCAGAGCGACCAGGAGGTCCGCTGGTGTCCCGGCTGCGGCGACTACGCCATCCTCTCCGCCGTCCAGCAGGTGTTCCCGGAGTTGGGAATCCCCCGCGAGAAGTTCGTCATCGTGTCCGGAATCGGCTGTTCCAGCCGCTTCCCGTACTACATGAACACGTACGGCTTCCACTCGATCCACGGGCGCGCGCCGGCCGTGGCGACCGGGATCAAGATGACCCGACCGGATCTCGACGTCTGGGTCGTCACCGGCGACGGCGACGCCCTGTCGATCGGCGGCAACCACCTGATCCACACCCTGCGCCGGAACGTGAACGTCAAGATCCTGCTCTTCAACAACCGGGTCTACGGCCTGACGAAGGGGCAGTACTCGCCCACCAGCGAGCTCGGCAAGCGGACGAAGTCGACGCCGCACGGCTCGGTCGATTTCCCGTTCAACCCGCTGAACATCGCGATCGGCTCCGGCGCCACGTTCGTCGCGCGCAGCGTCGACATCTTCATGCCCCATCTCAAGGAGGTGCTGAAGAGGGCAGCGGCCCACAAGGGCTCGGCGTTCGTCGAGGTGATGCAGAACTGCAACATCTACAACGACAAGGCGTTCGCCGCCCTGACCGACAAGAACAACCGGCAGCAGAACGGGCTCTACCTGGAGCACGGCAAGCCCCTGGTGTTCGGCGACAACCAGGAAAAGGGCCTGCGCTTCACCGGAACGGACTTCGAAGTCATCGAACTCGGCAACGGCAAGACCGCCGACGACTGCCTCGTGTGGGACGAGAAGCACGCGAATCCGTCCCTGGCGTTCCAGATGGCGAGCATCTCGACCGGCGACGGCCTGGGCGACTTCCCCGTTCCCCTGGGCGTCCTCCGCGCGGTCGACGCCCCCACGTACGACGCCGGCGTCATCGACCAGATCGACGAGTTGACGACGGCGCGGCCGCAGACCCTCGATCAGTTGATCCACGGCACGGACACCTGGACCGTCGACGCCGGCGGCAGCGTCCACCGCGGCGCCAACTGAAGGCGGTCGACGAGTCACGGTGAGGTCCCGGCGAACCCTTCAGGTCGCCTGGCTTCTCGTGGCCTTCGTGTGGGCGGCCCCGCCGGCACCGGGCCAGGAGGTGGAGATCCCCGAGGTGTTCTCGGAGACGATCGACGTTCGCGTCGTGAACGTCGAGGTCGTCGTCACCGACCGTCAGGGAACCCGCGTCCGGGGCCTGAAGCCGTCGGACTTCGAACTCCTGGTCGATGGCGAGCCCACGCCGATCGACTACTTCACGGAGATCGAGGATGGCTTCGCCGCCGGTGGAGCGACCGCCGACATCGCCGGAGTGCCAGCCCTGGATCTGAACGCGCCGGTAGGCACGAACTTCCTGGTCTTCATCGACGATCTCTTCTCCATCGAGCGCGACCGGAACAGGGTGCTCGACCGCCTGGCGGACGACTTCGGAGAACTCGGTCCCGCCGACCGGATCGCCGCCATCGCCTACGACGGCCAGACCGTGGAGACGCTGACGGCCTGGACGAACTCGGACGAGCAGTTCAGGGACGCGCTGGACCGGGCCCGCTCCCGGCCGTCCCACGGCCTGCTGCAATTGCTGGCACGGAAGGAGGTCGCTCAGGAACGGCAGCTGATGGCCGATCACGAAGCCGGCAGGAATCAGAGCGGACTATTCGGATCGGGGCAGCAGGTCGCATCGGGCCTGAGCGGCGATGACTCCCGCATGAACCTCCGCTACCGGGAGAAGCTGAGCAACCAGTTGGAGAGTTCCGTGCTGGCGGCGATGGCAACCATGCGCCGGTTCGCCGACCGGCCCGGCCGCAAGGTCATGCTGCTGCTCGCCGGCGGCTGGCCGGGGTCGGTGGAGATCTTCGCCCGGGACACGTTGTCGGAAGACAGCACACTCTCGATCGACCGCAGGGTGATGAGCGAGCACGACCTCTATGGTCCGCTGGTGTCGACCGCGAACCTGATCGGCTTCTCGCTCTACCCGGTGGACGTGCCGGGCCTCACCAGAGACTTCTTCGGAGACGCGTCGAGAGGATTCGGCGCCAACGCTCAGCCCGACACGACCGGTCCGGCGCCGGGCACGCTCCAGAGAGAAGACACGATCCACAGCGCCCTGCACCTGCTGGCCTCCTCGACCGGAGGCGTGCCGCTGATCAACGCGCGCCGCGACGTTGCGTTGGCGAGCGTGGTCGCGGACACGCGCTCGTACTACTGGCTCGGTTTCGAGCCCCAGCGCCGTGAGGACAACCGGTTCCACGAGATCGTGGTGCGGCTGGTGGGCCGAGCCGACCTCGACGCCCGCACACGCGAGGGCTACGTGGACATGTCGCGCGACCACGAGCTCGACATGACGGCGAAAGCCGCGCTGCTGTTCGGCGATCCGCCCGAGGCGCTACCGCTCCAGGTGCGCCTCTCCGAACCGTTCCGCGCCGGCCGCCGCAAGATGTCCGTGCATGTCGAGGTCGCGATCCCACTCGACGAGATCCAGCTCCTGCCCGTCGCCGGCGAATGGCTGAGCGTGGTGGAGATTCGCGTGACGACGATGGACGAAGCCGGCAACCGCTCCGAAGTGTCCTCCGAGAAAGTCCCGATCACCGGTTCCCAGGAACCGCAGCCGGGCCAGATCTTCTACTACGAGACCGATCTGCAACTCCGCCGCCGCGAACATTCGTACGTGATCACGGTGCACGACCCCTTGACGGGAACGAACCTGACCTCGACCGGGACGGTCGGCCCGAAGTCGATTTAGGGGCCTCGGAGGGCCCTCGTCGAGGACTCGGTAGCGGGACGTCCTGATACCGTAGTCCGCGCCCCGAGAACGTGCCTGGGAGTGGAACGACCGTGCGGGCAGGAGCCAAGAAGACGAGCAGCCATGGTCTGGCCTGGACGGTTACCGTCCAGGTCGAGGCGCACCGCGAGGGTGACGTCTGGGTCGCCACCTGCCCCGCCCTGGACGTTGCGAGCCACGGCGACACCAGGGAGGAGTCGTACCGAATGCTCGAGGAGGCTCTCGCCGGCTTCTTCGAGGACTGCTGCGAACACGAAACCCTGTTGGACGTACTCTCTGAGCGCGGGCTAGCCCCTACCGCCTCGATGGTGAGCGTGAAGCCACCGGCAAGGCGAAAGGCCTCCGACTGGCTGAGCATTCCAGTCTGGCTAGTCCCGAATGCCGCCGTCCGCGAAGCTGCCGTCCGTTAGCCCCAGACAGACTCGCCGCGCGCTCCAGAACGACGGTTGGGCCGAGTCGCGCTGGCGTGGCTCTCACCTGATCATGCGGAAACCGGGGCGCGACGCTCCGATCGTGATTCCGATGCACAAAGGAGACCTTCCGCGAGGAACGCTGGCCAGCATCCTCAAGGGTGCCGGCATCAGTCGGAAGAGGTTCGCTGAACTGCTGCGCGGCTAGCCCAGCTTCCGGCGTAGCGCCTCCAGCACCGCGGGCGGCACGACGCCCGTCAGGTCGCCGTCGAGGCCGCCGACCTCCTTGGTCAATCGGCTCGAGAGGTAGATCCACTCCGGCGCCGGGAGCAGGAAGATCGTGTCGATGCCTGGGGCGAGGCGACGGTTCATCAGGGTCATCGGCAGCTCGTAGTCGAAGTCCGCGCCGGAGCGCAGGCCGCGGACGACGGCACTGGCGTTCCGTTCGCGGGCGTAGTCGACGAGGAGGCCGCTGAAGCTCTCGACCCGGCAATCGGCGGAGTCGCCGACCAGATCCCGCAGGAGGTCGATCCGCTCCTCCACCGAGAACAGGGCCTGCTTCTGCTCGTTGTAGAGGACAGCGATGTAGAGCACGTCGAAGAGCCGGCGGGCGCGCTCGATCAGGTCGAGATGGCCGTTGTGGACCGGGTCGAAGGAACCCGGGAAGACTCCGATTCGCTCGCTCATTCGCCGCTCCCGAGCTGGCCTGAGAGGTCGATCGTGGTCACGTTGTGAGCGGCGTCGGTGAGCCGCAGTAGCAGCATCCGGGCGCCTTCTGGAGCAGTGATGGAGAGCGTCTCGCGCTGACTGTCGAGGAGGCCGTCCTCGATCCGGACGGAACGCCACTCGTCCGCGTCGACGCTGATCACCGCTTCGCGCAGCGGGCTCCAGGCGTCCTCGACCACCGCGGTCACCCGGTCGCCGTCACGGGTCGCGGAGACGAGCCGGGCCGGGCTGTGGTCGACGACCACCGCGGCCGAGATCTCTTCCGCTTCCAATGCCTCACCCGCGACGTTGTCGAGCCGGTCGCTGGCTTCCACCCGGAAGCGGTAGACGCCGTCCGGAAGCACCGTGGCATCGAAGCTGAAGAACGTCGCCTTCAGATCGTCCGCCACCTCGAGCCACAGACCTTTCTCGTCCCCGCCGTTCGCGCCGGCTTCCGCTAGAGCCGCCTCCCGGGCGAAGGAGAGCCGGTAGCGGAGACGGTCCTTGTTCGGGTCTTCGGCCTCCCAGCGCAGGGTCCGGTAGCCGAGCTTCCAGAGGGTCTTGGTGGAACCGCTCTGGGTCTGCGCCGGGTCGCCGACGACGGTAAAGATGCGGTCGCGGTTCGGGTGCGCCGGTTCGTAGGCCTGGTTCGAGGGGTTGAAGTTCGTCGGCACCAGGATCGTGCCCGCGGGCAGCACGTCCAGCTTCTTGATCTCCGGCTTTCGGTTGTGCTGGCGGTAGGTGACCTCGACCGCCACGACCTCAGGCGTCCGGTCGCCGCTGCCGCGAAGTTCGGCCCGCCACTGCAGGTACCGGCCCGGCGGCAGGTCGGAGAGCGGCGCCTCCCGCGCCACCGAGGCCGTCGTCCACCCGGACCAGGTCTCGTCCGGTGTCGAACTCATGCCGCTGCGGGCGGAAAGCGCGACTTCGACTCCGTCGCCGGCGCGGCCACGCCAGCGGATCGAGCCGAAGCTCGCCACCGACGACGCGTCGAGGGGCTTGGCGGTGACCGTACCCCGCTCCGCCAGCCCGGCGGACCCGCCGCCGACGAAGCCGTAGACGGCCGCCGCGTTCGTGCTCGCGAAGACGGGGCCCGCCGGCCCCTCCGCGAGTCCAACGATCTGGCCCTGGTCGAGGTCCTTCTCCAGCACCATCTGCTCGTTCTGGTAGCTGAACAGCTTGCCCTCCTGGCCGGTGGCGACCCAGAGCCTGCCCTGCTGGTAGCTCAGGGCGTACACCGTCTCGGCCTCGAACTTCCAGATCGACTCGACCGAGCCGCTTCCATCGATCCGCAGCACCTCGGAACGAGGTCCCTTGAACGAGGCGGCGCGACTGCCGACCGATATCGCCCCGGCCTGGGCCGTGACCTGGGTCGTCTGATCGTTCGATTCCGTCGAACCGCCGCCATTGCCGCCGGTACGGCTGGTGGCCCCGCTCGACGAGCCGCCCGAGGACGATCGCCGCGCGCTGCTCAGGTCGACGAAGCTCGCCTCGGAGGCCAGGGCGGTCGCGTAGAAGGCGCCTTCCCCGCCCGGAACGATCGCCAGCACTTCCGGCCCGGCCGCGTCGTAGAGGGTGCGGGCCGCTCCCTCGGCGTCGATCTCGAGCAGGAGGCCCTCGCCCGCGGTACCGGCGAAGAGTGTGCCGTCCGCGCGCCGGGCGAGCGAGCGGATGTGCAGATCCGTGCTGTCATAGAGCAGCGTCGACTCTCCGCTTCCCAGGTCGACCCGATGGAGCTTGCCCTCCGGCCCGGTGCCCACCAGCAGACCGCCATCGCCGTCGCCCAGGAGCGCCCAGATGTACTTCGCCTCGGGATCGAAGACGACCTCGACTTCCCCGTCCGGGCGCTTGCGATACACCTTGCCGTCAGGCGACGACCCGGCGTAGACGACACCGTCGCCGTCGACCCAGACCGCGAAGATCTCCGGCTCCTCGGCCGCGAACAGTTCCGCAACCGAGCCGGCGTCGGCGCCGGCGGTGATCTCGAGCACCTTGCCCGAGTTGCCGGTCCCGGCCGCGAAGCGGCCGTTCGCGCCGGCGAAGGAGAACAGGAAGGGCTCGGAAAGGGTGGCGAACTGCTCCGCGCGCTGCGCCAGCCTCAGAACGCCCAGGCGATCGACGCTGACGTCGACCAGTTCGCCGGCAAGGAAGGCGGCCTGACTGTTGGCGCGCCAGATCTGGACCTCCGAGGCGGCAGTGGTTCCGGCGCCGGCGAGCACCGAGATCGCAGCCGCGGCCATCGCCGCGGCGATACGGTGCCGGCTCCTCACGGCGTGGTACCGGGCAGGATCTGGAGGTCGATCCGGAACAGGCCGTCGAGCGGCGTGCCGAGGTCGCGAGCGTCTTCGCTGACGATCGCCAGGTTCAGAGCCCGCGGCTCCCCCTGCAGCGGCGACGCCTGCCAGATCGACCGCACGGTGGCCGGCAGGTCGGGCATCGGCCGACCCTGGACGATCAGCCCGCGCGCCGGTACGACGCCCAGCGCCGCGAGCCGGCTCTGGGACTTGAAGGATCGCAGCAGCTTCAGCTCGTCCTCGAGAGAGGAGGCCTTGCTCGGCTGAAGCTGGAGCCGGGCGGCGTCGATGCTGACACCGTCGCCCACGAACAGGTAGTAGCGGCCGGGGCGCCGGTCCTCGGGCACAACGACATCCAGCGTCTCCTGGAACCGGTCGCCGCGATGCCGGCGCAGATCGAAGACGACCTGGACCGTATCGCCCGCGCGGACCCGGGTTGAAGATGCCTGGGCCCGCTCGATGGTGATCGTGCGCGGAGCGTGGCCCTGGGTCAGAGTCAGGTCGATGCCCTCCACCTCCACCGCCTCGTAGTCCGAGTGGACCAGGGCGCCTACCAGGGCGATGAGGTAGAAAGCGGCGCGGATGCCGGGGTTCGAGCCGTCGAAGACCTGGCGCAGCGGCACGTCGGCGTGGCCTCGCAGCCGCAAGGTGCCGGTCATGTCGAGACTGCTCTCGCCGGCGCCGTACGAGGCCGAATCGAGCGCCTGCATGGTCGGGATGCCGACCAGCGACGGCAACATGATGGGCAGGTCGGCGAGCCGGAGGTCGAAACGGCGAGACTCGCCGTTCGGCGTCTCGACGTCGATCGTCATCGGGATCGTCCGGGCCTCCGCGCCGAGCGTGCCCCTGAGCCCGGCGAACCGGTCCTGGTCGAAGGCGCCGACCACCGGACCGATGTTGCTCAGCCGGGTCGAGCTGTTGAGCCGCGCGACGACGCCGACCACCTCGACCGTCGCCATCGGCACCCCCAGGGGCCCCACGCCGAGATAGGGGTGCCCCATCGCCAGAACTTCACCGTCTTCCACCCGGGTCACCGTGCCTCCGACCGCGAGCTTCAGGTCGCCGTCGATCAGGACGCCCGCGACCGCGCTGCCCGCGCCGAGTTCGGGTGCGTCGGAAGTCTCTGCGCGCCCGGCGGGAGCGGCGGCGAGCATCCGCCGCACCGGCTCGCCGAAGCCCAGCGTGGCGATCGAGGCGCCGCGGCCGCCCCAGTCTGCCGGGGCCAGCAGAGCCCCAAGCTGCTCAGCCACGACTTCGCGGACCGCCTCGGCCACGTCCTCCGGAGGTTCGAGCATCTGCCGCACCGAGCGCTCGAACGGCGCGGGCGCGCCCGGAGCGGACAGGCCAAGCGAACCGCCGGCCGCTTCGCCTGGATCGAGCGTGCTCAACTGCCGCATCGCCGCAATCGGCGTGATCAGCGCCAGAGCCTCGCTGGTGAACGCCCAGGAGTAGGCCACGGCGCCGGCCAGACGGTCGTCGATGTAGACCGGGCTGCCGCTCATTCCGGCCACCACGCCCGACTCCTCGAGCCCCTTGCCGCTCAACCGGGCGACGATGAAGCTCGTGCCGGGGTCCATCTCCCGCAAGACGCCGACGACCTCGACGCCGAAGCGCTCCGGCTCGCTGCCGGCGAACACCGACAGGCCGTAGCCGGTCTGGCCGCGCGAGACTTCGTCGACCCCGATCTCGTCACCGTCCAGGTCGACCGCGGGGGCTCCTTCGGTACGCGAAGCGGCAAGAGGCTCCTGAGCGTGAATCGGAGCTGCTGCCTGGAGCAGCAACCAGACGCCGAAGAAACCGGCAAGGGACGAGGCGAAACGGCTCACGGTCTTGGGTGTCCTGGACCTCACGACTGCGCCGGCCGCGGGTGTCTAGATCTGGAAGCGCCCGCGGCGCAACACCCGCAAACCGGCGGAAGTCCAAGATACCACGGTGGATGCCAGCCCCCCGGGTGTCCGCTCGCCGCCTATCGCCAGCGCGCCGGCGGCACGGAGGATCGGTTCGAGGTCCGCCAGGCCACACGCGGGCGGCTCGCCGCTCCGGTTCGCGCTCGTCGCGGTCAGTGGATGACCGAGAGCCTGAAGGAGTGTCCTGAGTCGGTCGTGGTCCGGCACCCGTACCGCCAGCGTGTCTCCCCCGGCGGCCGCCGGCACACTCAGGCCGGCACGAAGCGGCGCCACCACGGTGAGCGGCGCCGGCCAGTGTGCCTCGGCAAAGCGGATCGCCTCGTTCGATTCGACGCCGAGGTCGAGTGCCTGCCCGAGGTTGGCGGCCACGACGGGCAGCGGTTTCCCGCGCTCGCGCTCCTTGAGCCGGTAGATCGCCTCGACTCCTGCTCTCGAACGTGGATCGACGGCTAGGCCGTAGGAGAATTCAGTCGGGATCGCCAGGACCCGACCCGCCGAGAGGGCCGCTTTCACCTCGTTCAGGTCGCCGTCCCAGGGCCATACGTCGAGCATGGCCGGTGCGCTACTCGGCGCCAGCGGCGAGCAGTTCGGCGGCGGCTGAGCGGGAAGCGTCCGTGACGTGCTCGCCGGCGAGCATGCGGGCGACTTCTTCGATGCGGTGCTGGTGGTCGAGGCGGTGGACGTCGACTCGGGTTCGGCCGGCGTGGACCTCCTTCTTCACTTCGAGGTGGAGGTTGCCGCGGGACGCCACTTGGGGCAGGTGGGTCACCGCCAGGATCTGGCCGCCGTTGGCGAGACGCTGGAGCTTGCGGCCGACGATCGCCGCCTCTGCGCCGCCGACACCTGAGTCCACTTCGTCGAACACGAGGGTCGAACCCTCGGCGGGACCGCCGCCCCGAACCGCGGTCTGAAGCGCCAGGAACAGGCGCGCCAGCTCGCCACCCGAAGCGACCCGTGACAGCGCCCGAAGGTCCTCGCCCGGATTCGCACT
This sequence comes from Acidobacteriota bacterium, assembly GCA_011525365.1. Taxonomy (GTDB): domain Bacteria; phylum Acidobacteriota; class Thermoanaerobaculia; order Multivoradales; family Multivoraceae; genus Multivorans. The sequence goes on from WTGQ01000002.1 coordinate 3,377,122, forward strand.
GAACCGGTAGGCGACCCGATCGACGCCCTGGGCGTCAAAAACGATCCGCTCGCCATCGAACTCGAGCGGGCTGCCGGCACGAAGCTCGCGGGCGATCTCGACCTCGAACGCCGCCCGCTCGAAGGCCAGGTCGTGCAGGTGACCGAGAACCTCGCGCTCGAGGGCGCCGGCCCGCTCGCGCCGGGCCGCGGAGAGCGCCTCGGCCCGCGCGGCGTACTCGGCGAGGCGCGCCGCGGCTTCCTGCTCCACCTCCTCCCGGCGCACGTCCGCGGTTTCCAGTTCGAGGAGTTCCTCCGACAGGCGGCGGCCGTGCTCCAGGACATCCGAACTGCTGCCGCCATGCTTGCGGGTCAGCCGCTCGATCACGCTCAACCGCTCCTCGATCTGATTGAGACGGGCCGGGTCCGACTCGCAGCCAGCCGCGCGGCTCCGCAACTCCTGCGCGAGGTCGTTCACGGTCGCGCCGATTCCCGCCAGCGTCTCGACCCACGGCCCGGCCTCGGGCTGCCAGCGTGAAATGTCCGAGAGCGCGTTCTCGGCCTGCGCGACTCGACCGTCGACCGCCATCTCGTCGTCGCTGAGCAGGGCGATCGCCCGGTGCAGCGCGCCCGCGATCGCTTCAGCGTGGCGCAGCACCTCGCGCTCGGCCCGCAGCTCTTCATCCTCGCGGGGCAACAGACGCGCGGCGTCGATCTCCGAGGTCTGGAACTTCAGGAGGTCGATCCGTTCCTGGCGGAGCTGGTCGTCCAGGGAAAGCCGCTCGAGCCGGTCGGCGGCCTCACGGTAGGCGCCGTAAGCCTCGCCGCATGAATCGACCAGTGTCCTCAACGAGTCGCCGCCGGAGCGGTCGAGCCATGCCCGCTGGAGGTCCGCCGACAGCATGCCGAGTTCGTCCCGCTGGCCGAAGATCCGGATCAGACCGTGGGCGACGGTCGAGAGCAGTCTCGCGGTGACCGGATGGTCGTTGACGAAGACCCGGTTCCGTCCCTCCCGGGTGACCTCGCGGCGCACCAGGAGTTCGTCGCCGTCCGCCGGCACACCGGCCTCTTCGAGCTGACCTCGCCATGCGGCGCCCGAGGGCTCGAAGACGCCGCTCACCGCCAGCGTGCCGGCGCCCGTGCGGATCATCTCCGAACTCGCCCGCCCTCCCGCGAGCAGCGAAAGCGAATCGACGACGAGGGACTTTCCCGCTCCCGTCTCGCCGGTGACCACGTTCAGCCCGGGTCCGAACTCGAGCTCCGCCCGTTCGATCACGGCCAGGTTCCGGACGTGCAGGGAGCGAAGCATGCCGCCCCTACTCGTCGGGTACGAGTTCGCGGGCGCGCGCGGCCGCCTCGATAATCGCCTTGATCAGCGTCACGCGGAGGCCACCCTCCTCCAGGCGCAGAATGCCGTCGACGGTGCAACCCGCCGGCGTCGTCACCTCGTCCTTGAGCAGGGCCGGATGCCGGTCCGTGTCGATCACCATCTTGCCGGCACCGAGGCAGGTCTGGGCCGCGAGCTCGATCGCCATCTTCCGCGGCAGCCCCGCCTTGACGCCGCCCTCGGCCAGCGCCTCGATCACGATGTAGAGGAACGCCGGGCCCGAAGCCGACAACCCGGTGATCGCGTCCATGTGTTTCTCGTCGGCCACCACGGTACGCCCGAGCGGCAGGAACAGGCGCTCCGCCTGCGCCACATGGTCGGCGGACGCGAAACGGCCCGGCGACAGAGCGGTCATGCCGGCGGCGACCCGGCTCGGCGTGTTCGGCATCGCGCGCACGACCGGAACCTCGGCCGGTACGCGATGCTCGATGTAGGACGTTCGGACCGAAGCGAGGATCGAGACAACGATCTGGCCCGGATGGAGCAGGTCGCCGATCTCCTGAAGCACCTCGTCCGCCGTCTGCGGCTTGACCGCCAGCAGAACAATGTCGCCGAACTCGGCGGCGCGGCGGTTGTCGACCGCGCCGTCGATCCCGAACCGCTCGCCCACGGCCGCGATCCGCTCCTCGTGTCCGGCGGTCGCGAAGATGGATTCGGCGGCGACGGCGCCGGCATCCAGCCAGCCGCTGATCAACGTTCGGCCCATCTCGCCCGCGCCGATCACGGCGACGCGGGCTTCGCCGCTTCGGGCAGCGTTCGTCTCGTTGCTCGTAGTCACCTTCTCATCTCCCTCGGGATGGACCGCGGAGCTGACGCGCCCGCGGAAGGCGACGATTCTGCCCTACTTACCCCAGTCGGTGCCCGTCTGCCCGCGCATCAGGCGCAGGAAGAACGCCCGCGCCACGTGACCGGCGATACTCGGGTTCTCGCGCAGGCGGCGGGTCGAGTACGCGTACCACTGCCGTCCGTACGGCACGTAGATGCGCACGCGGTGCCCGGCCCTCGCCAGCCGGTCGCGCCGCTCCTCGGTCACCCCCAGCAGCATCTGGAACTCGTAGCGGTCGCCCGCCAGGCCGCGGCGCTCGATGATCGCCGCCGATTCCCGCAGGAGGTAGTCGTCGTGGGTCGCGATGCCGACGTAGGCGCCGCGATCGAACAGAGCCTCGAGGCAGGCCAGGAAGTTCCGGCGCACCTTGCCGTAGTCCTGGATCGCCACGCTCGGCGGCTCGACGTAGATGCCCTTGCACAGGCGCACGTTGGCACGCTCGGGCAGCGCCGCGATGTCGGCCAGCGTGCGGTGCAGGTAGGCCTGGAGCACGACGCCGACCGCGTCACCACCGGCGCCGGAACCGGTCGGCCCTCCGACCGCGGCGCGCGTTCGCGACTCGGCCACGGCCTCCCGGTAGAGGTCCAGGGTGGCCGTGGTGCAGGTGTGGTCCTCCATGTCGATCCGAACGAAGTTCCCGCGGGCCTCCGCCCGCGTCACCAGTTCGAAGAGGTGGTCGCGGCAGAGGCCGCGGGAGACCTTGAGGCCCAGCAGCGTGAGCTTGACCGACACGTTGCAGTCGAGACCGCGGTCGGCGAGCGCATCGACGAGGTCGAGATAGAGCCCCGTTCCTTCGGCAGCGAGTTCCGGGCTGTCGATCTCCTCGCCGAGCAGCGCCAGCGTCCCGGCAAGCCCGCGCCGGTTCAGCGCGGCGGCGCAGTCGAGGGCGTCGGCCGGCTCGTCGCCGGCCACGTACGGCGCGGCCGCCCACCGCACCAGCGGCGGCGGCATCAGCGGGAGGGACCAGCCGACCACCCTCGAGAAGACGGTCATGGCGTCTCCATCAGGGGCTGGCAGCCGGAGCGCCGACGTGCTCGTGGGCGTGGTAGCTGCTGCGCACCAGCGGACCCGATTCGCAGTGGCGGAAGCCCAGGCCGAGAGCGAAGCCGCGCAGCCGGGTGAACTCCTCCGGATGCACGTAGCGGTCGACCGGCAGGTGTTCGCGGGTCGGCTGCAGGTACTGGCCTATGGTGAGGATCTCGGTTCCCGCCGCCCGGATGTCCCGGACCGTCGCTTCGAGCTCGGCCGTCGTCTCCCCCAGGCCGACCATCAGACCCGTCTTCACCCTGCCCTCGTAGTCGCCGCCGTCGCGCCTGGACGCCGCCTCCGACAGCAGCGCCAGGCTCCGTTCGTAGCTGCTGCCGGGCCGCGCCTGCCGGTACAGCCTGGGCACGGTTTCCATGTTGTGCGAGAACACCTGCGGCCGCTCGGCAAGCACGATGTCCAGAGCGTCCTCGACGCCCCTAAAATCCGGAGTCAGAACCTCGACCGCGGCCCCAGGCAACTGCTCCCGGATCGCGCGGATCGTGTCGGCGAAGTGCCCGGCGCCGCCGTCCGGAAGATCGTCCCGGTCGACCGACGTGACGACCACATGGCGCAGGCCCATGGCGGTCGCGGCTTCCGCCACTCGCGCCGGCTCGTCCGCGTCGACGCCGGCAGCCGGCCGGCCCGTGTGGACGGCGCAGAACCCGCAACGGCGGGTGCAGGTGTCGCCCAGGATCATGAACGTCGCCGTGCCGTGCTCGCCCCAGCACTCGTAGATGTTCGGACAACGCGCTTCCTCGCACACCGTGTTCAGGTTCAGACCTTCCATCAACCGGCGGACACGCTGGTACGGCTCAGGCGTGCTGAGCCGGATGCGAAGCCAGTCCGGCCGCGGCAGACGCACCGCGCGCGCCGCGGCCGGCGGAGCGCCGATGGAAACGAGTTCGTCCATGCGCGTTACGACTCAGGCGACCGACTCTCAAGCGGCCACGTGTCGTCTCGGATCCTAGCGGTGCGCAGCGCCGGTCCGAAGCCCATCTCGGCGGCTTCTGCAGAGACGAGACGACGCTCGAAGACGTGCGCGAAGTTCTCCGCGCAGCGAGCGGCGACATCCTCCAGACCGCGACGGCGGCCGGTGAGTTCCTCGATCGAAGTCATCACACCGGCATCGAAGCCGCAGGAGAGGATGCCGGCGAAGTCGTCCAGGTCGGTGCAGACATTGAGCGCAAAGCCGTGGGTCGTGACCCAGCGCCGGAGGTGGATGCCGATCGAGGCGATCTTCCGTCGACCGACCCACACGCCGATGCGCTCCCGCTCTTCGCCACCCACCGCGGCGATGCCGAATGTCGCCAGGGTGCGAACCAGGACCTCCTGGAGGTCCCGGACATAGCCGCGGACGTTCCGCCGATCCGCCCTCAGATCGATGACCGGGTAGCCGACGAGTTGTCCCGGGCCATGGTAGGTCGCGCGCCCGCCCCGGTCGCACTCGGCGACCGCGATTCCCCGCTGGCGGAGCCAGTCGGGCTGCGCCAGGACATCGCTCCGGTCGCAGTTCCGGCCGACCGTGTAGGTCGGTGGATGTTCGAGCAGGAGCAACGTATCCGAGGCATCGGGTTCGCCGTCCAGAAGCTGCTGCCGGAGCCGGTGCTGCAGCTCGACACCGGCCTCATAGCTCACTCGCCCGAGATAGACGGAGCGGATCGTTGCACCGTTGCCCAGTTCCATCGTCGGTCAGCTCGTTCTGGTCCAGTCCGGCAGCGCGTGCTCCAACGTCAGTTCCACCGCTTCCATTCCTATCACCGGGTGCGCCGCTTCCGCCGTCGGTCTTCTCCGGCCGGGCTCCTTGACATGTGCTTCACATGAAACTATTGTTCGAAACATGTCCAAGATGCTCCAGATCCGGAACGTCCCCGAGGAGACCCACCGCCTTCTGAAGAGCCGCGCCGCGCTGGAAGGAGTCTCCATGTCCCACTTCGTGCTGCGCGAGATCGAGCGGATCGTCCGCCGGCCGAGCCGCCGGGAAGTACTGGACGCCATTCGCAGCGAACCCCCCGTGGCGCTCGACAAGACCCCGGCTGATGTCGTGAGGGAGGCCAGAGAATCCCGCCGGTGGTGATCGACGCCTCCGCGGCCGTCGAGATGCTGTTGGACACCGCGCCCGGCCGCCGCCTGAGCTCGAGACTCGCGGCCGAGTCGGTCGAGATCCACGTTCCTCACGTCGTGGACCTGGAGATCGCGCACGCGCTTCGGCGCTACGTGCGCCAAGGTGCCTTCGACGCCGCCCGGGGAACCCGAGCCCTGCGGCGCTGGCGCCACCTTCGGGCGGAACGCTACGAGCATCGTCGATTCCTGGACCGCATCTGGGCACTCCGCCACAACGTCTCGGCGTACGACGCGGTGTACGTCGCCCTGGCCGAAGCGCTCTCCACCACCCTGTTGACAGCGGATCGGAGGCTTGCCGGTGCTCCGGGGCTCGAAGGCCGCATCGAGCTGATCTGAACGAGGCTGCCGGAGAGCAGGATCAAAGGCTGAGCGCGTGCCGACCACAACGAAAGGGGCACCCGAGCGCCAGCCCGCCGGCGGCGACAGCAGGAACGACAGCGGGAAGCCTCGAATCGGCCTCGTCCTCACCGGCGGCGGGGCGCGGGCGGCCTACCAGGTCGGGCTGGTCCGCCACTTGGCGAAGCGGCTTCCGGAGTTCCACTTCGACGTGCTGACCGGCGTTTCGGCCGGCGCGATCAACGCTTCCTTCCTCGCCTCGCACACGGGAAGCGCCGCGGAGGCGACCGAGGAACTCATGCGCACGTGGCTCGATCTGACTCCCGATCATGTGTTCCGGGACGACGGCTGGTCGTTGGGGAAGATGGTCTTGCGCTGGCTGCTGAACCTGGCTTCGGGTGGTCTGCGCTACCGGCCTCAGGTCCGCGGCCTCGTCGACACCTCACCGCTCGGCAATCACCTTGCCAACGTCCTCGGGGTCGAGGCGTCGAACGGCCGCGTCCTGCCGGGAATCGCAAAGAACCTGGCCCGCGGCCGGCTGGACGCGGTCGCCGTGACCACCGTCGAGTGGTCGACGGGACAGACCGTGACCTGGGTTCAGGGCCGCGACATCGAGACCTGGGAACGGCCGAAGCGCCGCTCGGAGCGGGCGCTGCTGACACTCGACCACGTCCTCGCCTCCGCCTCGCTGCCGCTGATCTTTCCGGCGGTGCGGATCGGCGACGCCTGGCATGGAGATGGCGGCGTGCGTCTGACCTCACCGCTCTCGCCGGCCCTGCACCTGGGCTGCGATCGCCTGATCGCGGTGTCCACCCGCTACGAGCCCCTGGCGCCCAGGGCGGCAGCCGCCGCCTACCCGCCGCCGGCCCAGTTCGCGGGCGTGCTCCTGAACGCCGTGTTCCTGGATCAGCTCGACCAGGACGCGAACCGGATGGAGCTCGTCAATGGCCTGCTGGCGCGGCTGCCGGCGTCGGAACGAGGTCCGCTCCGGCTCGTCGACCTGGTGCTGCTGCGACCCTCCGAGGATCTCGGCCGGCTCGCGAGCCGGTTCGAGCCCCGGCTGCCGAAGGCGTTCCGCTTCATGACCCGCGGCCTCGGCACCCGCGACACGAAGAGCCCGGATCTGCTCAGTCTCCTGATGTTCCAGCCCGACTACATCCGCGCCTTGATCGAGGTGGGCGAGAGGGACGCGGAGGCGCGTCACGGAGAGATAGCGAAGCTGCTGGGCGGGGCGGCTACGCGATCGTGATGTCCTCGCAGAGGTAGACGTCCTGGATGTGGTTCAGGAGTTCCACACCCTCCGCCATCGGCCGCTGGAACGCCTTGCGGCCCGAGATCAGGCCCTGGCCGCCGGCGCGGCGGTTGATGACCGCCGTCCGCACCGCGGCCGCGAGGTCGCCGGCGCCGCCGGAGGAACCGCCGGAGTTGATCAGCCCGACCCGGCCCATGTAGCAGTTCGCAACCTGCCAGCGGACCAGGTCGACGGGGTGGTCGGACACCAGGTCGCTGTAGACCAGGTCATGGGTCTTGCCGAAGCCGACCGCCGGGTAGCCGCCGTTCTTCGTCGCCTGCTTCTGCTTGACGATGTCCGCCTCGATCGTCACGCCGATGTGGTTCGCCTGCCCGGTCAGGTCGGCCGAGTCGTGGTAGTCGACGCCGTCGACGACGAACGCGCTGTTGCGGAGGTAGCACCAGAGGATGCAGGCCATGCCGAGTTCGTGGGCCTGCTGGAAGCACTCGGCAATCTCGACCAGTTCCTCGCGGCAGACGTCGGCGCCGAAGTACACCGTGGCGCCCACCGCGGTGGCGCCCAGATCCCAGGCCTGCTCCACCTGCGAGAACAGGACCTGGTGGTACGTGTGCGGGTGGGTCAGGCTCTCGTTGTGGTTGATCTTGACGATGAACGGAATCTTGTGGGCGTAGCGCCGGCCGATGCTGCCCAGCACGCCCAGGGTCGAGGCAACTCCGTTGCAGCCGCCCTCGATCGCCAGCCGGATGATGTTCTCCGGATCGAAGTAGATCGGGTTCGGAGCGAACGAAGCGGCTCCCGAGTGCTCGATTCCCTGGTCGACGGGCAGGATCGACACGTAGCCGCTGCCACCGAGACGGCCGTGCCCGAGCAGCCGTTCCAGGCTCGCCAGAGTGCGGTTGTTCCGGTCGGAGGGCCCGAACGCCCGGTCGACGATGTCGGGCCCCGGAACCGTCAGGTGATCCTTCGGTATCCCGGTGCAGACGTGTCCGAGGAGGCTCTCCGCCTCACTGCCCAGAAACTCTTCAATGCGCGCGGTATCGGCCATGTTCTCCCCTGGTTCAGAAACCCGGCGGTCGGGCGCATTCTAGGAGCTTGCGCCGTTGAGCGCTACGGGTGAGTCAGTTCAGGCTGGCGACCTGCGGCTCCCGCACTGCTTCGGGGCGCTCAAGAAGCTCCAGAAGCTGGAGCAGCACGTCGAGGGCCGGCCCCCACAACCGATGCCGTCCGAGGTGATAGACGGCGAGCGGCACCTGCTGTCCCTCGATCTCGAAGGTCCGTTCCTCCACCAGCCGGGGGTGCCGGAGCGCCGAAAGCGGAAGCCGCACGCTCGGCGCCTCCGTGTTGCTGCCATCGTCCTCGGGAGACGGAACCGCGACCACGCATGCCCGCAACCGAAAGCCGCCGCCGCCGCCGACCTCGTCCAGCTCACCGAGCCGGAGAATCCGCGACGGGTCGACGCCGAGACCGACGCTGCCGAGGCGAGCCACGGTCGGCCAGGGGTCGTCACCCTCGAAGGCTGCAGCCGGGAAACTGAGTGGAGGCGACTCGTTCGGCTCGTCCCGTAGCAAGGTCCAGAGCTCCGCCGACTCGACGTACAAAGGCACGACGACCGCGACGCTGGTGCCTTCGCCGCCCGGCACCGCGGGTAGCCGCTTCGAAGACTCGAGTCGACGCTGAACCTGGAGAATCCAGCTCACGGAACCGACCCTATCCCCAGCACGTGGTTCGAGCTCGGATCCTCGCCTCCGTCCAGGATCAGACCCAGTCGAAACAGGTCGACGGACCGACGCGACCACCACATCCGCTGGCGCGCTACGGGCGTGTCCAGGAGGAGACGCACCGATTCTCCCCCTGATGGGACAGATCTGCGCTCCTCGACTTCGCCGCCCACGACCTCCAGGATCGTGTCCTCCTGCTCGAGGAGAATCCGGAGCCGCGACGGCCGCACTCCGCCATCCGCTCGGCTGCCGGTCGCCTGCGATTCCCACGCGACGAGAAACTCCGCCGACCCGCCTTCGATCAGGAGCCCCGACTCGCCGAACGGAGTGATCCTGCCCGCCACGGGCCGCAGCCACACGCCACCGGCGAACAGGTCCGCCGGTTCTCCGGCTCGTGGACGCTGGCCGGTCTCCGCCGGCAGGAAACGGTGCAAGGCGCCCTCCGGCGCCGGCGACGGCCCGTACGCCGCGCCAGGCCGAAGCCAGAGCGGGTACAGGAAGATCGCCGAGGATGCCGCCACCACGGCGAGCCGGGCCGGGCCGAGCCGGCCGGCGAGGAACCAGAACATCGGCAGCACGACGCCGATGCCGCCGGGGCCGGCGAGCGCCGACTCGTCGCCGAGGTCGAACGGGAAGAAGACGACACGCGCGGCGACCGACGCGAACGCACCAAGCAGGAGTGCCCGGCGCCATCCGGCGGCGAACAGGCCCCAGAGCGCCGCCCACACCAGGGGCGCGCAGTACGGCGCGATCCCGATCGTTCGGCCGGCGACCGCATGGAGCAGCGTTTCGAGATCCAGGGCCAGAACAGCCCCTAGATCCAGCGGGGGACGGACCGCCAGTGTTTGCGCGAATGTCGGGTCGGAGCGCCATTCCTCCACTTCGAAGTCGACGGCCGGGAAGCCGGTCGAAGGATCGAAGACCGCTCGCTCCACCGCCGTGAAACCGCCGCGCGCCAGTGCCGAGACGCCAAGAGACGCTCCGGCAGTCAGCACGGCCGCCACCGTGAGGGCGAGGATGGCAGTCCCCCGGCGCGGCTGAAGCAGGGCGAGCCAGGCCGCCGCCCCGAGGGCCGGCAACAGGCTCAGACCGTCGACCGAAGCGACCGTGGCCAGGGCGAGCAGGAAGCCGACGAGAGACCAGCGGAGCGCTTCGCCCCGAAGCGGTCGGCGGCCTTGCGGACGGCGCTCGCCGTCCGCGACCGGGATCACGTGAACGACGAGCGCCCATGCCAGAGCCGACGTCGCGAGGCGCAACGTCCCCGGCGACGGCAACGGCAACAGCGTGAACGCCGTCGTGCCGGCGACGAACACGGCGATCCAGGCCGGCGCCCAGGAACCCACGCGACGCTCGAGCACCAGGGCCGAGCCGGCCGCGGCAACCACCAGCAGCAGCCAGTTCAACAACGCCGGCCCCCGCCGGGGCGAGACGCGGACGAAGGGCGCCGCCAGCACCATGTATGCCGGCGGCCGCGCGAAACCGATCCGGGTGCCGCCAGTGCTGCTTTCCAGGGCGATCGCCTCAGGCTCTGCCCCGAAGAGCCGGCCATACCGGTCGTAGTCCGCGCGACCGTAGGCCAGGTCGCCATCCCAGGCAAGGCTCAACGCCGCCATCCGGAACGTGGTTTCGCGCTCGCCGACAACGACGGCATCCGACCGCACCGTCACCGCGAACAGGGCGAGCAGCAGCCCGGCGAGCAGGATCCAGGACCACCGCCGCGCCACCGTGCCGTGGATCACAGTTCGCGGTCGAAAGCCACAGTACCGCAGAGCGTCATCGAACCACCGCCGAAGAGGTGCGGCTCGAACCGCAGCCGCGCCCGGCCGATCGGTCGCCGAAGCTCGAGGGGGATCCGGCAGGCATCGCCCGGCGGCAGGTCCCGCGGTAGCGGAATCCACGGCCTGCCCCGAAACAGGTCCCGCCCAGCGCTCCAGAGCTGGGGCTCCAGCACCACGCCGCCGTCCGGGTTCCGGCCCGAGAGCCAGGTGGCGAAACCCGTGTTCGCGACGACGATTTCGATCGAACGGCGCTCGCCATCCGGCCAGGGCGGGTCACGACCCTCGACCTCGATCCGCCCCGGCAGCCAGCCCCAGGTCAACGAGGTGGGGGCTGGAGGCCGCGGCGGCCGCAGCGCCGGCGGCTTCCCGGCCGGCAGGCGCGACCACTCGTCCAGGGCCTCGAAGACCTCCCGTGCCGCCGACGCCGGCCGGTGCTCACGCTCGATGAAGGCTCGCGCCGCTGCGCCCATCCCGACCAGCCGGTCCGGCTCGGTGAGAAGACCCCGCAGCAAGCCCGCGAGCGCGCCGGCCTCCGAGTCCGGATCGTCCTTGAGAGGGGCCTTGACCACGATGTCGTCCGGCAGTTCAACGAACTGGGCGTAGTCGGAGACCACCGCTGCCCGGCCCAGAGCGAGGATGCGCAGCAGCGAGGCCGAAGTTTCGCCCGCGCTCGGGTAGCGCAGGTTGAGGCACAGATCGCAGGCGGAGATGGCGGTCGGGAAAGCGGCCGGCTCGAGGAAGCCCGTCATCGTGACCCGGTCCTGAACTCCCAGTTCTCGTGCCAAGGCGCCGAGATCGAGCTCCGGCGCGACGTCTCCGACCACCAGCGCATGCACCTGCTCCATCCCCGGCTCGGCGAGAATGCGCAGCAGCACGTCCGTGCGCTTGATCGGAGTCTGGAAGCCGAAAGAGCCGATCAGGACGGCCGAGCGGGGAACGCCGGCTCGCCGCCGAAAGATAGCCGCCTGCTCGGGCTTGGGCAGATCGGGCGCCGGCATCGGCATCGGTACCCGGCGCATAGGCGGCAGCCCGCCCTCGGCCCATTCCGCCAGCTCCTCCTCCAGGAACCGGAGACCCCAGTTGCTATGGGTCAGGAGGCCGCGCTGCCGGAGCAGCAGGGACCGGTGCGCCGGCATCTCGAACAGCCGTGCACGGCCGTGGCCACCCCAACGGATCGACAGCGCGGCGGCGGCGCCCTCCCAGCCGTGCTCCTCGCCGAGGCCGCTGACATAGGCGTCGAGATCGCCGGAGGCCAGGGTCGACTCCACCAGCAGGTGGTGCAGGCGCAGGTCGTGCACGGTCACGACTCCCGGGAAGTCCAGGGCCAGCCGGCGGACACCCTCGTGGTAGACGTTGTTGCCCATCTGGTAGAAGGGCAGCCGTCCGTCGGGACTGAGGGTCCCTGCATCGAACGACGCGGCGTCGACCACTTCGTAGCGGTCCATGACCTGGGACGAGACCTCCTGCCCCGGCAGGCGGATCAGGCGCAGGTCGCACAGGGGTGCGAGTTCGTTGAGCAGGTCGACGCTGTAGTCCGCGATCCCCGACCTGACCGGAGGCAGCGGCGACACGAAGTCGACCTCGGGGGCGCTAGGCCGGGCCGTCATCGGGAACTTCGAGCTGCTGACCCAGCCAGGCGTCGATGAACGGATCGAGGTCGCCGTCGAGCACCTTCTCGACCGCCGACACTTCGAGCCTGGTCCGGTGATCCTTGACCATGCGGTACGGGTGCAGCACGTAGCTCCGGATCTGGGATCCGAAGCCGATCTCCATCTTCTGACCCTCGCGTTCCGCTTGCTCCTCGCGCCGCTTCTGCACTTCCCTGTCGTAGAGCCGCGCCTTCAGGATCTTCATCGCCATCGACCGGTTCTTGATCTGGCTGCGCTCGTTCTGGCAACTGACCACGATGCCGGTGGGCATGTGCGTGATCCGCACCGCGGAATCCGTCACGTTGACGTGCTGACCGCCGGCCCCGGACGACCGGAAGGTATCGATCCGGATGTCCTTGTCCTCGACCTCGATGTCGATGTCGTCTTCGACCTCGGGGTACGCGTACACGGAAGCGAACGAGGTGTGGCGCCGCTTCGCCGCGTCGAAGGGCGAGATGCGCACCAGTCGATGAACGCCGCTTTCACCTCGCAAACGGCCGAACGCGTACTCGCCCCGGACCGCCACCGTAGCGCTCTTGAGCCCCGCTTCGTCGCCGTCGAGCCGCTCCAGCAACGTGACGTCGAAGCCGCTCTGTTCGGCCCATCGCAGGTACATCCGCAGGAGGATCTCCGCCCAGTCCTGGGAATCCGTCCCCCCCTCCCCGGGGTGGATGGCGAGGAGGGCGCTGCGGTCGTCGTCCTCTCCCGAGAGCTTGAGTTCCAGGTCGAGCGCCGCCGACTCGCGCCCGACCCGGTCGATGAAGGAACCGAGGTCGGCGTCGTCCTCGGCCTCCAGGGCATCCTCAGCAAGCAGTTCGAGCCAGGCATCGATTTCATCCCGGTCGGCGTTCAACCGTTCCAGGGTCGTCCGCCGGCGTTCCAGGGCGCGGCGACGGCGCAGCAGCGGAGCGCTCTTCCTCGGCTCGTCCCAGAAGCCCGGCTGCTGCATCTCGTGATCGAGTGCGGCTAGCTGTTCCTCGAGTTCCGCCGGGTCAAAGATACCTCCGCAGGCCGTCCAGACGGATCCTCAGATCGGAGAGCGAGCGGTTCGCGTCAGCCGCAATCATCGGCGCAGTATGGCAAAGCCGGCAAGGGCCACGCAAAGCAGAGGCACGAGCAGCGGCGCCCGGGTGAAGGGAGTCACACCGCTCAGGGGAACGACCTGCGCCCTCATGACCATGGCCTCGTCGATCGGCGAGTCGGCCAGCACTCGACCCCGCCGGTCGATCACGGCCGAAATGCCGGTGATCGCTGCCCGGACGAGCGGCCGGCCGTTCTCGGCCGCGCGGAAGCGGGCGGGTCGCAGGTGCTGATAGGGCGCCCACGTTCGGCCGTACCAGGAGTCGTTCGTGATCGTGACCAGGAGACTCGCTCCGCGCCGCACCCGCGTTGCAACCTGTTCGGGAAAGACGATCTCGAAGCAGATCGACACTCCCAGCCGGGTGCCGGCCGCGTCGAGGAGACGAACCTCGTCGCCGGGAGAGAAACCGCCGGCCTGGCGCGCCAACTGGCGTACCGCGGGCAGCAGACGGCCGAACGGCACATACTCACCGAACGGAACGAGGTGCATCTTGTCGTAGGTCTGGCGCCGGGCGCGGCCCGGACCGGGCGTCAACAGATAGGCCGCGTTGAACGCTCGCGCCTCCTTTCCGGACTTGGCCTCCCGGCCCGATCCGTCCCAGCGCGCACTGTTGAACAGCAGGGAGCAGCCCCCGGCGACGACTCTCTCGAGATCGGCGGCGAAGCGGCCGTCCCGTTCCAGTTGGTAGGGCCAGCCGGCGCTCTCCGGCCAGACGACGAGCCGCCCGGGTTCACAGGCCTCGCGGCTGAGCGCGAAGAGCCGCTCGTAGTTCGAGGCGAGGTCGGCGAACTGCTCGTCCGGTCCGCCGTCAACCATCGCCGCGGTCGCCATGTGGATGTTCGGCTGCACTACCGCCACGTCCAGGGGGCTTTCGTCCCCGGGCCGACCATCCAGGTTGGTCCACCGCGCGATCGAGAGGAGGACCGCGACCGCGACCAAAGCGGCTATGGCACGGCGGCGGCTCTCACCGCCAACGAGGTTGAACAGGGCGAGACCGGTGGCGGCGATCAGGAACGAGAGGCCGTGACTCCCGATCCAGCGGGTCACGTCCAGAGCTCCGGGGACGTCCACCCAGGCATACGCCAGCAGGTTCCACGGAAACCCCGAGGGACCGAGCCCCCGAACCCACTCCAGAGCGACCCAGATGGCGGGCGCAAGCATCAGGGCCGGCACATCACCGCGAGCGAGCAGCCGGCCCGCGAGCCAGCAGAACAGGCCGTGGTAGAGCCCCAGGTAGAGGGCAAGCAGCCCCAGGAGCAGCGCCGAGGGAACGGCGGGCAGACCACCGTATGTCTCCAGAGTACCGGCGATCCACGGTATCGCGATCAGCCACGCCACGGCGCCATGCAACCAGCCCAGCAACAGCCGTCGCCATGACCCGCCGGGTACGGCGGCGACGGCGAACAGGGGTGCCGCCGCGGCGAGCGGCAACAGCAACCCGGGCCGCTGATCGAAGCAGTAAGCCCACCAGACTCCACCGCCTGCGCTCAGGCCGAGCTGGAACCAGAGCGACCGGAGCGGCGACGACCGCCCGCCCCGCGGAACTCCCCGCGGTTCGGCCGGGTGGCCGTTCAGTTGTTCGGGGTGATCCAGGTCTCGAGTCCGTACTGCTTGGCGAGTTGCTCCGCGGCGACCGCGGCGGCGGCCTGGTCGTCGAACGGCCCCACCCGTACCCGCTGCATCACCTGACCGTCCAGCGTCTGCGGCGAAACGAACGCGCGGTGGCCGTCCGCCCGCAGCTTCTGCTCCACCGAAGCCGCCTGTTCGACGTCCGCGCTCGAGAACACCTGGACAACCAGAGCGGTTCCCACAGCCTGACTCGGAGCGTCGGCGGCGCCGGCTCCTTCATCGTCGGCCGCTCCGAAGAACCGGACGACCTCGGCCGGCTCCGTTTCAGCGGCGACGGCAGGCGGTTCCGCCGGCGGCAGGGCCGGTTCGGAGGCGACCGTTTCCTCCTCCTGCAGTCCTGCGAGGTCTGTGGCGTTCGACTGACCCCACCACGCTCCCGCGGCGAAGGCGCCCACGATCGCCAGAACCAGAAGTGCTACGAACGCCGCAATCTGGGTGTTGCTGAGGGTGACCTCATACGGTTCGTAGGGTTCGCGGCTCACTCTTTGGGTTCTTGCGGCTTTCCGCTCATGAAGGAGCCGAAGGCCCTCAGCAGCTCAAGCGGCAACGGGAAGAGAATGGTCGAGTTCCGTTCCGTGGCGATGTCCGAGAGGGTCTGCAGGTAGCGCAGTTGCAGGGTGACCGGATTCGCGCTGATCGCATTGGCCGCCTGCGCGAGCGACTCGGAGGCCTGGAGCTCACCGCTCGCGTGAATCACCTTGGCGCGCTTCTCGCGCTCCGCCTCGGCCTGCTTGGCCATCGCTCGCTGCATTTCCTGCGGCAGGTCGACGTGCTTGACCTCGACCATGGAGACCTTGATGCCCCAGGGGTCGGTCTGCTGGTCGATCACCGTCTGGAGCTGGTCGTTCAGTGTCTCCCGTTCGCTCAGCAGTTGGTCGAGCTCGGTCTGGCCGAGGATCGAACGCAGCGTGGTCTGCGCCAACTGACTCGTCGCGAAGAGGAAGTTCTCGACTTCCACGATCGCCTTGGTCGGTTCCAGCACCCGGAAGTAGACGACCGCGTTCACCTTCACGGAGACGTTGTCCTTGGTGATGATGTCCTGGGGCGGCACGTCGAGCACCACCGTGCGAAGCGAGACCTTGACCATGCGGTCGATCGGCCAGAGGATGAGCACCAGGCCGGGGCCCTTGGGCTTTTCCAGGATCCGGCCCAGCCGAAACACGACGGCGCGCTCGTATTCGGCCATGATGTTGATCCACCGGGTGAGCAGGAAGAGGCCCGCCACGACGAGGAAGCCAATGAACGGAAGGGTGGTCATACGGATTCAGGTCCTTTCAAGTGTGTGATCAGGTGTCCCCGACCGGTTCGACGCGCAGGGTCATCCCGTCCACCTGGACGACCCGAACGCGGTCGCCCTCGGCGACCGCCACATCCGCTTCCGCGTTCCAGATCTCGCCGTGCAACCGGACCTTGCCCGGCGCGCCGACGGCGATGCCGCTGCTCACCAAACCAAGTTCGTTGAGCAGGCCCTCGCTGCCGGTCGCCACCCGCCTGAACTGCGCCTTGAGCGCCAGACGGCCGAGGCCGAGCGTCACGAGCCCGATCGTGATGCCGATCGCGACGATC
The DNA here is from genome assembly GCA_011525365.1 of Acidobacteriota bacterium. Classification (GTDB taxonomy): domain Bacteria; phylum Acidobacteriota; class Thermoanaerobaculia; order Multivoradales; family Multivoraceae; genus Multivorans. Next base: position 3,393,469 of record WTGQ01000002.1, read on the forward strand.
AGGTTCAGGCTCGCCCGCAGCGCGGGATCGGCGTCCCGGAATAGCATCATCGCCCCGAGACAGAACGAGATCGCGCCGGCCAGGGTCAGCATGCCGAAGCTCGGGATCTTGATCTCCAGCACCCAGAGAACGCCGGCCAGAAGGAGCAGCGCCAGTCCGGCGTAGTTGATCGGCAGCACGGACATCGCCCAAAGCCCCAGGATCAGGCAGATGGCGCCGACCACATCCCGGGAAGATCGCGCCCGGGTGGGTGATCTCGAAGATGAGACCGATCGAGCCCAGGGACATGAGCAGGATCGCGATGTTCGGGTGCGCGATCGTCGAACGGATCCGCTGGAAGGCGGACATCTCGACCCGGCGGACCGAGGCGTCGCGGGTTCTGAGCGTCCTCTCGGCGCCGCCCTTCTCGACGACGCGGCCGTCGAGTTCGACGAGCAGGGACTGCAGGCTCGGGGCGACCAGATCGACGAGGCCAGCTTCGAGCGCCTCCTCGGCCGAGAACGACCGGCTCTCCGTGACCGCCTCCTCGGCGAGCTTCTGGTCGCGGCCGCGGCGGGCCGCGAGCGAACGGGCGGTCGCCGCCGCGTCCTGGGTGACCTTGTCGCCCATCGCGCCCGGGATGTCGCCGCCGCCGCCCGCCACCGGGTGGGCGGCGCCCGTGTTCGTGCCGGGCGCCATCGCCGCAACGTCCGCGCCGAGCAGAATGAAGAAGCCGGCTGAAGCCGCCTGGGAGCCGCTCGGCGAGACGTAGACGACGACCGGCGTGTCGGCCTCCAGGAAAGCGGTGAAGACGGCTCGCATCGCCTGCATCTCGCCACCGGGGGTCGACAGTTCGACGACCAGCGCCTCGGCATCGGCCAGGTCCGCCTCCGCGGTCACCTGCTCCATGAACTCCGCCACGACGACCTGGATCGCCGAGTCGATCCTCGCGACGATGACCTCCGGCCCGGCCTCCGCTTCGAGGTCGGAGGCGTTGGCCGCGTCCCCATCGGCCGGCGCCGCTGCCTCCGACACCGCTTCGGCTTCCGGTTCGACGGCGACACCCTCCTCTCCTTCCGGCGCCGGCCCGGCTGCAAGCAGCGCCAGCGGGAGAAGGATGAGGGTGAAGGCGAGGATCAACCGCGCCGAACCTGCCAGTTTCGGAGCGTTCATCGCCAACAGTCTACTTGACTGCCAGCGGCAAGAACCCTTGTGGCGCGGCCACGCGCCACAGGCGTCACAGTCCGAGCGCCCGTCATCGGGCGGTCGGATGTCATGGTCGGGGCGAGAGGATTTGAACCTCCGGCCTCACGGTCCCGAACCGTGCGCTCTACCAGGCTGAGCTACGCCCCGCCGCACCGGCCCCGCAGGATACGGTTCCCCAGCGCGGAAGTCCAGCGTGCGCGCGCAACCACGAAGCGCTAGGAAGTGGCGTCCTGCTCCGGGGCGGAAATCACGATCTCTTGGTTGTCGACCGCTCCGTGCTCGAAGGGCTCGCCGTTGACTTCGATCGTCGTCACAGCCACGCTGCTCAAAGTAAGCCGCACCTCCTCGTCGGCCGTGACGGTCAGGGACTCTCCCTGCACCCGCAGCTCGCTGACCGTTCGATCGCCGTCCGCGTAGACGTCCACCCAGCTCGTTCCCTGGAACTCCATCGTGACCCGCAAGGCTCGCTCCGGGAGCGGTTCGGCCAGCGGCAGTTCCGGCACCGTCTCGGTTACCGGAGGCGCCATCGTCTCCAGGTCGTCGCCGGGATCCCGGTCCATGGCGATAAGCCAGACGATCGCGGCCGCGACTGCCGCCAGACCGGCAAGGACCGCCACCGTGCGACCGACGTGCCAGGTCGACGCGGAGCTGCCGGTTGTTTCGGTGGAGCGGTCGTACTCGCCGCCCGCCGAGGCGACGAGGTAGAAGTTGAGGACTTCGTCCGGATCGAGGCCGACGATCCGCGCGTACTCCCGCAGAAAACCCCGGACGAAGATGGAGGCGGGCAGGAGGTCGAAACGATCCTCCTCCAGCAACTCGAGGTAGCGGATGTTGATCTTGCTGGACTGCGCGATCGCTTCCAGATCGACGCGCCGGACCTCGCGCTGGCCGCGGAGCCAGGAACCGAAAGACTCCCGTTCGTACCCGGCCTCGGGCGCCTGGTCCTGCCTTGACGCCTGAAGGTCCTCAGGCGCCGGATTCTGCTCGCTCATTTCGCCGCCCCTGCCCAGCGTGGCATACGCTCAACGCCATTGTACTCCGTGAAGAAACCCGGGCCGCGGACCCCTCCACAGCTGCCGCGGCTGATACCATCGCCGGTCCTGTTGACGCACCGCTGCCGCGGGCGCGCTTTCGCTGGCGCCCGGGCCGCGTCGGCTAACGCATGAGGATCCCGCAAAGCACTCAAGACAGCCTGGCGCGTGGTGACATCGACGCAGTAGAAGCGGACTGGCTGGTCGCGATCGAAGGCGAGATCGAGGTCGAGCAGTTCCTCGCCATCACCAAGGGCCTCGTCCGGCTCGGCGAAGAGGATCGCGTGGGAACGCTCCTCGAACTGCTCGACGATCAACTCCGGGAACGCGGCATGTGGGCGGCGCGCCTTGACCTCGTCCGCGGCGCCGCGCACTACTTCGTGCGTAGCGGACACGTCTACGACACCGTTCTCGACACCCTGCACGAGCTCTACCGTGATCGCGAGTCCGACCTGAACGGCCTGCTCCAGGACCTCAACCTCGATCAGGGACGGGGGCATGCGAGCAAGCTCTGGGACAAGGTGGACCGGCTCCGCAACCTGCTGGCGTTCCGGCCTGGCGACATCGTGGAAATGGAGGGCCGGGGCGCCGGCCGAATCGCCGAGGTCAACATGCCGCTCCACGTCTTCAAGGTGGACCTGGAGAAAGCGAAGGGGGTGTCGGTCGGCTTTCGGGCAGCGGGCAAGATGCTTCGGCTGCTTCCCGAAGGGCACGTGCTCCGCCAGAAGCTGGAAGAACCTGAGCAGCTCGAGGAACTCAAGCCCACCGAGCTGCTGGAACGGACCCTCAAGAGCTACGACCGCCCGCTGACCGGCGCCGAAGTCAAGGTCATCGTCGTCGGCATCATTCCCGAGCGCCGGTGGTCGAGCTGGTGGACCAGCGCGCGGAAGCAGCCACAGGTGCTGGCCTCCGGCGGTCCCCGCCAGACTTACCAGTGGCTCGAGGCAACTGACGCGGAGGAATCGCTGTGGCGCGAGTTCGAGGCCGCGCCGAACCGCCAGAAGGTCGGGCTCCTGCGGCGGGCGGCCAACCAGTCGCAGGAACTCCGCGATCGGATGGCGAAGGACCTCGATCGCCTCAGTCGCGCACTCAGGCACGCTCAGCCCGCGCTCGCCTTCGAAGTCCGCTATGCCCTCGAGCGCTTCGGCGCCGAGCCCTCCTGGCCGGCCGAGGACCTGCTGCGGAACCTGCCGGAGCCGCTGGAGTTCTTCGCGTCACTCGATCAGCGTGCCGCCCGCGAACAGTGCTACGCCCTGCTCCCGGCCTGCCGGGACGACTGGCTCGATGTGCTCGAACGACGCTTCCTTCTGGAATCCGACACGAAAGCGATCGACGCGATCGCCGCGGCGCTGGACGAGAAGACACTGAGCCGCTGCGCCGCTCGTGCCCAGGTCCAGCCTCACCGCACCCCGGCGGCCTTTACCTGGCTGGTCGAACGGGCGGCCTCCGAGCCGTCGCTGCGGCAAGGCCGGCAGAGCCGCCTCCTGAACCTGCTGATCCAGGCACTGCGGCACGATGCCTTCACGCCTTTCCGGGCCCGTATCAAGGCCCTGTTCGACTCCGGCGGCACGGCGCCCAAGCTTCTTCCGGAGTTGACTCTCGACGAGGCCCGCCAGGCCGATGTCGCGATCCGCCATGCGGCGCTCGAGGACTACCGGCGGGAACCGCTGCTTGCAGCTCTCCACCTCAAGTTCCCCGACCTCCAGGCGGACCAGGACGACGGCAGCGACGACCTCTACGCGCTGCCAGCCTCGATCGAAGCGCAGCGCGAGAAGCTGCGGGAGCTGGTCGAGGAGGAGATCCCGGCCAATCGCAAGGCGATCGAGGAGGCGCGCGCCCTCGGCGATCTGCGCGAGAACTTCGAGTACAAGTCCGCGCGGCAACGCCACGAGTACCTCACCGCTCTGGCGACTCAACTGCAGCAGGACCTGCAGCGCTCGACGCCGATCGACGTCACGAGCGCGGCCTGTGACCGACTGCGCATCGGCAACCGCGCGACACTCGAGTCGGACAGCGGCGAACAGCGCACCCTGGCCATCCTCGGTCCCTGGGAAAGCGCGCCGGAACGGGGCATCATCTCGTACGAGTCGGACCTCGCCGGCCGTCTGCTCGGATCGGAGCCTGGAGCTCGCGTGGAACTGGACGGCGAGACGTTCACCCTGCGCGCGATCGAAGCGTTTCCAGCTGGAGGTTAGGGCCAGCCCAGCTCGCCAGATCGAGCCGGCCTGACGACCGGCGCGCTTCCCGGCCGCCTGCGGCGGCAGCGGGTCAGAAGGACCCGCGCACCTGCTAGACTTATAGCGAAGTGTCTCTAGGCGTGGAAGAGGTGCGGCGGATTGCCGAGCTGGCGAGACTGCGGATCTCGGCCCGCGAAGAAACGACGTTCGCCAGTCAGCTCTCCGAGATCGTCGACTACATCGATCAACTCAGGGAGTTCGATGACGGCATGGCCTTCCTCGAGGAGGCCGAGGCAGCCAATGACGCCGCCGACAACGACCTTCCCCGCCCGGCGGACCTGGAAGACAGTGCACTGCTCGACCAGTTCCTGGACAACGCACCCGCCTCCCTCGACCGCTTTCTGCTCGTACCGCAGGTCAAGGCGACGACGGACGGCGACGAGTGAGGCAACCGATGACCGCGGAGGGGCTGGCAGCCGCGATCCGTTCCGGGGATCGGAGTGCGGTCGACACCGTCGAAGCAGCGTTCGCCCGCATCGACGAGGTCGACGGCTCCGTTGGCGCCTTCCTCGAACTCTGGAGAGATGAGGCGACCGAACGGGCCGCCGACATCGACAGCCGCAGGGACGAAGGGTTGCCCCTCGGTCCGCTCGCCGGCGTACCAACGGCCCTGAAGGACAACATGTCCCTGGTGGGGCACGAACTGAACTGCGGCTCGCGCATCCTGGCCGGCTACCGCGCGCCCTACACGGCCGGCGCCGTCGAGCGCCTGGTGGCCGCCGACGCCGTGCCCGTCGGTCGCGTGAACATGGACGAGTTCGCCATGGGTTCGTCGTGCGAGAACTCGGCCCTGGCCACGACGCGCAATCCCTGGAACCTGGCCATGGCGCCCGGCGGCTCAAGCGGCGGTTCGGCGGCCGCCGTCGCGGCGACCGAGGTGCCGCTCGCACTGGGCTCGGACACCGGCGGCTCGATCCGGCAACCGGCCGCCTTCTGTGGCGTGGTCGGCGTCAAACCGACCTACGGCCGGGTCTCACGCTACGGTCTGGTCGCCTTCGCCTCCTCGCTCGACCAGATCGGACCACTCGCCCGCAACGTACGCGACGCGGCGCTCGCGCTCGGAGCCATAGCCGGACCCGACCCGCGGGACTCCACCTGCAGTGAAGAACCGGTTGGCGACCTCCTGGAACCGATAGAGGACGGCATCGAGGGCTTGAAGGTCGGCACCATCCGCGAGGTCAGGACTTCCTCACTGGAAGGCGACGCGGCGCGCGGCTTCGAACAGGCGCTCGAGACACTCGCACGCTGCGGCGCCGAACTGGTCGAGGTCAGCGTCCCACTGATCGAGACGGCTGTCGCCACCTACTACGTGCTCGCCAACAGCGAGGCCAGCGCGAATCTCGCTCGCTTCGACGGCAGCCGCTATGGCCACCGCGCCGCAGGGGCTCGCTCGCTCGCCGAGATGTACACAGGCAGTCGCAGCGAGGGCTTCGGCCCGGAGGTCAAGCGCCGGATCATTCTCGGGACCTTCGCCCTGTCCTCGGGCTACTACGACGCCTACTACGGCCGCGCCGCGCGGATCGCCGGGGCCCTGCGACAGCAATTCACCGAGGCCTTCGAGCAAGCCGAAGTGCTGGTGACGCCGACCAGCCCCGGTGGCGCCTTCGAACTCGGTGAACGGGTAGACGATCCACTGGCGATGTACCTCTCAGACGTGTTCACGACGCCGACCAGCCTGGCCGGGATACCGGGAATCTCGGTTCCCTGCGGTCTCGACAGCCGGGGCCTTCCCCTCGGGCTTCAGATCCTGGCGCGTCCGTTCGCCGACGCCACCGCGCTGCGGGCGGCCAGGGCGTTCGAACGGGAAGCGGGTTTCGAGTGCCGGCCGGAGCCGGTTCAATGAGAGCGCGCGCCTGCCTCAACGTGGCCGTCGTCCTTGCCGTGCTCCTGCCCGCGGCCAGCGACGCGGCCACCCGGCGCATGGCCGTGCCGGAGATCGGATCGCCGAGTCCGGTCGCGGTGCTGGCCGCTTCAGGGAAGATCCACATCGAGGCGAAGCCACGGCGAAACGAAGGTCTGCTGGCGTTCGCCGAGCGGCTCTGCGGCAGCTCACGGCACGCCTCAGCCGTAAGCCGGGCGAACCGAGGCGTCCAACGGCTCCGTCGCGGCGTCCGGTACAAGGTGCCCTTTGAGCTGCTGCCCGCGCGACACCGGCAAGCCGTCATTCGCGCCCTGCTGCCGAGGGACCAGCCCACCGCCGAAGGCTGGCGGCACCGTGTCGCCTCCGCCTCGCGCGGCGCCAGGTCGGAGAGCCTGTGGAGCATCGCGGAGTGGTTCACCGGCTCGGGCGAGAACCACGGGACGCTGCGGCGGGCGAACAACCTGACCAGCAACGTCATCCGACCCGGTCAGGTCATTCTCATCCCACGCGACATGCTCTCGGAGCCCTACGCCGGCATGCTGCCTGCCGCCGCAACCCGCCAGGTGCTCGCGGCGGCGGATTCCGGAGCCGGTTCATTCAGTGGCGATGGGCCCTTCGTCCGCTATGGCTCCGACGCGCAGGGCGACTACGCCAGCTACCGGCTGAAGGCCGGCGAAGCCCTTTACTCCAGCGTCGTCATGCGATTCACCGGCCGGCTCCTCGCGGCCGACGTGAAGGAACTGGTGGACGAGATCAGGGAGCGCAACGCGATCCGCGACGTGCGCGACCTGCCGGTCGGTTACGAGGTGAAGATCCCGCTCGACCTGCTCTCGGCCCGCTATCTGCCACCCGATCATCCGCAGCGCCAGGAGTGGGAAGCGCAGCGCTCCGCTTCCGAGCAGATCGAGAACGAGCTGCTGGCCCTCGATCTCGATGGGGTCACGGTGGTGCTCGACGCCGGCCACGGAGGCCGCGATACCGGGGCGCCGGTCGGCGGCCTCTGGGAGAGCGTCTACGTCTACGACATCATGCTGCGCGCCAAGAGGCTGCTGGAGAGCCGCACGGCCGCCGCTGTCGTGCCGACCACGCGGGAAGGCCCGACATTCCGGATCGACGACAGGGACGTGCTGCCGAAGTCGCGGGGCCACTCCGTACTCACGAGTCCGCCGTACCGGATCGACAACGCGGCGGTGGGCACAAACCTGCGCTGGTACCTGTCGAACTCGATCTACCGGCAGAGCCGCCAGGCCGGCGCCGAGCCCAGTCAGGTCATCTTCATCTCGATTCACGCGGACTCGCTGCACCCGTCGCTGAACGGCGCCATGGTCTACATTCCAGGTCTGGTCGGCATCACCAACAACTACGGAAAGTCGGGCAGCGTTTACAACGCGCGCCGCGAAGTCCGGGCCGAACCCCGCGTCTCCTTCACGCGAACCGAACGGACGACCAGCAAGGGCCTGTCGCGCGATCTCGCCGGGCACCTGCTCGACAGCTTCCGCCGCGCCGACCTGGCCGTTCATCACAACAATCCGATCCGCGATCGGATCTGGCGCGGACGCCGCGTCTACGTACCAGCGCAGATCCGATGGAACCGGGTACCAGCCAAGGTTCTGCTCGAGGTCTGCAACCTGAGCAACGATCAGGACCGTCGCCTGATCAAGACCCGCGCCTACCGTGAACGGGTCGCCGAGGCGATCGTGAACGGCATCCTCTCTTACTACGGCGTGCCCGGCGCGGGAGCCGAGCGCAGCGTCACCGCCGGCAGTTGAGGTCGCCCTACAGCTACGGCACCACTGCGACGATCAGTAGCGGCGCATCAACCCGACCACGATCCCCTGGATGCGTAGTCGATCTGCGGCGACGTAGAACGGCTCCATCTCCCGGTTCGCCGGTTGCAGCCGGACGGAATCACCTTCGGGGAAGTACCGCTTGAGCGTCGCCTCGTCGTCGATCAGGGCGACGACCACCTGCCCCGAGCGGGCCTGGTCCCGCTCGGCGATCACCACGAGGTCGCCGTCGCAGATGCCGTCGTCGATCATCGAGTCCCCCTCCACCTCGAGGACGTAGTGCCGCCCGGCCGGGCCGCGCTCGAGCAGGTGTTCCGGCACCGGCAGGTCGTCTACGCCCGGCACCGCCTCGATCGGCCTCCCGGCGGCGATCCGGCCGTGGAAGGGAACGGAGTTCGCAGGCGGACGCCGGCCGCGCAGCGTCTTCTCCGTCAACTCCAGGCCGCGCTTCTGGTTCCAGCCGCCGCGCAGGTAGCCCTTCTGCCTCAGGAGCTTCAGGTGCTTGTGGACGGTGCCGTAGGACCGGTAGCCGAAGCGGCGGCGGATCTCCAGGTGGGTGGGAGCGATGCCCCGCATCTGGTGAAACTCGCAGACGAAGTCGAGAATCTGCTTCTGGCGCTCGGTCAGGAAGTCGTCCATCGACAGTCAATGGTAGACGCAAACCCAGCGTAAGACAAATGGCGCCGCCCCTTCACCGGCGGTCCCCCGTGGACCGGCCGCATACACTACGCGGCCGATGTCCGAACACCTCGAGCAACACGAACTCCAGAACGGCATGCGGGTCCTCTTACACGAGGATCCCAGGCTGCCCCTTGCGGCCGTGAACGTCTGGTACCACGTCGGTTCCAAGAACGAAGAGACGGGCCGTACCGGCCTGGCGCATCTGTTCGAACACATGCTGTTCCAGGGATCGGCGAACGTGTCGGATAACGGCCACTTCGAACACATCCAGAAGGTGGGCGGCGTCGCCAACGGCTCGACCTGGTACGACCGCACGAACTACTACGAGACCCTGCCCGCGAACCACCTGGAACTCGGCCTCTGGCTGGAATCCGACCGCATGGGCTTCCTGCTCGAGGCCCTCACCGAGGAGAAGTTCGAGAACCAGCGGTCGGTGGTCATGAACGAGCGCCTGCAGCGCGTCAACAACCAGCCGTACGGCCTGGCCGGGGAACGTCTGAGCGAACTCCTCTACCGGCGGCCGAACGGTGCCAATCACCCCTACGCCTGGCCGGTGATCGGCTACATGGACGATCTCGAGGCCGCTACGCTCGACAGCGTCGAGGACTTCTTCCGTGCCTGGTACCGGCCGAACAACGCGGTCCTTACACTGGCCGGAGACATCGACTGCGAAGCCGCTCTGGAGCAGGTCAAGCGCTACTTCGGGGAGATACCGGCCGGGTCCCTGCCGCAGGCGCCCGCCGTCGAGCCGGCGAGCGAGATCGGTCCTCGCGGCGCTTCGCGGGAGATCCTCGAGGACTCGATCGAACTGCCGCGCTGCTACTCCGCCTGGTGCCTCGATGGCTACGGCAGCGACGACTGGTACGCCGGCGAGTTGCTGGCGATGATCCTCTCTTCGGGGCGGATGAGCCGGCTCCATCGCGACCTCGTCTACGAACGCCAGATCGCTCAGTCCGTCTCGACGGTCATCCTGCCCACCGAGATCTGCGCGACCTTCGCCATCGTCGCCACCTGCCAGAACCGCGAGCCGGACCCTCTCGTGAACGCCGAGACCCTGGAACAGGCGGTGCTCGAGCACGTGGAGGCGATCCGCTCGGCCGGTCCGACGGCCGAGGAACTCGAGCGGGCCCGGCGAAGCCTGCTGCTCGCACATCACGACAGCAGGCAGGATCTGGCCCTCTGCGCCGACCGCCTGTCCTGCGCGGCGACTTACTTCAGCGATCCGTCCAGGGTCTTCTCCGAACCCGAGCGCCTGCTCCAGGTCGACCGCGAACAGGTCCGGGACCTGGCGCAGAGCGCCCTTGCCGCGGAACGCCGCGCCGCCATCATCGTGGTGCCGGAGTCGTGACCGCGAACGGACAACCCGCACTGGACCGCGGCCGTCCGCCGGTTCCCGGCCCCAGCCGGAGCTTCTCATTCCCGGGTTTCGAGGTCGAAGAACTCGAGTCCGGCGCCCGGTTATGGTCCCTGGACGTTCAAGGCTGCGGCCTGGTCACCGTTGTGCTGCTCATGCCCGGCGGCAGCGAACTCGACACACCCGAGCGCGCCGGCCTCGCCTCGTTCACGGCGGGGCTTCGCGGCGCTGGTACCAGGAATCGCGACGCGCTCGAGTTCGCCGCCGCCGCGGAGGACCTCGGAACCACCATCTCGACGTCCTGCGGCTGGGAGAACGCGGCGGTCGGCACGACGATCGGCTCCGAAGACGTCGCCGCCGGGCTGGAACTGGTCGCCGAAGCCGCCGCGGAACCGGCCTTCCTGGGCGAAGAAGTCGAGCGCCGCCGGCGGCGCCGCCTGGCCGAGATCGAGCGGCGTCGCAGCGACCCTTCCGCGCAAGCCCGGATCGCCTTTGCCCGCGCCGTCTACGGCGACACCCCCTATGCGTTTCCGGCGATCGGCGACCGGAAGACCACCGAGGCGATCACCCGGGACGACATCGCCGCGTTCCACGGGCGGGCCCTGGCAGCGGGGTCGTGCCACCTGATCGCGGTCGGCGAGCTCGGCAGCGTGCGCCGGGCGATCGAGGAGACCGTCGAACCGCAGCTCCGGCTCCACGCCCGCCGCTTCGACGCCACGCCGGAGCGCCTCGAACCCGAGCCTCCCTTGCCGTCGGCGCGCCGCGTCGTGGTCGTCGACCGGCCCGGCGCCGCGCAGACCGAACTGCGAATCGGCCACGGCGGTGTACCGCGAAGTCACCCCGACCGCGTCCGGCTCCAGGTGGCGAACTCCATCCTCGGGGGCAAGTTCATGAGCCGGCTGAACCTGACTCTCAGGGAGAAGCACGGCTACACCTACGGCGTCTCGAGCGCCTTCGACTTCCGGCGCGGTCCGGGCCCCTTCGTCATCGCGACTGCGGTGGCGAACGACGTTGCGGGCGCCGCCTGCCGCAAGACGATCGAGGAAATCGAGCGGATCTGCGCCGAACCGCCTGATGCGGCGGAACTCGATGACGCCCGCAACTACATGGTCGGCGTCTTCCCTTACACCCTGCAGACGATCCAGGGCCTTTCCTCCCGCCTGCAGGCACTCGCCGTCTTCGACCTGGACCGGGACGAGTACGACCGCTGGCCTGAACGCGTCCGCGCGACCTCCGACGAAGACATCCTCGAGGTCTGCGTCCGCCACCTGTCTCCCGAGGGCCTGACAATCACCGCGGTAGGTCCCGCGAACGAGCTCCTGCCTCAGCTCGAAGGGCTCGGAATGACCGAAGTGCAAGCAGCCCGCTGAGCGCCGGAGAACGCCACGTGCGTGGTATCTTCTGCGGCTGTTTCCACGACTGCGACGGGAGCGTCGATGCAACTCGAGAACTCGGAACAAATACGCAACCTCGCCGTCGTCGGACACAACGACACAGGCAAGACGACCCTGCTCGCCGGCCTGCTCTACACCGGCGGCGTCTTCAACCGGCAGAACAGGGTCGAAGACGGCAACACGGTGACCGACTTCGACGACGAAGAAGTCCGGCGCGGCATCTCGATCGGGCTCGCCGTCTGCTACACGCCCTGGTCGGCCGGCGCCGCGGCCTACAAGATCAATCTGATCGACTGCCCCGGTTCCGGCATCTTCGTCCACGAGAGCAGTTCCGGCATGCGCGCGGCGGACGCCGCCCTCCTCTGCGTGAATGCCGCCTCGCCGACCCAGGTCATGGCCGAAAAGGCCTGGGAGATCGCCGGCGAGATGGAACAGCCGGTGATGTTCCACCTGACGAAGATGGACCGCGACAACATCGACTTCGCCGGCTGCATCGCGGAACTCCAGCAGAACTTCGACCGCATGGCCCTGCCCGTCCAGATCCCGATCGGCGCAGGTAAGGACTTCACCGGCGTCGTCGACCTGCTGAGCCGCAAGGCCCACACGTACGACCGGGACGGCGCCGGCCGGAGCCAGGCGTCCGAACCGCCGGCGGAACTCGCGGACCAGATCGAGCACTGGCGCAACCAGTTGACCGAAGCGGTCGCGGAGAGCGACGACGAGTTGATGGAGGCCTACTTCGAGAACGGCGATCTGACCCATGAGCAGTTGATCCAGGGACTCAAGGCCGCAATCAGGACCCGTGCCCTGTTTCCGGTGACCATGTCCTCCGGCGGCCACGGCATCGGCAACTCGGCCCTGCTCGACGCGGTGGTCCAACTCCTGCCCTCGCCGGTGGACGCGCCGCCGATCCCGGCGGCCGATCTCGGCGGCGAGCCCGTGGAACTGGATCGGGGCGACGGAGCGCCGGTGAGCGCGATCCTGTTCAAGACCCTGAACGATCCCTTCACCGGCCGCATCTCCCTTCTTCGCGTCGCGACGGGGAACATGGGTTCCGACACGGTCTACTGGAACGCGGGGCGCGAGGAGGCGGAACGTATCGGCCACCTGATGCACATGCAGGGCAAGAACGGCGAGGACGTCCCCCGACTCGTCGAGGGCGACATCGGCGGCGTCGCCAAGCTGAAATCAAGCGCGTCTGGCGACTCGATCACGAGCCGCGAGCGGCCGGTCAAGCTCGGCTTCCCGTCTGCCCCGGTCGCCGCGATCTCATTCGCGATCGAGCCGAAGACCAAGGGCGACGAGGAGAAGATCGGCGAGGCGGTGTCTCGCCTGGTCGAGGAGGATCCCAGCCTCCGCGCCGGCCGCGACCCGCAGACCGGAGAGTTCCTGCTTTCCGGCGCCGGCCAGCTCCACGTCGAGATCGCCGTTTCCAAGCTGAAGAGCCGGTCGAAGGTCGAGGTCATCCTGCACCCGCCGAAGGTGCCCTACCGGGAAACGATCAGGAGAACCGCCGTCGGCCACGGCAGGCACAAGAAGCAGAGCGGCGGCCGCGGCCAGTTCGCGGACTGCACGATCACGATGGAACCGGTCGCCACCGCGGAGGAGTACGAGTTCGTCGACGAGATCTTCGGCGGCTCGATTCCCCAGAACTACCGCCCGGCGGTCGAGAAAGGCCTGCTCGAGGCGGCCGACCGCGGCTACCTGGCCGGCTACCCGGTCGGCAACTTCCGGGTCCGACTCCAGGACGGCAAGTACCACGACGTCGACTCGTCCGAGATGGCATTCAAGGTCGCCGGCTCGCTGGCCTTCAAGGACGCGATGGCGAAAGCGGCGCCGACCCTCCTCGAACCGGTCATGAAGGTCGACATCAACACGACCGAAGACTTCATGGGCGACATCATGAGCGACCTCTCCTCCCGCCGGGGCCGCCCGCAGGGGATGGAAGCCAAGGGCAACGCCCAGGTCGTCAAGGCCACCGTCCCGATGGCCGAAATGCTCACCTACGCTCCCGCCCTCCGCTCAATGACCCAGGGCCGCTCCAGCTTCACGATGGCCTTCTCCCACTACGAGGAAGTCCCCCGCCAGATCCAGGAGAAGATCATCGCCGAAGCGAAACGCGAGGACGAAGACGGCTAGCGCGGCGGCGTAGCGTAGCGACGGCGGCGTACCACGCCGGCGGCGCCGCGCGACTACCTACTCGTCGGTGTCGACGAACTCGATGACGGCGAGTTCGGCGGCGTCGCCTTTGCGGGGGCCGAGCTTGGTGATGCGGAGGTAGCCCCCGGGGCGGTCGGCGTAGCGCGGGGCGATCTCGTCGAAGAGCTTCTTGACGTGGTCCCGGTTGGGAAGCCAGCGGCGGACGAGACGGCGGGCGTGTACCGTGTCCTCGCGGCCGCGGGTGATCATCTTTTCGGCGACCGGCCGCAGGGCCTTGGCCTTGTCCAGGGTCGTCCGGATACGGCCGTGCTCGACCAGCGAGGCGAGCTGGTTGCGGAACATGGCCCGGCGATGGGCCGTAGTCCGGCCGAGTTTCTTGTAGCCAACTCCGTGACGCATTTTCGCTCCTTCCCGGGGAAGCTCGGGAACGGTTCAGCGGCCGCTAGGCCTGCAGTCCGCTCTCCGCGTTCTCGGGAACCTCCATGCCGAAGGACAAACCCATCTTGTCGAGTACCTCCTGGATCTCCTCGAGCGACTTGCGCCCGAAGTTCTTGGTCTCGAGCATCTCCTTTTCGCTGCGCACGACCAGGTCGCCGACCGTGTTGATGTTGGCGTTCCGCAGGCAGTTCGCGGATCGGACGCTCAGGTTCAGGTCGTCGATCGCCTTGTGGAGCAGGACTCCCAGGTCACCGCCGTCGATCTCCTCTTCGGCTACGGTCTCCGTGATCAGGCTCTCCTCCGCGTTGATGAAGATCGTCAGGTGGTCGCGCAGCAGAGTGCCGGCGCGGGACATCGCCTCCTCGGGCGTCACCGTGCCATCGGTCCAGACTTCCACGATCAAGCGCTCATAGTCCGTGGTACGACCGAGCCGGGCCGCTTCCACGCGGTAGTTCACGCGCTTCACCGGGCTGTGCACCGAGTCGAGCGGAATCCAGCCGATGCCCATCGACTGTTCGAGGTTACGGTCCGCGCTGACGTAACCGCGGCCGTTCTTGACCTGAGCCTCGAGGCGGAGGCGGCCCCGCTCGTTGAGCGTGGCCACCCTGCTGGCCGCGTCCCGGATTTCCACGCTGGCATCCGTGTCGAAGTCGCCGGCGGCGACCTCGCGCGGACCCGTGACGTCCAGGGAGATCACCCGGGTCGCACCGTCGAGAGACCGGAGCGGCACCTGCTTCAGGTTGAGAATGATGTCCGTGACGTCTTCGACGACGCCCTCGAGCGACGAGAACTCGTGCAGCGCGCCGTCGATGCGCACCGCGGTGATCGCGGCGCCTTCGATCGCCGACAGCAGACTGCGGCGCAGCGCATTACCGACCGTCGCGCCGAAACCGCGTTCGAACGGCTGGGCCGAGAACTTTCCATAGCTGTCGGTCAGCGTCTCGGTGTCGATTTCGACGCGCTTGGGGCGTTGGAATCCCTTCCAGAGCATGTTCACTCCTACCTATCTCGATTGCGTTCCAGATGGAAACGTTGATTTCTCGCTAGCAATGCGGGGGGCAGAACCGGGTTCAGACCCGGCGCCGCTTGCGGGGACGGCAGCCATTGTGTGGAATCGGCGTGACGTCGCGGATCGACCGGATGCTGATGCCGGTCGCCTGCAGCGCTCTGACCGCGGACTCCCTGCCGCCGCCTGGCCCTTTGACCAGCACGTCCACCGTCCGCACACCCAGGTCTTTGGCCTGGTAGCCGACCGCCTGGGCCGCGACCTGAGCGGCGAAGGGCGTTCCCTTGCGCGATCCCTTGAAACCGTTGCGGCCGGACGACGACCACGTCAGGACGTTGCCGTCCGGATCCGTGATGCAGACCAGGGTGTTGTTGAAGGTCGCGTTGACATGCGCCACCGCGTGGGGCACGACGCGCTTCTCCTTTCTTGCCTTTGCCATGTGCTTCGCCCTCTCTGGCCCTCTCTCGTCTACTTCCCGACCTTCTTCTTGCCGGCCACGGTAGCGCGCCGCGGTCCCTTGCGGGTGCGTGCGTTGGTGTGCGTGCGCTGGCCTCGAACGGGCAGGCTCTTGCGGTGCCTTACCCCCCGGTAGCTGCCGATCTCCATCAACCGCTTGATGCTCTGCGTGACTTCCTTGCGCAGGTCACCCTCGACCGCTCCGGCGTCCTGGACCACCTGACGAATGCGCCCGGTCTCGTCCTCGGTCAGGTCCTTGACCTTGACCGTCGCCTCGACCCCGGCCTCGGTCAGGAGCGACTGAGCCCGAGAGCGCCCGATGCCGTAGATGTAGGTCAGGCCGATGCCGACCTGCTTGTTCTGCGGTAGATCGATCCCCGCGATTCTTGCCATACGAACTCTCCTGGTCCTCTTCAGCCCTGCCGCTGCTTGTGCTTGGGGTTCTCACAGATGACGCGGATCACACCGCGGCGCCTGACCACCTTGCACTTGACACACATCCTCTTGACTGACGCTCGCACTTTCATGTGATGACTCCTCTGAACGCCGTTGAACACCGAACTGGCCGTCAGGTTCTCAGCCTGTAGACGATCCGGCCGCGACCGGGATCGTAGGGCGAGAGTTCGACCAGCACACGGTCTCCTGGAAGAATGCGGATGAAGTGCTTGCGCATCTTGCCCGAGATGTGGGCCAAGGCCTGATGCTTGTTGTCAAGCTCGACCTTGAAGACTGCATTCGGCAGCGTCTCCACTACCGTGGCCTCGACTTCGATCGCCTCTTCCTTCTTCACACCAGCGTTCTCCTCGTTCGCCAACTCCTCACTCTACTTGTGTCAGGCCCTCGCCGTCCCCGCCAGAGCCGCCTCGATCGCAACCGTGACCTGCTCGATCGGGACGTTGCCGTTGACCCGGCGCAACAGCCCCAGACCCTCGTAGTGAGCGATCAAAGGCTCGGTCTGCGCCGCGTAGACCTGCAGCCGCTCCCGCACGACGTCCTCCCGGTCGTCCGCGCCGCGCCCGCGAAGGACGATGCGCTGGACCAGTTCCTCGTCCGGTACATCGATCGTGACGACGTGGTCGATCTGGCTCCCGTTGAGGATCTCCTCGAGCGTTCCGGCCTGCGGAGCGGTGCGCGGATAGCCGTCGAGCAGGAAGCCCGCGTCCGCATCGGGCTGGCTCAGCCTGTCCCGAACCACTTCGGCCATGAGATCGTCGTCGACCAGCGCGCCCGAGGCCATTACGCCCTCGACCCGCCGACCCAGCTCGCTGCCGGCCGCGACCGCCGCACGCAACATGTCGCCGGTCGAGATGGCCGGAATTCCGAGCGTCTCGGCCAGGCGCGCGGCTTGCGTGCCCTTGCCGCAGCCCGGCGCCCCGAGCAGCACGATGCGCAGCGAATCAGCCACGGCGCCCCCGGATCCGGCCCCGCTTCATGAAGCCCTCGTAGTTCCGCATGACCAACTGGCTCTCGATCTGCTGGAGCGTGTCCATCGCGACGCTGACCACGATCAAGAGCGACGTGCCGCCGAAGTAGAAGTTGATCCCCATGCCTTCGGTGAGCCACAGCGGCGCGTAGTTGTCCAGGGTCGAACCGACAAAGGGAATGCCACCGACCTTGAAACCCGCGATCATGAACTCGGGCAGCACGGAGACGCCCGCCAGGTAGAGGGAGCCGACCAGGGTCAGGCGGGTAAGCACGCGGTCGATGTACTCGGAGGTTCGCCGGCCGGAGCGGATGCCGGGGATGAACCCGCCGTACTTGCGCATGTTCTCGGCCAGGTCGTTCGGGTTGAAGATGATCGAAACGTAGAAGTACGAGAAGAAGATGATCGCCGCCACGTAGAGCAGGTAGTAGACCGGCTGCCCCCACTGCATGGCGGTGGAGATGCGCTGAATCGGCTCGTACTGGATCATCCCGGCGACCGTCGCCGGCACGGTGACCACGGAACTCGCGAAGATGACCGGAATCACCCCGCCCGTGTTCACGCGCAGCGGCAGGTAGGTGCTCTGTCCGCCGTACTGCCTGCGACCGACGATCCGCTTGGCGTACTGCACGGGGATCCGCCGCTGCGCCCTCTCCATGTAGACGATGAAGGCCACGACGACGAGCATGAAGACCGACAGCAACAGGATCTTGATCAGGGACATGGCGCCGCTCTGGAGCTGGCCGAAGAGGCCGAGCACGGCGCCCGGCAGACCGACCACGATGCCAGCGAAGATGATCAGCGAGATACCGTTCCCGATCCCGCGTTCGCTGATCTGCTCGCCCAGCCACATCACGAAGGCGCAGCCGGTCGTCAGCGAGAGCACGGTGACGAACTTGAACCCGAGGCCCGGGTTGAGGACGAGGTTCGCGCCTCCGGGCGAGGTCAGGTTCTCCAGGAAGAACGCGATGGTCGTCCCCTGGATGATCGAGATGACCACCGTCCCGTAGCGGGTGTACTGGGTGATCTTGCGCCGGCCCATCTCGCCTTCCTTGGAGAGCTTCTCGAGATAGGGCACGACGACGGTCAGGAGTTGCAGGATGATGGACGCCGAGATGTAGGGCATGATGCCGAGGGCGAAGAGCGCCACTCGGCCCAGACTGCCGCCGGTGAAGGTGTTGACGAAACCCAGCACCGTGCCCTGCATCTGCTCCATGAATTCGCTCAGGGCCAGGGGGTCGATGCCCGGAGTCGGAATGATGCAGCCGATCCGGTAGACCGCCAGCAGGCCCAGCATGAACAACACCCGATTCCGGAGATCCGGAATCGCGAAAATGTTGCGGAAACTCTCGACGCCCACGAGCTACTCCGTCAGCCGATCACTTCACAGACGCCGCCCGTGGCTTCGATCTTGGCGCGCGCGGAAGTACTGAACCGGTGGGCCCGCACGGTCACTCCGGACGGCGCGTCCCCGTCGCCGAGGACCTTGAGCTTCATGCCGCGGCGTACGCGTCCGCGGGATACGAGAAGTTCGACATCGATCGTCTCGCCGAGACCATCGAGATCGCCGACGTTGATCACCGTGTACTCCGTGCGGAAGATGTTCGTGAACCCGCGCTTCGGCACGCGGCGGATCAGGGGCATCTGACCGCCTTCGAAGCCCGCCCGCCTCGAGAACCCCGCCCGCGAACGCTGGCCCTTGTGGCCGCGCCCGGCGGTCTTGCCCGTGCCCGAACCCGGACCACGGCCGACCCGCTTCCGCGGGCGGCGGCTGGCCTTCGCCGGTTTGAGATCGTGCAGCTTCATTTCAGTCCTCCAGGACCTGGACGAGATGCGGGATCTTCCGCACCATGCCACGCACTGCCTGGGTGTCCTCGCGCTCGACGACGTGGCGGATTCGCCTCAGACCCAGGCTGCGCAGCACCTCACGTTGCGGCCTCGGCCTCCCGATCGCGCTCCGCACCTGCTGAATCCGTATCGTCTTGCCTGCCACTTTCGGCACCTCCACTTGTTGAACTGCCTCCATTCGTCGATCCGGCGGTCAGGCCGTCGAGCGACTCCAGGCCCCGCAGCGCTCGAACCTGCTTCTCGTTGCGCAGCGACATGAGCCCGGCGAAGGTCGCCTTGACCACGTTCTGCGGGTTCGTCGTCCCCAGCGATTTGGTCAGGATGTCCTGGATGCCGGCGCCCTCGACCACGGCGCGCACCGCTCCGCCGGCGATCACGCCGGTCCCCTCCGAGGCCGGCTTCAACATGACGCGGCCGGCGCCGAACACGCCCACCGTCTCGTGCGGGATCGTGGTTCCGGCAAGCGGCACCTGCACCAGGTTGCGCTTGGCGATCTGGATGCCCTTCCGGATGGCGGCCGGAACCTCCTTCGCCTTGCCCGAGCCGTAGCCCACGCGGCCGGCGCCGTCGCCGATGACGACCAGGGCCGTGAACGAGAAGTTCTTGCCGCCCTTGACGACCTTCGTCACGCGGTTGATGTCGACAACCTGCTCGAAGAACTCGCTGTCGAGATCGATGTCCCTAGCCACTGTTCACTCCTTTGCTCCCTTGCCGCCCGCGGTCCATCAGAACTCGAGGCCTCCCTCGCGCGCGCTGTCGGCAAGCGCCTGGATCCTGCCGTGATACAGGAATCCGCCACGGTCGAAAACGACCGCTCGGAAGCCCTTCTCCGTGGCCCGCTCGGCGAGGGCCTGACCCACCGCCTGCGCCGCCTTGCGGTTTCCCGTCGAACCCTCGAGCGCTCCCTGGAGATCCGACTCGAGCGAACTCGCGAAGGCCAGGGTGTTGCCCGACCGGTCGTCGATCAACTGGGCGTAGATGTGACGCCGGCTCTTGTGCACGGCCAGCCGCGGCCTTTCCTGCGAGCCGCGGAGCTTCTTGCGGACGCGGTATCGCGCCCGCTGCCTCCGGCGGCCGCGGTCAAGCGTTCTCTTTCTGCGCAGGTCACTCATGCCTTGTTTCCTATGCGGTCGCCGCCGCCTTGCCGACCTTGAGCCGGATTTCCTCGTCGCGGTAGCGGATGCCCTTGCCCTTGTACGCGTCGGGCTTGCGCAGGCTGCGCAGGTCGGCGGCGACCTGTCCCACCTGCTGCTTGTCGTTGCCGGAAACGGTGATGCGGTTCGCGCGTTCGTCGATCGCCACCTCGACGCCATCCGGAACCGGGTAGACCACGGGGTGCGAGTACCCAAGCGCCAGGTGAACTTCGCGACCCTGGACCTGCCCCCGATAGCCGACCCCGACGATCTCGAGTTCCTTCTGGAAGCCCTCCGTGACGCCGACCACCGCGTTCGCCAGCAACGCGCGAGCGAGACCATGCCGGGCCCGCTCCTCACCGGTCGAGCCGGAACGGTGCAGGGTCACCACGCCGTCCTCCACCCGCACTTCGATACCCGGCTGGAGCGGCTGCTGCAGCTTGCCCCGCGGTCCTTCGATCGTCACCGTACCGCCGTTGACCGCGACCGTCGTCTTCTCCGGCAACGAGATCGGCGCTTTTCCTACGCGCGACATCTTCTAGTACACCTCACACAGGACCTCGCCGCCGACCCGCTGCCGTCGCGCCTCGGCGTCGGTCAGAAGGCCCTGCGATGTCGAGAGAATCGCGACTCCCAGGCCATTCAGCACCGGCTTCAGATCGTCGGCCGCGCGGTAGACGCGGCGTCCCGGCTTGCTGATCTTGCGCACCCTCGTGATCGCCGGCACGCCCTCCCTGTCGTAGGCAAGGAAGATCCGCAGCGTCCGGCCGGGCGGCGAGTCGAACACCTCGTAGTCACTGATGTAGCCCTGGTCGCGCAGCACCCGGCACAACGCGATCTTCAGCTTCGAGGCGGGCGCCTCGGTGCGATCGTGCTTGACGATCAGGGCGTTGCGGATCGTCGTCAGAAGGTCCGCGATGGGGTCGGTTACGGTCATCGGTCCGTCCTTGGATTACCTGGAGTACTCGTTTCCTGCCGGTGGACGTTCAACCCGCGAACGGCATGCCGAGGCCACGCAGGAGATGCAGTGCCTGGGCGTCCGACTCTGCCGACGTCACGAGCGTCACGTTGATTCCCTTGGAGCCGTCGCTCTTGGAGTAGTCGACTTCGGGAAAGATGAGGTGATCGCGAATGCCCAGGGTGTAGCTGCCCCGGCCGTCGAAGCTCCGGTCCGATATGCCCCGGAAGTCCCGGACCCGCGGCAGAGCGACGGTGATCAGCCGGTCGAGGAAGTACCACATCCGGTTGCGCCGCAGGGTGACCCGGCAGCCGATCGGCATTCCCGCGCGCAGCTTGAAAGCGGCGATCGACTTCCGGGCGCGGGTGATCACGGGCTGCTGGCCGGCGATCAGCGCCAGCTCGGGTACGGCGTTCTCCAGCACCTTGATGTTCTGGATCGCTTCGCCGATGCCCATGTTGAGGACGATCTTATCCAGCCGGGGCACCGCCATCGGGTTGGCGATGCCGAACTCCTGCTGGAGGCTCTTCGTGACCTCCTCTTGGTACAGGGTCTTGAGTCGGGGGACCATCAGCTCAACACCGCGCCGCTGACCTTCGCGTACCGGGTCAGCTTGCCGTCCTCGAGGCGACGCCGGCCCACTCGCGTCGGCTTGTCCGTGTCAGGGCAGATCACCTTGAGATTCGAGATGTGGATCGGCGCCTCCCGCTCCAGGATGCCGCCCTGGACCTGGCGTTGCGGGTTCGGCCGCTCGTGCTTCTTGACCATGTTCACGCGCTCGACGATGGCTCGTTCGGAACCCGGGAGCACGCGCAACACCCGGCTGCGCGTTCCGCGGTTGCGGCCCGCGATGACCAGAACCTCGTCACCCTTCTTGATCTTCAGTCTCTTCCTGTTCTTGACCTGACCCATGTCAAATCACCTCCGGCGCCAGCGAGACGATCCGCATGAAGCGCCGCTCCCGGAGCTCACGAGCGACCGGCCCGAAGACACGGGTGCCGATCGGCTCGCGCGCCTCGTTGATCAGGACCGCGGCATTGTTGTCGAACCGGATGTAGCTGCCGTCGCGACGGCGCCGTTCCTTCCGAGTGCGCACGATGACCGCGCGGACGACCTGGCCCTTCTTGACCGTGCCTTCCGGCGTCGCCTCCTTGACGGAAGCCGTGATCACGTCGCCCAGCGCGCCGTACTGGCCCGAGGAACCGCCCCGAAGCTGGATGCAAGAAATGCGCTTCGCCCCGGAATTGTCGGCGACGTCGAGCATTGTTCCCATCTGAATCATGGCCCTGCCTACCCTTCCGCCCGCTTGACGACTCGCTGCACACGCCAGCGCTTCCGGCGCGAGAGCGGTCGGGTCGAGACGAGGGAAACGACGTCTCCCTCGCGGCAGTCGTTCGCTTCATCGTGGGCGACGAACCGGGACGATTTCTTCATCAGTCGGTGGTAGAGCCTGTGCATGACCGTCTTTTCGACCGCCACGATGACCGTCTTGTCCATCTTCGCGCTCACGACCTTGCCGACCCGGACCTGCCGGCGGCCACGCGCTGTTTCCTGCTGAGCATTCATGTCATTCACTTCGCCTTCTCGCGCAGAACGGTCAGAACCCGCGCCAGTTCGACCCGGGCATTCCTGATCCTGCTTGGCTTCTCAAGCTGTCCGATCGACTTCTGCAGCCGCAGAGCGAACAACTGATCGGCCAGTTCCTCCTCCTTCTGGCGCAGCTCCTCCTCCGTCAAGTCTCTGAGTTCGCTTGCCTTCATCGCCTCGCCACCTCAGATCTGCACACCGTGGCGGGCGACGAACCTGGTCTTGATTCCGAGCTTGTGGGAAGCGAGCCGCATTGCCGACCTGGCCAGTTCCGGCGACACGCCTTCGAGCTCGTAGAGGATCCGGGCGGGGCGTACGACCGCAACCCATTCCTCGGGGTTGCCCTTGCCCTTACCCATCCTCGTCTCCAGTGGTTTCTTGGTGATCGGCTTGTCCGGGAAGACCCGGATCCAGACCTTGCCCGACCGCTTGATGTGACGCGTGATCGCGATTCGGGCGGCCTCGATCTGACGCGCGGTGACCCAGCCGGCCTCCTGCGCCTGCAGCCCGTACTCGCCGAAGGACACCACGTTGCCGCCCTTGGCCAGACCGCGACGGCGACCGCGGTGGTGCTTGCGGAACTTGACCTTCTTCGGCATCAACATCGCTCGTTACTCCTTCGGATTCCCGTGCTCGGTCCTAGGCTGCCGTCCGGCGGCCGCGCTCCCGCGAGAGATCGCCCCGGTAGACCCAGACCTTGACTCCGATCACACCGTAAGTCGTGTACGACTCGGCGAATCCGTAGTCGATGTCGGCCTTCAGGGTGTGCAACGGCAGACGCCCCTCCTGGTACCACTCGGTACGGGCGATCTCGTTGCCGCCCAGCCGGCCCGACACCATGATCTTGACGCCCTTGGCGCCGAAACGGAACGCCGACTCCATCGCCTTCTTCATCGCCCGCCGGAAAGCGACCCGACGCAGGAGTTGCCCGGCGATCGCCTCGGCGACGAGTTGGGCGTCCAGCTCCGGGCGCTGAATCTCCTGGATGTTGATGTGGACTTCCTGGCCCATCTGACGGCTCAGATCGTCGCGCAGCTTGTCCACCTCCGCACCCTTGCGGCCGATGATGATCCCCGGACGCGAGGTATAGATCGTTACCCGCAGCTTGTCCGCCGCGCGTTCGATGTCGATCTGACTGACGCCGGCATGCATGAGCCGCTTCTTCAGTCCGGTCCGCAGCTCGATATCCGACTTCAGGGTGCCGGCGTAGTCGCGTTCGGCGTACCAGCGCGAATGCCAGCCCTGGTTGTAGACCAGACGAAAACCGTAGGGATGTGTCTTCTGACCCATGAACGCTCCTAATCCTGGCTCGGCTCTGGCTGACCGCCGCGGGAATCGATCTTGATCGTGACGTGACTCTGCCGTTTGAGGATGCGGAAGGCACGTCCCATCGGCTGCGGGCGCAGCCGCTTCAGGGTCGGTCCGCCGTCGACGAAGATCTCCTTGACGTAGAGACCGCCGACATCGACTCCCGGCTCCCGGTTCTCGGCGTTGGCCACCGCCGACCGCAGCAACTTGTAGACCGGCCGCGCCGCCGACTTCGTGCTCAACTGCAGCAGGGTCGAGGCCTCTTCCACATCACGGCCGCGGATCAGGTCCGCGACCAGGCGCACCTTCTGCGGCGACGCCTGCAGGTACTTGAGTCGGGCTATTGCTTCCATCGTTCCCATTCTCTCTTCGGGGTTACTGCCTGCCTGTCGAGATCCCGGCGAACTAGCGCGGACGCGCCCTGCGCTCCCGCTTGCCGCCCGCATGGCCCCGGAAGGTGCGCGTCTGGGCGAACTCTCCGAGCTTGTGGCCGACCATGTTCTCGCTGACGAAGACCGGAATGAACTTCATGCCGTTATGGACGGCGACGGTGTGCCCCACCATGTCGGGGATGATCGTCGACCGGCGCGACCAGGTCTTGATGACCCGGCGATCGCCGGTCGCGTTCATCGCCGCCACCTTGTCGTACAGGTGATTGTCGATGAAGAAACCCTTCTTGAGTGAACGTCCCATGCTGTCCTCTGTTCCGTTGCTGCCGCCGACCTACTTGCGGCGTCCCCGCCGCCGGACGATCATCCCGGTCGTGCGCTTGTTGCTCCGCGTCTTGTAGCCCTTCGTCGGCTTGCCCCAGGGCGTCGTCGGATGCCGGCCGCCTGACGCCTTGCCCTCGCCGCCGCCCATCGGGTGATCGACCGGGTTCATGGACACGCCGCGGTTGTGCGGCCGCCGACCCCGCCAGCGATTCCGGCCCGCCTTGCCGAGCGAGATGTTCGAGTGCTCCGAGTTGCCGACCTGTCCGATCGTGGCCGAACAGTCGATGTGGACCCGCCGCACCTCTCCCGAAGGAAGCCGGACCTGGGCGTAGGCCCCCTCCTTCGCCATCAACTGGGCGCCGGCGCCGGCGCTGCGCACCATCTGGCCGCCGGCGCCGATCTTCAGCTCGATGTTGTGGATGATCGTGCCGAGGGGGATGAACCGGATCGGAAGGCAGTTGCCGACATCGATCTCCGATCCCTCTCCGGACTGCACGGTGGCCCCGACCTTGAGCCCCTGGGGATGCAGGATGTAGCGCTTCTCGCCGTCGGCGTAGTGGAGGAGGGCGATCAACGCACTGCGGTTCGGGTCGTACTCGATGCTGGCCACCTTCGCCGGCACGCCGACCTTGTCCCGCCGGAAGTCGATCCGCCGGTAGCGGCGCTTGTGGCCGCCGCCCCGGAACCAGATCGTCTGCCAGCCCTTGTTGTTCCGGCCGCTGATCCGCTTCTTGCCCTCGACCAGCGGCTTGTGCGGCTTGTCGGTCGTGACCTCTTCCCGCCGCGCGTACTCCTGGAAGCGGCTGGCCGGATTCGTCGGTTTCAGTTTCTTGATCGCCATCGCGGCTCTCGCTACACGTTGTCGAAGAGGTCGATCTGGCCCTCGGCCAGCCGTACGTATGCCTTCTTCCAATCAGGGGTGCGGCCGACGAAGCGGCCGCGGCGACGGACCTTGCCATGCACGTTCGCGATCCGGACCTCAGCCACCTTGACGCCCGCGAACTGGGTTTCGACCGCCTTCCGCACCTCGATCTTGTTCGCCCGGGAGTCGACCACGAAGGCGATGATGTTGCTCCCATCCCGCAGCTCGGTCGACTTCTCGGTGATCAGCGGCCGCCGCAGCACGTCCTGCACCCTCATGATGCGCTCCCGTTCCGTTGCCTTCGCCGCTGGAGGACGGCGGCAAGGCGCCCGATCGCGTTCTCGCTGAAGAGGACGTAGCCGCGGTCGACGACGTCGTACACGTTGACGCCCATCGCATCGACCGCCTTGAACTGCGGATGGTTGCGCGAGGCCAGCATCAGGTTCCGGTTGCCGTGGTCGTCGACGATCAGCGCCTTGCCGTCGACCCCGAGGTCCTTCAGACGGGCCGCGAAGGCGCCCGTCTTGTGGCTCTCGAGCTCAAGGGAGTCGATCACCATGATCCGCTCCTCGAGGAGCTTCCTCGACAGCGCCGACTTGAGCGCGTTCCGCTTCTCGTTCCGGGACAGCTTCTTGCGGTGGCTGCGGAGATGAGGTCCATGCACGACTCCACCGCCACGCCGGAGCGGCGAGCGGCGGCTGCCGGCGCGCGAGCGGCCGGTGCCCTTCTGGCGGTACGGCTTGACCCCGGAGCCCCGGACTTCGTGCCTGCCCTTGACCTTGTGGGTTCCCGCGCGCCACGCGGCCCGCACGGCGACCACCGCCAGGTGGATCAGGTGCTCCTTGTAGGGGTAGGAGAAGACCTCCTCCGGCAGGTCGACCTTGCCGACGGCCTCGTTGTCGAGACTCCTGACCGCGATCTCCGGCATCAGACCGAACTCCTGACCATGACCAGACCGCTGCGCGCGCCCGGAACCGCCCCGCGCAGATAGAGGAGGCGGTTCTCGGCATCCACCTTGACCACCACGAGCTTCTTCGTCGTCACCCGCTTGCCGCCCATCCGGCCGGGGAACCGCATGCCGGGGAACACGCGGGAGGGACTCGCGGACTGCCCGACCGAGCCGGGAGCGCGATGAAACATCGAGCCGTGGGTGGCGCGGCCGCCGCCGAAGCCGTGGCGGCGCATGACGCCCTGGAACCCCTTGCCCTTGCCGGTGCCGATCACGTCGACCCGGGAACCGACCTCGAAGATCGAAACCTCGATCTCGTCGCCCGGCTGCGACTCGTCCGTCGCATCGACCCGCACCTCGGCCAGATGGCGCAGCGGATCGACTCCGGCCTTCTTGAAGTGACCGCGGCGCGCTTCCGTGACCCGTCTGGGAGGTCGACTCTCGACCAGGCCGATCTGCACTGCCTCGTACCCGTCGGACGCTTCCGTCTTGCGTTGCACGACCCGGCAGGGACCGACCTCGAGCACCGTCACCGGCACCGCGGCCCCGTCCTCGGTGTAGATCTGGGTCATGCCGATCTTGCGACCCAGCAGGCCCTTCGTCTGGCTGTTGCTACCGCTCACCGCCCGTTCTCCTCAGTCTCGTGCCTTAGTCCCTGGCGCCTCAGGCACCAAACGCCTTGATCTCGACATCGACGCCGGCGGGAAGCTCCAGCTTCATCAGCGCGTCGACGGTCTGACTGGTGGGCTCGAAGATGTCGAGCAGTCGCTTGTGGGTGCGGATCTCGAACTGCTCCCGTGACTTCTTGTCCACATGCGGGGAACGGTTCACCGTGTAGCGGGCGATGTGAGTCGGAAGCGGAATGGGCCCGACCACACGCGCGCCGCTGCGCCGGGCCGTATCGACGATCTCGTGCGTCGACGTATCCAGGATGCGGTAGTCGAAGGCCTTGAGCCGGATGCGAATCTTCTCGTTCATCGTTCCCTCGAATCCCAACCTTCCTCGATCGCCTGACGCACCCGGTACCGATTACTCGACGATGTCGGTGACGGTGCCGGCGCCCACCGTGCGGCCGCCCTCGCGGATCGCGAAGCGCACGCCCTTCTCCATCGCGATCGGAGCGATCAGCTCCACGTTCAACGCCACGTTGTCGCCCGGCATCACCATCTCCGTACCAGCCGGCAGGTTCGCCACACCCGTCACGTCCGTCGTACGGAAATAGAACTGAGGACGGTAACCGTCGAAAAACGGCGTGTGACGACCACCCTCGTCCTTGTTCAACACGTACACCTCACCGCTGAACTTCGTGTGAGGAGTGATCGACTTCGGCTTCGACAGCACCTGGCCACGCTCCACCTCGTCCTTCTTCGTGCCACGAAGCAGAACGCCGATGTTGTCCCCCGCTTCACCCGAGTCCAGCAGCTTCCGGAACATCTCCACGCCCGTCACCACCGTCGACGCCGTGTCCCGTATGCCCACGATCTCCACCGTGTCGCCGACCGTCACACGACCGCGCTCCACGCGACCCGTCACCACCGTGCCGCGACCCGAAATCGTGAAAATGTCCTCGATCGGCATCAGGAAGTCCTGGTCCACCGCACGCTCCGGAGTCGGCACGTAGGAGTCCACCTCCGCCAGAAGCTCCACCACCTTCGAACCCCACTCGCTCTCCGGATCGCCGTCCTCCAACGCCTTCAACGCCGAACCGCGAACGATCGGAATGTCGTCCCCGGGAAACTCGAACGACGACAGCAGGTCCCGAAGCTCAAGCTCAACCAGGTCCAGCAACTCCTCGTCGTCCACCATGTCGCACTTGTTCATGAACACCACGATGTACGGCACGCCAACCTGACGCGCCAGCAGCACGTGCTCCCGCGTCTGCGGCATCGGACCGTCAGCCGCCGACACCACCAGGATCGCACCGTCCATCTGGGCAGCCCCCGTGATCATGTTCTTCACGTAGTCAGCGTGACCAGGACAGTCCACGTGAGCGTAGTGACGGTTCTCCGTCTCGTACTCCACGTGAGCCGTCGCGATCGTGATACCTCGCTCACGCTCCTCAGGAGCCTTGTCGATCTCGTCGAACGGCACGAAGTCCGCGCCGCCCTTCTTCGCCAAAATGTTCGTGATCGCCGCCGTCAGCGTCGTCTTGCCGTGATCCACGTGACCGATCGTCCCCACGTTCACGTGCGGCTTCGTACGCTCGAACTTCTCCTTCGCCATGCCTCAGCTCCTCGCTATCTCGCTTTGTCCGCTGGTTTCAGCTCACTCTGTGTCGTCGTTTCAGCCGGTCGCCCTGGCCACGACATCCTCGCTCACGGTGCGCGGTGTCGGTTCGTAGGACTCGAATTGCATCGAGTAGTTCGCCCGGCCCTGTGTCGCCGAACGCAGGTCGGTCGCGTAGCCGAACATCTCTGCAAGAGGCACACGGGCGTTCACGATCTGCGTCTTGCCATTCATCTCCATGCCGAGCACCTTGCCCCGGCGCGAACTGATGTTCCCGATCACGTCGCCCATGTACTCCTCGGGCGTCGTGATCTCGACCGCCATGACCGGCTCCAGCAGCACCGGACCGGCGTCCTTGGCGGCGTCGCGCCAGGCCATCGAACCGGCGATCTTGAAGGCGACCTCGGATGAATCGACCTCGTGGGCGCTGCCGTCGTAGACCTCGGCGGCGATGCCCGTGACCGGATAACCCGCCAGAGGGCCCGATTCGAGCGCCTCGGCGATGCCCCGCTCGATGGACCGGATGAACTCCCTGGGAATCACGCCGCCCTTGGTCGAGTCCTCGAACTCCATCCCGTCGCCTTCGAACGGCCGGACGCGCAGCAGACAGTGACCGTACTGGCCCCTACCGCCGGACTGACGCACGAAGCGCCCTTCGCCGGCAGCCTCCAGGGTGATCGTCTCGCGATAGGCCACCTGCGGCCGGCCGACGTTCGCGCCGACGCGGAACTCCCGGATCAGCCGGTCCGTGATGATGTCCAGATGGAGTTCGCCCATCCCTGAGATCAGCGTCTGGGCAGTGTCCGGATCCGTGTGGACCCGGAACGTCGGGTCCTCGCGCATCAGCTTCTCGAGCGCGAGACCCAGCTTCTCCTGGTCCGCTTTCGTCTTCGGCTCGATCGAGACGGACAGGACCGGCTCCGGAAAGTCCATGGACTCGAGCACGATGGGCGCCGAGGGCTCGCAGATCGTGTCGCCCGTGGTCACGTTGCGGAGGCCGACCGCGGCAACGATGTCGCCGCACCAGACGCGCTTGACTTCCTCGCGCTTGTTCGCGTGCATCTTGAGCAGCCGGCCCACGCGCTCCTTGCCTCCGCGGTTCGCGTTCAGCACCGACTGTCCCGTCTCGATCCGGCCGGAGTAGACGCGCAGGTAGGCGAGTTGGCCGACGAACGGGTCGGTCATGATCTTGAACACGAGAGCGCTGAACGGCGCGTCGTCCGAGGGCTCGCGGACGGCGCTCCCGTCACCCTCGACGATTCCCTCGATCATCGGCACGTCGAGCGGCGACGGCAGGTAGTCGAGGACGGCGTCAAGCAGGGGCTGGACGCCCTTGTTGCGAAACGCCGAACCGCAGAACACCGGTTGCAGGCTGTTGGCCACCGTCGCCCGGCGCAGGGCCGCCCGCAGTTCGTCGCTCGTGACTTCGGCGCCGGAGAGGTACTTCTCCAGCAGCTCCTCGTCGGTCTCCGCCACGGCCTCGACCATCGCCTCGCGTGCCGCCAGCGCCAGGTCGGCGTACTCCTCGGGAATGTCGGTGATCCTGAACTGCGCTCCCAGGCTCTCGTCCTCGTAGATGTAGGACGACATCTCGACCAGGTCGATGACTCCAGCGAAGGCGTCCTCACGGCCGAGAGGCAACTGGAGAACGACGGGGGAGGCGCCGAGCCGTTCGCGCATCATCCGGACGCAGCGGTCGAAGTCAGCGCCCACGCGGTCCATCTTGTTGACGAACGCGATCCGCGGCACGCCGTAGCGGTCCGCCTGCCGCCAGACCGTCTCACTCTGGGGCTCGACGCCGGCGACCGCGTCGAACACCGCCACGGCGCCGTCGAGCACCCGCAGCGAACGCTCGACCTCCGCGGTGAAGTCGACGTGGCCCGGGGTGTCGATGATGTTGATCCGGTGGTCCTGCCAGGTACAGCTCGTGGCGGCCGACGTGATCGTGATCCCGCGCTCCTGCTCCTGCTCCATCCAGTCCATCGTCGCGGTACCTTCGTGCACTTCACCGATCTTGTAGTTCACACCGGTGTAGTACAGGACACGCTCCGTCGTGGTCGTCTTGCCCGCGTCGATGTGCGCCATGATCCCGATGTTCCGGGTCTTTTCCAACGGGACGTTTCTGGCGGTGGCGGCGGGCATGGTGCGGGGAACGAACGGTTGGCTGAAAAGCAGGTTTGACGGACGATTCGTGGCGAGTCTGTAATGGGTTCAACGCGGGAGTCGCCGCCTTGCGGGAAGGCGGCGACGCAACGGGACGGGCCGTGGACAACCGGCGGCCGTGGAACGCGATCGGGACCCGCGGCGGGCGGATCCGGAGCCGTTCGCTACCAGCGGTAGTGGGAGAAAGCCCTGTTCGCTTCTGCCATCCGGTGGGTGTCCTCTTTCCTTTTGATCGCAACTCCGCGGTTCTCGGCGGCATCGAGCAGCTCGCCGGCCAGCCGCAGTCTCATCGTCTTCTCACCCCGACCCTTCGCCGCCTGAATCAGCCACCGCATGGCCAGCGCGAGCTTGCGCGCGGGCCGCACTTCCATCGGCACCTGGTACGTCGAACCGCCGACACGCCGCGACTTGACCTCGACCGCGGGCTTCACGTTGTCGATCGCCTTCTGGAAGACGCTGACCGGGTCCTCTTCCCCGGTCCGTTCCTTGATCGTCGTCAAGGCGTCGTAGAGGATGCGCTCGGCGACCGACTTCTTGCCGTCCTTCATCAGGACGTTGACGAACTTGCTGACCAACTGGGAGTGGTACAGCGGGTCGGGGAGTATCTGGCGCTTCGGGACTTCGCGGCGTCGAGGCATGTTGAGGCTCCGTGAATCAGGCCTTGGGGCGCTTGGCGCCGTACTTGGAGCGTCCCCGACGACGATCGTCGACGCCGACCGCGTCCAGCGTGCCGCGAATGACGTGGTAACGGACGCCGGGCAAGTCCTTCACCCGGCCTCCGCGAATCAGAACGATGGAGTGCTCCTGGAGGTTGTGCCCGACGCCCGGGATGTAGGTCGTGACCTCGATACCGTTCGTGAGCCGCACCCGCGCCACCTTGCGCAACGCCGAGTTCGGCTTCTTCGGCGTCTGCGTGTACACGCGAACGCACACTCCCCGCCTCTGGGGCGAGGCCTGGAGCGCCGGACTCTTGGTCTTCGCGACCTGGCGCTGGCGGCCCTTTCGGACCAGTTGACGGATTGTGGGCATCGGTTCTCTCTTGCTCCAGCAGACTCTTGCCTGGTGCCGGGACCCCGGCGTTCCAAGGCCCGCCGCCACGTACGGCACGGGCCAGCCTGAGCCGACCCGGGCCAACCCGAGGCGACCGAAAACGAGCAGGCCAGCTGACCGCGTAAGGCGCCAGAAGCGCGCGGCACCGGGCGAACACCCGGTTCAGAGCCTGACTCGCTGAGTGAAGTTGGGACTGTCTCTCGGCTCGCCCCGCGCGAGCCGCACAAGGGCGGGAACGTTAGCAGAAACCAGGGAACCGGGGCAACTCTCCGGCCTCAGTTGTCGCCTTCGCTCAGCACCTGCGGCATGGTGCGGATGAACTCCTCCGGGTAGTCGTAGTTGTACAGGTCGTCGGCCACCAGTTCCGGCGTCGGATACACCACATCCTCGATGTGGAAATCGTGGTAGTGGTCCATGCCGGTACCGGCCGGGATCACCCGCCCGACGATCACGTTCTCCTTCAGTCCGCGCAGATGGTCCACCCTGCCGCTGATCGCGGCCTCGGTGAGCACCCGCGTGGTTTCCTGGAAGCTGGCCGCCGAGATGAAACTCTCGGTGGAGAGCGAAGCCTTGGTGATCCCGAGCAACAGCGGCCGGCCGATCGCCGGAGTGCCTCCGGCCGCGGTCACCCGCTCGTTCTCCTCCTTGAAACGCCAGCGATCGACCTGCTCGTCGATCAGGAAGTCCGTGTCGCCGACCTCCTCGATCTTCACGGAGCGCATCATCTGCCGGACGATCACCTCGATGTGCTTGTCGTTGATCGCCACGCTCTGCGAGCGGTAGACCTCCTGGATCTTGTCCACCAGGTAGCGCTGAAGCTCCTTTTCGCCCTTGACCTGCAGGATGTCGTGCGGGTTGATGTTCATCGCCTCGCCGATCAGCGGATCGCCGGCCGTGACGTACTCGCCGTCCTGCACGTTGACGTGGATGTGCCGCGGAATCTGGTAGCTCAGGCTCTCGCCGGCCTCGTTCTCGACGGTGATCTCGCGGTTGCCCTTGATGATCTCCTTGCCCAGACGCACCGTGCCGTCGATCTCGGTGATCACGGCGGGTTCCCGAGGACTCCGCGCTTCGAACAGCTCCTGGACCCGCGGCAAGCCACCCGTGATGTCCTTGGTCTTCGTCGTCTCGCGCGGGATCTTCGCCAGCGTGTCTCCGGGATGAACCTCGGCGCCGTCGGTCACCCAGAGGTGGGAACCGCTGGGCAGCAGGTAGCGCTTCTCCTCCGCGCCGACGATGACAACTGCCGGAGCCCGCTTCTCGTTCTGGGAAGCCTCGACGATGATTCGGTGCGACAGGCCGGTGACCTTGTCCGTCTCTTCGCGGACGTTCTCGCCCTCGACGATGTCGTGGAACTCCACGCGTCCCGCGACCTCGGAGAGGATGGCGGAAGTGAAGGGGTCCCATTCGACCAGGTCGGTCCCCGGCTCAACCTCCTGGTTCTCGTGCACCAGGAGATGGGAGCCGTAGGTCAGCGGGTGGCGCTCGAGTTCCCGGCCCGCCTCGTCTACCAGCACCAGCTTGCCGTTCCGGTTGACCACGACCAGCGCGCCCTCGCGGCTGTCGACAGTGGCCACGTTGATCAGCTTGACCCAGCCCTTGTTCCGGGCCGCGTGCCGTGACTGCTCCGAGACGCGGCTGGCGGTGCCGCCAAAGTGGAACGTACGCATCGTCAACTGCGTGCCGGGTTCGCCGATCGACTGGGCAGCGATGACGCCCACGGCTTCGCCGAGGTCGACGCTGCGGCCAGTCGCCAGATTGCGGCCATAGCACGCGGCGCAGACGCCGCGGCGAGTCTCGCAGGTCAGCACGGAACGGATCTTCGCCCGTTCGATTCCCGCCGCCTGGATGTCGTTCGCCATCCTCTCGGTGATCCCGTCGCCGACCGAGAGGAGCTGGTCGCCGGTCATCGGATCGAAGATGTCCTCCTGGCTGACGCGTCCGACCAAGCGGTCACGCAGCGGTTCGAGGGTGTCTCCGCCCTCCATGATCGCGCCGACGACGATCCCGTCGATCGTGCCGCAGTCCTCCTCGGTGACGATCACGTCCTGGGCGACATCGACGAGGCGACGCGTGAGGTAGCCCGAATCGGCGGTCTTGAGCGCCGTGTCGGCCAGGCCCTTGCGGGCGCCATGGGTCGAGATGAAGTACTGCAGGACGGACAGGCCCTCGCGGAAGTTCGCGTGAATCGGAGTCTCGATCACCTCGCCTGACGGCTTCGACATCAGACCGCGCATGCCCGCCAACTGCCGGACCTGTTCACGGGAGCCTCGGGCGCCCGAGTCGGCCATCAGGTTGATCGGGTTGAACTCGCCACGTTCCGCCTCGACGTCCTTCATCTCTCGGAACATCTCGCTCGAGACGTTCTCGGTGACCCGATGCCAGATGTCGATGATCTTGTTCTTGCGCTCACCGGCGGTGATGACGCCCGCGCTGCGCTGCTTCTCGATCTCCAGCACCTCGCCGCGCGCTTCCTCGATCAGCTTCTCCTTCGTCGACGGCACGACCATGTCGTCGACGCCGAAGGAGATTCCGGCCCGGGTCGCGTACTGGAAGGTGATCTCCTTGATCTCGTCGAGCATCCTGACCGCCAGGTCGGCGCCGTGGCGGATGAAGCAGTAGCCGACCAGATCCTGGAGACCGCGCTTGCGCAGCAGACCGTTGATGAACGGCAGTTCGTCCGGCAGATTGTCGTTCAGGATGACCCGGCCGACCGTGGTCTCCACGACTTCGCCGTCGAGCTGCTGGAGCTCGGCGTGGACGATGTCCTGCGTGTCGTGCTGCGCGCCGAGATCGACGTACGGGCCGCTCAGACGCAGACGGATCGGCGTCTGCGTCTCGACCACCGCGTCCTCGAGCGCGAACAGGACCTCGTCGACGCTGGCGAACGTCCGCCCCTCGCCTCGCGCGCCCGGCCGCGGCATGGTCAGGTAGTAGCCACCCAGCACCAGATCCTGACTGGGCACCGCCAGCGGCCGGCCGTGGGCCGGGCTCAGGATGTTGTTGGAGGCCTGCATCAGCACATGGCTCTCGATCTGGGCCTTCGGCGAGAGCGGTACGTGGACCGCCATCTGGTCGCCGTCGAAGTCCGCGTTGAACGCGGCGCAGACCAGGGGGTGGATCTGGATCGCCTTGCCCTCGATCAGGACCGGCTGAAACGCCTGGATGCCCAGACGGTGAAGAGTGGGCGCGCGGTTCAGGAGCACGGGATGATCGCGGATGACCTCGTCCAGGGCGTCCCAGACGACCTCCTCCTCCCGCTCGACCATCTCCTTGGCGGCCTTGATCGTGCCGACGTACTCGCGCTCCTCCAGCCAGCTGTAGATGAACGGCTTGAACAGCTCGAGCGCCATCTTCTTGGGGAGTCCGCACTCGTTCAGCTTCAGGTCCGGACCGACTACGATCACCGAACGCCCCGAGTAGTCGACCCGCTTGCCGAGCAGGTTCTGGCGGAAACGGCCCTGCTTGCCCTTCAGGGTGTCGGACAGGGACTTGAGCGGACGGTTGTTCGAGCCCTTGAGCACCCGGCCGCGGCGGCCGTTGTCGAACAGGGCGTCGACGGCCTCCTGCAGCATCCGCTTCTCGTTGCGGACGATGACCTCCGGCGCGCGCAGCTCGAGCAGCTTCTTGAGCCGGTTGTTCCGGTTGATGACGCGCCGGTAGAGATCGTTCAGGTCGCTGGTCGCGAAGCGGCCGCCGTCCAGCGGCACGAGCGGCCGCAGCTCCGGCGGAATGACCGGGATCACGTCCAGGATCATCCACTCCGGCCGGTGACCGCTGCGCCGGAAGGCGTTGACTACCTTGAGCCGCTTCGCCGCCTTCAGACGACGGATCTGGCTGGTGTCGGAGCGCATGACGATCCGGAGCTCCTCGGCCAGCTCATCGATGTCGATGCGGGCCAGGAGTTCCTTGATCGCCTCGGCGCCCATCCGGGCGTCGAAGCCGTCCGGGCCGAACTCCTCGCGCAGCTCCCGGTACCGCTCCTCCGAGACGAGCTCGTTCTCTTCGAGGTCCGCGTCGCCGGGATCGATGACGACGTAGCTCTCAAAGTAGAGGATGCGCTCGAGGTTGCGCAGACTCAGGTCGAGCAGGTGACCGATGCGGCTGGGCAGGCCCTTGAAGAACCAGACGTGGCTGGCCGGACTGGCCAGCTCGATGTGCCCCATCCGCTCCCGCCGCACCCGCGAGCGCGTGACCTCGACGCCGCACTTGTCGCAGACGACGCCGCGGTGCTTCATCCGCTTGTACTTGCCGCACAGACATTCCCAGTCCGTCATCGGCCCGAAGATCTTCGCGCAGAAGAGGCCGTCCCGCTCCGGCTTGAACGTGCGGTAGTTGATCGTCTCGGCCTTCGTGACCTCTCCGTAGCTCCAGGAGCGGATCTTCTCCGGCGAAGCCAGCGCGATCTTGATCGCGTTGAAGTCCTTGGCCGACTGCGTCTTCTCGAAACTGGACAGTGGTTGCACCCGCGACCTCCTAGACCTTCATCAACTCGACGTCAAGACACAGACTCTGCAGCTCGCGCACCAGTACGTTGAACGACTCCGGCAGCCCCGGGTCTTCCGGCACGTCGCCCTTGACCAGCGCCTCGTAGGCGCGGCTGCGGCCCTCGACATCGTCGCTCTTGACCGTGAGCAGCTCCTGCAGGGTGTAGGCGGCGCCGTACGCCTGCAGCGCCCACACCTCCATCTCGCCGAAGCGCTGCCCGCCGAACTGGGCCTTGCCGCCGAGAGGCTGCTGGGTGATCAGCGAGTAGGGACCGATCGACCGCGCGTGGATCTTGTCGTCCACCAGGTGGGACAGCTTCAGCATGTAGATGTAGCCCACCGTGACCTTCTGCTCGAAGGCGTCGCCCGTGACGCCGTCGTAGAGCGTCGTCTTGCCCGACGACGGCAACTCCGCCTCGTCCAGCAGTTCCTTGAGCCGGGACTCCTGGATTCCGTCGAACACCGGCGTCGCGAACTTCACTCCCAGGGACTTGCCGGCCCAGCCCAGATGCGTCTCCAGGATCTGGCCGACGTTCATCCGGCTGGGAACGCCGAGCGGATTCAGCACGATCTCGACCGGCGTGCCGTCCGGCAGGTACGGCATGTCTTCTTCCGGCAGGATGCGCGAGATGACGCCCTTGTTGCCGTGACGGCCGGCCATCTTGTCGCCGACCTGGAGCTTGCGCTTCATCGCCACGAACACCTTGACGAGCTTGATGACGCCGGGGGGCAGTTCGTCGCCCTTCTGGAGGAGCTTGATCTTCTCCTCGTTCACCCGGTGCATGACCTCGATGTAGGAGTCGGTGTGCTCGTAGATCTCCGACACCTCCTTCAGCAGGTCTTTCTGCCTCAGGGGAAGCGCCAGGATCTCGCGCCGGGTCAGGCGTTCCAGGTGCTCGTACTCGATCTTCTCGCCCCTCTTCAGGAGACCCTCGCCTTCCCGGTCCTTGACCCCGGCGGTCGGCTTGAGACCCACCAGAAGATCGGCGATCTTCTTGTTCCGCTCCTCGTGCATGATGCGCGTCTGGTCGCGGATGTTCTTCTCCAGCCGGCCGACCTCCTGCTCCTCGATCTCGAGCGCCCGCTCGTCCTTCTCGACGCCCTTGCGAGCGAAGATCTTGACTTCGACGACGGTGCCCTCGATGCCCGGGGGCGCCTTCAGGCTGGCGTCCCGCACGTCGCCGGCCTTTTCGCCGAAGATCGCGCGCAGGAGCTTCTCCTCCGGCGTGAGCTGGGTCTCGCCCTTCGGCGTGACCTTGCCGACCAGGATGTCGCCGGCCTTGACCGAAGCGCCGATCCGGATGACGCCGCTCTCGTCGAGATCGGCGAGGGCCGCCTCTGAGACGTTCGGGATGTCCCGGGTGATCTCCTCGGGGCCGAGCTTCGTGTCGCGCGCCTCGATCTCGAACTCCTCGATGTGGATCGACGTGTAGGCGTCGTCCCGCACGAGACGCTCGGAAACCAGGATCGCGTCCTCGAAGTTGTAGCCCCGCCAGGGCATGAAGGCGACCAGAACATTACGCCCCAGGGCCAGTTCGCCTTCTTCGGTCGAGGCGCCGTCGGCCAGGACGTCTCCCCGGGCCACCCGCTGGCCCTCGTCGACGATCGGCTTCTGGTGCACGCAGGTGTTCTGGTTCGATCGACGGAACTTGGTCAACTGGTAGATGTCGGCGCCGAACTCACGCGGCTCGCCGGTCTCCGGATCCGCGCCCTCGACCCGGACGATCACACGGTCGGCGTCCACGGAATCGACGACGCCGGCGCGCTGGCACAGCACCACCGCACCCGAGTTGCGAGCCACGATCCCCTCGAGCCCGGTGCCGACGATCGGCGAGTCCGAGCGCAGCAGGGGTACCGCCTGACGCTGCATGTTCGAACCCATCAGGGCGCGGTTCGCGTCGTCGTTCTCGAGGAACGGAATCAGGGCCGCGGCCACGCTCACGAGCTGCTTCGGGCTGATGTCCATGTAGTCGACGCGCTCCCGGTCGACCGTCACGAAGTCGCCGCGGGCCCGCGCCACCGGCCGCTCGTTCTCGAGGAAGCCCCTGTCGTCGATCTTGGCGTTGGCCTGGGCGATGATGTACTTCTCTTCCTCCCAGGCCGTGAGGTAGAAGGCCTGCGGCTCGGCTTCCACCTGCCGCTTCTTGTTCCGTTTGAGGCGGTTGTTCTCTGCTGTGAGTTCATCGGCCGACACGATCTGGCCCAGGGCGAACGTGCCGTCTCCGGGCTTGATCACCTTGAAGTGGTCGATGACCCGGCCGCCCTCCACCTTCTTGTAGGGACTCTGGATGAAGCCGTAGTCGTTGATCTGGGCGTAGGTCGCCAGCGAGGAGATGAGGCCGATGTTCGGCCCCTCGGGCGTCTCGATGGGACAGATACGGCCGTAGTGGGAGGCGTGCACGTCGCGGACTTCGAAGCCCGCGCGCTCGCGCGACAGTCCGCCCGGGCCAAGGGCGGACAGCCGCCGCTTGTGGGTGACCTCGGACAGCGGATTCGTCTGATCCATGAACTGCGAGAGTTGGGACGAGCCGAAGAACTCCTTGATCGCCGCGATCACCGGCTTGGAGTTGATCAGGTCGTGCGGCATCGCCGAGTCGATGTCCTGGTGCACGGACATCTTCTCCTTGATCGCACGCTCCATTCGCACCAGACCGACCCGGAACTGGTTTTCGAGCAGCTCGCCGACCGCGCGTACCCGGCGATTGCCCAGGTTGTCGATGTCGTCGATGCGCCCCACGTCCTTCTGCAATTGCAGGAGATACTCGATCACCCGGTAGAAGTCCTCCGCGGAGAGGGTCTTCTGGTCGACGGACACTTCCGTCTCGAGCTTGATGTTGAACTTGAAGCGGCCCACGCGGGAGAAGTCGTACCGCTTGGCGTCGAAGAACATCCCGTAGAAGAGCGAACGAGCGCTCTCGTGAGTCGGCGGGTCACCGGGACGCATGCGCCGGTAGATCTCGATCTGCGCTTCCTTGGTGTCCTTGGTCGTGTCCTTGGCCAGGGTGTTCGAAATCGTGGCGCCGCACAGCTCCCAGTCGGGGAAGAACACCTCGAGTTCGCTGTGGTTGCGCCCGTCGAGCCTCTCATCGAGATCCTCGGGAATCGGCTCGTTCGCCTCGAGCAGCACCTCGCCGGTGTCCTCGTCGATCACGTCGGCGATCAGGAAGGCCGGTTCAAGTTCCTGCGGCCCGACCTCCGCCTCGATGTTGTCGCCGGCGTCGAGCCTCTCGATCGCAGTCTCGTCCAGCGTCAGACCGGCGAAAACGCTGTAGCGGTGACGGACGCCCCGGCTCGAGCGTTCACGCAGGCGTTCGCGCTCCAGCACCTCGGGACCGATGCCGAGGCGGTACACGCCGCCGCCCTCGATGGTCAGGGGCAGCGCGGTGTAGAACTGGCGGAGGATCTGCTCGTTTGTCTCCAGGCCCAGGGCACGCAGGAAGACGGTGCCGTAGAACTTCCGCTTGCGGTCGATCCGGACCGAGAGGATGTCCTTCTGGTCGTACTCGAACTCGACCCAGGAGCCTCGGTAGGGGATGATCTTCGCCAGGTAGACGCGCTTGTCGCGGGTGAAGAAGACACCGGGGCTGCGGTGCAACTGGCTCACGATCACCCGCTCGGTGCCGTTGATGATGAAGGTGCCGGTGTCGGTCATCAGCGGGATCTCGCCGAAATAGACCTCTTCCTCCTTCGCGTCCCGCATCATCTTCTGACCGGTTTCCGGGTCCTTGTCGTAGACGAAGAGCCTGAACGTGACCTTGAGCGGCACGGCGTATGTCATGCCCCGTTCCCGGCACTCCGGCATCGAGTACTTGAGCTGGAGTTCGACCGGTCCGCCGCAGGTGTCGCACTTCGTCACCCGGTTGGCGTTGACCGCACCGCAACTCGGACAGCCGACGCTGTCCTCCAGCGGGTGGTCGGTCATGATCTTCGAGCCGCAGTTGGTGCACGACATGCGCAGGTACTCGAGGCCCTTCAGATCGCCGCAGCGGCACTGCCAGTCGCCGATCGAGTAGCTCACGAAGTCGAGCGAGCAGGTCTCCCGGAAGTCCCAGAACGGGAAGATGCCAGTGAAGACCGCCTGCAGACCGTGGTTCACCCGCTCCTCCGGAAGCAGGCTCATCTGCAGGAATCGATCGTACGAGCGGCGCTGAACCCCGATCAGGTCGGGAATTGCCAGCGTCGTCTCGATGGTCGAGAAGTCGATCCGCCCGTTGCCGTTGCCGTTACGGTGACCGTTCTGCGCAACTGAAGTGTCCGTCATGCTTCGATGTCCTCTACGTCAGATCCTCTGCACGAGGTGGAAACGCACGAGTGCCGCCCCGGCGCTCGCTTCAGGAAGAAACCTGGGCGCCGGGTCGAGATTGGCCAGCGCGATTCTACGCCGACCCCGGGGAAGATCGCCAGCCGGAATGGTTACTTGACCTCGGCCTGGCCGCCGGCCTCCTCGAGTTTGCCCTTGACCTCTTCGGCCTCTTCCTTCGAGACGCCCTCCTTGACCGCGACCGGCGCCGACTCGACCAGATCCTTGGCCTCCTTCAGACCCAGGCTGGTGACCTCGCGCACGACCTTGATCACGGCGATCTTCTTGTCGCCGAAGGAGGTCAACTGAACGTCGAACTCCGTCTGCTCTTCGGCTTCCTGGACCTCGCCGGCTCCCGCCATGCCCGCCATCGGGACCGCGGCGGCCGCCGCCGAAACGCCGTAGTGCTCCTCGAGCTCCTTGACCAGAGTGTTGAGCTCCAGGACGGTCATCTCGTCGATCTGTTTGATCAGATCCGCTGCTGCTACTGCCATCTTCTTGGCTCCCTTATGGTTCACCGGCGCCGGCTCGGCGCCGCGTTTCCAACCTCCCTGAGAGGGCCGAAATCAGCCCCCGCTCTCCTGACTTGCTTCCCTCCGATCCGCAACCTGGTTCAACGCGCGGAGGAACTGCGGCGTGACGTCCCCGAGCCCCCGCACCAGCCGCGCGATCGGCGACTGGAGCAGGAACAGGAGCTTCGCCACCAGCGCCTCCCGGCTGGGCAGATTGGCGATCTCCTTGATCGCCTCCGCCGACACCTGCTGGCCGTCCACCAGGCCGGCCTTGAACTCGAGGACCGGCACGTCTTCCGCGAACTCGGTCAGGGTCTTGGCCAGCCCCACCGGATCGTCGTCGCTGTAGGCGATCGCGGTCGGCCCGACGAGGTGATCCGAAAGCACTCCGAGACTGCTGTCCTCGAACGCGAGTTTGGCGATCCGGTTCTTGACCACCGAGTAGCTGCCGCCCGCCGTCCGCACCCGGCGCCTCAGATCGTT
Organism: Acidobacteriota bacterium; assembly: GCA_011525365.1. GTDB lineage: Bacteria > Acidobacteriota > Thermoanaerobaculia > Multivoradales > Multivoraceae > Multivorans. The sequence continues at coordinate 3,435,061 of WTGQ01000002.1, forward strand.
GACCTGTCCCACCGTGATGCCGGAGAAACCCACCAGGAACGCGTGCGGCGCCGCCGCCATCTCGCCCTGGTAGCTGGCCAGCAACTCGGCCTTCGTCTCCCGTGTCAGTGCCATCTCTCTCGACCTCCTCGTGACCGGCCCGGCAGGCTAGGTGACCTCGACCGCGGCGGCTTCGGACGAGTCGACCCGCACGCCCGGCCCCATCGTCGAACTCAGGTTGACCGAACGCAGGTACGTGCCCTTGGCGGCGCTCGGACGCGCACGCATGATCTCGGAGAGCAATGCCGTTGCGTTCTCCACCAGCCTCTCGGTGTCGAACGAGACCTTGCCGAGCGGCGCGTGAACGACGCCCGCCTTGTCCACCCGGAAGTTGACCTTGCCCGCCTTGATGTCCTCGATCGCCTTCGTCACATCGGGAGTGACGGTGCCGGTCTTCGGGTTCGGCATCAGGCCGCGCGGCCCGAGTACGCGGCCAAGCCGGCCGACGACCCGCATCATGTCCGGGGTCGCCACCACGGCGTCGAAGTCCAGCCAGCCGTCCTGGATCCGGCTCGCAAGTTCCTCGCCGCCCACATGATCCGCACCCGCCGCTTCGGCCTCCTGCAGCTTCTCGCCAGATGCGAACACGAGCACCCGGACGGTGCGACCGGTGCCATGCGGTAGGACCACCGTGCCGCGCACCATCTGGTCCGCATGCCTGGGATTGACGCCCAGCCGGATCGCGATCTCGACGGTTTCGTCGAACTTCGCGAAGCTGCCGTCCTTGATCCGCTGCAGTGCTTCTTCCAGCCCGTGCGGCCGGTCTTCCACCGCCGCCCTTGCTTCCTTGTACTTCCTGCCTCGACTGGCCACGCGCGTTCTCCTCCCGCCGCTCAGGCGACGATCTCCAGGCCCATCGAGCGGGCAGTCCCGGCGATGATCCGGCAGGCGCCCTCGAGATCCACCGCGTTCAGATCCGGCATCTTCGTGCGAGCGATCTCCTCGAGCTGGGCCTGAGTCACGGTGCCGACCTTGTCCCGGTTCGGCTCGGAAGACCCCTTGTCCTGAGCCGCGGCCTTGAGCAGCAGAACGGCAGCAGGGGGCGTCTTCGTGATGAACGAGTAGGAGCGGTCCGCGTAGACGGTGATCACGACCGGGATGATCAACCCGGCTTCGCCCTGCGTCCTGGCGTTGAAGGCCTTGCAGAAGTCCATGATGTTGAGACCCGCCTGACCCAGCGCGGGCCCCACCGGAGGCGCCGGCGTCGCTCCACCGGCGGGGATCTGCAGCTTGATCTGCCCCACCACTCGCTTGCCTGTCGTTCTCTGCGCCATCGATCGCTACCTACTTGTCTGTTCGTCCCGAAACCTGTTCAAGGCTTCCCGTCCACTCCAGACGCGCTCCCTCAGGTCTTCTGGACCTGCAGGAACTCGAGTTCCACCGGCGTCTGGCGGCCGAAGATGGTGACCATCACCTTGAGCGTGCTGCGGTCGAGGTTGATCTCCTCCACCGTGCCCGTGAAGTTGTTGAACGGACCGTCGACAATCTTGACCAGCTCACCCTTCTCGAACAGGTACTTCGGCTTCGGCTTCTCCTTCGCGGTGACCACCTTCTCGATGATCGCGTCGACCTCGTCCTGACCAAGCGGCGTCGGCTCCTTGCCGGTACCGACGAAGCCGGTCACCTTGGGCGTGTTCTTGACCACGTGCCAGGCCTTGTCGGAGATCTTCAGCCGCCCGTCGCCGCGCGGTTCGCACTCGATCTCGACCAGGATGTAGCCGGGGAAGAACTTGCGCTGGGTTTCCCGCTTCTTGCCGCCCTTCAGTTCGACGATCGTCTCCGTGGGGATGCGCACCTCGCCGAACGCATGCCCCATGCCATGGGCCTCGGCACGCTGCCGCAGCGTCTCCCGGACCCGCTCTTCGTATCCCGAGTAGGTGTGCACGATGTACCACTGCCGTCGCGGCTCGGAGGCCTCCCCGGCGACACCCTCCGCTGTCTCTACGCTGCCCATGGCTGCCGTTTCGACTTCGCTCATCGCGTACTCCCCACCGTCGGCCGAACTCGGGTCACTGTCCCAGGAGCAGGTTGTTGAGGCCGTTGTAGAGGCGCAGGATGACGACGTCGGCTACCCACAGGAAGATGGCGAAGATGACGCTCGTGATCAGCACCACACCGGTGGTACCCACGACCTCCTCCCGCGAGGGAAAGGTCACCTTCTTCATCTCGGTGCGCACTTCGCCCAGGAAGACACCGAGCCTGCGGACACTGGCCATCTGCGTTCCTCCGACTCCCTCTCCTAACTCCTGAGATCCGGCCTCCGCCTCATCGGGACGCCCGAACTGCCTTGCCGTCTACGTCCTCCGAAGGAAGGTCTGGCAGGCCAGGAGGGTCTCGAACCCCCAACCTTCGGTTTTGGAGACCGATGCTCTACCAATTGAGCTACTGGCCTGAATCTCCCAACTCGAGCCTGAACCGCCCTACTCGGCGATGTCGGTGACGGTGCCGGCGCCCACCGTGCGGCCGCCCTCGCGGATCGCGAAGCGCACGCCCTTCTCCATCGCGATCGGAGCGATCAGCTCCACGTTCAACGCCACGTTGTCGCCCGGCATCACCATCTCCGTACCAGCCGGCAGGTTCGCCACACCCGTCACGTCCGTCGTACGGAAATAGAACTGAGGACGGTAACCGTCGAAAAACGGCGTGTGACGACCACCCTCGTCCTTGTTCAACACGTACACCTCACCGCTGAACTTCGTGTGAGGAGTGATCGACTTCGGCTTCGACAGCACCTGGCCACGCTCCACCTCGTCCTTCTTCGTGCCACGAAGCAGAACGCCGATGTTGTCCCCCGCTTCACCCGAGTCCAGCAGCTTCCGGAACATCTCCACGCCCGTCACCACCGTCGACGCCGTGTCCCGTATGCCCACGATCTCCACCGTGTCGCCGACCGTCACACGACCGCGCTCCACGCGACCCGTCACCACCGTGCCGCGACCCGAAATCGTGAAAATGTCCTCGATCGGCATCAGGAAGTCCTGGTCCACCGCACGCTCCGGAGTCGGCACGTAGGAGTCCACCTCCGCCAGAAGCTCCACCACCTTCGAACCCCACTCGCTCTCCGGATCGCCGTCCTCCAACGCCTTCAACGCCGAACCGCGAACGATCGGAATGTCGTCCCCGGGAAACTCGAACGACGACAGCAGGTCCCGAAGCTCAAGCTCAACCAGGTCCAGCAACTCCTCGTCGTCCACCATGTCGCACTTGTTCATGAACACCACGATGTACGGCACGCCAACCTGACGCGCCAGCAGCACGTGCTCCCGCGTCTGCGGCATCGGACCGTCAGCCGCCGACACCACCAGGATCGCACCGTCCATCTGGGCAGCCCCCGTGATCATGTTCTTCACGTAGTCAGCGTGACCAGGACAGTCCACGTGAGCGTAGTGACGGTTCTCCGTCTCGTACTCCACGTGAGCCGTCGCGATCGTGATACCTCGCTCACGCTCCTCAGGAGCCTTGTCGATCTCGTCGAACGGCACGAAGTCCGCGCCGCCCTTCTTCGCCAAAATGTTCGTGATCGCCGCCGTCAGCGTCGTCTTGCCGTGATCCACGTGACCGATCGTCCCCACGTTCACGTGCGGCTTCGTACGCTCGAACTTCTCCTTCGCCATGACGCTCGTTGCCTCTCCCGCCTCAGCGGATCAACTGTCCGTGTTTGTGTTCTGCCTGGATAAGCCTGTCTGGAGCCCACGACCGGATTTGAACCGGTGACCCCTTCCTTACCAAGGAAGTGCTCTACCCCTGAGCCACGTGGGCAGCCGTCTCAGGTTTCCCCGCCTTCAAGTCTCTGGTGTGTTCGGGACCCCCGTTTCCGCTCCCCAGGTCGACCCTCGACACGCAATGCGACCCGCACCTCGGAGTCGACTCCTGCGGTGCTTCGCGGGGAAGGGGCGGAGTTTAGCCGCTTCTGCGGCAGCCGTAAACCCCCCCTACGACGCCTGGTGACGCACCACCTCGCCGTCGACCAGGAAGACGACATCCTCGGCGATGTTCGTCGCCAGATCCGCCATCCGCTCCAGGTAGCGCGAGATCGACAGGAACTGGATGCAGACCGCCGCGGAGCCGGGCTCTTCCTTGATCATCGCCGTCACTACGCCGTACATGGCCTCGTGGCTTCGGTCGACGACCTCGTCCTCGGCAATGACCGAGCGGGCGAGTTCCGTGTCGCCTCCCACGACCGCGTCCAGTGCCGCCCGCAACATCTTCTGGATGCGCTCGGCCATGATCCAGATCTCCCGCGGGATTTCGACCGGCTCTGCCACTGCGAGACTCTCCGCCCGCTCGGCAAGGTTCCGGGCCAGGTCCCCCGCGCGTTCGAGGTCGTTGTTCACCTTGAGCCAGGTCACGACCATCCTGAGGTCCGACGCCACCGGCGAGTGCAGGGCCAGGATCTTGAGGCACTCCTCCTCGACCTCGATCTCCCGGGCATCGATGACGCGGTCCTGACGCTGAACCTCATGGGCCAGATCGACGCTCCGCTCCCGGAGCGCCCGCAGCGACTTCGCGATCATGTCCTCGACCATCGCCGCCACCTCAAGGAGCGACCGCGTCACTTCGTCCAGATCGCGCTGCAGGTGGATTCCCAAATCCTTGATCCTCGCCGGGAAATGTCACGCAGCCGTGTGAAGAATGCGTGAAGCACGCCTCATTCTGCAAGTACGCCTCATTCTGCCGCAGGCAACCAGAGCCGGAACGTGGAGCCCCGTCCCCGTTCGCTCTCGACCTCCACTCCCCCGCCGTGCCGTCTGGCGACGTTCTTGACGATCGCCAGCCCCAGGCCGGTGCCGCCGAGCTCCCTGGAGCGGGCTCGATCGACCCGGTAGAAGCGTTCGAAGATCCGGTCCAGGTGTTCCCTGGCGATACCCGGTCCCTCGTCTTCGACCTCGAGCACCGCCCGCCCGTTCTCCGCCTGCAGGCGGACCAGTACGCGACCGCCTGTCGACGAGTACTTGACCGCGTTGTCGACGAGGTTCGACAGCGCCTGCCGGATCGCTTCCTCTTCGCCCAGAACCTCGACCGCCTCTTCGGGGAACTCCGCGACCAGCTCGAGACTCCGCTCCTCGCTGGCCGGACCGAGCAGATTCAACACTTCGCCGGCCGCCGACCGCAGGTCGAGGACCTTCTCCGGAGGCTCGGTCGAGGACTCGATCCGCGACAGGGTGAGCAGATCGGCAACCAGCGCGCCCAGACGGTTGCTCTGCCTGCGGATCTTGCGCAGGAAGCGACCCCGCGTCGGGCCGTCCATCGGATCGGCGTCCAGCAGCGTTTCCACGTAGCCGCGAATGGCGGTCAGCGGCGTCTTCAGCTCGTGCGAGACGTTCGACACGAAGTCGCGGCGCACGCTCTCCAGCCGCTCCAGCTCCGTGATGTCGTGGATCACAGCCACCGCCCCTTCGACCAGTTCGCCGTCCCGCCCGGACGAGAGCAGGGGCGACGCGTTCAGCTCGAACCTGTGCGGGCCGCCGTCCTCGCCGGCCAGGCGCACCAGCCCGAAGGTCCGACTCACCTGCGTCCGCTTCTCCATCGCCTCGACCAGGGCGCCGGAGATCTCCGGCTGCCGCGACAGCTCGTAGATCGGACGCCCGACCGCCAACTCCGGCCCCGGGCGTCCGAACCAGTTCGCGGCCACCGCGTTCAGGTGCAGCACCCGCCTGTCGCGATCGATCGCCACCACCCCTTCGACCATGCCGCCCAGCACCGCCGTCAACCGGTTGCGCTCCGCCTTGAGCTGTTCCACCTGTTCCACGAAGCGCGCCTCGTTCTCCTCGAGAAAGACCTCGAGGCGGCCGAGTTCATCACCGGAACGCGCCTCTCCTCGAGGCGGGGGCGAGCCGAGCGTCGAGGCCCTAGCAAGCAGACTCCGCGCCCGCTTCGCCAGCCTGCCGGCGGCCACACCGGCACCGACGCCGGCCAGGAGCGCAACGGTCCAAACGAGGACGGGGCCGACCCGTCCCGAGGCCACCGCTCCGCCCAGGAGGAACCCCGAAACCAGCAGCGCGATCCCGCCCAGAAAGAGGCGCCAGAACAGAGGTGAGCGAATCATGGAAGCTCCCGGGCGACAGCGAAGCAGCCGGGCCGGCTCCTCACAACCTACACCCAGGCCGATGCGGCTCTAGCCTTCTTCGTCGCGGAAGCTGTAGCCGATACCCCGCACGGTCTGGATCAGGCCGCGGTGAGGTCCGAGTTTCTTGCGCACCGCCCGGACATGCACGTCGATGTTCCGGTCGATGACCACGGCACGGTCCCCGACCGCCCGGTCGAGCAGTTGGCCACGGGTGAACACGCGGCCCGGATGCGAAGCCAGGAAGTGCAGCAGGCGGAACTCGGTCGGCGTGAATTCCAAACGCCGGCCGTCGACCCTGATCCGGTGCCTGACCGGGTTGATCGCGAGCGGCCCGCGGACGACTATCCGATCCGGATCGCTCTCGCGCATCGGCCCCCGCCGCAGAACCGCCCGAACACGGGCGATCAGCTCGGTCGGGCTGAAGGGCTTGTGGATGTAGTCGTCGGCACCGACACCCAGACCCAGGACGACATCGCTCTCCTCGCCGCGAGCCGTGACCATGATCACGGGCAGATCGCGCGTCGATTCCACGGCGCGAAGGCGGCGGCAAACGTCCAGACCGTCCAGGCCGGGCAGCAACAGGTCGAGCAGCACGATGTCCGGCTTTTCGCGACCGATCACGGAAAGACCGCTGCGACCGCTGGTCGCGGTCGCGACCTCGAAGCCCTCCCGCCGGAGGTTGTACTCGATCAACTCGAGGATGTCGGGTTCGTCCTCGATGACGACGACCTTCGTGGCGCTCATGGAACGTCCGGAACCTCCAGCACGTTTGACGTGGGCCAAGGCTAGCCAGACTTTCGTGAACGGGCGATAAAGCTCATCTTCACGGACTCTTCACGCCTTGTTATGAACGTAGCAACGCGAGCGGCCGCCGGGCTGGCCGCTGTCGCCAAGACCACCGGGACCCATACCGACCCAGCGAGAAGTGCGAATGTTCCGTTCCCTGGCTCCTACTGCGCTGGTTCTGGTCAGCGCGGCCACGGCGACACAGGCCGAAGAGGGAGCCTTCGACATCTCCGTCGGCGGGCGAGTCCACGTCGAGGCCAGCACCTCCTCTCCCGACCCGGCCCTGGAAGAACGGTTCGAGTTCGAGGACGGCGTCGACTGGCGGCGCGCCCGCGTCGTGCTGAACGGCGAGTTTCTCGACCGGTTCACCTTCAAGATCGAGCACGACTTCGCGAGCGGCGACATCGTGCCCACGGACGTCTTCATCGAGGCCACGCCCACCGACGGCGAGGCCACCCTTCGCGTGGGTCACTTCAAGGAGCCGTTCAGCCTGTCGATCCAGCAGTCGTCGAACAACCACTCCTTCATCGCGCGCCCGGCCGCGGTCACCGCCCTGGCGCCGGGCCGCAACCTCGGCTTCATGGTGCACGACCGACTTGTTGGCGACCGCGTCGCCTGGGCGGTGGGCGCCTTCCGCGACAGCGATGGCTACGACATACGCCCCGGGGCGGACTGGAGCCTGAGTGGACGCCTCACCGGGCTCGCGCTGAATGGAGACGAAGGAAGCGAGCCCCTGCTCCACCTCGGCGTGGCCCTTTCGCACCGCCAGCCCACGGCGGAGGCCGTCCGTCTGCGCGGCCGCGCCGGCGTGCGGCTCGCGCCGCGACAGGTCGACACCGGACGGCTGCCGGCCGACGGCATGCGACTGACAGGCGCCGAGTTGGTGCTCGCGCGGAGTTCCTTCTGGCTGCAAGGCGAGGTGCTGACGGCCCAGGTCGACCTGCTACCGGTTGGTTCGCCGGATGGCCGGAGCGCCCGCTTCGAGGCCCAGTACGTCGAGGCGGGCTGGTTCCTCACCGGAGAGAGGAAGCCCTACAGCCGCAGCTCTCGCAGCTTCACCCGGTTGAGGCCGAAAGCGCCCGTGCCGGAAGGCAGAGGCGCCTGGGAACTCGCGACGCGCTGGGACCACATCGATCTGAGCGATGGCTCCGTTGCAGGTGGTAGCCAGCAGAGCCTCTCCCTGGCCCTCAACTGGTACCTGCGCGACAACCTGCGCGTGCTCGCGAACTACGTGTCGACCGATCCGGCCGGAACCGGATCGGTCGAGCACGTCGGCCTGTTCCTGCACTTCGACTTCTGAGGCGCGCCACGGCCGCCACGCCGGCGGACCGTGCGGGACATGTCTTCGGTGCCTACGAACCCAGGTGCTGGGCCAGGAACGCCGCGTAACGCTCGGACGCCTCGATCCGGTTGACCCGGTTCCGGAAGCCGTGACCCTCGTCCGGGAACAGGACGTACTCGACCGGCACGCCGTTCGCCCGCACCGCCTCGACGAGTTCGTCGCTCTCCACCTGGAGCACCCGGGGGTCGTTCGCGCCCTGGACGACGAGCAGCGGCTTGACGACGTTCGAGGCATGGAACAGCGGCGAGATGCGTTCCAGGCGCTCGCGCTCGGTCGCCGGATCGCCCAGCTCGCCGAGCAGGGCCACCTTCTGCGCCTGCCACCACGGCGGCGTGCTCTCCAGCGTCCGGATCCAGTTCGTCACCCCGAAGATGTTGATGCCGACATCGAAGACTTCCGGCTCGAAGGCCAGCGCGGCCGCGACCATGTAGCCGCCATAGCTGCCGCCGATGATGCCGACGCGCGAGCCGTCCACCCAGTCCTGCGACTCGAGCCAGGTGCGGGCCCACACGCAGTCCTGCAGGTCGACCTCGCCGTGCTTTCTGTCGTCCATGTGGAAGAAGGTCTTGCCGTAGCCGGACGAACCGCGGTTGTTCACTCCCAGGACGACGTAGCCCTGGTTCACCAGGTGCTGGATCTCGGCGCGATAGGTGCGCCGGGTCTGGCCGCCCGGGCCGCCGTGGACCCAGACCATCGCCGGCGCCGGGTTGTCGGCGGACGCCCCGTGCGGCCGCCAGAGGATGGCCGGGATCTCGAGTCCGTCGAAGCTCGGGTACCGAATCACCTCGGTGGTCACGAGATCGTCGGGGTCGATCTCGGGGTTCAGGCTTTGCGTCAGCCGAAGCGCCTCGCCGCCCTGCTCCAGGTCGTAGACGTAGAGGTCCGAAGGCGACCGGTCGCTGCTCAGGTAGAAGGCCATCAGCCGGTCGCTGGCCGAGAAGCCGACAGCCCCGACGTCGCCGGCGGGTAGATCGGGAAGCTCGACCGGGGCGCCGGTCTCGGTATCCAGCACCTCGACCGAGGTCGAGGCGTCCTCGTTGATCGCGGACACCCGGTACCGCCCGGTATCGGAGAACGACACCCCGAAGACGTCCCACTCGGCGGCGAGCACGAGCTCACGCGAGCCGCCGGCGAGATCGTAGGACCACACCTGGTTGAACTCGCCGTGTTCGTTCGTCCCGTAGTAGAGCTGCGTGCTGTCGGGCGTAAAGCCGCCGGACGAGTGCTCGACCTCGCCCTCGTGCTCGGTGACGTGGACCAGGTGACCCGCCATCAGGTCATAGGCGTACACGTCGCTGTCGTAGTTGCTCGTCAGTTTGTCGAGCGCCAGCCAGCGGCCGTCGTCGCTGACGTCGCCGAGGCTGAAGGTGCCGTCGTTCTCGAACACGAGTTCGCGCTCGAAGTCCCAGGTTCCCGGCGGCGGCACGTCGTAGCGGTAGAGATCCATCGCGAACGGCGTGCGCTCGTTGGTCTGAACGAAGAACGCCTCGCCATCCCCGCGCCAGCCGGCGAACGAGGCCCTAACCCTGTCTCCCGGCGTCAGGTCGACGCCGCCTTCGGGGACGTCCCCGGCGCCGTCCGAGCCGACGTAGAGGTGATTCAGCTCGTTGCCGCCCTGATCGCCCCGGTAGAGAAACCGGTCGTCGTTCGGAAAGTAGCTCTGCGCGAAGACTGGACCGGCGCTGTCGGTCAGTTGCCTCGGCTCACCGCCCGCGACCGGCAGGCTGTAGACGGCCCAGACGCCGGTCATGTCGCTCGAGATCAGCAGACGGCTCTCGTCGGCCGAGAACGAAGCGCCGCCGTAGGACGTCGTGTTGTGGAACGCGGCGGCGCTGTAGACCGCGGACTGGCGCGGGGGCGGTTCGTTGCCGGCGGCGCAGCCGAGGATGGCGAACGCGACGAGGGCGGCTGGCACGGAAAGAGAAAAGCGGCGCCGGCCAAGGAGTCCACGGACCGGGAATCGGGTGAGAGATGTCATGACGAAGCCTCCTGGAAGGGCGGTCCGGGTCGGAGCGGCTTGGCCTCAAGGAGGCGCGTCGTGCAGCCAACCGGCCTGTTCGAGGATCGAGATCGCGGCAAGGTCCACCAGCTTCTCGCCGGCGCCGACCTCGACGATCGTAGCTTCCCGGCCACCGTAACCGCCCTGCGCCGCCGCGGCGATCGTCGGGAAGTAGGCGAGTTCGCCGTTCGTGTAGCCGGCGAAGAAGACGTGCGGCACCTGAGTCTCGGCCCGCAGGCGGATCTGGTGCTCGACGAAGAACTCGCCCGGGAAGGTCGCCAGGGCGAACTGCCTGTCGCCACGCTCGCCGAGGACCAGGGTGTTCACTTCGGCCTCCCGTTCGCGGGGGAAGCGTGCGCGGTACCTCTGGAGCGACGCCTCCAGCCCGTGGCGCCGGAAACCCTCTTCGACCACCGGAGAGTCGAGATCCCAGCGCGGATCGAGCGTCACCAGGTGGCGCTTCACGGACAGGGTGGCCGGATCGTGGAAGGCCTCCGCCGCGGCCAGGTCGGCGCGGACGCGAAGCACCTCCTGGCCCAACCGCTCTCCCGCCATCCGGACCTGTTCGAAGCCGCCTTCCGCGGGCGGCGTCTTGTCCCAGAACGGGTTGATGTCGCCGGCGGCGCCCTGCAGGAGCATCGGCACACCGCCTCCGCGTTCGGCGACCAGGGCCGCCATCGCCCCCGGATAGTCGGCGGAGACGAGCATGTTCTCGGGGCCCAGGATGACCGGGTGTACGGCGAAGTTGACCACCGTGGCGATCGGTTCGCCGTCCGCGCCGTCGACCGCCAGCACTCCGACGGACTCGTCGAGCGGCGCGGTCGGCAGCCGCTCGCGGTTGCGCCAGAACATCTCGACGCTGCCGTCGGTATGCACGCGACGCCGGTTGTGCCCCTCGCTCGCCCGGCCCCAACCCACCGCGACACGGGCGGGGCGGAGAGCAGCGTGCGCCTCCAGAACGACCGCGACGATCCTCCGCTCCAGTTCCTTCACCCACGGACTCCCGGCGCTCGGGAAGTCCGCCTCGAACAGCGGCGCGGAGTGCGTGTGGGAAGCGTTCAGCAGAACGTGGTCGAAGCCGGCGGCATCCAGGACCGCCTGCCGTATCGGTAGCGTGTTCTCCTTGCGGATCGAGCCGAGATCGAGCGTGACCAGCGCGACCGTCTCGCCGCTCGCCTCGAGCACCAGGGCCCGTGCGTAGAGCGGGTCGTGAACTCCCTCCGACCGGTTCGTTCCGCGGGCGCCGTAGCCGTAAAGCAGGGAACCGGCCGGTGGCGTGATCTCGACCGCGGCGGCGCCGGCGCGTAGTTGCGCCGCTATGGGCGGCGGATTCACGCAACCTGCTCCAAGAACGGCAAGGCTCACCGCCGCGAGAATCGGTCGCGATCCCAGTGCCGGGATTCCGCTAGTTCTCGCCACCGTTGATCGTGCCCCAGGGCACCCGGCCCAGCGGATCGCGCAGGATGCGCCGCGCCACGACCATCCGGTGGACCTCGTCCGGACCGTCGTAGAGCCGCGCGTAGCGCGCCTCGCGGTACATCTTCTCGAGCGGCGTGTCGCCCGTCACTCCGAGCGCGCCATGGACCTGGATCGCCCGGTCGATCACGTTGTGGAGCATCCGCGCGCCCCAGAACTTGATCAGCGAGATCTCGACCCGCGCCTGCTCGCCCCGATCCATCGCCTCGGCGGCGTCGAGGGTCATCAGCCGGGCCGCCTGGATCTCGGCCGCCGATTCGGCGACGTAGCGCTGGATCTCACCCTTCTCCGACAGGTACGAACCGTGCGCCCAGCGCGACTTGGCGCGGTCGCACATCAGTTCGAAGGCCCGCTGCGCCTGGCCCAGCCAGCGCATGCAGTGGAAGATCCGGCCAGGGCCCAGACGCCTCTGCGCGATGACGAAACCCTCGCCGCGGCCGCCGAGCAGATTGTCCTTGGGTACCCGCACGTCGTTGTAGCGCACCTCGCAGTGCTGGCCGGCCGTCGTGCCCATCGTCGGCACCGCCCGCACGATCTCGTAGCCGGGCGTGTCCGTCGGCACGATGATCGAAGAGAACTTCCGGTGTCCCTGGGCCTCCGGCTCGGTCAGCGCGAAGCAGGTCGTGAACGCGGCCCGGCTGGCGCCGCTGGTGAACCACTTGTGGCCGTTGATCACCCAGTCGTCGCCGTCGAGAACGGCCCGGGTCTGCATCAGGGTCGGGTCGGAGCCGGCCACCTCGGGCTCGGTGAGGCCGACCGACGGGTAGATATCGCCCGCCACCAGCGGCTTGAGCCAGCGCTCTCTCTGCTCGTCGCTGGCGTAGAGGTGAAGCATGATCGAGTCCTGCATCGACGCGGAACCGACGGCGATCTGGCCGTAGTGCGAGCGGCCGATGATCTCGTTCAGGTAGACGAACGGCATGAGCGGCAGCCCGCCGCCGCCGATCTCGGCGGGGTGCCCCAGCGCCCACAGGCCGCGCTGCTTGGCCAGCGCCTTGAGTTCCGCCAGCCGGCCCCGGCTGCGGTCCTCTCCCGACTCGGAGTCCAGCTCCGGTTCGGCCGGGATCACTTCGCCGTCGATGAACTCCCGCATCCGCTCGCGGAGTTCGATCACCTCGTCCGTCAGACCGTACCTGCCCATGCCTGTCTCCTTCGACCGCGGTTCGGGAACAGCCGCCGATGATGCCACAGGAGCTACGCTACGCGGCTCTTCGGGACACCACCCTGGTGCGGATGGGGCTGCTCAGGATCCCGACCTCCAGACCGTTGGCCGGCAACTCGTCGGATTCAGGTTCCAGCCGCCATTTCCGAACCAGGGCGGCCAGTCCGGACACGAGGACGGCCATGGCCAGGGGCACGCCCCTGCAGCCCCTGGGCTCCAGGCCGAACGGCAGGTAGCCCCCCCGCGGGCATGCCTGTCCCTCCAGCCAGCGCTCAGGCCTGAACTCTCCGGCGTCCCGCCAGTAGTCGGCCCGGCGGTGCATCACGTGCGTGACGACCTCGACCAGAGTGCCCCTCGGGATGAAGTAGCCGCCGAGCGACGTGTCCCGCACCGCCCGGCGGGGCACCAGGAGCGGGGCCGCGGGCTGAAGTCGAAGCAGCTCGTTGAAGACGGCCCCGGCGTAGGGAAGCCGCTCGAGGTCCTCGGCACAGAGCGGCCGGTCCCCGGCGACGCGATCCACTTCCTCCTCGAGCCGCGCCCGAACCCCAGGATTGCGGCTCAGGTAGTGCGGAATGTAGGCCATCGCGTGAACAGCCGGATCCCAGGCGCCGACGAAGGCCGCATACGCCTCGTCGCGAATCTCCGAGTCGCTGCTGAAGGACCAGTCCGACTCTCCGTTCTCCGTCGCCTGCACGAAGTGCGCGATCAGACTGGTTTCCCGGCTGTCGGGATCCCTGGCCTTCCGGATCGAGTCGTACACGGCCGCATCGAGCGGTCTGATCGCCTTGCGCGCCTTCAGATCGTGCGGCAGCGGCAGCTTCCTGAGCAGCCTGTAGCCGGGCATGGCGAACACGATGAAGCTGAGCTTGGCCGCTCTCATCATGGCCAGACCCGGCTCCGGGCCCAGTTCACGCCCGGCGCCGAGCATCGACGTCGTCAGCGCGTTCCACGTGTAGCGCTCGACCTCGGCCCGGAAGTCGACGGTGCTTCCCTCCTTGAGCTCCTCGGCGAAGGACGACGCCTCCGAGACGGCGACCCGCCTGAACGCCGCCGTCCGCTCGGGAGTGAACGCGGTGACCGTGAGGTCCGTGAGGCGCCGGTGCTCGTCGCCGAACGGCGTCCTGGCCAGGCAGGGGGACTGAATGACCTCGAAGGCGAAAGCCGGAGTGTCTTTCTGGAACAACTCGGGCTTCCGCACCAGGTCCTCGGCGATGTCCGGGTCGAAGACCGCGCAGTGCCCGCCGTTGGGTACGTCAAAGTAGACGATGTCGCCCCAGTGTTCGTGGAGCCAGTGGAAGAAGCCGGTGTAGTCGGCCGCCAGCCGGCGCATGGTCTGGAGCTTCTTCCGTGGCGGGCCCGGCGGAAGCTGGCGGTCCGGTTTGGCTTCTGTCTGTTGCATGGCTGGAACGAGCCTATCTTTCTCCCAAACGGGAGATAGACTCGGTCCGGACTCGCCTCCAACATGCGCACCAGCACCACTGCGGGGGTTCAAGGGGACCCGGAATGAAGCCGCCCCCGGGGCCGAAAGGTCGCCGGCTCCACAACCTCCGGCAGCGAACGGAGAACTACGGCGCGTTCGCGGACGAACTCCGGCGCGAGTACGGAGAAGTCGTCTCCTTCGAGCTTCCCTTCATGAAGTGCTGCGTCGTCTTCGACGCCGAACTCGTTCGCGAGATCCTGGTCACGCAGCAGCAGTACTTCCGGCCCTGGTTCCCGGGCGATCTGTCGGACGACTGGAAGTACGGCTCGATCTCGCTGCACCAGGGAGAGGAGCACCGGCGAAGAGCCGAGTTCATGACGTCGGTCTTCGCCGGCGACTCCGAGGGCGCCTACGCGGAGGTCATCGCCGAACAGGCGACGGTCCTGAGGGAGCGGCTCTCCGCCGGTCAGGGCGTCGACCTGGTCAAGGAGTTCGAACTCTTCGCCTGGGACGCGATCGTCGAGATCGTCCTCGGCCGCGGCGTCGAGCTGCCGCGCCAACTGGGAGAAGACGCGCTGACGCTCCAGAAGACGTACCTGCTGCTGGACATCCTGCCCGGGCCGAAACTGTTCAAGTCGCTGCCCCTGCCGGTCCTCCGACGAGGCAGGAAGAGCGTCAAGCTCGTCGACGCCGCGATCTACGGCGCCATGCGGAGGGCCCGCGACTCCGGGTACTCCGGCAGGGATGTCGTCGCGCAGTACGTGCGGGCCATGGATCTCGAGGGCGCCGCGGGGGGGCTGGACTCCGACCAGGCGATCCGGGACGAGCTGATCATCCTGCTGACCGGCTTCATCGACGCGCCGACCAGCGCCCTCACATTCGGCGTCCACTACCTGGCCAGGAATCCCGACGTTCGTCAGAAGGTGGAGCGCGAGGCGGATGCCGTCCTGAACGGCGGGAGCGTCGAGCCCGCCGACTTCGACCGGTTGCCGTACACCGGCGCCGTGCTCGGCGAAGTGCTCCGGATCGATCCTCCGACCGCCGTCATGCTGCCCAAGGAGGCAACCGAGGATCGCGTGCTCGGCGGCTACCTGATTCCCAGGGGCACGCTCGTTCACGTGGCGATGAGGGCCCTGCACCACCGATCCGAGCACTGGGAACGGCCGTCCGAGTTCAGGCCGGAGCGCTGGCTCGAGAATCCGCGCCCACCCTGTCCGGCCCATGCCTACATACCGTTCGGGCTTGGCCCACACTTCTGCCAGGGAATGGACATCGCCCGGCGAATCTTCGTGTTCGGCATGGCGTCCCTGGCCAACCGGCTCCGGCTGGAGCCCCGGTCCACCGATCCGCCGAATCGGAACGACACCGCCGTCGGCGTCGTCGGGCCGTGGACGGCGGACGTTCACGAGAGGCGGGACTCGAGCCGCCTCCAAGCAGGGGAGCAACATGCCTGATTCAGATGCGGGTTCCGGGCAGCCGGACCCGGGGATCGAGGTCGGCGATTCGAAGCCGATCCTGGTGGCGAGAGAAATCGACACCTGGGACGCCGACCAGGAGACCGTGTTCGCGACGCTCGCCCACGGCGGCCGCCACGGGGAGGCGATTCCCGAAATGCTGAGCGTGGAGTTCGTTTCCGACAAGACGATGGGAGTCGGCGCGCAGTTCCGCGAGATCCGGGACTGGACGCCCATCCAGGTGGCCTTCGCGAAGTTCGCCAAGCTGCACCAGAACGTCGTCACGTGCATCGAGTACGAGCCCCACCGGCGGGTGCGGTACATGTCCAACGGCGCCGGAGCACGGTGGCATTCGATCTACACGCTCACCCCAGTGGGCGAAGGCCGGACGCAGGTAGAGATCCGGCTCGAGATCCGCCCCAAGAACCTGCTGGGCAAATGGCTGCCGCAGTTGATGAAGGCCCCCGTCCAGGAAAGCACCAAGGCCGACTTCGAGGCGCTCAAGGCTCGCATCGAAGCCGCCGATAGCTGAGCGCCGGGAGCCGGAGGCGTCCTCAGCCGTACCGCCCCTCGATGTAGGCCGCGGTCTGGCTGTTCGCCGGATTCAGGAACATCGACGCCGTGTCGCTGTGCTCGATGATCTCGCCGAGCAGCATGAACACGCATTCCTCGCTGGCCCGGCGGGCCTGCGCCATGTTGTGGGTGACGATCAGGATCGTGTAGTCGCCGCGGAGCTTCCAGATCAGTTCCTCGACAGCCTGGGTGCCCGCCGGATCGAGCGCCGAGCAGGGCTCGTCCATCAGCAGCAGCTTCGGCTTGACCGGCAGCAGGCGGGCGATGCACAGCTTCTGCTGCTGCTCGAGCGAGAGCTCGGTGCCGCGGCGGTCGAGCGAGTCCTTCAGCTCGTCCCAGAGCAGCACCTCGCGCAGCGCCTCCTCGACGATCCGGTCGCTCTCCACCCTGTTCGGCGGTCGCCCGTCCGGCACGTGGACGCGGGTTCCGAACAGGACGTTGTCCCGCACGGACAGCGGCAACGGATTGGGACGCTGGAAGACCATGCCGACCTGCTTGCGAAGCTGAGCCAGCTCGACGGACGGATCGAGCACATCGAGGCCCCAGAGCCGGATGCTGCCGGTGGTGCGCACGTAGCCGAGGCGTTCGTTGATCCGGTTGACCGAACGGAGCAGCGTCGTCTTGCCGCAGCCGGAGGGGCCGATCAGGGAGGTGATCGCGCCGGCCCGCACCCGGAGGTCGACGTCGAGCAGGGCCTGGAAGTCGCCGTACCAGAGGTTCAGCTTCTCGACGAGGATCGCCGCCGACGCGTCGGCGGCCCCCGGCGTCGCCGGCTCCGCAACATTCATCCGAACTTCCCCTCGACGTAGGCCGTCGTGCGCGGGTCCCGGGCGCCGCCCTCGAACATGGTCTCCGTCTCGGTGACCTCGACGAGTTCGCCCGTCAGGAAGAAGGCGGTCCGCGAGGCCAGCCGTCGCGCCTGCTGGACGAGATTCGTGACCAGCACGATCGTCATCTCGGACTTGAGCTCCGCCAGCACCTCCTCGATCCGCATCGTCGTCACGGGATCGACGGCGATCGAGAACTCGTCGAGCAGCAGGATCGACGGGTCCTGCGACAGGGCGCGGGCGATGGTCAGCCGCTGCTGCTGGCCGCCCGAGAGCAGGCTGCCCAGGGAGTCGAGCCGGTCCTTGACCTCGTCCCATAGCGCCGCCCGGCGGAGACAGCGTTCGACGATCACGTCCAGGTCGGCCTTCTTCCGCGTGCCCCGCAGCCGTGATGACAGCGCGACATTGTCGTAGATCGAGAGCGGCAGGCCCACCGGCAGCGGAAAGACGACGCCGATCCGCTGCCGCAGAGCGTAGGGGTTGCGCCAACTGCGCACGTCCCGCCCCTCGACGCGCACGCTGCCGGACACCTCCATGCCCGCCGTCATCAGGTCCATCCGGTTGATCGCGCGCAGAAAGGAGGTCTTGCCGCTGTTGGCCGGTCCGATGATGCCGAAGATCTCGTGCGTCGGCACCTGGAGCGTGACGCCGGAAAGCGCCGGCTTGCCGTGGTAGCCGATCGCGAGATCCTCGACCTCGATCGCGTAGTCGGCCGTTTCGCCCACCTGGACGGGAACGCTCACCACTTCTTGCGGCCCCGCAGGTAGACGCGGAAGGCGATCGAGATCCCGTTCATCGCCAGCACCATGGAGATCAGGACCAGGGCGACGCCGAAGGGCATGTGCTCCGGCACGTCCGGCACCTGGGTCGAGATGACGAACAGGTGCAGCGACATCGCCATCGTCTGGTCGAGCACCCCCTGCGGCAGGAAGGGGATAAAGGCCGCGGCGCCGGTGAACATGATCGGAGCCGTCTCGCCCGACGTGCGGGACACTTCCAGGATGACGCCGGTCAGGATGCCGCTGATCGCGTTCGGCAGCACGATCTTGCGGATCGTCTGCCAGCGGGTCGCGCCCATGTTCCAGCACGCCTCGCGAAACGCGAGCGGAACCGTCTGGAGCGACTCCCGCGTGGCGACGATCACGACCGGCAGCGTCATGACCGCCAGGGTCAGGCTGGCGGCCAGGATAGACGTACCGAAGCGGAAGAAGATGACGAAGGCGCCGAGGCCGAACAGCGCGTGGACGATCGACGGCACGCCGGCCAGGTTGATGATCGCCAGGTTGATCGCCCGGGTGAGGCGGTTGTCCGGCGCGTACTCGCTCAGGTAGAGCGCCGCCGCCACGCCGACCGGCACCGAGGCGATCAGGGCGACGACGACCAGCCACACGGTGCCGACGAGGGCCGGCAGGATGCCGCCCGCGGTCATGTTGTTGAGCGGCTGGGTGAACAGGAACTCCCACGAGATGGCCGGACCGCCCCGGTAGATGAGCACGCCGAGGATGAGGGCGACCGGCAGGATGAGCATGCAGGTCATCCACAGGAAGAGGAGCCGGAACAGACCCTCGACCTTCCGGTTGCGGCGGTTCTGTGCGGTCGCTTCGAACATGGCGCCTCGCTACGGATTCGCTGACGCGGCCGGTCGGCGGCCGCGGCGGCGGTGCTTGCGCTGGCCGCCCCGCACGAACACGTCGGCGGCGAAGTTGATCGCGAAGGTGACCAGGAACAGGAAGATGCCGAGGGTGAAGAGCGCACCGTAGTGGTCGGAACCGGCGGCGGTCTCACCGAGCTCGGCGGCGATCGTCGCGGTCAGTGCCCGCACCGAGTCGAAGGGGCTCGTCGGCAGGTTGATCGAGTGGCCGCTGGCCATCAGCACCGCCATCGTCTCGCCGAAACCGCGGCCCACGCCGAGCAACGTCGCGGCGACCAGGCCGTTGCGAGCCGCCGGAAGCACAACCTTGAAGGTCACCTGCCAGCGGGTCGCCCCCATCGCCTCCGCGGCCTCGCGATAGGTGTCGGGCACGGCCTTCAGGGCGTCCTCGGCGATCGTCGTCATGATCGGGGCCGCCATCAGCCCCAGGATGACCCCGGCGTTCAGCACGTTCAGGCCGACCGGCACGTCGAAGGTCTGGATGATCAGCGGGTTCATGATGGACAGCCCGATGAACCCCCAGACCACCGAGGGGATCGCGGCCAGGAGCTCCACGAGCACCTTCAGCGTTTCGCGCACGCGGCCTGTGGCGAACTCGCCGATGTAGATCGCGGCCCCGAGCGAGAACGGCACGGAGACGACCATGGCGAGTCCGGTCACGGACGCCGTGCCGGCGATCAGGGCGAGCGCGCCGTAGGTCGGGTTGTGGCTCGAGGTCGGCGCCCAGCGCGGCGAACCGAAGAACTCGCGGAAGTCGAAGCGATCGAAGACGAAGCCGGCGCCTTCGCGGGTGATGAACACGAAGATCCCGGCGATGAAAACGATCGCCGACAGGCCGCCGGCCAGCACGAGAATCTGCACCGCGCGGTCGATCCACCACGCGGTATCCCGCCGGTCCGCGGCGTGCGCCAACTCAGGCAAGACGGCCGCCGGGGAGCCTGGGGCGCCGCGTCATTCCCGGGAGCCTGTTCCCGCTCAGGAACAGTCCACGTCGCCGCGCGGCGCGTAACCCTTGTCGTAGATGATGCACTGGCCTTCGTCGCTGAGCACCCAGTCGATGTACTCGCGAATGACGCCCTCGGGCTGACCCGCGGTGTACATGAACAGCGGGCGCGCGATGGGATAGGAGCCGTCGATCGCGGTCTCGACCGAGGGAGACACGCAGTCGCCGTCCTCGCCCTGCCTGACGCAGGGCATCTTCACGTGGTCATTGGCATAGGCGAGGCCGCTGTAGCCGATCGCGCAGGGTGTGTTCTCGACCAGGTCGACCACGTCCTTCGAGCCGTGCATGTCGCGCGAGCCGAGCCTGAAGTCGCGCCGCTCGCCGAGCACCGCCTCGCGGAAGTAGACGTAGGTGCCGGAGTTGTTCTGGCGGCTGACGCGGACGATCTCGTCGCTGCTGCAGCCAGGCACCTCGACGCCGTACTGGCTCCAGGTGTCGATCTCGCCGCCCTCGCCGTAGAGCGCGGCCAACTGCTCCAGCGAGATCTCGTCCAGCGGGTTGTCGGGGTGGACGAAGATGGCCAGGGCGTCGTAGCCGACGACGAACTCGATCGGCTCGTTGCCGTTGCCGCGCGCCAGCTCGAGCTCGGAGTCCTTCATCTTGCGGCTGGAGTTCGCGATGTCGACCGTGCCGTTGATCATCGCGGCGATACCCGTCCCCGACCCGCCGCCGGTCACCGCGACCGCGGTGCCGGGCCTCAAGGCGGCGTACTCCTCGGCCCACGCCTGGGCGACATTGACCAGGGTGTCGGAGCCCTTGTTCTGGATCACGCTACGGGAACCGCCACCGCCGCCGCAGGCGACGAGGGCGGCGGCGAGCGCCAGGGCGCACGAGATGACGGCGAGTCTCTTTGTCTTCATATGGCTGGAGTTCCATGCGATTCGAGCTTGTTCACGCCTGCGGAGCGTAGCCGACGGTTCGTGAACAACCCGTAAAGATCCGCGACCTCCCGCCGCTGGCTAGAAGTACGCCGTCAAGGACGTCCAGGCGACCACCGGCACCGCCCCGTACTCGCTGCCCAGGACGCCGTCCCGGACGCCGTGTCCCGTTGATCCGATCAGGCCCGCCCCGATCGACACGTGGTCGGACACGGACCAGGTGAACCCGGGCTGGAACAGGGCCGAGGAATCCTCCCGGTTGTAGAGCACGGCGCCGCTTATGGTCAGCAGCGGGTGGGCCTGCCATGCCAGGGAGATCCCCGCGTAACGCCGGCCGAGCGAGGTGACTTCGCCCCGCCGCACGCGATCCGCCTCGGCGAGGCGCGCGTAGTCCGCAGCCCCGCCGGCGCCGAAGCCGTTCCAGCTCGCCTCGGCGATCAGGGTCAGCCGCGGCGTCAGGAGGCGGTCGACGCCCACCGTGACGCGCCAGAAGTTGCCGCAGCCAAGGTCGGGGTGGGCGCTCTCCGGATCGCAGCCCGGACTGGTCCAGGACACCTCGCCGCGCAAGCCCGTGCCGCGGACATCGGCCGAGAAGAAGCCGCCGAGGACGAAGTCACGGTGGAAACCGCCCACCATGTAGCCGAAGTCGATACTCGACGGGCCCTCGCCCAACTCGCTGTGGAAGCGGCCGAGCGAGGCGAAGCTGAGGTCGTCCGGCGTGCGCGTGCCCTGGCCGGCAGCGATGACTTCGACCTCGGAGAAGTCGCCCACCGGAACGGTGACGCGGAGCGAGTCGACCCCGGGCTTGTAGTCGCGGTCGATGCGCTGCGGCGCGAACGGCGCGAACAGGTCGAGGACCGGCCAGAAGTAGTTGACCCCCCAGGTGATCGCCTGGCGGCCCGCGACCACGCGGAACCCTGGCCGGTCCCAGCGCAGGTTCAGGCGGTCGATCTCCGTCGTCCCGGCCACATCGCCGCTACTGAAGGAGTCCCGCTCCAGGTCGAAGAAACGCCGCGTACCGCCGGTCGCGATCGAAGTCACCGCGCCGCTTCCGGGCGGCGACGTGGCCTGCGCCAGACCGTGCAGCTCGAAACGGAAGCGGTCTCCGGAGGAAGCCTGCCAGCGCGAGTCGAGCTTGAGCCTCAGAATCCCGAGTTCGACGCCGCCGGCGCCCGCCGCCGCGCCGTTCTCTTCGGCCGGTTCGCCATCACCAGCCAGGTCGGTCTCCTCCAGCACCCGGAACGCGAAGACCCGCACGTCGCCGCCCACCACCGTCTGCGCGGTGGCCGTCGACACGGTACCGAGCAGCAGCAGCCCCGCGACGCCGGCGACCTGCAGCGACTCACCGCCGCTCGTCGCTCGAGACCCTTCCATCGACCAGCCGGACCACCCGGCGCGCGCGCTCCATCACCTGCGGATCGTGAGTCGAGAACACGAAGGTCACGCCCTGCTCGCGGTTCAGTTCCTCCATCAGGTCGAGCAGCGTCTCCGCGGTCTCCGAGTCGACATTGGCCGTCGGCTCGTCAGCGAGCACGACCGCCGGGTTGCTGGCGATGGCGCGGGCGATCGCGACCCGCTGCTGCTGCCCGCCCGAAAGCTCCGAAGGTCGCCGGTTCTCCATTCCCTGGAGCCCCACCTGCTCGAGCAGGCCCATCACCCGCTCGCGCCGGCTCGGTCCGTCGACGCCCTGAACCCAGAGCACCATCTCGGCGTTCTCGTAGGCGGTCAGGACCGGCATCAGGTTGTAGGCCTGGAAGACGAAGCCGATCCGGTCGCGGCGGAGTTCACTCAACTCCTTCTTGTTCAGGCTCGCCAATTCCCGACCCTCGAGCACGATCGAGCCCGAGGTCATTGCGTCGAGGGCGCCGACCAGGTTGAGCATCGTCGTCTTGCCGGAGCCTGAGGGCCCGCAGATCGCCGTGAACTCGCCCGCTTCGACGTCCATCGTCAGGCCCCTCAGGGCGTGCACGTCGACGCTGCCCTGGCGGTAGACCTTGGTGACGTCGCGGAGCGCGATGATCGGCTCGGCGTCCACGTCACACGACCTTGATCGTCTCGACCGGCTGCACCCGTCCCGCGCGCCAGGCCGGGTAGATCCCGGAGGCGATGGTCGCCAGCACCGCGAACAGCCCGATCAGGACCGCGTTGCGCGGGAAGATGCCGACCTTCAGCACCGGATCCAGGCCGACGCCCGCGACTTCCACCGTGCCGCCGTAGATCGCGGTCATGTCGAGGCCGGTGGAAGACAGGTAGAGGTAGGGGCCCAGTGTGATCAGGAAGGCGCCGGCCAGACCGAGCACGGCAAGCCAGGCGCTCTCCATCATGATCATCCGGAACAGCCGGCCGGGGCTCCAGCCGATCGCCAGCATGATCCCGAACTCCCGCAGCCGCTCCATCACGCTGACGAACATTGTGTTGAAGATGCCGGCCGCGACGAGGATCGCGATCAGGATCTCCATGACCACCGCCCCGCCGACCTTGAGCGCGATGAACGCCGCCAGTTGCGGCTGACTCGTGTTCCACGGGACGGCCGCCGCCGTCTCGCCGAGCTCGCGACCGAGCCGGCCGGCGACGCCGGCGCTCCTGCGCTGATCCTCCAGAAACACGGCGACCAGGGTCGCCTCGTCCTCGCCGTAGCCGAGCAGGTCGCGCACCGTGTCGATCGGCAGCAGGCAGAAGCCGCCGTCGACCGTCGGAGCGTTCGTCCGGAGCGTGCCCCGCAACCTCGCCAGGCCGCTCACGATCTCTCCGTCCTTGTCGGTCAGCGTGTAGACCACCTTGTCGCCCAGCTCCATCCCCAGGTTGCTGGCCAGGCGGTGGCCCAGGATCACGCCGTTCCGGTCGCCCGGCTCGAGGGCCGAGCCCTCGTCGAGCGCCTCGAGGATCGAGAGCGTCGTCTCGTCCTCGGCCTCCGGGTCGAAGGCGATGAAGGCGGCGCTGAAGGTCTCACCCGCCGTCGCCAGCATGGTCGGACCGATCACCCGGTCGACGGCGTGCTGGATCCTGCGCGCCTCCCCATCGAGCGCGGCCTCCAGCGTTTCGCCGCGAACGACCGTGCGGGTCAGCGTCGGCTTGTCGAGGTACTCGGGATGCTGGAGGCTGACGTGACCGCCCCCGAGCCTGGCGGCGAGGTCGATCATGTCCTTCCAGTTGCGATCCTGCATCGCGGTGAACACGACGGCGAGGAACACGCCGAAGACGATCGAGCCCAGGGTCAGCAGGGTTCGCCGGCGATTGCGCCACAGGTTGCGCCAGGCCAGGGTTGCCACGTTGGGTCCGCTCATGCTCGTCTTCCCTTCCTCGTCCCGCTACTGGTGGTGGATAGCCTCGATCGGGTTGATCCGAGCCGCCTTGATCGCCGGAAACAGCACCGCCACCCCCGCGACGAACAGCAGGATGAACACGGGCCCGGCAATCGTCAGCGGCGAGACGGCGCCGGTCCAGATCTGATCCATCGCGACGCCCATGATCGCCGTTCCGCCCAGGCCGCCGACGTCGATCCCGCGCGTCGTGACGAACCAGAGCGCGGGCAGGCTGGCGACCAGACCGATGCCGATCGCCAGTGCCGACTGCAGCGCGCCCTCGACCAGGATCAGCGCCAGCACCCGCCGCGGCGAGACACCGATCGCCTTCAGCACCCCGAACTCGCGGATCCGCTCGAAGACGGCCGTCAGCATCGCGTTCAGGATGAGGATCGCGATCACGACGTACACGACGAACGCCACGACCTGGACGGCGGCTTGCGCCGAGTCGAAGACGTTCGCCAGGCCCGGCAGGAGGTCGCGCCAGCTCCTGACCTCGACGCCGGGCGCGCTCATGGCCGCGGCCTGCTCGACGAGGCCCGCGGCCGCGGCGAGATCCTGACCCTCGGAGCTGCGGACGATGACCCGGTGGGCGCCGTCCTCCAGCGCGAAGAAGTTGCGGAACTCGTCCTCGAGCAGGAACACGGTCGCGCGGTCGGTCTCCTCGCTCAGGCTCTGGAGCACGCCGCGCACCTGGAAGAGGTCGTTCGCCATGCTGCCGTCGGTCGCCTGGCTGAGCGCCACGAGTTCGTCGCCGACCTCGACCGCCAGCGTCCGGGCCAGCCGGTAGCCGAGCACGACGCCCTTCGCATCCGCCGGATCCAGCCACTCTCCCCGATCGAGCCGCTGATGGACCTCGCTGACCAGGGCGTCGCGTTCCGGGCGCAGGCCCTTGAGCAGGGCGCCGGTCGAGACATCGCCCGAAGCGACCAGAGCGCCGCCTAGCAGGCGCGCGGTCGACCGCAGTCCGGTCTCGTCCAGGGCCTGGAGCAGCGCATCCGGATCCTCGATCCGTTCCCAGATGGACGGCCGCTCCCGGTAGCCGTCGGCGTGGACCTGGATCTCCCCCAGCTCCACGTCGAGGAGCGTGGTCTCCATGCTGCTCAGCATCCCCTCCATCAGCGAGGTGTAGAGCACCATGCTCCACAGGGCCAGGGTCATCGCGGCGACGGTGACCAGCGTGCGGCGGCCGTTCCGCCACAGGTTGCGCCAGGCCATGCGGAGGATCTTCATCCGGTCGTGCCTGTGACTATTGCCGCAAGGACCGTAGCGAGAAGGTACCTGCCGGCAGATCGACGTTGAACGCGTGTTCCTCGTAGACGATCTCGGTGAACTCGTCCGGATCGTCCGCCGGAATCACCCGCATCCGCCGCGGCAGCGTCCGGCCGCCGAGCGGACCGAAGTCCTCGTAGACGATCGTGCGGACCAGCCGTTCGCGCTCGTCGAAGTACTCGGCCCGGTCGAGCAGCATGTCCCGCGCCCGAAACCGGGCGTCGATCGCGCCCCACACGACCGGAGCGTCGGGCAACGGGATGCAGCGCACCAGCCAATGCCCGGAGCCGTCCGCCGGCCGTTCCCGGTAGGCGCACTCGAAGTCCTCGCTGTACCGGGACTCGTGGACGAGGTCGTCGTTCGTGAAGTGGCTGCCCATCCACGCCGCCTGCATCATCGACCCCGGCACCTTGATCGTCCGGTCAACCTTGGGCAGGTAGTTCCAGATGTTCTGCTCGACCTTGAGCGTGGCCGTGCCGCGCTCCTTCGCCGGCGCTTCGATCCGTACCAGCGCCGTCTCGGTGCCCTCCGAAACGACGTGGAGACGCAACTCGCGCTGCCAGCGCTCGGTCCTGATCCGCATCGTGATCCGGCTCTCGCTGGAGTCGCCCCGCATCGCGTCGTCGGTGGCGCGCATCAGCACCTCGAGCGGAGGGTCGGCCGGCTGCGCCGACGCCGCGGCGGAGAGGAGGAAGGCGACCGCCAGTGTGGCGCTCGCGGAGGAGATGTGCCTGCTCACGCGAGCGAGCACTATAGCAACGGGCGACTTCCCAGACCTCCTGGCAGACGCCGCGCGACCCGGCTCGGGCGGCCTGTATCCGTCTTGGTCAACAGGAGGCTCAGACATGGAACGCTACGCGGTAGGATCCTCCGCCAAGGCGGACAGACGACGGCTCGAAGCAGCCGGTTTCGACTCAGCTCAGGCCGAAGCACTACTCCACATGATCGGCGACAGTCAGGAAGCGTTGGCAACGAAGCAGGATCTCGCTTCGGTCCAGGGCGCGCTGACGAAGGACATCGCCGAAGTCCGCGCCGACCTGAGCGATCTCGCGACGACCGTGGCGCAGAACTCAGCCCGCATCGACGCTCTCGAAAGGGCGATGGAAGCCCTGCGGCAGGAGGTCAGGGACCGCTTCGAGAGCTTCCGCCAGGAGATGGCCGGCCAGATGGACGGGCTGCGAGGCCAGATGGACGGGCTGCGAGGCCAGATGGATGGGCTAAGGGGTGAGATGAGGGCGATCAAGTGGATGATCGGCGCCATGCTCGCAACGATGGTACCGATGGTTGGCGGCATCATCGCGCTCGCTCTGCGCTGAACAGAACGCGGCGCTACTCGATGTAGCCGAGGGCCTGGAGCCGGCGCCGGGTGTCCTCGTCCAGCTCGACGTTCACCGCGTCCACGGCCGAACCGGCGGCCAGGTCCAACTGCTCACGCAGATGTCGCGCCATGACGCCCAGGAGCAGAGGCCGCTCCGCCGCCAGGTCGTGCAGCTCCTCCGGGTCGGCCGTCCGGTCGAACAGTTGCCGGCTCGGGACATGTCCCGGGCGACGTAGTTCGATCAGCTTGTACCGGCCGCGGACGAGCGACGCGGCGGGCCGCCGGAACGTATCCATGGTCGAGAGCAGGAGACGGTCGGAGAGGCCCTCGAACCCCCCGGCCGTCGCCGCGGATCCGGCGTCGAGCAGCGGCAACAAGCTGTCGCCGTCGATCCCCGGCCCGGCCTCGCCCCCCGCGATCTCGATCAGCGTGGGCAGCAGGTCGGCCTGCTGAACCGGCACCGACACGCGGCGGCCCTCGCCCTGACCGCTCAGGTGAATCAGGAAGGGAATGTCGAGCACCTCCCGGTGGAGGTCCCAGGCGTGACCGAAGACGCCCCTCTCTTCGAACGCCTCGCCATGGTCCGACACGACGACGATCGACGGATTCCGGCCGCGGCTGTCCAGCTCGCGCCGGAACTCGCCGAAGACATGGTCGTTCCAGGCGATCTCCGCGTCGTAGAGCAGGAACAACTGGTCCACCACTTCCGGGGTCGAGGGGATCCGCCGGTTGCTCAACGCCCTCATGTGCTCCACCGTGCCGAGGCCCCTGTCCTGAACGCCGGCCGCGAAGCGCTCGCGGAAGGGCTCGGCGGGATCGAAGGAAGCGTGCGGCTCGACGCTGAGGACCATCAGGAAGAACGGCCGGTCCGGCGTCTCGGCCGCAACGTCGTCGAGCCAGTCGAGCGCCCACGCGGCCAGGGTGTCGACGTCGACGGCGTCGTACTCGAAACGGTCGAAGCCCTGCTCGAAGCCGGTGTCGCCGGTGACGTTCGCGTTCGCCGAGAAGCCCGCCGTCGCGTAACCCAGCTCCCGCAGGCGCTCCGGCAACGTGGCGAAGGAGCCGTCGAGTCCATGGTTCAGCTCACGAATGCCATGCCGCTCGGGACCGACGCCGGTCAGCAGCGTCGCGACCGTAGGCCGCGTCCACGAAGACTGAGCCACGGCCCGCTCGAAGACGGTGGAGCGCTCCGCCAGGGCGTCGAAGTTGGGCGAGACCGGCCGCTGGTGACCATGGAAACCAAGCCGGTCGACCCGCAGCGTGTCCACGATCCAGAGCAGGATGGACGTAGGCTTAGCTTCGTCCAGCGCCGGTGCCGTCTGGTCGCCCGGGGCCGACGCTTCCACGGCGGTACCGGGAGACACGCGTGCTCGGACCATCAGCCGCGGCGAACGGAGAACGATGCCCGCCTCGTCGCCGGACCGCGGGCGACCCCCAGGGTCGTCCTGGCGAAGAGTCGATGCGCGTAACGTCAGCCTGGCAGGCGGGACGCCACCGCGGTCCGCCGGCAGGGAGAGCAGGGCGACCGGTTCCGCCTCCCTGGTCACGATTGAGCTGGCCGGCGCGGCGCCTTCGACCTCCCACACGACCTCCAGGCCACTACCGCCCCGCGGCGACAGGTCCTGCCACTGCAGTTCGAGATCGTGCGCCGGCTCAAGGAAGAAGGAGACCTCGCTGGCCGCCGGAATCCACAGCGTGTCTGCCTCACCCCGGGCCGCACCCGGCGTCGGCCCGCCACCGACCTCAATGCGGTCGCACGCGAAGGAGAGCTTCCTCGGATGGCGGGGCGCCGCGGCGCCCTCCGCGGCCTCGTCCGCCGGACGGCCGAAGTAGGTCGGCACGAACTCCACGCGATGGTTGCCCGCCATGGCCAGCGACGCCGGCACCGTGAAACGGTGCTCGGCGAGGCGCACGGACAGCTCGAAGTCCGCGACCTCCTTACCGTCCCAGAGCACGGCAAGACGTTGCGCCGGCGCGCCCGGGTAGCGGTACGCCCGGCAGGTCATCCGCACTTCCAACTCACGAGCCGAGGCGAGGTAGACGCCGATCCCCGAGCGCGGACCGACCGCCCAGACGAACGTGTTGCCGGCGGGATCCGTCTCGTTCCATGACCAGCCGCCGACGAGGGAGCGGGCGGCTTCGGCCGTTCCCAGATCAATGACCGGACGTTCGACCGCTGTCTCGGCGTACTGGAACTCCGAGACGAGGTCAACGACCTCGACCGTCACCGGACCAGGACCGCAACTGACGAGCCACAAGCATGCGGCCAGCAACGGAGCGGCCAGACAGCGCCGATGAGACTGTCTCACTCGCCCCGGACCGCGCTGGCCTGGCGCGCGCGGTCGAGCAGGCGCTCGGCGCGGTGCAGGTGCGGGGCGTCGACCATCTGGCCCTCGTGGCGGAAGGCCATCCGACCCTGCGCCTCGTTCTCCTCGAACGCGGCGACGAGAGCCGCCGCCGCCGCGATCTCTTCCTCACTCGGCGTGAACACGTCGTTGACGATCGGGATCTGGTTCGGATGGATCGTCATCTTGCCCTCGAAACCCATCCAGGCCGCCCGCTGGCAGTCGAGTCGCAGGGCGTCCAGGTCGCCGATGTCGGTGAACACGCTGTCGATCGGCTGGGCGCCGCCGGCACGGGCGGCCAGCAGGGTCATCGACCGGCAATAGCGAAAGACGTCCAGGTACTCGCCACGCTCGTCCCGACGCCGGCTCGCGCCGATCGAGACGGAAAGGTCCTCGGCGCCCCAGGTCAGCGCCGAGACGCGATTGGTGGCGGTCAGGTGAGCGAGGTTCAGCGCTCCGCCGGCCGTCTCCGTGGCGATCAGGATCAGCGCGATGTCGCCCAGGTCGTGGCCGTGGGCCATCTCGAGTTGGGCGACCAGCCGATCGACCCGCAGCACGTCATCGACGCCGCTCACCTTCGGTACGACGTAAGCGTCGGGCGGGTGCTCCATCGTGACCTCGACGTCCTCCCGGCCCCAGGGCGTCATCAGGTCGTTGATCCGTACCGCCCGTTCCTTGCCGCCGAAGTCCGTCGTCTCGAGCCAGCCGGCTACTTCGCGGCGAACCTCCTCCTTGCGATCCGGCGTCACCGCGTCCTCGAGATCGAGGATCAGCGTGTCGGCCTCGAGACCCAGCGACTTGGCCAGCATGCGCTCGTTGCCGCCCGGAACGAAGTGGACGGCGCGCCGAAGCCGGGTGCTGCTCACGAAGCGACTCTAGCCTCCGCCGTGAAGCTCCAGTTCGACGCGGTGCAGGCCCTCCGCGAAGGCCTCGGGCTCGACACCCAGACCGAAGCGCAGGTAGCCCGGCATGCCGGCCCAGCGGCCGGCGACCAGCAGAACGCTGCGGTTCCGCCGGAGCCGCTCGGCGAAGGCGGCGCAGTCGGCCGGACGGCCGTTCTCCAGCAGCGGCACGAAGCCGTAGGCGCCGGCCCGCGGCTCGCGGTAGGCGATCGCGCCGTTCTGCCGGCCGGTCCAGTCGCGGAAGATCGCGCGGTTCGTGCGCATCATCCGCCGCGCCCGTTCGAACAACCGTTCCTGGTTCGACGGCTCGGTCGCGAAACGGGCGATCGGGTCGGAAAGCGCCGCGGGTGCGATCGTCGTGAAGTCCCGCCTCGACCAGCAGCGCTCGACGAACTCGGGCGGACCGACCATCCAGCCCAGGCGGGCGCCCGGCAGACCGTAGGCCTTGGACAGGCTCGAAACCGCGACGACGCGCTCGCCCCGCCCCCACATGCCGGGGGTCTCCTCTCCGGGCAAGAGATCGTGCACGGCGCCGCGGTACACCTCGTCCGAAAGCACCCAGGCGCCGACCCGCTCGGCCGCGGCGGCAATCCGGTCGAGTTCCGGCGGCGTGAACACGTGGCCGGTCGGGTTGTTCGGATGACTCAGGTAGACGAGCTTCGTCCGTTCGCCGACCGCGTCCTCGAACGCGTCCCAGTCGAGCGACCACGTCGATTCGTCGGCACCGGGGAGGAGGGGTATGTCTCGCACCACCGCCCCGAGACCACGGGCCGCCAGACCTACCTGCAGGTAGTTCGGAACGACCGCGACCACCTCGTCGGCCGGCTTGACCAGGACCTGCACGGCCACGTAGTTCGCCTCGGCCGAGCCGGTCGTCACCAGCAGATTCTCGATCGTCGCCCCCGCGTAGTGCCTGGCGAGCTGTGAGCGCAGCTCCGGCGTGCCGTTCGACTGGATGTACTCGAGCGGCACCGAGTGCAGTGCGTCCAGATCGAACCCCAGCGCCGCCAGGCCGGCCAGCGTCAGCGGCTCGACGCCGCTCTCGCTCAGGTTGATGTCGACGCGATGTTCCCAGAGCGACTGTTGCCGCTCCAGATCGAAGGTCTCCATCTCCATCGTGTTTGTCCCTCGCCGGATCGGTTCGTCGTCAGGCGCCGCAGTATGCCACCGCCTCGGGCAGGATAGATGCCGTGCCGCGACTGCTTCTGCGACTCCTGGCCGGCGTCCACCTGGTTGCCTTCGTTTCCCTCTGGGTCCAGATCGACGGCCTGATTGGATCGCGGGGCATTCTCCCGGCAGAGGACTTCTTCGCCTATCTCGAACGGATCCTTGGCGCCGGAGCACTCGAGCGATTCGTCAACGCTCCGTCCCTGCTCTGGTTCGGCGCCGGCGACACCGCGCTCCACGTGCTCTGCGCGGTCGGCGTCCTTCTGTCGCTGCTCGCGATCGCCGGCATGGCCACCGCGCCGGTCTTCGGTGCGCTCTGGATCTGCTACCTGTCGCTGGTCTGGGGCGGCCAGACCTTTCTCGCCTTCCAGTGGGACACGCTGCTGCTGGAGGCGACCCTGTGCTCCGTCGTGCTGGCGCCTCTGGGCTGGCCATTCCGGGGACCGACGGGCGATCGGGCCGGCGCCGAACGGCGACCGCTCACGGCGGCCATTCGCGCCGCGTTCCGAGTCGCGCCGAACCCCGCATCCGCCCGACCGGGGGTGTGGCTCTTCCGGAGCCTGGTGGTCAAGCTGATGTTCCTGTCGGGCGCGGTCAAGCTGCTCAGTCTCGACCCGACCTGGTGGCGGCTGACCGCGCTCGACGTCCACTACTTCACCCAGCCCCTGCCGGTCGCGGCGAGCTGGTACGTCCACCATCTACCGGACTGGTTCCATCGTCTGTCGGTGCTGGCCATGTTCGGGGTGGAGCTGGTCGTGCCGTGGCTTGTCTTCTCACGCCGGTTGCGGCAGTCCGGAATGTGGCTCCTCCTGGCGCTCCAGTTCCTGATCGCCGCCACGGGCAACTACGGCTTCTTCAACCTGCTGACCGCCGTGCTCTGCCTATCCTGGCTTGACGGACCGCTCCTTCCGGGGACAGCGAAACGGAGCGATATCGCGGCCACGAGGCCGACCGGGGCTTCTGGCTTCACAGCCGCCGCGACGACGCGCCTCCGCTGGGTTGTGACAACGACGATCCTGTTGCTCAGCCTGTCGGTCACCGCCCGCGAACTCACCCGCTCGCTGCCCCGCGGACCGGACACCCCGCCGCCAGCGGTCCGAGTGGCGGACGTGGTCGAGCGGGTCCTGGTCGATCCGGCGGCGCCCGTGCTGCGCGCCATCGCACCTTTCCGCTCGATCAACGGCTACGGCCTCTTCCGTGCGATGACGACATCGCGCCCCGAGATCGTCGTGGAGACGAGCGTCGACGGCGTGACCTGGAGCGAACTCGAGTTCCGGTTCAAACCCGGCGACCTCGACCGATCTCCCCGCGCCGCGTTCCCGCACATGCCGCGGCTCGACTGGCAGATGTGGTTCGCGGCTCTGGACCCCGCCAGAGCCGAGTGGCTGGGTCCGTTCGTCGAGCGCCTGTTCGAGGGCGAACCGGCGGTACGGGGCCTGCTCGGGGAAGCGGCGCGCCAGGCGGAGCCCCCGCGCTACGTGCGTCTCCGCCTCTACGACTACACGTTCAGCGAACCCGGCGCAGGCGCCGCGTGGTGGCGGCGTGGGTTCCTCTACGATCTGTCCGCCGGCGTCCTACGGCAGCGCGTGGACTGAGGGCATGACGCCGGCGGCGTGGCTGCCGAAGCCAAAATCGGTCGGCTCGTACGCGCCGACGACCCGGGCGTCGCTCCGCTCCGGGATCCGGTCCTCCATGCCGAGGCCCCAGTACACGGCGTTCACGAGCAGGCGGCGGAGTCCCTCACTCTCGAAGTCCGTGGAAGCGCCCATCGTCGTCGTGAACACGCGCGCCGTCTGGCCGCCGGCCCCTGTGTACGAACGGGTCCATGCGATCGGTACCATTGGGTCGTTCTTCTCCCCCTCGACCGGCGGATCGTCTGATGACATGCCGGCGAGGACGGCGCCGAGCAGCAGGACATTCGCGTCGTCGCCGAGGTTCCGGAGGCCGTAGACATCGGTCGGGCCCCAGACGTCGTCGACGCCGCGGAGGATCGGGTGGTCCCCCACACCCGGAGCGACGACGCCGCGCGTACTCTCCTGGCCGTGCCGGCCGTGATGGTTGATCCAGGTGTCTCCCAGCACCTGCTGGCCGAAACCGCCCGGCCAGGACTCGCTACGGAAACTCCAGTGTGCGTATGGGCTGTCCGGGTTCCGCTGGTAGGAGAAGGCGTGGGTCGCGGTGCGAAGCCCGACGATCGGCCGCCCCGATTCGACGTAGTCGACGATGTGCTTCATCTGCTCGTCCGGGAGCTCGCGGAACCGCGTGGCGATCACCATCAGGTCGGCGTCGCCGAGCGCTTCGAGACCCGGAATGTTCGTCTGCTCCTCCGGATCGATCGCTCCGGTCTCCGCGTCGATCGAGAACAGGACTACGCACTCGAACCCATGCCGAACCGATAGCAGCTTGCCGAGCATCGGCATCGCTTCCTCGGAGCGGTACTCCTCGTCGCCGGCGATCAGAACGACCTTGTGGCCGGCGCCTGGTCCGTCGCCGCCCGGGTAGGTCACCCACTGGGCGTCGCTGCCCCGTCCGGGTGCAGGCAGGAACAACATCACCGAGGCGGACAACGCCACCAGGCCGGGAACCGAAAGACCACGCTTCATGAGCCGAACCTCCGGCGGCAGCGTACCAGCGCGCTATCGTACGCACCCCTACACTCGACCGCTACCTCAAACTGACCAAACCCGGCACGACTCCAGGAGCCCGAAATGAAGAGTCAACTACAGCCCGTCGCCTTCTCCCTCGGCCTGCTCCTGCTAGCGACCGGTAGCACGGAGGCGCAAGAAGTGAAGACGGAATTCCTCGGCTCGCAGCAGGGCTTCTCCCACATCGCCAGGACGACCGCCAACGGCGTCACCACGATCCTCATCTCGGGCCAGGTCGGTATGGCCGACGGCGCGGACGCACCCGCGGCCACTCTCGCCGAGCAGGCCGAGATCGCGTTCACCAACGTCGTCAAGCGCGTGGAGCAGGCCGGAGCGAGCGCCGAGGACATCGTCAAGACGACCGTCTTCATCAAGGACATCGATCCGGAGAAAGTGCAGACCGTCGGCCGGGCACAGGCCAAGGTGCTGCAACTCGACCCGCCGCGCGCGGCTACCTGGGTCGGCGTGACGGGACTGGTCTTCCCGTCGTTGTTGATCGAGGTGGAGGCGACGGCGGTGGTGGCCGCCGAGTAGGTGGCCACCGCCAGTCTAGCCAGCTAGTTCCCGACTTGGCCCACGCGGGGGACCACACCCATCAAGGGACCGCGGGAGAACAGCGTTCCCAGCGGGCCTTCCTCGGCGTTCACGCCGGCGGGCAACACGGGCGTGGTCACGTCCACGTCCACGTCCGCGCTCCGGCGCAGCAGCGGGGCGGCGCCAGCGGCATTGTCGATGTTCAGCCAGTACCAGGCGCCGTCTTCGAGTCCATCGGCTTCCAGCCGGCCAGACACCGGGGCGCCGTCCTCGTCGAAGCAGCCGGGCAGAATCTCCGCGATCAGGCCGTCCTCGCCCGCGTCCAGAACCAGAGTCTCCGCATCGGCGTCTCTGCAGGCCAGACGCACCGTGGCCCGGAGCCCGTCCAGCGGACGGCCGACGACTCCGCCGCCGCCCTTCCAGTACGGCGCGACGTGTTCGCCTCCCCCCTCCAGATCGACGAGGTGCGGGACGATGCCCATGAACCCGGACTCGTCGTGCACCATCAGCGTGCCGTGCCATTCGCCTCGCACCGACAGCACGAAGCGGCGGTCGCCGCTCGGCCGCGCGGTGACGCCGCCCGGGACCGGAGGCCTCAACTCGGGACTCAGTTGCGACTCGCAGACCAGGGGGGCGACCGCCACGTTCCGGTCGCCGTTGACCCAGTACCAGCCGTCCCCGTCGATGCCCTCGAAGGTCATCTCGCCCTCGAGCTGCCGGCCGTCCTCGGCCGTGCACATCGGCTGGCTGACCGTGCGCACGATCAGGCCGTCCTCGCCGGCGTGCTCGCGGCTCGTGTATCTCTTGCCGACGCACTCGATCCGGACCATCGCCGACGCGCCGTCGGCGGGCCTGACGGCGAACCCTCCCGTGCCGTGCCAGTACGGCGCCACGCGCGACTCACACCCGGGCGACTCTGGCTCCGGCGGTGGGTCCGGGCCGGAAACGGGGTCAGAGTGTTCGACCGCCAGGCGAATCGCGTAGACGCGCGGATCCGTATCTACCTGCCAGGCTTGCCAAGCGTCCCCTTCTTCGTGGATAACCCGAAACGCG
This sequence comes from Acidobacteriota bacterium, assembly GCA_011525365.1. Taxonomy (GTDB): domain Bacteria; phylum Acidobacteriota; class Thermoanaerobaculia; order Multivoradales; family Multivoraceae; genus Multivorans. Next base: position 3,470,276 of record WTGQ01000002.1, read on the forward strand.
CGCCGTCCGCCCGAGTTGTCCTCGTCAACCGCCAGGTCCTGGTGGCTGTTGGGATCTTCCGGGTCGTCGCCCCATTGAACGGTGACCCACAGCGGGCCAGCGTCGAGTGTCACCTCCGAAGAGGGGTCCTGTGTCACCTCCGAAAGGAAGTACACCTTGTGGCAGGTGCGGTAGCCCGGCGGTACCCCAACAGTGAAGTTGATGATGCCGTGGAAGCGTTCTCCAGGCACGTTTCCGGCGTCGGACCAGAACTCCGTGATGTACACCAGAACGTCAGCCGATGGGCCACTGACGACCTGAGGCTTCCTGACGCATATCTCCACGTACTGGACTGTCCCTTCTTCGGCCAGCACAAACCGCTGGGCGAACGCCGTCTGGTAGGGCAGGAGCCCGGTTGCTGTGTCCCGAAGGTGGATGTAGCGCTCAAAGTCATTGTCGTCGTACCGATACACATGGATGGCGGATTGACGTGCATCAAGGCCTGCTTGGGCAAGGAGCGGCGTCGCGACGGCAAGAAGCCAAGCGAAGGCGACGAACCTGCCCGGAAGACTTCCAGCTGGCATCGACAGTATCCTCGCACGCGACTGGCCGCCACGCCAAAGCGTTGCCGGCCAGAAGGCCGGCGACGATCTTCAGGCCGCCTACGGCGGCAGCGGGTCAGAAGACCCGCGCACCCAGAGCTACGGCGTCAGCAAGAGGGAGACGTGTCCCGCGCTCCGCGCGGGCATGGAGCGGGAGACGGGATTCGAACCCGCGACCAACAGCTTGGAAGGCTGTGACTCTACCCCTGAGTTACTCCCGCGCGACCCGCGAAGGGAGGAAGTGGTGGAGGCGGATGGATTCGAACCACCGTAGGGCTTTGCCCGACAGATTTACAGTCTGTTGCCTTTGACCGCTCGGCCACACCTCCGGCAACTTCCCCATGGAGCCGGCACCCGGATTCGAACCGAGGACCTACTGCTTACAAGGCAGTTGCTCTACCACTGAGCTATGCCGGCCCTCGCTTACGAGGCGCTTGGCGCCACGGCGACGCCGGAGTTTACGCCAGGCCTCACGTGCTGACAAGACGCTGGCGCACTGCCTCGTAGAGCAGCGCGGCAGCCGCCGTCGACAGGTTGAGCGATTCGACCCGGCCACGCATCGGCAACCCGAGAAGGCCGTCGCAGAGACCTCTCGTGCGCCGGCGAAGCCCCCGCGACTCGCCGCCGACGCAGATGACGACCGGACCACTCAGGTCCACGGTCCACGGCAGTTCGCCGGCGGCGTCGGCCCCGTAGACCCAGAAGCCCTCCTGCTTGAGGCGTTCGATCTCACGGGCGCTGTTGGTGATCCGTTCGATGGTCAGCCAGTCGACCGCCCCCGCGGCCGCGCCCGCAGCCGCCGGAGACAGGGGCGCCGCGCCACGGTCGCGGATCAGCACCCGGCCGACCCCGGCGCCCTCGCAGACGCGAAGGAGGGCGCCCAGGTTCCGCGGATCCTGGACGTCCTCGACCAGGACGACGAGGCCGGGATCGACCGCGGCAGCCGCCGATCCGCCGCGGTCCGCAGCCACCAGACTGGCCGCGAAGCCGCGTGCCGCCGCCTGGTCCTGGCCAGCCTCCACGAGACGCGCGCGCAGTTCGCCGAGCGCGACGCTTCTGGCAGGCACGCGATGCCGTTCGCAAAGCGCCTCGATCGTCCGGCGGCGGTCGCTGGCGGAGCGAGAGATGAGCACCTCGGCGACTCGATGCGGCTGGCTCCGCAGGATCTCCCGCACCGGCTGGAACCCCAGCCGCCATCGACCTTCCCCGGCACCTTCAGGCACGTTCGAACGTCCGCTCACGCACCGGCCCGTGCGCGCTCGAGCAGCACGGTCGCATGGGCCGCCATGCCCTCGCCCCTGCCCAGCGGGCCGAGTCCTTCGTGGGTCGTCGCCTTGAAGTTCATCCGTTCGGGCCCGATACGAAGGAGCCCCGCGACGTGCTCCTCGATCGCCGAACGGTACGGCGCCATCGACGGGCGCTCGGCGACGAGGGTCACGTCGCAGTTCCGGACCGCGAAGCCCCGCTCCAGGACCATCGCGACGATCCGGCGCAGCAGCTCCGAGCTGTCCGCGCCCCGCCAGGCCTCATCGGACGGCGGGAAGTGGACTCCCAGATCGCCCAGGCCGGCGGCGCCGAGCAGGGCGTCGCCGATCGCGTGGAGCACGACATCGGCATCGCTGTGGCCGTCGAGACCCGTCTCGTGCGGTATGCGCTGGCCGCCCAGGATCAGGGGGCGTCCCACTTTCAGCCGGTGGACGTCGTAGCCATGGCCGATGGCCACCTCCACGTCGTTCGAAGCCCCGCGCTCCCTCCGAAGCAGGGCCTCGATCGCCGGCAGGTCCGAGGGATCGGTCAGTTTCGGATTCGGGTGGGAGGCCGCGACCGCCGACACTGAGCCCGGCTCGAACAGACTGCTCTCGTCGCTGACGCGCAGGTTCTCCCGCTCCGCGCGGTCGAGGGCCTGGCGAAGATCTGCGGCCCGAAACACCTGCGGCGTCTCGGCCCGGAACAGGCCGGAGCGGTCGACGGTCTCGTGGAGGCGGCCACCCACGACCATCTTCAGAGTGTCGCTCACCGGGCGACCGAGCACCGCGCCCGCGCCGCCGCTGCCGGCGGCGCTCCGCAGCACCTCCGCCAGGTCGGCCGCGGCCAGGCAGGGGCGGGCGCCGTCATGAACCGCAACCCAGTCCGACGGGGCCACCTCCGCCGCCGCGAGTGCGGCTTGCACAGAGTCCTGCCGGCGTCGTCCGCCCTCGACCGCGGAAAGGTCCACGTCGCACGAAGCAGGCACCTCCCGCAGCAGCATCCCCCGGGTTTCCGCGGCACGGCCCGGCGGGGCCGCGACGACGACACGGTCGACTTCGGGCGCGGCCAGCAGCCGCTCGACCGTCCAGGCGAGAAGCGGTCGGCCCAGGATCGGCACGAACTGCTTGGGCGGGTCACCACCGAATCGCCGGCCGCCACCCGCGGCCGGAACGATGGCACAGCAGGTCACGATTCGGCCACGTTGAGGAGAGGACGGCCTGGCCAGGCCTCAGACCTCGAGGATGTCCTGCTCCTTGTTCGCGAGCGCCTGGTTCACCTGGGCGATGTAGTGATCGTGCAGCCGCTGCATCTCGCTTTCGCCCCGGTGCTCGTCGTCCTGGGAGATCTCCTTCGCCTTCTCCATCTGCTTGAGGCGTTCATTGCCCTCGCGACGGACGCCTCGAACCGTGTTGCGGAAGCGCTCGGCGATCTCGTGGGCACGCTTCACCATCTCGCGGCGCCGCTCCTCCGTGAGCGGGGGCACGGGGATGCGGACGATCCTGCCGTCATTCGACGGGTTAAGCCCCAGGTCGGCCACGAGAATCGCCCGTTCGATCGCCGCGATCTGCGTCGGGTCGAACGGCTGCGCCACCAGCAACGTGGCGTCGGCGACCGACAGGCTGGCGAGCTGGTTCAGGGGCGTCGGCGTGCCGTAGTACTCCACCGTCACCCCGTCGAGCATCGCGGTGGAGGCGCGGCCGGTGCGCAGCGTCTTGAGCTCCGCGTGAAGGTGGTCGACGCCATCCTTCATCTTGAGCTCCATCTCCAAGAACAGCTCCTGCATCTGCTCAGCCTCCCCTGCGGGATTCTACGGGTTGAACGGGCGTCAGGTGACGAGCGAACCGACCTTCTCGCCAAGAACCACCCGGCGGATGTTGCCGGGGACCCCCAAGTCGAACACGGCGATCGGCAGGTCGTTCTCCCGGCAAAGGCTGATCGCCGCGGCGTCCATGATCCCGAGGTTGCGTTCCAGGACCTCCTGGTAGGTCACCTCCGGCAGGCGCTCCGCTCCGGCATCGCGACGGGGATCGGCGCTGTAGACGCCGTCCACCTGCGTCGCCTTCAGCAGGATCTCGGCCTGGATCTCGTTGGCGCGCAGCGCGGCCGCGGTGTCGGTCGTGAGGTACGGATTGCCGGTGCCGGCGCCGAAGATGACCACCCGTCCCTTCTCCAGGTGCCGAATCGCGCGCCGGCGAATGAACGGCTCAGCGACGCTCTTCATCTCGAGCGCCGTCTGTACCCGCGTGGCGACGCCGGCCTTCTCCAGCGCATCCTGCATGGCCAGGCTGTTGATCACCGTCGCCAGCATGCCCATGTAGTCGCCGGTCGCCCGTTCCACGCCGCGATGACTCGCCGCCAGACCGCGGATCACGTTGCCACCGCCGACGACGATGCCGATCTCGACCCCGAGCTCGAACACGTCCCGGATCTGTCCGGCGATCCGGCGAACCACCGTCTCTTCGATACCGAAGGGCTTGTCGCCCATCAGGGCTTCGCCCGACAGCTTGAGGAGGATGCGGCGGTAGGCCGGCTCGGTCATTGAAGCGTCAGGACGGATCGGCGGCCGGCGCGGAGGCGATCGCTACGGTCGAGTCGCCGCCGAGCTGGAACCTGGCGAACCGGCAGATCCGCATGTTCTCACCCAGTTTGGCGATTGCCTCCTTCAGAACCTCCTCGACCGTCCGTCCAGTGTCTTTGACGAAGGGCTGCTCCAGCAGGCAGTTCTCGGCAAAGAACTTTGACATCCGGCCCTCGACGATCCGTTCGACGATCTGCTCGGGCTTTCCGGACTCCAGGGCCTGCTCCCGGTGAATCCTCTTCTCCCGCTCGAGCACGTCGTTCGTCACCTCGTCGCGGCCGATGAACCGGGGCTGGCTCGCGGCCACGTGGAGCGAGAGGTCGTGGGCCAACTGCTGGAAATCGTTCGTCCGCGCGACGAAGTCCGTCTCGCAGTTGATCTCCAGCAACACGCCGATCTTGCCGCCGGCGTGAATGTAGGAGTTCACCAGGCCGTCGCTGGTCGTCCGGCCCGCCTTCTTGGCCGCCGACGCCAGTCCCTTCTTCCGAAGGGCGTCGATCGACGCCTCCAGGTCGCCGCCGGTCTCCACCAGCGCCTTCTTGCAGTCCATCATGCCGGCGCCGGTCCGCTCCCGGAGCTCCTTGACCATGCCGGCCGTCACTGTCGCACTCATTTCCTGCTCCCCTACGAGGCGGTAATCGCCTCGGACTCGAACTTCATCTGATCTCCGACGCCGCACCTACCGGGTGCGCGGCTGCCGCGGTCAGTTGACCTCGGCGTCGCTGCCGGCTTGCTCGTCTTCGGCTGCCGGTTCACCGGTCTCGGCTTCGGCCTCCGCCTCGGCGGCGGCTTCCGCCACGACCTCGGGCTCGGCTTCCGATTCGGCCGCCGGCTCGGACTCGGTGTCCGTCTCGCCGGCAGCTTCGACCGTATCGGGTTCGACTTCAGGCTCGGACACGGCCTCAGGCTCATCCTCGGAGGCAGCCTCAGGCTCAGCCTCAGGCTCAGGTTCGGCGGCTGTCTCCACCGGCTCGGCCGCCTCCCCGCCGTCGCCGTCCTTAGCCCAGGCAGCCGCCCCCTCAATGTAGGAGTCGGCAATGCGCCCGGCAAAGAGCCGGATCGTCCGGATCGCGTCGTCGTTGCCCGGAATCACGTGGTCCACCAGTTCCGGGTCGCAATTCGTGTCGACGATGGCCACCACGGGAATGTTCAGCTTGTTCGCCTCCGCGATCGCGATGTGCTCACGCCGCGGATCGACGACGAACAGCGCATCCGGCAACCGCTCCATGTCGCGAATTCCGTCGAGGTTTCGGACCATCTTGTCCCGCTCGCGTTCGAGCCGGAGACGCTCCTTCTTGGTCAGCAGGCTCTCCTCGTCGGCGAGCTTCTTCTCCGTCTCCTGGAGGCGCTCCACCGAGGCTCGGATCGTCACGAAGTTCGTCAACGTTCCGCCCAACCAGCGATGGGTGACGTAGAACTGGCCGCAGCGGCGCGCCTCTTCCTCGACGGCCTGCTGCGCCTGGCGCTTGGTACCCACGAAGAGCAGCCGGCGTCCCATGCGAGCCATGTGCTCGACGTAATCCGCCGCCCGACGAAACCGCTCCAGCGTCTGCTGGAGATCGATGATGTAGATGCCGTTGCGACGGCCGAAGATGTAGCTCCGCATCTTCGGGTTCCAGCGTCTCGTCTGGTGGCCGAAGTGCACGCCGGCCTCCAGCATCTCCTTCATCGTGACCTGAGCCAAGAACCTGTCCCCGCTATCGCTTGCTGAACTGGAAGCGCGCACGCGCACCCTTCTGACCGTACTTCTTGCGTTCCTTGCGCCGCGGGTCGCGGGTCATGAACCCGGCCGTCTTGAGCGATTCGCGAAGCGTCGGTTCAAACTCCACGAGCGCCCGGGACAGACCGTGACGGATCGCCCCCGCCTGACCGGAACTGCCGCCCCCGCGGACGGTGGCCCACATGTCGAGCTCGCCCTCCTTCTCAACGACCTGCAGCGGTTGGCGGATGATCATCTTCAGCACTTCGCTGCCGAAGTAATCGTCCATCCCCACGCCGTTGACGGTCATCTCGCCGGTGCCTTCGCGCAGGAACACCCGCGCGGTGGCCGTTTTTCGACGGCCCGTTCCGTAGCTCGTCTCCGTCAACTCGCGCTCCCTTCTCCAGTGATCGTCATCGCTTCCGGCTGCTGCGCCTGGTGCGGATGCTCGGCGCCGGCATAGACCTTGAGCTTCCGCAGTTGGCGACGGCCGAGACGGTTCTTGGGAAGCATGCCCCTGACCGCCAGCTCGACCAGCCGCGTCGGCCTGCGCCTGCGCAGGCGTCCGGCCGTCTCCGTCTTGAGCTTTCCGGGCTGCCCGCTGTGCCGGTAGTAGATCTTCTTCTCGTCCTTGCCGCCCGTCAGCACCGCCTTCTCGGCGTTCACGACCACGGCGAAGTCGCCGACGTCGACATGGCGGGCATAGGTCGGCTTGTCCTTGCCGGTGAGAATGCGCGCCAGACGTGTCGCCAGACGTCCCAAGGGAACGCCGGCCGCGTCGACGACGTACCACCGGCGCTCCACCTCCCCCGCCTTGGGGCTGTAGGTCCGGTTGGGCGTCCTCGCCTTGGTGATCGCTGTCATTTCGTTCGTACCTTCGTGGGCCGGCCCTTGCTTTTCCGTGTGCCGGCCCTCCGTTGCGCACGGGCTGACGGCAGGAGCGGGCATACTCCTACCGCAACCTCCCCGCGCAGAGGAACGGGGATCGTAGAGTCCGGGGCGGGCCTTGTCAAGACGAACGCTGGTCCGTCAACCGCCGCTCTCCGCGTATCCTCACTCACCTCATGGCACCTCTACAGGTGGGTCTCACCGGCGGCATCGCCAGCGGCAAGTCGACGGTCGGAACGATGCTGGCGGAACTGGGCTGCGTCGTCACGGACGCGGACGCGCTGGTGGCCGACCTGTACGGACCCGGTGAGCGCGGCGCCGCCGCGGTGGCGGAACTCTTCGGCCCGGAAATGCTGAAGCCGGACGGCTCCGTCGACAAGGAAGCCCTGGGACGCCTGGTGTTCGGCGAACCGGCAAGCCGAAAGCGCCTGGAACAGGCGATTCATCCCCTCGTCGGCCAGCGCTACCTGGAGGTTCTCGAGGCCGCCGGCGATGGGGCCATCGTGGTCTTCGAGGTGCCGCTGCTCGCCGAGGGCGGGGGCCGCGGGCGCTATGACGCCGTGGTGACGGTCGAGGCCCCGGAGCAGCTTCGCCTCGACCGCGCCGTCGAACGCGGACTCGACCGGGCCCAGGCCGCAGCGAGGATGGCGGCCCAGGCCACCGGCGAGCAACGCCGGGCCGTCGCCGACTTCGTGGTCGAGAACACTGGAGGCCTGGCCGAGCTCCGCAGCCAGGTCGAGGCCGTGCACGCCGCCTTGAGGGGCCGCGCTTCGCGCTCCTGATCAGCCTCTCTCTGGCCAGTCGAGGGCCCGGAGAAACTGGCGCCAGGCACGCCCTCGGTGGCCGATCCGGTCCTTGATCTCATCGCCAAGTTCCGCGTAGGTCCGCTCGAGTCCATCGGGCTCGAAGACCGGATCCCAACCGAAGCCGCCCTCACCTCGCGGCGGCAGCACCAGCCGGCCGGTCGTCGCGCCCTCCGCGATCACTTCCCGGTCGCCATCCCTGAGCATCAGGGCGCATCGGGCCACGACCCCAGGATCGCCGGCACGAATGGCGACGTTCGCTATGCCCTCATCGCCCACCGCCTCCAGCATCCACTTGACCAGTGGCCCTGGGAAACCGTTCATGCAGGCCAGTTCGAGGCCGGTCTCCTCGACAACGACCGGCCGCTCGAGCCGCTTCCAGGCAGCCTCCGCCTTGAACCGCAGCACCTCGATCAGGTCGCCCGACTGGATCTCCGGCAGATCGATCGCCGCCGTCTCCAACCGGCGGCCCATGATCCGCTCCGCCTCGCGCCGCTTGTCCGCGTTGCCGGTGACCAGCACCCACGGTCGCTGGCTGGCATCCCCGCCGCTCATCCTTCGGCGCCTGGAGCTGACGTGAATAACCGTGCGGAAATATGGTGTATTATTCGCGCCGACAGAGCCAAGGGACAGGCAGTGTAGCCCGCCCCGGGAAGTCCGGCCCAACGGAGAGACGCCTCACATGCCCGAACACTTCATCTCGATCGCCGACCTCGAGGAGGGCCAACTCGAGTCGATCCTCGAACTCGCGCTGGAACTCGAAGCCAGGCCGCAAGCGCACCGCGACGCCCTCAGGGGCCAGTCGATCGGCCTCTACTTCGAGAAGGCGTCGACGCGAACCCGGGTCAGTTTCGAAGCGGGCATGGCGCAGCTCGGAGGCCAGCCGATCTTCCTCTCCAGCCGCGACCTCCAGATCGGCCGCGGAGAAACGATCGCCGATACCGCGCGAGTTCTGTCTCGCTACGTGAACCTCCTCATGCTGCGTACCTTCGAGCACAGCACCGTCGTCGAGATGGCCGAACACGCCACGGTGCCCGTGATCAACGGGCTGACCGACGAGCTGCACCCCTGCCAGGCGCTCGCCGACCTGATGACCGTTCACCAGGAGTTCGGCGGCCTGCGTGGCCGCCGGATCGCCTACGTCGGCGACGGCAACAACGTCGCCCACTCGCTGATGATCGCCTGCGCACGCGCGGGTGTCGATTTCTCCATCGCCTCGCCTCCCGGCTACGAAGTTGCCGGCAAGTACCTGGATCTCGCCGGAGGACTCGCCGCCGGCACCGGCGCCGGGATCGAAACCGGAACCGACCCGCGGGCTGCCGCCGCCGGCGCGGACGCCGTCTACAGCGACGTCTGGACCTCGATGGGCCAGGAGCAGGAACAAGAGCAGCGCCTTGCCGACTTCGACGGCTACACCGTCGACGACGACCTGATGTCCAGGGCCAGCGACGACGCGATCTACCTCCACTGCCTGCCCTGCCACCGGGGCGAGGAAGTCACGGCCTCCGTCGTCGACGGCCCGCGGAGCCGCGTCTTCGACCAGGCCGAGAACCGCATGCACACGCAGAAGGCCGTCATGCTCCGCCTCCTCGACCGCGCGTAGAGGTGTGAACCGATTGACGGTAAGCGCAGGCTAGCCAACGACTTACGCTGGTAGACTTCGGACATGTCCGAAGCCAGAGAGGCGCCGCAGAATCCGCTCCATGAGCGCTACGCGAGCGCGGAGATGGCGCGGCTGTTTTCGGCCCGGCACCGGTTCCGAAGCTGGCGGCGGCTCTGGATCTGTCTGGCCGAGAACCAGTCGGCCCTGGGGCTGCCGATCAGCGACCAGCAGCTCGACGCGTTGCGCGAGCATGCGGACGATCTCGACCTGGAGCGGGTAGCGGCGCTGGAACGCGAAACCCGCCACGACGTGGTGGCCCACCTGCGGCACTTCGCCGAGGTCAGCGGCGACGCGGGCAGCATTCTGCACCTGGGCGCGACGTCGGCGTTCATCACGGACAACACCGACGCTCTGATCGTTCGGGAAGCCCTCGACCTCGTCGCGGGAAGACTGGCGGCCACGGTCGCCGCGCTGGCTGACTTCGCCCGCAGGGAGCGCGCTACGACCGCGCTCGCCTACACCCACTTTCAGTCAGCCCAGTTGACCACGCTGGGCAAGCGGGCCTGCCTCTGGCTCCAGGACTTCCTGACCGACCTCGAGGAAGTGGCCGACCGTCGCGACCGGCTCCGCTGCCGGGGCGCCAAGGGCACCACGGGCACCCAGGCCTCGTTCCTGACCCTGTTCGGCGGCGACCACGGCAAGGTCCGTGAACTCGACGCCCGGGTCGCCTCGGCTCTCGGCTTCGAGGCGAGCTGGCGGATCACGGGCCAGACCTACCCGCGCAAGCAGGACAGCCAGGTCCTGCACACCCTGTCCGGAACCGCGGAGAGCTGTCACAAGTTCGGCAGCGATCTGCGGCTGCTGCAGGGCGTGGGAGAACTCTCCGAGCCCTTCGACGAGAACCAGGTCGGTTCCTCGGCGATGGCGTACAAACGCAACCCGGTACGGGCCGAGCGCATGTGCTCCCTGTCGCGGCGGATCATGAGCGACTCGCTGCACGGAGCGCTGAACGCCGGCACGCAGTGGCTCGAGCGCAGCCTCGACGACTCGGCGAACCGGCGCCTGGTGCTGACCGACTGCTTCCTGACCGTTGACGCCGTGCTGCTCCTGGCCGCGAACATCGCCCAGGGACTGCGGGTCAATGACGCGGCCACGGCGGCCCGGGTGAAGCAGGAACTTCCCTTCATGGCCACCGAGACTTTCCTGATGGAGGCGTCGCTGCGCGGCGGCGACCGGCAGGAACTGCACGAGCGCATCCGGCAGTACAGTCTCGAGGCGTACGCGCGGGTCTCCGCGGGCGAGCCGAACCCGTTGATCGACCTGATCGCTGGCGACCCTGCGTTCGGCCTCGGAAGCGACGAACTCGAGTCCCTGGTCGACGCCGACTCCTTTACCGGCCGTTCGGCCCAGCAGGTCGACGAGTTCCTGGTCGAGGCTGTCGAACCGGCGTTGACGCGGCACCGGGCCGCGGCGGTCGAGGCACCGAGAGTGTAGCCACCCGATGCGCCAGCCGAGATCCCGTCCCGACCGCACCCGCAGTCCGCTCACAGCCTCGCTCGCCATTGTTCTCGCCACCGGCCTGCTGGCCGGCTGCGTCTCGACCAGGGGCCTCGAGGCGCCGAACCGCGGCACCACCCAGAGGGGGCTGGCATCGTGGTACGGCGCCCAGTTTCACGGCCGGCCGACGGCCAGCGGCGAGATCTACGACATGAACCGCATCTCGGCCGCTCACAAGCAGTTGCCGCTGGGAACGGTCGTGCTGATCAAGAACCGGGACAACGGCAAGAAGCTCAGGGTCCCGATCAACGACCGCGGTCCGTTCATCAAGGGCCGGATCATCGACCTCTCAGTCGGCGCCGCCAGACAGCTCGAGATGTTCGGCCAGGGGCTCGCGAACGTACGCATCAAGGTCGTGCGGCTGCCCCCGAAAAAGCGGAAGCTGCCGATCTCCTATCCGCCTCGCGGCTGGCGCGACAGCAAGCCGAACCCAGACCGGCGGAGCGGATTCACGATCCAGGCCGGCGCTTTCAGCAAACGCAGCTCCGCCGTGGCGCTGGCCCGTCGTCTCCGTCGCGAACTCGACCTCGACAACGTGAAGATCACCAGAGGACGAGGAGTGCATCGCGTCCAGATCGAGCGCAGGCGGAGGCAAGCGGCCGACGATGTGCTGCAACGCCTGAAAGACGCCGGCATCGACGCGTTTCTCGTGGGCTGAAGAGGCCGGGCCGGCCTCGTCAGGAGAGGTCGAACAGGTCGACCGAGATCGACTCGTCCAGGCCGAGGAGCGCCGCCAGGCACTCGTCGTCAGGCGGCTGATCGAGCCGCAGAACGGCCAGGGCGTGTCCCCCGGGCTCGCGGGCCAGGTGGATGTCGGCGATGTTGATGCCGCCGTCCCCAAGCAACGTGCCGAGGCGACCGACGAATCCGGGCACGTCCAGGTTGCGGACGACGAGCAGCAGGCCTTGGGGCTTGAACTCCATCCGGAACCCGCCGAAGGAGACGACCCGCAGATCGCCGTGGATCTCGCCGTGGCGGAAGGTCGTGCCCGCGACCTCGGCCACGCCGTCGGCGGTCCACGCTCCGGCGGCCGGCTCGGCGCCGACCGCCCGCACCCGCACCAGGTGCGCGTAGGCGGCCCGGTCGCTGTGCGTGGCCTGCACGAGTTCGACCCGGCGGTCGGCGGCCATCCGCTCGGCGTTGACGTAGTTCACTCCCTCGCCGCAGGATGGGACGAGAGCGCCCTTGAGCGCCGCCACGGCGACCGACTTCCGCAGTTCGCTGTCGATGCCCCAGAGATCGACCTGGACCCGCCGCAGGCTGCCGCCAAGGGCGACCGCGGCCAGCCGGCCGAGCTGTTCGCCCAGGCGCAGGAAGGGTTCTCCGCGAGAACCCGAGGAACGGAACGGCAGATTCACCGCCGACACCGCCAGCGAGCCGCCGAGCGCGGCAAGCACCATGCGGGCGGTCTCGGTGGCAATTCGCTCTTGCGCCTCCGAGGTCTGGGCCCCGATGTGGGGCGTCGCCACCACCCGGGGGTGAGCGGCCAGCCGGTAGTCCGACGGGGGCTCCTCCGGGAACACGTCGAGGCCGGCGCCCGCCAGCTTGCCCGAGTCGAGTGCTTCGAGCAGCGCCTCCGCGTCGACGACGCCGCCCCGACCGACGTTGATGACAGCCGCACCGTCCTTCATCGCCGCGATGCTCCGCCGGTTCAGCATGTTCCGCGTTTGATCGGTGAGCGGCGTGTGGAAGGTGATGAAGTCCGAGCCGGCCAGGAGGCCGTCGAGCGACATCGGCTCCACATCGAGGCGCTTGGCGACTTCGGCCTGCAGATAGGGATCGTAGGCCAGCACGTCCATCTCGAACGCACGCGCCCGCCGGGCGACCCGCTGGCCGATCTGGCCGAAGCCGACGATTCCCAGCGTCTTGCCGTGGAGCTCGCTGCCCACATGCCTCTTGCGTTCCCAGCGCTCCGCCTTGAGCGACGCATCGGCGGACGGAATCCGTCGCGCAAGTGCGAGCAGCAGGGCGAACGTGTGCTCGGTGGCCGAAAGCGAATTCGCCGTCGGCGCGTTGATCACCAGTACACCTTGCTGCGTCGCGGCGGCGATGTCGATGTTGTCGACGCCCACCCCGGCGCGGCCAACCACCTTGAGGCGATCGCCGCCCTCCAGCACCTCGCGCGTGATTTCCGTTCCGCTACGCACGATGACGGCGTCGTAGCCCGCGATCAACTCGGCCAGGCGCGGCCGGTCGGCGTCCCGCAGTTCATCGACTTCGGCGCCCTGGCGCAGGACCTCGACACCGGCCGGCGCCAGCGAATCGGCAATCAGAACCCGCAGCATCTGAGGCGGATTGTTGCAGCGCTTCAGGAGTACAGCAAGACCGGATCGCGCTCGGCTCGGAACTCCCGCTGGTCGTCCTCCCAGGTGGTGTACCAGCGTTCGACCGCGTCCCCGGCGTCGAGACCGGTCCGGAAGCGATCCGTGCCCGCCAGGAGGTCGATCGCCGGCGTGTCGGCGACGAACTCGTACGGCTCGGTCCGCCAACCGAAGCCCGCGCCGAGAACGTCGCGAAAAGCCAGCAGCAGCTCGAAGCCCAGCCGCACTGGTTTCAGCAGGTCGGCGTCCTCCAGCCGCAGCTCGACTCCGGAGCAGACGGAACCGGCGTGCTTCTGGAACTGGGGCCTGAACATCGCGGGCACGACGGAAACCCCGGTGAGCCCGGCGGCCACAAGGCGTTCCCTGCAACGGCCGGCGAGCGCGGGCGCGTCCGCGCCGGGGACGCCAAGCAGTTGAAACGGCCTCGTCGTGCCCCTCCCCTCCGAAACCGTGGTCGCCTCGAACAGGCACAAGCCCGGGTAGAGATGCGCCGTCTCCGGCGCCGGCATGTTGGGCGAAGGCGCCGTCCAGGGCCAACCGACTTCCCGCCACGGCTGCCGCCGGCGCCAGCCCTCGACCTCGAACACGGTCAGCGCACCGCTGTCCCAGCCGCGCCGCCGCCCCTCCAGCAGGAGGATCTCCGCCATCGTCAGACCATGCCGTTGCGGCATCCTGAAGGCGCCGACGAAGGAGGCGTACTCGAGATCCAGGAGGTTGCCCTCCACGTCCAGACCGCCCAACGGATTGGGCCGATCGAGCACCCAGACCTCGCAGCCGGCCAGGATCGCCGCCTCGGCTGTCCCCACCGCGGTGGCCGCGAAAGTGTAGTAGCGCGCGCCGACATCCTGGAGGTCGATCACCACCAGGTCGCAGCCGTCGAAGACGCCCGGCCGCGGTTGGAGGCTGCCGGCGTCGCCGCCGTACAGCGAGACGACCGGACGGCCGGTCCACGGGTCGCGTCCGTCCGCGGACGCCACCATGTCCTGTTCGACGCCGTAGAAGCCATGCTCAGGTCCCAGCAGCGTGACCGCCGGCTCCACCGCGTCCAGCGCCACATGGGCGTGGACGCCACGCAGAGTGAGCGACGCCTGGTGGCACAGCAACGCGTAGCGACGGCCCCTGATGCGGCCAGCGTCGTCGAGCAGGCGGTCGAGGCCGGACCGGATCAGCATGATCGGCGGGACGCTAGGGGCCCGAGCCACGGCGGTAGTCGCCGCTTCGACCACCGCTCTTCGCTTCGAGCAAGAGGTCCGTGACCACCGCGGCGCGCTCGACCGACTTGACCATGTCGTAGAGGGCGAGAGCCGCCGCGGCGCACGCCGTCAGCGCCTCCATCTCGGCGCCGGTGCGAGCCGTCGCCACGACGCGGCTGCGGATCCTGACGCCGCCCTCCACCGGCTCGATCTCCACCTCGACCTGGTCGAGCGGCAGAGGATGGGCCAGGGGAACCCAGCTCGCCGTGCTCTTCGCGGCCTGAACGCCGGCGATCCGGGCCACGGTCACCGCATCACCCTTTGGCAGGCTCTCCAGCCGCTCGACCGTCTGCCCGGAGAGCAGAACGCGGCAGGACGCCTCGGCCACACGCCGCGTCACTGCCTTGGCGGAGACGTCGACCATGGCAGCCCGCCCGCGGCGATCGAGGTGGCTGAAGGTCTCGGAACTCATCCCCGCTCGCTAACCTAACAGCCCGAATGCGCCTCGCCACCGCCATGGGCCACCCGGATCCCTCACCGTCCTGAGAGTTTGCGATGCGCCTCGCCATCGTCATGCCGGTGCTCGAGGAGGCGGCGCGAGTGCAGTCCGCCGTTGCCGCGGCGCGGCCCCACTGTGACGACCTCATCGTCGTCGACGGCGGCAGCAGGGACCGCACCGCCGAACTGGCTTCCGTCGCGGGCGCCCGGGTAGAAACCGTGCCGCGGGCGGGCCGGGGACTCCAACTGCGAACGGGCGCCAGCCTGGCGATCCAGGCGGGGGCCGACGTGCTGCTGTTCCTCCACGCCGACACGCGGCTGCCGCCGGCCGCGCGACCCGGGATAGAACGCGCGGTGAACTCCGGCGCGGCAGGCGGGGGCTTCCTGATCGACTTTGCAGCAGCGCCGCCGCTGCTGCGGCGGGGCCGGGTCCTGGTCGACATCCGGACCCGGTGGCTGCACGCCCCGCTCGGCGACCAGGCCCAGTTCGCTACGGCAGCCGCCTACGCCGCCTGCGGCGGGTTCTCCGACCTGCCGATCCTCGAAGATCTCGACTTCATCGGTCGCCTCCGCCGCCAGGGACCGATCTCGGTCGTAGAGCAACGCGCGACCACTTCATCACGACGCTTCGCCGAGCAAGGCGTCGTCCGCACGGTGGCGACGAACTGGTTGATCTGGTCGCTGTTCGCCGCCGGCGTCAAACCGGCACGGCTGGCAGGCCTCTACCCCCTGGTGCGCTAGAGCAGCCGGGAGGTAGAGGCTGGACGGCCGCTAGTGCCCGTGGCGGCCCCGGCCGCACGGGGTCTCGCACTTGTGCTTCGTCCAGGCGGCCACTGGGCCGCCAAGACGAACACAAGTGCTTAGTTGAGGGCGTCCTTCAGGGGACGGCTGACCTTGAACCGAACGCCGTTGCTGGCCGCGATCATGAGCGCCTCGCCGGTCTTCGGGTTCCGGCCGGCGCGGGCGCCGCGGTGCGACACGGAGAAACTCCCGAGGCCCGGAAGCTGCACGCGGTCGCCGTTCTGCAGGTGGCTCGAGATGCTGTCAATCAGGGACTGGACGGCATCCGCCGCCTGCTTCTTGCTGAGACCCGCGCCATCGGCAACGGCGTCTACGATGTCTGCCTTTCCGGCCATCGAACGTACTCCTTCAAAGTCGGTTATACTTCTCGGTTTTCCTCGTGAAACCCAGGAAGTCCCGGGAATCTATGCCAGAAGAACCCGTATTGTCAATGTTCGCCTACACTTCCGGCCGGGTGCGCGGGTCCGTAGCCGGGCCAGGACCTTCAGTCAGCCGCGCGCTGGAGCACCTGGACCGTGAAGCCGTCGTGACCTTCGGCCGGAAGCAGTCGCCACAGGCCCGATGCTTCGACGTGGTCGGCCGCGGGCCGGCGTAGATCGGCGCTCAGGTCCCGGAGGTCGAAGTCGGACCGCGACTCCAGGAAAGCCGAGACAACGTCCTCGTTCTCTTCCGGCTCGATGGAGCACGTGACGACGACAAGTAGGCCGCCCGGCCGTACGCAGTCAGCCGCGCCACGGACCAGCGAGCCGGCCTGCTCCGCCAGTCGCTCGATTTCCGCCGCGCTGATGCGCCACTTGAGCTCAGGGTGCTTGCGCAGGGTACCCGTACCGCTGCACGGAAGGTCAACCATGACCCGGTCGAAACGGTCGCAAAACGGGAGAGCGGCGCCGTCCGCGGCGCAGAGCAACGGCGCCAGTGCCAGGCGAGCGGAGTTGCGGCGCATCGTGTGCAGGCGCTCGAGCGACAGGTCGCTGGCCACGCAGTGAGCATCCGGCTGGTCCGCGAGCAACGCGAACGTCTTGCCGCCCGGGGCCGCCGCGACGTCGAGCACACGCTCCCGGGGCGCCGGTGGGGGCACGATCGCCGCCAACTGACTCGCCTCGTCCTGAACGTAGAAGGCGCCACGTCGATAGGCCTCCGAGAACAGCGGGTTGCCCCACTGGACCGTCAGGCAGTGCGGCGCCAGCACCGAGGGCTCGACGCCCACGTCATCGTCGATCAACTGCTCGGCCAACGGAGCGCGGCCTCCCCGCTCGCGGAACGCGAGCAGATGGAGCGGCTTCGGACGGTTGTTCGCGGTCAGGATGGCGATGGTCCGTGTCTCGCCATACGTCCGAAGCCAGCGCTCGACCAGCAGATCCGGGTGCGAGTGCAGGATGCCGAGCCGGACAGCCGGATCGCCCTCTTCGACCGGCCAGGCGTCACGGCGCGGCGAACGGGCAATCCGTCGCAGCACGCCGTTGACGAAGCTGGCGCCGCCGGCATGGGTGCGGCCCGCCGCCTGCTCCACCGCCTCGTTGACCGCCGCGTGAGCGGGTACGCGGTCCAGGAAGAAGAGCTGGTACACGGCGATCCTCAGCGGCGCCAGCAGCGCGCGCTGGATCCGGGAAAGTGGCCGTCCGGACGCGGATACGAGCACGTGATCGATGAAGCGCAACCAGCGCAGCGTGCCCAGAACGAGTTCCCGCAACAGCCCGTGGTCCCTCGGATCGCAACGCTCGAGCGCGCCGGCGAGGAAGGTTGAAGCCGGTGCCCTGGACTCGAGCGTCCGCTCGAGAACGAAGGCGGCCGACTCCCTCACCTTGGCGTGGGCAGTGAGCGGCGCCTCGGTCCGGCGGCGGCGCCAGCTCGGACCGGAGCCCAGGTTTCGAATCGGCCGTCGACGGGTCATGCCTGCACCCCGAAGCGTTCGCCGACCGCCAAGCGCAGGCCGTTCGCCAGGTCGACGCCAGTGACCGGCCGACGGCCCGGGCGCTGCACTCGATCGAGCGCCAGGGCCGACGAGCCGCCGCAGCGGACCACCGCCGCCCGGCCGATGCCTTCTATCTCCCGACAGCCCAGGAACGCACCCGGCCGATCCCGACCGTCGCCGCGGTCCGCACCCGCAAACGAGGTCAGGGGCCGCGCCGCGATGATCCGTATCGCCTCGCCCCGCAGCCAGGTCCGCGACCCCGGCCACGGCTCGTAGGCCCGAACCCTACAGACGATCTCACCGGCTTCCAGGTCCCAGTCCACGACGCCGTCCTCCGGACGGAGCATCGGCGCATAGCTTGCCGCCGCGTCGCACTGCGGCCGAGGTGCGACATCGCCCGCCTCCAGGCCGTCCAGTGTTCGCACGAGAAGCCGGGCGCCGATTTCGGCGAGGCGCGGCCCCAGCTCGCCCGCCGTCTCAAGCGGACCGATCGCCACCTCTTGACGCAGCAGCATCGGCCCGGTGTCGAGACCTTCCTCCATGACCATCGTGGTCACTCCGGTCACTCTCTCGCCGTTGGCGATCGCGGCCTGGATCGGCGATGCGCCGCGCCAGGCCGGCAGCAGGGATGCGTGGACGTTCAGGCAGCCCCAGGACGGCAGCTCCAGCAGGCTGCGGGGAAAAACCCTGCCGTAGGCGGCGACCACCGCGAGGTCGAGCTCCATGGCGCGGAGTCGGCCCAGGAACTCGTCATCCCGCACCCGCCTCGGCTGCAGCAGGTCGACGCCGTGCGCTCGCGCCCAGCGGGCCACGGGTGGTTCGACCACCCGGCCTCCCCGGCCCGCGCGCCGCGCCGGCTGGCTGACGACGACGATCGGGCGCCGGCGGGCGGCGTCCAGAGCGGCCAGCGACGGCACCGCGAACTCCGGGGTGCCGAAGAAGGCGATCCTCTCGAATCTCGGCCGCGCGGACATCGTCCGCCGAAACTACTGGAAGGCGATCTGCGACTGGTCGACCTCTTCGAAGTAGTCGGGCGGCACGAGGACTTCCCGGGGTTTGCTGCCCTGAGCGGGGCCCAGGATTCCATCCTGCTCCATCAGGTCCACGAGGCGCGAAGCGCGGGAGAAGCCCACTCTCATCCGACGCTGGAGGAAGCTCGCTGATCCCATTCGTTCCGCGACAACCAGCCGGGCCGCCTCGTCGTAGAGGACATCGTCGCCGCCGTTCTCCCCAGCGGCCGCCGTACGATCCTCCGGCGGTGGCTCGAGCACGGCCGGATCGAGGTTGGGCTGGCCCTGTCGCTTGAGCCAGCGCACCAGAGCCGCCGTCTCCTGCTCCGTCACGAAAGCGCCGTGGAGGCGAAGCATGCGGCCGCTACCGGGCGGCATGAACAGCATGTCGCCCTTGCCAAGCAGTTTCTCGGCGCCGACCTGGTCGAGGATGGTCCGCGAATCGTGCCGGGTAGCCGCGGCGTAAGAGATCCGGCAAGGGAAGTTCGCCTTGATCGTGCCTGTCAGGACGTCAACGGAGGGCCGCTGGGTCGCAACGATGAGGTGGATGCCGACCGCCCGCGCCATCTGCGCCAGACGCGCGATCGATGTCTCGACCTCGGACGAGGCGACCATCATCAGGTCGGCCAGTTCGTCGATCACGATCACGTAGTAGGGGAGCGGTTCGAGATTCCGAGGCGCGGCGGGTTCGTCCGCCTCCTCGTCCCGCAGGCGCAGACGGTTCGCCACCTCCGGATCGGCGATTGCCCGGTTGTAGAAGTCGATCGAACGGACGTGAACCTCCGCCAGCAGACGGTAGCGGCGCTCCATCTCGGCTACGGCCCAGCGCAGCGCGTTCGAGGCCTGCTTCGGTTCCACCACAACGGCGGTCTTCAGGTGTGGAATGTCCGCGTAGACGCCCAGTTCGATCCGCTTGGGGTCGATCAGGATGAACTGGACTTCATCGCTCCGCGCGCGGTACAGGATGGAAGTCAGCATGCCCTGGAGACCCACGCTCTTGCCGGCGCCGGTGGCCCCAGCCACCAGCAGGTGCGGCATCTTGGCCAGGTCGGCGAAGTACGGCTCGCCACGGAGAGTGCGCCCGAGCGCCATCGTGAGGGGGGACTTACCGTCCCGGAACCCGGAGTCGGCCAGGAGGCCGCCCAGGGGGATGATCGTCCTGTGCTTGTTCGGAACCTCGATGCCCAGCGTCGATCGGCCGGGCATGCGTTCGATCCGGATCGCCTCGGCCTTAAGGGAGAGCGCCAGATCGTCCTGAAGGTTGACGATCTGGGCGACTTTCACGCCGGGCGCCGGCTGGAACTCGAACACGGTGATGACCGGACCGGGGCTGATGCCCTCGATCGTGCCCTCGACTCCGAACTCGGCGCAGCGAGCGCAGATGAGTTCACCCAGCTCCCTCAACCCGTCCTTGTCGACCTCTCTGTTGACCTCCTCGGTGTAGAGCAGATCAAGCGGCGGTAACTCCCCACTCTCCACCCGCTGCCCAGCTTCCACCTGCGGCTCGGTCTTCTCCGTGCCCGACCGCGCGGTCTTCCCGGACGCGACTGGGAAGGGCGTCGGACCGGTCGCCACCGGCCGTTCGGCACTGGTCTCTTCCGATCCGCGGGCTGCCGTCTTCGCCTTGTTCGCGGCCGACCGGCGAAGCGGCAGATCCACGAGCGGCGTCTCGACCGCCGGTGCCGACGCGGCCTTCGCCCTGCCACGGCCGGACCCCTCTTCCGAGGCTTTGGCCCTGGACTTCTTCCGCCGCCTGGGCTTGAACAGGGCAGCGAACACCTTGAGTCGACGAACACCGGCGGCGATCGCTTCGGCCAGGCTGCTTCGCAACATCAACGCGATCCCGAAGACGAGGCCGGAGACGGCGATCACTCCGGCGCCGAGCTCGCCCAGCTGGCCTTCGACTGCACCGGCGATCGTCGACCCCAGGAATCCTCCGGCGGTCAGGGATTCGCCCCGGAACGCAACTTCGCCCGCCGTCAGAGCGATCAATGTCGGTGCGGCCACCAGGGCAACGACGATGCCGGCACCCTGCAGCAACGATGGAACGTCGGCGCGGGCGCGGACCAGCCGGTAACCCAGACCCAGGACCGCCAGCGCCACCGCGAGCACGGCGAACCCGAGGAAACCGTACCCGGCCGCGGCGACGTGAGCGCCGATCGGCCCGATCAGGTTGGCCGTTTCCGCCGAGTCCTCGGCGCTGCGCATGAAGCTCGGGTCACCCGGCTGGTAGCTCAGCAGACTGAGCAGCAGGAGCGCGCCGAGCATGAGCAACAGCAGACCGACCAGCTCGCTGGCCTTGCCCGTCGGCAGGCCACGGCCGAGCGCGAACCGTCTGGGGCCATCATCCGAGCGAATCATCGACGCCCTCCCCACCAAGCGTTGACGGGAACATGCACGGGCTAACGATTGTAGCCGAGAAAATGGGATATGGCTATATTCGGTTGGACAACTCAACGGCCCGGAACAGCTCGACGAACCGTCCCAGGCCGAGCGCCTCAGCCCGGATCTTGGGGGGCAGCCCCAAAGCCGAGATCGCCGCCGCCGCCGCGGGCCGATCCATGGCCGCGGCCAGGTTGTTCAACAGGGTCTTGCGCCGGCTACTGAACGCGGTTCGAACCAGCGCTCTGAAATCGCGCCACTCCTCCTCCGCGATCGGGGGCGCGATCCGTTCCAGACCCACGAAGGCGCTGGTGACGGCCGGCGGCGGCACGAAGCTCCCCGGCATCACGACGGCCAGGCGGCGCGCTGCGGCACGGGCCTGGGTCAGCACCGTCAACGCGCCGTAGGCCCCTTCGCCCGGCGCCGCCGTCAACCGGTCCGCCACCTCGCGCTGAACCAGAAAGGCCGACCGCAGGCCGACCGGAGCGCGCTCGAGCACCCGGGAGACGATCCGTGTGGCGACGTTGTAGGGCAGGTTGCCGGCGATCCGGGCAGTGACGGGCGCGCGCTCGTAGCCCAGGTCGCAGGCATCGCCGACCGCGAGCCGGATGCGCCGATCGGTGAGTCGCCGACGCAACGCGAAGGCCCACGAAGGATCGAGTTCGCAGGCAATGACGCGGCTCGCACCTCGCTCCAGGAGAAGCCGCGTGAGCACGCCGCCGCCGGGACCGATCTCGATCACGGTCCGGCCGGACACGTCCAAGAAGTCGACGGCGGGGGTTGCCGACTGCGCATGGCGGAGGTGGTGCTGGCCGAGGGATCGGCGGAGCGGCGGATCGCTCTTGCCCGGTGCAGTCACCGGCCCGCACGGTAGCAGCCCGACCAACCGGGGGCTCCGCATAAGCTCCGGTGCGTTCGCGACCTCATCCCGCCAGTCGTTCAGGAGTCACCATGGAGCCAGGAAGCCAACAACCGACCCCGCCGCAACAGATCCCCCCGTGGGAGCCGACCGCCTGCATCCTGTGCGAGAACAATTGCGGCATCGAGGTCCAGTTGGGCGGCGACGACGGGCGGCAGTTCGCGCGCCTGCGCGGAGACCGTGCGAACCCCGTCTCCAAGGGCTACGTCTGCCAGAAAGCCGGGCGCCTGAACCACTACCAGAACAGCCGTGATCGGGTGCTGTCTCCGCTGCGCAGGCGCCCGGACGGCAGTTTCGAGGAGATCGACTGGGACACGGCGGTCCGCGAGGTGACGACACGGCTCGCCGAAGTGCGGGACCGGTTCGGCGGCGAGTCGATCTTCTACTACGGTGGCGGCGGCCAGGGAAACCACCTGCCCGGCTTCTATGCCCGGTCCACCCTGCGCACGCTGGGCTCCGTGTACCGGTCCAACGCGCTCGCGCAGGAGAAGACGGGCGAGATGTGGGTCGCCGGCCAGATGGTCGGTGCACCCTCGCGGGGCGACTTCCACCACTGCGAGGTGGGAATCTTCCTGGGCAAGAACCCGTGGCAGTCGCACGGCATCCCGCGCGCCCGGGTCACGCTGCGCGAACTCGCGAAGGACCCGGAACGCTGCCTCATCGTCATCGACGTCCGGCGCTCCGAGACCGCGGACCTGGCCGACATCTTCCTTCAGGTGAAGCCTGGCACCGACGCCTGGCTGCTCGCGGCGATGCTGGGCGTCCTGCTGGAGGAGGACCTGACGGACGCGGACTTCATCGCCCGGCACACGGACGGCTTCGAGGACGTGCGTCCCCGGCTGGAGCGGATCGACGTCGCCGCCGCCTGCGC
Source organism: Acidobacteriota bacterium (assembly GCA_011525365.1). Classification (GTDB taxonomy): domain Bacteria; phylum Acidobacteriota; class Thermoanaerobaculia; order Multivoradales; family Multivoraceae; genus Multivorans. The sequence goes on from WTGQ01000002.1 coordinate 3,493,140, forward strand.
CGCGTGCGGTGTGCAAGAGGAGCAGGTCCGGTTCGCCACGCGCCGCATCGCCACCGCCTCAAGCGTCGCCGTGTTCGAGGACCTCGGCGTACAGATGAACCGCAACTCGACCCTGGTCAGTTACCTGCAGCGGCTGGTCTGGATGCTGACCGGCAACTTCGCCAAGACCGGCGCCCAGAACGTTTCCACGTCCCTGGTGCCGATCACGGCGTCGCGGTCCGCCGGACCGCGAAAGACGCCGGTGACCGGCGCTCCCGTCATCGCCGGCCTCGTGCCGTGCAACGCGATCGCCGAGGAGATCGTCACTGACCACCCGAAGCGCTTCCGCGCGATGATCGTCGAGAGCGCGAACCCGGCGCACTCGCTGGCGGACAGCCGCGCCATGCGCGAGGCGATGCGGGCGCTCGAGTGCGTCGTCGTCATCGACATCGCGATGACCGAGACCGCCCGCCTGGCCGACTACGTCCTGCCGGCGACCACGCAGTACGAGAAAGCGGAGGCGGTGTTCTTCAACTTCGAGTTCCCGGAGAACGCCTTCTTCCTGCGCCGGCCGCTGCTCGATCCTCCGGCCACCGACAAGGCGGGGGCGCTGCCGGAGCCGGAGATCCACTGCCGGCTCACGGAAGCCCTGGGCGGCTACTCGCAGAACCAGGTCGACGAGCTGCGGGAGAGCCTGCGCGACGGCGGCCGGGCCGCGTTCCGGATCGCCTTCCAGGCCGCGACCCGCAACGACCCGCGCCTCGCCGGCGTCGCGCCCGCGCTCCTCTACCGCACCCTGGGCGAGACGCTGCCCGACGGCCTCGAGTCCGCCGCGGCGCTGTGGAGCGCGGCCCACATCTGCGCGCACCGCTTCGGCGACTCGATCCGGCGCGCCGGCATCGAAGGCGAGGGGCCGGCGCTCGGCGAGGCCCTCTTCGACGCGATCGTCGACAGCCCGACAGGCCTCGTCTTCTCCAGCGACTCGCCCGAGGTCTCCTGGCAGCGCGTCGGGACGGCGAACGGGCGCCTCCAGCTCGCGATCCCGGAACTCTTCGGCGCGATCGAGGAGCTCGACGCCGAGGCCGGTCCCGGCATCACCAGCGCTGCTTTCCCGCTCGTGCTCTCCGCGGGCGAGCGGCGTTCCTATACCGCGAACACGATTTATCGCGACCCGGCCTGGCGCCGGAAGGCGATGGAGGAGGCGCTCGCCCTGTCCGCCGACGACGCCGCGGCGCTCGAGATCGCCGACGGGGACCTAGTCCGGCTGGTGACTCCGCGCGGGGCCGCCGAAGTCCCGGCCACGGTCAGCGACCGGATGCAGGCGGGACACATCTCTCTTCCCAACGGCCTCGGACTGGACTATCCGGACCAGGCCGGGGAGCGCGAGAGCGACGGCGTCGCGCCCAACGAACTGACGAGCGTCACGGACCGCGACCCGATTGCAGGCACGCCGTGGCACAAGAGCGTGCCGGCGCGCCTGGAACGGATCTCCGATGCCCGCCCCTGACGAGCTCGCGGCGAGAGCAGCGGCCGCTCTCCGCGAAGTCGCCGGCGCCCGGAGCGCCGAAGACGCGCACCGCGACGGCCTGACCGGCCTTCTCGACGGCGAGGCGCTGCACGGCGCGCTTGCTGAGGCGATCCGGGATGCGGAACGCGATGCCGGCCACGTCGGTCTCCTGTTCATCGACCTGGACCGCTTCAAGCGCGTCAACGACCGCCACGGCCACCTAACCGGCAGCCGCATTCTGAGCCGGGTGGCGAAGCTCGTCGATGCCGCCGCGAAGCGGGCAGGAGGTCTTGCAGCCCGCTACGGCGGCGACGAATTCGTCGTCGTCCTGCCCGGCACCGACCTCGGCGGGTGCCTGCAGCGCGCCGAGGGTCTCCGGTCTGCCCTGGCCGCCACCCTTCTGCCAGGCGGCGAGCCGCCACGTCGCCGTCCGCTGGTCCGCGTGACCTGCTCGATCGGCGCCGCCTCGACGCGGGCAGAGGTCGGCGGCAACCGCGACGAGACGCCGAGCCCGGCAGGCGCGGCGACCCGCCTGCTGCAACTGGCCGACAGCGCCATGTACCAGGCCAAGCACGCCGGCCGTAACCGCGTTGCCGCGGCCAGCGCCGAAGCCACCGGCGTGGCCTGACTACTCCACTCCGCAGCGACGGATCCAGAAGGGTTCCGGCGCGGTCCCGGGCAATCGGGTCACGGCCGGGAGGTCGTGAGCCGCGACGAAGTCGAGGCGATGACTTCGAAGCGGCACGGCGCCGATCGAGAGCGGCCAGGGCTGGCGCCGGAAGGCGAACAGGCTGAACGAGACCGCGGGCCGACCATCGGCGTCCACCGACAGTACGTCGTGAGGTGAGTCCTCGTGCCCGTTCGACCAGTCGAGGCCGAACCACAACTCCTCGAACGCCGCCAGCCATCCCGGCGGGAGTCCCGGCCACGACTGGATCTCGCGATGCAGCTCTGCCCTGAGATCCGGGTCTCCCTCGAAGGCGGCCGCAGCGAGCAGCAACGGCTCGGCCAGAATCGCGCGCGCGGCCCGGACGGCCACCCGCGGGTCGGTGGCCGCGGCGCCCGCTTCGCGCAAAAGAAGCATGAGTTCAAACGGGGCCAGCCCCGACAGCGGGCCAAGGTCACAGGCCCGCTCGAGCGCCTGCCGTCGCCTGTCGACGTCCACGTTCCGGTCGACCCCGGCCAGCAACCACAGGGGTGCGAGACCGTCGGCGGTCTCGGCCGCGGTCCAGGGATCAAGGCGGACATGGTAGAGAGGAAACGAAGGATCACGGGCGGCCGCCATGGAAACCGCTCCGATGTCGGCCGTCTCCGCACCCACCGCAAGTTCGTACGCCCGGGCGGCCGATGTCCGCTGCCAGGTCCAGCCCACGGCGGCGGCGAGGTAGAGGTAGAAGGCGATCGGAAGCGCTCGGTGCCAGCGGGCCGGAGGTCGCCGCTTCGCGGCGCCTTCTTTCCGCGGGTCAGAACCCTGGTGGCGCGCCGCCGCCGCCAAGCCCAGATTGAGAATCAGCACGGCGGGAACCGCCGTCACCACGGCGAAGACCCCGAAAGCCAGGCAGACTCCGGCGCCCACCAGACCGAGCAATGCCGCGGCCAGGAGCTCCGAATCCTGCACGCGGGGATCGCTCAACTCGCCCAGGCGAAGCCTGGCGTAGCGAGCTGCCAGCAACAGCAGCAGAAGCGCGCCGACGACCCCGAGTTCGTACGGCGCCTGCGCCAGCAGGCTGTGGGCATCCGTCACCACTTCGCCTGGCGGATGCACCCCCGGCGCCGGCCGCCAGTGGTTCGCCAGAGTCCAGCTCGTGGACCCCGGACCCCAACCGAGAAGCGGCCGCTCCGCGAAGCCGGAAAGAGCGGCCTCGGCGTAGGTGCGGCGCGCCAGGAGCGACGGGTCCTCGAACCGCAGCACCGCGCCCAGACGGCCGATCGGGCCCGGCACGTCGAGTCGGGAGCCGGCCCAGGCGGTCGCGAGCGCTAGTCCGGCGGCCAGAGCCAGCAACGCCGCGAGCGGGAAGAGCAAGCGACGGCCCTTGCTCCGCCAGAGGATCCATGCCGCGGCCGCCACCGCCTGCACGACCAGCGCCGCCAACCCGGACATCGAACCGGTGGCGGCCAGCGTCCAGACCAGGACCGCGCCGACGAAGAGCACCGCACCCTGACGTATCCTCCGCCGATTCGGTCCGGCGGCCCGCCAGGCGCCGAGCACCGCGGGCGGCAGAATCGCCACGAGCACCAGCGCCAACTGGTTGTGGTGACCGATCGGCAGAGCGGCCCGGCCCTGTTCGTGAAGCGGCTGCATGGCCAACGCCCAGGCCGACGCCGACACGCCAACCACGGCGCAGCCGGCCAGAGCCCAGCGAACGGCCGCGTCCGAGCGGAGAAGCCGGCCGATTCCCGCGGCCGCCCAGGCCGCGGGCAGGAGGAAGAGGACGATCGCCTCGCCGGCGCGGCTTACCGGTGACTGAAGCCAGCTCGCCACGACGGAGAACCAGAGGGCGCCGAGAAGCGCCGGCCACCACGGCGACCCGTCGCGCCGGAGCGCCAACGAATCCAGGAACGACCCCCGGCCCGGCAACGCGAACAGGAGCAGCAGACCGGCGCCGGCGGCCAGGGAGAACGCCGTAGCCCCGTGGTGGAACGTTCCGGCGTGGAACACCATCGCCGCCAGTGCCGACGCGACCGCGAGGGCGGCGCCGGTTTCCTGCCACCGCCGGCCGGGCATCGAACGCGCGAAGGACGGGCTCAGGAACCCGAACCACGAACGCCGGCGGCGTCCGAGCGCCGACTCAGGCGCATGGCGACTTCAGGCGCTTCCCGCAGGCAGGTCCAGAGGATACGAAGCGAGGTCAGGAAGGCCCGCCAGCCGGTCCGGAACGCGACCGCCGGCCGGGCGGCGATCTCCGGGTAGCCGCGTCCGTCCGTCCGGGCCTGCTCCCAGCCGGCGAACAGACGCCCCCAGGGGCTCGCCAGGGCCTCGGCCATTTGCCGTTTCGCCTTGTACGGGTACCAGAAGGAGTCGTGGTAGAGGACGCTCGCCAGATACGCCCAGGGGGCGAGAAAGGTGCGCAGCGACCACTCGACGGGGCGCCGCAACGGTCCCCAGTAGATCTTGTGTTGCATCCTCGCGGCGAAAGTCATCTTTCGAAAGGGGCCGACGAAGTCCCAACTCTTGCCGGCGACCGCCGGATCCCCCACGATCTCGATGTCTCGCGGATCGCCGCAACCGAGGCCGAGATCGTGCGCGAGGCGGATGTAGCGGATCGAGAGCGGGTCGAAGCCCATCAGCTTCGCGGCCACGGCGTCGATCGCCACCTGGTCCGGGCTGGCCAGGATCACGTTGCCAATCCGCGGGATCATGCAGCGCGGTCCCGGCCCGTCGCCGGCGAACGTGCCGTCCATGGCCGCGAACACCCCCCGGTGGATGTGCTGCTGGATCATCAGCAGGTCGACCAGGGTCTCGTGGATGACCGGGTGGGTCCAGTGCCGGCGCTCGTTGAGGAGCCCGCCGAACGCGTTCTTCATCGCTCCGGTCGTGGTCGTGAAGACGTGGGTCTTGACCGTCGGCAGGTGGATGATGTTCTCGCCCACGAACCGTGCCGGAATGTGAAAGCCCTGCGGGTAGACATCGTTCAGGCACAGGAACCGCGAGGCGAGGTCGCCCACGGCCTCCCGGACCGGCAGCCACTCCTCGCCCTCCTCGTAGAGGTGGACGTTGCGCAGGCCGTGCGCCTCGATGACGTCGACCTGCTTGTTCTCCCGCTCACCCAGGCGGGCGTCGATGACCACGGTCCGGTTGTGGCAGCCGTGAATCAACGCCGGGTCGTAACCGTCCTTCTCCATCGCCCGCACCACCCCTTCGAGCTGCCAGGGCGTGGTCGAGCTGCCGGGATAGAAGAAGTGCCAGGAGATGTTGATCTTGAGCGCCGTGTCGACGGACGGATCGATCACCTCGCGGTAGCCCGCGAGGTTCAGGAGTTCGTGATAGTCGGCCAGGATCGAGGCGGGCGCCGTCGGCAACACGGCGACCCGCGGGCTTGCGGGTGCGGGACTCAGTTCGGCGCTCCCCTTGCGCCCCTCGACATCGCGGCCAGGAACTCCGCGTTCGACGGCGTGTTCTTGAGACGCTCCTGGAGCACCTCCATCGCCTCGACCGTGGGCAGCGGATTCAGCACCTTGCGCAGCACCCAGACTCGCTGCAGATCGTCCGCCGACAACAGCAACTCCTCCTTGCGGGTGCCGGACTTCTCGATATCGATCGCCGGGAAGATCCGCTTGTCGACCAGCTTGCGGTCGAGATGCAGTTCCGAGTTGCCGGTGCCCTTGAACTCCTCGAAGATCACGTCGTCCATCCGGCTTCCCGTGTCGATCAGCGCCGTGGCGACGATGGTCAGCGAGCCGCCTCCCTCGATGTTCCGGGCAGCGCCGAAGAACCGCTTCGGGCGCTGCAGGGCGTTGGCGTCGATGCCTCCGGACAGCACCTTGCCCGAAGGCGGCTGCACCGTGTTGTAGGCGCGCGCCAGGCGAGTGATCGAGTCGAGCAGGATGACCACGTCCTTGCCGTACTCGACCAGCCGCTTGGCCTTTTCGATCACCATCTCGGCGACCTGAGTGTGCCGCGAGGCAGGCTCGTCGAACGTGGACGAGACGACCTCTCCGCGCACCGACCGCTCCATGTCGGTCACTTCCTCGGGACGCTCGTCGATCAGCAGGACGACCAGCACGACTTCCGGGTGGTTCGTGGCGATCGATCGCGCCAGGGACTGCAGAAGCATCGTCTTGCCGGTACGCGGGGGCGCCACGATCAGCGCGCGCTGGCCCTTGCCCATCGGCGTCACCAGGTCCGTCACCCGGGACGACAGGTCTCCGGAGACTTCCAACTGGAGCCGCTCCTCCGGGTACAGCGGAGTCAGGTTGTCGAAGAAGATCTTCTGCCGGACAACGTCCGGGTGCTCGAAGTTCACCGCCTCGAGCTTGATCAGGGCGAGATAGCGCTCACCCTTGTTCATCGGCTGCCGCACCTGACCCGAAACGGTGTCGCCGGTGCGCAGGTCGAAGCGACGGATCTGGCTGCGGGAAACGTAGATGTCGTCCGGTCCCGGCAGGTAGCTGTACTCCGGCGCGCGCAGGAAACCGAAGCCGTCGGTCAGGCATTCGAGGACCCCTTCGCCGAACAGCAATCCGCTCTTCTCCGTCTGGGCCTCCAGGATTTTGAAGGTCAACTCCTGCCTGGGCATGCCGGTGGCACCGACGACCTCCAACTTGTGGGCCAGCTTGAGAAGGTCGGCATTGCTCAGGTCCTTCAGGGCCTTCAGGTCGAAAGCCAGGTCGGCGCTCTCGGCCGCCCTGGCGCCGCCGTTTCCACTACGCCCCGCTTCAGGGGCTTCGTCGATCGTCATCTTTGTTTCATCCTCGCCGAGAGAAGCGCAGCTGATCTGGCCCTCAAAGTACTCAGTATCTGAGCGTCAAGGGCCGAGTAACTCCGCAAACAGCCGCGAAACTCCTTCGCCGGTTCGAGACGACACCAAAAACAGCTCAGCCCCGGCCGGCATTCCCAACAGCTCTGCAACCTTGGCAAGGGTCCCGGCTCGATCCCCCCGCTTCACGCGGTCGATCTTGGTCACGACCACGACGGGTTCGAGTCCCAGACTTCTGAGGTATCCGTACGCTTCGGTGTCGAGCGGCGTGCCCGCGACCTTACCATCGACGAGCAGCACGACCCGGGCCAGCCCGGCAGCCGAGCGGAAGTACTGATCCACGCCCCGGCCCCATGCCTCCCGTTCGCTCTTCGAAACCCGGGCATAGCCGTAACCGGGCAGGTCCACGACGTACCAGGAGTCGTCGATCAGGAAGAAGTTGACGCTCCGTGTTCGCCCCGGCTTCGAGCTCGTGCGCGCCAGATCCTTGCGGCCGAGCAACCGGTTGATCAGGCTCGACTTGCCGACGTTCGAGCGACCGGCGAAGGCGACCTGAGGCCGGCCGTCCCGGGGCAGGTCCGTGGCCCGGACAGCCGAGACGACGAAGCGGGCGTCACGGACCTTCAAGGTCCCGCTCGATTTCCTGAGTGGGCCTCTTCAGTGGGCGACGTTCGCCGGCGGCGCCTCGGAGGCGGGCTTCTGGAACTCGGCCGCGACCTCCGGCGCCCTCTGCACGACGCCGTCGAAGACGATCTCGAGGACCTCGTCCATCGACTCCACGAGGTGGAACTTCATCTTGTCGCGGACTTCCTCGGGTACCTCCTCGAGGTCCTTGTCGTTCTCCTTCGGCAGCAGGATCTCGAAGATGCCCGCGCGGTAGGCGGCCAGCACCTTGTCCTTGATGCCGCCGACGGGCAGCACCTTCCCGCGCAGCGTGATCTCGCCGGTCATGGCCACGTCGCCGCGCACAGGCACCCGCAGCAGGGACGAGATGATCGCCGACGCCATCGTGATGCCGGCCGACGGGCCGTCCTTGGGGATGGCGCCCTCGGGAACGTGGATGTGGAGATCCTGGTCGGCGTGGAACCCCGGCTCCAGGCCGAATCCGTCGGCGCGGCTGCGCAGGTAGGACATCGCCGCCCTCGCCGACTCCTTCATCACGTCACCCAGCTTGCCGGTGAGAATCAGCTTACCGCTGCCCTTCATCAGGCCGACTTCGCTCTGCAGCAACTCGCCGCCCGCCTGGGTCCAGGCCAGACCGGTGGCGACCCCGACTTCGGACTCGTCGAGCTTCTTGTAGGGCCGGAACTTCGGCTTGCCGAGGAGTTCCCCGACCAGCTCCCGGTCGACCGCGATCGCGGGTTCGGCATCCCCGGATGCGCCCTTGCCCTTGGCCTTGGCCTTCGCCTTCACCTTCTTGACCCGGCCCTCTTCGACCAGGCGGCGGGCCAGCTTGCGACACACGGCCGCGATCTCGCGCTCCAGGTTGCGGACGCCCGCCTCACGGGTGTAGGAGTCCATCAGGTAGCCCAGGCTGTCCTCGCCGAAGCGGATCTCGTCCTCGGTCAGGCCGTGGCTGTCCAGTTGCCTCGGCACCAGGAACTGGCGCGCGATCTCCAGCTTCTCGTTCGGCGTGTACCCGGCGAGCTGGATGATTTCCATCCGGTCCTTGAGCGCCGGCGGGATCGGGTGCTCGACGTTCGCCGTGGCGATGAACATGACCTTCGAGAGGTCGTACTCGATGTCCATGTAGTGATCGACGAAGGTGTCGTTCTGCTCCGGATCGAGCACCTCGAGCAGCGCGGACGACGGATCGCCGCGGAAGTCCATCGACATCTTGTCGACCTCGTCGAGGAGGAAGACCGGGTTGACCGTGCCCGCCCGCTTCATCATCTGGATGATCTGGCCGGGAAAGGCGCCGATGTAGGTGCGCCGGTGCCCGCGGATCTCGGCCTCGTCGCGAACGCCGCCGAGTGACAGGCGCACGAACTTGCGGCCGGTGGCGGCGGCAATCGACTTGGCCAGCGAGGACTTGCCGACGCCCGGCGGGCCGACGAAGCAGATGATCGAGTTCTGGTTCTTGTGGGTGAGCTGGCGGACGGCCAGGAACTCGAGTACGCGCTCCTTGACCTTCTCCAGACCGTAGTGCCCCTCGTCAAGGATGCGCGCCGCCTTCTTCAGGTCCTTCAGCTCCCGGCTGCGCTTCTTCCACGGCACGGACACCAGCCAGTCGACGTAGTTGCGCGACACGGTCGCCTCGGCCGACACCGGCGGCATCGCCTCCAGCCGCCGCAACTCCTGCTCCGCCTTCTCGCGCACCAGCTTCGGAGCGCCGGACTTCTCGATCTTCTCCTTCAGCTCGGCAACCTCGTCGCCGCGCTCGTCCTTGCGCCCCAGCTCGTGGTGGATCGCCTTGATCTTCTCGTTGAGGTAGTACTCCTTCTGGGCCTTCTCCATCTGCTTCTTGACCTGCACGTTGATCCGCTTGTCGATGTTGATCTTCTCGACCTCGACGTCGAGCAGGTCGTGCACGGCCTGCAGGCGTTCGTAGGGATTCAGCGTCTCGAGCAGCGTCTGCTTCTCGGCCGTCGACACGGTCAGGTGAGCGGCCAGGGCGTCGGCGAAGCGGTCGGGATCGTCGAGCTTCAGCGTCGACATCAGGCTCTCGAAGGCCAGGTGATGGGACATCTTCGCGTACTGCTCGAAGCTGTTGAGCAGCCGGCTCATGTAGACCTGGACCTTGTCGTCCGCCGGATAGTGGATCTCGTAGACCTCGACCTCCGCCTCGAAGGCGTCGTCGATCTCCTCGAGCGTCCGCAGCTCGGCCCGCCGCAATCCCTCGACCATCACCTTCACGTTGCCGTTCGGCAGCTTGACGTTCTGCACCACGCGGGCGACGACGCCGATCTTGTGAATGTCGTCGATGCCGGGATCGTCGACCTTCGGATCCCGCTGGGCGACCAGGAAGATCAGCTTGCCGGCAGTGCGCAGTGTCTGTTCCAGCGCCAGCACGGAGCCGCGGCGGCCGACGATGAAGGGCGCCATCATCTGCGGGAAGACCACCATGTCCCGCAGCGGCACCACCGGCAGCCGGTCGCTCGAGGTCGAAACGTAGCCCGAGGCCATCCCTATCCCGCTTTCTCGTACACGGTCAGCGGCTGAATGCCGTTGACCACCACGTCCTCGTTGATGACGCACTCCTTGACGCCGGCTTCCGACGGCAGGCCGTACATCAACTCCAGCATCAGCTCCTCGAGAATGATCCGGAGGCCCCGGGCGCCGACGTTGCGCTTCATCGCCTGCCGGGCGACCGCGCGCAATGCCTCGGCAGTGAACGTCAGCTTGACGTCCTCGAACTCGAACATCGCCTCGTACTGCCGCACGAGGGAGTTCTTCGGCTCTGTCAGGATCCGGACCAGGGCGTCCTCGTCGAGCTGCTCCAGGGTCGCCACCACCGGCAGGCGGCCGACGAACTCGGGAATCAGGCCGTACTTGATCAGATCCTCGGGAAGCACGTGGCGAAGCATCTCGCCGGCTCGCTTGTCGCGATCCTTGATCTCGGCGCCGAAGCCCATCGTCTTTTCATTCATCCGCCCTTCAATGCGCTCTTCGAGACCGACGAAGGCGCCGCCGCAGATGAAGAGGATGTTCGTGGTGTCGATCTGGAGGAACTCCTGGTGCGGGTGCTTGCGCCCCCCCTGGGGCGGCACGTTGCACTGGGTGCCTTCCAGGATCTTGAGCAGCGCCTGCTGGACACCCTCGCCCGAGACGTCCCGCGTGATCGACGGGTTGTCGCCCTTGCGACAGATCTTGTCCACCTCGTCGATGTAGACGATCCCGCGCTGGGTCTTCTCCTTGTCGCTACCGGAGGCCTGGTAGAGCTTGAGGATGATGTTCTCGACGTCCTCGCCGACATAGCCCGCCTCGGTCAGCGTGGTCGCGTCCGCGATCGTGAAGGGGACACTCAACAGCCGTGCCAGTGTCTGCGCGAGCAGGGTCTTGCCGGTGCCGGTGGGGCCGATCAGGAGGATGTTCGATTTCTGGAGCTCGACGTCGGTCCGGGCCCGCTCACCGAAGTCGATTCGCTTGTAGTGGTTGTAGACCGCGACCGCGAGCTTCTTCTTGGCCTGCTCCTGGCCGATCACGTAGTCGTCGAGCAGCTTCTTGAGTTCCTGGGGCTTCGGCAGCGCCGCTTCCTGGCGCTGTTCCAGCATCCGGTCCTCGGCGATGATGTCGAGGCAGATGTCGACGCACTCGTCGCAAATGAAGACGGTAGGACCGGCGATAAGCTTCTTGACCTCTCGCTGGCTCTTGCTGCAGAACGAGCACCTCAGCGCGTCGTCGCCACTGTCCTTCTTCGCCACGATTGGTCGTTCCGGCTGTATTTCTCGCGTCTCGTTCGGCCTGCTCGCACGGGCCCTAAAGGCCGTGCGTACCGCCGGATGCTAGCACGGCGGAGACTCCGAGGTTCGCCGCCGAAGCTCCGTCCGGCGTCTGCTAGGAGGCCCCGCGGCGCTCGACGACGCGGTCGGCGAGCCCGTATTCGACCGCCATTTCCGCGGTGAGGATCTTGTCCCGCTCAGTGTCGGCGTGGACCTCTTCGATCGACTTTCCGGTGTGCTGAGCCAACAGCTCGTCGATCCGGCCGCGCATGCGCAGCAGGTCCTGGGCGTGGATGTCGATGTCCGTCTGCTGGCCGCCGAGGCTCTGCACCCAGGGCTGGTGAATCAGCACCCTGGCGTTCGGCAGCACCATCCGCTTCTCCTCGGCGCCACCTGCGAGCAGGACCGCCGCGAAGGACGCGGCCTGGCCGACGCAGAGCGTGGAAACGTCCGGCTTGACGTGCTGCATCGTGTCGTAGATCGCGAAACCGGCGGTCACCGAACCTCCCGGCGAGTTGATGTAGAGCGAGATGTCCTTCTCCGGGTTCTCGGACTCGAGGAAGAGCATCTGCGCGATGACCAGGTTCGCCACGTCATCGTCGATCGGCCTGCCCAGGAAAACGATGTTGTCCTTGAGCAGGCGCGAGTAGATGTCATAGGCCCGTTCGCCCCGATTGGTCTGCTCGACGACCATGGGTACCAACATCGGCTAGCCCTCCCTTTCCGTCGGACTTCGCTGCCCGGCCACAATTGGTACCAGCATCGCTCTAGTCCTCTCCTTCCGCGGCGGGCTCGTCCGCCGGGGCGGACGGTTCCTCCGGCGGCGCGTTGGCCGCCAGCAGCGCCTGCACCGTCCGGTCCCGTCTCAGTTCGACTCTCAACAACTCCAGGCCGCCGTCCCGCTCCAGTTCCCGCCGCAGCCGGCCGCGGTTCGTGTTGCGGGCCCGGGCCATGATCTCGAGCGCCCGCTCGAGGTCCTCCGCCGTCGCCTCGACCCCGTCGTCGCGGGCGATCCGGTCGAGCAGAAACGAGGAATGCGCCCGCTTCTCCGCCTGCGGCCGAATCTCCTCCATCAACTGCTCCCAGGGCAATTGCTGCCGCTCGAAGTCGAACCCCTGGCGAGCCAGGTTGTTCGCGTATGACCTGGCCATCTGGAGCGCCTCGCGCTCCACGACCGCCTCCGGCAGAGTGACCGGATAGCGCTCCCTCAACTGGTCGAGCAGGGCGTCGGTGCGCTGCTGACCGGCCTGCTCGACCTTCTGCGCCTGCACCTGCTCGCCGAGCTGGCGCCGCAGATCGTCGACGGTCTCGATCGGGGCGGCGAGACTGCTCGCCCAGTCGTCGTCCACGTCCGGCAGCTTGCGCTCCAGAACCTCATCGACCTCGATCTCGTAGCGGCGTTGCCGCTCGACGTCGTCGTCCGTCTCCTTGCGCTCGAAGTCCGCCTTCTGGCCCGCCGACAGGCCGGTCAGGTTGTCCGTGAGTTCGGGCCACGCGCGCTCGTCGCCCAGCTCGAGGTCGATGTCGTGGGTCGCCGGACCGCGATGGTCGTGGTCGTGGCTGTGGTCATGGTCGTGATCGTGGCCGGCGGCCGCCGCTTCCGGGTCGTACCCGGGCAGCGCGGCCCGGTGGATCCTGCCTCGCACGCGGTCGCCGCGAGCCGCTGCCCGTTCGACCGGCACCCAGGTCGAGCGTTGTAGCCGCACCTGCTCGAGCAACTCGTCCACCTCGGCCTCGCTGGGTTCCGTCTCGGGCCGCGGCAACTCGAAGCTCCGGCTGTCGCCGATCTCGACCTCGGGCTCGACGTCGACGGTCACGGTGAACCGCAGCGGCTCGCCCGGGGCGGCCTGCACCGGCGCCACGCTGGGCGGCAGCATGGCGTGCACACCGTCCTCTTCGCTCGCCCGCCGCCAGTACTTCGGGGCCAGGCGCTCCGAGACGTCCTCGCCGATCGCGCCCGCGAACCGCTGTCGCACCAGGTCGAGCGGCGCCTTCCCCTTGCGGAAGCCGTCGATGCGCGCACGGCGACGGTAGTCCCTGGCCACCCGGAGGTACTCGGCGTCCACCTCGGACGCGGGCACCTCGATCTCGAACTCCTGGCGGCACACGCCGACATCCCGCTTGGAGACCACCACAGTCATGGCCGAACGGGAGATTCAGGAAGTTCCGGTTGGAAACGGGTAGGTGACGTGCGAAAGGGCGTGGTGCGAAAGGGGGGATTCGAACCCCCAACCCTCTCGGGACTAGATCCTAAGTCTAGCGCGTCTACCAGTTCCGCCACTTTCGCCCAATTTGCGGCTCGGAAGCCGCCGGGGGCGAGGCATGGTGAGCCGCCTAGGAATCGAACCTAGAACCCACAGATTAAGAGTCTGTTGCTCTGCCAATTGAGCTAGCGGCCCAGCCTCCGCGCCGCCTCTGCAGAGCCGCTCGAGCGGCCGGCAGCGACGGGCGACTATACCCGATCAGCGCCGCAGCCGCCCTGGACGAAGCGGACGATCTCCACCTGGTCGCCGTCGTGGAGGCTGGTGTCGCCGAACCGCGCACGCGGCACGAGTTGGCGGTTCACCTCGACCGCCACCGTCTTCGGATGCTGGTCGAGGCTCGCCAGCAGGTCGAGCACGCTGGCGCCGGCCCCCGGCACGGCAAGCTCCCTCTCCTGGCCGTTGACCTCAAGTCGCAGCAGGGACGCCATGCGAGACCGGTTCTCCGTCCGAAGCCAGCTCCGCTGTCCGGTCCGGGGCGTCGGACCACAGGCGCTCGAGCCGGTAGAGCTCCCGCCGCTCGGGGTCGAACACATGGACGATGACGTCGCCATAATCCAGCAGCACCCACTGACCCTGCCCCGACCCCTCCAGGTGCAGGGGACGGGCGCCGCAGGATCGCAGCCGTCGCTGCACGGCGTCCGCGATCGCGCTCACCTGGCGCGCGTTGGCGCCGTTGCAGATGACGAAGTAGTCCGTGAAGTCGCTGACGTCGGTGAGCTCCAGGACCCGAAGGTCCTGCGCCTTCCGGTCGATCGCCGCGGCAGCTACCGCGCGGACGCGCTCCTCGGAGTCAGGGGTCCCCTCGGGACTGGGAGAGATGGCGCCCGACCGGGCCTGGAGCGTCTGCGCTTGCGTCAACGGTACAACCCGTACTTGCGACAGTACCGCAGCACGGCGGCGGGCATCAACCCGGCATCCACGTCCTCGCCCCGGGCCAGCCGGCGGCGGATCGAGCTGGACGAGACATCGACGGAGCGATGCCGGACCAGGTCGAAACCACGGGCTCCCTCGGCCGCCGCCCGCACCGCCGGATCCAGGCCCCCTTCGCCCGGCCGTGCCAGAACGACCAGCCTGACGGCGCCGATCAGGTCCTCGAACCGGCGCCAGGACATCAGGTCGTTGAAACTGTCGACGCCGAGCAGCAGGTGCAGCTCCGCCTCCGGGTCCTCGGCCGCATAGCGCTCCACCGTGTCCACGGTGTACGCGGTCCGGCCGAGATCGAGTTCGACGTCCGAAACGACGAGCTCGGGGTAGGGCAGGAGCGCCAGCTCGACCATCGTGTTCCGCGCGAGCGCCGGCGCCCTCGTCCCCTGGGGCTTGTGCGGTGGACGGGCGGTCGGCAGGTAGTGGACGACGTCAAGATCCAGGTCTTCCCGAGCCGCCAGCACCGGCAGGATGTGCCCGTTGTGGATCGGGTCGAAGCTGCCTCCGAACAGGCCAACTCTCCCGGCGCGGTGGCTCACGTGCCGTTCGCCTCGATCGTCGGCCCGTCTCCGCGCGATCCTCATGGCGGGTCGGCTCCCGCGGCGGCTTCGTCGCCGGCCGACTCCCCGGCGTCGAGGAGGCGGCGCAGTTCGCGAACCAGGCCGTCGAGCCCCGTGCCCGCGACCGCCGAGAGCTCGAAGGCCTCCGCGCCCTCTCTCCGGGCCAGCGCGGCCAGGTCCCGTCGCCGATCCGCCTCCGCGATGTCGAGCTTCGAGCCGCAAAGGACCCGGGGCCGGCGGAGGAGATCCTCGTTGAAGGCGCCCAGTTCAGCGGAGATCGTGTCGAAGGCCGCCTGGACCCCGCCCGCTCCCTCTTCCGGCTGCGGCCCGAGGTCGACCAGGTGCAGGAGGACACGGCAACGTTCCACGTGGCGCAGAAAGCGGGTTCCGAGGCCGGCACCCTGGGCGGCGCCGGCGATCAGTCCGGGCAGGTCGGCGATCACGAACGGCTCCGCCTCGACCGGCAATGCCGGCGGTCCTACCACGCCGAGCTGCGGAACGAGCGTGGTGAAGGGATAGTCGGCGATCTTCGGCTTCGCCGCGGTGAGCCTGCTGATGAGGGTCGACTTGCCCGCGTTCGGCAGGCCTACCACGCCGATGTCGGCGAGCAGCTTCAACTCCAGGCGCAGGCGACGCTGCTCGCCCGGTCTTCCCGCCTCCACCCGCCTCGGCGCTCGCTGGCGCGCGCTCTTGAAGCGGGCGTTGCCGCGTCCACCGGCGCCGCCTCGCGCCACGACGAGCTGGTCCGACTCGGTCAGGACCTCGCCCAGGGGCTCGCCGCTGGCAGCGTCATGGACCTCGGTTCCGAGCGGCACCGGAATCACCAGGTCGCGGCCGCTCCTGCCTGTCTTGTTCGATCCCTCGCCGTGCCTGCCGCGCTCGGCATGGTAGGACGCCGGGAAGCTGAGACGGTAGAGGGTGCCGAGCCCGGACGAGCCGACCAGAACGACATCGCCGCCGTTGCCGCCGTCGCCGCCCGACGGGCCGCCCTGCGGCACGAACTTCTCGCGCCGGAAGGCCAGACACCCGTCTCCGCCGGAACCGGCGAGGACATCGATGACGGCCTCGTCGATGAAGTGCATGAGCCGCTCCCCGCGGCGCTTCTCTAGCCGGCCGGATGGACGTTGACCACAGTGCCACGACGGCCGCGGTTACGGAACTCGACCACGCCGTCCGCGCGCGCGTAAAGGGTGTCGTCGCCGCCGCGCCCCACGTTCTCGCCGGGAAAGAAGCGGGTGCCCCGCTGGCGCACGATGATCGTGCCGCCGGTCACGCTCTGGCCCGCGTACCGCTTCACGCCCAGGTTCTTGGGGTTCGAATCGCGGCCGTTGCGGCTCGAGCCCTGGCCTTTCTTGTGCGCCATCTCTATCGACCTCCGTTGCTCCGGCGAACGACTACGCCCCGCCGGCTCGTTCGATCGCTTCTATCCGGAACCGCTGTAGCTCCTGCCGGTGTCCGCGGCGGCGGCGGTAGCCCTTCCGACGCTTGAACTTGAACACGACGATCTTCGGTCCGCGCAGGTCGGTCACGAGCTGTGCCCGCACCCTGGCGCCCTCGACGACCGGCTCGCCCACTTCGGGCTCGGCCTCGCCGCCACCGATCATCAGCACCCGGTCGAAGACCACCTCCGAACCGGCCTCGGCGCCGCCGAGGCGTTCCAGGTCGACGACATCGCCTTCTTCGACCCGGACCTGCTTGCCGCCGGTCTCTATCACTGCGTACATCGTTCTCTCTCAGCGGCGCGCCGTTCGCTCCGTGCGCCGGAAGTCGTCATTCGCCGTTTGCCGGAGGACGAGTCCGGCGCCCGCGCTACGCCGCCACGGCGGCACTTTCGGCGGCCGACAGTAGCACCCGCCCAATGAAACGGTCAATGGTCGGCTGAACCCGACGCCTCACGTTCCGGCCGCCGCCTCGCCGTCTTTCCCGGCCGCGACTGGCCGGGCGACCGTGGCAACTCGACCTCGAAGGTCGCGCCAGCGCTCCCGCCCTCCCGAACCCGCGCCTCCCCGCCATGGGTGGCCGCGATGCGGCGGACGATCGCGAGCCCCAGGCCGGTGCCGCCGCGACGCCCCGAGTGGAACAGGTCGAACACCCGCTCCCGGTCCGCGGGGTCGACCCCCGGCCCGGTGTCGCCGACCGCAAGCACGACCGACTCCGGCCGGACTTCCGCCTCGAGCCGGAGACGGGGACGGTCGCAGTCGCTCATCGCCTCCACTGCGTTGTCGATCAGGTTGAGCAGCAACTGGTTCATCTGCTCGCGGTCGACCTGGAACGGAACGCCGCCGCTGCGATCGTCGATCTCCACCGGAATGCCGGCGGACCGGAGCTTGCCGGCCACCACGTCGGCGCCGTGGCAGAGGAGCTCGGACGCGGTCGTCCGCTCGAGCTTCAGTTCGTCCGGACGCGCATAGCTCAGGAAGTCGGACACCAGGCGCTCCAGCCGACCGACTTCGGAGCGCGTGATCGCGACCAGCCGCTCCGAGGAGCCTACCGGCAGCTCTTCCTGGAGCATCTGCATGTTCAGATTCAACGAGTTCAGGGGACTGCGGATCTCGTGGGCAAGGCCGGAAGCGAGGGTGCCGACGTAGGCCATCTGCTCCGCCTCCTGGGCCTGCCGCTCGGCCAGCGCCGTTCGCCGCGAAAGCCGGCTGTAGAGCAGGTAACCCGCCACGAACAGCGCCATGGTCAGAACCGCGACGATCGCCGTCTGGCGCAGCAACTCCAGGCGCAGGGTCGTCAGCCGCTGCTGCAACTCGGAGCGCGAGATCCCGATCTGGAAGGTGCCGACGGTGCCGACCGGCACCGTCACCGTCTCGTAGGGGACCTGGCGGCTCACCGTGTCAGCGACCAGCGACGGCGACTCCAGGTTCGGCGGGCCGTCGCCGGCAGTGCGGGTTTCGTCCCGGCGGTTGCGGAACACGAGGTGACCCTCGCTGTCGAAGACCTCGACCGTCTCGACGATGTCGCGCTGCACCAGCACGGAGTCGATGTAGCGGCGCGTTTCCGACTCGGTCGCCATCGCCGTGTAGAGGTCGCGGCCGGTGCTCTCTACCCGGCCGGCGATCCGCTCGGCGAGATCTTCGGCCTCCGTGCGCGCCTCGAGCACCACCCGGTTCACCTCCCGCTCCGACAGCGACCGGAAGATCAGCCAGCCGAACAGCGCAAGGTCGGCGAGCACGAAAGCACCGAGAACCGCCGCCCAGGCCCGCCTGCGCCTCTGACCTCCGTGCCTGCCGATCCAGTCCCACACGCTCAAACGCTACAAGACAGCCGCGGTGTACGATGATTCCCGTGGTAGCGATGCGGCTCCTGGCGGCGGCCGGACTAGCCGCCATTCTCGGTTGGGGCTGCGCTTCGGACACCCCGCGCGACAAAACGCGCCTCGCTGTCGGCATGCGCTTCGAGTATCCGACGCCGAACGAGTTGTTAGCACCCGCGACGCTCTCGTACAGCGCGATCAGCAACCAGTTCTTCCTGCCGTTGATGGCGGAACGACCGGACTTCCGCGACGGTCCCCCGACCTGGGCGCCCGGCCTGGCGACCGACTGGGAGTTCTCCGAGGATCGCCTGCAACTCACCGTGCGGCTGCGTCAGGACGCGCTATGGAGCGACGGCGAACCGGTGACGGCCGAGGATGTCCGCTTTAGCTGGCTGGCTCAGACCGACCCGGAAATCCCCTGGAGCTACTCCCTCTACAAGGAGTCGATCACCGATGTCGAGGTCGTCGAGGCGGGGACCGTCCGCTTCCACTTCCACGCAGCCCTGCCCAGCGCGCTGGCCGACGTCTCGACCGGACTCATCCTCCCGAAGCACGCCTGGGAGCAGCGGCCCTTCGCCGAGTGGCGCGGCGACCCCAGCTGGTTCTTCGAGAACCTGGTCACCAGCGGCCCCTTCCTGCTGGAGAACCGGACGCCCGGTCAGGAACTCGTGCTGGGCCGGAACCCCGACTACTTCGAGGACGGTCTCCCGCGGCTCGAACGGGTCGTCTTGCGCACGGCCAGCGATGGCGCCGCGCTCACCAACCTGCTTCTTGCGGGCGAAGTCGACGTCGCCACCGGGCTCGGTGCGACCGATGCGCAGCGGATCGCGAACCAGCCCGGCCTCCGCCTGATCGCCTACTCCAACCGTCAGTTCACCTTTGTGTCCTGGAACACCCGAAGGCCCTGGTTCCAGGACGCGGAGACCCGTCGTGCCCTGGCCATGGCGATCGACCGGCAGGCAATGGTGGACACCATCTGGCACGGCTTCGCCGAAGTCGGCAACAGTCCCATCATCTCGAGCGTCTGGGCCCACGACGCCGGGCTTGAACCCTGGCCCCACGACCCGCCCGCCGCCCGCGAGGCGCTCGCCGCCGCCGGCTGGACCGATGGCGACGGAGACGGCACCCTGGAGCGCGACGGCGTGCCGTTCCGGTTCGAGCTTGCGACCTTCGCCGGCGCTGCCGCTCGATGGGACGCGATGCAGATGATCCAGGCCGACCTCCGCGCGGTCGGCATCGACGCCCAGCCGCGTCGCGTCGAACCCGGCGCGCTGATTCAGCGAATGCGCGAGAAGGACTTCGACGCCGCGGCCTCCGCCTTCGCGATCGACACCAGCCTCGACCTCCGCTACGCCTTCCACAGCCGGTCGATCCCGGGCGGCGACAACTACGCCGCCTATGACAACCCCGAGGTCGACCGGCTGCTCGACAGCTTTGCAACCCGGCTCGACCCCTCGGCCGGCCTGGAAGACCTCCACCGGCTGCAGCGCAGCCTGCACGACGATCAACCGATCCTGGTGCTGTGGGAACCGCTGACCCTGGCGGCCTTCAACGAGGAACTCGAGTCGGTGGAGCCGAACGCGCTGAGCCCACTCGCAAACCTCCAGGAATGGGCGTGGCGCTGAACCTCCGACCGCGCTGGTGATCCGCTTCGTCCTGCGCCGCCTCCTGGCCGCGGCCATCCTCTTCCTGATCGTCCTGACTCTGGCCTTCGCCGTCGTGGCGCTGGCCCCCGGCGATCCGATGGCGCCCGCTGATCCACGGATTCCGCCTGAGCAGGCGGAGCGGCTGCGCGCGCTCTACGGGCTCGACCAACCCCTTCCCGTGCAGTACCTCCGCTGGCTGGGAGCGGTCATCCTGCGCTGGGACTGGGGGCAGTCCTACCGGACCGGTCAGCCCGTGGCGGAGCTTCTGTTCGATGCCCTGCCGCCCACCCTTCTGCTGGCCGGCGCGGCCCTGCTTGCCCAATACGCGCTCGGGATCGGACTGGGCCTGATCGCGGGTTTTCGCCCGAACTCGCGACTCGACCTGAGCGTTCGGGTCGCCAGCCTGGTCGTTTACGCCCTGCCGACATTCTGGGTCGGCCTGATGGCGGTCCTCGTGCTGGCGGTGGGCCTGGGGCTGGCGCCGGCCGGCGGCATGACCTCCGCCGCGGCCTTCGAACTCGGGCCGGTCGCCGCCGCACTCGACGTGCTGGCGCACCTTTGGCTTCCGGCGCTCGTCCTGGGCATGTCTATGGCCGGCGACATCGCCCGCTACACCCGGAGCTCGCTGATCGAGTTCCAGGCCACCGAGGCTGGTCGAGCGGCTCGGGCTCGCGGCCTGTCCGAGACGCGGATCCTGCTCGTCCACGGCCTCGCTCACGCCGCTCCGCGCCTCCTTCAGCTCGCCTCCGTATCGGCTCCGCTCCTGCTTTCCGGCGCCGTGGTGGCCGAAGTCGTCTTCGCCTGGCCCGGCCTCGGCACCGCGACACTCGTGGCGATCCAGTCGCGTGACATTCCCGTGGTTCTCGCAGCCACCACCTACGGCGCCGCCCTGGTCATTGCCGCGTCGCTCGCCGCGGACCTCCTCCTCACCCGCCTGGACCCGAGGATCCGCGTGGAATGAGGCGGTCTTCCCTGCCAGCGTCGGCCCGGACCGGAATCGGGATTCTCGGCCTCCTGGCCTTGCTCGCGGCGACCGCCCCCCTGCTGGCCCCATTCGATCCGGCGGAGCAGCTCGACGCCGCCGAATCGAGCCGACGGCCACCCCTGTCCTCCCTTCTCGTCGTCCGCACGCTCGACGGCGAGCCGCTGCTGGCGGAACGGGTGACGGTGGAGGGCAACGACCTGGTCCTCGAGCGGCGCTCGGGTTCGCTGCGCGTCGCGCTCGGTTCCGTAACGAACTACCGCGAGGAGCGCATCGCCGAACGGCGCAGGAACTGGCTGGGTAGCGACGCCCTGGGTCGCGACATCCTCTCGCGCCTGCTCCACGGCTCCCGCGTGTCGTTGACGATCGGCCTGCTCGCCGCCTGCCTCGCCCTGACCGCAGGCACACTGATCGGCTCCTGCGCCGCGATCGGCGGCCGTCTCGTCGACCAGGCGCTGATGCGCACCGTGGACGGCCTGCTCTGCTTCCCCCACCTGGCCCTGGTGCTCCTGCTGGCGGCGCTCTGGCGACCCGACACCACTCTCCTCGTGCTGCTGATCGGCGGCACCGGCTGGATGGGCCTCGCGCGCCTGGTCCGGGCCGAACTGCTGCGGCTGAAGCAGGAACGGTTCGCCCTCGCCGCCACTGCCGCCGGACGCTCACCCGCCGGCGTCCTCATCCGCCATCTGCTGCCGAACGCGACGACGCCCCTGCTGGTCGACGCCAGCCTGCGGGTGGGGGCCAGCATCCTGGTCGAGTCGGCGCTCTCCTTCCTGGGGCTCGGCGTGCAGCCGCCGCAGCCGAGCTGGGGCTCGATGATCGCCGACGGCCAGAGCCACCTGACCACGGCATGGTGGATCGCGGCCTTTCCCGGCCTGATGGTCGCGGCCGCCGTGCTCGGCTCGAGCCTGCTCGCCGACGGACTGAGCGACCGCCTCACGGGTTTCGGCGCCAGCGGCCGCGCTCGCCGGCGCTCGCCGTGGGCCATCCGCACGTGGCTAGGCCAGGCATGACGAACAACGCGCTCAGGACCTCGGACTTCGACTACCACCTGCCTCCGGAAGCGATCGCCCAACACCCCGGCGAACGCGGCGAGAGTCGCCTGCTGGTGCTCGGCCGGACCACCGAGGAACGGCGCTTCGCCGAGCTGCCGGACCTGCTCGATCCCGGCGACCTGCTCGTCGTCAACGACACCCGGGTCATTCCGGCCCGGCTGCGGGCCCGGCGGCCGACCGGCGGCCAGGTGGAGATCCTGCTGGTGGAACGCGAAGGCTCCGCTTCCTG
This sequence comes from Acidobacteriota bacterium, assembly GCA_011525365.1. Taxonomy (GTDB): domain Bacteria; phylum Acidobacteriota; class Thermoanaerobaculia; order Multivoradales; family Multivoraceae; genus Multivorans. Next base: position 3,515,344 of record WTGQ01000002.1, read on the forward strand.
GTGGTGCCTGCTTCGCCCCGGACGACGCATGACCCGGGGCGCGTCGCTGGCGGTCGAGGGCGGCCCCGCGGCCCGGGTCGAGGAGCGCAATGACGGACGTTTCCGGCTGACCTTCGAGCAGCCGATCGAGCCGCTTCTCCAGGAGATCGGCGAGACGCCCCTGCCGCCGTACATCGACCGGCCGGTCGAGCCGCGGGACCGGGAGCGCTACCAGACGATCTACGCCGCGCGGCCGGGCGCGGTCGCGGCGCCGACGGCCGGCCTCCACTTCACCCCCGCGCTCCTCGATGCGCTCGAACGGCGGGGGGTTCGGCGGGCGAGCGTCACCCTGCACGTCGGGCCGGGCACCTTCCGGCCGGTCAAGACGGAGAACCCGGAAGCGCACGTGATGGACTCCGAGCGCTTCGAGATCCCGGAAGCCACCGCCGAAGCAGTCGCCACCGCACGCCGAAGAGGGAACCGGGTAGTGGCCGTCGGAACGACCGTCGTGCGCACTCTCGAAACCGCGGCGTCAACTGACGGACTGGTCGCCGCCGGCGCCGGCCGGACCGGGCTCTACATCCGTCCGGGCTACGAGTTCCGCGTCGTCGACCGGTTGATCACGAACTTCCACCTTCCCCGCTCCACCCTGCTCATGCTGGTCTGCGCGTTCGCGGGCCAGCGCCGCACCCTCGACGCCTACCGCCAGGCGGTCGCGAGCGGCTTTCGCTTCTACTCCTACGGCGACGCGATGCTTCTGCACAGGATGCGGTGAGCCAGCGCCGCCGCGCCGAAACCGTTGTCGATGTTGACGACGGCGACGCCCGGGGCGCAGGCCGTAAGCATGGTCAACAGCGGCCCGATCCCCTCGAAGCTCGCGCCATAGCCGACGCTGGTCGGCACCGCGACCACCGGGCAGGGCACCAGGCCGGCCACCACCGTCGGCAGGGCGCCGTCCATTCCGGCCACGACGATGGCGACGTCGGCCCGGCGGAGCGAATCGATCGAATCGAGCGCGCGCTGGATTCCGGCGACGCCGACGTCCCGGATCCGCTCGACTTCGTGCCCCAGCCACTCGCAGCACGACGCGGCCTCCTCCGCCACCGGAAAGTCCGACGTGCCGGCGCTCAAGACCGCGACCCGTCGTCCGGACGGCGGCCCGAAGCGGCCGGCGCTCCAGATCCTCGCGCGCGGCTCGAAGCGGCCCTCCGGGACCGTGGCGTTCAGCACCTCCGCGGCGGCCGCCTCTACCCGCGTGACCAGCACGCGGCCAGAGTCCGCCACCATGGCTTCAACGATCCGAACCAGCTCGTCGTCGCTCTTGCCCTGAGCGAAAACGACCTCGGGCAGGCCGGTCCGGAGTTCCCGATCGAGGTCGAGCCTGGCCGCCCCCAGGTCCAGGTAAGGTACCCGCGCCACGCGTTCGTGCGCGTCCTCCGGCGAGATGTCGCCGGCGGCTACGCCTCGCAGCAGCTCGAGGAGTCGCTCCCGCTCCATCGCGCCGCCGGCTCAGGCGGCGTCCGCGCCACCGGTTCGATAACCGCGCGGATCGAGCGCCGCTCCCTCGAAGCCGAGCTCGAGCAGACGCGCCTCGATCTCGCTCCACTGGCCCTCTGCCGCCGGCAGTTCGCCCTTCCCCACCTCGACCCGCGCGGAGGAGCCGTCGTGACGCACTCTGAGGATGCGGAAGCCCCGGCTCTGGAGTTCCGCTTCGGCCTCCTCGATGCGGCGGAGCTTGGGCAGCGTGACGAGCTGGCCGTGAGGTATCCGCGAAGACAGGCAGGCATTCGCCGGCCGGTCCCAGACCGTGAGGCCGAGCCTCCGTGCCAGCCGGCGGGCATCCGCCTTGGTCACGCCGTGCTCCAGCAGCGGACTGTAGATTCCCCGCTCGCGCACCGCCCGCAGGCCGGGGCGGTTCGGGCCCGGATCCGAGGCGTTCGTGCCGTCGCAGACCGTGGCGAAACCCTCGGATCTCGCCAGTTCCTGCATTCGGTCCATGCGCATTCCCTGACACACGTAGCAGCGGTGGCTCGGGTTGGTCCGGAACTCCGGCTCGTCAAGCTCGCTGTAGGTCACGACCTCATGACGGATGCCGATTTCGGCCGCCAGCCGGCGGGCATGGTCCAGTTCAGCGCCGGCGAGCGTTTCGGCCGCCGCCGTCACCGCCAGCGCCCGGTCGCCCAGCGCCCGCCGGGCCAGGGCAGCTGTCAGCCCCGAATCGACGCCGCCCGAAAAGGCGACCAGCACCGGGCCGCGGCTCCTGAGGTCGTCCTCGAGCGTCCGGACGAGCATCTCAGTCGTCACGCCGGCCGAGTTCGAGTTTCCGGCGCGGCGCGGCGGTGCCCCGCAGCAGCACGGGCACCGCGAACAGTGCCGCGTACACCCCGAAGGTGAGGATCGGCACCAGCGGCATCTCCTCGAGCTGTTCCCGCCGGGCCATGGACCGAACCAGGTACAGCCAGCCGGGCGGCCCGAACAGGTAGAGCACGAACAGGAGCCGGGTGCGGGCAACCTGGAGAATGACCTCGTCCAGGGCCCGGCCCACGAAACGCCGCTCGCGGCCCGAGCGGTGGACGTAGACATTGCCGAAGAACCAGCCGGCGAACGCGGCCAGGATGTAGAGCGGATAGAGCTCCAGCTCGAACGTCAGGTTCCACCGCAGAATGCCGATCTGGGCCAGGATACCGACCGACCACGCCGCCAGGCTCGACGACAGGATGACGGTCTCCAGGCCCTTCATCGCCGCGCGTCCGGGTCAGCCCGCCAACTGCGCCTCGTACGCGGCGGCGGTCATCAGGTCGTCCGGCGGTCCTTCCTCGCCGAGTCGCAGGCGCACCAGCCAGCCCTCGCCGTAGGGATCCTCGTTGACCACCTCCGGAGCGTCCTCGAGTCCTTCGTTCACGGCCTCGATCGAGCCTGCCACGGGCGTGAAGATCTCCGCCACGGCCTTGACCGATTCGATCGCGCCGATTTCGGATCCGGCCGCGAACTCCTGCCCTGGCGCCGGCAGTTCGACGAACACGACATCGCCCAGTTCCTGCTGGGCGAAGTCCGTGATGCCGAGCACGGCCATGCCGTCCTCGACCTTGAGCCACTCGTGCTGCGCCGTGTAGAGGCGGTCGTCGGGAATCATCGGAACCTCGTTTGCCTCAGACGCCCTCCCTGGGACGCCGGTAAAAGGGTACTTTGACGATACGGCAGTCAATCTCCCGGCCGCGAACCGTAACCGAAGCCACACTGCCGGGCGCGGGCGGACCACTCTCGCCGCAGTCCAGCCGGGCGATGCCGATCGCCCGGCCCAGCGTGGGCGCGAAGGCGCCGCTGGTCACCGGACCGGCACAGTCGGGGACGTCCCGGACCGTCAGGCGATGTCCATGCCGGGCGATGCCACGGCCCTCGACCTCGAAACCGACCAGCCGGTGGCGGCAGCCTCTTTCCCGCTGGCGGGCCAGGGCGTCCCGGCCGACGAAGTCGCCCTTCTTCCACTTGACGATCCAGGACAGCCCGGCCTCGAGCGGCGTCGTCTCCTCGTCGATGTCCTGGCCGCAGAGCATCATCCCGGCCTCCAGCCGCAGCGTGTCTCTCGCACCCAGACCCGCCGGCATCAGGCCAACGTCGCGGCCCCGCTCCAGCAACTCCGCCCACAGGTCCTCCGCCCGGCTGGTCCCCGCGTAGATCTCGAAGCCGTCCTCGCCGGTGTAGCCCGTCCGCGACACCAGGCGCTGGGCCTCGTCCTCCGCCGGAAGGTCGCGGAGGAAGGAGTAGTACCGGAGGTCCGCCGCGGCGGCGCCCACGACATCCGAGACGATCTCCGCCGCCCGTGGCCCCTGCACGGCGATCAGGGCCGTCTGGTCGCTCTGGTCCTCCACCCGGACGCCACCGTCCTCCGCCGCTGCCGCCGTCTCGAGCAGTTCCAGATCACGCCCTCTCGACGCTGCGTTGACCACGAGGAGGTAGTCCTCCGGGTCGAGACAGTAGACGAGCAGATCGTCGATGAACGTGCCCCGCTCGGTCAGAAGCGCGCTGTACTGGGCGCGGGACGGAACCAGCGCGCCGACGTCGTTCGGCGTCAGCCGCTGGAGGAGAGCCAACGCCCGCGGCCCACGCACCCGGATCTCTCCCATGTGGGAAACGTCGAACATCCCGGCGCGTTCCCGCACGGCGCGATGCTCCGCCAGCACTCCCTCGTACTGGATTGGCATCTCGTAGCCGGCGAAAGGCCCGAAGCGAGCTCCCGACTCGACGTGACGCCCGTACAAGACCGTCCGTTGCACCTTGCCCAAGCTCGCCTACTCCGTCCCCTGAAAGCCGCCCGACGGCACTTCGCCGTCGCCGGACTCTAACCCGGAACGGCTGTCGGGCAGCCCGACCGTCACTCGCAGGCGATCCGGGTCGATGTGTCGTCGCGCGGCCTCGAAAACGCCCTGAGGCGTGAGTCGCTCGATCCGTTCGAGCCGGAAGCTGCGGCGATAGCTGGGCAGGCCGTGGAGCAGTGAGTCGACCAGCAGCGCGGCCCAGCGTCCGGCCGTTTCGGTAGCGAAGGGCTCGCGGCCGAACATGCAGGTCCTGCACTCCTCGAGGGCGTCCGCGCCCGGCGGTTCCTCGATGACCAGCCTGAGCGAATCCCGGACGAGCTCGAGGCCACGCTCGACGTGATCGGGATGCGTGCCGAGATAGACCGAGAGGGCGCCCGGATCGGTGCCCGCCCCGGCCAGCAGGTCTACGCCCGTCGCGTAGGCGAGACCCTCTCGCTCGCGGACCCGGTTCGGGATCAGGCCGGCAAGTCCGTCGGAGCCGAGGAGGATGCCGAGCGCCCGCAATTCGGGCAGGTCGGGGTGCGTGCGGTTCACCGTGAAGTGTCCCGCATAGACGTGGGCCTGCTCCCGCGAAGCCGTGCCGACCTCGACCCGACGCTCCGGCCGGCCTCGCGGCGCCGGTGGCTCCCAACCCGCGGCCGGGCGCGGCCCCGAGTCACCCGCGGGGCCGAACAGACGTTCGAGCCGGGCCAGCACCTCCCGCTCGTCGACGGCGCCGGCAACGGCAATCACGCCGCCCCGCGCCACGGCATCGAGGTGGAACCGCTTGCAGTCCTCCGGAGACAGCCCGTCGAGAGATTCCGGCGTGCCCTGGCCTGGCGCGGCCAGGGGGTGCGGGCGGTAGAGCTGATCGCGGAAGGCCCAGCCCGTGACGACCTCCGGCCGGTCCGCCAGGCTCAGCAGTTCGCCCAGCGTCTGGTCGCGCAGGAGCTCGAATCGATCGGGAGGGAATGCCGGCGAGAGCAGCAACTCGGCCAACCAGTCCAGGGCGATGCCGGCGTCGTCTACCAGCGCGTCGACGGCCAACCCGTGGACCTCGGCGGTGGCCGATCCGTCGATCGAGATACCGCGGGCTTCGGCCTGTTCGGCTATCTCCCGCCAGGCGCGCGGTTCGGTGCCCTCGACCAGCATCCGGCCGGTGAGCAGCGAAAGACCCGGAGACCGTTCCGTGCGGGCGCCACCCCGCAGCCACGCGCGGACCGCGACGACGTCAGCGGCCGGGACCCGCAGGGCGGCCAGACGAAGCCGACCCGACCACAGGTCGAGACGTGAAGGCTCGCGATCAGTCGGCATGGACCTGGCGCCCCGGCTACGCCTGCCTCGCGGCCGGAAGGGACCAACCGACGATGCGGGTTTCCGCCGACAGCCAGCCAGCGCAGGCAGCGGCGACGTCGGACGCGGTCGTGCTAGCCAGCGCCCGGAACGAATCACGGCTGAAACCCGGTAAGAACAGGGCGTGCTCGAGAGCGGCCGTCATCGCGCGTTCGGCGATCGGTTCGTGCATGAAGACCCAGTCCGCAAACAGCATCCGCTTCGCCCGCTCGAGCTCTTCGGGGTCCGGCGGACGACTCGCGAGGCCCTCGACCCGCGCGTACAACTCCTCCTCCAGGCGCTCCGGATCGACGTCGGGCGCCGCCTCGGCCGACAGGGTCGCCATGCCACCCAGCCGGTGTCCGGTCACCGCCGCCGAGGCCCAGAGCGCCAGCGGATCCTCCTCGACGAGGTCGCGCTGAACGCGACTCGATCGTCCACTGCAGAGGACGGCGAGCGCAAGACGGAGATGGATGTATGCCGGGTCGTCGGGCAGCGGCGCCGGGTGCGCGATGAGCAGCCTCGGCGTCTCGCCCCGGCGCAACTCGACCCGGAAGAGCTGGGTGCGCGGGCTACGCCGCTCCGCGGCTCCGCCCGCGGGCGGGTCAGAGGACCCGCGCACCCGGCGAACAGCTCCGAGCGTTTCCTCGATGCGCTCCATCGCGTCAGGCGGCAAACCCCCGGCGCAGACCAGGACCGCATTGCGAGGACGGTAGTGCCGGCCGTGGAAGGCCCGAAGCGCCACGGCGTCGAGCCCTCGCAGGCTTTCCCTTGTGCCAAGCACGGATCGCCCGTACGGATGCGCGCCGAAGACTCGCCCGGCGACCGCCTGCTCCAGGGCATCCCAGGGATCGTCCTCGACCATCCGGATCTCTTCCAGAATCACCTCGCGCTCCAGCTCCACTTCCGCTGGCAGGAGGCTCAGGCCTCGCATCCGATCGGACTCGATCCGGAGCGCCTCCTCCCACGATCCGCGCTCGAACTGGAAGTGGTAGAGCGTTGCGTCGTGCGAGGTGAACGCGTTGTTCGTGCCGCCGAGACCCTGTGTCAGACGGTCGATCGCGCCCGGTTCGTAGGCCGCCGAGCCCTTGAACATCATGTGCTCCAGGAAGTGGGCCAGACCGCCCTCGGCCGGTTCCTCGTCCCGGCTGCCGGCGCGATAGCAGAGGGCCACGACGATCGATTCGACCCCGTTCTGCGGCAGGAGCACCACGCGCAGGCCGTTGTCCAGCGTCTCGGCACGACCCGCCACGCGGTCGAAGGCCCGCAGATCGACCGGAGTCATGCCAGCGCGCAGTCGTGGACCGCTTCCACCTCGAAGCGCTCGTCCTGTTCCGACCAGAGCATCTGCTCGACCGTCGCCGACCGACGCAAGCACTCCGCGTCTTGGGGACCCGTATCCAGGGTGATCAGGTTGCAGGTGTTCCGACCTTGTTCCGTACCCCGTCCACGCCTCGAAGTGGAGGTGCCGCTGTGCACCAGCCACAGCCTCCTCCCGCAGTCCGGCGCCAGACCCACGGCGGCCACATGGACGTGCCCGGCAAGCACCAGGTCGACGCCGGCAGCCGCGAACGCTCTCAGGGCCTCGCCGCTCCGGCGCGCCGTCCGCCAACCCATCAGCTCGGGCAGGGCCGCCAGCGGATGATGGACGACGGCGATCCGCACCCGCCCGTTGGTTTCCGTCGAGCCGTCACGACGAAAGCGCTCCCCTATCGAGGCCAGTTGGCGTGGCGTGAAGCGCCCGTCCTCGATCGTCAGGTTGAACGCCGTGTTGAACCCGGCGACCTCCAGTTCCGCATCCCGGAAGCTGGGCTCGAGGTCGGGGCTGAAGTGGCGGCGATAGGCGCCGTAGCGGTCGAGCAGACGCTCCCACACCCGATACATCGGAACGTCGTGATTACCAGGAACGGCGAGGTAGGGCAGGCCCAGCCCACGAAGGAACCGTTGCGCCTGCCGGAACTGCGCCGGCCTGGCGCGCTGGGTCAGGTCTCCCGACACGACGACGAGGTCCGGCCGCCTCTCGGCGACCAGCAGTTCCACGCCCGCGGCCGCCGGCCGATAGTGCGGCGGCCCGAAGTGGATGTCGGAGAGGTGGAGCAGACGGCGCAGCGAAGGAAGGCCCCGGCGGGACGAGCCCCTAGCGGATCAGGACGCTGCGTACGCTCTCGTCGACCCGCTCGCCGGCGAGGTCGCCCAGGATGCCCAGGATCTCCCGCCCGCGGGCACGTCCGATCAGGAAACCAAGCGAAGCCGCCACTGCCACCGAGGCGAGCGGATACGCGCGCACCAGCGCCACCCAGTCGAGACCCGGCGTCAGGCTGCCGACGATCCGGTCTTCGATCGCCGGCTGGTCAGGATCGGCGGTCACGACGCAGCAGGAATCCCAGGACGAAGCCCGCGGCGGCAGCGATCAGCACTGCCCGGCCCGGATTGTCACGGACATACACGTTCACGTCGCCGACCAGTTGATCCAGGTCCTTGCGCGCCCGTTCGTAGCCGTGACCGAGCTTCTCCTTGGCGGCGCCGTAGCCTCCCTTGGCCGCCTCGCCAGCCCGCGCCGACGCCTTCTTGACCCGTGTCGAAAGCGGGGAATCCCTCATCCTCTCACGCGCCGCGTCGACGCCGTGACTGACAGCCGAGCGGGCCTTCTCCACCCCCTCGGCAACCGCTTCGCGGGCCAGATCCATCGACGTCACGTTGCTGCCGCCGTCCTCGTCGCCTTCCTTGTTCTTCTTGGCGTTGCTCATGCCGCGATCATACACCCAACGCTGCTACAATCCTTCGCCCCCGAGGTCCTGGGAGACCCATCGTGGGGCAGTAGCTCAGCTGGGAGAGCACCACGTTCGCAACGTGGGGGTCGAGGGTTCAAGTCCCTTCTGCTCCACCACTTCCTGGAAGTCAGGGTCTACGGGAAGTTCGGGTTCTCCCCCTCCGGGTCTTCCTGCGCGCGTCCCACCATGGGCACGAATCGGACGACGTCGACCTGGCGGCGTTCGAGTCCCTCCGGGGTCTTGCGGATGACCACGAGGTCCTGAAGGGGTCCGCCGACCGGGGCAACCAGGATGCCGTTCACCTTGAGCTGTTCGATCAGCGGCGGCGGCACTTCAGCGGGCGCGGCGGAGACCAGGATGCCGTCGAACGGCGCCTCTTCCGGCCACCCGCGGTATCCGTCGCCCACTCGAACCTCGACGTTCCCGTAGCCCAGCTCGTCCAGAACGCCCTGCGCCCTCTCCGCCAGATCGTCGATGATCTCGATCGAGTAGACGCGTCGAGCCAGGCGGGCCAGCACCGCTGTCGTGTAGCCGGAGCCCGTGCCGATCTCGAGCAGCTTCTCGTCACCGTCGAGTTCGAGAAGATCCGCCATCAACGCGACCAGGTAGGGCTGGGAGACCGTCTGACCGGATCCGATCTGGACGGGCTCGTCGCCGTACGCGTCGTCGCGCAGAGAGTCCGGCACGAACTCGTGCCGGGGCACCGTTCTGAGCGCGTTCAGCAGTCTCGGTTCCTCGATTCCCCGGCCCCGGATCTGTTCTTCGACCATGGCCGTGCGCTGTGCCGCGAACCGATCGTTCGAGCCAGGCGGCTGCGCCGCGACACCGAGCGTCGCGAACGCGCATACGACGCCGGCAAGCGTTACGGAAGACTGCCAAGAGTCCTGCACGATTCCTATGATAGGCAAACACCGTGCCGGATCGTCGCACTTCGAGACCGGGCACACCAAACCGCCAACCGGGGAGGCGCCGGTCCGGACGTTCCGAGGCCGAGCCGCGGCTGCGCTCGCTCGAACGGGTCCGGGAGGAACTCGCCGCCGCGGTGGACCGGTCGCCGGCGGACGAAACGGAGATCCTCTGGCTGGAGACCAGGCGCGGCCGCACGGGCTATCGTGTACCCGACCTGGACAGCTACCAGCGGCGCTCCCGCCAGGTCACCCTGAGGGTGCGAGAGGGGCGACGCGCGGGGCTCCACCGCACGGGAGGCGCACGCACCGGCGAGCTCGACGGGGCGGTGCGCCACGCTCTCGCGGCCGCCCGGGCGGCGCCCCCTGAGTCGCTTCCCCCGCTCCCCGGGGGCTGCGAGCCGGAATCCTTCGCGTCCGCCGTCTGCGATCCGGACCTCGAACGCCTGCACGCCAAAGCCGCACGGCGGTTGCTGCAAGAGGCGCTAAGGGACGACGAAGCGGCGATCATCGAGTGGACCGTCGGGCAGGTCGCCATCGCCAACAGCCGGGAGCTCGCGTGCGCCGAACGCGCCAGCACGGTCATGGTCGAGGTGCGAAGCGGCGTCGATCCCGGCGCCGGCTTCGCTCGCCACGCTGCCCGCTCACTTGACGCCCTGCAACTCGTGCGACTGGTCGAAACGGCGCGAGAGCGGAGAGCGCCTGAGGGCGCTCCGGCGACGCCGCCAAGCGGCGAGCCCGTGCTCCTGGCGCCCGAGGCGACGATCGAGCTGGTCGAACTACTGAACCTCCACGCGTTCTCATCACGCGCCATCCTCGAGGGAGAGTCCTTTCTGCTCCAGCACACCGGCGTGCAGGTCTTCGACCGCCGCCTCGATCTGGCCGACGACGCCTGCCGCGAGAGCGGCCTTCCGTTTCCCTTCGACCTGGAGGGCGTCCCGAAGACTCCGGTCGAACTGGTGTCCGCGGGGGTACCGCGAACAGCGGCGCTGGACACCGCCACCGCCGCCCGCGTGGGGCTCTCCCCAACGTGCCAGTGTACGGGCGGCGAAGAAGCCTACCCCCTCAACACGATCCTCCGACCCGGTGAGCACAGCGACCAGGACCTGTTCCACATCGCGGACGGCGGCGTCTGGGTCAGCAGGCTGGACGAGGTCGAATGCTTCGACCCCGCTCGCATGCGGGTGCGGGCACGGGCCCGCGGGGTGCGTCGACTGCGCGGCGGCCGGCTCGCCGAGCCGGTGATCGATCTGGTCTGGGAGGACAGCCTGCTTCGCGTGTTCTCCAACCTGCTCGCGGTGGGCGCGACCTGCTTCTGCCGTCCCTCACGCGACGGCTTCCTGGGCGGCACCTCGGCGCCGGCCCTGGCGGTGGCGGACGTGGACGGGTTGACGGCCGCCTAGTTAGGACGGCCTTCGGCCGGCGGCTTCCAGCCGCCTACGGCGCGCGCTTACCGGGGGTCAGAAGACCCCCGGCTACGACCCGCGCACCCGACGGATCAGGACGACGGTCTGATCGTCGCCCTGGGGCAGGCCGGCGCCGAAGCGCCGCACGTCGGCATCGATGGCGTCCACGATCTCGGACAGCGGCCGCTCGCGGCGCGAGCGAAGGAAGTCCTCGAGCCGCTCCTGGCCGTACTCCTCGCCGTCCAGGGACTCGCACTCCGTGATTCCGTCGCTGTACAAACAGAGGAGGTCGCCCGGACCCATCTCGACTGGCTCCACCCGGTAGCTCGCCGTGGGAAGCAGGCCCAGCGGCAGTCCGCTGGCTGGAAGCGGCGTCACCTCGCCATTCCCACGCACCAGGAGCCCGGGGTTGTGCCCGGCGTTGAGGTAGCGGACGGCGCGGTTTCGCGGATCGATCTCGGTGAGGATCAGGGTGATGAAGCGATTGCTGGCGCTGCTCTCGACGATGTGCTTGTTCAGCCGGTCGAAGAGTTCCGGCGAGAGTTCGGCTCCCGCGGCTTCGCCGCCCAACCGGCAGTCGTCGACGAGCAACCGCAATGCCGAGTCGAGAGTCGAAACGAGGAGCGCGGCCGGCATGCCCTTGCCGGTCACGTCGGCAACCACCAGTCCCCGCCGCGATCCGGCAAACCGGAGTGACCCGTAGTAGTCGCCGCCGACCTGACGGGAAGGGCGGCTCCAGCCAACGGTCTCGAAGCAGCCCGGGCTCGGCATCTCGGCGGGCAGGATGTTGCGCTGGATCTCGGCCGCGAGCTCCACTTCCCGCTCCAGGCGCTCCTTCTCGAGCGCCTGCCGATGGAGCTTCGCGTTGGTCAGCGCGATCGCGGCCTGGTTGGCGAACAGCGAGAGCGCCCGATGGTCGGCCGCGGCGAACGGGCCGACCCCGGTCCGGCTCTCCTTGTCGGCGACCACCAGCAGGCCGACGCTTCCGCTGCCCCCGTCGCCTTCGATGGGGACCGCGAGCGAGTGTTCAGCATCCGGCATCACGCCCGTCGCCAGCGCTTCGATGCCGGCTTCGCCGAAACCGGCAGGCGGCGCGTCGATCGTCTCGCGAGCGCCACCGCCGATCGTGCCGGCAAGCGAGAGGCGGTCCTCTTCGTCCAGCAGGTAGAAGGCGCCGCGCCGGGCGTCCAGGAGGGACACCGCGCGGAGCAGGATCTCCTCGGTCAGTTCGTCCAGGTTCAGGGTCGAGGTGATCGCCAGCCCCACGTCGTAGACCGCCTGCAACGTGACGACGTTGTAGTTGTCCTGGAACTTCCGGTCCTTCAGCTCGTCGGCCAGTTCGCGCAGCCTGAGGCCGATCGCCAGCACGCCGGCGAGGTCGTGCTCCTCCGGCGTGTTCCCCGGTCCCCCGCCGGCCTCCTCATCGCGAGCCGCATCGTCCGCCGCGGCGTAGTAGAGGACCAAGCCGTGCTCCAGGCTCCGTTCGCGGGTGCCGAGCACGCCCCACGCCGCCACCGGACCGCCGTCGCGGTGGTATATCTGGGCGCCGGCCAGGCCCTGGCTCCGGCACCAGTGTCCGACCAGCCGGGTCTGCGCCGCGCCGCTCTCCCACTCCGCGGTCTCCGCGTCCGCGGCCAGCCGCCAGAGTTCGGCTCCGAGATCCGTTCCAGCCGCCGAGGTCGACTCCGACGCCTGAGCAGCACCGGCGGCCGGAGAAGTCACGAAGCCCCGGCCTGAAGCTCGGTCACCGCCGCCTGTTCGTCGGGAAAGATGCTGGAGTACTGCGCCAGACCCATGATGTGGAAGGTCTTCTCGATCGTCGGTGTGAGGTTGCAGAAGGACAGCCGGCCCTCCACTTCGATCATCTTCTCGATGATCTCGATCAGGATGGAGATGCCGATCGAGTTGACGATCTTGGTCCCGGCGAGGTTCAGCAGCAGCGTCCCGAAGCCCTCGTCGAGCAGACCGTACGCCGCTTCCGCGATCTCCTCGCCACCCTGGTTGTTGATGTAACCAACCGTGTAGATCACCGCCAGACCGTCGCGGCGCTCCACGTTCAACTTCAGACCCTCGTTCATGGACCCAACCAGACTTCCTCGCTCAACAAAGCGTCAGAGTACCTTCAACATGACGACGGAGGTGCCGCCCTCGCCCGAGAGCACGTTTACCTCGTCCATCAGTCCTTCGATGATCTTCAACCCCCAGCCACGCTTCCGGATCGACCTGAGGTTGTCCTCGATCCGGGGCGGCACGAGCCTCGAGCGATCGAAGCCGACTCCCTGATCCTGAATCGTGATCCGGAGCATTCGCGGCTCCTCCGCCTCGGCCGAACCCAGCACCGCGAGCCCGAGATGAAGCTGGCCGTCGGCAGCCCGGCTGTGCTCGATCGCGTTGATGCACGCCTCGACGACCGCCATCCCCACTTCCTCGACCTTGTCAGTGCTCATCCGGATGGACTTCGCCATCTCGCAGGCGCAGGCCCGCACTTCCAGTTCCATTTCAGGCGCGAGCCTGAAGGTCAGGTGGGTTTCTTCTAGAACTCCGAGCTCAGACATCGGGGAGAAGCGACCGGCGCCCCTGCAGTCAGGGCGTCAGGCGACAAGGAAGAGCTTGAGACAGTAGATCACCACGGGTTGGATCCGGTCGTTCAGCAGAAACCAGATGAAACTGGCGACAACCAGCGCGGACCAGAACACGCCGGCGGGGAGACTCCCCGCCCAGGTAACCGGCGCGGCGGCGCGCCCACGGTCCAAAAAACTGAACGGCGACCCTACCATCATGTTCGACCTCCTCGCTCGTGCAGCCCGCTGAAGGAATCGTGGCCGTCAACAGCGACTCGCGCTAGCGCTGGCATCATGTCGACCTCCCCGTTGGTGACCCTCGGTAGAGAGCAAGTCTCCTGCCAGCCGGGGAGTTATCGGGCCAGCCGCCCGCAGAGTCAGGCTTCAGGCGGGTTTGGCGATGAGCAGCATCACCGCGATCGGACCGTCGATTGGGGCAGTTTGTCCCGATAGGGTCGCGCTGCCGGGCCTTGGGCGACCTGCGGTGAGACCTTACGGCCGTCCCACAAGCGCTAGGGACAATATGTCCTATGATGGGCCATAATGACCCGGCCGCGCCGGACGCCGGCCAGTCAGTATCCCCCGCGTGTCAGGGTGCGCCTGTTGACGCCGAGGAGCTTGGCGGCGGCGCTCTTGTTGCCCCCCGTCATCCCGATCACCCGGCGTACGTGACGCCGCTTGACCGTCTCGAGATCCAACGGCTCCGGGCTCTGAAGACCGACCGCCCCGCCCATCAGCGACTGGATCAGGGCCACGTCGACGGCGCCGTCTGCCAGGGAAACCGCGCCCTCCACGATGTTCTGCAGTTCCCGCACGTTACCCGGATAGTCGTGCGCCAGCAGGAAGTTCAGCGCCGTCCGGTCGAACTGCGGCAGCTCGATCGACTCCCGGGCGCAGAACCGTTCGGCGAAGTGGCGGATCAGGTGCGGGATGTCCCGCCGCCGCTCCCGCAGCGGCGGCAGTTCCACGCTGACTCCTTTCAGGCGGTAGTAGAGATCCTCGCGGAACCGGCCCTCCTCGACCAGCCGCTCCAGCGGCTGGTGCGTCGCGGCAACGACTCGGGTGTCGACGGCGATTGGCCGCTGGCCCCCGACCCGCACGATCTCGCGCTCCTGGAGCGCACGCAGCAGCTTGACCTGCAGCGCGACGTCCAGGTCGGCCACCTCGTCGAGGAACAGGGTGCCCCCCTCCGCCAGTTCGAAGCGACCCAGGCGCGCCCTCACTCCGGTGGCCACTCCGCCCTCGATCCCGAAGAGCTCGCTCTCCAGCAGGCTCTCCGGAAGGGCGGCGCAGTTCACCGCGACCAGCGGGCCGGTCCGCTCCGATCGCTGGTGCAAGAAAGCCGCCATGAGTTCCTTGCCCGTGCCGCTCTCCCCACGCAGCAGGACGCCAACGCTCCGTGGCGCGACCCGGTCGATCACTTCCAGGATCCGGCGCATCGCCGGCGCATGGGCCACGATCCGCCTGCCGCCGACCTCCGCCAGATCGTCGAGGCGTTCCTTGAGCAGCTTGTTCTCCTCCGCCAACCGCTCCCGCGAGACGACCAGCCGCTCCACCTGGCGCAGGCCGTCCAGGGCCACCCCGGCAAGCGCCGCGACCGACCGGAGGAACCTGCGGTCGCCGTCACTGAAGCCTGGTTCGCCCTTGCCGCGGACCTCCTTGTCGAGCACGGCGACGAAGCCCAAGACGGCGTCGCGAGACTTGAGCGGCGCCGCCAGCAGGAACCGGAACTCCCTGCCGGCCAGCGAGCCGCCACTCCGCTCCAGGACGTCGTCCCGAGCCAGGAGATCGTCCCACAAGGGTCCGGCAAGCAGCGTCTCGGCGGCCGGGGAAGCGCTTCCGAAGCCGACCGTCGACGCCGACCGCGCGACCCCGAAGCGGTCGCGAGTGACGGCCGCGGCCGCCGCCGGGTCGACGATGGTACAGAGACGCTGCAGGAGGTCGTCCAGCAGGCCCTGCTCGGATTCGTGCGAATGGAGCGCCACGACCAGGTCGTAGAGCGTCTCGAGCTGCAACCGCTGCCGGCGGCCGGCAAAGTCGGTGGAGGCCTTCCGGGAGGGGGAGGATCGGCGGGCGGCCACGCTCAGTTCCTCAACTCGCCCTTCGTACCTGGGTGGCGCGCACTCCCGCCTGTGTCGCCAACACCTTGCTCAGGAAGGCCCCGGTATGACTCTCGCTCGAGGCCGCCACGTCTTCGGGCGTACCGGCGACCACGAGCCTGCCGCCACCGACTCCGCCCTCCGGGCCGAGGTCGATGATCCAGTCCGCGTTCTTGATCACGTCGAGGTTGTGCTCGACGACCAGGACCGTGTTTCCCCGGTCCACCAGGCGCTGCAGGAGGCCGACCAGACGCCGCACGTCGTCGAAGTGGAGACCCGTGGTCGGCTCGTCCAGCAGGTAGAGACTCCGTCCCGTAGCCCGTTTGGACAGCTCGGTGGCCAGCTTGACCCGCTGCGCCTCGCCGCCCGACAGCGTGGTCGCGGGTTGCCCGAGGCGAATGTAGCCAAGCCCCACCTCGTCCAGCGTCGAGAGGATGCGGTCGATGGCCGGGACGTTGGCGAAGAACTCGCATGCGCTCTCGACGCTCATGGCGAGGATGTCGGCGATGTTCTTGCCCTTGTAACGGACCTGCAGGGTCTCGCGGTCATAGCGCAGACCGCCGCAGATGTCGCACGTGACGTAGACATCGGGCAGGAAGTGCATCTCGATCTTGTTCTGGCCGTCGCCGGCGCAGGCTTCGCAGCGGCCGCCCTTGACGTTGAAGCTGAACCGGCCCGGCTTGTAACCGCGAGCCCGCGCTTCGGCCGTCTTGGCCATCAGGGTGCGGATCGGCGTGAACACGTTGGTGTACGTCGCCGGATTGGAGCGCGGAGTGCGGCCGATCGGACTCTGATCGATGGCGATCACCTTGTCGAGATGCTCCAGCCCCTCGATGCGATCGTGATCGCCGGCCGGATCGACGGCGCGGTAGAAGTGGCGCGCCAGGGCCTTGTACAACACCTCGTTGACCAGACTGCTCTTGCCCGAACCGGAGACACCGGTGACCAGGACGAAGCAGCCGAGCGGCACGTCCACGTCGAGTTCGGCCAGGTTGTTCTGGCGCGCGCCCCGGATGCCCAGCCAGGCGCCGTTCCCCGGCCGCCGCGCCGCCGGCACCGGCACCTCCTGTTCGCCGCGGAGGTAGGCGCCGGTCAACGACCCCTTCGCCTTCTCCACCTTCTCGAGCGATCCCTCCGCGACCACCTCGCCACCGTGCTCACCCGCCCTCGGACCGAGATCGACGATCCAGTCGGCTTCCCGGATCGTCTCCTCATCGTGTTCGACCAGGAGCACGGAGTTGCCGAGGTCACGCATGCCCTTGAGCGTTCGGAGCAGCTTCGCGTTGTCCCGCTGGTGCAGGCCGATCGAGGGCTCGTCCAGCACGTAGAGCACCCCCTGGAGCTTGCTTCCGATCTGGGTCGCGAGCCGGATGCGCTGGCTCTCGCC
The DNA here is from genome assembly GCA_011525365.1 of Acidobacteriota bacterium. GTDB lineage: Bacteria > Acidobacteriota > Thermoanaerobaculia > Multivoradales > Multivoraceae > Multivorans. The sequence continues at coordinate 3,532,079 of WTGQ01000002.1, forward strand.
TCCCGACAGGGTTCCCGAAGTCCGATCCAGGTGCAGGTAGCCGAGACCAACGTCATCGAGGAACGTCAGCCGGTCCTCCACCTCCTGCAGGATCTTGCCGGCGATCTGCCGTTCCTTCGTGCTCAGGCCCAAGGACCCGATCACACGCCGGAGGTCGCCGATCGGCATCGAGGTCAGATCGTCGATCGAACGGTCGCCGACTGTAACCGCCAGCGCCTCGGGACGAAGCCGGCGACCCGAGCACGAGCCGCAGGTACGAACCGACATGTACTTCTCGATCTCCGCGCGAACGCCCGGCGACTCGGTGTCCGCGTGGCGGCGGGTGAGCATCGGCACCACGCCCTCGTAGCGCCCGCGCCACTGGTAGGACGACCGCCGGCCCTTGATCTCGAAAGCGATCTCTCGACTGCCCGAGCCATAGAGCACGACCTGTCGCGCCTCCTCGGAGAGTTCGCACCACGGGGTCGAGAGATCGAAGCCGAGGTCCGCGGCGACCGTCCTGAGCATCCTGAGCCGCCACGACGACGAACTCGTCGGGAAGGGTCTGAGCACGCCGGACTGGATCGACCGCCGCGGATCGTCCAGGATCCGCTGCTCGTCGACCGCCATCGAGGAACCCAGACCGCCGCACTCGGGGCAGGCGCCGTAGGGACTGTTGAACGAGAAGAGCCGCGGCGAGATCTCGGCCAGACTGGAGCCGCAGTCGGCGCAGGCGTAGTGCATCGACATCGTCTCCTCGGGCAGTGCCGGGTTGTCGGGCAGGTCTTGGGGGGCCACGACGAGCAGGCCGCGCCCGACCTCGAGGGCCGTCTCGAACGACGCGGCGAGCCGCTGCTCGATGCCCGGCCGCACGACCAGGCGGTCGATCACGATCTCGATGTCGTGCTTCCTGTTCTTGTCCAGGGCCGGCAACTCCCCCGAGAGCTCGCAGAGTTCGCCATCGATCCGCGCCCGCAGAAACCCCTCGCGGACCATCTGCTCGAGTTGACGGCGGTACTCACCCTTCTTTCCACGGACGTACGGCGCGAGCAGCAGCAGCCGGGTGCCCTCTGGCATCCCGGCAACCCGGTCGACCATCTGCTGCACGGTCTGCGGCCGGATCACCTTGCCGCATTCCGGGCAGTGCGGCACTCCGACCGAGGCGTAGAGCAGCCGCAGATAGTCCTGGATTTCGGTCACCGTCCCCACCGTCGACCGCGGGTTGCGGGACACCGACTTCTGCTCGATCGAAATCGCGGGCGACAGTCCCTCGATCGAGTCGACGTCCGGCTTTTCGACCTGGTGCAGGAACTGGCGGGCGTAGGCCGACAGGGACTCGACGTAGCGACGCTGCCCCTCCGCGAACAGCGTGTCGAAGGCGAGGGAGGACTTGCCCGAGCCCGAAACCCCGGTGACGACCACCAGCCGATCGCGCGGGATCTCGACCGTCAGGTTCTTCAGGTTGTGTTCGCGGGCGCCGCGAACGACGATCTTCTTCCCGCTCACCCCGTTTCCTCTGAGGCGTCCGCACGCATGCGCCGCCGGCCGCGGAACACCTCGCCGGCCTCCCGGTCGAGGGTCCGCTCCCGTTCCCGCTCGCGCTTGTCGTGCAACTTCCTGCCTTCGGCCAGCGCCAGTTCGACCTTGATCCGGTTCCCCTTCAGGTAGACGGACAGCGGCACCACCGTCAGGCCACGGTCGCGGGTACGCCCGAACAGGCGGTCGATCTCACGCCGATTCAGGAGCAGCCGTCTCGGTCGCTCGAGGTCGTGGTTCTCCCGGTTCCCGTGGCTGTATGCGGAGATGTGAGCCTCCAGCAACCAGGCCTCGTGGTCGCGAAAGCCGACGTAGCTGTCACGTAGCTGGATCTTGCCACCCCTGATCGACTTGACCTCGGTGCCCAGAAGTTCGATGCCGGCCTCCAGCCGCTCCAGGATGTGATACTCCCGCCGGGCCTTTCGATTGACCGCCAGGGCGTTCCCGCCCGCGAGCGACCGCTGCTTCTGTTTGCTGCGCCTGGCCATCTCTACCCTGCCGTCCTTCAGCTTGAGCAAGGCTCCGTTCAACTGGAAGCGGGAAGTCCCTGTTCGTTTCAAGCGTTCGGTGCATCTTCCCGGTGGAGTCTACTCCGCGGACACCGTCGCGCAGGCGGTTGCGATGCGGCCGAAGCGCCACAGAGATGTGGCAGAAACGCCACAGATCCGATCGTCGACCTATTCGTCGACCCATTCTCGTCACGCACCTAAACCACTGAAGAACAACGGACTTGCAAGAGAGAGAAGGGGATCGTCAGGCTGGCACGATCCGTGCTGAACACCCCTTCGATGGCAAAACGCGCCAACGGATCGGGCCGGAGTCCCTGCCGACGGTCCAACGACACGCGTGACCGCCTGTTCCGCCAGCAGACGATCCGACGTCCGACGGCGATCTCCGGCGTAGGCATCCACACCGGCAGGGAGACGAATCTCCGCATCCTGCCGGCGCCGCCCGGCGCGGGCATCTGCTTCCGCCGCACGGATGCCGGCAACGTGGAGGTTCCTGCCGACCTCAGGAGCGTCAGTTCCCTCGAGCTCGCCACCACCCTCGGTCGCGACGACGTGACCGTCTCGACGGTCGAGCACCTCCTCGCCGCCGTCTACATCCTCGGCATCGACAACCTGGTCGTCGAGATGGACGGCCCCGAGGTGCCGATCCTCGACGGCTCCGCGATGCCCTACCTGCTGCTGCTGCAGGCGGCGGGGGTAAGACCCCAGAACGCCAACCGGCAGATCCTGGCGATCACTTCGGTGATCGAGATCGACCGCGGCGACAAGTGGCTGCGCGCCTCGCCCTATCCAGGTCTGCGCCTGGACTACACGATCGACTTCGAAGGCTGCGCCGTGGGACGTCAGCGGCTGCAGATCGACGTCGACGTGCGCAGCTTCGAGCGCGGCCTGGCACCGGCCCGGACCTTCTGCCGGCAGATGGACGTCGAGCAGATGCAGCGGGCCGGCCTGGGTCTGGGCGGGTCGGTCGACAACTGCATCGTGTTCGACGAACACGGCGCGGTGAACACGGACCTCCGCTTCGCGGACGAGCCGGTTCGTCACAAGGCGCTCGACGCGGTGGGCGACTTCACCCTGCTCGGAGCGCCGATCTGGGGCTACTTCGAGGTCCTGCGCGGCGGGCACCAACTCCACTACGAGTTGCTTAGGGAACTGGTTGCCAACCCCCGGCACTGGACCTGGATGCGCGGCGACGAGTTGCCGCCGCCGCCGGATCGTCCACTCGAGAGCGATCAGCCGGCGACCTGGCTGCCGAGTTTCGCCGCTTCGTAGAACGGTGCCGGCCTGGCGGCCGGCAGTGCGGGAGGCGAAGGCTTGGTAGTGTCATGCCATGGGAGTCCCGCGGGCGGGACGGCTGATCTGCGCGCTCAGCCTGTCGAGCGTTCTGGGCGGCGACGCACTCGCGGCCCAGCCGCCGCGAGAGGCTTCCGTCAGGTCCGCCAAAGCCGCCATCGCCGGACTCTCCGCCGTGCGCGAAGGTCCCGTCCTGCTGGTGAGCTTCCGGCTGGACCGGGCGCTTGACGAACGCACCTGGGAGAAGATCGAGAGCGGACTGCCGACCGGCTTCACCTACGACATCCAGGTCCGGCGGATCCGGCGGCGCTGGTTCGACAAGGCCGTCGTCGCCACGCGGCTGCAGGTAGTGGCGATGTACAACGCCCTCACCCGGGAGTACCAGGTCAACTTCAGGCGCGACGGCGAGCTCTACGCCAGCCGCGTCGTGACCTCGCAGGAGGAGCTGGAGCGAGCGCTGACGACCTTCGAGGGGCTGCCGTCGGTCGAGCTGGCCGGCGAACCGCCAGGGCGGCTGGTGCTGCGGGTGCGTGCCGAAGTAGGGACCCGAACCCGACTCGGCCTGATTCCGGACCGCGTCCACACCGCCTGGGCGCAAACGACGCCCTTCCGCCCCGCTCAGCGCCAGATCGGCAGCGGAGAGGCCGAGTGACCCCGCGTCTGACAGCGTCCCGCCCACCCCTGCGGGAACTCATCAAGACCAACCGCTTCCTGGTCTGGCTCCTGGTGCTCTCCCTGGCGGTGCCGACGGCCGGCTACTACGCGCTCCAGCGCGGCCGCGAGATCGACCCCACGGTGCTGAACAACAGCATCCTGCTGTTCGCGTTGCGCAATCTGAACGTGGTGCTGATCCTGATCGTCGTCTTCGTACTCGTCCGCAACCTGACCAAGCTGTGGATCGAGCGCCGGCGTCAGCGTCTCGGCGCCAAGTTCCGCACCAAGCTGATCCTGACCTACATCGGCCTGTCGCTGATCCCCGGACTCGTCCTGTTCGCCTACGCCACGGAACTGCTCCAGGGCTCGATCGACCGCATGTTCCGGACCGACATCGACGACCTGCTGGAGCCGGCGAACCAGGTCTCCCAGGCCCTGACCTCGACCCAGCAGGACCAGTTACTGCGCGACGCCGAGCGCTTTCTCGCGGACACCGAGAGCCTGGACCTGGACAGCCCGCGCGGACGCGGCAGGCTGCTGGCGGCGCTCGGCGACGCCCTCTCCGAGGCCGACCTCGACTACCTGGCGGTCTACCGGGACACCACCTTCCTGCAGGCCAGGGTCAAACCGCAGGCCCTTTCCGAAGTACCCGAGCCGACCCGCGGCATGTTGCTCGAAGCGGTCCGCACCGGCGCCGCCCGGGCCATCGGCGAAGTGGCGGGCAGCGAGGAGCGGCTGATCCTGGCCGCCGCCGCGCGCGAAGGCGGCGCCGAAACCACGGTGGCCGTCGCCGGCAGGCTGCTCGATGCCGAACTCGCCGGCAACACGGAGACCCTGATCGCCGCCTACCAGTCCCGGCGGCAACTGCACGCGCAGCGTGACGAGATCCGGGCCGCGTACTGGCTCCTTTTCCTGACCGTGACACTGTGCATCCTGCTCGTCTCGTGCTGGGTCGGTCTCTACCTCGCCGGCCGGGTCACGGGTCCGATCGAAGCGCTGGCGGACGGCACGCGGCGCATCGCCGGCGGCGACCTGGAACACCGGGTCGAGGCTGCCGCGGACGACGAGGTCCAGGTCCTGGTCGACTCCTTCAACCGGATGACCGACGCCCTGCAGGAATCGAACCGCGACCTGGTGGCGACGAACCGCCGCCTGGACGCCGAGCGCGCCCGCATCGAAGCGGTGCTCGAGAGTGGGCCGGCCGGCGTGCTCTCGCTCGATCGCGACGGCCGCATCCTGACCTGCAACCGCGCCGCGATGGAGATGCTGGGGCTTCCACCGCACGTTTCACTCGCCGGCGCGCCGCCCGAAGCCCTGAGCGAACTGCTCCCCGACCGGGGGGTCGAGGCCGTGTTCGCCGACCTGCCGGACTCGACTGTCCGGGGGGCGACCGGCGCCCGCCGCTCGGGGGCGATCCCGGCCCGTCGCGAAGTCAGCCTCGGCGGCAGGGACGACTGGAAGACACTCGAGGTCAAGACCAGCCCGCTGCGTGCCCCGGACGCCAGCGGAGGCTTCGAACTGCTTGGTCACGTCCTCGTGATCGAGGATCTGACGGCACTGCTCGATGCCCAGAAGGCCGCCACCTGGACAGAGGCCGCGCGCAGGATCGCGCACGAGATCAAGAACCCGCTGACTCCGATCAAGCTGGCCGCGGAGCGACTGCTGCGGAAGGCGCAAGGCAACGACGCCAGCCTCGGCGCCGCGGTCGAAGAAGGCGCGCAGATCGTCGTCCGCGAAGTCGGCAACATGCAGAACCTCGTGGACCAGTTCGCGCGCTACGCCCGCATGCGGCGCCCCCAGCCCCGAGATGTGGACATAGCGAAGCTCATCAGCGAAACGGTCGACCTCTACCGCGAGCTGAAGCCCGGAGTCGAGGTCGAGGCGCGCATCGAGGCCGGAGAAGAGGGTCTCCATGCCAAACTCGACGCCGACCAGATGCGCTCCGCCCTGGTCAACCTGCTGGACAACGCCATCGCCGCCACCAACCCGCCCGGCCAGGTGACGGTCCGGGCCAGCCGCAGCAACGGGGTATTCGACCTCTCCGTCAGGGACACCGGCAGCGGCGTGCCGAAGGGGGCCCGCGAGAAGCTCTTCCTCCCGTACTTTTCGACCAAGGGACGGGGTTCGGGACTCGGCCTCGCCATCGTCCAGCGCATCGTGAGCGATCACAACGGCTCGATCCGGGTCGAGGACAACGAGCCTCACGGCACGACCTTCACGATCGAACTGCCTCAGTCCGAGCTGCCTCGGTAGCAACCGCGCCAACCGACAGAAGATGAGCAAGGCGCGCATTCTGATCGTCGACGACGAGGCCGGCATCCGTCAGACGCTGCGGGGCATCCTCGAGGACGAAGGCCACTCGGTGACCGCGGCGGCGGATGCGGTGAGCGGCCAGGCGCTGATGGCGAGCGACGAGTTCGATCTCGTCCTGCTCGACGTCTGGCTGCCCGACCGCGACGGCCTGGAGATCCTGGACGAACTCCGGGAGGGCGACTTCGAGACGCCGGTAATCGTCATCTCCGGCCACGGGAACATCGATACGGCGGTGAAGGCGATGCGAATCGGGGCGCACGACTTCCTGGAGAAACCGCTGGCGCTCAACCGGGTCGTCGTGTCGGTCGAGAACGCCCTGGAGCGCAACCGGCTCGAACGCCAGGTGCGGGAGCTGTCGAGCCGGCTCGATCCGGAGCGGCAGCTCATCGGCGACTCCCCGCCGATGCGGCAGTTGAAGGACGAGCTGAAGCTCGCGGCGCGCGCCGAAAGCCGGATCCTGATCACCGGCGAGAACGGCACTGGCAAGGAGCTGGTCGCACGGCGCATCCACAACCTCTCCCGGCGCAGGAGCCGCGCCTTCGTCGAAGTCAACTGCGCCGCGATCCCGGAGGAGCTCATCGAGAGCGAACTCTTCGGCCACATCAAGGGCGCTTTCACCGGAGCCTCGGAGAACCGCCGCGGACGCTTCGAACAGGCCGACGGAGGCACCCTCTTCCTGGACGAGATCGCCGACATGTCGCTGAACACCCAGGCCAAAGTGCTGCGCGTGCTCGAGGAGCAGCGGTTCGAACAGGTGGGAGGTTCCGAGCCGATCGAGGTCGACGTGCGGGTGCTGGCGGCGACGAACAAGAACCTGGAAGAGGGCGAACTCCCCACCGGCCGGTTCCGCGAGGACCTCTACTTCCGGCTCGCCGTCATTCCGCTCCACGTACCGGCCCTTCGTGAGCGGCGCGAGGACATCCCGGCCCTGATCGACCACTTCCTCCAGCGTTTCGCCGCCGAGGCCGGCCGCCGACCCAAGACGGTAGACGCTCGAGCGCTCGAGCGGCTGGTCGCCTACGCGTGGCCGGGGAACGTGCGGGAACTCCGCAACCTGAGCGAACGCCTGATGATCATGGCGCCGGGCGAAGTGGTCACGGAAGCGGACCTGCCGCCGCGTGTACGCGGCACGGACGGGACGGCTCCGGTCGAAAGCGACTACGCCTCGCTCAAGGAGGCCCGCGAGACCTTCGAGCGGCTGTACATCGAGCGCCGGCTCGGTGACGCCGGCGGCAACGTCTCCCAAACCGCCCGGGACCTCGGAATCGACCGCCGCCACCTCTACCGCAAGCTCCAGGCCTACGGCATCGATCCCGAACGCGGTTCGTGAGCGAGGTAGCCGCCAACCGGTTCGTCGTAGGCACCGCCGGCCACGTCGACCACGGCAAGACGCGGCTGGTCCAGGCCCTGACCGGGATCGACTGCGACCGCTGGGAGGAAGAGAAGCGGCGCGGCATCACGATCGATCTCGGCTTCGCGTCGATGGTCGAGGACGGCTGGCAGATCGGCTTCGTCGACGTGCCCGGCCACGAGCGGTTCGTGCGCAACGCGCTCGCCGGGCTCGGCGGCATCCAGATGATGGTCCTGGTCGTGGCCGCGGACGAAGGGGTCATGCCCCAGACCCTGGAGCATCTCGCGATCTGCTCGCTGCTTCGGATTCCGGCCGGCGTGGCGGTGCTCTCGAAGACCGACCTCGTGTCTTCCGATCTGCTGGAACTGGCACAACTGGAGCTGGAAGAAACGCTGGCCGGCACGCCGTTCGCCGAAGCGCCCATCCTGCCGGTGTCGGCCGAGACCGGCGAGGGACTCGAACGGCTCCGCACGACACTGGTGGGGCTCGCCCGCGAGGCGGCGCCCCTCGACCGGCATAGCCAACTGCCGGCCCGCCTGCCGATCGACCGCGCGTTCCAGCTCCAGGGGCTCGGCGTGCTGGTCACCGGCACCCTGGCCAGGGGAACCATCGCCGCCGGCGACGAGCTCGACGTGCTGCCGTCCGGCGCGCGCGCCCGGGTGCGCGGCATCGAGGTCCACGGCGAGGGCCGGAACGAGGCGCGGGCCGGGGAGCGCACTTCGCTGCAACTGGTCGGCGTCGGCCTGGACGACGTTGCCCGCGGTTGCGAACTGACCGCTCCCGGCGTCTACCGAACGGCCTCCTCGCTGCTGGTGCGCTGCCGGCTCCTCCAGTCGGCGCCCGAGGCGATCCGCGGAAGCTGCTCCGTGCGGCTGCACGTGATGGCCGCCCAGCGGGTCGGCAGGCTGCGGCCGCTGTCGCCCGAGCACCTGAAACCGGGTGGCGAGGCCGTGGCGGAGATCCGCCTGGAGGAGCCGCTGGTGGCGATTCGGGGCGACCGCTTCGTGATCCGCCGGCCCTCTCCGCAGACCACTCTCGGCGGCGGCGAGGTGCTCGACCCGGCCTGGCGGCACCGCCGCGGCAAGGCGCTTGGGACGGCGATCGAGGCGCTCGGCAAGGACACCGTCGCGGCCGCCGTGCGGTGGGCGGCCGATGCCCGGGAAGCCGGTCTCGCGCCGTCCGAGCTCGGCTTGCGGCTGGGCGTCGTCCGCGGCGACGCCGCGAGCGTGCTGGCCGGCGCGGCCCGGAAGGGCCTGCTGCTCGAGGCGGGTCCCGAACGCTTCGTCACCGCGGCTACAGTCCGCAACGCGTCGCGTCGCGCCCGGCGGCTGGTCGAGGCGCACTTCGCCGCCGATCGCCTGTCGCGCGGCATGCCCAAGGCCGAACTCGTGCGGCGACTGCTCGGCGCCCGCGCGAGCGACCTCGGCCCCGCCTACCTCGACTGGGCGAGCCAGGGCGGTTCGGACCGGGCGGTGGCGGTCGACGGTGAACTCGTCACCCTGCCCGGGCGTTCCGGCGAACTGACCGGCGCCGAGTCGAGACTCGCCCAGGACCTCGTCGAGGGGTTCGAGAGGCAGGGGCTCACACCCGGCTCGCCCGAGGAACTCTGCCGCGGCCTGGGCGCGAAGCCCCAGGTCTTTGACGGCGTGCTCCGCTACCTCGTCGAACGCGGCCGCCTCACCCGGCTTCCCAACGGCCTCGTCCTGGCCGCCAGCGAACTGGAGCGGTTCCAGGCCGACCTTCTCGCGACCGGCTGGGACACCTTCACCGTCGCCGACTTCAAGGACCGCTTCGGCCTGACCCGCAAGTGGGCTATTCCGCTGCTGGAGCACCTGGACCGCAAGCGGCTGACACGGCGGGAGGGGGATCGCCGGCGGGTGCTGCGGCCCCGAGGCCAGTCCGGGTCCGCTTGAAGGACGGTCCAGGCGCGAAGGCTGTTAGCCTCCCTGAATGAGCGCCTCCAAACCGATGTCCTTCGGCGTGGTCCTCCAGCCGGACCCGCCGATCTCCCGCGTCGTGGAACTCGCGGCCCTCGCCGAGAAACGAGGCTTCGACCACTGCTGGCTCTTCGACTCCCACGTCCTGTGGCCGGAGCCGTTCGTCATCTTCTCGCAGATCCTGGCGAGGACGGAGCAGATGGGCGTCGGCCCGATGGTGACGAATCCCGGCACAAGGGACATCACGGTGCTGGGTTCGCTGTTCGCAACGCTCGATTCGATGTATCCCGGCCGGACGATGTGCGCGATGGGCCGCGGAGATTCGGCGCTGCGCTACATCGGCCGGCGGCCCGAGTCGCTGGCAGCCTCGGTGAACGCGATGAACGTCATCCGGGCGCTGTTCGCCGGCCGCGAGGCGGACCTGGGCGACACCACGGTGCGGATCCCCTGGCGCGAGGAGAGCGGCGCCGAACTGCCGGTGTGGTTCGCGGCCTACGGGCCGAAGGCGCTGGACACCGTCGGCCGCCACGCCGACGGCTTCGTGCTGCAACTGGCGGACCCGAAGATCCTCGAGTGGACACTCCAGGCGGTGCGCGACGCCGCCGAGGACGAGGGGCGCGACCCGGATGCGATCACGGTCTGCGTGGTCGCCCCGGCCTACGTCGGCGACGACCTGGCGCACCAGCGAGACCAGTTGCGCTGGTTCGGCGGCATGGTCGGCAACCACATCCACGATCTGGTCATGCGCTACGGCGAGGACGATTCGAAGGTGCCCCATGCGCTCGCCGAGTACATTCGCCAGCGGCAGGGGTACGACTACTCCCACCACGGCCGCAGCGGCAACCCGGACACCGAGTTCGTGCCGGACGGCATCGTCGACCGGCTCTGCGTGCTCGGCACGGCCGAAGACCACATCGAGAAGCTGCGGGAACTGAGGTCCCTGGGGGTCGATCACTTCGCCGTCTACCTGATGCACGACGACAAGGAAGGTACCCTGGCGGCGTACGGCGATCAGGTGATCCCCGCGCTCTAGGCCTTGGCGTCGTACCAGTCCGGGCCCGTACCGACGTCGACGACGAGGGGCACGCGGAGGTCGGCGACTCCCTCCATCTCCTCGCGGACCAGGGACGCGAGCGCGTCCATGTCCGAGGAGGGCGCTTCGAGCACGAGTTCGTCGTGGACGGTCAGGAGCAGCCGGGCGGCCTCGAGCTCCGACCGCAGGCGGCGGTCGACGGCGATCATCGCGAGCTTCAGGAGGTCGGCGGCCGTGCCCTGGATGCGGGCGTTGACAGCCATCCGCCGGGCGTTCTCGCGCACCGCCCGGTTGCGGCTCTTGATGTCGGGGATGTAGCGGACGCGGCCGTAGAGAGTCTCCACCTGGAGCGTCTCCTCGGCGCTGGACAGGGTCTGCTCGGTGTAGGCGCGCACGCCGGGGAAGCGCTCGAAGTAGGCGTCGATGAACGCCTGCGCCTCGCCGCGGGCGATGCCCAGAGCGCGGGCCAGGCCGAACGCGCTCATGCCGTAGATGATCCCGAAGTTGATCGTCTTCGAGGCGCGCCGCTGCTCGTCGGTGACCAGGGCGGGCGCCACGCCGAACACGGTGGCCGCGGTCGAGCGGTGGATGTCGCCGCCGTGCCGGAAGATGTCGACCAGGGCCTCGTCGCCCGAGATGTGCGCGAGCACCCGCAGTTCGATCTGGCTGTAGTCGGCGACCAGGAGCAGGTAGCCGTCGCGGGCGCGGAAGGCGCGGCGCACCTGGCGGCCGATGTCGGTGCGGATCGGGATGTTCTGCAGGTTCGGGTCGTGCGAGGACAGCCGGCCGGTCGCCGCCACCGCCTGGTGGTAGCGGGTGTGCAGGCGGCCGTCGGCGGCCACCAGGCCGGGCAGCGCGTCGACGTAGGTCGACTTGAGCTTGGTCAGCTCCCGGTACTGGAGCACCTTTGCCGGCGCCTCGTGGCCCTGCCGCGCGAGCTGTTCCAGCACGTCGGCGCCGGTCTTGTACTTCTTCGTCTTGCGCGTCCGGCCGGGCGCCGGCAGGCCCATGTGCTCGAACAGGACGACGCCGAGCTGCTGCGGCGACAGGATGTTGAAGCTCTCGCCGGCGAGCTTGAAGATCTCCTCGGCCAGGTCGTCACTGTCGCGCTGGAGTTGCTCGGACATCTCCGCCAGCACGCCGGAGTCCAGCTCGATGCCCTCCTCCTCCATCGCCGCGAGCACCGGCAGCAGGGGCGCCTCGATCTTCTCGTAGACCTCGCCGGCGCCCAGTGACTCCTGCCACTGCTCGGCCAGGCCTGCGCGGATGAGCGCGGGCAGCACCGCCTGCTCGGCCGCGTAGAGACGCAGGCCGGCGTCGTCGCCGAGCGTCGCCCCGGGTCCATCGAGGCCCGCGTCGGCCGGCGTGGCGACGCTGTAGTGGAGGCGGTCGAGAGCCACCTCGGCCAGGCCGAAGCTCCGCACGGCCGAGCGCACCAGGTAGGCCATCAGCATCGTGTCGACGAGCCGCGCCGCGACCTCCGGCCGGCCGTCCCGGTGCGGACACAGGCGGACTACCTCCTTCAGGTCGTGGCCGATCAGTTCGAGGCCGGAGTCGGCCAGCCAGGCGCGCACCCGCGCCGCCGCGGCCTCGCGCAGATCGGCCGCCTCGAAACCGACGAAGCGGGCACGGCCGACTTCGACGTCGCCCTCGGCTCCCTCCTCCACCGCCGCGAACGAGAGCCCGGCCGGCTCGCCGCCGCGCCGGAAGACGACGCCGACGGCGATCCGCGGTCCCATCTCCCCGGCCGCCGCCTCGAACGCCTCGACGGACTCCAGGATAACGGCGGGCTCGATCTCCGGACCGCCGCTCTCGCTCTCGAGTTCCTTGAGCAGGCTCCAGAACTCGAACTCGCGGCAGAGGTCGGCCAGCGCTTCGTAGTCCGGGGATTCCATCTCCAGGGCCTCGGGCTCGAACGGAACGTCGAGGTCCGTGTGGATCGTGACCAGCTCCCTGGACAGCATGGCCTGATCGGCGTGCTCCTGCAGCCCCTCGCGGTAGGCCTTGCGCTTGAGTTCGGATGCGGCTTCCAGCAGCGCCTGAAGGTCGCCGTGCTCCCGGATCAGGGTCTGCGCGCCCTTCTGGCCGATTCCGGGGACGCCCGGCACGTTGTCCACCTTGTCCCCGACCAGGGCGAGCACGTCGACCACCTGCTCCGGCGGCACGCCGAAGTCCTGCTCGACCAGCGCCGGGTCGTAGGTCTTCTCGCGCCCGGTGTGGAGCAGCGACACCCGGTCGCTCACGAGCTGGAACAGGTCCTTGTCCGCGCTGACGATCGTGACCTCGTAGCCCGCGTCCTGCGCCTTGCGACCCAGCGTGCCGATGACGTCGTCCGCCTCGTAGCGTTCGAGCTCGAGGATCGGGATGCGGAAGGCTTCGATCGCCCGCCGGATCGCGGGCATCTGCGCCTTGAGATCCTCCGGCATCGGGGCCCGGTTCGCCTTGTACTCGGCGTACGCCTCGGTGCGGACCGTGGCTCGCCCGACATCGAGGGCGATGCCGAGCAGCGGCGGCTCCTCCTCGCGCAGCAGCTTGCGCAGCATGTTGATGAAGCCGTAGATGGCGTTCGTCGGCTCCCCAGTCGACGTGGAGAGCCCCCGGATCGCGTAGAAGGCGCGGAAGATCGTCGAGTAGCCGTCGATCAGGTAGAGACGCTTCGCGGTCACGGCGGCAACTACTCTAGAGTGTCGAGTCGTAGGATCGCGTTGTTCTACAGCGAACGGTCGCCGCAAGTCATGACCCGGAACCTCACCGCCCTTGTTCTCCTCGCCGCGCTCGCCCCGACCGCGGCGTCCGCGCAGCCGACCGAGGAACAGGTGCGGCTGCACGGTATCGGCTACGCGCAACTCGAGAACGAGCGGGAAGTCGAGGCCGAGAGCACCTACATGGAACTGATCGAACTCGGGCCCGACGAGCCCCTCGGTCACGCGAACCTGGCCGTCGCACTGCTGCGGCAGGACCGGAAGGACGCCGCGCTCGCCGCCATCGACCACGCTCTGGAACTGGGCGGCAACCGAGCCGACCTGCTGCTGATCCGCGCCGACATCCTGCAGTGGACCAGCCGCCACGAGGAGGCGCTGGTGGACTACCGTCGGGCCGCTCGCGCCGCCCCCGACGACCCTGAAACGCAGTACGCCTTGTTCCGGCACACGGACATCGTGAGCGGCGGCGAGGCCGAAGTCGACCGGCGGACCGCGGTCGACCGACTCCGGCGCCTGCGGCCCGATAACCTCGTCGTTCTGCTGCTGAGCGGAGAGGCCGCTCTTGGAGACGGCGACCGCGGCCGGGCGAGCGACGACTACCTCCGCGTGCGGGAACTGATCTGGCAGGCCCAGCCGGTCGCCGAACAGGTGGTCGAGGGCGTCCTCGACGCACTGGAAGCGGACGACCTGGACCGCGCCCGCAGCCTCGCCCGGCGAGTCACGAATGTCATGAAGGGGACCGCCGCCTGGACAAGCAGCCAGGCTGAGGTCTTCACGAACATCCAGGGCATTCCCGTCGAGCGCTTCCTGGACGAGTCGCCGATCGAGGACTTCGGGCCGGCGCTCCCGGTTCGGTTCCGGGCCACCCGGATCGACAACGCCCGCGCTAGCGGACGAGCGCTGGAGGTCGCGGATTTCGACGGCGACGACCGGCCCGACATCGCGTGGGCAGCCGCCGGGGACGGCGCGGACTCTCCATCCTCGAGGCTTGAGCTCCGGCGGGCGGCGACCGGCCTCGCGGCGTCTGGCGCGTCCCCGGAAACCGGTGCTCAATTGCTGATCGTCGGCGATGCCGACAATGATCGCAAGCTCGACCTGATCGCGATCGGCGACCCCCTGGGGATCTGGCAGGTCGACGACACGCCGCGGTTCGCGGACGCCAGCGCCCGGTTCCTGGCGAACGAGATGGCCGCTACCGCCGCCGACCTGATCGACTTCGACAGCGACGGCGACCTCGACCTGGCCGTGGCACCGGAAGTCGGCGCGCCCGACTTGCTGCGCAACGTGTCCGGCGAAGGCGTCTTCGAGGGTCCTCTCGAGGCTCTGGGACCGAAGGCGCTGCCCGACGCGGAGGCGCGCAGCTACCATCACCTCCAGGCCACCGACGCCGACCGCGACGGCGACACCGACCTGCTGCTCGCCCACGACGAGGGAGTCCTCTGGCTCGACAACCTGCGCCAGGGGCGGTTCGCGGAACGTGTCCCGCCGGCGCCGAGCCGCGGTTTCCTCGGAAGGCTCCTGGGCAGGCTGCGCGGCGAGGAACCCGCAACCCAGGGGCTCGTCACCGGATCGCCGGTGCGGGTCGTCCGCACAGCCGACCTCGACGCTGACGGCGTTCCCGAGTTCCTGCTCGCCGGCGAGTCGACCTTCATCCTGAAGCGGGACGAGGACGGAGCAGTGGCCCCATTCCCACTGACCGCCGAGTCGACCGCGCTGCCCGGCAACGCGACGGATCTGGCGCTGCTAGACGCGGACAACGACGGCCGCCGGGATCTGGCCTTCGTGGCCGACGGCGAGCTACGTGTCCTGACCCAGACCTCGAACTCGGGCTCCCCGGCGCTCGAGTTCCAGCTAGCCCAGGTCCTTGGACTGCCCCGCGACGCCAGGATTTCAGCGGTGCGGGCCGAGGATCTGGACGCCGACGGCGACCAGGATCTGGTCGCCGTCGGCACCTCCGGTCTGTACCGGATCGAGAACCTGAACGGCTCCGAGAACAACTGGCTGCGGGTCCGCCTGGTCGGCCTCGACATCGGCAACCAGAAGAACAACGTCTTCGGCCGCGGCACGACGATCGAGGTCAAGTCGGAGCGCGCGTACCAGTACTTCGAGGTCGACCGACCCATAACCCACATCGGGCTCGGCAACCGCCGCCGGCCGGATCTGATCCGCGTCGTCTGGGCCAACGGCGTGCCGCAGAACCGGCTCAACCCGGGCGGCGACCAGACGATCGTCGAGGAGCAGGTACTCAAGGGCAGTTGTCCCTTCCTGTACACCTGGGACGGCGAGCAGGTCAGCTTCGTCACCGACCTGCTGTGGGGCGCGCCGCTCGGCATGCCGCTCGCGGACGGCGTCTGGAACGGCTACGACCCGGACGAGCTGGTGCGGGTGGATGGCGCCCGGACCCGGGACGGGTTCTACGACCTGCGGATCACCGAGGAGCTATGGGAGGCCGCCTACATCGACCGGGTGCGGCTCTGGGTGGTCGACCATCACGAAGGCGTGGAGGTCGCAAGCAACCTCCGTATCGTTCCGGGTCGGGGACACGTCGGCAGGCCGCCCGACGAGGTCGTCTCGAGCGCCGCCGTCCGCCCCGTGGTTCACGCCGTCGACGGCCGCGGCCGCGACGCGACAGAGCGCGTCCGGGCCCGCGACGAGGTCTACGCCGACGGCTACGCGCGTTCCCGCTTCCAGGGCCACGCCGCCGAGCCCTGGACGTTCACCTTCGATCTCGGCGAAGCGCCCGCCAAGCCGGTCCGGCTGTGGTTGGACGGCTGGGTGTTCCCCGCCGACGCCAGCCTGAATCTCGCCATCGCCCAGGCGGTGGAGCACGGCGACCTGGAGATGGTCATGACCCGGCTCGAAGTCGAAACCGCCGACGGCTGGCGGACCCTCCTCGATCCGATGGGCTTCCCGCCCGGCAAGACGAAGGCGATGGTCGTCGACACGCCGCCGCTGCCGGCGGGCGCCCGCAAGCTCCGGATCGTGACCACCCGCTGGCTGCACTGGGACCGCGTCGCCTGGAGCGCCGACCTGGGCGGCACCGACGGCGACGCCGTCGTGATCCAGGCGCGTCTGGACGCGGCGAGCGCCGACCTCTCCTACCGCGGATTCTCGGCGCCGACCCGGCCCGCACCCAACGGCCCGCACCTGTTCGACTACCAGCGCACCGGCGCCGAGTCCCCCTGGCTGCCCTTCCCCGGCCGCTACACCCGCTTCGGTGACGTCCGCGAACTCCTCGTCGACGTCGACGACCGCCAGGTCGTGATCGCACCGGGCGACGAGATCCGGGTCCTGTTCGACGCCCGTGAGCTACCGCCGCCGGCGCCCGGCCATGTCCGCACCGTGTTCCTCGAGAGCTTCGGCTGGGACAAGGACGCCGACCGCAACACCTGGAAGGCGGACAGCAACCTGCCGCTGCCCTTCCAGGCGATGTCCGGCTACCCGTTCGCGCCGGGCGAGGCTTATCCCCGAACGCCGAAACTCGACGCCTACCGCGAGCAGTGGCTGACCCGGATGGTCGGCCCGGAGACGCCGTTCAGCCCGGTCCCGGCGCCCGCCTCGGGCCGCTGAGGCAAGTCGCCGTACACACTCCGCTACGCTAGCCGCCATCGGCGACGCGGCGCGCCGCCGCCACCATCCAGGAACGCACCAGGAGAACAGACGTGGCAAACGGCTCCGGCGGACGCGGCAGGTTCGGTCAACTCGGGTTCATCTTCGCCGCCGTCGGCTCGGCGATCGGCCTCGGCAACATCTGGAAGTTCCCGTACATCACCTACGCGAACGACGGCGGTTCCTTCGTCCTCGTCTACCTGGTCGCCATCGCGCTGATCGGCCTGCCGATCATGATGGCGGAACTGGTCATCGGACGCAGCACCCGGCAGAGCCCCGTCGGCGCGTTCGTGGAGGCCGCGAAGGGCGCCGTCGGAGGCCGGGCCTGGGGCGCGGTGGGCGCCCTGGGAACGCTCGGCAGCTTCGTCCTCCTGTCCTACTACGCGCTGATCGCCGGATGGACCGTGTACTACTTCGGCCAGTGCCTGAGCTGGTCGTTTCGCGGCTTCGACACCGGCGGACAGACCCTCGGCGACTCGTTCGGCGCCTTTCTCGGCAACGGACCGCTCCAGATCGGCTTCCACGCCCTGTTCATGGTGGTGACGGTCGGCGTCGTCGCGCTGGGCGTTCACGACGGCATCGAACGGGTGACCAAGACCCTGATGCCGGTGCTCGGGGCCATCCTCATCCTGCTCGTCGTCAACTCGTTCTGGAGCCCGGGCTTCGGGGAAGCGATCCGCTTCCTGTTCCATGTCGGTCCGGTCACCGCCGACGGCCTGCTGGAGGCGGTCGGCCACGCCTTCTTCACGCTCTCCGTCGGCATGGGAGCGATGGTCACCTACGGCTCCTACATGAGATCGAGGCAGTCGATCCCGAGGAGCGCCGCCGCGATCACCCTGCTCGACACCCTGGTGGCGCTGATGGCGTGCATCGTCATGTTCTCCATCATCTTCAGCGTTGACGCGGCGGAACGCACCGGGACCTTCGGCAAGAGCGCGACGATTCTGTTCACGACCCTGCCGCAGATGTTCTACGAAATGCCGCTCGGCGTCGTCCTGGCGCCGCTGTTCTACCTGCTGGTCGGCTTCGCGGCGCTGACGTCGACCATCTCGCTGCTCGAGGTCGTCGCCGCCTACCTGATCGACCGGCGCGGCCTGAGCCGGCGAAAGGCCAGCCTGCTCTCCGGCGGCGCGGTCTTTCTCTTCGGCATCCCCTCGGCCCTCTCCCTTGGCGCCGTCACCGGGTTCTCTTCCTGGGCGCCCCTGGGCGAGCGCACCGCCGGTTTCTTCGACACGATGGACTACACCGTCTCGAACTGGATCCTGCCCCTCGGCGGCCTGACGCTGGCGATCTTCGTCGGCTGGTTCCTGAGCCGCCGCTACTCACGCGAAGCGCTGGCCGACGGCCATGGCGACGTGAGGCGCTGGTACTTCATCTGGCGCGACGTGCTGCTGCGCTTCGTCTGCCCGGTCGCGATCCTGTGGATCATCTGGGCCGTGATCGGGGGGCGCTCGTTCGCCTGACGAAGGCCTGCAAACGAGCTAGCGCCCCAGTCTGCCGAAGAGCCAGGGCAGGAACTCCTCATCGAACCACGCCTCGATCCTGAGCTCCAGGAGCGGCGGCGCGCCCGCCGGCAGGGGGCCGCGGAGCTTGACCGCGTCCTTGGACGTCGTGACCACGGCGTCGCAGCGATGGCGGGCGCAGGCGGATTCGATCGCGCGGAGGGAACGCGGCGGGTAGCCGTGGTGGTCGGCGAAGCGGAGGTGGTCCACGCATTCCAGGCCGGCGGCCGCCGCGGTGCGGGCGACGCGCTCCGCACGCGCGACGCCGGTGACCAGCAGCGGTCGCTCCGGTGACGAGCCGCCCACGAGCTCGGACCGGAGCGTCGACGTGAACACCCTGCCGGCGAAGCCGTGCCGGCGCAGCGTCGGCTCGAAGTCGGCCGGCCGTTCGTCGCCGGCTTCGAGGCCGGTGAGCACCGCGGCGTCGGCGAGGCGCACCATGCCGAGAGGCTCGCGCAGCCGACCGCCCGGCAGCAGGAGACCGCCGGCGAACGGGTCGGCGGCCGGAAAGGTCAGGATCTCGACGTCGCGGCGTACCCGAACATGGGAGAAGCCATCGTCCAGCAGGAAGACGTCGATGTCCGGCGCACGCCCCAGGGCAAGGGCGGCGGCCGCACGGCGGTTGGCGCCGACCGCCACCACCACGCCCGGCGCCTGCTCAGCGACCATCACCGCCTCGTCGCCGGCCTGTTCCACGGAAGCAAGCGGTCCCTCACCGAGGCTCATGACCCGAGGTTCCCGGCCCTTGCGGCGGTAGCCGCGCGACAGCACGGCGACCCTCAGGCCCTGGCCGGCCAGACCGCGCGCCACGGCGATCACCGCCGGCGTCTTGCCGCTGCCGCCCCAGTGCAGATTGCCGATGCTGACCGTCTTCCGGCCCAGGCTCGCCGCGCGCGCCGACCAGGAACGGCGCCGGCGATGGTGCGCCCACTCGTAGAACCGCTGCCAGGGACTGCGGGCGGCGCTCAATCCAGGTCCACCAGTTCGCTGAGGAGTTCCACCGAGCGTTCCACCGCTCCCCGGTTCCGGTCGACGATCGCCAGGCCGCGCCTGCCCTGCTCGGCCGCCTCGTCGGGTCGGTCCAGAAAGCGCCGCCACGCCCGGGTCAACGCCTCGCCGTCAGCCGCCAGGGCCACGCCGTCAGCGGCATGGAGGTCGCGCGCGATGCGCCGGAAGTTCTCCATCGACGGGCCGACGATCACGGGCACGCCGAACCGCGCCGCCTCGATCGGGTTGTGGCCGCCGGTCGGCACGAGCGTGCCGCCGATGAAGGCGGCCGACGCCAGCCGGTAGATCGAGGCCAGCTCGCCCAGGGAGTCGAGCAGGACGATCCCGGGCGGCTCGGCCGGCAGTGGCCCAGCGCCCCCGGCCGCGGCAATCCGGCTCCGTCGCATTCCCGCCAGCGGCCGTTCCTCCACCTTTCGCCATACCTCGTCGAAGCGCTCCGGATGACGGGGCGCCAAGACCAGCAGCGCCTCACGGTCCAGCCGTTCGAAGGCGTCGAGGACGATCGGCTCTTCGCCGGGCATCGTCGAGCCCGCGACCAAGATCGGCCGCTCGGCCGCGAGGTCCCGCAGGGCCTGATCCAGACCGGCCACCGGGACCGGTTCCGGCGTGTCGAACTTCAGGTTGCCGGTCAGCGAGGTGCGCGCCGGCCGCGCGCCCAGGCTCAGCAGACGCTCCTCGTCCTGCGGGCTCTGGGCGCCCAGCCGACCCAGCGGGTCGAGCAGGAGCCGCCGGTAGAGACGGCCGGCCCGCTTCATCCGCCCGTAGCTGCGGTCGCTGATCCGGGCGTTGAGCACGGCCACGGGAATCGACCGGCGGCGGCAGTCCCGCAGCAGCAGGGGCCAGAGCTCGCTCTCGAACAGGACCAGAGCGCGCGGCGCGTAGCGATCCAGAAAACGCCCGACCAGAAACCCCAGGTCGAAGGGCAGGTACGTGACGACCACGCTTCTGCCGCCCGCTGTCAGCGGCTCGAAGAGCTTCTCCGCCGCGGCCTGACCAGTGGGCGTCACCGTCGTCACCACCAGGTCGAGGTCCGGCGGCAGGGCCCGCGCCAGGGTCGCCGCGACGCCGGCTTCGCCCACCGACGCGGCGTGCAGCCACAGCGGCCTGGTCCCCCGGGCCTCCGGCAAGCGTCCCAGCCGGGCAGGCAGCGTCGGCAGGTAGTGCCGGCCGCGCCGGGCCAGCAGCACGGGAGCCGCCACGCCCAACCCTGCCGCCATCGCGAGCTGGTAGAGGAACCACATAAGGTGACGGCCGGAGACGGGCCGGTCAGGGCCGTATTGACGCACGAGTATAATTCCGGCGCCTGCTGGCGGAGGGCTCTCCATCTCCCGAAGCGCGGCCTCTTGGACGCTTTGCCCCGGGCCTCCGTATCAACAGCGAGGCATGAGATCCGCGCAAGCCATCCGCATGGAACCGCCACGCGAAGATCCTCCCCGGAGCGGTCTCACGATCGCGTACTCCCGCCACCAGCGTCAGGTGGCGTGGGCCGACGCGTCCGACGCCGAACTCCTGGAGGGCCTTCGCCGCGACGACGATCTCGCGCTCGACGAGCTGATGAGACGCAAGACGACCCGGTTGGTTCAACTGGCCACCCGGCTGGTTGGCGACCGGGAAGACGCCCGCGACATCGTCCAGATCGCCTTTCTGCGGATCTGGAACTCGCGGCATCGCTTTGACCGCCGCTACAGCCCGAACACCTGGATCTACCGGATCGTCTCGAACCTCGCGATCGACCACCTGCGCTCCCGCTCCTCCCGTCTCCGCTCGCTGCAGAGTTTCCAGTTGCACCACGAGCACCAACGGGGCGAAGTCTCAGCACGGCAACTCGATTCGCTCTCCGCCAGTGAAGTCCGGTCCGTGTTCCACGAACTCGCGTCCACCCTCAGCGAAAAGCAGCGCGCGGTCTTCGTGCTGCGCGAGATGGAGGGGTTGGCCGGCAAGGAGATCGCCGGCATCCTCGGCATCCGTCCCTCGACCGTCCGCAACCACCTGTTCAACAGCCGCAAGCTGCTCCGCGAGGAGTTGCTCAGGCGATACCCCGAGTACGCGCAAAGAGCCGGGACCCGTGCCGGGAGAAAGGAGCGCCCATGACTTCCCTCTGCCCCGACTGGGCTGCCCTCCTGCGCGAACGCGAGCAGACCGAAAGGAGTTCGGAGGTCGGCGACGCGACGGTGGACGCCGCCTGGGAAGACGCTCTCCGGCACCGCGAGGGCTGCGAACGTTGTCGTGCGGCCTCGCTCGATGCCGATCCGCTGCTGTTGTTCAGCGGCCCTTCCGCCGGCGACACCGCCGACCGCGACAACGGCGAGGCCAGCGCGGTCGAAGTCGAGGCGATCCGCCAGCGCGTACGGCTCGAGCTCGACGGACGGGCAACCGAGAGGCGGCTGAACGAGGCGCGGAGCGCCCGCCGGCGCCTGCCCATGGCTTCGGTACTGGCCGCCGGCGTCGCGGCCGCAGCGCTCGGTCTGAGTTTCCTGCTGTGGCCGGAAACCGCGCCGCCGGCAGAGGAGATCGCGGACGCCCCGCCGGTGCTGCCCGACCACATCGCGATGGCGCCGCTGGTCGAGCCGCTCGGCGACGAACCGCTGCAGGTCTACCAGCTTCCCGGCAGCGACGGCGACGGCCTCGACGTGGTCCTGGTGGTGGCGCCGTGAGCACCCTTCGCCCGACCCTGGCCGCTCCGGCGTTCCTGGTTGCAGCGCTCCTGGCTGCCGCCGGCACGCCGCGGCCGACCTTCGCCCAACCCGGTAACGCGCAGCAGGAGGCCGAGACCCAGATCCGCCACGCCTTCACGCTCCAGCATCAGCGGGCCGACGACGCCCTGGAGTGGATGCAGAACGAGATGTCGCCCCAGGGAACGATCGAACTGCAGCGGGCAACGAACACACTGGTGCTGAGGGACAGGAGCAGCGTGCTCGAGCACCTGCTCGCCCTGCTGCGTGACTTCGACCACCCACGCCGGCAGATCGAGTTCGAGATCTTCATCCTCGAGGCGTCGCGTCGCGGCAGCGGCGACCCGCGTTCCGAGCTGCCGGCGCAGCTCACCGACGAGCTGGGCAACTGGCTGGCCTTCACGAGCTACCGACTGCTCGGCGAGGGTCAGTTCGAAGCGACGGAGGGCGAAAACGTCCGCTACGAGATCGGCGCCGAGTTCCGGCTTGGTTTCCGGGTCGGCACCGTGCTGCTCGACCGCCGGCTCAAGCTGTACGGGGTCGAGATCGAACGGAGCCGCGGCGCCGTTCTCGACGAGCGTGTCTTCAACGGCCACCTCAACGTGTGGGTCGGAAAGCCGCTGGTCCTGGCGCTCCCCTACCCCGGATCCGACGCCAGTGGCCTGGTCGTCGCCGTAACTGTCCGGTCTCCCCGCGAAGACGGCCTGGACGCCGGCGACTAGGAGCGGGTCGGGGTCATGCAGTTCGTCTGCCGGCTTGGCACCGCCGACGGTCGCATCGTGGAGCAGATCCACGAGGCGCCTGATCTGCGCACCGCGCGGCGAGAGATCGAGCGCCGCGGGCTGTACATCTTCGAGATCAGACGCCGCGGCCTGCAGCACATCTTCGGGTCGCTCCTGGGCGCGGGTTCGACCGCGGCCGAGGGCGGCCGCAAGACGATACCGGGACAGGACTTCCTGATCTTCAACCAGCAGCTGGCAGGCCTGCTCAGCGCGGGACTGCCCCTGCTCCAGTGCCTGGACCTTCTGTGCGAACGGCAGCGTCACGCCGCCTTCAAGGAGGCGCTGGGCGAGATCCGGGATCGCGTCGAGAGCGGCGAGGAACTCTCCGAGGCCTTTGCCGCGGCGGGTAACTCCTTCCCGCCGATCTACAGCTCGATGCTCAAGGCGGGCGAGCAGAGCGGCGGCCTGGAACGGGTCATCCGCCGGTATGTTCGCCAGCTCAAGCTCGTCACGAGTTCCCGCAAACGCGTAGTCAGCGCGTTCTTCTACCCGGCGCTCCTGATCTGCCTGTCCGTCGGCATCGTGGCGGTGATGATGTTCTTCGTCATGCCCCGCTTCGAGGAGTTCTACGTGGCCCTCGACCTCGACCTGCCCTGGATCACGCAGCTGCTCCTCGCCGTATCCCAGGTTCTGCGCAGTCCGACCACCCTGGTGCTCATCGCCGCGGCGGCGGTGGCGAGCTGGGCGACCTGGAGAGTCGGCAGAAGCGGCCGGATCGGCGCCCTGGTCGACCGCCTGAAACTGCGGTTGCCCATCATTGGGCCGATCTTCCACCGCTTCGCGCTGTCCGAGTTCTGCCGCTCCCTGGCCACCCTGCTGCACGGCGGCCTGCCGCTCGCCGCGGCACTCGAAACCGCGACGTCCGCCGTCACGAACCGGTTCTTGCACCAGCGGGCGGTGGCGCTCGGACCACGTATCCGCGAGGGCGAGGCCTTCCACGTGGCTCTCGAAGAATCGGAAGTGTTCACCGACCTGGCGATCGACATGGTCAAGGTAGGTGAGGCGACCGGAGCGCTGGACGAGATGGTGAACAGCGTTTCCGACTTCCTTGACGAGGATGTCGAGACCCGAACCGAGCGGCTCCTCTCGCTGGTGGAGCCCGTGATGCTGATCGTCATGGGCTGCACCATCGCGTTGCTCGTGCTCTCGATGTACCTGCCGCTCTTCAGCGTACTGGGACAAGTGCAGGGCTGATGGTCGTCCACGAAGAGAACGCCGCGGAGCGCAACCGTCGCCTGATCGCGGAAGGCGTGTCGGACCTCGAGAGCCTGCGGGCGGCAGGCGATGCCGAAGACCGCCTCGGGCGGGAACGAGCCGAGGCGGCCCGGCTGGCGGCGCAATTCGGGCTCGAGGTCGCGGATCTTGAGAACTTCCGCATCGACAATGACCTCTTCCGACACATCCCGTTCGACCTGATGCTCCGCTACAGCTTCATACCGGAACGCCAGTTGGAGGGTCGTCTGGCGGTCGTCATGGCCGATCCGACGGACGTGGTCCGCGTCGATGAACTGGAACTGCAACTCGGGCAACCCCTCGAGGCCCGCATCGGCGTCCGGTCCGAGATCGAGGATCTCCTGCAGAAGTCCGAGAGCGCGCAGCGGGTCCTCGACGAAGCGACCGAGGACTTCAAGATCCAGCTCGTCCAGGAAGACGAGGACAGCGGCGAAGTGCTCTCGATCGACCGGATCTCGGCCGACCAGAGCCCCATCATCAAACTCGTCGACTCGACGCTGTTCAATGCCATCCAGCGCCGTGCGTCGGATGTCCACATCGAGACGCGCGAGCAGGAAGTCGTCATCAAGTACCGGATCGACGGCGTGCTGTACCAGGCGATGGAGCCGATCGACAAGCGTCACCACCAGACCATCGTCAGCCGGATCAAGGTCATGTCCGAACTCGACATCGCCGAAAAGCGGATTCCCCAGGACGGCCGCTTCAAGGTCCGGGTCAGCGGACGCACGATCGACTTCCGCGTATCCGTCATGCCTTCCGTCCACGGTGAAGACTGCGTCATCCGCATCCTGGACAAGGAGTCGATGAACCAGGAGTTCAGGAACCTGCGTCTCGACGTCCTCGGCCTCGACGCCGAGACGATCGCGAAGCTGCGCAAGTTCATCCGCGAGCCGTACGGCATGGTCCTGGTCACCGGTCCGACCGGCTCCGGCAAGACGACCACCCTCTACGCCTGCCTGTCCGAGATCCAGTCCAGCGAGGACAAGATCATCACGATCGAGGATCCGGTCGAGTACCAGCTCGACGGAATCACCCAGATTCCGGTCAACGAGAAGAAGGGGCTGACCTTCGCCCGCGGCCTCCGCTCCATCCTCCGCCACGACCCGGACAAGATCATGGTCGGCGAGATCCGGGACGAGGAGACGGCGCAAATCGCCATTCAGTCCGCGCTGACCGGCCACCTTGTGTTCACGACCGTCCACGCGAACAACGTGGTCGACGTCCTCGGCCGGTTTCTGAACATGAACGTCGACCTCTACAACTTCGTGGCGGCCTTGAACTGCGTGCTGGCCCAGCGGCTGGTCCGCCGCATCTGCAGCCACTGCCGGGAGCCGGTCCGGGCCACCGACACCCTGCTCGAAGAGAGCGGTCTCGCGTGGGACGACATCGCCGGCTGGGAGCTCTTCGAGGGCCGGGGCTGCATGGAGTGCAACGGCACCGGCTTCTTCGGAAGAATGGCGGTGTCCGAGTTGCTTGATCTGTCCGACCCGATCCGTGAACTGATCCTCGACCGGCGTCCGGCCTCGGAGATCCGGCGCGCCGCCGGCGAGGAGGGAATGCGTTTCCTGCGCCAGAGCGCGCTGGAGAAAGTCCACGAAGGAGTGACCACTCTCCGTGAGATCAACAAGGTTACCTTCGTGGATTGAACGCCTTGCCGGCCTCGACGACCCTCGGGGACCGGCATCGGTGTTCCTGCTCGACGAGCGCGAACTCGTCCTGGCGCACTTCGTGCGTCAGAGCGGCTCCACGCCGGAGTTGCAGGCCGTCCGGCGACGCGAGTTGCCCGCCGACACGTTCCAGGAGGGCGCGCTGGGCGGCCCGTTGCGAGAGCCCGCCGAGTTCCACGACGTGGTCGCCGAGCTCCAGCAGGCCGCCGATACCGTCACCGGGGCTCAGGTCACGGCCGCCGCACTCGTGCTCCCGGACCGCTGGCTGCGGCTGACGTTCGCGGAACTCGAGGACGTGCCCCGGAACCCACAGCATCGCGAGGAGGCCCTTCGCTTCAAGTTGCGGAAGCAAGTGCCCTTCCGCGTGGAGGAGTTGCGCGTGCGCGGCGCCCGGACCGGCAACGGCGGCGACGCGGCCACGCGTTTTCTGATCGCCTTCGGCGTCGAGCGTGTGCTGGCTCAGATCGAGGATTCGTTCCGCCGTGCCGGAATCCACATCGGGATGGTCACGAACGCGAGCCTCGGCGCGGCGCACGCCATCCGGCAGGTGCATGACGCTGGCGGCGCCTTTCTCCTTCTGGCTGCCCACGGCGACGGTTACTCCCTCCTCGTCCACACAGAGGAGAGCCCCGCTCTTTACCGCTACAAGAACTTCGACCCGGCCCTCCCGCCCTCCGTCGCTTCCCGGCTGGCGGTGCGCGAACTGCGGCTGACCAGGAGCTTCATCGAGGAGCGCGGCCTGTTCGGCGCCGGAGCCAGCCTGCCCGAGCACGTCCTGATGCTGGCGGCCGAGGCCTCCCGGGCAAGCTGGCGCGAGCGGCTGGAAGAGGGCCTGGGTCTACCGGCCCGCGTTCTCGACGACAACACGACCTCCGGCAACGGATCCGAGGCCGGAGAACTCGAACTCGACCGCGCCCTGCCGATGCTGGGCGCCTCGCTCACGGTGAGGACGTGAGCATGCTCCTGAACCTGGCCGCGCGACCGTTCGTCAACCGCCGCCCCTGGCGCCGGCTGACCGCCCTGCTTTGGGCACTCGGCATCGCCCTCTTGACCCTGAACGCGGTGCTGTACTGGGGCTACCTCACCGGCTCCGCCGACGCCCGCGCCGAACTCGCGGAGCTTCGGGAGCAACTCGCCGGAGATCAGACGGAACTCGACCGGCTGAGCGCGGAACTGGCACGGCTCGACCTGGAAGCGCAGAACCGCGAAGTCGCCTTCCTGAACGAGCGCATCGGGGACCGGCGCTTCCCCTGGGGCCAGCTCTTCAACGACATCGAACAGGTGCTGCCGTGGAACACACGCTTGCGAAGCCTGGCCCCGGAGCGCGGCGACCGCAACCGGCGGCGGCGCGCGGAGCTTGGAACCGGTGACCGCTCCCGGGTGGTCCTCGACCTGACCGGGGAAGCCCGGGACGACCAGGGTCTGCTCGATCTGATGGATGCGCTGTTCGAGCATCGAGCCTTCGACGATCCCAAGCTGCTCCACGAGAGCCGGCAGGACGCCGGCCCGCTGGACTTCACCATCGCGGTCGTCTACCTGCCTCGCGGGACCCCCGGCGACGCCTCGGAAACCCCGGCGACGAGCGCGACGCCTGCGGAGGGCCAGCCGTGAGACGGCGGCGGCGCGTCTGGCGGCTGCGCATCTGGTTCTGGGTCGGCGCGGGCCTGTGCGTCCTCAACGCGGCTCTTCTGTCCACCTACCGCGGCGTCTACGCCGGCCGGTTCCAGGCGCTCGAGGACGAGATCGGCCAGGTCCAGAATCTGCGCACCCGCGCCACCCAGGAAGTGGCCCGCCGCGAGGGCCAGGTCACGACGGTCGAGGCCACACGCAACCAGGTGCGAACCCTGTACCACGACGGCTTCGCGACCGAGCGCGAACGGTTGACCGACCTGATCGGCGAGGTCAAGGAACTGGCCGACCGTTCGGGACTCCGTCCCGGCTCGATCTCCTACCCGGAGGCGACGCTGGAGCAGTACGGCCTGGTCGAGAAGTCGATCGTGTTCACGGTCGAGGGGAACTACAGTCAGTTGCGGGGGCTGGTCAACCTGCTCGAGGTCACGGACACCTTCGTGGCCCTCGAGTCGATCAGCCTGAGCGAGGCGACGCCGAACCTGCGCATCGATCTCCGGCTCTCGACCCTGTTCTCCGGCGACGAATCACGGACTGCCCGGCAGGAGGCAGGCGCATGAGCGCCGCCCAGGCCACGAACCGCCCGAACCCGCTGCTGCTGGGTCTGCTCGGCGTCGTCGTGGTAGTCGCCGCATGGCGATACCTGCCGTCGTTCGGCGGTGGCCCCGGCCTCACCCGCACGACCGCGGCCGACCTGCGTTCGACCACGATCGACGTCGTCGAACTCGCTCCTTACACCCTCGACCAGCCGCCACCGCCCAGCCGCCCGACACGGGATCCCTGGTCCTTCGGAACCCGACCCGCGCCTGAGCCGACCGGCGCCGAGCCGGCGGCGCCTCCGGCCCCCGAACCGCCGCGACCCGCCATCCCGAAGACGCCGGCGCCACCCGTCATCCGGGAGACGCCGGCACCGCAACCGCTCGGACCCAGGCCACCGCCGATCGACGTCTTCTACATCGGGTCGTTCGGACGCAGCGACAATCCGATCGCGGTCTTCGTCGACGCCGACAAGTCCATTTTCAACGCACTCGAGGGCGACCTCGTCAAGGACAAGTTCGAAGTGCAGAACATCGGCTACGAGTCGGTCGATCTGCTCTTCGTGGGTTTCCCGGACGAACGGCCGGTGCGGCTCGCCATCGGCGGCCGGCCGGCCGGCAGCTAAGGATCTGAACCATATGCACGAACACGATCGACAACCAAGGCAGCGTCCACGGCGGCAGGCTCTCTCGCTGGGACTGGCGCTGCTCCTGATCCTTGCTTCCTGCAGCGGCTACCGGGGCTTCCGGGAGGCGCAGCACGCCGAGCTCACCGGCGACTGGGATACCGCCGTTCTGCGCTACATGGAACTGGTCACACAGGACCCGGCAGATCTCCGTTACCGAGCGGGCCTGCTGCGGGCCAAGACCCAGGCCGCCCACGCCCACTTCGAAGCGGGCAGGAAGCTGCAGGAGGCCGGCCGCGACCGGGACGCGATGCTCGAGATGCAGCGTGCCGTGCAGCTCGATCCGACGAACCAGTACGCCCTGACCGAACTGGAGAAGATCCGCACGAAGATCGAGACCAGCGGCCTCCAGCCCAGGACCATCTCCCAGATGAAGGACGACGTCCGCGCCGCCGAGCCGATGCCGCCTACGCTCAGTCCGCTATCCGACGAGCCGGTCAGCTTCGACTTCCCGAACGCGACGTTCATGGAGGTCTACCGGGCGATCGGGCAGGCCTTCGGGATCAACATCGTCTTCGACACCAGGCTGCGCGACGCACCGGTCGGGCCCGAGGGCATCGAGTTGCGCGACGTGACGGCGATCGAGGGCCTCGAGATCCTGATGCACAGCCTCGGCCACTTCTACCGGGTGCTCGACGAACAGACGATCATGATCCTCCAGGACACGCAGCAGAACCGGCAACGCTTCGAGGATCGCATCATCCAGACCTTCTTCCTCTCGAACTCGGACGTGAGTGACGTGATGACCATCCTGCGCAGTCTGCTGAACACGAGGTTCATCGCAACCAACGAACGGCTGAACGCGATCGCCATGCTCGACAGCGTGGAGAAGGTCAAGATCGCGCAACGATTGATCGAACAGAACGACAAGGCGAAGGCGGAGGTCGTCGTCGACGTCGAACTGCTCCAGATCGACACCGCGAAGCTCCAGGAACTCGGCATGTCTCTGGACGCGAACCGGCTCGGCATCAGCCTCGACATCGGCGGCGAGGAGGTGCCGCTCCGGATGTCGGACGTGGAGTCCCTGAATCAGAACAACTGGGTGCTGACCGTGCCCGGCTTCCTCTTCGAATTCGTCAAGAACGCGACGGACGCGCAGACCCTGGCCAAACCGCAGGTGCGGATCACGGAAGGCGAAGAGGCGTCCTTCTCGATCGGCGACCGGGTGCCGATCCCGGTCACCAGCTTCAACACGGCGAACACGGCGGGCAGCAACATCGTGCCGATCACGTCCTATCAGTACCAGAACGTCGGCATCGAGGTAAGGATCACACCGCGGGTGCATCACAACGAAGAGGTGTCGCTCGAGCTCGACATCGAGGTCAGCAACATCAGTGGCTATACCGAGGCCCAACCGATCATCGGCAGCCGCAACATCGACACCAGCATCCGGCTGCGCGACGGCGAGACGAACTTCCTCGCCGGGCTGATCCGCACGTCCGAGACGAACAGTCAGGGCGGCATTCCCGGGCTGTCCGAGATCCCCGTGCTGGGGCGCCTGTTCTCCCGGCGCTCGACCGACAACAGGCGCACCGACATCGTGCTGACCCTGACCCCCCACATCATCCGGCGCGCGGACATCCGGGAGGAGGACCTCGCTCCCATCTGGGTCGGCACGGAAAGCAACGTCGTGTACCGCGGCTCGAGCCCTCGGGTCGACTCCGGCGTCGACGGTCCCTTCGACGAACCGCAAGCCGAAGGCGGCGCCCGCGACGAACTCCAGGACCGGTTGCCACCGGGCCTGCGGGACGCGGCACCGGAGGGCGAACAGTCGCAGGGGGAGGAAGACGAAGGCCCGCCGCTGGGCGTCGAACTCGTACCGCCGCCAGGCAATCCGCCGCGCAACGCGGATCTGCTCGATTCCCGGCCGGGTCCCGATTCTCCGCAGGTCATCGTGCCGGCGGCGTTCCAGAGCCAGGCGGCCCGTTCCACCGCCGGAGTCGAGTTGACGTTCGCCCCCGAAGCTCTGCGCGCCAGTGTCGGCGACAGTTTCGAGGTGCAGCTCGACGTCCGGTCCACGGCGCCGCTCTCCCACCTGCCGTTGCGGCTTCGTTTCGACCCGTCGCTGATCGAAGTCACGGCGGTGCGAGCGGGGTCCTTCCTGGGCGCCGAGGAGGAGATCGTGCTGATGACCGACAACTCAAGCTCGGGCATGATCGTCGTGGGCTTGAGCCGGCTGGGCGACCGGCCGGGCGTAGCCGGCAGGGGACGCCTGCTGGCGCTCGAGGTGCGGACCACCGGTCCCGGTACGGCAACGATCGCCGTCGAACAGGCCAGACCCAAGGGGCCGGCTCTCGAGGTGCTTGCCTCGCCCATCGTTCAGCCACTCGAGATCGAGATTCGGGACGACGAAAGTGCGGATCGTGAACGGCCGGAGACGGTCGCATGAAGAAGGCAGGCGGGTGGCGCCGGGCCGGGTACACACTGGTCGAGCTGGTCACCGTCTGCGCCGTCATGCTGGTCCTGGCCGCCGTCGCGATGCCGACCGCGATCTACACGAACAAGCGAATCAAGGAGGCGGAACTGCGTTCCCACCTTCGCCAGATGCGCAACGCGATCGACGAGCACAAGCGCTACAGCGACGTCGGGCTCATCCCGATCGAGATCGGCACCGACGGCTATCCGGGCGAACTCGAGAACCTGGTGGAGCCGATCCAGCTCATCGGGCAGGTCGAGGGCGAGATCCGCTTCCTCCGCCGCATCCCGGTCGACCCGATGACCGGCGAAGCGGAGTGGGGCCTCCGGAGCTACCAGGACGACCCGGACGGCGGTTCCTGGGGCGGCGAGAACGTCTACGACGTCTACTCGCTGAGCGACGGAGTCGGGTTGAACCGCGTGCCGTACGAGGAGTGGTGACATGAACCAACGCATCCGGGCCCAGCGCGGCATGTCGCTGCTGGAACTCATCATCGTCATGGCGATCATCGGCATCCTGGCCGCCGTCGCCGTGCCGCTGCTCAAGAACGCGCCGCGGCGGGCGCAGGAGGCGGCGCTCAAGCAGAACCTCCGCGTCATGCGCGACGCGATAGAGCAGCACTACGCCGACAAGGGCCACTACCCGCCGAGCCTCCAGGCGCTCGTCGAGGAGGAGTATCTGCGCGCCATCCCGCCCGACCCGATCACCCGCAGCACCGAGACCTGGGTCGAGGTGCTGGCCCAGTTTCCTTCCTCAGCCGACGAAGACCCCTGGGCCGAGACCGACCTGTCGCCGTTCGGGGATCCGGGAGTCGAGGATGTCCACTCCGGTTCGGAGGAAAGCTCGCTGAACGGGGAGGCCTATGCCGACTGGTGACCGCCATCCCGAGGCCGGCTACAACCTGGTGGCCCTGGCCATCCTGATCACGGTGATGAACATCGCGGTCGCGGCCGCGCTGCCCTACTGGAGCAGTTGGGCGCAGCGACAGAAGGAGGCCGAACTCATCTTCCGCGGCTTGCAGTATGCCGAGGCGATCCGCATCTTCCGTGTGCGCCAGGGACGCCTGCCGACGGCGCTCGAGGAACTCGTCGAAGTACAGCCGCGGGCGATTCGTCAATTGTGGACCAACCCGATGGCCGAGGACGGCCGCTGGGGCCTGCTGATGCAGGGGGGGGCCAGCAACACCGGCGGGCGCGGCAACCAGACCGGCAGCGCCCAGCCGGCGACCAACGCGGCCGCCGTCGCGGCCGCCGGCGGCGGCTCGATGACGGCTGTACCTCCGCCGAACGAGGAAGAGGGCGAGGGCCCCGTCGTCGGGCCGATCCTGGGGGTCTACAGCGCCACGCCCGGTCCCTCGAAGCGCGTCTTCAACGGCCAGCAGGATGTCGGAGACTGGTACTTCACCAGCGAGCTGATCCAGCTCAGGCCCGGCAACGTCGCCGACGGGCGGCCGCCGCCGCGGCTGACCAGCGAGTGGATCGGCAAGCCGTTCCCGCCCGGAGTGCTCGACGGTCCCAAGGTCCAGGACGGCACGGCGCCCGGCAGAGAGGGCCGTTGAGCCGGGAATCTGCCGTCGCCGTCAGGATCCGCCGGCTGCCGCACGCCGCCGGTCTGCCGGAGCGGGCTTCGACCGGCAGCGCCGGCTACGACCTGCGCGCCGCCACTTCCGAGCCGGTCCGAATCGCTCCCGGCGCGCGCCGTCTGATCCCGACCGGTCTCGTCCTCGGCCTGCCGCCCGGCTACGAGGCGCAGATCCGGCCCCGCAGCGGACTCGCGTTTCGCCAGGGCCTGACGGTCCTGAACGCCCCCGGCACGATCGACAGCGACTATCGAGGCGAAGTCAAGCTGCTGCTGGCCAACCTGGGCGACGAGGCCGTGGACGTCGAACGCGGCGAGCGACTGGCGCAGATGGTGGTCGCCGCCGTTCCCGAGATCACGTTCCGCGAGGACGAAGCTCTCGGCCGGCGGCCAACGGAGGGCGGCCGCAACGACGGCGGCTTCGGATCCACCGGCACGTAGCGGATCAGTTTGAGTCGCCGTCGCCGGCGGTCCAGCTCGGCAGGGACGCCGGATCGATCCCCAGGGAGGCAAGCGCGCCCGACCAGGCGTCTACCGGGTCGCCGGAGAACACGATGGATTCCTCGACCGGCGCCGTCAGCCAGTCGCTGCGGCTGACCTCCTGCATCAACTGACCCGGCGCCCAGCCCGCGTGGCCCAGAAGCAGCCTCATCCGGTCCGGCGCGCTACGGGCAAGCGTGCGCAGCGCAAGGATGTTCTGCGTTGCTCCGACACCCGGGGCGATCTCGGTGATGCCGTCCCGATCCAGGCCGGTCAGGCCGTCGAGAGACAGCAGCACCGTGCCGACCTCGGGCTGCACCGGACCGCCGACGAAGGCCACGACTTCCGAGCCGCCGGACCACTCGATGTCGAGCTCGCGCAGGACCTCGTCGACCTTGAGCTGGCTGGGCCGGTTGACGACGAAGCCCAGACTGCCCCCCTCGCCGCCGTCTTCGTGCGCGGCGAGCAGCACGACCGCCCGAAAGAAGAACGGATCGAGAACCTGGGGCATGGCGACCAGCAGAGTCGGCGTCTCGAAGTCGTCCACCCCGGACATGGGCGCGACTCTACACGCGGCCGCGGGTCATGGCCGACTGACGACCGCCGCGCTTTCGGTTATCTTGTGCGCCCAACGGCACGATCCGTCCATCGAGGTCCGGCGCCTCGCTCGACCAGGGAAGAACCAGACATGACGAACAGCTTCGGCGCGCTAAGAACGATGACCGGCGCGGGCCGGTCCTTCCGGATCGCGCACCTGCCGACCCTGGGAAACGCGGGCCTGCCCGTAGAGCGCCTGCCTTACGCCCTGAAGATCCTGCTCGAGAACCTGCTGCGCCGGGAGGACGGTCGCGTCGTTCCGGCGGAGGACATCGAGGCCGTCGCTCGTTGGGAACCCCGGGCCGAACCGAGCGTCGAGATCGCCTTCATGCCCGGACGCGTGCTGCTCCAGGACTTCACCGGCGTCCCCGCGGTGGCCGACCTGGCCGCGATGCGCGATGCGATGGCTGCCATGGGCAGCGATGCTTCCCGCATCAACCCGCTGCAGCCGGCCGAGTTGGTGATCGACCACTCCGTGCAGGTAGACGAGTACGGCTCCGCCGCCGCGCTGCTGATCAACGCCGAGCGGGAGTTCGAGCGCAACGAGGAGCGCTACCTGTTCCTGCGCTGGGGCCAGACCGCTTTCGAGAACTTCCGCGTCGTGCCCCCCGCGACCGGCATCGTTCACCAGGTCAACCTCGAGTACCTTGCGCGCGGCGTCATGACCTCGCAGAACGGTCACGCCGAGCCTCCGTTCGCCTATCCCGACACCCTGGTGGGCACCGACTCCCACACCACGATGATCAACGGCCTCGGCGTCCTGGGCTGGGGCGTCGGCGGCATCGAGGCGGAGGCCGCGATGCTGGGTCAACCGATCGCCATGCTGGTGCCGCAGGTCGTCGGTTTCCGCCTTGTCGGCGCGTTGCCGGAGGGTACGACCGCCACCGACCTCGTGCTGCGGGTCACGGAGATGCTGCGCAGCCACGGTGTCGTCGGCAAGTTCGTCGAGTTCTTCGGTCCCGGACTCGCCGAACTCAGACTGGCCGACCGCGCGACGATCGCGAACATGGCGCCCGAGTACGGAGCCACCTGCGGCATCTTCCCGATCGACCGCGCCGCCATCGACTACCTCCGGTTCACCGGACGCAGCGAAGAGCAGGTGGACCTGGTCGAGGCGTACTGCCGCGAGCAGGGGCTCTTCCACGGTCCGGAGACGCCGGAGGCCGAGTACAGCGAGACGCTGGAACTCGATCTCGGTACGGTCGAGCCGTCGCTGGCCGGTCCGCGGCGGCCCCAGGACCGGGTTCCCCTGTCCGAGGTCAAGAACTCCTTCCTCGGTCAGTTGCCCCAACTGTCGACCCGTGGCGGCGGCCTGCCAGTGCTCGACGGCAACGGCGCCGCCGGTGACGGCGCGGCATCCGACAATGCCGGCGACGCGGGCGAATCGGCCCGGATCACCGACGGTTCCGTGGTCATCGCCGCCATCACGAGCTGCACGAACACCTCGAACCCGTCCGTCATGCTGGCCGCCGGACTGCTGGCGAAGAAAGCCGTCGAAGCCGGCCTGCGGACCCGGCCGTGGGTGAAGACGAGTCTGGCGCCAGGGTCCAAGGTCGTCACCGACTACCTGGCCGAGGCCGGCCTGACCGCCTACCTGGAGCAGCTCGGCTTCCACACCGTCGGCTACGGCTGCACGACCTGTATCGGCAATAGCGGCCCGCTGCCGGCCGCGACATCGGCCGCGATCGCCGAAGGCGAACTGGTCGCCGTTTCCGTCCTCTCCGGGAACCGCAACTTCGAGGGCCGGATCTCGAGCGAGGTGCGCGCCAACTACCTTGCCTCACCGCCCCTGGTCGTGGCCTACGCGCTCGCCGGCCGCATCGACATCGACCTGTACAGCGAGCCCCTTGCAGACGGCCCGAACGGCCCGGTGTACCTCCGCGACATCTGGCCCGCCCAGACCGACATCCAGGCCGCGCTAGAGAGTTCGCTGCGGCCCGAGATGTTCACGCGCCAGTACGCCGACGTCTTTGCCGGCAGCGAGACCTGGCAGGCGCTCGACGTTCCCTCCGGCCAGACGTTCGACTGGCAGGCCGATTCGACCTATGTGAAGCAGCCTCCGTTCTTCGTCGACATGCCGCGCCAGCCCGAACCCGTCCGGGACATCGCCGGCGCCCGCGTGCTGGCGCTGCTCGGCGACACGGTGACCACCGACCACATCTCGCCCGCCGGCGCGATCGGTCGCGACAGTCCGGCCGCCGCCTACCTGCGCGGCCTGGGAGTCGAACGCGCCCACTTCAACTCCTACGGCGCCCGCCGCGGCAACCACGAAGTCATGATGAGGGGCACGTTCGCCAACGTCCGCCTGCGCAATCACCTGGTGCCGGGAGTCGAGGGCGGTTACACCCTCCTCCTGCCGGAAGGCGAGCAGACGTCGATCTACGACGCGGCGATGTCCTACCGCGAACGCGGCGTGCCCCAGATCATCCTGGCCGGCCTCGAGTACGGCACGGGTTCTTCCCGTGACTGGGCCGCCAAGGGGCCCAGGCTGCTCGGCGTGGAAGCGGTCATCGCCAGGAGCTACGAACGGATCCACCGCAGCAACCTGGTCGGGATGGGGATCGCGCCGCTCGAATTCCTGGACGGCGAAGGCCCCGCCGAACTGGGGCTCACGGGCCGCGAGGAGTACGCCATCGAAGGGCTTGCCGCAGGGCTCGCCGCGGACTTCGAACCCGGCCTGACCGTGCGCGTGCGCGCCACGGGCGACGACGGCGAGATCGCCTTCCGCGCGCGCGTCCGCCTCGACACGCCTCAGGAGGCGGAGTACTACCGGCACGCGGGCATCCTCCAGTACGTGCTGCGACAGCTCCTTGACGACGACGCCTGATCGACGTCGTCCGGCCGATCCGGTCGCCGCGCTGCCGGCCCGCGAGCGCCTCAGGATCAACGAGATCTTCTACTCGATCCAGGGGGAATCGACCTTCGCGGGCCGCCCCTGCGTACTGGTGCGACTCACCGGCTGCCAGATGCGCTGCACCTGGTGCGACACCGACTACAGCTTCTACGAAGGCGCCTGGATGCGGGTCGACGAGGTCATCGACCGGGTGCTCTCGTACGATTGCCCGCTGGCCGAAGTCACCGGAGGCGAGCCGCTGCTCCAGCCCGGCGTCCATACGCTGATGAGCGGGTTGTGCGACCACGGGCTCGAGGTCCTGCTCGAAACCGGCGGCGGACTCGACATCTCCAGCGTCGACCCGCGTGTGAGACGCATCATCGATCTGAAATGCCCGGGCAGCGGCGAGGCGGCGAACAACCACTGGCCCAACATCGAGGCGTTGCGTCAGACCGACGAAGTGAAGTTCGTCCTCGCCGACCGGGGAGACTACGAGTGGGCGCGCGACGCGATTCACGGGCACCGGATCGACCGCCGCTGCACGGTCCACCTGTCGCCCGTCTGGGATGCCCTGGAACCCGCCGAGCTGGCATCCTGGGTGCTTGAGGACCGGCTTCCGGCAAGGGTCTCGATGCAACTTCACAAGGCGCTGTGGGGGGCCGAAACGCGGGGCGTCTGAATCGGACCTGACCATGGCCCACTGCCGTTGGTGGGGCTGCTACACTCCGCGCCGAATACGCCAGCCGAAACGGGCCGAAACCAGGCAAAGACACGAGGTGGGACAGCAGACTATGGGTGTAGCGAAGCTGAATCTGGACGATCAGGAGTACGAATTCCCCGTTATCGTCGGCTCCGAGGGCGAAGTGGCGATCCAGAGCCACGCGCTCCGGAGCCTGACCGGTGCCATAACGCTCGACCCCGGCTACGGAAACACCGGTTCCTGCCGCAGCGCGATCACCTTCATCGACGGCGAGCAGGGCATCCTGCGCTATCGCGGCTACCCGATCGAGCAACTCGCGGAGGAGGCGTCCTTCGTCGAGGTCTGCTACCTGCTGATCTACGGCGAACTGCCCAACCAGGACGAACTGGACGATTTCCGCGCAAAGCTCCGACGGCACACGCTGATCCACGAAGACATGAAGAAGTTCTTCGAGGCGTATCCGCCGACGGCGCATCCGATGGCGATCCTGTCCTCGATGATCTCGTCGCTCGCCACCTTCTACTCCGAGGACGAGGACGTCGATCTGCACGTCGTTCGGCTGATCGCCAAGCTGCCGACGATCGTCGCGTTCTCCTACAAGAAGTCGATCGGGCAACCCTTCGTCTACCCGCAAAACGACCTGGGCTACGCGGAGAACTTCCTGAACATGATGTTCTCCGTCCCGTGCGAAGACTACGCACCACCGCCGGTTCTGTCCCGGGCCCTGAACATGCTGCTCATCCTGCACGCCGACCACGAGCAGAACTGCTCCACCTCGACGGTCCGCATGGTCGGCAGCTCCGGCGCCAGCCTGTTCGCCGCGATCTCGGCCGGCATCGATGCCCTGTCCGGGCCGCTCCACGGCGGCGCGAACCAGCAGGTGATCGAAATGCTGGAGTCGATCCGCGACAGCGGCGACGACTTCAGCAAGTTCGTGGACCGCGCCAAGGACCGGGACGATCCCTTCCGCCTGATGGGCTTCGGCCACCGCGTCTACAAGAACTTCGACCCGCGGGCCAGCATCCTGAAGGGCGCCGCGGACCAGGTCCTCGCGCAACTCGGCGTCAACGATCCGCTGCTGGCGATCGCCAGGAGTCTGGAAGAGGTCGCCCTCCGGGATCAGTTCTTCGTCGACCGCAAGCTCTACCCGAACGTCGACTTCTACAGCGGCATCATCTACCGGGCAATGGGCCTGCCGACGAACATGTTCACCGTCATGTTCGCGTTCGGCCGGCTGCCCGGCTGGCTTGCCCACTGGAAGGAGATGCGCGGCGACCCGGAGAACCGGATCAACCGGCCCCGGCAGGTCTACACGGGTGCCCTGGCCCGCGACTACAAGCCGCTGGCGGACCGCTAGCGCCGAAGTTCCGGCCGGGTCGGCTTCGCCGGCACGTGGCCCCGGCGGTACACCAGGATCGTCCGGTCGAAGGTGATCACGGGCTTGCCGTCCTGGTTGTAGCCGACGGTCCGGAAGCCGACGATCCCCTGGTGCGGCCGCGACTTCGACTCGCGCACGGAGAGCACCTCGCTCTGCGCGTAGAGGGTGTCGCCCTCGAACACCGGGTTGGGTAGCCGGACCCTGTCCCAGCCAAGGTTCACCGCGTTCTGGGAAAGGTCGGCCACGGTCAGAGCCGTTACCAGGGACAGGGTGAAGCACGAGTTGACCAGAGGCCGGCCCCACTCGGTCTGGCCCGCGTACTCCCGATCGAAGTGGATCGGGTTCGGGTTGAGGGTGATCATCGTCAGCCAGACGTTGTCGCCCTCGGTAACGGTCCTGCCCAGCGCGTGCCGGAAGACCTGGCCGACGGAGAAGTCTTCGAACACTCTCCCGGCGCCATCCGCCGGGGGGCCGGTATGTACGTTGTCGCTGCTCATGCCTTGAGGACCGCTCCGTTCTGTTCCAGTTCGAGGATGTCGCCTGCGCCGTAGCCGAGTTCCGCCAGAACCTCCTCCGTGTGCTCCCCCATCCGCGGTTCGCGCCGCCGTAGCGTTCCCGGCGTGCGCTCCAGACGCGGCGCCGGCGCGATGTGGATCTCGCCGTCAGGTCCGATCGGAAAGGTGCCGCGCTCGGCGTTGTGGGCGTGGCGGGGCGCCTCGTCGAGGTCGAGCACCGGCGACACGCAGGCATCGAGTTCGCTGAACACTTCCGCCCACTCGTCCCGCGTGCGCGTCAGGAAGGCGCGCCGGAAGGCCTCGATGTGTTCAGGCCAGCGCTCCGTGTCCATCTGCTGATCTACCACGTCGACCCCGGTCCCTTCGCACAGCGCCGCGAAGAACTGCGGCTCGATCGCGCCCACCGAGACGTAACCGCCGCACTTGCACTCGTAGCAGCGGTAGAACGCGGCGCCGCCGCCCAGCAGGCCGTTCCCCGGCTTCGAGCGGGCGCCCTTCTGGGCGAAGTGGACGGCCATCAACGAAGCCGCGCCGTCGATCATCGCGGCGTCGATGTACTGGCCTCGGCCGGACCGTCGCCGCTCGAACAGCGCACAGAGGATGCCGAAAGCGGCCATCAGCCCGCCGCCGCCGAAGTCGGCAACCAGGTTGAGCGGCGGCAATGGCGGGTCGCTCCCGTTCCCGATCTGTGACAGCACGCCGGCGAGCGCGATGTAGTTGACGTCGTGGCCCGCGGCCTGGGACATCGGCCCGGTCTGCCCGTAGCCCGTCAGCGAGCAGTAGACCAGACGCTGGTTCAGCGCCGAGAGCGTACGATAGTCGCAACCCAGACGCGCACAGACACCAGGGCGATTGCCCTCGAGGAAGACGTCGGCGGACCTCGCCAACTCGTGCAGGATGCGCTGGCCGCCCGCCGTCTTCAGGTTGAGCGCGATGCTGCGCTTATTGCGCGAGAGCATGTCACCGGAGCGGACCGGCCCGCCGACCGCGTTGTCGACCCGCAACACGTCCGCTCCCATGTCGGCGAGCAGCATGGAGCAGTAGGGGCCGGGCGCCAGCCGCGACAGGTCGAGAACCCGCAATCCGTCGAGCGCGCCCACGGAGGCGGAGCCTAGCAGCGCCTCGGTGCGCCCGTTGATACCCTGACCCGATGGAAGCGCCGGCCCCGGCCACCGTTCTGCCGCGCTCCAAGCATCCCATCGCCTCACGCCAGTTCTCCGCCGGCGCGCAGAAGGTCCTTCGCCGGCTCCGTCAGAGCGGCAGAAATGCCTGCCTGGTGGGCGGCAGCGTGCGCGACCTGATGCTCGGCCGGCGACCAAAGGACTACGACGTCGTCACCGACGCACGGCCCGAGGAAGTCCGCCGGCTGTTCAGGAACTCGCGGATCATCGGCCGGCGCTTCCGTCTCGTCCACGTCCTTTTCGCCGACGAGGTGGTCGAGGTGTCCACCTTCCGTGGCGCACCTGACCCGGATGACCAGCGCCGTTCACCCGGCGAACTCCTCGTGACCAGCGACAACACGTACGGCACGCCGAGGCAGGACGCGTTCCGCCGCGACTTCACCGTCAACGCCCTGCTCTATCGCGCCTCGGACCGAGCGGTCGTGGACTACGTCGGCGGCATTCGGGACCTGGAGCACCGCTCGTTGCGGGTGATTGGCGATCCGAACGTACGCTACCGGGAGGATCCGGTGCGCATGCTGCGCGCCTGCGAGTTCGCCGCTCGCCTGGACTTCGAGATCGAGGAAGAGACGCTCGGCGCCGCCTTCGCGCATCGGCGCGACATGGTCAAGGCTTCGCCGCACCGTTTGATCGAGGAATTGCTCCAACTGCTCTCGAGTGGCCGCAGCGCCGCGGCCTTCGACTGGATGGGACGTTGCGGACTGCTGCCGGTCGTCCTCCCCGAGGTCGACGAAGTGTCGGGACCGTCGAGCGGGGCGAGCAGTTTCTCGCAGCTCGCCAGCCTTCTGGACAAACGGGTACGGGCGGGCCCGGAGGTGCCGACCGCCGTGCTCCTCTCGTCCCTGCTGCTGCCGCGCGTCGTGGTGGGCAGGGATCGCCTGGAAGCGGGCGGCGCAAGGGTTCATCGCCGCCGTCTCCAGCAGCTCGTAGACGACGTGGTGGCTGACTTCGGCGAGCGCTTCGCCCTCTCCGCAGCGCGTCGCAGCAGGATGAAAAAGGCGCTCGAGACCTTCCAGCGCCTGTGCGAAGAGCCCCGGAGTTCGAGAAGCGTGCAGAGCCTCGTCCGGCGCGAAGCCTTCGGGCCCGCTCTCGACCTCTTCGCCCTCCTCTCCGCCGCCACCGGCACCGGCGCCGGAGCATTGGAGGCGTGGCAGCAACACGCCGCCGCCGCGCCGTCCGGCCAGCCGGCGCCCGCCGCCCGGCCGCGACCAAGGCGGAGACGCCGGCGCCGGCGAAGGCGTCACCTCTAGCCGGATCAGCCCGTAAGGCGAAACCAGCGCGCGAAGATCCGCTGGGCCAGCGGAGTGAACCGGGTCGTGCGCCACTGGTTTGCCGCTTTCTTCAACACCTCGGCGCGTGTCGGATACGGCAGGATCGTCGAGGTGAACCGGGAAAGGCCAAGCCGATGGGTGACGGCCAGCGAGAGCGGCGCGATCAGATCGCCGGCGCCGGCGGCGACCACGGTGGCGCCGAGCACCCGGTCCTTGCCTCGCTGGAGCAGTACGCGCAGGAGTCCCTCCTCCTCGCCGTCGAGCATGGCGCGGTGATTCTCACCAAGCGGCACGTCGATCACGTCGACGGCAATACCCCGCTCCTCCGCCTCGGCGCGGTCCAGACCGACGTGCGCCACCTCGGGCGACGTGTAGGTGCAGCGCGGCACGACCAGCCGGTCGGCGCGCGCGCTGGGGAAGAACAGCGCGTTCTGGATCACGACGCCGGCGTGGGCGTCAGCCAGATGGGTGAAGTTGGGCGCGGGCGTCACGTCGCCGGCCGCGAAGATGCGGCGATTCGTCGTCCGCA
Organism: Acidobacteriota bacterium; assembly: GCA_011525365.1. Taxonomy (GTDB): domain Bacteria; phylum Acidobacteriota; class Thermoanaerobaculia; order Multivoradales; family Multivoraceae; genus Multivorans. The sequence continues at coordinate 3,574,188 of WTGQ01000002.1, forward strand.
GCTTCGCGTCGACCTGGACGCCGCTCGCGTCGGACCGAACGCCGATCTCCGAAAGTCCCAGACCTTCGACGTTCGGCGTTCTGCCGGCGGCGACGAGGAGTTCGTCGCACACCGTCTCTCGGCGTTCACCCTCACCGTCGACGTGGACCAGCCGGATCGCTTCGGAGTCCGGTCTGGCCTCTTCGATCGTGGCGCCGAGCGCCAACTCGACGCCGTCGCGCCGGAGCGCTCGTTCGACCAGGGCCGCAGCGTCCGGGTCCTCTCGCGGCAGGATGCCGGGCAGCACGTCGAACGTGTTCACCCGACTGCCGAGCCGGGCGAAGGCTTGGGAGAGCTCACAGCCGATCGGGCCGGCGCCGATGACGGCCAGCCGATCCGGCCGCTCGGTGAGTGCGAAGACGGTCTCGTTGGTCAGGTAGTCGCAGCGGTCGAGGCCCGGTATCGGCGGCGCCTGGGGGCGGGCGCCGGTCGCGATCACGGCCCGCCGGAAGCGCAGTTGCCGATCGCCGGCGGAGCCCGTCACCGCCACCAGGCGATCGGAGAGGAAGCGCCCCTCGCCCAGGTAGACGTCGACGCCGGCATCCCGGAAGCGCTCGGCGCTGTCGTCCCGGCTGATCGCCGCGCGCACGCGGCGCATCCGCTCCATCGCCGCGCCGAAGTCGCCAGGCCGCTCGGACCCGGGCGCTCCAAAGAGTGGATCGGCGCGGCCCGCGCTCCATCGCCTGGCGGCCGCGATCACGCCCTTGGACGGTACGCAACCGAAGTTCAAACAGTCGCCGCCCATCAGCCGGCGCTCGATCAACGCCACCCGGGCGCCCAGGCCCGCCGCCACGATCGCCGTCACCAGGCCGGCCGTGCCGGCCCCGATCACCACCAGGTGGTAGCGAGCCGACGGTTCAGGATTCGTCCAGTCCGGCGGCGCCACCTGAGCGGTCAGTTCCCGGTCGTGCCGGTCCTCCGCCAGGATCTCCGGTCTGACACCCCTCACTCGCCCACCTCCTCCCTGAGTGCCCTTCGGGCGATGCGCACGATGATGGTGGTCGCGGCAACGGTCGCGATCAGCCCGACGCCCAGGAGCGCATGGTCGCCCCAACCCCGGTCGTCGCCGACGCCGGCCGCGATCTCGGCCACGTCGCCGATCACTTTGCCGTAGTAGACGTAGAGCAAGGTCGCCGGGAACATGCCGATGAAGGCGCGGACGTAGTCCCCCAGACTCACCCTGGTCAGGCCCAGGGCGTAGTTCAGCAGCACGAAGGGGACGACCGGCGTGAGACGCAGCAGGAGGACGATCTTGAATCCCTCGCGGCCCACCGCGCGGTCGATCGCGGCGAAGCGGGGCTCCGCGGCGACCCGCTTCTCGATCGCCCCGCGGACCAGGTACCTCGACGCCAGAAAGGCCGCCGTCGCCCCCAGGGAGGCGCCGACGAACACGAGCGCGGTGCCTTCGGCGAGACCGAAGATGGCGCCGCCGGCGAGGGTCAGCAACGAACCGGGAATGAAGGCGACGGTCGCGACGGTGTAGCCCAGGACGAACACGATCGGGCCCCACACGCCGAGACCGTCCACCCAGGCGCTGAACTCCGGCAGGTAGCCCGCCACGCGCCGGCCGAACAGGAGCAGGGCCGCGACAAGACCGACGACTGCGGCGGCCCGGAAGGCCAGGCCCGCCTTCGAGGACCTCGCACCAGCGGGTCCGGGAGCTTCGCTCATTCGTCATCTCCACTGCGGCGGTGCTCCGCACCCGCGAGATCGAACACGGTCTTGACCGGTGTGTACACCTCGCCGGGGAGATCGACGAACCGTGTCTTCCACCCGGCCATCGAGCCGTTCCACAAACCGGGACGCTCCAGCGAGCAGAGCGGCCTTCCGCCGTGGCTCTTGTGGACGAGGAAGCTGGCGCCGTGATCGACGTAGTTCTCGAGGCGGTACGGTTCGCCGCCGGGCTTGCGGACCGCACAGACCATGAACACAGGATTGAAGTGAGTGGACCTGCGAAGGATGGCCGACTGTTCCGCGTCCTCCAGGTCGATCTGCGACGTCTCGACGATCTGCAGGCCGACCTGGCCCGATTCGTGACGCACCCAGAACGGACCGCCGCCCGCCGTGCCAACGGCCGGCACGACGCCGCAAACCCGGGATGGCCGGTCGGAAACCTGCGCCAGCTCCCACGCGATCCCAGCAAGAACCCGGAGGGCCCTGACCGCGGGGCCCTGGAACGCTTCCGGCTGGATGTTGTCGATGTTCTTCACCGCGATGAGTTCAAAGCCCTGGTCCGCCAACCGTTGGAGGTTGCGGAGCAGCGCGCCATGTCCACCGGGCCGGACGAGCAGGGGCGCCGCCGGATCGTCCATCAATCGAAACGGTCGATTCCCCTCGTCGAGGGCGATGCTGTCGGTGGCCGGCGACTGGTGGGAGAGCGTGACCTCGAAACGGCACCCGCGACGCCGCTCGAGGGCCGGCAGCCGCTCGTCGAGGAACGCCTCGAACGCCGGGCGGTGTCGCGAAGCGACCGAGAAGTGGAGCGCCGCCGAACCGCCGCCTCCGAGGACGGCGGCTGCCTCGATGAGATGCTCCTCCAGCGCCGTGCGCACCTCGCCATCGGGATACCGGTGGAAGGGGATCAGGGCCTTCGGCGTGTCACCGTACCGCTCGAGAACGTCCGCCGAGCCGCCGTCAAAGGGCAGATGGCGCCGCGCGCTCTCGAAGCGACGAAGTACCGGATGGTGCGGGTCGCCGCCGGCGCCAGCCTCCCTGAGTTCCGCGAAGAGCCGGGATGCCGCACCCGACGCCGGCACGAACCGGATCATGCGCCCGGATCGCGCCGCGCAACGCCCCTCTTCGGCAAGCCGTTCCGCCTCCGGCCCAGCAGGCAGCGGGTCGATGCCGTCACCCCGCACAGCCGGCCGGACCAGTTCGGCTTTAGGGGGTGGATTGCGCAGAATGGCAAGCTGCCGCCGCGCCTCTTCGACGCCGATCCCGTGCGCCTCGAGCTGCTCGCGATCGGCCGCGCGCAGATCGTCCTCACCTGCGATCGGCGACCTCATCTCAGTAAGGCAGCTTCACTTCAGTAGGAGAGGGTCGGCAACTGCTCGAAACACCCCGCGATCGTCGGCGCGGCGCGATCCCGATCGGAAAGCAGCGGCTCTTCGATGGGCCAGTCGATTCCGATCTGCGGGTCGTTCCAGGCAATCGTGAGCTCATCGTCGCCGTCGTAGTACTCATCGCACTTGTACTGCACCTCCGCGGTCTCGCTGACCACGCAGAAACCGTGAGCGAATCCGCGCGGGATGTAGAGCTGGCGGAAGTTGTCCTCCGAGAGCAGGCAGCCCGTCCACTCCAGGAACGACGGCGAGCCGCGCCGCACATCGACGGCTACATCGAACACCTCGCCCCGGGTGACGCGGACGAGCTTGGTCTGCTGCCGGCGGCACTGGAGGTGAAGTCCCCGCACGGTGTCCCTGTTCGATCGGGAGTGGTTGTCCTGGACCCAGGGCCGGTCGACGCCGCCCCTCGCGAAAGTCGCCGCGTTGTAGCTCTCCAGGAAGAAACCGCGGCCGTCGCGATGAACGACCGGCTCGACGATCACGACACTGTGCAGCCCCGTAGCGCGAACCCCGGGCGGGGCGCTCATCGGCCTTCCTCCAGGACCAGGCTGAGGTAGCGGCCGTACGCGTCGTTGGTCCTTGACGCCAGCCGCCGCAACTGATCGGCGTCGATGTAGCCCATGCGGTAGGCGACCTCTTCCAGGCACGCCACCTTCAGGCCCTGCCGTTCCTCGAGCGCCTGAATGAAGTTGCTCGCCTGCAGCAGTGCCTCGTGAGTCCCCGTGTCGAGCCAGGCGATGCCGCGGCCGAGCAGTTCGACCCGCAGCGTCCCCTCGTCCAGGTAAATGCGGTTCAGGTCCGTGATCTCCAGTTCGCCGCGCGCCGACGGACGAAGCGCCCGCGCGAACTCGACGACGCGGTCGTCGTAGAAGTAGAGACCGGGCACCGCGTACGGCGACTTCGGCGCCTCCGGCTTCTCCTCCAGGCCGACTACGCGGCGGCCCGCGTCGAAGGTGACGACGCCGTAACGCTCCGGGTCCCGGACCCGGTAGCCGAAGATCGTCGCGCCGGACGACGACAGGTGCCGCGCAGCCGCGCGCTGCAGGACATCGGCCAGTCCGTGACCGTGAAAGATGTTGTCCCCCAGAGCCAGCGCCGCCCGCGCGCCCCGGAGATGCTCGGCCCCGATCAGGAAGGCCTGGGCGATTCCCTCGGGGGCCTCCTGGACGGCGTAGGTGAGCTCGATGCCCAGATCCCGCCCGTCACCGAGCAGGCGCCGGAACGCGGGCTGGTCGTGTGGCGTGGTGATGATCAGGACTTCCCGCACGCCCGCGACCATCAGGCTGGAGAGCGGGTAGTGGATCATCGGCTGGTCATAGACCGGCAGCAACTGCTTGCTGACGGCCCGCGTCACCGGGTGGAGCCGGGTGCCGGCCCCTCCCGCCAGGAGGATTCCCCGAAGCGGACTCATGTCATCAACCGCCGCTGAAGACCCAGCCGGCGCCGTTCGCTACCGGAAGCGACCGCGTCGCACCAGTCCCGGTGATCCAGGTACCAGCGCACCGTCTCACGCAGACCCGTCTCGAAGTCGCGCCGCGGGGCCCAGTCCAGGTCCCTCCGCGCCTTGGCGGCGTCGACCGCATAGCGCAGATCGTGGCCCGGCCGGTCTTCCACGAAGGTAAGGAGGTCACGGTAGCTCCCTGTCCCCTTCGTCGCCAGCGCTGGGTTCTCCGCGGCCGGGAACTCCGCCTCGAGCGCCCCGCAGATCGCCTCCACGACTTCGAGGTTCGTTCTCTCCGCGTCGCCGCCGAAGTTGTAGCTCTGGCCCGGCTCGCCCAGCCGGAGCACACGGAGCAATCCCTCGCAGTGGTCGTCCACGTGAAGCCAGTCCCGGACGTTCGCTCCCTTTCCGTACACCGGAAGCGGCAGTCCGGATGCGGCGTTCAGGATCATCACGGGGATCAGTTTCTCGGGAAACTGGTACGGGCCGTAGTTGTTCGAGCAGTTGGTCACGATCGCCGGCAAGCCGTAGGTACGGCACCAGGCATGCACGAGATGATCCGCCGCCGCCTTGGAGGCCGAGTAGGGCGAGCTGGGGTCGTAGGCCGTGTCCTCACGGAACCGGCCTTCCTCGCCGAGGCTTCCAAACACCTCGTCGGTCGAGACGTGGATGAACCGGAACGCCGCCCGCTCCCGCTCCGGCCGCCCGCCGAGATGGAGTCGGGCCGCCTCGAGGAGCTCGAAGGTGCCGAGAATGTTCGTCCGAACGAAGGCTCCGGGGCCGTCGATCGAGCGGTCCACGTGGCTTTCGGCCGCGAGGTTCAGGATCGCCGACGGTCGGTGCTCGGCGAACGCCTTTCGCACCGCTTCACGGTCCGCGATGTCCCCGAGCACGAAGGTGTAGCGGGGGTCGCCGGCCACCCGCTCCAGGTTGCTCGGGCTGCCGGCGTAGGTGAGCTTGTCGAACACGACCACCCGCCGGCCCTCACCGCGGGCGTCGGCGAGCGCGACGGCCGCCAGGTTGCTGCCGATGAAACCGGCGCCGCCGGTCACCAGAAGAGTCTCGGTCGCAGTCATAGAAACTCCCGGCGCCGGCCCGTCAAGCCGCCGGAGCTTCCGGCAGGACGGCAGCCGCCGCGGCCAGGACCTTGCGGTGCAGCAGGCCGTTGGTGGCCACGACGCCACGATTCGTTTCCAGAGTCCGGCCCAGACTGAAGTCGAGCTCCCGGCCGAAAGCGTCCGTCACGGCGCCGCCGGCTTCCGTCACGACGCTGAACCCGGCAGCGTGATCCCAGATCTTCTCGCGATAGGTGGCGGAAGAGGGCAGACGGAGATAGATCGAGGCGTCGCCCCGCGCAATCGCCCCGTACTTGCACTGGCTGTCCATTCGCACTGGAGCCGCCGTCACACCGAGCCGCTCGGCTATCCCGGCGTGCCGGCCACGATCCGAGTGCATGGACACCGCTGACTCACAGAAGACGGCGCCCATCGAGTCGGCAACCGATGACACGCCGATCCGGTGGGGCGCCGACCCGTCCTCGTCCAGCGGCAACTCCCAGGCGCCCCGCCCGCGGGCGGCGGCGAACAGGCACCCGCGACCGACGGCCGAAGGCAGATTGGGACAGCCGAGCACTCCCCCCACGACCTCGCCGTCCTCCATCAGACCGAGTGCGATCGCGTACTGGTCGCCGCGCAGGAACCCCTTCGTGCCATCGATCGGATCAAGCACCCAGAACCTGCCGGTCGCGCCGCCGGCGCTCGAACAGCGATCGATCGCTTCGCCAACCTGTTTCGCGGCAACGCCCGGCAGTTCGGACCCGACCGCGTCCGCGACCCTGGCCATGACTTCCCGCCCCTCGGAGGTCACAAGGTCGGGCGATGTCTCCTCGCCGACGATGGCGTCTTCCGTTGGCAGCACAAGGCTGACCAGGGCTTGCGCCGCGTAGTCCGCGACCGTCACCGGCGAGCGGTCGTCCTTGGTCAGGAAGGCGCCTCCAAGCCCGGCCTGCAGACGTCGGGTGACCCGGCTGGCGGCGCGCACCGCGCAAATCGCGTCCGTCAGTTCCGCGTAGTTCGTCGAGTCCGGATCAAAGCGCACGGCGGCAATGATACGGGCAGACGCCCCTCATGCCACACTGAGTCGATGCCCCACGGTCCACAGGACGAAGCTGCCCTGGTGGCGGAGGCGATCGAGGGTTCGGAACTCGCCTTCCGGACGCTGGTCGAGCGCTACCAGCGACCCGTCTTCAGCCTGGTCCTGCGCATGGTCCGGGACCGCGGCATAGCCGAGGACGTCACCCAGGAGGTGTTCGTCAAGGCCTGGATGGCGCTCTCCCGCTACGACCCGAGACGGCGCTTCGCAAGCTGGCTGTTCAAGATCGCGAGCAACTCGGCAATCGACCAGCTTCGCCGGAAGAAGCTCCCCACGATGCCGATCGAAACCAGCGACCCGGACCAGTCGTCCATCCTGGACCGCATCGAGGACGAGCGCTCAGAGTCCCCGGACACCCTGGTCAAACGGCGCGAACTGTCGTCCGCTCTCGAAGCGGCGGTGGCGGCACTCCGGCCTGAGTATCGGCTCGTTGTTCTGCTCCGGTTCCGGGAAGAACTGCCCTACCGGGACATCGCGGAGGCGACCGGCATGCCGCTCGGAACCGTGAAGACGAATCTGCGCAGGGCGCGCCGCGAGATAGAAGAACGCCTGCGCAAGGATGGCGTAGTGTGAAACACGATAGATCGGGAACCAGCGTGAAACCACGGCGACCCCGCAAACGTAGGGCGAAGGGCATGCGGAACGTCGTGCCCGAGTCGCCGTCGTACAATCGCGCACGCTGCGAGGGATGAACATGCGGAACCGAATCGACCTCCGGACCCTGTTCCAGTCGCTGGAAGATCCCGCCGCTCCGGCGGGACTCACGGAACGCATCATGCGGCAGGTGGCCGCGACCGGTCGACCGGCCACGACGCCGGCCCCCTCGCCGATCCTGCCCTTCGAGATTCCCCGCTGGACCCGACTGCCGCTGGCTGTCTCCGCTGCAACCGCGGTCCTCCTGCTCACCGGTGCCGCCTGGCTGGTCCCCTCGTCGTGGCTGGGTCTGCTCGATGGTCTTCAGGCCTCGCTGTTCGCCGCGGTCTGGCTCCTCACGCATGCGGCCGCCGTGCTGGCCGAGAGCGTGGCCTTCCTGAACGGGGCGGTCCGGGTCGGGGAAGCCCTCGACCTGGTCCTCAACACACCGGCGGCGACGATCGCGATCGCCGTGGTCACGCTTCTCTGTCTGACAGGAGTCCATCTCCTTCACCGGCTGTCGCGGGCACCTGTCCATCGGCCAGGAGGTCGAGGCTTCAGGGCGGGCGCGCTGCTTCTCGCCTTCGGGTTGTGCTGCACGGGTGTGGCCTTCGGCCAGCCTCAGCAGGAGTCGGATGCCCAGGTGGCCCAGGAAGAGTCGGATGCCCAGGAAGCCCAGGAGGAAGCGCGGGAAGAAGCCGCCGAGACGGAAGATCCTGACGACGAGAGCGGACCGGTGGTGCGCGTCGACCTCGACAACAAGGTGGCCTTTGGCAGCACGGTGCGGGTCGGTCGCGACGAAGTGGCAGACGACATCACCTCGATCGGCGGCGGCATCAAGGTCGACGGGGAAGTTCGGGGAGACGCCGTGGCAATCGGCGGCGAGGCAAAGATCGACGGCCGCGTGACCGGCGAGGTGGTCGCCATCGGCGGGGACGTGGAGCTCGGTCCGGGAGCGGAGGTGCTGGGGGACATCGTCACCGTCGGAGGCAAAGTCAGCCGCGAAGAAGGCGCGACCGTGCTCGGAGAGATATCCGAGGTCGACTGGGGCGACTTCGAGTGGAATTGGGACGGCGAGTGGTTCGACGGCTGGCGCGGCGACTGGTTCCCCCGGGTCGGCGAAAGACCGCCCTTCTTCCGGGTGGGCAAGGTGTTCGAGTTCGTCCGGGCGATCATCTTCACCGGCCTGCTCATCGTACTCAGCGGCCTGGTGCTGCTCGTGTCGCCCAAGGGCGTGGACCGGGTCCGCTCAGCCGCGGTTTCTGACCCGCTGATCATGCTCGTGATCGGCTTCGGGATCGAACTGCTCATCCTGCCGGCCCTGATCGTCGCCAGCATTCTGCTCGCGGTAACCGTGATCGGCATTCCGTTCGCCATCCTCCTGTGGCCAGCGGCGCTGGTTGCCGTGGCGCTCGCCCTCGTGCTCGGGTACACCGGAGTGGCGGCGGCAGCCGGGGACTGGTTCCGGAATCGCTTCAAGGGCGCCAGCGGCGTCGCGGCCGGGAGCTTCGGCGCTCTCGCTCTCGGCGTGCTCACGATCCAGGCCCTGGCCCTCGTGGCCGACCTGCTCGGCTTCCTCGGCCTGCCCTGGTTCTTCCGCTTCATGTTCGGCTTCCCCGGCCTCGTGATCTGCTACCTGGCATGGACGATCGGTCTCGGCGCCGCCTGCATGACCGCCTTCGGAACGTCTCGCTTCGGCGCAAAGGCCGCCCAGCCCCTGCCGCCGACGCCTCCACCTGCGAGTGACGGGGGCGACACGGCCGACGCGGAAGGGGAGAACGCTCGGGCGTAGTAGTCTCCCGTCATGCCAGCCCGCGGGCTCGCCAGTCTGGTCCTGCTCGCAGCTCCCCTGGCGGCTGCGCCCCCCGACGACATCGCGGACTCCTGCCAGCGGCTACGGGACGGCTCGAACGCCTACTTCGGAACGAGACTCGCGGACGAGCTTCGAGCCAGCCTGTCTTCCGATCCGAATAGCCCCGAGATCGAGGCGCAACTCGGCGGCGAACTGCTGCGGCTCGGGGACACGGCGGGGGCAATCACGCACCTGTCGGCGGCTACCAGGGCCCTGGCTGCCACTCGTGACGTGCGGCCGACCATTCCCGAGTGGAACCTCGCCCTCGCCCACCTCCAGCGCGCCGAGGATCTGAACTGCGTCCATCATGGCGACGAGGGCCGCTCGGCCGACAGTTGCATCCTCCCGGTTACTTCCGCCGCGGTCCATAGCCGTCCCGAACACGCCCGCGCGGCAGGAGACCTGTTCCTCGACATGCTGGAGGAAGGCCGCCCAACCGGCCCATGGAGGCACCGGGCCAGGTGGCTTCTCAACGTAGCGCGACGGTTGACCGGGGATTTCCCGGACGGAGTGCCTCCCGAGTTCCGCATCAGCGAGAGTGTCTTCGCCTCCGCTTCGTTCCCGGGCCGGCGCTGGCGCAACCTCGGACCGGAACTCGGAGTCGATGCGCTCGATCTTGCGGGCGGCGCAATTGTGGACGACTTCGACGGCGACGGCATTCTCGACCTGATCACTTCGACCTGGGATCCGTGCGGTCCACTCCAGGCATTCCGAGGCGACGGCAACGGCGGCTTCGAAGACACAAGCGTTGCCTGGGGACTCGAGCATCAACTTGGCGGCCTGAACCTGATCCACGCCGACTACGACAACGACGGCAGCCTCGATCTGTTCGTCTTGCGCGGCGCATGGCTGCTGGAGGAGGGGCGCATCCGCAACTCGCTGCTGCGCAACGAACTGAACGGCGAGGCCAGCCGCTTCATCGATGTCACCGAGGCGGCCGGTCTGGCCGAACCGGCGTATCCGACCCAGGCGGCCGCCTGGGGCGACTACGATGGCGACGGCGACCTCGACCTCTACGTCGGCAACGAGGCGAGCGAAGCCCACCAGTACCCCTCGCAGTTGTTCCGCAACCTGGGCAACGGCACGTTCGAGGACGTAGCCGTTGAGGCCGGCGTCAGCAACCTGCGCTACGCGAAGGGCGTCGCCTGGGGCGATGTCGACAACGACGGCGACCTCGACCTCTATGTCTCCAACTTCGGCGCCAACCGGCTCTACCGGAACTCGGGGGGCGCCTTCCAGGACGAGGCCGTTCGGGTAGGGGTTACCGAGCCGGAGCGGGAGAGCTTCGCGACCTGGTTCTTCGACTACGACAACGACGGCGACCTCGATCTCTACGTCGGCGACTATCGCGACCAGGCGACCGAAGTCGTCGCCTCCTACATGGGCTCGGATCCCGGAGTGGGCCAGCCCCTGCTCTACCGCAACGACTGCGGGCCGCAACCCGGCTGCGACGGCAGGCTGCGGATGTCCGAGGTCTCCCGGGAACTGGGGATCCGCCGGCCCGCTCTGCCGATGGGCGCGAACTACGGCGATCTGGACAATGACGGTTGGCTCGATTTCTACTTGGGTACCGGCGAACCGGACCTAGCCAGCCTGATGCCGAACGTCATGTACCGGTACAACGGCCGGCGCTTCGAGGAAGTCACCTTCGCCGGCGGCTTCGGCCACCTCCAGAAGGGTCACGGAGTGGCCTTCGGCGACCTGGACGGCGACGGAGACATGGACCTTCTCCACCAGCTCGGCGGCTTCTACCCCACCGACACGTTCGGCAACGCCCTGTTCGAGAATCCGGGCAGCGGCAACGCCTGGGTCACCCTGCGCTTCGCCGGCGCCGGTCCGGCCGGCTCGGGCGCCAACCGTTTCGGCGTCGGTTCCCGGGTCGCCCTGTCCGTCGACGGGCCCGGCGGTAACCGGACGCTCCATCGTCTGGTCGGTTCGGGCGGCTCCTTCGGCGGCAACAGCATGCAACTCGAAGTGGGCCTTGGAGACGCCACGCGAATCGATGCGATCCGCGTGCGGTGGATGGGTAGCGGCAAAGCCCAGATCTTCGAAGACGTGGAACCGCGAGCGGTGTACCGGGTCTCTGAGCGCGCGGAGGTTCTCGAACGCGTCGAGACCCCCTCCTTCCGTCTCGGCGGTGACCGATGAGAGCGCACACCGCCGGCATCGCCGTTGCGGTAGCGGCAGCGGTCCTGCCCGGCCCCGCGCGGGCAGGAGAACGTGAAGTCCTCTTCACCGACGCCACCGGAAGCGCCGGTCTCGACTTCGAGCACTGGAACGGCATGAGCGGGCAGCTCTACTACCCGGAGGTGGTCGGCGCCGGTGCGGCGCTCTTCGACTACGACAACGACGGCGATCTCGACCTCTACCTGGTCCAGGGCAACCTCCTCGGGAACGAGGGAGACCGGACCTCCGCGACCACACCGTGGACGGGCGAGTGGCCACCCCGGGACCGCCTGTACCGCAACGACCTGGAGTTGAGCGACGACCGCGCCACGGTCCGCTTCGTCGACGTCACCGAGGAGAGCGGCATCACGGCCACGGGCTACGGCATGGGAGTGGTCGCGGCGGATCTCGACAACGACGGCTGGGTGGACCTCTACGTCCTGAACCTGGGCGCCAACCAGCTCTGGCGCAACGAGGGCGACGGGACCTTCAGCGACCGCACTGAAGCCAGTGGCACGGGCGATTCGCGCTGGAGCGTCGCCGCGGCGGCTGCCGACTATGACGGCGACCTCGATCTCGACCTGTTCGTCGTGAACTACCTCAACTTCTCCCTGGCCACGCACAAGACCTGTCTGACCGAGCGGGGAGAGGTGGACTACTGTTTGCCGAGCGCCTATCAGCCGGCGCCCGACGGATTGCTGGTAAACGACGGCTCCGGACGATTCGAGGACGCGACGGTCACCGCCGGTCTCGCCGCGGCGCGAGCCGGCAACGGGCTGGGCATCCTCGCGGCCGACCTCGATGGCGACCGGAGGCTCGACTTCTACGTCGCGAACGACCTGATGCCGAATCACCTCTGGCTCAACGAGGGCAACGGCCAACTCGTCGAGGACGGTCTGATCAGCGGCGCAGCTCTGAACGCCGAGGGTCAGGCCGAGGCGAGCATGGGCGTCGCGGCCGGCGACTACGACGGAGACGGCGACCTCGACCTGTTCCTGACCCATTTCCACCGCGAGACGAACACGCTCTACCGGAACGACTCGCAACCGGGCGCGGTCCAGTTTCGGGATCGCACGAACGCGACCGGCCTCGGCCGGCCGAGCTGGGACGCGACGTCCTTCGGCACTGCCTTCGTCGACATCGACAACGACGGCTGGCTCGACCTCGCGGCGGTCAACGGCGCCGTCACGTTCGCCGCCGGAAGACCACGCACGGAAGACGATCCGTTTCCCCTCGATCAACCGAACCAGGCCTTCCTGAACGTGGCCGGTGGAGGGGGCGGGCGCCGTTTCGAACCGGCGCCCATCGGGCTACTCGATGGCGAGACCACGTTCGTCAGTCGCGGTCTGGCCGCCGGCGACCTGGACAACGACGGCGACACGGACCTGGTCATCACGAACAACAACGGCCCCGCCCGGCTGCTGCTCAACCGGGCCGACACGGACGTCGACTGGTTCGGCGTCGCGCCTATGCTGGACGCGAGCCGCGGCCACCGGCCAGCGTCCGGCGTCACCATGCGCGTGCACCAAACGGGAGGCCCCTCGCTGGTCCGGCTCGCCGGGGGCGGCGGAAGCTACGCCTCCTGGGGAGATCCCCGGGTCGCGATCCCACCAGGCGGCCCCGGAATCGACCGCATCGAAGTTCAATGGACGGACGGGACGATCGAGGAGTGGCCCGCGCCCCCGCCCAGGACCTACACTCCCCTGGTTCGCGGTACCGGTGAACGGCGCGACGAGCGGGAAGACGACGCACCATGACGAAGCCAATCCGTCTCCGTGACGGCGCCCTGATCATCACGCTCCTGGCGCCTCTCGCCGCCGGCCTCCCCGCACAGACCGCAACGCCCACGCTGATCCCGGTGCCCGAAGTCGACCTGCGCGGAGTCGACGAGGCCGTGCGCGACCAGATCGACCAGCAGCGCGGGTTGCTCGAGGAGGCGCTCGCCCGGGGGACGCCGACCGGCGCCGCGGCTGAGCAGTTGGGGCTCCTGTTCGGCGACGCTGGCCAGCTCTACCTCGTCTACGACCTCCTGCCGGCCGCGAGGGCCTGCCTCACCAACGCCGCGGAGCTGCAGCCCCGGAACTTCCGCTGGCGTTATCTGCTCGGCAGCGCCGCGGAGCACCTGGGCGAGCTGGAGGAGGCGGTCGACGCCTACGACCTGGCCAGGACGCTCCGTCCCGACGACCCCGCGACGGCGATCCGCCTCGGCCGCGTGCATCTCGAACTGGGACGGTATGAAGAGGCTCGCGGCCACTATCAGCGCGCCCTCGCGCTGCCCGGATCCACGGCTGCCGCTCACTTCGGTCTCGGCCGCGTCGCCTTCGAGACGGACGACCCGACCACGGCGCTCCGGCACTTCCAGACGGCGCTGCGGGAGCAGCCCCGGGCCGATTCGCTCCACTACCACATTGCCCTTGCCCACCGCGCGCTAGGCGACGACTCTGCGATGCGCGCCGCGATGGAGCTCCGCGGTGAAGCCCCGGTGGCCTTCGCCGACCCGATCGCGGCGGAGATCAAGGAGTCGGCGACCGGCATCGGGGCCCAGTTGCTGCTCGGGCGCGTCGCGCTGGCGGCGAACGCGTTCGAGACCGCCGAAGAGCGGTTCCGGGAGGCGGTCCGCGACTATCCGGAGAGCGCGGCGGCGAAGAGATCGCTGGCGGCAGCGCTGGAGGGCATGGGCCGGCGGGCGGAAGCCGCCATGTGGTACCAGGAGGCCCTGAACCTGAGCCCCAGCGACGTCGGGCTCCTGTTCCAGACGGGGCTGCTCTATAACAACGAGGGGCGCTACCAGGCCGCAGCCGAGCGGCTCCGACGCGCGGTCGAGATCGAACCCTCGTTCGGGCCGGCGTGGGTGGAACTGGCAAGGAGCCTCAGCGAGACGGACGACCACCTGGAAGCCGCGGAAGCTCTGACCCGCGCACTGGAACTGGCGCCGGACGATCGCAATCTCCGCTTCCACCGGGCGAGCAACTACCGGCTTGGCGGCCGCCGGGAACTCGCCCTCCGCGAGTTCGAGTCCCTGCTGGCGGACTTCGGATTCGATCGCGAGATCGTGCAGCTGCTCGGGCGAATCGAGCAGGAACTCGGTCGGCCGGCCTCGGCCGCCCGCCGCTTCGAGCAACTGGTCGAAGCCGGAGCCGAGCCGCCCCTGTTGAGTCAGGCCCACTTCGAACTCGGCAACATCCGCACCCAGCAGGAACGCTACGAGGAAGCGATTCCCCACTACCAGCGGGCCATCGCGGCCAACCCGACGCTGAAGGAGGGGTACTTCAACCTGGGCACGGCGCTCGGACGGCTGGGCCAGTTCACCGAAGCCGCCCTCGCCGCCCGCCGCGCGCTCGAACTCGATCCCGGCGACAGCAGGGCCCGCGCGGCCGAGGTGACCGCCCTGCTGCTCGCCGGCGAAGACGCCCGGGTGCGCCTGATGCTGGAACAGACCCTCGAACTTCCCGACCAGGGTGGCAGCGGCTTCTTCGCCCTGCTCCTCGCCGAGGTCCTGGCCGCCTCCGAAGACGACACCGTCCGGGACGGAACGATGGCCCTGAACCTGGCCACCGACCTCTTCCAGCGCGCCCAGACCCCGGCCCACGGGGCCGTCGTCGCCCTCGCCTACGCCGCGACCGGCGACTTCGAGCAGGCTGTCGCGTGGCAGCAACGGCTGATCGAGAACCTGGAACGCGCCGGGGCGACAGAAGCGCTGCCGGATGCCCGGGAACGGCTGGCGGCGTACCAGACCGGCCGACCGGTCCGCGCGCCCTGGCGGCGCTGACGCGCCGCGGCGTAACGGCGGCGGCGTAACGGCGGTGGCGTAACGGCGGTGGCGTGACGGCGGTGGCGTGACGGCGGTGGCGTGACGGCACTGCTGCGGCGCGCCGGCGGCGGTTGCTGCCGCCTCGGCTGGACGGACCGAAGGGAAGGGGTCCCAGCGGACGCTCGCAACAGGACGACAGGCCATGCCGACAGCGGTGCTCTGGGTGCGCGGGTCTTCCGACCCGCCTCGGGCGCAGCCGCGAAGCGGCGAAGCCCGAAAGAAACAGCCGCCGGCCGCAGGCCGGTGACCTTTCTTCGGCTAGCGAGACTTCGCCTAGCGGGCTACGACGAGCGTTCAGCGATCGCTGACCAGGCGATTCGCGCGATCGCGCATCCAGGCGACGGCCTCGCGATACTCCGCGCTCTCTTCGCTGCTCCCGAACAGCGGCGGCGCGCACTCTCGTCGGAACCCCACGCACTTGCCGCCCCGCGTTGTGCGCCACTCCTCCAGATCGTCCCAGGAGCGATCCCCGTCGGACGCGGGCGGCTGCATCTCCCGCCTCAGGTCCTCGACCGCCGCCAGCGCCTCATCAAAGATCCGCTCTTCTCGCACCGAGCCCTTCCGGGCGCTCAAGTAGCAACTGATGGCCGATCCGTATGCGGAAAGGGAAAAGACGAACCGCAAGGCGGCGCCGTTCAAGCCGGCGCCGCGGACCTTGACGCTCTTCGGGAAGCCCTCCTCGAGTTCCGAGTCTGGATCCGCGAAGGCGAAGTCCTCACTGAACACCGCTCGCCAGAACCTGCCGGTCTCCTTCTCCCAGTCGCCCTCGGGAGTATCGGGTTCCTCCTCCACGGACTGAACCGGCGTTGCACCCTCCACTACAAACCGCTGCACGATCTCGGTCCGGGCCAGGACACGCGGTTGGACAAGGAGACGGTGAGGCCCATCGCGATACAGCGCCGCCTCCACGAGCGCGAGATTGAAGCGGAGACCGCTGTGGCTCTGCACGAAGTCGACGATCTTCTCCGCCCGCTCCCGAATGCCATCGCCGACAATGAGCAACAGGAACTCGCCACGTCTCAGATGGCGCGTGACGTTGTCGACGAACTCGGCTTCGACGACGTCAGGGTGCCGCTTGGAGACCAGTTCGTAGAGGATGTTGGAGCCCTCCCTGCCAAGGGCCAGGGAGACTTGGCGTTGCAGGTCCTCGTAGCTCCAGGACGCGAGATCCTTCGCGTAGTCGAGGATCTGGCCGATGACCTCTCGGCGCGCTTGCGGGTTGCGCCACAGTTTGAACTCGCAAAGCGTCAGCCGACCCAGAGCGTTGACGTACAGCGCGTCGACACTGCCGGCCGGTACCGAAAGCTCCCTGCACACCGGAACCGAGTTGGCGTAGGCCGGGTCGATCGCAGCAATCGGGAGACTTTCGGGATGGTCGAAGAGAAGCTCCTGCAATGTCGCCTCGTCGACACCTCCTTCCGCGACACCCGAACCCAGGGGTAGCCGCTCGAGGATCTCCGTGGCCTCGCCAGTTCGATCAACACGAATCAACTCGCCGTAGCGAGTGTCGCTACTCATTCCTTGCCTGCCCTCTGGCGTCTTGCCTCTTCGACCGCCAGGTCCATCGCCTCATCGGAACCCAGCCCCGAGTTCGCGCGAGCCTTCCTGATCAGATTCGCAACGTCTTGTCCCTCTGTCACAACGGGCTCGTACCGCCCCGGCGCGCCTTCCGTCACCTTGCCCTCTTCGACCAACGCGTCCAGGTGGGCCCGTAGCGAGAAGGCGGCGGGGCCGTGGAGCTTTGGGTCGACGTCGGTGTAGATGCGTTCGACCATCTCGGGGATGGTGGCGACGCCGGCGGCGATCGCTTCGAGGGCCTGGTCGGTGCGTTGCTGGCGGTGACGATGGATCTCCTGAATGCGGTCGAGAGGCGGCTTGATCGACTCGCCGTGGCCGGGATGGAGAACGGCGATGCCGCCGCTGTTGCCGAGTTCGAGGAGTCGCTCGAGGGAGGCCATGTAGTGGTTCAGATTGCCGTCGGGTGGGGCGATGATCGAGGTCGACCAGCCCATCACCAGGTCGGCGGTGAAGACGGCCCGCTCTTCCTCCAGCAGGAAGCAGAGGTGGTCGCTGGCGTGCCCGGGGGTGTGGAGGGCTACCAGCGTCGTGCCGCCGGCCGAAAGCCGGAGACCGTCCTCCAGGCGTGGGCCGGCGGTGAATGGCGGCTGCTCGCTGAAGGCGCGGACCTCGGAGCCTGTGTGCTCGGCGACGCGGGACGCCAGGGGCCAGTGGTCCCGGTGGGTGTGGCTGATCAGGACGGCGGCGACCTCACGGCCGCCGAGGGCGCGCAGGATGGCCTCGAAGTGCGCGTCGTCTTCCTCCCCGGGGTCCAGCACGAAGGCCGGGCCGCCGTCGCCGCCGATGACGTAGGTGTTCGTTCCCGGACCGGTGAACATGCCCGGGTTGTCCTGGGTGACGCGCAGCACCCGCCCGGAGAGCGCGACGGGCGTGCCCTTTCGGAGACCCGGCATGACGGCGCTAGCGGCTGAAGGCCCGCTGCCAGTCCTTGACGTTCGCCGCGGAGGGACGCATGGCCGCTTCCTCGTAGCCCTCGTCGCCGGGAAGCACGGCTCGCGCCGGTTCGTCGGGCGTCCGGCCCATCAGCACGCGGGGCTGCATGACGGGGAACTCCGCCTGGGCGTCGACGGCGGCGATGGCGGCGTCCGCGGACTCGAACTGGGCCAGCTTCTGCAGGTTGCGGATGGTGGGAAAGATGATCATCCACTCCTTGCGACGCCCGTGCTCGAGCGCTTCCCGAGCGGTGACCCAGGCGGAACTGGTCAGCTCGTGGTCGTCGTGGGCGGCGGTCTGGTTACGCGGCGCCCGCGTGACGAAGAAGCGGGTGTCGTAGCGCCGCGGCTGGCCCTCGGGTGTGATCCAGTGCGCCCAGTAGCTGATGCGGTCCGTTGCAAGGGTCAACCCTTCGGCGGCGGCGATGTCGAGCAGGGACCGTTCGCCGGCATTCAACTCGGCTCGCAGACCTTCGAAGTGTTGCTCGACCGCGCGGTCCGAGAAGTCGAGGATCTGTCCGTCCCGGTCGTAGGCCAGAAGCACGCCGGCCTCCTCGAAGCACTCGCGGATCGCGGCGACGTAGAAGGTCAGGCCGCCCTCTTCGAGCGCGAGCCGGGCACTCGCCTCACGGTCGCTGAGACCGTGGCACAGCGCTTCGTCGACGCGGTCTTCGGGATCCACGCGGCCACCCGGGAAGACGTAGGCGCCTCCGACGAAGTCGGACTGGATGTGCCGGCGTTCCATGAACACTTCCACCCCACGGTCGCTGTCCCGCAACAACAGGACGGTCGAGGCGTGCCGGGCCACCACCGGGGACGTCGCTTGATCAACCATTCTCGCCGTCCAGTTCTTCGATCAGGTCGTCGGCCGGCGGCTCCGTGGCCTGCAGGCGTCGGGCCACCGCTTCCGCGGCGCGCATGGCGCGCAGGAAACTGCGGCCTGCGATGTCCTTCAGTTCGTCGTCGCTGTAGCCCCGCCGCACCAGTTCCACGAACAGATCCGGAAACGTCGAGGCGTCCTCGAGGCCGACCGGCACGGTCGGAATGCCGTCGTAGTCGGAGCCGATTCCCAGGTGCGCGGTCCCGATCAAGCCACGGATGTGGTCGATATGGTCGGCCACGTCGCTGAGGGATGCCTGGGCGCCCGGGTTCTCGCTTCGCCAGGCCATGAGCCGCGTGCGGATCTCCTCCGGCGAGGTTCCGGCGGTCGTCAGGCGCCGGCGTTCGGCATCCATGCGCCGAAAGGACTCCCGCACGTTCTCGTTGACGAACGACGGCACGAAGGTGACCATGACCACTCCGCCGTTTTCGGCCAGCCGGCGCAGGACGTCGTCGGGCACGTTGCGCGGGCTGGCGGTGACCGCGAACGCCGAAGAGTGGGAGAAGATGACCGGCGCTTGGGACTCGTCCAGCGCATGGTGCATCGTCTGCGGCGAAACGTGGGAGAGGTCGACCAGCATGCCGAGCCGATTCATTTCCCGGATCACCCGCCGGCCGAACGCCGTCAGCCCACCGTGCGTCGGTTGGTCGGTCGCCGAATCGGCCCAGGCCGCATTACTCGAGTGAGTCAAGGTCATGTAGCGAACGCCCACGGCGTAGAGCTGCCGCAGGACTCCGAGGGATGACTCGATCGAGTGGCCCCCCTCGGCGCCGAGCAGGGACGCGATCCTGCCCGCAGCGTGGACACGCTCGATGTCGTCCGCGCTGAGGGCCAGCTCCAGGTCGTCCGGATGCCGCTCGATCAGCCGCCTGGTCAGGTCGACCTGCTCGAACACGACCCGGGCCGCGCCGGCGCCGCTGTAGGAGGTCGGGATGTAGACCGACCAGAACTGGGCGCCCACTCCCCCCAGCCGCAGGCGTCGCAGGTCGGTGTGCATCGGCGGCTCGAGCCCCGTGGTGTCCCGGAAGTCGATCTCGTCGAGGTGGTTCGACACCCGCGTCCGGTACTGCCACGGCACGTCGTTATGCCCGTCGATCAGAGGAACCTCCCGCAGCAACTGGAGCACGTGCTCCCGGCTGGCGCGGTCCTCCTGGGCGTCGGTCACGGGCGGTGAACCATAGCTCACCGCCACTGCCACTACGGCGCCTAGTGCGGCGCCGGTTGTTCTTCTCATCCTGGTTTCCTTCCTCCCGCCGGCCGCGATTGTAGGGGAACGGGCAGGGAGGGCCGGTGCTAGGCTGCGCCGGCAGTGCAGGGTTGCTGGGCAAGGACGATCGGCATCGTCGGTCTCGGCAGTTTCGGCCGCTTTCTGGTGCAGCATCTGGGGAAGCGGTTCGACCTGCAGGTCTGGGACCGCCGCGACCTGAGCGCGGACGCTGCCGCGCTCGGTGCGCGCTGGACGGGCCTGGAAGACTGTGCCGCCTGCGACATCGTGATCCCGGCGGTCCCGGTCCAGGATCTCGATGGACTCGTCGTTGACCTGGTCCCGCACCTCACACCGGGCGCGCTGGTCGTCGATGTCGCCTCAGTCAAGGTGAAGCCGCTTCGGATCCTCGAGCGGCGGCTGCCCTGGAAGATCCAGTTCCTCGGCACCCACCCGATGTTCGGCCCCCAGAGCGGTCGCGGCGGGATTCGCGGCCTGAAGGTCGTGCTCTGCCTGCCCGAGCGCCCGGTCGACAGCGAACGGGTCGAGGCGGTGAGGGCTTTTCTGGAGTCGGACCTGGAGCTTCAGGTGCTCGAGATGTCAGCCGAGGAACACGACTCCGAGATGGCCTACATCCAGGGCCTCACCCACTGGATGGCCAAGGCGCTCCGGGAGATCCACGTCCCGGACCCGGCCCTCGGCACGGTCGCCTACCGGCACATGATGAAGATCGAGGAGAACCTCCGCGACGACTCGGACGATCTGTTCCTGACCATCGCCCGCGAGAATCCCTTCGCCGCCGACGCCCGCCGGGAGCTCCGGGAGAGGCTGCGGGAGATCGAAGAGGCGATCGAGCGCGAGCGAGACTAGGACAGCCAGCGCTTTCGGCGCCGGTAGTGCTTCACGTCGCGGTAACTCTTCCGCTGGCCGACCTGGGTCAGTCCGAGGTAGAACTCCTTGACGTCGGCGTTGTCCTGGAGCTCGGCCGGGGTTCCTTCGAGGACGACCCGGCCCCCCTCCATGATGTAGCCGTAGTGGGCGATCTCGAGCGCGCGGGTCGCGTTCTGCTCGACCAGCAGGATCGTCGTGCCCTCTTCCCGGTTGATGCGCTGGATGATCTCGAAGATCTCCTGGACGAGGAGCGGCGCCAGGCCCAGTGACGGCTCGTCGAGCAGCATCAGCTTCGGCCGCGCCATCAGCGCCCGGCCGATGGCGAGCATCTGCTGCTCGCCGCCGGAGAGGAACCCGGCCATCGAGTTGCCCCGTTCCTTGAGGCGCGGGAAGTAGCCGTACACGCGTTCCAGCGCTTCGTCCGTGCCGCCCTTGGCCCGGGCCGTGTAGGCGCCCGCCAGGAGGTTCTCCTGTGGCGTCAGATGCTCGAAGACCCGGCGCCCCTCCATGACCTGGAAGATGCCCCGGCGCACGATGTCCTCGGCGGGCAGCTTGTCGATCTGCACGCCCTCGAACTCGACGTTGCCGTCCGTGACCTCGCCGTCCTCAGGATGCAGCAGTCCGGAGATCGCCTTGAGCGTCGTCGACTTGCCGGCTCCGTTCGTGCCCAGCAGCGCCGCGATCTGGCCCTGCTCCACCTTGAGCGAGAGCCCCTTGAGCACCAGGATGACGTCGTTGTAAATGACCTCGACGTTGTTCAGGGACAGCATGGCGTCGGTGTCCGCCCTACTCGGCCGCCTCCAGCGTGGAGGCCATCCGCATCTCGGTAACGGGCTGGAACTTCCCTTCCCTGATCTCGAAGATCCTCATGCCCTTGATGCCGCGATGGTCGGTGGACGTGAAGGTGACCGGCGCGGTCACACCGCCGGTGTCCCAGCCGTCGAAGGTCTCGAACGCCGCGAAGATGGAATCGCCGGTCACCTCGCCCGACGCGGCCGCGCGTTCGATCGCCTCGGTCACCAGGCTGGCGACCGCCCAGCCCTGGCCGTAGAGCAAACCCTCCTCGTCGATCGAGCCGCCCTTGGACGCGAGGTACTCAGCCGCTTCGTTCAGGCCGTCGATCCCCTCGCCCGGCGGCGAGTAGATGATCGAAGCCAGAACACCTTCCGCGGCGTCGCCCGCCAGATCCAGCAGCACCTCGTTGCTGCAGTAGTTCAGGCAGGCGAAGCGCAGGTCCAGGCCCAGGTCCCGCGCGTTCTTGACGGCAATGGAAACCGGTCCCGACGTGTTCTGGAACACGACCGTGTTGGCGCCGGATTCGGCGATCCGGGTCAGCGTGGCGCTGAAGTCCGTGTTGCCCCGCGCCATCTCGTGCGGCGCCATCTCGATGCCGCGCTCCTTCGCGTACTCCTCGCCCCCCTGGCGCCACGGCGAGAGACCGAACGGACTCGGGTGGTGCATCAGCGCGACGTTCGGCATCTCGCCTCCCGACGCTTCCGCCTCTTCGATCAGGTAGTCGAGCAGGATGAAGAGCTGGTCGCTGTAGGTCGTGCCGACGAGGAAGTTGAAGGGGGCCTCGGACGGATCTCCCAGTACGTGAGAGAACGATGCCGAGACGAAGGGAATGCGGTCCGCCGCGATCCGGCCACGCAGGGCTTCGGTGTCCCCAGTGCCCCAACCCATGAACATGACCGCTCCGGCCTGGACGTACTCGGAGTAGAGCTGCTCGGCCTTCGCCACGTCGTAGCCGTAGTCGTTCCACAACAGGTCGACCTCGCGGCCGGCGATGCCGCCGAGCTCGTTCAGGCGGTCGTAGTAGTCGCGGATCGCCTCGGCGTACAGGGTGCCCACGTCCGAGGTCGCGCCGGTCAGGTCGAAGATCGCACCGATGGTGATCGGCGCATCCGCTTCCGAGACCGGGTCGCCGCCTCCGCAGGCGGCGAGGAGCAACAGAGCTACAGCAGCAAGGCAGATGAGACGGTTCATTTGGTGGTCTCCTGAAGGGGCATGGCCGCCCCGGAACAGCCGGTCCGTAAGCAGGGAATCATACCGGCGCAAAGGCGCCTAGTACGAGAACGGCCAGACGCGGAAGTAGTCCTTCACGTTGCGCCAGAGTTTGGCGAGCCCTTCCGGTTCGAGCACCAGGAACAGGATGATCACGAGTCCGAAGACGCCCTGCTGCACGTACGGCAGGACCGTGGCCGCCCAGGGCGCCGTGTCCTGCAGCGAGCGACCCAGGGTGTTGATCATCGCCGGCAGGAGGACGATGAGCGACGCGCCGAAGAAAGAACCCG
Source organism: Acidobacteriota bacterium (assembly GCA_011525365.1). Taxonomy (GTDB): domain Bacteria; phylum Acidobacteriota; class Thermoanaerobaculia; order Multivoradales; family Multivoraceae; genus Multivorans. Next base: position 3,597,125 of record WTGQ01000002.1, read on the forward strand.
AAATCGTCCCCAGTCCGCCGATGATGATCATCGCCAGGTAGGAGATCGACACTTCGATCGTGAACCGCTCCCAGGTGACGATCGACCGGTAGTGGGCGAGCAGGGCGCCGGAGAGGCCGACCAGAAAGGACGAAGTGGCAAACGCGAGCAGTTTGTAGCCGAACACGTTGACGCCGATCGCCGAGGCCGCGATGTCCTGGTCCCGGATCGCCACCCAGGCGCGACCGACCCGCGAGCGGAACAGGTTCGCGGCAAACAGCGCCACCGCGAGCGCGACAACGACCAGGATCCAGTAGAACCGGCCGTCGGTGTTCATCCGGGCGCCGAACAGCTCGGGCGCCGGCACGACGAGCGCCTCCGTGCCGCCGGTCAGGCCGTCCCAGTGCGTGACCACGAACTCGACGATCTGCTGCGCCGCCAGCGTGGCGACGGCCAGGTAGAGCCCCTTGAGCCGCAGGGAAGGCAGGCCGACGACGAGGCCGGCAACGGCGGTGATCAGGGCGGCGGCGGGAATGCTCAGGTAGAAGGGAACGTCGAGCCGGACCGTCAGGAGGCCCGACCCATAGGCGCCGACCGCCATGAAGGCGCCCTGACCGAGCGAGATCTGGCCGGTGTAGCCAACCAGGATGTTGAGTCCGATCGCGCCGATCGTGGCGATCGCGATCTGGTTGGCCAGATTGAGCCAGTACGGCGTGGCCAGGAACGGAAACACGACGAGGCCGACCAGGAGCAGGCCCGTGCGCACCTTCTGCAGGGGCATGCGCCGCAGCGCCATGTCCGAGCGGTAGTCGCTGAAGAAGATTCCGGACTCCATCCTCTACACCCGCTCGATGATCTCCTTGCCGAACAGGCCGTACGGACGAACCATCAGGACCAGGATCAGCACGATGTACGGGACGATGAGCTCCAGGCCCGAAGTCGTGTAGCCCGCCGTGTACGACTCCAGCAGCCCGATGACGCCGCCGCCGACGATCGCGCCGGGCACCGAGTCGAGACCGCCGAGGATGACCACGGGGAACACGCGGAGTCCGATGAAGATGATGTCGTGGCTGACGCCGACCGTGTTGGCCAGCATGATGCCGGCGACCGCCGCGGTGATCGCCGCCATCGCCCACGCGACGGCGAGGACCCGCTTGATGCTGATGCCCATCGACAGCGCCGCCTGCTGGTCGTCGGCGATGGCGCGCATCGCGATGCCGTCCCGGGTGTGACGGAAGAACAGCGTCAGAACCGTCAGCAGGATCGCCGCGATCGCGATCACGAGCAGACGGTCGATACCGACGATCGCGCCCAGGAACTCGACTTCTCCCGAGGGGATGAAGTTGGGGAAGGCCTTGGGCCGCACGCCCCAGATGCCGTTCACCACCGCTCGCAGCAGGCTCGAGAGACCGATCGTGACCATGATCATCGAGATCACCGGTTCGCCGATCAGTGGCCGGAGAACGAGACGCTCCACGATCAGGCCGATCATGGCAGCGGTGAGCAGCGTCGCCAGCACGCCCAGACTCCAGGGCAACCCGAACTGGGCAATGAAGGCGAAGGCCAGGTAGGCGCCGAAGAGCAGGAACTCGCCCTGCGCGAAGTTGATCACGTCGCTCGCCTTGAAGATCACGACGAAGCCGACCGCCACCAGGGCGTAGACCATGCCGTTCGAGAGGCCCGAAACGGTGAGTTGAAGGAAGACGTCGGATCCCATCGTCCCCTCCTCAGGCGGTGGCGGGCTGAGCGATGCGCAGCCGGGTCTGCAGGACCGCGGTCGTGCCGTCCTGGTAGGTGATCTCGTTCTCGATCTCGACCGCCTCGTCGCCGCCGTAGAGCGCATTGACGAGCAGGCGGTACCGATCGGCGATGAACCGGCGCCGCACCTTCCGCGTACGGGTCAACTCCTCGTCATCCGCGTCGAGTTCCTTGTGCAGCAGCAGCAGGCGCTGGATGCGGGCCGACTCCGGCAGATCACCGTTGATGCCGGCCGTGTGTTCGAGCACCAGCTCGTAGATCTCCGGCTTCTGGGCGAGGTCCGTGAACGTGGTGTACGGGATCTGGCGGCGTTCGGCCCACTTCCCCGCGTTGGCGAAGTCGATCGTGATCAACGAGGTGACGAACGGGTAGTCGCCGCCGCCGAACACGACCGCCTCCTTGATGTAGGGACTGAACTTCAGCTTGTTCTCGATGAACTGCGGCGAGAACTGCGTTCCATCGTGCAGCTCCATCACGTCCTTCTTGCGGTCGATGACGATCAAATGCCCGTCGTCGTCCATGTAGCCTGCGTCGCCGGAGTAGAGCCAGCCGTCGCGAAGCGCCTCTTCGGTGGCCTCCTCGTTGTTGTAGTAGCCGAGGAAAACGGACGGACTCCTGGTGAGGATCTCGCCGCCTTCGCCGAGCCTGACCTCCGCCCCGGGGACCGGCGTGCCGACCGTCTGGAACTTGATGTCGTCGTCGCGGTGCGCCACCGAAATCCCGGACACCTCGGTCTGGCCGTAGATCTGCTTCAGGTTCACGCCGATGGCGTGGAAGAAGCGGAAGATGTCCGGCCCGAGCGCCGCGCCGCCCGTGTAGGCGCGCCGGATTCGCCGCACCCCGAGCTTGTCGCGCAACCAGAAGAAGCAGCAGGCGTTCGCGATCCAGTTCTGCACGGCCAGCAGCCTGGGTAAACCGCCCTCCGCCAGCCGTGTGTCGGCCGCCCGGTAACCGACGCCCAGCGCCCAGTTGTAGACCTTGCGCTTGAGCCAGGAGGAGTCCTCGATCCGTACCTGGACATCGGACACCATGTTCTCCCAGATGCGGGGCGGCGAGAACATCATGTGCGGTCCGATCTCGCGGATGTCGTGCTGCACCGTCTCCGGCTCTTCCGGGAAGTTCATGGTGAAACCGACCAGCATGCCGCAGGCCGCGCCGATCATCTGTTCGCCGATCCACGCCAGCGGCAGGAAGGAGACGAACTCGTCGTCGCTCCGCATCGGATCGATGCTCTGAAAGCTGTGCGCCATGGTCAGCAGGTTGCGGTGCGAGAGCATCGCCAGCTTCGGCTTGCCGGTGGTACCGGACGTGGTCGACAGCAGGGCCACGTCGTCGGCGGTCGTGGCGTCGACCCAGCGTTCGAAGTCGTCCTCCGTGCTGCTCGTGGCGGACCGTCCGATCCTCTCCACCTCGGAGAAGCCGAGCAGGAACTCGTGCGGGTAGGCACCGAGTCCGCGGGGGTCGTAGTAGATGACGTTCGCGATGCCCTGCCCGTCCCCTTCAGCGGCGCCGCTCAACTCGTCCCAGACCTCCAGCAGCTTGTCGACCTGCTCCTGGTCCTCGGCGATGACGAAACGGGCGCCCGCGAACTCGACCAGGTACTGCACTTCGCTGGCCACCGAGTCCTGGTAGACGCCCAGGGAGCGTGCGCCGACCGCCTGGGACGCGAGCTGGGCAATCAGCCACTCGGGCCGGTTGTCGCCCAGCACGGCGACGATGTCGCCCGGCTCGAGTCCGAGTTCGACCAGGCCGCGGGCGAAGTTCCTGACCCGCTCGGCGTACTGCGCCCAGGTGAAGCTCTGCCAGATGCCGAACTCCTTCTCACGGAGCGCCGCTTCGCCGCCGCGCTCGCGGGCATTCCGGAGCAGCAGCTTGGGCATCGTGTCCGCGTCTTGCGGCAGTTCCGCCAGCGCGGTCATTCGGCGTCCCCCAGATACGCGTGAATCACGGCGGGATCGGCACGCACCTCGTCCGGCGTGCCGCAGGCGATCGATCGGCCGAAGTCGAGCACCGCGACGCGGTCCGAGAGGTCCATGACGACTCCCATGTCGTGCTCGATCAGGACGGTCGTCACGCCCCGTTCCTCGTTCACGTCGAGGACGAAGCGGGCCATGTCCTCCTTCTCCTCCACGTTCATCCCCGCCATCGGTTCGTCGAGCAGAAGGAGCTTGGGATCGAGCGCCAGCGCGCGGGCGAGCTCCACGCGCTTCTGCAGACCATAGGCAAGGGTGCCGACCGCCTGGTGGCGCAGGTTCTCGATCTCCAGGAAGTCGATCACGTCCTCCACCGCGGCCCGGTGCCGGATCTCCTCACGGCGCTGCGGACCCCAGTAGACGCCACAACTGAGAACGTTGCCGCGCATGTGGATGTGCCGCCCCAGCATCAGGTTCTCCAGCACTGTCATGCCGCGGAAGAGCTCGATGTTCTGGAACGATCGGGCGATGCCGACCTGGGCCACCTTGTGGGGCGCGCGGCCGACAAGCGAGACCGGCGGCGCCTCCGGCGCCGGCGTGTAGGTGATCGAGCCCTGCTGGGGCCGGTAGAGGCCGCTGATCGAGTTGAGCAGGGACGTCTTGCCGGCGCCGTTCGGCCCGATGATCGCGAACACCTCGCCGTGACGCACGTCCAGGGCGACATCGTCCAGCGCGTGGACGCCGCCGAACGAGAGCGTTACACCGTTGACCTCGAGACAGGTCGAGGCCGAGGGCTCCTGGGCTTGGGCTTGGGCCACGGCTGCGCGATTGTATGCGCCACACCCGTTCCGCCATCTGCAAAGATCGCCGCGCCGTAAGTAGTCGACCGACCAGCCAATCGGAGGATCCTCCATGCCGGCCCGACCCGTCCTGGTTTCAGCACTCCCCGAACTCGACCTCGCGCGCCCCGAGGAGGTCGGCCTGAACGCCGCTCAGTTGGCGCGTATCGACGATCATCTGCGGCGCCGCTATCTGGAGCCGGAGAAGATCGCGGGCTGCCTCACCCTGGTCGCCCGGGGCGGCAGACCGGCATACCTCTCGGCGCAGGGACTGATGGACCGCGAGCGCGGCCGCGCCATGCGGACCGACACGATCTTCCGCATCTACTCGATGACCAAGCCGATCACCTCGGTCGCCCTGCTGCAGCTCTACGAACAGGGCCACTTCCAGCTAGACGACCCCGTCCGGAAGTTCATCCCCGAGTGGCGGGATCTCAGAGTCTTCGAGAGCGGGAACCACCCGAACTTCCTCACCCGGCCAGTCGATCGCCCGATGACGATCCGCGACCTGTTCACGCACCAGTCGGGCCTGACCTACGGGTTCATGGAGCGCACGAACGTCGACGCCGCGTACCGCGAGCTCGGCGTCGGCGGGCCCCCGGCGGGCGGCAGCCTGCGGCAGATGATCGAGCAACTCGCGGAACTGCCGCTCGAGTTCTCGCCCGGCGAGGCCTGGAACTACTCGGTCGCCACCGACGTGCTCGCCTACCTGGTCGAAGTCTTCTCCGGCCAGCCGTTCGACGAGTACCTGCAGAAGCACATCACCGGGCCGCTGGGAATGGTCGACACCGGCTTCACGGTGCCGGCGTCCAAGGTCGACCGCTTCGCCGCCAACTACCGGCGCGACCGGAACAAGCAGCTGGTCCTGCTCGACGATCCCCTGACCAGCCACTACACCGGCGACGTCAGCTTCTTCTCGGGTGGCGGCGGACTCGTATCGACGATGCACGACTACTACCGCTTCTGCCAGATGATGCTGGGCGGCGGCACGCTGGAGAACACCCGCATCCTCGGCCGCAAGACGGTGGAGCTGATGACGATGAACCACCTGCCGAGCGGCAGCGACCTGACCGACCTGGCGGTCGGCTCGTTCAGCGAGACGACCTACGAGGGAGTCGGCTTCGGTCTCGGCGTCTCGGTCACCCTCGACCTCGCGGTCGCCCAGGCGATCGGCTCGGTCGGCGAGTACGGCTGGGGTGGCGCCGCCAGCACCGCTTTCTGGATCGATCCGAAAGAGGACCTGATCGTCATCTTCATGGTCCAGTTCTGGATGTCGGGCACGTTCAACTTCCGGGGCCAGCTCAAGTCGATCGTTTATCCGGCGTTGACCTGAGCCGCCCGGTGGAGGACCCGCGTTCGATCTGCGCCCACCGCGCTGGACAGCGCGACGGGGAACTGCAGCAAGCGCGGCGAATCGAGCGGACAATCTCCTGGTCGCGGCTGGGCGCCGTGCTGCTCCTGGCGGTCCTGGCATGGCTCTCGATTCAGGAGCGACTGCTTCCCCTGCCCGTGGCCGCCTCGCCGGCACTGCTCTTTCTGGCGCTGGTCGTCATTCACGAGCGGGTCGTGCGGCGCGTGACGCTGCTGGAACGGAGCCGGACTTTCTACCGTCAGGCGCTCGCCCGTCTGGACGGCGACTGGCGGCAGGGCGGCCACGGAGGTTCACGCGTGGCGGCCGAACACGCCGGGCATCTCTACGCTGAAGACCTGGACCTGTTCGGCCCGGATTCCCTGTTTCAGATGCTCAGCCGCTCGCGCACCCGCGGCGGTGACGAACTGCTGGCGGCCTGGTTGCTTGCGCCGGCATCGCCCGAGGTGGTGCGAAGGCGGCAGAACGCCGTGAAGGAGTTGGCGCCCCGGCTCGGCTTTCGCGAGCGCCTCGCCGTTCGGGGTATCGCCGCACGCAGCGAACTCGATCCGGCGGCGCTGGCGGACTGGGCGGAGCGGGACACATCGGGCGGCCTGCCCGGCGGCGGCCGGGGCAGCGTGCTCGTGAGGACGCTGCTGGCACTGGCCGCCGCCGTCAACGTGCTCACCCTGGCCGGATGGCTGCTCTGGAGCTGGGGGCCGTCACCCTTCCTGGCCGCGGCGGTCCTGGAGATCCTCTGGAGTCTCTCCGTTCGCCGGCGCCTGACGGCGGCCGTCGACGGCGTCGCCCGTGCAAGCAGGGACCTGAACCTGCTCGCCGTCCTACTGGACCTCGTCGAGCGCGAGCGCTTCGAGAGTCCTCTCCTGGGCGAACTGGCGGCCGAACTCACGAACGAAGACGGAACGACGGCCTCTACCAGTGCCGGCCGGCTGCGGCGCCTCGTCGACCGGCTCGAATCGATGCGCAACGCGTTCTTCGTCCCCTTCGGACTGGTGCTGCTCTGGACGCCCCAGGTCACCTGGGCGATCGATGGCTGGCGCCGCCGTTACGGTAACCGGGTCGAAGCGTGGCTGCAGGTGGTCGCCGAAGTCGAAGCCCTCGCCAGTCTCGCCTCCCACGCGTTCGAACACCCCGAGGACATCTTCCCGACGGTCGTCGCGCCAAGCGGGGACCGCCGTGCCTTGCTCGTGGGACACGGCCTGGGACATCCCCTGCTGCCGGAGCCGTCGTGCGTGCCGAACGACGTCGTCCTGGTCACCGATTCCGCGGATGCGGAGGCGGGCCGGACGCCTCAGGCGCTCATCGTCAGCGGCTCGAACATGTCCGGCAAGAGCACCCTGCTCAGGACCGTCGGCACGAACGTGGCGCTGGCCTTGGCCGGCGCCCCGGTACGAGCGCGGTCGCTTCGGCTGACGCCGCTCGCCATTGGCTCGTCGATCCAGCTCCACGACTCCCTGGCCGAGGGCCAGTCCAGGTTCTACGCCGAGATCACGAAGCTCAAGTCCGTGCTCGACCTGACCGCCGAGCCCATGCCCGTGCTGTTTCTCCTCGACGAGATCCTCCACGGCACGAACTCCCACGATCGGAGAGCCGGCGCCGAAGCCCTGCTCCGCGGCCTGCTCGATCGCGGCGCGATCGGACTGGTCACCACCCACGACCTGGCCCTGGCCGGCATCGCCGAGGACACGACCCCTTCCCGGCTCCGCAACGTCCACTTCCAGGACCGGCTGGAAGACGGCAGGATCCAGTTCGACTACCGCCTTCGCGACGGCACCGTCACCCGCAGCAACGCCCTCGAGCTGATGCGCCGGGTCGGCCTGGACGTGTAGGATTGACGAGCGTCGTTCACGTTTCCCGAAGCGCTCTCGGCACGCGGGCGTCGAGGGAAGTGGCCGGGCAGAAGACCGGGTCCGCGATGTTCCGCGTTCACCGGAGCCTCGACTCCATGGTCCTTCGTGTAGAATCGACCGTCTAGTGACCGCGACAGTTGTTCCCTTCCACTCGTCGCCTGAGCCGGCGTTCGTCCCGGAGCGCGTTCCCGCGCCCGAGCCGGAGACGTGCGTGGTGGACGCGGTGGAAACGACCGAAGACTTCGAAACGCTTAGGGATCGCGCTCGGGATCTCGGCAACGAGGGGTTGTACGAGGAAGCGGCGGCTCTCTACCTCCAGGCCGCGCAAGCCGCGACAATCGCCGGAAACAGCGAAGGGGCCGATGAGGCTCTCTGCGGTTGGGGCACGGCCGAAACTGAACTCGGAAATGGCCCAAAGGTCATGCCGGAACTGCGCCGGGTCCTGCTCAGCAGTGCCGTGGACTACAACTGCTGGCTGGCCTCGTACACACTGGCCCGTGCGCACGAGCTGGAAGGGCAGGTTAAGAAGGCGCTCTTCTACGCCCGATTGTCGCTACACCATTCCGCCTATGTCAGCCGTCCAGGCTTGACCGCCAGCTCCCACAATCTGCTCGGCAACCTCCTGTTGAGCGAAGGCTGCGAGACCGGCGCTGCCGCCCAGTACCGCAAGGCTCTTCGCGAGTCGAGGGATGCCCCGCCGACTTGGGTGGCAAGCGTAGAAGGCAACCTGGGCTACTGCGCCATGGCCAACATGAGCAGCCACGGCCTTCGCCGGTCTCGTGTCCGAGAGAGCCTAAGGCTCCTCTACCGCAGTCTTCGCACTTTCCGACGAGCGGGTGCTGGTCTCGACCTAGCCATCTCGCACCTGGACCTGTGCTTCGCCCACCTAGAACTGAAACGTCCTCGGTCGGCCAAGCGCCACGGACAGAGGGCCCTCAAGCTGGCGGAACGTCACGCGGACCTCGACACGATCAAGAACTGCCTGTACCTGCTCGGGCAAGCAGAGATGCTGAAGGGCGATACGGAAGCGGCGCACGGGCTCTTCAGCGACCTTGAGCGGCGCTTCTATCCCGAGCGAAGCGGTTTGGCCGACGTACTGATGTCTGTCGATCTCCGCCAGGTGGTGAACCTGAGGGCGTGATGAAGGGCGTGCTCTCCAGATGCCTCAGCGGGGTCCGGCCGGACTTCACGGTCGCCATCGCGGTACTCGCGCTGACGTTCGGCGGTGGAGTACTGCTGGCTACCGATAGTCCTCCGCTACTGGGCAAGAACGGCGACGTCTACCTGGTCGCGACGGGGACCTACGGTGACCTCTTCCCGAATGGCAGAGAGACTTCGACCGACGCCGACGTTCTACGCCTCGAGGCTCGTCGGGGATCGGGCACGCTAGAGCACTACCTGGTGCCCGGCAGCGAATCGGACGACAGCGACCGAACGCCGTCGCTGTTCTTCGACGCGGCCACCGGCAGGTTGTACGTCGTCTGGTCGAGCAGCAACGCCTCGACGCTGACCCGCATCAACCTCGCCTCCTTTGACGGCAGCATCTGGTCCGAGACGATCGAGGTTTCCGGCAACATCTACAGCGAGAAGTCGGCACCGCGCCTCGCCGTCACGCACGACCGCTTCCAACTGGCGGGAGGAGCAGCCGGCGAATCGAGCACGCGAACCGTCCTTCACGTCGTCTGGTCGGAGGGCACGTCAGACGGTGAGAAGGTGATGTACGCGCCGGTCGTGTTGGTCGACGGAGAACTCGCATCGACTTGGCGTCGCGTGCATCGGCTGAACGACTACACAACGGATGCGCTAGCCAACGACCCCTTCAGCACCCAGGTCCCGGAGGCCCTTCAGACCGCCCCGACGGTCGATGCGGGCGCAGAATCCAACGCGGTCGTTATCGGCTTCGCCGACAGCGCCACCGGTGCGCTTGTTCAGTTGGAACTCTCCACTCCCGCAACCGAACTCTCTGAACTCGCCGACAGCGTGGCCGACCACCTCGAGGCCTCGAATCTCTGCGCGCGGATCGAGAACGAGGAGTCCGGCGCAATCTCAAGCGTCGCTTCGGCAGCGCGCCACCACATCGTCGTCTTCGGAAGACGAATCCAGGCCAGAGTGCTTGGCCAATTGGCAAACGGCGTCAACGACGTTCTGACTAAGGGAGCCAGTGCGCTCTGCCAGGATGGCGGACTCACCAGCGTGTCGAGCGCAGCTCGTCATCACATCGTCGTCTTCGGCGCTCGAGCCCAAGCGGGCGAGCTCTTGGAGGGCACTGCGAGTAGTGACGGGTACATGCTCCTTGCGGCCGCCCAAGAGTACGGAGACGGCTACGTCCAGCATCTCGCCCGGCTGCAGGTGAAGTCGGAGCGGATCGCGCCCATGATCGGCGACGGAGAGCCGACGATCTTCGTCTCGCCGAAGGGTGCCGGCGCGGTGGTCGTCTGGGAGAACGGGAACACGCTGACCTACGTCGAGACCGAGGCCAACGACGAGGGCTGGAGCAGTTCCCACACCCTTCAGATCGGCAGCAGCCTCTCGCGGTCGGAGGCCTACTCGATACTGCGCGATCGCGCCCGCTCGCTCGAGTAGGCGAGCAGGTCGAAACGCCGAGTACGCTGACGGTGCCTCTGCTCGCACCGCAGTGGCCTGCGGAGCCCCCTACGACCTAGCCAACGACGGCTTCCCGCCTGCAGCGACGCAGGCCGCGCAGCTACGGACCCGCGCGCAGGGCGCGGCCGGACCCGCCGCGTAGTTCGTGGCGCAAGGCGTCCCTACGTTCGAAGAAGGCGGGCAGCAAGGAGTCGGCCAGCGGCGGCACGGGTTCGCTGACCAGTGTCGCCGGATTGACCCAGCGGCCGTTGCTCTGCACTCGATAGTCGAGATGCGGCCCGGTCGAAAGACCGCTGGAGCCGACGTAACCGATGACCTGGCCCTGATCGACTCGCGCTCCCGCGCGCACGCCCTGCGCGTAGCCGGAAAGGTGCAGATAGGCCGTCAGGTAGCCGTTGGCGTGGCGCAACCGGACCGTCCGACCGCCCCCTCCGCGCGTGCCCGCCGAGACGACCGTACCGTCCGCGGTCGCCCGCACCGGGGTTCCGACCGGCGCGCCATAGTCCACGCCGTAGTGCGGCATGCGACGCTTCAGGACCGGGTGGAACCGACTCAACGAGAACCGGGACGTGACTCTCGAGTACGGGAGAGGCGAACGGAGGAACTGCCGCCGCAGCGGTTGACCGTCGGCGTCGTAGTAGCGGTTCGAACCGCCCTCCGCCGGCTCCTCGTCCGCGAAACGGTAGGCCTCGAGCCACCGGTCCCGATTCCGGTAGCGGAGCGCGTGGATCCGGTCAACGCCCTGGAGCTGGCCGTCCAGCAGAAGCTCGTCGAACAGGATCTCGAAGCGGTCGCCGACCCGAAGGTCTCGATTGAAGTCGAGGTCCCACTGCAGCACCTTCGCCATGCTCTCGGCCAGAGAGGCAGGGCCGCCGGCGCGGCGAATCGAGCTCTCCAGGGCTCCGCGGAGTTCGCCGTGGACCAGCCGCCGAATGTGACTGCGTCGATAGGGACGGTAACGGCTCGTCCAGACGCCGCGTTTCCGGTCGGCCACGACGACGCCCTGGCCCCGACGCGGCAGTCTGATGCCGACGAGTCCCTCGTCGCGGTGGACCATCGAAAAGAAGGAGTCGTGAGCGCGCAGCTTGCGGGGGTCCAGCACCTGGCTGACCGAGGCGCTGGCCTGACGGAGTTCCGCCTCGGGAACGCCGGCTCGGAGCAGGACACCGTCGAGTGTGTCGCCTCTCCGAATCTCATGCTCCAGCGGGAAGGGCACCTCGTCCAGTGCCTCCGGGTCCAGCGCGAAGGCCGGATCGTCCTCGACGGCGCTACCTGACGCCGCGGCGCCCACCTCGACAGGCGAATATGCAGGGCGGGTCGCAAGCCAGCCCAGGAAGATCGCGAGAGCGACACTCAGGAGGCCTGCGGCCCAACGCCCCAGTTGTTCAGTACGCACGAGTCAGGAACCTGCCGGGCGAGCCCGGAAGCTCTATTCTGCCATGTCAGGCCGCGTGCTGTTGCCTGGACCTCATCTTCCTGGGCGCACGGGAGCGGATGTAGCCGTGCTCACGGGCGTACTGCAAGAGAACGGCCTCCAGCTTTCGCCTGCCCCGGTAGAGCCGGCTCATGACGGTGCCCAGGGGAATGCCGAGCTGATCCGCGATCTCGCGATATGACAGTCCCTGAAGGTCCGCCAGCTCGACCGCCGTCCGGTAGTCCTCTGGAAGCGCCTCGAGAGCCTGCTGAACATCCTGATCGAGCGCGTCCACCATCAGTTCTTCCTCCGGAGTCGCGCCGCGCGCGGTCAGCGGCGACTCGAGAAGCTTCGACTCGAACGAGCCCTCGATCTCGTCGAAGGAGTTCTTGAGCGGCTGGCGTTGGCGCTTCCGGTAGCGGTTGATGAACGTGTTCTTGAGGATCTTGAACAACCAGGCCTTGAAGTTCGTCCCTTCCTGGAACTTGTCGTAGTACTTGTACGCCCGCAGGTAGGTCTCCTGCAGAAGATCCTCGGCGTCCTGGCGGTTACGGGACATCCGATAGGCCGTGCTGTAGAGACTGTCCATGAAGGGCAGCACCTCGGCCTCGAAGTTCCAGCCGCCGTTGTGATCGGCTATGGCGCTCATGTGGTTTGCCTCCCCCGCCGCGGCAATGGGCCGCGACGCCTTGTGTGGAAGGGGTCAGCACATTCGGTGCCAAGTCCCGCAGTCGCGACGGCGAGACCGTCATCTCCCTGTCAGCGCGCCGTTTTCGGCCCGACGCCGTCACCGTGGGCCGGGCGCCGACCCTCAGGCAGACGTTCCGCAGGACGCCAATATGGCCGGCGCACGCCACAAAGGGACGTGCAAGCCGGCCAGAAGGCCTCCCTCGGGAGGCTTCAGGCGACGCCAGTTCCCGGCGCCGCCAACTCGTCGCCGGCTCTAGACGAAACCGGCGCCGCGAAGCGCGATGACCAGGGCGTAGATGACGACCGACTCCATGAACGCCAGACCGATCAGCAGCATGATCTGGATGCGGCCGCCGGCGCCCGGGTTCCGCGCCAATCCCGCGCAGGCCTCACCGGTCGCGCGGCCCTGACCGATCGCGCCGCCGGCCGCGGCGATACCGATACCCACAGCGGCTCCCAGCAGGCCGAGATTGGCGCCGCCGCCGCCGGCCGCGGCGTCCTGAGCCAATGCCGGAGCGGCAAACAGTGTGAGCAGCACGGCCACGAGAAGGACGAGCTTTGACTTCTTCATTTCCTGAGAGTCCTTTCAGTGTGCCGACGCTTCAGCCTCGGCGATGTAAACGGTGGTCAACATGATGAAGATGAAGGTCTGCAGTGTCGCGGCCAGGAGGCCGAGCGCCATGATCGGCAACGGCAGCGCAAGGGGAACCAGACTGAAGATGGCGGCCGCGGCGAGGTGCTCGCCGAAAACGTTCCCGAACAGCCGCATGCCGAGCGAGAGCACGCGAGCTGCGTGACTGATGATCTCGAGCGGGATGAACAGCGGGGCAAGCCAGAGGACCGGGCCAACGAAGTGCGCGAAGTAACGCAGCCCGTTCCGGCGCAGGCCGAACAGGTGGTACAGCACCCATGCCGTAATGGAGAGGGCGAACGTGACGTTGACGTTCTGGGTCGGGGGCAGCAGGAAGAAGATGGACCCCGACAGGTTGCTGATGAAGATGAAGAAGGCGAACGAGGCGATCAGGGGCAGATGTCGCGAGCCGCCCTCGCCGATCGTCTCCTCGAGGAGGTTTCGCATCCAGTTGAGGACAATCTCGACGATCTGTTGCACCTTGCCCGGATCATCCCGATTCAGTCCGTTCGACACGACCACCCCCAGCGTCGTCACGACGCCGAAGACGAACAGCGCCATGACGACGTGATCCGGCACTTCGGAGGGCAGGCTCTCCTCGGCTCCCGCCAGACCCACGCCGAACTTCCAGGCCGCGTTCACGGGCTCGTAGAGGATGGAGTGTTCGCCGGCAGCCATGACAGTTGGGGGACTTCGGACGTGGAGGGATGGTGACCGTCGCTCGAACGGAGGAGTCGGGCGTGTGTACGGTTACGCGGAGTCGGTCGGCGTACGGGTCGGAGCCGGGCTGATCCTCAGGCTACCGAGGCGAACCGACACGACGTGCCAGTTCCGAAGCCACCAGTGCCAGGGGCACGACCGAGAATCCCAGGATCAGCGCGATGAACTCCCTTGACCCCACAAGCAGGGCCGCGACGATGAAAGCGCTCAACAACGAATAGCGGAGAACGGTGAACAGAGTGTTCCTGGCGCCAGCACGCCCGTCGACGTTCGGCTCCAACGCGCGGACCTGCATCTCAAGGCCGCGGAAGCTGAAACTACTGACGAGCCCTGCGGCTGTCAAGGCAATTGCGGCACCCGGGCTCCAGGCCAGCGCCACCGCACCTCCCAGAGCCGTCAGCAGCAGCGACCAGCGAAAGACCCGCTTCGACATCGCGGCCAGCCGGTCCTCCTGCCCGGAGGGGCCGCGGAAGCCGAGCAGACGGGCTACTTCACGAGCTGCCGAAGCCATCGTCCTCTTCGTCCGCGCTCACGCGCCGAATCGTCTGGTACGCGTTGTAGAAGCCTGCGCCGACGCCGAACAGAAAGCCGATCATCGCTCCGGTCTTCGGCGCATCGAACCACTCTCCGACCGCCTGACCGGCAAGAAAGCCAAGGACGGAGGCCACCGGGAAGACGAGGCCGATGACCGCCACGTCGAGAAGTCGCATTGGCAGGCGCATCCCGCGTTCATCCTAGAGCACGCCGCTAGGACCTCGAGTCCCAGAGCACGTCCGACTCACCGCGGACCAGGTTCTCGTAGCGAGCCATGACGAAGAGCGCGTCGGATAGCCGATTGACGTATGTCAGGGCCGGCGCGCCGACCGGCTCGGCGGCCGCGAGCGTCACCAGCCGCCGCTCTGCCCGGCGACAGATGGTCCTGGCAAGGTGCAGCGCGGCAGCCGAGGCGCAGCCACCGGGCAGCACGAAGTTCGAGAGCGGCTCGAGTTCTTCCTGCAGGCGGTCGATCGTCTTCTCCAGAGCCTCGATGTGGCGCTGCTCGATGCGCGGCACGGCAGGAGCGTCGTCGCCCGGCGGAACGCACAGATCCGAACCGAGGTGGAACAGTTCCTGCTGAACCCGGCGGAGGCTCTCGGCAACCGGAGTCGACGGTCCGGCGGCGACCGCGACGCCCAGCGCCGAGTTCAGTTCGTCGACCGCGCCGTACGCTTCGACGCGAGCGTCGTCCTTGCGAACGCGGACGCGAACGCCCAGAGCGGTCGTTCCATCATCGCCGGTCCGCGTGTAGACACGCGTTATGCGAGGCAAAGGACCCTAGATGTCGTCCCTGATCGCACCTTCGACCGGGCTGCTTGCACCCTCGGTGTAGATGCCGCCCGTCAACTCGAACGACTCGACGGCCCTTTCACGAAGGCGCTCCAGGGCCTCGTCGAAGTTCTCAGGCGACATCTCCTCGTCGCAGAAGGAGCAGCAGCTTTCCCAGGTGTAGCCCAGGCCGTCGACCTGCTTCCGGCCACCGGGCGTCACCTCGTCGGTGATCGGGCACCAGATCGTGCTCATCGCGAGCATGAAGTTCTCTACGTAGCGCTCCTCGGCAGCCCTGGCGGCGAACGTGTCGGGATCGCCGGCGAAGGTCGCGGCGACGCCGGGCTCGCTGCCCCGGTACTCGACACCGCTATGAGACCAGGTCTCGCCCTCGGCCGCGGACGGCACGAACTTGACCGGACAGAGGTCCGTCGACTTGAGAGCCTCCGGGATCTTCACCTTGGCCAGGTCGACCGCGTCGGGCGGCAACTGCGCGGCAATGGGAGCCACGCAAAGGGCCATCGCCAGGACCAGGATGAAACGGGGCGCTGAACTGCCGGAAACGAGCTTCTTCGACATGGGCGGGGATCCCTCCGCGATGCTGGGAATCGACAACGATGTACGGCGCCGACGACCGGCGCCTGTCCAGAGAAACAGGGCTCGCGAGTATAGCAACCGACCGCTGACCAGCCGCGGCTCGACTCCCAACTTCGTCGCCATACCGACTGGTACGCTCCGTGACCGTGAGCCGATCCGCGGCAGCATGGCCTCCGAGCCGCCGGGCCGGTCTTGCTGCGGTGGCGATGCTGATCGGGCTCTCCAACCTGGCGGGCTCCGCCACGGCTGCCGACCGCCTGAGCAAGCGCCACGCCGACTGGCTCGCCGAGGTCTCGGTCATCATGACGGCCGAGGAACGCGATCTCTTCTTCCGGCTCACGCGGGACTACCAGCGGGAGGCCTTCATACGGAAGTTCTGGCAGGTTCGCGACCCGGTGCCCAAGACCGGGCGCAACGAGATGCGCGAGCGCTGGGAGGAGCGAGCAGCCTACGCACGCAGCAACTATGGGGGGCTGACGGACGCGCGCTCCCAGGTTCTCCTGATCCACGGAGAGCCGAGCCGAATCGTTCAGGTGCGATGCACCACGACGCGCATACCGGCCGAGGTCTGGATGTACCAGGGGAGCGACCGGGTCCGGTTCAGTTTCCTGGTGCTCTTCGTTCGCCCGAGGGGTCTCGGAGAAGCCCGGGTCTGGGCGCCCGGCCGGGGCGACATCCGGGGAGTGGTCGAAGGCGCGAAGGAGTGCATCAACGGCCACCTGCTGGAGGACGTCATCGACCAGATGCGCAGTCTGGGACGCGAGTACGGGAGCCAGCTGGCGCGCGTGCTCGCGAAGCCGAGGCCGCGCAACGAGGAGTGGGTGGCCGCCTTCGCGGCGGCCAGCACCGACCTGCCGCCCGGCGCGGCCCTCTTCGCGGCCGACACCGACTACGACTTCCTCGGCCGGTTTCGGAGCCGTACCGTGGTCCAGGGACGGGTCCGCGTCGATCCGGCGGCAATCGCCGTCGGCGAGTTCGCCGGCTACAGGTCCCGCGACTTCGTCCTGGTCGGCGAGGTCATCAGGGAACGGGAGTTGTTCGAGTCGTTCCGCTACAAGTTCGGCTTCCCCGCCACCGAAGGTGAACAGGGCGCGACAGGCGGGCCCCTGCTTCTACCCTTTCAACGCTACCTGCGGCCCGGCGACTACCGGCTGGTCCTGAAGATCGAGGACGTCAACGGCGGGCGGTTCTTCCGCGGCGAGCAGGACGTCAGCGTCCCCAGGCTCGCCGACCTGGCGCCGCTGCCCGAGGCCGAGCCCGAGGGGGAACGGTTGCTGGCGGAGGCGGCTCGCAGCGTGGGTTCCGAGTCCGTCGACCTCCGATTGCTGAAACCCGCGGGCCAGATCCTCTCCGGCCTCGTTCGCTTCGACGCGGTCGTCGAGGGCGAGGGAGTGTCGGCCGTTTCGTTTCTGCTCGACGAAACAGCGGTGCTCAGAAAGGCTCATCCGCCCTATAGCGTTGAGCTCGACCTTGGCGACTTTCCACGACCCCGTACCCTGCGGGTCGAAGGCGTCGGCGAGAACGGTGAAGTGCTGGCCTGGGACGAACTGGCGATCAACGCCGGCGACCACAACTTCACGGTCCGGCTGATCGAGCCTCAGCGCGGCGGGAGCTACCTTTCGAGCCTTCGCGCGCGAGCCGAGGTCGAAGTTCCGGAAGGAACGACGCTGGATCGGCTCGAGTTCTACGTGAACGAGAACCTGTCCTCGACCCTCTACCAGGAACCCTTCGTCCAGCCGATTCAGCTTCCACCGTCCATCGGCGTGTCGTACGTGCGTGCCGTGGCGCACCTCCGCGACGGCAACACGGCAGAGGACCTCGTCTTCATCAACTCACCCGGCGACATCGAGCGCGTCGAGGTGCAGTTCGTGGAGCTGTTCGTCTCGGTCACGGATCGTCGCGGACGACCGCTCGAGAACCTGGAGCTTGCCGACTTCCAGGTGCTCGAGGACGGCCAGGAACAGCGCGTGAGCCGCTTCGAGCGAGTCGTCGATCTCCCCATCCACGTCGGCGTCGTGATCGACAACTCGGCCTCCATGCGCGCCTCGCTAGACATCACGCGGCGCGCGGCGCTGCGGTTCTTCGAGCAGGCCGTCACGCCGCGGGACCGGGCCGCCGTCATCACCTTCAACCGGTTTCCCCGACTCGCCGTCCGGCTGACCAACGACCTGCGGGAACTGGGTAGCGGGCTGGCCGGTCTGACCGCTGAAGGCCAGACCGCCCTTTACGACAGCCTGATCTTCAGCCTTTACCACCTTGCAGGGGTCACCGGACAGCGCGCGATCCTGCTGCTCTCGGACGGCAAAGACGAAGTCTCCCGCTTCTCATTCGAAGAGACTCTCGAGTACGCCCGCCGCGCCGGCGTTACCGTGTACGCAATCGGCCTTGGAATCGACGAAGCCGGCGCGAGACGACGGCTGGACCGCCTCAGTGCCCAGACCGGCGGGCAGAGCTACTTCGTCCGGGACCCGGAACTCCTCGACGAAATCTACGCCAACGTCCAGCGCGAACTTCGCTCCCAGTACATGCTCGCCTACCAGTCCAGCAACACCCGCACCGACGATGGCTTCCGTCGGATCGAGGTCGACGTGCGCAGACCCGGTACCCAGGCCAAGACGATGAGCGGCTACTACCCGTAGTCGCTCGCCTGCCGACATACAGAAGTGAACAAAGGCCCCCGGCGGGTACGAACCCACCGAGGGCCAAGGAGGATCCCGGCGACGACCTACTCTCCCACACCGTCCCCGGTGCAGTACCATCGGCGCTGCGGGGCTTAACTTCCGTGTTCGGAATGGGAACGGGTGTTTCCCCCGCGCTACGGTCACCGGAAATCGCCGAACCGAGCAAGCGCCACCTGGCGGTGACGCCGTCAACCGAACCGAATCCTTCCAGGGTCTTCCTGCCGTCGCGGCTACACGCCCCGACTAAACCTAAGCGCCCAAGTCCCGAGTGCAGCAATCTTGAAAATGGTCAAGCCGAACGACCGATTAGTACGGGTTAGCTAAACGCCTCGCAGCGCTTACACGCCCCGCCTATCAACCTGGTAATCTGCCAGGGGTCTTCAGGGATACCTCATCTCGAGGCTGGCTTCCCGCTTAGATGCTTTCAGCGGTTATCCGAACCGAACATAGCTACCCAGCTGTGCCGCTGGCGCGACAACTGGTGCACCAGAGGTTCGTCCGTCCCGGTCCTCTCGTACTAGGGACAGCTCCTCTCAAGTATCCTACGCCCACATGAGATAGGGACCGAACTGTCTCGCGACGTTCTAAACCCAGCTCACGTACCACTTTAATCGGCGAACAGCCGAACCCTTGGGACCTGCTTCAGCCCCAGGATGTGATGAGCCGACATCGAGGTGCCAAACCGCCGCGTCGATGTGAACTCTTGGCGGCGATAAGCCTGTTATCCCCGGAGTACCTTTTATCCGTTGAGCGATGGCCCTTCCATACGGAACCACCGGATCACTAAGTCCTACTTTCGTACCTGCTCGACTTGTAGGTCTCGCAGTCAAGCTCCCTTCTGCCTTTGCGCTCTGCGGCTGGTTTCCAATCAGCCTGAGGGAACCTTCGAGCGCCTCCGTTACTCTTTAGGAGGCGACCGCCCCAGTCAAACTACCCGCCTGACAGTGTCCCCGACCCGGATTACGGGCCCAGGTTAGATCTCCAATACGCTAAGGGTGGTATTTCACCAATGACTCCACCGAGACTGGCGTCCCGGCTTCAAAGCCTCCCACCTATCCTACACATAACGCATCAGGGATCACTGCCAAGGTGCAGTAAAGGTTCACAGGGTCTTTCCGTCTTCATGCGGGTAACCGGCATCTTCACCGGTACTACAGATTCGCTGAGCCCCCTGTGGAGACAGTGCCCAGATCGTTACGCCATTCGTGCAGGTCGGAACTTACCCGACAAGGAATTTCGCTACCTTAGGACCGTTATAGTTACGGCCGCCGTTTACCGGGGCTTCAATTCAGAGCTTCGCTGACCCGAGGGCCAGCTAACACTTCCTCTTAACCTTCCGGCACCGGGCAGGCGTCAGACCCTATACGTCGTGTTCGACTTAGCAGAGTCCTGTGTTTTTAGTAAACAGTCGCCTGGGCCATTTCACTGCGACCGCCAGCAGCTCAGAGGGCAAGCCTCATCACCGCCGGCGGCACACCTTCTCCCGAAGTTACGGTGTCAATTTGCCGAGTTCCTTCACAGGGGATCACTCAAGCGCCTTGGGATTCTCTCCCCGTCTACGTGTGTCCGTTTGCGGTACGGTCGCCCCGCACTCTGCTTAGGGGTTTTTCCTGGCAGCATGGAATCAACGACTTTGCGGGCCGAGGCCCTCGGGATCACGTCTCAGCGTTAATGGAGTCGCGGATTTTCCTACGGCTCCCGCCTACACGCTTCAACCTACACTTCCAATCGTAGGCTCGTCTATCCTCCTGCGTCACCCCATCGTCGTAACGAGAGCGGAACGGTACAGGAATGTTGACCTGTTTCCCATCGACTACGCTTTTCAGCCTCGCCTTAGGGGCCGACTAACCCTGAGCGGATTGGCCTTCCTCAGGAAACCTTAGACTTACGGCGAGCAGGGTTCTCACCTGCTTTGTCGCTACTTGTGCCGGCAGGGTCTCTTCTGAGCGCTCCATCGGTTCTCACGATCCGACTTCAGCGCCCTCAGAATGCTCCTCTACCATCCGGCGAGCCCGCAGGCTCGTCGGATCCGCAGCTTCGGTGATCAGCTTAAGCCCCGTTGAATTATCGGCACGGAGCCACTTGACCAGTGAGCTGTTACGCTTTCTTTAAAGGATGGCTGCTTCTAAGCCAACCTCCTGGCTGTCTGGACGTCTCCACATCCTTTCCCACTTAGCTGACACTTGGGGACCTTAGCTGGCGATCTGGGTTGTTTCCCTCTCGACCACGGAGCTTATCCCCCGTAGTCTGACTCCCGCGGTCCACATTCACGGCATTCGGAGTTTGGTTGGATTCGGTAAGCTTTTGGGCCCCCTAGTCCATCCAGTGCTCTACCTCCGCGATGCAATCCGCGAGGCTAGCCCTAAAGCTATTTCGAGGAGAACGAGCTATAACGAGGTTTGATTAGCCTTTCACCCCTACCCACGGCTCATCCAAGCCGTTTTCAACCAACATTGGTTCGGGCCTCCACTGAGTGTTACCTCAGCT
>WTGQ01000002.1:3622961-3875896 GCA_011525365.1 Acidobacteriota bacterium
CTCCGGCCTCCCGGTAGGCGTCGGCCCCCGTCATGCCCTGGAGCCCGCGGCTTCGAGGCGAAGCGGGAACAGCTCCGCCTGGGGCTCGCCGTGGCTCTCGGCCGGGACGGGATAGTCGCCGCTCCAGCACGCGGTGCAGTAGGAGTCCGGACTGCCCGAGACGCTTCCGAGCACACCCTCGAGCGAGAGGTAGGCGAGGCTGTCGGCTCGGATGAAGCGACGGATCTCCTCCTGCGAATGATCGGACGCGATGAGTTCACTCCGTGTCGGTGTGTCAATGCCATAGACGCAGGAGAACGCCGTCGGCGGCGACGTGATCCGGACATGCACCTCCGTGGCGCCGGCTTCACGGACCATGTTCACGATCTTGCGCGATGTCGTGCCCCGGACAATCGAGTCATCGACCAGCACGATGCGCTTGCCGGCAATCAACTCGCGAACCGGGTTCAGCTTGACCTTGACGCCGAAGTGCCGGATGGACTGGCGCGGCTCGATGAACGTCCGGCCAATGTAGTGATTCCGGATCAGGCCGAGTTCGATCGGAGTACGCGAAGCGCGGCTGAATCCGAGCGCGCCGTACAGGCCGCTGTCGGGGACGGGTACGACGACGTCCGCTTCCACCGGAGCTTCCCGGGCCAGCCGGGCCCCCATCTCCAGCCGGGATTGCGCCACGGAGTCCGAGAACACCTCGCTGTCCGGACGCGAGAAGTACACATGCTCGAAGACGCACCGGGAGGCCCTCGCAACCGGCGGCAGCCGGTAGCTCTCGATCTGATCGCCCCGGGCCAGAACGACCTCGCCCCGATCCAGTTCACGGAGGGGTCGAGCCTCCAGCAGGTCGAAGGCGCAGGTCTCGGACGCGAAGCAGGGCTGTCCGTCCAGTTCTCCCAGAATCAGGGGCCTGAAACCGTGAGGGTCCCGGGCCGCGATCAGTCCTTCCCGGCTGATGAGCAGAAGGGAGTAGGCACCCCTGACGTCGCCCAGGACCCGCAGCAGCGACTCGACGACTTCGTGATGCGGGTGGGTTGCCATCAGGTGAAGAAAGACCTCCGAGTCGCTGGTCGTCTGGAAGATCGATCCCGCCGCTTCCAGCTCGTGGCGAGTCGCCAGGGCGCTCACGAGGTTGCCGTTGTGAACGATGCCGAGCGGGCCCATCGAGGTCATGACGACGATGGGCTGCGCATTCGCGATCACGCTCGACCCGGCCGTCGAATAGCGGGTATGTCCGATCGCGCGACCTCCCGGGAGTTCGCTCAGCTTTCGCTCGTCGAAGATCTCGGCGACCTTCCCCATGCCCCGCTCGGCATGGAGCTGTTCCCCATCCCACGAGACGATTCCCGCGCTCTCCTGGCCCCGGTGCTGCTGCGCGTAGAGGCCCAGGTACGTAAGGTTCGCCGCGTCAGGCGCGCCCTCGATACCGAAGATGCCGCACATTCCGGGCTAGCCTACCGCTCGCGGCAGCGCCTCCGTCCAGGCCCACCGCAGGCCGTCGACCGCACTATCGACGGCGCCGCCGTCGAACTCCAGCACCAGGCGGTCACCTCCCACGTCGCCGATCTCCCTGGCCGGTACTCCACGAGCTTCCGCCGTCGCCAGCAGATCCTCCGTCCGGTTGGCCGGAACCGTGACAAGCGCTCGCGCCTGACCCTCGGAAAACAGCGAAAGGGGCCCGCAATCGACCGCAGCCCGCAGGCCGATCCCCCGGGCCATCGCGCATTCGGCCAGGGCCAGGAGCAGGCCGCCTTCGGCGAGATCGTGACAGCCGGTCAGCCAGCCGGCGCGCCGCGACTGCCGGAGCAGCGCGCATAGCGCCGATTCGGCCTCCAGGTCGATCACGGGTGGACGCCCAGCCTCGACTCCGTGCAGCAGACGCTGGTAGGCCGATCCCCCGTACTCGCCGGCATCGGAACCGAGCAGCACCACTCGGTCGCCCGGCCGCCAGAAGCCGCACGCCAGCAGCTGGTGGAGGTCTCCCTCCGCCCCCATCTCCTCCAGGCGGTCGATGACGCCGACGACCGCCACGGTGGGAGTCGGATGGACCGCTTCACCCTCCGTCTCGTTGTACAGCGACACGTTGCCCGAGATGACGGGAACGTCGAAGGCCCGGCAGGCCTCGGCCATGCCCTCGATGCACTCCCGGAGCTGCCAGGCGATACCAGGGTTCTCCGGCGAACCGAAGTTGAGACAGTTCGTCATGCCCACCGGCTCCGCGCCGACCGTGGCCAGGTTGCGAACCGCCTCGGCCACCGCCTGCCGCCCTCCCATCCGCGGATCGAGCCAGCAGTAAGAAGGATTGACGTCCGACGTCAACGCCAGCGCCGAAGGGGTTCCCTTGAGCCGCAGGACGGCGGCGTCGGAGCCCGGACCGACGATCGTGTTCGAGCGCACGGTCGAGTCGTACTGCCGGTGGATCCACGTCTTGTCGCCGAGTTCCGGCGTCCCGAGGAGATCCTTCAAGGCCCGGAGCGGATCCTCCGGCGGCTCGCAGGCCACGGCCTGCTGACGCTCGCGAAGGTCCGCCGGAGGGGCCGCAGGCCGATCGTAGACCGGCGCTCCGTCGACCAGGGGCTCGACCGGCATGTCCGCGACTGTACGGCCGCGAAACGTGAGGCGCGCACGCCCGCTATCTGTAACCCGGCCGATTCTCGATGCTTCGAGCCCCCAGCGGGACAGGATCTCGACGACGGCAGGCTCCTGCCCCCTCTGTGTGACGAAGACCATCCGTTCCTGCGACTCGGAGAGCATGATCTCGTAGGGAGTCAGGGAGGCCTCGCGCAGCGGCACCAGGTCGAGATCGAGCTCCACCCCCGCACCGCCACGGGCGGCCATCTCGAAGCAGGAGCTGGTCAGACCGGCAGCGCCCATGTCCTGCACTCCAAGCACCACCCCGCTCCTCATCGCCTCCAGGCTCGCTTCGAGCAGCACCTTCTCCGTGAACGGATCGCCCACCTGTACCGTTGGCCTCTTCGCCTCGCTCTCGCTGTCGAACGCCTCCGACGCCATCGTCGCGCCGTGAATGCCGTCGCGGCCGGTCCGGCTGCCCGCATAGAGAATCGGATTGCCGGCGCCCGAAGCGGTGGCGGTGAAGATCCGGTCCCTGCGGCAGACACCGAGCGCGAAGGCGTTGACCAGGATGTTGCCGTTGTACGACCGGTGAAACCCGGTCTCGCCTCCGACGGTAGGGATGCCGACGCAGTTGCCGTAGTCCCCGATGCCGCGCACCACGCCGTCGACGAGATGCCGCATCCGCGCGCCTCGTTCCCCCTCGATCTCGCCGAACCTCAGCGAATCCAGGCAGGCGATGGGGCGCGCGCCCATCGTGAACACGTCGCGCAGGATTCCGCCCACGCCGGTGGCGGCGCCCTGGTAGGGCTCGATGAAGCTCGGGTGGTTGTGGCTCTCCATCTTGAAGGCCGCGACCCAGCCGTGGCCCACATCGACGACTCCGGCATTCTCGCCCGGCCCGTGAACGACCCGCCGGCTCCGGGTCGGGAATCGCCGCAGGTGAATCTTGGACGACTTGTAGGAGCAGTGCTCCGAGTAGAGGGCCGAGGCGATGCCCAGTTCGGTCCAGGTGGGGCTACGACCCAGCAGATCGCAGAGCCCGCCGAACTCCTCGTCGGTCAGGCCGTGATCGGCCGCCAGAACCGAATCGACGACCGGCTCGTCTGCCGCGGGACTCGGCGTCGTCACCCGTTCTACCCGCCCGCCGCCGCCAGCGCGCCCACCCGACCGCCGCCGGTCGCCACCGCGCCCGCCAGGAGACCCAGACCGTCCCGGTTGCCCAGCATCTCTTCGGCGCATCGCTCGGGATGCGGCATCAGGCCCAGTACGTTGCCTGCGGCGTTGCAAACGCCGGCGATCGCCCGCTCCGATCCGTTCAGGTTCGCGGCCGGCTCGAGTCGGCCGTCGCCGTCCACGTAACGGAAGACGACCTGGCCGCGCCGTTCCAGTTCGTCAAGCGCCTCCCCGGTGTCCACGTAGTTGCCCTCGGCGTGCGCGATCGGCATCCGCAGCACGTCGCCGCGCCGGTAGTTGGAGCAATAGACGAGGTCGTCCCGCTCGACCCGCAAGTGGACGTCGACGCTCAGAAACCGCAGGTCCCGGTTCCGCCGCATCGCGCCCGGCAGCAGTCCCGTTTCCAGCAACATCTGGAAACCGTTGCAGATGCCGAGCACCCGACCCCCGGCCTCGGCGTGGCGCCGCACCGAGGCCATGATCGGCGAATGCGCCGCCATGGAACCGGCCCGGAGATAGTCACCGTACGAGAACCCCCCCGGCAGGACGACCAGGTCGCATCCCTCGAGCGACGTTTCCTGGTGCCACAGGAACGTCGTCTCCTGCCCGAGCACGTGATTCAGCACGTGGTACACGTCGTGGTCGCAGTTGCTCCCGGGAAAGACGACGATCCCGCACTTCATTCCGAGATCCACTCCACGGTGTAGTCCTCGACGATCGGGTTGGCCAGGAG
Source organism: Acidobacteriota bacterium (assembly GCA_011525365.1). Classification (GTDB taxonomy): domain Bacteria; phylum Acidobacteriota; class Thermoanaerobaculia; order Multivoradales; family Multivoraceae; genus Multivorans. Next base: position 3,627,433 of record WTGQ01000002.1, read on the forward strand.
CTGCCGGCACATCCGGTCGACCGCCTCGGTCGCCTGCCTCTCGTCCTCGGCCTCGAGCGCGACCTCGAAGCTCTTGCCGGCACGGATGCGACGCACGCCATCGAACCCGATCCGACCCAGGGCGTCCTCGATCGCCCGGCCCTGGGGGTCGAGCACCTCGGCGCGCGGATAGACCAGCACCCGGGCCACGAAACGGTTGTCTGGCGACGTCAACTCAACCCCTCCCCGCGGCGCTCAGCCACCAACCTCCATCCACGGTCCAGGCCGATGCTGCTCGGCCACCAGCAGCTTCGCCCGCGAGCGGCGCCGGTCGAGCACCGGCTGCACCGCGGCGACCGCGAACGCCGGCGAGTTGTTCGTTTCCGAGAGATGACAAAGGACGACCCAGGACAGACGATCCGAAAGCAGGGCCTCGACCCCGGCGGCCGCATCCTCGTTGCTGAGGTGCCCCCGCCTCGACGCGACTCGCTCCTTCAGGGGCCAAGGGTATGGTCCCGTGCGCAGCATGTCGAGATCGTGATTCGACTCCAGCACCAGAATGTCGAGGTCCTGGAGGCTCCGCCATGCCTCCGGCGTTCGGCAGCCGAGATCCGTCGCCAGCCCGAAGCGATACCCCCCGCTGCTTTCGACCACGATTCCGACCGGCTCCCGCGCGTCGTGCGAAACCGGGAACACCTCGATCCGGAAGCCGGCCGCGGTAAGCGGCACACCGGCGCCCATCGGGCGGGCGAAGGAGCCGAGACCGCGCAACAGCGGCCCCCTGTACGTGCCCCGCGTGCCGTAGACCGGAACCTGGTGCCGCCTGGCGAAGCGGTCGACTCCCCGGCAGTGATCGTCGTGCTCGTGGGTCAGGAGAACCGCGTCGACATCGGCGGCGGAACGGCCCACCGCCTCCAGCCTGCGTTCGAGTTCCCGGCACGAGAATCCGGCATCCACCAGCAGGCATCCTTCGCCGCTCTCGACGATCGTACTGTTGCCCCCGCTCCCGGAGCCGAGCACTGCAACCCGCAGACCGGCGCCGCCGCCCGCTTTCCGCCGACGCGTGTGCAGCTTCGATTCGCGAGCGGCGGCCGCCAGCGCGCCGTCGCCGAAGAGCGGGAGTTGCCGGCGCAAGCTCCCGCTAGAACCGCTGGCCGATCCAGAACGTCGTGCGGCTGTCGCCCGACTCCTTGAGATCCCACTGGGTCGCGAAGTCCCAGTGCAGATCGAGGCCGAGCATGCGCACCGTGATGCCGAAGCCGTAGGCCGCGATCGCGTCGTCCAGCCGGCTGTTCTCTGAGTCCCAGACGTTGAAGTCCTGGATACCGTCGAAGTAGGCGCCGGCGATGTCGACGAAGAAGCGCCCCTGGATCCCCTGGAAGGTCCAGATCGGCGTCACGAAGAAGTCGATCAGGGGGAAGCGCAACTCGAGGTTGGTGAAGAAGCCGTGATCGCCGACCATGTCGCGGAAGTCGACCCCGCGCACCGTGTCGAGCCCGCCGAAGTACACGGGGCTGGGGAAGTTCCCTTGCCTCACGCTGCCGAAGAGCCGGGTCGCGAAGACGCTGCGCCGGGTGAGCGGGAAGTACTTGCGAGCGTCGAGCTGGAACGTCTGCGTCAGTGCCCCGGAGGTCTCGAGATCGGGAGCGTACTCCGCCGACAGGCGGTATCGATGCCCGCTCGACGGCCCGGCCGGTCCGAACACCGTCGTGTCGCCAACCAGGGCGGCCTGGATCACCGGGTAGTCATCCTCTCGCGGAGTGATGGTCGGGATCGGCCGGCCGAAGTCGTCCAGCAGGAGGTTGAAGTCGCTGTCGCGAGCGTAGGCCTGGAAATCCAGCTTGCGGCGCATGTAGCCGGCGCCCAACTCGAACCGACGGTAGAAGCTCATCGGATAGGAGATCGAGAAGATGGCGCCGGTCTGCTGGAAGAACGACCGGCCCCGCTCGTAGTACCCGTAGTTGTAGTTGGCGCCGATGTAGAAGGCCCGGTCGTCGAACAGCGACACCTGCCACTGCAGCCGCCGCGAGAGGTTCAGGTAGGTCACGTTGAACTGGGAGAAGCTCTCGATCGAAGCGAACGTAGTGAACAGGCGCCGGTCACCCAGGAAATCGGAGAACTGCAGGTAGACCTGGCCCAGGAAGGTCTGGTTGTCGTCCACGCCGACCGCGGTCTGGGCATCCTCAAGGAACAGTCGCCAACCCCGCTTGTCCTCCTTGTTCGACTCGTCGATCGACACCTGGATGTCCGGCTCGAAGAGGTCGATCGCCGGGATCGGCTCGGAGGCCTCGCCCAGATCCACGACCTGGACCTCGCCGATCGGTTCGTCGATGTCCGTCTCGTAGAGGTCGAACCGGCCCTGCCAGAAACCGGTGTACACCAGCCGGTCGTCGCTCCCGGCCCTGCCCAGAACGGTGGGCTGGAAGCAGCCGGTGATCGCGTTCGTGTACTGGCGCAGCTCGCCGGTCTCGATGTTCAGCCCGAAGATGTTCTCGGCGCCCGTGCGATCCGACGTGAAGTACACCGTCCGGTCGTCGCTCGAGAACACCGGATCCGTGTTGTGGTGCTCGTCGCTTCCCAGCCGAACGCGCTCCATCGTCTCCAGGTTGAGCCGGAAGAGCTGGGCCATCTCACCTGGAATCGAGGAGAACACGAGCCACTGGCCGTCGTGGGAGTAGGACGGAGAGCCGTCGAAGACCGCATCGTTGGTCAGGTTCCGGATCTCCAGCGTTCCCAGGTCTAGCTGGAAGATGTCGTACTGCCCGTTCTGGTTGCCGCCGAACGCGATGCTCCCGCCGTCCGGACTCCAGGCGGGCGCCGTCTGCTGCTCGATCTCCATGTCGATGACGCGGCGCACGCCCCCACCCAGAACGTTGACGATGGCGAGGGAGTAGCCCGCCTCCTTGCGGACGAAGGCCGCCAGGGAGTTGCCGTCGGGAGAGAACGCCAGGTCGCTGCCGTGCTTGCGCCCCAGGGTCAGCATCTGGGCGACGTAGTGGCGGAAGTCGGCCGTGTAGCCCCGCGTCAGGTTGCGGACCGGCTCGCGCTCCTGGGTGTCGAAGAGGACGATGTCGACGTCGCCCTGGAAGGTCGAGAACGCCGCCACGAGGTCGCCGGAAGGAGAGGCTACCGGCGACGTTTCCTGGCTGCCCTGGGGGCGGGTGCGGAACGGCCGCCCGAAGTCGCTGGGCTCGCCGGTCGCCACCAGCTCGGGCAGGTACCGGTTGCGGAGCCAGCGACGGAACTCGAGGTCGAAGTCCTCCGGGTCCATGCGGAAGGCCCGTTCGATCGCCCGGCCGACCCGCGAGCCGATCGTGTTCCGGAACTCGAACAGGAAGTCGATCACCCCGTCGGCGCCCCAGCGCTCCTCCATGAAGTCGAAGGCGGCGTGGCCGTAGCGATAGGCGAAGAAACCGCCCGCCTGGCCCGACGTGATCGGCGGCAGACGGTCGTTGACGACCGCATCCCGCAGGTACATCCGGTCGGAAGCGCTCTCATCCTCCGCGAAGTAGCTCGCCATGCCCTCCATCAACCATTGCGGCGGACTGTTCGTCATCGCTCGCCCGAGGCTGCCCCCGAAGAGGATGTGGTACTGGAAGATGTGGGTCAGTTCGTGGAGGATGAGCTCGTACAGTTCGATGTCCGGCAGGTCGATCGGCAGGACCATCCGGAACCGCGCCGACGTGGCGAAGGCCGCGACCCCCTCCGGGATGAAGTTGACCATCACGTTGTTCTGGAGGAAGTCGGAGTGCGTGTTGTAGATGATCAGTGGCGTCGGCTCCTGGATCTGGAAGTCCAGGTCGAGCGACAACTGGTCGTAGGCGCTCTCCGCGAGTGACGCCACCTTCTGCAACTGGGGCTCGCTCTCGGAGTAGTAGTAGATGTCGAAGTGAGTCGAGTGGTAGATGCGCCAGTCGAAGTCCTCGTAGCGGATCTTGTTCTTGCCAAAGCCCTGCGCCTCGAGGCCGGCGGCGGCGCACACCAGGAGCGCGCAGGCGAGGGCGGTGACGCGGATGGCCGGCATGCCAGCCGGCCGGAGTGGTGCTGAACTCACTGCTCCTCCTTAGGGCGTGAAGATCACGCGCGAGACTTCAATGTCCTTCTGCGTGAACACGCCGAGAATGCGGTCCTCCAGCGCGTACAGGTTCTCGAACATCCCCTGCAGCGGGTCCGCCTGCTCGCCCTCGAAGCTCTTGAAGTCCTTGAAGTTGTCGTTGTAGATCAGTTCGCCGGTCGAACCGTCGAAGACCATGACGACGATGTCGTACTCGAAGCCTGTCTGCTCGACGAGTACCTGCCGGTACATGGTGCGGCCATCGAAGGGCGAGATGTACTCCTCCGTGCGGTAGCCGGACCGGTCCTGGATGTCGAAGTCGAGGGTGCCGGCGAGGATGAGGTCCGACTGCGTGCTCTCGCCGAGATTGCGCCAGAAGTCCTCGTCCCTGGCCAGCATCTCCAGGTCGTACGTCGGGTAGTCGATCCGCCCCGCCTCGACGATCCGCAAGTCCGTCTCGCGACGGAGTACCTTGTTGAGGTAGCGCTCGAACTCACCCTGGACGTCGATGTCCGATCCCTCGATCCGGCCCTCGCCTTCCTGGCTGACCACCAGAAAGGGCGCCGGCAGCAGTGTGTCGCGGCCGGTCAGGTCGATCCGCGCCCGCATCGGCAGTTTCAGCCTCACTTCGACAGTCCCTTCCGCACTCGTCGGAGTCGCTGTCAGCGGCATCAGCAAGCCGACCAGGAGACCAGCCGACGCCACGATTGCCGATCCTCTATTGGCAGCTTGCGTCACGCGTCACCTCCAACAATGGGGCAAGCAAGAACTGTTCCATGGCTTCCGGGCCGAACACCGCCGTGAGCCGGGAAGCGCGTCACCGCGCATCGGCCAGCGGTCCGTTCGCGCCGCCTCCACCGCTCTCCGGGGAAGCGGGCCGGCCGGCTTCCTCCGTCACCGACGCCGCCTCTTCTTCGTCCTCACGGTCGCCCTTGAAGTTCTGGTAGTACTCGACGAAGCGCGAGTAGTTCCGCCGAACGTCCCGCTCGCGAGGCGCCAGCCGCAGCGCCTGCCGGTAGTAGCCCAGGGCTTCCTCGAACAGACCCAGCGCTTCATGCGCGACCGCGATGTTGCTCAGGATCGCCGGGTGCTCCGGCTCGATCCGGCGCGCCTGCTCGAACCGGAAAAGGGCCTCGCTCCAGAGGCCCCGGTTGGCCATGTCGACGCCGAATTGCCACTGCTGTTTGGCCTCGGGGGCCACCTTGCGCTTCTGCGCTTCGGCGGCGCCCGGGATCGCCGCCAGGACCAGCACCCCCGCGATCAACGCCAGGACGCGCGGCCGGCGGTAGGCAGTGCGCGTCATCGAGCCAGTATAGATCACGGGCACGGAATCCGTCTCTGTCTCTGAGCGCCGTTCCAGGCGAGCCCCACGACCCGGGAGGAAGACAGCGCGATGGCAGAAACACCGGTCCCGAACGGGAACACCTCCAGAGACTCAGACGATGTCCGGCAGACTCTGGTCGCACTGAACCTGGTGCACGGAGACCGCGGGCTCATCTGCGCGCTCGCTCAACGGCTCCGCACGGCCGGCGAACTCCGTAGCGGCCGCTTCGCCGAGGAGGCGGCCAGCAGCCTCGAAGCGCCCCTCGACAGGGTTCGGACCATCCTGCTCGCGGCGCGCGGCCGCCTCGGCGACGCCCGCACGGAGATGGCGCGGGCAAGCGAAGGCGGCGTCGACATCGTCACCCTGTTCGATCCGGAGTACCCACCGGCGCTCGCCGACCTGGGACTGCAGGCGCCTCCCGTTCTCTACGTCCGCGGCCACCTGAGCCTTCCACCCGGCATCTCGATCGTCGGTTCCCGCAAAGCGGACGCCTACGGTCTCGAGGTCGCGTCCTGGTTCGCGCGCCGCCTGGCCGCGGCCGGCCTGGTCGTCATCTCCGGATTCGCCCGCGGCATCGATCAGGCCGCCCACCGCAGCGCGCTGGCGGCCCGCGCCGGGACCGGCCGCACGGCCGCCGTGCTCGGCTGCGGCATCGACGTCGACTACCCCCGTGGCAGCCGCCGTACGGCGGCCGAGATCGCACGGCACGGCTGTCTCATCACCGAGTTTCCTCTCGGCTGGCAGCCCCGTGCGCACCACTTTCCGATCCGGAACCGCCTCATCGCCGCCCTCGGCTTCGCTTCGCTCGTGATCCGCGCCGCGCGACGCTCGGGCTCCCTGATCACGGCACGCCTGGCTCTCGACCTCGGGCGAGACGTCTACGCGGTGCCGGGTTCCGTTCTCTCCCGGGAGTCCGCCGGCGCCCACCTGCTGCTGCGAGACGGAGCGATTCCCGCCCTCGATCCCGACGCCATGCTCGAAACCCTGCCCACGTCGATCCTGGCCCAACTCGAAGGCTCCCCGAGAGACACCGTCGAGTCGACCCGATCCGCCGCCACCGGCGCGTCCGAGGTCGACGACCTACTGGTCGCCCTGAGAGAAGGCGCTCGAACTCCGGAGGAACTCGCATCCCAACTCCGACAACCGGTACCCGGAGTCCTCGCCACCCTGGCCCGCCTGGAAGTCGACGGACTCGTGCGCCGCTACGAGGGCGCGAACTACGCACTGATGGCCCGCTAGAGCCTTCTTCCTAGCGACGCGCCGTCTTCTTCTTCGCCGGTCTCCGCTTCCGCGCCGTCCGCCGCCGCGGCGCCCTGGGGTTCTTGCCCTGGGCCACCAGCTTCGCCTCCCGCGCCGCCAGGAGTTCGACCGCCGCTTCCAGGTCGATGTCCTGGGGATCCTTGCCCTTGGGCACCGTGGCGTTGACCTGACCATCCGTCACGTAGGGACCGAAGCGCCCCGTCCTGATGGAGAGGGCGAGACCGCTCTGCGGGTGTTCGCCCAGCTCCTTGAGCACCGACGGCGACGAGCCCCGGCGGCGCTTCGGCTGGCGCAGCAGCGCCAGGGCCTCGTCGAGGCCGATCGTGGCCATCTGCTCCTGGCTCTCCAGGCTGCGGCTCTCCCTGCCGCAGCGGATGTAGGCACCGTACCTCCCGTCCTGGACCGTGATGACCTCATCGCTCTCGGGATGGCGGCCGACCTCGCGCGGAAAGGACAGGAGCAGAAGCGCTTCGTCGAGAGTGAGACTCGTCCGATCCATCGACGGCCACAGGCTGGCCATCTTCGGCTTCGCCGCCCCACCTCCGGACTTTCTGCCGCGCTTCCTCCCCGATCCACCCGGAACGGCGTCGCCCAACTGGACGTAGTCGCCGTAGCGGCCCGTCTTGACGTAGACCGGTTCGCCCGTTTCCGGATGGTGTCCAAGCGGACCGCGCTGTTCCGACACTCTTTCGAGCATCGAGAGGGCCTTCTCGAGGGTGAGTTCGTCGGGCGGCACGCCGTCCTCCAGCGAAACCCGTTCTCCGTCGTCGCCGGCCTGGATGTACGGACCATAGCGGCCGACGCGGACGGCGACTCCGCGGCCCTCTTCGTCCTCGCCCAGCACAAGCGAACACACCGCGCGGGCGTCGATATCGTCGATCCCCTCGCCGACCAGCGACTGCAGGCCCCTGCGACCGGCGCCCCCCGGTCCCGGCTCGCGGCCGAAGTAGAAGTTCCGCAGCCACGGTGTGGCCTCGCGCTCTCCGCCGGCGATCGCGTCGAGATCGCTCTCCATCCGCGCGGTGAAGTCCAGGTCCACCAGATCTCCGAGGTGCTGCTCCAGGAGCCGGGTCACGGCGAAGGCGAGGAAGGTCGGCACCAGGGCCGACCCCTTCTTCCAGACATACCCCCGGTCGACGATGGTCTGGAGGATGGCGGCGTACGTCGACGGCCGGCCCACGCCCTGCTTTTCCAGCTCGCGGACCAGACTGGCCTCGGTGTAGCGCGCGGGCGGCTGCGTGGTGTGGCCGTTCGGCTCCGCCGTCGCCACCCCGGCCGTGTCCCCCTGGCGGAGCGGCGGCAGGAAACGCTCCTCGTCCTCCGCCCGGGTGCGCGGATCGTCGCTGCCCTCCACGTAGACACGGAGGAAACCGGCGAAACGCAGCACCCGGCCGGAGGCGTTCAGTTGCACCGCGCCGGCCCCGGGCGTGGACGTCTCGAGGAGCACCGTCGTGGAGGTGCCGGAGGCGTCCTTCATTTGGGACGCCAGCGTCCGCTTCCAGATCAGTTCGTAGAGGCGCAGCGAGTCTCGATCGAGGGCTCCCCGCAACTGGTCCGGCGTGCGGAAGCTGGTGCCGGCCGGCCGGATCGCCTCGTGCGCCTCCTGGGCGTTCGCTCTCCGGGCGTAGACACGCGCCTTGCCCGGCAGGTACTCGGAGCCGTAGAGATCGGCGACCTGCCGCCGCGCGGCGGCGATCGCCTGCCCGGAGAGGGCGGTCGAGTCCGTGCGCATGTAGGTGATGTAGCCGTTCTCGTACAGCCCCTGGGCCACCCTCATCGTGCGCTGCGCCGTGTACCTGAGCTTGCGCGCGGCCTCCTGCTGCAGGGTCGAAGTGATGAAGGGCGCGTAGGGACGGCGGGTGAACGGCTGCTCCTTCACCTCAGCGACCACCGGGCGGGTCGAGGGCAGCTCCTCGCCCAGGGTCCGCGCCTCGGTCTCCAGCAGCAGGTGGGCTTTGGTCTTCAGCTTGCCCGTTGTCCGGTCGAAGTCCCGCCCGCGAGCCACCGTCCTGCCGCCGACGGCTGACACGCGCGCGGGAAAGCGTCGCGCCTGCCCCTCCCCCGTCTCGAGCTCCACCTCTACGGTCCAGTAGCCCGCAGGTACGAAAGCCATCCGCTCGCGCTCCCGCTCGACGACGATCCGGGTCGCCACGGATTGCACGCGGCCCGCGGACAAACGCGGCTGGACCTTCTTCCAGAGCACCGGGGAGACCTCGTAGCCGTAGAGCCGGTCCAGCACCCGCCGGGCCTCCTGAGCGTCGACCAGACGGCGGTCGATGTCCCGTGTCCTGCCCAGCGCCTCCTCGACCGCCGACCGGGTGATCTCGTGGAAGACCATCCGGCGCACCGGCACCTTGGGCTTGAGCACCTCCTTCAGATGCCACGCGATCGCCTCACCCTCGCGATCCTCATCCGTCGCGAGCACGAGTTCGTCGGCGTCGCGCAGCGCCTTCCGGAGCTTGGTGATCTGCTCCTTCTTTTCGCGCGGGATCACGTAGAGCGGATCGAATCCGCCTTCGATGTCGACCCCGAGGCGGGCCCATGGGCGGTCGCGGTACTTCTGCGGCACCTCGGCGGCGGTCCGGGGCAGGTCCCGGATGTGTCCGATCGACGACTCCACCCGGTAGCCGGGCCCGAGGTAGCGCTCGATCGTCCTGGCCTTGGCCGGCGACTCCACGATGACGAGTGAGCTAGCCATACGCGCGGGGACGATAGTAGAGCGGTGAACCTTGTCAAGCTGTCGAGGCCTTGCCATGATGCGTCAATGACCGCGCCCGTCGTAGTCGTTGGCGGCGGGCTCGCCGGCAGCGAGTGTGCCTTTCAACTCGCCTCGCGGGGCCGTGCCGTGACCCTGTACGAGATGCGGCCGCAACGCTCGACGCCGGCCCACGCCAGCGCCGACCTCGCCGAACTCGTGTGCTCGAACTCGCTGCGCAGCGACGACCCGAACCATGCCGCCGGCCTGCTCAAGCGGGAAATGGAGTACTTCGGTTCCCTGGTCATCGCCGCGGCCCGCAGGAACGCCGTTCCCGCCGGCGGAGCGCTGGCCGTGGACCGGGCGCGCTTCGCCGCCGATGTCACGGCCGCCGTCGAATCCCACCCGCTGATCGAACTCCGGCGCGAAGAGCTGACGGCGCTGCCCGAAGCGGGCGCCGGCGGCGACTGCGTGATCGCAACCGGACCCCTCACGTCGGAAGCGCTCACCCGGGAGATCGAGAACCTGATCGGTGCGGACCATCTCTACTTCTATGACGCGATCGCTCCCATCGTTACAGGAGAAAGCCTCGACCAGGACCGATTGTTCCGGGCCTCGCGCTACGGCAAGGGCGGCGACGATTACCTGAACTGTCCGCTCGGCGAAGAGGAGTATCGGGGCTTTCGCCGCAGCCTGCTGGAGGCCGACACGATCGAGCTGCGCGAGTTCGAGCGCCCGCTCTTCTTCGAAGGCTGCCTGCCGATCGAGGAACTCGCCCGCCGCGGCGAGGACACCATGCGCTTCGGACCGATGAAGCCGGTAGGGCTGCGTACGCCGGACGGGAAACGCCCCCACGCCGTGGTCCAGCTCCGGCAGGAGGACCTCGCCCGCAGCCAGTACAACCTCGTCGGCTTCCAGTCCCGAATGACCTGGCCCGAGCAGCGCCGCGTGCTCCGGACCCTGCCGGGACTCGCCTCCGCCCGCTTCGTCCGGTACGGCCAGGTGCATCGCAACACCTTCATCAACGCTCCTCTCCACCTCGATCGCTGGTACCGCTTCGCCGGGCGACCCAACCTGCGGCTGGCCGGCCAGATGACCGGGGTCGAGGGCTACCTCGAGTCCGCCGCCACCGGTCTCGTCATCGCCCTCTACCTCGTGCTCCAGAATCGGGACCGGCAGCCGTCGCCGCTCCCCGACACGACCGCGCTCGGAGCCCTCGCCAGACACCTCACCGAGTCGAACCCGAAGCGCTACCAGCCCACGAACATCAACTACGGCCTGCTCGAGCCCCTCGTCGGACGCGTGCGCCGACGCGAACGACGGGCCGCCTACGTCGACCGGGCGCATCAGGCACTCGTGGCCTGGGCCGCTAAAATGGGGCTCGCGGGAGTACTTTCGTGGGAATCACCGACCATGCCGAGCCAGGAAGACGAGCCGAGCCGAGCGGCGCGCTCGCCGCGCTGATCGCTGACTTCCTGGAGTACCTGGAGCTGGAGCGGAATTGCTCCGAACACACCGTGCGCGCGTACGGCCGGGATCTCGCGGCCTTCGCCGAGTTCCGAACCGCCAGCGGCAGTAATGACCAGAACCTCGACGACATCGACCAACTGCTGGTCCGGTCCTTCGTCGCCGCTCTCAACCAGCGTCGACTGGCCCGACGCACTCAGGGTCGCCACCTCTCGGCGCTGCGCGGCCTGTTCCGCTACGCCTGCCTGATGGGCCGTATGCAGTCGAATCCGGCCGAGTCGGTGCCCACGCCGAAGGTCGAGAAGACCCTGCCCCGCCACCTGCGTCCCGGCGAGATCGAAGCCCTGCTCGAGGCTCCCGCCGGCCGCGCGGGACCACTCGGCCCGAGGGACCGGGCCCTACTCGAACTGCTCTACGCCTCCGGTCTCCGCGTCGGTGAGCTGGTCGCACTGAACTGGCGCGATATCGACCTCGGGGCCAGGGTGCTGCGCGTCGTCGGCAAGGGAGACCGCGAACGGATGACGCCCTTCGGCGGTCCGGCGGAGCAGGCGCTCCGCCAGTGGCTCGACGCCTGGGAAGACGTGTTCCGGCCTCGGGGCGGCAACCAGGCCGGCCGACCGGAAGACGGGAACCTGGAACCGGTGTTCCTGAACCGCAACGGCGGCCGACTCTCGGCGCGGTCCGTTCGGCGCATCATCGACCGCTACGTCGAGGAGACGGCACAGGCGGCGGGGGCTCACCCGCACGCGCTGCGCCACAGCTTCGCGACCCACCTGCTCGAATCGGGCGCCGACCTGCGTTCGATCCAGGAACTCCTCGGCCACGCCTCGCTCTCGACCACTCAGCGCTACATGCACATGGATACCGGACGCCTGCTCCAGGTCTACCGGGAAAGCCATCCCAGGGCGAAGGGCGCCTGAGTTCCTTCCCGACAGTTCAAGAAGAGGAACCTCGAATGAAACTCCCCGCCGCCCGCCGAACCACTCCGTCCGTAGTAGCGATGGTCGCGTGCCTGACGATCTCCGGCGCCGCCATCGCCCAGGACGACCTGCGCGGCTTTCAGCTCGTTGGCGACTACCAGCTCTTCCTGCAGGGACAGGAAGCGCCTGACGCGCAGCTCTACCTCTCCCGCACCGCGGGCGCCTTCCTCGTGGTGGCCGATGAGCTGCCGTCCCCGGTACTGCTGAGCGCCCGTAATCAGATGACTCGCAAGGTACAGCTACTCAAGATCTCCCCGGCCGGCGAGGACACCCTCGATCTCCTGCCCGGCGCCCTGTTCGGCCCCCCGATGCCGTTCCGGCCAATCCCCAAGGGACTCGAGTTCGCCGTCGATGGCGTCCTGGCCCAACTCCGGCAGCGACCCTCCTGGGCCGGCGAGGCGACTCTGGCGAACCTCTACGCCCACGAGCCGGGCTATCGCCGCGACGCCAGCTCCTACGAGAGCGACCCGGCTGCCGTTGCCGAGGTGGCCGCGCTCGGCGCAGGGGTCGAGGTCCGGGTCGTGTTCGGGTCCTGGTGCCACGTCTGCGAGCGGTTCATGCCGCGCGGGCTGAAGGTCCACGAGCAGCTCCAGGAATCGCCCGTGCGGTTCACCTACTATGGCCTCGGGGACGACAACCCGTGGGGTGACGCCGAGGTGGACCGGCTCGGGGTCACGGAACTCCCGACCGCGATCGTCTACCGAAACGGCGAGGAGATCGGCCGCTACATCGGCGGCCCCGGCTGGACCAGTCCCGAGGTGTCCCTGCTCAACATTCTGCGAGAGAATCCGTAGACGAGCTGCGACCGCCCCGTGACGGGAAGCTCGGAGAGCCCCAGCCAACCATGACGACGATCCTGCTCGTGCGCCGCGGCGACACGACATGCATGGCCAGTGACGGACAAGTCACCAACGGCGCCGCGAACACGGTGGTCAAGGCAAGGGCCCGCAAGGTCCAGCGCGCCGGCAAGGGCCGGATTCTGGTCGGCTTCGCGGGCGGCGGCGCCGACGCGCTGGCCCTCTTCTCGCGGTTCGAGGCGAAGCTCGACGAGTACCAGGGGAACTTCGAGCGCGCCGTGGTCGAACTGGCAATGGACTGGAGGACGGATCGCGCCCTGCGACGGCTCGAAGCGCAGATGATCGTGGCCGACGGCCGCAAGAGCTTCCTCGCGATGGGCAACGGCGACCTCCTCGAACCGGACAGCGATATGCCGCTGGCGATCGGCTCCGGCGGGAACTACGCCCTGGCCGCGGCTCGCGCGCTACTCGAGCACACCGAACTCGACGCGGAACGGATCGCGCTCGAGGCGATGCGGATCACCGCCGATCTCTGCATCTACACGAACGACCAGATCACCGTCGAGCGTCTCGAAGCCGGCGGGGACGGCGCATGACGCTTTCGCCGGCGGCACCCGCTCCCTTCGTCGAGGATCTCACGCCGCGCGAGATCGTCGCCGCGCTCGACCGCCACGTCGTCGGCCAGAAGGACGCCAAGCGCGCGGTGGCGATCGCCATGCGCAACCGCTGGCGACGCCAGCAGCTCGACCCGGAAACCGCCGAGGACATCGCGCCCAAGAACATCCTGATGATGGGCCCCACCGGCGTCGGCAAGACGGAGATCGCGCGCCGGCTGGCCAAGCTCGCCCGCGCTCCCTTCCTCAAGATCGAGGCGAGCAAGTTCACCGAGGTCGGCTATGTCGGCCGCGACGTCGAGTCGATCGTCCGCGATCTGATGGAGCTCGCGGTGGTGATGGTCGGAGAGGAGAAACGGGCGGCCGTCGAGGCCGACGCCGCGTCGCGGGCCGACGAGAGGCTGCTCCAGATCCTGGTACCCCAGGCGCCGCAGCCGGCTGCCGAGTCCGGTGACCCCGCGGACCAGCCCGCGCCCACTGAGACCCGCGAGCGCTTCCGCGAGTGGCTCAAGGAGGGCCGCCTCGACCACCGGATGGTCGAGATCGAGGTGGACGACGCTTCCCACCAGCAGTTCGAGATGTTCACGCCCCAGGGCGTGGAGGCGGTGGGCATCAACCTGAAGGAGATGCTCCCGGGTCTGTTCGGCAAGCGCAAACGCCAGATGGTCGAAGTAAGCGAGGCGCGGGAGATCCTGAGGCGGCAGGAAGCCGAGGCGCTGATCGACCGCCAGGACGTTGCCGAGGAAGCCCGGCTGCGGGTCGAGCAGGCCGGCATCGTCTTCCTCGACGAGATCGACAAGGTCGCCGGCCGCGACGGCGGCCACGGTCCCGACGTGTCCCGCGAGGGTGTTCAGCGCGATCTCCTGCCGATCGTCGAAGGGACGACGGTGACCACCAAGTACGGACCAGTCAGGACCGACCACGTGCTGTTCATCGGCGCCGGCGCGTTCCACGTTGCGAAGCCGTCGGACCTGATCCCGGAACTCCAGGGTCGTTTCCCCATCCGCGTCGAACTGGGAGCGCTGGGCGAGCAGGAATTCGTCCGCATCCTGACCGAGCCGGACAGCGCCCTGACCACGCAGTACCGCGCGCTCCTCGGCGCGGAGGGGCTCGATCTCTCCTTCGGCGACGACGCGGTGCGGGAAGTCGCACGGCTCGCGGTGGAGGTCAACTCGCAGACCGAGAACATCGGAGCCCGCCGGCTGGCCACCCTGATGGAGCGGCTGCTGGAGGAAGTCTCCTTCGAGGCGCCGGACATGAACGGCGTGACCCTGGAGGTCGACGCCGCCTACGTAAACCGTGCGCTCGCCGACGTCGTGAAAGACCGCGACCTCAGCCGCTATGTCCTCTGAATCGATCAGGCGCCGCCTGCTTCCGCCGCCCGGACCGGCCGTGGTCCTGCTCGTCCTCCTCACCAGCCTGGGCTGCGGGCTGAAGGGTGATCCCCTGCCCCCGATCCGCCCACCGGAACCGGTCCCGGAAGAGGTCCCGGCCGAGACCGAAACCACGGACGAGGAGAGCGAAGACCCCGAACTCGAAGGCGAAGACAGCGACGACGAGGAGGACGGCGACAGCGCTCAAGGGGCGGCATGAGCGACCCGGACGGCACACCGTTCCTGCTCGTGTCCGGTGCCGGCAACGACTTCATCGCCCTGGTCGAGCGTCCGGCTCCGGCCGCCGAGACGATCAGGGCCTGGTGCCGCCGGGGCGTGTCGGTCGGCGCCGATGGCCTGTTCACCCTGCGTCGGATGGCGGGTGGACGCTACGCCCTCGACTACGCGAACGCCGACGGCGCCAGGGCGGACCTGTGCCTGAACGCCGCGCGCTGCGCGGCCCGGCTCGCCTTCGAGCAGGAACCGGACGCCGGAAGCCTGACGATCGAGACCGGCGCCGGCGACCTCATCGCCGAACCGATCGACGACACCTGCACCGCCGTCCGCGTACCGGTGCCCGCGGAGGGCCGTCAGATGACGCTGCGCGCGAACGGCCGTGATGTGCCGGGATGGCGGATCGACGCCGGCGTCCCCCACTTCGTCCTCTGGTGGCAAGGCGACCTGGACGAGGCGCCGGTCGCGTCGCTCGGCCCGGTGCTGCGCGCGCACGCCGACCTGGGCCCGGATGGCGCGAACGTCCACTTCGTCGACCTCGATCCGCCGGGGCGCTTACGCATCCGGTCCTACGAACGGGGAGTGGAAGCGGAGACCCTCGCCTGCGGCACCGGCGCCGTGGCGGCGGCCGCCTGCGGGATCGCCGAGGGCCGGCTGTCGCTGCCCATTGCGGCCGTCACCAGGAGTGGCTTCGAACTGCGTCTCGACGCCGCTCCGGAAGGGCCCGACGGCCTCGACCGCTGGCGCCTTTCCGGCGACGCCAGGATCGTCGCCAGGGGCCGCATCGCCGCGGCCGCCGGGCCCTAAGGGCGGCTTGCTACCCTCCGCCCATGAGCAGCGGCTTTCCTCCCGTCGACGAGCAGATGGAACTGCTCCTCCGCGGAGCTGTCGACGTCGTCGAAGAGGACGCGTTGCGGCAGAGGCTCGAGCAGTCCCGCGCCGAGGGCCGTCCGTTGCTCGTCAAGACGGGCTTCGATCCCACCGCGCCCGACCTGCACCTCGGCCACGCCGTGCTGCTGCGGAAGATGGGCCACTTCCAGCAACTCGGGCACCGGGTCGTCTTCCTGGTCGGCGACTTCACCGCGATGATCGGCGACCCGACCGGCAAGAAGGCCACCCGCCCGCAACTTGAGCGCGAACAGGTCCTGGCCAACGCCGAGACCTACCAGCAGCAGGCCTGGCAGATCCTCGACCGGGAGCTAACCGAGATCCAGCACAACAGCGAGTGGCTCGGAGCCCTCGGCGCGGAGGGTCTGGTCCGCCTCGCCGGCTCCTACACGCTGGCCCGGATGATGGAGCGGGAGGACTTCCGGGACCGCTTCGAGAAGCACGAACCGATCTCGATCCACGAGCTGCTCTATCCCCTGACCCAGGGTTACGACTCCGTCGTCATGGAGGCCGACGTCGAACTCGGCGGCCACGACCAGTTGCTCAACCTCCTTGTAGGCCGCGACCTGATGCGTGCCCGCGGCATGGAGCCCCAGATCGCGCTCACCGTGCCGCTCCTGGTCGGCACCGACGGCACCCAGAAGATGTCGAAGAGCCTGGGCAACGCGATCGCGTTCGAGGACTCGCCCCGCGAGATGTTCGGCCGCACGATGTCGATCCCCGACGACCTGATGTGGGACTGGCGGCTGTTGCTCACCGACATGGACGAGACCGAGATCGAGCGCCGGAAGGCCGACACGGAGAGCGGGCGGGCCAGTCCACGCGACCTGAAGGCCGACCTCGCCCACGACCTGGTGCGCCGCTTCCACGGCCCCGGCGCCGCCGACGAGGCGCGCGCCGAGTTCGACCGCATGTTCAGCGGCGGCGGCGCACCGGACGAGATCGAAACCCGCGTCGTTCCATCCGGACAGGCGCTCTTCACACTGATCGCAGACACCGGGCTCACGGGAAGCCGGGCCGAAGCCCGGCGCCTGATCCAGCAGGGCGCCGTCTCCCTCGACGGCGAGAAGATCGGCGATCCCTACTTCACCCTGCCGGATGGAGCAAACGCGCTGCTGAAGGTAGGCAAGCGCCGCTTCCTGCAGGTTGTAGCCCCAGCCGCCGATGCCGCAGACTGAGCGTCACCAGGATCTCCAGCCGGGCCGCAGCGGCGACGAGGAACTGCCGCCGCTTCGGGTCGGAGTACGCATTCTCCTGTTCGCCCTAGGGTCCTTTCTCGTCCTCTTCGGCCTGATCTTCGGCCCGCTGCCTCTCATCCCCGCCATCGTCCTCGTACCCGCGGGAGTGGCCCTCCTCTCCCTCGCCAGCAACCGGCTGAACCTGCGCCTAAGGGCTTTCATCATGCGCCGCTGGCCGAATGCCTGGCATCGGATCCAGCGGGTCCGCGCCTGGCTGCACCGCCGCCTGAGCTGACGACCAGGCCGGATGGCGAGAGCGTCAGCCCGCTGACGCCGCTACGCCTTCGACGCGCGCTTCTTCAAGCCGCGCAGGAAGACGCCGTTGAGCGCGATCAGCACAGCGGCGACGACTATCCACTGCCCGAACATGTTGCCGACGCCCAGCGGCCCCCAGAGCGGCTCGTTGCGGGCGCTCCAGATCATCCAGGCAACGAGCACGACCGCCTCGATCGCGACCAGCCGGATCGCCCAGTCCCACCACGCGCCTACCCGCATGTCCTGGTCGCCGGTGTTGATCATCTCGGCGCGGAAGCGGGCGACGCCGTAGCGGATCACGATCAGGGCGAAGAACAGGCCGCAGGTCATCAGGGCAACGCTCCAGACGGTGTCCTGGTTCACGAAGGACGACTGCCACAGCGCCGAGGGCACGCCGAGCACGAAGGCGGCGACCGCGATCGAGATGATCGCCTTGCGCCGTTCGAGTCCCGCTTCCTCGAGCGCCAGACCGACCAGTTGGAACATGGCGACCAGGGAGGTCCAGGCGGCGAACACCAGCGCCATGAAGAACAGAATCATGAAGAACGAGCCGCCCGGCATCGCGTTGAAGAGCTGGGGTATCCAGATGAAGGTCAGACCCTCGTTGCTGGCGCCGACGATCTGGTTGGCGGCTCCAGGCATGATCGAGAAGACGGTGCAGAGCACCATGACGCCGGCGAGCAACGACACGCTGTTGTTCCCGAACGCGAGCAGGAAGGAGTTCAGGTTCGTGTCCTCCCGGCGGCGCGAGAAGACCGCGTAAGTCAGCACCAGGCCCCAGCCGGCGCCGGTGTCCCAGGCGTTCTGGGTCAGCGCCTGCAGCCAGATGTTGGAGTCCAGCAGATCGCCCCAGTTGGGCCTGAACAGGAACTCGAGACCGTTCACCGCACCCGGCAGCGTCACCGCCCGGATGGCGAGCACCACGACGAGCACCAGTAGCGCCGGCATCAGGATCCGCACCACGCTCTCGATCCCCCGGATCCCCTTGAGCACGACGATCACGCCCATCGCGAGCGCTAATGCGTGGAAGATGAGCACCTGGGGCGTGTAGGAGAAGTCCTCCCAGAGCTGGACCGACCGCTCGCCCTGAAGCTGCATCGTGATGGCAGCCAGGAAGTAGCGCAGGGTCCAGCCCATGACGACGGCGTAGTAGAAGCCGATCGCCGCCGCTACCCAGGCGATCCACGCGCCCATCCAGGCGAACCGCTCGCCCATCATCGAGGCGAACGTACCCACCGTGCCGTTGCGCACTTTCTTGCCGAGGGCGAACTCGGCCAGAATCAGCGGCACCGACCAGAGCATCAGGAAGACGACCCAGGCGACGAGGAAGGAACCGCCGCCGTTGGACGCCGCAATCCGGGGGAATCGCCAGATGTTGCCCGTGCCGACGGCCATGCCGAGCATGGCGAGCATCAGGCCCCACCGGCTCGAGAACAGTTGGGTCGCTGTAGTCAAGCCCTCTCCCGCCCTGGTTCTACGTGCCAGAAAGCGACCCTATCGCACGGTCCTGTCCGCAAGCGGGCCGGAGCGGCCGATATCACCCGACGAGGTCGCAGGCGGCGAAGAAGAAGGCGCGCTCTACGCCAGCGTTGTCAGCCGAATCGCTGCCGTGGATCGCGTTGTTCTGGATGTCCGTGCCGTAGAGGTTGCGGATCGTCCCGTCGGCGGCCTGCGTCGAGTCGGTCGCGCCCATCACGTCGCGAAGATGAGCGACCGCGTTCTCGCGCGCCAGCGCGATCGCCACCACCGGACCGCTGGTCATGAACGCGACCAGGTCGGCGTAGAACGGTCGGTCGCGATGCACCGCGTAGAACGCCTCGGCCTGGGCGCGCGAAAGACGCATGCGGCGCATGGCCTGGATCTCGAAACCGGCGTCCTCCAGGTGGGTGACGATCCGGCCCGTGTTGCCGGCACGGACCGCGTCCGGCTTGATGATGGTCAGCGTCTCTTCCATCCCACCTGTCTCCCCAACACTCATCATCCCAGGGCCGCGGCAACCCGCGCGCCCATCTCGGCCGGAGAATCGACGACCAGGACTCCGGCCGCGCCCAGCGCCGCCTTCTTCTCGGCCGCGGTGCCCTTGCCGCCCGCCACGATCGCGCCGGCATGGCCCATCCGCCGACCCGGCGGAGCGGTGGCGCCGGCGATGAAGCCGACGACGGGAATGTCGAGGTGCTCGCCGATCCAGGTCGCCGCCTCCTCTTCCGCCGTACCGCCGATCTCGCCGATCAGGACCACGGCCTCCGTCGCCTCGTCCCCGGCGAACAACTCCAGCACGTCGATGAAGCTCGTTCCGTTGACCGGATCGCCGCCGATGCCGACGCAGGTCGTCTGGCCGAGCCCTTCGTTCGTGAGCTGCCAAACGGCCTCGTAGGTCAGCGTGCCGCTCCGGCTGATCACGCCAACGTTGCCCGGCGCGTGGATGTGGCCGGGCATGATGCCGACCTTCGCCTGGCCCGGGGTGATCAGGCCCGGACAGTTCGGCCCCAGCAAACGGCTGTTCCGGCCGCGGAGGAAGGCCTTGACCCGGACCATGTCCTGAACCGGGATGCCCTCGGTGATGCACACGATCAGCTCGACGCCGGCGTCGGCCGCCTCCATGATCGCGTCGGCGGCAAACGGCGGCGGCACGAAGATCAATGTCGCATTGCAGCCGGTCTCCCGCCGCGCCCGTTCGACCGAGTTCCAGACCGGAAAGCCCTCGACCGTCGACCCGCCCTTGCCGGGGGTCACGCCGCCGACCACGTCGGTGCCGTACTCCCGGCAGCCCATCGCGTGGAACAGTCCTTCCCTGCCGGTGATGCCCTGGACGATCAGGCGCGTGCTCTCGCCAACCAGAATCGACATCGGTTCAGCCTCCCGCGACCCTGGTGTTCAGGGCCTCGACCGCGCGCTCCGCGGCGCTCGCCATGCCGTCGGCGACGAGGAAGTCGAAGTCCGCCCGTTCGAGCACTTCGCGACCCTCCTCGACGTTCGTTCCCTCGAGCCGGACCACCACCGGCACTTCCACCGGCGTACCATCGGCCGCCAGCTCGTCGATCGCCGCGACCACACCGCGGGCGATGCGGTCGGTGCGCGCGATGCCGCCGAAGATGTTGATCAGCACCGCCTCGACCGCCGGATCGGAGAGGATGATCCGAAAGGCGCTCGCCACCGCCTCCTGGGAAGCCGAGCCGCCGACGTCGAGGAAGTTGGCCGGTTCGGCGCCGTAGAGCTTGATGATGTCCATCGTCGCCATGGCCAGACCGGCGCCGTTGACCATGCACCCGATGCTGCCGTCCAGCTTGATGTAGCTGATGCCGTGCTCCGAGGCCTCGACCTCCAGCGGGTTCTCTTCGTGCACGTCCCGCAGCTCGACGATGTCGCGCTGCCGGAAGAGCGCGTTGTCATCGAAGTTCATCTTCGCGTCCAGGGCGTAGACGTCGCCTTTCGAGTCCACCATCAGCGGGTTGATCTCGACCAGGGAAGCGTCGGTTTCCAGGTAGGCCGTGACGACGCTGGAGACGATCGACTGGATCTGGCGAGCCGTGCCGCCCTCGAATCCGAGCCCTGACGCGATCCGCCGGCACTGGAACGGCAACACGCCGAGAAGCGGATCGATCAACTCACGCAGGATCGCGCCGGGATCCGACTGGGCCACTTCCTCGATGTCCATGCCGCCCGAGCGCGACGCCATCAGGAGCGGGCGTTCGGCGGCGCGGTCGAGGGTCACGCCCAGGTAGAGCTCCTGGTCGATCTCGAGCGCTTCCTCGATCAGAACCTGACGCACCTGCTGACCTTCGTGACCGGTCTGATGGGTCACCAGTTGCATGCCCAGGATCTCGGCGGCCAACCGCTCCGCCTCGTTCGGGCTCGACGCCACCTTGACGCCGCCGCCCTTGCCGCGCCCGCCGGCGTGGATCTGCGCCTTGACCACGCAGCGACCACCGAAGTCCTCGCAGATCCGCCTCGCCTGAGCGGCATCGTCGATGACCTTGCCCTGGGGCACGGCAGCCCCGAACCGGCGCAGTATCCCCTTGGCCTGAAACTCGTGGATCTTCACGGGCGCGGGCTCTTCAGTCGAGGTTTTCGATGATCGCCTGACCGAACTCGGAGGTCTTCAGCAGCGTCGCGCCTTCCATCTGGCGCTCCAGGTCGTAGGTGACCCGCTTCTGCCGGATGGCGCGGCTGATCGCGTTCTCGATCGACTTGCCGGCCTCGTTCCATCCCAGCCAGTTGAGCATCATCACGCCCGACAGAATGACCGAGCAGGGGTTCACCTTGTCCTGGCCGGCGTACTTCGGCGCCGTGCCGTGCGTGGCCTCGAACAGCGCGACGCCGTCCCCCTCGTTGGCGCCAGGCGCCATGCCCAGACCGCCGACCTGGGCGGCCAGGGCGTCCGAGAGATAGTCGCCGTTCAGGTTGGTCGTCGCGATGACGTCGTACTCGTCGGCCCGCAGCAGCACCTGCTGGAACATGGCGTCCGAGATCCGGTCCTTGACCAGGATGTGGCCGTTCGGCATGCGGCCGTCGTGCTTCGACCACAGGTCGTTCTCGCTGATCGTGCAATCCGCGAACTCCTCGGCCGCGAGCTCGTAGCCCCACTCCTTGAAGGCGCCCTCGGTGAACTTCATGATGTTGCCCTTGTGCACCAGGGTCACGCTGTCCCGGCCCTGCGCACGGGCGTACTCGATCGCCTTCCGAACCAACCGCTTGCTCCCCGTCACCGAGACCGGCTTGATCCCGATGCCGGAATCGGCGCGGATGTCGCGACCGAGTTCCTGGCGGATGAAGTCGATCAGCGCCTTCGTCTCCGGCGTCCCCTGCTGCCACTCGTGGCCGGCGTAGACGTCCTCCGTGTTCTCCCGGAAGAGGACCATGTCGACCTTCTCCGGCTCGCGCATCGGCGACGGCACGCCGTCGAAGTAGCGAACCGGCCGCACGCAGGCATAGAGGTCGAGCAACTGCCGGAGCGCCACGTTCAGGCTGCGAATGCCCCCACCGACGGGCGTCGTCAACGGGCCCTTGATCGCGACCCGGTAGTGGCGGATCGCATCGACGGTGGCGGCCGGCAGCCACTCGCCGGTCTCCGCCAGGGCCTTCTCGCCGGCCAGGATCTCGAGCCAGGCAATGGCGCGCCCTCCCGAGTACGCCTTGGCGACGGCGGCGTCCATCACCGCCTGGGCCGCGCGCCAGATGTCGGGCCCGATGCCGTCTCCCTCGATGAAGGGAACGATCGGTCGATCCGGAACGACCAGAACGCCGTCCTGCCAGCCGACCTCCTGACCGCCGGCTGGCGGCTCGACGGGGGGTTCGCTCACGGCGGCGCAGAGTATCACGTTACCCGCCCGAAGTCCGAGCCGGGTCGCGGAACGGACCTGCATGGAACTGCCATTCCTGTGCCTCAGCGCGGCGCGGGCGCCGCGACTCGACTGCTAAGGTTTCGCGAATGAGCGCACAGCGCGCCTTCCACCTGCCGGCGCCGGAGCACGGCGCCACGTGGGAGGGCATCGACTGGGAAGCTCTGGTCGACGCGGCCGTCCGTTGCCGGGAACAGGCCTACGCGCCGTACAGCGACTTCCGGGTCGGCGCCGCGCTGCTGGCCGCGAACGGCAGGATCTACACGGGCTGCAACGTGGAGAATCGGGTGCTGGGCCTCACCCTGTGCGCCGAGCGCGGCGCGCTTTCGGCGGCCGTGGCGGACGGTCAGCGCACCTTCGTCGCCATGGCGCTCGCCACCGGCGCCGTGCCGCCGAGCACTCCCTGCGGGCAATGCCGGGACGCGCTCGCCGAGTTCAGTTGCGACCTTCCTCTCGTGGCGGTCACCGCCGGCGCCCATGACGCACCGAACTGGAGCCGGTTCACGCTGCACGAACTGCTGCCGGAGCCCTTCGTCCTCGACCCGCCCGAAGGCTGATTCCGACTTCAGGCCGCCATGAGCGCCGGCACGGGCGCCCCCGCGTCCGTTCAGGTTCCGCCGGCCTCCGCCGCGAGGGCATCCT
The DNA here is from genome assembly GCA_011525365.1 of Acidobacteriota bacterium. Lineage (GTDB taxonomy): Bacteria > Acidobacteriota > Thermoanaerobaculia > Multivoradales > Multivoraceae > Multivorans. Next base: position 3,650,572 of record WTGQ01000002.1, read on the forward strand.
CCACCGTGTCGTAGGTCGGGAACAGGGACGCGACGCCGGCCACGGTCAGCAACTGGACGATCCGTTCCGAAGGCCGGACCAGGATGAGCTTCCGTTCCTCCGCGCGGAGCCTGACCAGGTAGCCGACGAGTTCGCCGATGCCGGTCGAGTCCATGTAGTTCACGTCGGAGAGGTCGAGCAGAACATTCCCGTCGCCTTCCGCCAGGCTCCTCTTCAGGGCGTCGGCCAGGAACCGTGCGCTCTCTCCGAGCTTGATCACCCCCTCTACCGCCAGCAGGCTGGAGTCGCCGATCTGCTGCTTGTTGATGATCATCGGTGTGACGCCGGGCGCGGCGGCGGCCTTGGTGCTAGCGGCTGAACCGACCCAAGAAGGTGCTCCGCTTGCCCGGGCTCTTCCAGGTCGCGCCCAGACCCGGACCTTGCCAGGTGTGCTCGATGGCGACGCCGGGTACGGCCCCGTCCGTCGGAGCCAGGGGCGGATAGAAGACCGTCTCGTTGCCGCAGAGGTGATCCCGGTGATCGAGCGGCCGCGTCCTCACCGCGGCCAGGTCGCCCGCCGTGACCGAGGCGGCCCCGTTCGGCCGCAGATCGAAGGTGACGTCCGCCGCCTCGATCCGGGCCACATCCGCCAGGAGAACTCCTCCCATGCCGCGCGCGAATCCTTCGAGCGCCGAACGCTGTGACCGGTCCGCCGCCGCGTCCACGATCAACACGGATTCCGTGGTTCGCGATTCGGCGTACGGATCGCCCAGAGTCGCATCGGAGCGGAGGACCGCCAGCACCGAGAGGCCCGAAAGGTCGACGCCGTCCCAGCCGCCCGCTTCGATCCGCCAGGCCATGATCGCTTCGTTGCCGACCAGCCCGACTTCGGAGTTGGCGAAACAGGGACCGGTGTAGACGTCAGCGGTCCGGGCTTCGAGATAGGTGCCTGCTACCCCGGCCGCGGCGGCGGAGGGCAGGACGACCAGAAGCAGGGCGGGGATGAGCAGGCACTGACCAACCCTTGGTGTGAGTCTCATGTCGACAGGTCTCCATGGGCCGAGTTCCGGGAGTTTGGGCCGTAGCTCTCGAAGCAACCGCGGCCTTCCCGGCAGTCCTCGCGGGAGGCCACCGCGCCGTCGGGCCCGAGACAGTTCATGCTGTGCGTACACCAGACGAAGCCGTCGTCGATCTCGTGCTGCGGGTCGACGTCCGCGCCCGGCTCGACCGGCGCCAGGGCCATGAACATCGTCTTCCAGCGCAGCCGCCGGCAGAGCTGCGGAGCTTCAGGAGCGGGAAGTCGGTCGGCCATCGGTTCAGATCTCCATCCCGGCGGCCTGGCCAAGTGCTCGCCGCACCGCGGTCCGGGCAAGCTGAACCTTGTACCGGTTGCCGCTCATCGGCCGGGCGTCTTCCACCGCCGCATTCGCGGCCGCGGCGACTGTCTCCGACGTCAGTTCCTGCCCGGACAGAAGGTCACCCGCCGCTGCCGCCACATGCGGCACAGGCGCAGCGTGACCGAGCACGATCCGCGCCTTCTCCGCTCGCGGTCCCGAGCCGGCGAGCGTCACCGCGGCCGCCATCAGCGGCCAGTCCAGCGAGCGGCGCTGGCGGACTTCGTATACGGCCGACCGGGATCCGGCGACGTTCGCTTCGACGCCGACGAGGAGGTCGCCCGCCGCCAGCGTGTTCTCGCGCTCTCCGGCGGTTTGGGGCGCTTGGTACAGCGCCTCGACCGGCAGCCGGCGCTCGCCGGCGGGCCCGTGAACCACCGCTTCCGCCCCGAGGGCGACCAGCAGCGGCGCCAGGCTGGACGGGTTGACGAAGCGGGCCTGCCCCGCGGGGAAGATCGCGTGGTAGCGGTTGTCGCCCTCGGCGACCATCGAGCGGCCGTCGGCGGTCAACGCCAGCAGGCCGAAGCCCCGGCGGTAGTACCAGCACCGGGGCCGCTGGAGCAGATCGCCGCCGATCGTGCCCATCTCCCGCAACTGCGGGCTGGCCACGCCGTCGATCGCGACCGCCAGGGCGGGCAGGGCCGCGATCGCGCCGTCGTGGTCCCGCAGTTCCTGCAGGGTCGTCATGGCGCCGATGCGGAGCATGCCGTCGTCGAGCTCGATCCCCGAGAGACCCGCGACGCCGCGAAGCGCGACCAGACGGTCGACCCGTTCGACATCGTCCTTGAGCAGGCTCAGAAGATCCGTGCCGCCGGCCAGCGCCTCGCTGCCCTCCGCTGCCAGCAGGCCGACCGCCTGTTCCACGGTCGCCGGGGCCGCGTAGCCGAACGGACGCATCAGGCGGGCCCTCCGCGTCCGGCCAGCGCATCCAGCACCCGGTCGGGCGTCAACGGCAGGTAGGGCACCCGGACGCCGATCGCGTTCGCCACCGCATTGCTGATCGCGGCGCCGGGCGAGATGACCGGCGGTTCGCCCAGGCCGATCACGCCGCGCTCGTCGTAGCCCGGGCCGGTCATCATGTGGACCTCGAGCGACCCCACGTCGACCAGGCCGGCGAGCTTGTAGAACTCCATGTCCGCGTTCAGCAGCCTGCCGCTCACCGGATCCGGAATCCACTCCTCGTAGAGCGCGTAGCCGACGCCCATGATCAGGCCGCCGTACACCTGGCTCTCGGCCAGCCGACGATTGACGATCAGGCCGCAGTCCTGGACCGCGATCATCCGCTCGACCTGCACGACACCGGTGTCGATATCGACCTCCACTTCGGCGATCTGCACGCCGCCCACACCGCTGGATATCAGCCGGCCCGAACCGGGATTCCGGCCCTGCACGCTGATCGGCGCGCCGCCGATCTGCGCCGCCGCCTCGCGCCAGGACATCCCGCGAGAGGAATCCCCGTCCACGAACACGCGGCCACCCTCGGCCACCAGTTGCTCCGGCTCGGCCGTAAGACGCGGCGCCACGTGGACGAGCACCTCGCGCAGGGCGTCCTGCGCGGCCCTCCGGGTCGAGGCGGTGACTCCGCCGACCGTCGAACTGCCGCCGGAGGGTCCCGACTGCGGGTAAACGTTGTCGCCCAGCGACACCCTCACCTGGTGGAGTTCAAGGCCGAAGGTCTCGGCGAGAACCTGGGCCACGATCGTGCGCGTTCCGGTTCCGATGTCCTGGCTGCCGATCCGCGCCTCGACCGCGCCGTCCGGATGCACCGTCACGTCGCAGTTGCTCGAGTGGCCGCGCCCGCCCCAGGTGTGAACGGAGACGCCGAGCCCACGCTGAACAGCGCTCTCGCGCGTGCGACCGCGGGGCTGCCAGCGCTCCTTCCAGGACGCCATTTCGGCGGCGATCGCCAGTTGCTCCCGGTAGGTTTCCGGCCGGCCGGTCAGGTCCAGGTTGCGTTCGAGAAAGTCGATCGGGTCGAGGCCCAGTTCGTCCGCCAGGTCGTCCAGCACGGCCATCGTCAGGAAGCAGGCCTGCGGATGGTTGGGCGCCCGCCAGGCCCTGGAGCCGGCCAGGTTCGTCGGCACGGAGGTGTGGCGGGTGCGGCGGTTCGGCAACCTGCTGAAGACGTACGGAAGCGGCGTCTGGCCCGTGCCCGGAAGGCCTCCCGAACCCCAGGAGTCCGAATCCCACGCCACGAGCTTGCCCTGCTCGTCGGCCGCCGCCCGAATGCGGGCGAAGGCGGACGGGCGACTGCCCGCGACCGTCACCTCCTGGTCCCTTTCGAGGAAGAGCTTCACCGGCGCGCCCGCCTTGCGCGCGAGCTCGGCGCCGACGATGCCCCAACGATCCGGCGAGAACTTCGAACCGAAGCCGCCGCCCATGTACTCGGTCCGGATCCGGACCTGGCTCGCCGGCACGCCGAGTTCCGTGGCGAACTGCCCGGCCAGAGTCGAGACCGCCTGGGTCGACGCGTGGACTTCCAGCTCGTCGCCGTCCCATGAGCAGACCTGGCCATGCGGCTCCAGGCACATGTGGGCCATCTGGGGCATGCCAAGCGTCCGCTCCACCGTACGGTGAGCGGTGGCGAAGGCGGCGTCGGGATCGCCCTCCGCCCTCTCCCCGGCCTCCCTGGCGCCGGGAGCCCGGTCGCGGTCCTCTTCCGTGACGAAGTGCGGAAGGACCTCGTAGTCGACCCGAATCGCCCGCAGCGCGTCCCGGGCCACGTCCTCGGTGACGGCGGCGACGGCCGCGACCTCATCGCCGGCCCACTGGATCTCGGAGCCCTCGCCCTGGATCACGTGAACCACGCGCACACCGGCCATGGCCTCCGCGGCCGAGGTATCGATCCGGACGATCCGGGCGTGGGCATGCGGGCAGGTCAGGATCTTCGCGGCCAGCAGTCCACTCGGGTTCTGGTCGGACGGGTACTTCGCGAACCCGGTCGACTTGACCGGGCCGTCGAGGCGCGCCGGCCGGGCTCCGATCTGGGCCCTCCGGTCCGCCTCCGGCCACGAGTAGTCAGCCACCGCTCACTCCTCCACCCTTGCCGCCCGCGACCACGGCACGAATGCCCTTGTAGGTCCCGCAGCGGCAGAAGTTGCCGCCCAGGCCCGCTTCGATCTCCGGTTCCGAGGGCGCCGGGTGACGCGCGAGCAACGCCGCGGTCGCCACCACGAACCCGGGTGTGCAGTACCCGCATTGCTGCGCGTCGTGGTCGACGAAGGCCTGCTGCACGTCGTGCATGGCGCCCGGCGACCCCAGTCCCTCGACCGTCGTGATGCTGCGTCCCGCGGACTCGATCATCAGCCGGCTGCACGCGTAGATCGGGCGGCCGTCCTCGAGCACGGTGCAGGCGCCGCAGGTGCCGCGGTCGCAGACCCTTTTCGGACCGGTCACGTCCAGCCGGTCGCGCAGGCCGTCGAGCAGGGTGACCCGCGGCTCCACCGTCAGCCGGTGGGTAGCGCCGTTCACCTCGAGTTCGATCTCGACCGGACCCGGACCGACTGTCTCGGCTGCTTCCGCGTCGGTCGCCGCCGCGGCGCCGGCCTCGCCGGTCAGCAGGCCCGTGGCCAGACCGCCCGAGAGGGCGCCCGCGGCGCCGCCACGCAGGAACGACCGGCGAGAGAATCCTGACCGCTTTGCGTCGTCCGTCACGCGCCTACCCTTCTTCTACGCCCAACTGAATCGAAGCGAATCGGAAGCCGCCACTCTACCAGCTAGAGCCCTAGGAACTTGCTCCCGCGTCGCGATGTCGAAGCCGGCGACACACCTCGACGAACTGCGACAGCCCGTCCGCGGTCAGCATCCCCTGCAACTCATGGTCGCGAACGACCCAGAGCGCCCGCGCCGGACTCTGGAGATCCCGCAACACGTCCAGCAGGTCGCAGTCCTCCGCCACCGTCAGCGGGTCCCGGTTCATGAGCTCCAGCAGGGGCGTGTCGCTCGGAAACCGGGTCACCGACTCGAGCAGGCGGTCGCGGTCCACTTCACCGGCCACCCTGCCCCAGCCGTCGACCACCGGGAACTGGCGCTGCGTGGTCGAGAGCAGCAGGCGCACCGCCCACTCGATCGTGTCCTGGGGCGCCAGACGCTCGCAGCGGGTCATCATCGCCTCGCCCGCCCGGCGTCCCTGCAGCACCTGGAGCGTCTTGACCAGGGAGGACTCCCGGCTCGCCCCCACGAGAATGAAGAAGGCCGTGACGAACAGGAACAGGTTGAACGCCACGCCGAACTGCCAGGGGATGAGAGCGGCCAGGCCGAGGAGGCCGGCGAGCACCATGCCCAATCGGGTGGCGACCTTGGTCGCCCGCTCCTGCCCCATGGCGAACGAGAGGGCCGAACGAAGGATGCGGCCGCCGTCGAGCGGGAACGCGGGGAGCAGATTCAGCGCGAACAGCAGGAAGTTGCCGACCAGCAACCACTGCAGCGCCGACGGCACGTCGACGACCGCTCCGGCGCCCAGCGGCGGCAGCCCCGCGACCGTCAGGCCGACGAAGAGCACGATCGCCAGTGCCAGGTTGAGCAGCGGACCCGCGGCGGCGATCGCCAACTCGACCATGCCCCTGGGATAGCCGTCCAGGCGCGCCACGCCGCAGACCGGAGTGAGGACGATGTCGCGCGTCTCGATGCCGAAGCGCCGCGCCATGAGGGCATGGCCGAGTTCGTGAACGATGACGCTCATCAGCAGGCCGACGACGACGAACGTCAGCAGCAGCGTGCTGCTGCCCATGTCCGGCGCCAGCACCGCGAGCCAGACGAACAGAAGAATGAACGTGAAGTGGATCCGCACCCTGATCCCGAACAGGGTCAGCATGTGGAACGCGAGGCCGCCCGCCAGGGGTCTCATCCCGCTCGACCTCCGGCGGCAAAGGACGGAGCGACGTGCCCGGTCGACCGGCCAAGAACGCGGACGAGGCCCTCGAGCCCGCAGGCCAGCACCTCGTCGCCGCAGGCGAAGGAGAGGCGCAGGTGACCCTCGCAGCCGAACGCGGAACCGGGCGTAGCGGCGACGCGCGCCTCGTCCAGCAGGCGGCGGCAGAGGGAAGCAGAGTCGGGACACCTCTCGTCGAGGCAGGCGCTCACGTCCGGGAAGGCGTAGAAGGCGCCGGCCGGCGGCGGGCAGACAACTCCGGGCACCCGTTCCAGTTCCCGGAGCACGAGGTCACGGCGGCGCGCGCAGGCCGCAACGAGCGCCGCCGACTCGGGCGGCTCCTCCGCCAGGACCGCTTCGGCCCCGGCCATCGCGAAGGAGGTCGCGTTCGAGGTCACGTGGCTCTGGACGGCGGCCGCGGCAGCCACGACTTCGGCCGAACCGAGCAGATAGCCGACGCGCCAGCCCGTCATGGCGTAGCTCTTCGAGAACGAACCGACCAGTACCACGGTCTCCGGGTAGCGGGCCGCAAGCGCCGCGACGCTGGCATGCCGCCTGCCGTCGTAGACGAAGCGCTCGTAGGTCTCGTCGGAGATCAGGAGCGCCCCTCGCTCGGCGCAGGCCGAGGCCAGGCGTTCCAGATCGAGGATGGAGGCCACCGCCCCGGTCGGATTGCACGGCGTGTTGACGATCACCGCCCGGGTCCGCTGCGACATCGCCTCGATGAGCGGCTGAGCCCGGATGGCGAAGCCGTCCTCCGAAGCCATCGGCACGGTGACGGCATCGGCCCCGGCGAGTCGCACCTGCGCCGGAATGCTGACCCAGGCCGGCGTGGGTACCACCGCTTCGTCGCCCCGGCCCAGAAACGCCCGGGCAAGCTGGTACAGGGCCGCCTTCGCGCCCACTGTGACCAACACGTTGGCGGCGCTCCAAGGCGATCCATTGGCACCGTACCGCTCCGCCAGCAGGGCTCTCAACTCGTTCGTGCCCTCCAGGACCGTATACTTCGTCCGGCCCTCGTCGAGGGCTCGCTGGGCAGCCTTCACGGCTGTCTCGGGCGAGGGGAAGTCGGGCTCTCCGGCTCCCAGATCGAGTACCTCGATTCCCTCGCTGCGAAGCTCGGCAACCCGCCGGGAAACCGCCATCGTCGCCGACTCGCGCTCACCGGAAGCCATGAAACAGGATCGTAACAGCGGCAAGGCCCTCCGAACCGCCGCCCTTCTTACCGCGGGATTGACGCTGGCCGTGGGGGCGGACGGCCAGTTCAGGCCGCCTCCCAAGGCCTCGGTCGAGGCCTTCACCGACCTCACGTCCTACGCCGCCGCGACGACGGTCCGCATCGCCGCCGTGGTCACGATCGACGACGGCTGGCACATTCAGAGCCATACGCCGAGCTACGAGTACCTGATCCCCACCGAACTCGCCCTGGAGCTGCCGGAGGACTGGCCCGAGGCCGTCATCCGCTATCCCGCCCACGTCATGTGGCAGTCGCAGTTCGCGGAGGACCCGCTCGCGGCCTACGAGCACGAAGCGGTGATCCACGTCGGCCTGGAGCTGCCGGCCGAGCTCGCGAGCGGCGGCGTCGAGGTGCCGATCGAACTGCTGTATCAGGCCTGCGACGAACTCGTCTGCCTGCCGCCCACAACCGCCGAGACGACGGTTCGGCTCGAGATCGGCGAAGCCGGCGAGCCGACCGGGCATCCCGCCTTCGAGGCCTCGCCGGCGGCGCCGCCCCCGGCCGGCGGGGGCCTGAGCCTCCTCGCGGCGCTGGTCCCGGCACTGCTGGGCGGCCTGATCCTGAACGGCATGCCGTGCGTGCTGCCGATCGTCTCCCTCAAGCTCTTCGGGTTCGCCCAGGCGTCGGGAAGGCCTCGCCGGGAGATCGTGGGCGGCGCGCTGATGACGACCCTGGGCATTCTGGTCTCGTTCTGGGCGCTGGCCGGCGCGACGCTCCTCGCCCGCTCCGCCGGGCAGGCGGTGGGATGGGGCATCCAGTTCCAGAACCCCGTGTTCGTGACCTTCCTGGCCCTGGTGCTCACCCTGTTCACCCTGAACGTCTGGGGTCTGTTCGAGATCAATCTGCCGCACGCACTCGCCAGCCGGCTGGGCGGCCACACGCACTCGGCGCATGAGGGGCACTCGCACTCCGCGCACGCCGCCAACCATCAGGCCGGCGGCGGGGGCCACTCCGGGCACTTCTTCTCCGGCGTGTTCGCCACCCTGATGGCCACGCCCTGCTCGGCGCCCTTCCTGGGCACCGCGGTCGGCTTCGCGCTGAGCCAGCCGGCGGCCACGATCGTCTTCGTGTTCACCATGGTCGGGATCGGCCTCGCCACCCCGTACCTGCTGCTGGCCGCCATGCCGCGAGCCACGCGGCTGCTGCCCCGACCCGGCGAGTGGATGGTGACGCTGCGAGGCGTCATGGGCTTTCTGATTGCCGGCACGACGATCTGGCTGCTCTACGTGCTCGCGGCCCAGATGGACAGCGCCCGGCTCGCCTTCCTGGAGATCGGCCTGCTCACCCTGGCCCTCTTCATCTGGCTGCAGAGCCGGAGCCGGAAGACGGGGCTGCGCGTCTTCGGTCGGGTCGGCGCGGTCGCAGCGGCCGTCCTGGTGCTGCTGCTGGCGAACGGCGCGACCGCCCAATCCCGCGGCCCCGGCGCCGCGGCAGGTGGCGTGCAGGTCCTGGACTGGGTGCCGTGGGACCCGGTCCAGGCCGAGACGCTCGCTGCCGAGGGCCGGCTGGTCTTCGTCGACGTCACCGCGGACTGGTGCGCGACCTGCAAGGTGAACGAACGCCTGGTGCTCGAGACCGACGAGACGGCCGAGCTCTTCGACCGCTACGAAGTGGTCGCGATGAAGGCCGACTGGACCAACCGAAACGACGACATCGCCCGCTACCTGGCGAGCTTCGGCCGCTACGGCATCCCGTTCTACGCCCTCTACCGCCCCGGACAGCAGCCCCACGTGTTCAGCGAACTGCTGCGCGGCGGCAGGCTGGAGGAAGCGATCAGGAACTCGGCCGGCGGCGCGGCCGGCTGAGGCACGCTCAGAGCGGCCGCCCCGGCGCCGCCACGAAGACGTCCCCTTCGCCTTCTTCATTCACGGTGAAGATCCGGTCGAGCCGGCGCACGGTGGCGCCGGCGTCGAAGTCCAGGCACAGGTCTGCGCCGTCCAGCATGCCTGTGGCGCCCTCGGCGCTGTCCGCGAACAGGACGGCCCAACGGTCGCCGACGTGAACGAGATCGCCGGGCGCCGGCGATCCCCCGCCCGGAGCGCTCCACGCGGTGCTGCCGTCGAGCGGCGCGAGTTCCCAGGTCAGCTCCTCCCAGGTGACGTCGCCCGCGGCGAGAATGTCCCGCAGCACGGAGACCTGGCTGAAGGCGAGGCGGTCGTCATAGAGCTGCTGCAGCCGGGCTACGGCTGAAGCGTCCCACCCATCCCCTTCCCGGTGGATTCCAGGCAAACCGAACACCGCCGACGGGGTACCCAACGCACCCGGCAGCCGCGCCTCGAGCCGGGTGGCGTCGGGGGCAGCGGGGGACTTCACGCGCTGATCCGGGACCAGGGCGTCCTCGTCGATCGCCGCCTCGACCCAGACCTGGTAGCGGAGGGTGCCGAAGTCCCGGTCGACGTCCGGGCCGTCCTTCTCGAGCCAACCGTCGAAGTGGGCCTCGAGCGTGCCGTCGATCGACCAGGCGCTGCCCCACTCGGGCCGGAAGAAGGGCTCATAGGCGAAGCGCTCGACATCGGCGCCCTCTTCCAGCTCCCGGAACGGAACGCCGTGTTCGACGCTGAACCAGAGCATCCGCACCCAGCCCAGCCCGCCGATCCGTTCCGGCGGAAGGGCCTCGATCCGGCGACCGGCGATCTCGACCTGGGGAACGGCGCTGTAGTAGACCGGTTCGCCTGGCTCGTCGCCGCGCGGCTCTGTCGCAAGAATGGCGTGCAAACGGAAACCCTGACCGGCGGCCATCTCGATGTCGCCCGTCCTGGCCACGCCATCGCCGCCCACCTCGATGCCAACCCACGCGGCGGACAGGGTCGGCGCACGCAATCGCTCCGCTCGCGGCAGGAACCAGAGGACCGCCGCGGCCACCGCGACGATCACGCCGATGATCAGGAACAGGAGGCGATTCCCTTGCACGAGAGGATCCTAACCTTCCCCCCGGCCGGGCAGCACGGAACGGAAGGTGAGGCGATGAAGCGGCGTCGGGCCGAGTTCGCGCAGCGCGGCGCGATGACGTTCCGAGGCATAGCCCTTGTGGCTGGCGAAGCCAAAGCCCGGGTACTGCCGGTCGTACACCGTCATCATCCGGTCCCTGTCCGTCTTGGCGATGATCGAGGCGCAGGCGACGGCGAAGCTGAGCGAATCCGCCCGCACGAGCGGCAACGTCGGGACGGCGGCGCCGCGGACCTCGACCGTGTCGAGCGGCACGGCATCGACCAGGGCGACCGCGGGCCGAACGGCCAGCGACCGAAGCGCCGTCCGCATCGCCCGGCGAGTCGCCTCGAGCACGTTGACGCGGTCGATCAACGCCGCGTCGCCGACGCCCGTGGCCCAGGCCACCGCCCTCTGCTTGATCGTCCGCGCCAACCGTTCCCGCTGCTTCCCGGAAAGCCGCTTGCTGTCGTCCACGCCGGGAATCAGGCAGTCGGGACCCACGACGACAGCCGCCGCCACGACCGGACCTGCGAGACAACCACGCCCCGCTTCGTCGATCCCGGCAACGAGTTCGTAGCCGGCCGCCGCGAACTGATCTTCGAGCCCGCGCATCAGGCGCAGGCGGTATGTCTCGGCAAGCAGCGCCGCCGCCTTCAGCGGTCGCGACGCTCCTCGATACGGGCGGCGCGGCCGCGCAGCTTCCGCAGGTAGTAGAGCTTCGCCCGACGCACCTTTCCGCGGCGAACGACCTCGATCTGGCCGATCACCGGCGAATGGAGCGGGAAGATGCGCTCGACTCCGATTCCGCCTGAGACCTTGCGCACGGTGAAGGTCTCCCGGGTTCCGCTGCCCCGCCGGGCGATGACCACACCCTGGAAGATCTGGATGCGCTCCTTGGCGCCCTCGCGAACCCGGACATGGACCTTGACCGTGTCTCCGCCCCGGAAGTCCGGCAGGTCATCCCGCACGTACTCCTGCTCAACCTGCTGTAGATCGTGCATTGCGTGTCACCTCCGAGCCGCGAACCCCCGAAGCGGCAGGAGGCGGATTATCGCCTGTTCGACGCCTTCGGCGCAACCTCCTGACCGCGCGCGTCGCCAGCCAGCAGGTCCGGCCGCTTGCGACGCGTCGCTTCGAGCGCCTGCTCGCGCCGCCAGACGTCGATGCGCGCATGGTCGCCCGATCGCAGCACGTCCGGCACCTCGATTCCCTCGACGGTCCGCGGGCGGGTGTAGTGCGGGTGGTCGAGCAGACCCGAGCGGAAGCTCTCGTTCTCGACCGACTCCGGCCGGCCGACCACACCCGGGATGTGCCGCGACACCGCCTCGATGACGGTCATCGCCGGCACCTCGCCGCCGGAGAGTACGTAGTCCCCGATCGACAGCTCGGAGTCGACGACCAGCATCCGCACCCGTTCGTCGATCGCCTCGTAGCGTCCGCACAGGAGCACGAGCCGTTCCTCACCGGCCAGACTGCGCACCCTGACGTCGTCCAGGCGTTCACCCTGCGGCGAGAGCAGGATGCGGTGAGGCCGCGGGCCGTCGCCGGAAACCGCGCGCACGGCACGGAGCCAGGGTGGCGCGGTCATCACCATGCCGCCGCCGCCGCCGTACGGCTCGTCGTCGACGCTCCGGTGCGGATCCTCGGTGTAGTCGCGCAGGTCGTGGACGTGAACCTCGAGCAGCCCGGCGGCGATCGCCCGGCCGATCAGGCTCGCCCCCAGGAACTCCCGGAAGACGGCCGGGAAGATCGTTATGACGTCGATCCGCATGCCTCGAGCAGTCCCTCCGGCAGGTCGCTCACAATCAGGCCTTCGCCGATGTCGATCTCCGGCAGCAGCGCGCTGGCGAACGGAACCAGCACGGCCCCGCCGTCGCTCCCGGGCGCCGTAGCCACCTCGAGCAGGAGGCCGCCGCCGTCCTCCACCACGCTCGTGACCTCACCGAGTTCTCCGAGCCTCCGGTCGACGACGCGACAGCCGACGAGCTGGAAGTAGTAGAAGGTACCGTCCTCGGCCGCCGGCACCTGGTCCTCCGGCACCTCGAGCAGGGCACCGCGGAGTTCCTCCGCGCCGTCGCGGTCCGCCACGTCCGCGAAGCGGACCAACTGCCTGCCGCGATGCGGCCGGCTCGACGCTACCTCCAGCCGCCGGACCCGGCCCCCGACGTCGGCGAGCAATCTGGAGCCCTTCCGGAACCTCTCGGGATTCTCGCTGTCCACGTCGACCAGCACCTCGCCCCGCAGCCCGTGCGCGCGGAGGACGGCGCCGACCGTCACCATCTCCGCTCCTTCGCTGCGGGTCGACTGTGGCGGCTGTTTCATCTTCGGCCGCGGCGAGGCCTAGTCCGGTTCGACGATCTCGACCTCGTAGTACTCGCCGGCCTCGGCGCCCCGCACTTCCAGCAGGGCCCGCAGCGACCTGACGCTACGGCCCTGGCGGCCGATCACGCGGCCGAGTTCCTCCGGCGCGACCTCGACCTGCAGGACGATCGCGTCCTCCTCCTCGATCTCCTCGACGCGGACCGCGTCCCCGCGATCCACCATCGACCGGACGACGCCGGCGAGCTGATCGGCGACCTCCGACATGACCGCAAGCCGCTCTACGAATCCGCGGCGCTCGCCGCGGCCGCCCGCCGCACCAGGCCGCGGACGGTATCCGTGAGTTGCGCCCCGCGCGCCACCCAGTGGTCGATGCGGTCCGACTTCAGCCGGATCACTGCCGGGTCCTTGCAGGGGTCGTAGTGCCCGACCTCCTCGATCACCGCCGACGTCGGCACCTTGCGGCTGTCCGACACCACCACGCGGTAGAAGGGTCTGTGGCGCGAACCCATGCGCCGGAGTCGTATCTTCACCATGTCAGGATCTTCCAGAGTTCAGGATTCTTCCGGGATGTCAGCCGCCCGCTCCACGGCAGTGCCGGGAGCCCGGGCAGCGGCGCAGTCTAGCAGCAGAAACCTCAAACGCCCCGGATACCCTGCATCCACTTGCCCCGGGTGCGCTTCATCAGCTTCCGCATCTGGCGGTACTGCCGGAGCAACTGGTTCAGTTCCTGGACGGTGCGGCCGGAGCCGCGGGCGATGCGTCGCCGCCGGCTGGCGTTGAGGATCGCCGGATTGCGGCGTTCGCGGGGCGTCATCGAGTCGATCAGCGCGGTGATCGCGACCAGGCGGCCCTCGTCCACCGCGCCCGCCAGGTTCGCGCCGCGGAACTGACCGGGCAGCAGTTCGAGGAGCTGGGACAGGGGCCCCATGCGGCGAAGCTGCCGCAACTGATCGCGCAGGTCCTCGAGGGTGAACTCCTGGCGGGCGATGCGCTCGGCGAGACGCTCCGTCTCCCGGCGGTCGACGACCCGCTCGGCCTTCTCGATCAGGGACAGCACATCGCCCATGCCGAGGATGCGGGAGGCGATGCGGTCGGGCGCGAAGGGCTCCAGGTCCTCAAGCTTCTCGCCGACACCGACGAAGCGAAGCGGGACCTCGGTCACGCCCCGCAGCGACAGGGCGGCGCCGCCCCGGGCGTCACCGTCCAGCTTGGTCATCACCGCGCCGCTGAGCGGCGCGCCCTCGGCGAAGGCGGCCGCGCTCCGCACCGCGTCCTGGCCGGTCATCGCATCGCAGACGAAGAGCGTCTCACAGGGGCCGACCCGCTCCGCCAGGGCCGTGAGTTCGGCCATCGACTCCGCGTCCACGTGCAGACGGCCCGCGGTGTCGAAGATCAACGTGTCGAAGCCGCCGTCCCGAGCCGCGGCCAGGGCACGGCTCGAGAAGGCCGGCAGATCCTCCCCGGCCGCGGGCTCGATGACCGTGGCGCCGGCCGCCGTGCCGACCTGTTTGAGCTGCTCCACCGCCGCGGCCCGCCGGAGGTCGCCGGCCGCTAGCACCGGGTTTCTGCCCTGCCCGCGGAGCCGTACCGCCAGCTTGCCGGCAGTCGTCGTCTTGCCCGAGCCCTGGAGGCCGCAGAGCAGCACCACCGCCGGCCGGCCTTCGAGCTGCAACTCCGCGCCCGGCTCCCCCAGCACCGCGATTAGCTCATCGCGAACGATCCGGATCATCTGCTGGTCGGGAGTCAGGCTGCTCAGCACCTCTTCGCCCAGCGCCAGCTCCTGGACCCGGCCGACGAAGGACCGGACGACCCGGACGTGAACGTCCGCCTCCAGCAGCGCGAGGCGGATCTGCCGCACGGCACGCCGGACGTGATCCTCCGAGATCCGCCCCTCCGAGCGCAGTGACCTGAAGACCCCCTGGAGCTTGTCCTGCAGGCCCTCGAACATCAGAGGCCCCTTGCCATCAGGCCCCGCGCGCCGCGCGCCGCCGCTGGCCGAGCGCGACCAGAGCCGGCAGCAGAGTGATTGAAACCAGCGCCGTGGCGGCCGCGCCGAGGATGGCGACGATGCCCATCGAGCGCAGTCCCGGGTAGTGCGACAGCGCCAGGGAGCCGAAGCCGACGCTGGTCGACACGGCGGCCAGGACGATCGCCTTCCCCGTCTCGCCCAGGCCCGCGACCAGGCGGTCGCTTTCGAGCGCCTCCGGTCCGAAGCCGATCTCACGCCAGCGGTGCACCATGTGGACACCGTAGTCGACGCCGATGCCGATGATCATCGTCACGACGAAGACGTTGAAGAAGTTCATGTCCAGTCCGATCAGGACCATGATTCCGAGCATCCATACGACGCCGACCGACAAGGGCAGCAGGGACAGCAGGGTGCTCAGCAGCCAGCGATAGTCCAGGAAGAGCAGCAGCGCCACCAGGACGAAGCCGATGATCGAGGCGGTGACGGCGTCGATCCGGATGCCGTTCCGGAGCCTCTCGCCCACCACGTTGACACCCGACAGCGCCGCCTGCGGGCCGAGGCCCTCGACGATCTCGGACGCCCCGGGCGGCGCGCTGCGGCGCCACTGGCCCGGCGGCGGATACAGGTAGACGACCAGCTTCGGCTCGCTCTCGTTCCGGCTCCGGTAACGCTCGAGCATGCGCTCCAGCCGGGGCTCCGAACGAAGCACCAAAGGTGTCACCTGTTCCCGGTTGCCTCCCGCGTCGGCGAGCAGCTCGATGCCCCGCCGGAAGGGTGCGGCCCGGATGCCCTCCTCCGTCGCGTACTGCTCGAAGAGGGTGTGGAGGCGCTCGCGATCGAACAACTCCCGGCGCTGGTCGAGCCAGTCGTGGGCTGTCGCCTGCCGGGCGGGTGAAGGCACCAGACTGCCGATCCCGTCGATCCCGGTGAGGACGCCGTCGTCCACGAGTTGTCGAGCTCTCTCCTCGGCCAGGTGCGACAGCTCGAGCGCCTCTTCCTCCGTGTCGCCCGAGAGCACGATCATCGTGTAGTTCAGGCCCGAACCGAAGTACTCGGCCACCTCGTCCTGGACTTCGACGCCGGGATTCCCCTGAGGCCGGAGTTCCCGGATCGCGTCCTCGAACTCCAGTCGCGGCGCGATCGCGCCCGTGGCCGCGGTGACGACCGCGCAGCAGCAGATGACGGTGACCGGCCGCTGGAAGCTCCAGCGCACCAGCCGGCGCGCGCCCAGGCCGTGGAGGACCAGCCGGGGCTGGCGCCCGGAGGGCGGCCGGTGATCCTCCCGCCAAGCCAGCATCGCCGGCAGCAGCAGGAGCACCGAGACCATGCAGAAGAGGATGCCGGTGCCGGTCAGGAGCCCCATCTGGCGAAGCCCGACGAAGTCGGTGACCAGGAACGCGTAGAAGGTGGCGGCGGTGGTGATCGCACCGGTCCAGACCGCCCGCCCCGAGGAGCCGCTCATCGCCACCAGGGCCGCTTCCAGGTCGGCGCCGCGACGCCGCTCCTCCACGTAGCGGCCGTAGGAGACGATGACGAAGTCGATCCCGAGGCCGACCAGCAACGCCGCGAAGCCACTGGTCAGGGCGTTCAGCTCTCCCAGCACGGTGCCGGCGAAACCGAAGGCGAGCACCAGGCCGAAGGCGAGCGGAATGAAGGCGTAGGCGATCAGGCCGACCCGCCGGAAGGCGAGAGCGAACAGGAGCAGGACGCCGATCAGCGACGTCGCCAGGTTCGAGATGAGCCCGCCGACGATCGTGCCCGCGTCCGAGACCGCGGTCACGTAGGTGCCGCCGAAGGCCACTTCGGGCAACGGCAGAAGTTCGCCCTCGCGGTTCTCGCCACCGAGTTCGGGCCAGCGGCTCTGGAGGTCGGCAGCCAGCTCCTCGACCGCCACGATCAGCCGGCGGCCGAACTCGACCTCCTGCGCCGGCTCGGCCGGCCGCGCGATCAGCAACGCGCGGGAGTGGTCCTGCGACAGGTAGTAGCCGGTCGTCCAGTCGACCTTCAGGCCGCCGCGGGCGAGTTCGAACTGGTCCAGGAAGACGTCGACGAGGCCCAGGGGATCGAGCAGCATCGCGTCGCGCAGGGCCAGCCCCTCGGGGGTGGCCAGCCGGCGGCTGAGTTCCCGGACCCGGAGCTCGAGGCCGTCGTCGGTCAGCCGGCCCGCCACCTCTTCGCGGGCCTCCTGGTCGAGGTAGGCGAACGCGTAGGGGAAGAGAGCCTCCGCCAGCTCCTGCAGCTCGCCGAAGTCGTAGTTGACGTACTCGATCTCCTCGAGCGCCTCCATCGAGGCGCCCAGCTCCTCCACGAACGAGAGGTATGGATCGAGCGGCACGTCCGGTGGCAGCCGGACCAGGACGAGCAGGTAGTCCAGGCTGCCGAAGTCCTCGATCGTCGACCGGAAGGTGGTGACCACCGGATCGTCCTTCGGCAGCAGATTCAGAATCTCCGTGTCGAACCGGAGTCGCGTCGCCGACCACACGCTGAGGACGACCAGCACCGCCGCGGCGATGAACACGGCCCGGTGGCGGCGCCGCGCGAAGGCCGCCAGCCGGGCGAGGACGGACTGGATCATGGCCGCCGTCCCGCGCCGGCGGGAGCGAGCGCCGGCGAGGCCGGGGAGCGCACGGTCATTGCTCCGGGGATGCCGCCCCGAACGCTTCGAGCACCCGCCGGCCGTTGCGCACGAAGTACTCGATGCCCGAGTAGAGCGTCGCGGCCAGCGCCACCCACAGTGACAGCGGCGCGAGCAGGTCGAAGGACCCCAGCTTCTGGGAGATGATGAGCAGCGAGATCGCCACGATCTGCGTCGTCGTCTTCACCTTGCCGGCGAAGCTCGCGGCCAGGACCACGCTCTGAGCCGCGGCGAGCGAGCGCAGCGACGAGACCGCGAACTCGCGCGCGATGACGACGACCACCATCCAGGCATCGACCAGCTCGAGGCCGACCAGGGAGATGAAGGCGGCCGACGTCAGGATCTTGTCCGCCGCCGGGTCGAGCAGCTTGCCAAGCGCCGTCACCTCCTTGCGGCGCCGCGCGAGAAAGCCGTCGAGGAAGTCGGTCAGCGAGGCGACCAGGAACAGGCCGAGGCCGTAGAACTCCCAGCCGTCCACCTGAGTCAACAGAACCGCTACCAGCAGCGGGACGATCAGGATCCGGCTGAGCGTCAGTGCGTTCGGAAGGTTGAGCCCCGCTCGCAGCAGGGCAGCCGTCGCGAGCTGCTGGCGGTCCGCTTCCCGCTCCGTCACGCGTTCTCCCCTCAACTGAGACAGTCCTCGATGAGCTGCTCGGCGGCGGCGAAGGCCGTGGTCAGGTTCTCGGCCCGGCCTCCGGCCTGGGCGAAGTCGCGGCGGCCGCCGCCACTGCCCGAGATGGCGGAACCCATCGCCCGCGCCACGGCAGCCGCGTCGATCCGATCCTGAACATCCCTGGTCACGGAGGCGACGAGCTTCGCCTTGCCGTCATCCAGGGCGCCAAGCACGACGACTCCGGATCCGAGGCGGCTCCGCAGGACATCGGCAAGGTTGCGAAGCTCGCCCACGTTCGAGGCCGGCACCTCGCGCAGAACAACGTCGACGCCGCGAATGGAGCGTGTGTCGCCGGCGGCATCCTGGCCCGAGGCCGGCTTGCCGTCGCCGGCGAGCACGCCAAGCCTGAGCTGGGACAGCTCCCGTTCGACCTCTCGCAACCGCTCCTTGAGCGCCCGCACTTCGGCCGCGGCCTGTTCTCCGGACGCACCGATCTCGCGCTCCAGGCTGGTCAGCAGATGCAACTGACTCCGGCGCAGGCGGTCGGCGCGGTCACCGGCAAGCGCCTCGATCCGGCGTACGCCGGCAGCCACGCCACGCTCGCCGACCAGGGCCACCGGACCGATCTCGCCCGTGTTGCCGACGTGACAGCCGCCGCAGAGTTCGAGGCTGAACCCGGGCACCTCGACGGTACGCACCCGGTCTCCGTACTTCTCGCCGAACAGGGCCATCGCTCCGGCCGCGACCGCCTCGTCGTACGAACGCTCGGCGATCTCGAGAGGCACGGCGCGCCGCACCCACTCGTTGACCGTGTCCTCGATCGCTTCCTGTTGCTCTTCGGTGACCGGCGCGCCGTGCGTGAAGTCGAAGCGCAGCCGGTCGGGATGGACCAGGGAGCCGGCCTGGCGCACGCCCGTGCCGAGGTGCTGGCGGAGGGCCGCGTGCAGAAGGTGGGTCGCGGTGTGGTGCCGCTGGGCGGCTTCCCTCTTCTCGCCGTCTACCTCGAGTTCGACGGCAGCGCCTTCCTCGAGCGCACCGTCGACGACCTCGATGCGATGCACGATGCGTCCGCCGTCGTGGAAGGTGTCGAGAACCCGCGCCTTGCCGCCGTTCCATTCAACGAGACCCACATCCCCGACCTGGCCTCCCGCTTCGGCGTAGAAAGGAGTGCGTTCGAAGACGGCAAAACCGGTATCCCCCACTTCCCGAGCCGGCGCTCCCTCGGCCGTTGCGACGGCAACCGCTCGCGACTCCGCTGCCAGATCGTCGTAGCCGGTGAAGTCCCTCCCGACGCGAGGAGACGAAATCAAGAACTCGACGCTGGCCGGCATCACGGTCGCCGTAACCCGCCGCGACCGCTCCCGCTGCTCCGCCAGCGCCGCCTCGAACCCCTCCTCGTCGATTGTGAACTGCTCCTCCTCGGCGATCTCCCGCACCGTCTCGATCGGCAGGCCGAACGTGTCGTAGAGACGAAAGACCTGCTCGCCGGCCAGCGCCGAACCGCCCTCGGCGCGCGCCTCCTCGATCGCCTGCTGGACCTTGCCGGCGCCGACCGCGATCGTCTCCAGGAACCGGGTCTCCTCGGCGGTGACGGTGGCCGAGGACGGCTCGCGAGCCTTCTCCAGTTCCGGGTAGTGGCCGGCGAACGCCTCTTCGAGCGAGGGCAGGAGCGAGGCCATGAACGGCTCCTCCAGGCCCAGCTTCATGCCATGGCGCGAGGCGCGGCGGAGGAGCCGGCGCAGCACGTAGCCGCGGCCCTCGTTGCTCGGCAGGACCCCGTCGGCGAGCAGGAAGCCCACCGCCCGAAGGTGATCGGCGACCACCCGCATGGACACGTCCGCCTCCGGCTCGCGGCCGTACTCGCTTCCCGCCGCCCCGGCCACCGCGGTCAGAATCGTGCCGAACAGGTCCGTGTCGTAGTTCGAGTCGACGCCCTGGAGCACCGCGGCCACCCTCTCGAGACCCGCGCCGGTGTCGATCGACGGGTTCGGGAGCGGCTCGCTCCGGCCGTCCTCGTGACGCTCGAACTGCATGAAGACGAGATTCCAGATCTCGAGGTACCGACCCGAGGCAGTCCCTTCCTCCCAACCGATCTCGGGCCGATCGGGCGCGGTGTCGACGAAGATCTCGCTGCACGGACCGCATGGGCCGGTGTCGCCCATCGCCCAGAAGTTGTCCTTCTCGCCGCAGCGCAGAACGCGCTCCGCCGGCAGGCCGGAGATCCGCAACCACAGCTCCTCGGCCTCGTCGTCCTCCTCGAACACGGTGGCGAAGAGGTGTTCCGGCCGCAGACCCCAGGGCCCGGTAACCAGCTCCCAGGCTGAAGCGATCGCCTCTTCCTTGAAGTAGTCGCCGAAGGAGAAGTTCCCCAACATCTCGAAGAAGGTGTGGTGGCGCGGGCTCGGACCGACGTTCTCCAGGTCGTTGTGCTTGCCGGACACCCTGAGACACTTCTGGGAGGTCACGGCGCGCGGCGACTCCGGCTGCTCGACGCCGAGGAAGAAGTTCTTGAACTGGACCATTCCGGCGTTCACGAACAGCAGGGTCGGATCGTCGCGCGGCACGAGGGGTGAACTCGCCACCACCGCGTGCCCGCGGCCGGCGTAGAAGTCGATGAAGCTCTGCCTGATGTGCCGACTCAACATGAGTCCCGACCCCGCATCTCCCCTGCCCCGGCCGCGTCATCGGCCGAGTCGAACACGACGGTTCCAATAGTACGGGGAAGGAAGCCGCGCCGCTCGAGGTGCCGGGCCAGGGCGGCGGCGTCGCGCGACGGATGAGTCGACCTGAAGCGCGCCGCCACGGCCGCCGCCCGCTCCAGCTCGTCCTCGTCGTCCACGGTTTCGAGCGCCGCCCGGGCCGCCGCCTCGTCGGCGCCGCGCCGCCGCAGGTCGAGTTCGAGCCGCCGCCGGCCATAGCCCCGTCGCTTGAGCGACCGCACGAGCACGTGCGCGGTCTCCCCTTCGTTCAGGTGACCGGCAGCGGTCAGCCGTTCGATCGCGCTCCCCACTTCGGCCGCCTCGTAGCCGCGCTGCCCGAGTTTCGCCGCCAGCTCGGCCGCGAAGTGGGGGCGCCGCGCCAGCAGATCCAGCCCACGGTCGTACGCCGGCTTCGGCGCCCGTCTTCGATTCGGCGTTCCGCGACTGGATTGGGAGTTCCGCACGTCATTCCTCCGGCGGTTCGGAGAATAGCGCCGTCACGACGTCCCGTTGAGGGCAACGGCGAGCGCGGCAACCGCGGCCGTCTCGGTCCGCAGCACGCGGGCTCCGAGGTGTGCCGTAACCGCTCCGCGCGCGGCCAGTTCCTCGATCTCCCGTTCGCTGAACCCGCCCTCGGGGCCCACCACGACCGCTTCCGCCGATCCCGCGACGACCATGAACGGTGTCGCGGCGCCGGGATGCAGCGCCACCGACCCGGCGCCGATCTCCACTTCCTCGAGCGGGACGGGCGCGGTGATCTTGGGCAGCCAGGAGCCGCCGCTCTGCTCGAGCGCCGACTTCGCGACCCGGCGCTGGCGCTCCAGTGCCCGCTCCGGCAGGGAACGGCTGGTGCGTTCCGAGACGAACCACCGCAGTTCGCGCAGACCGAGTTCCGTCGCCTTCTCGACCAGCCAGGCCGCGCGCTCCGGGCGCACCGCGGACACGAACAGCGCCACGCGGCGGGCCGGCTCGAACACCGGCGCCGCGCCTTCGACCCGCAGCACCGCCCGCCGCGCGGTGACCTGGTCCACGATCGACCAGCGAGCCGCGCCGCGACCGTCGACGAGACGCACCCGGTCACCGACCTTCAGCCGGCGGGCCCGGAAGAGGTGGCGGTGATCCGCGCCTTCGATCTCGACCGTCTCGCGGGCGAGATCACGGGCTTCGGCCAGCAGGTGGATCACGAGCCCAAGACGATCAGCTGACCCAGCGTCAGAAAAGGTCCTTGACCCGATTGAACAGGCCACGTTCCTCGCGGATCGTGGCGTCGCCGTCGTCGGAAAGCTCAGCCAGCGCCCGCAGGTGCTCGAGCTCGCTCTCCGAGAGGTCCCGCGGCGCCGGCACGTTGAGGAGCACCTCGACGACGTGGTCGCCGCGGCCGCGACCGTCGACCCGGGGAATCCCCTCGGACCGCAACACGAAGGTCGAACCGTGGGAGGTCGCCGGCGGCACTTCCAGTTCCGACCTGCCGTGCACGGTCTCCACGTCCACGGTGCAGCCGAGGACCGCCTGCGGAAAGCCGATCGTGACCGAGCTGAGGACATCGGCGCCGCGCCGGCTGAACCGTTCGTGCGGCTCGACTCCGATCACCACGTAGAGGTCGCCCGGCGGACCGCCATGGCGGCCGTGCTCCCCCTCGCCGGGAAGACGGAGGCGGGAACCCGTGTCGACGCCGGCAGGCACCCGGACCTGGATCGAGCGCTGCCGCTCCTTCCGCCCCTCGCCCCGGCAGTCGCCGCAGGGATCGCGGATGACGCTCCCCGCCCCGCGGCAGTCGGGACAGGTGCGGGCCACGGAGAAGAACCCCTGGCTGTACTGAACCTGACCCCGGCCGCCGCACCTGCGACACGCGGTTGGGCCGGACCCGGGCGCCGCGCCGCTGCCGCCGCAACCGTCGCAGCGTTCGAGCCGTGGAATGCGCAGCTTCGGTTCCACTCCGAAGGCAGCCTCTTCGAACGAGATCCGCAGGTCGTAGCGAAGATCCGCGCCCGCACGCCGGCGGCGACCGCCGCCGCGCGTGCCGAAGCCGAAGACGTCGCCCAGGATGTCCGAGAAGTCCGCGAAGATCGTCGGATCGAAGCCGCCGCCAGTCGGCGTCGCCTGGTGCCCGAAGCGGTCGTAGCGCTGCCGCTTGTCGGTATCCGAGAGCACCGCGTACGCCTCCGCCGCCTCCTTGAACTTCTCCTCGGCGGAGCTGTCACCCGGGTTGCGATCGGGGTGGTGGCGGACGGCCAGCTTGCGGTAGGCCGACTTGATCTCCTGCAGGGTCGCCGAACGTTCGAGGCCCAGGACCTCGTAGTAGTCACGCGGCATGGCGTATCTCAGGCGCCGCCGGCCGCGGCGTCCGCGTCAGTCCCGGCGCCGTCCTCGACGCTGCCGTCCCGGGACGCCGGCGGCGCCGCCGGCACGGCGACCCGGACCATCGCGGCGCGCAGCAGCCGCGACTCCATCGTGTATCCGGTCTGCAGCTCCTGCACGACGGTGGGCTCGTCGACTTCGGCGCTCTCTTCCCGCGCGACGGCCTGGTGGACGTTCGGATCGAAGGGCGCGTTCATGCCCTCCACCGGCTCGACGCCGAACCGTCGGAGAAGGTCCGCCATCTGACGCCGGATCATCTCGACGCCGGCGCGCAGGTCGTCCGCCGACGCCTCGGCCTGGAGCGCCCGGTCCAGGTTGTCGACCACATCGAGGAACTCGCGCAGCGGACCGGCGGCCGTGTTCCAGCGCGACTCGAGCCGCTCCCGCTCAGCGCGCTTGCGCTGATTGTCGAACTCGGCCGCGGCGCGCCGCAGCCGGTCGACTTCCTCGCTCGCCGCCGCGAGCTCGGCCCGAAGCTCGCCTTCTGTGTCCGGCGCGCCGGCGTCGACCGTCTCGACGCCGCCCTGGTCCTCCTCGTGAGAGTCCGGGCTCTCCTTCGCCTCGATCGTCATCGTTCGGGTCCCTGTTACAGCCTGCCGGTCAGGGCCTCGGACAGGCGCTCGCCCAGGTAGTTCACCAGGGGCACCATCCGCGGATACTCCATGCGCGCCGGCCCGACCACGGCGACCGATCCGGCGACGCCGTCTCCCGCCTTGTAGCTCCGCACGACGAGACCGAACCCGAGCTCCTCGGTCAGCCTGGAGTCCTGGCCCAGGACCACCCGCACGCCGTCCGCATCGAGGCAACGGTTGAGCAGACCGGCCAGCCGGGCGCGCTCGGCGAACATCTGGAACATCCCCTCGATCCGCGACATGCCGGGCCCGGCATCGAACAGGCTGTGCGTCCCGTCGACCACGAGCGACGGCGCGTGGCCGATGTTCATGCCGTCCCGGGCGAGTTCGATCGCCCGCCGCAGCAGCTCGTCGAGCCGGGCGCGCTCGTCGCTCATCAGCCGCAGCAGCTCTTCCCGGATCTCGAAGAGGGTCCGCCCGCTGTAGTTCTCGGTCAGGTAGTTCGAAATGCGCACGAGGTCTTCGCGCGGGATCGGCTCGTCCGTGACGACGAGCTTGTTCTCGACGAAGCCGGTCTCGGCGACCACCACGCAGAGCACCTTGCGCCCGCTGAGCGGCACGAACTCGATCGCCTTCATCACCGCCGAACCGAGGGCGGGAGTCAGTACGACGCCGACGTGGTGGGAGAGCTGCGAGAGCAGTCTCGACGTCTCCTCGGTCAGTTCCTGGCCTGTGCCTCCGGCCGTCGTCAGCCGGTCGTCGATCAGGCGCCGGTCGTCGTCGCTCACCACCTCCGCCGACATCAGGTCGTCGATGAACAGGTGGAAACCGGCCTCGGTCGGCAGCCGACCGGCCGAGACGTGCGGCTGCCGCAGGTAGCCCATGTCCTCCAGGTCCGCCATCACGTTGCGGATCGTGGCGGCGGACAACTGGACCTGGCGGTCCTTCGCGACCCTCCGCGAGGACACGGGTTCTCCGGACGACAGATACGTCTGGATCACCTCCCGCAGAATCTCGCGGTCCCGGTCGCTGAGCTGGTCGTTGACACGACTCATGGGAGCGGCATTCTACCCCCGGTGGTAGCGTTCCAGCGTCGGCATGAGATGTCCATTCTGCGGCGCCAACGATGACCGCGTGGTCGACTCGCGGGACGTTCGCGGCGGGGAGACGGTCCGGCGCCGGCGGGAGTGCCTGAACTGCGGCCGCAGGTTCACTTCCTACGAACAGATCGAGAACATCGCCTACCGGGTCGTCAAGTCGGATGGCCGCCGCCAGGAGTTCGACCGCCATAAGCTCCTCGGCGGCCTGCTCAAGGCCTGCGAGAAGCGGCCGGTCGGTCTGCCGGCGCTGGAGGAGATCATCGACCAGGCCGAAGCCCTGCTCCACCGCAAGGAAGACCGCGAGATCTCGACCTCGGAGCTGGGCAACTTCGTCATCGACCGCCTGAAGACGCTCGACCAGGTGGCCTACGTCCGCTTCGCCTCCGTCTACCGGAAGTTCGAGGATGTGGACGAGTTCATGGAAGAGCTGCGGGTGCTCCTGGAGGCGTCACGCAAGGACTGAAAAGCGGCATCCGCAGACCGTCCCGCTGCGCCCCGGGGCTGGTACCGTGACCCCATGGCCCAGAACCCGGTAGATGAGCAGGCGGACGCGATCTCGCTGCCCGACGTCCTGCCGGTGCTGCCGCTCAAGGACGCGGTCATCTTCCCCTACATCATCCTGCCGCTTTCGATCAGTCGCGACCCGAGCATGCTCGCGGTCGAGGACGCGCTGAACGGCGACCGCATCATCCTGCTCGCCCCCCAGCGCGATGGATCGATCGAGGAGCCGGGGGAGGACGACCTCCACGAGATCGGCACCGCGGCCCAGATCATGCGGATGCTGAAGCTGCCCGACGGCCGGGTGCGGATCCTGATACAGGGTCTCGCCAGAGCCCGCCTGCGGTACCTGAGCCAGACCGAGCCCTTCCTTCGCGCCCGCGTCGAAGAGGTGGACGAAGCCGGCGAACCTCACCACGGGCTCGAGGCGGAGGCGCTCGTGCGCAGCGTCAAGGAGGGTCTCGAGACGGCCGTCAACCTGGGCAAGGACATCTCCTCCGAGGTCATGGTGATCGCCGCGAATCTCGATCACCCGGGCCGGCTGGCGGACCTGGCGGCCAGCAACCTCGACCTGAGGGCGGACGAGGCCCAGCTCGTGCTGGAGACGACGCCGCCCATCCAGCGGCTGCGGCAGGTCGGGGACCTGCTGACCCGGGAAATCGAACTCCTCAGCATGCAGCAGCGAATCTCCGCCCAGGCAAGGAGCGAGATGGACCGCAGCCAGCGCGAGTACTTCCTTCGCCAGCAGCAGCGGGCGATCTTGGACGAACTCGGCGAGGGCGACGACCTCCACGGGGACATCGAGCGCTACGTGAGCGCCGTCGAGGAGAAGGGTCTGAGCGAGGAGGCCGCCCTGGAAGTCGAACGCCAGGTCAGACGGCTCGAGCGAAGCTCTCCCGACAGCGCCGAGAACGCGACCATCCGCACCCACCTCGACTGGCTGACCGGCCTCCCGTGGTCGACCCTGAGCGAGGATCGAATCGACCTCGACCGTGCCCGCACCGTTCTCGATGAGGATCACTACGACCTGGACCGCGTCAAGGAGCGGATCCTCGAGTATCTGGCGGTCAGGCGACTCAAGCCGGACGCCAAGGGTCCGATTCTCTGCCTGGTCGGTCCCCCGGGGGTCGGCAAGACCTCGCTCGGCCGTTCCATCGCGCGCGCAATCGACCGCAAGTTCGTCCGCATCTCGCTCGGCGGCGTCCGCGACGAGGGAGAGATCCGCGGCCACCGGCGCACCTACGTCGGTTCGTTGCCAGGTCGCGTCATTCAGGGCCTGAATCAGGCCGGAACCAGCAATCCCGTCTTCATGCTGGACGAGATCGACAAGCTGGGCGCCGACTACCGGGGCGATCCGGCTTCCGCGCTGCTCGAAGTGCTGGATCCCGAGCAGAATTCCACGTTCAGGGACCACTACCTGGGAGTCGAGTACGACCTTTCGCGCGTGTTGTTCATCGCAACGGCCAATCTGCTCGAACCCATTCAGCCCGCCTTCCTCGATCGTCTCGAAGTGCTTCGACTTTCCGGCTACACCGAGGACGAAAAGGTGCTGATCGCGCGCCGCCATCTGTTACCCAAAGCCACGGACGAGAACGGCCTGCCGGACGGCGCCCTGACCATCACGACCCCCGCGCTCCGCGGCCTCATTCGCGGCTACACGAAAGAGGCCGGCGTACGCAATCTCGAACGCGAACTCGCAACTCTCTGCAGGAAAGCGGCCGTTCGCGTCGCGCGGGGAGACGGCCGGGAACTGAAAGTGACGCCGGCCAGGTTGAAGAACCTGGTGGGGCAACCGCGTCACTTCAGCGAGGAACTGCTCGACCGCGACCGGATCGGCGTGGCGACCGGACTCGCCTGGACCGCCTCCGGCGGAGACCTCATGCTGATCGAAGTCGCGGCGCCGAAGGGGAGAGGGAAACTGATCCTCACCGGCCAACTCGGCGACGTGATGAAGGAGTCGGCCCAGGCCGCGCTGAGTTGCGCCCGCACGACGTACGCCGCCGGTCCGGGAGCGGGAGCGCCCGATTTCTTCCGTAACCACGATCTCCACATCCATGTCCCCGCCGGTTCCGTACCGAAGGACGGTCCGTCGGCGGGCGTCACGATTGCCGCCGCCATCGTCTCCGTCTGCAGCGGGCGCATGATCGATCACAAGGTCGCAATGACCGGCGAGATCACCCTGCGCGGCGAAGTGCTCCCCGTCGGCGGTCTCAAGGAGAAGCTGCTCGCCGCGCGCGGAGCGGGAATCCGCAAGGTCGTCCTGCCGGAACGAAACCGTCGGGACCTTCCGGAGATACCGGCCGCGGTGACGCGAGGTCTTGAACTCCTGTTCGTCGAACATGTCGATCAGGTCCTCGAAGCCGCGCTGCTCGACCCGGAGCACGAGCGGTCATGGCCGGCGGCGAAGACCGGCTGATCGCCTGGCTCGCGGGCTTCGCGGGCTCAGGGGATCGGATCGGCGACGACGCCGTCCTGCTCACGCTCGGCGAGCGGCAGTACGCGTTAAGCGTCGACACGCAGCGCGCCGGCGTCCACATTCCGATCGATCTCGATCCCGCCGACGCCGCCCGCCGGCTGCTCGCCGTCAGCCTCTCGGATCTCGCCGCCACCGGGGCCGCGCCGCGGTGGATGCTCGTCGCACTCGGCATCGACGATGAGGACGCCGCCCACCGTTTCCTCGCTGCCCTCGTGCGCGCCGGCCGCCGGCACGAGATCGAACTCATCGGCGGCGACACCGCCAGGCCAACGACGCCGGACCGGCTGGACGCCAGCCTCACCGTGATCGGCGAGATACCGGAAGAAGGCTCGCCGCTGACCCGCGCCGCGGCTCGACCCAACGACCGGCTCTGGATCGGTGGACCGGTCGGAGAGTCCGCCCTGGGACTCGACCTGGTCCGCCTCGGCGGGCGGATGGCGAAACGGCGCGCCAACCTGCCGGAGGGGCTTCCGGACGGGCTGGCCCGTGTCGCCAGCCGGGTCCTTCGCCGCCACCTGGAACCGCGGCCCCAGCTCGATCTGGGCCTGCTGCTCGGGCGGCAGTCGCCAGCCGGCGCCGCGATCGACGTGTCCGACGGCCTGGCCGCCGACGCGGCGCGGCTCTGCCGGCGGAGCGGCGTCGGCTGCGAACTCGAGGAGCGGGCACTCGGCCTACGCGCCGACGCCCGCCGCCTGGCCGGCCACCTGGGCCGCGAGCCGCTCGAGCTGGTCCTTGCCGGGGGCGAGGACTACGTCCTTCTCTTCACCCTGCCGCCGGACGTCGACTTCCGGCATCCAGGCTGCCGTCCCATTGGCCGCATCACGACCAGGCCCGGGCCGCGTCTACGGCGAACCGATGGAACGTTCGAACCGCTGTCAGCCGGCGGCTGGGACCACCTGGCCTAGCGCCCCGCCGGCACACCCGGTCAGCGATTGAGCGTAATCGTGATCGGCTGGTCCAGCTTCTGCAGCACCAGGCTCACCTGGGCCTCGAGCGCCGCCAGCCTCGCCTCCACGCTGCCGGCCGCCGGCCGGCGCCTCGCCTTGGCGGCTCTCGCCTTTCGCTTTCGACGCACCGGCGTCTTCGCCGCCGCCGCAACCTTGGCCTTCGGCTTCCGACCGCGCCTGCTCCGGGAGCGAAGCTCGCGGAACACCGCCACCGCCTCCGGGTGGTAGCGCCGCTTGCGGCCCTCGCCCTCGTGCGGTATCCGGTCGCCGTACAACTTGAGGTAACGCTGCAGCGTCGGGCCGGAGATGCCCGTCTGCTGGCCGATCGCGGTAAGCGTGAGGAGCTTGGGAGCGGCGGCCGCAGGCTTCGCCGCGACGCGCGCCTTGCGCTTCTTTCGAGCCGGCGACTTGGCCGCCGGCGCCGCCTTCGGCTTGCGACCCGGCTTGCTCTCCGCTCGAAGTTGGCGGAACACTGCCACGGAATCGGGGTGGTAGCGCCGCTTGCGGCCCTCGCCCTCGTGCGGTATCCGATCGCCGAACAGCCGGACGTAGCGCTGCAACGTCGGATAGGAAATCCCGGTCTGCTGACCGATGCTGGACAACGTCAACAGGGACGGACCGCCTGCCGCGCCCTTCGCTTGGGTTCCTGCGGCTTTCGTCGCGGCCTTCTTCTTCCGTCCCGCGCCCCGACGCTTCGTTGACCGTTCGTTCTTGAACGCCTTGAACTCCCTGACGGCCGCCACCCGATACCGCTGCCTGCGACCCTCGCCCTCCGACGAAATCCGGTCCTGGTACAGCTTCTTGTACCGCAGCGCCGTGGCCATCGAAACACCGGCCCGGCGAGCCACTTCACCCAACGTCAACAGTTTCTTTCTTCCGGCAGCCGCTGCACTCACGAAGTTCTCCTTCCGCCGCCCTGTGGCGTTCCGGTCCGTGTCCCTTCCGGGAAGTTACAATCGTAGAGCGACGATAGCAGAAGAACCAACCTGACTGCGCATAACACGAATCGAATCAGTCTTCGGTCAGAGGTTCGTAGTTGAGCTTTCGCACAAGGTACGACAGGGCCTGCCGGCTGATGCCAAGAGCACGCGCCGCCCGGGCCTGGTTGCCGCCGGATTCCTCAAGCGCCTTGCCGATCAGTCGGCGCCTGTACTGCTCCATCTTCCAGTGGTAGCCGCTTCGCTGAGGTGCGGCTTCCTCGTCCGGTTCTTCCGGCAGCCCCAGCATTTCAACCGAGATCTCGGGACCCTCGGCAAGCGCCACCGCCCCATCGATAGCGTTCTTCAACTCCCTGATGTTGCCGGGCCATGAGTAGTTGCGAATCCTCACGCGCGCCTTGTCGCTGAACTTCAGGTCCTGTCCGTGCGCGGCGGACGTTTCGAGGAAGTGCTCCGCAAGCAACATCACGTCTTCATCGCGCTCGCGCAACGGCGGCGCCTCGACGTAGGCCACCCTGAGCCGGTAGTAAAGATCCTGTCGGAACTCGCCGGCCTTCACCATCGCTGCCAGATCCTTGTGAGTTGCCGAGACGAGCCGGAAGTCGAGTCGCCGCGTGCGGCTCTCACCGACGCGTCGCATCTCGCCCTCCTGCAGGAGGCGGAGGAGCATCCCCTGTGCAGCCCACGGCAGCTCTCCGATTTCGTCGAGAAAGACGGTGCCACCGTCCGCGCTCTCGAACACTCCCACCCGGTCACTGTGGGCGCCGGTGAACGCGCCCCGACGGTGGCCGAACAGCTCCGACAGGAGCAGACCATCAGGCAGCGCCGCGCAGTTCACCGCCAGCCAGGGGCGGGCGGCACGAGCGCTCGACCAGTGGAGCTGGCGCGCCAGGAGTTCCTTGCCGGTTCCCGACTCGCCAAGAATCAACACCGGCAGATCGTGCGCCGCGAACTTCTCGACGCGGGCCTGAACGTCCAGCAGAGCCTTGCTCTTCCCCACCATTCTGGAGGTAGACGGCCTCTTGGGCTCCGCGAGCTCGGAGGCCCCAGGTCGGCGGCGGCTCGTAGCGGGGAGGCGGGTCGCGACCGCGGCCGCCAACGCCCGGGCAGGTTCATCGATTCCCTTCGCGCTAAGCACGAGTCGTCCCGCCGCGGCATCGACCGCGAACCGGTCGGAACCGCCGGGACCCTCGAGCAGCACTTCCCCCTGTGCATCGAGAGCGTCAAACCCTCCCGGAGAGCCATGAACCGCGAGTCTTGCCTCCGGATGACCGGCCGCAGCCATCAGGATCCGATAGGCGTCCGCATCGGGGTCGGGCGTGGCCAGGAAGAGGCGAAGCGCCCGCCAGGGACCGATGCGCGCGCCATCGACACGTTGAACGAGCGCTTCGGCGCCGACAAACGAGAAGCTGCGCGCGGCCGCGGCCACCAGACCGACGGGAACCGTCTCGACATCGAGACAGACCAGGTCGTGAACAGTGAGCGCGGCTTGGAAGGGGTCTTGTGCCTCGATTCGCCGCCAGTCCGCGGGGCCCGGCATCCGGCCCTCGCCGACCGCTTCCCAAAGTCCCTCGTGTGCGGTGCCGACCACGATCGCGCGCGCCTCGTCGCGGAGTCCGGCAAGCAGCAGCAGTGGTGCCAGGTCGTCCACTTCCGCCGGGGTCCAGGCGGCAAGGGGCCGTTCGATCACTTCCGAGAGTTCCTCCCCCGCCTCGTCGACACGTCCGAGATGGACCAGTGCGCGAGCCGAGAGCAGACGCAACGAGCGGAGCTGACGCCACCCTGACCGCCTCCCGCTCAGATTCTCGAGAGCGGTTTCGCAGCACTCAAGCGCCGATTCCCAGCGGCCCTGTGACAGGAAGAGACGCGCCTCCAGCAGGCGCGCCTCGACGACCCCAGGCGCGCTCCCCGCCATCAGGCCCTCCCGGCGCAGGTTCTCGATCGTCTCGGCGACTCCCACAAAGCGTCCGGTCCGAATCCGGATCTCCGCCAGTTTCCCGTGCGCAGCGGCTCTCCCGGCGGGTCCGTCGCAACGCCGGAACAGGCCCACCGCGATACACGCAGCCCGTTCGGCGCCATCGAAGTCGTTCACCGCCAATCGAACCGTCGCCAACTCGTTGTACAACAGGGCACGTTCGTACACGGGAAGCCGCGCCCTGAGGTGCCTGAGACCGGTCGCCAGCAACTGCTCCGCCTGACTGAACCGACCGTTCGCCACGGCGAGCCGAGCCCTCGCAGCAAGTTCCATCCAGTGTTGCGGGTCGCTCCAGCGTTCCGGCTTCCTGACCGCGGGTTCCAGCAGTCCGGCCATTGCGTCAAGCTCGCCTAGTTCCCACTTCGCCAGGGCGCACAGGACTCGACCATGCGCCGCCTCGGCGCCGACCGCGACGTCGAGCACCCTCTCCGACCAGCGTCCGATCTGATCCGAACGTCCCGCGACCGCATGGATTCCGATCGCCAGCTCGCACTGTTCGAGTGCGCGACGGCCCGAGAGCGCCCGGTTCTCCAGTGTGCTCAGCGTACGACGCGCGGCGGCGGTCCGGCCCAACCGAAGCTGAGCCCGGAGGCGGACCAGGACGTCGTCCGTTCTTCTCCTGTCCTTCACCCGCTTCAGCACGGCTTCGAGGCGCCCTTCTTCAAGGAGGAGGCGCGCCTGCGCCGACCGGTCGTCCGCCGTCTCCGGCGGCGGAGAGTCGGAGTCGGCGTCCCTGACGCGTCGCCAGTACGACTGCGCAGCCACGCCGCCCGCGGCGATCTTCCGGCGTTCGTCGCCGTCCCTCGCCGCCAGCATCCGCCGCCACCGGGATTGCCCGGCGACCGCCACCCTCTCGCCGTCCCGACTCTCCAGGACGGCGAACAGGGAGGAGCGCGCGGCCTCGAACCTGTGACCCCACAGGAAGGGCGCCCGAGACAAAATGTCGGTAACCATCCGGTTTCCGGACACCGGTAGCAGTTCGTCGCGCCAGGTCTCGAACAGGGGCCGGAGCACCGCCCGCACAGCGCTGCGGCCCGGCGCGCCCTCGCTTCCGAACACGAGCACGACAAGCTGCCTCAACAGGACCTGCGGTAGCCGGTCGTCGCGCGCGGGCTGCACCAGCGCCGGAGGAATCCGGAGAACGCCGTCCGCATCGACGCGAAGCTCCTCCCAAGCCTCGAGCCGCCACCCGGCCGCCCGCACATGAGCCAGCAGGGCCGCGCCCTGAAGCAGAAACGCCGCACGGTCGCGATCGGTCGCGACGATCTCGTTCAGATCGGTTGCCCCGACGCCCTTGGCAACCGGCTGAAGCGCCTGGTGACGGATGCGAAGGATGCGAGTCATCGTCGGATCCCCGAAAGATCCCGCCAGAAGCCCGGGTAGGACTTGCCGACGACCTCCGGATGCCGAATCGAGAGCCCTCCCCGGCGCAATCCCACCAGAGCCATGCTCATCGCGATGCGGTGGTCGTCGTAGGTGTCGATCGGGATGCGCGGCGCGCCGGGCGGGGCTACGAGGCCGGGATCGCCGTCGATCCGCAGGCCGTCCGCCAGCTCGTCGACGGCCACGCCGGCGCGCCGCAACCCGGTGGCCACCGCGGCCAGACGGTCGCTCTCCTTGATCCTCAGGTGCGCCACGTTGCGAATCCGGGTCGTGCCTTCGGCGAAGGCCGCCACGGCGGCGAGCGTCGGCACCTGGTCGGGCATCGCCGAGAGGTCGCAGTCGACCGCGGTCAGGGTGCCGTCGGCCTCCACCCGAATCTCCTCCTCCGTCGCCTGCACCGTGGCGCCCATGCGCTCGATCAGCCCCAGGAAGGCGCGGTCGCCCTGGCTCGCCACAGGTGAGAGACCGCGCAGGCGGACCGAGCCGCCGCAGATCGCGGCTGCCGCCGCGGGATAGGCCGCGGCCGAATCGTCGCCCGCGACGCGATAGCGACCGTTTGCCAGTTGGGGCCCGCGCGGTTCCACGCGGAACTCGCGGGCTTCGCCGTCCCGACGCACCTCTACCGGCGCGCCGAAGTCGGCCATGACTTCGAGAGTTGTGTCCACATACGGACTAGAGACGAGAACGGGCACCAGGACTTCGATCGGGCCCTCGGCATTGAGCGCCGCCATCAGCAGCGCGGACACGTACTGGCTCGATTCGCCGGCGTCGATCTCGACCCGGCCGCCAGCCAGCCTTCCGCCGCGAACTCGAACCGGGGCGCAGCCCGGCCGGCCGAGCTCGTCGATCTCGGCGCCGAGCCGTCGCAGGGCCGCGACCAGAGGGCCGATCGGCCGTTCGCGCAGCCGGGTGGAGCCGTCGAGAATCCACTCGCCCGGGGTCACCGCACAGCTCGCGACCAGCAACCGCAGCAGCGTCCCCGCGCTCCGGCAATCGAGCCGCACCGCGTCTTCACTGCCGTCCTTCAGCGGCGGTTCCACCCGCAGTCCCGAGCCCGAAACGGAATGGAGTCGCCAGCCCATCGCGTCGAGCACGACCCGGAAGGCCGCGATGTCGTCGGCCTCCAGCAGGTTCTCGATCGTCGCGGGCTGCCGCCCGATCAGCGCCAGGTTCAGGGCGCGGTGCGAGATGCTCTTCGAACCGGGCGGCTCGACCACGCCCGAGACCCGCGCGGCACGGCGGACCGGGTACGGGTCGGGAAGAGGATCCGTCAGCCCAGCCACAGCAACTTCCGATCGTGAAACCAGGCGTCCGCGATCCGGACCTCGCCGTCACCGACGGTCCAGCGGCGGGCCGCGTGGAAGTGACCGAGCAGCAGCACGTCGTTTCCTTCGGCCAGCCGGCGCGCCGCATAGCGCCGAATCACCGAGCCCGGAATCCGGGCCTTGTGCTCGCGGTTCGTCCGCGCCAGACCACGCTCCGTGGAAGCGACGAGACGGCGGCCGACCGCTCGCGGCAGGCGGAACGTCAACCACCGGCTCACTGCGTTCTTGGACAGGCGCCGCCAGCAGAGGTAGCGCCAGTCGCGCGGATTCAGTCCGTCGCCGTGAACTGCGAGGTACTTCACGCCTTCGGCGTCGAAGCTGACTTCCCGGCCGCAGTCGTCGAAGAGGTCGCCGTAGGCGCCGTCAGCCAGGAAGAAATCGCGGTTCCCCTCCACGTAGGAGACCCGGATCCCCCGCCGCCTGAGGCCGCGGATCGCGGCTGCGAGCCGCCGTATCTCGGGCGTTTCGAAGCGCCGTGATCCGATCCAGAGATGGAACAGGTCGCCGAGGAACAACACCCGGACACAGCGCCCGGGGTCGAGCGCGCCGAGCTGTTCGGCCAGATCCTCCCCGCTACCCCCGGGGCCACCCAGGTGGGCATCGGCGATCACGGCGACAGGCATGAGTTCGAAAGAGGTTCCCTAGACGATCGTCAGAGTCGGCCGTTCCGAGGCCACCTCCAGCAGCCGCCGCTCGATCGCCGTCACGATGCCGCGGAAGATCGCCGCGTGGGGGCCGCCGGCGTCGGAGACCACGATCGGCAACCCGTCGTCGCTGCCCCGGACCAGGGCGCCGTCCAGCGGAATCGCCCCAAGGACCTCGCAGCCAAGCAACTCGGCGGTCCGCTCGACGCCGCCGCGTTTGAAGACGTCGGTCGTCTCGCCGCAGTGGGGGCACACGAAGGTCGACATGTTCTCGACCATCCCGAGCACCGGCACCTCGACCTTGCGGAACATGGCGAGCCCCTTGCGGGCGTCGATGAGCGCCACGTCCTGCGGCGTCGAGACGATGACGGCGCCGGAAAGGGGCAGCTTCTGCGAGAGCGTCAGCGCCGCGTCCCCGGTGCCGGGCGGCAGGTCGAGCAGCAGGTAGTCGAGCCGGCCCCAGTCCACGTCGCCGAGCAACTGGCCCAGCGCCTTCATCACCATGGGACCGCGCCAGATCACGGGCGTGTCCGGATCGAGAAGAAACCCGAGCGACATGACACGCACGCCGTGGCGCTCGAAGGGCTGGATCTTCCCGTTCACGATCTCCGGCCGGCGGTTGATGCCGAACATCAGGGGGATGGACGGACCGTAGATGTCCGCGTCGAGCAGCCCGACCTTCAGGCCCAGGGCCGCCATCGCGGCGCTCAGGTTGGTTGCCACGGTCGACTTGCCCACACCTCCCTTGCCGCTGGCCACCGCGACCACGTGGGACACCCCCGGCAGCAGCGAGGGGTCACGCGCCGTGGCCGGCGCCGGCGCGGTCGCCACCTCGAGCGAGACCTGTACGTCGGACACGCCGTCGAGGTTCCCCACGGCATCGACGATGCGCCGTCTGATCTCCGTGGCGGCCTCCGGGTCCCGCGTCGGCACCCGCAGATCCACGACCACGTTGCCGCCGGTGACTCCGACCCGCTGCACGAAACCGAACGACACGATGTCGCGTTTCATCCCCGGGAAGGTCACGGTGCGGAGGCACTCGCGTACTCTGCTCTCGATCGCTTCAGCCATCCGTGTCTCCCGTGTCCGAGGCGGTCCGGAGGCCCGCCAACCGGCCCACCCGCCGCTCGACATCGAGCATGAACGACCGCCGGCCCCGCACCCCGGCGGCGGCCGGGTCGACGACCTCGCCGAAGGTCAGCTCGACGACCTGCGGCCGCACCGCCAGCGCGCCCTTCCGCCGGATGCGGCCCGTGCCGCGAATGCCCACCGGCGCCACCAGCGCTCGCCCCTTCAACGCGAGCAGGAACCCGCCCCGCTGAAACGGCCTCATCCGCGGGCCGGAGCTGCGCGTCTCCTCGGGGAACACGACCAGGGACACGCCGGACGCCAGCAACCCCGTGGCGGCGGCGAACGTCTCGCCTGCACGACTCCGATCCTCCCGGTCCACCGGGACGAAACCGGCCGCCTTGAGCCCCCAGCCGAAGAACGGCAGGCGGAACAGGCTGCGCTTGGTCAGGAAGCGCACCGGCAGGTCCAGGATCGCCAGCAGCGCCGCGATGTCGTAGAGGCTCCGGTGGTTCGCCATGTAGACGACCGGCCGGTCGCCGATGGCTTCCCGCCACGCATCGTGGCTGCCCCCGGCGTAGTTGAGCTCGAGCCGAACACCGCTCGACCGGAGCAGCCCCCGAGCCCAGAGACGAGCCTGGACTCCGGCCCAGTCACGGCCCGGGAACCAGGAGGCGACGGCCGCGGCGACACCCATCACGGCGCTGCCCAGAAACAGGTAGACGTTCCCGGTCAGCGTGGCCAGCGCCACCGACCATCCACCCGATCCTCCGCCCGGAGCTTTCGCCGTAGACTCGTTGCGCTGAGTCGTGGGGCGCAGGTTCGTGGGGTTCCGGATCGACAAGATTCTGCTCGGTGCCGTGAGTTGGCAGAAGCTACACCAAGCATCCACCACGAGGGGCGACTCCAACACACCCTTCTCCATGGGCAGATGCAACAGGCTGAACACAGGATTCTGATCGATTTCAAGGCCCCTTTGCGAGAGGTCGGCGCCATCTGGTTACTGACTGTGCGCGGAATTGCCGCCCTCGTCAGCCCCCCCTACGAGTTCCGGTCATGGCTCGGTCAGATGGGACACCTCGGCGTCAGTTCGCTCGGCGTCGCGTCGGTGACCACTCTGTTCACCGGCATGGTGCTGGCTCTTCAGACCGCGTACAGCCTGCCTGAACTCGGGGTCAAGTACTACATAGGCAGCGTGGTTTCCAAGTCCCTGACCCGGGAACTGGGACCCGTGCTCGTGGCCCTCATCGTCGGCGGCCGGATAGGGTCCGGAATGACCGCGGAGCTCGGCACGATGAAGGTCACGGAGCAGGTCGACGCCATGCGCTCGATGGCCGCGGATCCCATAAAGAAGCTGGTCGTTCCGAAGCTGGCGGCCACTCTGATCATGTTGCCCGTGCTCACCGTCCTCGGCGACTTGCTGGGCATTCTCGGCGGCCTGTTCGTCGCTGTGAATCAGTTGAACCTCTCCGTCGGTCTGTACGTCAACGACGTCCTGCAGACCCTCACCATGGAGGACGTCTTCAACGGCCTCGGAAAGTCGGTCTTCTTCGCCTGCTTCATTGCGATCATCGGCTGCCACAATGGCCTGACGGCGAGCGGCGGCGCCGAAGGCGTCGGGCGTGCCACCACTCGCACAGTCGTCTGGGCTTCCATCATGGTTCTGGTATCTGATTTCTTTCTGACCAAGTTGTTCCATGTCCTCGTCTGAGCCCGCCGACAGCCGAAAGGCAGTGCGAGAACCGCTCTACGTCGTGCGCGGACTCTGCCGGCGCTTCGGCGAACGAGCCGTACTCGACGACCTGAGCTTCGAAGTTCTGCGCGGGGAGTGCCTGGTCGTGCTGGGGCGTTCCGGCTCGGGCAAGAGCCTCACGCTGCGCCAACTCAACGGACTCGACCCGGCCGAGGGAGGCGAAGTGCTGTTCGAGGGCACGGACCTCGTCCAACTGACGGAGCGCGAGTTGTA
This sequence comes from Acidobacteriota bacterium, assembly GCA_011525365.1. Taxonomy (GTDB): domain Bacteria; phylum Acidobacteriota; class Thermoanaerobaculia; order Multivoradales; family Multivoraceae; genus Multivorans. The sequence goes on from WTGQ01000002.1 coordinate 3,688,468, forward strand.
CACGGTGCGCCGGCGGATCGCGATGCTGTTTCAGTCAGGCGCCCTGTTCGACTCCTTCGACGTGCTGGAGAACGTCGCCTTTCCCATTCGCGAGCACGAGCGCGTGAGCGAGGAGGAGGTTCGCGAGCGGGTGGCCGCGGCACTCGCATGGGTCGGACTGTCCGGGATCGAGGATCGGATGCCCGCGGCTCTTTCCGGCGGCATGAAGAAACGGGTTGCGCTTGCCCGCTCGCTGGTCCTGGAGCCCGAGGTCGTCCTGTTCGACGAGCCCACCGCCGGGCTCGACCCGGTCACGGCGGCGACCATTTCCAGTTTGATCAGGAGCACCAGGGACGAGTTCGGAACGACTTCGGTCGTGGTGACGCACGACATTCGCCTGGCCCGCCACGTCGGCGACCGCCTCGCACTGCTCCACGACGGGCGATTCCGGTTCCTGGGCTGCTGGGAGGAAGCAGAACAAAGCACCGACCCCGCGCTCCGGGCATTCCTCGAAGGTCGGTTCCGCTCCGCACAGGAGGACATCGATGCAGCGTGACTCGAACACAATCAGGGTGGGTCTGACCGTGCTCGCGGCCCTCGTCGCGCTGGCGGCTTTCATCTTCGCGATCGGCGAGCAGAGCGCCCTGTTCACGCCCACGAACAGCTACCGGACCATGTTCCCGAACGCCGCGGGGCTGGTCGAGGGAAACCCGGTTCAACTGAACGGCGTGACCGTCGGCAAGGTCGACCGCATCCTGCTCAGCGAAGACCCCGACAGCGAACTGCTGGAGGTGCGGATCAGCGTCGAGCGGCGCTATGCGAACCGGCTGCGGCGAGACTCCCTGGCGCGGCTCAAGACCCTGGGCCTGCTGGGCGACAAGTACGTGGAGATCACCTCGGGCTCGCCCGAAGCCGTCCTCCTCAATCCCGGCGAGGAGATCCCGGCAGCCCTGCCGACCGACGTCGACGAACTGATCGCCAGCGGAGCGGACGTGGTCGACCATGCGGTCGTGACGGCCCGTTCGCTGTCGAACATCCTCGCCCGCATGGAGCGTGGCGAGGGCCTGCTGGGCGAACTGGTCGCCGCCCGCGAAGACAAGCGGGTCACCGACACGGTGATCCGCACGCTCGAGTCGATCGAGCGTGTGGCCGATCAGGTCGAGGCGGGCGACGGAGTCCTCGGGCGGCTGCTCACGGACCGCGAGATGGGCGACCGGATCGCCTCTTCGATCGAGGAACTGGACGAGACCCTGAGGCTCCTAAGGGAAGGCGACGGCCTGGCGCCGGCGCTGCTGCGCGACGGTGAGCTGAAGGCCCGCTTCGAGACGACCCTGACGGACACGCAGGTTGCCGCCGCGGATCTCCGGGAGATCACTGCCGATTTGCGCGAGGCCGACGGCCTCCTGCCCCGGCTGCTGAACGACGAGGAACTGAGCGAATCGCTGACCACCGAGGTCGAGCAGCTCCTCAAGCGGCTCAACTCGACGCTCGACCAGGTCGCGGAAGGAGACGGCACCGCGGCCCGCCTGATCAACGACCCCGCCATCTACGAGGCGCTCGACGACCTCGTGGTCGGCATCAACGAGTCGAGGCTGCTCCGCTGGCTCGTCCGCAACCGCCAGAAGGCGGGCATCAAGAAGCGGTACCGGGAGACCCAGGACGCGATCGCGGCAGCCGGATCCGAGGATCCCGGGGAACGACCGTGATCGCCTGCTCCCGTTGCGGCCGGGAACGGGAGGCGCTCGCCGCGCCGCCGGTGCCCGGCGCCACCGGCGAGGAGATCGCCGAACGCGTCTGCGCCGGGTGCTGGGAAGAGTGGGCGGCGATGGAGATCAAGGTGATCAACGAACTGCGCCTGAACTTCATGGATCCGGCGGCGCAGGCGACCCTCACGAACCACATGAGGGACTTCCTCTTCCCTGGCGACGACTCCAGCGTCCAGCCGGGGGAACGACTCGATTTCAACTCGATAGGGGAGCCTTGACGCTACCGCCACGGCCGGCGCGGGGGCTCGCGGATCCGGCGGAGCATCCGGCGACGCCGGTTCTCCGGATCGGCCGGATCGTTCGAGAACAGGCGCATCACATCGCCGTCGCGGGCGAAGCGGTAGCGGCGCGCCGGCTTCCTGCCGTTCAGACCCTTGGCCGCGCTCTTCGCGTAGGTCCAGAGCTGGACGTCCGGATCGTCGATGTCACGATGCTCCTCCCACTCCGTCTTCTCCGGGTCGCCGAACAGGATGTAGACCATGCCCCGGTCCGTGCGCCGGCCGAGCCGGCCGGATTCCGAGTAGCGCTTGTCCGCCTCGGCCGCGCGGACGTCGAACTGCCGCCGCAGACCGGAGTCGCGGCGGCTCCAGAACTCGTCGACGAACGCGGCCGCCTCGTCGTCCGACTCCAGCAGGAGATAGAGGGTCCGTTCCTCCTCGTCGGCAAGCTGACCGAGGGGTCCAACCAGCCAGCTCGTGTAGCCGGGACCGAGGAACGGATTGATCAGGTCGTCCGGATGGAGCCGCTCGAGGCTCTCCGCGGCATGCGCGGCACCGGCGGCCAGGACCCCGAGGGCGAGCGGCAGACCGAGCCGTCGCACGTCAACGGCCCTTCAGCAGGTCCAGGAACTCCTCCCGAATCGGGCGTTCGTGGAAGATGCCCCGCAGCGCCGACGTCACCGTCCTCGCGCCCGACTTCTCCACCCCGCGCATCTCCACGCAGAGATGCCGGGCCTCGATCACGACCATCGCGCCGCGGGGCCGGAGTTCCTCTTCCAGAAAGCTCACGACCTGCTCGGTGAGGCGCTCCTGGAGCTGCGGCCGCTTGGCGTAGAACTCGAGGATGCGCGCGAACTTGGACAGGCCCAGGATCTTGTCGCCGGGGACATAGGCCATGTGCGCGTGACCGTAGAAGGGCACCAGGTGGTGAGAACACATGGAGTAGAACGGGATGTCCTTCTCCATCACCATGGCCCGGTAGTTCTCGTCGTTGGGGAAGGTCGTGACTCTCGGCTCGGTCCCCTGGTCCAGGCCCCGGAACATCTCCAGGTACATCCTGGCGACCCGCTCGTGGGTGGTGCTCAGATTCGGGTCTTCCAGGTCGAGACCGAGCTCGACGAGCACGGCATGTACGCGCTCCGCGATACGAGCCACGCGCTCCCCGTCCCGAACCGCCGGCGGACCGGTTTCGTAGGTCGAAACTCGCTCGACCGGCTCCAGAACGCGCATCGGCGCATGCTACCGTAGTCGCCCACGGCCAGAAACAACGACGGGGACGGAGTCCGATGAGCCGAGTGACGATCGAATACTGCGTGATGTGAAACTACCGACCCCGAGCCGCCGGTCTGGCGGCTCAGTTGAAGGAGCAGTTCGACCTCGACACCGAACTCGTGGACGGCGGCGGCGGCGTCTTCGAGGTCGCCCTCGACGGCCGCCCCGTCTTCTCCAAGAAACAGCTCGGCCGCTTCCCCAACAACGGCGAAGTCGAGCACGCCGTCGCCGCGTTGCTGTAGCGCCACGGCACAGGTAGCACCCGTCCTCCGGGTGTCGGTGCGCCGGCCCGCTGGCCGGCATCCGCTACCCGGCAACGCTACGATCAAGGCGTGTCCGGCACTTACTCACTACGCCTAAGCAAGGAGGACTTCAAGTTCTCCGCGGCCCACTTCACGGTGTTCTCGGAGGATGAGGCGGAGGCTCTTCATGGACACAACTACCGGGTGCGCGTGGAACTGGGCGGTCCAGGGGTGGACGAGTTGGAGTTCCTGGTGCCGCTCGCCGCGGCGAAGCGGGAGATCCGGTCGCAGTGCGCGGAACTCGACGAGAAGGTTCTGCTGCCGGAGGAGTGCCCGCATCTGGAGCTGACTCCATCCGACGAGACCGTAACTGCCAGGTTCGGAACGCGGCGCTACGAGTTCCCCTCCCCGGAAGTGGTCCTGCTGCCGGTGGCGAACGTGACCGTCGAGGCGCTGGCCCGGCTGCTCTGCCAACGCCTGGCGGACCGATGGGACTCTCTTCGCGAACGCGTGGAAACGCTCGAAGTCATCGTGACTGAAACCCGGGGCCAGGGCGCCAGCTACCGGCGCAGCCTTTAGGAATCCCGCCGGGAAACGCGGCTCCATCGTTGCAGGCGAGTGCCGGCGAGGACGCCGGCGCACCCAGTGTGTGCCACCGTCGCATCCGTACCGACCACGACCAGTCCGCGGCGGCGTCCGGGTACTACCGACGCCGTCGCAACTGCGCGACGGTTTCGATGTGGGCGGTCTGGGGGAAGACGTCGAAGAAGGAAATGGACTCGAGGTCGAAGTCGCGGGTCAGGTCGCCGAGGTCGCGGGCCAGGGTGGCGGGGTCGCAGGAGACGTAGGTCAGGCGGCGGGGCGCGGCGCTGAGGAGGGCGCTGCGGACCTTTCGCGGGAGGCCGGCGCGGGGCGGATCGACGAGGACCCGGTCGAGGCCGGGTTCCAGGCCGGGACCACCGCGCCGGCGGTCGATCCAGCTCTCGACCGCGGACCGGTCCACGCGGCAGTGACGGAGACCGTTACGGCGCAGATTGTTCCGCGCGTAGCGGGCGGCCACCGACTCGGCTTCCACGGCCGTGACGGATCGGTAGCGGTCGGCCAGACCGACGGTGAAGAAGCCGACGCCGGCGTAGAGCTCCACGGCGGCCTCGCCATCGAACGGCCCGACCGCCGACAGAAGAAGCGACTCCAGGAGCCCGCCGTGCGCCTGGAAGAAGCAGCGGGCGTCGTAGCTGAGCCGTTTCCCCAGAAGGTCGATCTCGAGTTCACCGCCCGGCAGGCCGTCGCCAGGCGGCGCCGCTACCACCGGGCTGTCCGGCTCCAGGCCCGCCGTCGCCAGGCTGAGACGGCTTGGCTGCGTCTTCGAGGCAGCAGCCGGGCCACCAAGCAGCGAGGGTAAGCCGCGCAGCTCGTTCTCGAGCGCCGGAGCGAGCACCGGGCAGCGGTCGACGAAGACCAGGTCGTGGCTGCGACGGCGCCGGAAGCCGACGCCGACCGACTCCTCCGGGCTCGCATCCCCGTCCGAGCGTGAGGCAACATGGACCTGCGCCCGCAGCCGATACCCCCAAGCCCTTTCGCTCACCGGCTCCTCGAAGCGGCACGCGGCGAGCTGGGCCGGGGCGATACCGCCCAGCCGGCGCAACGTCTCCACGGCCGCCGCCACCTTGAGTCCCAACTGCTCCGCGTCCTCGATGTGCTGGAGCTGACAGCCGCCGCAACGCTCGTAGAAAGGACACGGCGCCTCTCGCCGCAGGGGCCCCGGCGTTTTCACCTCCTCGATCTCCGCGCGGGCGTAACTCGGACGGCGCTCGGTGATCCTGGCCTCGACCACGTCGCCGGGGGCGGCCCGCGGCACGAAGACCGGCATGCCGCGCCACCGCGCGAGACCGTCGCCGCCGAGCACGATCTTCTCGATGGTCAGCTCCAGGCGATTGATGCCGGCCAGAGCCGCCAGCGCTTCCAGGCGCTCGGCCGACAGCGGCTGCTTTCGAGGACTCGCTTCAGTCGTGGCCGCCGCCGGTGTGGCGCCGCCCGTGTTCCCACTCCGGATCCCGGCGCGCGAACTCATCGAGTTCGCTCGGCACTTCGACGAGGGTCCGGCTGAGTTCCGGATCGCAGACATCGTTCTCGCACTCGTAGACGTAGACGTTCCAGTCGTCCCGACGGCGGTAGGCGCACAGCGTCTGGTAGGTGTCGCAGTGGCCGCACTTGATCGAGAGGTTGCGGATATTGATCACGGCGCCATCGCTCTCCCGGTTCGCGGGAACCGCTGCCTGTCCGGGGCCTCAGCCGGACGTGACGGCGAGCGCCTCCTCGATCGCGTTGCGGACCACGCTGGCCCCGGTGATGCCGATCGAGATGTAGGAAACGTCGCCCCGGGGGTCCAGCACCACGAGCGTCGGCAAGGCGTAGAGCTCCGCCGCGCCCATCACCTCCTCCTCCGGGTCCAGCAGCACCGGGTAGCTGAACGGAGTCTTTTCGACGTATCCGCGGACCGTCTCCGGATCCTCCCCGCTGTTCAGGGCGAGGAACGACACGCCCCGGCCGGCGTACTCCTCACGCAGCTTCTCGAGAATCTCCGCCTGGACGACACAGGGCTTGCACCATGTCGCCCACATGTCGACCACGACGACATCGCCCCGCAGGTCCGGCGGGCCCAGCCGCGATCCGTCCAGCGTGTCCAGCCGGAAGCTCGTCAGGATCGGATCGAGCTCCGCAATCTCCGGCGGCTCGGCACCCGCGACGATGCTCGACACCAGGAAGCCGAAGACCACCACCAGGACCGCTCCGGCCACACCCAGGCCGATCAGCAGACCGACCGCCAGACGCCTCGTCATGCCGGCAGACTAACAGCCGGCCCGGCCTAGCTGCAGCCGCTGGTGGAACCGCAATTCATGCACTTGTAGCAACTGCCGTTCCGCACCATGATCGAGCCGCAGTCGTGGCACGACGGTGCGTCCTGCTGCAGGAGGAACGTCACCGGGGCGAGCTTGCCGCCCTCCCTCGTGGATGCCTCGGCATCGTTCTCCGCCGCCGCCGGCGCCGGCGCCTCCGGCTGCGGCTCGGACCGCTGGATCACGCCCGCGACCTCCTGCGCCTCGCGCGACAGGAACTTCGACGCCAGCCACCGGAAGACGTAGTCCATGACGGACTTCGCCATCGGAATCTCGGGGTTCTTCGTGAATCCCGACGGCTCGAAGCGACTGTGGGTGAACTTGTCGACGAGGATCTGCAGCGGGACGCCGTACTGCAGCGCCACGGACACCGCCTGCGCAAAGGAGTCCATGAGACCCGAAATGGTCGACCCTTCCTTGGCCATGAGCAGGAAGACCTCGCCGGGCTGACCGTCCTCGTACAGGCCGACGGTGAGGAACCCTTCGTGGCCGTTGATCGAGAACTTGTGGGTGATGGCCTGCCGCTCGTCCGGCAGCCGGCGGCGCGAGATGCCGGCCGCGGCCCGGGCCGCGACCTCGGCCTCCAGCCCGTCGCCGGCCGTGTCGCCGTCTTTCCTGGTCGACAGCGGCTGTGAGCGCTTGCAGCCGTCGCGGTAGATCGCGACCGCCTTGAGTCCGAGCTTCCAGCCCTCGATGTAGGCGTCCCGGATCTCCTCCGGAGTCGATTCCTCCGGCATGTTGATCGTTTTGCTGATCGCACCCGAGATGAACGGCTGGGCCGCCGCCAGCATGCGGAGATGCCCCATGTGGTGGATCGACCGCGAGCCGTTGGCCGGCTTGAAGGCGCAGTCGAACACCGCCAGGTGCTCGTCGGCGAGATGGGGCGCGCCCTCGATCGTGTCGTGGTCGTCGATGTACTCGACGATCTGCTGGATCTCCGACTTCTCGTAGCCGAGCCGCTCCAGCGCCAGGGGAACGGTGCGGTTGACGATCTTGATCATCCCGCCGCCGACCAGCTTCTTGTACTTGACCAGCGCGATGTCGGGCTCGACTCCGGTCGTGTCGCAGTCCATCATGAACGCGATCGTGCCGGTCGGGGCCAGCACCGAGATCTGGCTGTTGCGGATGCCATTCCGCTCGCCTTCCTCGACCACTGCCTCCCAGGACTTCTTGGCTGCGTTCAGCAACTCGAGCGGCACGTGCGCCGGCTCGACCTCCTTGAGCGCGGCTCGGTGGTTGCGCATGACCTGCAGCATCGGCTGGCTGTTCGCCTCGTAGCCCTCGAACGGGCCCTTGATCGCGGCGATCCGGGTCGACTGCAGGTACGACGCGCCCGACATCAGGGCGGTGACGGCGCCGGCGTAGTCGCGGCCGGCGGCCGAGTCGTAAGGCAGGCCCCGCGCCATCAGCAGGGCGCCGAGATTCGCGTAGCCGATGCCGAGCGGCCGGTAGGCGTGCGAGTTCTCTCCGATCTTCGGCGTCGGATAGCTCGCGTTGTCGACGATGATCTCCTGCGCCGTGATCACGATCTCGCAGGTGTGCCGGAACGACGCGGTGTCGAAACCCGAAGCCGGGTCGTAGAAGCGCATCAGGTTGAGCGACGCCAGGTTGCAGGCGGTGTCGTCCAGGAACATGTACTCGCTGCACGGGTTGCTGGCGTTGATCCGGTCCGTGTTCGGGCAGGTGTGCCAGTGGTTGATCGTGCTGTCGAACTGCATGCCGGGGTCGCCGCACACCCAGGTCGACTCGGCGATCATGTCCAGCAGCTCCGCCGCCCGGTGCGTGGCCATCGGCCGGCCGTCGGTCACCGCGGTCGTCGTCCACTCGCCGTCTTCGACCACCGCCTGCATGAACTCGTCGGTGGCGCGCACGGAGTGGTTCGCGTTCTGGTAGAAGATCGAGTCGTAGGCGCCGCCGGCGACGTTGAAGCCCGCGTCGTAGCCCGCCTCGATGAGCGCCCAGGCCTTGCGCTCCTCGACTTCCTTGCAGCGGATGAAGTCGAGGATGTCGGGGTGATCCGCGTCCAGAATGACCATCTTCGCGGCGCGCCTGGTCTTCCCGCCACTCTTGATCACGCCGGCGAAGGCGTCGAAGCCGCGCATGAAGGAGACCGGGCCGGAGGCGGTGCCGCCGCCGGCCAGGGTCTCGGCCGAGGAGCGAAGAGACGAGAGGTTGCTGCCGGTGCCGGAGCCGAACTTGAACAGCATCCCCTCCGTCTTGGCGAGACCGAGGATCGACTGCATCGTGTCCTCGACGGAGTTGATGAAGCACGCCGAGCACTGGGGGTGCTCCTCGATCCCGACGTTGAACCACACCGGCGAGTTGAAGCAGGCGTACTGGTGCAGGAGGATGTGGGTGAGTTCGGCGTGGAAGGACTCGGCGTCCGCCGGGGTCGAGAAGTAGCCGCCCTCGCGGCCCCAGTCCGCGATGCGGTCGGCCACGCGCGAGATCAACTGCCGCGCGCTGGACTCGCGCTCGGGAGTGCCCAACTGGCCGCGGAAGTACTTCGACACGACCACGTTCGTGGCCGTCTGCGACCACGCCTTCGGCACCTCGACGCCGTGCTGTTCGAACACGGTCTCGCCCTTCTCGTTCGCGATGACCGCGTCGCGGACGTCCCATTCGACCCGGTCGAAGGGGTGGACGCCGGGCTCGGTGTAGCGCCGTTCAATGGTCAGGCCCGCCGGGCTCGATGCCTCAGCCGCCGCGCCCGGGGTCTCCGCGGGGCGCGCGGCTCCGGCCGCAGCGGGGGCGGCTACCACCTGCCGGCCGCCGGCCTGCGCCGCCTCCAGAACCCTGCCCCGACCGCCGTCTCGAGCGCCTGAACCATTGACCGACATCTGCTACCTCCCTGGTCAGCACGGGTCCCGACGTGGTCCCGTGGGCTTTCGCGGTGAATGTCGAACTGTAGCCCAGAACGGCCCTCCGGCGCAAGCAGAATCGCCGCGAAAACCACTTCATGTAGCCCCACGCGCTCCATGTGCCCACTAGATATGGACATTCATCGGTTCATAGCGTTCTGTCTATGAGTGTGGACCTCCTTCGGAGAGCGACGGCAGATCCTGCGGATTCGAGGCGGCGATAAGCTCCTCTGCCGTGACCAGCAACCGCGCCACGAGCTCGGGCATCGATCTGCCGGCGTTCTTCGCGCCGGACGACCTCCCGCGGGAGAACGGCGGCGCGGCCGCGCCCGGAGAGTTCCCGTTCACGCGCGGCCTGTACCAGGACATGTACCGCAAGCGGTTGTGGACCATGCGCCAGTACGCCGGCTACGCCAGCGCCACCGAGTCGAACCGCCGCTACCGCTACCTCCTGGAGCAGGGCACGACCGGTCTTTCGGTGGCCTTCGATCTCCCCACCCAGATCGGCTACGACTCGGATGCCCGAGCCGCCCGCGGCGAGGTGGGCCGGGTCGGTGTCGCGATCGACAGCGTCGAGGACATGAGGACCCTGTTCGACGGCATCCCGCTCGGTCAGGTCACCACCTCGATGACGATCAACTCGACGGCGGCGATCCTCCTTTCCATGTACCTGGCGGTCGCGGAGGAGCAGGGGACGCCCTGGGGCAACGTCGGCGGTACGGTCCAGAACGACATCCTGAAGGAGTACATCGCCCGCGGCACCCACATCTACCCGCCGCCCCACTCCCTGCGCCTGGTCACCGACCTGATCGTCTTCTGCTCAGAGCACGTTCCGCGCTGGAATCCCGTTTCGATTTCGGGCTACCACATCCGCGAAGCGGGCTCGACCGCCGCCCAGGAGATCGCCTTCACCCTCGCCAACGCTCTCTGCTACGTCGACCTGGTGCTCGCGCGCGGGCTCGAGATCGACAGCTTCGCCCCCCGGTTGTCCTTCTTCTTCAACGCCCACAACAACTTCCTCGAGGAGGTCGCCAAGTTCCGGGCCGCCCGCCGGCTCTGGGCCGAACTGGTCCGCGAGCGCTACGAGCCACGCAACGAACGCTCGTGCTGGCTGCGCTTCCATACGCAGACCGGCGGCTCGACCCTGACCGCGCAGCAACCCGAGAACAACGTCGCCCGGGTGGCGATCCAGGCGCTGGCCGCCGTCTGTGGAGGCACCCAGTCGCTGCACACGAACGGGGCCGACGAAGCCCTCGGCCTGCCGACGGAGACTTCCGCGCGGGTAGCGCTGCGCAGCCAGCAGATCGTCGCGCACGAGACCGGAGTCGCCGATGTCGCCGACCCGCTCGGCGGTTCGTGGGCGATCGAGGCGCTCACCGAGGAGCTCGCGGCCAAGGCCCGCAGCATGATCGAGCAGATTGAAGAGCTCGGCGGCGCCGCCCAGGCGATCGAGTCGGGCTACCAGCAGAACGAGATCGCCAACGCCGCCTACCGTCACCAGTTGGCTGTCGAGTCCAGGGACGAAGTGATCGTCGGCGTCAACGCCTACACCCAGGAAGAAGACGAGGAGGCGACGTTCCTGGCCGTCGACGCGGCCGCCGAAGCCCGGCAGGTAGAGCGGGTGCGGAAGGTCCGGGAGCAACGGGACGCGAGCGCGGCGACGGCCGCCCTCGACCGGCTGCAGCAGGCGGCAGCGGGCGAAGACAACCTCGTTCCCCGAATCCTCGACTGCGTCCGGCAGCGGGCCACCCTGGGAGAGATCTCGGACCGCCTGCGCGCGGTCTGGGGCGAGTACGAGCGGTGAGCCGGTGAAGTCGGCCTACGAGCGGGCGCTCGAGAAGCTCGAGAGCCGGGGCATCGCGGCGCCACAGCATGACGCTCTCGACGAAGAGCAGCGGCGGCGGATCGAAGGCGCCCGCAGCCGCCACCAGGCGAAGGTGGCTGAACTCGAGATCCTCCACCGCAAGAACCTCGCCGCGGATCCGGCCAAGCGGCTCGAGGAGGAAGAGAACTACCGCGTCGAGCTACGGCGTCTCGGCGAGCGCCTGGAGAGCGACATCGAGCGCATCCGTAGCGGCTGAAGCCTAGTCGCACTCCAGGCACCGACCAACTGGACCGGGTGCCGCCCCGGCACTCGACGAAAACGTAGTGCTCGGCGCCAGCGGGACCGACTGTGCGACCTCATCGCCTTCCCGGCAGAGTCACCGGCCTCGCGCAGTTTGGAGGTCAAGGCTCAACTACTTCGCGCGCCGTGGTCACTTCCAGAGGTTGGAGGCCTACGGCACGGTTGGCCAACATGTAGTGCCCGGTGCCATCGACTTCGGCGCCCGCAGGGAGTCGCGCCACCGCCGAAACTTGAGCAACCGGCTGAGTCTCAGCACCGATAACGACCCGTTCCGCAAGGCCCCATCCCTCGCTCTCGTCCTTGTCGACTCCGCCGAATCGGACGATCACCTGCTCCCCCTCCGAGACCGAAGCAGACAACCTCGTGTCGCGTAACCGAAGGGCTCCTTCAGACAACAACGCCGGCCGCCAGCGGCGGAGATCAGGCTCGGTCACCAACTCCAGAATCTCCGTCCAACCAGTACGGTCCAATCGCCACAGCAACTGGCCGGAGGAGTTGACCACGTCGAATCCATGGAGCCCTGCAAGAAGCATAGTACCGTTTCGTGCGATCCCCCAAAAGTCTGTGTAGCCGTCCCTATGGACGATGGACGTTGAAAGGAACCGCCCCGTCTCGTCGCGCGTGAGCACTCTCAACCATTCCACCTGATCCCGTCCGAACATCTCCGGTTGCCACATCACTATCCGATCGGCTCCAATGAAAGCGAACCTCCTCGGTGCGAACCCAGGTGCCAGTTCCCTCAACGCCAGTGTCTCGTCGCCCACAACGCCGTCCAAACCGTAGATGACGAAGGCCCGATCCTTCGCACGATACACACCGATAGCTCGACCGTCCGCACTGAACTCGTACCGGTCGACTTCGTCCTCGGGGTACCGTTCGAACACGCGAAGACCGGGCAACTTCCGAACCTCGCGGCCATCCGATCGATAGACGACGAGCGGAGCGTCGGACGACGCCCACGGCTCCGTGATTCCCCGGTCGAAGTCCTGCGTGTCCGCCGGCGCTAACTTGACGGACTGCATGGCCAGCCAATCGCCCGTCTCGGCCAGACGATGAAGACGGGGCCCATCTGCCGACAAGATCGGCCCATCCAGGCCGATCAGGCGCGTCCAAAACGTACCCTCGGGGAATCCCTCGGGAGGCCACGGCTCTCCCAGCGGCGCACCACCTCGTGCAAAGACAACATCGCGGACCGAACCCAATTGGAAGTGGCGAGGCTGTCCCGGGAGCACTTCGCTCCGGATTAGCGAACCAATCTGAAAGTGCACCTGGTAGCCTCCGGCGTCATCTCCCTCCACGCACGCGTACCGAGCTGGCCCTTCAACCACGCACTGTTCGTCGTCCACAGGCTGACTGTTCGCGGCGGTCGCGCCCAACAAGAGACCCGTGAGAACTAGAGCTGTCTTCTCTTGGAGCATTTCGGTTCCCCTTTCTTTGTACTGCATCATTCGCATGCAGCGAGCAGGGATTCGGGGTCGAGAGCCCGCAGTCGGCTGCTGTCGCGCCAGATCGTGTAGTGCAGGTGATCTCCGCGCGAGTTGCCGCTGTTGTTGGCTGTCCCGATCGGATGGAAGGCGGTAACGAGATCTCCGACTTCAACACCAACGGTGTGCAAGTGCAGGAAGACATGTTCTCTTCCAGCATAGTCCTCGATCCGCACGAAGTTCCCGTTGCCTGGATATGTCGTCGCGAAAGTCCTGCTCTCCGAATCCCAAGCGTTTGTTCCATGACCACTTTGGGTTTCCGTTACGCGCCCATGGATCGGCGTCATCACCGCATCGCCCCGCGCTGCACGAACATCGATGCCACTGTGCGACGGCCTAGAGGTGTTGCGGCCTCCGTAGTTTGAACCAAGAGCGCGATCGTTCTCTAGAGGGTTAGAAGTGACCTTCGCCGAGTTGACGAGTGAGCTGGCGTAGCAGGCGTGTATCTCGGCATCAGCCGGATCGGGTCCGCCACCACCGTTAGGATCTCCTCCGTCGTCGTCGTCGCCGTCGCCGTCGCCGTCGTCATCCGGATTCCCCTCACCACCAGGAATGACGACATCCCTGCAAGTCTTTTCGATGATGATCCCGTCCACTTTCTTGCACAAGCGCAGTCGAATGCTTGGAGGTCCACCGGCCAGAGGCTGGGTCACGAAGGCCAACGTCTCGGTTGCCGTCACGGTCAGCGAGTAGTTCCCCGGGCCGGGGTCGTACGGGTACACGACGACGCTGTGGCTCCCCGCCGCCAGATCGCCGCTCCAGGAGTCGTCCTGAGTGCCCCATCGGTTCGTGCACCGGCTGCTGCCGACCCGGCAGTCGAAGTCAATCGTCAGGCCGGTCAGCGCCACGTCCACCCGCGCCCGCCTGGCCAAAGTGAAGCTGTAGGTCCGGCTCCTCGAAATGTTCGTCCGGCTTGCCTTGACAAGCGTCGTCACCTGCGTCCGCGTTCCGCTGCTGCCGCCCGTGCCTGGGGCCTCGACGCTGACGGTGAGGGTGTAGTTTCCCGAGCCGCCGCCGTACGGATAGACGACGATCTTGTGCTCGCCCGCGCCGAGCGTTCCGCTCCAGGAGTCATCCGCCGTGCCGCCGCGGTTGGAGCAGAGATTCCCTGAGACCGTACAGTCGAAGTCGGTCGTCATGCCGGTCAACTCTACCGAGACCCCGGCACGGTGGGAGAGCGTTAACGAGTACGTCCTCGAACCCGACACGTTCACGCCGGTCTTGACGATCGAGCCGCCGTCCGTGGTCGGAGGGGACGGCGGAGAAGGATCTGGCGGCGGCGGCGCTGCCGCGGCTCTCACCGTCGTCAAGAAGCTGACGGAGGCGGTCCCGCCCACGTTGTCGGTGACGCTGTAGGTGATCGTGTAGGTCGTATCGACCCCGACCGTCGGCAGCGTCCCAGTCGCGCGCCGCGTCGACTGCGCGAACGTGATCCCCGGCGGCAGCCCCGACAGGCTATAGGCGTAAGGCGCCGTGCCGCCCGTCGCGGCGGGAAACAACGTGCTGACGGAACCGCCCGACGGCACCCGGAAGTCGGGAATGGACGGCAGCGACAGAGGTGGCGGAGGCGGCGCCGGGGGCGATGGGTCGACGCACCGCATGCTGTAACCGCTGATGCCGTGGTCGACGGCCCTGACCCCCCAACCGACCGGACACGAAGCCGCGAAAACCGGGTACTCGCCGTCTTTTCGACAGTAGTTGTTGTCCAGCGTCCAACCCTCGGCGCACATGTAGACCTCGCAGCGGCCCCCGCCAAACGGATTCCAGAAGGCCGGAGGCGTACAGCGTTGCGCCTCGACTGAAGCAACGGTGCCGACCGGCAACGGGACGACGCCGAGCAGCAACAGGACGAACAGCGAAAGGGCGGGCACTGCTGCCCGCAGTCGCCGCGATTGCATTCCGGGGACCCCCTGCATTCCGGCGCTGGCGCGTCTCACGATCCTCGTCCTCCTCGCATCTGTGTGCTAGACAAATGCGATTACCTGCATCATCCGGCGCTCCAGAGGCGGGAATCGGGCGGAACGCGGCCCACACCGCCCAAATCGCGGGCTTCCGAACCGGCCAGAATGGCCGTTCGGACACTCGGCTCGACCTGGCGCGCGCGATTCAGGGCTTGACATCGGCGATCTCGTGGCAGACAATCGCATTTATCTGTCCTTCTTCGAAGGCGGCCACGCGAGCTGGTGTCCGTGGCGGCTACCGCACGATGAAGAGGCCGGGAGCACCAACAGCAACCGCGCTGCGGTTTGGCGAGACCGTGTTCAAGGACGCCTATTCGGCGAACACCCACAAGGCCTACACCCAGGCGCTCAAGCGCTTCCTGGCGTACCTGGGGGACCGCGAGGCGAACGACGCGAATGTGGCCGCGTTCTTCAAGGAAGAGGCCGAACGGGGACTCGCCCCGGCGTCGCTGTCACTGATTCACGCCGCAATCGGCGCCGCGACGCATTTCGCCGGCACGAAAGACCCGCGCGGACCACTGACGGCCCGGACCCTCGCCACCCTCAAGCGGCAACACGCCAGCCGCGGGCGCGGCCAGGTAGACGGCCTGAGACGGAAGGATGTCGACACGGCCGCCCGCCTGGCGGCGGCCGAGGGCACGATGCTCGGCCTGCGCGACGCCGCGCTGCTGCGCCTCGGCAGCGACGCCTTCCTGAGAATCAGCGAACTCGCCGCCGTCGAAGTGGAGCACCTGGGGACCGGAGAGGACGGCAGCGGCAGCCTCAGGCTGCCCCGGAGCAAGACGGACCAGGACGGAGAGGGCAAGACGCTCTACGTCTGTCGTGCGACGATGGCCGCCATCGGCGCCTGGCGCGAGGCTTCGGGCGTCTCTTCCGGACCGCTGTTCCGCGGTGTGTCCAGAGACGGCGCCGGCGTCAGCGCGACGGCGCTGAGCGAGAGCGCCGCGCGCAAGGTCATCCAGCGGCGCGCCCGAGACGCGGGAATCGAGGGCAGAATGAGCGGACACTCGCTCCGTATCGGCAGCGCTCAGTCACTCGTCGGCAGAGGCGCCTCCACCGCCGAACTCATGCAGGCGGGAAGGTGGAACGACCCCAAGACCGCGACCCGTTACGCCGCCAACGAACTCGCCGCAAACGGGGCCGTTGCGCGGTTCTTCGAAGACGACAGTCGTTAGCCGCAGGCGAGGCGCCGGCTACACGCCGGGGACTGGGCCGACGTCAGGCGCCGGACTTGCAACCGGCCAGAGACCGGGTTGCCAGATCCTGGAGCGCGGTCACCTGCAGCAGGCTCTCGCGCAGCGCCTCGATGGCGTCCACCGCGGCCATCGCCCCCGAGATCGTCGTCACGCACGGGATGTCGAACTTGAGCGCCGTGGTGCGGATCTCCATGTCGTCCTTGTACGACTCGCCGCCCAGGGGCGTGTTGACGATCAGGCCGACCTCGCCGTTGATCAGGTAGTCGACCACGTGCGGGCGGCCTTCCGCCACCTTGTTCACCCGCCGCGTCTCGATGCCGCGGTCGCTGAGGAACGAAGCGGTGCCGGCCGTGCACAGGAGCTCGAAACCGAGGTCCCGAAGCCGCCGGGCGACTCGCAGCAGCGCCGGCTTGTCCCGGTCGTTGACCGACAGGAAGGCGGTGCCGCCGTCGGGCAGCGCGTGGCCGGCGCCCAGCCAGGCCTTGGCGAAGGCGCTGCCGAAGCTGCGGCCGATGCCCATCACCTCGCCGGTCGACTTCATCTCCGGTCCCAGGACCGGGTCTACGCCCGGGAAGCGGTCGAACGGGAAGACGGGCGCCTTGACGAAGAAGCGGTCGACCGGGGGTTCCTCGACGAGGCCGATCTCCTCCAGGGTCTCCCCGACCATGACGCGGGTCGCGATCTGCACCAGGGGCAGGCCGACCGCCTTGGCGATGAAGGGCACCGTCCGCGAGGCCCGGGGATTCACCTCCAGCACGTAGACCTCTCCGTCGTAGATCGCGAACTGCACGTTCATCAGGCCGACGACGCCCAGCCTCAGCGCCAGCCGGCTGGCGATTTCACGCATCTGGTCGAGGTCCGCCTCGTCCACCCGGTAGGGCGGCAGCACCGCCGCCGAGTCGCCGGAGTGGATGCCGGCCTCCTCGATGTGCTGCATGATGCCGCAGACGACCGCCCGCTCCCCGTCCGCCACCAGATCGACGTCGACCTCGAAGGCGTCCTCGAGAAAGCGGTCGAGCAGCACCGGCCGCCCGGGCGACACGTCGGCGGCGCGACGCATGTAGTTGATCAGCGTCGGCTGGTCGTAACAGATCGACATCGCCCGGCCACCGAGCACGTAGCTCGGCCGCACGACGACCGGGTAGCCGATCTCGTCCGCCACCCGGCATGCCTCGTCGAGCGATACCGCGGAGCCGTTCGCCGGCACCAGGATGCCCTCCTCCGCCAGGAGATCGCCGAAGCGGCGGCGGTCTTCCGCGAGGTCGATCGCCTCCGGCGAGGTGCCCAGGATGGAGACACCCGCGGCCTCGAGGCTGTGAGCGAGCTTGAGCGGAGTCTGGCCGCCGAGCTGGACGATCGCGCCCAGCGGCTGCTCGCGGCGGTAGATCGCCATCACGTGCTCGAACGTGAGCGGCTCGAAGTAGAGCCGGTCCGAGGTGTCGTAGTCGGTCGAGACGGTTTCCGGGTTGCAGTTCACCATGATCGTCTCGTAACCGGCGCGTCGCAGGGCGAACACCGCATGGACACAGCAGTAGTCGAACTCGATCCCCTGGCCGATCCGGTTCGGCCCCGAGCCCAGGATCATCACCTTCCGGCGCTCCGTGGGCAGCGCCTCGTCCTCCACGCCGGGCGTCGAGTAGAGGTAGGGAGTGACGGCCACGAACTCGGCCGCGCAGGTGTCGACCCGCTTGAAGACGCGGTCTAGCCCCCGCTTCGTGATCTCGCGAGCGACCAGGTCCTCCCCGCTGCCGAGCAGGGCGGCGACCCGCTGGTCGCTCAAGCCGCTCAGCCGGGCCCGGCGCAGCAACTCGTCCGGCGCGGACTCGAGGTCCCAGCAGGCGAGCTCCGCCTCGATCTCAACGACCGTCCGGATCTCGCGCAGGAACCACGGGTCGATGTCCGAGGCGGCGGCCACTTCGTCGACCGTCCAGCCCTGGCGGAGCGCGGCGAAGACCCCGAAGAGGCGCTGCCAGTTCGGTGTGCTGAGCCGCCGCCGCAGACCGACCGGATCGCTGACGAGTTCCTCCTGGCGCGGCCACGCGGCCTCCAGCTCCAGGCCGGAGAGTCCCTTCATCAGCGCCTCGCGGAAGTTGCCGCCGATCGCCATCACCTCGCCGACCGACTTCATCGACGTGCCCAGGGTGCCGGCGGTGCGCTCGAACTTCTCGAACGCCCAGCGCGGGATCTTGACGACCGTGTAGTCGAGGGTCGGCTCGAAGGCGGCGTAGGTCTTGCCGGTGATGTCGTTCGAGATCTCGTCCAGGGTGTAGCCGACCGCCAGTTGGGCGGCGATCTTGGCGATCGGGAAGCCGGTCGCCTTGGACGCCAGGGCCGAACTCCGCGAGACCCTCGGGTTCATCTCGATCACGACCCGCCGCCCGGTGCCCTGCTCCACCGCGAATTGGATGTTCGAACCCCCGGTCGCGACGCCCACCTTGCGAATCACGGTGAAGGCGTCGTCCCGCATGTCCTGGTACTCGGGATCGGACAGCGTCTGCTGCGGCGCCACGGTGATCGAGTCGCCGGTGTGCACGCCCATCGGATCGACGTTCTCGACCGAGCAGACGACGATCGCATTGTCGGCCACGTCGCGCATCACTTCGAGCTCGAACTCCTTCCAGCCCAGAACCGACTGCTCGATCAGGATGAGCGAGGCCGGACTCGCCTGCAGGGCGCGGACGATCACGTCGTCGATCTCGTCACGGTTGAACACCACCCCGCCGCCCTCGCCGCCCAGCGTGAAGCTCGGCCGCACGATGACCGGGAAGCCCAGGCGTTCGATGATCTCCCGCGCTTCCTCCAGCGTCTTCGCGGTGCCGCTCTCCGGCACTTCGAGACCCGCCTCGACCATGGCTCGCTTGAACAGTTGGCGGTCCTCGCCCAGGCGCAGCGCCTCGATGCCCGCGCCGAGCAGCTTCATGCCGGACTCCTCCAGCGCGCCGGACTCCTCGAGCGCCAGGGTCAGGTTGATCCCGGTCTGGCCGCCGACGGTGGGCAGCAGCGCGTCCGGCCGCTCCCGCTCGATGATCTTCATCGCCACGTCCGGCACGAGGGGCTCGACGTAGGTCGCGTCGGCGAACTCCGGGTCCGTCATGATCGTCGCCGGATTCGAGTTGACCAGGATGACCCGGTAGCCCTCGCGGCGCAGGACCCGGCAGGCCTGGGTGCCGGAGTAGTCGAACTCGCAGGCCTGGCCGATGACGATGGGCCCGGAACCGAAGATCAGGATCGACTCGATGTCCGTCCGCTTCGCCATGAGCGCGCGGAGTGTATAAGCAACCGGGCGCGTTCCCGGGTCGCTCCGCCAGCGGAAAACACGGAGCGGAAGAAACACTTTGACGCCGAGTCGCGTATACTTCTTTCAGAGGCGGCACCGAGCCACAGGCAAGGGTCAAACCGACTTCGCGCCCTGGCTCCCGTGTCGTCACCCACCGGGTCGCGACTGGACGCGTCCGCGTCCAGAGGAACTGCGGCCCACCCCCGGACACGGTCCGGACCTGCCTTAAACCCTCAACTTCCGCTCAGCGGCCACCGGCCGGCTGAGGCGCGATTCAAACCCGGGAGGGGTTGCTTTCAGCAACCCCTCCTTCCACATCAGGCGGGGAAAGCGGCGGCCCTACTCCCAGTGGAGAGCGCGCGCCGGCTCGAGGGACGACGCCAGCCGCGCGGGCCACCAGCACGCAAGGCCGACGACGACGAGGCTGAAGCCGGCCACCGCCAGCAGGTCCAGGGCCCGCACGTCGAACGGGACGCTGCTGATGAAGTAGATCTCGGCCACGCCGGGATCGAACCGCACGAGTTCGTAGCGGGTGATGATCGCGCTGACCAGCGAACCGAGCAGCAGACCGAGGCCGGTGCCCGCGGCGCCAAGGCTCAACCCGCAGACCAGGAACACGCGCCGCAGCCGCCGGGGGCCGAGCCCGAGCGCCGCAAGCACCGCGGTATCCCGGCCCCGCTCGCGCACCATGACAACCAGGGCAGCGGCGATGTTGAAGGTCGACACCAGCACGATCAGGCCCAGCACCAGGAACAGGCCCCATTTCTGGAGCCTCAGCGCCGCGAAAATGTCCCGGTTGCTCCGGCGCCAGTCGGTGACGAGCGCATCGGCACCTACCAGGTCCTCGATTCTCCGGTGCACCGCCGACGGGTCCGCGCCATGCGACGTCGCCACCTCGAGGACCACCCCGACCGCGCCGAGGGTTTCGACCGCGTCCCGGTGGAGGACGGCGTAGCTCCGGTCGTACTCCGAGAACCCGGTCTCGAACGCGCCGGCCACCCGGAACGTGCGATACGCGAAGCGCGGCTGGCCCGAGGGCGAACCGACGATAGCCGTCAGCCGCAGCAACTCCCCGTCCGCCGCGCCGAGCGTCCGTTGGAGCTGGCGGCCGAGGACAACCGCGTCGAAGCCGTCGGCGTTCCGTCCGAGTTGCTCTTCGCCGGCGCCGAAGGAGGAGGCGCCGGGCAGGACGCCCCGGAACCAGACGTCCACGCCGGCCGGGTTCGCCCTGCTCGCCAGCGCGCCCTGGCCGGCCAGCGTGACGCCGACCTGTTCCACCCCGGCCAGCCGGCGCAGTCGACCGGCCGTTTCGTCGGCCGAAGCGAGATCTCCCGCGGCCTCGCCCAGAGGCGTGACGACCAGAGGTCCGCTCTGAAGCAGCCGGTTCTCGACCGAGCTCGTATAGCCGCTCATCAGCGCCATCGAGACGACCATGGCCGCCACGCCCAGACCGGTCGACCCGAGGGCCGACCTCGCGGTCCCGGTCAAGAGCCGGCTTCGTCCCCCGAGCAGGTAGCGCGCGGCGATCCACCAGACCACCCGGCGGCCCCGCGCCGCAGCACCCGGCTCGTGGGCGTCACCCACAGACGTCGAGGAACTCCCCGAACAGTCGTGCGGCGTCGTGCGGCCCCGGCGCCGCCTCCGGGTGGTACTGGACCGAGAAGATCGGCCGGCCGGTCGCCTTGAAGGCCTCCACCGTTCCGTCGTTCAGGTTGATCGCCGCCACCTGGCAGTCGTCGGGAAGGCTGTCGCCGGCGAGAGCGAAGCCGTGGTTCTGGCTCGTGATCGAAACCTCGCCGGTCTCCTCGTCGCGAACCGGCTGGTTGCCGCCGTGGTGCCCGAACTTCAGCTTGAAGGTCCTGCCGCCGAGAGCCAGGCCCAGGAGCTGGTGGCCGAGACAGATGCCGAACAGCGGGGTCCTGGAGTCGATGAGTTCCCGCACCTCGCCGATGATCTCGTGGAGCGGCTCCGGGTCCCCCGGCCCGTTGGAAAGCACCACGCCGTCGACATCCAGGCCGAGGCACTCGCGAGCCGGCGTGCGCGCCGGCAGCACGACGACCCGGGCACCCTGACGGACCAGCGAGCGGAGGATGTTCCGCTTGACGCCGAAGTCGTAGACCGCCAGGCGGACCTTCTCCTCGCCCTCCGGTTCGAGCTCGTACGGCGCCTCGCAGGTCACCTCGTCGACCAGGGCCCGCCCCTCCATCGTCGGCTGCTGCCGCACTTCCTCGACCAGCTCGGCATCCGGCCGGTCGCAACTCGTGATCAAGCCCCGCATGGCGCCGTGGTCGCGCAGCCGCCGCACCGCCGCCCGCGTGTCGATGCCGGCGAGCGCCGGCACGCCCGCCGAATCAAGGTACGCGCCGAGCTCGCCGTCGCCCAGGCCCGACCGGCGGGCGGTGAACTCGCGGACGACAAAGCCTTCCACCCACACCCGGTGCGACTCCTCCGCGCCGTCGTACGTCCCGTAGTTGCCGATGTGGGGCTGGGTCATGATCACGATCTGACCGCGGTAGGACGGGTCGGTCAGGATCTCCTGGTAGCCGGTCATCGAGGTGTTGAAGACGACCTCCGCGAAGCGGCTGCCCTCGACCAGGGTCTCGCCGCGGAAGACGGAGCCGTCCTCGAGAATCAGACGACCGGTCACCGCGCCGGCTCCGACAGTTCCAGCAGCACCCCGCCGGCGCTCTTCGGGTGGACGAACTGAACGGTGGCGCCTTCGGCCCCGGGGCCGGGCCGCTCGCGCAGGAGAGAGAGTCCGCCCTCTCGCAGTTTCCCGTCGTCCTCGTGAACGTCGTCGCTCCGCATGCACAGGTGGTGTATGCCCGGACCGCGCCGCTCAAGGAAGCGGCCCACCGGGGAATCGCTAGAAAGCGGCTCCAGGAGTTCGATGCGCGTGCCGCCGCAGGGGATCATCGCCACCCGTACTCCTTCGTGCTCGACCACCTCGATCGCCGTGATATCGAGACCCAGCTTCTCGTAGAACGTCCTCGCCTCTTCGATCGAAGGAACGGCGATCGCTACATGGTCCAGACCCGTGATCATCCCTCTGTACCTGTGGTGTTCCTGGGCGACTCAGTCTTGCCGGAATCCGCCGACGAACTCGCCGACCAGCCGGTCCGCCAGATCGTAGGGATCGCCGGCCGGCCCGGATTCCCGCGGCGCCCGATTCTGCTGCGAATCGTCCTCTCCGTCCAGAGCCTTCGAGTCTCTGGCCGCGAGGAGATCCCGCCCGAACCGGTCGTCGTCGATCGAGCCCATGGCGAGCCGCAGAACCTCGGCGCGGTACAGGTCCAGCACCCTGCGCCGCAGGCGCGCCGCCCGCCGGGCGTCGATCTCGCCTCCCGCCCGCAGCCGTTCGAAACACGCGGACACCGTGTCCAGCACCTCCGCCGCGCCGTCGCCCGTTCGCGCCACGGTCGGCAGCACCGCCGGCGGTTCACTAGCGGCTCCGTCCGACAGGTCGAGCATCTCCACGATCGACCGGCGGGCGGCGGCGGCGCCCGGCAGGTCGCTCTTGTTGACGACGAACACGTCCGCGATCTCCATCGTCCCGCTCTTGATGGCCTGAACGCCGTCGCCCAGACCGGGCGCCGTGACCAGAACGACGAGATCCGCGTTCCGGCGAATGGCGGCCTGGGCCTGGCCCGTGCCCACGGTTTCGACCAGAATCCAGGGAAAGCCCGCGGCATCGAGCAGATCGCTCGCCGCGGCGGCGGCCTGCGCCAATCCGCCGCCCGCGCCCCGTGAGGCCATCGACCGGATGAAGACGCCCGGATCGGTTTCCAGGTCGGACATCCGAACCCGGTCGCCGAGCACGGCGCCGCCGGTCAGCGGGCTGGTCGGATCGAACGCGAGCACCGCCACCGGCTCTCCCCGTTTCCGGAGCTCCCGGGCCAGGGCGGCCGTCAACGTGCTCTTGCCGACCCCGGGCGGTCCGGTCAGGCCGATCGTCATCGCGCGGCCGGCACGCCGGTAGGCCGTCCTTGCGAGGGCCTGCGTATCGCCGCCGCCCTCGATGGCGCTCAGAGCCCGCCCCAGGCGCCGGGTCTCGCGCCAGGGCTCGGGGTCGTCCAGCCAGGCTTCCGCCGTCCGGTCGACGCTCACGATGCGAACCTGCCGATGTCGACCGCGCCGTAGTAGTGCCACAGGATCTCGCGGTACGACAGACCGCGCTGCGCCATGAGGTACGAGCCGACCTGGCACATGCCGACGCCGTGGCCACGGCCGCGGCCGGCGAAGCGCCAGCCGGGAACGCCCCCATCGCCGGTTGCGGCCGCCAGCTCCACGATGTGTTCGGGGACATCGAGCAGCCAGCGGATCGCGAGGCCCCGGAGTTCCACCGTGCCCCGTTCGCCAATCAGGTCGATGCGCGCCACCCGACCCGAGACGCCGCGTTCCAGCACCCTCAGGGACTTGAGACCCAGGCCGGGAAAGCGCCTTTCGGCGGCCGCGCGCACGGAGTCGTGGGAACGCCAGAGCGACCACGGCTCCGCGGTCGCCTGATCGCGCCGCCTCGGCGCCTCGTGAACGATGAGGACCACACGGCCGCGGGCCAGGTAGACGCGCAGGCGGTCACCGGGCGCCGCCGCGAAGGCCCGCGTGGGAAAGCCGAGGTCCTCGCTCGGCGCTCCCGCGGTGACCTCGGTCAGCAGCAGCGCCGCCCCCGGAGCCAGCGCCACGAGCCGGCGACGACCCTGCTGGCGCAGGTCGAGCCAGCCGCCGTCGAAGCCCCCCAGACCGCCTTCAACGACCTCCAGGTCGCCCTCGGAACGGGCGCGGCTCAGTCGCTCTTCGACCCGCCTCTCACGCACCCCGCGAGCGCCGAGAGACCTCAGCAGATGCCTGGCGGGCGAACCCGCAGCGCCGCCGGCCAGGGTCACGACTCCCCCTTCGACGCAGGCCGTTCCCACTGGGCCCTCGCCCGCCAGAAGAGGGAAGACGTGATCGACGAGTTCCGTGTCGCCGCCGCAGCTCGCGGTGAACAGGGCCTCCTGGGGCATGTCGCCGCGCAGCAGGATCTCACCGCGAGTGTCGGCGATCGCCTGGTCCGAGACCGGGTGTTCCACGTCCAGACCGCCGTACACCTGGCACAGCGGCGTGGCGCAGAGGTCGTACCCCTCCCCTTCGAACTCGCCAAGGCGCTTCACCGCGTACGTGCGCGCGGCCACGGCCTGCGCCTTGATCGCCTCGATCTCCGGGTACAGGTCCGGCCCGAGCTCCACCGGCACGACCCCGCGCAGGTAGTCCTCCAGCGGCGCGGCGTTGACGACGTTCAGGCCGGTCCGGTCGCTCAGGAAGACCTCGAGCGCACCCCGGTAGCGGCGGCCCAGAATGTCAACGACACCGTCGGTCGACTCGAGCCGCAGCCTCCGCCCCGCGACCCTGCCGACTCCTTCGACCTCGAATCCCGGCTCCTCCAGGACCTGGCCCTCCACCGTGATCCAGACGTCGTCGAACCCTTCGACATGAAGCCGGCCACGAGCCTCCTCCGCTGCCTCCCGGTCACCGAAGCGTCCCACGCGGACCCGGTACAGGCCGGTGCCCGCATCGAGCACCGAGTCCGCTTGCTGGCCGAGCAGACCAGTCAACCGGCCGGCGAGCCTCTCCGCCTGCACCCGATCCCGCAACGCCGCCACCTGCAGGCGATGGACTCCCGGACTCCCCTTCCCCGGCGCCGCCATCACGTGGAATGGCCCGGCCACCTCGTACCGCCGGCTCGCGTCGTCGACGAGCCACGAAGGCCCGTCGCAGCACGCGACCTCGACCCGCTCCAGGTCCGTGGCCAGCCCGAGCCGAATCTCCTCCGGCAACACGATCGACGGAGGCGACGTCGCCGGTCCCGGCCCCGCCGCCAGCAGCAGACAGGCCGCAACACCCAGACCGAGGTTCGTCATCCACCGCTCGACCATCTGGACCGCTACCGATGCTGATGCGCCTGGAGTTCGTGGCGGTAGTCCCCGACGGCGTCGATGAGGATCGGCTTCGCCATCTGGTGGAGGCGGCTGATCAGGCTGGCGGGGACGCGGCCGGCCAGGGTCTGGGCGCCGTCGCTACGGTCGCCGTCGACTTCGGAGGTCAGGTAGTAGTTGCTCGTGAACAGGGTCGGCCGGCGGGCCATGTAGCGGCCGTTGATCAGCAGGTACAGCGTGTCGGAGACGAAGGGCGAGGGCCGTCGCGCGCCGAGCTCGTCGACCACGACGACGTCCGCCTCCTGGAGCGGACGCAGCAGGTCGGCCTGGTTGCGCGGAGCGTCGGACTGGAAAGTCGCCTGGATGTCGGCGACCAGGCTGGTGAAGTCGACGAAGCGGCCGCCGACGCCGTACTGCTCGGCCAGTTCGATCAGCACGGCCACGGCGAGGTGCGTCTTGCCCCGGCCGCTCGGGCCGATGAACACCAGTCCGGCTTCGTTCAGCGATCCGTCGAACTCCATGAACTCCTCGATGTACTGATCGCAATCGCGGCGCGCGGTGAGGAGTTGATCGCCCACGTCCCCCGCGAGCCGGAAGTTGGTGAGCCGGCAACCCTGGTACTTCGGCGGAATGCCCAGGTCGTCGACGCGGCGGCCGCGGACGCGGGTCGAGTGGCAGGTGCAGCGCCGCGCCTGGTTCGTCGCGAGGTCGACGATCCAACCGCGCCCGGCACAGAGTTCGCAGCCTTCCTCGTTCACTCCTCGTCCTCGACCTTGACCAGCGCGCCGCTTCGCACCCAGACCAGGGCGTGCCGGCGCCGGACACCCCGGCGGCGGTCCGCCGCGTCGCGTTCAACGATCGAGAGTAGCCTGTCCCGCTCGGCCTCGAGCCGCGCCAAGCGTTCCTGCAGCGTGAGGATGACCTCGACTCCGGCCAGGTTGACCCCCATGTCCCGGGTCAGCGTGAGGATCGACTCGAGCCGGTTCAGGGAGTCTTCGTCGTAGAGGCGGGTGTTGCCGTCGCTCCGCCGCGGCTCCAGCAGGCCCTCACGCTCGTACAGCCGGAGGGTCTGCGGATGGATGTCGTAGCGCTCGGCGACCTTGCTGATCATCACGTAGCGGCCGCCCCCCACCCGCCGGCGGCGGGACGGGGGACGGCGCCCACGCGACGACCGCGGCGGCGTCACCTAGCTGGCCCCTTTGTCCCCGGACGTACTGCCGTCCCCGGACGTTTCGTCCACGTCGACGAAGTCCGCGTCGATCACGTCGTCATCGGCGGCCTGAGGCCCGCCGTCTCCGGGGCCGCCCGCGCCCGGAGGCGCGTCGGGGGCCGACTCGGCGCTGGTCTGTTCGTAGATGACCTGCGCCAGCTTGTGCGAGGCCTGGGTCAGCCGCTCGGACGCGCCCTGCATGGCGGCGGCGTCTTCGCCCTCCATGCTCTTCTTCGCGTCCTCGACCGCGGACTCGAGCTCGGCGCGGTCGCTCTCGGACAGCTTGTCCCGGTGTTCGGCGAGGTTCTTCTCGGTGCCGTAGACCAGCGAGTCGAGCTGGTTACGGGCGTCGATCGCCTCGCGACGCTTCCTGTCCTCGTCGCTGTGGGCCTGGGCATCGGCGACCATCCGTTCGATCTCGTCCTTCTCGATGCCGCCCGAGCCGGTGATCGTGATCTTCTGCTCCTTGCCGGTGCCCTTGTCCCTGGCCGACACGTTGACGATGCCGTTGGCGTCGATGTCGAACGTGACCTCGATCTGGGGCATGCCGCGAGGCGCCGGGGGAATGCCCACCAGGTGGAAGCGGCCGAGCGTCCGGTTGTCGCCGGCGATCTCACGCTCCCCCTGGAGCACATGGACCTCGACTGAGGTCTGGTTGTCGCCGGCGGTCGAAAACACCTCGCTCTTGCGGGTGGGGATCGTCGTGTTGCGGTCGATCAGCTTGGTGAAGACGCCGCCCAGCGTCTCGATGCCAAGCGACAGCGGCGTGACGTCGAGCAGCAGGACGTCGGTGACGTCGCCGGCCAGCACGCCGCCCTGGATCGCGGCGCCGATCGCCACCACTTCGTCCGGGTTCACGCCGCGGTGGGGCTCCCGTCCGAAGAACTCCTTGACCGCCTCCTGCACCGCCGGCATCCGGGTCTGGCCGCCCACCAGGACGATCTCCTCGATGTCGCTGGTGCCGAGGCCGGCGTCCCTGAGGGCCTGGCGGCAGGGCTCGAGCGTGCTTCTGACCAGGTCCTCGGTGAGCTGCTCCAGTTTGCTCCGGGAGAGCTTGACGTTCATGTGCTTCGGACCCGAGGCGTCGGCAGTCACGAAGGGGAGGTTGATCTCCGTCTCCTGCACGCCCGACAGCTCGATCTTCGCCTTCTCGCCGGCCTCCTTGAGCCGCTGCATGGCCATCGGATCCTGGGCGAGGTCGATGCCCTGGTCCTTCCTGAACTCCTCGAGCAGCCAGTCGATGATCCGCTGATCGATGTTGTCGCCCCCCAGGTGGGTGTCGCCGTTCGTCGCCTTGACCTCGACCACGCCTTCGCCGACCTCGAGGATCGAGATGTCGAACGTGCCGCCGCCGAAGTCGTAGACGGCGATCGTGCGGTCGCCCTCCTTGTCCAGGCCGTAGGCGAGCGCCGCCGCGGTCGGTTCGTTGACCAGCCGCTCGACGGTCAGTCCGGCGATCTGGCCGGCATCCCGCGTGGCCTGGCGCTGAGCGTCGTTGAAGTACGCGGGGACCGTGATCACGGCGCGCTCCACCGGACCGCCGAGATAGTCCTCCGCCGCCTGCTTCAGCTTCTGCAGCACCATGGCCGAGATCTGGGGCGGCGTGTAGGTCTTGCCGGCAGCCTCGATCTGCACGTCGTCGCCGGAACTCGAGACCGGGTAGGGGACCATCTTCTGCTCTTCGGAAACCTCGCCCAGGCGGCGTCCCATGAAGCGCTTGATCGAGAAGACGGTGTTCTGCGGGTTCGTCACCGCCTGTCGCTTGGCGACCTGGCCGACGAGCCGCTCGCCCTTCTCCGTGAAGCCGACGATCGACGGCGTGGTCCGGCTTCCCTCCGAGTTCGGAATCACCTTCGGGTCCGAACCCTCCATCACGGCGACGACGCTGTTCGTCGTCCCCAGGTCGATACCAATGATCTTGCTCAAGACTCTCTCTCCTGAATCAGGTCAGTTCTCATCTCTGGCGCCGCGGGCGGGTGCAGTCTCAACCGCTCCCTGGCCCCAACGCGACCGGGAGACTAAGACCTAAGCGGCTCGTTGTCAAGTCCCGAGACGCAAGAATCTTATTGATGATCGCTCAGATTGCGTCCGGGATCCTGGCGCCGGACGGGACCGGATCAGCGGGCAGTCAACCGCGGCTCTTTTCGACGTACCGCATCCGCAGCTGCGCGAGCAGATCCTCGAGCAACGCCGTCTCCTGCTCGGAGACGTTGCCCCGCGTCTTCTCCTGCAGCACCGCCAGCAGGTCGATGTGGAGCCGGGCCCGCGGCAGATCCTGCGCGCTCTGACCGTCCGGTAGCTGGGCGTCGCCGAGCAGGAAAGCGATCGGTTCGGCTAGTACGGCGACCAGGTCCATGAAGCCGGGAGACTGTGCTCCGCGCGGCGGCATCTGCGGAGCATCCGCGGTCTCGGCGCGCGGAGGCGGCGTCGCGGACGCGGCCTGCTGGGACCCGCCGGCCGGCGCCTCGTCCGGGCTCGCCGCGCTGTCCTCGGTGGCGACGGAGGTTGGCTGTTCCGCGGCCGCCCCGGTCTGCTGCTGCTCGAGGAAGCGGTACTCTTCGCGCAGTTCGCCGTCGTCCGTGAACATCCTTCTGTCGGTGACCTTCACTTCCGACCTCCACGCCCTGCCAATGCAAGATCGTAACAAAGGAGACGGCGCCAGAACCGACCCCTGCTCGCTCGCTCCGATCGCCGATCTGATCGACCGGCTGCGCGTCGATTGCCCGTGGGATCGTGAGCTGTCACTGGCGGATCTCCGGGCGTATCTGATCGAAGAGGCCCACGAACTGGCCGCCGCAATCGACGAACGCGATCCCGCCGCGATCAACGAGGAACTGGGTGATCTGCTGTTCGAAGCCGTTTACGTCGCCCGGCTGACAGGCGCCGAACTGGAGGAGGTGCCGCTCAGCGGAGCGATCCGCGGGGTGATCGACAAGATGGTCTCCCGACACCCTCACGTCTTCGGCGACGAGCAAGACCAGGCGAAGGCCGGCTCCGCGGCCGAGGTCGCGGCGATGTGGGAGCAGCGGAAGCGGAGCCCCGACGGCGAGCGCTCCGCGCTGGACGGCGTGCCGGCCTCTCTGCCGGCGCTGGTCGGCGCCTATCGCCTCGGGCAGAAGGCGGCCGGCATCGGCTTCGACTGGGACTCGACCAGAGCCGTGCGAGCCAAGGTGACCGAGGAACTCCGCGAACTGGACGACGAGACGGCAAGCGATCCGGCCGGCCAGTCCGCCGAGGCGAAGGCGCGGGTCGAAGAGGAGCTGGGCGACGTGCTGTTCGCGGTCGCCAACCTCGCCCGTCACCTGGACGTGGACCCGGAACGGGCACTGGCGGCCGCGAACCGGAAGTTCCGCCGCCGCTTCGCGGCAATGGAGGCGGAGCTTGAGCCCGGCGGCGACTACGGAATGGAAGAACTGGAACGGCTGTGGGAGCGAAGTAAAGGTCGGGCTTCGCCCGGCGATCCTTAGCCGCCTTTGGCGGCACCGACCCGTGCACCAGCTACTGCTGGTTCGGCTCGGCGGGCGCCTCCAGGATGCCCCAGATGAGATCCAGAGCCTCGTCCAGGACCGGATCCGATCCGTCGTCCCTCTCGCGGAAGGCGAGGACACCCAGGCGGCCGTCGTTGCTGACGCGGATTCTGCGGTTCAGCCGTTCGCCTTCAGGGTCCGTGTAGAAGGCCGCGGTCGTCTCGAGCACACCGCCGCCGTTCGGCAGCTCGATCTGCCGCAGCGTTCCGGCGTAGCCGAAGGTCGACTCGCCGCTGTGGTCCGCGTCGACCGCCTGGCGCAGGACGGCGGTCAGGATCTCGGCCGGTCCCTGTGAACTGCGATCGGTCAGGATGTCGATGTCTCCCGAGTACAGGCCCCCCGCGCCCTCGAAGGTCTCGAGCTTCCGGTCCTCCCGGTCGATCAGGCTGCCCAGCTCGCCCCCGGCGAACAGGCCCGCCACCGCGTAGGCAGCCTCCGCGGAACCTCCCGCGACGCCGCGGAGGTCGATCAGCAGGGAGTCGCCCGCGTAGCCGTCGAGCAACGCCTCCACCTGGGAGGCCGTCCCAGAGCCGAAGCTCGGGATCCTCAGCACGCCGACCCCGCGGATCTCATCGAACTCCGGTGGAAGCGGCTCGTACTCGCCCAGGGTCAGGCTCGCTTCGACGCTGTTGCCGCGCCGCACCAGCTCCAGGTTCAGTTCGGAACCGACCGGGCCGGCGAACTGACGCCGCAGCTCCCAGAGGGGCATCGCGCGGGACGAACGACCGTTGATGCCTGCCACGATGTCGCCCGGCTCCAGACCCGCGGTCTCGGCCGGACTGCCGCTGTCGACCGCAACCACATAGGCCGTGCCGCGCTCCTTGAGCACCAGGACGCCCGAGTGTCGGCGGCCCACCTCACGCGCCGCCCGGTACGACTCGACCTCGCTCGCCGGTACGTAGACCGAGAAGGGATCCAGGGCATCCGTCACGCCATCCATGGCGCCCGCCGTCAGACTCCGTCCGTCCGTCTCCTCGACGTACGAGCCGCGGATCAGCCGAAGTACCTCCTCCCACAGCGTGAGGTACTTGTAGATCGAGTCCCGTCCGGTGTCCTCCGGCTCGTCGCTGGCGCCCAGCCAGGCGCCGCCGGCGAGACTCAGGATGAGGAGCAGGGACAGGCAGACGACAGTCAGCCGGCCGCCGCCGAGCCTCCAGCGACGCTGCGCCGGCGACCGCCCGCTGCCTTCCGCCTCCACCGCTCCCTCAGGCGAGCGAAGCGACTGCCTCGTCCTCGTCCTCCAGGATGTCCAGCACGGTGACCAACTGAGTGATCTGGAGCACCCCGAGGACCCTGCTCGGCAGGGAGAAGAGGCGCAGCTTGCCGCCCCGGTTGGTGACCGTGGTGTAGGCGGCAACCAGCTCACCGACGCCGGAGGAATCGATCGTACGCACCCGCCCCATGTTGAGCAGGATGCTCGTAGCGCCCTCGCCGACCGCCGCAAGGACGGCCTCTCTCAGCGCCACATCGCCCTCGCCAATCGTGATCCTGCCCTGGAGATCGAGAATTGTCGCTCCATCGCGCTGGCGCTTTTCAATCTTCATTCGCTCCTCCCTGGTCTGCTTCGGCGCTGCTGCCCGGGGCGCCGAACTTCTTGTGAAGCCGGACCTTCGTGCCGCCGTCGGCGCCGAAATCGTAGTCGATCTTATCCATGAACCTGCGCATGTAGAAGATGCCCCTGCCTTCCGTCCTGAGCAGGTTGTCCGGGGCCAGCGGGTCCGCCACGGAGTCCGGATCGAAGCCGCTGCCCTGGTCCTCGACCGTGATGTCGACTCCGCTCTCGTCCACCGTCAGACACACGTCCACCTTCTTCTCGGGATCGAGACCGTTGCCGTGCTTGATCGCGTTGGTCAGCGCTTCCCGCAACGCGATGCCCATCCAGTAGCC
Organism: Acidobacteriota bacterium; assembly: GCA_011525365.1. Lineage (GTDB taxonomy): Bacteria > Acidobacteriota > Thermoanaerobaculia > Multivoradales > Multivoraceae > Multivorans. The sequence continues at coordinate 3,720,282 of WTGQ01000002.1, forward strand.
CGTCTCTTCGTCGATCGGCAGGGACTCGAGCGTTTCGTCCAGCACCGCCTGAACCAGCTCGATGTTCTCGTACCGACTGCCGATGGAGAGCCGAATCGTCTGCTGAACGGGTTCCGGCACGGCAGCCTCCGCCTCAGGACCGGGCCCGGGTCGCGCCGCGCTGGTGCTGGTATCGGCTTCCAGCGCCCGGTTCGCCGTAGGCCGTCTGCGGCTCGGACTCCATCGCGATGAAGATGAGCTGGGCGATCCGGCGACCGGCGTCGAGCACGAACGGCACCGGGCCGAGGTTCTGCAACTCCAGGGTGATGTTCCCCTCGAATCCCGGGTCGCACCAGCCGGCCAGCGAGTGGTTGATCCACAACCGGCCCAGGGTGGACTTGAGCTTCAGGTCGCAGGCCACGGAACGCGGAATGCGCACGAACTCGAGCGTGGTGGCGAGCACGACCTCGCTCGGGAACAGCTTGATCCTGTCGCCGTGGAACTCCTCCGGATCCCGGGTGGGGCAGATCCAGTGGTCGCCGACGCGGACGTCGTAGCTCGCCGCGTTCACCTGATCCGGTTGGAAGGGGTCGACGCCACCCGCCTCGCCCCAGGCGCGGATCCAGTGGTCCGGCTTGATCACGGCCGCTCCGCCACTGTGCCGTCCACGTTCCCCACCTCAGTAGAAGTAGACGGGACCGCCGTCCTCGCCCCGGTGAATCGTCTCGACGAAACGAATGACGCCCTCCTTGAGCGACATGGTCAGCGTCGACGTCCGGAAGCCGTCACCGAAGAAGCGGACGCCCCGGAGCAGGTCGCCGCCGGTGACGCCGGTGCAGCAGAACAGGATGTCCTCCCCCGGCGCCAGCTCTTCGGTCCGGTAGATGCGGTCGGGATCCTCGATGTCGAACTCGGCGAGCCGCCGCTTCTGCTCGTCGGAAAGCGCTGACAGCCGCCCCTGGATCTCCCCGCCGAGGCACCGCATCGCCGCAGCCGTGATCACCCCTTCCGGCGCGCCGCCGGCGCCGATCACCGCGTGGATGCCGGTGCCGCGGACCGCCGCCGCGATCGCCGTCGACAGGTCGCCGTCGCCGATCAGCTTGATGCGCGCCCCGGCGGTCCGGATGTCGTCGATCAGGTCCCGGTGCCGGTCCCGGTCGAGTACCACCACGGTCAAGTCGCTGACGGCGCAGTCGAAGGCGCCCGCGATCGCCTTCAGGTTGTCCTCGACCGGAGCGTCCAGGTCAACCTTGCCGCGAGCGGTCGGGCCGACCACGATCTTGTCCATGTAGATGTCGGGGGCATGGAGCAGGCCGCCGCGCTCGGAGGCGGCGAGCACGGCCATCGCGTCGGAAGCCCCGGTGGCGCAGAGATTCGTCCCCTCCAGGGGGTCGACCGCGAAGTCCACCTGCAGATCGCCCGCGGCCCGGCGGCCGACCTTCTCGCCGACGTAGAGCATCGGCGCCCTGTCGCGCTCCCCCTCGCCGATCACCACCCGCCCGTCGATCGCCATCTCCGCCAGGACCCCGCGCATCGCCTCGACCGCGACGTGGTCCGAGTGGTGGCGGTCGCCGTATCCCATCGTCTGTGCCGCCGCGACCGCGGCGGCCTCGGTCACGGCGACGAAGTCGTGGTCGCGAAGCTCCCCGGTCACGAGCCGGCCCCCGCGGCGGCAGCGGCCAGCTCCGGCCGGTCGGCGGCCTCGCGCGCCTGACTGCGGCTCATCGGCGGGTTGAACGAGGGAATGCCGGTGATCGCCGCGCCGATCACGAGACCGTGGATGTCGTGGGTGCCCTCGTAGGTGTAGACGGACTCGATGTTCAGCATGTGGCGTACCACCGGGTACTCGTCGGAGATGCCGTTGGCGCCCAGGATCTCGCGCGCCAGCTTCGCGCACTCCCGCGCGACCCAGACGTTGTTCCGCTTGCACATCGAGACGTGCTGCGGCTCCATCGTCCCCGCCGTCTTCAGGCCCGCCAACTGGTAGACGAGGAACTGTCCCTTGGTGATCTCGGTGATCATCCAGGCCAGCTTCTCCTGGACGAGCTGGTGACTGGCGATCGGCTGACCGGCGAACTGCACCCGTTGACGGGCGTACTCGAGCGCCGTGTAGTAGCACTCCATCGCCGACCCGAGGCCGCCCCAGCAGATGCCGTAGCGCGCCTGGTTCAGGGTCTGGAGCGCTGAGCCGACACCCCGGGTGCCCGGCAGGATGTTGCCTTTCGGAATGCGGCAGTTCTGGAACGAGAGTTCGCCGGTGACCGAGGCCCGGAGCGAGAACTTGCCGTGCTGCTCGGCGCTCACGAAGCCCTCCGTACCCTTCTCGACCAGGAAACCGCGGATTCCCTCGTCCGTTCGCGCCCAGACGACGGCGACATCGGCGACGCTGCCGTTGGTGATCCACTGCTTGGCGCCGTTCAGCACCCAGCAGTCCCCGTCCCGCCGCGCGCGCGTGCGCATCGCCGAGGGGTTCGAGCCGAAGTCCGGTTCCGTCAGGCCGAAGCACCCGATCATTCGCCCGCTCGCGAGTCCCGGAATGAACCGGTCCTTCTGCTCCTGGGAGCCGAACGTGAGAATCGGGTACATCACCAGAGAACTCTGGACCGAAACCATGCTGCGGATCCCCGAGTCCCCGCGCTCCAGTTCCTGCATGACGAGGCCGTACGCGACGTCCCCCAGGCCCGGCAGCCCGTACTCGGTGAAGTTCGCCCCGAACAGGTTCAGATCGCCGAGTTCGGGCGCCAGTTCCATCGGCGCCCGCGCCTCGCGATGGCACTGCTCGATGATCGGCTTCACCCGCTCGTCGACGAACTGGCGGACGGTGTCCCGGATGAGTCGCTCCTCGCCGCTGAGCAGCGAGTCGAAGTTCATGAAATCAACGCCTGGAAATCGGTCCAAAGCCCTCTCCCGGGTGGTTCACGGCAGCGCCGAACCCTACCAGTCCGGGGCGGGCTAGCATCCGACCCGCCGTGACCCTGATCCGAATCCTCCTGCCGCTTCTCGCAGGCGTCGGCTGCGCCTGGTGGATCGACCGCTCGACGGCGGTCAGGGGGCTGCTACCGCCGCGTATGGCCGGCGCCGACTCAGCGGCCCTTCGCCGCCGGGTCGCCGCGATGGCGCTGCTAAGCGTCGTCCTCTGGGTGGGTGTCTTCGCCGCTGCGGGCCAGATCGGCCTGGCGTCGCGCGTCGACCAGATCGACTTCGAGGACTTCTCCCGGTTCAACCTGTTCCTGATGCACGGAATCCTGGTCGCGACGCTGGCCGTCTGGCTCGGCCTCGGCTACTGGCGCTGCGGCCACGACGCCCGCACGGTCGTGATGACCCAGCTCGGACTGCGCACCCGCACCGGCCAGTCGATCCCGACCGAGATCGGGATTGGACTCGGCGCAGGCGTGGTGCTGTGGGCCGGCGTGCTTGCCGTAGTGCTGTTGACGGCCCTGCTCCTCGCCGCCGCCGGCGGCTTCGAGAACCTCCCCAATGAAGCGCCGAAGATGGTGCTCTGGATGGGCAGCCTGCCCGTGCTCCTGCGCCTCATGGTCAGCCTCTCCGCCGGAGTCGTGGAGGAGGTGTTCTTTCGCGGCTTCCTCATGCCGAGAGCGGGCTTCGTCACCTCGAACGTCCTGTTCGTGCTCGCCCATCTCTCCTACGAACAGCCCTTCATGCTCCTGGGCGTCGCCCTCCTCTCCGTCGGCTTCAGCTACCTCACCATCTGGCGAGGCAACATCTGGCCAGCCATCGCCGCCCACTTCCTCTTCGACGCAATTCAGTTGCTCATCCTCGTGCCGTCAGCGGCGGGCGCAGCAGGAGGCTGAACGGGCTAGCCGCTTCGCGGCATCGCGCCTGGTGCGAGTCAGCACCCGCGCACCGGCCTCAGATCAGCAGGCCGGCGATCGTCGCCGTCTGCAGGCAGGCGAGAGTGCCGGCGATCATCGCGCGGAGTCCGAGGCTGGCCAGTTCGCTCTTGCGCTCCGGGGCGATGCCGCCGATGCCGCCGATCTGGATCGCGATCGACGAGAAGTTCGAGAAGCCGCAGAGCGCGTAGGTGGCGATGACCCGGGACTTCTCCGACAGCTGGTTCTCGGCCGAGATGTCCTCGAAGCGGGAGTAGGCGACGAACTCGTTCGCCGCGGTCTTCAGGCCGAGAAGCGTTCCCACCGCGTCCGCCTCCGCCCACGGCACCCCCATGACCCAGGCCAGCGGCCGGAACAGGAAGCCGAGGATCATCTCCAGGTTCAGGCCGGGAAGCCCGATCCAGCCGCCCAGCGGGGCCAGGAGGCCGTTGACCATCGCAACCAGGGCGATAAAGGCAAGCAGCATGGCGCCGACGTTGATCGCCAGCTTCATGCCGTCACCGGCGCCCTGGGCGGCGGCGTCGATCATGTTGGCCCAGGGCGTCTTGACCTTGAAGTCGGCCTTCGCCGAAACCTTGTCGGTTTCCGTTTCCGGGATCATCAGCTTGGCCATGACCAGGGCCGCCGGCGCCGACATGACGCTGGCCGCGATCAGGTGGCCGGCCGAGATCCCCATGCCGACGTACGCGGCAAGAACGCCGCCGGCGACGGTGGCGAAGCCGCCGGTCATCACGGCCATCAGCTCCGAGCGCGTCATGCCGCCCACATAGGAGCGGATCAGCAGCGGCGCCTCGGTCTGGCCGACGAAGATGTTGGCCGAGGCGGACAGCGACTCAGGCCCCGAGGTGCCCATCACCTTCGTCATCACCACCGCGAACACCTTGACCACGCGCTGGATGACGCCGAGGTGGTAGAGCACCGCGACCACGCTCGAGAAGAAGATGATCGTCGGCAGCACCCGGAAGGCGAAAGGCACGTGCTCGAACCCCTGGCCGAAGACGAACCGCGATCCGTCGTCGGCGAAGGTCAGGAAGGTGGTCACGGCCGCGGTGGCCCACTCGAAGAACGCCTCCCCCGGGGCGGTCTTCAGGATGAGCAGCGCGAGGACGAACTGGATCGCGATGCCCGTGACCACGGTCCGCCAGCGGACCTCGAAGCGGTTCGTGGAGAGCAGCCAGGCGATGCCTGGAATGACGAGGAGTCCGATCAGGCCCGTCATCTATCGACCGACCGCGAAACGGGCTATGGACCGCTGGCCTTCAGGAAGCTGAAGTAGTCGCTGTCGGTCGACACGACGAGCCAGGTGTTCGGGTCGATCGTCTTCTCGAACGCCTCCATCGTGCGCAGGAACTCGTAGAAGCTCCGCGACTGGACCGACTGGTTGTAGGCCGAAGCGTAGATCTCGGTGGCCTCCGCGTCGGCCCGGCCCCGGATTTCGGTCGCCTGGCGGTAGGCCTCGGACTCGATCCGCTTCAGGTCGCGGTCCATGTTGCCGAGAATCTCCGACGCCTGGCCCTGGCCCTGCGAGCGAAAGCGGTCGGCAATCCGCTGCCGTTCCGAGATCATCCGGTTGAAGACATCCGGCTCGACCTGCTGGCCGTAGTTGATCCGCCGGAACTGCACGTCCAGCACCTCGATGCCCAGATCCGCGGTCCGATCCTGGGCCGCGACCAAAATGTCCTGGCGGATCGCGTCCCGTCCGGTGACGATCTCCTCGAGGCCGCCGCCGGCGTCCGGGTAGGACTCGTCCGCAGCCGCCTCGCGGTTCGAACTGCGGATCACCTCGATCAGATCGTGGTTGGCGATCGCGTTGCGGGTCTCGCCGTCCAGGATGTCGTCGAGCCGCGACTGGGCGCCCAACTCGTCGCGCAGCCTCTGGAAGAACAGCAGGGGATCCGAGATCCGCCACCGCGCATACGTATCGACGAAGATGAACACCTTGTCGCGCGTCGGCAGTTCCTCCGCGGAGCCCTGCCATTCCAGGAAGCGGCGGTCGAAGTAATGGGCCTTCTGGATGAAGGGCAGCTTGAACTTCAGTCCGGGAGTATCGATCGCGTCGCCGACCGGAGCACCGAACTGCGTGATGATCGCCTGGCGATCCTCGGGAACGATGAACAGCGCGTTGGCGGCGACGAGCAGTACCACCAGGACCAGGAGGATGGTGAGGACCCTCACGGCGTTCCCTCCCCGGCCTGCTGGGCCGCAATCTGCCGCGTCGTCCTCGCCGCGCTGACTCCCTCGAAGCTCATGATCGGCGTCAGGCCGTCGACGTCCTCGTCGACGACGATCTTCCGGCCCACCTGCGGCAGCACCCGCTCCATCGTCTCGATGAACAGTCGCTTGCGCGTCACTTCCGGCGCCTGCCGGAACTCCTCGTAGAGGGCGTTGAAACGGGTCGCGTCGCCCTGGGCCCGGTTGACCCGGTCGAGCGCGTAGCCCTCCGCCTGCTGGATCGTCTGCCGCGCCTGGCCCTCGGCTCGCGGAATGACCCGGTTGTACTCAGCCTCGGCTTCGTTGACCAGCCGCTCGAGCTCCTGCTCGGCCTGGTTGACGGCGTTGAAGGACGGCTTGACCGGTTCCGGCGGGTTGTTGCTCTGGAGCACCACCTGGTCGATGGCGATCCCGGTCTCGTACTGGTTGCACAACTCCTGCAACGCGACTTTCACCGAGCCCTCGATCTCGGCCCGGCCGACGGTCAGCACTTCGTTCACGGTGCGGTCCCCGACCACCTTGCGCATCACCGCCTCGCTCATGTCGCGGAAGGTCGCGTCCAGGTTGCGAACCCGGAAGAGGTACTGGTACGGGTCGACGACCCGGTACTGGACCACCCACTCGACGACCGCGGCGTTCAGGTCGCCGGTCAGCATGTTCGCCTCGTCCGGGTTGGACACGAAGGCGCTTCGCACCCCCACGCTCTCGCTGCTGAAGCCGAACTCCTCCTTCAACTGGCGCCTCACGGGCACCTTGGTCAACTGGTCGATCAGCGGGATCTTGAAGTTCAGGCCCGGCTCGGCCGTGCCGTTGTACTTGCCGAGACGGAGGATGACGCCCACCTCCTCGGGCTGCACCGTGTACACGCTGGACAGGGCCAGGAGGCCGGCCACCACCACCACGGCGATGATCTTCAGGCCGCCCAGGCGCTCGCGCAGCGCCTTGGTTACGTTGCCGAGATCGAGGGGGCTGTCGGCGCCGGGAAAGTTGTCAGGCATAGCAAACGAGGCTATGCCATCGGCCCCCGGAAGACAACCGATGGAGCGGTAGTCTCTCCGCCTTATGCCGCCGCGTTTCGACGACGACGCGAGGACGCTCCGGCTGTCCGTGGCGGACCTGCTCGAACACAGCGCCGCCAGACACCTCGGCTTCGCCAACCGGGGCGGTTTCGAGCGGCTCTGGGTGGGCCAGGCGATCCACAGCCGCTACCAGGAAGGGGCGATGGAGCGCGAGCCGAGCTACCGGCGCGAGGTCGAGCTGTCGTTCGAGTTCGAGCACCGGGGCTGGCGGGTCACCCTGACCGGCCGGGCCGACGGGATCTACCGCGACGCCGGCGGCCGTCTGGCGATCGAGGAGATCAAGTCCGTGCGGCCGAACGCCGACCCCTCGCCGGCGCTGCTCTCGACCTACCGCCGGCAGGCAGCGACCTACGCCTGGATCGTCCACCGCTCGGGCGTCGCCGCCGCGCTGCCGGTGCGCGCCGAACTCGTGCTGATCGAGATCGGCACCGCCGAAATCGATCGCCTCGACGTGGAACTCGACTTCGAGGAGCTCGACTCCGACATCCGGCTGCGACTCAACCGGCTCGTTCGCGAGTACGAGTCGGCGAGAGCGGAGCGCCAGCGCCGCGAGCTGGCCGCCGAACGGCTCGAGTTCCCCTTCCACCAGCCCCGGCCCGGCCAGCAGGAGATCATCGACCGCGCGGGACTCGCGGTCGAGCAGCGCGAGCACCTGCTGGTCCAGGCGCCGACCGGGCTGGGCAAGACCGCCGCCGTCCTCTTCCCGGTGCTGCGCGAGGCGCTGGCGCACGACCTGCGGGTGTTCGTGCTGACCGCGAAGAACACCCAGCAGGCGATGGCCAACCAGGTCATCGACCTGCTGAACCGGGAGCGGGCCTTCCACGCCCTGCACCTGCGTGCCAAGGCGCGGATGTGCGCGAACGACGAGATCATCTGTCACGAGGACTACTGCCAGTACGCCCGCGACTACTACGTCAAGCTGCAGCGGAGCCAGGTCATCCCCCGCTTGCTCGACGGGCACAGCCTGCTGAAGCCGGACACGATCTTCGATGTCTCGAAGGGGGTTCGGGCGTGCCCCTTCGAGATCAGCCTGGAACTCGGCCGGCGGGTGCAGGTCGTGGTCGGCGACTACAACTACGCGCTCGATCCCTTCGTCAAGCTGACGGAGTTCCAGGGCGACGCCGACCTCTCCGGAACCGTCCTCGTCGTCGACGAGATCCACAACCTGATCGACCGCGGCCGCGGCTACTACAGCCCCGAACTCCCGGCGGCAAGCTGCCGGGCGGCCCGGGCGGGTCTGCGCCGGGCCGCCCGCGGCACGGAGGGCGGGCCGACGGCGCGCCTGCAGGAACTCTGCACCGCCCTGGAGGAGCTGATCCAGGGCGAGGTCGACCTGGCAGTAGACGGGCCCCACCGCAACGCGGTGGCCGAGGGCGCCGCGCCCGAGGAGCAGCTCTGGCGCCTGCGGGCCGCCTTCGACCGGGGCTTCGTGGACTACCTCGAGTTTCGCCGCGACACCCGTTCCTTCGCCGCCAACGACGCCTTCGTCGAGCTCTACTTCGAGCTGCTGCGGTTTCTGAACACCCTGCAGCTCGCCTCCCAGCCGAAGCACGCGGAGTCCTTCAGCTTCCTGTTCCGACGGATCGACCGCGAACCCAGCCTGGCCATCCTGTGCAAGGACGCGAGCTCCTTCCTGGGGGCCACGATCAACCGCTGCCGTTCGACGATCGGCCTGTCCGCGACCCTGCAGCCGTTCGAGTTCTACCGCGACCTGCTCGGCCTCGACCCGGCCCGCACCTCGACCCTCGAGGTACCGAGCGCCTTTCCGGCCGGGAACCGCCGGGTCGTCGTCGACACCTCGGTCACCACCAGGTACCGCGTCCGCGACGAGAACTACGGCCCGATCGCCGAGCGGCTGGCCGAGTTCGCCCGCTCCGTTCCCGGCAACTCGATGGCGATCTTCCCCAGCTACCGGTTCCTCGCGGAGGTCCAGGAGCGGCTCCCCGACTGCGGCCGCACCGTCCTGGTCCAGCAGCAGACGACCAGCGAGGAGAAGCGGAAGGAAGTGCTCGACGCATTGACGAATCCGCTCCAGGGCGACGTGCTGCTCCTGGCCGTGGCGGGCGGCGTGTTCTCCGAGGGCGTCGACTACCCGGGCGACGCCCTGCTCGCCGTGGCCGTGGTCGGCCCCTGCCTGCCCGCCGTGACCATGGAGCAGAAGCTGCTCCAGGCCTACTACGACGAGCGTTTCGAGCGCGGCTTCGAGTACGCCTTCGTGGTCCCCGGGATGACCCGCGTGGTCCAGGCCGCCGGCCGGCTGATCCGCTCCGCCGAAGACCGCGGCGTGATCGCGCTGTTCGACCGCCGCTTCCTGCAACGCCCCTACCGGCGGCACCTTCCCGCGGAATGGTGGCCGAAGTCGGCCGGCGACGAAGAAGCCGACATTGCCGGCCATCCGGCCACCACCGCCGCCGCCTTCTTCGGCGAGGCGGCGCCGCTCACGGCCGGCGGCGAGGACCCATCGTGACGACTCTCGTCCAGCGGATCGAGGCCTTCATTGTCACGGGCCATGGCGACTTCGACGAGCTTGCCGCGGCCGCCGCCCGCTCCGGGTATGAGCGGGTCGAGCCCTACCGCCGCCTGTGCGACCGGCGCGGCCTGGGCGCGGACGCGCTCGAGGACTGGCGCCTCGCACCCGCCGTGCCCACTTCCGCCTTCAAGTCGCTGAGGCTCGCCGCCGACGAACCCCGCGAGATCTTCAGGAGCAGCGGCACCACGCGAGGCGCGGAACGGCGGAGCGTCCACTACCACCCCTATCCCGACCTCTACCGAACCGTGATCGACGCCTCCTTCGCCGGAGCCTGCCTGCCCGCGGGCACGGGACGCCTCCCGATCCTCTCGCTCATCCCCGACCGTGCGATCGCCGCCGACTCGAGCCTCTCGTTCATGGCGGCTCACGTGTTCGAGAACCACGCCGCGCCCGGCAGCGCCTGGGCCGTTCAGGACGCCGGCATCGACCTGGACCTCGCCTGCCGCTGGCTCCGCGCCCGGACCGAAGGCGAGCCCGTCCTCGTCCTCGCGACCGCGCTGGCCCTCGTCCTGCTGCTCGACCGGCTCGAAGGTGAAACGGGAGGCCGCATCCGGCTGCCGCCGGGCAGCCGCGTCTTCGAAACCGGCGGCTTCAAGGGACGGAGCCTGGAGACGACCCCCGAGGCGGTCCGGCGACACGCCCGCACCCTGCTCGGCCTCGACGCGGAAGCCGTGGTGCGCGAGTACGGGATGACCGAACTGACCAGCCAGGCCTACTCCCGGCCCGGCGGCGAGCGGCTGCGCACGCCGCCGTGGATGCCGTTCCGCGTGCTGGATCCCGCAACGCTCGAAGAGGTCGAAGAAGGCGAGACCGGGCTTCTCGCCTTCTTCGATCTCGCGAACGTCGGCTCGGTCTGCCACGTGCTCACCGAGGACCTCGGCGTCCGGGAGGACGGCACCTTCCGCCTGCTCGGCCGCGCCAGCGGCGCCGAACTGCGCGGCTGCTCCCTGACCGCCGAGGAACTGGGCGCCGCGTGAGCACGCCCGAAGCCACGGCCCATCGTCTCGCCGCAACCGCGCCGTCGCTCCGCGCCATCCCGGACGAGCACGTCCTCGCCGCCTGGAACGACACCCTGGCAGCCTTCCTCGATGCCGACAGCCCGGAGCGCCGTGACCTCGACCCCGGCCTGCTTCAATCCACCGGGCTTTCACCGGCCGGCCTGAGCCACGGCCTGGGGAGCATCGGCGAAGGCATGCTCGGGGATGCCGCGGCCGCCGAACTTCAAAGGCCGCACCGCCAAGAGGATGACGGCTTCAGCCTGGTCGTTCTTCCGGCCGAGCCCCCCGGACTGATCCTCCAGTCCTTCCTGCCCGCACTCGCGGCACGCGCTCCCGTTCTCTTCAAGTCCTCCCGCGCCGAGCCCCGTTTCGCGCCGGCCTTCCTCGCCGCCCTCGGGCGGCGACTACCCGAGCTGCACGACGCCTACGCCGCCGTCACCTGGACCGGCGGCGACGAAGCGGTCGAGACGCCACTCCACGCCGCCGCCCGACTCGTCGTTGCCTACGGCGGGGAGGCAACGATCGATGCCCTCCAGTCCGCCGCCGTAGGCCGGCTCGTCGCCTTCGGACCGAGGCTCAGCCTCGGTTGGGTCGGCCCAGGTGCCAACCCGGAGCAGGCCGCCCGCGGCATGGCGCTCGACATCGCGACCTTCGACCAGCGCGGTTGCCTCTCCGTCCACACCGTCTTCGCCGAGCCGGACACCGCCCCCACCTTCGCCGCCGCCCTCGCAAGGGCCCTCACCGAACTCGCGCTCGATCTCCCGCCCGGCCGGAGCAATACCGCCGACCGTGCCGGCGCCCGCCTCGCCCGCGAGGAGGCCGAACTTCGAGGCCTCGACTGGCACGGTGACGCCCTCGACGCCGGCACCGTCATCGTCGACCCCGACCCGCGGATCAGCCCCTCACCCGGCCTCCGCACCGTCCGCATCCACCCGATCGCAGGCGTCCCGCCGCTAGCCGACTGGAACGACCGGCTTCAGGGCATAGCCGTGGCCGGCCACATGCCCGCGACCATCCGCCGCGCCTTCGAGCAAGCCGGCGTCTCGCGCTTCGCCCCGGCCGGCCGACTCCAGGCCACCGACGCCGCCTGGCGCAACGGCGGCATCGACCTGGCCGCCGAGTTCGCCTACGGCTCCGGCGGAAAGCCCGACACCGTCTCGACCACGACGCCGTCGTCGACCCGGAACGAGCGCGGCAGCGTCCGGTAGAGAGGATTCAGGAACGTCGGCGGCGCCTCGCGGATCTCGAAGGCGGGCCCGTAGGACCAGAAGAACGTCCGGTTCTCGTCCGGCGTCGCGGAGCTCAGGACCCACATCCGGCCGCCGGCGAAGACGTGCTGGTTCAGGGCGTCGACCGCCTTGCCGAGGTCTTCGTCCAGGTCGGCGATGACCAGCCAGTGCTCGCCTTCTTCCAGCTCGGGCACGATCGTGCTCAGGCAAAGCCGGCTGACGCCGTCGCCGCTGCAGATCTCGTCGATCACAAGATCGGGCTTCAGCCGCGTCGCCAGGTTGTCGAGCGGCAGGTCCGGCGCGGCGCGGGCGAAGGCGAGCAGCCCGACGGTCAGGGTGCCGACCACGGCGAGCCGGATCCAGGGGGCGCCGCCGGCCGCACGCCGGCCGAGGAAGGCCAGCGCCAGCGCCGGCACCATGAGCGCCAGGTCCTGCCAGAATGCCTCCGCCGGTGTCCGCTCGACCAGATTGCCGAAGCAGCCGCAGCCGGCTTCGTCCTCGGTCGCGATGCCGCGCAGGTCGCGGTAGTAGGTGCGGCCGGTGAGAAACAGGAAGAAGGCGACGAGGAGCGCCGACGGCCCGAGCACCCACATCCGGCGAAGCCCCAGGATCAGCGCGCTGCCTAGACCCATCTCGAGCGCCAGCGCGATCGCGGTGACCACGACGGCCGGCAGCAGGAAGTCGAGCCCCTCGATCTCGATCTGCTTGACGAACGCCTGCGGGTCGAGCGCCTTGACGACTCCCCCGAACACCAGCACGGCACCCAGGAAAGCACCGCCGGCCCAGCCGACGACGGGAAGTACGGAGGCAAGCGCCCCGCCTGAACCCGCCGCGCGGGTCTTGCGGCGCAGCTCACTCGACATGGCTCACCGTCACCTCTTTGCCACCCATCCCGTTGTTATCCTGACTCGCCGCCCGCCGCTCGTTCCGCCCCGCCGTCGCCCGGGCGGGACGCTCTACAACCGCGCAGATTACCCCATGATTTCCATCTCCAACCTCGCCAAGAGCTTCGGCGAGCAGACCCTGTTCGAGGGCGCGACCGTCCGTTTCGCCAAGGGCGAGCGGTACGGCATCGTCGGCTCGAACGGATCGGGAAAGTCGACCCTGCTGCGCATCCTGAGCGACGAGGAACCGGCCAGCGAGGGCTCGATCTCCATTCCCAAGCGTTGCCGGCTCGGGGTGCTGAGGCAGGACCACTTCGAGTACGAGACGGTGCCCATCCTGGACGTCGTCATGATGGGCAACGCCGAACTGTGGGACGCGATGGTCGAGAAGGACCGCCTGCTCGAGCGGGCCGACGAGCACTTCGACGGCGACCGCTACGCCGACCTCGAGGAGGTCGTGATGCGCTGGGACGGCTACTCGCTGGAGTCGCGCGCGGCCGAGATCCTGGAGGGACTGGGAATCGACACGGAGGTCCACCGGGAGCCCCTGTCGATCCTCTCAGGCGGCTTCAAGCTCCGCGTGCTGCTGGCCCAGACCCTGGCCGCCGCACCGGACGTTCTGCTGCTCGACGAGCCGACCAACCACCTGGACATCCTGTCGATCCGCTGGCTCGAGAAGTTCCTGACCGACTTCAAGGGGGTCGTGGTCGTCGTCTCCCACGACCACCGCTTCCTGGACAACGTCTGCACGCAGATCCTCGACATCGACTACGAAACGTTGACCGCCTATCCCGGCGCCTACTCCAACTTCGAGCGGAAGAAGGTCGAGGAGCGAGCCCGCCGGGAAGCCGAGATCGCCCAGCGGCAGCAGGAGATCGACCACCACCAGAAGTTCGTCGATCGCTTCCGATACAAGGCCAGCAAGGCGCGCCAGGCCCAGAGCCGCGTGAAGCTGATCAACCGCATGACGATCGAGCCGCTGCCGCAGAGTTCGCGCCGCTACCCGCTGTTCCGCTTCGACTCGCGGCGACCCTCGGGCAAGCGCGTGCTGACCCTCGAAGGGATCTCGAAGAGCTACGGCGACAACCAGGTGCTGGACGACGTCTCGCTCGAGGTCGGCCGCGGCGAACGGGTCGCGGTGATCGGGCCGAACGGCATCGGCAAGTCGACCCTGCTCAAGATCGCGCTCGGCGAGGTCCGGGCCGACATCGGCGAGGTGGACTGGGGGTACGAGACCCACCCCGGCTACTTCGCCCAGGACCACCGCGAGCAGTTACTCGACAAGGAAGGAGCAGAGCGGAAGACGGTGGAGAGCTGGCTCTGGGACTGCTGCCCGGGCGAGCCGATCGGTTTCGTCCGCGGTCAGCTCGGCGCCGTCCTGTTCACGAAGGACGAGGCGGCCAAACGGATCGGCAGCCTCTCCGGCGGCGAGGCCGCGCGGCTGCTGTTCTGCCGCCACATCGTTCTCAAGCCGAACGTGCTCGTGCTGGACGAGCCCACCAACCATCTCGACCTGGAGGCGATCGAGGCCCTGATCGAAGGCCTCTCCGCCTACCAGGGCACGCTGCTCCTCGTCTCCCACGATCGCTGGTTCGTGAGCCGGCTGGCGACCCGGATCATCGAGATCTCGGACGAGGGCGTGAACGACTTCCTCGGCACCTACGACGAGTACCTGGAACGCCTGGGCGACGACCACCTCGACCGCACGGCCGCGCTCGAGCGGGCGAAGCGGGATAGGCGGGAGAAGAAGGCGGCGGCGCGGGTCGGGTAGTTCCCCCAGTCTGTCGGTGCGCCGGCCCTCTGGCCGGCATCAGACTCCGAAGTAGCGTGCGTCGGGGTGGTGGAACACGAGCGCCGAGACCGTCGCCTCCGGGTCCATCATGTCGCCCTCGGTGAGTTCCACGCCGATGTCGGCGGGCTCGAGCGCCGCGAAGAGCTGGCGCTGGCCGGCCAGGTCCGGGCAGGCGGGATAGCCGAAGGAGTAGCGCTTGCCGCGGTACCTCGCGGCCAGGCGTTCGCGCGTCGTCATCTCCGGCGGATCGGGAAATCCGAGTTCGGCCCGCAGCCGCTGGTGCAGGAGTTCGGCCGCCGCTTCGGCGGTCTCGAGCGCCAGCGCGGCGTAGGCGTGGCTCTTCAGGTATTCGCCTTCGTGCTTGAACCGCCCGGCCGTCTCGCGCACGCCTGCGCCGGCGGTGACGACGAAGAGTGCCACGTGGTCGCCGGCCGGCAGCACGTAGTCCGCGAGGCAGAGTCCGTCCTCGCGCGGCTGGCGGGGCAGCAGCCACTCGGCCGCCACCTTCTCCGCTCCTCCGCCTCCCGGGTCCAGCAGGGTCAGCCGGTTGCCCGCGGCTCCGGCCGGGAAGAACCGCCAGACGCCCCGGACCTCCATCCCGCCCCGGGCGAACTCCTTGAGATCCTCGACCACCGCCTCGACCTTGAGGAGCTTGGGATCCCCGGCCGCGCGCAGCCTCTCCACGGAGCCCTTGAGACCGAGGTGCTTGGCGTACAGCATCTGCAGGTTGAGGTGCGGCCAGACGTCGTCGAGATCGAAGCACGCGGCGTGCCGCTCCAGGTCGTGGGGACGGGGCGCGGCGATGTCGGTACGGACGGTCGAACTCCGCCGCTCCGTCGGCGCCGCCGTCTTCATCCCCGCGCCGTCCCGCGCCGGCGCCCGGTCCCGCTCGCGGAGAGCCTCGATCCGGCCGAGTACGTCGCCCCGGCGGTCGCCGTCACACAGCCGCTCGATCAGGTCGAGCCCGCTCATCGCGTCGCCGGCGTAGGTGCACACGCCGCCGTACTCGGGGGCGATCCGGTTATGGGTGAACCGTCTGGTCAACGCCGCGCCGCCGACCACCAGGTCCGTCCCGATGCCGGCGTCCCGCAGGTCCCCGGCGGTCGCGACCATCTGCTGGGCGCTCTTGACCAGAAGCCCGGAGAGGCCGATCACGTCCGGCCCGTGCTTGCGGGCGGCCTGGATCAACTGCTCGCTCGGCACCTTGATCCCCAGGTTCACGACCTCGAAGCCGTTGTTGGTCAGGATGATGTCGACCAGGTTCTTGCCGATGTCGTGGACGTCGCCCTTGACCGTGGCCAGGATGATCCGGCCGCGGGTCATGCCCTCCAGCCGTTCCATGTGCGGCTCGAGGTGGTCGACCGCGGCCTTCATCACCTCGGCGCTCTGCAGCACCTCGGCGACGATCAGCTCGTTGTCGTTGAACAGCCGGCCGACCTCGGCCATGCCCGTCATGAGAGGCCCGTTGATGATGTCGAGCGGATCGGGCCAGCGCGGGTCGGCCAGCGCCGCGTCCAGGTCCGGGCGCAGGCCCTCCTTGCTGCCCTCCACCACCGAGCGCGAGAGCCGCTCCGGCAGCGGCAGCAGATCCCGCGGCGCCTGCTCCTGCCAGCCCTTGCGCTCGCGAAACGCCGCGGTGAACGCCTCGACCGCGCGCTGCCCCGCCTCGACGTCGCCGGGCCGCAGATCGAGCAGCGCCTCCGCCAGCACCCGTTCAGCGACCGGGATCTCGGCGTAGCGCGCCAGTCCCTGGGTGTTGACGATCGCCGCGTCGAGGCCGGCCTGGGTGCAGCGGTAGAGAAACACCGCGTTCAGCACCTCCCGTCCCGCGAGCGGCAGACCGAAGCTCACGTTCGAGATGCCCAGGATCGTCCGGGTGCCCGGGAACGCCTCGCGTACGGCGCGCACGCCCTCGATCGTCGCCGCCGCCGAGCCGAGGTAGGCCTCGTCGCCGGTGCCGCAGGGGAAGACCAGCGGGTCCCACCAGATCTCCTGGGGCTCGATGCCCCAACGCGACGTCAACAGCTCGTACGAGCGCGAGGCGACTTCGAGCTTCCGCTCCACCGACACCGCCATGCCCTCTTCGTCGATCAGCCCGACGACCAGAGAGCAGCCGAACTCCTTCGCCAGCGGCACCACCCGTTCGAAGCGCTCCAGCCCGTCCTCCAGGTTGATCGAGTTCAGGATCGACCGCCCCTGGCACCAGGTCAGGGCCCGCGCCATGACCTCGTGGTCCGTGCTGTCGATCATGAGCGGCACCTTGACCCGGCGCACCAGCCGCTCGAGGAACCGTTCGATGTCCTCGATCTCGTCGCGTTCCGGGTCCTGAAGACAGACGTCGACGACCTGGGCGCCGCCCTGGACCTGAGCCCGGCCGACCTCGGCCGCCGCCTCGTACTCGCCTTCCCGGATCAGCCGTTTGAACTTGCGGCTTCCGAGCACGTTGGTGCGCTCGCCGACCAGGAGCGGCCGGTTGTCCTCCGAGAGTTCGGCCACGTCGAGACCCGAAACCAGGCAGCGGCGGTGCTCCGCCGGCTGTCGCGGGGGCCGGCCGCGAACCAGGTCGGCGAAGGCCTCGATGTGGGCCGACGTCGTGCCGCAGCAACCGCCGACCAGGTTCAGCCAGCCGTGGTCGAGGAAGCGGGAGAAGACGGCCCGGAAGTCGTCCGGAGTCTGGGCATAGAGGCCGTCCTCGTCCGGCAGGCCGGCGTTCGGCACGCAGGCGACCCGGGTGCGGCAGATCTCCGACAGGGCGCGCAGGTGGTCGAACATCTGGTCCGGGCCGGTGGCGCAGTTGAGGCCCACGTAGAGCAGATCCCGGCGGTCCCGGTGCAGCAGGGAGGCCGCCAGCGCCTCGACCTCCTGGCCTCCGAGCATGGTGCCCATCGTCTCGATCGTCACCGAAACCGCTACCGGCAGACGCCAGCCCAGTTGCCCGAACGCCTCCTCGATCCCGATCAGCCCCGCCTTCACGTTCCGTGTGTCCTGGCAGGTCTCCAGCAGCAGGTAGTCGGCGCCGCCGGAGGCCAACCCCAGGGCCTGGGTGCGGTAGTCGTCTCGCAACTGCTCGAAGGTGACGCCGCCGGTCACCGAGATCGCCTTCGTCGTCGGGCCCATCGAGCCGCAGACGAAGCGCTCGGGCCCCTCTTCGGCGCAAGCCTGACGGGCCAGCTCGGCGGCGCGCCGGTTCAGTTCGACAGCGCGCTCCTGCAGGCCGTACTCGCCGAGCACCAGCGGCGTGCCGCCGAAGGTGTTCGTCTCGACGATGTCGGCGCCGGCCCGGAGGTACGCGCGGTGGACGTCGAGCACGACGTCGGGCCGCGTATCGACCAGGATCTCGTTGCAGCCCTCGAGTTCCTCTCCGCCGAAGTCCTCAGGCCCGAGGTCCGCCGCCTGGAACGCGGTGCCGGTAGCGCCGTCGAGCACGAGAATCCGCTGCTCGAGCGCGGCAAGAAGGGCGCTCTCGCGTGCAACGCGGTCGTGCGGCAGGGTGTTCACGTCGCCACGCTAACGCAACAGCCGCGGCCAGATTCCGGCCGCGACCAATGCACCGACCGCGACGCCGACCGCGTCGGCGACCAGGTCCATCCACTCGCCGGAGCGGTAGCCGAGCTGGATCTGGACGAGTTCGATCGCGGCGCCGTAGGCGACTGCCGCCACCGCCGCGGCCAAGAAGCCGCGAACCCGGCCGGCGCGCGCGAAAGGCCGGCACCAGACCCAGGCCAGCACGGCGAACAGCAGGCCATGGACGATCTGGTCCCACGGCAGCTCGGCCGCCACCCGGCGGGTATCGCCGCCGAGCAGACCCGCCAGCCACCGGACGCCACGCTCGAACGTCCCGGCCAGCGCCTCCGCCGGCAGCAGCAGAAACAACGCGACCACCGCGGCGACGCCCACGGAGAGCAGTCGCCACCTGGGCGCGTGGCGCCGCCGGAGGGGCTCAGCGCGGTCCGACGAACCCCTCCTTCTCCAGGTGGAGGATGACCTGCTGGGCAGCCTCCTCGGCAGTGATGTCCGTCGTGTCGATGACCATGTCCGGATACTCCGGGACCTCGTACGGGTCCGAGATACCGGTGAAGGCGTCGATCAGTCCCGCCCGGGCCTTCGCATAGAGCCCCTTCACGTCGCGTTCCTCGCAGACCTCGAGCGGCGTCGCCACGTGAACCAGGATGAAACCGCCGCCGGCCTCGATCATCTCCCGCACGTCCTGGCGCACGTTCTCGTACGGCGCGATCGGGGCGCAGATGGCGATGCCGCCGTTCTTCGTGATCTCCGAAGCGACGAAGCCGATGCGACGGATGTTGATGTCCCGGTGCTCCCTGGAGAACCCCAGCTCGGACGAGAGGTTCGTCCGAACGATGTCGCCGTCGAGCAGCGTCACTGGCCGGCCGCCGGCCTCCAGGAACTTGACCAGGAGCACGTTGGCGATCGTCGACTTGCCCGCGCCCGAAAGGCCGGTGAAGAACACGGTGAAGCCCTGGCTGCTCCGCGCCGGGTGGCTGCGACGCAGCTCGCGGGCCACTTCCGGAAACGTGAACCACTCCGGGATCGGCAGGCCCCGCCGCAGCCGGCGGCGGAGGTCGCTGCCCGAGATCGACAGTGTCCGCTCCCCCTCCTTGACGTTGTCGACCGGTTCGTACGAGTCCCGGTCCTCGACGTACACCATCATCTGGAAGGGGACCATCCTGACGCCGAGTTCGGCCTCGTGCTCGACCATCAGTTCCTGCGCGTCATAGGGGCCGTAGAAGGGCTTTCCCTGCGAGTCCAGGCCCGGTCCGGCATGGTCGCGGCCGACGATCAGGTGGGTGCAGCCGTAGTTCCTGCGGATCAGGGCGTGCCAGAGCGCCTCGCGCGGACCCGCCATGCGCATGGCGAGAGGCAGCAGGGCCAGCTCCGCGGTGTGGCGCGGATAGTGGCTCAGAACCCTTCGGTAGCAACGAACGCGCGTGTAGTGATCGAGGTCGCCCGGCTTCGTCATGCCGACGACCGGGTGGATCAGCAGGTTCGCCTCCAGTTCCCGGGCCGCCCGCAGGGTCAACTCGAAGTGCGCCCGGTGCATCGGGTTGCGGGTCTGGAAAGCGATCGCCGTCTTCCATCCGAGTTGCGCGAAGCGTCGCCGCAACTGCTGCGGCGTCTTCCGCAGTCCGGGGAAGTCGTAGTGACGGGGCAACTGGATTCCCTCGATCCTGCCGCCGACGGAGACGGTGTTCGTTCGCTGGTAGAGATGAGCGACGCCGGGATGGGCCTGGTCGAGAGTCCCGTAGACGAGCTCCGCTTCCTTGCGGCGGTCGTGCTCCCAGACGTCTTCCACCGTGAGCACCGCGAGCATCAACCCTTCCAGGTCGCGCAGGACCAGACGGGACCCCGCCTCCAGGCCGGCGGCGGCCTCCGGCGTGACGTCGAGCGTGATGGGAATCGGCCACAGCGCTCCGGATGGAAGGCGCATCGTCTCGCACACGCGGTCGAACGCGGCGCGGTTCATGAACCCGTCGAGCGGCGCGAAGCCGCCACACATCAGCAACTCCAGATCGCAGATCTGGCGCGGCGTCAGGGTCCAGGAGGGCCATTCGCGCGATCCCTCCCGCAGTTCGCTCAGGCGATCCGGGGCGGCAATCAGCGACAGCGGCGAGCCGCTGCGCCGCGCCCCTCGCGGCTCGGTCATCATCTGCTCCGTCGACGTCGTCGTAGTGCGGCCCAGCAGCGCCGGCCGGCCGGGCAGTCTAGCAGTAGCATCGGCCCGCGAACGATGGTCTGGGAGCGAGAGATCGAGGAACTGAGGCGGCGTCGCGAGTTCGCCCGGCAGATGGGCGGCGAAGCCGGCATCGCGGAGCAGCACCGCCGCGGCAAGCTGACGATCCGCGAGCGTCTCGACCTGTTCACCGACGAGGGTTCCTTCCAGGAGATCGGCGAACTCGCCGGAGTGGCCAGCTACGACGGCAACGAGCTCCAGGACGTCCGGCCCTCGAACCGGGTTATCGGGCTCGCCCGCCTGAACGGCCGCCGCGCGGTTCTGAACGGCGGTGACTTCACCGTGCGCGGCGGCGCCTCCGACGCGTCGATCGGCGACAAGAGCGGCCACGCCCAGAAGCTGGCTCTCGGCTGGCGCCTGCCCTACGTCCGCCTCCTGGACTCCACCGGCGGCAGCGTCAAGACCTTCGAGAAGATCGGACGCACCTATATCCCGACCAACCCGGCCACCCCGGGCATCGAGGACCTGCTGTGCAGGGTCCCGGTGGTCGCCGCCGTGCTCGGCTCCGTCGCCGGGCTGCCGGCGGTCGAGGCCTGCCTCGCCCACTTCAACGTGATGGTCAGGGGCACGAGCCAGGTGTTCCCGGGCGGCCCTCCCGTCGTCAAGGCCGCGCTCGGCATCGACATCACGAAGGAGGATCTCGGCGACGAGCGCACCCAGGTGTTCGGCAGCGGCGTGATCGACAATCTCGCCGACTCCGAGGAAGAGGCCTTCGCGATGCTCAAGCAGTTCCTGAGCTACCTGCCCGACAGCGTCTGGCAGATGCCGCCCCGGGGCGACACCCACGACGACCCGGAGCGCCGCGAGCCGTCGCTGCTGTCCGCCATCCCGCGCGAGAAGAACAAGGCCTACGACCCGAGGAAGATCCTCGACGCGGTTCTCGACCGCGACTCCTTCTTCGAGATCACGCCGCACTACGGACGCTCCCGCATCGTCGGACTCGCCCGCGTCAACGGCTATCCGGTCGGCACGATGATCAACAACCCGAGCCATCTCGGCGGCTCGATGAACGTCGCCGCCGGCACCAAGGTGATCCGCTTCCTGCAGTTGTGCGACACCTTCCACCTGCCGATGGTCTACTTCGCCGACGAGCCCGGCTTCATGGTCGGTCCCGAGCAGCAGCGCCAGGGGATCGTCCGCGCCGGCGCCAAGATGCTCTGCGCGACGCTTCGAACCCGTGTGCCTTGGCTCACGATCGTCATCCGGCAGCTCTACGGCGTCGCCGGCCAGTGCCACGACCGCCCGAGCGGCATGTTCCGGCGCGTCGCGTGGCCCTCCGGCCACTGGGGCTCGATGCACATCTCCGGCGGGGTGACCGCCGCCTACCGGCGCGTCATCCGGGAGTCCGACGACCCCGCGGCCAAGCAGAAGGAGATCGAGGACCGCCTCGAGGCCCTGGCGTCGCCGTTTCGCACGGCCGAGGCGTTCAACATCGAGGAGATCATCGATCCCCGCGAGAGCCGGCCGATGGTCTGCGACTTCATCGACACCGCCCAGGCGGTTCTCAAGACGCAGCTCGGGCCGAGTCCGACGCCCTACATGCCGTAGACGTCCGGATGGCGCAGGTGCCAGGCGGTGGCCTGCTCGTAGGCGTGGGCGAGGCGGCAGAGCGTCGGTTCGCTGAGGTCGCGGCCGACGAGCTGCAGGCTGTGGGGCGCGCCCGCGGACGAGAAGCCGCACGGCAGGGAGATCGTCGGCGTGCCCGCGAAGTCGGCGGGCACCGTGAAGAGCTGGATGCTGCCGAGCGGCGGATCGAAGGTCGCGGCGAAGGACTCCAGGGCCTCGCGGAACGCCCCGACCGTGTCGTATCCCATCGCGTCCGTCATCGGCAGCGCGGCGACGTTGGACGGGCACACCAGCGCGTCGACGGTCGACAGCATCGCCTCGAAGCGCTCGCTGAAGGCCGCGCGCCGTGCGGTCGCCTCCGCGTGCGCCTCGGCGCTCACCTGCGCGCCGAAAGCCAGGAACTCGCCGAAGTACGGCCCGTAGTCCGCGGCGCGGCTCGGATACGTCGCGGCATGGGCCCGGACGGCCTCGTAGGAGCAGAGCGGCCACCAGTCGTCGAAGGGCGCCGCCGGCATCTCGACTTCCACGACCTCGGCGCCCAGGCCGGCCAGCACCTGCAAGGCCTCCTCAACCGCGGCGGCGACCGCCGGGTCGACGCCCTCCGAGGCGTACCGCCGGTCGAAGCCGAGCCGCATCCCCGCGACATCGCCGTCCAGCGTCGGCAGGATGGACGGCGCCGGCGCGTCGAGCGCGGTCGGGTCGTTCGCGTCGGCGCCGGCGATCGCTTCGAGCATGATCGCGGCGTCGGCGACCGTCCGCGTCATCGGTCCGATGTGGTCGAGCGACCCGGCGAGTTCGAGCACGCCGTGGCGGCTCACCCGACCCCAGGTCGGCTTGAGACCGACGATGCCGCACTGGGCGGAGGGAAAGCGGATCGATCCGCCGGTGTCGGAGCCGAGCGAACCGAAGCAGAGGCCTGCCGCCGTCGCCACGCCCGAGCCGCTCGACGAGACGCCCGTCCACAGGCCCTCGTCCCACGGGTTGACAGGGATGTCGAAGTCCGGGTGGTAGGCGCCCATCGCGCCTTCGGTCAGGTTCAGCTTGCCGAGCAGAACGGCGCCCGCGGCATGCAGCCTCTCGACCACGGTCGCGTCGTACCCGGGGACGAAGTCGGACAGCACCGAGAGCGCGCCCATCGTGCGCACGCCCTTCGTGTAGCAGAGGTCCTTGACGGCGATCGGGACGCCGTGCAGCGGCCCGCGGTAGCGACCGCTCTCGATCTCCGACTCGGCCGCCCGCGCCGCGGCAAGCGCCTCGTCGGCCATCACGGTCACGTAGCTCCTGAGCCGCCCGTCGACGGCGGCGATCCGCTCCAGCATCGCCTCGGTCAGGGCGATCGGCGAGAGCTCTCTGGCCTCGATCAGACTCGCAGCGTCGCGCAAGCTCATGTAGTGGATCGGCGCGTCGCCCATCGCTGCTCCTCCCTGCGGCGTTCCGGCCGTTCGATCGTCCGCGGTGCAGGACCCGAGCAACGGCACGGCCGCGCCGGTCCCGATCAGCCCGAGCGCCCTGCGGCGCGTCAACCGCATCCGACAGCTTCGAGGTCCGCGTCGACCATCATCTCGACCAGTTGACGGAAACCGACACGCGGACGCCAGCCGAGACGCTCCCGGGCCAGGCTCGCGTCGCCGCGCAACGCCGGGACCTCGGCCTTGCGGAAGTGCCGGGGATCGACCGTGACCAGCACCCGGCCATCCTCCGCCACGCCCTGCTCCTCGACTCCCTCGCCCCGCCAGGAGAGAGGCATCCCGGTGCGGGCGAAGGCGATCTCGCAGAACTCGCGGACGCTGTGCGTCTCGCCGGTGGCGATGACGTAGTCCTCGGGGTCTTCGGCCCGCAGCATGAGCCGCATGGCCTCCACGTAGTCGCCGGCGAAGCCCCAGTCACGGCGCGACTCCAGGTTGCCGAGCTCCAGCCCCTCCTGCAGACCCGCCCGGATCCGGGCCGCGGCCAGGGTGATCTTGCGCGTGACGAAGTCCTCGCCCCGGCGTGGCGACTCGTGATTGAACAGGATGCCGTTCACGGCGAACAGGCCATGGGCCTCGCGGTAGTTCCGGGTGATGTGGAAACCGTAGGCCTTTGCCGCGGCGTAGGGACTGCGCGGATAGAAGCGCGTCGTCTCGCGCTGCGGCGACTCCTCCACCAGGCCGTAGATCTCGGAGGAGGACGCCTGGTAGAAGCGCGCCTCCGGCGCCTGTCGCCGGGCCGCTTCGAGCAGGTGCAGAACGCCCAGGCCGGTGACCTCGCTGGTGGCCCCCGGCAGCTCGAACGAGACCTGGACGTGGGACTGCGCGCCGAGGTTGTAGATCTCGTGGGGTCTCACTTCGGCGACGGCCCGGTGCAGGGACGAGGCGTCGGTGAGGTCGCCGGCGATCAGGCGGAGCCGCCCCGGGCCGCCACGGCCGTCCAGCAGGTGGTCGATCCGCCGGGTGCCGCCGGTCCGTGCCACCGGCCGGACCAGGCCCCAGACGTCCCACCCCTCCTCGAGCAACTGCTCTGCGAGATAGGAACCGTCCTGACCGGTCACGCCGGTGATGAGAGCCCGCCGCGCGGCGGTGTCCCCGCTCAAACCAGCTTCAGCAGGTGGCCCATCTTGTCCCGCTTGACCCGGAGATAGTCGCGGTTCGACTCGGTCGGCTCGATCTCGATCGGCACGCGTTCGACGATTTCCAGACCGTAACCGGAGAGGGCGATGTACTTGTGCGGGTTGTTCGTCATCAGCCGCATCCGGCGAACGCCGATATCGCGGAGAATCTGCGCTCCGATGCCGTAGTTGCGGAGGTCGGCCTTGAACCCGAGCTTGTGGTTGGCCTCGACGGTGTCGTGCCCCTCGTCCTGCAGATCGTAGGCGCGCAGCTTGTTGAACAGGCCGATGCCCCGCCCCTCCTGCAGCAGGTAGAGCACGACGCCCTCTCCTTCCTCGGCGATCGTGGAGAGGGCCTGGTGTAGCTGGATGCCGCAGTCGCAGCGCTCGGAGTGGAAGACGTCGCCGGTCAGGCACTGGCTGTGGACCCGCACCAGGATGTCCTTGTCCGGCTTCGGCTCGCCCATCACCAGAGCGATGTGCTCCTCGCCGGTGAGTTCGGCGTGGTAGGCGTGGGCCCTCATCGGACCGTAGAGCGTCGGCATGGTCGGGGAGGCGATCAGCCTGACCAGGCTCTCGTGCTTCAGCCGGTAGCGGATCAGGTCCGACACCGTGATCATCGGCAGTTTGTGAAGGCGGCTGTACTCGACGAGATCCGGCACCCGGGCCATCGTCCCGTCCTCGTTCATGATCTCGCAGATCACACCGGCTGGCGCCAGCCCCGCGAGCGTCGCCAGGTCGACCGAAGCCTCCGTCTGCCCGGCTCGTTTCAGGACGCCGCCGCGCTTGGCGCGAAGCGGGAAGACGTGGCCCGGCCGGAGCAGGTCCCGCGGCTGGGTGGCGGGATCGATCGCGGTGGCGATCGTCGCCGCCCGGTCAGCCGCGGAGATGCCGGTCGTGACCTTGCCGCGGGCCTCGATCGACACCGTGAACGCGGTCTCGAAGGGCGCCGTGTTGTCCCGGACCATCAGCGGCAGGTCGAGTTCGTCGCAGCGGTCCTCGGTCATCGCCAGGCAGATCAGTCCACGGCCGTGGGTGGCCATGAAGTTGATCGCGTCGGCGGTCACCTTCTCGGCCGCGATGGCCAGGTCGCCCTCGTTCTCCCGATCCTCGTCGTCGACGATGATCACCTGGCCGCCGTCGCGGAAGACCTCGACCGCTTCCTCGATCGGCGTGAAGAGAGACGGCTCCCGTTCCTGACTGCGTCCTGTCATGGCGCCGATTCTATTCGCCCCAGCGGAGCTTGCTGCGCAGGGCGTCGTAGTGGGTCTGGCCATCGACCCTGGCGAGCAGCGCCTTCGACTCCGAGGCGGTCACGACCACCCGATCTCCGCCATGGAGCCTGGCCCCCTCCTGGCCGTCCAGCGTGAGGTAGACCTCCTCGTCCAGGCTGCCCAGGGTCATCGCGATCGTGCTCCGCTCCGGCACCACGATCGGCCGCATCGACAGGGTGTGAGGCGAAATCGGCGTCAGCAACGCGACCGGCAGCGTCGGGTAGAGGATCGGCCCGCCGGCCGAAAGGCTGTACGCCGTCGAGCCGGTCGGCGTCGAGACGATCAGGCCGTCCGCCCGGTAGCGGGCCACCGGCTCACCGTCGATCTCGACCGCCAGATCGATCATCCGGGCCAGGGCGCTCTTGTGCACGACCGCGTCGTTGAGCGCGCGGTAGCGCTCCACGCCGCCCGCCGCGTGCCGCAACTCGACGTCCAGGAGCAGTCTCTCCTCGACCTCGAACCGTCCCTCGAGGATCGCCCCCAGGTTCGCGTACAGGCGGTCGAGACCGATCTCGGCCAGATAGCCGAGGCTGCCGAGATTGACGCCCACGATCGGCACTTCCGGCCGGCTGCGCGCCACCGAGAGCAGCGTGCCGTCGCCGCCGAGGACGACGATCAGCCCCAGGCCCGGCGCGTCGACGTCGCCCAGGTCCACGCCGCGCTCTCGAAGCCAGGTCTCGACCTCGGCGGCGGTGGCGGCCGCCCGCTTGCTCTCCGGCTTGGCGACGACCGCCACTTCCTGGATCCTGGTCACGACCTCATGTCCTGAAGTGGGCGAAGATCTCGCGGTTGCCTGCCGGTCCCCGGAGGTCGCAGTCTACCGAGGCTCTGAACTCGAGGCCCAGTGCGCCGAGTTCGCCGATGCGCCGGGAGGCGATCTCCCGCCGCAGTTCGTCGTCCCGCACCACGCCGCCCTTGCCGACCTGACCCCGGCCGACCTCGAACTGGGGCTTGATCAGGACCAGCAGGTCGGCGCCGGCGGCGAGGTGCGGGAGCAGCGCCGGCGCCACCTTGACCACCGAAATGAAGGAGACGTCGACGGTGGCGATCCGGCAGCGCTCGGGCAGGGCGTCCGATGGCAGGTGGCGGGCATTGACGCGCTCCATGACCACCACGCGGGGGTCGTTCCGCAAACCCGCGTCGAGCTGGCCGTAGCCGACGTCCACGGCGTAGACCCGCGCCGCTCCGTGCGCCAGCAGGCAGTCGGTGAACCCACCGGTCGAGGCGCCGACATCGAGGCAGACGGCGTCCGTCGGATCGACCCCGAACTCTCGCAGCGCCTGTTCGAGCTTTCGGCCACCGCGCGAGGCGTAGGGCTCCGCGCGGCCCCGCACCTCGATCTTGACATCGACGTCCACCGCGATCCCCGGCTTGTCGCGGCGCTCGCCGTCGACCCGGATCCAGCCCGCCATCACGGCTCGCTTCGCCTGCTCCCGGCTGGCGAACAGCCCGCGCTCGACCAGCAGTTGATCGAGCCGCTGCCTCACGAGCCGCGGTGGACCAGGAAGGCGACCAGGGCCCTGAACAACCCGCGCCCGGAGGGCAAGCCCTCGATCAGCCCCAGGCACCGGTCCGCCGCCTGCTGCGCCTTCTTCCGGCTGCCCTCGAGGCCGAACAGGCCCGGATAGGTCAGCTTTCCGGCCCGCCGGTCCTTGCCGGGCGTCTTGCCGAGTTCCTCCGAGCTGCCGACCTCGTCCAGGATGTCGTCGCCGATCTGAAACAGGAGACCCAGCTCGGCGCCGATCCGGCCGGCCTGCTCGATTCCCCCGGGTCCCGCGCCCGCGTAGACGCCGCCGAGCCGCGTGCTCGCCTCGATCAGGGCCCCCGTCTTCAGACGGTGGATCCGTTCGAGCGAGTCGGCGTCGGCCCCGCGCACCGCGCCCTCGTGCTGGAGATCGAAGACCTGGCCGCCGATCATCCCCGCCGTTCCGACCGCGTCCGCCACCAGCCGGACCGCCTCCAGCCGCCGTTCGGGCGGCGCCGACGCCGGTTCGCGGGCCAGGACCTCGTAGGCCCGGTTCAGCAGCGCGTCGCCGGCGAGCACCGCCATCGCCTCTCCCCGCGCTCGGTGCAGGGTCGGCCTCCCCCGGCGCAGGTCGTCGTCGTCCAGGGCCGGCAGATCGTCATGGATCAGGCTGAACGTGTGAACCATCTCCAGAGCCGCTCCGCCCACCAGCAGGTCCGCGCGGGCGCCGCCCCAGGCTTCGCCGGCTAGAACGACCAGGGCAGGCCGGACCCGCTTCCCGCCCGCGAACACGCTGTACCGCATCGCCTCGTGGATTTCAGCCGGCTCGGTTTCCGCGTCCGGCAACAGCCGGTCCAGCGCCTCGTCGACCTCCGGTCTGAGGGTGGACAGGAAGGAGGGGAAGTCGTTCACGCGTCCGGCAGCACCTCGGGCGCCGGCAGAGCCTCGGCCACCAGCATGACCGGCACGTCGCTCACGATCGGATAGACGAGACCGGATTCCGGGCACCAGAGCCCCTCGGAGACCTCGGGCTCCTCGTCGCCGAAGTGCTCCCGGTAGCGGGCGACGAGCCGCCCGCACACTTCCGCCGGCAACGGCACGAGTTGAAGCGGCCCCTTCGACCTGGGGCACACCAGCAGTTCGAGCAGTTCCGGATCCACAGCCACTTGCGCGCTACCTCGACCAGCGAAGAAGGAGGGAGTTCATTCCCGGGTTGCGACGATAGTAGGACGAGTTGGACATATGGAAGAAGCCGAAGCTCACCCGCGATCCGTCCCGCAGCCGCCGTCCGACCGCGATCCCGGTGCGAAACTCGAACTCGCCGCCGATGTCCTTGCCGTCTCCCTTCTCGTAGAAACCTACCGAGGTGCCAGACTCGATGAACCAGAGCCGCCCGAGGTTGATCCGCTTGTCGGTGCCGGCGTAGAGGAAGAACGACTCGTCGGCGGTAACGAAGGCACCCACGTGCGGACCCAGCCCCAGACACCAGTCGGTGGCGAAGCGGTGCTCGATACCGACCTCGACGGTCTCATGGCCCTTGCCGAAGTCGGTCACTCCGGTGCTTACTCTCAGACCCGACTCGTCGGCCCGGCTGGGCCCGGCGTGCTCCCCGGCCGCGTTGCAGGCGAAGGTGGGCGGGGCGGCCAGACTCCCCAACAAAAGCAGAAGTGGCGCTACGTTGCGGGGACCGGGGTAGCGCACGGCCGCGTAGCCTACCCTCCGCATACAATGCGCGCGTGGACGAAATGTCGGCAGACCCAACCTCTGGAGAACCAGCGCGACCGCCGATTTCGGCCCTCGTGACCACCTACAACGAGGAGCGTCACATTGCCGACTGCCTGGCGTCCCTCGACTGGTGCGACGAAGTGCTCGTCGTCGACTCGTTCTCCACCGACCGCACGCCGGAGATCGTGCGCCAGTGCGAGCGCGCCCGCTTCGTCCAGCGCACCTACTACGGTTCCGCGTCGCAGAAGAACTGGGCCATGGACCAGACGCGGAACGAGTGGGTGCTGATTCTCGACGCCGACGAACGCTGCACACCCGAACTCCGGGCGGAAGTCACGGCGCTGTTTTGCAACGGAGAGCCGGCCCACGACGCGTACACGATCAAGCGCCGCGTGTTCTTCCTGGACAGGGTGATCCGCTTCTCCGGCTGGCAGCACGACCGCGTCGTCCGGCTGCTGCGCCGCGACGCGGGCCGGTACCCGAACCGGCGCGTACACGCCGACATGTGGACCCGGACGCCGGCGCCGGTGCTCCGGTGTCCCATGGACCACTTCATGGTCGACGACCTGCTTTCCTACTCCCGGAGGATCCAGCGCTACAGTTGGTGGGGTGCCGCCCAGCTCTGGCGCGACGGCCGCCGGTCCGGCCCGGCCGAGGTCCTGGGGCGCTCGCTGTGGCGCTTCCTGCGCACCTACGGCCTGCAGCTCGGCGTGCTCGACGGCATGCGCGGTCTCGTGTTCTGCCTGCTCCAGGCCTATGGCACGTACCTCAAGTGGTCCTACGTATGGTCGTGGCGCGTGAACCAGCGGCGCGGCATCGAGCCGCCGCTGCCGTCCTTCGACGACAGCAAGAGCACCTGGCGGGGCCTGACCGAGCTCGAGCCCGGAACCGCCAAGTAGCAGGTCGCCGCGGCCGCGTCAGTCGACCGGGAGCAGCAGCGACTCGATCCTCGAGGCCCTGCCCGTCGCCTCGTCCGCGTCGACGAGGGCGGCCGCCAGCCGGACATCCCGCCTGGCGACCTCGAAGCCGGCAGGCGTGTTCAGGAGAAAGCGCTTGAGCGCCCGGTCGGCGCGCACGCCGATCACCGAGTCGTAGGGACCGGTCATGCCAACGTCCGTCACCAGTGCCGTGCCCTGCGGCAGGACGCGGGCGTCGGCGGTTGGCACGTGGGTGTGGGTGCCGAGCACCGCGGTCACCCTGCCGTCCAGGTGGTAGGCGAACGCCTGCTTCTCGCTCGTCGCCTCGGCGTGGAAGTCGACCAGGACGATGCGGATCGCCGGATCCAGGTCGGCCAGGATGGAGTCGGCGGCGGCGAACGGCGAGGGCAGCGGCTTCATGAAGGTCTGACCCTCCAGGTTGATCACCGCGTACGGCGTCCCCACCGGCAACTCGCCGACGAAGACCCCCACTCCGGGGTTCCCTTCCGGGTAGTTCGCGGGCCGCAGCAGGTTCGGGATCCGGTCGTAGTACGGCACGCCCTCCTTTTTCGCCCAGGCGTGGTTGCCGGTCGTCATGCAGTCGATCGGCAGGTCCGAGAGCTCCTTGAGCACCCCGGGCGTTACACCGCTGCCGCCGGCCGCGTTCTCGACGTTGACGACGGCCGCGTCGACCCGGTGGCGGTCGATCAGCTCGGGCAGCAGCCGGGACAGCGCTCGCCGCCCCGGCTTGCCGACCACGTCGCCGACGAAGAGGAACCGGGCCATCAGGACTCTCTCAGCGCGCGTACTCGATCGACCGCGACTCCCGGATCACGGTGACCTTGATCTGGCCCGGATACGTGAGTTCACTCTCGATCTTGCGCGCCACGTCACGGCTCAGCCACACGGCCTGCTCGTCGCTGATCTCCTTGCAGTCGACGATGACCCGAACCTCGCGGCCGGCCTGGATCGCGTAGCTCTTCTGAACGCCCTTGAACTTCGATGCCAGGTCCTCGAGCTTCTTGAGGCGCTTCATGTAGTTCTCGAGGATCTCCCGCCGGGCGCCGGGACGCGCGGCGGACACGGCGTCGGCGGCGGTGACGAGAACCGCCTCGACCGTCTCCGGGTCGTAGTCGCCGTGGTGACAGGCCATCGCGTGCACCACCTCCTCGCTCTCGCCGTAGCGACGCAGCAGGTCGATGCCGATCTCCAGGTGCGTGCCGTCGATCTCGCGGTCCACCGCCTTGCCGATGTCGTGGACCAGGCCGGCGCGCTTGGCGACATGGACATCGGCCTTCAACTCGCCCGCCATGGCGCCGGCCAGGAAGGCGACCTCCTTGCTGTGCTGGAGGACGTTCTGGCCGTAGGAGGTGCGGAACCGGAGCCGGCCCAGCAGCGTGACCAACTCGGGGTGAAGACCGGACAGGTTGAGCTCCAGCAGGGCCTCGCTGCCCTCGCGCTGCACTCGATCCTCGAACTCCGACTTGACCTTGGCGGCCACCTCCTCGATGCGGGCCGGGTGGATGCGGCCGTCGGCGATCAGGCGTTCCAGCGTGACGCGCGCGATCTCCCGCCGGAACGGGTCGAAGCCCGAGAGGATGACCGCCTCCGGCGTGTCGTCCACGATCAGGTCGACACCGGTGGTCAGCTCCAGGGCGCGAATGTTCCTACCCTCGCGGCCGATGATCCGCCCCTTCATCTCGTCGTTCGGCAGCATGACCACCGAGACCGTCGTCTCCGAGACGTAGTCGGACGCCGAACGCTCGACCGCCAGGCTGATGATCCGCTGGGCCTCGCGCTGGGCCGACTCCCGGGCCTCGTCCTCGATCCGCTTCGCCAGGTGCGCCGACTCCATGCGCACCTCGTGTTCGAGACTGTGGCTCAGCTCCTCGCGCGCCTGCTGCACGGTCAGTCCGGACACCCGCTCCAGTTGCCGGCGAACCTCCTGCAGCCGTTCTCCGACCTCGGCCTCTTCGACCTCGAGGCGGCTTTCGGCCTCTCCAAGCGCCCGCTGCCGTCCGTTCAGTTCCTGCTCGAGCGACTCGAGCGCGGCCGCCTTTTCGCGGGAGCGCGCGCGCCGCTCGTTCAGCTTCCGCTCGCGCTCCTCCATCGCGCGGCGCTGCTCCGCCGTCGAGCGCTCGAACTCCGAGCGAAGGGTCAGCAACTCTTCCTTCGCCGCCAGCTCCTGTTCCCGGCGCCTGGCCGCGCAGTCGCGCTCGGTCTCTTCGACGAGGCCCTCGGCCTGGCGCCTCGCCTCTTTGATCAACTTCGCCGCGCTACGCCGTCCGACAAGGTTCCAAAGCAGCCAGGCAGCCGCCAGCGTCGCCGTTGCTATGCCCGCGGCAATGAGTGTGGTTTCGGTCATCGGCCCTCAATCCGGGCAGAAGGGCATCCCCCGCGGGGCCGTGTGAACGCGCCCCGACACAGAACCAGAGCGGGACCAGGTGGGTGTCCGCGCCACCCGCCGTCAGCGTCCCCGTTCGAGCGGGGCTGGCACGGGCGAGCAGTTGAAGGACTCCCTTAACAAGAGCGATGGTTCCAACCACGGCTTTCATCACGAACCGCGCAGGGGATGCAAGGTCAAAGTTCCTTTCAGCAACAGTCAGGCGTCGAGGACCGCCTCCAGGTCGGAGGTCAGACTCGATACGCGCTCGACCAGCTCCTGGTAGCGCCCGTCGTCCGCTTCTCCGCCGCCGTTGGCCTCGTTGGCGAGATTCAACGCGGCGAGGATGGCAATCTGATTCGGCTCCAGATTCGGCGCCTGGTCAGCGACCTCCCGCATCTTGCGATCGACCTTCTCCGCGAGTACGCGAAGCCGGTCCGCAGCGACCGTTCCATCCTCGCGGAGGGAATAGGGAACGCCGAAGATCTCCACCGCGACAGTCGCCGCAACTTCTTCCTGACGTTCACTTTCGGCCATTTCTCGACACCCTCGTGCGCGAGCACTATAGCAGCCGGCCGCGTCAGGAATCGTCGTCGGCCAGAAGCTCCTCGAGCCCCTCGGCCAGCGCCTCGACCCGCTGACCGATCTCGGCACGCTCCTCGGCGGCACGCTTCTCGGCCGCTTCGAGTTCGGCGGTCAACTCCCGCGTCCGCTCGCGCTCGGCAGCCAGCGCCTCCTTGGCGCGCTGAATCGCCGCCTCGAGGCGCGCGACCGCGTCGACCGCCCCCTCAGGCATCAGGATGACGAGGCCGAACCCGCGCCCGCTTCTAGCGCTCCCCGCGCGGCCGTCGCTATGGCGGCGAATCCCTCGGCATCGCGCACCGCGAGGTCGGCGAGCATCTTCCGGTTCAACTCGATGCCGGCAAGCCGGAGTCCCGACATCAACCGGCTGTAGGAGAGCCCGTTCAGACGCGCGGCGGCGTTGATCCGGACGATCCAGAGGCTCCGGAACTGGCGCTTCCGCTGCCGCCGGTCGCGGTAGGAGTAGGCGAGCGACCGGTCGACCGCCTGCTTGGCTATCCGGTGGCCCTTCGACTTGACGCCGTAGTAGCCCTTCGCCTGCTTGAGGATCTTCTTCCGCCGGCGGGCGCGCCGGCTGCCCCGTTTCACTCGTGCCATCGTCGTATGCCCCTTAGCCCGGGCGAGCTAGCGGATCATCCCCCTGATCGCCCTGGCGAAACCGCCGACGACATCGGTCTGCTTCCGCAGCTTCCGCTTCCGGCCCTGCGCCTTCTTGGTCTGCATATGGTTCATCATCGAGTGCCTGCGCTTCACCTTGCCCTTGGCGGTGAGCTTGAAGCGCTTGGCCGCTCCACGGTGCGTTTTCTGCTTGGGCATTCCAGAGCCTCCTGTGGGGCTCGGAGGAGCCGCCGAACGGCGCATACTAGCCGGAAACGCGACTCCGGGCTAGCCGGTACAAGTGCGTTCGGACTAGCGTTCCGCCGGCAGACCTCGGCTCGCCACGACCTCAAGGCTGCCGTCGCCGGCGATCTCGAGCGCCTCGGTCACCGGCCGGCGCAGGATAGCCTGCACCTGTCCGGTCTCCGGATCGCGCAGAATGGCCAGCGGCAGGTCGGTGTCCTGGTCGAGGACGACCGATTCGTCGTCACCCAGAAGACTGATTCGCTCCAGGGCCCCCTCCCAGCTCACGGGGATCGAGAAGACGAAGCCGGAGCGCCCGTCGTCCAGGTCGGGCAGTTCCGGCATGTCGAATGGCAGCGAGAAAGCCACGCTCCCGTCTTCCGTCGTCCCCCTCAACAGGTAGTCGCGCCCCGGTGGAGGAAGGGACGTCAGGGCATCGGCGATCACCGCCGGCTCGAGGAACGGGTTCCCGCCGGCGTCCAGACCGCCCGACACAAGGAGGGACCGTCTCCTGGCGTTCCTGGCGTCCGGCCCATTGACCTCTCCGAACCAAGCCATGGCGCGGGTCGTACCGACGCTTTCTGACTTCACGCGGTGCCGAAGCGCGTTCGCCAGATGGTAGTCGCTGATCCAGTGGTTCCTGCAGTACGTCATCAGGTCCGGTGTGTACGGAGAAACGAGAGTCTTCGTATCGCGGTCGTATCCCCAGGCTCCGATCACTCCCGTCGGGTGGGGGTACCGAGGGTCGGGACCGGCAGCGCCCCCGCACGGTGCGTGGGACAAGCTCAAGTTGTGTCCGAGTTCATGAGCCACCGTTCGAGACAGCGGCTGTGAAAAGCTCGACCGGCCCGGTACGTACGCTACTCCCAAGATCCCAAGGCGAACGGGCGCCAGCATGCCCATGTAGTAGCCGGGCCGCCCTTCCATGAGCCGGATCATCTCGGTCTCGCGAAGGATCGTGAGGGCGTTGTCGGTGGAGGAGAAGACCGGGTCGTGTGAGTGGACTTCCAGGCCGCCTACCGGGAGAAGCGTGCGAGTCTCCTTGAGCAGTGGATGCTCTTCGGGCGCAGCCGCCATCTCCTCCGTGATCTCCAGGATGGATCGGTCAGGATTGGACTCGTAGAGGAACGGAATCACTGTCAACTGGAAGTCCGGCAGGTCGACCACGTCCACTGCCGTCCGCCCGCGCTCCGGCAATCGCCGCCGGACCCCGGCACCGGCACGTCCGCCCGGGTCGATCTCGATCACCATTTCCAGCCCCGGCCGGATCACACTGCCCGGTACGTCGGCGTTTGCGCTGCCGGTCAGGGAACCCTCGTCGATCGCCGCTGGCACGCGCGCACTGCTCGCCGGAATGTCCACGCGATGTATCCGCGCATCGTCGACGTAGAACGTGGCCCGTACTTCGGGCACCCTCGAGCCGTCCCCGTTCTCCTGAGCCAGGAACACCCGAAGGAGCGCGGGCCGGCCCGCTATCAGAGGCACCGGAAACTCCCTCGATTGCACGGACTGGGTCAGATACGCCTCGGCTGGTTCGCATCGGGCCAGCCGTTGAAAGGGAATCCCGCTGAGCCAAGCCAGCAACTCGGGATCCGGGGGCGCGCACAGGCGCGTACCTCCGGCCTTGAAGCTCGCCAGGTTGTCGAGGCGTGTGAGGCTCGCCGGCACGGGGCCGGAGAGCGCGGGATTGGCGCCGACCCGAAGATCGGTGAGGTTCGTCAACGACCCGAACTCGTCCGGCAACCCACCCGACAGCGCGTTGCCGTCCAGATACAAACGCCTCAGTTCGCCAAGAGTCGACAACCAGGATGGGATCGAGCCCGTGAAGCCGTTGCCTCCGAGTTCCAGCGACGAGAGACGGGACAGGCTACGGAGTGTCCCGGGGATGGCGCCGCTCAGTGCGTTCCCCGAGAGTTGGAGGTTGCGGAGATTCTCCATGTCCCCAAGTTCAGCCGGAACTTCACCGATGAGATGGTTGGATATCAGATTCAACTGCAGTAGCCGGGAAAGACGTCCCAACTCGGCAGGAATCGGTCCACTCAGTTCGTTCCAACCGACCCACAGCCAAAACAAGTTGGCCAGATTGCCCAACTCCGGGGGTAACGTCCCGGTCAGATAGTTGGCCTCGAGCTCAAGCATCTCCAGGCCGATCAGACTTCCCAGTTCGGGGGGAATAGGTCCGGTCAATCCGCTTCCGGCCCATCGCAGCCGTTTCAGCTTGCCAAGCCGCGCGAGCGCCGGCGACAGGGGACCGCCTAACCCCGTCCCACTCAGGGTCAAGTACTCCAAATCTGTCAAGTCGAAGAACTCCCGCGGCAGACGACCCTGGAGCAGCACGTTGCTCGAGAGGTTCAGGCGCTGCAGGTGCGCGAGTCCCCCCAGTTCCGGCGGGATCCTGCCGACCAGGAAGTTGCGCCTGAGGTTCAACTCAACCACATTGCCCGATTCATCCGTCGTCACGCCGTGCCATTCGCCGAGCGGCCTATCGGTCAGCCAGTTCGTATCGTCCGTCCAGTTCGGGCCGTTCGTCGCCTCGTAGAGGGCCGCCAGCGCCGCCCGGTCGGAGATCGAAAGGTCGCCTCCCAGGCACGGGAACGCTTCGCCATCGGCGACAGAGCGCCCGGTACTGACCCGGAACCAC
Organism: Acidobacteriota bacterium; assembly: GCA_011525365.1. Classification (GTDB taxonomy): domain Bacteria; phylum Acidobacteriota; class Thermoanaerobaculia; order Multivoradales; family Multivoraceae; genus Multivorans. Next base: position 3,756,561 of record WTGQ01000002.1, read on the forward strand.
TCGAGTTCGTTGGACCGGGTGTCACGGATCGCGATGCGGAAGTCCGCGTCCGATGCGGCCCCGGCATACACCGTCCAGTGACCCGTGGCCCTGCATGTGTTGACGACCCGGAGTAGAAGCTCCGAATGGCCGCTGGCGGAGGTGAACAGTCCCGCGGTCTCACCCAAGTTGACGGCCACCGTCGGCGCCGCCCAGTTCGGGCCGCCGGCTCTCGAATACCAGGTCTTCACCCGGAAGGCTCCCGTTTGCAGGAAGCACGTCACGCCGCCGCATGGACTGCCCGAGTCCATCCCGGGTCCCGCGGTCGCGATACCGGCATCGCCCGGCGCGCAGGAGAACGCATCGGCATCCGCGACGGAGCGCCCGGCCTTGACCCCGAACCACTTGAGTTCGTTGGACCGCGTGTCCCTGATCGCCACACGGAAGTCCGCGTCCGATGCAGCCCCGGCGTACACTGCCCAGTAACCCGTTACGCTGCATTGGTTGACGATCCGGACTAGAAACTCCGAGCTGCCACTGTCGGAGGTGAACAGTCCGGCGGAACCCCCGAGAGCGGCTCCGACGGCGCCGGCACTCCGGCCGGAGCCGCCATTGGAGTACCAGGCCTTGACCCGGAAGCGCTCTCCCTGCAGAAGACAGGTCACTCCGCTGCAGGAGGAAGTAGCGAGCGCCGTGGTCGGGTTGTCGCCGGCAAGCAGCTTGTCTCGCCCTTCCGTGATGAGTCGATCGGCCGCCCGCAGCGCCACCGGGACCGCTGGCCGCTCCGTCTTGAAGTAGTCCGCAGCCCTCTCCACACCCGCAACTCGATCAGCGATCCAGTGGCGGAAGCGCGAGGCGTCCCGGAACTGACCCAGGAAGTACTCCGCGATCGCGTGGGCGCCTGACTCCTCGGCTTCCAGGAAGAGCAGAACGCGGTCGCCCTCGGCAAGCATCGGCAGCCCCAAGGCAGACTGCCGCGCCGTCGGCACGCCTTCGTCTGCGTGCCGAACCATGATCGCGCTGCCGCCAACGAAGCCCTTCAGGACCTCCTCGATACCGAACAGATACTCCGTCGTCGGGCCCGTGCCCTCCCGCCCCGGATGGACACCGAGCACCTCGCCGAAAACGATCAGCGGTGACCCGTCCACTAGGCTCTCGTCGGCCGACACGACGGCCTGCGAAGGTGCGGTCGACACGGTTGCCGCGAGGAGCAGCCCCGCGACACTCAGGACAAACGGTCCCCGACGACCGAAGCGACCGCATGAACGGCCCGACTCGAATCTGCCAAACGCCAGCATGGACTACCTCCTCGGAACCTCGCCAGACCGCGATACTCAAGGGAATCGATGTCTGGAGGCTCCGGTACAAAACCGACCAAGAACGAGTGTTGGTGCACACTAGGTCTTCTGTGCGAGTTTTGTGCGATCTCAGAGAGGAGATAGGCGATACAAGAGCGATGGATGGCGCGAACCCGCGCCACCGGCCCGAGCATGAGTTCCTTGTCCTGACGCTAAGGCGTCAGAGATCGAGCGACTTCGACGCGACGCGGTCGGATATGCGGTCCGCGAGTTCGTCGATCGCGACCGCCCCCTGATCCGGAGAACCGCCGTCCTCCGGCGCCTCGCGGAGCCGGAGCGAGACGGTGCAGGCTTCCTGTTCGCGGCCGCCGACGACGAGCATGTAAGGGACCTTGTGGGTCTGGGCGTCGCGGATCTTGTAGCCGAGCTTCTCGCTGCGTTCGTCGAGTTCGACGCGGACGCCGGCGTCGGACAGGCGGCGGGTGACCTCCCGGCCGTAGTCCATGAAGCGGTCGGAGACCGGCAGGACGATTGCCTGCACGGGCGCCAGCCAGATCGGGAAGGCGCCGCCGGTGTGTTCGATCAGGATGCCCAGGAAGCGTTCGACCGAGCCCAGCATCGCCCGATGCAGCATGACCGGGCGCCTCGTCCCGCCGTCGCTGGCGGTGTACTCCAGGTCCAGCCGCTCGGGCATCTGGTAGTCGAGCTGAACGGTCCCCAACTGCCAGCTCCGGCCGAGCGCGTCGCGGGCCTGAAAGTCGATCTTCGGGCCGTAGAAGGCGCCGTCGCCCTCGTTGACGTCGAACTCGAGGCCACGGCTCCTGAGCGCTCCCATCAGCGCGTTCTCGGCCCGTTCCCAGAGCTCGGCGCTGCCGATCGACTTCTCCGGCCTCGTGGAGACTTCGATCTGGATGTCCTCGAAGCCGAACGTCCGGTAGATCTCGAGGATCGTCGACACCGGCAGCAGGACCTCGGCTTCCACCTGCTCCTCGGTGCAGAAGGTGTGGGCGTCGTCCTGGCAGAACGTGCGCACCCTGGTGAGGCCGGTGATGACCCCGGACTGCTCGTAGCGGTGGAGGCGGCCGAAGTCGGCGTAGCGGATCGGCAGGTCGCGGTAGGAACGAAGACCCGTCCGGTAGATCAGGCAGTGGGTCGGGCAGTTCATCGGCTTCACCGCGTACTGCCGCTCATCGACCTCGGTGAAGAACATGCTCTCGCGGTAGTTGTCCCAGTGCCCGGAGCGATGCCAGAGATCGACGTCGAGAATCTGCGGCGTCCGCACTTCCTCGAAGCCGTCGCGCCGGTTGAGTCCCTGCACGTAGTCGACGAGGAGGTTGTAGATCACCGTCCCGCGGGGATGGAAGAACGGACTGCCCGGTGCGCTCTGGCTGAAGCTGAACAGGTCGAGTTCCGGGCCCAGGCGGCGATGGTCGCGGGCCCGGCGCAGCTCCAGGTCGGCCAGATACCCGTCGAGCGCTTCCCGGCTCGCGAACGCGGTTCCGTAGATCCGCTGCAACTGCTCCCGGCTCTGGTCGCCGCGATGGAACACGCCCGAACTCTCGAGCAGCTTGACCGCGCCGACCTGGTCCACGCGCTGGGCGTGCGGACCGCGGCACAGATCGACGAACTCGCCGTGCCGGAACAGCGTGATCGGCTCGCCCTCCGGGATGTCGTCCAGTCGCTCCAGCTTCAGCTCCTCGCCCATGCCGGCGAACAACTCCCGGGCTTCCTGCCGGTCGATCTCGACCCGCTCGACCTCGTGCTTCTCGCGCAGGATCTCCCGCATTTTGGCCTCGATCGCTTCGAGGTCCTCCGGCACGAAGGCCCGCGGAAAGCGGAAGTCGTACTGGTACTTCTCGGAGTGATCCCGGCGGCCGACATCGATCTGGGTGCCCGGCCAGAGTCTCTGGACCGCGTCGGCCAGCACGTGCTCCGCCGTGTGGCGCAGGAAGATGCCGGCCTCTTCGTTCCTTGCCGTGAACAGCCGGAACCGCCCCGACGCTTCGATCGGCGTGCGCAGATCGACGAGGCGGCCGTCGAGTTCGGCGCCGACCGCCGCCTTCGCCAGGCCGGGGCCGATCGAGCGCGCCACGTCCAGCGCCGTCGTCCCGGGCGGGACGCTGCGCACCGATCCGTCAGGCAACGTCAGGTCGAGCATCGGTCGAGAACGGTCTTTGGAAGAGCAGGATGGTAGGCGCTAGCGGACTCGAACCGCTGACCTCTACCGTGTGAAGGTAGCGCTCTAACCAACTGAGCTAAGCGCCTGAGCCACAGACCGAACGGCCCATGTCTGGTAGGCCCGAGCGGACTCGAACCGCTGACCTCTACGATGTCAACGTAGCGCTCTAACCAACTGAGCTACGGGCCTGTATCCCGCGACCGAGAATGCCGGCAAGGCCGGCCGCGAGAAGGCGCAACGGTACAAAGGGGAGAGTTGCCCTGTCAACGCGAGACTTGTTGCAGAATCCTGTCGTGGTCGACACTCTGCACATGGCCGAACTGATCGAGCAGGCGCGGCGACGGATCGCCGGCGCGGTCTACGAGAGTCCCTGCGCCCGCTCGGAGTACTTCTCCCGCCTCTGCGGCATCGGCGCCTACTTCAAGCTCGAGAACCTGCAGATGACCGGCTCCTTCAAGGAGCGCGGGGCGCTCAACCGCATCCTCACCCTCTCGGAAGAGGAGCGAAGCCGCGGCCTGATCACGGCCTCGGCCGGCAACCACGGCCAGGCCGTGGCGTACCACGCGCATCGCCTCGGTCTCGAGGCGACCGTGGTCATGCCGCTGCCGACGCCCCTGATCAAGGTGGCCAACACGAGGAACTTCGGCGCCGACGTCCGGCTGGCCGGCGAGACCTTCGACGACGCCACGGCCCACGCCCGCGAACTCGAAGCCGAGCACGGCTGGACGTACGTCCACCCCTTCGAAGATCCCCAGATCGTGGCCGGCCAGGGCACGATCGGTTTCGAGCTGATGACCCAGGAGCCCGACCTCGAAGTCGTCGTCGTGCCGATCGGCGGCGGCGGCGTGATCGCCGGGATCGCCGCCGCCTACAAGGCGCACCGGCCGCAGACCCGGATCGTCGGCGTGCAGACGGAGGCCGTCCCGTCGATGCGGGAGAGCCTCGCCGCCGGCCGCCCGGTGACGGTGGAGCGCCGCCACACGATCGCCGAGGGCATCGCGGTCAAGCGACCCGGCGAGCTGACGATGGGCCTGGTGCGCGAACTCGTCGACGACATCGTGACGGTGGACGAGGAAGAGATCGCGAACGCCGTCCTCCTCCTGCTCGAGCGTGAGAAGGCGGTCGTCGAGGGCGCCGGAGCCGCGGTGCTGGCCGCCGTCGTCAACGACCACATCCCGCAGGCGAAAGGCCGCCGGATCGCGATGGTGCTGACCGGCGGCAACATCGACGTCACGCTCCTGAGCCGCATCATCGACCGCGGCCTGACCAAAGACGGGCGCCTGGTCCGGCTCGACGTCTGCGTCAAGGACCGTCCGGGCGCCCTGGCCGAGCTGCTCAACCTGGTCGGCGAAGCGGGCGCCAACGTCCTGGAGACCCACCACGAGCGCGCCTTCACCGCCCTCGGGCTCAATGAAGTGCACATCGAGCTGCGGCTCGAAACCCGCGGCGTCGAGCACGTCGAGGAGCTGATCCAGCGCATCACCGGCGCCGGCCTCCACGTCCGGCGCCAGACCGAGCCCGAGCCCTGGCATGAACCCTGACGCTGCCCTGCTACGCTAAGCCGGCGTGAACGACGAAGCTTCGGACCCTTCGCCATCCGACTCCAGTCTGGACGACCCCGACCCGGACCCCGACCGGCGCGCCTGTGACCGCGGGTCCCGTCCGCCGCTGACGACCACGCCCCTCCCGGCGCGCGAATGATCCCGCCGATCGTCGCGGCCACCGGGCCGCCCGTGAATCTCGATCTGCCGCTGGGCTGGAGCCTGGCGCTGGCCCTCTTCCTGGTCGGCCTGAACGGCTTCTTCGTCGCCGCCGAGTTCGCCCTGGTCAAGGTCCGGCCGACCCAGGTGGCGCCCCACCAGGACACGCTGCGGGGCCGACTGGCGCAGCGCATGATCGATCAGCTCGACGCCTACCTGTCGGCCACTCAACTCGGCATCACCCTCGCCAGCATCGGCCTCGGCATCGTCGGCGAACCCGCGGTCAACCGACTGTTGCAGCCCCTCTTCGACCTGGCGCCCAACCTGCCGGAAGAGGCCGCGCACTCGATCAGCCTGATGGTCGCCTTCGCGATCATCAGCGTGTTCCACATCGTGCTCGGCGAGCTGGCGCCGAAGTCGCTCGCCATCCGCCGGCCCGAACCGACCAGCCTGTGGGTGGCCGCGCCGCTGTGGTTCTTCTACCAGGTGACATACCCCGGCATCTGGGTCCTGAACCAGATGGCGAACGCCTTCCTGCGCCTGTTCGGCATCGAACCTCTGCGGCACGGCGAACTCGCTCACAGCGAGGAGGAGATCCGGAGTCTCCTCGCCTCCGAGCAGGAGACCGAACTCTCCGAGCCCAAGCGGGAGTTGCTCGACAATGTGTTCGAGCTCTCGGACCGCAACGCCCGCCAGGTGATGGTCCCCCGCACCGAGGTGGTCTACCTCGACGCGGCGGCGCCGATGGACGTTAACCTGGACCGCGCCCGCCGGAGCGGTCACACCCGCTTCCCGCTCTGCGAGGGCGACCTGGACCAGCTCGTCGGCCTGGTGCACATCAAGGACCTGTTCATCGCCCAGGAACCGCCGGAGTCGCTACGCGACATCGCCCGCGAGACCTTCGCGGTGCCCGAGACCCTGCCGCTCGACCAGTTGATGGCCCGCATGCGCCACGAGCACATCCACATGGCGGCGGTGGTCGACGAGTTCGGCGGCGTGGCCGGCATCGTGACCCTCGAGAACGTGCTGGAGGAGATCGTCGGCGAGATCCAGGACGAGTTCGACGCCGAGGCGCCGGAGTTCGTCCGCCTCGACGACGGCGGCTACAAGGTGCTCGGCGGCATGCTGCTCGACGACCTCGAGGACGAGCTCGGGATGGACATCTCCGACGCCCGCGAGGAGGACACCGTCGCCGGCATCGCCCTGTCCGAACTCGGCCGGACCGCCGAGATCGGCGACACCGTCGAGGTCGGACGGCTACGGCTAGAGGTGGTTGAGGTGGACGGGAACCGGATCGTGTCGTTGAAACTCCACGTGTTGCCCGAGCCGGCTGAGGAGGAGGCGTAGAGCCGGAATCCGGGGGTCAGAAGACCCCCGGCAACAGCCGCCTGAGGACGACGTCTGACACCCCGTCGAGCGGCACGACCTCGCGCTCGCCGTCCTGCCGGTTCGAAACCTCGGCGCCGCCGGCGCGAAGCGAGCGGCCGCCGACCACGACGCGCACCGGGAAGCCGACGAGGTCCGCGTCCTTGAACTTGACGCCGGGGCGCTCGCGGCGGTCGTCGTAGAGGACGTCGAAGCCACCCGGGGCGAGCTTGGCCTCGAGTTCCTCGTAGAGACCGTCCGCCGCCGAGCGCACGGCGTCGTCGCCGGGGTCGAGCAAGCTGAGGACGACCGTGAAGGGCGAAAGGGGCACGGGCCAGACGATGCCGCCGTCGTCGTGCCCCTGCTCGATCGCCGCCGCCGCGGTGCGTCCGATGCCGAGGCCGTAGCAGCCCATCTCGGCCGGACGCAGGCGGCCCGCTTCGTCAGTGAAGGTGCAGTTCATGCTCTCGGAGTAGGCCGTGCCCAGCTTGAAGATGTGGCCGACCTCGATGCCCCGCGAGATGCGCAGTTCGCCGCCGCTGCAGCGCGGGCAGGGGTCGGAGGCCTCGGCGGTCATCACGTCGACCCACTCGAGCGGACGCGCGCTCGCCACGTCCCGGTCCCAGTGCACGGAGACGAGGTGCTCGTCGCCAGCGTTGGCGCCGCAGACGAAGCCGGCGAGTTGGCGAGCCGACTCGTCGACCACCAGTCGCACTTCGGGCGAAAGGCCGACCGGACCCGAAAAGCCGAGCGGACCGCCGGTGGCCGCCGCCACCTGCTCGGCCGAGGCGAGGCGCAGCCCGAGGCCGCCCAGCACGTTCAGCAGCTTGACCTCGTTCACCTCGCGGTCGCCGCGGATCGCGACCGCCGCCAGTCCGTCGTCCGTCTCGTAGATCAGCGTCTTGACCACCAGGGCCCTGTCGACCTCCAGCATTCCGGCGACCTCGGCGACGGTCGTCGCGCCCGGCGTCGAAACCCTGCGCGGTCCGTCACCCTCGGCGCCGGCTGCCTCCGGCTGCGGCAGGGCGCCGATCTCAGCCCGTTCGACGTTGGCGCCGTAGCCGCAGGCGGCGCAGCTTGCGACCGCGCTCTCGCCGGTGTCGGCGAGCACCATGAACTCGTGCGACGAGGAACCGCCGATGGCGCCCTGGTCCGCTTCGACCACGGAGTACTCGAGCCCGCAGGCCTCGAAGATGCGCGAGTAGGCGCCGTACATGGCCTGGTAGCTCCGGTCCAGGCCCTCCTCATCCGCGTCGAAGGAGTAGGCGTCCTTCATGATGAACTCGCGGCCGCGCATCAGGCCGAACCGCGGACGGATCTCGTCCCGGAACTTGGTCTGGATCTGGAACAGGTTGAGCGGCATCTGCCGGTAGCTCTTCACGTCGCGCCGGACCAGGTCGGTGATGACCTCCTCATGGGTCGGACCGAAGCAGAACCGCCTTCCGTGACGGTCCTCCATCCGCAGAAGCTCGGCGCCGTACTTGAACCAGCGGCCGGACTCCTCCCACAGCTCGGCGGGCTGAATCGCCGGCATCGAAAGCTCGACCGCTCCCGCCCGCTCCATCTCGCGGCGGACGATCGCCATCAGCTTGCGCATCGTCCGCCAGCCCGCCGGCTGCATCGTGTAGATCCCGGCCGCCAGCCGCCGCACGAGTCCGGCGCGCGCCATCAACCGGTGGCTCACCACCTCGGCGTCCCGGGGCGCCTCGCGGGCGGTCATCAGGTAGTAGTTGCTCCAGCGCATCGTCGCTCTCCGGCCGCGGAGACTACAAAACGGAGCCGGCCTGACGGCCGGCGCGTATGCCTGGCCGCCTACGGCGGCGGCGGGTCAGAAGACCCGCGCACCAAGTGGCGGCCAGATCCTACAAAGTAGGCTCGCGGCGATGTACTGCCAGGTATGCGGCGCGCGGAACGAGGACGACGCGGAGTACTGCCAGCGCTGCCGGCAGAAGCTGATGGTGCTCTCCAGCTCCGCCGTCTCGGGAGAGGAGACCCTCGACGCCGGCGACGAGGAGTTCTCGCTCGACGAGCACCTGCTGGAACGGATCTCGATGCTGGAGGAGGTCCTCAAGCGCATCGGCGAGACGGTGCAGCAGGTCCTGAGCGCCATGGAGCGGCAGGAGGAGAGCATCCTCGTCCATCACGCCGGCATGCTGGCCCTGCGCGACCTCCTGGAGCGGCAGAACGTGATCGACACCGCCGAATGGAGCGACCTCTGGGAGTCCAAGATGGACTACCAGTTCCTGGTGCTGGAGAAGCGCGAGCGCTTCGCCGCGGTCAAGGAGGGCATTCTGGGTCTCTACGAAGGCGGCCGGCGCCCCGCCTTCAAGCAGCTCATCGAGGAAGCGGAGCACGCGCTGAACGGTCTGGACCTGGACCGGGCGATGAAGTCGCTGGAGGAGGCGGCCGGGCTCGACCGACGCAACCACGAACTGGCCCGGTTTCTGGGCGAATCGCACTTCCAGGAGGGCCGACTGGAACGCGCGCTGGAGCACTTCGACCGGCTGCTGGAAGCCAAACCGGACCAGGTCCAGGGGCTCGTCTACACCGGCGTCATCCAGCTCCAGCAGGGCGACGAGCAACGTGGCCAGGAACTCCTGGAGAGGGCCGTCATCCAGCACCCGGACGCTTTCCTGCCGCACTTCTGCCTGGGAGCGTCGCTCGCCGGCCGGGGACAGCTGAAGTCCGCGGCCGCGTATCTTTCGCGGGCGGTCGAGATCGACGTCGTGCCGCAGGCGCTCTACCTGCTCGGCCGCTGCCACTACGAGACGGGCCGCCTGGCGAGGGCGATCGAGTCGTTGAGCCGCGCGGTTCAACTCGATCCCGGCTTCGAGGAGTGCCATCACCTCCTCGGTCTCTGCTACCTGGACCGGCGCTGGAACCGCAAGGCGCTCGCAGCCTTTCGGACGGCCCAGCAGTTGAACCCCAGGCGCATGCGCTACCGCGACCTGGTGGCCTACCTCTCGGGACGTTCGGGAGCCGACCTGCCCAGGACCAGCCCCGCCGCGGCGGACTGGGTCAGCCGCGGCGAGCAGGCGATCCGATCCGGCGACGCGCCGGAAGCGCTCCGCTGCTACCGCGAGGCGCTGGCGCTCGACCCGGACAACCCGGCGCTGCTGATGTCCTACGCCCTCGCCTGCCTGCGGCTCGACCGTAGCCAGGAAATCCGCCCGCTGACCGAGCGGGTGCTCGCATCGAAGCCGGGCGAGATGCTGCGGGCGACCGCCTACGCGACCCTGATCGAGGCGCTACGCAGCGAGGGCAAGTACAGGGACGCGAACGACGCGGGACAGCGGCTGCTCGACGAGGCCGCCTCCAACTTCTCGAAGAGCATCGCCTACTACGAGATGGCGTACAACCTGGCGGAGATGGACGAGGACCTGGACCAGGCGCTCGACTTCGCGCGCCGGTCCCTGGAGCACGCCCCGGAGGAGTTGCGCCAGTTCCCGCTAGCGGCCCTGGGCTGGGTCCACTACAAGCGCCAGGAGCTGAACGAGGCGATCGAGTTCCTGTCCCAGTCGACCGAACTCGGACCGTCGACCGCGGCGCTCACCCGCCTGGGCATGGCTCTCCTGGCATCAGGCGACGAGGACGGGGCGCGCGGCGCCCTGGCACAGGCCCGTCGGCTCGACGAACGCGGCGGCGCGATCGAAGAGAAGATGATGGAGTTCATGAAGGACTCGGCGCGCATCATCGAACGGGTGCGCCGGTAGGCACCTGGCTACAAGCCGGAGAACCACGGATCGCGGCGGCCGAGCCTGCTGTCCAGCGCGGCGCCGATGCCGACGCAGGTGACGATCGTCCAGGTCCAGCCGCCGACCCAGGGCGCCATCTTCACCAGGCCCAGGGCCAGAAGCCCGCACAGGGCGCCGGCAAGCGGCCGGCCTGTCAGGCCCAGGCGATGCGGCAGCAGGCGCGCGCCCACCGCCAGGAACACCGCCACCGTGCCCCACAGCTTGCAGACGAGGATCGCTGTTCCACAGACGGCGAGCAGGGGCGCGCCGACCAACGCCGGCGCCACCGCGGTCAGCACCGCGAAGGTCACGGCCACGGCGAGTACCGCCACCAGGCCGGTGAAGAAGTTGCGAAACGGCCGTTCGAGCACGCTTTGCGCCGTCGCCGTCAGCGCCGCGTCGAAGCCGGCCACCAGCACCACGGTCACCAGCAGCCAGGCCATCAGCAGGGCGAGGTTCAGCAGTGCCACCGCGGGCGACAGCGCGGCCTGGCCGAGCACCGGCCCTTCCGCGAGAACCACCAGCGAGGACGGCGCGCTCGGGTAGGCCACGCTACGGCCTTCGACGGCGGCTCCGGACTCGGCGTCCACGCGGCCGCCCAGCACGAACACGTCGCCGCCGAGCCGCGCCGACGGACCCAGCTCGATGTCGCCACCGAGCACGATCACGTCGCCCTGAACGATGCCGTCGATGCGGGCGTCCCCGTTCAGGACGACCGCGTCCGATCGCGCCTCGCCGCGGAGCTCCAGGTCTCGCCCGATGGCGAGTAGCTGGTCCCGGGCAATCGCGTCCGCCTCTACGACGACGGCCGGGTCGTCGGCTCGCGCCGTCGGCTCGACCGCCGCGCAACTCAGCGTCGCCCCGGCGACGGCGCACAGGACGAGGCGTTGAACGGCCTGGTGGCGTCGGAGGCTCAGCACAGGCCGACCATCGTAGCCGCCGGAGCAAGGCGGTGCCGGTGCGCCGGCCTTCTGGCCGGCTGTGACCGCGGGCCTTCTGACCCGCGGAAGAACCGGCCGCGAAGCGGCGAGCCCGAACAGACCGGAGCCGGCCAGAAGGCCGGCGCACCGACGGGCGCTAGCGGCGGGATCGCTGCCGTGCCGACGCCTTCGAACCCCGCCGGAGCAGCGAGAACAGGAGACCGGTCAGGCCGACGACCGCCGCGCCGCCGAACAGCAGGGCGGGCGTGGCCGGCGGCAGGGCCGAGGACATCGCCACGTTGAGGCCGCGCCAGGAGGCATCGAGCAGGCCGGCGCCGAGCATGCCCAGGGTAACCGTGAAGTCGAACAGGGTCGCCGCCGCGGAAGCCGCCGAGCCGGCCGCGGGCGCGACCGTTGCGAGGACCGCCAGAGCGCCGCCGAACACCGCGACCAGGCCGGCGGCGGCCACGGCGGCGCGACGACGGCCGGCGGGCCGTGGCGCGCGGAGGTCGATCGCCACCGGCTCCGGAGAAAGCCGTTCAGCCGCCAGAAGCTCGTGCAGCGCCGAGAGACCCCGGGCCTCGTCCCGGCACGCCGCGCATCCCGCCAGGTGCTGCTCAGCCGAGCGGCGCTCCGTTTCGTTGACCGCGCCGTCGACGTAGGCGTCGATCAACTCCGCCTGGGAACAGGAAACTGACCTGTCTGAACTCGTCATCGCCGTTACTCCCGCCGTCCGTCAGTCGGTGAGGTAGTCGGCCAGCCGGGCCTTCAGCATCCGGCGGCCGCGAAACAACTTGTTCTTCACGGTGCCCAGGGGCATGCCCTTGAACTCCGCGATCTCTTCGTAGGTCATCTCGGCGAAGTGTCTCAACTGAATCAACTCGCGGTACTCCTCTTTCAGCCCGTCGATCGCGGCGCCGATGGCCTGGCGCCGTTCCACGTTCCGCAGCGTCCGGTAGGGGTCCCTTTCCTCGCTCTCAAACTCCCGCTCATGCGCCTTTCCGTCCACCCCGACCCGCTGCATCGGAACCAGCTTCAGGCGCCGTTTACGGATCAGGTCGATCGCGGCGTTCTTCGCCACCCGAAACAGCCAGGTCGAGAACCGGTACTTGGGGTTGTAACGGTCGAGGGCCCGGTAGACCCTCAGAAACACTTCCTGCGAAAGCTCTTCGGACTCCTGAACGTTGCCGAGGAAGCGATTCAGGTAGTTGATCAACCGGCCCCGATACCTCTCCACGAGATCGGTGTACAGGGCGGCTTCGCCGTCCAGAATCGCAGTCACCAACTCTTCGTCGGTCGCCCGAGTTGCCTCCACAGCCTTCACCTACGTCGCCCGCGTCCGTTTGTTGCGCGGCGGTGCGAGAGCAGGACGAACCGGCGGACCGCCCGCGACCACGCCTGCTGTAGCCTTTCCGCTCGCGGCACGGACGGCCGCCGCCCTCCACCGCGCCGCAGAGAGTAACCGGGTCACCCTTGGCAAACCTGATCCACGCACGCGGGCTGGGCATCCGGTTCGGACTTCACTGGGCGCTGGCCCACGTCGACCTCGACTTCGAGGCCGGCGGGCGGCTGCTGCTGGCCGGCGCCAACGGTTCCGGCAAGACGACCCTGCTGAGGCTGATCGCGGGACTCCGGCGTCCAACGGCGGGCGATCTGACCGTCGGCGGCAGACGGCCCTTCGAGGACCGTGCCGGCGCCCGCCGCGAACTGTCGCTGGTTTCCCACCACGACTATCTCTACGACCGGCTGACCGCGATGGAGACGCTGCGGGTCTGGAGCGACCTGGGCGGCGCCCGCCCGGACCGCGGGAGGCTCGCCGACCTGCTCGAAGAGGTCGGACTCGAGGCCGCGGCCGACCGCCAGGTGGGCGGCTTCTCCGCCGGCATGAGAAAGCGGCTGATCCTCGCCCGGTGCCGTCTCGAGAACCCGCGCCTGCTGCTGCTCGACGAACCGTTCGCGGCGCTCGATCCGGAGGGCCAGACGCTCGTCGAGCGCTGGATCGAACGCTTCGCGGACGGCGGCGGCTCCCTGATCGTCGCGTCCCACGCGATCGAGCGGGCCTCCCGACTGTGCCGGCAGGCGCTCCTGCTGGAGCAGGGCCAGGCCGCCTGGCACGGCGAGGCCGCGGGCCTCGACGCCGCCTGGCGCCGGAGGCTCGGACAGTGAAGCTGGTCCGGCCGGTGCTGGTGCTGCTGCTGAAGGACCTGCGGGTCGAGTGGCGGGGACGAGTCCGCTTCTTCTCCATCGTCCTGTTCGGCGGCATCACGCTGGTCCTGTTCTCCTTCGCGATCGACGCCGAGGGCGACATGGCGGCGGCACTCGCGCCCGGTTTCCTCACTCTGGCGCTGCTGCTCAGCTCGACCCTGGGGCTCTCCGAGTCCTTCCGCGTGGAGCGCGAGAACCGCTCCCTCGAGGGTCTGCTCCTGCTGCCGGTCGAGCCGGCGGTCCTGTTCTACGCGAAGGCGATGGGCAACTTCGTCTTCCTCGCGATGCTGGCGCCGGTGCTCGTGCCCTCGGCGATCATCCTCTACAGCGTCGAAACCGGACCGGCCGGCTTCCTCGGCGTGGTCGCCGTCTGGCTGCTCGCCGCCGCGGCCCTCGCCGCCCCGGGCACACTGTACGCCGCGATGACCAGCCGGGCCGCGAGCCAGGACGTCCTGCTGCCTCTGCTTCTCTTCCCCCTGGTCATCCCGGTGCTGATCGCGTCGGTGAGGAGCGCGGAGCTGCTGCTCCACGGGGATCCAATGAACCAGGCTCCGAGCTGGCTCCTGTTGCTGGCCGCCTTCGATGTAATCTACTGGGCGCTCGGAGGCGTGCTGGCAAGGGTCGCGATGGAGGAATAGGGCCTTCGCACAAGGGCCCGAGAGGGAGCGAACGAAACGTGGACGGCGTTATAGTCGGCGGTTGGGGATGGGTCGTCGCCGCCTATGCATCGGCCGGCGTGGCTCTCGCCTTCTACGTCTACAGCCTGTTGGTCCGCCGGCGGCGGATCGAGGCGAAGGCGCCCTTCCACGATCAGAGGCCCTCACAGGACCAGAGCAATGAGCACGGAACCGACGCCCCCGACGCCTGACGCCGGACCCGCTCCCAGGACCCGGCGGCTTCTCCTGCTGGCCGCGGGCGGCATCGTCGCCGTGACGCTCTCGGTGCTGGCCTTCGGCGACGTCGGCGAAAACCTCGTCTACTACTGGAGTCCGTCGGAACTCCACGAGGCGGGCCCGGAAGCGGTCGGCGCCAGCATCCGGCTCGGCGGCCTCGTCGAAAAGGGCTCCGTGAACCGCAGCAACGACGGTCTGACCCTCGAGTTCAGGGTCACCGACGGGCAGTCGCAGGTCGACGTGCGCACGACCGCCGTTCCCCCGGCCATGTTCCGGGAGGGCATCGGCGTCGTCCTCGAAGGGACGATGCGCGAGGACGGCCGGTTCGACACCGCGCGCCTGATGGTGAAGCACGACAACGAGTACCAGGCGCCGGACGTCAACGACCAGCGCAGCATGGAGGAGTTGATCGAGTCCATGCAGTTCGACACGTGACCTCGGCCCTGGGCCAGGGGTTCGTCCTCCTGGGCCTGATCGCGGCCGGCTTCGGCACCGCCTTCGGCTACATCGCCGGCGTCAGGCGTTCGGCCGCAGGCCTCCGACTGACGCGGCGTCTGGCGCTGCTGTTCGCCGTCGCCATGGTCGGGGCCTGCGCGGTCATGTGGTACGCCCTGCTGAGCCACGACTTCTCCGTCTCCTACGTCGCCCAGGTCGGGTCGCTGGCGACGCCGCTGCACATCACGATCTTCTCCCTGTGGTCCTCCCTCGAGGGATCGATCCTCTTCTGGGGGTTGATCCTGGGCCTCTACATCGCCGCCGCGGCCACCTTCCAGCGCCGCGGGCACGAGGACTACCTCGCCTACACCCTGGCCACCCTGCTCGGCATCGGCGCCTTCTTCACCTTCCTCATCGCCAGCGTCGCCGATCCGTTCGCGCCCACTCCGCCGCCCGTGCCGGTCGACGGCCCCGGGCCCAACCCGCTGCTCCAGAACCACCTGCTGATGGCGATCCATCCGCCGATGCTCTACCTCGGCTACGTCGGCATGTCGGTGCCGTTCGCCATGGCGGTCGCGGCGTTGCTCCGCGGCCAGTTGGGCGCCACCTGGCTGCGGCCGATGCGCCGCTGGCTGCTGGTGCCGACCTCCTTCCTCACCGCCGGCATCATGCTCGGCGGCTGGTGGTCGTACGAGGTTCTCGGCTGGGGCGGCTACTGGGCCTGGGACCCGGTCGAGAATGCCTCCTTCCTGCCCTGGCTGACCGGTATCGCGGCGCTCCACTCGGGGATTGTCCAGCAGCGCCGAGGGACCCTCAAGGCCTGGACCGTGATCCTCATCATGATCACCTTCCTGCTGACCATCCTCGGCACCTTCCTCACCCGCTCGGGGGTCGTGAACTCGGTCCACTCGTTCACGCAGAGTCCGATCGGTCCCGTGTTTCTCGGGTTCCTCGGCCTGTGCGCCGCCGCCGTCGTCGTGCTACTCGCGCTCCGGATCGACACCCTGGTCTCCGAGCCCTCGAACGAGCGCCTGGTCAGCCGCGAAGGCGCCTTCCTGCTGAACAACCTGCTCTTCGTCAGCCTGATGTTCACGGTGCTCGTGGGCACCCTCTACCCGATCGTCGCCGAGTCGCTGCGCGGCGTGAAGGTCAGTGTCGGCGAGCCCTACTTCAACCGCATGGCGGTGCCGCTGTTCGCCGGACTGCTGCTGCTGATGGGCGTAGGTCCGGCACTGCCCTGGGGCGGCAGCGATCCGAAGCTGGTCCGCCGGGCCCTGGTGCGTCCGCTGCCCGCGGCCGCCGTCGGACTCGTCGTGGCGCTCCTGTTCGGCGCCCGCTCCGCGCCGGTCCTCATCGTCTCCGCCTTCGCCGGCTTCGCGCTCTGGGTCACCGCCGACCAGGGCCTGCGGCCGGTGCGCGCGCGGCCCCGCCGCCAGGGCGGCAGGGGACCGCTGGCCGCCGTGCTGGTCGCGCCGGACAGGCTCGGCGCCTACGTGGTCCACCTGGGCGTACTGATCACCTTCGTCGCGGTCGCCGTGTCGTCGACCTTCCAGCGTGAGGCGGAGTCGACACTGCGCGCCGGCGACACCCTCAGGCTGGGCGGATACGAGATGACCTTCCGCGGCGCCGAGCGGGTCCAGGAACCGCACCTCATCCGCCACCAGGCGGAGGTCGAAGTCTCGACCAACGGACGGAGCCGCGGC
Organism: Acidobacteriota bacterium; assembly: GCA_011525365.1. Lineage (GTDB taxonomy): Bacteria > Acidobacteriota > Thermoanaerobaculia > Multivoradales > Multivoraceae > Multivorans. The sequence goes on from WTGQ01000002.1 coordinate 3,772,972, forward strand.
ACTCTGTACCCGTCGCTCAACATCTACCCGAACCAGCGGGAACCGATCGGCACCCCGGCGGTCCGCACCAGCGCGGGCCACGACCTCTACCTCACCCTGATGAACGTCGGCAGCGACGGATCGATCGGGCTGCGGGCGATCACCACGCCGCTCGTCGCGTGGATCTGGATCGGCGTCGTCGTCATGGTCCTGGGAACCGCCCTGTGCCTGATCCCGACCGCCGCCGAGCGGCGGGCAACGACGCCGCGGGCGGTCCCCGACCTCGCCGCCTCGCCCGCGGGGGGCGGTCGATGAACCGCAAGGTCCTGCTCGTGGGCCTCGGCATCTCGCTGCCGCTGCTCGTGCTGCTCGGGTTCGCCTTCCGGCACGACCCGCAGATCGTCGAGTCGCCGCTCGTCGGCAAGCCGGCGCCCAACTTCCGGCTCGCCGACCTCGACGGCAACGTCATCGACCTGGCGGAGCTGCGCGGCCGGCCGGTCATCGTCAACTTCTGGGCCACCTACTGCGTGCCCTGCCTGTACGAGCACCCGCTGTTCATGGAGGGCTCGAGGCGCTGGCAGGGCGAGATCCAGTTCCTCGGCGTGATCTTCCAGGACGACCCCGAGACGATCGCGCGGTTCAACGCCGACTACGGAAGCTGGGGACCGTCGCTGGTCGACGAGGGCGGCCGGGTCGCGATCGCCTACGGCGTCTACGGACCGCCGGAGACCTTCTTCATCGACCGCGACGGCGTGATCGTCGACAAGGCGATCGGTCAGGTATCGCCGAATCAGCTCCTGGACGTCGCCAACCGCATGCTCGCGCAGCCCGCCGCGGCGACCGGCTGACATGCGACGCGTGACCGCCCTTCCGGGGCTGCTGGTGGCGTTGGCCTTCGCGGCACCGGCATCGGCCCAGGAACCCGACACGCCTCCGCGAGTCGCCCTGCCCCCGGCCGAGGGCGAGTACCGGCCGGGACTGGGGGTCGAGACGTCCCACGAGCTGGGCGACCCGCTCGGCCGTCCCCTCTCCGGCGAGGAGCTCGACCTCGCGGTCGCCGAGGTCGCGGCCGACATCCGCTGCCCCAAGTGCCAGGCCCTCTCGATCGCCGACTCCGGCGCCGCCTCGGCGCAGGCGATGCGGGCGGAGGCCCGGTCGCTGCTGTCCCAGGGCTACACCCGCGAGCAGGTCGTCGGCTACTTCGAGCAGCGCTACGGCGAGTTCGTGCTGCTCGAGCCGCGGGCCCGCGGGCTCAACCTGATCGTCTGGGCGGCCCCCGCCGGGATCGTCCTGATCGGCGGCCTGCTGGTCGTCGTTCGGCTGCGGCAACGGCGGCGAAGCGCCGACGAAGGCCTGGACACGTACCTGCGACAGGTGGAGCAGGAGACGGCGACCTGACTGTCGTTGCGACGATCGCCCTCGTCGCCGCCGTCCTCGCCGGTCTGGGAGTCGGGTTCGCCTACCTGCCCCGAGAGGCCGCGGCGCGCGCGGCCGCGCTCGAGCTTCAGCGCGCCGACCTCCTGAACCGGCGCGAGGACCTGCTCGCCCGGCTCAAGCAGGAAGGCCTGGAGCCGGCCGACCGCCGCCGGCTCCAGGTTTCGACGGCGCGCGTGCTGAAGGAGCTCGACGAGGTCGAGGAGGCGATCGCGGGCATCGCCCCGGTCCGCGGAGCCCAACGGCGGGAAGCAGCGCCGGCCGGCCGCGCCTTCGTCCAGGCGCATCCCCTGCTCTCCGGCGTCCTGCTCGGCGGCGGCGTGGTCGGCCTGGTCGCCGCGCTGGTCATCTGGGCGCAGTCCGACGCCCAGCCCGATCCGCAGGCGGACCAGGCGATGGCACAGGGCGGCGGCGAGACGGACTTCCGCGGCCAGGAGCCGCTCCCGCCCGAGCTGGCTGCGCGAGCCGAGGAGCTCCGGCAACAGATCGACGCCGACCCCTCGGACCTCGACGCGATGCGCGCCCTGATGCAACTGATGCTCGCCAACGGCCGCGCCTTCGACGCCTTCCAGACGGCCCAACTCGCGCTGCAGACCGCTCCCGAGGACCCCGACGCGCACTTCGTTTCGGGCATCGTGCGCCTTCAGATGGGCCAGACCCAGGTCGCCCTCGACGCCCTGGACCGGTCGCTCCGAAGCGACCCCGGCCACGAGCAGGCAGCCCTGATGCGGGGTCTCCTCCTGCTGCAGCTCGGCGACCGCGACGGCGCCATCGCGACGTGGGAGAGCGCCAACGCCGCTCGCTCCAGCCCCCGCCTCGAGCAGGTCACCACAATGGCCCGCGAAGGCAAGACGTTCGACGAAATCGTCAACAATCCGCTCTAGGAGCTTGCGCCGCTAAGCCAACCCCAGCCGCCGGACGATCTCCGCCGCGACATCCCGCTTCCGTTCGGTCCCCCGAGTGCGGACCCTCAGGTCCGCCTGCCGGTACGAATCGAGCCGGCTCTCGTACAGCGCCCGCGCCTGGCCCGGAGACTCGAACAGCGGCCGGCGCCTGTGGGACTGCTGGGCGCGCCGGCAAAGAGCTTCCCACGGCGGGTCGAGCCAGACGCTGGTGCCCAGCTCGGCGATCAGGCGGCGATTCCGCTCCAGAGTGAAGACGCCGCCGCCGGTGGCGATCACTGCCTGGTCGATGGAGGCGCAGCGTTCCAGGGCCGCCGTTTCGCGTTCACGGAAGTAGCTCTCACCGCGTTCGACGATCAGGTCGGCCACCGGCTGCCCCTCGTGCTCGGCGATGGCCGAGTCGAGGTCCAGGAAGATCCAGCCCAGCGACCGGGCCAGCCGCCGGCCGATCCGGCTCTTGCCGGCCGCCATGAAGCCGACGAGGAAGACGCGCATGGCGATGCCGAAACGGTCAGTCGCTGTGCTTCTGCGCCCGCTCGCTCCTGAGCGCCCGCACCAGGAAGATCGTGAAGCCGCCCCACACGAAGCCGCCGATGAGAATCAGGACGAGGATGGCGAGCGGAGACATTCGGGTGAACCTTACGACAAGTCAGTCGGAGGCGCGACGCTGACGCCGCCTTTGCTGGGACAGGTTGAAGCTCACGATGATCCGGTCGGCTTTCCTGCCCCTGGCCCTGGATCGATTCGGAGCCACGCCGTGGTACAGCCAGGCGGGGAAGATCAGCATCCTTCCGGCCCGGGGTCGGTAGCGCACCTTCTTCCAGCAGTCTCGCGGCCGCCTGACGCCGGGGATGTACTTGACCGAACCCATCAGGTTCTGCGTCCGCGGATCGATGAACTCGATCCGGCCCGAGTTCTTCGGCGCCTGGACGTAGTAAACGCCGCTCCAGATGCAACCGGGATGGATGTGGGCCCGGTTCAGGCCGCCGGGCGGATTGACGATCGACCACATGGTGCCGATGTTCAACCGATAGGACCGGTGATAACCGAGTTCACGGCACATCATCTCCGCGGCGTTGTCGACGTGTTCGACCAGTCCCGCGAACGCGGCGTCCCTGTGCAGCTTGACGTGGCTGTGCCACCCCCCGAGCTCCGGAAGGTTCGACCTGCTCACGCCCGTTCCGTCGCGCTCCCGTTCGGTGTAGATCGCCTCGATCAGGCCGTGATTCAGAAGCTCGCTGTCCGGGATGTCCAGGGAAAAGATGAGCGTCGGAAAGTATCGGGCCACCTTCAGGGAAACCTCGGACGGACCAGCCGCCGCGCCGCCGTCCGAGGTTTCACCGTCAGGCGGCAAGTTCTGCCTTCGGCGCCCTGCGCGCCCTAGTCGTCGTCCTCGTCGTCGTCCTCGTCGTCGTCATCCTCGTCGTCGTCATCCTCGTCGCCTTCGTCGTCCTCATCCCCTTCGTCGCCTTCGTCATCCTCGTCGCCTTCGTCGTCCTCGTCACCCTCGTCGTCCTCGTCGCCTTCGTCGTCCTCGTCGCCTTCGTCGTCCTCGTCGCCTTCGTCGTCCTCGTCGCCCTCGTCGTCCTCGTCATCCTCGTCGCCCTCGTCGTCCTCGTCACCCTCGTCCCCCTCGTCGCCTTCGTCGTCCTCGTCACCTTCGTCGTCCTCGTCACCCTCGTCGTCCTCGTCGCCTTCGTCGTCCTCGTCGTCCTCGTCACCCTCGTCACCCTCGTCATCGTCGCTCGCGGAGACGAAACCGATTCCCGTGCCGTCGATGCCCTCAAGGATCTCCTTGCTCAAGGTGCCTTCAGCATCCTCGTTGGTGCTCTCCACGCCCTCAAGCTCGCTCTTTCCCGGGAGCGTGGATGACAACCTGACCCCGGCTGTCTCCGAGGCGGACTCCAGGTCGACTCCGGTATCGTCCATGAAGACGCGCAACCGCGGCCGCTCGCCCGGGACGTCGACGTCGCCATCCCGGTCGCCATCGCCATCGCCGTTGGCGCCCTCGCTTTCGGGCGCTTTCTCCACAGCGAACTTGGGCGCCGTGGGAAGCAGCGGGTCGCCATCCTCGCTGCAGCCGGCGGCGACGAAGCAGGCGCCGAGAAGCAGCACCAGCGTCCGGGCCCACAGCGACGTGATGATCAGACCGGGGCCGCTGACAAAGGCCCGGGGATTCTCCGGATTCATGGCGCGACCTCCACCGTCTTGATGGCAGAAGGAAACTCTCAGCAGGCTAACACGGCGCGCGCTACCGCGAACACCTGAAGGCCTGCGTATCGCTCCTGGTGGACGCAGTCACTCCCTGCACGTTGTCGTGCTTCCACGTCGTGCCGTCCGGAGCCGTCACCAGGAGCTTGAACTCCAGCGTCGTGACCGGCGCGACGAAGACCCAGCGGTGACCGTTCCGTGAGCAACCGTCGAGGACCTTGACCAGGACTTCCGCGTTGTCTCGATTGAAGAACCAAAGCAATCCGGATTCCCCCGAGGCCCAGATGCCGCTCTTCGCCTGGCCCACCCGGCCGTCGGGCGTGCGGTAACACATGCTGACCTCGTAACCACCCTCGAACTGAAGCAGCATCGTGGTCGGCGTGCAGTCCTCGGCCGGAAGAGGCGTGGTTGCCTCGTGGTCCACGCCCAGGCGCATGAAGTACGCGGTAGCCACCGACTCGGCGTTCCATGAACTCCACGGGCTTTCGGAGGAGGATCGGTACCGCCAGAAGTTCCTCGTACCGCCCGGCCCATTGCGATCCTCGGCGAACCCTTTGCCACTCGAGTTCGACCACTGAACACCCAGCCACACATCGCCGCCATCGAGCCGCTGCGAAGTGATCTCGCCACGGTTGATCAAGCCGCACGTACCCCGCCCTCTCGCCAAACCGGAAATGGTGGCCGAGTACGCGGCCAACGGAGTGCCGGGCCGCCCACCGGAGTCACGGTAGAACGTCAGGACGAACGTCACGTCTGCATTGTCGTCGTCCGGCTCACGACCAAAGCACGCCGTCACGGATGTGACGATGCCCGCGCGAGGCAAGCGGAATCGCTGCGCGTACTCCTGTTCATGCGCGCCGGTGATGCGGGTAAACGCCTCGGGGGTGCCGTCGTCGTAGCTGTACTCCGTCGAGGCCGGCGACACGATCCCGGTCAGGTCCGACGCCACGTCAGCAATCCACCCGTCGCCTGGGTCAACCAGAATCGAGTCGACGTCCTCCTTGCCGGCGGCATCCATGTCCAGGACATGCCCACCGTAGATACGGACCGACGTCCCCGCCAACGAACCGTCTGCACTCTGAGCCGCCAGAGGCGACGAAAGAGCCAGGCTCAGCGTCACCAGGGTCCCAAGGCAGTTGCTTCCTTTCCTTCGAACGGAGCTACTGTTCACGCCGCTTCTCCTTTCGTTCTCTTCGCGAGCCCGGCTGCCGGACGATTCTTCCTTTACTTGCGATCCTCGGTCCGAATCAACCGTGCCTGCGCTTCCGCCGCGGCCAGAACGACCGCCGACTCCGTGGCGTTCGCGTCGTAGTAGCCGACGAAGCGGTTAGTTTCGAAGGCGTCGTAGTCGGCCAGGTTGCGGGCCCAGCGATAGCCGATCGTCTGGAACAGGAGGCGGGCCGACACGGTGACGGCCGTGACCCCGGCGGCAACCGGGAAGCGGTAGCGAACCGTGTCGTTGCCGGCCACGAAGTCCGGGTCGCCGGCAGCCGCTCCGAGTACCGCCACGTCGCCGGGCGCCGACGCCTTGTCGAAGCCGTCCGGCAGCAGGCGGTTGTCCTTCGCGTAGCGGACACCCCGCAGCAGCGCCGTCGTCACCCGGTCCGCGTGGTCGACGATGATCGACTCGTAGATCTGGACCTGATCGGGCCCCGAGATCTCGGCATGGTGCGGCTCGAAGGCGCCCGGGTCGGCGTCGTTGTCGTTGCCGGCGATCGACCCGTCCGGCCGCATCGCCCCCGACTCGAAGAGAACGCCGCCGTTCTGGTCGCGGACCGTCAGGTGGAGCCAGGCCCGGCGCGACGGGTAGGCGGTCGGCAGCTTGTGGCCGGCGAGGTTCCGGACCTCGACGTCGACGACGACTTCGCCGGGCTCGAGACGCAGATCGATACGGTCGATCTTCGCCGTGTCGTTGCGGAGGTGCTCGGCCGTCCGCGCAGCCGACGCTTCGAGTTCGTCGGACGGCGCCGTCACGTTCAGTTCGTCCCGGTACCGGTTGAGCAGGCGCAGCATGAAGGCGTTGCCGCCGCGGAAAGCGTGAAGCGAGAGTCCCTCCCGCTGCTCGCCCAGCACCGACGAGATCGGCGCCTCCGCCGCCACCGGCATGTGGCAGTCCTGGCAGCTCTGGTCGCCGCGGTAGCCGCTGTTGAGCCACTCGAGGTACGGCACCTGCTCGGGCAGCCGGCCGACCTCACGGCCCTCCTCGTCGAGGGCGGTCGTGAACAGGGTGTGGCAGGTGGCGCAGAGCTCCGACTCCTGGATATGCGCGCCGGCCGCGGGCTGGAAGCCGGAGGCGGACTCCATGATCCGCTGCAGCCCCTCGTCGAGATCGTCGAAGGGTCCGAAGGCGGTCGCCACGCCCGCCTCGGGGCCGCCGACGAGAAAGCCGCCGTCGAAGCTCTCGTGCTCGCCCAGGTTGTCCGGGCGGATCTGGTGGCAGACGGTGCAGGAAACGCCGTCGAGCGCGGCCGCCACGTCCGGTCCCACTGCGGCATCCGGGCCCAGATGCGCGAAGACCTCGCCGAGCCCGCCCGCGGCCTTCGCCGCCGTCCTCGCCATCGGCATGTGACAGGTGGAACAGGTGTCCTCGATCGCCGCCTGACGTTCCGGCTGATCCATCACTTCGCGCCGGACCGCCGCCTGCCAGTAGGGATCGCGTGCCGAGTTGGCCATCATCGTCGCCCGCCAGGCGTGACCGATCGAGACGTCCTGGCCGTCCGCGTCCGTCAGGTTGCTGTGACAGGCGATGCACTGGTCCGACGTCTCGAACACGGGCGCCGCAGCAGGCGCCGGACCCTGCGCAATCGCCACGGACGACACGAAGAGCCCGAGAAGCGCCGGCGCCAGCCGGCGGCCCGCGAGGCGCGCGCGGAACCGAACGTCACCAGCCATCCAGGAACCCTCCGTCGAACCAGTCCCAGAGCAGGTAGACGACGGCCTGCACGCCGCGGTCCTCGTCGTCGTCGAGAGGAAAGCGGACGCCCGCGTTCAGCAGGATGTGCTGCCGGGTGTTCAGGCTCACCTGCACCTGCGGCGCGAGGTCGACCTCGACCGACGCCCCCGAGGCCAGGCCGCGCTCCGCCAGGATTTCGAGCATCGGCGTCCACGCCCGGCCGAACTCGCCTTCGGTCCAGGTGCGCCCGATCGTCATCCGCAGTTCCGCCTTGTCGCCGGCGTCGCCGTCCACCGCGATCTCGCCCAGGGCCTGGAACTGGAGGAAGGCGTCGCCGGGGAGGAGATGCCCGTAGGCCGCGTACGGTTCGAACACGGTGACGCGATCGTCGGAGCCGTCGTCGCCCTCCGTCCGCACCAGCACCGCCTCGGCCCCCAGGCTGAAGATCGAGCCGCGCCGCAGGTCGTGGTGAACGGTGTGCTTGTAGCCGAGCGCCAGGTCGCCCAGGTCGAAGCCGCTCCCGGCGTCGCCGTGTTCGACCGGGACCGCCACCTCGATCATCCCCCGCGGGCCGAACCGCTTCTCGTACAGGAACTCCGTCTCCGTGCCGCCGCCGCCGTCCGTGTCGGCGAGCACCGTCACGACGATCTCGTCCTCGGGGAACGCCTTCTCGGTGAACAGCGGCCGGGGCAGATTGAACTCGCCCCGGGGCCAGGCGTCGTTGACGCAGAACGTCCGCACGTGACGGAGAATCGAGAAGATCTCCGCTTCGCCCAGCTTGGCCCCGAACGCCGGCATCATCCGGTCGAAGGCCCGGACGGGGCCGCCTTCGTGGATCACGGCGTACCAGTCGGGGTCCGGCTCCCGCGAGGCGAACTCGCAGTCGGTGAAGTCGGGGAGCGGGGTCTCGAAGCCGACTTCCCGCTGCGGCCGGCCCCGGCCGTCGTCGCCGTGGCAGGCGGCGCAGGCGCGGGTGTAGAGGTCCGCGTCGCTCGCCGGCTGGGCCAGGGCCGCCGCCGGCAGCAGCAGGGACAGGACCGCGACAAACCGGGAAAGCGCTTCCAAGTAGCGCTCAGCGTAGCAGCGCGACCCGCGCACCCAGCGGTCTAGGCGAGCGCTCGCAGCAGACGCCGGCAGGAGGCGGCGAGATCCCCGGGATCGAGTGCCGAGACGACCGCCACCGCGTCGGCCCCGGCCTCGATGACCCGCGGGGCGCGGTCCGCGTCGATGCCGCCGATCCCGATCAGGGGCTTCGATGTGACCTCTCTGGCTTCGGCAACGCCGGCGAGCCCGACCACCGGGTCGGGGCGTTCCTTCGTCGTCGTCCCGAACACCGGGCCGATGGCCAGCGCGTCGACGGCGGCGTCGCCGTCCGCCTCCTCGGCCTGCGCGCGGCCGTGCGTCGAGCGGCCGATGGGACATGCGGGAGGAACCGACCGCCGCGCCGCCGCGGGCGGCAGGTCGTCCTGGCCGAGATGGAGACCGACGCGAAGACCAACGCGCGGGCCACTCGCCAGAAGCGCCGCCGCGATCACGGCGTTGTCGTTGATCCACAGCAGCGGCGCGTCCTCTTCACGGTCCGCGCCCGAGGCCTCCCCGAACACCCGCCCCACCGCATCGGCCAGCCCCCACGCGGCGAGCTCCGGCAACCCCTTCGCGCGAAGCTGAATCCAGCGCGCGCCGCAGTCGAGCAAGATGCGAACCGCGGACGTCACGGTCGCCGGTTCGGAGCCGAAGAAGCCCGTATCGACGATCGCGTAGAGGCGGTTCGCCGGCGGCCGGAACCCAGGTCGGCGAACGCTCACGCCTCTCCCTCCTGTTCCAGCCGATCGAGGAAGCCGGTGTCCACCTCGGCCTCCGCGAAAAGCCGCGACTCGACGATCCTGCGCATCAGCGGCAGCGTGGTGCGGATGCCGTCGACCTCGAACTCCCGAAGCGCCCTGGCCATCCTCGATACCGCCTCGGCGCGGTCCTTGCCGTAGGCGACCACCTTGGCCAGCAGCGAGTCGTAGTGCGGCGGCATGCCGCCTCCTTCGAAACCGTGACTGTCGACCCGGACGCCGGGGCCCGCGGGCGGCCGGTAGCGGCGCAACGTGCCCGGCGACGGCGCGAAGGTCTCCGGATCCTCGGCGTTGATCCGGCATTCGATCGCGTGGCCCGAGGTCTCGATGCCGTCAGGAAGTCCCAGCGGCTCGCCTGCCGCGGCGACGATCTGGAGCTTGACCAGGTCGACACCCGTCACCGCCTCGGTGACCGGATGCTCGACCTGGATGCGCGTGTTCATCTCGAGGAAGTAAAAGCGGTCGCCATCGACCAGGAACTCGACCGTTCCCGCGTTGGAGTAGGCGACCCGCCTGGCAAGCCTGAGCGCCGCGTCGGCCAGCGACCGGCGGAGTTCGGAGCTGATCGAGGGCGCCGGAGCTTCCTCCAGCAGCTTCTGGTGCCGGCGCTGGATCGAACAGTCGCGTTCGCCGAACTGCAACGCGCGGCCGAACGAATCGCCGAAGACCTGCACCTCGATGTGGCGCGGCCGCTCGACCAGGCGCTCCAGCATGAGTTCGCCGCTGCCAAAGGCCGCCCGGGCCTCGCTCGCGGCGGCGTCCAGGGCCGCTTCGAGGCCGGTCTCGTCGCGAACCGCCCTCATGCCGCGGCCTCCGCCTCCCGCCGCGGCCTTCAGCATGAGCGGATAACCGACATCCCTGGCCAGCGCCAGCGTCTCCTCGAGCGAAGCCGGCGCCGGGCCGCCCGGCAGTACGGGCACGTCGGCCTCGATCGCGGCTTCGCGCGCTCTCCTCTTGTCCCCCAGGGTACGGATCGCGGACGGCGACGGTCCGATCCAGGTCAGGCCGCAACGCTCGACGGCATCGGCGAAGTCCGCATTCTCGGCCAGGAACCCGTACCCCGGATGAACCGCCTGCGCGCCGGTGATGCTCGCCGCGGCGAGCAGGTTCTGCTGGTGAAGGTAGCTCGCCGCGGGCGCCGGCGGACCGACACAGACGGCCGCGTCCGCCAGGCGCACGTGCAGCGCGTCCCGGTCGGCGGTGCTGAAGACCGCGACCGTTTCGATGTCGAGATCGCGGCAGGCGCGAATGACGCGGACGGCGATCTCGCCTCGGTTCGCGACCAGGATCTTCCGGAACGGCCGCGCGGCGCTCGCCTCTCCCGGCAGCGCGGTCTTCAAGTCTGAATCACGAACAGGGGCGCGCCGAACTCGACCGGGTCGCCGTTGTCCGGCACCACGGACGAGACCGTCCCGGAGACATCTGCCTCGATCTCGTTCATCAGCTTCATCGCCTCCACGATGCACACGACCTGGCCCTTCTCGACCCGCCCGCCGACCTCGACGTAGGGCGGGGAGTCCGGGCTCGGCGCCGCGTAGAACGTCCCCACGATCGGCGACGTCAGCACGTGCCCGTCGAGCGCCGGTTCCGCGGCCGCGGGCACATCTTCGAGCGCCGGAGACGGAGCCGCCGCCAGCGTTGCCGCCGCCGGTGCCGGCGCGGACCGTGACGCCCCCACGGCTCCGCCCCGATCGCCCCCCACGCGCACGTAGAGACCATCGACCTGGTACTCGACCGAGAGATCCGAGCCGCCCCGGCGCTCCTCGGCCACGAAGCGGATCAGAGCCTGGATTTCCTCATTGCTCAGCACGGTCCGGCACCTCCCGGGCGCGGATTGTAGCCCGCGGCGGGAGCACTCCCAGACGCTCGAGTGCCTCGCGGGCCCGCCGGCTGGCCGGGTCGGCCGAAAGCACGCGCTGGAAGATCGCGATTGCCTCCCTCCGGTGGCCCTGAGCCAGGTACAACTCGCCGATCGTCACCGTCGGCTTCGGCGAAGTCGGGCGCTCCCCGGCAGCCACGCTCCGGCGGCCTACTGGCCCGTGACCTGGACGAACTTCGTCACCTCGTCGGACCCCAGCGAGTTCGTGGCCCGGAAGGTGACCGCGTAGGTGCCCGGCTCGTCGTACGTGTGCGTCGGGTTCTGGCGCGTGCTCGTGTTGCCGTCGCCGAATGACCACAGCCAGCTCGTGGTGCGGCCGTCCGTCGTGTCCTCGAAGGCGACCAGCAGATTGCGGGTGTTGAACGTGAAGTCGGCCCGCGGCAATCGCTGAATCGCTACGCTGACGTTCGTCGTAACGAGCTGGCCGGCGCCGCTGCCCACGTCCACGCCGATCTCGAAGCTGTCGCCCGACACCGTGTCGAGATCGCCGGAGGTGACGACGAGCCGGTCCGACGCCGTGCCGTCCGCGGCCGTGGAGATCAGCCCGCCGCCCGAGTCGAGCGTGCCGATCTCCGTCCGGAAGTTGACCTCCGCCTTCTCGAGCGGCTGGCCGCGGTCGTCACGCACGATCGCCAGCAGATCGGCCTCGCCACCGGTCTCGGGCACGCTGTTCGGCGTCACCTGCACGGTGACCGAAGCCGGCGACAGGCCGAGCTGTACGTCGATCGTCGCGGTCTCGGAACCGCCGGTGTTGGCCGACACGGTGGCGACACCGAACTGGCCGTCGGCCTCCAGCATCGCCAACGCTTCTCCCCGGTCGTCGACGCCGACACTGGGCGGAATCGAGCCAAGCGTCGTCGTAAGGCGGATCAGGGTGCCGCGGCTGACCGGCGTTCCGTTCGGCCTGAGCGCGACGACCCGGATCTCGGCGCTCCCGTCCGACGGGATGCGGTCCGGATTCGCACTGATCGTGATCAGGGTCCCCGACGGGGCCACCGGACTCGTCTTGTCGCACGCCGCGAAGACCGCCAGCAACAGGCTGGCGGCCATGGCGGCTGGCAGGAATCGGCGCCGTGTGTCCATCTCTCGAATCAGTATACGAACGCTGCCGGAAGAGCGTCTATTCGCTCGGGGTCCGTCCGGCGCCGACCCAGATGAGTCTGGTCACTTCGTCAGATCCCACCGAGTTGCCAGCCCGCAGCGTGACCGCGTAGTAGCCCGGCTCCGGGAAGGTGTGGGCCGGACTCTGGCGCGTGCTCGTGGCGCCGTCTCCGAAGTCCCACTGTCTGCTCGTCACCCGACCCGCGGAAACATCCCTGAAGGCGACCAGCAGGCCGCCGGGGCTGTACTTGAAGGCAGCGTCCGGCTGACGCTGGATGCGGACGGCGACGTCCTCCGTCACCAGTTGTCTGCCGCCGGAGCCGACCGCCGCCGACAACCAGAACCTGTTCTCCTCCACCGTGGCAAGTTCAGCAGCGGTCACGGTGAGCCGATCGGTGACGCCACCGTCCGGTCCGGTTGTGACCAACCGTCCTCCGGAGCCGAGCGAACCGGTCTGGGTGAGGAAGTTCACCCTCGCGTTCTCCAGCGGCCGCCCGTGATCGTCGCGCACGAGGGCGAACAGCTCGACCTCCCCGCCGCTCTCCGGCACGCTGCTCGGCGTCACCTGGACTGTCACCGACCCGGCCGCAGCTTCCACGTCCTGGGCAAGAGCCGGCGCCACCGCAACGCCAGGCAGCACCGCGCCCACAATCGCTACCAGAACCAGGTGTGTTCGACGAGTTCCGATCATCTCGTTCCCTCCTTGATCTCGTTTCCGACCGTCAAGGATCTCTACGGAACGCCGCGGATTGGCGTCTACTGGCCAGCACCTACGCCGTGGCGGAAGCTGACGAAGACGGTCCCTGGCGGCGTTTCACGGCGCGCACCGCGGACAGGTTCTCGAGGGACTCCTGGAGGCGGTTGAGGTGCTTGCGGTTGCGGACGTCGACGACGACGTCGATGGCCGCCTCGCCGGCGCCCCGGCTGCGGCTCTCGATGTGGCGAATGTTGCTGCCCTGCTTGGCGATCGCCTCCGTCACCCGGGCCAGTACGCCGGGGCGGTCGCGCGTCTCGATGACCAGGGTGACCGCGAACATCGAGTCGTGGCGGCGCGCCCACTCGACCCGGATCTCGCGCTCCGGGTGGTACAGCAGGTTGCGCACGTTGGGACAGTCGACCGAGTGGACCGACACGCCGCGTCCCCGGGTCACGAAGCCGATGATGTCCTCGCCCGGCAACGGGCTGCAGCAACCGGCGAAGAAGGCGAGCATGTCGTCCTCGCCCTTGACGACCAGCTTCGCCTGGTCGCGCGGCATCACCTTGCTCACCGCGCGGCGCAGGCGGCCAGGCTCCTCGTCGCGGTGACGCAGTCGCTCGGACGGCAGCACCGCGCGCAGCACCGGCTTGACCGACCCGCGGCCGAAGCCGAGCCGGCTGAACAGCTCCTCGATGCCGGAGTAGCCCTCGGCGGCGACGAAGTCCGCCATCTCCTTCGACTCGAAGATCCGGCGCGGACTGACCCGGTAGCGGCGCAACTCGCTGGCCAGCAGCGTACGGCCGATCTCGATCGCCCGTTTCTTCTGCTCGGCGTTGATCCAGTGGCGGATCTTGCTGCGCGCCTTCGGCGTGGCGACGATGTTCAGCCAGTCCCGGCTTGGCTCCCGGTTCGGGTTCGTCGTGATCTCGACGATGTCGCCGTTCTTCAGTCCGGTCCGCAGCGGCACCAGCCGGCCGTTGACCCGGGCGCCGCTGCAGTGGTGTCCGAGCTCGGTGTGGATTCGGTACGCGAAGTCCAGCGTCGTCGCGCCGCGCGGGAAGGAGAGCACGTCGCCCTTCGGCGTGAACACGTACACCTCGTCCGGATACAGGTCGATCTTCAGCGCGCTCATGAAGGTGCGCGGGTCGGGCGTCTCCTGCTGCCACTCCAGCAGTTGCCGCAGCCAGACGATGCTCGCGTCGTTCTCGTCCGTGTCGAGCTGGCCTTCCTTGTACCGCCAGTGGGCGGCGACGCCCTCCTCGGCCAGCAGGTCCATCGCCCGGGTCCGGATCTGGACCTCGAACGGCTGCCCCCCGCGCCCCACCACCGTCGTGTGCAACGACTGGTAGAGGTTCGGCTTCGGCATCGCGATGTAGTCCTTGAACCGGCCCGGGATCGGGTGCCAGAGCTGGTGGACGACGCCGAGCGCGGCGTAGGTGTCCTTCACGTCGACCGTGATGATCCGGAAGGCCAGGAAGTCGTACAGCTCCGGCAGGTCGATCTGGCGCTCCTGCAGCTTTCGGTAGACCGAGTAGTAGCCCTTCACCCGGTAGCTGATCTCGCCCTCGATGTCCGCCGCGCCCAACGCCTCGCGCAGCCGCCCGGCAATCCGCTCCATCGCGCGCCGCGCCCCCTTGAGCCGCTCGTCGAGCTGCTTGCGGATGTCCTCGTACTGCTGCGGGTGAATGTGCTGGAAGGCCAGGTCCTCCAGCAGCCACTGGATCCGCGACATGCCCAGGCGGTGCGCCAGCGGCGCGTAGATCTCGAGCGTCTCCCGCGAGATGCGCCGCCGCTTCTCCGTCTCCAGATGCCCCAGGGTCAGCATGTTGTGGAGGCGGTCGACCAGCTTGACGACGATCACCCGCAGGTCCCGCGCCGAGGCGAGGATCAGCTTGCGGAAGCTCTCGGCCTGCACCTCGTCGCTGTGGACGTACTCGTGGCGGCCGATCTTCGACACCCCGTCCACCAGGTCCGCGATCTCGGAACCGAACTGCGAAGCCAGGTCCTTCTTCGTCGCCCCGGTGTCCTCCAGCACGTCGTGCAGGAGCCCGACCGCGACACTGGTCTGGTCGAACTTGAGTTCGGCCAGCATGTGGGCGACGCCCAGCGGATGGCTGATGTAGGGCTCCCCCGACCGCCGCACCTGACCCCGGTGGGCCAGTTCGGCGAAGTCGACCACGCTGCGCAGCCAGTCCTCGTCACAGGCGCGCTCGTTCTCCTGGAGGCGGCTCAGGACGTCGCCGATCCCCACGTCCCCAGGGTCGCGCAGCGGCGCCGGTTCCCGGGTTCGTTCAGCAGCCTGAGCCATAGCCCGCTACCTACGCGGCCGCTGCCCTCTTCTCTCGTCGCGCGCGGCCGAAGGTGGTCTCCCAGATCAGGACGATCGGGCTCGCGACGTAGATCGACGAGTAGGTGCCGACGAGCACGCCGACGAGGAGCAGGAAGGAGAAGCCGCGGATCACGTCGCCGCCGAGGACGAACAGGCAGCCGACGGCGAGCAGCGTCGTGCCGGAGGTCAGCGCGGTGCGCGACAGGGTCTGGTTCAGGCTCCGGTTCAGCACCTCGACCAGAGCCTCGCGACGGTTCCGGCGCAGGTTCTCGCGCACCCGGTCGAAGACGACGACCGAGTCGTTGACCGAGTAGCCGATGACGGTCAGAAAGGCCGCCACCGTCGTCAGGTTGAACTCGTAGCCCGCGAAGGCAAAGAGGCCCAGGCAGACGGCGACGTCGTGGGCGAGGGCGACCAGGGCGCCGATGCCGAAGCGCAACTCGAACCGGAACCAGATGTAGGTCAGGATGCCGGCCAGCGAGAACGTGATCGCCAGCAGGCCCTTGCGCCGCAGTTCGCCGCCGATCTGCGGCAGCACGCTGTCGCTCGACTGGACCGCGAAGTGGCCGAAGGTGGCGCCTTCGCTGATCACCGCCAGGGCCTCGGAGCTGAGCGCTTCACCCGGCTGTATCTCGGACCAGTCGCGGATCAGCCCACCGGTCCGGCGCAGGGCCATGACCTCGGCCGCCGCCTCCCGGTAGTGCTCCCGGGCGCCAATGTCGTCACCCGTCGCCCGCATGCCGTCCGGATCGGCGCCGAGCAGCATCGAGGCGAGCGCCTCGGTGCCCTGCCGGTTCAGATCGAAGCCGCTGACGTCGCTGTTGTAGTGCCGCTCCAGCACCTCCTCGACGCGGGAGGCGCTGCTTCGCTGTTCCTCGTCGTCGGCGACCGGGGTCTTCAGAATGATCGAGTTGTCCCCCTGCTCGCCGAACGCCTGGATCGAGGCGTTCTCGATCCCGGCCTCCTGCAGCAGCCCGCGGAGCTCCTGGACATCGGGCGGCTCGTCGAACTGCACGATCATCTGGGTGCCGCCGGCGAAGTCGATGCCCAGGTTCAACTGCCGGCTGAAGATGTAGCCGAGCGACGCGATCACGGCCACCGCCGAAAGGGTCAGGCACACGCGCCGCGCGCGCATGAAGTCGAACCTCGTGTTGCGGAAGAACTCCATCGAAGTATCCCTAGATCGACAGACGCTCGACGCGGCCCGAGCGTGACAGGAGCAGGTCGAACAGCAGCCGGCTGTTGAAGACGGCCGTGAACACCGAAGCCAGGATGCCCACCGTCAGGGTCACCGCGAAGCCGCGGATCGCGCCGGTGCCGAAGTTGATCAGGAAGATGGCCGCGATCAGGGTCGTCAGGTTCGCGTCGAGAATCGACGACCACGCCTTGCCGAAGCCCGAGACGACGGCCGCCTTGACCGTGCGGCCGTTGTGCAGTTCCTCGCGGATCCGCTCGAACACGAGGACGTTCGCGTCCACCGCCATGCCGATCGTCAGGATCAGCCCGGCGATGCCCGGCAGGGTGAGGGCGGCGCCGAAGTACGCGAGGACGCCGAACACCAGCACGAAGTTGAGCCCCAGCGCCACCATCGCGTTGATGCCCGAACCCTTGTAGACGACCAGCATCGCCAGGATCACGAGCACGATGCCGAAGAGGAAGGCGCGGGTGCCCTGGTCGATCGAGTCCTGTCCGAGCGACGGGCCGACCGCCTGCTGTTGCAGGTAGTTGATACCCGCGGGCAGGGCGCCCGAGCGCAGCACGGTCGCCAGGTCCTCGACCTCCTGCTGGGTGAACGAGCCGCGAATGATCCCGGAATCGGAGATCCGGCCCTCGATGATCGGCGCCGACTGCACCTTGCCGTCCAGCACGATCGCCAGCGGCCGGCCGATGTTCGCCCCGGTCCAGTCCTCGAAGACCTGGGCGCCCTCGTGAGTGAGCGAGAAGTTGACCACCGGCTCCTGGAACTGGCCGAGCCCGGCCCGCGCCGTCTTCAGGTCGCGGCCAGTGATCACCGGACGCCGCTCGAGCCCGTAGAAGACCTGGCCGAGCACGTTGCCGTTCTCGTCCCGCTGGTCCTGGGCGGCGATCTCGAGGTTCTCGGGCAGGGTGCCGCCGTAGCGGTCGAGGATCTCCTGACGGTCGAAGGCCGCGCCCCCGCTCTCCGGGTAGACGGCGAGCCGGAACTCGAGGAAGGCGGTGTTCTTGATCAGGTTCTTCACCCGTTCCGGATCGTCGACGCCCGGAAGCTGAACGACCAGCCGGTTGCTGCCCAGGCCCTGGCGCTGGATCACCGGTTCGGCGACTCCGAACTCGTCGACCCGGTTGCGGATCGTCTGCAGGGCCTGGTCGATCGCCTGCTCGCGGATCGTGTTCACCTCGTCCGGCCGGCGCTCGAAGATCACTTCCTCGCCACTGCGCCGCCAGGTCCAGTACGGCACGTTCTCCTCGATGATCGTGGGCAGCAGGCCGTCCTGGTCTGGGGGCAGGCCGGAGAGCCGGAACCGGGTCGGCGTTTCGGTGACCGCGGTCGTGCCCTCGACCCCCTTCTCGGCGAGCTCCTGGATCAGGCTGTCCATGTCCTTCTGCGCCTCGGCCCGCAACGCGTCGTCGGTCAGCACCTCGAGCAGCAGGTGGATGCCGCCGCGGAGGTCGAGACCCAGGTTGATCGAATCGGCGAGCGGGAAGGCCGAGAACGCGCAGGCCGAGACGACGACCACCACGACCAGGCCCCGCCAGAGCAGATTCCGGTTCATGACGTCGATTCCTCGGCCAGGCCGGTGATCGACGACTTCGTGACCTTGACTCTCACCCCGTCCGCGATCTGGAGGATGACGGTGGTCGGCTCGGTCGACACGACGTCGCCGAAGACGCCGCCCTGGGTGAGAACGCGGTCGCCCTTCTTCAGCGCCTCCACCGTCGCCTGCAGTTGCTTGCGCCGCCGGCGCTCCGGGGCGATCAGCAGGAAGTAGAAGATGGCGCCGATCAGGATGAGCGGCAGAAACTGAATGAGACCCGAGGGCGCTCCGCCCGTGGCCACAAACAGTGCGAAATCAGGAATCATCTCTGGTGCTCCCAGCAGCGTACTTGGCTGGCGGCGGACCGACCGGTCGTGGCCCGCACCGCAAAGGCGTACCCTATCGCCGTTCGGCCTCTGCCCGCGACGCCGCGAAGGCGGCCAGCGCGCCGTCGGCGATCGCCCGCCGCAGATCGGCCATGAAGTCGAGGTAGAAGCGCACGTTGTGCTCGGTCGCCAGCACCTTGCCGGTGATCTCGCCACAGCGGAACAGGTGGTGCAGGAACGCCCGGCTGTGCCGGCGGCAGACCGGGCAGCCGCAATCCGGATCCACGGGCCGCGGATCCTCCCGGTAGCGGGCCTTCTTGATCCTGACGATGCCGGTGGACGAGAACAGCGTTCCGTGGCGCGCGTTGCGCGAGGGCAGCACGCAGTCGAAGAGGTCGACGCCGAGGCCCACGGCGTGAAGGATGTCCTCCGGAGTACCCAGCCCCATCAGGTAGCGGGGCCGGTCCTCGGGCAGCGCGGGAGCGACCCAGGACAGCGCCAGCCGGCCCAGTTCCCGTTCCTCGCCGACACTGACGCCGCCGATCGCGTAGCCGTCGAAGGGCAGGCCGGCGAGGTCCTCCGCGGCCTCGAGCCGCAGATCCTCGAAGAAGCTCCCCTGCACGATGCCGAACAGGCCCGCCGCGGCCGAGCCTCCGTCCGCTCCCCAGCGGTCCAGGGAGCGCCTGGCCCAGAGGTTCGTCCGCCGCAGCGCCTCTGCCGCCGCTTCGCGGTCCACCGGCCACGGCGGGCACTCGTCGAGCACCATCGCGGCATCCACGCCGACCTGCTCCTGGAACTCCACCACCCGCTCGGGCGTCAGTTCCACCGTGCTGCCGTCGTGGGGGCTCCGGAAGGTGACGCCCCGGTCGTCGACCCGCCGCAACCCGGCCAGGCTGAACACCTGGTAGCCGCCGCTGTCCATCGCCAGCGGGCCGTCCCAGCCGATGAACTCGTGCAGGCCGCCGAGTCCGCTGATTCGCTCCACGCCCACTCGCTCCAGCAGGTGGAAGAGGTTCGTCATCAGGAGCCGCGCTCCGGCGCCCTCGAGCACGTCCTGGCTCAGGCCCTTCACGGCGCCCAGCGTGCCGACCGGCATGAAGGCCGGCGTCTCGACCTGGCCGTGGGGCGTGGTCAGACGGCCGAGACGGGCGAGCCCGTCACGGAAAACAACACGGAACCCGAACCCGCCGCTCAGTTGAGATCGATCTCGGTGACTTCGACGTCGTCGGGCAGCGCCAGGATGAACTCCGAATCGTCGATCGGCTCGTTCAGGACCACGTCTTCGAGGGTGACGAGCCGCTCGTCGCCGCTGGCGAGGACGATCCTGAACCTCTCGGGCAGGAAGCTCGACGGGTCGATCCAGAGGTCCATCTCCCGAATCCTCTTCTCGACGCTCCGGTAGTCCGGCGTGAGGTGAAGGTAGTAGGGGTCACCCTCGTCCTCGGGAAACTCCGCCTGCACGGCGAAGTACTTCAACAGCGTCTCGAGGTTGCCCGCGGGCCCCATGTACTCGAGCACCTGCTCGGACACCCGCCCCACCGCCGCCCTCCTGGCGGTGCCGAGGTCGACGTTCCAGGTGATCGCCACGTCGCCGTGAACGGCCATGATCACCGGCTTCGGCTCGACGAACTCCCAACGGAGCGCGTCCGGCGGCCGGTAGCGGAGCCAGCCTCGCTCTTCAACCGGCTCCAGCAGAAGCTCGCCTTCACGCCGCTGAATCAGGCGCGCCTGCAGGGTCACGATCAGGTTCTGCTCGTACTTCACCCGCTCGACCAGCCGGTCGAGGCGCTCGCGCAGACCGAGCCCCTCGGCCGTCGGATCGGGCGGCTCGGCGGGGGGGTCCGGCGACTGGGCGGGGAGGACGACGGCCGCCGTCAGGGCCAGCAACAGTCCTCCCAGCCACGGCGCGATGCGGAGACGGTTCTTCATCGCTGTAGTAAGCGAGCGTGGGGCAGCCGTAGAGTACCAACCGTGGCGACGCTGGCGTTCCGGGACCCGATCCACGGCTTCATCGAGGCCGACGAACTCGAAGCCGCGCTCATCGCCACCCGGCCGATGCAGCGCCTGCGTTCGATCCGCCAACTCGGCCTGACCCATCTCGTATTCCCCGGCGCCGAGCACAGCCGTTTCGGTCACGCCCTGGGCACGATGCACCTGGCCGGCCGCGTCTACGACACCCTGGCGCGGGCCGAAGGGACGCCGCTCGAAGCCGGCCCGAGAGCGCGCGCCCGGCGCCTGGTTCGGGCGGCCGCCCTGCTCCACGACCTCGGCCACGCCCCCTTCAGCCACTGGGCGGAAGACCTGTTCGAGGACGGGATCGACCACGAGGAGATGAGCCGGCGCCTGCTCGGCGGCCGCGAGATCGGCGCCGCGTTCGAACGGCACGGCGACGGGCTCGAGGCCCGCGACGTGATCCGCCTGCTCGGCGACGACCTCGACGGGCCGGAGCGGCTGCTGCCGCCGATCGTCTCCGGCGAACTCGACGTCGACAAGATGGACTACCTGCTGCGCGACTCCCTGTTCTGCGGCGTCCGCTACGGCAACTTCGACCTCGACCAGGTGATCGCCACCGTGCGGCCGCTCACCGACGGCGCCGGCGACGACCACCGGCTGGGGATCGACGCCGAGGGCCTGCACGCGGTCGAAGGCCTGATCCTGGCGCGCTACTACATGTTCACGCAGGTCTACTTCCACGTCACCGGCAAGGCGCTGGAACTCCACCTGAACGAGTGGCTGCACGAACAGGGAATCACCTGGCGCAGCGACCCGGAGCGCTTCCTGGCCAACGACGACGGCGAGATGATGACGAGAATGCGGCGTTCGGACAGCCTGCACGCGCGGGCGATCACCGACCGCAGACACTTCCGGCTCGCCCACGAGACCGGCGAGCACCTGGACTCGGACGAGAAACGGGCGTTCGAGCGGCGTCTCGAGCCCTTGCGCGAACGCTACGGCGAGAGCGTCCTCGTCTCGAACTCGGCCAAGGACCCCCACCGGCTCGGCCGCGGCCGGGTGCCGGTCCGCCAGAACGGCGGGAAGCTCGTACAGCTCGAGGAGGCGAGCCACTTCGTGCGTCACCTCCGGCGCATCGACCGCTACCGGGTCTACTGCAGCGACGCCGTCTACGACGAGGTCCGGCTGGCGCTGGGATCCTGAGCCGGGGCCGGCCCCACCAGCAGATCGTCCCGGCCGGCGGGGTGAAGCAGGCTCGCCGGGCCACCGCCTCGAAGACGGGCCGCGAGCCGGACGATCGGCCGTCCCTCCCGCACGAACTTCGCCTCGTAGTTCGTTCGCGGTCCTTCCGCCCAGCCGGAATCGATCCGGTCCACGTCCACCACCGGGTGCCGGGCAAGGGTCTCCGCCACCGCCTCGCCGTACTCCAGGTGGTCGGTGGCGAAGAACAGCCTTCCTCGCGGCGGATCGAGCAGCGACAGCACCAGGTCGACGGTGCGCGGGTCGAGCAGCCGCCGGCGGTGGTGCCGGCTTTTCGGCCAGGGATCGGGGAAGTAGACGTGGACCGTGCGCGCCATGCCCGCGGGCAGCAGGGTCGCGATCAGATAGAGCGCCTCGCCGCGGAGCAGGACGACGTTCGAGAGGTCACGCGACGCCGCCCGCCGCGCCGCCAGGCGGAAGTACCTGGACGCCATCTCGACCCCCAGGAAGGGGCGGGAACCGGCGGCGGCGGCCGAGGTGACGAGAAAACGGCCCTTGCCGAAGCCGAGTTCGACTTCCCAGTCCGAGCGTTCCGCGAATGCCGCCCGCAACCCGGCCCGGCAGGAGGCGAGGTCGCTGAAACCGGCGGCGCCGCGCCAAGCGAGGACCGGCGGCGCGCTCAGAGCAGATCCAGCCGGCCCCGGGCCACGAGCCGCTCCACGACCTCGCGGACGTCCTGGGCCCGCTCGCGCGGCACGACGAGCACGGAGTCGCCGGTGCGCACGACGGCGAGACCCTCCACGCCGATCACCGCCACCGCGCCCTCATCCGCGAACAGCAGGTTGTCGCGGGCGTCGACGGCGAGCGTGTCTCCCACCGTCCGGTTGCCGTCTCCGTCCGCCGGCAGGGCCTCCGCCAGCAGTCCCCAGGACCCGATGTCGTTCCAGCCGCAGTCGGCCACCACGCAGCCGATCGAATCGAGCCGCTCCATCAGCCCGTAGTCGATCGAGACCGACTCGAGGCCGGCGTAGATCTCACGGCGGCGGGCCGCGCCCAGGTCGTCCGCCGCCAGCCGTTCGATGCCGGCGGCGAGTTCCGGCAGGTGCTCGCGGTAGAGATCGAGCAGCACCGTGCCCCGGAAGAGAAAGATGCCGGCGTTCCAGAAGTGGCGGCCGCCGGCGACGAAGCGCGCCGCCTTCTCCGCGTCCGGCTTCTCCGTGAACCGCAGCACGGGCGAAACACTCAGGGGCTCGGCCGGCGCCTCGAGTTCCAGGTAGCCGTACCCGGTCTCGGGCCAGGCCGGCGCGATCCCGACCGTGACGACGTCGTGGTCGCCGCGTTCGACCGCCATGGCGCCCCGGCGGACCGCCTCGCGGAACGCGTCCTCGTCGGCCACCCAGTGGTCCGACGGCATGACCGCGATCACCTCCCGACGCGCCGCTTCCGGCATCGTCCGCACCGCCCAACCGATCGCCGGCGCCGTGTTGCGGCCGCTCGGCTCACCCAGGATGCGCGAGGAGTCGAGGCCGGGCAGTTCGGCGGCGACCGCGGCCGCGAGATCCCCGGTCGTGCAGACCCAGGTCCGCTCCGCCCCGCAGAGCGGCTCGACCCGGCGCGCGGTCGCGGCCACCAGGGAACCGCCGCCCAGCAGGTCGAGGAGCTGCTTGGGGCGACTTCGCCGGCTCAGGGGCCAGAAGCGGGAACCGATGCCGCCGGCCAGGATCAGACCGATCATGCAGGCCTCAGTCGGCGGCGGCGGCCGTCCGCCCGGAGAACCAGAGGGCGACCTCGGCCAGCGACTTGCGCCGCAGGTCGGGCACCTCGCAGTCCGGCGCGGGATAGCCGACCGGGAACAGGATGAACGGCTTCTCGTTCCGCGGGCGCTCGAGGATCTCGCTCAGGAATCCCATCGGGCTCGGCGTGTGGGTCAGCGTGGCGAGCCCCATCCGGTGAAGGGCCGCGATGAACAGGCCGCAGGCGATGCCGACGCTCTCCTTCACGTAGTAGTTCTTCCGTTTCGTTCCGTCCTCGGCCACGCCGTAGAGCTCGGCGAACACGACGACGATCCACGGCACGGTGGTCAGGAACGGCTTCCGCCAGTCCGTGCCCAGCGGCTTGAGCGCCTCGAGCCACTCGTCCGGCATCCGGCCGCCGAGGTAGCTGTGCTTCTCCTCGGCCTCCGCCGCTTCGCGGATCCGCGCCTTGACCTCCGGGTCGCTCACGGCGACGAACCGCCACGGCTGGCGGTGCGCCCCCGACGGCGCGGTCGACGCCGCCTCGATCGCCCGTTCGATCAACCGTCGGGGCACCGGCTCGTCGGTGAAGAACCGGACGCTCCGCCGGCCGTCGAACTCCTCGTAGACCGCGTCGGCCCGGCGCTCCATCTCGGCCGGCTCCAGGCGCTCCGGCCGGTAGGGAACGAACACCGGGCGTTCAGGGCCGCCGCTACCCACCCGCGCGCTCGAGCTCGTCCTCGACCACCTCGGCCAACTGTTCGTAGGCGACCGCGCCGGCCAGCGGCCGGCCGTTGACGAACAGCGCCGGCGTCCCGTTCACACCGACCTCGATCCCCGCCCGGCGGTCGGCGTGGACGCGAGAGGCTGTGCCCTCCTGCTCCAGGCAGGCGGTGAACGCCTCCGCGTCGAGGCCGGCCCGCTCCGCCTTGTCCTTCAGGTCGTCCAGGGTCAGGGTGTCCTGCTCGTCGAACATCAGGTCGTGCAGCTCCCAGAAGACGCCGAGATCCTGGGCGCACACGCCGGCCTCGGCGGCGGCCTGGGCGTTGGGATGGATGGCGTGCAGCGGGAAGTGGCGGAACACGAGCCGCACCTGCTCCGGGTACTCCTCCAGGATCCGCTCCAGCGTCGGCAGGACGCTCTTGCAGTACGGGCACTCGAAGTCCGACCACTCGACGATCGTGACCGGCGCCGCCGCCGCGCCCCGCACAGGTCCCTCGGCCGGATCCACCTCCAGGCGGTAGGGCTCGAGCAGGTACTCGATCTCGTGGCCGTCCTCGAGCGCGTCGACGAAGCGCTGCTGCGCCAGGTAGGTCCGCACCTGGGGTTCGAGCTCTTCCCGCTCGCCCCGGATGCGCCCTTCGTTCTCCACGAAGAAGGCGTCGACGTCCTCGTCCGTGACGCCGGCTTCGAGCCGCTCCATCTCGCCCGACCGCCAGTCCGCGACCTCGAGCCCCGCGCTCTCCGCACTGGCCTGGACCAGCCGGTCGCGCACGATCCCTTCGAGCGTCCGTTCGAGCAGCCCATGACGCTCCGAGGCGACCTGCAGGTCGCACTGGATGCGCTGCTGCTCCAGTTGATCGAGCTGCGCGGCGGCGCGTTCGAGCGCCTCGTCGTAGCCGATGTCCACGCCGTCGAGCCGCGCCGCGATCTGCCCCCCGCCCGGTTCATCCTCCTGCGCCGCCGCCCCGGATTCCGGCCGCAGCGCAAGGAAACCGATGACCGCCAGCAGGACCGCGTAGAGGGCCAGATGGAGAGCCCAGGTCGGCCGGCTCCTGTGCTCGGAAGTCTCTGTGTTCAAGGTCGCCTCCTCGTGTGGCGGACTCTACCGGGAAACTGTCGGTGCGCCGGCCCTCTGGCCGGCACAAGCGCGAGCCGCGAAGCGGCGAGCCAGTGCAAGGCGACCGTCAGGGAGGTCCCATCAACACGTTGACCGAACTCTCGAACCCCGTCTCCGGCCGATCCCGTCGCAGACGGCGAGCCGCCAGGCCCTCGATGATCCGGCGGGGCTGAATGTACCGCTCCCGCAGCCGGTGGGCGTCCAGCAGATCCGAGGCAAGCGCCAGCGCCGCGGCCCGGTCGCTGCGGTCGTCGAGCGCACCGGCCGCCTCGGCTGCGGCGCGGGCTGCCCGGCTCCAGCCCCGCCGGGCTCGGACGTCCTCCAGTTCCTTGCCGCCAACGGCTAGCAGTCGGTCAGCGAGACCGGCGACCCAGAGAGCGAACGCATCGTCGCCTGGACGGTTACACCAATGCCGGACCAGTTCAGCCGTCTTCTCGTCGTCGGCCGCGCCCCCGTCTCCAGCGCCGAGATAGACGGTCAGCGAGCGGCTGCGCAGGGTCGGCAGGAGTTCCTGGGCGGACGGTGCAAGGAGCAGGAAGTGGCGGGGCGTCGCGCCGACGGGCTCCTCGAGAGTCTTCAGCAGGACATCTGGAGCCTCGTGATGCAGGGTCTGCGCTTCGGCCACGACGACCACCTGTCCGCGGGCCTCGTAGGGGGACATCTGGACTGAGTGCACCGCCTCCCTGACGCGCTCTTTCTTGATGTCACGGTCCTTGGGCTGCCGGTGAAGCACCATGACGTCAGGATGCGCGACTTCAGGCCAGGCGCCCTCCACATACCTCTTCTTGCACTGTCCGCACTTTCCCTTCTTCGGATCCGGCGATCCCGCATCGCGCGGTTTCGACGGCGTCAGGCAGCACCCCCGCACGATCCGCCGGCAGTGCTTGCATTCGCCGCACGGCCGCGACTCCGGCTCCCGCTCGCAGAGCAGCGCCCGAGCGATCTCGAAGGCGAGATCGAGCCGAGCGTCCGGCGTCCCGCCGGAGACGATCACCGACGGATAGAGCCGCCCCTCCGCCGCGAGCCTCGGCAACTCGTCCGCCGCGCGTTTCATGCGCCGGCCGCCTGGCTCAACGGCCGCAGCAGGTCGCCAAGCGCGGCTTCGACCGTCCGCGCCACGTCGTCGATGGACCCCGTGGCGTCAATCACGCGGAAACGCTCAGGCTCGGCGGCGATTCGCTGCCCGTAAGCCTCGTGGACGCGGCGGTAGAACGCCAGGCTCTCCCGGTCGATCCGGTCGGCGGCCCCGTCGCGCCGCCGGCGCTGGGCCTCCTCCGGGGACAGCTCGAAGAACAGGGTGCGATCGGGCGACCGGCAGCCCGTGGCCAGCCGGTCGGCCTCTTCGATCGCCCCTCGCGACACCCCGCGGCCGCCGCCCTGGTAGGCGTACGTCGAGTCGGTGAAGCGGTCGCACAGGACGACGGCGCCGGCCGCGACCGCCGGTTCGATCACCTCGATCAGGTGCTGCCGCCGGCTCGCGAACACCAGCATCAGCTCCACCACGCCGTCGACCTGGGCTGCTTCCCGCCGCAGGAACAGCTCCCGCAGGAGATCGGCGAAGGGCGTGCCGCCGGGCTCGCGAGTGACCACGTGAGGGACGCGGCGGCGTTCGAGATCCGCCGCCACGCGCTTGAGCTGGGTCGACTTGCCGCTGCCGTCAAGACCCTCGAAGGTGATGAACAGCCCTGCCATTCCGGGTCATGCTAGCGCCGCGCCGGTGCTCGGGCTCGCCGCTTCGCGGCTCCCGCTCCTTGCCGGCCAGAGGGCCGGCGCACCGACAGTTGATCCGGACTCCGCAGCCGCGGCCACCGGCGTCGCAACGTCGCCGCATCGAGCCCGAGGCCCGCGGCGACCTGGGCCGCCCGCCGTTCCATGTCTTCAAGGTCGACCGGGTACGCGTTGCAGCGACGCGGGTCCAGGAGGCCGATCAGGTTCCAGCGCTCGATCGCCGGCCCGACCCACTCGGCCGGCGACCCGTTCCCGCCTTCGGCCGCCGACCGTTCGTCGAGTTCCTGGAACAGCCTGCAGCGCCCGTCGTCCGCGCCGAGGAACCCCTGCCAGCACCAGCCCTCCGTAGGCGGATCGAGGAGCCGCTGCCGCAGCTCGTCGAAGGAGGCGGCCGCGAAGTAGACCATCGCCGGCGCGGCGAACCGCTCCATGTCCGGCATGGCTCGATAAGCAGCGACGAGCAGCCGGTCGATGTGGTCCGCCTCGGCGGCCAGGAGACGCCTGTACCGCTCCAGGGGCCCATCCGCGGGCACACCCTTCCGGCAGAGGTCGGCCACCCGCTCCGCCGCGAGCAGGCTCCAGGCGATGCCGGTCGAGAACATCGGATCGGCGAAGGCGTAGCTGTGCGGCAGGAGCAGCCAGCCCCGGCCGGCGGCGCGGTCGCGGCGGTAGGCGACAGCCGATCGCGACGCCACCGGCCGCAGCGGCGTGCTGTCCGCGAACTGGAGCGCCAGCGACGGGTACCGGTCGAGCAACGAAGCGAACATGGTCCCGGCCTCGTCGACAGGGTCCCCGGTCAGCAGGAAGCCCGCGCTCATCGATCCGTCGTCGAACCGGAGCTGGTACATCCAGCCCTCCTCCAGCAGGTGGTGCGAGGCGCTCCAGCGCTCGGGAAACGGCGAGTCCGGCCAGCCCTCGGCGCGCTCGAAGGGCGCCACGCCGGCGAAGTGCGAGTAGACCAGGCCCGTCCGCAACCGCAGCGACGCCTCCCCCGCGCCCAGGCTGGCCGCCAGCGGCGAGCCGCCCGTCGCGTCGATCAAGAGGCCGGCCTCGACGGTCCGATCGCCGGCCCGGAGCCGGACCGGGCCGCCGCCCGGGTCGCCGGGAACCGGGATCACCTCGACCGGCGTCTCCTCCCGGCAGTCCACGCCCTCGGCCCGCGCGCGCTCGAACAGGAAGCGATCGACGTCCGCCCGCAGCCACTGGTTGTCCGCCGCGTCGTCGTCGGGCGACGCGGCGACGACCAGCCGCCGACTGCTCGACGGCCCGGGCGAGAAGGCCTCGCCCGGTTCGTGCTGGTAGAAGCAGAAGCCCCGCTTGAGTCCCCGGCCCACCTCCGGTAGCCGGCGGCGCCAGCGGCCGTGGGCGGCCAGGTCCCACAGGTCGTCGAAGCCGTAGCGGACGGCCAGCCGCTCGAGAGCCAGGTTGGCAAGCGGCGTCGACGACTCGCCCAGCGCGAACCGCGGATGGCGGCCCCGCTCCAGCAGCAGCACGTCGCGGCCTTCGGCGTGAAGCGCCCGCGCCAGAATCGAACCCGCGAAGCCGCCGCCCGCGATCACGACTTCCCGACGCTCTACGTCATCCCCGTGTCGGTGCGCCGGCCTTCTGGCCGGCACTCGGCGCAAAGCGCCGACCTCCGGAAGCTCAGCCGCAGTCACCACACACCGTCCGCCGCGCCACACCGGTCCCGTTCATCTCCCGGATCGCCGCGACGCGGGCATCCCGGCACGACTCGCAACCCGCCGCGACCTGACCGAGATCCCACGGATCGACCTGCACCGCCACGGAACCCTCGGCGGCCTGCAGTCCCCCCGCCAGACACTCCTCCAGCAACGCCAGATCCGGCGGCTCGAACTCCCCGAGCCCCCGCAGCCGCTCCAGCTCCCCGTTGCCGCCGCGCACCGGAATCAGCGCCACCGACCGGGCCCCCGCGCGCGCCGCGTGGCGCACGCTCTGCGAGACCCACTTGGCCTGCTCCGCCGCCGGCACGAAGGGCACGCCGACCAGCACGAACACCCGCAAGTCCACGGCGTCCGCGCGCAGGCGCTCCGCGGCCCGGTCGAACTGCTCCAGGGTCAACTGCTTGCCCAGCCGCGACAGCGCCTCCGGATGCGCCGTCTCCAGACCCATCGCCACCTCCAGCCGGCCCGGCAGCCGACCGGCGAAGCGGCGCACCCGCTCGTCGACGAGCCGCGGGTGGCACTCGACCACCACCCGCCGGAACCCGCCGGCGAGCCGGGCGATCGGTTCCAGGTCCGCCTCCGGCACCGCGTGCCGGTCGAAGAAGTTGCTCGCGTTGTACAGCTTGAGCTGGTCGCAGCGATCGAGGCCCGCTTCCCGGAGCAGGGC
Source organism: Acidobacteriota bacterium (assembly GCA_011525365.1). Taxonomy (GTDB): domain Bacteria; phylum Acidobacteriota; class Thermoanaerobaculia; order Multivoradales; family Multivoraceae; genus Multivorans. Next base: position 3,802,102 of record WTGQ01000002.1, read on the forward strand.
GGGAAGCTGGTCCAGCGCCGCCGCCAACTGCGCCGGCAACGCCCCGGCCGGCGTCGGTCCGTCGATCGTGTACCGCCAGAGGTCGCAGAACACGCAGGTGAAGGGGCACTCCGCGCCGGTCAGGAAGACGGTCGCCGAGGGAGTGAACTCGCCCCCGGGGCCGCGCTCCAGTTCGACCGTCACTCCCTGTGGCCGCCACGGGTCGTGGACCGGCCTGGGCGGACGGAGCGCCCGAACCGCGACGTCCCAAGTCGGCATGGTCGCTAGGCGTAGAGCGACTGGAAGTGCCGGCGGTACTGCTCCGGGGGCCGCTCGAAGGCGGCCGCGAACACGTCCTCCGAGGCCGCCCCCTCCTGGAAGCGGCGCTTCGGGAAGACCGGGAAGTCGATGCCGAGCACCCGCTTCATGCCCCTCCGCACGACTTCGCCCTTCAACTCGTAGAGCGCTTCGTGGGAGCCGCCGACCAGAGTCGCGAAGGGAATTGCCTCGGCCACCGCGATGACGGCCGGCCGGGTGAAGGGGCTGAAGCCCTCGAAGCCGAGCAGACGGGCCGGCGCGTGGGTGCGGACGGTGGCCCGGCCAAGGCCACCCGAGTAGGTCTGGGAGTGCTTGATCGCGTCGACGCCCCAGCCTTCCTGGTAGAGCATCGAGTTGTTGACCACGCTGGTGATCGTCAGCTCGCGGTTCTCCTCCAGCGGATAGTCCTTCAGGTTCTCGTCGCCGCCGTCGCCATCGACCAGCAGTCGCCAGTCGGGGTAGCGCGCCCGGATCCCCCGCAGCAGGGCGAGGCCGACCGCGGCGCACTCGACGTCGAGCGGCTTGTAGTCCTCGATCACCTCGACCGCCCCCAGGGGATCGACGGCCGCCGCGTCGGCCTCGATCTCCTCGCCCAGCATCTCGAGGTCCATGCGGCGCAGGAACTCCCGCGCCTGCGCGGCGTCGCCGGCGCCCGCGCCGACCCGCAGGGTGAACGCCTTGAGCCGCGCGGCGCTCCGGCCCGACTCGAGCAGCGCGCGGTTGAGGGCCACCAGCACCGCGCCGCTGTCGATGCCGCCCGAGAAGCACACCCCGATCGGCTCCCGGGCGCGGTCCGCAGGCAGCGCGGCGAGCCAGCCGCGGAGTTCGAACATCAGCGCCTCGACGTAGCGCTCCCCGATCAGGTCGGGATCGGGCGGCAGCGTGCCCCGGGGCGGGTCGAAGAAGCGCTCGTGGGTCGGATTCGGATCCGGGCAGCCGACCAGGCGCAGTGTCGTCGCGTGGTGCGCCGGGACCATCCGCGTGTAGGTCGGATGGAACTGGTCGAGATAGCCCTCGGCGGCGAGGCAGTCCCTGATCTCGTCGATGCGCTGGGCGACGACCAGCATCGGCCCGGACGACTCCTTGGCCAGGAAGTAGCGCATCGGCCGGTCCAGGCTGCGGGCCATCACCACGTCCACGCCGCGACGGGCAGCCAGGGCGAACGAACCGTCGATCCCGAGCACCGCCTCGGGCCCGTCGAGCAGGCGGCCTCGCGCCTCGTCCGGAGTCAGCGTCCAGAGGCGCTGTTCACTGTCGTCGATCAGGTTGAGCACACGGGCGATGGGCTTGTCCACGGTCATTCCCTCCAGGGCCAGCAGCACGGTCCGCGCCGACACGATCCGACCACGATCGGCGGTGACCTGCATGGTACTGTCCCGGCAATGCCCTGGCACAGCGGGAACCGGCTCCGGACGGCGTTCTTCGTCTTGGTCGGTACAGGTGTCTCGATCACCCACATCGGCTGCCAGGCCGCGCCGGAGGAAGCCGGTCCGACCGTCATCGCCCTTGAAGTGCAGGGGCTCGGACTCGTCGACCTGCCGGACGGCTGCACGCGGGTGGAACCCAGCCCCCATGCGCTGGAGCTCGCCTGCGAGCTCATCGAGACGACGGAAACCCCGGCGGGTCCGGTGGGCTCGATCTATCTCGAGCTCGGCGAGCCCACCGAAGGGCACATCGAACTCGCGGACGTCTCAGCGATCGACGTCATCAGGGAGGAGCAGCGGCCGCTGTTCGAGGCGCTGCCCGGAGGCGAGTTCGTGGGCGTCGGCGGCGCGCTCTTCTACGGCCCGTTCGGAGCAGCGCGCTACGCACGCGGAAGATTCCAGGCCGAAGACGGCGCCACGCTCCAGCGGATCCGGCTGTTCATGGTTCATCCGATGGAGAACCGGCTCGTCAACCTCGTCTACGACCATCCGCCAGGCGACAACGCGGACACGGCGGCGCGGGTCAACAACCACCTCCTCGTTCTCCTGGAGCACCTCAGGAGCTGGGAAGACATGCCCGCGGCCGACGAGGACGGCGAAGCGGCCGAGGTTCCCGCGACGTACTGACGGCCGGCGCACCGGCGGCAGATGCCGTAAACGTGGGCCAGAAGGCCCACGCCACGGCCGGCGCACCGACAATCTCGGCGTCCCCGGAGGCCGCTGAGCGTGTTCCGCGCGCCCTGGCTCGCCGACGAGGACGAGCTGCTCGCACCGGAGCCCGACGAGCCCGAAACGCCGCGGCGTTGGCCGCCGCGCTGGTTCCGTTCCGGCCGCCGGGTCGGGCCGAAGACCCTGGCCGTCTTCAGCCGCCAGTTGGCGGTCCTGCTGGACGCGGGCCTGCCACTGCTTCAGGGCCTGGACATCCTGAGCATCCAGGGCCAGCACGCGGGGCTCCGCGCCATCCTGCTGGAGGTCCGCTCCGAGGTCGAAGCGGGGGCCGGCCTCGCCGAAGCGATGAAGCGCCGCCCCCGGGCCTTCAACGACCTCTACGTGAACCTGGTCGCCGCGGGCGAGGCCAGCGGCGCTCTCCACCCCGTGATGGACCGTCTTGCCACGCACATCGAGAAGGTGGCGAAGCTCCGCAACCAGGTCCGCTCCGCCCTCACCTATCCGGCCGCCATTCTCGCCGTCGCCTCCGCGGTCGTGTTCCTCATCCTGTGGAAGGTAATCCCCGTGTTCCGGCACCTGTTCGCCGACCTCGGCGGCGACCTTCCCTTCCTGACCCGGCTGGTGGTCGGCGTCAGCGAGTTCATCGGCGCCTACGTGCTCGTTCTGCTGGCGGGCGCCGCCGCGACGGTGTTCGCGGCGAGGCGGCTGCTCCGCACCCGTCAGGGCCGCCAATGGGCCGACCGGCTGGTGCTGCGGCTGCCGCTGGTCGGCAAGCTGCTGCAGCGGATCGTCGTGGGCCGCGCCTGCCGCACTCTCTCCGTCCTGCTGGCCTCCGGCATACCGATCCTCGACGCACTGAAGACCACCGCCGGCGCGGCCGGCAACACGGTCGTCTCCGAGGCCCTCGAGACCGTCCGCGGCGAGGTCGAGCAGGGCGGCTCGATCCACGCCGCGCTGCGCCGGACGAACGTCTTCCCGACGATGCTGTGCCAGATCGTCTACGTCGGCGAGCAGACCGGCAAGCTCAGTCCGATGCTCAACCGCGTCGCCGACTTCTACGAGGAGGAGGTGGACACCGATGTCGACAGCCTGATGAAGCTGCTCGAGCCGGCGCTCATCACGATCCTCGGCGTCGTCATCGGCGGCATCGTCATCTCGATGTACCTGCCGATGTACTCCGCGTTGACGCGGATCGGCTAGCGCCCCGAAACGCCTCGCAGGCTCGGTGTTTCGGCCCATCCCGTCCGCACGGCGGAGCCCGCGCCCCGAACTTGCTTCGCTGCGTTCCGCGGCGCAGGCTCCTAGAGGGGCAGCACCTCGCAGGACTCCCCGGCCACGGCCGGGGCGCTGAACTTCGGCACCCGCACCAGGCCCGAACCTGCTCCGTACGCAACCAGGTCGTGGGAGCCCAGCGGCGGCCGCGGGTCGACCAGCACTTCGCCGGACGAGACCTCCAGCCGGCACGGCAGGAACCGGTCCCGGCCTTTGGCGAACGGCAGGTCTCCCTTGAGCCTCCCGCGGAGCGCTCCCCGCCAGAAGCCGTCGGCAATGCCGGCCATCCGCCGAAGCAGCGGCCGCACCAGGAGCCAGTAGGTGACCATCGCCGAAGCGGGGTTGCCGGGAAGGCCGAACACCCATCCTCGATCATGGCGCGCCGCCACCAGCGGTTTCCCCGGCTGGATCGCGACCGCGTCGAACAGGATGCGGCAGCCCAGGCCGGTGTCGCCGAGAACCTGCTCGACGAAGTCGAACTCGCCCATGGAAACGCCGCCGGAGATCAACAGCACGTCGGAGTCCAGCCCGCGCTCGACCTTGGCGCGTAGCTCGTCCGGGTCGTCGCGGGCGATGCCCAGGGATCGAGCCTCGATGCCGAGCTGTGCCAGCGCGGCGCGGAGGAAGTCACGGTGGGAGTCGCGGAGCTGACCGGGACCGGGTTCAGCCTCGGCGGGGACGACCTCGTCGCCGGTGGAGAGCGTGGCGACGGTCGGGCGGCGGTAGACCGGCGCTTCGTGGATGCCGTGGGTCGCCAGCACGCCGGCGCCGCCGGGGGTCAGCAGTTCACCCTCCGCGAGCAGTGGCCCGCCGGCAGCCGTGACTTCGGCCTGGCGGCGGATGTGGCTTCCCGCCGGCACCGTCTCCACGATGCGGAGGGTGCCCGTGCCTGCGTCGCCGGCCTCGAACTCGGTCTGTTCGATCGGGATCACGCGGTCGGCGCCGGAGGGTGCGGGCGCTCCGGTCATGATCCGCAGGGCAGCGCCGGAGAGGAGTTCCGCTCCGGGAGGGTCGCCGGCGGCGACGATGCCGTCGACCGGCAGCGTGCCGCCCGCCTCGACATCGCCGCCAAGCGCGAAACCGTCCATCGCCGAGACGTCGTGGGCAGGCACGTCGACGGTCGCGGTCAGGTCCTCGGCGAGGACCCGGCCGACCGCAGCGGCGCGCGCCACCTGTTCGATGCCGAGCGTTTCCGCCTCCGTGGCGATGGCGGACCAGGCGTCTTCGGGAGAGAGCATGGCGGGGTTGTTACCTGAGCGATCGGCCCGCCGTCAACGCAACGACTCCCACAACGCCCTCCGCGTCGATTAGCAGTCCTCGCGGGAGACTGCCAACCAACTGCTACAATCCCGCGCCGCGATGCCCCTGTACGAGTACCAGTGCACCGAGTGCGAGGCGACCCTGGAGGCCATCCAGGCGTTCTCCGCGCCGCCGCTCGAGGAGTGCCCCGAGTGCGGCCGGTCCAGCCTCAAGAAGCTGCTCTCGGCCCCCGCGTTCCAGTTCAAGGGCAGCGGATGGTACGTCAACGACTACGCTCGCAAGGACAACGGCAACGGCAAGAAGTCCGACGGCGACGCCACCAACGGCAAGCCGGCCACCTCCGAAGCGTCGTCGGACCAGGGCAAGAAGTCGGACCAGGGCAAGAAGTCGAGCGACTCGACGTCCTCGAAGAGCGAAACCTCAAACTCCGCCGCTACGCCATAGCGGCAGCGAGACCGGGTCCGCACGGCGTTGACACGAATCTCGTGTTCTCCTAGTCTCGTGCCGTGAAGAACATCACCGTCACCCTGCCTGAAGAGGACGCGCTCTGGGTCCGCGTTCGCGCCGCCGAGAACGGGCGCAGCGTTTCGCGCTGGTTGGCCGATCTGCTCCAGGGAATGAGGCGTCAGGAAGATCGCTACGAGGTCGCCATGGAACGGGCCCTCGCCATCGAGCCCGAGCCGCTCAACCAGAGCGGGAATGCGTACCCCTCCCGCGATTCGCTCCACGACCGTGACGGTCTTCGTTGACACGAACGTCCTCGTCTACAGGCACGATTCGTCCGATCCGGCGAAGCAGGCCCGTGCCGACGAGTGGTACGCCTACCTCTGGCGCAGCCGCACCGCGCGGCTGAGCGTTCAGGTCCTGCAGGAGCTCTACGCCACCCTCTCGCGGAAGCTGAAACCGGGCATGGAGGCCGACAAAGCCCGGCGGATCGTGCGGGCCCTGGGCGCCTGGGAGCCGGTAGGAATCGATCTTGCGATGATCGAGAAGGCTTGGATCCTCGAACAGCGCAACTCGCTCTCCTGGTGGGACGCACTGATCGTGGCGGCTGCGCAGACGTCCGAGTGCGAGATCCTCCTGACCGAGGACCTGCAGGACGGCCAGACGTTCGGAGGACTCCGGGTCGTCAATCCGTTCGCGTCGGCCAGCCTGACGCCGGAAGAGGTCCTCCGCGCGGCTACGGAATGAACTGCGGCCCGGCGCTTGGCGGAAGCGCATGGGAATCGAACCCACCCCCGGAGACGCATCACGCCCCGGACAACGGTTTTGAAGACCGCAGGAGGCACCAGCCCCCGAGCGCTTCCGCGGTCAGCATATCCTCGGCCCTCCGACCCGGAACCAAACGAGGAACACCGTCATGACGATCCCGATCGCCGGCCCGCGGGGCCGGGCACCAGCTCTCGGTCTCACGCTCCTGCTGCTGGCGTGCGGCGCCGACGCCCCGGCTGAGGGGGGAGGCGCCCAGGAGGCCACGGCGGCCGTCGAGCTCTCCGAGCCGATCAGCGCCAACGGACTGTCAATCGCCCTTCCCGCGGCATGGAATCGCCTCGAGCCCAGGTCGGCGATGCGCATGCTCGAAGCCGAGATCCCGGGCTCGGGCGGTGCGGGGGAGATCTCGGCGTACTACTTCGGGCCCGGCGGGGGCGGCGGCGCGGCGGCAAACGTCGAGCGCTGGAAGAGCCAGGTCGTCCTCGAACCCGGCGCCCCGGAACCCACTACGCAGAGCCGCGAGAGCGGCGGCGTCCGCCGCACCTGGATCGAGCTGGAGGGAACGGTCAAGGCGAGCACGATCGGCAGCTTCCCGACGACCGACCTGCACGATGGAGCGCTCTTCGGGGCGGTGATCGAAGCGCCCGGCGGCCCCTGGTATCTACGCGCCGTGGGCCCGGGCGCGACGATGCGCGAGCAGCGTCAGGCCTTCCTGGCGATGCTCGACAGCGCGCGACCCGAAGGCTAGGAGCTAGTCGAAACCCAGAGCACCGCCCTTGCGAAACCGGGCGCGGCCGAAACGTGGTGGAGCCGATGGGAGTCGAACCCACGACCTCTTGAATGCCATTCAAGCGCTCTCCCAACTGAGCTACGGCCCCACGTTCGGCGGCGCGCGAGTGTAGCAGCCGCGCACCCTCAGAAGTGGTACGCCACTCCGGCGTGAACCGTGGCGTGGGTGCTGGAGGCGTCGAGGTCCGCGTAGTGGCCCACCAGCTCGACCACTACCGAGAACCGCTCGTTGATCGGAAAGTCGCCCGTCACGCCCAGGGTCAGGCCGACTCCCTCGTCGCTCTCGACGCCGTCGTCGAGCTGGTACACGCCGAGACCCATGAACACGCCCGATTCGTAGTAGAGGTCGTTGAAACGGTATTCGCCCGCGATCGTCGCGTAGCGGAAAGTGGGGCTGGCCAAAGTGCCGACCTGGTCGCCGCTGAGATCCATGCTGCCGAGGCGGACGCCGACCGAAGTGCGCGGCTGGGTCCGCCAGGAGAAGCTCGCCAGGAACCCCGCGTGGTCGAGGCCGCCGTCTGGCTCTCCATCCACGCTGCCGCCGAAGCTCGGTCCGAGCGAGAGGGTGTAGCTGTATTGCCCCTGGGCGCCGGCGCTCGCCGCGCCCGCGAGCAGCATGAGGACTGTCGCCAGCGCGGGCACGACGGCGGCGCGAAGCTTTCGTTTCCGTGACGTCAAGAGAGTCTCCTTGGTCCGCGCGCCGGGCAGTATAGACGCGGGCCGAATCCGTCCTGGTCGGTAGGAATGACCGCAGACGGCCCATCCACCCGAAGAAGACTGCCCATCTGTTTCTACGGATCAGCAGCGCAAAACGTCTGTCGGCTGGCGCGGCGTTTCCTGACCTTCGCCACCTGGATGCTGCTGCCACGGCCCTGCCTCGCCTGCTCGGCCCCGGCCGAACGGGAACTCGGGCTGTGCAAGCCGTGCCGCCGGCTGCTCGAATCTCCGCCCTGGAGCGAAACTCGCGAGGACCGCCTCGAAGGTTGCGACGGTTTCTTCTGGCTCTGGGTCTACCGTCCGCCGCTCGATCAGGTCGTTCTGGGCCTGAAGTACCGCCGCCTCGACTATCTGGGCGTCCACATCGCCGACGAGGCGAGCACCCGCCTGGGAATCGAGCTGCGGCGTGCCGACGTTGTCGTACCCATGCCCATGCACTGGCGCCGGCGGCTCGCTCGCGGCCGCAACCACGCCGAGTCGATCGCCCGGCCGCTCGCCCGGCGTCTCGGGCGGCCGCTCTCGCCCGCGCTGAGGAGGCGGAGCCTGGGCAGGCCGCAGGTCGGGCGTGGCCGCCGTCAACGGCTCGTCAATCCGGGAATCGCCTTCGTCTGCCGCAGGCCCGCCGCGGTCCGGGACCGCGTCGTGCTCCTCGTCGACGACGTCGTGACCACCGGCGCCACCGCCGGCAGGGCCGCTCGCACTCTCAAGGCGGAGGGCGCCGGGAAGGTCATCGTCTTCGCCGCGGCCCGCACCTACACCTGAGCCGGCACGCCGTCCGCTATAGTGATTGCCAACATGACCTGCCGGATGCATCCCGGCGACTCCCGGTCGACCGCTGTGCGAGTGCGCATGCTCTCTGCCGGAGTCCTGGCGCCCGTCGCCGCCATCGCCCTCCTGGGCGCCGCGCCGGTCCAGGCCGGCCTCGACGTGCCGAGCCTGGGCGACCCACTGGCCGGGCGGCTGGTCGGCCGTGTCCACGCCGGCGAGGCGCCGCTTCCCGCCGCCCGCGTCTACGTCTACGACGTCGCCGATCGCAGCAAGCGCCGGACGACGACCGACCGCTTCGGCCGCTACGCCTTCCAGCCCCTGCCGGCCGGCGTCTACCGCGTAATCGCTCACCGGCCGGGATTCGTACCCGCGGTGGCGGAGCTCGTGCGCACGACACGCGAGTCGGCGCAGTCGCTCGACTTCGAACTGAGCGCCCGCGAGCGCCGGCCCGCGGGCGAGAAGACCGGTGCCGAGGCAGAGGACTTCTGGTCGGTCCGGGAGCGGATTCCGAGCGACGTCCTGCGCCAGATCCAGATCGCGGAAGCGATCGCGGACGACCAGGACTGGGCGCTCGAGTCGGCGGTCCAGCGCGAGCGGTTCGAGGCCGAGCTGCGGACCCTGTCGGGTATCGAGGACGCGGGCGGCGACGCCGGCGCCCGGGTGCTCGGCAGCCAGTTCGATCTCCGCAGCCGGTTCGGCGAGACCCAGCTCGCGCTGCGGTCCGACCTGCGCGAGTTCGAGCGCCAGGTGTTCAACGAAGATCACCAGCAGCTCGGCGACAGCCAGGCCTTCGCCCTCGACGTGAACCACCGCGGCTCGAACGTCCAGATCACATCCCAGCGACACCGCTTCCACGGCGGCGACGGGGCGGCCTGGGATGACTGGGGCCCGACGCCGTTCGCCGGCCTCGAGAGCTACGGCCTGCGGGTCGAACAGGCGGCCGGCGCCGGCGGCGCCCACTTCGAGGCGCGCTACACCGCCGACCAGAACTTCCACCACGGTTTCGGCGACCTCTACGCCGGTCAGAGCGGCCTGCACAGCCTGGCCCTGGCGGCCATCGACTCGCCGATGTCGTCGACGACCCTGGAGTTCCGGGGCGGCTACGAGCGGCAGATCACCGCCAACGCCTCGCTCGAAGCCGGACTCAGCTACCGCCAGCGGCAGGCCTACGGGAACGGCCGGTTCTCGACCTGGGGCGAGGAACCCCACCAGCGCTTCGACGTGTTCAGCCAGGGCAACTGGGAGATCCAGCCCACGGTCGTTCTCGAGTACGGGATGTTCAGCACGCTGAGCGACGGCAACGTCTCCTTCACGCCCCGCGCCGGCTTCGTCGTCGAACTCGGTTCCCAGTGGCTGGCCGCCGTGTCCGCCAGCGAGAGGGTCGACTCCGAGCACCTCCTCTTCCGCGACTTCCTGCAGGTGCAGTACCACGACGACGACGCCTGCACCGCCACCTTCGAGCACTGCTACCGGATCGAGCTCAGCCGGCGGCTCGGCGGCACGGACGACAGCCGCCACGTCGAGTTCGGCGTCACGCAGCGGCAGTTCGCGGACAGCGTCCGGCTGTACTTCAGTCGCGACATCTTCGAACGGCTGGAAAGCCTCCTGCTGCTCGACGGCGACCAGGTCGCCGAACTTCACTTCGGACTGCAGCAGCGCCTCGGCCAGAAGATCCTGACCCGGATCAGCTCCTCGGCTGCCTCGGGCGGAGGCGGCCTGCTTCGCGCCGTCGACGGTAGCGGCAACAACCTGGAGAACCAGGTCCGCTACGTAATCGCCAGCGTCGACACCCAGTTCGAGCGCAGTGCGACCGGCGTCCTGCTCGCCTTCCGCCGGGTGGATCAGGAACTGTCGCCCGTCGCCCGCGACGCCCGGTTCCCACCCGCCGGTCCGAACTCGGTGCTCTCAGTCGAGCGCCTGCAGCTTCTGTTGACGCAGGGACTACCCTGGGTCACCGGCACCGGTATCCAGAACTGGGCCCTGCAACTCGAGATGCAACTCAGCCGCGGGCATCTCCCGGTCGACTCCACCCACGACCCGGACCAATTGCGCCGCCGGGTCGTCGCCGGCATCGCCGTCCGCTTCTAGAAACTGCCGGGTGCGCGGGTCTTCCGACCCGCCCCGGGCGGAGCCGCGAAAGCGGCGGAGCCCGAAACAACAAGGCCGCCGGCCAAGGGCCGGCGACGATTTCAACGCCGCCTTCGGCGGCAGCGGGTCAGAAGACCCGCGCACCCAGGCCGGCGCACCGGCGATTCAAGAAACAGGTTCCAAACCAACAGATTGAACTCCAACCGCCTGAACAGCCCCCTACATGTCCTAGAATCAGGCGGATAGCCGGGGAATCTCCCCGGCACGGGACGTGCTTACGGAAAACTGAATTGCCCCGAAGGCGGCCGGTCGGCCGCACCTGAGGCATAGAAGACACACCCCAGGAAGAACGACCCAGCGATGCGCATCGAGTCCCGACCGGCCCGGCTCGTCCTGACCGCTGCGCTGTTGCTGGCGACGATCCTGGTCGTCGGCCTGGGCGGCTTCTCCATGGGCCGCAAGGTGAGTTCCTTCCAGGATGTCGGCCTGGTGGTGGAGACCGCCAACGACGAGTTGCGCGTGCTCGTCGCCGCCGAGGGGTCGGAGCTGCTGCCCGACGACGTCATCGTCCTGGCCAACGGTGAACCGCCGCTGTCGGCCGACGAGCTGGAGCGCCTGCTGCGCCGGCGGCCGGAGAGCGACCTGCAGGTGCTCCGGGAGACCGAGGAAGGCGAGGAGCTGGTCACGGCGCTGCATCCGCTGCCACGGCTCAACCTGGACTGGGCCTACATCGCCCTCGCCCTCACCGGGATCGCCTACCTGCTGATCGGGCTCTACACCCTGAGCCGCCAGCGCAGCCGCCAGATACTCCTCTTCCACCTCTGGGCCCTGACCTCGGCGGCCCTCTACCTGGTCACGCCGATCGCGCCCTTCGACGCGATCGACCGCCTCTTCTACCTCGTCGACGGCGCCTGCCGGCTCCTGCTGCCGCCCCTCACGCTGCACTTCTTCCTGGTGTTCCCGGTGCGCCCGAACTCGATCTGGGCGCGCCGCGCGGTGCCCTGGCTCTATCTGCCGTCGGCCGCCCTGCTCGCCCTGCAGCTAGACCAGATCTTCGGGGCGGGCCGTCTGGCCGGCGATCTCTCGGCGACCGCGCTCGAGCGGCAGGACCGTGTCGAGCTGCTGCTGCTGGTGGCCTACGCGCTGGCCGCCGCCGCGGTGCTCGGCCGCCGCCTGCTGTCCAGGCGCGACTGGGAGCAGGGGCGGCAGACGCAGTGGATCGCCTTCGGCGTCGCCGGCGGCTACCTGCCGTTCCTGGCGCTCTACGTCGTGCCCTTCGCCCTGGAGTTGCCGGCGCCTGGCTGGCTCGACGCCCTCGCGGTGGCGCCGCTGGCCCTGGTGCCGCTGAGCTTCGCCTACGCCCTGCTCCGCTACCGACTCTGGGACGTGGCGGTGATCGCCCGCGACGTCGCCACCTACGCGCTCACGGTCCTGCTCGCCGTGCTCGGCTTCTCCCTGCTGAGCCTGCTCATCCGCCGCGGCGTGCCCGAGGACATGGTCGTCGCCAGGGGCTTCCTGAACGCCAGCGCCCTGCTAGTCGTTGGAACCCTCTCGATACCCGTCAGGCAGGGTATCGGCTCGAGTCTCCAGCGACTCCAGTACCGCGCCCAGCGCAGCCGCCGCGCCCTGCAGCGGCTCGGCGACGAGTTGCTCCACGAGCGGGACCTCGGGCGGCTGGCGTCGAGCCTGCTGCGCGAGCTGGAAGAAGGCCTGAGCCTGGAGCAGAGCAACCTGTTTCTGGTCGAAGGCGACCATCTGACGCCCGTGCGGGAGGAGCCCGAAGCGCCGGTTCTCGAGCTCTCGGAGGTCGACGCCTCCATCTGGAGCGAGCCCCACCGCGCCCTCGTGCGGGCGCCGCTGGCCGACGCCGCGGACACGGGCTACCTGCGTCTGGCGGTGCTCGGTTACCACTACGTCTTCCCGCTCCAGGTGCGGGACCGGACCGTCGGTCTGCTCTACGTCGGCCGCCGCATCGGCGGCGCGCCGCTCTCCACCGACGACCTGACCCTGATCCGGCAGCTCCTGAACCAGGCGGTGCTGGCGATCGAGAACGCGCAACTGCTCGAGCAGAGACAGCGGCAGTTGACTCGGGTCTCCGAACTCAAGCAGTTCAACGAGGAGATCATCGAATCCTCTCCGGCCGGCATCGCGGTCATTGACGCCACGAACCGGATCGTGAGCGCGAACGGCGCCTTCGGGGCTCTGGTGGGCCAGCCCCGGAACGAAGTGACCGGCAGGGCGCTCGGCGATCTGATCCCGCTCCACCTGTTTCCGCGGCAGGACGACCCGCCGGTCGAGGCGCCGTTCGAGGCGCCCACCGGGACCGAGAAGCACCTCCAGTTGTCCGTCGCGGCGTTTCAGGGCGCAGCGCCCGGCCACCGGGTCGTCGTGGCGCACGACGTCACCGAGCGGGTAGCGATGAAGCGCGAACTGGCGGAGAAGGAGCGCCTGGCGGCGCTCGGGGCCATGGCCGCCGGCGTCGCCCATGAGGTGAACACGCCCCTGACGGGAATCTCCAGCTACGCCCAGATGCTGCTGGCTGAAACCACCGATCAGGATCCGCGGCGGCGCCTGCTGCGCAAGGTCGAACGCCAGACCTTCCGGGCCGCCCGCATCGTCAACACGCTCCTCGACTTCGCGCGACGCGGCCGGCACGAACCGGCGCCCGTCGACTTGGGGCTAGTGGTCAAGGAAAGCTGCGACGCGCTGGCGGAGCGGTTCGCCGAGGCCGGCGTCGAACTCCAGGTGGATCTCGGTCCGTGCGGGAAAGTCTGGGTGCCCGGCAACGACACGGAACTCGGCCAGGTGCTCGCCAACCTGATGATCAACGCCGTCGACGCGATGACGGAGGCCGGCAGCAAGGAGAGGCGCCTCTCGCTGGCGGTCGAAAACTCGGGCGACGCGATCGACGTATTCATCGACGACACCGGGCCCGGCATTCCCGAGCAGCACCTTGAACGCGTATTCGAACCCTTCTTCTCCACCCGCAAGGCCGTTGGAGGCACCGGTCTCGGGCTCTCCATCAGCCAGGAGATCGTCCGCCGGCACGGCGGCGACCTGGCCGCCTCGAACCTCCCGTCCGGCGGCTGCCGCCTCGCGCTCCGTCTGCCGATGATGTCCCGACCGCAGGCCCCGTCGAAGGAGAACGACGAATGAACATCCTCATCGTCGACGACGAAGAGGTCCTGCAGGACGTCCTCACCGCCCTGATCCGGCAGGAGGGGCACCATCCGATCTGCTGCGCCTCGGGCCAGGAGGCGCTGAGCGTGCTCGCCCAGGAGGAGATCGACCTGGTCCTGCTCGACCTGATGCTGCCGGACATGAACGGCAAGGAGGTCATGCGCCGCATCCGCCAGAGCGACCCGGACCAGGTCGTCGTCGTGATCACCGCCTACTCCTCGATCGAGGGTGCGATCGAGGCGATGCGCGAGGGCGCTTTCCACTACCTGCCCAAACCGTTCAAGAACGAAGAGGTCCGCCTCACCATCCGCCAGGGACTGGAGCGCCGCCGGCTGACCGCCGAGAACCGCGACCTGAAGGAGCAACTGCGCGAGCGCCAGGGGTTCGACAGCATCATCGGCAAGAGCCGGTCGATCCGCCAGGTGTTCGACCTGATCCGGCGGGCCGCGCCGTCCAAGAGCAACATTCTGATCCGCGGCGAGAGCGGCACCGGCAAGGAGCTGGTCGCCAAGTCGATCCACAACAACTCGAAGCGCCGCGACGGGCCGTTCGTCACCGTGAACTCCGGGTCGATGCCCAGCGAACTCCTGGAGAGCACCCTGTTCGGCCACGTCAAGGGCGCCTTCACCGGCGCCGTGTCGCACAAGAAGGGCCTGTTCGAGGTGGCCCACGGGGGCACGATCTTCTTCGACGAGATCGGGAACATCCCGCCCGACACGCAGTCCAAGCTGCTGCGCGTGATCCAGGAGAAGGAGTTCATGCGCCTCGGCGGCCTCGAGACCCTGAGCGCCGACGTGCGCCTGGTCGCGGCGACCAACGCCGACCTGGAGGAGCGGGTGGCGAACGGCGAGTTCCGCGAGGACCTCTACTACCGGCTGAACGTGATCACGATCCAGCTTCCGCCCCTGTCCAAACGGGTCGAGGACATCCCCCTGATCTCACAGCACTTCCTCCGCATGTACTCGAGCGAGAACGAGAAGTCGACGCGCCGCCTCACCCCCGAGGCGATGGACGTGCTGATGGCCCACAGTTGGCCCGGCAACGTCCGCGAGCTGGAAAACGTGATCGAGCGAGCTGTCGTCCTCTCGACCGGCGAGGAGATCGGCCTGGACCTGCTGCCCGCCGGCCTCCGCGAAGGCGAAACGGCCGTGCCGACGCCGGCAACTCTCCCGAAGACGGGCGTCTCCTTCAAGGAGGCGGTCAGCGCCTACGAGCGGGAGCTCATCGTCAGGGCGCTACAGGCCTGCGGCGGCGTACAGAAGCGCGCCGCCGAGCGCCTCAAGGTCAAGCCCACGACGCTTCACGAGATGATGAAGCGCCTGCAGGTAACGATCGAGAGCCGCGCGAGCTGAACTTGTCGGTGCGCCGGCCTTCTGGCCGGCATCTGGGGCGACGCCTCGAAGCGGCGCGCGGGGCGCAGGTACGCTGGTATGGTTGGAGGCGATGTCGCAACGAGTGTTTTGGGCGGAAGAACCTTACGTGAGCATCAGGCGAGCCCCGCTCTTCTTCCTCGCTGGAGTTCTCGTTATCGCGTTCACGCTAGCTGAATTCCATACGCTGATCTTCAGTGAGAGCGCTTCAGACACCTGGCGGCTTCTCACGGGAGGACTCACGGGCGCCGGGATAGTGGCTTGGTCCAAAGGCACGCAAGCGTGGGTCGCTGGACGGCACAAGGGCTCTTGAAGGCACTCCGATACCACAGGTCCCCGTTGCAACCTCCCGGCCGCAAGGAGTCATCAAGAACGCTCACTTGCCCGACGAGGAGGTCCGCTTCGCAGGAACCTGGCGTTGGCACAACCCTTCGCTAGCTCGCCTCGTCTGGAAAGTAGTGAGGGTCGTCGC
This sequence comes from Acidobacteriota bacterium, assembly GCA_011525365.1. GTDB lineage: Bacteria > Acidobacteriota > Thermoanaerobaculia > Multivoradales > Multivoraceae > Multivorans. Next base: position 3,817,620 of record WTGQ01000002.1, read on the forward strand.
CAAGACGGACGCCAGCCACACCGAGGAACTCCCTCCAGTACTCGCTAACGCCTGACATCAGTTCAAAGAGGGGAAACTCCTCACCCGACGCCATAGTCACGACGAAGTCGGGGATCGCTGCCTCGGCCCAGTACAGGTCGGAACCGTTGGAATACACTTCAACGACCGAACCCCTTCTTTCTTCCATCCCCCTAGTCTGTGGTGGCCTAGAGAGGCTGAAGTGCTTCGCAGAGTTGGCGATCTCGCGAACTGCGGCTAGCAGTTCGTTGGAGTCCCATTCTACGTGTTGCTTCTTCCTCTCGGCGCGGTACTCCCGCTTGGTCTCCCTGTCCCCGCCCCAGCCCTTGTACTCCAAGAAGTAGTCGCGCAGGGCGTGTGCCGTGATACAGAAGTTGTAGAAGTGATCGGCTTTGTGGATGGAGTCCTTCGAGTGGAACGTTCGGTAGCTTTCCCGTCGGACCTTCTGGTAGAGCTGATCAATCGTGTCGAGAGTCGGCGTCAGAGTGGTCATCTGAAACTGTCAGCGGTAGGCGGTGAGAGTGCCTCGGCGGCAGCGCGAAACATGACGGCGAACACACGGTGTGGTTAAGCGCCAGGGTCGGCCGGCCGGTATGGGCGGCGATGATAGCCGTCGCCCATTGGCCAACCGTTACCGTTAGCGACAGTAGGAGCCCGTCGTGGTCTTCATGCCAGAACGAGACGGCCTCGGCTTGACGGCCACGGAGGATACGGCCATGCTCACGGCATGGCCACCACCACAATCAAGTCGACCTACTCGCTCGACGCCGAGTCAGTGCGGGCGCTCGAGGAACTGGCCCGTCGGCAGCAGGTTTCGAAGGCGGAGGCCTTGCGGCGAGCGATCCGGAACGAAGCTCGGCGCCAGCTCTTCAAGGGTGAAGACGCTCTCGCAGCCCTGGACCAGCTTCAGGCCTCGCTGCGCGCGCGGGATGTCGATCTCGAACAGTGGGCGCGTGATGTGGAGTCCGGGCACAAAACGGCCGGGACGATGACGGCCGCAAGCTCGGGGCGACGCTTGCCGGAGTAGACCACGGCGACGTTTTCGGGGTCTCGCTACACTCCCCGCTCACGAGCCGGATGGAGGCACTCGCCATGGATGAAGCGAAGGTGCGGATGCGCCGGGAGAACGCGCGTAATGGTGCTAGATGAACTTCTCGACGTAGTGACGCAGACGCGAACCAGGATCAAGCAGCATGGGACGACGCTTCGGGAGAACGAGACTCGTACTCGGGTCACACTGATTGACCCGCTACTGCGTGTGCTCGGATGGGACGTGTCGAATCCGGACCTGGTCACACTCGAAGCCCGCCTCGGCAGCGGGTCCGCCGACTATGCGTTGCTTGCTCCCGACAGCCGCTCACCTGCGGCAGTCATTGAGGCAAAGCGACTCGGCGAGAATCTGGCCGGACATCGGGAGCAGATGGTCGGTTACTGCGTCCAAGCCGGTGTCGCGTACGCGGCACTCACGAACGGCGACCAGTGGCTGCTGTACGACGTGTGGAGTCGGCGGCCGCTTGATGAGAAGCAGATCTTCGATGTCTCTCTTGCCAACGGACCTGATCACGAGGTCGCGCTACGGATGCTGCCGCTCTTGCGGCCCAATCTGGTGTCCACGGCGCCCGTGACCGCAGTTGGTCCGGCCAAAGCCACAACACCGCAGCCCGTGCAGCGTCCGAAACCGTCACGAGAAGGGGGATGGATCGCCCTGACGGACTGCGATCCTCCGGGGGGTTCCCCGCCTCCATCTGTAATCCAGTTTCCAGACGGCGATGAACGGCCACTCGGCAAGTGGAACAGAGTCTTGATTCGCGTTGCCGAGAAGCTGCACGAAGACGGCCACCTCACGCCTGACCAGCTACCGATTGCCCGTTCTAAACAGCGGAACCTCGCGGCCCGGACTCCCGTACATCGGAACGGCAAGCCCTTCTTCAACAAGCGAGAGATCGCAAAGTCGGTCTTCATCGAGGTCAACGTGAGTGCGCGCGATGCGCGAAACCTCTCGGAGCGACTGCTGGCGCGTTTCGGCATCGACCCCCGCCAAGTGCGGTTGAGAGGCTAGCGGCGCACCGCCGCTCGAGCGAGAACGTGACGTAGTGACTGCCCGCCCCCTCTCTGCTACTGCCTCGCCAACAACCGACGAGGCACGAAACTCGAGAGCCGCGCGAGCTAGGCGAAGACGCGCGGCTCGAAGTCCTTGGCGTTCACGATCGAGGCGCTGTCGCCGGTGGCCCGGATGACGAAGAAGCCCTGCCGTTCGGCGTGGAGGGCCACGTCGTCCGACGCCTGAAGCCAGGCCATCGCGCCGAAGACCTTGCGATCGCGGTACTCGGGCCACCACTCCTTGAAGCGGCCCAGCTTGTACCGGAACCGCCCGACATCCTCCGGGCGCAGCGTCGTCTTGACCTCGACCACGACGATCTCCTCGCCGTTCACCGCCATGATGTCCACCTCGTAGCTCTCTCCGCCTCGCCGCGTCAGCGTGCGCTGCGCGAGACTCCGAACGCCGATGCCGCGGCCGTCCAGCAACCTGACCAGATCGCCCCTGACCAGGCTCTCCATCAGCTTGCCCCACTGCGTCGTGAACAGGTCCTCAGCCTTCTTGAGACGGCGGTCCGTCTCCTGCATCTGCCGGTCCGTCTCCTTCATCCGGCGGTTCAGTTCCTCGCTTCTTTCTTTCTGGGACTTCCTGTCCTCCCTGATGCTCTCGGTGATCGCCTCGATGTTCCGGGTGAGCTCCCGTAACCGCTCGACGGTTGGATCCTCGCCGCGCTCTCCATGGGGAATGGTCATGTTCGGTCGTCGCCTCTCTCTCGGTTTGGCGCCAGGGCGCCGTGAAGCGGTGGGACCTGAAAGCAAGCAGGCCGGGGGCAACGCCGCGCAATGCCGGCAAGGGACTCGGAGAGTACCAGCCGGCGCCCGTACAGCGGCCGAGACCGTCACAAGGACGGAGACGAATCGCCCTCAAACGGTGACTGTGACGCTCCTGGAGGTTACGCCTCGGCTTGCAGAAACCGGGCGCAGCGCTAGAACAAGGCGCGAAGTCCCAACGCGTACGCGTTTCGACGACGAGCGCTCAAGGCTCCAGATATCCGGGGCAACTCAGATCTGCGCTGACCGCCTCCGATTCGAGGACGACATCGGTGCCAGGGAGGAACGCCTGGACTCGGACCGCGTGCTCCGTGGGGTCGAGCCCTTGGTGGCGGACGTTCTCTTGGTAGAAGGGGTACCTGCGGGTCTGACCTGTCGGGTCGGAACACTCGCTGAACAGTAGGTCCTCGGCTGGCGTCTCTCTCCAGTTCCTTCCCGGAGGGATGTGGTTGCACAGGTGGCTCCTGGGGCGCCAGATCCTGCCGTCGACGAACGTCCTGTAGAGGAGCTGATCTCGCCACTCCTGAAACGGCTCGGGAAGCGCGACTTCGGTCAGGACCTGAGCGACCCAAAGCGGTGCCTGGCAGGTGCCGCTGCCGACACTCACCGAGATCGTCTCCGAGTAGAGCGGCCAGATGCTCAACGACAGGGGCGTGGCGGCTTCCAATGGAGCGTCGTCGACTGTCACGGTCACGCGCTCGGGCGCCGTGCGGCGGCGCTCGCCACGGTCGCTGAACCGGTAGGTCGCTCCAGGCCTGAAGCCATCTCGCGGCCCGATCACGAAGACACCCGGGAAGCTATCGACGGCTTCGACGACCGCCGGCACCTGGTCGAAGGTACCGTCCTCCGCCCGCATCTCGACCGAGACCTGGGCGAGCACGAGAGTAAAGGACTTCGACGACGGCGGTCTGTACCACGCAACGCCGGCCGCGTTGACGGGAAGACGACCGTCTGCGGGTGCGAGAAAGCCCCAAACTGAAGACCCTCGACACGTGCACGCGCCAGCGGGGGACACGACCAGCGCAGAGCTCAGGATCACGAAGGCGACCGCGACCAGTGGAGGCCAGCCGCCGCCATCGTTCTCCTCTTCTCGTCGTTCGGACCACATCGGCCTTGGCCACCCGGTACAACTGCCGCGCAGGCTCTACCCATTCCCTCGGGCGGCTTTCACGCTCGAGCTAAGGCTGTACGAGCCCCTCGTACGCCTCCGGCCGCCGGTCGCGGTAGAACTGCCACACCGAGCGCACCTCGTCGATCATCCCGAGGTCGAGGTCCGCGACCAGGAGTTCGTCCTGGTCCCTCGACGCCTGGGCGACGATCTCGCCCCTGGGGCTGACGAAGTAGCTGCTGCCATAGAAGGAACCGAGGTCCCAAGGCTTCTCGGTGCCGACCCGGTTGATGCAGCCCATGAAGTAGCCGTTCGCGACCGCGTGGGCCGGCTGCTCGATCGTCCACAGGTGGTCGGAGAGGCCGGCGACGGTGGCGGAGGGGTTGTAGACGATCTCGGCGCCGGCCAGGCCCAGGGCCCGCGCGCCCTCGGGGAAGTGCCGGTCGTAGCAGATGTAGACGCCGACCCGGCCGAACGCGGTGTCGAACACCGGGTAGCCGAGGTTGCCCGGGCGGAAGAAGTACTTCTCCCAGAAGCCGGCCACCTGCGGGATGTGTGTCTTGCGGTACTTGCCGAGGTAGCTGCCGTCGGCGTCGATGACGGCGGCCGTGTTGTAGAGGATGCCCGCGGTCTCGCGCTCGTAGACCGGCACGACGATCACCATGCCGAACCGGCGCGCGTACTCGGCCATCCGCTCCGTCGCCGGGCCGGGCACCGACTCCGCGGCCGCGAACCAGCTCGAGTCCTGGCCCGGGCAGAAGTACGGCGTGTTGAACACCTCCTGCAGGCAGAGAACCTGGACGCCCCGGCGGCCCGCGTCCTCGATGTAGGGAATGTGCTTGGCCGTCATGGCCTCGACCGTCGCGGCGACCTCCTCGGCCGACGCGCCGTCGCCGCAGGTGCCCTCCGGCAACGACATCTGGATCAGGCCGGACTTCAACATTCTGCTCATATCGCTTCTCCGTATCTGTCGGTGCGCCGGCCTTCTGGCCGGCATTCCGGGCGGCCTAGAAAGGCCCGCCAAACAGCCCTCGTTTCAAGAAGTTACCCCCGCCGGCCCGTCCGTGCCAGACGTTGTCCTCGACGACCACCCGGCCCCGGCTGATCACGATCTCCGAGACCCCCTGGACCTCCGTCCCCTCGTAGGCGTTGTAGTCCACGCGCATGTGGTGCGTGTGCGGGTTGTCGATGCTGATCGTCTCGCGCCGATCCGGATTGAACACGACGATGTCGGCGTCGCTGCCGACGGCGATCGTCCCCTTCTTCGGGAACAGGCCGAACAGCTTGGAGGCCGCGGTCGAGGTCAGTTCGACGAACTTGTTGACCGACAGCCGGCCGCCCACAACACCGCCGTTGTAGACGAGGCTCATCCGGTTCTCGACGCCCGGACCGCCGTTCGGGATCTTGCTGAAGTCGTCGATCCCAAGGACCTTCTGGTCCTTGAAGCAGAAGGGGCAGTGGTCGGTCGAGATGCTCTGCAGGTCGCCGAAGCCGAGCCCGCGCCAGAGGTGTTCCTGGTTCCACTTCTCGCGCAGCGGCGGCGTCATCACGTACTTGGCGCCCTCGAAGTCGTCGTGGTCGTAGTGGCTGAGATCCAGGAACAGGTACTGGGGGCAGGTCTCCGCGAACACCTGGGCGCCGCGGTCGCGGGCCAGGGTCACCTGTTCGAGCGCGTCGGCGCAACTCAGGTGGACGATGTAGACCGGCACGCCGGCCACCTCGGCGATCGCGATCGACCGGTGGACGCCCTCCGCCTCCATTCGCGTGGGCCGGGTCAGGGCGTGGTACTTCGGCGCCGTCTTGCCCTCGGCCAGCGCGATCTTCACGATCTCGTCGATGACGATCCCGTTCTCGGCGTGCATGCAGACCAGGGTGCCGTCCTCCCCGGCCTTGCGCATCGCCCGGAACAGCGTGCCGTCGTCGACGTAGAGAACGCCCGGGTAGGCCATGAACATCTTGTAGGAGGTCACGCCCTCGTCGGCCAGCCGCCGCATCTCCCAGAGCCGGTCGTCCTCCATGTCGGTGACGATCATGTGGAAGCCGTAGTCGATGCCCGCCTTGCCGGCGGCCTTCTCGTGCCAGGTCTCGAGCCCCTCGAGGGTCGAGTGCCCCTTGGTCTGGATCGCGAAGTCGACGATCGTCGTCGTGCCGCCGAAGGCGGCCGCCCGGGTGCCGGTCTCGAAGTCGTCGGCGCTCGTCGTGCCGCCGAAGGGCATGTCCATGTGGGTGTGGGGATCGACGCCGCCCGGGATGACCAGGCGGCCGGCGGCGTCGATCGTCCGGTCCGCTTCGACGTCCAGGTCGCGGCCGATCAGCGAGACGGTCTCGTCCTCGACGAAGATGTCGGCGTGGTAGTCGTCCACCGCCGTGACGACGCGTCCGTTACGAATCAGCAGGGACATGCGCTCCTCCTTCCCGGCAGCGGGGCACCGGATACGTACGACTCTAGCGCCGCCGGGTCCCGATCACGCTTCCTCGCCCAGCCGGTACACCCGAACCGCGTTGCCACCCAGGAACAGCGCCGCGGTCTCGTCGTCGAGCTCCAGATCGCCCAGGCTCTTCAACGCCCTGGCGGGCGCGATCATCGGGTAGTTCGAGCCGAACAGCACCTTCTTACGTCCGTTCGTCTTCAGGTACCGCACCAACTGCGACGGGTAGCGCGCGACGGTGTAGGCGGACGTATCGATGTAGACGTTGCGGTGCTTGGTCGCGACCGCGACCGCCTCGTCGGTCCACGGGTACCCGATGTGGCCCGCGACGATGACCAACTCGGGGAAGTCGAGCGCGACCTGGTCGAGGTAGATCGGGCGTCCGACCTCCGAGGGCATGAGCGGACCCGTGTGGCCGATCTGGGTGCAGAACGGCAGGCCCAGGTCGCAGCAGGCCGCGTACACGGGGTAGAACAGACGATCGGTGGGAGGCAGCTTCCATAGCCAAGGCAGTACCCGGATGGCCTTGAAGCCAAGCTCCCCGGCGCAGCGACGGACCTGCCGCACCGCCTCCATTGGCCGGTCGAGGTTCACTGAACCGACGCCTACCAGCCGCCCACCCGACTCGCCGACGAACCGGGCGACCTCGTCGTTGGAGATCAGCGCGCCGCCGGGCCCGTGCCAGGCGCTGATCAGCATCCCGTCGACACCGCCGTCGTCGATCGCCCGCAGCGTCTCCGCCACCGGCAACTCGTCGGTCGGAACCTCCTGCCGGTTCCAGCGCCGCAGGGACTCGAACATCTCATGCCGCGCGTGCCGCAGCGTGGGGTGCTGCCCCCAGGCGTCGACGATCATCTGCTTGCGCGCCATAGTCGAAGTTACTGCGAGTCGCTCTGGAACCAAGCGTGCTCCGGGCGCGAGAGGATGCGGTCGATCGAGGCCTGAACGTCTCGGGCCTGTGCGCGTCGCCCTTGTTCTGCGGCGTGGTCAGCGATCTCGCGCGCCTGGGGAATGAGCTCCATGTAGAAGCGCTCCGCGACCTCGAACATGCCGTGCCAGTGTGCATAGTCGGGCGCCATCATGGAGGCGCCGTGGCGCGCTCGACGTCCCTCGTGGTGCCAGAGGTAGAACCACGTCCATTCGATCTCCTCGTCGAACTGCGTCGGCGTGCGGAGTCCGTGCTCGAGCAGTGAAGCCATGATCTCCCGCCCCGGCTTGGCGAACTTCTCGTTATAGAGGGTCACGAAGTCGTCGTACTGGCGGTAGAAGGCGTTGACGTAGTCGGGCGTGTGGCAGTGGGAGCAAACCTCCTTCATGCGCGTCCGCTTCGCCTCGGCTGTGTCGGCAATCTGTTCGCGGCGCTCGGCGGGGTCGGCGCTGGTCACGATCCGGTGTTCCGCGTCCGTGTCCATCGGCAGGCTGACCGGTGGCCGGTTCGTCCAGGAGATGCGCTCGCCTGGATCGTGCGTGATGCGGCCGTCGTTTCGACTGTGGCCGGACATGTGGCAGGTCGCGCAGGTCGGGGCCGCCGAGTAATCCTCGCCCAGCGTCCAGTCCTCGGCGTCCAGGTTCATGGAGTCGGTCAGGTCTCGGTAGGCGACGCCGTGCTTCGACTCCTCGTAGACTTCTTTCTGCGGATGGTCGGGGCCGAGGTGGCACTTCCCGCAGTTCTCGGGCTGGCGCGCTCGACGCGGCGAGAAGTCGTGCCGGCTGTGGCAGGCCGAGCACGAACCGCGGGAGCCGTCGAGGTTGAGCCGGCCGATGCCGGTGTTCGGCCAGGTGCCCGGGTCGAACAGGGGGCGCCCGTTGTCGTTGTGCAGGATGCGGTTCAGGGCCTCGGAGTTGGTCGGCAAGCCGTCTTCGTCGGGTTGCAGGTCGTCTACGGTGACGGTACCGCCGTCCGTGGCGCGGAGCGCGACCTTGGAACCGTGGCACTGCTGGCAGCCCAGAAACGCACTCGCGAAGCCGTTGACCGGCTCCACGGGGCGACCGGGAGTCGGCGAGTGCGGATCGAACGGCTGCGTCGCGCCCTCGACCGTCTCGGCGAGGAAGTTGTCGAGCGACGCGAGGATGTTGCCGCCGGCGGCGTGGTGGCTGCGCGCGAACTCCTCGGCTTCGGCCGGATGACAGGCGGCGCAGTCTCGAGGCGTAACGACGGTCGCGATCACGAAGCCGTAGTGGTCGTGGCTGTCGGCGTCTTCCGCCACCGCCTGGTGGCACTCCACGCAGCCGACGCCCTTCTCGGCGTGGGTGCTGCCACGCCAGTGGTCGATGATCCCCGGATTCGTCTCCTGGTGGCATTCGACGCAGTCGACCGAACTCGCCGGCGCGATGACGTGTGCCGGACGCAAGCCGGCTTCTTCGGCGCGACGAACCGTCTCGAGCCGCTGCACGAAGACCAGGGAGACCAGGAACAGCCCGCCGAGGCTGCCGATGATGATGCGCTTCGTTTCCAGGGTCATGGCGATCTCTCCTGGGTGATCAGTGTGGAGCTACCGCTTCCCACACGGTCATCCCGATGATCAGAAGCGTTGCCGCCACGCCGATCCAGACGCTCGCTTCGCGGAAACGCGTGCGGCGCCGGAACCAGGCGTCGATGAACGGCCACGCGAACATGACAAACACGATCAGGCCCATGCTGAGCACCGCGGCGGTGCCGCCCATCAGCTTGAGCCAGCGGAAGGTGACGTAGAAGAACCACTCCGGCTTGATCTCCTCGGGCGTGGTCATCGGGTCGGCGAGCGGTCCCATGGTGGCCGGCGCCAGCGTGGCCAGTGCGCTGAGCAGGACCATGAGCACCAGGCCGATGATCAGCTCGGTGTACAGGTGGTCGGGAATGAAGGGGAACTTCCTGTCTTCCGGCGGGGGCTCGTCGCGGAACCGGAGTTCGGTCACGCCCTGGATGCGGACGAGAGCGATGTGTACGGCGACCAGCGCCACCAGGAACCCCGGCAGGACGGCGGCGTGCAGCACGAAGAACCGCGCCAGCGTGCGTTCGTTGTACGCCTCGCCGGCGAGCAGCATGCGCTTGAGGAAGCCTCCAACGACGGGAATCGTGTCGGCGATGTTGGCCGAGACGGTGGCTCCCCAGTAGCTCAGTTGCTCGAAGACGAGGCTGTATCCCGTGAAGCCGAGCATCAGCGTGCAGATGAGCAGCAGCATGCCGACCATCCAGTTCAACTCGCGCGGCTTGCGGTAGGCGCCGGTGAAGTAGACGCGGAGCTGGTGCAGGACGACGGCGGCGATCATGAGCGTCGCCGCCCACTTGTGGACGCTCCGGAGGTACCAGCCGAACGTCGCGTCCTCCGTGATGTAGCGCACGGACTCGTAGGCCGTCGAGGGGTGAGGCTGGTAGTAGAAGGCGAGCAGGATGCCGGTGACGACCTGGACGACGAACAGATAGGCGGGTGTGCCGCCGAGCGCGAACCACCAGCGCTTGAGGTGGTAGGGCACCGGCTCGTTGGTGAGCTCGCGCAGGGCCCCGGGTTTGACCGGGATGCGGTCATCGATCCAGCGCCCGAGCGCGGTCACGACCCGCGTTCCGGCACGACCAGTGGAGTCGCCTCCACCTTGATGAAGACCATCCCGTCCCGCACCTCGATCGGGTAGCCCGAAAGCACCATGCCCTCCGGCGGGCCGGAAACGCCGAGACCCTCGCGATCGAAGACGCCGTTGTGGCAGGGGCAGAAGTAGCGGCCGTGCTGCGGCTGCCAGTGGACCTGGCACCCCAGGTGCGGGCAGACGTTCGAGAGCGCCGTGAAGTCCTCGCTGGCGCCGGTGTCGTCACGACGGGTGACGTGAACCTCCGCTCCGGCCGGTGTCGTGTAGATCAGGCTTTCGCCGACGGCCAGGCGGTTGATCGACGCGACGAACTGCCAGACGGTCCCGGAGTCACCCGTGGGATAGAGGAAGCGACCCAGCACGGAGCCGAAGACGCCGTAGCCGCCGAGCAGCCCTGCCGCCATCGCGGCCCGCGACACCGCGACGATGAACCGGCGACGCCGGGCGTCAGCGGGGGCGTCTTTCAGCGCAGCCATCCGGTCCTCGATCCTAGGGGCTTGGGCCCCACAACTCTATGTGCAGGGCACGTCCCGGCAAATCGGCGGGCCATAGAGGGCGCGTTCGGTCTTGCGGCAACCGGCAGCGCGCGTTGTCCCTCTACGGCCCGCCGTCCACTTCGACCAGTTCGAAGAAGCCGAACATCATCTCGTCCGTGGACTGGAGCCCGAAGCCGACATCGCGGGTCGGATCGGGGTTGTTCGGGTTCGCCTCGGAGTTGTCGTAGACGGCGACGATCTCGATGACGGTCCCCGCGCGCACGAGCTTCGGCTTCTCCGGGTAGTAGAAGAGCTGCCAGTTGAAGTCGTACCCGGGGATCTCCAGGAGCAACTCGGAGTCGCCATCCGCGTAGTGCGCCGTGTACGACATGCGCTTCCCCCGCAGGTGCATGTGCGGCAGGTAGGAGACGATCGTCGAGTCGCGCGCGATCTCGTGCCGGTACTCCACCCGGTGGTCGGGCGCACCGGCCGGAATCAGGAAGTCCATCTCGCCGGCGATGACGGCCTGGATCTCGGACAGCAGCTCGCCTTCGCCGAAGTGGAGGCCGATGAGCGTCCGGTCGGTCTGCTCTTCGCCGTTCGGGTGGTAGTGCTGGTTCATGACGACGACGGCGCCCGGCTCGATCCAGCGCCCGGCGCCCTCCGGGAACTCGGTCGGCGCGGTCCCGGCGCCCCACATCGCCAGGACGTTGAAGTAGCCGCGACCGTCGACCGAGCCGCTCGCCCGCAACGCTCCCTGGGGCGTAAGGGGTACGCCATCCTCCACCATGCCCGTGAAGTCGGCCTTGAAGGCGAGCTGGTGGTGGTTCACCTGGGGCGCACCCGGCCGGAACTCGACCGCGCGGATCCAGCGGCGCTCCGGGATGTCGAGAGTCACGAACTGGTTCAGGAACAGGTCGGGACCATCGGCCGGCACGGTGACCGCCGGCAGTTCGATCACGTAGTCCGGTTCGCCGAGCTGCCAGCCTTCCGTGAACTCGGGCGGCTCGGGCATGAGCTTCGGATCCCCGGGCGGCGCGCCCCGCTCGACCCAGGCGACGATCGTACCGATCTCCTCCTCGGAGAGCGTCGGGTCGTTCGCCCATTCACCCACGGCAGGCGCCGCGAACCAGGGCGGCATGGCGCGGCTCGTCACGGCGCGCTGAATCGACCGCGCCCAGGGACGCGCCTCCCGGTACGTCGCCAGCGACATCGGCGCGATCTCGCCGGATCGGTGACAACCGACGCAGTGCCGGTTGAGGATCGGCGCCACGTCGCGACTGAACGTGACGTCGGCCGCGGCCGACGGCGCGGCCGCGAGCAGCAGTACGAGTAACGGGAATCTCACGACGGAGAGTGTCCGCATCGGCACTCCTCCCGGAAAAGTCAAGAACCACTGGCAGCCTAGACAAGGAGGGTGAACTTCCCGTTCATTTCATGAGCCGATGCGTTAACCTTTGTGAATGGCCGAATCGGATGCGCACGAAAGCGAGCTCGCGGCGCTCCGGGACCGGACGTCGAGGCTCAGTGCCGCCGCGCTGCGGGTCACGGCGAGCCTCGACGAAGCCACCGTCCTTCAGGAAATCGTCGACAGCGCCTGCGAGCTGACGAACGCCCGCTACGGCGTCATCACGACGATCGACGACGCCGGGGCGCCCCGCGACTTCGTCTCCTCCGGGTTCACTCCCGAGCAGCACCGCGAGATGGAGGGTTGGCTACCGGAGGGACCGCAGCTCTTCGATCACCTGCGCGACTTCTCCACGCCGCTCAGGCTGGCGGACCTGCCGAGCTACATCCGTTCGCTCGGTTTCTCCGCCGACCTCATGCCGGTGAAGACCTTCCAGGGGACGCCGATGCGGCACCGGGGCGCGTACCTCGGCAGCTTCTTCCTCGGCGGCAAACGAGGCGGACTCGAGTTCTCGGACGAGGACGAGGACGTGCTGGTGCTGTTCGCGTCGCAGGCGGCGACGGCGATCGCCAACGCCCGCACCCATCGCAACGAACAGCGGTCGCGCGCCAGCGTGGAGGCGCTGGTCGAGACCTCGCCGGTGGGCGTCGTCGTCTTCGACGTCTCCACCGGCGCTCCCACCACCTTCAACCGGGAGGCGAGGCGGCTGGTGGAGAACCTGGCCCCACCCGGGAGGCCCCCGGAGGAACTAATCGAGATCCTGACCTGCCGGTTCGCCGACGGCCGCGAAGTTCCGATGTCCCGCCTGATCCACGAGGCGCCCGCGCTGCGCGCCGAGGAGGTCCTGCTTTCGGTCGCCGACGGCCGCGGCGTCAGGGCGCTGGTCAACGCCACGACCATCCGCTCTGCCGAAGGCGAGCCCGAGTCGATGGTCGTCACCATGCAGGATCTCGCGCACCTCGACGAGATCGAGCGGCTGAGGACGGAGTTCCTGAGCATGGTGAGTCACGAACTGCGCACGCCCCTGACCTCGATCAAGGGTTCGGCGGCCACCGTGCTCGAAGCGTCCGAGGAGCTGGACCGGTCGGAGATGCTGCAGTTCTTCCGGATCGTCGAGGATCAGGCAGACCACATGCGGGGCCTGATCGGCGACCTGCTCGACGTCGGCCGCCTCGAGTCCGGCACGCTGTCCGTCGCGCCGCAGCCGGTCGACCTGACCGTCCTGGTCGAACGAGCCAGGAGCGCGTTCGCGAGCGGCGGCGGACGCCACGCGGTGAGCGTCGACCTGCCGCGGGACCTGCCGCGCGTCATGGCCGACGCGCGGCGCGTCGTCCAGGTGCTGAACAACCTGCTGTCGAACGCCGCCAGGCACTCCCCGGAGTCGTCGCCCATCCGGGTCGAGGCGGCCCTGGACGGACACCACATCGCCGTCACCGTCGCGGACGAGGGGAGCGGCGTTCCGCCGCACCTGCTGCCGCACCTGTTCAGCAAGCACGCGGGCGTGGTCGGCGGGGAGGGGAACCTCGGCGCGGGCCTGGGCCTGGCGATCTGCAAGGGACTCGTGGAAGCCCATGGCGGCCGCATCTCCGCCCTGAGCGACGGTCAGGGCCAGGGGACGCGGATCGTCTTCACGATCCCGGCCGTGGAAGAGCCGGGCGACGGCGAGGCGTCCGAAGCCCTCGCCGCGGTCACCTCCGAAGGGGTCCGGCGCGGCGGCGTCCGACCGCGCGTGCTCGTGCTGGACGACGACCCCCAGGCGCTCCGCTTCGCCCGCGACGCGCTCGCCTCCCGGGGCTACACGCCGGTGGTCACCGGCGACTCGCGCGAACTTCCCCGTCTCCTCAGGAAGGAGCGGCCGGACCTCGTCCTGCTCGACCTGGTGCTGCCCGGAACGGACGGCATCGAACTGCTGCAGCGCCTGCCCGAACTGGCGGACGTGCCCGTCATCTTCATCTCAGCCTACGGCCGGGACGAGACGGTCGCGAGAGCCCTGGAGGCCGGCGCCGAGGACTACATCGTCAAGCCGTTCTCCCCGACGGAACTCACGGCGAGGGTGGGAGTCGCGCTCCGCAAGCGGCTCGCGCCCGGGCCCTTCGTGCTCGGCAACCTGTCCATCGACCGCGCGCGCCGCCGCGTGACGGTCGACGGAGTTCCCGTGCGGCTCACCGGCACCGAGTACGAACTGCTGCGGGTCCTCTGCGTGAACGCCGGGCACGTCACGACCTACGAAGCCCTCCTGCGCCGGGTGTGGGGCGGCCGGGGATACGCCCAGCCGCAGCTCGTCCGGGCCTTCGTCAAGAAGCTGCGGACCAAGCTCGGCGACGACCCGAGCGATCCGACCTACATCTTCAACGAGCGCGGCGTCGGCTACCGCATGCCCAAACCGGGCGAGGTCTGACCAACTCGACCCGCCGCCTCAATCCACTATGAAGTGGATCACTTCCGTGAAGTCGTGATGCACGGAGTTCTGGGCCCGGTCGGCGAGCCGCATGTTGGCAACGCCCCAGGTTCCCGGCGCCGAGCCGGGCGGCAGAACATGCACGACCGTGTGCTCCTCCCATCTGGTGGGATCGCCCCGCGGAAAGACGAGGTGGCGATCCGCATACTGCACGTAGACGAAGTGGCTTATCCCCTGTGGATCGCGGAAGATGACCGCCCCGCTCATGAAGCCCGAGATGTTGTCGCGCACACGAAAAGTGAACCTGACGATCGTCTCGCCGTTCGGCTGTTCAGGGTTCGTGGGTTCCGCGTCGATGCTCATCCTGTTCAGGTCGAGCTCGGGCGGTTCCGTGTCCGGGTTGGCCGTACGCACCCGGATCCGTTGAGGCTCCTCGTCCCCGGGCTCACTGGTGAACCTGGCGCCGCCCCAGTTGCTGGCCCGATCGACCATCCTGACGTAGTTCAGGGAGTACATCGAAGACGGCCTGTAGTCCGGCATGAGAAGGTTCACTCGGCACAGGTTCCCGGCGGGCTCGAAAGCCCCGTACTCCCCCAGCGAATACGTCGAGAGAATCTCGTCGTTGAAGGATGCATGGCATGGCCAGCTCTCCTGCATGAGGTTGTTCTCCGTCACCTCCCACGTCGCCTCGATCGACTGGACGACGCGGCCTTCCACCACTCTCTCCGGGCCCATGTCGAGGCGGGCGGTCCCGGGAACGTACTCCGGCGCCACCCAGTCCTCGAGGAAGTTGTCGACATAGAGCTTCCATCCGAAGTCGTCGCCTCTCTGGAAGCGCTCGTTGCCGACCCGGTCCCCGATCACGAGTTGGCCCGAACGCCAGTACCCCGCCTTGCTGTACCTGCTCAGCTTCATCGTGCCCACGAGAACGGTCCCCTGCTCGATTCTCCTGCCGTTGTCGTCCTGGGGGTAGAGATACAGATCGAAGAACGTACCGACACTGCTGTAGACCCGGGTGGCCGCCCAGGCGGCGCCCTCGAGATCCCGGTCGAGCGCATGCAACTCGATCTCGACGCGGATTTCCTTGTCTTCCCCGGCTCCGCCCGTCACCGCGATATCAACGCGGCGGACCCTGCCGGGGAAGACGTAGTCCGGAAACAGGTTGTACACCTGGAACGTCAGGTCTTCCCGGAATTGGGAGAGATAGAGGTTCCCCTGCATGATCCGGTCCCGGATGAACTCGTACTTGGCGACCGACCGGGATCTCAGCTTGTCCGGCGCGATGATGAAGTAGGAGATGCTCTCGGCCATGTCCTCGTTCGGATTGTGCGCATGCGCGTAGGCGGAGACGAACTCCGTCGTGCTGGTGGTGGACCAGTCCGACGGGCTCTGCGGATCCTCGTACCAGCCGCCGACCCGGGCCCAGTCGTCACGGGTCCGCCGGTCGAAGACGTGAGCCCAGAGGAAGTGCGCCTTCTCGTGAATCACCAGGCGGTGGATGAAGCCGACGTCGGACGACAGGAAGGCCTTGTCCATGAACTCGATGTAGCCCGCTTGAGTCCAGGCGATGGCGGTTGCCTCTGGGTCCAGGGGATGGGGCGTGCCGTCGAGGCGCCGAACGAGGTGGGTGAGACCCTGGGTCTTGTGCATGCCGCTCGGAAACTCCTCGAGCATGTTGAGCAGCGTGACGATCTCCCACGGGTGGAAGCGCTGGAAACGGCCCGCACCCTCGGCTGTGGTCCATTGCGTCAGGGCGGCGTAGTCGCGTATCTCCGTCGTGACGCCGTAGCGTTCCTCGAAGATCCGCTCGTAGGCGTCGACGTCACGGCCGTTGTCCGTCACGTACCGCACGAGGGCGTGGTGCAGCCGCTTCGAGAACCAGGTTCCCCGCTTGCCGTCCACCGTCGCTATCCGGGGAGTCGCGTTCACGAAGGCAGCCTCGGAAATCAGGACGACGGGAGAAGACCGGTCGGTCCTCACCTCGATGTCGCCCTCCAGGTGCCTGGGCGTCAGCAGCCACTGCGAAGCCGCCAGCGACTGCGCGCCGTACGGGTCCCTCGTCTCCTGCGGAATGGAACGCATCGTCGTCAACAGCCGCCACGCGTGCTCCTGCGACCACGAAGCCTCGTCGGAATCCACCAGCAGCATGTTGTAGTCGTGGGCCAGGGCGTGCGCCGACGAATTGTCGGCCACCCTGACCGGCTCGCCCTCGAACTCGATCTCGTGCGGCCGGTTGACGGCCGCCGAGTACTCGGTGCCCGCCGTGCTCTGGTCCTGTTCCCAGTGGAAGACGAACGGGTCCGTGGGAATCGGCGTCAGGTCGAACGGCTCCGAAGGGCCGTCCCACTGCGGGACATCGACCATGCGGGCCGGCGTCGTACCGTGACCCTCCGCGTAGACCTTGACGGCGTACCGGCCGGCGGCGAGGCCGTCGAACCGGAAACGGCCGAAGGAGTCCGGAGTCGCGACCCGGAGTACACCCTTCGCGGTCAGCAGCACCTCGACGTCCGGCCAGGCGCCCCGATAGCCCGCGATCTCACCGGTGAAGGAGTCGGGACCCTGTTCCGCCGCTGCCGCGGAAGCCGCCAACGCCAGAATGCAGGCGATGGAGCCCGCGAGCTTCATGCACTTCATCGGACGCATCCTCACGCCAGCCTCGTGTTGTTCCTCAGAACATGGAGTTGCCTATCAGAACAACGCGAGAATTGCGTGATCGTCCGCAGAGCGAGTGTGCCTGTTTCGAGAGAAGCCGGGGTTTGACGCGGTGGCCTAGCGCCCCCGCAACGTCAGCACGCGCGGAATCCCGGCCAGGTCGGCGACCACCCACTCGACATCGAAGCCGCTCCGTTCCGCCAGTTCGCGGACCGTCTCGAGCTGCCCCTTGCCGATCTCGAGCAACAGCCGTTGCCCGGCTTGAAGGAAGCCGCGGGCCGCGAACAGGCGCCGGTAGAAGTCCAGGCCGTCGCCGGCGAACAGGGCCTCGGGCGGCTCGTGGTCACGGATCTCGGGCATCAGGGACGGCCACTCGCCGACGTCGATGTAGGGCGGGTTGGAGACGACGACGTCGAAGACGCCCGGCCGAAGCGCCGACAGGAGGTCGGCGCGGACCAGGCGCACCCGGTCGGCGACGCCGTGTTTGCGGCAGTTCGCGGCCGCCACCGCCAGGGCGCCGGGCGAGAGGTCGGTCGCGACGATGCGGCTGCCGGGCCGCTCCAGCGCCAGGGTGACCGCGATGCAGCCGGAACCGGTGCCTACGTCGAGCACGCGGGCGCCGTCGTCGATGCAGTTCAGCGCCGCCTCCACCAGGTGCTCCGTCTCCGGCCGCGGGATCAGCACCCGCGGATCGACGGCGAACGTGCGGCCATGGAACTCGCGCCGGCCGAGCAGGTAGGCGACCGGAATGCGGTCCGCCCGGCGCCGGATCAACTGCCCGTAGCTGACCGCGGCGGGTTCGGGCACGTCGTCGTCGGCGCGGGCGTACAACTGCGCCTCCGAGAGCCTCAGCACCTCGCCGAGCAGCAGCGCGGCCTCGCGCCGCGGCTGCTCGACCAGTCCCGCCAGGTGCTCCTGGCCCACGTCCAGCAGATCGACGACGCGAGCCGCCCCCGGCGGGGGCTTCGCCGGAGACAACGGACTCAGACCGGGTCGCCGTCGCCCGTCTGCCGCAGCCGCTCCGCCTCGAAGTGCTGCTGCAGCGGAACGATCAAGGGTTCGAGGTCGCCCTCGAGAACCTGTGGCAGCTTGTGCACGGACAACCCGACCCGGTGGTCCGTGACCCGGTTCTGCGGGAAGTTGTAGGTGCGGATCTTTTCCGAGCGGTCGCCGCTGCCGACCATCCGCCGGCGCTCCTCGCCCATCTCGGCGATCGCCTTCGCCTCCTCGATCTCGAGCAGGCGGCTCTTGAGCACCCGCATCGCCTTCGCCTTGTTCTTGATCTGGCTGCGCTCGTCCTGGCAGGTGACGACCAGGCCGGTCGGCTGGTGGGTCAACCGGACCGCCGAGTAGGTCGTGTTGACGCCCTGGCCGCCGGGGCCGGAGGCGCAGTAGGTGTCCACGCGCAGGTCGGAGGGCTCGATCTCGATTTCGATGTCCTCGGCCTCCGGCAACACCGCGACCGTCACCGCCGACGTGTGGATACGCCCGGAAGCCTCGGTCTCGGGTACCCGCTGCACGCGGTGCACGCCGGCCTCGTAGCGCAGCGTGGCGAAGGCGCCGCGGCCCTCCACGATCGCCGACACCTCCTTGATGCCGCGGATGCCGGACTCGGACAGGTCGAGGATGTCGACCTTCCAGCCGTGGTCGTCGGCGTAGCGGCTGTACATCCGGAACAGCTCGGCCGCGAACAGGCTCGCCTCGTCGCCGCCGGTGCCGGCGCGGATCTCGAGCACCGCGTTGCGCTTCTCGTTCGGATCCTTCGGCGCGAGTTCCTCCTTCATCGTCTCTTCGATGGAGGCGAGCGTCTCCTCGAGCAGGCCCTTCTCCTCGGCCGCCATCTCGTACATGTCGTCCCCGCGCTCGAGCTCGCCCAGCAGTTCCGCCGTCTGGTCGAGCTCGTCCCTCGTCTTCTTGTACCGCTGGTACAGCTCGACGACCGGGTTCAGCTCCGCCAGCGCCCGGCTCGTGTCGCGAAAGAGACCGGGATTGGCGAGCACGTCCGGATCGGCGAGCTTTGCCGCCAGCTCGTCGTACGTCTGCTCAATCTGTTCCAGTTTCTCCAGCATCGTCCCGTCCCCGCAACACGGCAACTCTCGCTATCCTGACACGGAAGCGGCGCCCTCGCCGCCCATCGGAATCACCAACGGCGTTCATCGGTTTACGGATCTTATGGCCCTCCAGCTCTGGACGCTGCCCCTCCTGGCCCTGGCCGCCGCCCAGGATCCGCGCATCCAACTGGTCGAACTCCAGGCCGCCGGTCAAGCCGAAGCCGCGCTCGAGGAGACGCGCCGGCTTCGAACCGAAGAGCCGGGCCTCGGAGCCCGGCACGGCCTCTGCTACCTGGAGGGCCACCTGCTGGAAGAGCTCGAGCAGGTCGAGACGGCGTCGGAGGCCTTCGCCACCTGCCTGACCGAAACGCCGGCGCTGGAGCCCTGGGCACGCTACCGGCTGGCTGTGGGCCAGACGCGGCTCGGCTACCCGGAGATCGCCGCCGGCGTCACCGCCACCCTGCTCGGCGAACAGCCGCCACGCGTACTGGTCCAGCCGGCGGTCGAACTGCTCGCCGCCAGCCTCGACCGCGGCGGCGAGTGCCGGCTCCTGCGCGGCATCGCCATGTCGCGGCTGCCGGCGCCGGAACGCCGCCTGCTGACCCTCAGCCAGGCCAAGTGCAGCCTCGCGGCCGGCGAGCTGGACGCGGGCGCGCGCGCCCTGACCGGCCTGCTCCGGGAACGGGCCAACGACCTGGTCGCCTTCGAGGCGGCGGACCGCCTGCATCGGCTGCGGCCCGCCCTGGAGGACCGCCAGGAGGTGCTGCTGCTCGGCAACACCTTCCACGAGCACGGGGTCTTCGACCGCTCGAACGAGCTTCTCGGGCAGATTGTCGTCGATCTGGAGGTGCAGTCGGCGTCCGACTTCGAGATCCACTACCGGTGGGCGCGCAGCCACTTCCGGCAGGGCCGGCTCGAAGACGCCGCCCGGCACTACAACCTGCTGGCCACCAACGTGTCCTCGCCGCGCCACTCCGGCCAGGCGCTCTACCAGAAGGCGCGGTCGGAGGAACTCTCCGGCGACTGGATCGCCGCGGCCGCCGACTACCGCCGGGCCTACCTGACCGACCCGCAAGGCAACTTCTCCGTGGCCGCGCTGCTCGGCGCCCTGCGCCTGGAGTGGCGGCGCGGGCTGGAGGACGAAGCGCTCGACCTCTACTCCGTGCTGCTCCAGCTCCGGCACGACCGCGCGGTATCGGCGCGCGCCAGCCTCTTCCTCGCCGCCTCCGACATCGTCCAGGGCCGCACGGACCGAGCCGGCGACTGGTTGGGCGACGCCCTCCGCGCCAGCCGCAGCGTCGAGTTCGAGGTCCGCTACTGGCGGGGCCGGCTCGACGAGGCCCGCGGCGCGCTCGACCGCGCCATCACCGGCTACGCCGACCTGCTGGCCGCCGACCTCTTCCACCCGCTGGCTCGGGAGGCCGAGAAGCGTCTCGCCGCCGAGCCCCTGCTGACCTACGTCGGTTCCATCGCCGCCGGGTTCGCCCGCTCGGAAGACCCGGCACGGCTCTATCGCGCCTGGCTGCTCTACGGCCGGCAGGGCGACGAAGCCGAGGCCGCGCGTCAGATCCTCCAGGGCCGCCTCGCCGCCGATCCGGCGGTGCGTTCCTTCTTCGGCCTCCGCGGCGTGCCGCCCGGCGAGTGGCCCCTGTGGGACCGGGCCGCCTCGACCCCCCAGGAACTGCTGCTCGCCCTCGGCCTGTGGGGCGACGCGGCCGAGGTAGTTGACCGGCACTTCCCCGTGGCGAACCCCCGGCTGGCCCTGACCGCCGCCGAGGGGCTGGCGAAGACCAGGCCGCGGCGCGCTCTCCTGATCGCCGAGATCCTCGCCCAGAGGGCGCCGCGCCGCGTGCCGGAGCCGCTCTACCCGCTGACCATGCGCCGGGCGCTCTACCCCGACGCCTACGGCGACCTGATCGCCGCCGCCGCCGCGCGCCGCGACCTGGACCCCTTCCTGATCGCCGGGATCATGCGCCAGGAGAGCCGCTTCGACCACCAGGCGGTGTCGGCGGCCTCGGCGCGGGGCCTGATGCAGTTCGTCTTTCCCACCGCGGCGCGGCTCGCGGCGAACGCCGGCCGGCCGCTCTCGACGCCGCGCGAGCTCGAGAACCCGGCGCTCGCCGTCGAACTCGGCGCCTCCTACCTGGCCGAGCTCCGCGCGCTGTTCGGCAACGAGCAGCACGTCATCCTGGCCGCCTACAACGCGGGCGAGGCCCAGGCCGCGCTCTGGCAGCGCCACTGCTACACCAGCGGCGCCGACGAGTACTTCACCAAGGTCGGCTTCCGCGAGACCCGGAACTACCTGGAGCGCGTCCTGTACAACGTGGCGCAGTACCACGACCTCTACGGACAGGGCCCGGGCGGCCTGTGAGCGGGGACGGGCCGGCGACGGGCGCCGGCCGGCTGCGCATCGTCGCCACGCCGATCGGCAACCTGGCGGATCTCTCGCCGCGCGCCCGCGAGGCGCTGCTCTCCGCCGACCTGATCGCCTGCGAGGACACCCGCCGCACCGGCCGGTTGTTCCAGAGCCTCGGAGCGGCCGGCAGCGAACGGCGGCCGCCGCTGCTGCCGCTACACGATCACAACGAGGACCGGCAGATCGGCCGCGTGCTCGAGCGGCTCGAGCAGGGCGACGCCGTGGCGCTGGTCTCCGACGCCGGCACGCCGCTCGTCTCCGATCCGGGCTTCCGTCTCGCCCGCGCCGCCGTGGCGAAGAACATCCCGGTCGAGGCGCTGCCCGGGCCCTCCGCGATCCTGGCGGCGCTCGTCGTCTCCGGCCTGCCCCCCTATCCCTTCACTTTCGTCGGCTTTCCGCCGCCGAAGAAGGGGAAGCGCCGGCGTTTCTTCGAGGCGCACGCCGACCTCGCGCACACCGTCGTCTTCTTCGAGTCGCCTCAGCGCGCCGCCGCCTCGCTGGCCGATGCCGCGGCCGTCTTCGGTGAGACGCGCGAGGCGGCCGTGGCCCGCGAACTGACGAAGCTGCACGAGGAGGTCCTGCGCGGCTCGCTGGCGGAGGTCGCGGCCGAGGTCGCGGAGCGCGGCAAGCTGCGCGGCGAGGTGACGGTGGTGGTCGCGGGGAGGTAGTCGTCGGGCTTCGCCCGGCGTCTTCTGGCCGCCTGCGGCGGCAGCGGGTCGGAAGACCCGCGCACCCAGAGAGACGTCCCGGTGAAGGCAGGGCGGTGCTCTGGGTCCGCGGGTCATCTGACCCGCCCCGGACGACGACGCGAAGCGGCGGCGGCCGAAACAACACAGCCGCCGGCCGAAGGCCGGTGACGACTACCGCAACGCCCTGTCGATCCAGCAGCCGCCGAGGACGTGTGTGCCGCTGTAGAACACCGCCGCCTGGCCCGGCGCTACTCCGGTCTGGGGCTCGCTGAACTCAACGCGACACAAGGCGTCGCGACCGCCCTCGACCGTCGCCGCGACCCCAGGATGTCGCGACCGGATGCGGACCTGCAACTCTGCGCCGTCGCCGGGCGGATCGCCGGCGATCCAGTGCAGGCCGCGTCCGGCCAGTCCCGGCGCCAGCAGCTCGTCCCGTTCCCCAACGACGACCCGGTTCGCCTCCGGCTGCACGTCCAGCACGTACAGCCGGCGGCCGGCGGCGACGCCAAGACCGCGTCGCTGCCCGACCGTGTACCGGTACGTCGGCGCGCCTTCGCCCAGCTCCTCGCCGCCGGTCGTCGTCACCCGGGCGGGCGCCCGCGGCAACTCCGGGCGCTCGCTCTCGACGAACTCCTGCACGCCCCGGTCGACGAAGCAGATCTCCATGCTCTCGCCCTTCCCGGCCACGACCAGACCGGCCTCGCGGGCCAGTTCGCGGACTTCCGTCTTCGTCAGTTCGCCCAACGGGAACACGGCGCGGGAGAGCTGCTCCTGGGTCAGCTCGAACAGGAAGTAGCTCTGGTCCTTCGACGTGTCGACCGCCGTGTGCAGCTCGTACAGCCCGTCGTCGCCGCGGCGGATGCGGGCATAGTGACCGGTGGCGATGCGCCCGGCGCCCAGGCGGCGGGCCCGCTCCCAGAACGCCTCGAACTTGATCTCGGTGTTGCAGGAGATACAGGGGCTGGGAGTTCGACCGGCGACGTAGCTGTCCACGAAGGGCTCGACCACGTGCCGGCGGAACTCGCCGTCCATGCGCAGGGTGTAGTGCGGCAGGCCGACCTGCTCGGCGACCCGCCGCGCGTCGCCCAGGTCGAGCGAGCCGCAGCAGCGCCCGTGCCGGACCTGCTGCGAGCGGTCCCAGAGCAGCATGGACAGTCCGACGGCCGGAACCCCCTCCCGCTCGAGGAGGAGCGCGGCGACCGAGGAGTCGAGGCCGCCGCTCATCGCGACCGCCGTGAGAGTCATCGTGCCGCCACCGGTTCGGCCGAGAGCGCCCGCAGCGCCTCCACCTCGCGCGCCAGCACCGGCAGGAAGCGGTCGATCTCGGCCCCGTCGTTCGACGTGCCGAGGCTGATGCGGATGGATGCGATCGCCTCCTCCGGAGCCACTCCCATCGCCAGCAGGGTCCGGCTGGGCTCGACCACGCCGGAGGCGCAGGCGGCCCCGGTCGAGACCGCGAAGCCCGCCAGGTCGAGGCGGACGACGAGTTCCTCGCCGACCAGCCCCGGGAACGCGACGTGGGTCGTGTGCGGCAGCCGCGGCGACGACGCGCAGTGAAGACGGGTCTCCGGGATCCCGGCCAGACCGCCCTCCAGGCCATCGCGCAGGCGGCCCAGGTGCTCGATCCGGTGGTCAAGTTCGCTTGACGCCAGGGCGGCACAGGCGCCGAAGCCGACCAGGGCCGCCACGTTCTCCGTGCCGGCGCGCCGCTGCCGCTCCTGGCCGCCGCCGAGGATCAGCGGTTCAAAGCCGGATCCCTCGCGGATCCATAGCGCCGCGGCCCCGACCGGGCCATTGAACTTGTGGGCCGCCACGACCAGGTAGTCGGCGCCGAGCGAACTCACGTCGACCGCGTGCTTGCCCGCCGCCTGCACCGCGTCGCAGAGCAGCGGCACGCCGCGCGCCCGGCAGGCCTCCGCCGCCTCCGCCACCGGCTGCAGCGTGCCGAGTTCGTTGTTCGCCAGCATCAGGCACGCGAGGCGCGTGTCCGGACGCAGGGCGTCGGCCACGGCGGCGGCGCCGACCACGCCGTCCGCGCCCGGTCGGAGCCGGGTCACCTCGACGCCCGAGTTCTCGAGCCGGTCCGCCGCGCGCTGGATCGACGGATGCTCCAGCTCCGTGACGACCAGGTGCCCGCCGCCGGCGGAGTCGAAGACGGACGTGAGCACGGCGTTGTTGGCCTCCGTCCCCGACGCCATGAAGGCGACTTCGGGCGGGTTGCCGCCAACAAGCTCGGCGACCTGTTCCCGCGCCAGCTCCACCGCCGCCCGCGCCGCCCGTCCGAAGGAATGGACCGAGGACGGGTTGCCGTGCCGGCCGCCCAGCCAGGGCAGCATGGCCTCCGCGACCCGCGGATCGAGCGGGGTCGTCGCGTTGTGGTCGAGGTAGACCGGAACGTCGCGCATGGCGGCCCGATTCTACGATTCCGTGTCGGTGGGAGTGTCGGTGCGCCGGCCTTCTGGCCGGCTCAAACCGTTACGCTTGACGATGCTGCTACCCGTCCGCATTGAGGAACCGTCGTTGCCCAACACCGCCGCAGGCCGAGCTTCCATCCTGGTCCTGGCGACAGGTCTCTTCCTCGCCTTCGTCACGCCGGCCGCAGCCCAGGAGGAGCGGCAGGAAACCCGCAAGGAACGCCGCGAGCGCCGGGCCGCCCTCGCCGCCGCCGAGGAGGCGCTGCCGCTCGAGTTCAAGAAGTTCCTCTCCGACGTCTACTTCCTGATCTCCGACGCCGAGCGCGAGGCGTTCCTCGAAGTGACCCAGGACTACCAGCGGCGCGCCTGGATCGAGCGTTTCTGGCGGCTCCGCGATCCCTACCCCGACACGTCCCGCAACGAACTGCGAGCTCGATGGGAAGAGCGCCTGCAGTACGCCGAGCAGGCGTTCGAGCGGCCACGCGGCGACCGCGCCCGGATGTTCATGCTGAACGGAGAGCCCGACGGGAGCGTCGAGTTCCGATGCACGACGGTTACCTGGCCGATCGAGATCTGGTACTACGGCCGCGGCAACCGGACCGGCCAGGAGTTCTACCTGCTCTTCGTCCGCCGCTATGGCCAACCCGTCTACGAACTCTGGCATCCCGCGGACGGGATCGACCGCCTGCTGGACATCGGCATAAGCGAGCAGAATCTGCCCACCGAGGTCCAGAGTTGCAAGGACAGCGGCGCCTTCTTCTCGGCGCTCAACTGGCTGATGCGCAGCAGGGGCATGGAGTTCTCTATCCTGCTGGCGAAGCTCCTGGAGCCGCTGGAGGCCCCCTCCTCCGAATGGACCCTGACCTTCGAGGCCTACTCCACGGACCTGCCGGACGGGGTCGAGCAGCTCGACGCCACGCTCGAGCTGCGCTATCCCGCCCGCTACCAGGCGCGGACGGTGATGGAGGCGCTGATCGAGATCGATCCGGCCTCGGCCAGCCGGAGCACCTACGGAGACCGGTCGAGCTACGGCTTCTTCCTCACCGGCGAGGTCCTGCGTGGGGGCGAGCTGTTCGAGACCTTCCGCTACAGGTTCGACCTTCCGCTCGACGACGACTCCGTGGCGGACGAAGAAACCGATGAACCGCCGATCCTGCTCTCGTTCGAGCGCCGGCTCAGGCCCGGCGCCTACGATCTCGTGGTCAAGATCGAGGATCTGAACGGCGACCGCTACGCCCGACTCCAGCAGACCCTTGACGTCCCGGTCCTGGAGGCGCCCGCGGCCCGCCAGCTCGATCCCGTCGTGCAGAAGATCATCGACCAGGCCGAGGCGATCCTGACCAGCGACGTGCCGACGGTCCAGCTCGTGGAACCGCTCGGCGAACTCCAGACCGGCTTCGTCCGCTTCGACACACTGGCCACCGGCGACATCGCCGAGGTGCGCTTCTGGCTCGACGGCGCCGAGATCGCCCGCAAGCGCCGGCCGCCGTTCTCCGTGGAACTGGACCTGGGATCGACGCCCCGCCTGCAGACGCTGCGGGCCACCGCGCACGACGACGAAGGCACCGAAATCGCCTCGGACGAGCTGGAACTGAACGCCGGACGGAATCGCTTCGCGCTCCGCTTCGTCAGTCCCCGCGAGGGCCAGAAACACGTGGACGACGTCGAGGTGACGCTCGACGTCCAGGTCCCGGACGGCAGCTTCGTCGAGCGCCTCGAACTCCATCGCAACGACGAGCTGGTCGCCACCCTCTACCAGGAGCCCTTCAAGCAGCGCGTCGAACTCCCCGGCGGCGAGCAGATCGTCTACCTGCGGGCCGCCGCGTTTCTCACCGACGGCAACTCCACGGACGCCGTCGTCTACGTGAACGCCCCGGACTACCTGGAGATCCTCGACATCCAGTACGTCGAGCTCTACGCCAGCGCGATCGCCAGATCCGGCCGCCCCTATCAGGAACTCGAACGGGAGCAGGTGATCATCCGGGAAGACGGCGTGCCCCAGGAGATCCTCCGCTTCGAACGGGTCACGGAACTCCCGGTCCACCTGGAGGTGATGCTGGACGTGTCGGCTTCCATGGTCGATCGCCTGGACACCGCCCGCCAGGCAGCCCTCGGGCTGTTCGAGTCGGAGATCACGCCCCGGGACCGCGCCGCGCTCGTCACCTTCAACGACCATCCCTACCTCGCCTCCGACTTCACGAACGACATCGGTCAACTCGCCGGTTCCCTCGCCGGACTGAAGGCGGAGCGCGGCACCGCGCTCTACGACGCGGTCGTCTTCGGCCTCTACTACCTGAACGGCATCAAGGGCCAGCGCGCCCTGCTGCTGCTCTCCGACGGCAAGGACGAAAGCAGCCGCTTCAGCTTCGACCAGACGCTCGAGTACGCCCAACGCTCCGGCGTCGCGATCTTCTCCATCGGTCTCGGCATCCGCGGCCGGCCCGCGGTCGGGGCGCGCCGAGCGCTGAACCGCCTCGCCGCCCAGACCGGCGGCGCCTCCTTCTTCATCGACGACGTGAACGAACTGGCCGGCGTCTACTCGCAGATCCTGGGAGAACTCCGTTCGCGTTACCTGATCACCTACCAGTCGACCAACACGGGCGACAGCCGCCGCTTCCGGGAGATCGAAGTCGAGGCGACGGTGCCCGGTGTGTCGATCCGCACGTTGAAGGGGTACTACCCGTGAGGCTGGGAAGAAACGCCCCCGACAGCAAGGTCGCCGGCTTCGCCGGCGGCGATTCTCCCGCCGCCTTCGGCGGCAGGCGGGTCAGAAGACCCGCGTACCCAGCTTTGCTCCTCCTCCTGGCAGCCGCCGCCACGGCCCAGGAAACCCTCGACCGCCGCCACGCCGACTTCCTCGACACCGTCGACCCGATCCTCTCCGACACGGAGCGCCGCGTCTTCGGCGAACTCCGGCACGCCTACCAGCGCGATGCCTTCATGCAGCGTTTCTGGGCCGTCCGCGATCCCTACCCCGAGACGCCGCAGAACGAGTTCCGCGAGCGTTTCGAGCAGGCGATCGAAACGGCCGTCGAGCGCTTCGGCGACGCCCGGGACGACCGCTTCGAGTCGCTCCTGCTGCACGGCGAGCCGCTCCGCACATTCCGCACCACCTGCGAGCTGCTGCGCACCCTCGAGGTCTGGCACTACCCGCACAGCCCGGCCGTGCGCGGCGAGTTCTACCTCATCTTCCTCCGCCAGGGCGGCGGCTTCCGTCTGTGGAAGGCCGCCGACGGATTCTCCGCCCTGCTGGCCTTCGCCACGGTTTCGACCGACCGCGACGCCCAGCTCCGCGAGATCAACCGCCGGTGCTCGCGCGGCGGCGACCTGCTCAGCGCGTTCGGCCTGGCGCTCGACTGGCAGGCGATGGGTGCCGAGGCGCCGGAACCCGGCCGGGCCAACGACGAGTGGGCGCTCGCCTTCCTCGACCGCAGCACGGCAACTCCCGACGGCGCGGAAGCGCTGCCGGCCGAGATCACGCTCCGCTACCCCGGCCGCCGCGGCAACCGCACCGTGGTGCAGGCGATCGTCGGGATCGACCCGGCGCACCTGCCGGAACCGGGCGACGAAGCGCGACGCTTCGTGCTCGACGGCGAGGTGCTGCGCCGGGGCGAGCTGTTCGAGAGCTTCCGGTATCGCTTCGAGCCGCCGGCACGGGCGGGCGGCGACGGCGCGGCGATCCCGCTGGTCACGCAGCGGTACCTGCGGCCGGGTCCTTACCGGCTGGTCGTGAAGGTGCGGGAGCTGGGGGCCGACCGGTTCTTCGGGAGCAGTGCGGAGATCGAGGTGCCGTTGGTGCGGCTGGACGACGCGAACGGTGCCGGTGATGTCGGTGCGCCGGCCTTCCGGCCGGCTTCCGCCGAAGGCGGCCAAAGACCTCGGCTTTCCCCAGAAGCCGGCCAGAAGGCCGGCGCACCGACATATGTCATCCCCGACTGGCTCGCCGAAGCCAACGCCGTCAGCCCCCGCTTCGTCGACTCACAGGACGACCACACCGTCCGGATCCACGCCCTGCCGGAGCGTCTCATCACCGGCCGGGTCCGGGTCGGCGCCGATGCCGACGGGCCGGGCATCCACCACCTGGCCTTCTCGCTCGACGGCCGTGAACTGATCAGCAAGCGGCGGCCGCCCTACCAGGTCGAGATCGACATCGGAACCGCGCCCCGGGCCCACTCCCTGCGAGTCGACGCCTACGACGGGCAGGGCGGCCTCCTGGCGACGGACGAGGTGACGATCAACTCGGGGCCGCACCGCTTCACGGTCCGCCTCACCTCGCCCCAGCGCGGCGCCACCCACACCAGCAGCGTGCGCGCGGTGGCCGAAGTGGAAGCGCCCCGCCACGAGCGGCTCGACCGGGTCGAGTTCTTCCTGAACGACACCCGCACGGCCACTCTCTACCAGCCGCCCTTCGAGCAGCCGATCCGGATCGATCCGGCCGAACCCCTCTCCTACGTGCGCGCGGTCGCCCACCTGGAGACGGGGGCCTGGGCGGAGGACCTGGTCTTCGTCAACTCGCGCAACCTGGTCGAAGAGGTCGAGGTCGCGCTCATCGAACTCTACGTCTCCGTCACGAACCGTTCCGGCGACCCGGTGCGCGGTTTCGGCCACGAGGACTTCCAGGTCTTCGTCGACGGCGAGGCCCAGCAGCTCCAGCGCTTCGACAACGCCGCCAATCAGCCGGTCCACGCCGGCATCCTCTTCGACACCTCGCTGTCCATGCTCGACCGGCTCGACGCGGCCGAGGAGGCGGCGCTCCACTTCTTCGAACTCGTCCTCGGACCGGGCGACCGCGCCTGCCTGATCACCTTCAACGACCGGCCCGAGCTGGCGGTCGGCTTCACCGGTTCGAAGGAGGCGCTGGCCGGCGGCCTCGCCGGCCTCGAGGCCGAGGGCGAAACCGCGCTCTACGACAGCATCCTCTACTCCCTCTACTACTTCGGCGGACTGCGCGGGAAGCGGGCGCTGATCCTGCTCACCGACGGCGGAGACTCCAGCAGCGAGTACCGCTTCGACGACGTGCTGGAGTTCGCCCGCCGCTCCCAGGTGGCGATCTACAGCATCGGCATCGACATCGACCAGCGCGAACTGATGTTCCGCGGCCGGCTGCAGCAACTCTGCAACGAGACCGGCGGCCGCTGCTTCTTCATCACCGGGGCCTCCGAGCTGCCGCGGGTCTACGAGCGGATCGAGACCGAGGTCCGCTCCCAGTACCTGCTCGTGTTCGAGTCGCCGGAAGGCGAACGCGACGCCTTCCGCAAGGTCGAGGTGAAGCTGAACGACCCCCGTGCCCGCGGCAGACGCGGCCTCAAGGTACAGACGATTCCCGGGTACTTCCAGTGAGCGGCGAACTCGTCCTCGCCTCCGCCTCTCCCCGCCGCCGCGAGCTTCTCGAGTCCCTCGACGTCGACTTCACCGTCCGCCCGGCGACGGTCGACGAAACGCCGCATCCCGGCGAACGGCCCCGGGACCTCGTCCGCCGGCTCGCCCGCGAGAAGGCCGAAGCCGCCGCCCGCGACGGCGAGTGGGTCCTGGCCGCCGACACGATCGTCGTGGAGGACGGCGCCATCCTCGGCAAGCCGGCCGACCGCGACGAGGCCAAGGCGATGCTCGAGCGCCTCCAGGGCCGCTGGCACCTGGTGCTCACCGGCACGGCCCTCCGGCCGCCCGCGGGCGGCACGCTCCATGCGGTCGAGAGCACCCGCGTCCTGTTCGCCGAACTCACCCCCGAGCAGATCGACTGGTATGCCGCCACCGGCGAGCCCGACGACAAGGCCGGCGCCTACGCCGTCCAGGGCCTCGGCGCCCTGTTCATCCTCGAAATCGACGGCAACTACAGCAACGTCGTGGGGCTGCCGCTGCCGACGGTGCGGCAGTTGTTCGAGGGCGCGGGGAGTGATGTGCGGGCGTTCCGGAGGTAGTCGGGTGTCGGTGCGCCGGCCTGGCATCTGTGCGCCCGATAACGGGCGCACAGACTGCGACGCTGGCGGCGCGGGGACGCGCCGCCAGGGTGCTGGCCGGCTTCCGGAGGCCGGTGTCCGCCGCAGCTACTCGACCGACGGCAATCCGACGTCGGGCACGAGCTCCTGGCCCGCCGACGACGCGGACGCCGAACCGGGGCAGGTCACCTCGAACTCCTGGAACAGGTCGGCAGCCAGGGCCGGCGTCGTCTCGGTCAGGGTCGTCGCCGTGACTCGGACCGTCTGGGCGGTTCCCCGGTCCGCGTTCGCCGCCGCGCAGCGGTTCGTGTCGGCCGACACGTCGACCGTCCACGAGAAGCTGAGTTCGGCGGCCGGGCAGGTTGCCGGACTCACCGACGCGGAGCCGTCGACGGCCACCTCGCCAGGCAGGGTCAGGACCGTGCTGCCGCTCATCCCGCCGCTCAGCGCAATGGTGGCCTGCGGTGCGCAGCCGCTGTCCACGAGGTGACCCGTCGCGATGGAGAGAGTCGCGGTGACGGGCACGTCGGAGCCCGGCAGAGCGGGCCGAACGATCGGGCCGGAGAGAGGATCGCCCATCGCGTCCGCGAGTGTCAGCCGCCAGTCGGCCGACGTGCCCAGGCCGCAATCCTCGTCCGTGGCGGGTTCGTTCAGGAACACGCCGGAACAGGGCGCGGGAGGCGCCACGGCGGTCGGGTGCGGAAGAACGTCGAAGAGCCGGTTCGCGTCGTCCGTGAACAGGGTCGCGCCGCCCGAACCGCGGCCGTCGGCATCGACGGTAGCGTCGTGTCGCTCCGCCTGAATTCCGCCCACGTTGGGCTCCAGCGGAAGCCGCCGCGGCGCCTTGGCGACCACGTCCATCCGGATCAGCGGCGCCGCGGCCGCGGCCACGTCGGCGTCCGCTCCGCTCCCGATCGGCCGGAAGACCCAGTACCAGCCGCCGCTCTCGATGCCGTGCACCCGAAGATCGACCGAGTCCTGCGTCGTGTCGGAATCGCAGTCGACGAGAACCGCCACCAAACCCGTCATGGCGTCCGGCACCGCCGGACGCGCGAGGGTGGTGCCACCGCAAGTGTAGGAGTACGTGACCGTCTCCCAGCCGTCGTCGGCGGCGTTCCGGGCGGCCTTAGCGACGAAACCGCCTCCATGCCCGTTGAGCCGGGCATTCATGTTGCTCTTTCCGCGAAGATCCGCAAACCAGGGCGCCGTGTGGAGTTCGTCCGCCGGCGCGTCAAGAAACTGAGACGCCGCGGGCGTCGAGGCAAAAGCCAGGGCAAGGCAACCCACCGCCCACGCCGCTACCGTTCGGTTGTTCTTCATCTCGTCAGCCCTCGTTGGTCTCACGGCGCGGAAGACAGGCACGGCCAGCGCCGCCTGACCGCTTCCCGACTATAGCGCCGTCAGGCGCCGAACTTCGCCAGCTTTCCGGCGTTCGCCAGCAGCAGCCCCATCAGGTCGCAGGCCGGGATCGTGCCGAGCGCGCCGCGGATCGCTTCGACTTCGGTGAACCGCGCGCACTCGTCGACGAAGCAGCTCTCCGACCGCAGAAGCAGCGGCACGGGGTGCCAACTGTGGGCCTTCATCGGCGCCGGCGTGGAGTGGTCGCCGGTGATCGCCAGCACGTCGGGGCCCAGGTCGAGGAGCCGGGGCAACACGGCGTCGACGGATTCGATCACGCCGACCTTGGCCGCAGGATCGCCGTCTTCGCCGGCCATGTCCGTGCCCTTGACGTGGAGGAAGAAGTAGTCGAAGTCGGACCAGCGTTCCTCGAGCCGGTCGAGCACCTCGCTGAAGCTCTTGCCGCAGTCGACGATCTCCATGCCGCAGACCTTCGCCACGCCGCGGTAGAGCGGGTAGCCGGCCAGCGCCGCCGCCCGCAGACGGTACAGCTCGCCGACGCCGGGCAGCGCCGGCAGCTTCGAGAAGCCACGGAGCAGGAAAGTGTTCGCCCGCTCCTCGTCCTGGAGCTCCGCCTGGAGCGCCCTGGCCGCCGGGGCGATGCGATCCGCCGTCCGGCGGGCCGACTCGCCCGCGCCCCCGGCCGCCCGGACGGGCAGTGGGGCCACGCCGAGCTGCTGCGGGTCCGTGTCAGCCAGACCCGGATCGAGCGGCGGCGTCCCGGCGGCGGCCCGGAACTGGAGAACGAAGCGGTAGGCCTCGCCCGCGTGAACCTCGACGTCGATCCCGTCGCCGAGCGCGTCACCCGCCGCCTCGATCCGGCCGGCGAGCCGGGCGCAGATCCGCTCCCCTTCCGCCGTCGGAATCCGCCCGGCGCGCCGGTCCGTCAGCAGACCCGTCCCGTCGACGGTGGCGAAGTTGCACCGGGCCACGACCGCGTCAGGCGGAACGTCCAGCCCGAGGCCCAGCGCCTCGAGCACGCCGCGGCCGATGTCCACTTCGGACGACGTCGGTTCGTAGCCGAACAGGGCCAGGTGGCCCGGTCCGCTGCCCGGCGTGATGCCGGCGCCGACCGGCACCAGCCGGCCCAGCGCCGACCGGACCGCCAGCCGGTCGAGGTTGGGCGTCCGCGCCATATCCAGGGCGGTGCGCGGCTGAGTGTCCGTCCGCAGGTCGCCGACGCCGTCGAGCACCAGCAGCACGATCCGGCGCTCGTTCGGTTGCGCCAGCCGGGTCAGAAGGTCCTGCCGCCCCATGGCAGCCCCGCTCACGCGACGAAGTACGCCGACGCGCGGACCTGCAGCCGCGCCCGCGGCTGGAAGCCGCCGCCGTGCAGCCGGAACGCCGAGTCCCCCGACAGCACCGGCAGGACGATCCAACCGTCGAAGCTCTCGCCCCGGTTGTAGGGCGAGACCACGGGCTCGAGTTCAGCCAGCCGGGTCCAGTGGCCGTTCTCCGAGAAGTTCGCCCGCAACTCCAGGTAGGCCTTGTCGAGATCGATGTTCTTGCCGTCCCGCGGGTGCCACACCGAGACGACGAAGCGCATCTCGTCGTAGCGCCGGGTGTCCACGCGTTCGCCCTCCAGGTGCTTGAGCGCGTAGACGAACGCGCCCTTGCTGTCCGTGGCAAAGATCTCCGTCGTGGCCTCGAAGGTCACGTGGAGCGGCTGGACGTTCTGGCTCAATCAGCGGAAGCCGCGGCGCAGCTCGTTGCGGAACGTCTGGAAGTTCTTCTCGCCGTGCAGGCAGACGACGACGCGCTCCAGCTTCGTGCCGCCCTGGAGGTACCGGTGCACCTCGGTGAGCAGGATGCGGGCGCAGCGGTCGACCGGATAGCCGAAGATGCCGGTGGAGATCGCCGGGATCGCGATCGTGCGCTGGCCGTTGCGGTCGGCCAGGGCCAGCGACGCGCGCACGGCGGCGGCGAGCTTGCGGTCCTCGTCGCCCTCGCCCATCTTCGGACCGACCGCGTGGATCACCTGCCGGGCCTTCAGCGTGCCGGCGCCGGTCATCACGGCGGTGCCGACCGGCGTGCCGCCGATCCGGTTGCACTCGTCCTGGATCGACGTGCCGCCCTTCTCGCGCACGGCGCCGGCGACGCCGCCACCGAGTTGCAACTCCTCGTTCGCCGGATTGACGATCGCGTCGACTTCCAGCTCCGTGATGTCGCCCTCGATCAGCTCGAGCAGCGTGTCGTTCATCCTGACGGCCACTACCTACTCTCCAACAGCTAAAGCTCGGACAAGTCGCGGGATTCTATCGCAGTTAGAAGAGATCCCCGTCGCCCTTGGTGTAGTACGCCGTCGCCCGCACGAGTTCGACGGCGTCCGCGCAGACGAAGGGCACCATGATCGTGACCAGCTCCTGGGGTTCGGGCCGGCGCACGAAACCGAGCCGGTCAAGTTCCCTTGACCACCAGGACGGCCGCTCGCTGAACCAGCCGGCGATCGGCAGGCCGGCCTCCCGAATCCCGGCCACCAGGGCTCGCAGCGCCGGGCGCTCCGCCGGATCGATCAACGCGTCGCCCCACTCCACGCGGTCCGGCAGGCGCTTCGTCGCGACCCATCCCGCGAGGCGCCCCCGCCGGTAGGCGGCGACCAGTTCCAGGCGTTCGCCGGGGCAGTCCAGGTAGCGCCAGCGCAGGTACTCGGCCGAGCGCTCGACCATCAGGCCGTAGCGCTCGCCGACCCGCTCGATCAGGGCGTCGAACTCGGCGCCGATCTCCGACCGCTCCGCGATCCGCCGCAGCTCGTAGAGGCGCCAGAAGCGCCTGCGGCCGCCAAGCCGCGCCCCTTCCGGCAACTCGCGGTAGGGAACGTCCTCGACGACCTGAGCGCCCACGTATCGGGTGGAGAACTTCGTGATGTTGCCCGTGTTGAAGCCGTAGTTGAACGCGACCCGGCCGTTGCAGTGCGTGAGATAGAAGTGCCGCGACGTCCGCGCGAGGAGACTCGTCGGCCCCCGGCCCACGGCGCGGGCGCCGCGGCGGGTCATCGTGTCGCCGACCTGGTGGCCGACGGCCGGAACCGCCGCGGACAGACCGCGCCAGCGCACCGGGTACGCGCAGTACTGGCAGACGAGCTCGCCTCCGGGCGCGAACGCCAGCGAAATCCGCGGGCCGCCGCGCGGGTTGTCGATGTACCTCCACCTCCAGCGCTCCGGACTCAGGACGTTCCCGAAGCTCTCCCGAAACAGCTCGAGAATCGCCGCTTCGTCCCCCGGCCGGTAGCCGCGAATGCGGTAGCCGTCCCGGCGGGCGCGCACGACGCGAAACGAGGGCCCCTCGCCGGCGGCCCGCTCACGGACCGGCCGGAAGCCCGCTCCGAGCAGGTCGAGGATCAGCCGGTCGTAGCCGTTGGTCTCGCCGGCCCAACCGATCAACACCTCGTCCGGCAGGGCGTCGGCGTCGCCGATCGACTGCGAACCGACGAGGAGACGGACGCCATCCGGCGGCAGCGCGGAAACGTCGCCCCGCGGCAGGACGCCGGCGATCGCGCGGTCCAGGTCGTCGTCGGGCGCCGCGCCCGCGCGCAGCCGCTCAAGAGACCGATGCCACGCCGTCTCCGAGGTCACGTCTTCACCAGCCAACCACCCAAGTCCCTGCGACCCGCGTCCGTCACCCGCACCCACAGGTCCGACCTCGCACCGTCGACCACGTCCTCCGGCATCTCGAACGCGGCCGCCTCATCCGCCGCGACGCGGCAGCCCGCCGACGGCACGCCGAGCGGCAGCGTCGTCACCTCGACCCACGTCTCCCCTTGCCCCGGCCCGGCGAATGACGGGCACTCTTCGAACCGCCGCGGCACGCGCTCCAGGCGGCGCAGCAGCGCCGCGAACCACGCCCCGTAGCGGCGGCGCCGGAAACGCTCCGCCGACTCCTCGAACCACAACTGGGCGCGCGGTTCGCGCTTCGCGCTCTGGTCGTAGGCGTGTACGCAGCGGGCCGCCGGCGCCAGCA
The DNA here is from genome assembly GCA_011525365.1 of Acidobacteriota bacterium. Lineage (GTDB taxonomy): Bacteria > Acidobacteriota > Thermoanaerobaculia > Multivoradales > Multivoraceae > Multivorans. The sequence goes on from WTGQ01000002.1 coordinate 3,853,399, forward strand.
CCGCCCGGACGCCGGCGCCCCGTGCCCGCAGCAGCCACTCCGTCTCCTCGTAGTAGAGCCGGAAGCCCTCGTCGAACCGCCCGACCCGGCGCCAGCCGTCCCGGGTCACCGCCAGGCAGGCGCCGGTCAGCTCGTAGCAGAGCGTGGGTTCCCCGGCGCACCAGAAGGCGCGGGCGCGGTGGCGCCACCGGCGGCGGAACGAGCGGCCCCAGGCCCGTGAGCGCTCGGCCCACGCCGCGTCGAGCTCGGCGCGGCGCGTCCGAAGCTGCTGGGGCGGCAGCATCAGCCGGCAGCCCCGGTCCCAGAACAGCCGCGGCCCCGCGATGTCGGCGTCGGCCAGGGCGTCGAGCAGCGCCCGCAGGCAGCCGGGCTCGACCGCGACGTCGGCGTTCATCAGGAGCAGCACGTCCCCCGTCGCGTGTTCCACGCCCAGATTCATGCCGGCGGCGTAGCCCAGGTTCCTGGCTGCGCGGAGCACCCGCGCCGGAAGATCCTCAGGCGCCGCCCCCCCGGCCGTCGACGACGACGCAGCGCCATTGTCGACGACGACGACCTCGAGCGGCACGTCCGATGTCCGCGCATCCTCTCGGAGCGCCGCGACCGCGGCTTCGAGCAGGCGGGGCGTGCGGTAGTGAACGATGACCGCCGAGATCTTCAAATCTCGTCGCTGAGGCCATGCTTCAGGCGGGCGAACAGCGCGCCGCCGAAGACCACCGCGGCGATCGTGGCCGCGAGCAGCGGCGTCAGGCTCACCGGAATCCCGCCGCCGAGGAAGGCCGCGCGGTAGAGGTAGACCAGGCCGGTCAGAGGGTTCCACTCCAGGAACCTCAGGTAGTGCGCGGGGATGGCATTCACCGAGTAGATGATCGGCGTCACGAAGAACCAGGCGTTCAGAACCAGGCCCGCGGCCTGGGCGATGTCGCGGAAGTAGGCGTTCGCCGCCGCCAGGCCGAGCCCGAGGCCGAAGGTCAGCGCCGCCTGCAGCGGCACCGCGACGAGCAGCAGCGGCAGGCTCGGCACCGAGAGCTCGCCGATCACTGCCAGGATCACCACGAACGCCACCACGCCGACCGAGGCGTGCAGCAGCGCGCCGATCACCAGCGACGCCACCAGCAACTCGGCCGGCAGCCGCATCTTCTTGACCAGGTCCGGATTGTCCGTGATTGCCGACGCCGAGCGGCTGACTCCCTCGTGAATCGCAATCCACGGCAGCAGGCCGCAGAACAGGAAGACGGCGAAGTTCTCCGTCCGCTCGCCCTCGAGCGAGAACCGCAGCAGGAACGAGAACACGTAGGTGAACAGCAGGAGCTGCCACAGCGGGTTCAGCAGCGACCAGACCAGCCCCAGCGCCGAGCCCGCGTAGCGCGACCGCAGGTTGCGGACGACGAGTTCACGCAGCAGGAACAGGTGCTGCTTGCGGCGGCTGAAACTGGCTGCGACCGTCACCCCTCGATTATCTCCGACAGCGGGCCCCCTGGCCGGTCAGCGGACATCGGCCGCGATCAGCGAACCGTCCGGCAGAGGAAGCTCGAAGTAGCCCATGCCGAGGCGCAGGTAGTCGTAGGTGACTTGCACCGTCGCTGTCTCGGCCGTCAGTTTTCGGCCTGCACTTGGAGTACGCCCCTCAGCCCCTCAAGGGTTCCCAGGGACTGATGACATCGACGCCCAGACTTCGGAAGTGGGAGACGTTCCTGGTCGCAATCGTCAGGTGATGCACAGCAGCGGTCCCCGCGATGAGCGCATCCGCGAGACCTGTGGTCCGGCCTGCGCGGCGCGCCTGGACGCGCAGCGTCGCCGCATGCTGAGCCGCACGGCGCCCGACACCGAGAAGGCGGTTGTCGTGCTCCGTAACGATGGCGGACAGCACCTTCCGGAGTTCGCGCCGGCGGCGCCCCGTGGGGAGCAACCGCAACCCGTAGTGGAGTTCGTGAACCACGATGGTCGAAAGCCAAAGGTCGTCCCTGGAGTTCAGGAACGCCACGACCTGGAGTTCCGGCGCCGACTTCGCCAACTCCGAGACGACGTTCGTGTCGAGCAGGAACCCCCTCAATCCCAATCCCACTCGTCGCCCTGAAAGGGGATCTCGCGCTCAGGCTCATCCTTCCGGTCGGGGAGTTCGAGTTCGAGCCCCCTGGGCACGTTCTCGACAAGCCACTGCCCGAGCGGCTTCTGCGGCGTCGAGCGCTGATCCCACTCCCGCTTCGGCACCACGACGAACGTGTTCCGTCTACCGATCTGCTGGGGTCCCTCCTGCTCCGCGAGCCGGAGGATCTCCGACAGGCGCGCCTTCGCCTCAGCGACTGTCCAGGCTCTTGGCGAATCGGTCTGCTCGGCCTTCACGGGTGGTTCCTCTCGTCGAACATGGTCCAACATAGACCATGTCCGGGCCGAGGTCAAGAGACACGGCCGCCAAAGGCGCGTGGCTCGAAGTCCGGCGGATTGACGATGCTGGCACTGCTCCCGGTCGCGCGGATGACGAACAGGCCCTGCCTCTCGGCGTACGCGGTCACCGAAGGGTCGCTTTCGAGGTAGGCCACGGCGCCGAGAGTGCGCCTGCCTCGGTACTCCTGGCAGAAGTCCGGAAACACCTGCAGCTTGCCGAGGAACTTCGTCACGTCCTCGGACTTCAACGTCGTCTTCACCTCCACCACCACGACCTCGCGGCCGTTCACGGCCACGATGTCGATCTCGAAGTGCTCACCGTTACGGCGGCCCCTGCGCCGCTGGTGGGTCGTCTCCACCTCGATGCCGCGTTCGTTCAGGAGCGGCACCAGGTCGCCGTCGACCAGGCTCTCCATCAGCTTGCCCCACTGCGACGTGAACAGATTCTCCGCCTTCTTCAGGCGACGGTCCGTCTCCTTCATCTGTTCCGCCGTCTCCTGCATCTGACGGTCCGTTTCCCGCTGCCGGCGCGCCGTCTCTCGCTGCTCGCGGGCCGTCTCTCGCTGCTGGCGGGCGACCTGTCGAAGGACCTCCCGAATCTCGGCGAACGTCGGGGGATCGTTGGTGCCCGCAGTGCTGTCCGTGGTGCTCATGCTGGTCTTCGCCTCCTCGCAGCGAATGGAGTCGGAGGTTTCCCGGATCGGGGCAACGCCACCGCCGAAGAGCAGCGGGGCAAACCGGCAAGAGAGGAAAAAGGTATCAGAATCGACGCTGCCTGCGGCGGCTGACACCGGCTGCGACGGTCGCCCCCGACTACCTCCGACAGGCGTCCGGGAACGCCTCGGAATCGGTGACAGCCTGCGCCGGCTTGCCGGGCTGCTTGGTGTGGATCCAGCTTTCGTCCGTCTCGGTGTCGGTTACCCGGATTTGGAAGCCGAGGTCCGTCGCCGACGCGGCGAACACCCAGTGATGTCCGTTCACCGCGCAACCGTCCAGGACCTTGAATGTCACCGGCTCATGATGGCCGCCGAGGTTGTGTCCGATCTCATGTGCGAACACATGCCCCGTTGGCCAGGACCAGCCGGTCAGCACATACGGGTCGAGGCTCGCCCTCAGGCTCGCGGCCCCGGCGGCCTCAGGTGAGTTCACATCCGCAATGAAGTGAATCAGATCCGGCCCATGGCGCTTCCGGAGGCGCTCAACGTAGGGCTGGAACGGAACTCCCAGTGCCAGACACTTCCGTTCCCGTACCTTCGGTCCACGAAATGGAATCCCTGCGTCCGCGGGTGGTTCGCGAGCGGCTCCCAGCTCACCGGGATCAGGTTGGCGGTCGCATTGATCGCTCCGTTGCGAAGCGCCATGTTCAGGTAGTCACCGAGCTGCCGGACACCGACCGCAGGACCGCCGATCACCCGCCAGTAGCGCTCGGTCGCCTCGGGATAGAGCACCAGGATGTCCAGCTGGTCGGCGCTCGACTGTGAGGACACGGCCATCGGGCGATCCGCTGCCGCGATCGCCTCTCGCAGCAGGTCAGGATCCGCCCCGGCCTCCACTCCACACCAGTCCCCGGTCGGCCACTTCGCCGGTCCACATCAGGTTGCCTCCGCCGCGGTCCTCGAACACGGCGTTCTCGGCCGCGATCACCGAACCGTCCGGCAGGGGAAGCTCCAGGTAGCCCATGCCGAGGCGCAGGTAGTCGTAGGTGACTTGCACCGTCGCTGTCTCGGCCGTCGGTGTGCCGGCGGCCGCGGCGCTGACCGCCATGCCGTCCCTCACGATTGGCGAGACGGACTGGGCCGTGACCTCCTCGACGCTCCAGAGCTGCTGGGCGGCGGTCTCACCCGGCAAGCCGAGCATCGCCGCCGCCAGGCAAAGGGCGACTCTCGTCAGGGTTCGAGCGACAGCGTCCACTGGTGCAACCTCCACTGGGCAGTTCCCGTCTGCCGCTCCGACAGTCTAGTTGCCATCTCAATCCCAATCCCACTCGTCGCCCGGTCTCCTTCCTCGGCCCGAGTCAAAGCCACGGGCGCCGAATCCGTCCTGGTCCAGAGAGGCCAACGCGGCGGACCACCAACCTGCCGCATACGAAGGGAAGGAGAAAGCGTGACAAGCCCTGCTGTAGGCTGTCGACGGCGAGACACCCGAAAGAGGCTTGAAGAGGCCGGGTTCGATGCCGCTCAAGCTCGGGTTCTGATCGATGTAGTGACCGGAACCGAAGAGCGGCTGGCGAGAAAGGACGACGTAGCTGTGGTGAAGACCGACGTGGCGGAAGTCAAGGTCACGCTCACCGCGCTGGAGGGCCGGATGGACGGTCTCGTGATTGCCATGGAAGGCTTGAGGCAGGAGATGATGGCCAAGTTTGACGCACTGGAAGCGCGCCTCTCCGGGCGCATCGACACAGTGCACGCGGAACTCAAAGGCCAGTTGCTCGCGATCAAGTGGCTGCTTGGCTTCGTCCTCGCCAGCGCCGTGCCGATGGCGCTCGCCCTTGTCCGCCTGGCGTTCCTGTCGTAGGGCGCGGCACCCGGAGAATCAAACCCGATGAGAGAGCTCCGCGCCGGCCTGGTCCTGGCCTGCGCGCTCACCGTGCCGGGCAACGCACCGGCCACGGCCGAGTCGGCGCCGGAAGACGTCCGGGACACGCTCATGCGACTCCCGCCCGGCGATCCCAACGAACCGAGCGCCGTCGACTTCCTCGACTTCGTCGACCTGCGCGAGCTGGCGAACGACGAAGCCATCCGCGTGGCTTCGGCCTCGAGAAGCCTGCGGACCACGACGGACAACCAGATCGTCCTGGAACTCTCGCGGAACGACCTCACCGATTCCAACCTCTTCGACCTGAGGGGGCGCACCGTGGTGTTCACGCCGGACGGGCAGGGCGGCTACCTCCGGTCGGTCCAGCCGGTCGCCTGGGAGCGGAACATCGGCGGGCAGGTCGGCTCCGGTCAGGAAGTGTCGTTCCGGGGCTTCCAGTTCGAGTTCGCCGGCAGCTCGTGGAGCTCGTTCTTCGTCAGTCACCGGGGCGTCATCACGTTCGGCAGGCCGTTGCAGTACGACTACGTGAACACCGGATTCCGGTTCGAGACGATGGAGCAGCTCAACCATCTGCTGGCCAATGAGACGGCCATCAGCGCGCTGTACAAGCCGCTGCTCGGCGGGTTCTACAACGAGTACGGAGCCACGCAGCACGTCGCCCACCAGGCCGACCGGGTGGTCGTCACCTGGACCACCAGCGAGCCCGTTCACTACGTACATGGCGTGGCGCCGCGGACGCCGACCCGGTTCCAGGCGATCCTGGTGTCGGACGGAAGCGTCCGTCTCAACTACGACAACGGCATCTCGTTCAGCGACGGCATCGTCGGCCTGCTGGGACCCGAGAGGAAGTCGCGCGGCGCCCTCATCACGGAGCTGAGCCACGGCCGGAGCCCCAGCCTGCCGGGCCACCTCGACCTGCTGAACGTGACCCTGCAGCAGTCGGGTACGGGTGGCGTGATCGTCGAGTTCACGTTGAGAGAGCCGATCCCGGTGCCGCCACGCGGGCACCTGTACGTATACCGCCTCTTCTTCGACGTGGAGCCGCCCTGGTGGACGAGTTCGGGGGACTCGGACTTCGACTGGCGGTTCTACGTGACGGACGGGGGTCTGAGGCTGGCGTCCGGGACGGGCGTCGCGGGCGTGGTGGATACGACCGACCCCAGGCGCATCGCGTTGCTGGCGAACATCACCGGCCTCGAGGGAACGCCCGTAGCCGTGTTCGCCAACGCCGCTCAATTCGCCGGCGGCTCATTCGTCCAGGGGGAATCGTCCAACGTGGCGCAGTTCCGACTGCCGAGCGCGACCGGCCCCGACACCGACCTCTCGGAAGCCACGAGCCGCGGCGCGCAGTACCAGTACGAAGTGTTCAACTACCCGACGGTGAGGAACCTCGACGGCATCGCATGTCACCTCACCGACAGCCTGGGCGACGAGTTCGATCTGCTCGTCTTCCACAACCAGTTCCGCATCGACAAGCAGGAAGCCACGACACCGTTCAGTCCGTACTACGCGAACGACCCCGTCGACGGCATTGGGCGCGCGAACACGATCGACGGTCCTCCCTGCGGCGCAAGGCGGCTCAAGGGCCGCTGGTTCTCCCCCGTCTGGATCTACTCCGACCAGGTCTACCGGAGTGGAGCCAGCGAAGACAGCCGCTACGACTACGGGCTGTGGCTGTTCGCCCACGAGTTCTCGCACATGTGGCTCGCCTACGTCTCCCGGAACCGCGACGGCCAGTCGGTGCCTCTCGTCGGGGATGGTTGCCTGTGCCACTGGCAGGCATGGCTTCACGCCCCCGCGGCGTTCCCCTGGCACCCGGACCAGGACGGCGCGACATCCCTGATGGGAGGGCGGGACTGGCGCGACAACGGCGACGGCACGTTCACCCCGTACAACGGCGTCTGGAACGGCGGCTTCTCCTGGCTCGACCTGTACCTGATGGGGCTCGCCGAGGTAGGCGAGGTGCCCGGTTTCTTCATCCTCACGGACCCGCGGCAGCAGTCCACCTTCCGCTACACCGGCGTGCGCGAGAACGTGTCGATCCAGCAGGTCCTGGATGTTCACGGCATGCGGAGCCCCTCGGCGACGAACGCCCAGAAGGACTTCAACGCGGGCTTCGTCTATCTGCTGGAACCGGGCGCATCGGCCGACGCCGACGGGCTGGCCCTGCACGCCCGATTCCGCGACCAGGTAGGGGACTACTGGAGCCACATCACGGGTGGACGGTCGCGGTTCTCCGCCAACGTCTCCACGACGGACCCCGAACCCGACCCGGATCCGACCCCCGGCGAGCCCTGCCGGGCGAGCGACGTGACTCTCTGCCTGCACGACGGCCGCTACGAAGTGAAGGCGAAGTGGTGGACCGGCGACGGCGGAAGCGGTCGCGCCGTGGTGGTGCCCAAGGCCACGAAGGACTCCGGGCTGTTCCGGTTCTTCGACGCGGACAACTGGGAGATCCTGGTCAAGGTGCTGGACGGCTGCTCGGTCAACGGCCATCACTGGGTCTACGGAGCCTCGACCACCGACCTCGGCTACTCGATCGTGGTCACGGACACCACCACGGGCGACGTCAGGGAGTACCTGAACGAGCCCGGACAGCCGGCGCCCGCCATCACGGACGCCACGGCATTCCCGCGGGCCTGCTCCGCCTCGGTCGCCCACGTCGCCTCAGCCGCCCCGATCGCGTCGGAGCCGCTGGCCCACGTTGCCGCGTCCCACTCGGGTTGCGAGGAAGCGGGCTCGTCCCTCTGCCTCGTCGACGGCCGCTTCGAGGTGAAGGTGGACTGGTCGACGGCGGATGGTCAGGAGGGTTCAGCGAGCATGGTGCCTGGCGGGACGAACAACTCCGGCCTCTTCACCTTCTTCGATCCCAACAACTGGGAGATGCTGATCAAGGTGCTTGACGGCTGCGACGAGAACGGCAACTACTGGGTGTACTCGGCCGCAGCCACGGACCTCGGGCTCGACATCACCGTCACCGACACGGACACGGACGCGACCTGGGAGTACTCGAAGGAGCCCGGGCCCCCGGCGCCGGCCATCACGGACGGCGCCGCGTTCACCGCTAGCTGCCGCCCCCTGTCGTAGGGCGCGGCACCCGGAGAACGTCCCGCCGGGCGGCCCTCGCCGTCAGTTCAGGAAGAACCGGTCGAGTGCGGTGAAGATCGCAAGCAGCCCTGCCATGGCGCCCACCATGCGCCACGTCAAATCGGTGCGGACCTTCTCGATCTCGACACGCAGCTTGGCGATGTCGGTCTGCGTGGCGACGCGCAGCTCGCCAATCTCGACACGCAGCTCGGCGATGTCCGCCTTCGTGGCGGCACGCAGTTCGCCAATCTCGGCACGCAGCTCGCCAATCTCGGCACGCAGTTCGCCGATGTCCTCCTTGGACGCGACTCCCTGGAAGACCGCGACGCGGATGGTCTCCGTAACGGCTTCGGCCTGCGAAGTCCCCATGCCGGCCTTTTCCAGGTTGCGGACGGCCGCGAGGGTGTCGAACGTGGCGACGCTCACCTGGTTCATCGTACCGCAGTGGCCGCGGGGCAGCGGCGCGCTCCTTCTTCGGTTGTCGGTAAGGCGTCAGCGCGTGTGTCGCGCTTCTACCGACTCAGACGGAAACCGGTCCGGGTTCCCTGTCCCGAGAGAGTGGTCGCCGGCTTCGCCGGCGGCAATCTCAACGCCGCCTTCGGCGGCAGCGGGTCAGAAGACCCGCGTACCCAGAGAAGGTCCGGCGACACGGACGCGACCTAGCTGCCGGCCCTGAGTTCCAGGGTTCCCGCGGGCTCCGCCAGACGAGGCAGAACGTCCGACGCGTCCGCTTCCGCCTGCACTTCCCCCTCGGCGATGCGCGATTTCGTCTGGGTGCTCGGTATCCGCCACTTCGCCGGCATCAGGACGCGGCGGCGGTCGCCGATGATCGCCGCGGCCGGCACGGAGGGCTTCTGGCGGGTCGGCGACGTGCCCTCCCAGAAGGTCGCCACGGCGCCCGGCCGGCGCTCGATCACGAACCGGACGAGGCCGCCGGGCAGCGGCACGCCGGCGCCTTCGACCGCGTTCGCCAGCTCCCGCCACGCCTCCATGTCGCCCTGAACCGCCTGCGCGCAGAACGCGCTGAAGGGCTGGTCCCGCAGCGGCGTTCCCGCTCGCGCCTCCGCCCGCCGAACCGTGTCCAGGTAGGCGAACGGGTTGGGCGGCGAGCCGCTCCGCGTCCACTCCTTCTTGTCGCGCGGCGGTCGCCAGTCGCGCCAGCGTCGCGGCTGCCGCGTCCGGTGCTCGAGCCCCAGGACGTGGGCCAGGACCGGCTCGACCATCGGATTGCAGAGGGCGTTGCCGTTCGCCCGCAGCCCGGTGGACGGCATCGCGATGCCGCGCCCGGTCCGCAGGTGGCGCAGCGGCGTGACCTCCCCGGCCCAGTTGAACGTCTCCCGCTTCCGGGGCGGGCCGACGACCGTCGCCTGGAGCGCCAGGAAGCCGGTCCAGCGGTGCAGGAAGGCCCACGCCTCGTGGCCGCCGCCGAGGAGCGCGCCCAGAACGGCGGCGACGTAGACGCGGCCCGTGTAGAGCGGCGAGTTGAATTCGTTGCCGGCGCCGTGCGTCCAGTAGTGCGCGAGCGCCTCGCGCAGCCCCGGCCAGTCGCCGCGGCCGGCGCGCAGGCAGGGCCCGTAGTTCCAGGAGCAGTCGACGCCGGGCTCGGGCAGCGCGTAGTCCGCCCTCCTGCACTGGCGCGACCAGTAGTCGGCCGCATCCCCCTCTCCGGCGGCCCTGAAGAACATTCCCAGGTCGCCGGTGGCCCGCGCTTCGAGACCGGCCATCAGGAGTTCGCTACCCGCCAGAATGCCGGCCAGAAGGCCGGCGCACCGACAGCGGCGCGGAATGCCGGCCAGAAGGCCGGCGCACCGACAGGCGCACCGACGGGCGCACCGACATGACCTCTCAGGGGCAGACGACCGTGAAGCCCGTCTCGCCGGCGGCGCCGCCGGCGCCGAGATCGAGAGCCGGCGTCACCTGGGCCGCGCTCGCCTCGGCCACCGTCGCGCTGATCGAAATGGCCAGGGAGTGGTTGGCGTTCGCGCCGCAGTAGGCGGCGTCGGCCGCGACCGTCAACGCGGTGAAGTTGGCGCCGGAGGCGACGGAGACGCCGCCGAAGGTCGAGCCGTCCGCGATCTCCACCGCGCCGGGGCCGGTGCCGCGGTTCACCGTGTAGGTAACGCCGGTGAGACGGGCGGCGGCCCTGTCGTCCGTGGCGGCCGCCTCCGGCTGCCCGAGCAGCACTCCGGTTCCGGTGGCGGCGCTGTCGGACACGAAGTGGCCGGTTCCGTTGCCCCAGAGGTCGACGGTCAACGCGACAGTGCTCGTACCACCCTCCGGCGGCCGGACGACGGCGCCCCCGTCCAGGACGCGCTGTGTCGTCCCGGTGAACGAGTGCGTGGCCGTCGCCAGGAGGATCGTTCCGCCGTCTCCCAGCTCGCAGTCGCTGGCCACGCGCGTGAAGGGGCTGGAGGCCGTGCCGGCGCCGCTGAAGCCGCACTTCCTGGTCACGGGCGGCGGCACCGCGAGGGGGATCGTCGGCAGGATGCCGACGCGGCCCGTGCTCCTCTCCTTCATGAAGACGACGCCCTCGCCGTCCGTCATCTCGACGCCGGGCCCCGGGTTGGTCGGCGCCACCGTCGAGCTGCCGACGACTTCCCTGTCGAGCAGCGAACCGATGGCCGTGTTCCGGACGTCCGTGATCCAGTACCAGCCGCCGGCGATCACCGGGCCCAGCTCGAACGTGCCTCCGCCTTCGAGGTCGCAGGCGAGACCGTTCCTGTGGTTGAACAGCATCGACACGATGCCGTCGGCGTCGGGCTGCTCTTCACCGCTCGTCATGATGCTGCCGCAGGAGGAGAAGAACGCGACCGCTTCGACGCCATCGGCCACCTCGGCGATGAAGCCGCCCACACCCTTGAAGTAGGGGACGATGTGGCTGCAGTCCCGGCAACGGATCTCCTGGGCGAGCACGGCGGCCGGCGCCGCGCAGAAGATCAGTGCGCACGCGATGCGCCTCATCGGTCCTCCTGGCTCTCCTCAAGAGAGGGGCAACGGGCGGCGCCCGGAACGGGACCAGGCACTGAAAACGACAACCTCCGCGCCGGGCGCGTGCCCGACGCGGAGGCGCCGTTCCTTGAAGTCGTTCTCCCTGAACCTGAAGGACTCGTGCGAGCCCTTCAGGCCAGGAAGATCGGCTGTTCCCTTACCTGGTGGTCGGGAACGGGTTGTCCGGGACCAGCTCCTGACCCTGGTTCGCCGAGGACCCCGCTGGACACGTCAACGTGAACGTGAACGTGCCGACAGCGCCGGTCGTGGCGTTCCGCGCCATGGGCGGCGTGATCTCACCCGCGCCATCCGCGCTGATCACCACACTGACGACGAACGTGGCGGCGTGGCTGGCCGTGGCGGTGCAGTAGTTGGTCGTCTCGTTGGCGATCGTCAACGTGGTCGAGTTGGTGCCGTCGGTACGGGTAACGCCGGCGACAGTGCTACCAGAGTCGAGAGCCTCATTGGTCGCTCCCGGGCCGGTACCGCCACTCCGTGCCACGGTGTACGTGACACCGGTCATGCGGACGGCATCCCTCGTCGCGACGGGACCGAACATGGCGTTCAACGCGCCCGGATTTCCGAGCCTCGCGTCGGTCGCGGTCGCGTCGTCGGCCAGGAAGTGGCCGCTCATGTTGCCCCAGAGGTCGATGACCATGTCGAAGGAACCCGCGCCGGCCGGACGGGCGATCGAGCCCATGTCCATGACCCGCGAAACGGCTCCGGAGAGCGAGTTCGTGGTCGTCGCCAGGATGGTGTTCCCGCCGTTCCCCAACACGCACATGTCGTCGACGCGCACGAAGGCGGTGGTGAGGGGGGCGGCCACGGCGCCGGCGGCGTAGCCGCAGACCCGAACCGGATCATCCGGAATCACCGGCAGGAAGGTCGACAGGATGCCGACACGGCCGGTCGCCGTCTCCTCCAGCATGACGGCGCCATCGCCCGCGGTCATCATGACGCCCATTCCGGCGTCGGTCGGGTTGGTCTCCGAGCCCGCGAGCGCCGTGACGACGTCATCGTGGACCAGGGAACCGATCGCCGAGTTGGTACCTCTCGTGACCCAGTACCAGCCGCCGTCCATGACGGGACCGATGCTGAACGTGCCGTCATCGCCCATGCAGGCGATGCCCTCGTCCTGGAACGAAAGGGCGACCACGCCGTCGGCGTTGGGCGCCTTCGAGCCCCAGCTCGTGACCCCGCCGCACGTCGACAGGAACGACACCATGTCGGCGCCGTCGGCTTCGGCGATGACTCCGCCGTCGCCCATGAAGATCGGCACCATGTGCTTGCATTCGTCGCACGTGACCGACACCTGGCCGAGGGCCATTGCCGGAATCGCGCAGAGAACCAGCGCGATCGTGATGTGCTTCATCAGCTTCATCAGTTTGTTTTCTCCTTGAGCGGCTTCCGCCGCCGTTCGTTTCGGCCCGGCCATCCAAGCCGAACCAAGGTTCTTCGATCCGAAGATCAGGCCGTGGCGGTGCGGACTACCCGCGTTGCCACAGCCGCTGACGTTTCACTCTGGACGGCCGCTTCCGACTCAACCGAATCGCCGACCGTCGCTCAAGCTGATGCTGCGCATCACCTCCCGCTAAAAGACTTCAAGGCCGTCTGTCAAAAGACGTATTGGAACCTTAGCGGAAACGGCCGGGCAGATCCAGTGTGGTCCGGCCAGCGGCCTGTTGCTGCGGAGGGTTCCTCTACGGCTGGACACTATAGGGGCTTCTAGGGGATGTGTCAAGGGGTGGGGGTGTGGGAGTAAGTTATTGAGTGGTCGGGAGTTACGGGTGCCGGAGTAGGCTCGCCGCTTTGCGGCTCGCGCTGGTGCCGGCCAGAGGGCCGGCGCACCGACAGAGCACCCGGTTAGGGGGGGTTGGCCCAGTCGAGGGTGGTCGGGTTCACTTCGCCCGGGGCCAGGGTCGCGGGGCCGACGCGCTCCTCCTCCAGGGCCGGCAGCAGGGTGCGGCTGGCGACGCCCCTGCGGTAGGCGTCGGACTCCGGGTCCTCCAGGCGGCGGATCGCCGAGAAGTGGACCGCCTCGCCGGTCACCGCGGGCCGGCCGTCCGCCTCCGCTTCGCCGATCGGCCGGTCGTGGCGGCCCCAGACCCGGTAGACGGGAGACATCTTCCCCTGGGGGCTGTACGGGTCGGGCGCGATGCCGTGGAAGGCCGCCCAGGGCTCGAAGGCGAGGCCGGCGGCCCAGGCCTTCGCCCACATCCAGAGCAGGGCGCCGTCCGAGAGACCCGTGTGCGGCCGGCCGCCGCCGACGTCGCCGTGCACTCCCGGGAACCAGAGCTGCTCCACCTCCTGGCCCCGGGCGGGGCGGCTCAGCCAGAGGGTGGGCGCGAAGGGACGGCGGCCCTCGTCGATCGACACCGCGTGGTAGGCGTGGCGGATGTGGCGGTCGAGCCGCACGTCGTGGAAACGGTGGCGCCGGGCGCCGACCCAGTTCAGCCAGGTGATCGGCACGCCGAGGGCGCCGACGGTGTCCCAGACGCCGACGAAGTGGACGATGCTCGAGGGCCGGAGAACCTCGGCGCCGCGGACGCGGGGGGCGGCGGGCGCCCGGCAGAAGACGTCGCGGTGGCGGGCGGCGCGTTCCTCGCGGTCCTTCCCGGCCGGAATGCGGTAGATGGCCATGGCCTGGCTGGCCGCGTCCGCCGGCTCGCACTCGGCGAGGCCGCAGCGGCCCGCGTCCGGGATGCCGCAGAGGCCGACGAGCCCCGCCAGGCTGCGCGCGGTGTAGGCGCCGCGGCTGTAGCCGAACAGGAAGAGCCGGTCGCGCGGTTCGTAGTTGTCGGTCAGCCACTGGTAGGCGAGCTCGACGTTGCGGGCCAGCCCGAGCCCGAGCACCCCTCCCCGGAAGCGGTCGAAGCGCCCGGTGCCGACGCCCCGGTCGTAGTACGCGAGCTGCTGCACGCCGGCCGACGTCTCCGGCAGGATGGCCTGGTACGTCTTGACGACGTTCGTCGGCGACGACGCGTCGTCGCTGTTCCAGGTGCCGTCGAAGCAGAGAGCGATGTTGCGGGGGTCGCGCACGGTCCGCGATGGGAGTGGGGCGCGCGGAGGTTAAGCGCGAGGAGGCGGCGGTTGCAAACGCCAAGTTCGCTTGACGTTGGGGAGCGGCTGTGGCTGGGCGGATAGTCTCGGCGCCTCAACTCGAAGCCCAGGGAGACAGCCCATGACCGATACCGCCGCCGCCATCAACGACATCTTCACCCGGATGCCCGGGCGCCTGGACCCGCAGGCCGCGGCGGGCCTCGACGCCGTGATCCAGTTCAACCTCTCGGGCGAAGGCGGCGGCGTCTGGCACTGCGCGATCAGGGACGGCGCCTGCACCGTCGGCGAAGGCGCTCACGACGCGCCGACGATGACCCTGTCGATGGAGGCCGCCGACTACGTGGGGCTCACGTCGGGCGAACTGGACGGGACCGTCGCGTTCATGAGCGGGAAGCTCCGGATCGACGGGGACATGGGGCTGGCGATGCGGATGGGGAGTCTGTTTCGTATTGGGTGACAGAGTGTGTCGGTGCGCCGGCCTTCTGGCCGGCTGCCGCCGTAGGCGGCCCAAGAAACGCGCCGGCCGATAGGCCGGCTCCTTTTCTCACTCGGGCTCGCCGCTTCGCGGCATCGCGCTTATGCCGGCCAGAAGGCCGGCGCACCGACAGTTACGCGAGGACTTCGCTGTAGAACTGAAGCTCCGCTTCGAGGGCGCGGACGATGTTCCCGGCGCGGCGGAAGCCGTGCTGCTCGCCTTTGAACAGGTGGTAGTCGACCCGGAGGCCCTTGGCGCGCAGGGCCTCGACCATCGCCTCGGCCTGGTTCGGGGGCACGATGCGGTCTTCGTCGCCCTGGAAGAAGATGACCGGGCAGGAGAAGCGGTCGCGGGCTTCGAGGGGCGAGCGCTCGCCGTAGAGGTCGGCACGCTCGGGATAGGGGCCCACCAGGCGGTCGAGATAGCGCGACTCGAACTTGTGCGTGTCGCGGGCCAGGGCGGCGAGATCGGCGACGCCGTAGTGGCTGGCGCCGGCGGCGAAGGTGTCCTTGAAGGCGAGCGCGGCGAGAGTCGTGTAGCCGCCGGCGCTGCCGCCCCGGATGAGCAGCTTGGCCGGGTCGGCCTCGCCGCGGGCGGCGAGCGCCTCGGCGGCGGCGGCGCAGTCCTCGACGTCGACGATGCCCCAGCGGCCGCGCAGCGACTCGCGGTAGCCGCGGCCGTAGCCGGTGCTGCCGCCGTAGTTCACGTCGACGACGGCGAAGCCGCGCGAGGTCCAGAACTGGACGCCGGGGTCGTAGACGTGCTCGGCGGCGGAGGTGGGGCCGCCGTGGCTCTTGACGATGAGCGGCGGCCGGGCGCCGGCCGGCGCCTGCGCGTCGTCGTTCTTCGGCGGGTAGAAGAAAGCGTGGGCGCGGCGGCCGCCGGCGGAGGGGAAGTCGATGGGCCGGCCGGTGGAGAGATAGCGGGGGTCGGGCGGCGGGCCGGTGGTGGCGAGGACTTCGAGTCGGGGTTCCGCGGAGGCGGAAAGGCGGAGGCGGACGACTTCGGTGGGCCGGTCCGGGGCGGCGGCCAGGAAGATGACGGCCGGTGGCCCTGTCGGTGCGCCGGCCTGCCATCCGTGCGCCCGATGACGGGCGCCCGGACTGGGACGCTGGTGGCGCGGGGACGCGCCACCAGGGTGCTGGCCGGCTTCCGGGGCCGCAGCAGAGCGCAGCCAGGCGATCGAGGTGTAAGGCGTCGGAATGGGGACCGGCTCACTTGAAGCACTGTCATCGGGAAGGAAGACGAGGCCCCAAACGCCCTGCTCGCAACAGGCCGCGACGATGCCTCCCGGCACGTGCGCGTACGTCGACATGCCGAAGAGCCAGGGTGGAACGCCGAACTCGGCGGACTGGGGACAGAGGGGTTCGGGCTCGCCGCTTCGCGGCTCGCCCGATGCCGGCCAGAAGGCCGGCGCACCGGCACCGACAGGCGACCCGACGCGATACAGGTTCCACCAGCCGCTGCGATCGGAGATGAAGGTGAGGCGGCCGAGGGCGTCGAAGCTCGGTTGCTGGACGGCTTCGGGGTGGTCCGGGTCGCCGCCGGCGATCACGCGTGTCGTCTGGGGCAGGCCGGCGTCGTCCAGGTCGGCGAGGTGGAGCGCCGTGGCGTCCCAGGGCATGTCGGGGTGGCTCCAGCTCAGCCAGGCGAGACGGCTGCCGTCGGGGGAGAGGCGTGGCGAGCTGTAGAAGTCGGCGCCGGAGACGAGTTCGGTGGGTGGCGGCGGCTCGGCGGCGGAGGGCGGGTCGGCCGGTAGCGGGATCGCGACGAGGGCGGCGGTCTCGTCGGCGCCGGAGGAGGCGGGGCGTTCCTGGACGGCGAGGAGGCGGTGCCGGTGGGGGTCGAGGGTGAGGTCGGCGTAGCGGGAGTTGTCGGCGGGGGTGAGGGGGATCGTGGCGTGCGCGGTTGCGAGGTAGACGCGTTGGTCGGCGAAGTTGACGAAGGCGTGGAGGAGTTCGGGCTCGCCGCTGCGCGGCCCTGCTTCTCCGCGGGTCAGAAGACCCGCGGCACCTGCCGGCCGGAAGGCCGGCGCACCGGCGAGGAGGAGGAAGGCGCCGCCGCCGTACTCGTGGACGCGGCTGCGGACGTCGAAGCCGTCGGGCGTGAGGGTGCGGGTGCTGCCGTCGGGATTGCGGCAGACGAGGACGTTGCGGCCGCCTTCCTCGGGGCGACGCTCGAGCCAGCAGACGCCGTCGCCGGCGGCGGCGAGATCGTCGATGCGGCGGGCGCCTTCGGCGACGGACCTGGCCGAGATGGGTGACGGCCAGGCGCCGTAGGGGGTTGTGGTGCGCGGATGGTCGTCAGGCACCGGCGGAGCGTATCCGGGCTCGCCGCTTTGCGGCCCTGCTTCCCCGCGGGTCAGAAGACCCGCGGTACCAGCCGGCCAGAAGGCCGGCGCACCGGCAAGACTCTGCAATAGTCTTCCCTGTTCTGGACGTTGGAAGGATCTGACGGGGAAGACCGATGACGAAGCTCGAGCGAAACCTGATCGTCCTCACCTGCCTTCTGCTGATCGCGGCCGCCGGCCTCGCACAGCAGGAGGACCTGCCGGCGGTGTTCTCGGAGGTGATCGACGTCCGGGTCGTGAACATCGAAGTCGTCGTCACCGACCGGGACGGCAACCGGGTCCACGGCCTGAAGGCGTCCGACTTCGAGCTGCTGGTGGACGGCGAGCCGACGCCGATCGACTACTTCACGGAGATCGAGGAGGGCCGGGCTCTGGCCACGGCCGACGGCGAGGCGGTGGCGGCGGTGCCGAACCTGGAGCCGGAGGCGCCGGTGGGTACCAGCTTCCTGCTGTTCATCGACGATTTCTTCACGATCAAGCGCGACCGCGACCGGGTCCTCGACCGCCTGGAGGAGGACCTCACGCAGCTCGGGCCGGCCGACCGGGTGGCGGCCGTCTCCTTCGACGGCAAGCAGGTCGACATGCTCACGACCTGGACCAACTCGCCGTCGCAGTTGTCGGACGCGCTGCGCCAGGCGCGCCGGCGCAAGGCGCACGGCCTGATGCGGATGGGCGAGCTGCGCACGAACGACCAGGAACGACTCGAGCAGGCGGAACTGCGCGCCATCGCGAACCGGTTCATCGAAGAGGGCGGCGTCGAACCGCCCGAGGAAACGCTGCGCAGCAGCCTGCGCGGCACCGAGCTGCGCTACGCGACGAACCTCGAGAACCAGTTGGAGCGGTCCGTGCTGGCGGCGGTCGCGACCCTGCGCAGCTTCGCCAACCGTCCGGGCCGCAAGGTGATGCTCCTGCTCGCCGGCGGCTGGCCCCAGTCGCCGGCTCTCTACACGATCGCCAGGGACAACCTGACGCCGGTCGGCATCGGCGCCGCGTCGGACTCCCGGCTGATGAGCCAGGACGACCTCTACGGCCCTCTGGTCTCGGCCGCCAACCTGATCGGCTACACGCTCTATCCGGTCGACGTGCCGGGATTCCGCCCCGAGTTCAACCTGGATGCATCGGTAGGGCTCGACAGCAACCGGGCGAGCGATCCGTCCGCGGGCGCCGGCGCGTTCCAGGAACGGGAGCTTCTGCAACACGTCACCCTCCAGTCGCTGGCCCGTTCGACCGGCGGCCTGGCGATGATCAACGCCGAGCGCGACACCGCGCTGGCCGACGTGGTGGCCGACACCCGCTCCTACTACTGGCTCGGGTTTCAGCCGCAGCGGCGCGAGGACGACGAGGTCCACGACGTCGAGGTGCGGCTGGTGGACCATCCGGACCGGCGCGGCTTCCGCGTGCGCTCGCGTGAGGGCTACGTCGACATGTCGCGCGCCACCGAGGTCACGATGATGGTCGAGGGGTCCCTGCTGTTCGGGAATCCACCCTCCGCGAAGCCGCTCGGCGTGCGCTTCGGCCGGCCGGAGCGGCGCCGCATGGGGAAGATGATCGTCCCCGTGCAAGTCGCGATTCCGCTCGACGAAGTCCAGCTCCTGCCCGTCGCCGGCGTCTGGCAGAACGAGCTGGAGTTCCGCGTCACGGTGATGGACAAGTTCGGCAACCGCTCGGAGACGCCGGTCGAGAAGATCCGCATCGCCGGCCCCCAGGAACCGCAGCCCGGGCAGTACTTCACGTACCAGACCGGACTCGAACTGCGGCGGCGGGAGCACACGTTCGTCATCGCCGTCTACGACCCGCTGACCGGGGCGATCCTGTCGTCGAGCGGCGAGATCGGCGTGCGGTAGTCAGACTGTCGGTGAGTGTCGGCGCGCCGGCCTTCTGGCCGCGTGTCGGTGCGCCGGCCTTCTGGCCGGCATCCGGGCGACGCCGCGGAACGGCGAGCCCGTACACCTACAGCAACAACAACACCGCCACCGCACCCGCCAGAAGCACCGCAGCCAGCGGCAGCAGCAACACGCGCCACATCGGCGGCGCCGGCCGCTCGCGGGCCAATCGTCGCCTGCGATCGTTCAGCGACTCGATAGCCGACTGCCACTCTCCCTTCCTGGGGCTCGCAGCCGAGCGATCGCCAGCAACCGCGGACTTGCGCGCGTGGACCCGCGAGACGCTGTCCTCTGGGGAGCGCACCCGGAGCCGGAGTTCATCCCGGATCCGACGCAACCGGCCAATCACGTCGTCGAGGGCGGCGCGCCTGCGGTCGGCGTCGCGGTCGAAGACGGCCGCGAACACCGGCTCGAACACCTCGGGCGCGCTGCCGGGAAGCGTGCCGACCAAGTCGATCGGCTGGACGGCGACGGCCCGTCGCGTCGCCGCGTAGGTGTTGGCGATGAAGGGCAACTCCCCGGTGACGAGTTCATAGAGCACGACGCCGAGAGTCCACACGTCGTCCGCGGTCGTGAACGGCCCGGGATCGCCCGTGACCGCGGCTGCCGCCCCCTCGATCTGCTCCGGCGACAGGTAGGCCGCTGTCCAAAGACTCGGCGACTCGATTGCCTCGGTGGCCACCGCCAGGGTCACCGGGCCCAGGCTCGACGGGGCCAGCAGCTTCACCTCGCCGCCTTCGACCAGTTGGATGTTGGCTGGTCGCAGGCTGCCGTGAACCACGCCGGCCCGGTGCAGGTTGCATAGCGCCCTGGCGATCGCGAGGCCCAGCTCGGCGGCCTGCTCGGGGCCGAGGGGCGCGCGCTGGAGTCGCTGACGCAGGGTCTCACCGCCGCCGAGGGTCCACGCGAGGTGCGCCGGCGGTTCGAGAGAGCTGCCGACCAAGCGCGTGACGTCGGCCAACGCTTCCGAGCGCCCGGCCGCCGCTTCGACCTCCGCCGCCGGCGCGTCCTCGGGGAACGGCTGGACCAGGACCCAGGACCGGGCCGCGAGGTCCTGGGCGCGGTACAGCGGCAGCGGCAACTCTCCGGGCAGGCAGTGGAGCGGCTGCTGAATGCGGAACCGTGAGATGGTGTCGCCGGGTTTCATCGGCGGGATGTTGGCATGAGTGGTCGGCCTGTCGGTGTGTCGGTGTGTCGGTGCGCCGGCCTTCTGGCCGGCATAGGCGCGATGCCGCGAAGCGGCGAGCCCCGAGAAGGAAAGGAGCCGGCCTTCGGCCGGCGCGTTTCTCTAGGCCGCCTACGGCGGCAGCCGGCCAGAAGGCCGGCGCACCGACACCACCGACACTCGGAGGACACCAACACACCCACACACCGACAGTGGGCCCCCGAAACGAAGAAAGCGGGCCTTTCGGCCCGCTTTCGCGAATCTGCCGCTGTGCGGCGGGTCAGGCGGCTTCGGCGGCGGACACCTTGACGGTGACCGTGCCGTCGTCGGCCTTCATCGCCTCGCCGGTGACCTTGGCGTTCTTGCCGCCGAGACCCTCGAGGGTCTTGATCGCAGCGGCGTCGGAGCCGGCGCGGTCGATCTTGACGACGTCGTCGCCCACGAGCAGACCCATCTCGTTGCCGTCGCCCAGACACTTGGCGGCGCAACTGGCATGACCGGCGCCCTTCTGGCCGTTGCCGAAACAGACCATGTCGAGAACCTCGCCGGTCCAGGTGTCGCCAGCGAGCGCGGGAGCGCCAAGCGCCAGCGAGAGAGCCAATGCCGCAAACAGTGCCTTCTTCATGCTGAGTCCTCCATCTTGGGGAGCCGTTCGGAGAGAAAGAGACGGAACAGCCGGCAGGCTAGCACAAGGAAACGACGGTGGTGTCGGTGTCGGTGGTGTCGGTGCGCCGGCCTTCTGGCCGGCTTCCGCCGTAGGCGGCCAGACAACACGCGCCGGCCGAAGGCCGGCTCCTTCCTTGCTCGTTGCTCGCCGCTTCGCGGCATCGCACTCATGCCGGCCAGAAGGCCGGCGCACCGACACCGACACCACCGACAGCCCTATGCCATAGTCGCCCGCCATGATCCGCCTGAACCGCTACTCCGCTCGCATCACCCAGGACAAGTCGCAGGGAGCGTCGCAGGCGATGCTCTACGGTGCCGGCCTGACCCCCGAGGACATGGGCAAGCCCCAGGTGGGAATCGCCAGCGTCTGGTACGAGGGCAACACGTGCAACATGCACCTGCTCGACCTCGCCGCGGCGGCCAAGGAGGGCGTCGACGCCGCCGACTGCATCGGCTTGCGCTTCAACACGGTGGGGGTCTCCGACGGCATCTCGATGGGAACGGACGGGATGAGCTACTCGCTCCAGTCCCGCGACCTCATCGCCGACTCGATCGAAACGGTGATGGCGGCGCAGTGGTACGACGCGAACGTGTCGATCCCCGGCTGCGACAAGAACATGCCCGGCTGCATGATGGCGATCGCCCGGGTGGACCGTCCGGCCATCGTGATCTACGGCGGCACGATCCGTTCGGGCGAGTGGCGGGGCGGCAAGATCGACATCATCTCCGCCTTCCAGAGCTACGGCGAGGCGATCAGCGGGGCTCTGACCGACGACGAGCGGGAGACGATCGTCCGGCGCGCCTGCCCCGGCGCGGGCGCCTGCGGCGGCATGTACACGGCGAACACGATGGCCGCCGCGATCGAGGCCCTCGGCATGTCCCTGCCCTACAGCTCGTCGACCCCCGCCACGTCGCCGCAGAAGCTGGAGGAGTGCCGGCGCGCGGGCGCCGCCGTCAGGGCCCTGCTCGAACAGGACCTCCGGCCGAGCGCGATCATGACCCGGGCCGCGTTCGAGAACGCGATGGTGCTGATCACCGTGCTCGGCGGTTCGACGAACGCGGTCCTCCATCTGCTCGCGATCGCCCGGTCGGCCGGCGTCGACCTCTCGATCGACGACTTCCAGAAGGTCAGCGACAGGGTCCCCTTCCTCGCAGATCTCAAGCCCTCGGGCCAGTACCTGATGGAGGACCTCCACGATGTCGGCGGCACGCCGGCGGTGCTGCGGATGCTGCTGGACCGCGGACTGATCGACGGCGACTGCCTGACCGTCACCGGCAGGACGCTGGCCGAGAACCTCGCGCCGTTGCCCGACCTCGCGCCGGGCCAGGACGTCGTGCTGCCGTTCGACGAACCGATCAAGGCCACCGGCCACCTCCAGATCCTCCGCGGCAACCTGGCGACCGAGGGTTCGGTGGCGAAGATCACCGGCAAGGAAGGCGAGCGTTTCGCCGGCCCGGCTCAGGTCTACGACTCGGAAGAGGCGATGGTCGAGGCACTGGAGCGCGGCGAGATCCGCGACGGCTCGGTGATCGTCATCCGCTACGAGGGGCCCAAGGGCGGCCCGGGGATGCCCGAGATGCTGAAGCCGACCTCGGCGCTCATGGGCGCGGGCCTCGGCGATCGCGTGGCGCTGGTCACGGACGGCCGTTTCTCCGGCGGCTCGCACGGCTTCCTGATCGGTCACGTGGCGCCGGAAGCCCAGGAAGGCGGCGCCCTCGCCCTGGTCCGCGACGGCGACCGGATCGAGATCGACGCGGTGCGGAACACGATCGACGTGGCGCTCAGCGACGCCGAGTTGGAGGCACGTAGAAACGCCTGGGAACCACCGCCGCTCAAGGCGACGCGGGGCACGCTGTACCGGTACGTGAAGACGGTCAGCTCCGCGTCGACGGGGTGTGTGACCGAC
>WTGQ01000003.1 GCA_011525365.1 Acidobacteriota bacterium
ACCGACACCACCGGCACCACCGACAACTACCAACACGACCGACACTCTCGGGTACCGCGCAGGTGTGCTGACGACCACCGCCACTCCTCTGCTTCCCGGCAAAGCCCCGCTTGAACAGGGTTCAACCAGATGTAACGGCGCACGGCCTCCAGATGCCGGGAATCTCGAATGAAGCGGTCGTAGTAGTCCCTCATCCAGAACGCTCCGCTTCGACCAAGGAGCTGATTGGCCTGTCTGGCGGTAGTCGACTTCCACATGCGCACGATGTCCGGGAGAGGGGTCCGAAGCGGTTCCACAAGAACGTGCACATGGTTCGGCATGACGCACCAATCGATGAGTCGATAGCGGTCACCGTCCGCATGAAGCAGTGATTCCTGCACCAGACGTGCGACTGCCGGGCGCCGCAGATGGCAGGCGCCGTAGCCGGTGTCCTCGAAGCGGCTAACGAGACGCTCCAGGCGGACTGCCCGTGCCTTGTCCAGTTCGAGATCCTCTTCGACCTCTTGCCGCCATCGCCTCAGCAGTTGCCTGGGAACGCTGTCCGCGAGCCGGAAGCCGACGCTCTGAACGACCATCGGACCGTCGAAGTGCGGGTGATAGCCACGCGAATACCAACCCAGTCGCCGCTTCGGGTCAGGAACGTCATCGCTTGCCATGCCTGGTGTACGGAGTCGCCTATCGGAACGTCCAACCGAGGCTGTCGATGCCGGTGCGCCACCGTGCCGGTGCAGTGCCGGTGCGCCGGCCTGTTGCCGCGGGTCTTCTGACCCGCGGAAGACCCGCGCCGCCAGGCGGCCAAGAAAGAACGCGCCGGCCGAAGGCCGGCTCCTCTTCTCACTCGGGCTCGCCGCTTCGCGGCATCGCGCTTATGCCGGCCAGAAGGCCGGCGCACCGACACTTACACCGACACCCTACTCCTACTCCACACTCACACCGACACTCACACCTACGCGCGGCCTACCAGGCGTTTCAGGGGGCGCTTGATGGGGCCGGGGAGGCGGCGGCCGATGCGGACGGCGTGGCGTTCGAGGCGTTTGGCCAGGCTCTCGCGGGCCATCGAGAGGGGACGGCGGCCGCCGTTCCGCAGCCACTTCGCCTCTTCCTCGGTGATGGTCAGGGCCGCGGCGGCGGCGAGGTCCTCCACTTCCTGCTCGGTGGCGGCGCCGACGATGGCGTGGAGCGGAAGGTCCTGGGCGAGCACCCAGGCGAGCGCGATCTGGGGCACCGTCGCGCCGCCGGTCTTCGCGAACTCGGTCACCCGGTCCAGGCGCGCGAGGTTCACGTCGTGGACGTAGGCGGTGCGGCAGGCCTCGTCGACCAGGCTCGGGTCCGCGGCGAAGGCACGCCGGCTGACGCGGCCGGAGAACAGGCCGCGCGCGAGGGACGACCAGGCGAAGATGGCCATGCCGGTGCTGCGGTGCCAGTCGCGGTCGTCAGCGGCCGCCTGGCCCGTCAGCGTGACGCAGCCTCCGCCCCACGGGTCCTTGATCTGGTCGGCGAGCGAGAAGTTGGGGCTCGACGCGGCGGGCGGCGGACGGTCGTTGGCTTCCGCGTAGTCGCAGGCCTCTTCGATCCGCGCGCGCGTCCAGTTCGAGAATCCGTAGGCGCCTAGCCGGCCGGCCGCGACGTGTTCGGCGAAGGCGTCGACCATCTCGCCCACCGGTACCGCCGGGTCGTCGCGGTGGAGCATGTAGAGGTCGACGGCCGGAAGCCGCAGCCGGTCTAGCGACTCAGCGAGGTCCCGGGCCAGGGCCTCCGGGTTGACGCGCGGCCCCGCCGCATCCGGGTGGCAGCCCTTGGACAGGATGAAGACGTCGTCCGCGAGACCGCGGCGCTCGAGCCATGAACCGATGGCGCGTTCGGAGGCGCCGTTACCGTAGACGTGGCCAGTGTCGAGGGCGGAGATGCCGTGCTCGAAGGCGGCGTCGAGGAGGGCGTCGGCTTCGGTTTGGGCGGCGGGTGTGTCGTTGGTGAGGGGCATTGTGCCCAGGACCAGGCGGGGGAGGAACTCGGGCTCGCCGCCTTGCGGCTCGCCTGATGCCGGCCAGAAGGCCGGCGCACCGACAGGCGCACCGACACCGGCACCGACACCCGCACCCAGAGGGAGGTAGGTCATTGCTCTGTGGGTTCCGGCGGTGACGCCGATGCTTGGCTCGAAGGGGTACTGGACGCCGATGCGGCGGCGCAGTTCGTCCATCAGTTCGATCAGGCCGATGGACTCCGCGTGCGGCAGGAGCGGACTCTCGACTTCGCCGTCGCGGAGCATTCGTGCGAGTTCGAGCGCCTGGTACTCGTAGCCGTTGCAGAGGAACGGGCACTCCAGCGTGGCGACCTCCTGCGCCTCGCACTCCAGCTTGAGTTGCTGGGCGCGCCAGAAGTCCGAAATCACGATCCTGCCGCGGTCGCCCTGGATGACGCCGGTGGCGGAGAGGGCCTTGCTGATGGAGGATTCGAGGTACGCCTCGGCGCCGTCCCCGAAGCGCAGGACGATCTTGCAGTACTCGTCGACCCCGGAGGGCGCGAGGTCGGCACGGACCTCGATCTGCGGGATGTTGCCGCCGGTCACCCGCTCCCCGAAGACCAGCGACGCCAGCGAGAGCGTGTAGCAGCCGATGTCGAGCAGGCTGCCGCCCCCCAGTTCGGGATTGTAGAGGCGGCTCTCCGGGTCGAACTTCGCCTTGAAGCCGAAGGCACAGACCACCCGGCTCGGCTCGCCGATCGTGCCGTTGGCGACCCAGTCCGCGGCCCGCAGGGTCGCCGGCAGGAACCGGGTCCACATCGCCTCGAGCAGCGGCCGTCCCTGCTCGCGGGCGATGGCGCACAGACGGCGGGCCTCCGAGGCGTTGACGCAGAGCGGCTTCTCGCAAAGCACTGCCTTGCCGTGCCGCAGCGCCAGCGACGCGTGCTCCAGGTGACCGGGATGGGGACTGGCGACGTAGACAGCGTCGACCGACTCGCTGCGCACCAGGTCCCGGTAGGTGCCGACCTCGGCGTCCCGATAGCCGCGCTCGGCGGTGAAGTTGGCCGCGCGCTGCGGGTCGCGGCTGCCGACGGCCACGATTTCGTGACCGTCCAGTCCATCGATTGCGGTGGCGAAGACGCGGGCGATGGCGCCCGGACCGATGATTCCCCAACGAACGGTTGCGACCATGATTCAGACCTTTCCGCGCAGCGCCTGGAACGCCAGATCGCGAGCGCGACGGGGCTCGTAAATGAAGACACGACGAACTTTGGGGCCTATGCGATAGCGCATCCCGGCCAGCCGCCGCGGCCAGCCGGTGCGGGGACGCGCCACCGTCAGCGCGTAGTGGCCGTCGCCCGTACCCGAGCCCGCCGCGAGGCGCTGGAGGTCGGCTTCCGGCAGCCCGCTCCAGTCGACGGCGGTGGCGAGCGGCGCGATCAGGTCGCCGCCGTAGGGGCGCACGGACTCGACCCGGAAGCCGGTGCGGACCAGGCGGGCGACGTCGCCGGAGCGCGTGGCCCGGGCGCAGTCGCCCTCCACCGGGGGCATGGGCAGTCGTTCGAAGCGCCGTGCCGCGGCCGGCAGCCGGCGGTAGGCGGCCGCGGCCGCGGCGCCCGTGCGGCGGTTCCACTGGTGACGTGCCGGGCCCACGTAGTCGTCCACGAACAGCCGGCCGCCCGGTTCCAGGGCGTCGAGCACGGCGTCGAGCAGCCGTTCGAGGCGGAGGTGCGAGGAGAGGCCGCCGATGCAGCAGGCGGCCTGGTAGGCGGCGGCGGGGAGGACGGGGCGGTGGGGGTGGATGGGGAGGTGGTGGATGTGGGGTTCGGGCTCGCCGTTGGGGGGAGGTACGGGCTCGCCGCTACGCGGCATCGCGCCTGTTGCCGGCCAGAAGGCCGGCGCACCGGCACTCGCACTCGAAGTGACTACGTCGACTTGCTTTGCGAAGCCGGCGCGGAGCAGTTCGTGGGCCCAGGCTTCGTCGCCGATGAGGAGGACGCGGTCGAAGGGTTCGGCGGGAGTGTGCTCCGCAATCCAGGCAGCGGGACTGGGAAGCCCTGTCGGTGCGCCGGGTGTCGGTGCGCCGGGTGTCGGTGCTCCGGGTGTCGGTGCGCCGGCCTTCTGGCCGGCCCCCGCCGAAGGCGGTGACAAATCGCCGGCCGCAGGCCGACCGCTCTCCCCCACCACCTCAGTCACGCCACCACTCCCCGGCCCAGCACCCAACTGCTCCAGCCGCTCGCCCGCCTGCTGCCGCCACTGCAGCCGGAAGTACAGCGCGTGCTTGCGCTCCGAGCACGTCCGGCACGTACCGCAAGGATTGCCGCTCTTCAGACCGTCGACGATCTCCAGAAGAAGCGGCGCCCGCTCGACCTCCCCGAGCGAAGTCTCCGGGTACAAACCGATCGGTTGGTCCTCCCAGAAGATGCACGGCGAGACCGCGCCGTTGGGGCGGACGACCACCGTGTGACCGGGCCAGGCGCAGCCGGCGACCGCGGTGCGGAAGCGGCCGCGCAGACGCTGCCGGTCGTAGAGGCCCGCCCGCCAGCGCAGCAGGTGGCCGCGGAGGCCGATGGACCGGCCGTCGTCGAAGTCGGGGTACGACACGAGGCGGAGTCCGCGGGCGGCCGCGTCCTCCGCCGCGGCGGCGAGCTCGGCGCGCAGAGCGGCCGGATCCTCGTCGTCGAGCAGCTCGTCCTCGGCGGTCACGTGGGCGGTCGGGGTGACGAAGCGGACGTCGAGTTCACCGGCGCCGACTTCCTCGGCGAAGCGCGGCAGGTCGGCGAGATCGCCGCGGTTCGTCTGCATCCACACGAAGATCAGCCGCAGCCCGGTGGCGGTCCCCCGCCGGACGTCGTTCAGCAGGTCCAGGCAACGCATCAGGCGGTCGAACTTGCCGCCGGCGCGGATCGCCTCGTAGGTCTCGGCGCTGGTGCCGTCCATCGACACGCCGACCGTGTTCACCCCGGCCTCGCAGATCGCCTCGGCCTTGGGCGGCGTCAGCGGCAGCAGGTTGGTGGGGAACCAGAGGTCGGGCACGCCGTAGCTGCCGGCTTCGCGCACGATGTCGATGAACTTCGGGTGCACGAGCGGCTCCGCCGCACAGCCCAGGGCGACCTTGCGGGCGCGGGGGAAGAGGTCGGCCGCGACCCGGGAGAAGGTCTCGAGCGGCATCATGCCGTTGCTCGACAACTGGCGGTCGAAGGGCAGGAACTGCAGCCGGTCGACCGCCGAGAAGTAGCACATCTTGCACTTCAGGTTGCAGCGCTCGGTGGTGTCGAGGATGACTTCCAGCGGGCGGGTCATGCGGGGAGGGCCTCGAGCATCGTCTGGCAGACGCCGCGGCCGGAACTCCTCCGGCGCCATACCGCGGCGATGCTAGCCGGGTCGCGTTCGCCGCGCCGCCAGGCTGCCTGCTCCTCCGCGATCGCCGCGGCCAGCGGCCCGGCGCGGTGCGCGGAGGCGACCCGGCCGTAGGCGCCGCCCTCGGACCAGCTCCGCAGGCTCGGAATCGGCGTCCCCACCACGGTCGCTCCCATCGACAGCGCCTCGCAGCCGGCGTGCGGCGCGCCTTCCCAGCGCGACGAAAAGAGGATGAAGCGACTGCCGGCCAATGCGTCAGCCAGCACTTCCGGGTACTGCGGCCCCTCGTGGACGACGTTCGGAAAGCGCCGGCCGAGCGCGCCGAACCGGTCCTCGCCGCCGGGGCCGAAGATCCGGACCGGATCGCCGGCCTCCTCGCCGCGAGCCCGACCGAGGTAGCGGGACAGCGCCCGGACCAGCAGCGGAGCGTTCTTCTGGGGATCGTCCCAGCGGCCGATCGCCACGATGCCCCGCCGTTCCCGCTCGAGGTCCGGCGACTCGCAGTAGACCCGATGGATGGCGAGCGGAGAGACGTGAACGCGGTCCTGGAGGCCGTCCGCGCCCGCGCTGCGCAGGAAGCGGCGGAAGTGGGTCCTCGCCTCCTCGCAGCCGAGGATGAGCACGTCGGACGAGCCGGCGCTGCGGACGAACTCGGCGTCCTGCGGATCGGTGCGACGGAAAGAGAGCAGGTAGCGCCGGGCGAGAAAGCGGAGTTGCCGGAACTGGTGGTCGCGGTCGGACGAGCCCGAGAAGACCTTCCGGCGCAGCGTGGCCAGGGGAAAGGCGCGAAGACCCATCTGGCCGTCCGAGTCGCCCATCGCGATCGTGCGCACACCGGCGCCGCGGATCAGTTCCAGGAGATTCGACATCTGGTGGAAGGACGGCACGATCGCCACGTCGGCCTCGAGGCCTCGCCAGAACCCGGCGTCCTCCAGGCCGCCGCCCCCGGGCGGTGAGACGATCGGCACGGGGAAGCCGTCGTTCGAGGACTCGGGACACGCGACGAACGCCTCGTGGCCGAGCGCCTCGAGGCCCCGAACGTACTCCTCGAACCGGAAGCTGCACTGCCTGAGCGGCGTGCCGTAGTTCCAGACGACCGCGACGCGCATGATGCACGACGCTACCGGACGAAGGTGTGACGGTGGGATGCTCGGGAGATGACGGGTTGCGGACCGGATGCCGGCCAGAAGGCCGGCGCACCGACAGGTGGGCGGTCAGTTGCAGGAGAAGGCGGCGTTGTCGCTTCTGGTGGACGCGGTGTCTCCCTGCCGGTTGCGGTGGGTCCAGGTGTCCACGCCGTCGGTGACCTGGAGGTTGAAGGCGAGGTCGGTTACCGGCGCCACGAACACCCAGCGGTGGTTGTTGTGGTCACAGCCGTTCAACACCTTGATCAGCACCTCCGCGTTGTCGCGGTTGAAGAACCAGAGCAGGCCGGATTCGCCGGAGGCCCAGATGCCGGCCTTGCCCTCGCCGACGGCGCCCGCGGGCGTCTCGTAGCACATGCTGACGCTGTAGCGGCCGTCGAAGACGAGCGGCGTCGTCTCGGGGACGCAGTCGGTATAGCCCTCCTCGGTCGGCGGGCCGGGGTCGGGATCGGGATCGGGATCAGGGTCGGGATCGGGATCGGGGTCGGGATGGTTGACCGCCAGGCGAATGCCGTAGGCACCCGGCTCCGTGTCGACCTGCCACCGATCCCACTCGTCGTTTTCGTCGTCGCGACCCCGAAACGCCCGCGCTCCGCCCGAGCCGTCCTCGTCCACACCCAGGAGCTTCGTGTTCGTGGACGGGTCGCCGCGCAGCCAGGAAACGGCGACCCAGACCTCGCCGGCGTTCAGCTCCAGGCCCTCCACGGCGCCGCCGATCTCGAAGCAGGCGTAGGTCCCGGCCTCCGGCAACTCCGCCGGCACGTCGAACGCGTCGAGAAGAGTCACGGGCTCGTTGCCGGCGCCGGAGTAGAAGCTCAACGAAAAGGCCGCGTCGCTGCTCGTGTCGTCCCGTGTTCTCGCCATGCACGCCACCGCGTACTCGACGGTCCCCGCTTCCCGCAGCCGGAACCGTTGGGCGAACTCCATCTCGTAGAGGAAGTCGTCCGTCGTGTCGTCGACGAGGCGATAGAAGCCCTCGAAGACGTTGTCGTCGTACTGGTAGATCTCCGTGGCCGGCTGGCGCACGCCGGTGATCGCCTGGTCGACGGACACGGCGCCGCGGCCGCGCGCCTCGACACGGACGGCGTCCACATGCTCGATGAGGCTCAGGCGCTCCGCCCTGATCTCGACCCTCGACTCGGGCAGCAGCAGATCCCGGCCCTCCTGGGCGGCGGCTGGCGGCGCGAAGGCAAGAAGCGCAGCGAGGACGACAAGGACTGTGGAGAGACTTCTGGACGGCATGGCGTTCCTCCCGGGAGTAGTGACGGAGCCTCCGTTCACTTGACGGTAGTTCGCAAACGGCATGCCAACCTTCCCACACCCCGGAAAAAGAAACGGGGCGCCGGGTCAGCACCCGACGCCCCGTATCCGCTGGCTGCTTCGCCTAGTTGTTACAGGAGAAGGCCATGACGTCCCGGGTCGACGCCCCGCGGCGTCCACGGAACCACTTGACTTCGTCGGTCATCGTGTCCCGGACGGCGATGCTGTAGTCCGCGTCCGACGCTGCGCCGGCGTACAGCCCGAAGTAGCCGCTGCCGCTGCAGTCGTCGACCAGCCGCACCAGCAGCGCCGGGTCGTCGTCGCCGAAGGTGAACAGGCCGGCGGCGCCGGCGAGGCCCGCCGCGACCGTTCCGGCTGCCTCGCCCGGCATGCCGGGCATCGCATAGCGCGCCCTCACGCGGAAGCGACCGTCCTCCAGCAGGCAAAGCCCGTCGCTGCACGCGGAGTCGGCTGGCGGTCCGGGGTCGGGGCCGGGGCCGGGATCAGGTCCGGGATCGGGCGTGTGCACGGACTGGTCGACGACCAGGCGAATGCCGTACGCCTTGACCCGGGGAGTGCTTTGCTGTGGATTGTCCCAGTTCGTCCAGGAACCGTCACCGCCATGCGACCGTCTGCGCACGCTCGTCGCGTGCATCTGGTTGCCCGTGGGCGCGGGATCCATGCTGGTGTAGTGGTCCTCGCCGAGGAGCTTGTTCGTGTTGCCCTGCCACGCGACGCCGACCCATATCGCGCCCCGCGCCATTCCCCTGCCGCTCAGGGCGCCCGCGAAGGTAAGGCACTCGTCAGTGCCCCGGCGCGCGATCCGCGACCTCACCTCGTATCGAAGGCCACTGACCGTTCCCGGTTGTCCGTTGTTGTCCCGGTAAAAGGTCAGGTCGAACACCACGTCCCCGGTCCGGTCCGTACGGGGCCGCTCGAAGCAGACCTCGAGGTTCACCAGGCTGCCCGCGCCGCTCAACTCGAACCGTTGCGCGACCTCCGTCACGAAGGGCCGGAAGGCATCGGGGATAGAGCCGTAGTTCTCGAAGTCCCCGTCGTCGTACTGGTACCTCGTCGTGTCGTGTACGGCGCTGGTCACGCGTTCGAGATCCGGGCTGGCTGCCAGCCGGACGGTGGTCGTGAGTTCGACCGGCCCGGAAGGCGGCGAGTCCAATCGCAGCACGTCTTCCGCGTCGAGCAGGTCGATTCCTCTCTGCGCCGCCAGCGGCGCAGAAGCGCAAACCAGCAGGCTCAGCAGGCAGATCAGGTTCAGAACGATGCGGCCGCTGTCCGTTTTCATGGTCTTCCCTTTCCGGTGAGACACCCCGGTGTTAGGTGGGAAATCTATACGTCCCAGTAGATTACGCCGAAGTTATAGAGGAATGCAAATCGATTAGTCGGCGTTGCTGCAGCAGAAGCCGGCCAGAAGGCCGGCGCACCGACAGGCCGGCCAGAAGGCCGGCGCACCGACAGGTCGGGTCACGGCGCCGAGCAGGGGAACGCCTTCAGCTCCTGCACGGGCCGGAACAGCGTGCCCGCGGGATTCTCGAACGTCCGTTCCTCGCCGGTCTCCGTGTCGGTGACCGTCATCGTGACGCCGAGGTCCGTCAGGCCGCCCGCGAACACCCAGCGGTGACCGTTGAAGTCGCAGCCGTCCAGCACCTTGAGGACCATCTCGACGTTGCTCGGCTGGAAGAACCAGTAGAGGCCCGTGTCTCCGGTCAACGGCCAGGCGACGGCGTCGCCGGTCTTGCCGTCCGCGCTCTCCCAGGTGGCCCGGACCGCGAAGCGTCCGTTCTCGAGGCAGAGGGTCTCTTCGTCGGGGATGCAGTTGCCGCCGACGGCCTGCGCGAGCCTGGATGCCGGCCAGAAGGCCGGCGCACCGACAGTTGGCGCACCGACGTCCGGAGCCGCACCGGCACTGCCGCCGCGTACGGCCTCCATCTCGCCGGCCGAGAGCAGGTAACGGCTCTCGCCGTAGAGGTTGCCGCCCTGGGAACAGACGGCGAAGGTGTCCTGGTCCTGGACCGGCTCGAAGGCCGCGCCCGGCCGGTTGTAGTAGGTGGCCGCCACGCCGGTCTCCGAGTCGATCACCTTCATGACGACCTTGACGTCGGTCAGCCCGCCGGCGAACACCCAGTAGCGGTCGTTGAAGCGGCAGCCGTCGAGCACCTTGACGACGACCTCGACGTTCTCCGCGTTGAAGAACCAGAGATAGCCGGTGTCGTTCGTCAGCGGCTCGGCAGCGCCCGCGCCGGCATCCTGCGCCGACTGCCACTGGAGCTCGACCCGGAAACGCCCCTGGTTCAGGCACACCGTGTCGCGGTCCTCGACGCACTCCGCGACCTCGGCGAGGGTGGTGGCGCCGACTTCGAGCGTGGGGCTCGAAACGCCGCGGTTGTTCGTGGCGAAGACCTGGTACGCGCGGAAGGAGGCGGGAGGGATGTCCTCGATGACGACGGACGTCGTGTTCGCCGGCAGAACGGCGATGCGCATGAACTCGCTGTCGACCATCCGTTCATGGATCTCGAAGCCCGTCTCGTCGCCGGAACGGTCCTGCCAGCGAAGTTCCAGTTCCGTCTGGCTGATCGCGCTGACGGTCAGGCCGCCGGGGGCCGCCGGTCCCACCGGCCCCACCGGTCCGGTCAGCGGGTAGAGGGTGCGCACTCCGTTTCGGTCGTCGCGCTTGAGCGCGGCGCCCTCGATCAGGGCGTCGCCGATGTGCGACCGCATGATCGTGCGCTTCTCCTGGTCCGATTCGCAGGGACCGGTCTCGTCATCGCCGCAACTGTGGCCGAGGCCCAGCGCGTGACCCAACTCATGCGCCATCAACTGCGCGTGGGCCCGGCGCGGATTCTCCGTCGAGGCCACCCAGCGGTGATAGCCGTCCTGGGTCGTGATGTTGGCTTCCACCAGTTCGTACGCCCGCGCCCGCGGCCGGCCTGGAATGGTGTGCTCGTTGCACCTGTAGTACCAGTACGCGTAGGCGAGCACGCCACCTGTCGCCGGATCGTAGCTGCCGTCGATCTCGTCGAGAGGATCCTCGAAGGTGATCGAATTCGTGCCGTCGGAGTCCTGCAGGGAGGGGTGCTCCTTCGCCAGGCCGCCCTGGACCAGATTGACGCGGCTCCTGGGATCCTGGGTCCATGCCCCCATCGCGGCAAGCACCTGTGACATCCCGCCGCCCACGACGCCCCGCTGGCCCTCCGCCTGGACCACCATCTCCACCCTCTCGCCCCGGTCGAAGTTCCGCCAGCGGATGGGCAGTTCCGGCCGAGCGCAGGCGTCGCCAAGCGACAGGTTGAAGGCGGAGGCGACCGCCACGGGATCATCTCCCGCATTGCTCATGAAGTAGTCGGCCGGACGGTCGGCCCCGGCCACGTGATCGGCGATCCAGCGGCGAAACCGGACCGCGTCGCGCGGGCGCCACTCATCGACTCTTGCGCCGGCGGTCGAGCCGCCGGCAACGGCCGCGACGCGAAGCGCCGGCTCGCGCTGCAGCAGCATGCTGCCGCCCGCCGGCGCCTCGAAGAACATGCCCAGGGCGAGCTCGACCGTGCGGTAGACGCCCTCGACCGGATTCAGGAAGAGCAGCACCCGGTCGCCTTCGACCAGAGCCGGCAGGCCGACCACCCGGCCCACCAGGCCGTCCGGGCTGACGCCGCCCGGCTGGCGGATGACGATGGTGCCACCCGGCACGAAGCCCTTGAGCACCTCCTCGACCTGGAACATGACGTCGGTGGAGAGCGGGCCACCCGCCGGCCCGGGCTCGGTGGCGACGACCTCGCCGAAGACGATGACGGGCGAACGGTCGACCATCACCTCGTCGGCGGGCATGACGTAGACGAGGGCTTGTGCGGCGGGGGCGAGGAGAAGTAGGGCGGCGGTCAGAATGCCGGCCAGAAGGCCGGCGCACCGACAGACGCACCGGCACCGGCGCCGGTAGAGAGGAATGTCGATGAGACGATGGGTGGGCATGGCAAAGCCCGTCGCCCTGGATGGACGGGCGAGGGAAAAGCGCCCGGATTCTAGCATTCTCAAGGCTTTTTCGAGAGCAGTTGGCCGGCCCGCGCCGTCAACTCGTCGAGTCGGGCGCCGAGTTCGAGCCGGGCCTCCTCGCGCTCCGCGGCCGTCGCCTTGCGCTCGAGCATCATCGGTTCGCCGACCACGACCGCCACGCGGGTGAACGGAAGGCCGATCGTCATGCGGTCCCAGCTTCGCAATCTGAACGCGCGGGCGGCGGCGATGCCGGCGGGGACGATCGGCGCGCCCGACGTAGCCGCCAGCACGATGCCGCCGGGCTTGGCCTCGCGGGCCGGCCCGCGAGGACCGTCGGGCATGAGGAGCAGGGTCGACCGGTGCCTGCGGAGCTCGCCGTAGAGATGGAGCGCCGCCTCGCGGCCGCCCCGCGAGGTCGAACCGCGGGTGACCCGGATGCCCCAGGCACGGCCGATCCGCGCCGACAGCTCACCGTCGGCGGAGTGGCTGGCGAGGATGGACACCGGTCCGCCGGCGGGCAGCAGGAAGCGGCGCACCAGCAGCAGGGAGAGCGCCGTCTGCCCGTGCCAGCAGGCGAGCATGGACGGGGGCTGGAGAGCCCGCTCCAGGTGCTCGCGGCCCTCGAAGTGGCGGAGGCGCCAGGTGGCGCTCACGGCCTGGGAGAGGAAGCGCAATGCCACGGCGGCGGGCGCCAGGGCGGCGCCGCGAACCTTCATGGGGCGTACCGACAGGCGGACCGGAAGCCGGCCAGAAGGCCGGCGCACCGACAGCCGCAGCGGCCGGCACCTTCAGCCATGGAACTGCAGGTCGTAGAGGCGCTTGTAGGCGCCGCCCAGTTCCAGCAGTTGTTCGTGGGTGCCTTCCTCGACGATCGAGCCGCGGTCCAGGACGACGATCCGGTCGGCGCGCACGACGGTCGACAGGCGGTGGGCGATGACCAGGGCCGTGCGGCCCTCCATCAGGTTGTAGATCGCCCGCTGCACGACGACCTCGGACTCCGTGTCGAGATGGGAGGTCGCCTCGTCGAGGATCAGGATGGGAGCGTTCTTGAGGAGCGCCCGGGCGATCGCGAGCCGCTGCCGCTGGCCGCCGGACAGGTTCTGGCCGCCCTCGCCGATCACCGTGTCGTAGCCCTCGGGCATCGCCATGATGAAGTCGTCGGCGTAGGCGGCGGCCGACGCCATCCGCACCTCCTCGAGCGGCAGGTCGTCGCGGCCGTAGGCGATGTTGTTCCGCACCGAGTCGTTGAACAGCACCGTCTCCTGGGTGACGATGCCGATCAGGGAGCGCAGGTTCTGGAGCGGCAGGGCGCGGATGTCGACGCCGTCGATGAGAACCTGGCCGGAAACCGCGTCGAAGAAGCGCGGCAGCAGGTTGACCAGCGTCGACTTGCCCGCGCCCGAGGCGCCCACCAGGGCCACGACCTCGCCGCGATGGAGATCGAGACGGATGCCCGAGAGCACCCCCTTGCCGTGGCCCGTGTCCTCGTAGTCGAAGGAGACGTCTTCGTAGCGGATGCCCCGCTCGAGGCCGGAGATCGGCGGCGCGGTGGGACGGTCGACGATGTCGCTCTTGATCTGCATCAGGTTGTGGACCCGCTTGCCGCAGGCGACCGCTTCCTGCAGCACCAGGTTCACCTTGTTGAGTTTCCTGATCGGGTCGTACATCAGAAAGAGAACGACCAGGAACTGAAAGAAGAGCGTGAAGGTGAGTCGTCCGTCCCGGATCATGAGACCCGCCGATATGACCAGCGCGGCGCCTCCGATCGCGGCCATCGACTCGATGACCGGGCTCGAAACGGTGGACAGGAACTGGGCGCGCAGGTTGGCCAGCAGGTGGCCGCGGGTGGCCCGCTCGAAGCGCCGGCACTCGAACTCCTCCATGCCGAACGCCTTGACCACCCGGTTGCCCCGGATGCCCTCGGACAGGAATCCCGAGAGATCCGCCATCCGCTCCTGGCTGCGATGGGTGACCTTCCGCATCCCCTTGCCGAAGCGGGCCAGCAGATAGCCGAAGACCGGCACCGCGAAGAGCGACACGAGGGCCATCGTGAAGTGGATCGTCAGCAGATACGCCGAGTACACCAGCAGCAGGGCGACGGACATGAAGATGTCGAAGAGCCGGGCCGCGACCGCGTTCTGGAGCTTCGCCACGTCGCTGACCACGCGGCTGTACAGCTCGCCCGAGGTGTGCCGCTGATGGAAGCGGCTGGACTGGTGGATGATGTGGCGGTAGAGGTCGTTGCGGATGTCGGTCGTGAGCCCCAGGCCGGCGCGCTGGAAGGAGTAGCCGGAAACGAAGGCCATCAGGCTCCGAAAGAGCAGAACCAGCACCAGCAGAATCGGCGAGAAGAAGACCTCCCCCCGGCCCTCGACGCCGGCCGCTTCCTTCACGTCGGCGTAGAGGTCCGCGGCCGCCGCCCTGAGGCGTTCCGTGCGCGCCTCGATGGAATCGCGCAACCGTCCCAGGGGACCTGCCTCTCCCCCCTCGGCTGGTCCACCCCCCGGGCTGACTCTGCCGAGCTCGGCTCTCACCTCCTCCTCGGAGGCGCCCAGGACCTCCTGGAACATCGGATTGATCAGGCCGACGAAGGCGGCCGTGGCGATGCTGAAGAAGAGGATCCCGACGAGAGCCAGGAGTCCCCAGTGCACGTAGCGGCGCGCGTATCGAAGGAAGAACGCGAGAAGTTCCATGCGGGTGCAGCATACTTCGGCGATGGCGGAGTCACCCCAGGATCGGGCCGCGTGGCTGCGCGAGGAACTCCAGCGGCACGAGCGGCTGTACTACGGGGAGGCGAAGCCCGAGATCAGCGACCGGGACTTCGACCGCCTGATGGCGGAGCTTGCAGCGATCGAGGAGGAGCACCCGGAGCTGCGGACCGCTGACAGCCCGACCCGGCGGGTGGGCGGCGAGCCGACCGAGGGCTTCGAGCAGGTCGAGCACGAGCCGCCGATGCTGTCGCTCGACAACACGTACGACCACGGCGAGCTCGAGGAGTGGGTCGAGCGGCTGGCGCGTCTTCTTCCCGACACCGACTTCGACTTCATCTGCGAGCTGAAGGTCGACGGCGTGTCGCTGTCCCTTCTCTACGAGAACGGCGTCCTGACCCAGGCCGCGACCCGGGGCAACGGCCGGGTCGGAGACCTCGTGACCGCGAACGCACGGACGATCCGGACGCTGCCGCTGAGGTTGCCGGCGGCGGCGCCCGCCCGGTTACTCGTGCGAGCCGAGACCTACATGCGCCGCAGCGCGTTCGCCGCCCTGAACGAGCAGCGCGCCGCGGCCGGCCTGGAGCTGTACGCGAACCCCCGCAACACGACCGCCGGCACGGTCCGCCAGCTCGACAGCCGGGACGTCGCGCGGAGGCGGCTGGACGTGGCCTGCTACGAGTGGGTTCAACCCGCCGGCGACGACGGCGATGAGCGCCCGTCGCATGGCGAGAGCCTCGCCGCCCTGGCCGATCTCGGTCTGCCGGTCAACGATTCATGGCGCCGTTGCAAGGGCCTCGGCGAGGTCGTCGCGTACTGCGACGAGTGGCAGGAGAAGCGCGGCGACCTCGACTTCGAGATCGACGGCGTCGTCGTCAAGGTGGACGATCCAGAGCTGAGGGAACGCCTGGGCGCGACCGCCAAGGCGCCGCGCTGGGCGGTGGCGTTCAAGTTCGAAGCCGAACAGGCCGAGACGGTGGTGCGGGCGATCAGCGCCCAGGTCGGCCGCACCGGCGCGGTGACGCCGGTGGCAGAACTCGAGCCGGTGCTGGTGGCCGGCACCACGGTCAAGCGCGCGACGCTCCACAACTACGAGGACCTGGCACGGAAGGACGTCCGCGTCGGCGACGCGGTCGTGATCGAGAAGGGCGGCGACATCATCCCCAAGGTGGTGTCGGTGTTCGAGGAGCGGCGGGGCCCGGAGTCGAAGCCGTTCGCGCCGCCCACGGAGTGCCCGGTCTGCGGCGAGAAGCTGTACCAGCCGGAGGAGGAGGCGCTGCTTCGCTGCGTCAACGCCGCCTGCCCGGCGGTCGTCCGCGAGGCGATCCGCCACTTCGCCTCCCGCAACGCCATGGACATCGAGGGCATGGGCGACTGGCTCGTCGGCGAACTCGTCGGCGGCGGCCTCGTACGCGATCCCGCGGATCTCTACGACCTGACGGTGGACCAGCTCGCCGATCTCAAGAAGACGAACGACGCCCGGCTGGGCGAGAAGGCGGCGGCGCGCACCGTCGACAGCCTGGCGGAGTCGAAGAAGGAGCGCTCCCTCAGCCGCCTGATCTACGCGCTCGGCATCCGCTTCGTCGGCGACAGCACGGCGGCGCTCCTCGCCCGTCGCTTCCGGACCGTCGACGGCCTGGCCGAAGCGTCGGCCGAGGAACTCGAGGAGGTCGACGAGATCGGCGCGCGGATCGCGGAATCGGTCCGGGCGTTCTTCGACTCCGAACGGAACCAGGATCTGCTTCGCCGGCTCAAGGAAGCGGGCCTCGAGTTCGAGGAGGAGGCGGCCGCCGACGAAGGCGTCGACCGGCCATTGGAAGGCAAGGTCTTCGTCCTGACCGGCACGCTCGAAGGCATGACCCGCAACGAGGCCGGCGCCCGGATCAAGGCGCTCGGCGGGAAGGTCACCGGTTCGGTGAGCGGCAAGACGGACTTCCTGGTCGCCGGCGAGAAGGCGGGCTCGAAGCTCCGCAAGGCGGAGCAGTTGGGCGTCGAGGTGCTGGACCAGGCAGGGCTCGAGGAGCTGCTGGGCGGGGCCGGTTCCTGCCGCGCAGGCCCCTAGCTCAGAAAGCGAACAGCCGCCAGGAGCGTCTCGTCCGGACGGCCTTCGAAGACTGCCCGCCACCCGGTCAGGTCCGGCCTTCCGCCGAACAGGACGATCGTCTGGCCGTCCCGTTCAGCGCCCGCTCGGAGGCCCGCGTCAACACGCCAGCCTCCGGCCGTGCCCGGCATCAGCGCAGCTGACCGCGCCATGAGGCCCGAAGATCCTGCCGACCGCAGGCGCCGGGCCTCCTCCCTGCACGCTGGGTAGGACCCGGCATCGCCGGTCAGGGTTTCCGTAGGCAGCTCGGCGCTAGCCAGGTGTTCCGATCCGATGTCGACCGCCCATAGCGACCGGCGAACATGGGACAGATCTTCGGGATCGCGGATCTCCTCGTGTCGCAGAAACTCGGCCCACGCGCCGTCGGGCGTATCGCTCAGGTACTGCACCGGCCCTTCACCTTCCGCGTGCCACCGGGCAGCCGGTTGCGAGCCTTCGCCCTCCTCCCATAGGAACGGATAGCGGGGGTCGGCGTTGCGCCAGGCGATCACGTGGCAGGCGACCAGACCAGGGCCCTGGCCAGGTCGCCGACCCGCCGCGGACCCGGATCCTCCGGCTGCCACTCGGCCTCCAGCAACTCCGCCGGACTCCGGCCGTCCAGCAGCGTGCGCGGTCGATCGAACCAGCGCCGGACGCCAATGTCGTTGTAGGCCCCCGCAAGATCGCCCGCGACCAATGCCAGAAAGTGTAAACGCGCGGCAACCGCGTCGGGCACCGCCCTTTCGCCGGCCAGGTAGCGTCGCAGGCTCACGGCCGAAACCTGCAGCAGTCTCGCAAGGAGTTCACGCCCAAGCAGCTTGTCGAGCCGCGGTCCCTCCGCCACCGGAACCGGCGAAGCCTCCAGTGCGTCGCTCAGTTGCTGAAGTTGACGGACGAATCCCTCACGTTCGCCCTCGCTCTGCGGGACGATTGCCGGTAGATGGCGTCCCACACCGGCACGCCGTAGCCGGGCCAGCACCTCCTCCCAAACTGACGCGTCCAGCCTGTCGATGGAGCCCTTGCCCAGGATGCCCATCGCTTCTGCCCGGGTCAGCACCTGGATTCCCAGGGGCAAAGACTGACGGTCATCGAATGGCTCGCCAACGGATCGGATGCGGATATTACTCACTGATCCGAACGGTATCCGAGTCGGCGCCAGGACGTCAACGGCGACTCACGGCGTTGCCCGGCTAGGATCGCGCCATGGCCGCAGCCCCCTGGGTCATCGTCATCGACGACGAGGCCGGTTCCCGCCAGTCCATGGCGATCGCCCTGGAGCGGGCGGGACTCCGTGTGCGGGTGTTCGACGATGCGGAACCGGCGCTCGGCTTCGTCGAACGGGAGCCGAAGGTGCGACTGGCGGTCTGCGATCTGCGCATGCCGGGGATGGACGGCCTGGCGTTCCTGAACCGGGTGCGGGCCCAGGAGCTCGACCTAGCGGTGATCCTGGTCACCGGCTTCGGCACGATCGAATCGGCGGTCGAGGCGATGCGCGTCGGCGCCGACGACTACCTGACCAAGCCGGTCGACCTCTACGAGTTGCGGAGCCGCGTCCTCAAGCTGATCGAG
The DNA here is from genome assembly GCA_011525365.1 of Acidobacteriota bacterium. Taxonomy (GTDB): domain Bacteria; phylum Acidobacteriota; class Thermoanaerobaculia; order Multivoradales; family Multivoraceae; genus Multivorans. Next base: position 18,082 of record WTGQ01000003.1, read on the forward strand.
AACTGGCAGTTGCGGGACGAGGTCACGAATCTGCGCGAGATGCTCGACGAGCGTTTCGGCTTCGACGCCATCGTCGGCCAGTCGGCGGCGATGGAGCAGTTGTTCCAGCAGATGCGCCAGGTCGCGCCGAGCCGGGCCTCGGTGCTGATCCTGGGTGAGAGCGGCACCGGCAAGGAACTGGTGGCGAAAGCCCTGCACCAGGCGAGCTCCCGGAGTCAGGAGCGGTTCCTGGCGCTCAACTGCGGCGCCATCCCGAACGAGATCCTGGAGAGCGAACTGTTCGGCCACGAGAAGGGGTCCTTCACCGGCGCGGTCGGGCGCAAGATCGGCAAGTTCGAGCTCGCCGCGCGCGGGACGCTGTTCCTGGACGAGATCAGCGAGCTGATCCCGGAGCTCCAGGTCAAGCTGCTGCGGGTGCTCGAGGAGCGGCAGATCATGCGGGTCGGCGGCAGCAGGATGCTCGACGTCGACTTCCGGTTGCTCGCCGCGACGAACCGCAACCTGGAGGAGGCGGTCGAGCAGGGCGCCTTCCGGGAGGATCTCTACTACCGGCTCAAGGTCGTGACGCTGCGCATTCCGCCGCTGCGGGACCGCCTCGACGACCTGCCGCTGCTGGCCGACCACTTCCTGAGAGAGTTCGCGGCCAGGGAGGGCAAGCCGGAGATGCAGCTCTCGGGCAGAGCCCTCTCCTGCCTCGCCCAGAATCGCTGGCAGGGGAATGTGCGGGAGCTGCGCAACGTGCTCGAGACGGTCGCGGTCTTCCACGGCGGCGGCCGGATCGAGGTCGGCGATCTGCCCGAGGAGATCCGCCAGGCAGCCGAGGCGCCGGCCGAGGCCGCCGTCCAGACCGCCTTCGGCGAACCGCGGACGATGGCCGAGATCGAGCGTCACGCGATCCTGCAGACCCTGGACCGCACCGGCGGCAAGCGGACGGAGGCGGCGCGGCTGCTGGGGATCGGCGTGCGGACGCTGCAGCGGAAGCTGAAGGACTATCGGGAGCGGGGGTTGGTGGGGGGCTAACGCGCACCCAGCATTGCTTCGAGCATCTCGGAGACGGCGGCGGGCATGCCGATCAGGACCGCCCGCGACACGATCGAGTGGCCGATGTTCAGCTCGCTGATTCCGGCGAGCGCCGCGACCCGACCGACGTTGGCGACGGTCAGGCCATGTCCGGCGTACGCCTCCCGGCCCGCGGCGAGGCCGCGCTCGGCGGCTGCTTCGATCTTCGTGAACTCGGCGTCCGCGGCGCTGGCCGAGACGCGCGTGTAGGCGTCGGTGTTCAGCTCGAAGCCGGTGACGTCGTCCTGGTCGTCAAGCGCCGCGAGCTGTTGCAGGTCGGGATCGACGAAAACGGCGACGCGGATGCCGGCCTCGACCAGACGGCGGGAGGCGCGTCGCACCTGCTCGCCGCGTCCGATCAGGTCCAGGCCCCCTTCGGTTGTCACCTCGTCGGGGCGCTCGGGAACCAGTGTGACCTGGTCGGGCAGGACCCGCTCCGCGAACTGGAGCATCGGCTCCTCGGCCGCGATCTCGAGGTTGAGCCGGCCCTTGACCGTCTCGCGGAGGTCGACGACGTCCTGATCCTGAATGTGGCGGCGGTCCTGGCGCAGATGCACGGTGATGCCGAAGGCGCCGGCTTCCTCGGCGAGCCGGGCGGCTTCCACGGGGCTCGGGTAGCCGGCAAGTCGCGCCTGCCGCAGGGTCGCGACGTGGTCGACGTTGACGGAGAGATGGGTCATCGGTTGATCCTAAGCGCCGAGTTCGGCTTCGAGGATGCTGGTGATGCTGCCGCAGAGTTCTTCGATGCGGTTCTGGTCGGGGCCCTCGATCATCACTCGCGCGAGGGCCTCGGTGCCGCTGTAGCGGAGCAGGACGCGGCCTGAGGTTCCGAGTTCGCGCTCGACCGACGCGACGGCTTCGCTCAGGCCGGGGACGCTCTCCAGCGGCTGCTTCTCGCGCACCTTGACGTTGCGCAGGGTCTGCGGGAAGCGGTGGAAACCGGCGGCCAGGTCGGCGAGCGGGCGGCCGGAGGAGGCGACGATTGCCGCGACGGCGGCGGCGGTGAGGAGGCCGTCGCCGGTCGTGCCGAGTTCGAGGTCGACGAGGTGGCCGGACTGTTCGCCGCCGAGGCGGACGGCTTCGCGCCGCATGACCTCGACCACCTCGCGGTCGCCGACGCCGCAGCGAACGACGTCGACCTTCCCGGCTTCGAGCGCCTTCTCCAGGCCCATGTTCGACATCGTCGTGGCGACGATGCGGCGGCCGGGGAGTTCGCCGCGGGCCGCGAGGTGCGTGGCCCGGACGTAGAGCAGGACGTCGCCGTCGCAGATCCGTCCCCGGTGGTCGCAGAGCACGGCGCGGTCGGCATCGCCGTCGAGCGCGACGCCGAGGTCGCTGCCCGTGGCGCGGGTGAATGCCGCGATGCGCTCGGTGCAGGTCGAGCCGCAGTCGAGGTTGATGTTGCGGCCGTCCGGCCGGTCGCAGGTGACCGCGCAGTCGGCACCCAGGCCGGTGAAGAGCCGTTCGGCGTACGGAGCGCCGGCGCCGTTCGCGGCGTCGACGGCGATTCGCAGGCCGGCCAGGGGCCGGTCCCCCGGCAGCGAGGCGGCCAGGTGGTCGAGGTAGCGCTCCGCGAGTTCGGGTTCGTCGTCGAGTCTGTCCGCCGCCTTCGGCGGGAGCGGGTCAGAAGACCCGCGTACCCAGCGCACCCGGTCTTCAATCCAGTCCTCGATCGCCCGCTCGACATCGGAATCGACCTTGAAACCGTCCGCTCCGAACAGTTTGACGCCGTTGTCCGTGTACGGGTTGTGGCTGGCGGAGACGACGATGCCCCCGGCGGCGCCCAGCTCGGTGACGAGCCAGGCCACCGCCGGCGTGGGCACGACGCCGGCCGAGCGCACTTCGCAGCCCGCTGCGCGGATGGCCGCGGCGAGCCAGCCGGCGATCTCGGCGCGGCTGGCGCGGGTGTCGCCGCCGAGGATGAGCGCCCCGTCGCCGCAGAGTGTGGCGAACGAGTAGCCGACGGCCTGGACGGTGCGCCGATCGAGCGGCGGCGTACCGAAGACGGCGCGCATGCCGTCTGTGCCGAACAGTCTTCGCGTCAACTTCCCGCGCCGGAAGATTGGGGCTGCCTGGAGATCATCGGCACGAACACGTCGACGATGGTCGGGAACTCGATCTGGACGTGTTCGCTGGCGAACCGCACCCGCACCTGCCTGGCGGTGAAGTCGAGCCCGCGGCCGGTGAGGTCGATGGGCCCGGCCAGCGCGAACTCCAGCTTGTTGATCTCGGAGCGCGCTCCCTGCACGGTGACCGTCTCCGGCTCGATCCGGACGTTCCCGTCGTCGACGCTGATGCCGCCGATCGGCTCGCCGATCCAGACGACCTGCACCGGAACGGCGACCGAGATCTCCTCGTCGACGTTCAGGACGAGGCGATCCGGCGTCACGGCCACGACCTCGATCTGATCGTCGGGCAGCACGACGTCCTCGGCGGCCAGCACGACCTCGACTTCCCGCGGGCCGCTGTAGGGACCGGCGGCGAACACGTCGTCGGGCAACGGAACCTGGACGCGGACCTGATCGAGTTCGAGGGAGTCGATCAGCTCGTCGTTGCCCCTGATACGGACCTGAACCCCTTCCGGCTCGAAGGTCAGCACCCTCAGGCGCTCGTGATCGGGGATCGTCAGCCGCCCCGCCACGTTCGCCTCGATCGGCGGCGTCGTCATCTCGCGCAGGCGCGGACAGAACGACGCGGGCAGCCAGATGCCGATCGCGATCGCCACCGCGAGGACACGGAACGTCCAGCGGTTGCCGTTCTCGCTCATCCCGAAAACCTTGTCGTGCCGGGCGCCAGCAACAGTTCGAAGAGCTGGTTGCGCAACTCGCGCAGGGTCAGGTCGCCGCTGAGGCGACCCTCGTGCGCGATCGAGATCTTACCGGTCTCCTCCGAGACGACGACCACCACCGCGTCCGTCTCCTCGGTGATGCCGATCGCGGCGCGGTGCCGGGTACCGTGCTCGATGGAAACCCCCGCGCTGGTCGTCAGCGGCAGAAAGCAGGCTGCCGCCGCGATGCGGTCCTTCTGGACGATCACGGCTCCGTCGTGGAGCGGCGTGTCGCGGGAAAAGACCGTCAGCAGCAGGTCGTGGGAAACCGCCGCGTCGAGGACGATGCCGTTCTCGGCGTAGTCCCGCAGACCGTCGATCCGCTCGACCACGATCAGCGCGCCCAGCTTCCGGACCGACAGGGCCTGCGCCGCGATCACGATCTCCTCGATCCCGGACTCGTCCGTCTGGTCCGTCGTCAGGCGGAGCAGTGGATTGCGGCCGACGCGTGCGAGCGCTCTCCGGATCTGGTTCTGGAACAGGACGACGATGACGATCGGCAGCGCCGGCAACAGGTAGTTCAGCGACGCCTGCAGCGTGTCCAGGCGAAGCAGCGCCGCGATCCACGCCGCCCCGGCCAGCACCAGGATGCCGACCAGGATGCGAACGCCCCCGGTGCCGCGGATCAGAAGCAGCAGGTTGTAGACGACGAGGCCGACCACCAGGAGGTCGACCAGATCCCTCCAACCGAGAAGTCCGAGCGGTTGCGCCAGGTCCGCCGTCGTCAGCGCTCCGGCTTGGGCATCGGCAGGGGAACCGGGTCGGGTTCCTGCCGCTCCGCGATCGTTGCGGGTTCGGGCGTGCCGGCCACGTCGGGCGCCGGCGCCTCATCCGCGGCGGGGGCCTCCTGGCCCTCGTCCGGGGGCTCCAGGTCGGGGATCGGGGTCGTCGGACGCGCCGGCGTCAGATCCTGGCCCGTGGCCTCGAGGATCAACTGGTAGACGCGGTCGCCCTCGATCGATTCGAACTCGAGCAGTTCCCTGGCCAGCGACTCCAGCAACACGCGGTGCTCGGAGAGGATGTCGCGGGCCTTGTCGTAGCCGCGCTGGACGATGGCCTGGATCTCGGTGTCGATCGACTGGGCGGTGCTGTCCGAGTAGTCGGACCGCTGACTGAAGTCGCGGCCCAGGAACACCGGCTCGCTCTTCTCGCCGAAGTTGAGCGGCCCCAGGTCCGACATGCCCCACTCGCAGACCATCTGCCGGGCCATGTCCGTGGCGCGCTCGATGTCGTTGCCGGCGCCGGTGGTGATGTCGTCCTGCGTCAGCTCCTCGGCGACCCGCCCGCCCATCAGGATCGCGATCTGGGCGTCGACGTATTTGCGGCGGTAGGTGTGCTTGTCCTCGGTCGGGAGCTGCATCGTCAACCCGAGGGCGCGGCCCCGCGGGATGATCGTGATCTTGTGCAGGGGATCGGCCTCGGGCATGAAGGCGGCGACCAGGGCGTGGCCGGCCTCGTGATAGGCCGTGACCTCTTTCTCCTGCTCGGTGAGCATCATGGTCTTGCGCTCGGCGCCCATGATCACCTTGTCCTTGGCGAACTCGAAGGAGGCCATGTCGACCTTCTTGTGGTTGCGCCGCGCCGCGATCAGCGCCGCCTCGTTGACGAGGTTGGCGAGATCGGCGCCGGAGAAGCCGGGCGTGCCGCGGGCCAGCACCTGGAGATCGACGTCGGGATCGAGCGGGATGTTGCGGCTGTGGACCTGCAGGATGCCGAGGCGGCCGGCGATGTCGGGCCGGTCGACGACCACGCGGCGGTCGAAGCGGCCCGGCCGCAGCAGGGCCGGGTCGAGCACGTCCGGCCGGTTGGTGGCCGCGATCAGGATCACGCCCTCGTTCGTCTCGAAGCCGTCCATCTCGACGAGCAACTGGTTCAGGGTCTGCTCGCGCTCGTCGTGGCCGCCGCCGAGGCCGGCGCCGCGATGGCGGCCGACGGCGTCGATCTCGTCGATGAAGATGATGCAGGGGGCGTTCTTCTTGCCCTGCTCGAACAGGTCGCGGACCCGGCTGGCGCCGACGCCGACGAACATCTCAACGAAATCGGAGCCGGAAATGGAGAAGAACGGCACGCTCGCTTCGCCCGCGATCGCCCGCGCCAGCAAGGTCTTGCCGGTGCCGGGCGGGCCCATCAGCAGCACGCCCTTGGGAATCCGGCCGCCGAGCTTCTGGAACTTCTGCGGCTCCTTCAGGAACTCGACGATCTCGGACAGTTCCTCCTTCGCCTCCTCGACCCCGGCCACGTCCTTGAACGTGACCTTCCTGCCGCTCGCGTTCAGCAGCTTGGCCTTGCTCTTGCCGAAGGAGAGGGCGCGGTTGCCGCCGCTCTGCATCTGGCGCATGAAGAAGATCCAGAGCCCGACGATCAGCAGCAGCGGACCCCAGGTCATCAGGACCATCGTCAGCGTGTTTTCCTTGACCTCCTCGACCTCGATCCGCACACCCTGTTCGCGGAGCAGGGCCATGAGCACCGGGGAGTCCTCGGGCAGCACCTGGGTCGTGAAACTGCCATCGCCGACGCCGTCGCGCGGCCGGGTCTTGTAGGTGCCGCTCACCCTGCCGTCGTTGTCGATCTTGACCTCTTCCACGCGGCCCTTCCCGACATCGTCGAAGAAGTCGCTGTAGATGATCGCCCCGCGCCGCGCCGCTCCCTGGTTGAACAGGTTGAAGATGAGGATCACCATCACGAAGATGGCGGCCCACAGGAGGAGGTTCTTGAGCGTTGCGTTCATTTTTCTGAGCCGGGCCTCACCCGCGGGGGACAACGGTCCCGAAGCCCGCAGGATTCCGTAACCACTGTACGAGCGGGTGTCCGGAAGGTTGTCATTCCAGCCCCCTGACTTCAAGGGATCCAATCCCTTGATTCTCCCGGGAATGCGGGCGGAGCACCCGGAGCCGGTCGCGGCTCTGCTCCCAGCGCCAGCCGCCGCCGCAGTCGCAGCCGACGCGCCGTCCGGTCGACCTCCGCCGATCGAGCTGCCGCGCCAGCTCCCGCCGGGCGTTCCGCGTGGGGGGGTAGGCCGCGCCCGCCAGGCGGTGCAACCGGGCCAGCGCAGCCGGCCACAGCGACGCCGGCAGCCGCACGAGCGATTCGACCTCGACCTCGCAGGACTGCTCACCGGGGCGCGGCTCCAGCGCCTCGTCCAGCAGCCGGCGCACGGTGGGCTCGGTCCTCCGGGCGGCCCGCGCCAGACGGACGAGACGCTCGCCGAGGTCCGGAGCCTCCGCCGTGAGGACCGGCAACAGGCGGCGGCGGACGAAGTTGCGCCGCGGACCGGAGTCGCGGTTGGTCGGATCGTCGACGGGCTCGACGCCGCTCAGGGCGGCGTAGGCGTGCAGACTTCGGGGTTCCAGGTCCAGCAAGGGCCGGAGCAGCGGCGGTCCGAGCCGCTTCGAGACCGGCCGCATCGCCCCGAGGCCGGCGGTGCCGCTGCCGAAGAGGATGCGGAGAAGAACGGTCTCGGCCTGGTCGAGCCGGTGATGGGCGGTCACGACCGCCGCCGCCTGAAGCGAGCGGGCGGCGGCCGCGAGCAGTCGGTAGCGCTCGGCGCGGGCCCATTCCTCCAGGCTCCGGCCCGGCGGCAGGGAGCGCGCGATGTGGACCCGGAAGGGGACCCCGAGGCGCTCGGCGATCCGGCCGGCCGCCAGGGCCCGCTGGGCCGACCCGTCGTCCAGCCGGTGGTCGACGTGGACCGCCACGGGTTTCCAGCCGAACCGGGGCGCGCCGACCCGCACGGCGCGCAGCAGCGCCGTCGAGTCGGGACCGCCGGAGAAGGCGACGGCCAGAGGAGCGTCACGGACCGCCTGGGCCAGTTCCGGGCGCCTGGAGAAGAAACCGGCGACCGCGGCGTCGACCGGTTGAATGGTCATCGTCGCACCTCGGCAGCCAGCGAAAGCGTGAAGTGGTGGCGGTGGAGGGACTCGAACCCCCGACACAGCGGATATGAGCCGCTTGCTCTAACCGGCTGAGCTACACCGCCGGATCGACGCGGAACCCTACCGCTCAGGGGCCGGGCTTGCGCAGCGAATCCTGACAGCTCCGGAACTGGCCGAAGAAGCTGCGCATCGACTCGGACAGCGCCTCGTCGTTCAACCGGTAGATCACGTTCTGGCCGCGCCTCTGGTCGATCACCAGGTCGGCTTCCTTGAGCACGGACAGATGGCGCGAGATGGTCGGCTGGGAGAGATCGAACTCGCCGACGATGTCGCCGACGCATCGCTGCTCGTCTTCCAGCAGCCGGAGTATGTTCTGCCGGGTCGAGTCGGACAGCGCCTTGAAGACCTTCGTCATGTGACGGGAGCGCCGGTCGCGAGGCTCGAGGCCGCTCAGCGAGCCGCCCAGGCGTACAGGCCGATCGCCCATGCGTACGGGCCGATGTTCTGTCTTCTGGTCCACGATCAGGTATCTCCAGGGAATGAAGAGAGTTAGCCATTATGGCATAACTTCGGCCCGAAGTGGGACGTCAGGCACCCGAAGTGAGCCGTGCCGGCATGAGAAGGCCCCTGCGACGGAGCTCCCGGCGCATTCGGCTGAGCACCGTCGCCACGGTCGCCGGCGCCAGTTGGACCACGTGCGCCGCCTCGCGGGAGTTCCACCCGTCGACCACCATGCGCTCCGTGAGCCAGATGTCGCGCCGGGCGGTGCCGCCGGGTCTGGCGACGCACCAGCACTCGCGGCGGAACCGGCGGCGGAGCTCCTGCGCGTAGATGAGGTCGAGAGGACTGGAGGCCCGGCTCGGCACGTCGAAGCCGTCGACGTTCTCGGCGAGCGCCTCCAGGGCATCGATGCTGAGTTCGATTGCCGGACCGCGCTTGAGCGCCCGGCGGGCGCGCAACCAGTCGATCAGGGTGCTCCGGGCTACCCGGCGCAGGTAGGACCGGATGGTCGTTTCGGATCGCCCGCGGCAGCCGCGCAACACCCGGCGGTCGTTCTGAAGCAGGCGGACATAGGTCTCCTGGATCACCTCGTCGAGGAGATCCCGGTTCAGGAACACGCCGTAGCTGCGTCCGAGGCCGGCGAGGGTACTCCGCAACATCGGGTCGACGCGCCGAACCAGGGATGCCCAATCCGCATCCCGGGCGACGCACTGGCGCCAAAGCACGGGGAAGTCGTGCGGCTCCCCGCTCTGCTGGTGGTAAGTCTGTGGGGTCATCTTCCGCTCCATGCAAGTGGAGCGGAGGCGCCCGGGCCGGCCTACTCAGGGTTTGGCGAGGGCGGTGGAGCGTAGCACTCCCCGCGCACGCTGTGGGGGTTACCGCATCTTCTCTTCGACGAACTCGACGTGGCGTCGGATCTTCGGGTCGTACTTCTTCAGCTTCAGCTTCTCCTGGCCGAGCTTCTTGTTCTTCGTCGTCGTGTAGAAGTACCCGGTACCGGCACTCGATACGAGCTTGATCTTGTCTCTCACGTCGTCACCTCAACATGCGGTCCGGCGGCTTCGAGGGCTAGGAGCGGAATGGCGGGGCCGACGGGACTCGAACCCGCGACCTCCGGCGTGACAGGCCGGCATTCTAACCAGCTGAACTACGACCCCGTGGGTCCGTCTCCTCGTATTCTCCCTCGCTTGCTTCGTCCTGTTCCCTGGTCGCGCGTACTCCGGAACCTCCGTGGTGGGAGGTGGGGGATTCGAACCCGCGACCCCCTGCGTGTAAAGCAGGTGCTCTACCCCTGAGCTAACCTCCCCGGCGGCGACCCTTCGGCCGTCCGGCGGACATCGCAGGCCGCGGGATCTTAGGGCAGGCGGGGGGCGTCGTCAATGAACGCACAGGCAGCCTCACTCCGTGGCACAATCGCGGCGGCAGAACCATCTTCTCTGAGGAGTACTCACTCATGCACGAAGTTCCCGATCTGGCCTACCCGTTCGACGCTCTCGAGCCTCACATCGACGCGCGGACGATGGAGATACACCACGACAAGCACCACGCGGCCTACGTGGCCAATCTGAACGGGGCGCTCGAAGGGCGCGACGACCTCGCGGCGAGGAGCGTCGAGAACCTGCTCAGCAACTTCCACGAGGTGCCGGACTCCATCAAGGGCGCCGTGCGCAACCACGGCGGCGGCCACGCCAACCACTCGCTGTTCTGGTCCGTCATGAGCCCGAACGGCGGCGGCGCGCCGAGCGGCGACCTGGCCACCGCCATCGACATCCGGTTCGGCAGCTTCGACCAGTTGAAGGAGCGCTTCGTCAGCGCCGCCATGGGCCAGTTCGGCAGCGGCTGGGGCTGGCTGGTGAGCGGCGACGACGGCCTGGCCGTGATCGCGCGGCCCAACCAGGACTCACCGCTGATGGAGGGTCTGACGCCCCTGCTCGGAGTCGACGTGTGGGAGCACGCCTACTACCTGAACTACCAGAACCGGCGGCTGGACTACCTGAACGCGTTCTGGAACGTGGTGGACTGGGAGGCTGTGGCGGCGCGGTTCAGAGGGTAGCTACTGGCTCGCCGCTTCGCGGCTCGCGCTTGATGCCGGCCGGAAGGCCGGCGCACCGACACCCGCGGCAATGAGGCCGGCGCACCGGCGCCGCTACTGGGCTACGAAACCGGAGCTGCGGTTACGGCCGCGGGTCTTGCGGTCCTGCTGCATGCGGCGCTCCAGCAGCTCTTCCGCTTCGTCGAGCAGTTCGAGCGCCCGTGCGAGCTGGTTGTCGAGCTGCCGCTCGGCCTTGAAGCCCTCGGTCAGTCCGAACGCGGTGTTGAAGATCTCGTAGCGGAGCCGCACGCGGGCGTGGCGCTCGACGTCGGGATCCTCGAGCGCCTCTTCGAGTTCCTCGGCGGAGACGAGCTCCTCCTCGACGATCCAGTCCCAGAAGCGCTCCAGGTAGTCCTCGGGCACCCGCCAGTCGGTGGAGTCGACCCCCTCGGGCACTCCCTGCTCGAAGGGAAAGCGGTGGAAGCCGCTCTGGATCCGCAGGCGCGTGATGACGGCCGGGTCCTCGTCCAGTTCGACGATGTAGTCGGGGGTCACGCCGCCGCCGCCGTACACCTTTCGGCCGAGGTCGGTGTAGAAGACCGGGCGATCGTCTTTCTCCGGCCCATCGGTCTCCGGCGACGCCGCGGGGCGCCCGCCGTCTCCCTCAAGGAGGTCCTCTTCGAGCGCGTCGCGAAGGGCTTCCCTGGCGGACTCGTCTTCGTCGCCGTTGTCGCCGTCCGCGTCGTATCCGGTGTAGTAGTCCCAGTACGAGGAGTAGTCCCGCTGGATCAACCGCCCCGCCGGCGTGTAGTAGCGCGCCGTCGTCAGGGCGAGACCGGCGCCGTAGGACAGCTCGTAGACCGTCTGCACCAGGCCCTTGCCCCAGGTCGACTCCCCGACGACCAGGCCCACGTCGTGATCCTGGATGGCGCCCGAGACGATCTCCGAGGCGGAAGCGGAGCCACCGTTCACCAGCACGACGATCGGCAAGCCGAGCGGTTCGTGACGACCCGAGGAACGGTACGACTGGTGGGAACTGTCGATCCGGCCCCGGGTCTGGACGATCGTCGTACCGGGAGGCACGAACTGGTCGGAGACGGCGATCGCCTGGTCGAGCAGGCCGCCGCCGTTGCCCCGGAGGTCGAGGATCAAGCGCCGCATGCCCTGTTCCCTGAGATCGGCCAGGGCCCGCGCGACCTCTCCGCCGGTCGAACGGGAGAAGTCGGTGATCCAGAGGAAGCCGGTTTCCGGCGTCAGCATGTGGGCGTGGCGCACGGTCTCCTGCGGGATCTCGGCCCGCGTCACCGTGACCTCCAGCGGTTCGTCCAGGCCGGGGCGAAGCAGCGTGACCGTGACGTCCGTTCCCTTCGGCCCCTTGAGCTTCCGGATCGCCTCGTTGGGGTTCATCTCCTCGGTCGGCTCACCGTTGATCAGGTGGATGATGTCGCCGGCCCGGATGCCCTTCTCGTAGCCGGGCGTACCCTCGATCGGCGAGATCACGGTCAGGCGGCCGTTGCGCGTTCCGACGTAGATGCCCAGGCCGTAGAAGGAACTCTGCTGGCGTTCGCGCATCGTGTCGTAGGCCACGGGCGGCAGGAAGCTCGTGTGCGGATCGAGGTTGCGCAGCATGCCCCCGATCGAGGCGTAGACGAGATCCCGGTAGGTGACGTCGTCGACCGCGTAGTTCGCGTGGGCCGTCTCGACCAACTCCGTGTAGAGGCGGACCTGGGCCACCTGCTCCGCGTCGAGGAAGGCCAGCAGGTTGCCGCCCGCGAGCCCGCCGACCACCAGGGCCGCGGCAAAGAGAAGAAGTGCCAGATTGCGCCAGGGTTTCTTCACGGGAAGCCGGGAGTGTACCAGCGAGCGGGCAGGGCGTCGCTGGGTGCGCGGTGTCGGTGCGCCGGCATGCGCGAGTCAATCCCCCTCGTCCTCGATCCGCTTCCTCCGCCGCTGCACCAGCGCCGAGGCGCCGACGCCGACCAGGTAGAGAAGCACAGTGGGCCCCGCCACGATCGTCATGTTTATCGCGTCCGGCGTCGGCGTGATCACCGCGGAGACCACGATGATGATGAGCACCGCCCAGCGGAAGTGTCGCATCAGGAACCGCGGCGTCACCACCCCGAGCTGCGACAACATGAAGATGACGATGGGAAGCTGGAACATGACCGCCAGACCGAGCAGCACGTTGACCGCGAAGCTGAAGTAGCGCTCGATCCGGATGTCGGCGTCCCAGTTGGCGTTGAGGCCCATGTTGACCAGGAACTCGGTCGCAAAGGGGAGGGCGACAAAGTAGCCAAAGGCGCCGCCGCCGATGAAGAAGAGGGAACCGAAGAAGATGAAGGGAATCGCGTAGCGCTTCTCGCGCCGGTAGAGCCCGGGCGCGACAAAACCCCAGAGCTGGGCGACGAGATAGGGCGAGGTGACGAAGACGGCGGCCAGCAGCGCCACCTTCACCTGCACGATGAAGGGATCCGCGACGCCGTCGAAGACGAGCTGATCGACGTGGGGCTCGATCGGTTTCGCCAGCAGGTTGTAGATCTGCTCGGCGAACGCGAAGCAGCCGAAGAACGCGACCACGACGACGATCAGCGTACGCAGGATGCGGCGGCGCAACTCGTCGAGGTGCTCGAGCAGCGTCATCCGCGGAAGTTCTTCTTCCTCCTCCTCGGCCCTCCGCTTGCCCAGCCTCGTCTCGGGCAACCGCTCCGGTTCCGGCGCTTCGGGCGTCTGTCCCTGTTCGGGCTCTTCAGGCGGCGGGGTCACTGGGCGTCCGGGCGCCCGATTCGCCCGCTTTCTTCGAGTCGTCCACGCCCGCAGGCTTCCTGGCATCGTCCGACGCGGCGGCCTTCCTGCTCTTGTCGATTCGGCGCGGCGGCGGCGGTCGCTTCTCCTCGTCGAGTTCGACGTCGATCGACCGCTTCAGGTCGCTGGTGGCGCGCCGGAACTCCGCCATGCCGCGGCCGAGCGTGCGGCCGAGCTCGGGCAGCTTCCTGGGACCGAAGATGAGGAGGGCCGCCGCCATGATCAACAACATCTCCTGCATGCCGATCGGGCCGAACATGGCCCGGCATGATACGCCAACGCCAGCCACTGGCGGATCGAGGAGGAGCAAGAGACCGACTCGCGCATGCCGCTTCGCGGCTGCGCCTGATGCCGGCCAGAAGGCCGGCGCACCGACACCGCGCACCCAGCGTTTACGAGACGGGGCCGAGGGCTTCGATGATGCGGTCGACGAGTTCGCGGGCGGCGCCGCGGCCGCCGCGGGCATCGAGCACGAGGTCGACGTTGTCGCGGACTTCCTGCACCGCGTCGGCCGGAGCCGCGGACAGGCCGGCGGCGCGCAGCACCGGCAGATCGACCAGGTCGTCGCCGACGTAGGCGACCTCGGACGCTTCGAGCCCGCGGCGCTCCAGGAGGTCGGCGAAGGCCGCGGCCTTGTCGCGGCAGCCCAGGAGGACCTCGTCGAAGCCGAGGTGGGCGGCGCGCCGCTCGACGGCGGGAGAGTCTCTTCTGGCGCTCAGAAGACCGATTCCGAGGCCGGCCTCGCGGGCGCGCCGCACGGCCAGGCCGTCCCGGGTGTCGAACGCCACCGCCACCTCGTCGCCGACGTAGTAGAGCCGGCCGTCGGTAAGCACGCCGTCGACGTCGAAGAGCAAAAACCGCAACCGCAGGACGACAGAGGAGAGCATGGACGACATGGGCGCCTCGAGCAGTTAGCGGAGCCGCAGGACTACGGAGGAGAGCATGGAAGACATCCGCGGGAGCTACTTCCGGCGCAGGCCCCAGAGGTCGTGAATGTGCACCAGGCCCCGGAGACGGCCGGCGTCGCCCGTGATGAAGAGGGAGGTGATGCGGTGCCGCTCCATCGCCTCCAGAGCGACGGTGACCAGGGCCTCCGCGGGAATCGTCTTGGGATCGGGCGTCATGTAGTGCCGGACCGAGCGGTCGAGGAACGCGCCGCCGCCCGCGTCCACCGCGGGCTCCGTGTTGAGCAGCCGCCGCAGATCGCCGTCCGAGATCACGCCGCAGAGGCCGCCGTCGTCGTCCAGGACCGCCGTGATGCCGAACGACTTCTCGGTCATCTCGAACAGCGCTTCGCGCAGGGACGCTTCGAGTGCCACCCGCGGCAGGGCGTCGCCCCGGTGCATGACCTGCTCCACCGTCATCAGACGGCGGCCGAGCTCGCCGCCGGGATGAAGCGTCGCGAAGTCCTCCAGCGTGAAGCCGCGGGCCTCGAGCAGCGCCATCGCGAGCGCGTCGCCCAGAGCCAGGGTGGCGGTGGTCGAGGCCGTGGGCGCCATGTTCAGGGGGCAGGCCTCCTGGTCGATCGCGGCCGAGAGGTGCAGGTCGGCTCGCTCGGCGATCGTGCTCCGGAGGGCGCCGGTGATCGCGATCAGGGGAACGCCGCGGCGATGCAGCACGTCGATCATCTTGAGCAGCTCTTCCGTGCCGCCGGACGACGACGCGGCCAGGACGACGTCGCCCGGCACGATCATGCCGAGATCGCCATGGATCGCCTCGGCCGGGTGGATGAAGAGGGCCGGGGTTCCGGTGGAGGACAGGGTCGCCGCCACCTTCTTCATCACGTGGCCGCTCTTGCCCATGCCGGTGCAGACCACGCGCCCCCGGCAGTCGCGCATCCGCCGCACCGCCTCCGCGAACTCTTCGCCGAGCTGGCCGATGAGACCCTGAATGGCCGCCGCCTCGATCTCCAGCACCTTGCGGGCGATCTCCAGGCTGCGGTCGCCGTCGACTGCCGGCGCCACGGGTTCGGCCACCTTCGACCCGGTCACACCCAGGGTCCCTCCGCGGCCCGCGAACGGTGGATCTCGAGCGCGGACAGGAGCAGGTTCTCGGCCCGCTGGAGCGGCAACTGCGTCTCCCGATCGCAGCGCGCGCTGTCCGGGTCGGGGTGCACTTCCAGGTAGAGACCCGCCGCGCCGGCTGCGATGGCGGCCCGGGTCAGGGGCTCGGCGAATCGGCGGTCGCCGCCGCTCTCCTTCTCTCGCGCCCCGGGGAGCTGCAGCGAGTGGGTCACGTCATAGAGGACGGCGATCCCGTGCTCGGCCAGGAGCCGGAAGCTCCGCATGTCGACGACCAGGTTGTGGTAGCCGAAGGAGCTGCCGCGCTCGGTGACGGCGACCCGCGCGTTGCCGGTCGCCCGGGCCTTGTCGACCGTCCTCGCCATGTCGGCGGGCGCCATGAACTGCCCTTTCTTGATCAGGAGGGCTCGGCCGGTCGCCGCGGCCTCGACCACGAGGTCGGTCTGCCGGCAGAGGAAGGCCGGGATCTGGAGCACGTCGCACACCTGGGCGGCCGCGCCGCACTGGTTCGGCTCGTGGACGTCGGTCAGGACCGGGAGGCCGGTGACCGCCTTGACCTCCGCGAGCGCCTCGAGGCCCTCGCCGAGGCCGGGACCGCGGAAGCTGTCGCCCGAGCTGCGGTTCGCCTTGTCGAAGGAGGACTTGAAGATCAGCGGCAGACCCAGACGGTGGCTCATCGCCTGGAGTTCCTGGCCGAAGCCGACCAGCCAGTCGCGGCCCTCGATCACGCAGGGACCGGCGATCACCGGCAGCGCGCCGCCGCCGAGAGCTACCCCCGGCGCGAGCTCGAAGCCGTCTGCCAAGACGTCCTCAGTTCGCCTCGGCGCTGCCCGCCGGCAACTCGTCGCCGGCGCTCGCCGAGGCGGCCGCGCTCCGCTCCCTCTGTTCCACCGCGGCGCGAATGTAGGAGACGAAGAGCGGGTGCGGGTCGGTCGGCCGCGAGCGGTACTCGGGGTGGAACTGGCAGCCGAGGAACCAGGGATGGTCCGGCAGCTCGACGATCTCGACGAACTTGCCGTCCGGGCTCCGGCCGGAGACCACCACGCCGGCTTCCTGGAGCGCGCCGAGGTACTTCTGGTTGACTTCGTAGCGGTGGCGGTGGCGCTCCTGGATCAGCATCCGGCCCTCCGCCTCCTCAGCCGTCCCGGCGAAGACTTCGGCCGCCAGGGTGCCCTCCTCGACCAGGCAGGGATAGGCGCCGAGCCGCATGGTGCCGCCCATCTCCTCGACTCCGAGAAGATCGCGCAGCTTGTAGATCACCGGATCGGCGGCTGCTTCGTCGAACTCGGTCGAGTGGGCGCCGGTCAGGCCGCAGGCGTTGCGGGACATCTCGATCACCATGCACTGCATCCCCAGGCAGATGCCGAACATCGGCACCCGTTTCTCGCGGGCGTAGCGGATCGCCCGGATCTTGCCCTCCACACCGCGGGGGCCGAAGCCGATCGGGACCAGCAGGCCGTCGACCTCGAACAGTTCCTGCGGCCAGGACTCCGCCTCCAGGTCCTCCGCGTTGATGTAGACCAACTGGACCTCGACGTCGTTGGCGATGCCGCCGTGCATCAGGGCCTCGTTCAGGCTCTTGTAGGCGTCGGGCAGTTCGACGTACTTGCCCACGATGCCGATCCGCACCCGGCCCCGCGGGTTGCGGATGCGGTCGACCATCCGTTCCCAACCAGCCAGGTTGCGCGGCGAACCCGGCAGGTTCAGCAGGTCGAGGAGCGACTCGTCCAGACCCTCGCGACAGAACATCAGAGGCACTTCGTAGATCGTGTCGACGTCACGGGCGGCAACCACGTTGCGGGCGTCGACGTTGCAGAACAGGGCGATCTTCGCCTTCGTCTCCGCCGGCAGGTCGCGGTCCACCCGGCAGAGCAGGATGTCCGGCGAGATGCCGATCGCCCGCAGTTCCCGCACCGAGTGCTGGGTGGGCTTCGTCTTCTGCTCGTCGGAGGCGGCGATGTAGGGCACCAGGGTGAGATGGAGGTTGACCGCGTTGTTGCGTCCGAGTTCCTGGCGGAACTGCCGGATCGCCTCCAGGAAGGGCAGGGACTCGATGTCGCCCACCGTGCCGCCGATCTCGACGAGGACGACGTCGGCGTCGCCGGCCACCCTCCGCATCCCGGCCTTGATTTCGTCCGTCACATGGGGAATCACCTGGACCGTGTTGCCCAGGTAGTCCCCGCGCCGCTCCTTGTTGATCACGGCCTCGTAGATCTTGCCGGTCGTGTAGTTGTGCTTCTTGCTGGTGTTGCAGGTCGTGAAGCGCTCGTAGTGGCCAAGGTCGAGATCCGCCTCGGCGCCGTCGTCGGTCACGAAGACCTCGCCGTGCTGGTAGGGCGACATCGTGCCCGGATCGACGTTGACGTACGGGTCGAGCTTCATCAGTTCCACCGAGAAGCCGCGCGCCTCGAGGATGGCGCCGACCGACGACGCGGCGACGCCCTTGCCCAGAGATGACACGACGCCGCCGGTGATGAAGATGTACTTGGCCATGGCGATAAACCTCGTCTTGTCTGTCAGCCACTCGTTTCGGCGAGCATCCGGCGCTCGGCCAGCGCCAGGTCCATCGGCGTGTCGACCCCCAGGGGCGCCTCGTCTACCGGCAGCACGCGGATGCGGATGCCGTTCTCTAGTGCGCGAAGCTGCTCCAGGCCTTCACAGCGCTCGAGCGGCGTCCGCTCCAGGGCGGCGAGCCGCAGGAGGACGCTTCGCCGGTAGCCGTAGACGCCCACGTGCAACCGGACCGGCGCGGCCGGCTCCCCTTCCTCCGCCAGTTGCCGGCGGAAGGGAATCCCCGCGCGGCTGAAGTACAGGGCGTAGCCGTCGCCCCCGCAGACGACCTTGACCTGGTTCGGATCCCGCAGCGCATCCTCGTCGACCTCGGCGGCAAGCGTCGCCATGTCCTCCCCGGGGTGAGCGCGAAGGTGCGAGGCCAGGTCCGTGATCGCCGCGGGATCGAGCAGCGGCTCGTCGCCCTGCACGTTGATCACGGCATCCGCCCGCCACTCGCGAGCCGCCCAGGCGATCCGGTCCGTGCCGCTCCTGCAGTCCTCGGGCGTCATTTCGCAGTGACCGCCGAAGCCTTCCACCGTCCGGCGGATCTCCTCGTGGTCCGTCAGCACGACGACGGCGTCAAGCCCGGAGGCCTCGCTCGCTCGCCGGTAGACGTGCTCGATCATCGGTCGGCCGCAGATCGGTAGCAGAGCCTTCCTGGGCAGTCGAATCGAGTCATAGCGAGCAGGAATGGCACAGACGACGCCGACCGCGTCTGCTACGAGTCCAGCACTCGACACGGCCGACACTACCCGCGCGCCGCGCCGGGGGTCAAACCAGCCGGCTGTAGGCAGCCTGTAGCCTAGAGTTCTTGAACGAGCGTGGCTTTCTACACGTCGCGGCGCTGGCGGTCGGGCTCGCTCTGCCGGGCTGCGTCAACGCGCCGCCGACCGGCGCGGCGGAGTGGATCTGGGCCGATGGCGTCGGCGCGGAGCCGGGCCGGCCGGCCTCCTACCTGTTGCTGCGCGACTTCGAGCTGCCGGCGACGCCGGAGGCGGCGGCGCGCCTGTTCGTCGCCGCCGACCGCGAGTACGCGGTGCACCTGAACGGACACCAGATCGCCCGGGGCGCGTACCGGCGGGGTGAACCGATCGACGAGTTCCAGGTCGCCCACCTGCTGCGAGAGGGCTCGAACCGTCTGACGATCGAAGCACGGACGCCTCACGGCGACGGCGGCGTACTCGCCGGCATCGAACTCGACGACGGCTCGATGCCGGTGGTGACGGACGGCGAGTGGCGGTTCACCGAAGCCTGGGATCCCCGCCTGGTCAAGGGAGAGATCCCGCTCGCGGACGCCGGTCCGGCGCTCCGACCGGTCCGGGTCTGGGGACGGCCGCCGGTCGGCCGCTGGGGCAGGGTTAGCCGCGGTGATTTGCAGAAACCCGATCAGATCTGGCGCTCCGCCGTAGCCTGGCGCATCGTTCGCGTGACCGCGTCGCCGGGCCTCGAGATCGAGCCCGGGACGCGGTCCTCGCACCGGGTCGACTTCGGCCGGGAGGTCGCCGGCGTGCTCGAACTCGACTTTCGACCGGCGGCGGCCGAGGGCCACCGGGAACTGCGCATCTGCCTGGCCGGCGACTGCGAGCGGCGGCCGCTGGTGCTGACTTCCGGCAGGCCCGCGTGGCGCGATTCGGGCCGGCGCAGTTTCGACACGGTGATCGTCACCGGCGTGCCCGGGCTGCGGGCGGTCCGGGCACGGAGATAGACCCGCGCACCCAGCTACGGCGGGCAGGCGAAAGCGCGATTGTCACGAACAGCCACGAAGGCGCCTCGAGTGGTCTCGTAGTCCCTTGCGCGGACCTCGCCTTCGGCTTCCGGCTGGTGTTCGATCTTCACCCGGACGGCCAGATCCGTCGCGCCGCCCATGTACACCCAGTAGCGCCCATTCGTTGCACATGCGTCGAGCACCTTCAGGAAGATCTCGACGTTGCCCGGCTGGAGGAACGTGTAGTAACCCGCGTCACGAGTCAGTGAGTTGGCGGCCGCGGGTTTCCATTCCGCTGTCTTGGGATCCTGATACTCGGCTGTGGCGCTGAACCTGCCGTCGTGCAGACACAGCTTCGAAGAGTCCGGGAAGCGGCAGGCGCCGGCGTCGGGGTGCCCCACCGGGATCACTTCGACACCGGACCGGACCCGCACGGGCGGGCCCAGATACCTCCCGTCGCCATCGGCGGCCGCCACGTCGACCTGCACGTCCACCGCGCCTGGCTCGCGGAACGTCCAGTGCAGCACGGGCGCGTTCGTCCTGCTCGGCGCGCCATTGACCACCCACGTGTACCGGTTCGGACGGCCGTCGGACTCGACCCGGAAGGTGACCTGCTGGCCGGCGAGGACCACGCTCGGCAACACCTCGAGGCGAGCCGTGGTCGGCGCCGCCGGCGGCGGCAGGCTCGTCCCGACCGTTCTCGCGCGGCTCCGCCCGGTTCCCTCCGAGCAGGGGAAGGCTCTCAGGTCCGTGATCGCCCTGAACGGACGACCGCCGACCGTCTCGTACCCGGCGCTCCGCTCCGTCGCGCTGTCCAGCACCGTCAGCCGGATGCCGACGTCCGTGGCGCCGCCGGCGAACACCCAGTAGCGCCCATTGAACCCGCAGGCGTCGAGCACCTTCACCATGACCTCGACGTTGGTCTCGTCGAAGAAGGTAAAGAACCCGGTGTCGCGGCTGAAGACCTTCGTGCGTGCCGCGGTCCATTCCCGACCCTTCGGATCGAAGAAGTCGACGGTCACGACGAACCGGTCCTCGCCCAGGCAAAGCTCGAACGGGTCTTCGGACGCGCAGACGTTGGCGCGAGAGTCATCCTCAGAGAGCACTTCAACTCCCAGACTCGCCGTGACCGCCTCGGTGACCGGTACTCCCTGGTCGTCGACGAAGGCGGCAGTCGCCGTGATCGTGCTCCAGCCCGCGTGCTGGAAGGACCATGGCAACGTCGCCGAATCGTTGTCGACCACCTCTCCCGCAACGGTCCAGGTGTAGCGATTCGCGTCGGCATCCGTCCGTGCGCGGAAGGTCACCGTCCGACCCCTGACGACGATGTCCGGCTCAACCGTCAACGTCAGGCGGGTCAGCACCGCCCCGCAGGCAGGGATCGCGTCGGTTTCACCGGTCAGGGCCGCATACCACTCCAGCAGGGAAGCCGGCAGGCACACACGGTTCGTCCCCCGCGCTCTGAAGTCGGTCAGGCTGCCAAGCTGGCTGAAGGCAGCCGGCACTTCGCCGGAGAGATCGTTGTCCTCGAGGTACAGCCGCGTCAGATTGCCGAGAGATCCGAGTTCCGCGGGAATGCTCCCCGTGAGGCGGTTGGACTGCAGCGCGAGGATGGAGAGGTCGCCGAGTTCACCCAGCTCCGGAGGGATGCGCCCGGTCAGGCGGTTCGCATTCAGGGCAAGAATGAGGAGCTCGGACAGATCCCCGAGTTCCGCAGGGATGTTCCCGGTCAGGCGGTTCGAATCCAGGGCAAGGAGTGTGAGGCTGGACAGCTCTCCTAGCTCCGAGGGAATCGTCCCATCAAGATCGTTGGACGACAAGTCGAGGAGCTGGAGATCGGAGAGCCTTCCCAACTCGACCGGAACACTCCCCGTCAACTCGTTGGACGACAGATCGAGGAACCGGAGACTGGAGAGCGCTCCCAGTTCCTGAGGAATCCTCCCGACAAGACGGTTGGACTCCAGGGAAAGGCCCACCAGGTCGGTAAGATCCCCCAGTTCCGCGGGAACACCCCCGGTCAGGTCGTTGGACGACAGATCGAGAGAAACGAGATTCGACAGGGATCCCAGGTCAGCCGGAATGCTCCCCGTCAGATCGTTGTCCCCCAGGAGCAGCCCCACGAGGTTGGAGAGCTCTCCCAGAGACCGAGGAATGGTCCCCGTCAGATCGTTGGACGACAGATCCAGGCTCAGGAGCCCATCCAGGCCTCCGAGCTCCGGAGGGATACTCCCGGTCAGACTGTTCGACGACAGAAAGAGCTGAAAGAGGTTGGAGAGCCCTCCCAGGGAGTCGGGAATGCTCCCCGCCAGGCTGTTGAAGGACAGGGCCAGCGACTCGAGCCGGGCGAGATCGCCAAGCTGACTCGGGATGCTCCCGGTCAGGCTGTTGAACCCCAGGTGGAGCAGCCGGAGATCGGCGAGCCGTCCCAACTCGGGGGGAATGCTCCCCGTGAGGCCGTTGGACGACAGCTCGAGCGAAATCACGCGACCACTTCGGTCGACGCCGACGCCGAACCACTCGCCGATATCCGTGGAGTCGTCCTTCCAGTTCGTGTTGTTCGTCCAGTTGTCGCCGCCGGTGGCGTCATAGAACGCCTCCAGGACGGCTCTCTCGTCGACCTGCGCCGTCGCCGGCGCGGAGAGGCCCGCCAGAGCCAACGTGGCCAACGCGGTTACGGTTCTTCCCATTGGATGCCCGCGGGGGGTTCGAAGCGGCCGGACGGCGCGCCGGACCGGTAGTCGCCGACCAGGAACCGGTTCTCGTTGCGCTGGGCGTCGTAGTAGGTCAGTTCGCGCAGCCGCTGGTCCCCGGCGTCGATCACGACCTGTACCTCGACCACGTCTTCGCTCGGTTCGAGCGGGCGCAGGACCAGACGCAGCCGGTTCCCTTCCGCCGCGTCCAGCGCCGCCTCGTAACGCTCGCGGAGGTCGCCGGTCGTCAGCAGGAAGAAGTCGAGTCCGGGCGCGGGCTGTTCCGAGAGGTCGTAGCGCTGGCCGACCGGCTCGCCCGGATTCCAGTGGTGGACCGTGCGTCCGCAGAGCAGGAACGCCTTCTCGAAGGGCGGGGAGTAGTCCCAGCGCAGGCAGCCCGGGAGGTCGATGGCGAGGCTGCCGCGCTCGGTCTCGCCGTCCTCGGGCGCGAAGCCGAAGGGGACGAAGGTCTGCACGAAGCCAGCCGACAGCGGCCCCGAACTCTCGAGCTCTCGCCGGAAGTTGTCGAGGACCTGCCATGGGTCGTCGGCCGCCGGCGCCGGCGCCGCGGCGAAGCCGAACGCGGAGGCGATCGCGGTCGCCAGTGCCGCCACCCGGACGGGTGACATCAGTGCTTGAAGTGACGCCGGCCGGTGAGCACCATCGCGATGCCGTGCTCGTCGGCGGCGGCCACGATCTCGTCGTCGCGCACCGAGCCGCCCGGCTGGGCGATCGCGGTGACGCCGGCGGCAGCCAGAGTGTCGACGCCGTCGCGGAAGGGGAAGAAGGCGTCGGAGGCCGCCACCGTCCCGGCGACCTCCAGTTGCGCCTTGTCCAGGGCGATCCGGCAGGAATCGACGCGGCTCATCTGGCCGGCGCCGATGCCCACCGTCTGGTGCTCGTTGGTGACGACGATCGCGTTCGACTTCGTCGCCCGGCAGACTTTCCAGGCGAAGTCGAGGGCGCGAAGCTGGGCCGCGTCGGGCCGAGCCCGGGTCGGACAGGACCAGCCCGCCGGATCCTCCGGCGCGGTGTCGATCTGCTGGCCGAGGAAGCCGCCCTCGATCGCCCGCAGCTCCCACTCGCCGCCAACGGGCGAAAAGACCGGACATTCGAGCAGACGCAGGTTCTTCTTCCGGCCCAGCCGCTCGAGCGCGGCGGGCTCGTAGGCCGGCGCCGTCACCACCTCGACGAAGAGCTTCGCCATCGCTTCCGCGAGGGCGCCGTCGAACGGCCGGTTGACGGCGATGATCGAACCGAACGCGGAAACCGGATCGCAGGCCAGCGCACGTTCGTAGGCCTCGACCAGCGTGCCGCCGCGACCGACGCCGCAGGGGTTGTTGTGCTTGACGATGACCACGACGGGGTCTTTCTCCGGACCGTCGAACAGCGCCGACAGCTTGCGCGCCGCGTCGGCGTCCAGGAGGTTGTTCCACGAGAGTTCCTTGCCCTGGAGCTGCCGGAAGCCGCCGAACACCCCGCCGCCGCCCACCTGCCGGTAGAC
This sequence comes from Acidobacteriota bacterium, assembly GCA_011525365.1. Classification (GTDB taxonomy): domain Bacteria; phylum Acidobacteriota; class Thermoanaerobaculia; order Multivoradales; family Multivoraceae; genus Multivorans. The sequence goes on from WTGQ01000003.1 coordinate 41,648, forward strand.
CGCGGCCGCCTGGTGCGGGTTTTCGCCATAGCGCGGCTGGAGCACACGCTCGAGTTCGAGGTGTACCGTGCCGGGGAGCGCGTGGGGTTCGTCGACGGGCACCCAGCCGGCGCCGTTGGCCAGCCAGTCGGCGATCGCGGCGTCGTAGCTCCGCGTGTGCCGGAAGGCCTTCAACGCCAGTCGGCGGCGGACCTCGTCGGACAGGCCGCCCTCGCTCTCGAGCGCCGCGAGGACGACCGGATAGTCGGACGGGTCGACCACGACGGCGACGTTGGCGAAGTTCTTGGCCGCCGCCCGGACCATGCTGGGCCCGCCGATGTCGATCATCTCGACCGTGCCGTCCACCGACGCGTCCGGCGCAGCGGCGGCATCCTCGAACGGGTAGAGGTTGACCGCCACGAGGTCGATCGGTGGAATCTCGTGCTCGTCGAGCTCCTCGCGGTGTTCCGCGCGCCGCCGGTCCGCGAGGATCCCGCCGAAGATCCGTGGATGCAGGCTCTTGACGCGGCCGTGGAGAATCTCCGGATGGCCGGTGATCTCGGACACCGCGGTCACCGGCACTCCGCGTTCCGAGAGCTGCCGCGCCGTGCCGCCGGTCGAGACGATCTCGACCCCCAGCTTCGCCAGCCCCGACCCGAGATCCTCCAGCCCCGTCTTGTCGAAAACCGAAACCAGTGCGCGGCGAACGGGGAGCATCGGCGTCGGCGCAGCGTAGCACGCAGGAGGACCTCACCCGTTGCGTTTCTACGGCGCAAGCTGCTAGAAACCTGCTCTGCCGTGCGACGCCTCACGCGCGACTCTGCCCAGGTAGCTCAGTTGGTAGAGCACCTGACTGAAAATCAGGGTGTCGGTGGTTCGAATCCGCCCCTGGGCACCATGTACGCGAGCCCGGCCACCGCCTCCCTTACGGACCGCCGCCGCGGAGAACCCGGAGAATCCGCAGCAATTCCGCAGTGCCTTCCAGAGCTTCCCAACCGGAGACCGAAACCCGTAACCGACAGCAACGAGGACAGTTACGGCCGGCCCGGAAGCGCTGTCCCGCTACCTGCGAGAAACGCCGGCTTGACACGCCCTTCACACGGCCTGTACGTTGTTTCGCGGATAGGGACTGTGACCAAGAATCGCATTCCTGATCCACCGGTCCTGAGACGCGACCTTCGGATCGGAGCCTGAGAAGGGCGAAAGTCACGTTCGCGTGGTGGGCGCCCCTTGAAGGCGAAGGTTGGAGGGTCACGACTCGGAAGCCGGGCTCGGCGGCAGGAGCCGCTCGGAGTTCGGGGACCCGGAGGTGCAAGCCGAAGGGAAGCCAGGTTCCGCAAAGCTCCAGTCATCGAGTGGCTCCCGTGGCCGACAGTCTTCCCGGGAGCGGCACCGAAGGGCGAAAGCCGGACGGAGGCGCAACTGGGGAGGCGGCTTCAGGGAAGCGGACGGCTGGAAGTTGCCCGGCAGCAACGGAAAGGCCGACCGGCAACTGAAGTGCTTCCGTCGGCAGGCCCTACGGGGGCTTCGTCGTGAGACCCGACCAGTCGAGCGACGGAGTGCCCCGCAGGCGTCAGGTCGGCAGAGGCCAGGCTTCGGCGAGCCCCCGCGGTGGAGAGCCGCAGGGCGGCAGGCTCGGAGGCGCAAGCCAAGGAGTCGGTTGCCTGAGGCGAGACGCTGCGGACCGGCCGGTGGCGCGCTCGCGCTCCAAGACCCATGCCCGCCAAGCTGTAGAGGTCCAGGGGATGCGAACGGTGGAATGAGAGGCTCAGGTCGATTCGGGTGAGAATCCTGAAGCGGTCCCTATCCTCTTTTCCGGCCCGGCGGAAACCTAGCACGGAACGCGTGTAAGTGCAACTCCGCCAGTAACTTACGGCCGCTCCCGGACCTGCCGAGGCCGGCGGTAGACACGAAACTGCCGCCGGTCGGAACTCCGGCCGTCCGAGAGCCGGCCGTCGCGCCAGCCCGCACCTCGGCGGTCAGAAACTGGTCAGCCAAGCGTCACGCATCGTCCGGAATGCTCCGAACGTAGTGTCCTTTAGAGTTATCGAAAACTCGGGGTCCGGTCCCGCGTTCGCGGAGACCGGGCGCCCGGCGCAGGGAACCTCCGCCCCACGTAGCAGTCGAGAAGCCAGCCCATGCAGCGCGGTAACGGCACGTCGCAAGAGGCAGCGCCCAGGCGCGGCAGGGGCCGGGGCACCGCCAGCGGCCACTCACGCCGCCTGCGTTTCGGCAACTTCGAGTTCGACCCCGCGACGCTTGAACTGCACAGCGACAAGGAGACGATTCGGCTCCAGCCCCAGCCGGCCAGGCTGCTTCACCTGCTGATCGCCAGCCGCGGCGCCGTCGTATCGCGCGAAGCCGTTCGGCGTCACCTCTGGCCCGACGAGATCCACGTCGAGTTCGACCAGAGCATGAACTCCTGCGTCAAGCGCATTCGAGTAGCGCTCGGGGACAGCGCGGAGGCTCCTCGCTACATCGAGACGCTTCCGCGAATCGGCTATCGATTCCTGCAGCCCGTGATGGAAGTCCGCGACGGTGATCCGCCGCTCCCGACCGTGCGGGCCGCGCCGACCGCCCCGGACCCCCGCCCACGGTCGCACCGGGTAGCGGCCGCGGCGCTCGCAGCGGTGGGCGCGGCCGCCGGCATCGTCCTCACGGTCCTGGCCTGGCATGCCCTGAACTCGCGGCCCGGCACCGCCAACGAGCCGCCGCGCCACGTACTGGCGGTCCTGCCCTTCGCCGCCCTCGAGAACTCGACCGGGGCCGAGCCTTTCCGCCAGGCCCTGGCCCAGGAGCTCATCACGTCACTCGCGCGCCAGGGCTCGCAGAACCTGGCGGTCGTGGCCCAGGACGCCGGCCCCGACGTGGAGACCGGCGTGGCGGTGCCCGTCGTCAACGCCGACTTCGTGCTCGACGGCCGCGTCCAGCGCGAACAGGGCCGGCTCCGGGTGTGGGCGCGCCTCCTGCTCGCGAAGGACGGCACGGTGCTGTGGACCGAGGCCTACGACGGCCCGGAGGACGAGATCCTCGTGTTCCAGGCCGAGGTGAGTGCGCAGATCGGCGACGCCGTCCTGGGCCGGTTGGCGCAACTCGTCGAGGAATCGACGGCCCGGCAACGCCGAAGCTAGGAATCCCGCCAGGAACCGGGGCGGCCGGGCAATCTGACGGCCGCGGTCAGTTCGCTCAGGAAACGCGTCCGCGGGACCTCCTCGGCGCCGAAGCGCAGCAGATGCTCGGTGACCTGCTGGCAATCGACAAACGCGAAACCCCAGCTCCGCAGACGGTCGACGAGGTGAACCAGGGCGACCTTGGAGGCGTTCGAACGCCGCGCAAACATCGACTCACCGAAGAACGCGCCGCCGACGGCGATCCCGTAGAGACCACCGGCCAACTCGCCATCCGCGAGACACTCGACCGAGTGAGCGAAGCCCCGGCGGTGCAGGCGATCGAACGCATCGATCAGAGGCCGGGTGATCCAGGTGCCCGGCCTGCCCGGACGATCCTCGGCGCAGGCGGTCATGACTTCCCGGAAACGCCCGTCGACCGTGACCTCGAAGCGGTCGTGCCGCAGCTCCTTGCGGAGGCTCCGCGAGACCCGGAACCGCCCCGGATAGAGCACGAGCCGCGGGTCGGGCGAGAACCAGAGCATGGGTCCGTCGACGCCCAGGAGCGGCCAGGGGAAGATGCCCGCCCGGTACGCGGCCAGCACGCGCTCCGGTTCGAGGTCGCCGCCCACGGCCAGCAGGCCGCTCGGATCCGCCAGCTCCGGAGGCGGAAAACCCAGGCTCCGCTCGTCGAGCAGGAAGGGGCCACGCCGGTTCATCGCCGGCAGCTCACACGTTGAACCGGAAGTGAACGACCTCGCCGTCCCGCACCGGGTATCCCCGGCCCTCCAGACGCAACGTCCCACGGTCCCGGCACGCCGCCAGGGACCCGGCGTCGATCAGTTCCCGCCAGTCGACGACTTCGGCGCGGATGAAGCCGCGCTCGATGTCCGAGTGAACGGTCCCCGCCGCGGTGCCGGCGGTGTCGCCGCGGCGGATGGTCCAGGCACGCACCTCGTCCTCGCCGACGGTGAAGAAGGAGATCAGCCCCAGGAGACGGTAGCCCGCCCTCACCACCCGCACCGCGCTGGGCTCGTCCAGGCCCGCTTCGGCCAGAAAGGCGCCGCGGTCCTCCGGATCGAGGCGCGAGATCTCCTCTTCGAGGGCGGCACTGACGGCCAGCATGTCGGCCCCGGGCGGAACCTCGAGGCCGCCAACCACATCCCGATCGCCCGCGGCCTCCTCGTCTACGTTCAGCACCACCAGCATCGGTTTCAGGGACAGCAGTCCGTAGCCCCGGATCTGCTTCTCTTCGTCGTCGCCGAACTCCATCGACCGCAGTGACGTCTCCGCTTCGAGCGCGGGAAGAACACGCTCCGACAGCAGGGCGCGCTCGCGCTTCTCCTGATCGGTGAGGCCCCGCTTCAGGGCCTGGACCAGGCGCTCGAGCCGGCGCTCGACCAGTTCGTAGTCCGCCAGGATCAGCTCCAGGTCGACCGCGGCGACGTCGCGTTCCGGATCGACGCCGCCGGCCGGGTGGACGAGCTCCGGGTCCTCGAACGCGCGCACGACGTGAACGAGGGCATCCATCATCCGCAACTCGGCCAGATCGAGGGTCTCGCCCCGGCCGCGGTCGATGCCCGGGACATCCACGAACCGCACCTGCGCCGGCACGCAACGCCGCGGGCTGTAGAGCTCGCGGAGCCGCTCGAGGCGCGGGTCGTCGACGTGCGCGACCCCGACGTTCGCCGACCTGGACGCCTTGAACTTCCCGGTCTCCTGGCGTGAAGCCGTCAGGGCATTGAAGAGCGCCGTCTTGCCCGCCTTCGGCAGGCCGAGGATGCCGAGCTGCATCCGCGGCGCCCTTCAGACGCCGGCGCCGAAGTTGGCGGCGAGAATGGCCAGGTCCTCGCCATCCACCTCACCGCTGCCGTCGACATCGGCGTCGGCGTCGTAGCGCCGTGACGTCACGCCGGCGCCGAACGCCAGGCCGAGACGGACCAGATCCGAGCCGGTGACCCGTCCGTCCCGGTTCACGTCGCCCCGCGGAATGACCGCGCCGACGACCTGGAAGCGCCCGAGCAGCCGGTCATAGACGTTGCCGCCAAGGTCGCTGGCTCGCACGGTCATCGTCACCACGCCGCTCAAGGGCACGGGCGGCTCGTAAGACCACCGCAGGCGACGGCCCTCGTCGTCCGGAACAGGCGCCGGCGCCGGTGATCCGTCCACCATGAGGATGGCCGACTCCGCCGCGATGGCGTCTCCGAAGTCCCTCATCTCCACTTCCACCGTGGCTTCGGCCGGGACCTGACTCGCGCCGTGCGCCGGCGAGAGTCGGGTCGGCACGGGGGGCACGGTATCCGTCCCGAGGAGCGCGTCGGCGAAGACCGTCGCCAGCAGGTCGTAGCCCGGTCCGTTCGGGTGACCCACAAGGTCCTCCTCCCCCGCGTAGTAGTACTCATGGAAGAGCCGCGCCCGGGTGCTGAACACCTCGAACGGATCGATCAGGCCGCGACCCTCCTGCGCGGCCAGCCGACGGATCGCCTGCGCGAGGTCCTGGTTCTCCACGTTGTTCGGATCGAAACGGGCATTCGGCAGGCGTGGAATCAACGTCGCGTGGTAGGGGGTTCGGCCGGCCTCCGCCGCCCGCGAGGCCATCCGGTCCAGGTTGAACAGGGTCGTCTCCGGCGAGATGCCCCGGCTGATGTCGTTCGTGCCTTCCATCAGCAGCAGGCAGTCGCCGGGCTCCGAGAGCACCTCGTCGATGCGCGCCAGCCCTTCCGGCGTCCGCTCGCCGCCCACGCCGCGGTTGTCGACGACAAGCCCGGGAACCCGTTCCTCCAGACGCGGCGGGTAGCCGGGTGTTTCCCGCTCAGGATCGTCGCCCACGCCGGCCGTGATGCTGTCGCCGAATGCCTTGCAGTGACCGGGCGTCTGGGCCGTGCCGGCGGCGCAGAACACGGTGGCGCCGGCGAGAGTCGCGACGGCGAGCCGGAGTGCCCGAGGGTGGATTCCACAGATCCCGAGGAAGGTGTTACCGGCCAATGGGCCGCCATCCTACAAGCGCCGACTTCGGATCGCCCGCTGGGCTTCTTCCCTCAGCTTATGTGCTATTCTGCATGTTTGCACATCCTGTGAGTCTCTCTTGTACTCGGGCCCATAGCGCCCCTTTGAGGAGAAGAACGGAATGATGAGGCAAACCTGTGGCCTGATGCTGGCAGCGGCACTCGGGATTCCCGCGGCCCTTTCGGCACAAGGCACGTCGTACGTTCTGATCGGCGACACCGACGAGTCCAGAGAGGTTCTGCTCAGCGTTCACAACCCGACCGATCAGAGTCAGAGCTTCGAGATTCTCCCGATCGCGGCGGGAACCAACGGCGTCAACCGCTCGACCGCTTCGACCCGGGTCGACGTTCCGGCCGGACGCACGATGGTCTATTCCGATCTCGCCGACGGCGGCCCCGCGATGATCGAGCTGACGGCTCACGGCGCGCTCACGTTCCAGGCCTACACGATGCCAAGGGACTCGAGCGGCAAGCGGATCGGCCTGCGGGAGCAGGTTCCGATCGTCGACTCGAAGAACCTGGTCGCCGGCGGAACCTGGGGCTTCGTCAGCGGGATACGGAGAGACAGCCGCGACCGCTCCGACTACGCGATCCTCAACCTGTCGCACACCAGCAGCACCTGCGAGCACCGGGTGCGCGGCCACGACGGCAACTGGGCCGAGGAGTCCCGGGTTCTCAATCACTTGCCGCTGTCGCTGACCTACGTCACCGACGTACTCAAGGTGGTCGGCGTCGAGATTGGCGATCAGTACACGATCTCCACGAACTGCGCCGGCAACTTCTACGTCGCCGGGCTGGTCGCCGATGACGACGCGGACCGGCTCACCATCCTGCAACCCTCACAGAGCGGCGTCTCGACGCTGCGGCGGCCCGGAGAAGATCCGCCGGGACCCGACCCCACGGAGAATCCTCCGCCAGACGGCTCCTGTCTCTCGAACTGGAGGTGCATCGACCTGGAAGGCACCTTTCACCGGGCCACGACGGCTCGGCCGAGCTTCGAAACCAGGCTGGACACGCCCGTGGGCGTCTACCGCCGGGCCGTCTTCCACTTCAAGGTCCACCACGGCGGCTGGAACCGTGTGTCTTCCCGCAACCAGAACCTGTTCTGGCTGGCTCGCGAGAAACACGTCGACCTGTTCGGTTTCGGAGTCGCCAGGGGCCCCGGCGGACCCGCCCAGGTCTTTTACCGCACGGACTGGGGCATCAATCACGTAAACAAGCAGCGGGTGGTGAAGCACTACCTGATGCAGGCCGGGCAGACGTACGACGTCATGTACGACTTCGACGCCGCCGGCGGTCGCATAACCCTGACCCTGACCGACTCGAACGGCAACGAAGTCATGAGGTCCGAAGGCCGGCCGAACATCTCCTGGATCCCCTTCGCGGAGGGACAGCGGATCGCGGTCGGCTTCGGCTTCCGCGGCGAGTACCCGAACGAGCCGGCCCAGCCCGGCTGGCGCTGGTCCGACCTCCATATCGCACTGCTGCCCAGGTAGCCGCGCCGCGCGGCCGCCATAAGGTTGCCGGCATGAGGCGACGTCCGGCGGCCGGCGACCGACTGGCGGCGGCGATCCTCGCGGCGACCCTGTGGACGAGCTGCGCCGGGGCGCCGCCGGTTCACCGCGGACCCATCGTCCTGATCACGATCGACGCGCTGCGCGCCGACCTGGTCGGCGCCGGCCTGATGCCGAATCTGGATGCTCTCGCGGCCGAAGCGGACTGGGCCGGTGCGGCGATCACGACATCGAGCTGGACGGTGCCGTCGATGGCGTCCCTGTTCACGGGCCAGCAGCCCTGGCGTCACGGCAGTTGGCACAGCGCCCGCGCCCACCTGCGCGACGACGTGCCGACCCTGCCCGAGATCCTCCGTGAACTCGGCTACGAGAACGCGGCCTTCCGCTCGAACAGTTGGCTCACCCAGACCTTCGGCTACGTCCGCGGCTTCGACCGCTTCGGCCCGGTGAGCCGGATGGAACGGGTCACGGAGGTCCTGGCGGCGCTCGACGGCGGACCGCAATTCGTGTGGATGCACCTGCTGCCGCCGCACGCGCCGTACCGCCGCCACGGCCGCTATCTCGATCGCCTGGACGCCCCGCGCGACGACCTGCCGGAGCGCATCACTCCGCTCGAGATGCGGCCGTTCGCGGACCCGGAGAGGCCCCTCGATCCGGATCACCGGGAACGGGCCTGGCAGCTCTACCAGCTCACCGCCGCCCACGCCGACAGCCAGGTCGGCGAAATGCTGGACGCGCTGCGAGACAGCGGGCACTTCGACGAAGCCCTGATCGCGGTGACCTCCGACCACGGCGAGGAGTTCGGCGAGAACGACCAGGTTCTGCACGGCAACAGCCTGCACCGCGTGCTGATCGAGGTGCCGCTGATCGTCAAGCTGCCGGCGGACTGGTCCCGCCCGATCGACCCCGGCGCGACGGTCGCCAACCATCGCCTGTTCTCCACGCTGATCGAGGCCGCCGGCGGAACGCCGCCGCCCGGCAGCCCGCCCAGCCTGTTCGAACCCAGCGCGGACGGCGCCCTCTCCGAGCTCTACCTGGGCAACGGCGTGAACCGGGTGTCCCTGGTCGAGGGCGACCGGCAGCTCATCTGGACCAGCCGCTTCGCGCCCGCGGAGGAGCGCTACCACGACGCGATGCTGTCGCTCGCGGGCGGCGAGCCTCCGTCGCCGCTGCCGGAGGCGCCGGAGGAGCTGACAGCCCGCCTCGAACGACAGTTCGAGAACGCGCCGCCGCTGATGGGGGCGCCTGGCACCCGCCCGGGGCTCCAGGCCTACGAGTGGGGAGCCGACGGCACGGTCGAGCCGCGCGCCGGGGCAGACGACTTCGCGCGCCGGTTGCAGGACCGCTGGCAGGCGGAGAACGGTGCCGATCTGGCCGCGAGGCTCGCCGAGCGCGGCGAGCCCGAGATCAATCCGGAAGAGATGGAACGGCTCCGCGCCCTGGGCTACGTCGTGACATCACGCAAGCCGGCGCCGGACGGAGAGTAGTGCGCTACAGCCGCGGCTTGCTGGCCGGCCGGAGCCGCAGGTCGTAGACCTCGGCCGACGGCGGCAGCGCAGCGGCGTCGACGATCGCGGTCGCCACGTCCGCGGGGTCGAGGAAGCGCTCGGCGTCGTAGTGCTGGCCGAGACTCCGGCAGACCTCCCGCTGCATCCGGCCGCGGGTCCTTCCGGGGTAGACGCTCAGCACCCGGACGCCGTCGGCGTTCACTTCGGCGCGCAGGCCGTCGGCGACCGCCCGCAGCGCGTGCTTGCTCGCGGCGTAGGCGGCACCGCCGGGGGCCGCCCCAAGGCCGGCGGTCGAGTTCACGAACACGACCAGGCCACGGCGGGCGCGGAGCGCCGGCAACAGTCGCCGGGTCAGCAGGTACGGGGCGCGCACGTTGACGGCGAACTGGAGATCGAGGTCCCCGGTCGGCGCCGATTCGACCGGTCCCGCGCGGAAGGCGCCGGCGGCGTGGACGAGCAGGTCCACGCCGTCGCCCAGCGACTCCGCGGCCGCGCCGGCCTCCCCGACCGCCGCCTGCCCGGTGAGGTCGCCGGCGACGGTCCGAACGGCGCCGTCGCCTGCTTCGAGTTCCGCGCCGATCTCCAGCAGCCGCGCCTCGTCCCGGCCCAGCAGCAGCAGGGACGCCCCTTCCCCGGCGAGCGCCCGGGCGGTCGCCCCGCCGATCGCGCCGGTAGCCCCGGCCACGACCGCAACCCGATCGGCAAACCTCGACACGCGCGGAGCTTACCGGCCGGTAAGCTGCGGTCGATGCCGAGGTCGCTTCGCCTGACGCTGACGATCCTCGCCTTGGCCGGCGCGTCTCCTGGGGGAATCGCGGCCGACGGGCTGACCGCCTACCGGGGATCGGACTGGGCGCACCTGCAGGCGACCTCCGACCCGCCCGTCCTGTGGCTGGGAACCGAACGCTCCGTGGAGTTGCCCCCCGCGGCTGGAGCGGCGGGCTCTGCCCGTTACGACGACCTGGTTCTGATCGAGCCGCAAGCCGGCGGCCCACAACCTGACGGAAGGGCGGAGTGGGCGGTCGCCGGCGTCGCCCGGGCAGTAGACGGGCAGCGGTTCCTCCTCTACGCCGGTCGCGGCGGGGAAGTGACCGCTCTGCCGGCGCCGGAACGCGCGCGGCCGGGAAACCTGCTCGACTCGGCCCGGTGGCTGGCGTCGGACAGCCCTGAGCCCCTGCACGGCCTGGCCTGGCTCGAAGCGAACCGGCCTCGCGGCCAGGAAGTATGGCTGGCGCCCTGGCGGGACGGCGCCTTCGAGCCTGCCGTCCGGCTGGTCGCGGACGGCCCCGGTTCCCAGACCGCTCTGGATGCGGCGGTGCTCGGCGACGGCTCCTGGCTGCTCGTCTGGTGCGCCTTCGACGGCGAGGACGACGAGCTCGTCTGGCGGCGGCGGCAAGCGGACGGAAGCTGGGTCGGCGGCCGCGTCTCGGCCGACAACGGCGTGCCCGACATCACGCCGCGGCTCCGGGTCACCCGGGACGGGGCCGCGGTCGCCTGGAGCCGCTACGACGGTCGTGTCTACCGGGTGCGAACGGCGCGCTTCGAAGACGGAAGCTGGAGCAACGAAGTCTGGGCAGGGCCGCCCGATTCGCTCTACCCGGAATGGGCCGGCGACGACACGCTGCTCTACCTCGAAGGCGCGACGCGGACCTGGACCGCGGCCGGGCCGGCGTCGACGCTGCGCTTCGAGGCGGCGACGTCGGCGGCGCCCGTCCTCGACCGCGATTCGGCGTCGGGTCTCCGGCGCGCGCTCTGGCCCGGGACCTCCGGCTGGCGCGCCGAACCCGGACGGTCCGCCGGGGTGCGACCGTGAGGAGCGCCGTCCGGGCACTGGCCGCGCGTTTCCAGGCCCAGCTCGGGAACCGCGAAGGGCTGTTCGCGAGCCGCCCGGCAGTCGTGACCCTGGCGGCCCTGAGCCTGTTCCTCCTCGCGGTGCCGCTGACGATCGGTAAACCCGGCCAGCCGGCGACGCTCAAGGCGGACGAATCCGCGTACTACCTGATGGCGCTCAGCCTGGCGCGCGACTTCGACCTCAGCTACGAGCCGGCCGACGGCGACCGGCTGCTCGAGGAGTTCCCGTTCAGTTCGACCGGCAACCTGATCCTGATGACCTCGGACGGCTGGCAGACCGTCCACTACGGCAAGCCGCTGGCCTACCCGCTGTTCGGAGCGCCCTTCGCCGCCCTGTGGGGCGCGAACGGGCTCCTGTTCCTCAACATGGCGCTGTTCGTCGCCATGCTGTGGCTGGCCGCTATGTTCCTGGCGCGCCGCGCCTCGCCCGCCATCGCCGCTACCTTCGCCTGCGGCCTGCTGCTGCTCTCGGCCTGCTCGCGCTACGTGTTCTGGCTCCAGCCGGAGGTGTTCAACATGTTCGGCGTCTTCGGCGCCCTCTACTGGGGCTTCGAGAACCGCCGGCGCGCCTGGTGGCTGACGGTCCTCTCCGGCGTGCTGCTGGCGCTGCCGGCGTACAACAAGCCGATGTTCGCCGCGATCGCGCTGCCGCTGGCCGGCGCGTTCCTGCTCCGCCGGCAGTGGCGGACGGCCGCCCTCTGGATCGCCGGTTTCGCGGCCGCGCTGGTGCTGCTCTCGGCGATGTCGCTCGGGTGGACGGGTCAGCTCCTGCCCTACCTGGGCTCCGACGTGCGGGCGGCGGTCCGCGTGTGCGAGCCGGGCGGCTGGCCGCCGGAGATCGTCGAGGCACGCCGGGTCGCGGCCGGAGCGGCGCCCGTGACCGGCGAAGCTGCCGCCGCGGTGACCATCCCGGAATCGCCGACCGGCAACACGTTCTCCTGGCTCTTCCGCATTCCCCGTCAGTCGGTCGGTGAAGTGGTCGAGAACGTCGGCTACTTCCTGGTCGGCCGCCATGCCGGCCTGGTGCCCTACCACCCGTTCGCCGTCATCGCCTTCGGCCTGTTCCTGTTCAGCGGCCGCCGCGACCGGGACCGCTGGCTGCTGGTCCTGGCTCTGGCCGTGATCGCCGGCTACTTCCTGCTCTTCATCGGCTGGAACTGGCAGGGCGGCGGCGGCTTCATCGGCAACCGCTACTTCGTCAGCGTGATGCCGGCGTTTCTCTTCCTCGTACCGGGCCGGATCCCGCCGTGGACGCTGCCGGCCGGTTTCCTGGCCGCCGGCCTGTTCGTCGGCGCGATGGTGCTCGCGCCCTTCGGCGTCACCGTGCCCGCGCCGACGCTGCAGGCGCACACCCGCAACGCGCCGCTCCGCTACCTGCCGTTCGAGTTCTCGCTGCGCAACGTGCCCGGCTACGAGCGGAGAAGCATCGCCGGCATGACGATCCTGGGCCGGGCCGACCGGGTGCTGGAACGCGGCGGCTCCTGGTGGGTCGCCGCCCGCGGTCCGAGCGAGCTGTTCATCGAGTCCCGGCACCGCTTCGACAGCCTGACGCTCTTCGTCACTTCGCCCGTGGCGCCGAATCACGTGCGTCTGCGGCTCGACGGCGGCCCGCCAGTAGACGTGGAGTTCGCCGAGGCCGGCCGGCGCCAGCGGGTGACCCTCGCTTCGTCCAGGCCGCACAAGACGCGAAGACGCGACGGCCACCGGAGCTACGTCCACCGCCTGCGCGTCGAGACGGACCGCGGCGCCCCGACCATCTGGACCAGGGTGCGGCCGCCGGCCCCGTGCGCCGTCTACGCCTGGAACCGCGAGACGGACGAAACCTTCTACCTCGGCGCCGAACTGCGCTTCCTCGGCAGCGAGGAGCACATGAGCGCGGAGGTCTTCGCGGCCCGGATCGGCACCGTCGGGCTGATGCCGGCCACGCTTCCGGCCGGAGCGGAGGTCGAACTCCCGGTCGGCGTGACGAACGAGTCCCAGGTCACCTGGCGCCGCCAGGGCTACGTCGGCGTGAACCTCGCCTCCCGCTGGCGACAGGGCACCGCCGGGGCCGAAGACGACGGCTCGGAACGAGGGCCCCAGGTCGGCCCGGAAGGCCGCCGCAGCCTGCTGCCGGACCTGGCTCCGGGCGGCTTCGAGACGGTGATGCTGCCGGTCCGTGCACCGGACGAACCGGGCGCCTACACGCTGGAGATCGACCTCGTCTACGAGCACGTCGCCTGGTTCGAGCAGCGCGGCGGCGTGCCGCTGCGGCTGCCGATCCGGGTGGAGGACGCCGCAACCCGGGCCCGATGAGTCATCGGCTCATCTGCAACGAATCGCGGATGCATCGGCAATCAGGGGGTTGGTGGCACCCCGACGATACTCGACACTCTCGCCTTCTCTGGGAGTAACCCTAACGAAGTAGGTCAGATCCGTGGCGGCCGAACCGAACACCCACCAATGCCCGCTGATGCGACAAGCGTCGATCACTTTGATGAGCAGTTCAGGGTTGTCCTCGCCGAAGAAGTAGAACACAGCGCCGTACTCGCCCAAGTCCGCCGTCGTGAGCCGCTCGGCCCTGTTCCACTGACTTTCGTTCCAGAACCAAACACGCACTTCGAACTCGCCCCCAGCGATACACGCCCTGTCGGCCGGACAGCCAGCGGCTGAACTTGGCAGGGTCACGGTCACCGTATTGCTGTTCGCGCCGCCGGCCTCGTTGACTGCCCTTACCCGGAAGTGCCAGCGCTTGACTGACGGAGGAGTCTCCCAAACAAGCAGCGTCGAAGTCGTGTTTGCCGGCTTGTTCTTGGCTAGCTGGCCCCATTCTCCGTTTTCGTGCCGGAAGTGAACTTCGAACCCGCTCTCATTGTCGGAGTTGTCAAACCAGTCCAAACGGACACTCGTCGGCCCAAGAACGGTCGCGACCAGATTGCTCGGCGCCGCGGGCTCCTTTTCTTCCGGCTCCGGCTCGGGATCCGGATCTCCTTCCGCATCCTCGTAGGCCGCCACCCACGAAGCCGTAGCCGCGGCCGCCTCAGCGGCGCGGTGACGCTGGTCGCCTATGCGCAGGTTGTGGCCTCTCCAGACATAGAACCCATTCCGGGAGAACCGGTCAACGGAGTAACGCGGTTCGTCCGCTCCTGCGGACGTAGCCATAATCGTCATGTACGGATACTCAAGGGACGCGTTTGTCGCAAGGTACCCTTGCCCATACGCAAGGTACGGAGATCTCGCGTCCGCCGTCGTTCTGTCCGGCGCCTCAGGATGATGGTGTAAGCCGAGATTGTGCCCCACCTCATGCGCGAACGTCTCCTCCGGCCGCTCCTCTTCCGATCCGTTGGAGTGGATCACAGCAAAGCCGCGTTCTCGAACGAAGCGATCACGAGTTGTTGGCAGGTACGCCCTTCCCGCACTCGTCAACTCAACGAAATGTGCCGTCCATGCGACGACGAGATCGGCTCCAACATCCTGACGAACACGATCAACACCACGATCGTCCCGAACCTCCCGCAGAAGCTCGCTCGAGAGCTCGGACCATGTCTCAAGAGTGCTTGCTTCGACCCGTCGAGCTGCTTCGGCGGCCTCGCTATCCTCATTCATCACATAGGTCCCTACATGTCGTAGTGTGATTCCTGTTCCCGAACCCTGAAAGATCTCGTTCGTATCGTCGATGACACGCTTCAGCAGACCATGCGTGCCGTTCTCTATGGCCTTCGGGCTGTACAGCAGCATGACATCTATGGTCACTGATCCGGTCGATGCCCCCTCGTCCACTTGGTAGTCCCGCACACCAAGGGAACCTCCGGGTCCCACGACGACAGGCTCACACAGGAATCTCTGGCCCCAGACCGTCCCCGTGCCCATCGCCATAGTCAGTGCTACGGACAGTGTCATCCGCCACATACATCGGTCTCCTTTTCGGTGTGAATTGCGTCATTTCGGAGCATAGACGAGACACCGGGTCACTCTGGCTCTCCCTTCCGGCCCAGCAGCCCGGCCTCGCGCAACGCCTCAGCCGCTTCACTGATCCTCTCGAACGGCAATCCGGAGCGCTCCGCGATGTCGTCCAGGGAATGCTCGCCGTCGCTCTGGTTGAGCACCCACAGCATCGCGATCTCGAACTCCTTGCGGCCGGCGCCGCCGAGGCCGCCGTACAGGCCGCGGCGGCCGAGCTGGGGTTCGCCGAAGGGTTCGAGGTTGCGGTACCGGCGGCCGCCGGCGCTCTTCCGGCCGCCTTCGGCGACGGCCGGCGGGGACTCCGACGCACCCGGTCCTTCCTCCAGCGCGGCGGCGGTCGCCAGGTACGCCGCGAGCGAGCCGGCGAGGGCTTCCGCGCCGATGAACGAGAGATCGTCGGCGGAGGTGTGGTACTCGGGGTAGCGGCCCCAGGGAGTACGGGTCAGGACTCCGACGGGCAGGTCGAAGCCGGGGGAGCAGTACTGGCGCTCGTCGTAGCCGAAGGGGAAGAAGTCCTCCGTGACGAGGTCCTCACCGAGTCCGGCCAGGGCCGCCGCGACGGCGCGGTCGATCTCGTGGTCGCCGCGGCGGCTCCTCTTGTAGTGGAAGGCTCCCCCGTCGCCCAGGTTGGCTGCGATCAGGCCGTGGCGGAAGCTGTCGAGGCGGTCGCGGTTCCGGGCCAGCCAGGCGATCGCGCCGATGCCGCCAGGCGCGAACAGGAAGCGGTAGCTGTAGCGGCGGTCGGGTACGGCGGCCAGCGCTTCGGCCAGGTGGACCGCGACGGCGATCCCGGACAGGTTGTCATTCGCGAGTTGCGGGTGGCAGACGTGAGCGGAGACGAGGACCTCTTCGGCGCTCGACCCGGGCAGCAGGCACTCGCCCCAGGTCATCGAGCCGTCCTCGAGCGAGGCGTCGATGAACACCTCGTACTCGCCGTCCGGCAACGACTCGAGGAGCCGGTGGGGCAGGCAGAAGCCCCAGGTTTCCTCGTAGTAGGAGGTGCGGTAGGGGATCAGGCCCGGCTGCTCCGGCAGGCTGTGCAGGTGCGGCCGGAGTTCGTTCAGGGGAAGCCGCCGATGGACCGGGGCGCTGTAGCCGACGAGGTGGAGGTTGTGGTCGGCAAAGTCGACGACGCGGCGGCCCGAGGGATCGCGGATCCACGCTTCGCGCGGGTTCCACTCCCGCGGCACGGTCCAGTCCAGGACCGGCGTGCCGGTCGGGAGTTCGTGGACCTGCAACGGGATGCGGCGGGCGATCCGATCGAGGGTCTCACGCACGCCGTCGCCGGTGAGGCTGCGGGGGATCGGGTAGAGCTCGGCGGCAAGGTCCATCATCGAGCGGCCGGCCGTCTCGCGGCCGAGGGCGGTGAGGGCCTGCCGGACGGTGGACATGGGCCTATTCTGCGCGACACGCCGCCGCGAAGCGGCGACCGCTACAGGTACCCCATCGCCTTCAGCCGCTCGATCTCCACCCGCGTCCGCTCGACATCCGTGCCGCCCACCGTGTCGACGGGCTGCCACGCGTCGCGATACGTCGCAACGCGGCGCGACGAACCCGGATCCGGCGGCGACTCGAACGCACCCTCCAGCACCCTCCCCTCGGCATCCTCCGGCACCGGCAGACCCAGCAACGCCAGCACGGTCGGAAAGACATCGAGCACGTGGCTGCTCTCCAGCCGCTGGCCGCCGCGGATGCCGGGGCCGTAAAGCAGCAGGACCCCGTCCGGGCCGTGCCGGTGCTGGGTGTACAGCCGGTGAACGAAGGTCGGCGACTGACCGTGGTCCGAAGCGACAACGAAGACCGTCTCCGGACTCAGGAGCCCGCGCAGCTCGCCGACCAGGCCGTCGATCCGCCGGTAGACGTGGGCCACCGCCTCCCCGTGCTCCTCGATGCCGGCCCGGGAGACGAACGGGAACAGCGCCGGCTCGGCCCAGCGCCAGCGCTGGTGCGAGACGGTGTCCGGTTCATGGGTGTACAGGTTGAGGAAGCGCGGCGGCGGCTCGCCCTGCCGGGAGCGGTGCTCCAGCAGGGCGATGACGGCCCGGTGCTGCCAGTCGAGGTCCGGCCGGCCGGCGGCGGCGTCAAGGACCTCCTGGGGCACATCCGGCGGCTGCGCGAACCACTCGAGCGTCGTGTCCGCGGCGCCGGCAGTCGCCAGCGTGTCGTTCAGGCCGTAACCGAGGAGCCGGCTCGACGGCTCGAGCATCCGCTGGGCCGGGAACGAGTAGAAGTAGCCGTCGACAACGACCGTCGGCAGTCCCGCCCGATCCGTGATCTCCCAGATCGGCGGCGACGCCAGGTCGAGCCGGTTGACGAAGCGCCGGGAGATCCCGGGTGCCCATGCCACGCGCTCGATCAGCTCCTTGAAGCTCGTGCGGTGAACCGGAAACAGGCCGGCTCCCGCGCCGGGGAAGCGAATCCGGTAGAAGTCGTGGACGCGGTGCCGCCGGGGCGTCTCGCCGGTGTAGATCGACGCCCAGATCACCGCGGAGTTGGCGTCGCTGATCGTCTCGAGCCGGCTCGACGTGCCCTCGCGGACGAACTCGGCCAAGTTCGGCAGGTCGCCGGCGTCGATCAGTTCCTGGAGCATGTCGGGGTCCACGCCGTCGAAGCCCAGCAGGGCGACCGGCGGCCCGGCGCCGGCGACCAGCGCCGTCGGGTCGAAGGATGCCGCCCTTTCCTCCGGAGCGAGCCGGAAGGCGATCGGCAGCACCACGTGGGCCGCGACCAGGGCGATTGCGAGCGCGCCCGTGAGCCGCGGCAGTCGACCGGCGTCGAGACGCGCGAGCCGAGCCGCCAGCACCCAGGTGACGAGCCAGATCGCGGCGCCCGCCAGAACGCCGGCCACGGCCAGAAACAGCGCCATGCTCCAGAAGCCGGCGGGCGTGAACCAGGGGACCTGCCCGTAGGTCAGGCCGTAGAACAGGACGAGCTCGAGGAAGACGAGGTTGAACAGGCACGCGGCGAGGACGACCGGATCGCCCGCGGACCTGCGGCGCAGTCGCGCGACGGTCCGCCACAGCAGCCCCAGACCGCCGAAGGCGGCGCCCGCCCAGACTCCGTAGAGCAGCGCGAAAAGCAGGAGGGCGGCGATTCCCGCGACGGCGCTGTCCGTCCGGTTGTGCACCAGGTGGGCAAGCGAGATCGGCCCGCCGAACAGCAGCGCGCCGAACAGAAGACCTGCCCTCAGGTCGCGGCCGCAGACAACCAGGAACGACGCCGCGTCCGCACGTTCGTGCACGGCTCCGGATGATACGGCAGCGGGTCAGAAGACCCGCGCACCCAGTCGCGGTCAGCTTCACCCACTGCTAGGGTCACGCTCCCCGCGTCGCCGCGATGCGGGTCGAACCGCGAGTTGCCTGAAGGAACCGGACATGGCGAACGTAGCCGTCGTCGGCATGCAGTGGGGCGACGAGGGCAAGGGGAAGATCATCGATCTCCTGTGCCCCGCCTTCGATGCCGTGGTCCGCTTCCAGGGCGGCAACAACGCCGGCCATACGGTGAAGTTCGGCAGCGGCGAGGGCGATGAGCACTTCGCCCTGCACCTGATCCCCTCCGGCATCCTGCACGAGGGAGTGGCCTGCTATCTCGGCAACGGCATGGTGATCAACCCGGACGCCTTTCTCGCCGAGGTCGCCCAACTGGAGCAACGCGGCATCGAAACGGCCGGCCGGCTGCGGCTTTCCGACCGGGCGCATGCCCTGACGCCGGTCCATGTGGCTCTCGACATCGTCCGCGAGGAGGCGCGGGGAGCGGACCGCATCGGCACCACCGCCAAGGGCATCGGCCCGGCCTACGAGAGCAAGATCGGCCGCACCGGCATCCGCCTGGCCGAACTCGTCGCCGGCGGCGAGGCGATGATGAACCGGCAAATCGTGAGGGTCGCGGACTTCGAGCGCCCGGCCGCCGAGGGCGCCGAACTGAACCCCGAGGCCGCCGCGGCCGACTTCACCCGCTGGGCCGAACGCCTGTCTCCCTACCTGTGCGACCTGTCGGTCGAGCTGGACGGCCTGATGCGGAGCGGGGGCACCGTGCTCTTCGAGGGCGCGCAGGGCGCGCTGCTCGACGTCGACCACGGGACCTATCCCTACGTGACGAGCTCGAACTCGACGACCGGCGGCGCCGCGACCGGGAGCGGCGTGCCGCCGACGGCGATCGACGGCGCGATCGGCGTGGTCAAGGCCTACACGACCCGGGTCGGCGAAGGACCAATGCCGACCGAGCTGGCCGACGGCGTCGGTCTGCACCTGCGGGACCGCGGACACGAGTTCGGCACGACGACCGGCCGGCCCAGGCGCTGCGGCTGGCTCGACCTGGTCGTCCTGCGCCACGCGAGCCGCGTCAACGGCGCGCGCAGTCTGGCGCTGACCAAGATCGACGTGCTCGACGAACTGGACGAACTCAAGGTCTGCGTCGCCTACCGCATCGGCGGCGAGGTGGTGCGCAACCTGCCGGCGGTGACCGACCGGCTGGAAGCCGCCGAGCCGATCTACCGCAGCTTCCCCGGCTGGAAGCAGGACACGCGCGGCGTGCTCGACCGGAGCGACCTGCCGCGGGCCGCGCTCGACTACATCGACTTCCTGGAGCAGGAACTCGAGGCCAGCGCGGACCTGATCTCGTCGGGCCCGAGGCGGGAGGAAACCGTCGTCAGCGGCGGCGGAACGCTCGAGGGGTGGCTGGGGAAGCGGTTCGGGACCGTGCGGGCGGCGGTCGGCGAGTAGACCGGATGCCGGCCAGAGGGCCGGCGCACCGACACCGCGGTCGTATACTGCGCCGGGCCGTTAGCTCAGTTGGTAGAGCAGTGGACTTTTAATCCAAGGGTCGGGGGTTCGATCCCCTCACGGCCCACCAGGGCGCCCCGCTAGCGCGGCAGACAGTCCAGAGTCCGCCGCTTCGCGGCGGCTGCCGGCCAGAAGGCCGGCGCACCCAGTTTCTGCCGCGCTAGCGGGGCGCGTAGTACCAGATCGGCGACGACCAGGCCCGCTCCTGGATCGTCAACGCGACGCCGCCCCGCGGCTCGACGCCCGCCCGCAGCGCGTCCCAGGTTGTCCAGCGGCAGGTCGGGTTCTCGAGCACGCGCACGTAGTAGACGGCGTCGGTGCCCGGGTCGAAGTCCGGGTCCTCCCAGACGACGGCGAGCTCGCCGGCGCCCAGGTCCTCGCTGAACGAGCAGTCGGACAGATCGACGGTCGCGCCGTTGTCGGCACAGCGGTGGGTCTCCGGATCGACCGTTGCGCCGTCCGAACAGGCCACGTCGTAGACCTGCTCGCGGGTTTCCTTGCGGTAGCCGCCGTCGTACCAGCCCTTGACGACCTGGAGCCGCTGCAGCGGGGCGCTGTGCCTGTCCTGCTGGGCCCAGACCAGGAAGCGGGGCGCCGCGTCGCTGTCGGCGACCAGGTCGCCGCCCATCGGTACGCCGCCGACGTAGGCCTGTTCGATCAGGTCCGGTCTCGCCGGATCGAGGCCGTCGTAGTCGAAGCCGCCGAAGAAGCGGAGCCGGATGCGGGTGCCGGAGGTCGCGTAGGTCTCCTTGCGGCGCATCCCCTGGAAGATGGCGTCCCGGGTGTTCTCCTCGGCCCACACCGCGGCGAGGCCGGAGGCCGAGAACTGCGCGCTCCGCATGCCGAAGTAGGGGCCGAGCTCGTCGTCGACGACGGCGCCGCGCGCCCGCGCGGCGGGCGGCAGGCCGGCGATGTAGTCCAGCCGCTCCTCCGAGACCGGCACCGCGCCCCGGTTCTCGGGACTCACCGAGGTCGGCGCGGAGCCGAAGTAGTTCGACTCGTCGAAGGAGGGCGCGCCGTTGTGGGTGTCGCTGGAGCCGACGAAACCGATCTTGAACGGGTTGCCGCGTCCCTCCTGCTCGAGCGCCAGACCGTTGACCAGAGCCTCCCGCGCGTAGCTGCCGCCCGGATCGCTGTGGGAGGTGATCCTGCCCTTGCGGGTGTTCAGGATCTCGAAGTCGGCCCACTCGTCGTCCGGCGAGAGCCGGGGGTGGGTCTCCGAGGTGCCCTTGACCTGGGTCAGTTCGACCAGCGGCTCGTTGCGCATGCGCTGTTCGGCGAAGGCCCGGTCGACCGCCCGGCCGTCGGAGTACTTGAGCCGAAACACCTGGCCGTGCGACTGGTTCGAGTTGTGCGGGATCGCCAGGCTGTCGACGCCCTGCTCCCGCAGCCGGTCCATCCAGCTCCAGAGCTGCTCCGGCTCGTGCGAATCGAGGCGCGTGAACGGCCGGGCCGGCGCCTCCGGCCCGGCAAAGATGACGTTCCGGTGGTACGCCGCCGATTCCGGCGCCGGCGTCGACGACGTCCACTCGTAGGCGATGAAGGTGGTGAAGTTACCGGGGTCGTTGTGGCGCTCCGCGGCGAGGATCGAGTCCTCCCAGGCCGAGCGGTGGGCGTCGTCGTCGAAGGACGCGAACTGCATCTGCGGATGGTTCGTCATCCTTGCCCGCTGCCGCCGCAGGAAGCCGCCGTCGGTGCGCATCTGGCGGCCGAAGCGCTCGCGGAACAGGACGGACCGCATCTGCAACGAGTACGGGTTCAGGTTGTCGCCTTCGTTGACGCCGTGGAACGCCTCCGCGCCGGGAAGCTGGCCAACCCTGGTCGAAGGGTCGGCCCACTGCGGCACCATGCCGAGAAAGAACCCGTGGTCCGAGACGGCGAAGAAATCGAGCGGCTCCCGGAGCTTCATCTCGTTGCCGAAGGAGCTTTCGATCGCTTCGCCCCTGGCGAAGCGGTAGCTCTCGTCGGGCGTCACCTCGGTACCGAGGAGGTAGGCGTCGAAGGAGTAGCGGGTGTGGACGTGGACGTCGCCGAAGTAGACGTTGCGCTGCTCGTTGTAACCCTCGGTCGGCGACGCCGGGTGAGGCGCCTCGGCGTAGTCGTTGACGGATAGCGACGTGTCGGAGCAGCCGAAGGCGGTGAGACTCAGGATCACGGGCGCGGCGGAGAGCTTCGGCATGGGCATGTCCACAGGGTAGCGCGCCATAGGATCGCCTCCATGCAGATCAGAACCACGCCCGCCCTGGCCTTCCTGACCACGGTCGCATCCATACTCGCGCCGGCGGCAGCCGGCGCCGACGACCGTGGCGCTCTGCTCGAACGAATCGACGGACTCGTTTCCGAGTCGATGGAGGCCACGCAGACGCCCGGCATCTCGGTCGCCGTGCAGCATCGCGGCGAACTGGTCCTGGCCCGCGGCTACGGCCTCGCCGACGTCGAGAACCGGGTGCCCGCGACCGAGCACACGGTCTACCGCATCGGTTCCGTCACCAAGCAGTTCACCGCGGCGGCGGTCATGAAGCTGGTCGAGGACGGGAAGGTCGCCCTCGACGACCCGATGACGAAGTACTTCCCCGACTACCCGGTCGGCCCGTTCCACATCACGGTAGGCCAGTTGCTCGATCACACGAGCGGCATCAAGGGCTACACCGAGATGCCGGGGTTCTGGGAGAAGGGGCGGCTCGATCTCTCGCACGAGCAGATGATCGAGCTGTTCTCGACCGTGCCGTACGAGTTCGAACCGGGCGACCGCTACCAGTACAACAACTCCGGCTACTACCTGGCGGGCCTGCTGGTCGAGAAGGCGAGCGGCAAGTCGTACGCGGAGTACCTGGAGGAGACGTTCTTCCGGCCGCTCGGGATGCGGGAGTCGCACTACCTCTACAACGACCCGATCGTGCCCAACCGCGCCGAGGGCTACCGGGTCGAGGACGGCGTCCTGCTGAACGACCAGCCGCTCTCCATGCACCTGCCGTTCGCGGCCGGAGCGCTCGGCTCCAGCGTCCTCGACCTGGTGCGCTGGATGGTGGCGCTCGGCGCCGGCGACGTCGTGGGGCCGGACGGGCTCGAGGCGATGACGACCCGGCGACGGCTACCCCGCGGCGAGGAGATCGGCTACGGCCTCGGCCTGTTCGTGGGCGAGATGGCCGGCCACCGCCTGATCGAGCACGCCGGTGGCATCAACGGCTTCCTGAGCCAGCTCGCCTGGTACCCCGACGACGATCTGATCGTCGCCGTGCTCGCCAACAGCGGCTCCGCCGAGCCCGGCCCCCTGCAGGCCCGCATCGCGAGGGCCGTGCTCGGAGTGGCGGAGCCGGACCACGCTCCGGTCGCGCTGGAAGAGGACGAACTGAAGCGCTACGCCGGCATCTACGACTTCGGGCGGAATCCGCTACCCGTCGCGGTGAAGGACGGCAAGCTGCTGATCGCCGGGCGAGAGACCGTGCCGATCGGCGAGCACCGCTTCGCCGGCACCCGCGACAAGGAGCAGATCGCGATCTTCGAGGTCGACTCGGAGACGGGCGTAGCCACCCACCTGCGCCTCGAGCGCTGGGGCCAGGTGCAGCGCGGCAAGCGTGCCGGCGCGGAGCCGTAGCTGCCTCAGATGTGCCACTCGATCGTGTCGCCGTTGTAGGTCGTCGTCGCGCGCCGCGAAGGTGGCGATACGCGGCCGTCCTGCATCTCCTCGTTCCAGCGCGCGAACGCCTCCTTCAGCTTCGCCACCACGTCCGGGTTGACGGCGGACAGGTCCTCGGACTCGGAGGGATCCCGGTCGACGTTGTACAGGCGAATCCGGTCGCCCGCCATCAGCAGCTTCCAGGAGCCGTGACGGACGGCCGCGTTGGGTCCGGAGCGCCAGAACAGGTAGTCGTGCGGCGCGCCTTCCATCTCGCCTGACAGGTAGGGGATGAGGTCGACTCCGTCGAGACGGTAGCTCTCGACGTCCGGGACCCCCGCCAGGCTCGCAGACGTGGCGAAGAGGTCGAGCGAGCTGATCGGGTGCTCGTAGACGGTGCCGGCCGGGATGCGGCCGGGGAAGCGCATCAGGAAGGGAACGCGGACGCCGCCCTCGTACAGGTTCCGCTTGTGGCCGATCAGGGGGCTGTTGTGGATGCGCTCCGTGTCCTGCGTGGACATGGCCCCATTGTCGGAGGTGAAGATGACCAGGGTGTTGTCGGCGAGGCCGTGCTCCTCGAGCTTCGCCAGCACCATGCCGACGGCATCGTCGAGGGCGCTGACCATCCCCGCGTAGACGCGCCGGTACGGATCGTCGAAGTCGGGAAAGCGCTCGTAGTGCTCGTCCATCACCTGCATCGGGGCGTGGACCGCGTAGAAGGCGAGATAGAGGAAGAAGGGCTTGTCCCT
Organism: Acidobacteriota bacterium; assembly: GCA_011525365.1. Classification (GTDB taxonomy): domain Bacteria; phylum Acidobacteriota; class Thermoanaerobaculia; order Multivoradales; family Multivoraceae; genus Multivorans. Next base: position 65,700 of record WTGQ01000003.1, read on the forward strand.
GTTGCGATCGATGAACTCGATCCCTTCGCGGGCGAGTTGCGTGGTCTGGTACTCCTTCAGCTCGTCCTCCTCGCGGCCCTTGAACATGGCGACGATGCGGTCCGGGTTCCCGCGGGTCACCGGCTTCATCTCCAGGGCGTGCGCGCCAGGCCAGCTCGGGTCGACGTAGTTCATGCCGGACGGCATGCCGTAGAAGTAGTCGAAGCCACGGTCGAGGGGATGCAGGAGCCGCCTCATCCCGAGCTGCCACTTGCCGATCGCGGCGTTCGTGTAGCCGGCGGTCTTCAGCGCATCGCCGATCGTGCGGTGGTGGACGCCGAGGGTCCCCCGGGCGGCGCCGATCGGCGGCACGGTCTGCGAGTTGAGCTCCTTGCCCCAGCGCTGTTGGTAGCGGCCCGTGATCAGTCCGTTGCGGGACGGGTTGCAGACCGGCGCGGTCATGTAGCCCGATACGAAGCGGACTCCCTGCTCACCGATCGAGTCGATGTGCGGGGTCGGGATGCTGGCGCCGCCGTAGGCCGAGATGGCGCCGTAGCCGAGGTCGTCGGCGAACAGGAGGACGATGTTCGGTTGGTCCTCGGCGCCCGCAAGGGCCGCTGGCAGGAACATTAAGACAACGAGGGCCAGTCTCTTCATCGCGGCGCCTTTCTACGGTTGGAGTGACTCCTTGGCAGCTTACAGCCGGCCAGCGAGTACGATTCCGCGCCATGCCACCTACCCGACCTGCCCTGGCCCTGAAGGCGCCCCTGGCAGTGGCGCTGCTGACCGTGGCCTGCGGCCCGACCGACGAGGACTGGCCCGTCTACCTGGGCGACTCCGGACGCCAGCACTACAGCCCGCTCACCGGGATCGACCGGGACAACGTCAGCCAACTCGAGGTCGCCTGGGTCTACGACGCGGGAGAGCCGCGGGGTCCCGGCGCCACGATGTACACCAGCCCCCTGGTCATCGACGGCGTGCTCTACGCGCTCTCGCCCCATCTCGACGCCTTCGCGCTCGACGCGGCGACCGGCGAGGAGATCTGGCGCACGAACCTGGAGCTTTCCGGCAACGCCCAGCGGGGGCTCATGTGGTGGGAAGACGGCGCCGACCGGCGTCTCTTCTACACCCACGGCAAGGACCTGATCGGGCTCGACGCCGGCGACGGCAGTCTGGTCGAGACCTTCGGCGACGGCGGCCTGGTCGACCTGACGCCGGACGTCGACCGGGCCGGCGTCATCTTCGTCACCGTGCCTGGCGTCGTCTTCGAGGACAAGCTGATTCTCGGCTTCTCGACCAACGAGGACGCGAACGCATTCCCGGGTTCGATCCGGGCGTTCAGCGCGGTGGACGGCAGCCTGGTCTGGCAGTTCGACACGATTCCGAAGCCCGGCGACACCGGCTCCGAGACCTGGGCCGAGGGCTCGCTCGAGCGCGCCGGCGGCGCGAACGTCTGGACCGGCATGGCGCTGGACGAAGAGCGCGGCATCGTGTTCGCGCCGACCGGCTCGGCGACTCCCGACTTCTACGGCGCGAGCCGTCCCGGCGACAACCTGTTCTCCGACGCCCTGGTCGCGGTGGACGCGCGCACGGGCGAGTTGCTGTGGCACTTCCAGGTCGTCCGCCACGACCTGTGGGACAAGGACAATCCGTCGCCGCCGACCCTGGTCCGGCTCGAGCGCGACGGCCGCCCGATCGACGCGGTAGCGATCACGACGAAGACGGGGCAGCTCTACGTCTTCGACCGAGAGACCGGCGAGTCGATGTACCCGATCCACGAGATCGAAACGCCGATCCCGAGCACCCTGCCGGGCGAGGTGACGTCGCCGACGCAGCCGATGTCCGCTGTCGTAATCAGCCGGCAGGACTTCGAGATCACGAACCGCACCCCGGAGGCGCGCGCTTTCGTCGAGGAGCGGATCAAGGACTGGGACCTCCGGCCCTGGGCGCCGCCGAAGGTCGGCACCGTCCTCTTCATGCCGTGGTACGACGGCGGCGGCGAGTGGGGCGGTTCGGCGTTCGATCCGAACACGAACCACCTGATCGTCAACGCGAACGACGTCGCCGGCATCCTGGAACTGACCGAGGTGCCGGTCGGCTTCAGCCGCTACGGCACCTACGCGCTTCACTGCGGCCGTTGCCATGGGCAGAAGCTAGAGGGCACCGACATGGGCGGTCCGCTGCTCGGCGTCGGCGACCGGCTGTCCCGAGGCGAGATGCGCCGGATCATCCGCGAGGGCAGCGGCCGGATGGAGGGTTTCGCGCACCTCAACCGGATCGAACTCGGCGCCATCGAGGCCTACATCCTGTCGCCGGAGCCCGAAGAGGACGAGCCCAGAGGCGAAGTCGCCTACGCGCTCGGCGGCTACGTCTATCTCCGCGACCACGAGAACCTGCCCGGCAACTCGCCACCCTGGGGAACGCTCAACTCGATCGACCTGGCCACCGGCGAGATCGCCTGGAAGGTGCCGTTCGGCGACTACCCAACGCACCCCGGCCTCGGCTTCGGCGCGGTGAACTACGGCGGCCCCGTGGTGACGGCGTCGGGCCTCATCTTCATCGGAGCGACGCCGGACGAGATGTTCCGCGCCTACGACACGCGGAACGGCGAGATCCTCTGGGAGACGAAGCTGTCGGCAGCCGGCTACGCGACGCCGGCCGTCTACAGCGTGGACGGCAAGCAGTACGTCGTCATCGCCGCCGGCGGCGGCCGGACGGGCGGGCCTTCCGGCGGCGAGTACATCGCGTTCAGCCTGCCGGAGTGAGAGCCCTTCCCGGCAGAAAGTTGTTGCACCTGGGTAAAAATGCGGCTATTTTACCCGGATGTTCGACCGACTGCTGGCTCCGGTCCTTCGCTCGTCGAAGCGTAGCGCACTCGTCCTCGGCCCCCGCCAGGTCGGCAAGTCGACCTTGCTGGCCACGCTGGAACCGGACCTGGTCGTCAACCTGGCCGACCCGGGGGCGTTTCGCGAGTACGTAGCCCAACCCGAGCGCCTCTCCAGGGAACTCGCCTCCGCGCCACAGGAGACGATGACGGTGTTCCTGGACGAAGTGCAGCGCGTCCCGGCATTGCTCGATACCGTCCAGGTGCTGCTCGACCAGAGGCCGCCACGCTTCCGGTTCCTCCTGTCCGGGTCGAGCGCCCGCAAGCTACGCCGCGGACGGGCCAACCTGCTGCCGGGGCGCATCCACGTCCACTACCTGCATCCGCTGCTCGCCTCCGAACTGGGCTCCGACTTCAATCTGGAGCGAGTCCTTGCCCACGGCAGCCTGCCCGGCATCTACGCCGAGAAAGACGAAGCTACTCGCGCACTCGATCTGAGGAGCTACGTCGACACCTACCTGCGCGCCGAAATCCAGGCCGAGGCCCTGGTCCGTGACGTCGGTGGCTTTGCCCGCCTGCTCGACCTGGCCGCGGCCGCGTCGGGCCGCATCCTCAACCTGAACTCCCTGTGCAAGGACGCAGGCATCCCGTACGAGACCGCCCGCCGCTACGTCGATGTCCTCGACGACACCCTGGTCGCCTTCCGCGTCCCGGCCTGGAGCGGCTCAGACCGATCGTCGCTGGTCCGCCACGGGAAGCTCTTTCTGTTCGACCTCGGCGTGCGGAATGCCCTCTTGCGCCGGCCGCTGGATCGTCCGCTCGACGACGAGCGCGGCCTGCTGCTCGAGCACCTCGTGGCCTACGAACTCCAACGCCGCCTCGGCACGCTATGGCCGGAGGCCGCGCTCTACCACTACCGGACCCGCCACGGCGCCGAGGTCGACTTCGTGCTGGAGGTGGGCCGGGAAGTCTGGGGGATCGAAGTCAAGGCGAGTCGCCGTGCCGACCGCTCCGTGCTTCGCGGTTTCCGCTCCCTGGCCCAGAGGACCGACCGTCTGAAGCGCCGGATCGTCGTCTACCTGGGAGATCGACCGCAACGGATCGAGGACGTGGAGGTGTTGCCGTTCGAGGAGTTCGCGGCGTTGCTGCCGGCCTAGCGTGCCGACTACGGCGCCATGCCGTGGCGGCGCAGGAAATCGAGCAGCAGTTCGACCGTCCGGTCTCCTTCCCTGATCATGTTCGGAAGGATCGAGTTGTGGGTGCGGTCAACGAGCCACTCGAACTCGACTTCGGCGCCCGCGGCCTCCATCGCCTCGAACATCTCGACGTTCTGCGTACGGCGCGTCTCGGTGTCGCCGTCGGCGACGGTGATCAGCATCGGCGGCAGATCGGGCGCTACGTAGCGGATCGGCGAGGCTTCCCGGACGAGTTCCGGGTCGGCACGCCAGGTCAGGAGGTGCCGTTCGCGGCCGGCGCGCTCGGCGTTCATCAGGCCCGTGATCGGCAGCGACGCGCGGATGTGGCGCAGGCCAAGGCCGCGCGCTTCGAGGTAGCGGCCGTCGACGGACAGGAGGGCGGCGATGTGGCCTCCGGCGGAGCCGCCCGAGACAGCGATCCGTTCCGGGTCGCCGCCGTAGTCACGGATGTGGTCCCAGGCCCAGCGGAAGGCGAGGGCGGCGTCTTCGATGTAGGCGGGGTAGGCGTACTCGGGCGACAGCCGGTAGTTCGGCGCCGCGACGAGGTAACCGAGCGACGCGAACCGCGGCCCCAGCTCGGTCAGCGTCGCCTTGTCGCCGTTGTAGAGCCCGCCGCCGTGGAAGAAGAGGATGACGGGGTGCGGACCGTCGCCGGACGGAATGTAGACGTCGAGCTTGCCGCGGCCGCCCGCGTACTCGGGGCCGGTGGCATACTCGAGGTTACGGACGATCCGGATTCCGTTCGTGGTGTCCTCGGCGAAGTCCCAATTGTCGGGGCCGCGGCGGGTCTTGCGGCCGCGGCCGGCTCCGCCACGGCCGATCGTGTCGACTTCCCCGGCGGAGAGGATCCCGTTGTCGTCGGCGTCCAGCGCGAAGAGGAGGACGCGCCGGGCCTGGGCGGGGAGTTCGGACGCCGTCAGGGTGCCGTCCGCGTCGGCGTCCAGGGCGGCGACGAGTGGCGGCGGGGTGTCGGTCTGCGCCGGGCTCGGCGCCGGCAGGAGGGCCAAGCTCAGAACGGAGGTGAACGCACGGATCATCCGGAGAGCAGGCGACGGGCGCGTTCGGCGATCGCCGAGGCGTTGATGCCGAGGTTCTCGACCAGGTCCCCGTACGGCGCGGAGGCGCCGAAGCGGTCGAGGCCGAGGACGTCGCCTTCCGAGCCCGTCCAGCGCTCCCAGCCCAGGGTCGCCGCGGCTTCGACGGCCAGCCGGCGGCGGACGTTCGGCGGCAGCACCTGGTCGCGGTACTCCCGCGGCTGCGCGGCGAAGGCCTCCCAGGAGGGCATGCTGACGACGCGGACGGCGTGGCCTTCGGCTTCGAGTTCGGACGCGGCCTCCAGCGTAGGCGCGACCTCGGAGCCGGTGGCGATCAGGATCAGGTCGGGCTCGACGCCGCTGTCCGCCAGGACGTAGGCGCCGCGTGCGACGCCGTCGAGCGCGTGTTCGGAGGTCGCCTCCAGCACGGGGAGCTTCTGGCGAGTGAGGACCAGGGCGGAGGGGCCCGGGGTCTCGAGCGCCAGAGCCCAGGCCGCGGCGGTCTCGTTGGCGTCCGCCGGCCGGACGACGACGAGGCCCGGCACCGCACGCAGGTGGGCCAGGTGCTCGATCGGCTGGTGGGTCGGACCGTCCTCGCCGAGGAACACGGAGTCGTGGGTGAAGACGTAGATCGCCCGGAGCTCCATCAGCGCGGCCAGCCGCAGGCTCGGCTTGAGGTAGTCGAGGAAGCAGAGGAACGTGCCGCCGTAGGGCCGGAACAGGCCGGACAAGGCCAGGCCGTTCATCGCCGCGGCCATCGCGTGCTCTCGCACGCCGAAGCGGAAGTGGCGCGTCGGCGAACCGGCGGCGTAGTCGCCCTCGCCCTCGAGCAGCGTGTTGTTGGAGCCGGTCAGGTCGGCCGAGCCGCCGGCGAGTTCGGGGACCAGGTCCTTCAGCGCGTTGAGCGTGACCCCGGAGGCCGAACGCGTGGCGACCGGGCCGTCGCCGGGACCGAAGCGCGGGAGCGCGTCGCGCCAGCCGTCCGGCAGGCCGACGGCCAGACGGCGATCCAGCTCGGCCGCCGCATCCGGATACTCGCGGCGGTAGGACTCCAGCAGCCGGTGCCACTCGGCCGCCGCTTCGGACCCGAAGTCCGCGGCCGGCGCGAACGCCGCGCGGGCCGCGTCGGGCACCAGGAACTCGGGCTCGAGCGGCCAGCCCAAAGCCTCCTTCGTGGCAACCACTTCGTCGGCGCCCAGCGGCGCGCCGTGCGAGGCGGCGCTGTCCTGCTTGTTCGGGCTGCCGTAGCCGATATGAGTGCGAACCTGGATCAGGCTCGGACGGCCGGTTTCCGCGAGCGCCGCCTCGAACGCGGCATCCAGGGCTTCGATGTCGTTGCCGTCCTCCACCGACAGCGTGTGCCAGCCGTACGCCCGGTAGCGCCCGAGCACGTCCTCGCTGAAGCTCAGGTCCGTCGGACCGTCGATCGTGATCCGGTTCGCGTCGTAGAGCACGTTCAGCTTGCCGAGACCGAGGTGGCCAGCCATCGAGCAGGCCTCGGAGGCGACGCCTTCCATCAGGTCGCCGTCGGACGCGAGCACCCATGTGCGGTGGTTGAACAGGACGTGCCCCGGCCGGTTGAAGCGCGCCGCGAGCAGTTGCTCGGCGATCGCCATGCCGACGGCGGCCGAGATGCCCTGGCCGAGCGGGCCGGTCGTCACCTCGACGCCCGGCGTCAGGCCGTGTTCCGGGTGGCCCGGGGTGAGCGAGCCGTACTGCCGGAAGTTCCGGATCTCCTCCAGGCTCAGGTCGTAGCCGGCCAGGTGCAGGAGGCCGTAGATCAGCGCCGAGGCGTGGCCGCAGGAAAGCACGAAGCGGTCCCGGTTCGGCCACTGGGGATCCCTGGGCGCGAAGCGCAGGTACTTCGTCCACAGCAGCGCCGCCATCGCAGCCTGACCCATCGGCGCGCCGGGATGGCCGCTGTTCGCCCGCTCGACCATGTCGACGGCGAGGAAGCGCAGCGTGTCCGTCGCGATGTCCAGCGGCTGCCGCTGGGGAGGCCCGCCGGCCTCGGGCGTTCCGGCAGCCTCGACCTGACTCATCGACGCGTGGTTCCTGTGGGTCGTGGGCGCGGCGGACGAAGGCGTGACGAGGGGCCGGTCAAGCGGCGCCAAGCATATACGGCGCGGCTCAGGGCTCCCGCAAGCTGGCAAAGCCACGAGAGCACGGATCCTCCAGGTCGAACCGGGCCAGCTCGATCGCGCGAGTCACGGCATCCTTCAGTGCTTCGGGGGTGCCGGGGTCGTCGGCATCGAACCCTACGAGGTCTTCCAGATCGAAACCCATCGTTTCGATGTGCAGGCTGAACAGGGCTTCCCCGCGCAGGATGTTCTGCAGCCCGGCGTTCACGCGTGCGGCCCGCCGAATGAGCCGCGGGTACGCCTCCAGGTGCGGAAGCAGATCGCCCTCGTCGTCGTAGTAGCGGCGGTCGCCGTCCCGCTCCATCGGCGCCAGAGTCGCGGTCGTGAATGCGTTCAGGCGGTCGACGTACTGTTCCAGCGACCGGAGCAGGATTCTGCCCCTCACGACGGCCTGCACCAGACGGCTGTCCAGCGACTCGAAGTTCTGGCTGTCGAAAGCGGCCTGGAGGACCCGATCGTCGTACAGGTAGTAGAACTCGCCCAACGGAATGTCCGGCTGAAGGCCTTCATCGATCTCCCGGACGACCTGGATGTGCGGCCGCAGTTCCTCCAGTTGGTCGTGCAGGAACGAGACAAGGAGCTCGAAGTCGCAGATCAGGACCTCGCGGTACTTCAGCGCGACGTCCTGTTCGCGCTCGGCCGCCTGGCGATTGCCCAGGAGGAAGGCCAGGTAGACGCCGACGAAGACGACGACCAGCTCGATCGCGAAGAACGGCAGGTTCCTGCGCAGCGAGGCGCCGAGGCCGGGAAGAGCCGTCGGTGTTCGCCTCTCAGCCATCTCGTCTTCCTGGGCGCGTCGCAACCGGTTCCAGAGCATCCCTTGGGTGACTACGGCTGGTCAGAGATCTGAGATTCGCTCCGGATGCCGGCCAGAAGGCCGGCGCACCGACACTCAGGGTTTCCAATCGAGGTAGCGGTCGACGGCCTTCTCGAGCGCGGCGCTTCGCAGTCCGTTCTCCTTCGCGAGGGTGCGGGCCTCCTCCCGGTCCACGCCCTTTCCGGCGACCAGATAGGCGTAGTAGAGGGCGCCGACCCGGTTGCCCGAGGCGCAGTGGACGAGCACCGGGCCGTCCACCCTGTCCATCGCTTCGATGAAGCGCTCGAAGGTCTCCGGCTGCTCGAGGCGTTCCGCGTCCACCGGCAGGTTCAGGTAGGGCACGTCCAGGCTCTGGAGTGCCGCGGGCTCGTCGAAGCCGCGGTTCTCGCCCTCGGCACGCAGGTCGAGGACGAAGGACAGGCCGTCGGCGGCCATCGCCTTGAGCTGGTCCTCGGTCGGTTGGCCGCCGAAGAGGACGCCGGGCTCGGGGTGCTTCGCGCCGCGCAGGCCGTGGTCTTTCTGTTCGGCTGCCGCGATGCAAGCAATGAGAACCAAAGCAAACGTGGACAAGGCAGTCGCAAAGGAAAAGCTACGCATCAGAGTCTCCGCCGGATGCCGGCCAGAAGGCCGGCGCACCCAGTGTTTGCATCAGAAGAACCCCAGCTCCAGTTTCGCGGCTTCGCTCATCATCGCCGGGTTCCACGTCGGATCCCAGACCACCTCGACCTCGGCGTCTTCGACGCCCTCGACGTCGCGGACCGTCCGCTCGACGTCGCCCGGCAGCGACTCGGCGACCGGGCAGTGCGGCGAGGTCAGCGTCATCTGCAGCTTGACGTGGGCATTCGGCTCTATCCGCACGTCGTAGATCAGGCCGAGCTCGTAGATGTCGACCGGGATCTCCGGGTCGTAGACGGTCTTCAGGGCCTCGACGATGCGGGCCTCCAGGGCCGCCATGTCCACCTGGACTCCGGTCGCGGCGGTGTCGTCCATTCTCATCCTCCCGTTGACGCTACAGCCTACTCGGTGGACACCGCCTCCGGGTCCCCGCCCTCGAGCGCGGCCCGCAGGGCGTGCCAGGCCAGCGTCGCGCACTTGATCCGCACCGGGTAGTCCTTGACGCCGCTCAGAACCTCCAGCTTGCCGAGATCGGCGCCGGCCCGCCCGTCCCCGTCGCCGGTCATCAGCTTCAGGAAGGACGCGATCAGCGCCTCCGCCTGCGGCCGTTCGAGGCCGCGGACCGCCTCGGTCATCAAAGACGCCGATGCGGTCGAGATCGCGCATCCGACGCCCTCGAAGGTGAGGCCGTCGACCCGGTCGCCGTCGGTGCGCAGGTAGATCTTGACCTTGTCGCCGCAGAGCGGGTTGTAGCCCTCGGCGCAGGCCGACACCGGCTCGAGGGCGCCGAAGTTCCGGGGCGCGCGATAGTGGTCGAGGATGACCTGCTGGTAGAGGTCGCGGAGATCGGACATGGCTGCCGGTGGCCTACCCTACGCCCATCAGCCGAAGATCCGCCGCACTTCGTGCAGGCCGGAGACCAGCAAGTCGACTTCCTCGTGGGTGTTGTACAGCCCGAACGAGGCCCGCACCGTGGCCGGGACGCCCAGCCGTTCCATCAGGGGCTGCGCGCAGTGGTGGCCGGCGCGGATCGCCACTCCCTGCTCGTCGAGAATCGTTGCCACATCGTGGGGGTGCGCGCCGTCGATCACCAGGGACACGACGGCGGCCCCGGGCAAACCGGCTTCCGTGCCCTGCCCCAGCACGCGAACCCAGGGGCGATCGTTCAGTGCTTCCACAGTATGGGAGAGCAGCTCCTGCTCGTGCCGCTCGATCCGATCCAGACCGACCGACTCCAGGAACTCGACCGCAACGCCCAGCCCGATCGCCGGCGCGATAGCAGGCGTTCCCGCCTCGAAACGCTGCGGCGGCGCCGCGTAGTCGGTGCGCTCGAAGGTGACCCGAGTGATCATCGCCCCGCCGCCATGGTACGGAGGCATGGCCGCGAGCAGCTCGCGCCGGCCCCAGAGCACGCCGATGCCCCCGGGGCCGTACATCTTGTGGCCGGAGAAGGCGTAGAAGTCGCAGCCGAGCGCGGCCACGTCGACGGCCATGTGCGGCACCGCCTGCGCGCCGTCGACCACCACGGCCGCCTCCGAGCGAGCGCGAGTCAGCTCGACCACGGCCGGAATGTCGTTCACCGTGCCGAGCGCGTTCGAGACGTGGGTCACGGCCACCACCCGGGTGCGCTCGTTGAGCATTCCGGCGAATCCGTCCAGATCGAGTTCGCCGTCGTCGGTGATCGGCGCCGCGCGCACACGGGCCCCGGTCTGCTCGCAGACGAGCTGCCAGGGGACGATGTTCGAGTGGTGCTCCATCTCGGTCAGCAGAACCTCGTCGCCGGGCTCGAGAAGCGGCCGGCCGTAGCTCTGGGCAACCAGGTTCAGGCTCTCGGTCGTGCCGCGCGTGAAGACCACCTCATGGCTGTCCGGAGCGCCGATGAAGCGCGCGACCTTGCCGCGCGCCGCTTCGTACGCGTCGGTCGATTGCTCGGACAGCGCGTGCACGCCGCGGTGGGCGTTGGCGTAGTAGGTGCGGTAGCAGTCGTCGACCGCGTCGATCACGACCTCCGGCCGCTGCGCGCTGGCGGCGTTGTCGAGGTAGACCAGCCGGTGTCCGTGAACCTCCCGGGCGAGGATCGGGAACGAGGCGCGCAGCCGCTCGACATCGAGCGCCGTCATCGGCCTACCGCGGTCCGCCGCCGTTCAGGCTCGCGAGCAGCCGGTTCTCCAGGTCCTGCCGGAGCGGCTCGTGGGACGCCTTCTCGACCAGCTCCCGGGCGAAGGCGTAGACCAGCATCGCGTGGGCCTGTTCGCGCTCGATGCCGCGGGAGCGCAGGTAGAAGAGCGCTTCCTCGTCGAGACGGCCGATCGTCGAACCGTGCGTGCAGCGCACGTCGTCGGCGAAGATCTCGAGTTGCGGATTGCTGTTGGCGAGCGCCGATTTCGACAGGAGCAGGTTGCGGTTCGTCTGCTTGGCGTCCGTCTTCTGCGCCGCCTGGTGCACGTAGATCCGGCCGTTGAACACCGACCGCGCCCGTCCGTCGAGGACGCCCTTGTAGAGCTGGTGGCTGGTCGTGTGCGGCTGACGGTGCTCGACCCGCATGTGGTTGTCCACGAACTGCGAGCCGGCGACGACATAGAGGCCGTCGAGCGTGCAGTGAGAGCCCTCGCCGTCGAGCGACCCCACCGTGTCGTTGCGCACCAGGCCGCCTCCGAACGCCAGGGAGGAGGAGTCGAAGGACGCGGAGCGTTCGAGCTGCGCGTGCTGAAAGCCGAGGTGGAAGGCGTCGGTCGCGTCGGCCTGAAGTCGGGTGTGGTGGAGCACGGATCCCGTCCCGCAAACGAACTCCGAAACCGGGCAGACGAAGTAGCCGCCGGCCTTCGGGTCCACGGCGGCGAAGGTCTCGATCACCGAAGCCTGGCTGTTCTCGCCGGCGATGACGAGCAGGCGCGGGAAGCTGACCTCGACGGCGGGCGTTTCGTCGCCGGACTCCGCGGCGCGCGCCGCGGGAGCGTTGAGCCAGAGCACCTGCAACGGCTGCTCGACGACGGCTCCATCCGGAATCACGATCGCCGCGCCGTCCTCGAACAGGCCGGTGTTGAGGGCCGCGAACGGATGCACGCCCGCGTCGGCGCTGCACGAGGCGCGGCCGGAGGCGTGGGCGCCGAGATGCTCAAGGACCGGTTCCGTGTCGCCGCCGGCGCCGAGTTCCGCCAGAGCCACCGCGGTGACCTGCCTCGGCGGCGACGAGACCTCCGGCGCGTAGCGGCCGTTGATGAACACCATCCGGGGACAGTCCGGGTAGAGAAAGCGGGCGGCCTCGCCGCCCTGGAGCGGGCGCCGCGAAGCCGCTGCCGGCGCCGCGCGCAGCAGCGAACCGAGGTTCGTCTGCCGCCACTCCTCGTCGCGGGCGGTCGGGAAGCCGGCGGCCTCGAAGCGCTCGATCGCCTCCTGGCGCCGCGCACGCAGAACCTCCGGTTCGCCGCCGCGGCGAGCGTAGAGATCCAGGTACGGCGCGGTGGAGCGGCCGCTGACGACGGTCACTGGCTCAGCCTCCGGACGAACCGTTGGTCAGGCCGGTGTAGCCCTTCTCCTCGAGTTCGAGCGCCAGCTCGCTGCCGCCGGAGCGGACGATCCGCCCATCCAGGAGCACGTGGACGTGGTCGGGCACGATGTAGTTCAGCAGTCGCTGGTAGTGGGTGATGACGACGAACGCCCGGTCCTCGCTCCTGAGCGCGTTGACCCCGGCCGCCACCGTCTTCAGCGCGTCGATGTCCAGCCCGGAGTCCGTCTCGTCGAGGACGGCCAGCCGCGGTTCGAGCACCGCCATCTGGAGGATCTCGTTCCGCTTCTTCTCGCCGCCCGAGAAGCCCTCGTTGACGGGGCGCCTGAGCAGCGCCTCGTCCACGTCGACCAGTTCCGCGCGCTTGCGCAGCAACTGCAGAAAGTCCATGGCGTCGAGTTCTTCCTCGCCCCTGGCCTTCCGGATCGCGTTGAGCGCGGCCTTGAGGAAGTAGCTGTTGCCGACGCCCGGGATCTCGACCGGGTACTGGAAGGCGAGGAAGAGGCCGGCATGGGCTCGCTCTTCCGGGGCCATCTCCTGCAGGTCGTCGCCGTCCAGCTCCAGCGAACCTGCCGTGACGTCGTACTCCTCCCGGCCCGCGAGCACCTGGGCCAGCGTGCTCTTGCCCGAGCCGTTCGGCCCCATCACGGCGTGGACCTCGCCGGCGTTCACCTCGAGATCCACACCCTTCAGGATTTCCTGTTCTTCGACCTTCGCGTGAAGGTCACTCACCCTCAGCATTGCTGTATCTCTCCGTGCGGCGTCTTCCGGCCGCTTGCGGTCCCGGCCCAACCCCGGCCCCCCGAAGGGTCAGCCGACGCTGCCCTCGAGGCTGACCTCGAGCAGCTTCTGTGCCTCCACGGCGAACTCCATCGGGAGTTCGCGGAACACTTCCTTGCAGAACCCGTTGACGATCATGGAAACGGCATCCTCGGTGTCGATGCCGCGCTGGTTGCAGTAGAAGATCTGGTCTTCGCCGATCTTCGACGTCGACGCCTCGTGCTCCATCTGGGCGCTCGGATTGGCAACGTCGATGTAGGGAAACGTGTGAGCTCCGCAGCGGTCCCCGATCAGCATCGAGTCGCACTGCGAGAAGTTCCGGGCGTCCTCGGCCGAACGGAGGATCCGCACCGACCCGCGGTACGTGTTCTGGCCTTCGCCGGCCGAGATCCCCTTCGAGATGATCGTGCTCGAGGTGCGCTTGCCGACGTGGATCATCTTGGTCCCCGTGTCGGCCTGCTGGCGGTTGTTCGACACGGCGACCGAGTAGAACTCGCCCACCGAATCGTCGCCCCTGAGGATGCAGCTCGGGTACTTCCAGGTCACCGCCGAACCGGTCTCGACCTGCGTCCAGGAGATCTTGCTGCGCCGGCCTTCGCACAGGCCGCGCTTGGTCACGAAGTTGTAGATGCCGCCGACGCCTTCCTTGTCGCCCGGGTACCAGTTCTGCACCGTGGAGTACTTGATCTGGGCATCCTCGTGGGCGATCAGCTCGACGACGGCCGCATGCAACTGGTTCTCGTCGCGCATCGGCGCGGTGCAACCCTCCAGGTAGCTGACGTAGCTGCCTTCCTCCGCGATGATCAGGGTGCGCTCGAACTGGCCCGTGTTCATCGCGTTGATCCGGAAGTAGGTCGAGAGCTCCATCGGGCAGCGGACGCCCTTCGGGATGTAGACGAAGGAACCGTCCGAGAACACGGCCGAGTTCAGGGCGGCGAAGAAGTTGTCCCGCCGCGGCACGACCGTGCCGAGGTACCTGCGCACGAGTTCCGGGTGATCCTGGACCGCCTCGGAGAAGGAGCAGAAGATGACGCCGAGTTCCGCCAGCTTCTCGCGGAACGTCGTCGCCACGGAGACGCTGTCGAACACCGCATCGACCGCCACGCCCGCCAGCATCTCCTGCTCCCTGAGCGGGATGCCGAGTTTCTCGTACGTGGCGAGGATCTCGGGATCGATCTCGTCGAGGCTCTTGGGCCGGTCGTCGTCGCTCTTTGGCGCCGCGTAGTAGCAGATCGACTGGTAGTCGATCGGCTCGTAGCGAACGTTCGCCCACGTGGGCTCGCTCATCTTGAGCCAGCCCCGATAGGCCTGGAGCCGCCAGTCGAGCAACCACTGCGGCTCGTTCTTCTTCGCCGAGATGAAGGCGATGATCTCCTCGCTCAGGCCCGGCGGCGCCGTGTCCTGCTCGACGTCGGTGACGAAGCCGTACTCGTAGTCGCGCTCGGCGAGCGCTCCGATCGTGTCCGCGGCGGTCGGCATCAGGAATTGCTCCCCAGCGGGATGAGCCTGGAAGCCGCGGGCCGGCCGGCGAGAAAGTCGGGGCGCGCCATGTCCTCGACCGTGACCCCTTCGAGAGCCCCGCGGACGGCCCGGTCGATCCGCTGCCAGTTCTCCCGCACGCGGCAGAACGCCTCGTAGGAACACTCGTCGTCCGAGTGCTCGCTGCACTGGGTCAGGGCGATCGGGCCCTCGAGCGCGAAGATCACGTGCGCGACGCTGATCTCCGCCGCCGGACGCGCGAGTTCGTAGCCGCCGTGTACGCCGCGGTGAGAAACCAGCAGGCCGGCCCTCGCGAGCATCTTGAGGATCTTGCTCACCATCGCGGGCGGCAGATGCGTCTGCAGCGCCAGCTCAGCCGCCGCAGTCTGGCCCGTCAGGGCCAGTTGGCTCATCAGGACGATCCCGTAGTCGGCTTGCTTGGTCAGACGGATCATGGCGGCGAAACGGGGACCCGAATAGTCCCGATTCGTAGAGTAGCAGCTTGCGCCGTAGAGCGCTACGTGTGAGTCCGCCCTGCGCTACCGTGTGAGCCGCCGTGATGAACTCGGGTGCCATTCCCGTCTACTTTGACGTCTTCGGCGCGATCGTCATGATCTGGTGCGGGCTGACCTTGCCGGTGCTGGTCTACGGCCTGGTGGGCAAGGACAGGACCGGCCGGGTAGGCGGCCGTGCCTGGGGACCGAACGTCGACCCGCGCTGGGGTTGGCTCCTCATGGAGCTCTCGGCCCTGGCTGTCTTCCCGCTCGTCTACTTCGCGGCCGGGGAGCGTCACCGGGTCGGCGACGTCCTGGTCGGCCTCTGGCTTGCCCACTACGTTCACCGCACCTTCGTGTGGCCGTGGATCGTCCAGCGCCAGGCGCGTCCGTTCCCCGCCGTCACGGCCGTCTCGGGCTTCGCGTTCAACCTCGTCAACGGCGCGCTCCTGGGCTGGTTCATGGCCCGGATCGCCGACTATCCGGGGGACTGGTTTTCCGATCCGCGCTTCCTGACCGGGGCCGCCCTGTTCACCGCCGGGGCAGCCCTGAACATCTCATCCGACTACCGCCTGTCGGCGCTGCGGGCCAGGGCCTCGGGCGGCGCGATCCTGCCCCGCGGCGGCGCTTTCGACTACGTCTCCTGCCCGAACCTGACGGGCGAGATCGTCGAGTGGATCGGTTTCGCCCTGATGAGCTGGTCGCTGCCGGGCCTTGCGTTCGCGTTGTGGACCGGAGCCAACCTGATCCCAAGAGCCCGGTGGCGTCACCGCTGGTATCAAGAGCGATTCCCCGACTACCCTTCGAACCGCCGGGCGCTCTTCCCCGGCCTGCTGTGAAACCGGGGCCCGTTCAGGGAACGAGCGTCCGCGCGACGCGAAAGCCGATGTTCAGGCCGCGCTCGCCGACACCCACGCTGTTCCGGCCCGCGGCCCGCAGAAGGGCCGGGCGGTTGTTCCACGAACCGCCGCGGAGGACACGCCGCGAGCAGTCGCCCTCGGCCCAGGCGCTGCCGTCGGCGGGCGAACCCTCGTAGGTCCCGTTCCAGCAGTCTTCGACCCATTCCCACACGTTGCCGTGCGTGTCGTGGAGGCCCCATGGGTTCGGTGCGTAGCTCCCCACGTCGGCCGTCTCGAGAGCGACGCGGTCCGAGCACAGCGTGTTCCGCCACTCGACGTGCTCCGGAAGGCTGACGTCCGCGTGGTTCCCGTAGCGGCAGAGTTCCGAAGGATGATCGCCGAAGTGGAACTGCGTCGTTGACCCGGCACGCGCCACGTACTCCCACTCCGCCTCGCTCAACAGCCGGTAACCGCGACCCGTCTCTCCCGACAACCAGGCCACGTACGCCTGAGCGTCCTGCCAGGAGACGTTCAGCGCCGGGCGGCGGCCGCGGCCCCAACCCGCGTCGTCCGCCCGCGGGCGGCCGGTAGCAGCCGTGAAGTGGTCGTACTCGTCCAGCGTCACTTCGTGGACAGCTACCGCGAACGGCTCCGAAAACGACACCTCGCGGATCGGCCGTTCGCGGTTGCTGCAACCCATACCGGACACGCAACCCATGTAGAAGCTGCCGGCCGGCACGACGACCATCTCCGGCCCACGGCCACCGGAGTTCAGCGCGTCCGAGAATCTCGCCCCGACCTGCCAGGACATCCCTGGGACCGGTTCCGGCTCCGCGCGCGGCTGCTCCACCGGTGCGGCGTCACCGACCGGATCGTCGGCCGGCGACTCCGCGGAGGTCGACGCCGACGCCATCGCCATCGCAGCCAGCACGTCGGCGTGTACGCCTGCCTGAACGAGAGCCACCAGCCTCTCGACGCTGGTATCGAATGCGGTCGCCGTCGATTCGATCTTCGCCACGATGACCTCCGGCGGCAGGCCCGCCTCGGTGAGGCTCAGGATGTCCTCGTTGTCGAGCACTTCACCCTGCGCGAAGCCCGTCGCCGGACCCGCGAGGGCGAGGACCGTCGCGATCCCGGTAACAGCGGCGACCGGTCTCACGTCTCTCCTTCCCCGCCGGCCGCCGGCGCCAGACGCTCCGCCTCCCGGCTGTCGCCGAGCAGCACGGCCACCCAGCGGAACTCCTCCGTGTTCTCGAGCAGGATCTTGACCACCATCGTCAGCGGCACCGACAGCAGCATCCCGACCGGTCCCCACACCCAGCCCCAGAACACGAGGGAAAGGACGACCACCAGGGTCGAGAGGCCGAGCCGCCGGCCCAGGAGCGGCGGTTCGATGAAGTTGCCGATCACCATGTTGACGACCAGGTAGCCCAGGGCGACGAGCAAGGCCCGGCCGACGCCGATCTGGACCATGGCCAGGAGCGTCGTCGGCACCGCCGCGATGATCGAACCGAGATTCGGGATGAAGTTGAGGACGAACGCCACCAGGCCCCAGAAGATCGCGAACTCGACGCCCAGCACGCCGACCCAGATGCCGATCAGCAGTCCCGTGGCCAGGCTGATCACCGTCTTGATCCCCATGTAGTGCTGGATCTCGTGCATGGCGCGGGCGAAGCGCGCCTCGGCGCCGGCGCTGCCGAAGGCCGCGCGCACCTTGGGACCGAAGGTCGCCGCCTCGAAGAGGGTGAAGATGACGATCAGCGAGATGACGAGGAACGACGACAGGGCGGCCGTCGTCGCCCGCAGGGTCCGGTTCACGAAGTCGACCAGGAAGCCCGGCTCGAAACGCGAGAACAGCGCCTGCGACAGCGAGTCATCGCCCGCCCACCAGTTCGCGACCGGCACTCCCCGGTCCTCCAGCCATTCGCCGCCATCTTCGATCCACTCCGTCAGGGTGGACTGGATCTCGCCCATCTCGCCCGCGACCTGGTTCGCCGTTGAACCGACCAGGTAGCCGACGAGGGCGAGCACCAGCAGGTCCATCAGGATCGTGCCGAGGACGGCGACGATCATCGGCAGGCGTTGCTGCAGCCAGCTCAGAAGGGGCAGGCTGATCGCGGCGATGAAGATCGCGACCAGGAACGGGATCATGATCGACGACGCGGCCCGCAGACCGGCGACCAGGACGACGACGCAGGCCGCGACCAGCAGCAGGCGCATCGGCGTTCCGATGTCTCGTCGCTGGTCGTCCCGGGTCATGGTTCAGCTTGCGGCGGCGCGATGGTCCTCGACCAGGCCGTCGACGACCGCGGGTTCCGCCAGGGTCGTCACGTCACCGAGGTCTTCGTACTCGCCGGCGGCGATCTTGCGCAGCACGCGGCGCATGATCTTGCCGGAGCGGGTCTTCGGCAGGCCGCCGGCGACGTGGATGTGGTCCGGGGTGGCGATCGGTCCGATCACGGTTCGCACCTGCTGGCGCAGTGCGGCCACCAGTTCCGTCCGGTCCCGGTTCTCCGCTTCCGGCGTGATCAGCACGTAGGCGTAGATGCCGACGCCCTTGATCTCGTGCGGGCAGCCGACGACCGCGGCCTCGGCCACGGCGTCGTGGGCCACCAGGGCGCTCTCGATCTCGGCCGTGCCCAGCCGATGCCCCGACACGTTGAGCACGTCGTCCACGCGGCCGGTGATCCAGTAGTAGCCGTTCCCGTCCCGGCGGCAGCCATCCCCCGTGAAGTACATGCCCCGATAGGTGCTGAAGTAGGTCTCCACGAAGCGCTGGTGGTCGCCGTAGATCGTCCGCGCCTGCCCGGGCCAGGAGCGCTTGAGGCAGAGATTGCCGCTCCGGTCGTTGCCTTCGAGTTCGTTGCCGTCGGCGTCCACCAGCACCGGCTCGACCCCGAAGAAGGGCAGGGTCGCCGAACCCGGTTCGAGCGGCGTGGCGCCCGGCAGCGGCGTGATCAGGATGCCTCCCGTCTCCGTCTGCCACCAGGTGTCGACCACCGGACAATCGCCGTTCCCGACGACATCGTGGTACCAGTTCCAGACCTCGGGGTTGATCGGTTCGCCGACCGAACCGAGAACCCGCAGCGAACCGCGGTCGTAGGCCGTGACCCACTGGTCGCCCTCGCGGGCGATCGCCCGCAGCGCGGTCGGCGCGGTGTAGAAGAGGGTCACTCCCAGGTCGTCGACGACCTGCCAGTAGCGGCCCGGGTCGGGATAGGTCGGCACCGACTCGAACATGACGCTGGTCGCGCCGTTGGCCAGCGGGCCGTAGACGATGTAGCTGTGACCGGTGACCCAGCCGATGTCGGCGGCGCAGAAGTGGATGTCGTCGTCGTGGTGATCGAAGATCAGCCGGTGCGTCATCGAGGCGTAGAGAAGGTAGCCGCCGGTCGTGTGAAGCACGCCCTTCGGCTTGCCGGTCGAGCCGCTGGTGTAGAGCACGAAGAGCGGCGCCTCGGCGTCGAGCCGCGCCACCGGCGCCGTCGCCCGCTGCTTCGCCGTCTCCTCGTGGAGCCACAGGTCGCGCCCCGGCATCATCGGGACATCGGTCTCCGTTCGCCGCGCGACCAGCATGTGCTCGACCAGGTCCAGTCCCTCGACGGCCTGATCGCAGGTCGCCTTGAGCGGGATCGTGCGGCCGCCGCGCAGGCCTTCGTTCGCGGTCACCAGCAGCCGGCAACCGGCGTCGACGATCCGCTCCCGCAGGCTGTCGGCCGAGAAACCGGCGAAGACCACCGAATGCACCGCGCCGATCCGGGCGCAGGCGAGCATCGTGTAGGCCAGCTCCGGGATCATCGGCAGGTAGATGCAGACCCGGTCGCCCTGCCCGATCCCGAGCGAGGTCAGCACGTTGGCGATCCGGCAGACGTTCCGTTTCAGCTCCCGATAGCTGATCCGGTGGTAGCGGCCCGGTTCGTCCTCGACCCAGATCAGGGCGGTCTTGTCGGGCCGGGCGGCGGCGTGGCGGTCGACGCAGTTGGTGCAGGCGTTCAGCACGCCGTCCTCGAACCAGGCGAAGTCGACGGCCTCGAAGTCCCAGCGCCCCGCCGACCGCGGCTCGGTGAACCAGTCCAGGGAACGGGTCTGTTCGAGCCAGAAGCCGTCCGGATCCTCGATCGACTGCCGGTACAGCTTCCGGTACGCGTCCATGCCGTCGACGTGGGCGCGGCCGCTGGAAGAGATCGCACTCTTGACGGGGATCATCCGGCTCTCCTTGCCGGCCCTAAACCGCGACGCGCGGCGCCGCCGCCTGCACGGCCGTCGAGGCGCTGCAGCCCAGCCCTTCGAAGTTGTCGGTGAACATCCGGGCCAGCCGGCGCGCGTACTGATCGTACGCCTGGGGATCGCTCCAGCCCTGTCGCGGGTCGAGCACGTCGCCCGGCACGCCGTCGATGGCCGTGGGATACGCCAGGCCGAAGACGGGATGGGTGCGCACAGGCGTGCCGGTCAGGCTGCCGTCGAGCGCCGCGTGGATCATCCTCCGCGTGTACGCCAGCTTGATCCGGCTGCCCTGGCCGTAGGGCCCCCGGGTCCATCCCGTGTTGACGAGCCAGACGTCGACGCCGTGGCGCCGTACCTTCTCGCCCAGCAGGTCCGCGTAGGTCGACGCCGGCAGCGGCATGAACGGGGCGCCGAAACAGGCGCTGAAGGTCGCGGACGGCTCGGTCACGCCGCGCTCGGTGCCGGCGACCTTCGCCGTATAGCCGGACAGGAAGTGGTACATCGCCTGCGACTCGTCGAGGCGGCTGATCGGCGGCAGCACGCCGAACGCGTCGCAGGTCAGGAAGATGACCGACGTCGGGTGCCCCGCGTTGCCGCCGACATCGACGTGCTCGAGGTGGCTGAGGGGATAGCTGGCGCGGGTGTTCTCGGTGCGGGAGTCGTCGTCGAGATCGAGTTCCCGCGTTTCGGGATCGAAGACGACGTTCTCGAGGACGGTCCCGAAGCGCCGGGTGGTGGCGTAGATCTCGGGTTCGCCCAGGGGATCGAGCCGGATGACCTTGGCGTAGCAGCCGCCCTCGATGTTGAAGATGCCGCGGTCGGACCAGCCGTGCTCGTCGTCGCCGATCAGGGTGCGCTCCGGATCGGCCGAGAGGGTCGTCTTGCCGGTGCCCGAGAGGCCGAAGAACAGGGCGCAGTCCGACGGGTCCGCCCCGTAGTTCGCGCTGCAGTGCATGCTCAGCACTCCGCGTTGCGGCATCAGGAAGTTCATCACGCTGAACATCGACTTCTTCATCTCGCCGGCGTACTCGCTACCCCCGATCAGGGTCAGGTGCCGCTCCAGGTCGAGGGCGATGAAGGTCGTGCTGTTCGTGCCGTCGGTCTCCGGGTCGGCCAGAACGCTGGGGATGTCGACGACCGTGTAGTCCGGCTTGAAGTTCTCGAGCTCCGCGTCGTTCGCCGCGCGGAGGAACATGTTGCGGACGAACAGGCTGTGCCAGGCCCGCTCGCTGATCACCCGCACGTTCAGGCGGCAGGCCGGATCGGCGCCGGCGAAACCGTCGAACACGAACAGGTCGCGGTCCGCGGCCGCGGCCAGCATCTTGCGGTGGAGGCGCTCGAAATGCTCCGGCGCGAGGGGCTTGTTCACCGGCCCCCAGTCCACCAGGTCCGCCGAAGGCGCGCGGCGCACGACGAACCGGTCGTTCGGAGACCGCCCCGTGTGCTCGCCGGTCGACGCGACGAGCGGCCCCTCGGCGGCGATCGCGGCCTCGCCGCGCCGCACCGCTTCTTCGTAGAGTCTGGCCACGCTCAGCCGCCGGTGAACGACGCGCCGATTGGCTGACAGAAACTCCTCCGAAACCTCGACCATCTCAACTACCTCGCCACGGTCGAGAGCGAGAAGCGGTCCCGCCTCACCGTCCGGGCCACAAGCAGTGGCTCCTCGGGAGGGATTCGAACCCCCAACATTTCGGTTAACAGCCGAACGCTCTACCGTTGAGCTACCGAGGAAGAATCCGCCTCAAGGCAAACAGCGGCGGGCGACACAGAGTTCATCTTAGGGAGGCTTCGAGCCGACTGTCAAACCCCGCGCGGGTAGGCCGCTACAGGCGGTTGCGATAGGGGCTCAGCTGCCCCGAGCGGCTCGGATGACGCAGCTTGCGGAGCGCCTTCGATTCGATCTGCCGGATCCGCTCGCGCGTCACGTTGAACGAACGCCCAACGTCCTCCAGCGTCGACTCGGCGCCGTCGCCGACCCCGAAGCGCATCCGCAGCACGAGTTCCTCCCTCGGACTCAGGGTCTGCAGCACCGCGGCGGTCTGCTCGCTGAGGTTCTTCAGGAGCAGCGTGTCGAGCGGCGAGACGGCGCTCGCGTCCTCGATGAAGTCGCCGAGGGAAGAGTCCGCCTCTTCGCCGATCGGCGTCTCGAGCGAGATCGGTTCCTGCGCGATCTTCATGATCTCGCGGACGTGCGACGGCTCCATGTCCATCTGCTCGGCGATCTCGGCGACGGTGGGCTCCCGGCCCAGCTCCTGGACCATCGCGCGGCTGGTCCGGGTGAGCTTGTTGATCGTGTCGATCATGTGGACCGGGATGCGAATCGTCCTTGCCTGGTCGGCGATCGCCCGCGTGATCGCCTGGCGGATCCACCAGGTGGCGTACGTCGAGAACTTGTAGCCGCGGCGGTACTCGAACTTCTCGACGGCCCGGATCAGCCCGATGTTGCCGTCCTGAATCAGGTCGAGGAGCTGCAGCCCGCGGTTCGTGTACTTCTTGGCGATGGACACGACCAGGCGGAGGTTCGCCAGGATCATCTCGGAGCGCGCCTGCTCGCAGATCGCCTCGCCTCGCCGCACCTTGTTCAGCGTCGCCGTCACCTGCGCGAGGGTCGTACCGTAGCGCTCTTCCGATGCCCGGAGACGCGCGCGGTACTTCTCGATCCGGCGCCGCTGCAGGGCGCCGAGCTCCGTGTCGCGCTCCCGATCAAGCGCGATCTGTGCGCGGCGGATGTCCCGGTCGTGGCGCGAAATCTCCGCGTAGAGCTGCTTGAGGATCTCGACCAGGCGGCTGCGTGTCTGCGCCGTCAACTCGATCGAACGGATCTGCTCGGTGATCTTGCCGGCCGTGCGATCGATCTCACGTTCGATCTCCGCGAAGCGATCGCTGCCCGGCCGGCAGCGATCGCTCTGCCGGCGCAGACGCCGCACCTGCCGGTCGAGATCCTCGATCGCCCGGAAGATCCCGAGGTTCTTCGCGATCCGGTCCCTGGCGCTCTGGTCGAGGTGGGCGCCGCCATCGGCCAGGAGCTCCCGCATCAGGCGCCGGTCGCGCCGCGCCAGCTCGTTGATCCGCAGCAACTCCCGCAGCACGACCGGGTTGTCGCAGAGCGCCTCGAACACGATCCACTCGCCGCGCTCGATCCGTTTGGCGATCTCCACTTCGCCTTCCCGATCGAGCAGATCGACTCGCCCCATCTCCCGGAGGTAGACGCGGACCGGATCCGTTGTCCGGTCGTGCTGCGTGAGAACGGCGGGTTCCGGGTCGCTCCGTTCGACGCCGCCGATCGCCGGCAGCGGATCGGAGTCGGCGACGTTGACGAAGGCCGCCGGCCGCCGGATCACTCCCGTGCCCATCGACACCAGGCGGGACCAGATCGCGTCCATGTCCCGCGGCTCGGCGAGCAGTTCCTCGGGCAACCGGGTCTCGAGCTCGTCCTGAAGCAGGTACCCCTTCTCGCGACCCAGGTTGAAGATGCCGCGGACCGAGCTGTGGCGCTGCTCGATCGGCTCGATCTCCTCGGCCCGGACGGCCGCCGTGTTCAGGGCCACGACATCTCCTCAGCGCTCCGACTGCCGGTAGAGCTCGCGGCTGAGCTGCTGCTTCTCCTCGATCATCCGGTGCAGGGTCTCCATGTCACCTTCACGCTGTGCGCGATTGATCTCCCGGGCAAGCAGATTGAGCCGCTGTCTGGCGAAACGTCGACCCAACTCGGCGAGACTGACTCGAAGTTCCGATTCATCCGATTCAGAGAAGGCAGACGACCGTTGTAACAAAAGCCCGGCGATCCGGTCAACAGGTCGATCGGTCTCGTTGTCCGTGCCGCGCCGGCGTCCCAGCACGTCCACGAGAGTGCCGGAATCGATCCGCTCCGCCCCGGCCTCGGCCTGCGCGCGCATGGCCTCGTAGATGGCGCGCAGAGCGGGATCGAAGAAGGCGTCCGGCGCCGGCCATTCGATGCCGCGCAGGTCCGGGGCGGCGGCAGTCAGACGCAGCACCTGCTCCTCGATCGACGAAGTCACCGGAGGTCGCGGTCCCGCGACGGGCCCGGGCGAATCCGCCACGACCGGCTTCTCCGCGGCGGCGGACTCACGCAGGAGCACGTCGACCTTGACCCCGAGGCGCTCGGCGGCGGTCTCGAAGTAGCCCCTTCTCGCGATCGGGTCGCCGACCCGGTCGATCAGCGTCCGCACTCGCGAGGCCTCGCGGGCGCGCAGCCGGGGGTCGAGCTCGCCGCGGCTGGGCAGATCGTCGATCTCGATCGCCACCGCATCCCGGGCCTCGGCAACCGTGGCGCGTACCGCCTCGGGGCCCTCGTCGAGCCGCAGCGAGTCCGGATCCTGGCCCGCCGGAAAGAGCGCGCGGCGGACGTTGAGCCCGGCCCCGAGCATGAGTCCCGCCGCCTTGCGGGCCGCCTCGATGCCGGCGCGGTCGCCGTCGTAGCCCAGGACCACCTCATCCGTGTAGCGGGACAGCAACCGCACCTGCTGCCCCGTGAGCGCCGTTCCCATGCTCGCGACCGCCCAGTCGATGCCGGACGCGGCGGCTCCCAGGACGTCGAAGTAGCCCTCGACCAGGAGCGCCCGGCCCTGTTCCCGGATGCCCCGCCGGGCGGCGTCGAGGCCGTAGAGCAGGGTGCCCTTCCGGAAGTGGTCCGTCTCGTTCGTGTTGACGTACTTTGCCTGGTCGTCGCCGAGGGTGCGTCCGCCGAACGCCAGCAGGCGGCCGGAGGGCGACCGGATGGGGAACATCAGCCGGTTGCGGAACCGGTCGTAGGGGCGTTCCGGCGCCTTCGGGCTGCGGGCGATCAGCCCGGCGGCTTCGAGGTCGGGGACCGGGATGCGTCGGCCCAGATCCTCGATCATCGTCCGCCAGTCGTCGGGTGCGTAGCCGACGCCGAAACGTGCGATCAGCTCCGACGGCACCTTGCGCCGCTGGAGGTACTGCTGCGGCACGGCTTCCGTCCTGAGCTTCGACCGGAAAAAGTCGTAGGCGGCGTCCAGCGCGGCCTGGATGCGCTCGGACCGGTCGGGCCGGCCGTCGGCGCCTGGCCCGGACGTCCGCTGCAGCGGAATCCCGTAGCGCCGCGCCAGGTGCTCGATCGTGGTGGCGAAGGTGTCGCCCGTGAGTTCCATGTGGAAGCGCAGGGCGTCGCCGCCGGCGCCGCAGCCGAAGCAGTAGTAAAGCTTGCGCTCGGGGTCGAGCGACAGCGAAGGCGTCTTCTCCTTGTGGAAGGGGCAGAGCGCCACGAAGCGCTGGCCACGGCGCTCGACCTTGGTGTGCTCGCTGACGAGGTCGATGATGTCGACCGCCTCGCGCACCGCGTCCACCGCCTCATCGGTGAGCCTGGAGCGCCGCTGCACGACCGCTCATGCTAACGCCGAAAAGCGGTCGCCGCTTCGCGGGGCGTCCAGTCAGCGCAGGACGACTTCGGTCGCGCCGTCGCCGCCCGCGGAGGGCGGCGCGGGATTGAAACCGGCGACCGCCGGGTGGCTTCGCAGGTGCTCCCGAACGGCCCGGCGCAGCCGGCCGCTGCCGTGGCCATGGACCACCCGAACCCGTTCGCGGCCGGTCGCCAGTGCCCGATCGAGGTAGGCGTCGAGGGACTCCAGAGCCGGCTCGACCAACTGTCCGATCAGGAGCAGCTCCGCTTCCACCGGCTCCGCCTGCGACCGCTGGACCCGGACCCGGCCGGGCGCCGGACGTTCTCCGCCGGTTACCGGCGCAAGGTCGGCGGTCGGCGTCCGGACCCGCTTGCCGCGCACCAGCACCGTCGCCCGGTCGCCGCGAAGCTCCACCAGTTCACCCAGCCAGCCCAGCGAACGGTGGCGGACGCGGGCGCCTGCGACCAGAGGACGCTGCTCCTCCGACTGCGGCGGTTCCTCCGGTTCCCGATCCGGCGGCGCGTCGACGTCGCCGGCCGCGAGGGAAGCGCGATCGGCCGCCGCCGACAGGTCCCGGTCGAGTTCGCCGTGCAGGGACGAAGCCGCCCGGGCGAAGGCTCGCTTGCCCGGTCCCCGGGGCGTCGACGACAACTCGGCCAGGGCCTCATCCAGCCGGCGACGATTCGCCCGGCGCAGCGCGTCGACCTCGCGCCCAAGGGCCTGTTCCAGCCGCTGCCTGGCCGCCCGCAGCGACTCCTGCCCGGTTTCGAAGCGGGCGCGGGCCGTCTCCGTCTCGGCGGTCAGGCGGGCGAGCTCGGCCTCCCGCTCCAGCAGCCGCTCGCGGAGGCGTTCGTTGCGTTCCAGCACGCGCCGCAGCTTCTGGTGCTCGGAGCCCAGAAAGTGCTCGGCCCGCTCCAGCCAGGCCGGCGGCAGGCCGAGCCGGCGCGCCAACGCCAGAGCCTGGCTGCCTCCGGGCGGGCCGACGACCAGCCGGTAGGTGGGCAGGCCGTTCTCCGGGTCGAAACCCATCGCGGCGCAGGAGGCCGCCTGCGACTCGAGCGCGGCGGCGGCGAGCTGGGTGAGGTGCGTCGTCAGAATGCCCAGCGAACCGCGCTCGACCAGCCCTTCGAGCAGGGCGATGCCGAGCGCGGCGCCCTCCTCCGGGTTCGTGCCCGCGCCAACCTCGTCGAGCAGGACCAGGGTCGAGGGACCGGCGCGGCGCCACACTTCCCGCAGGCGCAGCAGTCGGGCGCTGAACGTCGACTGCTCGTCGAGGACGCTCTGCTCGTCGCCAACCACCGCCACGACGTGGTCGAGAACCGGCAGGCGGCTGGCCCGCGCGGCCGGAACCGGCAGACCGGCCTGGTTCATCAGGCACAGCAGCCCCACCGTCTTCAGGGCGACCGTCTTGCCGCCGGCGTTCGGACCGGTCAGGACCAGCGTAGTGTGGTCGTCGAGCTTCAGGTCGAGCGGCACGACGACGCCGCGGTTGCCGGCCGCACCCAGCGCCGACTCCCTGCGATCGGCGAGCCGCGGGTCGAGCAGCGGGTGGCGGGCAGAGCGAAGTTCCAGCAGCGGCGCCCTGCCGGCCGGACCGTCCGATGCGACCGTGGCGAGCGCGGCGTCGACGGCGACGGCGAAGCGCGCCGCCGCCTGCATCGCGTCTACGGCGGCCAGGAAGTCGATGCGCGCGACGATCGCCGGCACAAGAACCTGCACCTGAGCCACCAACTCGGCCAGGATGCGGGTGCGCTCGACATCCCGGTCGGAGGCGATTCGCTCCAGCTCGTCGTTGCCCTCGACCACGTCCGAGGGTTCGAAGTAGAAGCTCCTTCCCGAGGCGGAGCGGCCCCTGACCAGACCGGCGAGGCGACCGCGGCTGCCGGAGGGCAGGAGCACCGACAGCCGGCCACCCCGCATGGGGGTCGAATCGTCCGCCAGGGCGCTGGCGTGCTTCCGCACATAGACCTGAAGCGAAGCCTCGACCGAGGCCTGGGTGCGCCGGGCGTCCCGGACAAGCGTCCGCAGGCGCGGCGTCGCGGCGTCCCGCACGTCGCCGCGACGGTCCAGCATGCGGCGTAGACGGCTCGCCAGCCCGGCGCAGCCTCCGCCCTGCTGGCCCGGCGCCGCGGCTTCCGCGGCGCCGGCCTCCATCAGTCGCAGCGTCTCGACCTCGGCGGCGCACTGGGGCGTGGCCTCGAGACTCTCGAGCCGTCCCAGAACTCCTTCGCTGGCCTCGATCGCCGCCGCCAGGTCTAGAAGCTCCGGCCCGCCCAGGCCCCGACCGTCGCCGCCGAGATGATCGCGCAGGTCGAGGAGCCCGTCTAGAGAAGGCACCAGGGCGCCGTTCTGTTCAACGTCGCGGGCGATCTCCGCGTAGCGAACCCGGCGGCGATCGATCTCGGCGCGGTCGACCGCCGGCTCGATCGCCCGAACCGCCCGGCTGCCGGCGTCCGTCGAGGCGAAGCCCGCGAGAACGGCGAGCAGCGACGGAAACTCGAGTGCCTCGGACGTAGCGCCGCTGCAGCAACTCATTTCAGCTCGGCACCGAATCGCCAAGCTCGGCGCAGCGACTCCGCTGCGCGGACTCCCTAGGCGAGGCCGGCGCGGCGTTCTTCAGCCAGGCGCCGCAGCATCTTCTTGCGCGCCTGCATGACCTTGCGCTTCCGCTTGACCGACGGCTTCTCGAAGTGCTGGCGCTTCTTGAGCTCGGTCAGAATGCCTTCCTTCTCGCACTTCCGCTTGAAGCGGCGAAGCGCGTTCTCGAAGCTCTCGTCTTCGCGTACCTGCACAACCGGCATGAAGTGATCTCGTTCCCGTGGTTTGCGGGCTCGCGCCCGGATAGCCCCGCGGCCGACGACGCACGTCAGCCCGCGAGCGTTGCGGATTCTGCACGAGCCCGCCCGCCCCGTCAAGGGCAGGGAAAACGCCTACTCTTCTTCGGTCCGGCCCTCGACCGCGTTGGCGTCGGTGCGGTAGACCTTCCTGTCGCCCTCGCGGAAGAAGACACCGGCAGCAGCGCCGTCGCCGTGTTCCTCGGGGTTCTTCGGGTAGAACCAGGCGAAGACGTTCTCGGCCTCGAACTCTCGAACGTTGCGATGGAAGACCTTCCCGAGGAGCGCTTCGACCTCGGCCTCGGTCATGCCCCGCTCGATCTGCGCCAGCCGTTCGGCGGTGATGTAGCGCGCTTCCTGGTACTCGGCCAGGCGCGCCTGGAGATCGGCGTTGTCGGGATCGACGCCGAGGGTCCGCTGAAGGATCTCGACCGCCCGGCGGTAGTCGCCGCCCTTGACCACGTACTCCTCCGCCAGGTACATGTCCTCGCCGCTCTTCATCGCGAAGGCGGCGCGCTGCTCTTCGGTCATCTCGCCGCCGAGTTCCCACTCCGCCTCGTTGATGTAGTTGACCAGCTTGGTCGAAAACGCTTCGCCGTCGTTGCCGACCTCGTTGTCGAGTGCTTCGATCGCCGCGTTGAGGGCCTCGACGTCGTCTTCCTCGCCCGGCGCGGCGACCTGCGCGCGAAGCCCCGCCAGGTCGTCGCGCTTGGCGTTCAGGGCCACCTGATCGGCCTGCAGCTCGGCCCAGGCATCGGCGCGCGCGGTGGCTACCCGTTCCTCCTCCGAGGGACCGCATGCGACCAGAGCGGCGAACAGGACGATGACCGAAGCGCCGGCGGCGAACCTCGCCCGGCCCGGCCGCCCGATTGGAGTGAATCTCGACATTCTGGCGCCTCCTTGGACCGCTTGTTGCGTGCTGCGGACTATACCCCAAGGCAGGCCGGGACAGGCCACCCATGAAGAGGAATCCTGGGGCTATACTGCGGCACTGCGCTCGGGTGCCCTGAGGGTCCATAGCTCAGCGGTTAGAGCATCCGGCTCATAACCGGCAGGTCCCTGGTTCGAATCCAGGTGGACCCACACCGCGAACTGCGGAGCCTGCGATCGCTAACTCACTGGAACCTCTGACAATCGGCGCATGGAAAGAGTCCTCGACACGATCGTAGATTTGCAGCAGGCGAGCACGGAACTCGCCCACAGCCGCGCCCTGCTGGAGGGGGTTCCCGAATCGATGCAGGAGCTCCACGACCAGTACGAGCACCAGCGGAGCGAGATCGAACGGCTCGAGCAGGAGTGGCAGCAGGCCGAACTCGAGCGCCGCGCCGCGGAAGCGGAGGCGGCGACGGGAAAGGAGAGCATCGAGCGCTACCAGGAACAGATCGCCCGCGTGACAACGCAGCGCGAGTACGGCGCCCTTCTGAGCGAGATCGACACCGTGCGCGCCAGGATGCGGGAAGCGGACGACGAGGCGCTGCAGGCCATCGAACGCCAGGACGAGGCGTCGACGCAACTCGACGAGATCCGTGGCGCGTTCGAGACCCTGAACGAGCAGTACCAGGAGCAGCTCGCCGTGTGGGAAGAGCAGAAGCCCGAGATGCGAAAGCGGGTCGAAGCGCTCGAGGGGCAGATCGAAGTGTTCCGCGAACGCCTCCCGCCTGCCGCCCTGCTCCAGTACGAGCGCCTCTTCGACCGCCACGGCGGCGCGCCCCTGGCGGCCATCGGAGTCGTGGAGAGCACCGGTGCTCCCATCCGGCACTGCTCGTTCTGCAACTACCGGATCAGGCCCCAGGTCGTCGTGCAGATTCAGACCCAGGGCGCGCTCGTACCCTGCGATTCGTGCCAGCGAATCCTGTACCTGGACGACGGAGAGGCCGGCTGAACGAGGCGCCGGGGAGGACCGCGGCCCAACGCCACGCGGAGATAGTGGACCGGCTGGCGGAAGCCTGCCGGCAGGCGGGCAGACAGCCGGAAGACGTCGCCGTGGTCGGCGCGTGCAAGCGCCAGCCGCTCGAGCGCATCGCCGGGGCGGTGGACGCCGGTCTCCGCATCCTCGGTGAGAACCAGGTCCAGGAAGGCGAGGCGCACCGCGCGGCGCTGCTCGAAGCCGGCTACGGCGACAGGGTCGCCTGGCATCTGATCGGGCCGCTGCAGACGAACAAGGCGGCCCGCGCCTGCGACGCCTTCGACGTGTTCGAAGCGGTGGACCGGCCGAGGATCGCGGAGCGGCTGGACCGCGTGCTCGCCAGCCGGCGGCTCGGCGTTCGCGGCTGCCTGCTGGAAGTGAACATCGGCCGCGAACCCAGCAAGCACGGGTTCCTGCCCGAGGACACGGAAGCGATGCTGCGCGTGGGCGAACTCGACCATCTGCGGGTCCGCGGCCTGATGGCGATTCCCCCGCAGCGCGCCGACGCGCGTGAGTCCCGCTCGGACTTCGCCGCTCTCCGGCGTTTGCGCGACCGGATGGCCCGGGACGGCCTGTTCGGAGACGAAAGCGGCTGGCTGTCGATGGGCATGAGCGCCGACTTCGATGTCGCGGTCCTCGAGGGCGCCACCCACGTGCGGATCGGTTCCGCGTTGTTCGGTCCGCGGCCGCGGTAAGGACGCCGGTGTTACCGTTTCCTTCCTTGGAGACTCTTTCCGATCTCCTCCGGGTCGTCGCGGAACGCTACGGCGGTCGCGAGGACCTGCTGTCTATCCGGCGCCATCGCCGGACGGATTCACTGTCCGCCCGAGAATTCGTCGACGCCGTCTGCCGGACCGCGAAGGCGCTCGAGTCGCGGGGAGTGGCCAAGGGCGACCGGGTGGCGCTGTTCGCCACCAACCGGCCGGAATGGCACATCGTCGACTTCGCCTGCCACCTGCTGGGCGCCGTGTCCGTGCCGATCTATCCGACCCTCAACGCACCCCAGGTCGCCTACATCCTGCTCGACAGCGGCGCCGGCTGGATCTTCTACGACGACAAGGCGAAACGGGACCTGCTCTCGGGCATCGTTCCGCAGGGCGAAGGCGAGCACGACGGAGACGGCAACGAGCAGCGGGGTCTGCGGATGGTGGCGCTGGACGCCGACGCCGCCGTCGAGGGCGGCACCCACCTCGAAGCCCTGATCGCCGGGGCGCCGCCGGCCACGGACGCCGACCTCGCGGCCTTCATCGGCCGGGTCGGCCAGGACGACACGGCGAGCATCATCTACACCTCCGGCACCACCGGCGACCCCAAGGGCGTTGTCCTGTCGCACCGGAACTTCGTCTCGAACATCCTCGCCTGCCAGGAGCTCTACCCTCTGGGGGAGGAGGATCAGGCGCTCTCCTTCCTGCCGCTCTCCCACGTCTTCGAGCGAACGGTCGACTACCTCTTCTTCTACCGCGGGGTGTCGATCCACTACTCCCCGGCGATCGAGCGCGTCGCCGGCCTGATGCCGGACGTGCGGCCCACCGTGCTGTGTTCGGTGCCCAGGCTCTACGAGAGCGCCTACCTGCGCATCCAGAACCTGTTCGCGAGCCAGCCACCCGCCCGCCGCCGGCTGATCGGCTGGGCCCTGAAGGTCGGCAAGCGGCGGGCGGAGCGCGGCGGAGCGGCGCTCCAAGGCATGATCGCCGACCGCCTGGTGTTCCGCAAGATCAAGCAGCGGTTCGGGGGCCGCCTGCGCTTCGCCATCTCCGGCGGCGCCGCGATCGCCAACGAAGTCGCCGAGTTCTTCGACGCGATCGGCATCCGCCTCTACCAGGGCTACGGACTGACCGAGACCGCGCCGGTTCTGGCCGTGGAGTACCCCGGCGCCTCCCGCCGCGGCTCGGTCGGCACGGCCGCTCCCGGGGTCGAGCTACGGATCGCAGACGACGGCGAGATCCTCGCCCGCACCGAGGGCCTGATGCAGGGCTACTGGAAGAAACCCGAGGCCACCGCCGAGGCGATCGACCCGGACGGCTGGTTCCACACCGGCGACATCGGCCGCCTGGACGACGACGGCTACCTCTACATCACGGACCGCAAGAAGGACCTGCTGGTGACGAGCGGCGGCAAGAACGTGGCGCCCCAGCCGATCGAGCAGATGCTGATCACGCACCCCGCGATCGCGCAGGTGGTCGTGGTCGGCGACGGCTACCCCTACCTCAACGCCCTGATCGTGCCCAACTACGCGGAGCCGCCGGAGCCGTTCACCGGCATGGACGCCTCGGAGCTGCGGCAGGACCCGCGCCTGCAGGAGCTCGTCCAGGGCGCGCTCGACCGCGCGAACGAGCGGCTGCCGGCCCACGAGCGCGTGCGCCGCTTCCGGTTGCTCGAGCGCGAACTGACGCTCGAGGAGGGCGAGATCACGCCTACGCTGAAGGTGCGCAGGAAGATCGTCAACGAGCGCTACCGGGACGTGATCGCCTCGATGTACCTCAAGAGCCAGCGCGTCAGTTGACGCGAGCGGGCTGGTCCGTCGGGTCGGGCGCCTCCTCGATCACCCCGTGGACCTCTTCATAGCGCCGCAGATTCGTGCCCAGGGCCCGGATGATCCGCTTGAGATGCCCGGGGCTGGTCACGATCCGGGCGCTGACGATGCCCTGAGGTGGAACCACGTTGATGAAGTCGAGGATGAACTCCTCGCGGGTATGGGTGATGCGCAGCAGGTTGGAGTAGGCGCCCTTGAGTTCGGCGTCGCCGATCTTCACGTTGATCGACGAAGACGGATCCTGGTCGCCCGGTACTTCCTTGGGTTGGTCGCTCATTCGATTCTCCGTTGGTCTCCGGCCTGGCGGCCGGGCGAGAGCCAGTCGATGTCGGTCCGCGCGCCCATCGTCTCCACCTGCCACTCATGGTCGGGCAG
The DNA here is from genome assembly GCA_011525365.1 of Acidobacteriota bacterium. Lineage (GTDB taxonomy): Bacteria > Acidobacteriota > Thermoanaerobaculia > Multivoradales > Multivoraceae > Multivorans. The sequence continues at coordinate 98,656 of WTGQ01000003.1, forward strand.
GTAGAGGCCGATGCTCCTCTGCCGTGTGCTCTCCGCCACCGTGAACCGGAGCGCCCGGCGGCGGTAATCGTACGCCCTGCCGTCGCGGGCGTGAACCGCGACATCCACCGTGTACTCGCCCGGCGCCAGCCGCAGCTCCGGACAGACGAGCCGGACCCGCACCGGCCCGGCGAGAGAGCGCGGCTCGAAGCCGGCCAGATCGGTGTTCGTGCCCCAGCAATCGACGCCCCGCGGCGTCTTGACGCCGACGCCGAAGACGAAGTCCGACAGGTCCTCCTTCGGCTCGACGTCGAGCTCGAAGGCCACCGCTTCCCCGCAGTGGACGTGGTAGCGCTCCTGCCGCTCCTCGCCGGCCAGCAGGCGCGCCGCCACGATCTCGGCCTGGCCCGAGCCCCAGCGCGCGGCCTCTTCGGCAGCGTCCGCGGTCGCCGCCGGATCCTGCCCGCGTTCATCCGCCTGGCGGCGGCGGTCGTGGGCCTCGCCCTCGCGCGCCGCCACCGACTCCAGGTAGGCGTCGATGACCCGCCGCGTCGACCCCAGGCCGCGGATCCGCCCGCCGTCCAGCCACATCGCCCGGTCGCAGATCTCGTCGATCAGGGTCATCGTGTGGCTGACCACGAGCAGGGTGCCGCCGCCGGCCAGGTGCTCCTCGATCCGCGCCAGGCAGCGGTGAACGAACTCCTCGTCGCCGACGGCAAGGACCTCGTCGACCAGGAGGACTTCCGGGTCGGTGTGAATGGCGACCGAGAAGCCAAGCCGGACGTACATGCCGGAGGAGTAGTACTTGATCGGCTCCTCGATGAAGTCGCCGAGGCCCGCGAACTCCACGATGTCGTCGTAGCGCCGCTCGATCCGGCGCCGGCTCAGTCCGAGCAGCGCCCCGTTGATGAAGATGTTCTCGCGGCCGGAGATCTCGGGATGAAAGCCCGCGCCGAGCTCGATCAGGGCCGCGACCCGGCCGTTCACCGAGAGTTCCCCGGAGGTCGGCGGCAGCAGGCCGGCCACCAGCTTGATCAGCGTGGACTTGCCCGAACCGTTGCCGCCGATGATCCCGACCGCCTCGCCGGCCGCGACCTCGAAACTGACGTCGGTCAGGGCCTCGACGACTTCCGCCGAAGCCAGGCCCCCGGTCAGGCTGCCTTCGAGCAGCGCGCTCTTGAGCGTCCGCAGCCGGTAGCCGCCGGCGGCGCGCCGGTAGCGCTTGCACAGGCCGCTCGCCGCGACCGCCGGCGAACTCAACTCAGACCGCCTCGGCCAGGGTGTCGGAGAGGCGCGAGAAGAGGCCCGCGCCCGCCACCCACGACACGGCGGCGATCGCGGCCATGATCGCCCACACATGGAGTTCGGGCAGGCGGCCGAAGAACAGAAGGTCCTGGGTCGCGGTGGTGAACGAAGTCATCGGGTTCAGTTGCACCACCCTCGCGAACTGCGGCGGCAGGTCGCTCAGCGTGTAGATGATCGGCGCCAGGAAGAACGCCAGGACGAGCAGGTTGCCGAGGAGATCCCGCACGTCCTTGAAGTGAACGCAGAGAGCCGCCAGCGCGAAGGCGAGACCGGCGACCATGACCAGTTCGATCGCCAGAACGGCCGGCAGCAGGACGGCCGTCCAGCCGGAGATCGGATAGCCGAGCAGCCGGCCGGCGACCAGGGCGACCGCGACGATCGGCAGCGCCAGGAGGAAGTGCACGAGGTTCGCCGCCACCGCCACCGCCGGCAGCACCTCGACCGGAAACACGGCCTTCCGGATCAAGCCCCCGTTGGCCGTGAGGGACGTGCAGCCCTCCAGCAACGAGGTGGAGACCCAGATCCAGGGGAACAGACCGGTGACGAGAAACACGCCGTAGGGCTCGACCGCCACCAGGTCCGAGCGCTTCAGAATCATGCCGAACACGAAGGAGTAGACGGCGAGCAGCAGGAGCGGATTGAGCAGGGACCACAGGAACCCCAAGACGCTTCCCCGGTAGCGCGCGCGCAGCTCCCGCATGACCAGGGTCCAGAGCAGGCTGCGGTAGCGGACCAGCGATCGGGCCACTTCGACCATTGCCGCGAGCATCTTACGTGGGCGCGCGGGCCAGACCGCCGGTCTCGCACTCGAGGTACACCGGCGCCCCGCCGAGCACGGCGGGAACCCGCTCGAGCTCCCGGCCGTCCCGGTCGCGCACTGAGCGCACCGCACTCTGAGGGGTGTAGGAGCGACCGCGGTCACCCGGAGCCCACACGATCCGGATGTCGCGCCCCTCCCGAAGCGCCCGGTAGCCGCGCAGCCCCGGCGGCATCCGCAGGCGCAGGACCTCCGCCCCGGTCAGCTCGCGCTGGAGTTGACGCAGCGCGAGATAGGCCGGACGCTGCCGGAGGCCGTCTCCCCGGGGGTCGAGCAGGCCGTAGCCCGCGGCCGCCAACTGCCACCAGTAAACGCGCTCCGCCAGACCGCTGCCCAGGGCCTCCAGAGCGTAGCGGACCAGGTAGCTGGCCTGGGCGTCCTCGTCCACCGCGACATCGCGGCCCGCGGGGGCGTGCGGACCCTCCGCGAGGGGCCAGTTGAACTCGGTGACCCAACTCCGGCCCGACGCGCAGTCCGGCGCCCTGCGCGCCAGGGAACGCAGAACCGCCAGCTTGCCGGCGAGGTCGAAGCCGAGCTGGCGGTTCTCGGGCGCGCCCCGCCGGTCGACGTAGAGCTGGCTGGCCAGAACGTCGAAGCGGCGCTCCGGCAGTCGCGAGTGGATCAGTCCGGCTGTCGCGTGAGGCTCGAAGTCGATCACCGCGGGGGCGAGAACGCAGGCGTCGGGGCGCTGAGCCCGTACCGCCGCGGCGCCGGCTGCCAGCAGGCTCCAGTAGTCACCGGGCCGCCAGACGCCCCACTTGCTGCGATTGGGCGCCTGGCCGATCAGGAACCGGCGCCCGCAGGGCGCGAGCGCCGCCGCCGCTTCCTCGACCCGCCGCCGCCAGAGGCCGGCGTCCCGCACCAGCGAGCGGTCCTGGCTGAACTGAAACACCAGGTCGACCGGCCGGTCGCCGTCGCTCAATGTTCGCGCCAGTTCGAGCAGGCCGCGGTCAACGCCCTGCCAGAGGTGGAAGCGCAGGAGCACGGTGTCGACTCCGAGATCGTCGATCGCCGCGGCCACGGAATCGCCCGGCGCCGAGCCGGGACCGACCGCGACGCCGAGGCCGCCGAAGTGAACCGGCGCCGGCGCACGGTCGAGGGCGCGCCGTGCTCGACGCGCCTCCGCGACCGACAGCAGCAGCGGCACGGCAGATCGAAGCAGCGGTCCCGCATGGTGGCCGACGTCGCGAAGGCGCACGCCGAGGCGCTGGCCCCGAGTGGCCTGCTGGTGCGGCTGATCGGTCAGCGGATCCCAGACCGTGCGCTCGGTGGCCGTAACCCCCCGTTCCGCGTCGGGGAGGTGGGGGTGGGCGCGGCGGCGCGGCAGCAGGAGATCGGACAGGCGCCGCAGACCCCGGCGCGCGCCCCGCTTGGATCCCAGCTTGAAGCGGAAGCCGTGGTGGCAGGTCTCGAACCAGATCCGCTGAAGCCGCGGCAGGCCGCCCGGCCGGTAGCCGGCCAGGTACTCGGCCCGGTCCTCCGGCCGCAGGACGGGCATCCGGCTGAGGTCCCTCAGTCGCTGACTGGTCGACAGCCGTCGCCGGAAACGGGCGCGGTTGAGGTCGACCAGGGACAGATCGGCATCGGTCGCCGGCTCCGACAGGAGGACGTTGCCAGACGTCAGATCCCTGAACCAGACGCCGTGACGGTGCAGCTCCGCGGCCAGCGCGCCGACCCGCCGCAGCAGGGTCGGACCGTGGATTCCGGGAAACTGCTCGGCCGCGGTGCCGGCGTTCAGGGCGCGCAGGACGTAGCGCAGTTCCAGCGCGTCCGGCACCAGGCGGCAGACGTACCAGGCGGGACCGCCGATCGCGTGCGATTCGGCGTAGAGGAGGGGCTCCGGCGTCGGGATGCCGAGACGACGGAGCCGGCGCGCGGCCCGGAAGCTGAGACGAGCCCGGCTGCCGCGCCGGCGGCGGCGGAGCCGCGCCCGTAGATCGTCGTGCCGGAACTGCTTGACGACCACGGCCGTCCCGGCCGCCTGCGCCGACGGCCGCCAGCGGGCTTCGTAGAGATAGCTGCGGCCCCAGTGCACGCTGCTCCGGCCGCTCCCGGGATCCAGCAGCCGGCGCAGGGTCTCCTCGAAGCCGGCGCCCGGGGCCCCGTCCACCGCTGCCGCGGCGACCGCGCCTGTGAGGTCGTCGAACTCGAACCGGCGTTCCGGTCCTTCGGTCCCGGCGGTCAAGACCCTTCGATCTCGGTGACGACGAAGTGCTCGCGATGCAGGTCCGGATCCGCCCGCAGCAGGATGGGCACGTCGAACGCTCCCTGCATCCCGTCCAGCACGTCCGACTCGGAACCGTTCAGCCCGTCCAGCACCGCCGGGTGAACCCGCACCGCTACCTGGCGGCAGCCGCGACCGGCATGCGCCAGGCAGGTTCGCCGCAACTCCAGGCAGATCGTGGCGACCGACTTGATCCGGCCCCTGCCGCGGCAGGTCGGGCAGGGTCCCATGAGCGCCCGCTCCAGGTTCGCGCGACGCCGTTGCCGGGTGAGCTGAACCAGGCCGAACTCGGAGATCTCGAGCACCCGCTTCCGGGCGCTGTCCTTTCGCAGTTCCGCCTCGAGCCGCTCGAAGACGGTGTGACGATCCTCTTCACGCTCCATGTCGATCAGGTCGATGACGAGGATGCCGGACAGGTCGCGCAGCCGGATCTGGCGGACGGCCTCCGCGACCGCCTCGAGGTTGGTCCGGAGGACCGTGCCGCGGAAACTCCCGATGCTCCCGGCGACGGCCGCGCCGACGTCGCGGCCGGAGTTCACGTCGATGGCGACCAGTGCCTCCGTCTGGTTGATGACCAGGTGGCCACCCGACGGCAGCGGCGCCTTCGGCTCAAGCGCGGCGTCGACGCCAGCGTCGATGCGGTAGCGATCGAACAGGCCGCGGCGGCTCCGCTCGAGCCTCGTCAGGAGCTCCGGCTGGACCCGCCCGAGGTACTCGCGGATCACCCGGTAAGCATCGGCGCCGTCGACCAGCAGGGCGCCGAAGTCCTCCCCAAAGTGGTCGCGAATCACTTGTACCGCGAGTTCCTCCTCCTGGTGAACCAGCGCCGGGGCCGCTGACGCGGCCGCCCGCTCGTCGATCTCCCGCCAGACGCCCGCGAGGACTTCGTACTCCCTCGCGAGGTCCTCCGCCGGCACCCCCGCCGCGGCCGTACGCACGATGCATCCCGTCTCTTCGAGCAGATCGCCCCACAGTTCCTGGGCCATGGTCTTGAGGCGCGTCCGTTCGTCGGGATCCTCGATCCTCCTGGAGATCCCCAACCGACCGGCCAGGGGCGTCAGCACCAGGTAGCGGCCGGGAAGAGTGATTTCGGTGGTGATCCGCGGCCCCTTGTCCGCCAGTCCCTCCCGGGCGATCTGAACGACGACTTCCTCACCCCGGCGCGGAATGCCGCCGCCGCTCGGCCCGCCGTCTCCTCCGGACGCTCCCGACTCGTCGCCCGTCATCTCCTCGAGGTACAGGTAGGCGTCCCGCTCCAGCCCCAGGTCGACGAAGGCCGCCTTCACGCCGGGAAGAACCCGCCGCACCTTCCCCTTGTAGATGTTGCCGGCGAGACCTCGGCCCCGATGCCGCTCGACGAAGAACTCCACCAGCCGGCCGGCCTCCAGGACGGCGAGGCGGGTCTGGTGCGGATCGCCTTCGACCAGAAGCTCCCTGTTCATTTCGCTGCCGGCGGAAAGCCCCGGACGGCTCAGATGTTGACGAACCGCCGTATGTCGAGACCGATCATCAACCCGGTGGCCGCACAACAGAAGAGCATGAAGGAGCCGCCGTAGCTGAGGAAGGGCAGCGGGATGCCGGTGATCGGAAGCAGGCCGACCACCATCGCCGTATTGTAGAGAACGTGGCCCGCCATGAAGGCGAGCAGGCCGACGACGAGCAGCATGCCGGCCGGATCTCGGGCCGCCAGAGCGGCACGCACGCCGTTCCCCAGGTAGAGCAGGAGCAACCCCAGCACGACGGTGACGCCCATGAAGCCGTACTCCTCGCCCAGCACGGCGAACACGAAGTCGGTGTGGGGCGTCGGCAGGAACTGCAGATTCGACTGTGTCCCCTCTCCGTATCCCTTTCCCAGCATCTGGCCCGACCCGATGGCGATGCGGCTCTGGCGCACCTGGTATCCCGACCCGAGCGGATCCGCGTGGGGCCTGAAGAAGCTCGATAGCCGGTCTTTCTGGTAGTCCTGCAGGGCGAAGATCCAGATGGCGCCCGCGACCACCGCCGCCACCCCCAGCGCGATCAGAGCGGGACGGAGCCTGACGCCGGCGACGACAGCCATCGCGGCGAGCATGGGTATGAACATCAGGGCGCCGCCCATGTCCGGCTGCAGGGCGATCAGCAGCACGGGCACGCCGACGAACGCCGAGGCCGCCCACAGCCAGCCGCGAGGCGCCACTGGCGCCTGCGCTTCCGCCATGTGACGGGCCAGCAGGAGGACGGTCGCGATCTTGCAGAAGTCCGACGGCTGGCCGCCGAAACCACCGATCCCGATCCAACTCCGCGCCCCGCCCGCTTCGTGGCCGAAGAAGGTCACCGCCGCGAGCGCCGCGACCGCCGCCAAGTAGATCCAGAACGCGTAGCGAAGCAGGAACGAGTAGTCCACCGCCGCCGCCGCCGCCATGACCAGCAGACCCAGAGCGATCCACGCCGACTGACGTACCTCGTAGTCGGTACTCATGTCCGCCGAAGCACTTGAAATGACGACCAGGCCGATCGTCGACAGCGCCAGCGCCGATCCGCCGAGCAGCCAGGAGACGGATCGGACCCGGCGTAACAGGGGCCACGGATCAGGTCTTGTCGGCAACACTGAAGTAAGCCTCGTGTATCTCTCTCGCCAGCGGCGCCGCCGCTTCCGAGCCCCTGCCGCCGTTCTCGACGAACACGACGACGACCAGCTCGGGCGCTCCCACCGGAGCGTAGGAGGTAAACCAGGCGTGGTCGGCCTGATCGGGCGGGAGGTCCTCCGACCGGGTCCAGGTCGCCTGCGCGACGACCTGGGCGGTGCCCGTCTTGCCCGCGACGGCCACCACCGGCGTCCTGGCACTGCGTCCCGTTCCGTTCTCGACGACATTGGCGAGCGCTTCGGCGACGAAGGACACCACCTCGTCGTCCAGACCGAGCGGCTCCGGAGGTTCCCCGCCGCTCACGATCAGGTACGGGCGCACCCGGAATCCCCCATTCGCCACCGCGGCGGTCATCACCGCCACCTGCAGCGGCGAAGCCAGTAGCGGCCCCTGGCCAATCGCCACCGAGACCGTCTCGCCCGGGTACCACGGGTAGCCCCGGCGATTCCTGCTCCACTCGGGATCGGGCACCAGACCCTCGCTCTCGCCGGGGAGCTCGACTCCTGTCCGGACGCCCATCCCGAGCCGTCGGGCATAGGCGGCAATCGTCTCGATTCCGATCTTGACGCCCTGCCGGTAGAAGTAGATGTCGCAGGAGTGCTGCAGGGCCCCGCGCAGATCGACGAGTCCGTGTCCGCTCGACTGCCAGCAACGCCAGCGCCGGTTGTAGAGCCTGGTCGCGCCGCCGCAGTAGATCCGTTCCTCGGGACGAAGCAGTCCCTCCGCCAGGCCCGCCACCACCATCGCGATCTTGAACACCGAACCCGGCGGGTAGGTGTTCTGGATCGCGCGGTTCTGGAGCGGCTTTCCCGGCGCGTCGACGATCCGGTCCCAGTCCTGCTGGCTCAGCCTGCCGCCGAAGCGATTCGGGTCGAAGGAAGGGGAGGAGACCATCGCCCGGATCGCGCCGTCACGGGGGTCGAGCGCCACGATCGCGCCGACCTTGTCCGCCAGCAGGTTCTCGGCCAACTGCTGTAGCGGCAGATCGATCGTCAGGGTGACGGACTCGCCGGGCTCCGCGTCCGTCCGCCGCACGTCCTCGCCCATCAGGCGCCCGCGGCTGTCCACGACGACGATCCGCTCCCCGTGGTTTCCGCGCAGCGGGCGATCCCGCAGCAGTTCCACGCCGCTGCGGCCGACCAGGTCCCCGGCCGCCAGGGAGTCGTCGCGGTCGTGTTCGTCGGGAGTCGGCTCGCCGAGATGACCCACCACATGGGCGGCCTGGAAGCTGTGCCTGTACAGGCGGCGCCTGGAGGTGGAGATCTCGAACTCCGGATGTTCGGGTACCGACACCTCGAACCGGGCGACCTGGGTCAACTCCAGGTCCTCGGCGAGCAGCACGGGTACCTCCCGGGCCACGTCCCGATGACGTTCCAGCGCGGTCCTGAGTTCCCGCTCCTCCCGACCGAGGATCCCGGCGGCGAAGGCCAGACTGGCGGCAGGATCCGCGCTCCGGCTGCGGTCGATCATCAAGCGAAAAGTGGGCGTGTTCTCGACCAGGATCCGCCCCGAACGGTCGTAGATCAGGCCCCTCGGGGCGTCCAGTCGCAGCACCCGCAACCGGTTGTTCTCGGCGAGCCGTTCGTAGTGCTCCGCCCGAACGATCTGGTGATACCAGTAGGCGCCGACCACGACCGCCAGGCACAGACCCAGCGCGCCGCACAGCCACTTGAGCCGGGCCGCCATGTTCATCAGGACCCAATCCGAGCTGTGCTCCCGGGTGGGGTTCTGCAGACTCATCATGTGGCCTTCGCGGTCACCGCGGACGCGCCCTCCCCTCCTTCAGTGTACGCCGTTCATCCGCCCAGGCCTGGGCCCTGTTGAACAACCACAGGCCCGGCACGCCGATGGCGGTCGTCGCGACGACGCGCAGTGGAACGGCGCCACCGCTGGGCTCGCCGACTTCCAGGACCGCGAGCAGGCCCAGCACGATCGCCTGATGAACCAGCGTGCCGACCGCAACCAGGAGCGACGCCACCATCCTCTGGCTCGTGTCCACACGCTGCGACAGGCGGGCGACTCCGTAGCCCACGACACAACAGGCGAGGCCATGAAGGCCGAACGGCGAGGCACTCAGCGTGTCCTGGACCAGGCCGGCGGCCAGACCGCCCGTGACGCCCTGGAGCGAGTTGCCGGTCAGACTGCTCAGGACGACAAGGAGCACGAACAGGTCGACCGCCCTGCCGGCCACTGGCAGAACTTCGGCGAGGAGCAGCTCGACCAGCGACACCAGGGCTAGGCTGGCGGCGAACCTAGCGGCCCACGGCATCCGCGCCGTCCATGACCGCCTCGGGCACCGGGTCGCGGCGCCACACGAAGGCATGGCTGAGCGAACCGAGATCCACGCGCGGGGCGACCTTGATCTGGTGGAACTGATCGCCGCTGGACTCGACGGAGGTGACCGTGCCGATCGGGATCCCGCGCGGGAAGACGCCGTCGATGCCGGCCGTCACCACGCGGTCTCCAGGCCGGACATCCACCTGTACGGGTACGTACGCGAGCGAGAGTACGCCGGCCTCCTCCGTGCCCCGAACGATGCCCTGACGGCGCGTGCGCTCGATCATCGCCCCCACCGAAGAGTCGCGATCCGTAACCAGCAGCACGCGCGCGTAGTCGCCCCCGGCGGAAACGACCCGGCCCAGCAACCCGTCGACGGTGGTCACGGGCCGCCGCGCCCACTCCTCTCTCGCGTTTCCGCGAGGCAACCGCAGGATGGCGCTGCGCCGCCACGAGTGGTAGTCGACGTAGACGACGTCCGCCAGTAACAGTTCGGCATCCTGCGGCCGCGCGTATCCGAGCGGCGCCGAAAGCAGGTCGACCTCCAGTTCCGCGCCAAGCGCCGCCGCATGGGCCGCCTCGAGCTCCCGCAGCCGGCTTCGCAGTTCGTCGTTCTCGCGTTCCAGCCGAGCCCTCGTCCGCCACGTCTCCCGCACCCTGTCCGCGACATCGGCGGCCGCGGCGACCAGTCCTTTCGCCGGGGCCTCCACCCACAGCGCGACGTCGGCCGCACGCTCCGGCGACTGCGCGGTCAGGGACGCGACGAGAAGGGTCACCGCGACGGCGAACAGGATGGCGACCCGGCGCTCGCTCATCTCGGTGAACGCCCCCTCAGCGAACCGAAACCCTGCGCAGCAGATCGATGTCCCGCAGCACGCGGCCGGCGCCAAGCACGACGGAAGCAAGCGGGTCCTCCGCGGCGAAGACCGGCAGTCCGGTCTCCTCCCGCAGCCGCTGGTCCAGCGAGTGAAGCAACGCACCGCCGCCCGACAGCACGATGCCCTTGTCCATCACGTCGGCTGACAGTTCCGGCGGCATCCGTTCGAGGGCCTGCAGCACGGAGTTCACGATCTGCTGCACGGGTTCCTCGAGCGCATCCCGGATCTCGCAGTCGGAGATCCTGAGGCTGCGAGGGACGCCGCGCACGAGATCCCGCCCCTTGATGTCCATGTAGAGGGCCTTCTGGAGTGGGAAGGCGGAGCCGATCTCGACCTTGATCCTCTCGGCGGTCCGCTCGCCGACCAGCATGTTGTGCTTGCGCTTCAGGTGCTGGGCGATCGCGTCGTCCATCGCGTTGCCGGCCACGCGCAGCGAACGGCTGTAGACCGTCCCGGAGAGCGAGATGACGGCCACGTCGCTGGTGCCTCCGCCGATGTCGACGATCATGTTGCCCGTCGGCTCCGTGATCGGCAGGCCGGCGCCGATGGCCGCCATCATCGCCTGTTCGACCAGGAAGACCTCCGAGGCGCCGGCGCTCATCGCCGACTCCCGCACCGCCCGTTTCTCTACCGGCGTGATCTCGGAAGGCACGCCGATCACGATCCGCGGGCGGGCTAGGCGGCGGCCGTGGTGCGCCTTGCGGATGAAGTGCTTGAGCATGTGCTCGGTCATCTCGAAGTCGGCGATCACGCCGTCCTTCATCGGCCGCACGAGGAACAGGATGCCCGGCGTACGTCCGAGCATCTCCTTGGCCTCGGTGCCGACCGCCTCGATGCGGTTGCTCTGGCTGTTGACGACGACGACCGACGGCTCGCGCACGACGATGCCGTTCGCCTGAGTGAAGACGAGCGTGTTGGCCGTCCCCAGGTCGATGGCCAGGTCGCTAGAGAACCACTGCAGGAAACGCATTCGGGATGGACCTCATACCGCGATCATAACCGCCGGAAGATCGCCCGATCCTGTTAGCATGCAAGCTCTTCTGCGCCCTGCCGGGCGCCGGGGTCCAGATCATGCTGAACGTCATCCGCAAGAACATCAAGAGCTTCTATCCGCTGGCCATCGGACTGGCAGGGGTGTTCGTGCTCCTCGTCTTCACCGACTTCCGGTCGCTCGAGGGCACCCGGGTCAACCCGGACGCCGCCATCCTGGGCGGCGACAGCATCACGTTCGCCGAGTTCGAACGCAGCTACCGGAACGCCGAGAGCCGTTACCGGGAGATCTACGGCGACGCATTCAACGCGGATCTCGCTGACCAGCTCCAGTTGCCGGTGCAGGCCCTCGAAGCCCTGATCAACGACCGCCTTCTCATCATGGAGGCCGAGCGAATGGGGCTGACGGTCAGCGACGAAGAACTGCAGGAAGAGATCCTCTCCGTGCCCGGCCTGACCGACGGGGCCGGCAACTTCATCGGGGCAAGGCAGTACCAGGATCTCCTGCGCGCGAACCGGCTCACGGTGGACGGGTTCGAGAACGACCTCCGCAGTGCCGTGCTCGTACGGAAGCTGCAGGCGGCGCTGACCGAGGTCGCCCACGTTTCTGACGCGGAGGTGGAACTGCGCGCCCGCGAGGCCGCCGAACGCGCCGCGATCCGCTACTTCCAGGTGCCGGCCAGCCGCTTCGCCGACGAGGCCGAACCTTCGAGCGAGGAGGCCGCGGCCTACTTCGAGGAGCACCGCGAGGAGTTCAAGCTCCCCGAGCGCCGGCGAGTGGGTTATCTCCTGGTCAGCACGAACACGGTGCGGGCCGAACTCGAGGTGACCGACGACGAGGTCCAGAGTTACTACGAGGACAACTCGGCCCAGTTCGAGATCCCTGAGCAGGTTCGCGCCAGCCACATTCTCCTGCTCGAGAACGGCGAACGGGACGCGGAGCAGGCGCGCAGCCTGCTGAACCGGCTGCGCGGCCGCATCGAGGCGGGAGAGGACTTCGCGGCGCTGGCCCGGGAGTACTCGGACGACGAGGCGACGAAGGAGGCCGGCGGCGATCTCGGCTACTTCGGCCGCGGCGCGATGACGCAGGCCTTCGAGGACGCCGCGTTCGCCGCCGCGAGCGGCGACCTGGTGGGACCGGTCGAGAACCAGCTCGGTCCGCGCGCCGCCCATCACCTGATCCAGGTCCACGAGCGCCGGGAAGGCGGACGCCAGACCCTCGACGAGGTCTCCAACCTGATCCGTGTCCAGCTCCTCGCCACCAGGGCCGAGGAAGAGGCGAAGAGCCGGATCGACGCCCTGCACGAGCGGCTGGCCGACGAGTCGTTCGCGGGCGAGGACGAAGCCCGCGAACTGGCCGCCGCCGAAGCGCTCGTCTATGCCAGCACCGAGCCCTTCGGCGAAGACGACCCCGTGGCCGGCATCGGCCGGAACTTCAACTTCAGTTCCGCGGCGTTCGGTCTCGAGGCCGGCGCCTGGTCCGAGCCGGTCCGCATCGCGGCTGGCTGGGCTCTCCTGTCGGTGCTCGAGGTGCTGCCGCCTCGCGACTCGGAGTTCGCGGAAGTCGAAGTGGACGTCCGGGAGGTCGTCCGCGGGCAGAAGGAGAGCGAACTCCTGGCGGCGGCGCTCACCGAAGCCCGGGGGCGCGTCGAGAACGGGTTGAGCATGGACGACGCGGCCGAGGAGTTCGATGCCGTGATCGAGGAGAGCGGGAGCTTCGGCCTGCGGGAGCCGATCGGCACCCTGGGCGCCATGCCCGAGCTGTCCCGCGCGGCCTTCGCGCTATCCGCCGGCGAGACAGGCGGACCGGTGGACACTCCGTTCGGCGCCGTCCTGTTCGAAGTCACCGAGCGCGAGTCCTTCGATCCCGTGCTGTTCGATCCGGAGGCGACACGGAACGAGCTGCTGGCCGAGCGCAACCTGACGATGCTCCAGTCCCTGCTGCAGCAGCTCCGCGAGGAGGTCGGCGTCCGCTACACCCAGGACTTCATCGAGAACTTCGGTCTGGCCGAGACCGAGGCGGCCGGCACCTGACCGCGGCGCGGCGCTCCATAGCGGCTTGATCGGCTATCTGCGCGGGCGCCGCCTGACCCTCGAGCCCGAACGCCTGGTGCTCGACACCAACGGCGTCGGCTACGCCGTGCGGATCCCGCTGTCGACCTACTTCGAGTTGGAGAAGCTCGACCCGGCCGCCGAGATCGGCCTGTTCATCCACACCCACGTCCGCGCCGACGCGATCGAGCTCTTCGGCTTCTGGACCGAGGCCGAACGGACCGTGTTCGAGCATTGTCTCGCCGTCAGCGGCGTCGGCCCCCGGCTCGCCCAGGTCGTCCTGTCCGGCGGTTCCACGACGGACCTGCTGAACGCCATCGGTGGCGGCAACGTGGCGGCCCTGACCCGGATCCCGGGCATCGGCCGCAAGACGGCCGAACGGATGGTCCTGGAACTCCGGGAAAAGGCGAAGACGCTACTCGCCGAGGCCGGCGCCGAACCGCCCCCTGCCGAGCCCGAAGCCGACCGCGAGGACGAACAGGAACAGGCCGTCAGCGCCCTGGTCAACCTCGGCTACCGCGCGTCCGAGGCGCAACGCGCCGTCTCACGCGCGCTCGCGGAAGAACCCGAGATGGACTTCCAGGAACTCCTGCGCCGGAGCCTGCGGCGGCTGTCGCGGCTCTGACGGCCCGGAGGGCGTCGGAGAGGCCTCGGACGCACTCGCCGTCCTGGGGCACGAGGGGTCAGCTCCCAGGGTGACGCGGGCGCTTGAGAGGAGATGGAGAGGGTTGCGCCCGCTCCGCTTCACTCGCTCCGGTTGGTTTCGGATCCTGTGCGGTCGTTGGCCGTCGCTCGTTCAGAGGCACCTGGGAGCTGACCCCTCGTGCCCCAGGACGGGCTGGAGGTCGTTGGTGGCCCTGGTGCGCCTTCAGAACAGGGTGCCCCGGACTTCCAGGTCCAGGTGTTCGTACGCTTGCTTGGTGGCCACGCGGCCGCGGCGGGTGCGCTGGAGGAATCCCTTCTGGACAAGGTAGGGCTCGTAGAAGTCCTCGATCGTGCCCTCGTCCTCCCCGACCGACGCCGCAAGCGCCTTGAGGCCGGCGGGGCCGCCTCCGTACTGCTCGATCAGCAGTTTCATGATTCTGCGGTCGATCTTGTCCAGGCCCTGTTCGTCGACTTCCTGCTGAAGGAGAGCCTGGTTGGCGGTGTCGCGGTCGATCCGTCCGTCTGCTTCGATCTGCGCGTAGTCGCGCACCCGGCGCAGCAGCCGGTTCGCGATCCTGGGCGTGCCGCGGCTGCGCCGGGCGATCTCATCGGCGCCGCCCAGATCGACGGGCACTTCGAGCAGCTCGGCCGAGCGCTGGATGATCACGCTGAGGACATCCGGACCGTAGAAGTCGAGCCGGTGGACGATGCCGAAGCGCCCCTGCAGCGGCGGTGTGATCAGGCCGGCGCGGGTCGTGGCGCCAACCAGCGTGAACCGGGGCAGATCGATGCGCACCGTCTTGGCCATCGGCCCGGCACCGATCACCAGATCGAGCTGGAAGTCCTCGAGCGCCGGGTAGAGGATCTCCTCCACCGTCGGACCGAGCCGATGGATCTCGTCGATGAAAAGGACGTCTCCGGGTTCGAGGTTGGTCAGAATGGCGGCAAGATCGCCCGGTCGTTCCAGGACCGGACCAGAGGTGGACCGCAAGGTGGAACCCATCTCCCTGGCGATGATGTGCGCCAGGGTCGTCTTGCCCAGCCCGGGGGGCCCGAACAGCAGCACGTGGTCCAGAGCTTCGCCCCGCCGGCGCGCCGCCTGCATGTAGATGTCGAGTAGCTCGACGATCTTCTCCTGGCCCAGGTACTCGCTCAACCGTTGCGGTCGAAGCGACGGTTCGACGCGACGGTCCTCCGCGTCCCGGGCGGCTGAAAGAACGCTCTCTTCACCGTCGGTGCCGCCCGTCCCGGCCATGCGCGGATGCTATCGCGGCCTCTCGGCCACAACCTCCAGCTCGTCCTGGGGCACGGGGGGTGAGCTCCCAGGTGCCTCTGAACGAGCGACGGCCAACGACCGCACAGGATCCGAAACCAACCGGAGCGAGTGAAGCGGAGCGGGCGCAACCCTCTCCATCTCCTCTCAAGCGCCCGCGTCACCTTGGGAGCTGACCCCCCGTGCCCCAGGACGGGCGGGTGCACGCCACGCCGTGGCGCCGACCGTCGTTGGGGTGTACGCTATTGCGCCTTTCGCGCCCTGCGACGACGACGTGACTCCACCTCCGACGCACCATGAAGGTACTCAAGTTCGGCGGCTCTTCCGTGGCCGATGCAAGCCGCCTGCAAGCGGCGGCTCGGATCGTCGAACGGCAACTCGACGGTTGTCCGGGGGACGGTGCGGTGGTGGTGTCCGCCCTTGGCGGGGTGACGGACCGCCTGCTGGCACTGGCGGCGGGCGCTGTCGAGGGTAACGGGGGCGCTGAGGCGGCGCGCGAGGCCGCCGCGCTTCGAGAGCACCACCTGAAGATCGCGGCCGAGGTCGCAGCCGAGGCCGACCTTCCCGCTCTCAGGACGGCCCTCGAGGATCTGTGCGACGGCCTGGTCCGGGAACTCGGCGACTGCGAACGGACCGGGGTCACCGTGGAGCGGCCGCGGGAAGCATGGATCGACCGCATCGTCTGCCACGGCGAGCTTCTGTCGACCCAGCTCCTGGCCGCGGCGCTCCGCGCCCGGGGCCTGCCGGCCGAGGCCCGCGACGCCCGTCCGCTGGTGCGGACCGACCGTTCCTTCCAGGCGGCGCTGGTCGCGCTCGAGCCGACGCTGAACGCGATCGCAGCCCACTTCACCGGCCTCGGCGAGGACGGACCCCTGCAGGTGGTCACCGGCTTCCTCGGCAGCACGCCCGAGGGCGAGACGACGACCCTGGGCCGCAGCGGTTCCGATTTGACGGCTTCTCTCGTCGGCGCCGCGCTCGACGCCGAGCGGATCGAAATCTGGACCGACGTCCCGGGGGTGATGACGGCCGATCCGAGACGCGTCGAAGACGCCCTGCCGATCCCGCGGCTGAGCTACGAGGAGATGCTCGAGCTCTCCCACTTCGGCGCCAGGGTGGTCTACCCGCCGACGGTCACCCCGGCCCGCCGCAAGGCCATTCCGCTGCTCGTTCGCAGCACCCTCGATCCCGAGCACCCCGGAACCCTGGTCGACGGCGGCAGGGACCGGCAGCGGGCTCGCGGAACGGCGGTCACCGGCATCTCCTCGATCGACGACGTCCACCTGATGCTCCTGGTCGGCGACAACCTGGTCGGCACCCCGGGGGTCGCCGCGCGGCTCTTCGACGCCCTGGCGGCGAGCGGAGCCAGCGCCATCCTGATCTCGCAGGCGTCGAGTGAGCACTCGATCTGCTTCGCGGTCGAGCCCGGAGTCTCCGAAGCCGCCCGCGAAGCGGTCGAGGCCGAGTTCCGGTCGGAGATCGAGTCCGGATCGGTCCGGCCCCTGATCGTCGAGCGCGACCAGTCGATCGTCGCGGTGGTCGGCGACGGTATGCGGGAGCGCCCGGGCATCGCCGGCCGGGTGTTCGGGATCCTCGGCCGGCGGGCGGTCAACGTGCGGGCCGTGGCCCAGGGTTCGTCCGAGCGGAACATCTCGATGGTCGTCGCAAGGGCCGACCAGGGCCGCGCGGTGCGCTGGATCCACCGGGAGTTCTTCCGTGGCTCCGCCTCCGGTCGGCTCGCGCTCTACGTGCTGGGCGTCGGCGGCGTCGGATCCGCGCTGCTGCGCCAGCTCGCCGCCGAACGGGACGCGCTCGAACGGCGGGGCATCGACCTGCAGTTGCGGGGATTGGCGAGCTCGCGTTTCATGGAACTCGCGGTGCGCCGGGGCGGCAGGCGCCTGGACCCCGGCGCCGCCGAAGACCCGGACGGCTGGCGGAGCGCCCTGGAGCGGGGCGGCGAAGCGGCCCACCTCGACCGGCTGCTCGAGCACCTCGGCGAGACCGCCGCCGGCGGCGGCCGGACGATTCTGGTCGACGTCACGGCGAGCGGCGCGATGAGCGCCGTCTACCACCGCGCGCTCGCGGCCGGCGCCGCGGTGGTCAGCGCGAACAAGCTGCCGTTCGCGGGGCCGATCGCGGACTTCCGCGCGTTCCGCGCGGACGGCGGGGCGAACGTCTTCCACGAGGCGACCGTGGGCGCCGGCCTGCCGGTGCTCCACACCGTCGACCTGCTGCTGGGCGCGGGCGATCCGATCGAGTCCGTCTCGGGCGTCTTCTCCGGAACGCTGGCCTATCTCACCGGCGAGTTGAGCGCGCGGCAGGTGTGGAGCGACGCCGTGCGCCGCGCCCACCGGCTGGGCTACACGGAACCGGATCCCCGCGACGATCTCGGCGGACTGGACGTGGCGCGCAAGCTGCTCATCCTGGCCCGGCTCTGCGGCGCCGATCTCGAAATGGACGACGTCGACGTGGCGCCCATGCTCGACCGGCCCGACCTCGCCGACCTGCCGCTCGAGGACTACTGGCAACGCCTCGCCTCCGCCGATGAGGAGATGGCCGCCCGCTTCGCCGAGGCCAGGTCCGCCGGACTCGAACTCGCCTATCTCGCCGAACTCGAGACGGGCGGCGAGGGAGCAACGGCCCGGGTCGGCCTCCAGGCCGTCCCGTCCGACCATCCGGTGGCCGGAATGCCGGCCTCGGACAACATGTTCGTCTTCCGCAGCCAGCGCTACGACGCGCGGCCGCTGATCGTCCAGGGACCCGGCGCCGGGACCGAGCTCACCGCCGGCGGCGTGTTCGGCGACATCCTGCGCGCCTGGGCCGAGCGGGGAGCCTCACCATGACCATTCGGAACGAACCCCTCCGCGCCGCCGTCCTCGGTGCGACCGGCACCGTGGGCCAGCGCTTCGTCACCCTGCTGGCGGAGCACCCGTGGTTCGAGTTGACGGCCCTGGCCGCTTCCGAGCGCTCGGCCGGCAAGGCCTACCGCGAGGCGGTGACCTGGATTCAGACCCGGCCGATCGACGACGCGGTGGCGACCATGCAAGTGCAGACGATCGACGAACTGATGGACGGCGACTTCGACATTGTCTTCTCGGCCCTTGACGCCAGCGTGGCAAGTGACATCGAGCCCCGGTTCGCCCGCCGTTGCCTGGTCGTCACCAACGCCAGCGCCCACCGCATGGACGCGGACGTCCCGCTGCTCGTGCCCGAAGTGAACCCGGACCATCTCTCGCTGCTGGCTTCGCCCGAGGGCGGCCCAATCCTCCCCGAAGGCAGAGCGCTGCCCGCCGGCATCGTCGCCAACCCGAACTGCTCGACGATCGGCCTGGTGCTGGCGCTCAAGCCGCTGGCCGATGCCTTCGGTTTCGAGCGGATCTCCGTCGTGACCCTGCAGGCGGTGTCCGGCGCCGGGCTGCCCGGCATCTCGAGCTACCAGATCCTGGACAACGTGATCCCCTGGATCTCCAGCGAAGAGGAGAAGCTCGAGATCGAGACCGGCAAGATCCTGGGCCGGGTCCACGGCGGAACGATCGAGCCGGCCGAGGTCGCGGTCTCCGCCCAGTGCAACCGCGTTCCGGTGGTCGACGGACACACGCTCTGCGTATCGGTCGACCTCAAGGGCGAGCCCGCGATGGAGGACGTCCGGGAAGCCTGGCGGAGCTTCCGCGCCGAGCCCCAGGAACGCGGGCTGCCGTCGGCGCCGGCGCAGCCGACCGTCTACCTCGGCGACGACGAGCCTCCCCAGACGCGCGTCCACCGGGACCTCGGCCAGGGCATGACGACCTCCATCGGCAGGCTCCGGGAGTGTCCGATTCTCGGCTACCGGTTCGTCGCCCTCTCGCACAACACTCTGCGGGGCGCCGCCGGCGGGGCGCTGCTCGCCGCCGAGCTCGCCGTCGCCCGCTGCGGGCGACGGGGCGCCAGATGACGAACCCGGTGAGGGCGTTCGCCCCGGCCTCGGTTTCCAACATCGCCTGCGGATTCGACATCCTGGGCTTCGCCCTGCAATCGGACGGCGACGGCCGCCTGGGCCCGGGAGACGTCGTCACCGCCCGCGAGCGCGAGACGACCGGCGGCGCCGGCGGGTACGGCCCGGTCCGCATCACGGCGATCGCCGGCGACGAAGGCCGTCTGCCACTCGAGGCGGGACGCAACACGGCCGCCGTCGCCGCGAAGGCGCTGGTCAACGGCGAGGCGCCGGACGCGGCCGTCGACCTCGAGATCGAGAAGCGCATGCCGCTCGAGAGCGGTCTGGGCTCCAGCGCCGCGAGCGCAGTGGCGGCGGTGGTCGCCGTCGATGCGCTGCTCGGCCTGGAGCTGCCGGCCGCCGCCCTGCTCCGCTACGCCGTCGCCGGCGAGGTCCTGGCGAGCGGCGGCCCCCACGGGGACAACCTGGCTCCTTCCCTGCTCGGCGGGCTCGTCCTGGTCCGCTCGCTCGATCCCGAGCCGGACGTGATCGACCTGCCGGTGCCCGAGGGCCTGACCTGCGCCCTCGTCCGGCCCCACGCCGAGGTGAACACGAAGGAGTCCCGGGCCCGCCTGGATCGCCACCTGCCGCTCGAGCGCGCCGTGACCCAATGGGGCAACGCCGCGGCGCTGGTGGCGGCGCTCTATCGTTCCGACCTGGAACTCCTGTCTCGGTCCCTCGTCGATGTCGTCGCCGAGCCCGTCCGCGCGCCGGGTGTGCCCGGCTTCGACGCCGCCAGGGCGGCCGCGATCGATGCCGGCGCGCTGGGTTGCAGCCTCTCGGGCAGCGGCCCCGCACTGTTCGCCCTGTGTGACGGCCGGGTCCGCGCCAGGCAGGTGGCGGCAGCCATGGCGGGCGCGTTCGAGTCCTCCGCGGATGTCGACTGCGACCAGCTCGTCGCGCCCCTGCCGGCGCCGGGCGCGCGCGTGATCGACGGCGAGGCGTAAGGTGCGCTTCGTCAGCACGGCGGGCAGGACCTCGCCGGTCACCCTCGCCGAGGCGCTGCTCGAGGGGCCGGCCCCGGACGGAGGCCTGTTCGTGCCCGAGCGGCTGGAACCGCTGAGCGCAGCCGACCTCGCCCTGCTGCGATCGCAGCCGCTGACCGGCATCTCCGCGGTCCTCGGCCGCCGCCTGTACGGCTCGGAGGTCCCGGAAGACGAGCTCGCGGCGCTGCTCGAGGACGCCCTCGACTTCCCGATCCCGCTCACCCCGATCGAGCCCGGCATCCACTGCCTGGAGCTGTTCCACGGGCCGACGCTCGCCTTCAAGGATGTCGCCTCGCGGGTCATGGCCCGCCTGATGGCGCGGTTCGCGACGGCGGCCGGCGACGCCGAGACCACCGTGATCGTGGCGACCAGCGGCGACACCGGCAGCGCCGTGGCCCACGCATTCAGCGGCGTCGCCGGCTTCCGGGTCTGCGTGCTGTACCCGGACGGGCTGGTCACCGAGGCGCAGCGGCGCCTGTTCACGACCCTGGGCGGCAACGTGACCGCGGTCGCGGTCGAAGGCACCTTCGACGACTGTCAGAGCCTGGCCCGGGAGGCCTTCGCCGACGGCGAACTGCGCCGGCAGCGGCCTCTCGCCTCGGCCAACTCGATCAACATCGGCCGGCTGCTGCCACAGGTCTTCTACTACTTCCATGCCTGGTCGCAGCTCCCCTCGCCGCCGCTCGACGACGCCGGCGAGCCGCTCGTCTTCTCGACGCCGAGCGGCAACTTCGGCAACCTGACCGCCGGCCTGATCGCGAAGCGGATCGGCCTGCCCGTCTCCCGTTTCGTGGCGGCGACCAACGTGAACGACGTCGTGCCGGCCTATCTCCGGAGCGGCGACTACGCGCCGCGCGGCTCGGTCGCCACGATCTCGAACGCGATGGACGTCGGCAATCCGAGCAACTTCGCCCGCATCGTTCATCTCTACTCCAGTGCGGGCGAGCCGCTCGAACACCTCCGCCGCGATCTGGCGGGCCACGCCTTCGACGACCAGGCGACCCGGCGCGCCATGCGCGACGTCCACGACCGCACCGGCTACCTGCTGGACCCCCACACCGCCGTCGGCTACCTCGGCCTCAAGGCGGAACTCGAAGCCCAGGGCGGCGGCACCGGCGTCCTCCTCGCCACCGCCCACCCCGCCAAGTTCGCCGAAACCGTCCAGACCACCATCGGCACCGACCCGCCCGCACCGCCCGCCCTCCAACGCTCCGCCCACCTCCCCGAACGCATCATCGAGATCCCGGCCGACTACGCCGCCCTGCGCGACGTGCTGCTTGGCGGCTGAGGCGCGCCGGCCGCCAGGCCGGCACCGATTCGGGCGGTCACGCTAGAGGGGCGTGAACACCAACCCGTCCCGTTCCCTGCTGCCGGCGCCAAGCCCCCAGTCCACCGGCGTCACGAGCTGCCCGTCGATCCGGACGAAGTCGGGGACGCGGACTCCCGGCCCGAGAATGGTCTCCCGAATCCGGGCGCCCGCGCCGACCCGGGCGCCGGGCAGCACGAGGCTCCGTTCGACGACGGCGTTCTCGCCGACGTGGCTGGCGGGCTCAAGGACACTTCTCTCGACGGTGGCGCCAGAGTCGACCGAGACTCCCGGGGCGACGAAGCGGCGGCGGCGTTTGCGGCCGCCGGCGGTGCGGCCCCACTCCAGGGCGCCTTCGAGGTAGCGGCGGGGGGTTCCCAGATCGTGCCAGGGGCGGCGGCTGCGGAAGCCGACGATCCGGGCGCCGGAGCGGAGGAGCGGCTGGTAGAGGCCTTCGACGATGTCGTTCGACGACGGGCGCGGGGGGATCTGCTCGACAATCCGGCGGGAGAGGATGTGAAGGCCCTGGAATGTCCGTTTCCGGCCGCGGACCGGGCCGACCCTGAGGTCGCGGAGCCCGACCACCAGGCCGCGGGGATCGACTTCCACGCCGCCGCCGACGCTGCCGTCCCAGCCGACCTGGAGGGTGACGTCGGCGCCGCTGCGGCGGTGGCGGTCGAGCGCCTCACGGATCGGCCAGCGGCAGAGCGAGTCGCCGTTGACCAGCACGATGTCGTCGGCATCGGCGAGAAAGTCGCGCAGGTTGACCACCGCGCCCAGCGTGCCGAGCAGGTCCGGTTCGACCTCGAAGCGGAGTTCGATCCCGCGGGCGCCCGCCTCGCTCTCGAGCCCGCGGCGCACCGCGTCTCCGAGGTGGAACAGGTTCACCGCGATCTCGCGGCCGGCGCGGTGAAGAAGGTCGATCGTCCGCATGGCGACCGCGCGGCCGGCCACCGGCAGCAGGGGCTTGGGCACGGCGCCGGTCAGCGGCCGCAGCCGTTCGCCCCGGCCGGCGCACAGAACGAGGGCCCTCACCCCGTAAACACCATGTCCCGGGGCAGTCCCTCGTGCCGCGCGCGGTGATCGCGGTAGATCGCGAGATAGTCCCGCAGGTCCGCCTGCTCCGGATCGATGCCGCAGCGGCGGCAGACGCGCTCGATCGCGCCGGCAGGCAGGTCCGGTTCGACCTGCTCGACCTCGACGAAGTCCCCGATCGGCGTCCGGTCGAGGGCCACCTCGCAGCCGAGAAGCAGCCACCGCTCGCGGACCTTCTCGTAGCGCGCCGTGACTTCGAAGCCGAGCGACTCGAGGAACAGCCGCGCCGCCGCCGGGTCGTCGACGGTGAACTCGTGCTCCACCCGCTCCTTCACTCCGCCCCGGATCTCGGGAGCGGACTTGTACGTCAGCCGGCTGCCGCCGCCATCGGTGCGCAGCCGAAGCAACTCGCGGCCGGTCCGCAGCTTCCCGGAGGGCGCGGCGTCCCGGCGGTCGAAGACCCAGTTCGACTCCATGGCGGCGGCTCGTTCGAGCTTGCCGCCAGCCGCGCGGACCCGCTCCCGGACCCGGTCCAGGTCGGCGACCGCGACCTTGATCTCGCGCTCGCGCCCGGGTGCGGTCAAGCGGCGGCGCAGCCTCCGAGGCGGTCGAGCACGCGGACCACCGTGCGAATGCCCTGGTAGAAGTTCGCGAGATCCATCTTCTCGTTCGGGGCGTGCAGCCGGTCGTCCGACAGGCCGAAGCCGATCAGCAGCACGGGCGCACCCAGCACCTCGGAGAGCGTGGAGACGATGGGAATCGAACCGCCCTCCCGGACCCGAACCGGCTCGCGGCCCCAGGCTTCGCGCACGCCCTCGAGGGCCGCGTCGACGAGCGGACCGTCGAGGTCGACGAGCACGGGCGGCGCCCCGTTCAGGTTCTCCACCTCGACCTCGATGCCCGGAGGCGCCAGCGAGCGCATGTAGGCCGCGAAGGAACGGAACAGCCGCTCCGGCTCCTGGTCCGGCACCAGTCGCATCGACACCTTGGCGCCGGCCTGGTTCGCGATCACCGTCTTGGCGCCGGGGCCCTGGTAGCCGCCCCACAGCCCGTTCACGTCGCAGGTCGGCCGTGCCCACACCCGTTCCAGGGTCGTGTAGCCCGCCTCACCCCACAAGGCGGACGCGCCGATCTCGTCGCCGTACTTCGCCTCGTCGAACGGCAGCGCCGCGAACGCCGCGCGTTCTTCCGCGCCCAGCGGCCGCACGTCGTCGTAGAAACCCGGAATGAGGATGCGGCCGTCCCGCGGGTCGCGGAGCGCCGCGAGCATGGTGCCCAGGACGTTCAGGGGGTTCGCCACGGCGCCGCCGAAGGTGCCGGAATGCAGGTCCCGGCCCGCGCCGCGTACCCGGACCTCGGTGTAAAGCAGGCCCTTCAGGCCGTAGAGCACGGAAGGCTGGCCCGGCCCGTACATCGAGGTGTCGGAGACCAGGGCCAGGTCGCAGGCCAGGCGCCGGGACTCAGGGCTGCGGACATAGGCCTCGATCGCCTCGCCGCCGCACTCCTCCTCGCCCTCGATCAGGAACTTGACGTTGACCGGCAACGTGCCGGTTTCGGCCATGATCGCCTCCACCGCCTTGATGTGGGTGAAGGACTGGCCCTTGTCGTCGGTGGCGCCGCGGGCGACGATCTGCTCTCCGCGCTCGCCCGTCTCGATCGTCGGTTCGAACGGGTCGTTGCGCCACTCTCCCAGCGGGTCGACCGGCTGCACGTCGTAGTGGCCATAGAACAGGACGGTCGGGCGGCCGGGAGCGCCGAGCCACTCGCCGTAGACGAGCGGATGGCCCGCGGTCTCGATGATCTCCGCCTCGAGCCCCGCGGCCTCGAGCCGCTCCCTGACGAAGCCGGCGCAACGGCGCACCTCGGCGGAATACTCCGGATCGGTCGAGACGGACGGGATCCGCAGGTACTCCTTCAACTGCTCCAGGCTGGCGCCAGTCTCGCGGTCCACCCGCTCGAGGACGGCGTCGACGCTCATCGGCCCTGCCAGTCGCGGTCAGTCATCGAAGCTCTTGCCCGTGGCCCGCCAGTCGGAGAGGAAGCTCTCCAGCCCGATGTCGGTCAGGGGATGGCGGTAGAGCTGGCTCAGCGTCTTGAAGGGAAGGGTCGCGACGTCGGCCCCCATTTCCGCCGACAGCACGACGTGAACCGGATGCCGCACCGAGGCGACCAGGACCTCCGTCTCGAAGTCGTAGTGGGAGTAGATCGAGATCACCTGCCTGATCAGGTCCATGCCGTCCTGGGCGATGTCGTCGAGGCGGCCGACGAAGGGTGAGATGTAGGCGGCGCCCGCCTTCGCCGCCAGCAGCGCCTGAGACGGCGAGAAGCAGAGGGTCACGTTGCACCGGATCCCGTCCTCGGCCAGGCGCCGCACGGCGGTCAGCCCCGGCGGTCCGAGCGGCACCTTGACGACCACGTTGTCCGCCAGGCCGGCGAGCCGCCGGCCCTCCTCGAGCATGCCGTCGAGGTCCGTCGCCAGGACTTCGCCGCTGACGGGGCCCGGCACCAGCTCGGCGATCTCCTTGACGGTCGGCAGGTAGCGCTTGCCCTGCTTGGCGATCAGGCTCGGGTTCGTGGTGACGCCGTCGACCATGCCCCACTCCAGGCCGGTCTCGATCTCCCCCACGTCCGCGGTGTCCAGAAAGAACTTCATCGTGGCGCCTCCCGCCTGCTAGTTGACTGGCTCCGCCTCGGCCGCTTCGGCGTCACCGTCCTCGCCGTCCTCATCTTCCTCGCCGCGATCCGGGATGCGGGCCAGGGCGACGATGTGGTCAGCGTCGTCCAGGTCCATCACCTTGACCCCCTGGGTGGCGCGGCCGATCAGCGACACGCTGCCGGCGGTGATGCGGATGATCTTCCCCTCGTGGGTGATCAGCATCAGTCCGGTGTCCTCGCTGACCTGCCGGACGCCGACCACGTCCCCGGTGCGATCGGACACCTTCAGGTTGATGATGCCGAGACCGCCCCGCGACTGCAGGCGGTACTCCTCGATCGCGGTCCGCTTTCCGAAGCCGCTCTCGCTCACGGTCAGAAGCGTCGTCTCCGGAGCCTGCGCCTCTACGGACTCGTCCCTGGGCAGCAGGCACTCCATCGACACGACCCGATCTCCCGGGCGCAGTCTGATCCCGCGCACACCGCGAGTCGCCCGGCTCAGGGAACGCAGGTCGCTCTCGGGGAAGCGGATCGCGTAGCCCTTCTGTGTGGCCAGTACCAGTTCGCTCCGGGTGTCGGTCACCTTGACCGACAGGAGACGGTCGTCCTCGTCGATCCGAAGCGCGATGATGCCGCTGTTGCGTGGCCGCGAGTACTCGGACAACGCCGTCTTCTTGACCACCCCCGCCTCGGTGGCGAAGGTCAGGAACCGGTCCTCCGGGAACTCCCGCACGGCGGCGGTGGCCGCGACGCCCTCGCCGCTGTCGAGCCGCAGGAGGTTGACGATCGCCTTGCCGCGGGCGGCCGGGCCGAGTTCGGGGATCTGGTGCACCTTGAGCCAGTAGCAGTAGCCCCGGTCGGTGAACACCATGATGTAGCTGTGGGCGGAGGCGACGTAGAGCTGCTCCACGAAGTCGCCGTCGCGCGTGGCCATGCCGGTCCGGCCCTTGCCGCCGCGATGCTGGGCGCGGTAGAGGCTGAGCGGCGACCGCTTGATGTAGCCGGACCGGGTGACCGTGATCACCATGTCCTCGTCGGCGATCATGTCCTCGATCGTGATGTCGGAGGAGTGGGCCACGATCTCGGTGCGCCGCGGGTCGCTGAAACGCTTCTCGATCTCGTCGAGTTCGGTCCGGATCTCCTGAAGCAGCAGCCCGTCGGAACCGAGGATCGCGCGCAGACGCTCGATCTCCGCGATCAGCTCGCGGTGCTCCTGCTCGATCTTCTCCCGCTCCAGGCCGGTCAGCCGCTGCAGACGCATGTCCAGGATCGCCTGCGCCTGGGGCTCGCTTAGCGTGAAGCCCTCGATCAGGCGCTCCTTGGCTTCGGGCGGCGTGCGGCTCGCACGGATCGCGGCGATCACAGCGTCCAGATGATCGAGCGCGATGAGGAGTCCCTCGAGGATGTGGGCACGCCTCTCGGCCCGGGCCAGGTCGTATCGGCAGCGCCGGATGACGACCGTGCGGCGATGGTCGAGGAAGTGGCGCAGCAGGCCGCGCAGGGTCAGCACCTGGGGCTGGCTGTCGACGATCGCCAGCATGTTCATGCCGTAGCTGACCTGGAGCTTCGTCATCTTGTAGAGGGTGTTCAGGACGATCTCGGCCACCTCGCCGCGCTTCAGGTCGATCACGATCCGGATGCCGTCGCGGTCAGACTCGTCGCGCAGGTCGCGGATGCCCTCGAGCTTCTTCTCGCGCACCAGCTCGGCGATCCGCTCGATCAGGCGGGCCTTGTTCACCTGGAAGGGAAGCTCGGTCACGATGATCGACTGGCTGTCCTGGCCGGTGTCCACGATCTCGGCGCGGGCCCGCACCTGGATCGAGCCACGACCGGTGGCGTAGGCGTCGTGGATGCCGGCGCGGCCATGGATGAAGCCGCCGGTCGGGAAGTCCGGCCCGGGCAGCAGCTCCATCAGTTCTTCCAGGGTCGCCTGGGGGCGGTCGATCAGCAGCTTGACCGCCGCGATCGCCTCACCGAGGTTGTGTGGCGGGATGTTCGTCGCCATGCCGACGGCGATGCCGGCCGACCCGTTGACCAGCAGGTTCGGAATCCGGGCCGGAAGCGGCGCCGGCTCCTGCTCGGAACCGTCGTAGTTCGGCACCCACTCGACGGTGTCCTTCTCGATGTCCTCGCGCAGCAGCTCCTCGGCGATCCGCGTCAGGCGGACCTCGGTGTACCGCATCGCCGCCGGATTGTCGCCGTCGATCGAGCCGAAGTTGCCCTGGCCGTCCACCAGCGGATAGCGCATGGAGAAGTCCTGCGCCATGCGCACCACCGTGTCGTAGATCGGTCCGTCGCCGTGCGGGTGGTACTTGCCCATCACGTCGCCGACGATGCGCGCCGACTTCTTGTAGGCGCGGCCGGCCGTGTTGCCGGCTTCCCACATGCCGTAGAGAACCCGGCGGTGGACCGGCTTGAGGCCGTCCCGCACGTCGGGCAGGGCGCGGCCGATGATCACGCTCATCGCGTAATCGAGGTAGCTGCGGCGCATCTCGCGCTCGAGCTGCACAGGCACGGTGTCGCGGCCAGACGGCGGCGGCTGGATGGGGTTCTCGCCCTTGCTCACGGTCAGTGGGTCAGATGTCGAGGTTGGTCGCGTTCAGGGCGTTCTTCTCGATGAACTCCCGCCGCGGCTCCACCTTTTCGCCCATCAGCGTCGTGAAGATGCCGTCGGTCTCGTCGTAGCGGTCGTCGTCGATCTCGACCAGGAGCATCCGGCGCCGCTCGGGATCCATCGTGGTCTCCCAGAGCTGCGACGGATTCATCTCGCCCAGGCCCTTGTAGCGCTGGATCGACAGGCCCTTCTTCGCGGCCTCGAACAGCGCGTCGAGCGCTTCGTCGACGGACTCGGCCTCGACGTCGTCGGTCGGGGTACTGCCGTTGACCCGGCGCAGACGGATCGAGGGCGATCGCCATGCCTCGAGCGCCTGCTCGTTGGCGGTCAGGGAGCGGAAATCGGCGCCGGTCACCAGCGCCTCGTCGATCGTGACGTACCGGTCGACGCCGTCCCGGCGCGAACGGAACCGGATCGCCTGCAACCCGTCGCGGCCGTCCTCCACCGACACGTCGTGAAAGCCGGAAGCCTCGATGACCTGGGCGGTCAGCTCGACCCGCTGGCGGTCGGCCAGGCTGTCGCGATCCCTGATACCGCCGGCGATCGCCGCCCGCAGCGCGTCGCGCGGAATGCCGCGGGCGCTCAGTGAGTCGAGCGAACGCCTGAAGGAGGCGAGACGGTCGAGCAGCACGCGCAGGCGGTCGCCCTCGAACACGGTCGGATCGTCGACGTCGCCGTTCGGGAGAGCAACCTGCCAGCTCCTGCGGATCCGCTCCACCAGGTAGTCGTGGTACTCCTCGTCGTCCTTCAGGTAGCTCGAACGACGCCCTTCCGTGACCTTGTAGAGCGGAGGCTGGGCGATGAAGAGGTGGCCGCGGTCGATGAGCTCCTTCATCTGGCGGTAGAAGAAGGTCAGGATGAGCGTACGGATGTGACTGCCGTCGACGTCCGCGTCGCACATGATGATCAGCTTGTGGTAGCGCAGGCGGTCGGCGTCGAAGTCCTCGCTGCCGATGCCGGTACCCAGGGCCTGGATCAAGGTCCTGATCTCCTCGGACGAGAGCATCTTGTCGAGGCGCGCCCGCTCGACGTTCAGGATCTTCCCCTTGAGCGGCAGCACGGCCTGGAAGCGCCGGTCGCGGCCCTGCTTGGCCGAGCCGCCGGCCGAGTCCCCCTCCACCAGGAAGAGCTCGGCAAGGGCCGGATCCCGCTCGCTGCAGTCCGCCAGCTTGCCTGGCAGGTTCGAGCTGTCGAGGGCGCCCTTGCGCCTGGTCAGTTCCCGCGCCTTGCGCGCCGCTTCCCGCGCCCTGGCCGCTTCGACGACCTTCTCCACGATCCGCTTCGCGTCGCGCGGGTTCTCCTCCAGGAACGCGGAGAGCTGTTCGCCCACCGTCGACTCGACCCAGCCCCGCACTTCCGAGGAGACGAGCTTCTCCTTGGTCTGGCTGGAGAACTTCGGGTCCCGCACCTTCACCGAGACGATCGCGACCAAGCCCTCGCGGATGTCCTCGCCCGAGAGCTTCTCCTTCAGGTTCTTGCCGAGACCTGAAGAGGCGACGTAGGCGTTGACCGTGCGGGTCAGCGCCGAACGGAGGCCCGAGAGATGGGTGCCTCCGTCCCGGTTGTTGATCGTGTTCGTGAAGCAGTAGATCCGTTCCTGGTAGCTGTCGTTCCACTGCAGGGCGACCTCGACCGACTCGCTGGAGCCGGCTTCGCCCATCTCGCCGCGGAGGTAGACCGGATCCGGGTGCAGCGCCGTCTTGTTCCGGCCCAGGTGAGAGACGAAGCTGGCGATTCCTCCCTCGTACTCGAACTTCGCGCCCTTGCCCGTCCGTTCGTCGAAGAGGCTGATCGCGATGCCGCGGTTCAGGAAGGAGAGTTCCCGCAGGCGCTGCGCGAGCACGTTGTAGTCGAAGGCGAGCCGGGTGAACACCTCCGGGTCCGGCCTGAACCGGATTCCGGTGCCGGTGTCCTCGGGATTCTCGAGCTCGGCAACCGATTCGATCGGCGCTTGCGGCACGCCGCGGCTGTAGGTCTGGCGCCAGGAGTGGCCATCGCGGTCGATTTCCAGGTCGAGCTGCACCGAGAGGGCGTTGACCACGGAGAGGCCGACGCCGTGCAGCCCTCCCGACACCTTGTAGGCGTTCTGGTCGAACTTCCCGCCGGAGTGCAGCTCCGTCATGATGACTTCCGCCGCGGACCGTCCCTCGCCTTCGTGCAGGGCTACCGGAATCCCACGGCCGTCGTCTCGCACGGAGACGCTGCCGTCGCCGTGGATGACGACCCTGACCAGCTCGCAGAAACCGGCCTGAGCCTCGTCGATCGCGTTGTCGACGAGCTCGAACACCATGTGGTGCAGACCCGATCCGTCATCGGTGTCGCCGATGTACATCCCGGGCCGTTTCCGGACCGCCTCGAGGCCCTTGAGGACCTTGATGTGCTCGGCCGAGTACCCGGCTTCGGCCACCGCCTGAACATCCGTTGTCCCGGCCGCCGTCATGTGCGGAAAACTATCACAAAACGGCCGTTTTGGCCGCTTCCGGGGCCGGCTTCAGCCCCGATTGCAACTATCTGAAAACAGGAGGTTTAGACCGCCGTCCAAAGACCCTCGGATGCACCCTCAGATGCGCATGGGCATGATCACGCACAGGTAGCGGAAATCCTGCCCCCCGACGGGCTGCCCTAGGCACTGGCTGTTCTCGTCCTTGAGCGCGAATTCGACCTGCTCGGTGTCGACCGCGGACAGGAAATCCCGCACGTAGACGGGGTTCAGGCCGATGTCCAGTTTCTCGGCTTCGTAGTCGCAGGCCAGGCTCTCCTCCGCCTCGCCCAGATCCGGATTCGAGGACGACACGCGCAGCGATTTCTCCTCGAAGCCGAACCTGACCATGGGGGCGCGGTCCCCCGTCAGCAGGGAGACTCGATGCACCACCTCGGAGAGCCCGCCGCGATCGAACGTCGCCGTCCGGTCGTTGTCCGTGGAGATCACCTTCTCGTAGTCCGGGAACGTACCCTCGAGGATGCGGCACGTGAGCTCGCGACGCCCGATCACGAAGCCGAGGTGGTGCTCGCCGCGGCGAAAGCGGATCGTCTCGTCGCTGTCGAAGCGCATCAGCTCGAGCAGCGCCTTGCGCGGCGCCAGGACGCCGTCCGCTTCCGCGACGCCCGACATCTCGGCTTCGATCAGGGCGAGCCGGTGGCCATCGGTCGCGACCATCTCGACCTTGCCTTCCTTCAGCTTGAGCAGCGCCCCGTTCAACTGGAAGCGCGACTCTTCCGCCGAGACGGCGAAGATGATCTTGCCGATCATCCGCTTGAAGTCGGGGAACGGCGCCTCGAAGGACGAAGATGACGAATCCTGGTCGACGGTGGTCAGCGTCGGGAAGTCCTCGGCCGAGAGACCGTTGATCCGGAACCTGGACGACCCGGCATCGATATGGAGCGAATTGGAATCGCCGGTCGACAGCTCGATCGGGCCGTCGGCCAGGGCCCGGACGATCTCGAGGAACTTGCGGGCCTGCACCGCGGTCGCGCCGCCCTCGCAGCTTCCCTCCTCCGCGTTGCACCAGGAGGTCAGGGACACGTCCAGGTCGGTGGCCGCGAGTTCCAGGCGGTCGTCACGGACCGTCAGCAGGAGATGGGAGAGGACCGGAATCGTCGACCTGCTTTCCACGATGCCGCGCATCGCCACGAGTTCGGTCAGCAGCTCTCGTCGTTCGACTCGGGTCTTCATCTATCCTCTCCTCAACGAGCAATATACACCAAGGAAGTAACCGTAGAAGGGGCCGGCTCCAGGCGCGGAATAGAGTTGTAAACCATTTATAATCAATGGTTTAGAGTAGTCCACTCACTATCGGTAACGGGCGGACGAGGCAGCGGAGGGATTGTGCATTCTGTGGACTTCGGCCGCCGGGCCGCGCGGAGCACGGATTCCCTCCGCAGCACGGCCGCAGAACAACCGGAACCGGCGCCCGGACAATCCGCTGCCGGTGCGCAGATCCCTTGTTGGCCGATCCGCCGCGATTCCGCAGGATGTTCCCGGCTCGGCCGACATGACGCTTGCTCGGCCGACATGGCGCTTGCTCAGCCGAGCTGACGGGTGAAGCGCTCCAGTTGAGCGGCCAGGCGCTCGTCGTCGGCGCGGCGCCGCTCGATCTGCTCAACCGAGTACATGACGGTCGAGTGATGCTTGCCGTTGAACACTCTGCCGATCTCCGGGTAGGACATCTCGGTCAGACGCTTGCAGAGGTACATCGCGATCTGGCGGGGATAGGTGATCTGCCGGGAGTTGCTCTTGCTCTTGATCTCGCGGACCTTGAGGCCGTAGTGGTGGGCCACCATCTTGATGATCTGCGCTGCCGAGACCGGACGGTCCTGGTCGGGCAACACGTCGCGCAGCGCCTCCTTGGCGAACTCGAGATCGAGGGGTACGCCCGATAGCGAGGCGAAGGCGGTGACCCGGTTGAGCAGGCCCTCGAGTTCGCGCACGTTCGAATGCACCTGCCGGGCGATGAACATGGCGACGTCCGTGTCCAGGTCCAGTCCCTGCTGTTGCCGGGCCTTGCGCTGGAGAATGGCGACCTTGGTTTCGAGATCGGGGGCCTGGATGTCGGCGAGAAGGCCTGAGCCGAAGCGGCTTCGCAGACGCTCCTCGATGTCCGCCATGTCGCGGGGCTGGGCGTCCGAGGTCACGATGATCTGCTTCTGCCGGGTGTAGAGCACGTTGAACGTGTGGAAGAACTCCTCCTGGGACCGCTCCTTCTTCGCCAGGAACTGGATGTCGTCCACCAGCAGCACGTCGATCGTCCGGTAGCGCTCACGGAAGGCGGGCATCCGCTCGAACCGGATCGAGGTGATCAGGTCGTTCACGAAGTCCTCGGCGGCGAGGTAGACGACTCGTGTGCCGGGGATCGCGCGCTTGAGGCGGTTTCCGATCGCGTGCAGGAGGTGGGTCTTGCCCAGACCCACGCCGCCGTAGAGGAAGAGCGGGTTGTACGCGATGCCGGGTTTCTCGGCGACGGCCTGGGAGGCGGCGCTGGCGAACCGGTTCGAGTTGCCGACCACGAACGAGTCGAACCGGTACTGGGGGTTGAGCGAACTGCTTGGGGCCCCCTCCGGTTCGGGGCTTCCGACGGACTTCTTCCGCGATGACCTTCCCGGCGTTTCGACCCTGGTCCGCGTCTCGCCACTCTTGAACAGGACCTGGTACGTCGGGCCCTTGAGATCGGCGATCGCCCAGTCGACGATCGGGCGGAAGCCCTCCTCGAGCGCCTCGACGAAGCGCGAGTTCGGGGCTTCGAGGACCAGGTGCTCGGCGTCCTCCGACGCGACCCTCAGGGGATGAAACCAGGTGCGGAAGTCCTCGGCCGGGAGATCCGCTCGCAACTGGCGGCGTAGAGTCGGCCAGACGGAGCTAGGCATGCTCCTCCTTTCCGTCCGCACCGACCAAGGCCATGTTGAACCAGCGCACGGCAGTGTCGCCTCTGCCCGCTTCCTCCGCTGCTACTCCGAACCGACGCACTTCTCCCCCACGTTCCAGCGCACACGACCACCAATTCCCGGTGCCGGGCAGGGAATTGTCGCTCTGCAGAGCTACGTTCCGCAGCTTTTCCGCACAGTGTGGAAAAGCCTTGGACGACCGGCGAAGAGACTCGGGGCAGATAGTTCCAGGGGGCTACCTGTTGGTCCCACGCCGAGTGGCCTCCGTTGCGCGAGAAGCGCAGGATAGCAGCGGGATCCGGCTTCAACAAGGGGTGTCTGAGCACTTTCTTCACGTTTTCTTCGTCGCGAGCGCGGCGGCGCCCGTCCGCGGGCGCGCTAGGTCCTGAACTGTGTTGCAGTTAGTCGAGCCGGAGGCACTCCGAGGCCCGCTGCTGGCCTGGTTCGATCGCTGCCGGGGCGATCTGCCCTGGCGGCGAGCCGAGGATCCATACGAGATTCTCGTCGCGGAAATCATGCTCCAGCAGACCCGTAGCGAGGTCGTCGCGACGCGGTACCAGGGCTTCCTGGACCGGTTCCCCGGTGTCGACGCTCTGGTGGAGGCGCCGGTCGAGGCGGTCGAAGCGGCGTGGTCCGGCCTCGGCTACTACCGTCGGGCCCGGAACCTCCACCGGGCGGCCCGGATCCTGGCGGGGCGGGGCACGCTGCCCGCGAGCGCCGCGGAGTGGGCGGAGCTGCCGGGAATCGGCGCCTACACCTCGGCGCTGCTCGCGAGCCGCTGCTGCGGGGAGTCGTCGCCGGTGCTGGACGGCAACGTCGAACGCGTGCTGAGCCGGTTCCTGGCATCCACGGAGCCTCCTCGGCGCGCCGCCGCCAGGCGCAAGCTGCTTGGGACCGCCGCGCGGCTGCTGGACGCGAGTCGTCCCGGGGACTCCAACCAGGCGCTGATGGAAGTCGGTTCGCTGGTTTGCCGCCGGGGCAAGCCGGATTGCGGCGCCTGCCCGCTCGCTCCAGGTTGCCGGGCCTTCCGCTCGCCGGAGCTGGATCCGCGGGACTTTCCCGCTCCCGGACCGCGGCGGGACCGGGAGGTCCGCCACTGCTTCACGGCGGTGGTCCGGCGCGGCGACGAGTTGCTCCTTCATCGCCGGCCCGGGGACGCGGACTGGCTGGCCGGCCGATGGCACCTGCCGACCGTGGAGCTCGCGAGCGGTGAGGAGTCGATCCGCGCGGCGGAAGCTCTCGGCCGGGAGTTCGGCGGCTGCTGGGAGTGCGATGAACCCGCGGTCCTGGTGCGGCACGCAGTGACCTACAGGGACTTCCTCGTGCGAGCCGCGGTCGCCCGCTGGCGCCCGGTATGCACGACGGTGGAATCGAACGGCGACCGGGTTCCGTCCGGGCGATCCTCTCTGGCCTGGTTCGGTCACGGAGAGATCGACGGGTTGCCGACCTCGTCCCTGCTGCGCAAGACGCTCGACTCCGTCGGCGTCAACCGGGCCGATCCGCCAATACACTCCGGGCCATGACGCCGACGGAGCCTGCTCAGAAGATTCCCTTTGTCGACCTGGCCGCCCAGTCGAGGCGACTCCGGCCGGAGATCGACCGCCGGATAGGCGAGGTCCTCGACCACGGCCGGTACGTGATGGGCCCCGAGGTCGACGAGCTGGAGACGGAGCTGGGCCGATGGGGCGGCGGCGTCTCGGCGGTGGCGGTCTCGAGCGGCTCGGACGCCCTTTTGATCGCCCTGCTTGCGCTCGGCGTCGGCAGGAAGGAAGACCGGCGCGACGCCGTCTTCGTTCCGACCTTCACCTTTACCGCGACCGCGGAGGTCGTCCTGCTCGCGGGCGCCGTGCCCATCTTCGTCGACGTGCGGGGAGAGGACTTCCTGATCGACCTCGAGTCGCTCGACCGGGAATACGAAGTCGTGCGGGCGGCCGGCGTCGCCACGCCGAGAGCGGTCATTCCGGTGGACCTGTTCGGCCTGCCGGTGGCCGAGGAACCGCTGGCGGAGTGGGCGGCCGCCCGAGACCTCGAAGTGATCTCCGACGCGGCTCAGAGTTTCGGCGCGCGCCGAGCCGGGAGACGGGTCGGTTCACTGGCGCCGATCACGACGACCAGCTTCTATCCGGCCAAGCCGCTTGGCTGCTACGGCGACGGCGGCGCGGTGCTTTGTGTGGAACCGGCGACAGCGGAGGTCGTCCGCTCCATCCGCGAGCACGGCCAGAGCGCCGATCGCTACGACATCGTTCGCCTCGGCGTCAACGGTCGCCTGGACAGCCTCCAGGCTGCCGTGCTGCTGGCCAAGCTGACCATCTTCGAACAGGAGCTGGCTGCGCGGCGGGCCCTCGCGGCCGGCTACGGCGAGCGGTTGCGCGCCGTTTCGTCCTCGACGGCGACGCCCTGGCGAGTGTCGACGCCGGAGTGCGGCCCGGGTGTCGAGTCGAGCTGGGCCCAGTACACGCTCCGCGTCGACGACGCGGCCGGCCGGCCGTCGGCCGAGACGAGGGACGCCCTGCGGGCCCACCTCGACCGCGCCGGCATTCCCACCGCCGTCTACTACCCGCGCCCGATGCACCTGCAGCCCGCCTACGAGAGCTACGGCCGCGGCGCCGGCTCGCTGCCGGTCAGCGAGAGCCTGGCCGATCGTGTCGTCAGCCTGCCGATGCACCCGTACCTCGATCAGGCCGCGCTGGACCGCATCTGCGAGCGGATCGCGAACCCCTGAGGCGGTGAGCTCGCCCGGACCCGAGAACGGCCGCCTGCTGCCGGAGATCCTGATCCCGCCGCCGGGGCCCCGGGCCAGGGCCATGGCCGGCCGCCTGGAGAGGTCCGAGGCTCCGGGCATCAACACACTCGTGGCCGGAACGACCGCGATGCTCTGGGCTGAAGCGGTGCGCAGCAATGTGGTCGACGTCGACGGAAACCGCTATGTCGACCTCACGGCCGGTTTCGGCGTCGCCGCCGTCGGCCACCGCCACCCGGCCGTGGTCTCCGCCATCAGGGAGCAGCAGGAACAGCTCGTCCACGGACTGGGTGACGTCTACGCTCACCCTGCCCGCCTCACGCTGGCCGAGCGCCTCTGCGCGCTCGCTCCGCTCCCTGCCCCACGGGTCTACTTCGCCGTGTCCGGCGCCGACGCGGTGGAGATCGCGCTCAAGACGGGCCGCCTGCACAGCGGCCGTCCGGGCGTGCTCGCGTTCGACCCCGCCTACCACGGAACCACCCTCGGAGCGCTTGCGGCCACGTCGCGGTCGGCCTTCCGCGAACCGTTCACCCGGCCGCTCGAAGAGTTCGTTCACCGTCTGCCGTACGGAGCTCCCTCCGAGCGGATTCAGGAGATCCTGGAGCGGCAACCCGACATCGGCACCTGCCTGGTCGAGCCGGTCTCAGGCCGCGAGGCGACCCGCTGGCCGCCACCCGGCTGGCTGGCAGCTCTCGGCGAACTCTGCCGCCGTCACGAAGTCGTCCTGGTCGTCGACGAGATCTTCACGGGCTTCGGCCGTTGCGGCGCCTGGTTCGTGTGCCGTGAAGCCGGCGTCGAGCCGGACCTCCTCTGCTGCGGCAAGGCCCTCGGCGGCGGCCTGCCGATTGCAGCCGTCCTCGGCAGGCAGGAAGTCATGGACGCCTGGCGAAGCGACGGCGAAGCCCGCCACACCGCCACCTTCGTAGCCCACCCCCTCGCTTGCGCCGCGGCTCTGGCCACCCTCGAAGTAATCGAGGCCGAAGATCTGGTCGACCGCGCCCGCACCGTGGGCGACCGTTTCGGCCAGGCCCTCGAACCCCTCAAGACCCGCCCCGGAGTCACCGACATCCGCGGCCAGGGCCTCCTCCGGGCCATCGAACTCGACTCCCCCACCCGCGCCCGCACCCTCAGCACCGACCTCCTCCACCGAGGCCTAATCGCCCTGGCCGGCGGCGCCTCCGGCACCGTCCTCCAACTCTGCCCACCCCTCGTGATCACGGAGGAGCAACTCGACTACGCCGCCGCCACCCTTCACGAGGCCCTCGCCGACTAGCACCGCTGGGGACCCTCCCCCCGCACCTCCGCGGGCGGCCGCACTCAGAGATCGCGGCGGCCGGCCAGAGAGCGGGCGAGGGTGACCTGGTCGGCGTAGTCGATGTCGCCGCCGACGGGGAGGCCGAAGGCGAGGCGGGTGACCCGAACGCCTCGGCGGTTGAGGAGGTTGGCGAGGTAGAGGGCGGTGGCTTCGCCTTCGACGTTGGGGTTCATGGCGAGGATGGCCTCTTCGACGTCTTCGAGGCGGTCGAGGAGGGAGGCGACGGTGAGTTCGTCCGGGCCGACGCCACGTTGCGGGGAGAGGGAGCCGAGCAGGGCGTGGTAGAGGCCGTGGAACTCGCCGGTGCGTTCGATCGGCTCGATGTTGAAGGGCTCCTCGACGACGCAGAGCTTCGTCCTGTCGCGTTGCGGATCGCTGCAGATGGAGCACGGATCCACCGCCGTGATCTGGTGACAGGTCGAGCAGTGGATCATGCGCTCCTTGACGTCGATGACCGCCTGCGCCAGCGTTTCGGCGCGGGACCGGTCGGCGCGGAGGAGATGGTGAGCGAGCCGCCGTGCCGTCTTCGGACCGATGCCCGGGAGGCGCGAAAGCTCCTCGACCAGGTTCGACAGCGGGTCGGCCGGCATCAGGTCGGCTCGGACCGCATCAGGTTAGGCCGGGAATGCCGCCGGCCATGTTGCCGATCCGTTGCCCCACGTACTCGTTCACCTTGCGCCCCGCTTCGTTCACCGCGGCTTGGACGAGGTCCTGGACCATGGCCGGATCCTCCGGGTCGAGGACTTCGGCGTCGATCTGCACCGCCAGGACCTCCTTCTCGCCGTTCATCCGCACTTCGACCATGCCGCCGCCGACGCTGGCGGTGAACTCGGCGGTCGCCAGGTCGCGCCGCATCTGCTCCTGCATCTGCTGGGCCTGCCGCATCAGTTTCTGGATGTTCATTCGTCTCTGTTCCTATGCTCGGTGGGTGGGCTTTCAAGGGGTCTTGGGTCGGACGTCGAGTACGCGGCCGCCGAAGACGTCGAGCACGGCGCGGACGCCGGGATCGGCCTCGGCGGCCCTTCGCGCGTCGTTCGCGGGGCTAGCCGCGCGCCGGGCGGGCCTGCGCTCGGAGGCTGGCGGATCCGGTTCGCGGCGCGGCGGGGTCTTTCGGGGAGGCGGTGCCGGAGTAGCCGGCGATGGCGCGGCCGTTTCTTCCGGGACCGCGCGTGTCACCTTCCAGGTGGCGTCCGGTCCGAGCGTGGAACGCACGGCATCTTCGAGTTGACCGGTGCGGGTCTCGTCCTGGAGCGCGCGCTTGAGCTCCGGACCGGCCTCGATGACGAGGGTGTTGCCGCGCACGTCGAGACGCGCGTGGTGGAAGTCCAGCAGGCCCGCCAGGGCGGGGCTCTGGCTTTCGAGTCGCCTGACGACTGAATCGGCGGCGCCCGGAGGAGATGCCGCGGCGGGGGTCTCCGTCGTATCGCCTCGCGGTGTCGGGGCTTCGGTTCGGGCGCTCGGGGGCTCAGTCTCCGGGGGTTCCGCGTTCGCCGGGAAGCCGGCCGCCAGCCGTTCGATCCGCACGAGCCTCGGCAGTTCCGCCGCGCGCAGGAGCGCCACTTCCAGGGCGAGGCCGGGAGCGTCCGCGCGCCGGACGACCGTCTCACTGCTGAGGAGGAGATGCAGGAGCCTGAGCAGGTTCTCGTAGCCGGCGGCTGCCGCGGTTTCCTGGAGGTCGGCCGCCGCTTCGGCGGGCAGGTCGAGCAGCTCCGGGTCGAGACCCTGAGCGAGATGCAGTGCGCTGCGCAGATAGCCGAGGAAGTGGGTGAACACCTGCCTTGGGTCGCTGCCCCCGTCTTCGACCTCGCGGATCGTCGTCGACACGCGCGCGCCGTCGCCGGCGAGAACCGCCTCGAGCAGGGCGGAGAGCAACGCCGCGTCGATGCCGCCGAGCAGACGTCCGACATCCTCGTCGACGAGCCTGCCGTTGCCGAAGGTGGCGAGCTGATCGAGCAGGGCGACCGCGTCCCGGACGCTGCCCTCGGAGGCCCGGGCGATGAGGCGCAGGGCAGGGCCGCCGGCTTCGAAGTTCTCGGCTTCGCAGATCCGTCGCAGGAGGGCGACCATCGCCTCGGGCGGCACACGCCGGAAGTGGAACTCCTGGCAGCGGGAGAGGACGGTAGCGGGTACCTTCTCGATCTCGGTCGTCGCGAAGATGAAGGTCAGGTGCGGCGGCGGCTCCTCGACGATCTTGAGCAACGCGTCGAAGGCCGAGGCGGAAAGGCGGTGGATCTCGTCCAGGACGACGACCTTGTAGCGGTCGCGGGCGGGTCCGTACCTCAGGCTCTCGGTCAGGTCGCGGACCTTGTCGACCGTCGAGTGAGTCGCGGCGTCGATCTCGATCACGTCGAGGTCGGCGCCCACGGTGATCTCGCCACATGGGAGGCACTCGTTGCACGGTTCGGACACCGGCCCCCTGGCGGAGCCGTCGGCGCCGAGGCAGTTCAGGGCCTTAGCGAGGACTCGCGCGGCCGTCGTCTTGCCGACGCCGCGGATGCCGGAGAAGAGATAGGCCTGCGCGATGCGGCCGTCCCGCAGTGCGTTGCCCAGGGCGGTAACGATCGCCTCCTGGCCTACCAGGTCGGCGAAGGTCTGAGGCCGCCACTTGCGGGCCAGCGCCTGGTAGGTCATGGCCTGAACAGGGCGGCTGGTTGAGAAGTCACTGAAGGGTTCCGGCTGAACTGCGCCCTCGAAACGAACACCCTATCGCTGCTCCCTTCCGGGCCTGACGAGGTTCGGGGCCGCTCGATTCACAGGGCCCGAACCCTTCGGTCACTTCTCGATCCCGAGCCTGTTCTCCGCCGCGGGAAGCGTAGGGGATGGTACCAGCGAATCACCCGGTCCGGACGACTGTTAGCGTGAGCGGCTTGGACGATCGGACCGCCATGGAGCTGGCTCTCGACGAGGCCCGGCTGGCCGCGACCGCCGGAGAGGTTCCGGTGGGAGCCGTGGTGGTGCGGGACGGCGCGGTCGTCGGCCGCGGGCACAACCGAAGGGAGAGCTGGGGAGACCCGCTGGCGCACGCAGAGATGATCGCCCTGGCGGAGGCTTCGGCCGGGCAGGAGGGCTGGCGTCTGAACGGCTGCTCGGTGTACGTGACGCTCGAGCCCTGCGCCATGTGCGCCGGGGCGATGGTCAACGCGCGGGTCGACCGCCTCGTGTTCGGGGCCCCGGATCCGAAGGGTGGCTTCTGCGGCTCGCTCGGGAACGTCGTGCGCGAACCGGGACTGAATCACCAAATCACGGTATGCTCCGGCGTCCTGGCGGAGGAGAGCTCAGCTTTGTTGCGCGCGTTCTTCCGGCGTCTACGGTCGAGCGGGCTTTCGATTGAGGAGAGGTGACCGAGTGGTCGAAGGTGCATGCCTGGAAAGCATGTGTAGGGGCAACTCTACCGTGGGTTCGAATCCCACCCTCTCCGCCATGACCAGGGCGGTGGAGGGCGGGATGCGCCAGGCTGTCCGCCAACGGGGAGAGGTGCCAGAGTGGTCGAATGGGGCGGTCTCGAAAACCGTTGACCGTGCAAGCGGTCCGTGGGTTCGAATCCCACCCTCTCCGCCACCAGCTTCAGGGAAGGAAGGAACGTGAAGAGGACATACCAGCCGAACAATCGGCGTCGCAAGAAGAAGCACGGTTTCCGTCTGCGGATGAGGACCAGGCACGGTCGCGCGATCCTGTCGCGCCGTCGGCGCAAGGGCCGCAAGCGGCTGACGGTCTGACGTTGAACCGATCGGGGAACCCCGCTCGCACTCCCGGCTTCGAGCAGGGGGCCGGGCGGATTCGGTCGAGCCGCGACTACCGGCGGGTCTACCGCCGGGGTTGGCGGCTTCACGGCCAGTTCGCCGTCTTCCATGTGCGCCGCAACGACACAGATCACGCGCGATTGGGACTCACCGCGGGTAGACGGGTGGGCGGCGCCGTGGCGCGCAACCGGCTCCGCCGGCGGGTGCGCGAGCACTATCGCCAGGTCGTGGGGCGGGAGCGGCTACCGGCAGTCGACGTGGTCGTGCACCTGAAGCCGGC
This sequence comes from Acidobacteriota bacterium, assembly GCA_011525365.1. Classification (GTDB taxonomy): domain Bacteria; phylum Acidobacteriota; class Thermoanaerobaculia; order Multivoradales; family Multivoraceae; genus Multivorans. Next base: position 139,734 of record WTGQ01000003.1, read on the forward strand.
CGCGGCCGCCGCGGAGCGGCGGACCTTCTACCGTGAACTGGACCGGCTGTTCGAGACGGTGGCAAGGCAGGACGCTCCCGGCGGCAGGTCCCGCGCCCGCAGGAGGTCGCGGCGATGAACCCGCTGGTCAGGCTTGCCGTGGCGGTGCTCCGGGCGTACAAGCGTTGGCTTTCGCCGTTGCTTCCGAGGGCTTGCCGCTTCAGTCCGACCTGTTCCGAGTACGGCCAGCTCGCACTCAGAAGTCACGGTCTGATCGCGGGAACCTGGTTGACGCTTGGCAGGCTGCTGCGCTGCCAGCCCCTGGGGCGCGGCGGGATCGACGTGCCGCCGCCAGCGGCGCGGAACGTGGAACTCGAGGCCGCCGAGGCCTAGCAGAAACCGATGGACAACCGAAGACTCCTCCTGGCGGCGCTGCTGTCGCTCGGTGTTCTCCTGCTCTGGTCGACGTTCATGGCTCCGCCGCCGCCGGTGGAACAGACGCCGGTCGTCATCGGAGAGGGAGCGCCGGCAACACAGCCGGAGAGGACGGCCCCTGCTCCGGTGAGACCGGCCGAGACCGCAGCGGAACCGGTGTCGGTCTTCGAACGCGTGGAAGCCTCCCTGGAGGAGAGGGTGGTCATCGAGTCCGGCAACGCCCGACTCGAGTTCACGAACCGGGGCGCCCAGTTGCTGTCCTTCGAGTTGGCGCGCCCGGACGGCGCCGAGCCCGTCGAGCTGGTGCGCCGGCGTGAGCCCGGCCAGCCCTATCCCTTCGGCCTGTCGGGGCCGCAGCGGGGCTCACCGCTCAACGAAGCCCTGTTCGTCGTGGAGCGTGCCAGGGAGAACGGTGACGAGCGGGTCGTCTTCCGCTACAGCGGGGACCGCGGCGCGGCGACGAAGACGTTCCGCATTCCGACGGTGAACGCTCAAAGCGGCGGCCTGACCTTCCTCTACGAGGTCGAGTCGCCGGGTGACGCCTGGGGCCTGGTGCTCGGTCCCGGCATCCGGAACCCGACCGTCGAGGAGCTCGAGAGCAGGCTGTCGAGCCAGCAACGGCGGGCTGCAACGTGGTTCGCGGGCGGCGAGATGGACTCCCTCGAGCCGCGCCGCGCGGACGATCCGCAGCAACTCGGCGAAGGCGCGCGCTGGGTGGCGCTCGAAGACCGGTACTTCATCACCGCCGTCATTCCGTCGGGGGCGCGGGGCGCCGTTCAGGCGCTGCCCGTGGCCAACCTGGACGAGAGCGACGGCAGCCTGCGCGGCTTCACCCGCTTCGAGGCCGGCGACGTCACGACGGAAGACCTGACCCGCGACCTGATGCTCGTGCTCGAAGCCTCGGGCGGCCAGCTCGCCGGGCGGGCCTACTTCGGCGACAAGCAGTACGACGCGCTGGCCGACATGCGCGTGCGACTCGAGAAGACGGTTCGCTACGGCTTCTTCGGGGTCATCTCCCGCCCTCTCCAGTTCGGTTTACGCTGGATTTACGACAACATCGTGGCGAACTACGGGTGGAGCATCGTCCTGATGACTGTGCTGATCCGGCTCGTTCTGTTCCCGCTGACCCACAAGAGTCAGGTCTCGATGCAGCGGATCCAGAAGCTGAATCCGCGAATGGAAGCGATCCGTGCCAAGTACCGGCCCAAGCTCAAGGACGGCAAGGGCCGGCCCCGCATGGACCAGCAGCGCAAGATGAACGAGGAGATTCAGGCGCTGTTCCGGGAGGAAGGGGTGAACCCGGCCAGCGGCTGCCTGCCGATCCTGTTCCAGATGCCGGTGTTCTTCGGCTTCTTCCGTCTTCTGAGCGAGGCGGTCGAGCTCTGGGATGCGTCCTGGCTCGGCTGGATCGGGAACCTGGCCCTGCCGGATCCGATCTACGTGTTGCCCCTGGTCATGGGAGCTTCCCAGTTCCTACAGCAGCGGATGTTGCCGCCACCGGCGAACAAGACCCAGAAGCTGATCATCAACACGATGCCGATCTGGTTCACGATCTTCTCGTTCAGTTTCCCCAGCGGTCTGGTTCTCTACTGGCTGACGAACAACGTGCTGGGCATCGTGCAGACCGGCGTCTACAACAAGCTGAAGAAGAGGGGTTACCTGGGCGGCGAACCGGCCGCGCAGACGACCGAGACGAAGAAGAAGTGAGGACAGGACAGCAGCGATGAATGCGATGAACAGCATGTTCTTTTCGGGAGAGACCGAGTCCCGGGCCATCCTGGCGGCCGCGAACCACTTCGGCGTGTCGCCGGAGCAGATCGTGTTCGATCGGGTGGAGAAACGGCACGGCTTCGTGAAGCACCGCCGGGTGGTGATTCGCGTCGACCCGGCCAGCGTCGGCTCGAGCAACGACAGCGGTGCCGTCGAGAGCGAGAGCCCCGCGGAAGTGCTGGCCGAGCCTGTCGTCGAATCGACGGTTCCCGCCGCCGCGGAACCGGCGCCAGCGCCGCGGCCGGAGCAGGATGCGACGGAGTCCGTTGAGGCGGAGGCGCCCGAACAGAGCTCCGAAGAGGTTCTCTCGATCGCGCACGCGGCGCTGGATCAACTGCTGGACCTGGCCGATCTCGAGGTCTCGGCGGAGATCGTTCTGACCGATGAGAGGTTGGAGGTCGAGATCGAAGGCGTGGACGAGGAGTTGCTCGTCGAGGACGAAGGTCAGGTCCTGCTGGCGCTCCAGCACCTTCTACCGCGCGTCATGTACGGACAGCTCGGACGGATCATCCCGTGCCGTCTGGACAGCCGCGGCTACCAGCGCAGAAAGGAAGAGCGACTGCGAGGTCTCGCCCGCCGCGTGGCCGAGGAGGTCGTCCGCCGCGGCGGCACGCGCACCCTCCGGCCCATGAACCCCGCAGACCGCCGCATCGTCCACCTGACCCTGGCCGACGACCCGGACGTCGAAACCGAAAGCCAGGGCAACGGCTACTTCAAACGCGTCAGCATCCGCCTGCAGTAGCGACCGGCGCGTGCCGTGGCGTGCACCCGTCAGGAGCGGGGTCCGGAGGGGGAGGGGCCCCATCGGCCGCTCGCACTCACTTGGTGACTGAGGGGGGAGTGCTCGCTTCGGTCGGCTGCGCTGCGGTAGGTCGTGGGTCAAGGTGACGATCTCGGGAGACGCTTGCCTCCAGCCCGCTGGGCCCCTCCCCCTCCAGCCCCCGCTCCTGACTGGAGGATGTCGGTGGGCGGTCGGACGCAAACTGGGCGCGGGATTAGGTCGTGAGTGTCGAGTGTCGGTGCGCCGGCCTTCTGGCCGGCAAGTAGGCGCGGGTCTTCCACGGGAGATAGCCTCGCCGGACTGGTGCGGTGGGAACGGTCAGCGGCGGATACCCGGTTCCCGCTGTTTCACGTGAAACACCTCCCCCAACACCCCCACAGGTGTTTCACGTGAAACACCGCCACCTGTTTCAGCGAGAGTTCGGCGCCGAGCTGCTGCCGGAAGTGGTCGATCGGCTGGCGTGCCATGCTGAACTCCTGGAACGCTGGAACCGGGTGGTGCGGCTGGTAGGCGAAGCGGAGCCTGGGGAGTGGATTCGACGTCACTACGCGGAATCGGTTGCGGCGAGGGCGTACTGGCGGGGCTCGACGGCAGAGGGCGGCGGCAAGTCCAGGCTTCTCGACATCGGCAGCGGCGCGGGGTTCCCAGGCCTGGTGCTCGCGGCGCTTCATCCTGAACGGCCGGTGACGCTCGTCGAGGCGCGTGAGCGGAAAGCTGCATTCCTGGCGGAGGCAGCACGGGAGCTCGATCTGCCCAACGTCCGGGTCGTCAGGGCGCGGTTCGATGGCGGCCTCGCCGTGCGGCTCGCGGGAGCGGTAGAGTGCGCGACGATTCGTGGCCTTCGGCTCCCGGAGTCCACGATGGCTCGCCTGGTGGAAGCGTTGCCGGATGAGGGGCGCCTCGTCTTGTGGGCGGGCCGGCGGCTGCCGACCGGTCTGTTGGGTACCTGTGTTGTGGAACAAGAGATGAATCTGCCTGACAGCCCGCACCGGCGGATTCTCTGCCTCCGGCCGCTTCGCCGTGGCTGACGTCCTGGCGGTCGCCAATCAGAAGGGCGGCGTCGGCAAGACGACATCGGCGATCAACCTGGCCGCGGCGTTCGGCGCGATGGAGCGCAGGGTGCTGCTCGTGGACAGCGATCCGCAAGGCAATGCGAGCCGCGGCGCGGGCTGGTCGGGCCGGCCGCCTACGCTGTTCGACGTGCTGTCCGGTGAGGCGAGCGCGGGAGAGGTAATCGTCGCCAGCGGTTTCCCGTATCTCGACCTGCTCCCGGCCAACCGGGATCTGGTGGGAGCCGAGTTCGGCCTGCGGGATGACGAGCACTGGATCCGACGGCTCAGGTCATCGCTGGAGGAGTTGGAAGACCGGTACGAACGCATCTTCGTCGATTGTCCTCCCGCTCTGGGCCGGTTGACCCTGAACGCGCTGTTCGCCGCCGATGCGGTCATCGTGCCGCTCCAGTGCGAGTACTTCGCGCTCGAGGGGATCAGCGAGCTGCTGGCGACCGTGCAGCGGGTGCGGGAGCTGGGGCGGCCCGACCTGGAAATCGCCGGCGTCGTCCTGACCATGTACGACGATCGCACGAACCTGTCGCGGGACGTGGCGCAGGAGGTGCGCAAGCACTTTGGATCGATCGTCTGCGATACGATCGTCCCGCGCAACGTTCGCCTCGCGGAAGCTCCAAGCTACGGCATGCCGGTCCTGCAGTACGACATCAAGAGCAAGGGTTCACAGGCCTACCTGGGTTTGGCGCACGAACTGGCGGGCCGCCGTCCCCGATGAGCGGCCGGCGCCCGGGACTGGGCCGTGGACTGGATGCCCTCCTCGCCGATAGCGGCGCTTTGCCGCCGACCGCGCCGCGCGCCGTCAGGGAGCTGCCCGTCGCTCAGCTCGAGCCGAACAGTCGCCAGCCGCGAGACCGGTTCGACGATGCCGAGCTGGCGGATTTGGCGGGGTCCATCGCCGCGCAGGGAGTGCTCCAGCCCCTGGTCGTCACTGGAGATCCCGATCGTGGCGGCGCCTATCGAATCGTCGCCGGGGAGCGCCGCTGGCGCGCGGCGCGCAAGGCCGGACTGGAAACGGTACCCGTCGTCTTCCGCGAGGTTGGGAGCGACCGCGAGCTTCTCGAACTCGCGCTGGTTGAAAACCTGCAGCGCTCCGACCTGAACGCGCTGGAAGAGGCCGAGGCGTTCCGGACGTTGAGCGATGAGTTTGGACTGGCGCAGCAGGAGATCGCGGACCGCGTTGGCCGCAGCAGGGCCGGGGTCGCGAATTCCCTTCGTCTGTTGCGCCTGCCCGACGCCGTTCAGGAGCAGATCCGGTCGGGCGCGCTGACCGCGGGCCAGGCACGCCCGTTGCTGTCGCTCGGAGACGAGAAGAGCCAGCTCGAACTGGCGGCCCGGGCCCAACGGGAATCGCTGAGTGCGCGGGCGTTGGAGCGGATCGTCTCCGCTGGGGCGCGGAAGAAACCTGCGGCGAAGGCCAAGGCTGGCGGTGGCGACCCCGACACCGCGCACGCGGTCGAGCGATTGACGCGTAGACTGCAGACCCGAGTCGAAATCAGCCGCCGCGCGCGTGGCGGCGGCGTACTCAAGATCCACTTCCACTCCGAACCGGAGCTGATTCGGCTGTACGAACGGCTGTCGGCGGAGTGACCAACCTCGGAGCGTGCTGAGCTATGTCGAAAACCCTGAGAACCGGCTCTCCCGGAGAACTGAATGGCTTTCTTGATGCCGGCTGCGAGGTCCACGGGGAACTCCGATTCGAGAACACCTTCCGGGTGCATGGCCGGTTCAAGGGCACCGTGGAATCGGAAGGGCAGTTGATCGTCGGCGAGGGCGGTGTCGTGGAAGGCGTCGTCACTGTGGGCGAACTCCACGTATCGGGCCGCCTCGAGGGGCGGGTCGAGACCACGCGACGGACCGAGATCGGCGCCAAGGGCCGGGTCGAGGGAGAGATCCACGCTCCGATTCTCGTCATCGAGAGCGGCGCCTTCTTCCAGGGCCAGTGCACCATGCAGTCGAAGCCCTCCCGGCCCCCCGCCAGCGCGGAGCCCGCGCTGGTCGAGCCGGCACAGGGCGACGGCGAGCCGGACACCGAGGAGCACGTTGCACATTAGCCCCGGCGAACCAGCCGCCGGGAACACTCTCCGGGGCTTAGCGCTGGCCGGTGCCGCCCGGCGCTGTTTCATATGATGGGACGAACGCGATCGGGCGGCGAGCAAGCGTGGCGAGTTCGAACGACTCGGTGATGACGCGGCCGTCGATGTCTCTGGCTACCGGGAGGTTCAGGGCGTAGAGCAGCGTTGGCGCTACGTCCTGGATTCCCAGTCCGGTCAGCAGGAAGTCCTCCTTGATGCCCTGGCCGCGAAGCAGGAGGAGGCCGTCGGGGGTCTGGAAGCGTCCTCCGGGGATCGCCGGCGCGTCGTTCCAGCGGCCGAGAAGACGGCGGATGGGTCCGGACCGTTCGAATCCATAGGCGCTCACTACGGCCAGCATGCGCGGGCGCGGAAGCTCTTCCCAGGCCTCGGCGACCAGGCCATCGATGAACGCGTAGTAGGCCGACAGCCACCGTGCACGGTCCAGACGAACCTGCGCCTGGTCGCCGTCGAATTGAACCGCTTCGTACGAGTCGTAGTAGAGCCGCGAGACGTCCGCCAGGCCGTCCATCAACGCGAAGACGACCAGCCGCGGGCCCTCTTCGGAGCGCGACCCGAGAGTCGCCAGCAGTTGACTCTGGGTCTCCAGATCGCGAAGCGCCGCCGTGTAAAGGGCCGACGGTGGGCCGTCTCCGAGACGGGCGAGGCGTTCGTCCACCATTGCCGACCCGAGAGCCGCTGCGCGCGCGCCCGAGACATCGGTGAGGCCGACACCGAAGTCGAGCACGGCCGAATCGAGGCCGAACCCACCGGCGATCTGCCACAGTGGCGGCGCCGAGGCCTGGATCGCCGGCCCGCCATCGCTTGCGCCGCGGTCGCCCCAGATGCCGAAGGCGATGGCGCCGGGGGTCAGGTGGAAGCGCTCGCCTGGCAGAGACGGGACTTCGCGGGTCTGCTCCGCCACGACGCCGTGGCGGAAGGGGTACTTCCCGGTGACGACGGTCGTCCACAGCGAGAGCCGGACCGCCGGTTCGATCGACTCCGCCCGGCCGTAGCTTCCGGCGCGCATGGTCTCGGAGAAGAAGGGCAGCAGGCCCTGTTCCGAGAGGGGCAGGATGGCGTCGAGCGAGGCGCCGTCGAGGCCCACGATCAGCAGGTTCGGGGGCGGCACGGAATCGATCGCCGCGGCGCGCGGCGTCGTGGGCGGCGGCGGGTCGAAGGCTTCGCGCCGCTCGAACACGGAGTAGACCGTCAGCACCGCCAGGCCGGCGATGCCGAAGCGAGAGCGGGCGCCGTAGGGACGTTTCCGCCGGTAGGTGTGCAGGAACGCGGTGTAGGCGGTGATCAGGGACGCGAGGGCGAGCCAGAGACCGGCCTTGATCAGGCGGTCGTGGATGCCGGGCGGCAGGAAGTGCTCGTAGCGGGCCGCGTGAGCGAGGTCGAGCACCGAGGCCGTGGCGAACACCGTGGCCATCGACCACGGCAGGAGCCGCAGGGCGCGCTCGGGGCGGCGCCAGGACACGGCGAGGAGCAGCACGCAGGCAGCGAGAGCTCCGAGGACCCCGTAGTACGCGCTCGTCCGGATGACGGGCCAGGGATGGAACGGCAGATGAGGGTTGAGAAAGAAGAGAAGCCCGGTGAGGTGGATCCCGGCGAGGAGGCCGGGCACCGCGCAGGCGGCGCCGGCGAGCAGGCGTTCCCGATTCACTGCAGCGACTCTAGCGCTCGCATGGTGGGCTGGCGCCCGGGACGGTGCTACCCTCGCCGCGCCATGGCGGCAGTGGACTCGAGGGGAGAAGTGCTCGATGTCCAGGCGCTGCCTTTGCCGTACTTCCTGGTGCGGGCACGGGTCGCGGCCATGGAGCCAGCGCAACCCGGCCAGTTCGTCATGGTTGCGGGCGCCAACCGCCCCGAGCCGTACCTTCGGCGGGCGTTCTCGGTCTACGACCAGGAGCCGGCGTCCGATGGCTCGCTCGTCATCTCCTTGCTCGGGAAGGTCATCGGTCGGGGCACGGAAGCCCTCGCCGCGTGTGTCCCCGGCGAACGGATCCCGGTTCTCGGTCCTCTGGGCACCGGCTTTCATAGTGTGGTAGACGCTGCTTCCACGTCCGGTCGGGCGGCGCTGGTCGCGGGCGGGATCGGATCCGCGGGTCTGGGCCTGCTGGCGCAGGCCCTGGAGCGGGCCGGCCGGTCTTTCGACTTCTTCTATGGGGGTCGCAGCGCGGAGGACCTGGTCGAGGCGGAGACGTTCCGGCGTCTCAGCGAGCGCACCGGCGGCCGGCTGGTGAGGACGACCGAGGACGGCAGCGCCGGCGAGCGCGGCCTGATCACGACGCCGCTGGAGGCGGGCCTCCGAGCCGGCGCCGGCTACACGACGATCTTCACCTGCGGTCCGCATGGCCTGATGGCGGCGGTGGCGCGGATCGCGGCCGCGGGCGGAGTCGCCGGCGAAGCCGCGACGGAGACGCCCATGGGCTGCGGCTACGGCGCCTGTCTGGGTTGCGCCGTGACGCTAAGGAACGGCGGCTACGCGCTCTGCTGCCGCCAGGGGCCCGTCTTCCGCCTGGACGAGGTGGCGTGGTGAGCGCCGGCGCGTCCAGCCTCCCTTCACCGGATCTGTCGACCCGGGTCGGCCCGCTTCGGCTGGAGAACCCGATCCTGACCGCCAGCGGCACGTTCGGCTACGGCCTGGAGTTCGCTGAGCGCGCCGACCTGCATCGCCTCGGCGGCCTGGTGACCAAGGGCCTGTCGCTCGAGCCCCTGGCCGGGAATCCTCCGGTCCGGATCGCCGAAACCCGCGGTGGGATGTTGAACTCGATCGGACTCCAGAACATCGGCGTCGACCGGTTCCTGAGCGACGTGCTGCCGGGCTTGAAGGATCTGCCGCCCAAGGTCATCGTCAACCTGTTCGGCTACGCCCGGGACGAGTACGTGCGCCTCGCCGAGCGCGTCGACCCGTACGATGGCGTGGCCGCCGTCGAGCTGAACGTGTCCTGCCCGAATGTGAGCAAGGGCGGTATCGAGTTCGGACACGACCCGGAGATCCTCTCGGGTCTGGTGCGACGCGTGCGGTCGGCGACGGGGAAGCCGATCATCGTCAAGCTGTCGCCCAACGTGACCTCGCCGCAGGCCCTCGGCCGGGCGGCGAAGGAAGGCGGCGCCGACATCCTGTCGGCGGTGAACACGTTCGTCGGCATGGCGATCGACACGGGGACGATGCGTCCGGTCCTGTCGACGATTCGCGGCGGTCTGTCGGGGCCGGCGATCAAGCCGCTGGCGCTGCGCATCGTCTTCGATGTCGCGCGCGAAGTCGACCTGCCGGTCATCGGGATCGGCGGCATCGAGACGGTCGACGACGTGCTGGAGTTTCTGCTGGCCGGCGCGTCGGCCGTACAGGTTGGAACGGCCCTGTTTCGCGATCCCCGTACAGCGGAGCGGCTGGTCGACGGATTACGGGAGCGCTTGCGGGCCGAGGGCATCCCCTCGGTCGGTTCCCTGATCGGCGCGGCGGCGAGGCCGGCATGACCGAAACGAAGCTGGAGCGCATCGCGGTCGCCCTCGACACCGACGACCGTGACACCTACAGCCGCTGGTGCGGCCTGTTCGGGCCGCGCGTCGGCGTGCTGAAGGTGGGGCCGCGCGTTGTCCTGCGATGGGGCCGGGATGCCGTGCGGGAGGCCGCCGCGACAGGCGCCGACGTCTTCCTCGACATGAAGTTCCACGACATTCCGAGCACCGTCGCGGGCGCGGTGGGCGCGGCGAAGGAACTGGGCGTGACGTACCTGACGGTGCATGCGGGCGGCGGGCGGCGGATGCTCGAGGCCGCGGCGGAGGAGGCCGGAGACGACGTGCGGGTGCTGGGGATCACCGTGCTCACCCACCTGGGCGCCGAGGATCTCCAGGACCTCGACCTTCCCGGCGCGGCGGGGGACCGTGTTCTCTCCTGGGCGGGATCGGCGAAGGCTGCGGGCTGCGCCGGCGTGGTCTGCTCGCCTCTCGAGTTGGCGACCCTCCGTGCCCGGCTCGGCCCGGAGCTGCTGCTCGTGAGCCCCGGTATCCGCTTCGATACCTCGGCTGCCGCTGACGATCAGCGCCGGGTCGCGTCGCCGTCGGCGGCGCTGCGCGCGGGGGCGGACCTGCTGGTGATCGGCCGTCCGCTGACGCGGGCGGCCGACCCGGAAGCGGTGCTGGCGGCGCTGGCTGAAGCCTGCGCACAGGTTTAGCGGGGAACGTGCAGGGTACGCCGCCAGCGGAAGCCCCAGCGGCTCGCTTCCCGGTCCCGCGACCAGTAGACAAGCAGCGGTCGGCCTCGCACGAGGTCCGTTCCGACCGAGCCGAAGAAGCGTGAGTCCCGCGAGATGTCCCGGTTGTCTCCGAGGCAGAACAGACTCCGCTCCGGCACCTGCTCGGGGCCGAACGAGTCCCGGCGCCAGACCGTTTCGTGGAGGAAGTCGGATCGGGGATAGACGAGTTCGTCCGAGTGGATCACGTACGCCGACTCGTCGACGGCGTCTCCGTTCCGGCGGAGTCTCTTCGCATCGATCTCGACCTCGTCGCCGGCGGTCGCCACGCAGCGTTTCAGCAGCTCCTGGGATGGGTCCTCGATGCCCTGGAACGTGACCAGGTCGCCTCGCCGGACTTCCCGCTGAGGCACCAGAGGCCCCCAGCGGCCCGCCCCGGCGCCGAAGATGAACTTGTTGATCAGCAGGTGGTCGCCGACCAGGAGCGCCGGCTCCATCGACTCGGACGGGATGCGGTAGGCCTGCACCAGGAACGCCCTGGTGAAGAGGGCGAACACGGCGGCCACGAGCAGCGCCGTTGCGACCTCGGTCGGTATCCTGCGGCGCCACGAGACGTTCGGCGTCACTGTGTCTCAGCGTCCTACTGGATGAGCTTGAACGTCCGCTCCCAGCGGGTCTTGGTCAGGAAGCCGAGGGCCGTGTTCATGAGCTGCTTCAGGCGGTGGCCGAAGCCGTGCCAGGTGCCGTCCGACGTTTCTCCACCGTATGACCAGTAGACCATGACCGCGCGGCCCTTGATGAGCTTAAGCGGCACCGTCCCCCACGCCCGGGAGTCGTGGGACTCGTCGCGGTTGTCGCCCATGCAGAAGAGGTGATCGTCGGGGACGATGATCGGTCCCCAGTTGTCTCGGCTCTTGCCGTATTGACCGTAGGTCGCCGGGTAGATCTTCGCATCGCGGTGGATCACGTAGGCGTCGTCATCGACCGGCTTGCCGTTCACGAACAGTTGCTTGTTGACCATGTTCAGCTTGTCGCCGGCCAGACCGATGCACCGTTTGACCAGGTCGAGCTTCGGCGTCTCGGGCGACCGGAAGATCACGATGTCGCCTCGCTGGACCTCGCGGCCCGGGAGCAGCGTGCGTTCGAGCATCGTGGGGCGGGGCCCGAATATGTAGCGGTTCACGAACAGGTGATCGCCGATGAGCAGCGTGTTCTCCATCGAGCCGCTGGGGATGTAGAAGGTCTTCAGCACGAAGTTGTTCGTGAACCCGAGGAACACGGCGGCCACGATCAGAGCCTCGACGTACTCGCGGATCACCGACGTGCGGCGCGCGCTGGGGTGCTCCGGCGCTTTCTTCTGGTCGCGTGCCATCGGCCGGCTAATCTACAACGAGCCGGCGGGGGCTCCGGCTTCCATCTCCCCGGGTGGGGGCTACAAGTCAGAAGATCTGGAATCCGTCCACTTCTCTTGACCCGGGACCGGCCCGCCGCTTCGCCCAGCGAACGCAGGGAGATCCGGACCGTTCGAGGGGGAGCACGTCAAGTTGCATTGACGGAGCCGCTCGATTCACGGTGTCCCCTTGTTCGGCCAACGCCCTTTGTTTGGTGCACTTAGGGAGATGGCCGATAGTTGGCCGGGAACTTGAAAGGGCGAGCGGCACCTACGGACTCGGAGCTAGGAGGTGCCCAAGGGTTAACCGAAAAGCGAAATTGGCAAGGGATCAGGGGGGCACTGCGGTGCCCCCCTAACTCCTCCAGGCTCGCTCCTGGACCGGGGTCGCCGTCGGAGAAACCAACAACACCCGAACACTGGGGGACAAACGGAGATGCACATGACAAGACGAAAGAGGACCGCGCTACTGGCAGTGACGCTGCTGAGCCTGCTGGCGGCACTGCCCGCCGGAGCGGCGGACGGTGTGGTCAACATCAACACGGCCGATGCTGCCGCGCTTTCCCTGCTGCCGGGGGTCGGGCCCTCGACGGCGGGACGGATCGTGGAGTTCCGCACCGAGAACGGCGAGTTCGAGTCGCCGACCGATCTGATGCTCGTGCGCGGCATCGGCGAGCGCTCGTTCGAGCGGATGCGGCCCTACGTAACGATCGAGGGCGAGACGACGTTGACCGAGAAGGTGCGGATGCCCCGGAATGAGCCAGAACCGGCCGGCGGGTCGGGATCCGATGGCCCCTCCGACGGCCCCTGACCGAAACCGCGGCCTCGGCGGCATGGAGGCGGACGGGCGAGCGTCCGTCTCCATGCTCCACGGCTTTACGCTGATGGAACTCCTGATCGCGACCGCGGTGCTCGCCCTGCTGGCGACCCTGGCGGCGCCGCCCTTGCGCCACCAGATCTCCCAGCACCGGGTGCGCCTGGCCGCTTCGGAGGTCGCGGCGGCCTTCTGGACCGCCCGCGCCGGCGCCGTCCGCCACGGAGTCGCGATCGCGGTTCGGTTCGAAGTTGACGAAGCGGCGCCGGACGGAGTGCCTTCCGTCTTCTCGCTCTATGCGGACGGTGACGGCGACGGTGTGCGCACGGCGGACCTGAGGAGCGGAACCGACCCGCGAATTCGGCGACCGGCGCGCCTGCTCCATGTCGGCAGCGGTGTTCGTTTCGGCTTCCCTGAGGAGCTGGAGCCCCGCGGCTTCAGCGGTTCGGAACGGCTGGACCGGCTCGATGACCCGGTGCGGTTCGGCCGCAGCGACCTGGCTTCGTTCGGGCCGCTTGGCACGGCGAGTCCGGGCACGGTCTTCCTCACGGACGGCTACCACCTGTTCGCGGTTCGCGTCTACAACCGCACCGGCAAGATCCAGATTCTCCGCTACGTGCGGGAGCGGGAGGAATGGAAGGCTGTCTGAAGCGGCGGGCGGGCGCTAGGCTTCGGCAATGGCAGATGGCTTCTCGCCCATCCGGTGGAGCGACGGCGAGTTGCTGCTGCTCGATCAGACCCTGCTTCCGGAGCAGGAGGTATGGCTCCACTGCCGCCGGCCCGAAGACGTAGCCGGAGCGATTCGCCGTCTCTCGGTGCGGGGTGCGCCGGCGATCGGCGTCGCCGCGGCCTACGGCCTGGTGCTCGGCGCCGACGAGTTCGACGCCGCCTACGAGCTGCTGCTCGCAACGCGACCGACCGCGGTCAACCTGCGCTGGGCTCTCGACCAGGGCCGCGCACTCCAGGAACGCTGCGTCGAAGCCGGGGAGCGCGAAGAGCTGCGTGAGCGACTGCTCGAGTGGGCCCGCGACCTGCACCGCGAGGACATCGCCGCCAACTGCCGGATCGGGATGTTCGGCCGGGAACTGTTCGCGGAGGGCGACCGCGTCCTGACCCACTGCAACGCCGGCGCCCTGGCGACCGCCGGCTACGGCACGGCGATCGGCGTGGTGGAGGCGGCCTGGTCGGCCGGGCGTCTCGCCAGCGTCTGGGTCGACGAGACGCGGCCGCTGCTCCAGGGTTCCCGGCTGACGACCTGGGAACTCAGACGGCTCGAGATCCCGCATCGCCTGATCACGGACAACAGTGCCGGAGCGATCATCGCGCGCGGCTGGGTCCAGAAGATCGTCGTCGGCGCCGACCGGATCGCCGCCAACGGCGACGTCGCGAACAAGGTCGGCACCTATCCGGTCGCCGTGCTCGCGGCCCGTCACGGGGTTCCCTTCTACGTCGCGGCGCCCCTGTCGACGATCGACTGCGGCACGGCGTCGGGCGCCGACATTCCGATCGAGGAGCGCGACGCCGAGGAGGTGGTCCACGCCTTCGGCAAGCGGATCGCGCCCCAGGACACCGAGGCCCTGAACATTGCGTTCGACGTCACGCCGGCGGAGCTGGTGGGCGCGTTGATCACGGACGCCGGCGTGCTCCGGCCACCGTATGGGGAGTCGATCGCCTCAGCGTTCAGGGATCGAGGAGCTCCCGGCCTTTGACCTGGCAGTCGGTGTTACCAGAGCTGTGAGACTTCGTCGTCGTACCCGGTCATTTCCCACCGGATGAGCGACCAGGGGATCTGGCCCGCGGCGTAGACCTCGTCCAGGAACTCCCGCAAGACGAAGTCGTCGCCGAGTTGATTGGCGCGGTCTCGCATCAGCTTCATGAACTGGACCTTCCCCAGGACCATGAGCATGTGATGCCCCACGCCGCGCAGCGTCGTATCCAGTTCGAACCACAGATGGTGGCTGCCCTCCAGCAACTCGCCATGCGGCGCATTGTCGATACAGAACCGCGTGGCTTCCGCCAGGCTCCAGTCGCCGCTGTGCATGTAGATGTCGGAGAGCGCGCGCACGGTACGGAAAGCCGCCTGCTCATAGGTGACCTCTCTGCCGTGGGGATTGCGTCCGTCCAGATACCCCGCGTGCATCAGTAGCTCCTCGAGAGCAAACGCAAGCCCCTCGTCGCGCGCCGTCGAGATCTTGTACGCCCGCTCTCCGCCACGGATGGGCCGATCGTCGCGCTCCGCCCTGAGCATGTCGAAGTGGTGGCCGACCAGCTCATGGGTGTTCTCCATCACCGCTTCCCGGTGAGAGAAGTTGAAGAAGTAGTCGTGGGTCTCGGGCCAGGGATCCTCCAGGGAGTAGCCCTTTCCGAAGAGCCGCGAATCGAAGTAGTCATCCGGCACGAGGAAGTCGTGCACCGTGAAGATCTCCTCGTCGCGCAGGAAGTCCATGACGTGACCGACGGCTTCTTCGATGCCTTCCCTGTACTCGACCTGTGACCCGACGGGTATGAGTGGCGGAACGTCGCGATTCCGGTTCTCCTCCAGTCGCTGGAAGGTGATTACGCGATTGTCTTCAAGTTCGACGATCGTTCGAATGTCGTCCCAGGTGTAGGGAAACAGATAGACGTTCCTGAGGAGCCAGTTGTAGTTGTCCTTGCCCACGCCCGTGGTGCCCGTCATCCGATGTTCGTTGGACCGTATCCAGTCCTCATAGTCGTCGATGGCGAGCAGTGCCGGCCCGACGTCCGCCACGAGTTCCGGATGATGAATCCTCAGACCCTCCGCGAGCGACCCGTAGGCCGATCTGGTGTCTCCGATGGAGAGGACCGCCAGCGTGGCCAGGTCGGCGGCGATCAGCGAAAAGTCGTTGAGATTCTCTTTCGCCTGCTGCACCAGATCGGGTACCGATCTGAGCCTTGATTGCAAATCCGCCACTTCATCCCCCTGGAGAGGCGGTTCAGCTACCCAGGCGAACGTGGCGATCACGTCGTTGTAGAAGCCGGGATCCGTCGACCATGGGCTGAGAACCCGGTGCTGGAACTCGTAACCGTTCATCTCCGCCCGGACGAGGTGGTAGTCGACCTGTTCCGGGATCGTCCAGCTCGCGGGGTCGATCGACTCCAACCGCTCCTGAAACGTCCCCAGCTCGCTGTACTTCTCCGCCATTGCATCGGCGGAGAAGTCCGGCGCAGTGTCCAGGTTGGACAGGATCCAGCCGCTCTGCGAGTAGGCCTGGATGTTGCCGGCACCGGCCTGCTGAAAGGAACGAAACTCCCCGAAGAGGGAGACCAGGTCGGCGTAGCTGGTGCTTGCGACTGCCCGAGTCGTCCCGGTTTCCGCCGGATCGCCTCCCGGGTCATTCGACAGCAAGAAGTACAGGACGAAGCCGGCGAGTATGGCCGCCAGAACGAGCAGAAGATTGCGGGTAGTTATCATGTGTCCCCCCCGGAGTGCTGCTTGCCGCTGTGTTGCCATCATATGGGCCCGTCCTGGTGCTGCGGGCGCCGCGGTTGATCAGCCGGGGCGTTGCCGGCCGTTGAGCGGGTATCCGGACCTCAGCGCCGCTTTCGCGCAGTTCGCGCGGGTCGAAGCGCCGGACCTCGACTCGCCGACGTACGCGGAACTCGCGTCGGGCGTGGCCGAGGACGTCGAACTGCTGGCGCTGGCGGCGCAACGGCAGGAAGGTCAACCGGCGCCGAACATGCTCTTTGGGGCAGTGCAGTACCTGCTCCTCCAGGGAGTCGAGCATCCGCTGGCCGCGCACTACCCCATCCTCTCGGGCCCGGCACCGGCGCCGGGGCCGGCCTTCCCGCCCTTCCGGGCGTTCTGCCTCGAACACCGCGAGGCGGTCGCGGACCTGATCGCCACTCGTCGCACCCAGACCCAGGTCGTGCGGCGCTGCACCTGCCTTCTGCCCGCGTTCGGCCAGGTCCACCGCGAGGCCGGAGCGCCGCTGGCCCTGATCGACGTCGGCGCCAGCGCCGGCCTGAACCTGAACTTCGACCGCTACGCCTACCGGTATCTGCGAGACGGAGGTGAGGTCCTGCGCTGGGGAAGAGAGGCGGCGCGGGTTGAACTCGAAGCCGATCTGCGGGGCCCCGGCACACTGCCGGCGCCGCCACGGGAGATCCCGGTAGCCAGCCGCGACGGAATCGACCTGAACCCGATCGACCGCGGCACCGCGGATGAGTTGCTCTGGCTGCGAGCGCTGATCTGGCCCGAGCACGTGGAGCGCCACGCCCAGCTCGTGGACGCCGCGACCGAACTGAAGGACAGCCCGGTCCGTCTCCATCGCGGCGACGCTTCTCGTGAACTGCCGCACCTGCTCGAGCGAGTCCCGGCCGAAGCGGCGCTGGTCGTCTACTCCACCATCGCTCTCTACCAGGTTCCCCGTGAGGGCCGGCGGCGCATCACGGAAGCGCTGGAGGTCCGGAGCTGGAAGCGGCCCGTTTGGCGGGTAGCCCTGGAGGGCGCCCATCGGCCGAGCCTGACGCTGACCAGGTACCGGAGCGGTTCGGGCGAAACGGAGATACTCGCCCGGGCCTCGCCCCACGGCTGGTGGATCGAGTGGCGGGACCCTTAGGCCCGGCGCCCTCGGGTCAGAACGAGAAGGTGACCGTCATCGAGACGGACCGCGCTGCCCCGAGCCACGCCGCGTTCTCGGTGATCGCGGAGAGGTAGGCCTCGTCGAGCAGGTTGTTCGCCACCAGCTCGAACGTCGTTGAGCGGAGCAGGTCGCTCAGCACCTCGCCCGAGAAGACGACGTAGGCGTCCAGCATCCAGTACTCGTCCGTGGTCCAGTCCGCGACCAGGCTGACGCGCCGCGGCGACGTGTACTTGGCGCTGATCCCGGCGCTCAGGGGACCGGACCGGTCGAGGGAGATGACCCACAGCCGATCCGGCACGCCGGTGACGTCCGTCCCCGGCATGATGTTCTGGTTCGCGTCGACCAGGGGGTCGCCACTGCCGACGTACTCGGAGTTGTTCAGCGTGTAGGCGGTGTACAGGGAGAGCTGGTGGGGCATCTGCACGGTGGCCGAGAGTTCGACGCCGTTCGTTTCGATGCCGCCCGCGTTGAAGTAGGCGCCGCCCCCCGGAATGAGGTAGTTGGGGCCGGCCGGCGTCTGCGGTCCGAGGTAGAAGATGCGGTTGTCGAAGTCGATGACGTAGCCGGTGGCGCTAAGCGCCAGCCGTTCGGCCGAGTACTGGAGCCCGACGTCGATGTTCGAGGCGGTTTCGGGCTCGAGAGCGGCGAGGCTGCGCCCCGGCACCTCGAGCAGCGTGCTGCCGATCGCCCGGAAGTTCTCCGCGTAGCCGGCAAACAGGTCCAGGCCCTCGACCGGCGTCTCGTAGGTGACTCCGCCCGAGAGGAGCAGACTCGAATCCGAATCGACCGTCAGGTTCGGATCGACAAGGAACTGGTCCTCGCGTGACACGTCGACCAGGTACTTCTTGAGGCCGCTGGTCAACGTGAAGCGCCCGGCGTAGAGCGTCTCCTCCGCGTACAGCATCATGACGCTCTGCGGGAACTCCCACTGGTACTGGTGCCAGTAGGGCGTCGCGTGCCACTGGAAGTTGATCACCGGATCGAGGATCTGGTGCCAGTCCCGTCCAAGGTCGCGCTTCGAATCCTCGTACCAGATGCCGGCGCGCAGCTTGCTGCCGGTGTTGCCGATCGTCGTGAGCCACTCCTGGTCGAGCGTGACGCCGACGCGGTCCTTGCCGTAGTGGCTGTGCCGGTACGACTGGACCGCCGTGGCGCCCGGATGGCAGGCCGGATCGACTTCCGGGCCGCCCGGCCCGTAGTAGTTGAAGAGGAAGGACGAGGTGCAACCCGGCATCGGCTCCACGGCGGCGCCGTCGGGGCCGACGAAACGGATCAGCCCGAGCTGCGAGCCGCCCCGCACGGCGGGGCCACCCCGAAGCTCCGATTCGGCGCCGCCGCCGTCGTCGGTGATGTCGACGATGTAGGGGGGCAGCCAGTCCCCCCGGCCCCGGTTGGCATGGAAGTAGCCGGCCAGGCTCAGCGAGAGCTCCTCGCCGAAGGACCAGTCCGCTTTCAGGTAGCCGAACGTATTGCTCCGCCGGGTTTGCCAGCTGCGCCGGTAGAACTGGTTCAGGTACGGCACGCCGGGCCAGTCGCCGATCAGGCGGTCCCAGCGCGGGTTGGCCCGGAAGTCGCTCTCGCCGTAGAGCCGCTGGTAGACGTCCTCGTGAATTCTGTCGTACGAGAGGTAGCTCGTCAGATCGACCCGGCCCTGGGACGAGACGAGCTTCATCGCGACGTGCTCGCGCTCGTTGAGCGCCGAACCTTCCATCCAGTCGGTCGCTCCCTGGCGTGTCGCGGCGAACCAGGCGCGAGTGTTGCCTCCGAAGATCGGCCCGGTATCGACGCGCATGAAGAAGCGCTGGCCCTGGTACTCGCCGAGCGTCATCGACGCCGTGTAGGACCGCTCGTCCGCCGGATCGTCGGTCAGGTAGTTGAACGTGCCGCCCAGCGCCTCGACGGAACGCGAGGCGATGTCGGCCGTGCCCTGCGAGACCTCGACTCCGCCGAGGTTCATCGGATCGACGAAGCGATTCGCCTTGGCGCCGCTCCAGTAGTCCGACGTGCCGTTCGGGAAACCGTCGATCGTGGTGCCGATCTGCACGTCGTTGATCGTCACCTGGAAGCCGCGCATGGCGACATTGGCCGACCAGTCGTCGAAGCCATAGGAGTCGCCCTCCTGGACGGAGACTCCCGGCAGGTTGTCGACCACCGAGGTCACGTTGGTGATCTTCGACTGCTGGAGCAGCATCGGCTGGGAGACGATGTTCCGCGCGAAGGTCCGGGGCTCCTCGGCCACGACGGTGACGGTCTCGAGCAGTCGGACGAGGTGGAGGACGAGCCGGACGTTCTCGGTGGCGCCCGCCGCCAGCGAGACGGGCTCCTCGGCCGTTTCGAAGCCCAGAAGGGACGCGGTGACGACGTAGTCGCCGGCCGCCAGACCGGCGCTCGCGTAGGCGCCGTCGCCCTGGGTGATCCGCTCCTGGCGCACGCCCGGGCCGGTCACGGTCACCGTGACGCCGGGCAGTGGGCTACCGTCCGCGTCGCCGACGACGCCTTCTATGGTTCCGGTTGTCTGAGCTGTTGCGGCGGCCGCGGCGGCGGACAGCAGCACGGCGGCGAGGGCCAGTCGTCCTGGCCAAGGGTGCGGGGCGTCCATCGGTCCAGTACCTCCCAAGTGGTAGGTGTCCGAGCATTATGGCCCGACCGATGGAGCGGGGATGGTGGAGGCGGTGGGAATCGAACCCACGTCCGCGAGACTCGGCGCGAGGGATCTACGTGCGTAGCCTTCACTCGATCAGTCGCCGCCGGCTTGGGTAGAAGGCCACCACGGCCCGCGGTCTAGCTCCGGAGTGATCCGGCCTGAGTTCGGAGCAGCGCTCAGACGTTTGATCCACTTTGAGTGTCGCTCCTGACGGCGCCGCGAATCAAGGCTCCGGCAGGACCGTGACGGCTCTTAAGCCGCCAGTGCCAATTCGTCGTTGGCGAGTGTAAAGGTCCGGTTTACGAGTCGGACTCGGCACGCAACCCCCGAACCGCATGATCTCCCGTCGAAGCCATGCGCCCCCAGGGACCCGCGATTCTACCGTATTGCCGCAGTTGAGCGGTCAACCGTCCACGGGAACGGGCGCTGGCGATCCGTGCGGCAGCCAGACGGGGCCTTTTACTCGAGGATGGTTGATTTCGATCATCCCGGTGCCGAAAGGCTGCCGGCGGATGCGCTCACGCACCCTCGCCGGGGGCGCGAACTCGCCTGCCTTCTCCCATGCCCGTTCGGCCCTGGTGTACCGCTGCTGCTGCCAGTAGAGATTGCCGAGCCAACTCCAGACCACCTTCCGGTCTGAGCCGGCTACAAGCCCCAGGGCGGTCTTGAACTCCTTCCTGGCGGCCCGGTACCGGCCCTGGCGGGTGAGGACCTCACCCAGGGCGCAGTGTGCTCGCCACCCCGGGTCGGCGGAGATGGCGCTCCGGATCGCCTGCTCGGAGGCGGCGATCGCTTCCGTGGTCTGGCCGCTGCTCTCCTCGTAGTCGCCGGCCTCAAGAGCGGCAAGGCCTTCCTCGCAGTCGGCGACGGTCGCCGTAGCGACAAGAGCCGCGCCGAGCAGAAACACGAGGTGGGGGCCGACCTTCACGCTCGCCAGCGTAGCAAAGCGCCGCCAACGGCCGGCCTCGTTCAGGCGGCCTTGGGGCTGCCCTCAGGAATCGCCTGGCCGGTAGGCCCGAGCTGTGTTTGCCTCCACGTCCTCCCAGTAGATCCAGGCCGGCTTGAAGCGTCGTTCCGAGAGCAGCCTGGCCTGGTCGAAGAAGTGGGGCGACTCGGGACGGTGGCTCTGGCCGTAGTGGAGGTAGCTCGCTCCGCGGGTCTTCTCGCCGAACTCGTAGACGGCCATGTAGGAGGCGCCGGTCGCGGCGTAGCGGAGCTTCCGCTCTTCGCCGTTCTCGAGGGTTGTGGGCGGCGAATGGTAGAGGGTGAACGCGACGCCGAGGGGCCCGCGGACGCCGGCGAGCGGCAGGCTCGCCTCGTCGTCCGAGAAGGGGACGGCCCCGGCTGAGGGCTGGTTCGCGTGGCGCTGAATGCGGTGGATGTCGCCGTAGGGCACCTTCCAGTCGCCATAGAGCTCGGTGAGCTTCTCGGCGGCCCGCTCCAGGGCGACGAACCGCGCCGGCATGTCGTTCACGTACTTAGGGTTAAGGGTCTCGACGGGATAGCCGCGGCCGTAGAGCTCCTCGTACCAGCCGACCGCCAGCGTCGCCTGGGTGGAGGTGAGCGAACTCTTGTAGTCCCAGTTCAGCAGGTGCTCGAGGTAGGGGCGGACGCGGGCGGCGAGTTCCGCGTCGGTGCGTTCGAGCGTCTCGAGCCTGCGGGCGTAAACGGGGATCTCCGTCATCGGCCAGTAGAGGGTCGTGTCGTAGGCGAGGTCCTGGAAGTCCTCGAAGGTGAGATCACTGGCGTTCCGCAGCAGGTAGCGGGCCACCTTGGCCCGGCGCTTGTCGTCGTGCTTGTCCTCCACCATGTAGGGCGGGAAGTCGAGCAGCGAGGGGTTGCCGTCGTCGGTGGTCGTGAAGGGCGTCGAGTTGCAGTTCTGGACGAATCCGGACGGCGGGTTGAGGACCTGCGGCAGCTCCTCGACGGGGTGAAACGGACCCCACTCGTTGTTCGGGTCGGCGCCGTCGACGGGCTTCGTCCAGTCGACGGACGGGTCGCGGCGGGCGAACGTGCCGTTGTAGAGGTAGAAGATGTTCCCGTCGGCGTCGGCGTACGTCGTGTTGAACGTCTGCAGCAGTTGCATCGAGACGGCGGCGTACCACTCCTCGAAGGTCCGCGCCTTGGCCTGAGCCAGCGCCTGGACCATGCGGCTGCCTTCGTAGAGGCGCGGCACGCGGACGGCCAGGTAGTGGTCCTCGTCCTCCCTGGCGATGATCGGGCCGTAGTGCGAGCGTCTGAGCGCGACCTCGCGCGGTTCGAGAACGCCGCCGTCGTCCAGGACGTGGATCGTGGTGCGCCACTCTTCGGCCTGCCGGTAGCCGTCGCCGTAGCGGTACTTGAGCGGATCGCTCGGGTGGTCGAATGTGAGGCGGTAGGTGTCCGAGATGTCGGCGGCGTTGACCGTGTACGCCCAGCCGAGCCGCTCGTTGAAGCCGGCGGTCGGCAGCGGCCCACCCGGGTACATGGCGCCCGAGAAGTTGAGCCCCTCGCCGCTCACGACGTGCATCTCGGTGAACATGCCCGAGCCGTACCAGGGCTGGTGGGGGTTGATGAAGAGCATCGCGTTGCCGTCGCGCGTCTTCGACGGAGCGACGGCCCACTGGTTCGAGCCCAGCGACGCGGCCAGCTCCTCCGCCAGCCGCGGCAGACGGCCGCGCGGCGCGTGGGCCGCGCCGAGCAGCCGGCCAAGGATCATGTAGCGCTCGAAGGCGAGGACGTGGAAGGGCTCCATGCGCGTCAGCAGGCGCGGCTGCTCCTCGGGGTGCTTCTCCAGGTAGTAGTTGTAGCCGGCGGCGAAGGCCTCGGCGATGCGGCGGATGTTCTCGGGCAGGTCGGGGAAGTCGCGGCGGGAGGTGCCCACCAGGTCGAACAGGGCGACCTCGAGGTCGCTGCGGAAGCCCGATTCGCCGACCACTTCGGCGTAGCGGCCGAGCGCCTTGATGTAGGTGTCCTCGAGCTGGAAGAAGTGGTCCTCGCACTGCGCCCAGGCGGAGCCGAAGGCGACTGCCGCGTCGGTCGAGGCCTTGATGTGGGGCACGCCCCAGTTGTCGCGGTGGATGACGACGTCGGCGGCCCAGGCGGGAGTTCCCTCCGCTACGGGTGGCGGTGGTGCCGATGGACCTTGCCCGGTTTCTGGCTCGGCCGCACAGCCGATGAGCGCGAGCGAAAGGGTCGCTGCGGCGAGCCGGCTCGTCCAAGGGAGCCTCAAGCGCATTGGGCGAGCGAGGTTCACTCGGTCGCCCGGAGCCGCTGAATCTGGCCGGGCCAGTCGAGCAGGAGTTGATCGGCGGTGACCAGGCGATGTCCCTCCAGCGCTGTTGCCACGATGATCCGGTCGGCCGGGTCGCCATGAAGATCCGTGAGAAGCCCAGCCCGCAACGCAATGTCGCCGTCCACGGGGATCTCGTTCATACCGTGGTGCAGCAGGTATCGGCGTAGCGCTTCCACGGCCAGGTCGAGTTTCACGCGGCCCTTTCGGACCAGCATCGCCATCTCCCAGAACGAGATCGCGGACACGGCGGCATTGCCGGCAACGATCGCCTCGTCGACCTCTCGGTGAGCGCGGGCGCCAAAGCGACGGTCGCCGCGGATCATCCAGAGAAGTACGACAGTGTCGAGTAGCAGCAACAACAGCCTCTCGTTCAGTCCGGATCCTCGCCGAGGATGAGAGCGACTTTCCGCTCTTCATCCCACTCCCACTCAAGAGGGGACATGATGTCGCCGGTGATCTCCATCTTTCCCCGGAGACAACCGAAGAGGCTCTTCGGCTTCTCCCGGTACGGCACCAGCCGCGACACCGGATTGCCGTTCTTTGTGATGACCACCTCGTCGCCGGTCTCCGCGACTTCGTCCATCAGCTTGAGACAGGTGGCCTTGAACTCGGAGGCCTTGATCGTCCGTTCCATGGCGCCGCCGACGGTATCACGTCTCCGGGCCATGGTCATGACCATGGTCACACACCCGGGGTCGCGGAGCGAAGGGGCCCGCCCGGGTCAGAGGACCCGGGTCACTAAGTGGTCTCTTTCTGGCGCGGAGCGAAGGGACCCTTCGGAGTTTCGCCGGGCCGGGGCCCGAGGCTGGCCAGGAAATCCTCGGCGCTTCTGTGCCTCAGCCTGGACCCGACGACGAGCCACGCCAGCAGGATCAGGATGAAGCCGCTGCCGGCCAGGTTCGGTGACGTTCCGGGCAGCAGGGGCCAGGCCAGCATGGCCAGAACGCCCAAGGCGCCCAGGGCCAGGATGCCGACGGCGCCGGCGTTCGTGGCGTACTCCGAGCGGTCGACGTGGTAGGTCACGCGGACTCCTTCGCCGCTGGGCCGGACGGAGACGGAGCCGTAGAGGACGCCGTGACGGACGCCGGCCGCCACCGGCAGGGTCAACTGGCCGCCCGTGCCCTGCCGGTGCCAGGTGCCGTTCCAGGCATCGGCGCCGTCCGAGAGCGCTTCGAGCGCCTCGTCGGGCGTCAGGTCGAGCTCGACTTCAACCTGTCGATCCACGGTAGGGGCGGCCCGCGCGGCGCCCTAGGCGGCCAACTCGTCGAGCTGCTGGTCGAAGAAGGCCTCGACCGCGACCAGGAACTTTTCCACCGTGTCGAGTTGCTGGATCTGCTGGCGCAGGCGTTTGCCGTTCGGTAGCCCGTAGGTGTACCAGCCGGTGAATTTCCGCAGCTTGTGCAAGGCGAAGCGGTTGGCTTCCCGCTCTGCCACCATGTGGAAATGGCCCAGGATCAGGTCGCGCCGGTCGATCAGGGTGGGCGCCGGCGCCTCCGTGCCGAGCAGGTGGCTCCGGATCTGATGGAAGATCCACGGGTTGCGGGTCGCGCCGCGGCCCACCATGACGCCATCGCAGCCGGTCTGCCGGAGCAGTCGCTCGGCGTCCTCGGGGTTGGTGATATCGCCGTTGCCGATCACCGGGATGGTGAGGGCCTCCTTGAGCCGGGCGAGGTGGGTCCAGTCCGCTTCCCCCCGGAACATCTGCTTCGCGGTCCGCGCGTGCATTGTGACGGCGTCGACGCCGAGGTCTTCGCACAGGCGCCCGAGGTCGAGGTAGTTGGTCTCGGTGTGGTTGAGACCGAGCCGGAACTTGACGGTCAGCGGAATCCGGATGCGGCTCCGCACCTCGCGGATGATGCTGCCGGCCAGGTCGAGGTCGCCCATCAGGGCGGCGCCGGCGCAGCCCTTCAGCACCTTGTTGGCCGGACAGCCCATGTTGATGTCGCAGACGTCGGGTCCGAGCTCTTCGACGACCTCGGCTGCCTCCGCCATCGTCTCCGCGTCCGAGCCGTAGATCTGGATAGCCAGCGGACGCTCTTCCTCGGCGAAGTACATGAGGTCCCGCGTGCGCTGGTTGCCGTCGACGATCGCCCGCGAGGAGATGAACTCCATCGACACCAGGCCGACGCCGCCGATGCGACGGACGATCAACCGGAAGTCCCGGTCCGTCACGCCGGCCATCGGCGCCAGGAAGAGGGGCGGTTCGATCGTCACGGCGCGGTCGCCCCGACCGATGACCATCGGCTCGAGCGGCGGCATCGCTGGCGAAGACGCAGTCACGGGATCGATTCTACGCCTCCACCGTGAAGCCGGAGACGTTGCCCGGACGCCTGTAGGATCTGCCGCCGTGTCGAATCGCTCGCCCAGCGCCGCGTCCAGCGGCCCCGACCTCTGCGCCTGCGGCCTGCTCGGCGATCTGCCGCGACGCTTCCTGGATGGCCGGGACCTCGACCTGCTCGAGCCGCTGCGCTTCGTGTTGCCCGGCGAGGAGGACCAGGTAAGGGGACCGTCCGGCCCGGCGACCGACCGGGGGACCGTCGCCGGGGCCCTCGCCGAGGCCAACACCCGCTACGGCCACCCGGGCGCCGCCGGCCTCGCCGAAGCGCTTGCCGACCCGGCGACCCTGGTGGTGATCACGGGTCAGCAGTGCGGCCTGGGGGCGGGGCCGCTGTTCACCTTGACAAAGGCCGCGGCCTGCGTCCGGTGGGCCGAGGCGCTGACGCGGCGCGGCCGGCGCGCCGTGCCCCTGTTCTGGATGGCGTCCGAGGACCACGACTACGCCGAGGTGGCCCGCGCCTTCTTTCCGCCGGCGGGCCCGGAGCCGCTCACCCTGGGCGAGGACCCGGAGCCTCTCGTGCCGGTCGGCGGCCGCCATCTCGGCCCCGAGGCCGCGGCGCTGCTGGCAAAGGTGCGGGACGCGGCACCGAATGACGACTACCGCCGCCGGCTGGACGACTGCCGGAACGACCTGGAACCGGATCGCTGCTTCACGGAGTCCTTCGCGCGGCTCATGGTGCGGTTCCTCGGCGATCGCTGCCCTCTGCTCGTCGACTCGCAGCTTCCGGCGCTGAAACAGGCGTCGGTTCCGGCGCTGCGACGGCTGATCGAACGCCGCCGCGAGGTGGACGGGGCTCTCGCGTCGTCGGCGGCTGAACTGGAACGGCGCGGAGTCCGGCTGCAGGTCCGGTCCCGCCAGGGCGAAGCGCCCCTGTTCCTGATCGACGATGCCGGCGAGCGGCGGCGGGTGGTGTGGACGGGTAACGGCGGTTACCGGTTGCGCGGCGGCGGCGCCGGCGAGGTCGGCGCGCTGCTCGAAGGCCTCGACCGGGAGCCGCGGTCCCTCAGCCCGGGCGTGCTGGCGCGTCCCGTGGTCCAGGACGCGGTGTTCGGCACGGCGCTTCAGATCCTCGGCCCGGGCGAACTCGCCTACATGACCCAGGCCCGCTCTCTCTACCGCGAACTCGACGTGCGGGCCCCGGCGATCGTCCTTCGCCCGCAGGTCGTCCTGCTCGGGGCTCGCGAGCGCCGCTGGCTGGACGGACTGGAGGCGGAGGGCATCGACCTGGCCGCCGTGCTTTCCCGGCCCGATGAGCTCGACGAGCTCCTGGCCGCCCGCCTCGACCTCGACTTCCTTGGCGCCGCCGGCGAGAAGCTGGAAGCGGCGATCGACGATCTGGCGGCGGGGCAGACCTCGGTGGATGAGTCCCTGGGGACCGCGTTGCAGAAGACCGGAGCGAACCTGAAACGGACGTTCGCTCTCTTCGAACGGCGCGTGGTCGCCGCGGCCGCACGCCGCGACGAGGTGCTGCGCGGACGGGTCATGAGGCTGCGCGCGCACTGCCTGCCGAACGGCAAGCTCCAGGAGCGGGAGTTCACGTCCCTTCACTGTCTGGCGTCGTATGGTCGCGCGCTGGTTCGGGAACTCGGGTCGATCGACAGGGATCCGCGGCACCTGCAACCCCTGTCGCTGGACCGCTCCAGCCCGGCCACCGACGAAACAGCGGCCGAGAACGAAACCGGGGTTTCTCCGCCCGCGTAGAAGAGGATCCGATGCGGATAGGAATCTGCTGCTTGCCGAGCTTCGGAGGCTCCGGCGTGGTCGCCTCGGAGCTGGCTCTCGCGCTGGCCGAGGGAGGCGACGTCGTCCATGTCGTCAGTTCGGACAGGCCCCCGCGCCTGAGCGAACGGGCGAACGTTCACTTCCACCGCGTCGACGGATCGGAGATCGAGGAGTACGGCCTCTTCGATCGGCCACTGCAGACCCTGGCCCTGGCCAACCGCCTGGCCGAGGTCGCCGCCTCCGCCCGCCTCGACGTTCTGCATGCCCACTACGCCGCGCCCCATGCCGTGGCCGCGCTGCTGGCCAGGCGGCTGCTCGCGGAAGGTGCGGGCGATCAGCCGCCCTGCCCGATCGTCACGACGGTCCACGGCACGGACGTGACCCTGGTGGGCGCGCGCCCGAGCTACCGGGACGTCGTCGGCTGGGCGTTGCGGAGCAGCGATCGGGTCACGGCGCCGTCCGAGGCCCTGGCGCGCGAGGCGACGGAGCGTTTCTCCCTCGACGAACCCGTGGATGTGATTCCTAACTTCGTGCCGCCGGCCGCCGCCGGCCGTCGGGCAGAGCCGGCGCCGGACGCCGCCGACTCCGGGCTCGTCGTCCACGTTTCGAACTTCCGTCCGGTCAAGCGGGCGGCGGATGTCGTGACGGCGTTCGCGCTGGTGCGGCGGGAGGTGCCGGCGCGGCTGTGGATGGTGGGGGATGGTCCGGAGCGGGCCGCCGCCGAGGGCCAGTGCCGCGAACTGGGGATCGCCGACCACGTGACCTTCCTCGGCAACCAGGCCCACGTGGAGCCGATCCTGGAGCAGGGTGAGCTGTTCCTTTCAGCTTCGGAGAGCGAGAGCTTCGGCCTGGCGTCGCTCGAGGCCCTGGCTCTCGGTGTGCCGGTGGTGGCGACGCGCACCGGCGGCGTGCCCGAGGTGGTCTGCGAGAACCGCAACGGACTGCTCTGCCCCGTCGGCGACGTGGAGGCGCTGGCGGCGAGTTGCGTGGCCCTCCTGAGCGACCCCGCGCGACGGCAGGCTTTCGCGGAGCACGGTCGCGAGTGGGCGCGTTCGCGCTTCGATCGCGGCCGGATCGTCGCGCGGTACCGGGAGTTGTACCGCGCTACACTGACTATCGGCGGAGCGGCCGCATCCGAGGACGGTCCGCTCCTCGAGAAGGTAGAGGCATGACAGAACCGAAAACGCCCCCGCCCGCACCGCCAGAGCCGCCCGCACCGCCTGAACCGCCCGGTTCGGACGGGGCCTCGTCTAACCGGAACCTGATGGTGGTCCTCGCCTATCTCTGGGTCCTCGTCCTGGTGCCTCTGCTCATCGAGGAACGGGACGAAGAGGTCCGCTGGCACGCCAAGCACGGGCTGGTCCTGATGGGCGCAGAGTTCATGTTGTGGGTGGTCCTCCAGATCGCCCTGTTCGCGACCGGCGGCATCGGCTGCTTCCTGGCGCCATTCATCTTCATGCTGTTCGTCGCCTTCGTCCTGGTGCGGATCGCCTGCATCGTGCGGGGGATCAACGGCGGGCGCCTCCGGATACCGGTGTTGACGCCCCTGGTCGAGCGCTTCTGAACCCGGCCGCACACTGGGTGCGCGGGTCTTCTGACCCGCCGCCGCCGGAGGCGGCATGAGAATCGCGCCGGCCGTCAGGCCGGCTCCGCTCGGCGTGGCCGTGGCGGTGGTGCTGGTTGCGGCCGGGGCGTTCGACATGGCGCGGCCGCCGGAGAACCAGCTCGCGGCGCGTGGCGCCGACGCACTGATCGGCCTCTACCAGGCGACCGTTTCGCCCGTCCTCACGAGCGCGGGCGTTCGCTGTCGCTTCGAGCCCACGTGCAGCGAGTACGCACGCGAGACGATACGCAGCCGCGGCCTGGTGGCGGGCACCCTGCTCAGCATGACGCGGCTGGCTCGTTGTGGGCCCTGGACGCCCGCCGGGACTGTCGATCCAGTGGTCGAACAGACATGACCACCTGGCCCACCGAAGTCCGCCGGGACCACGAGGCGCGCCTGCTGCGCGTACTCTGGCAGGACGGCCACCGGAGCGACTACGAGTACGACGTCCTGCGCGGCTACTGCCCCTGTGCCATGTGCCAGGGCCACAACGCCGGTCCGCTGCTGTTTCAGCCGCCGCCGCGGCCGGTGACGGCGCAGACCGTTTCCCAGGTCGGCAACTACGCGCTCAGCATCGCCTGGTCGGACGGGCACTGGACCGGCATCTATCGCTTCGACTTCCTGCGGAGCCTCTGCCCCTGCGAGGAGTGCCGTGAGCGGCGATCAGTGTCCGGCACGCCGGCTTCGCCGGGCTGACTCCCGCTCGACCAGCCGGCGGGCCAGCTCCCAGTCGGCGGCCGTGTTCACGTTCAGGAGGACGTCCTCGGGGTCTCCGAACCGGCCCGCGTCAACCCGCTCGACCCGCAGGCCGGCGCATCTGGTGAGAGGGTAGAGACGGTTGTCGCCCTCTTCGATTCGCGCCGCCAGCCGTTCGAGGGCCGGCGGCGCCCACAGCGCGCAGGTCGGGTTCATGGATCGCGGGTCGCCGGGGTCGATCGCGGCGGGCGCCAGTTCGCAATCCGAGCCGGCGAGGTCGGCGAGCAGGTCGACCGGGACCAGGGGCAGGTCGCAGGCCAGGACGAGCAGGCGGTGGCCCGGCCGGGACCGCGCCGCCCCCAAAACCCCGGCCGCCGGACCCGAACCGGGCCCGTCGGGCGCGACCGAGACGCGGAGTCCGGGGTCGACCGGACCGACTTCGGCGCCGAAGTCACCGGCGGCGACGACGATCTCGCCGACCCCGGCGACGGCGGCAAGCCGTGTGACCGCCCAGTCGACGAGGGTCGGCCCCGGCTCGCCGGGTCGCGAGCCGGGGAGACGGAGGACTGCCTTGCTGCCCCCCAACCTGCGTCCTTCGCCGCCGGCCAGGACGACGCCGACGATGGGCCCGAGGCTCATGGTCTGAACCGGCTGCTAGGCTGCGCCCGCTTCGCGCCCGCGGCATCCGGCCCGGGCGGTTTCATCTCTGGAGATCGACCAGATGCACAGTTCACAAACCGGACCCTGGAGTCGTTTCTTGATCTACGCCGCTTCCACCGTCTTGCTGGCCGCGCCGAGCTTCGGCCAGGACACGCCCCCGAGGGTAGCCCTCGAAACGAGCCACGGCACGATCGTGCTGGAGCTGAATCCGGAGAAGGCGCCGATCACGGTCGAGAACTTCCTCGGCTACGTCGAGCGCGGCTGGTACGACGGCACCGTCTTCCATCGCGTGATCGCGGACTTCATGATCCAGGGCGGCGGCTTCACGGCCGACATGCAGAAGAAGATCACCCGGCCGGAGATCGAGAACGAGTCGAAGAACGGCCTCTCGAACGAGCGGGGCACGATCGCCATGGCGCGCACCGGCGAGCCGCACAGCGCCACGGCGCAGTTCTTCATCAACCTGGTGGACAACGACGGCCTGGATGGGAAGCCCAACAGTTGGGGCTATGCCGTCTTCGGCAAGGTCGTCGAAGGCATCGACGTGGTCGACTCCATCGCGAAGGTAGAGGTCAAGCCCGGTCGCGTAAGCGAGGCGGAGCCGCAGGAGCAGGTGAAGCTGATCAGCGCCAAGCTCCAGTAGAGCGCGGCCGGCTGGGGCCGGCGTTGCTGGAGGGTGGTGCCGAAGGCCGGACTCGAACCGGCACGGGTTGCCCCACACGGCCCTCAACCGTGCGCGTCTACCAATTCCGCCACTTCGGCTCTGGCCACGTCGTTCTCTCGGTCAGCGCGGGTCTGCTGGATCTAGCCCTGGTTGTTGCTTCCGGTTCCGCCTTCGGTCGAGTCGCTTTCGGCTTCTGCCGGTGCGCCCTCGGTTTCCTGGGCCGGCGCCGTGGAAACGGGCGCTTCCGCCGGCTCGGTGGCCTGGACCTCGTCCATGACGGACCCGACGCCGCTCATGACCGATGAGGTGTCCTGCTTCTGCAGGAAGCCGATCGAGAGGGTCGTCAGGATGAAGAGGACGAAACACCCGACGGTCAGCTTGTGCAGAAGCGTGGCCGCGCCGCGGGCGCCGAAGGCGGCTTGAGACGCGCCGCCGCCGAACACGGACAGGTCGGCCCCCTTGCCCTGCTGCAGCAGGACGACGAGGACCAGAAACAGCGAAACCGTCACGTGGACGGCATACAGCACGAAGATCAAGTCAATCTCCCCTCTGGAGTATCCGCAGCGCGAGCACGGCTCCGTTCGTCAGGGCTCAGGAGCCGCCGGCGGAACCCGTGGAAAGACGAATGATACGCAGGAACGAGGCAGGATCAAGACTTGCGCCGCCAATGAGAAAGCCATCGATGTCCGGTCGGCCGATCAGATCCCGGCAGTTGTCGGCGTTCACCGAGCCGCCGTAGAGGATCCGGGTCGAGTCGCCGAGTCCGGTCTGGTGGCCGTTCAGCCGGGCCCGCAGGTGGCCGTGAACGGCGGCGGCGATCTCGGGCGACGCGCTGAGGCCGGTGCCGATGGCCCACACCGGTTCGTAGGCGACGACGGCGCCGGCTGCGAGGCCATCGGCGGCGGCGAGCACCTCGAGGACGGCGTCCAACTGGGCGTCGAGGACCGCTTCGGTCTCGTTCCGCTCCCTCTCTTCCAGGGTTTCTCCCACGCAGACGACCGGGATCAGGCCGGCGCCCAGAGCTCGCCGCGCCTTGTGCGCCACGTCCTCGTTCGATTCGCCGTGGTACTGGCGCCGTTCGGAGTGGCCGGCCAGGGCCCACGAAGCGCCGGCATCGAGGATCTGCGCGGCGGCGACGTCGCCGGTGTAGGCGCCGCCGTCCTCGGCGTGGACATCCTGGGCGCCGACCGCGGCCCAGTCGGGCATCGCCGTCGCCGCGAGGCCCAGGTAGACGGGCGTCGGAAACAGGACGACCTCGACCGCCGCGTCGGGCGGACCGGCGGCCGCGAGAGCCTCGGAGTAGGCCGCGACGTCCGCGCGGAGCAGGTTCATCTTCCAGTTGCCGGCGATGATCGGTGTGCGCGTCATTCTTCCTCCCCGCCGCCCGCGTACAGTGCTTCGACGGCCGGCAGTCTCTCGCCGGCCAGCAGCGCCAGGGAAGCGCCGCCGCCGGTCGAGACGTGATCGATTCTCTCCGACAGGTTCTCCTGCCGGACCGCCGCCACCGTCTCCCCGCCGCCGATCACGGTGAACCCGCCGCAGGCGGCGACGGCCCGGGCCACGGCGAGGCTCCCGGCATCGAAGGGCGGTGTCTCGAAGACCCCCATCGGACCGTTCCAGAACAGCGTCGCGGCGCCGGCGACCGCGGCTTCGAAGGCGGTCCGGGTTTCCGGTCCGATGTCGACCGCGAGCCAGCCGGCCGGCACGCTGTCCTCCATCGGCACCGTGCGAACCCGCCGTTCCGGGGGCGTCGCTTCGAGCGAATCCGTGACCACGACGTCGATCGGCAGGAGCAGCTCGGCGCCGCCGGCCGCGGTCTCGGTCTCGATCTCACGCGCCAGGTCGAGGCTCTCCGACTCGACCAGCGAGGAACCGAGTTCGGCGCCGCGGGCGGCCAGGAACGTGTTCGACATGCCTCCGCCGACCAGGACACGGTCGACCAGGGGCAGCAGGCGTCGCAGGGCGCCGATCTTGCCCCGGATCTTCGCGCCTCCGGTGACGAGCACGAATGGCCGCGGCGGGTCGTCGAGCAGCCGGCTGAGCTGCCGCAGTTCACGGTCGAGCAGCAGTCCGCTGAAGGCCTGCTCGACCAGGCCGCAGATGGCGGCGGTGGAGGCATGGGCGCGGTGGGCGGTACCGAAAGCGTCGTTGACGTAGAGCTCGCCGAGTGCGGCCAGTTCGGCGGCGAACGCCGGATCGTTCGCTTCCTCGCCGTCGTGGAAGCGGAGGTTCTCGCAGAGCAGCGCGTCCCCGTCGCCGAGCGCGGCGGCGGCGTTCCGGGCAGCCGGCCCGACACAGTCCGCGGCGAAGGCGACGGGCCGGTCGAGGATCGAGGACAGGGCGCCGGCGACCGGACGCAGGCTGAGTCCCGGATCGACCACGCCCCGTGGCCGGCCGCGGTGGGACAGCAGGACGACGTGGGCGCCCGCGTCGCGGAGAGCGTCGATCGTGGGCGCCGCTTCCCGCAGGCGGGTCGCGTCGAGCACCCGTTCGCCGTCCATCGGGACGTTGAAGTCGACCCGGACGATGACGCGCCGGCCTCGCAGGGCGAGTGAGCCGTCACGGAAGCTCGGTGGGAAGATCAAGGTCGCGATCTCGGTGGGCCGCCGCGCCGGCCGGCGTCGGTCAGGGGGAGGATAACGTCGCCGGCATGTCCGCGGGCAACGAAGCGGCCGGCCCGTTCGAGGGCTTCGTCCTCGGCATCGAGACCTCCTGCGACGACACCGCCTGCGCGGTGCTCGACGCGGAGGGTCGCGTGCTCTCTTCCGTGGTCTCGAGCCAACTGGACGTGCACCGTCCGTTCGGCGGCGTGGTGCCGGAGGTGGCGTCGCGGGAACACCTCCGCAACTGGCCGGCGGTGTCGGCGGCGGCGCTTCAGGAGGCGGGCGTCGACTGGTCCGACGTCGGCGCGGTGGCGGCGACCCGTGGGCCCGGCCTCGTGGGGTCGCTGCTCGTTGGACTCTCTCTCGGCAAGGCGATCAGCTACTCGCTCGGCGTGCCCTTCCTTGCCGTGCATCACCTGGAGGGCCACCTCTTCTCGCCCCTGCTGCGGACCGACGGCGCAAGCCGGTCCGTTCCCGAGTCGATGGTCGGCCTGGTCGTTTCCGGCGGCCATACCAGCCTGCTCGCCGTCGACGGTCCGTCCGGCGCCGTGACCAGCCTGGCCGAGACCCGGGACGATGCGATCGGCGAGGCCTTCGACAAGATCGGCCACCGGGTCGGTCTGCCGTTCCCGGCCGGCGCCGAGGTCGATCGGCTGGCCGAGCTCGGCGATCCGGCGGCGCAGCCGTTCCGTGTGGCCAGGATCAAGTCCGACGAACTGGCGTTCTCGTACTCGGGACTGAAGAGCCAGGCGCTGCGCGCGCTCGGCGAGATCGAGGCGGGGAACGGTCATGCCGCGGAAACGCCGGCCGATGGCGCCGGCGACGACGGGTCCTGGCCGCGGGAGGTGCTCGATCTGTTCGCCGGTTTCCGGCGGGCAGCGGTCGCGCAGTTGATCGACCGTCTGGACCGGCTCTGCGACGAGCGGCCGGTGGAGCGGCTCTCCGTCTCGGGCGGCGTGGCGGCGAACCGCCTGCTGCGGCGGGAGGTCGTGCTCTGGGGCGAACGTCGAGGCGCCGACGTGCTGCTCGTGCCGCTTCGCTACTGCGGAGACAACGCGGCGATGATCGCCCACGCCGGCCTGCTGCGCCTCCGCCGCGGCGACACCGACGACCCGCGCTCCGCGGATGCGGAAAGCCGCATCCCCTTCTGACGCGCCCTGACGGCGTTCTTGCGGTGCCCGGGTCAGAAGACCCGGGTCACTAGGCGGGGCTAGGCCGTGGCCTTAGCCCAACACGCCCTCCGCCGGGGACGACGCCGTCGCATACAACTTCCGCGGGATCCGCCCGGCGTTGGCCGCCAGCCAGCCGGCTTCGACGGCCAGCTTCATCGCGCGCGCCATCCGCACCGGATCCTGGGCGCCGGCGACGCCGGTGTTCATCAGCACGCCGTCCGCGCCCAGCTCCATCGCCAGGGCGGCGTCGCTCGCGGTGCCGACGCCGGCGTCCACGATGACCGGCACGTTCGCCTGCTCGACGATGATTCGCAGGTTCGCCGGATTGCGGATGCCCATCCCCGAGCCGATCGGCGCCGCGAGCGGCATCACCGCGGCCGCGCCGAGGTCCTCGAGCTTGCGGCAGGTGATCGGATCGTCCGTCGTGTAGGGAAGCACGATGAAGTCGTCGGCGACCAGTTCCCGGGTTGCCGCGAGCAGTTCCTCGTTGTCGGGGAAGAGGGTCTTCTCGTCGCCGATCACCTCCAGCTTGACCCAGTTCCAGCCACCGAGTTCGCGTGCCAGCCGCGCCGTCCGCACCGCCTCGTCCGCGGTGTAGCAGGCGGCGGTGTTGGGCAGCAGCAGGTAGCGGTCCTGGTCGATGTGGTCGATCAGCGAGCCTTTGCCCAGGTCGTCGAGGTTGACGCGCCGCAGGGCCACCGTGACCATCTCGGTGCCGGAGGCGTCGAAGGCGTCGACCATCACCTGTTCGTCGCTGTACTTGCCGGTGCCGAGGATGAGACGCGAGCGGAACTCGCGGCCGGCGATGACGAGAGGCTCTGGAGTGGTCATGGCAAAGGTCTCAGGCGCTGCGCGCGGGCACGAAGTACTCGGTGCCGCGGATCTGCCGCGAGATGTGGTGGAGCAGTTCCTCGAAGTCGGTCGGTTTGTGCTCGAAGTCCATGTTGCGGCTGTCGACGACGAGCAGGGGCGACCCATCGTAGTGGTAGTAGTGGTGGTTGTAGGCCTCGATCAGCTCGCCCAGGTAGTCGGCCGAGATGTTCTGCTCGATGGCGCGGCTGCGCTTGTGAATCCGCGCCATGCAGGTGTCGATGTCGGCGGTCAGGAAGATCAGCAGGTCCGGTTGGCTCAGCTGCGGCTCGAGCAGATCGTAGAGCTTCTCGAACAGCATCAGGTCGCCGTCCGTCAGGTTCAGGTAGGCGAAGAGTCGGCTCTTCGCGAAAGTGTAGTCGGCCAGGCGAACCGGCTCGAACAGCTCTTCCTGGGCCAGGTCGAGTTGCTGCTTGTAGCGCGTCAGCAGGAAGTAG
The DNA here is from genome assembly GCA_011525365.1 of Acidobacteriota bacterium. GTDB lineage: Bacteria > Acidobacteriota > Thermoanaerobaculia > Multivoradales > Multivoraceae > Multivorans. The sequence goes on from WTGQ01000003.1 coordinate 175,528, forward strand.
AGCTCGGTCTGGAAGGCGGTGCCGGGCCGGTCCCGGTAGAAGGCTTCGAGGAACGGATTGTCCACGTCCTCGAGGATCTTCACGCCCTCGAAGCGTTGCGCGAGCATCTCGACCAGGGTCGTCTTGCCTACGCCGATCGGTCCGTCGACGGCCAGGTACCGATACGGGAGCGCGTCTGCGGGCACTGCCCGGACTATACAATCCCCCGACGACTACGAGCATGGTGGCGGCGCCGGTTTCAGCCCGCGCCGGAGCACCCCGAAAAGGACTTCCGATAAGGGGGAGTAGAGAGTGGATCCCTGGTGGCGGAGACGCGCGGCGGACGAGAAGACCGAGTCGGTGCGACCGGAGGCGACCAGTCCCGAAGCCGAGGACGAGCCGCCGGTCGAGCCGGCGGGCGAAGACGAGCCGGAGGCCGACGCGGGGGCTGACGAAGCGACTGCTCCCGAGCCGGGCGACGACCCGTCGACCGCGCTCGCGGCAGCCGAGGAAGCCGACGAAGCCGACGACGCGCCCGCGGAGGAGGCCGCCGAGCCTCCCGTGTCCGCGGCTCTCGAGGCTGCGACGGAGCCGGCCGAGCCGGCCCGGCCGGCCACTGGCGAGGCCGGGGAGGTAGCGCCGGCCAAACGTCGCCGTCGCCGTCGCCGTCGCTCGCGCCGGGGCCGTCGCGGCGGTGGTTCCCACAGCCAGGGCGAGGGCGGCAAGGACGCCGAAGCGCAGAGCCCGGAGTCCGCGCCGCGGGAGAGGAGGTCGGGCGGCCCGGGCCGCGCCGCGGTGCTTCTCGACCTGGGCGGTTTGGAGCGGAGCCAGGACGGCGGCCCGGCGCTCGATCTGGAGGGCCTGCTTGCCCGGCTGGACGGAGAACTCGGCAAGCTCGTCCTGCGTCGCGTCTATGCCGACGCGAGCGACCAACGACTTGATCGCAAGGCACTGCACGGCGGCGGCGCCGAGGTCGTCGACGTGCCGTCGGGTACGGAAGTGCGGGGCTGTTCCGCCGCCGTGCGGATCGTGGTGGATGCGCTGGAGCTCTGCTACACGAAACGCAGCGTCCACACGGTCGTGCTGGTGGCGACGTCGGTGCAGATGTTGCCCCTGGTCGCCAAGCTTCAGCAGAACGGCGTGACGGTCGTCGGTCTCGGGGGATCGGAGGGCGACGCCCAGGTGCGGGCCCAGTGTGACCGCTACATCGATCTCTCCGCTTGAGCGGCGTTCCCCTAACCCCGGCAAGCTGCTAGGGTTCCGCACTCGCTCGGTGCGGCGGCTCGAAATGCACCCTTAGCTCAACTGGATAGAGCGTTGGACTACGGATCCAAAGGTTGGGGGTTCGACTCCTCCAGGGTGCACCACCGTCTTCACGAGGCGCGGCCATGAACGACACGCAATACACCCCGCCCAAGGTCTGGAAGTGGGACACCGAGAGCGGTGGTCGCTTCGCCAAGATCAACCGGCCGATCGCCGGCCCCACGCACGAAGCGGAGCTTCCCGTGGGCGAGCATCCGCTCCAGCTCTACTCGCTCGCCACCCCGAACGGGGTCAAGGTCACGGTGATGCTCGAGGAGCTCCTGGAGCTTGGCCGCGACGCCGAGTACGACGCCTACCTGATCAACATCGGCGACGGGAACCAGTTCTCGAGCGGCTTCGTAGCGGCGAATCCGAACTCCAAGATCCCCGCGCTCGTCGACCACGGCACGGAGCCGCCCACCCGCGTCTTCGAATCGGGCGCCATCCTCCTCTACCTGGCCGAGAAGTTCGGCGACTTCCTGCCGCGGGAACATGGCCCCCGAACGGAGTGCCTGTCCTGGCTGTTCTGGCAGATGGGAAGCGCCCCCTACCTGGGCGGCGGTTTCGGCCACTTCTACGCCTACGCGCCGGAGAAGATCGAGTACGCGATCGACCGGTTCACGATGGAAGTGAAGCGCCAGCTCGACGTGCTCGACCGTCACCTGGCGGAAGCCCGGTACATGGCGGGGGACGAGTACTCCATCGCCGACATGGCGATCTGGCCCTGGTACGGCGCGCTGGCCGCGGGCCACCTCTACGAGGCCGGCGAGTTCATCGAGGGGCAGAGCTACGAGAACGTGAACCGCTGGGGCCGCGAGATCGCGAAGCGTCCGGCGGTGAAGCGCGGCCGGATGGTGAACCGCGCCTGGGGACCGCCGGAGACCCAGCTACGCGAGCGTCACGCGGCGGCGGACTTCGAGACGAAGACCCAGGACAAGCTCGAGCCCGAAGCGGACTGAAACCTGATGCCTCAGGCGGCGCCGCCGGCGCGGGTCGACAGCCGGTCCTCGACGCTCGCGCGAAGATCCTCGATGGCCGCGACGAGGTCGATCTTCTCCGGGTCGAGCAGCCAGAGGAGGGTTGTGCCTCTGACCGAAGCGAGAATCTCGAACGCCGTCCCGGTCGAATCGACATCGGTCCGGATCTCCCCGGCCTCCTGCCCTTCGCGAACGGCCTGCTCGATGGCGGCGGCGAAGCGGTCGTTGCTGGCCCGGAACAGGTCGATCTTCGCGTTCAGGGGCCCGAGTGAATCAGCCATCAGCATGAAGAGAGCTCGCATCCAGTGTTCAGCGTCGCGGAGCAGCTCCGAGTAGCCGGTGAAGATGCGGTTCAGGGCGGCCATGCCGGTCACCCCCTGTTCCGGTTCGAAGACATCGTCGCTGGCCCTGGTCTGCGAGCGATCGACGATCGCCTCAACGATCCCCTCCTTGGAGCCGTAGCGGAGCGACACGAGCGCGCTCGAGTAGCCGGCCTCTTTGCCGATCTGCTCCAGCGTCGTTGCGATGTAGCCCTGGCGGCCGAACAGCGTTGCGGCCGCGCGCAGGATCTCGCGTTCCGACTCGGCCCGGCGTTCGGCCTGAGTGCGGCGTGGACGCCTCGTAGCCTCGCCCTCGGTTCTCGAATTCAAGCGGCTGGACTCTGTCATGCCTGGCCTGGCTCGAGTAGGGTGGTGGCTGGTCACTCAGTAAGACGCTGGCTCCGGGGCCACCGCGACTCTATCTCCCTCGGGTACGCTGCGGACGAAGAGGGCTGGTGCGTGGCGACGGGAGGTAGCGTGCAGACGGAGTTCTCGAAGGAGCAGGACCTTCTCCGCGATGTCGTGTCCCGCGCCTTGCGCGACAAGTCGCCGGCGACGGCCGTCCGCGAGTTGATGGCCTCGGATCGCGGCTACGACCCGGCCGTCTGGCAGGAACTCTGCGGCGACGCCGGGCTTACCGGCGTTCACGTTCCGGAGGCCGGCGGCGGCGCGGGCGGCGGCGCGGTCGAACTCGGGATCGTTGCCGAGGAGATGGGGCGGACACTGTTCTGCGGTCCCTGGTTCGCATCAGCGGTGATGGCCGGGACCGCCTTGCTCGAGGCGGCGGACGACGAGGACCGGCAATCGCTCCTGCCAGGAGTCGCCGACGGCTCGACGATCGCGACCCTCGTGCTCGACGACCTGAACAATCCGGCCGGGGTCGGCGGGTCGATTCGCGCGACAGAGGACGGGAAGCTGTCCGGGACGGCAGCTCTGGTGGTCGACGCCCATGTTGCCGACCTGCTGCTGGTCGTGGCAAGCGGCCGCGCCGGGCGCGGGTTGTACGCGGTCGAGGGGAATGCCCCGGGACTCGAGATCGAGCCGCTCGTCGTCGTCGATCCGACGCGCAAGCTGTCGCGGGTCGTGTTCACCGAGGTCCCGGCCCGCCGCGTCGGCGATGTGACCGGCGAGGCCCTGGACCGGATCTGGGACCGGATCTGCTCCGCCCTCGCCCACGAGATGATCGGCGGCGCGCAGCATCTCTTCGAGACCACGGTGAACTACACGAAGGAACGCTTCCAGTTCGGGCGGCCGATCGGCTCGTTCCAGGCGCTCAAGCACCGCTGCGCCGATCTGCTGCTCGAGATCGAGATCGCCCGGGCGCTCACTCACCACTCGGCGCGCTGCCTCGACGCCGGCGAGGGCGAGCCCTACGCCGCCAGCATGGCGAAGGCGGCGGCCGCCGACGCCTACATGAGCGCGGCGAGAGCCGGCATCCAGTTGCGCGGCGGCATCGGCTTCACCTGGGAGAACGACACCCACCTGTGGTTCAAGCGGGCGAAGGCGTCCGAGGTCCTTTTCGGCACGCCGGCGATCCACCGGGAACGGATGATGAAGATGCTGGAGGGCGCGGCATGACACCGGACCGAATCCGGCGCGAGGTCTCGGCCTGGCTCGACGCGAACTGGCGCGTCGACCGTCCCCTGATCGAGTGGCGGGAGCTCCTGCTCGAAGGCGGCTGGGCGGCGCCGCACTGGCCCGAGGAGTGGTACGGACGCGGCTTCACGCTCGACCAGACCATGGTCGTCGCCGAGGTCTTCAGGGAGAAGGACGTGGTTCCGGCCGCCCAGGTCGGCCCGCGTGGACTGGCGTCGGAGACGATCCTGGCCTGCGGGTCGGACGACCAGAAGCGGCGCTTCCTCCGGCCCATCCTGACCGGCGAGCACACCTGGTGCCAGCTCTTCAGCGAGCCGGGCAGCGGCTCCGACCTCGCGGGTCTCAGCACCCGGGCGGAGCTCAAGGACGGCAACTGGATCGTCAATGGCCAGAAGGTCTGGAACACGAGCGCCCACCACGCCGACTTCGGGTTGCTCGTGGCGCGCACCGACTGGGACGTGCCGAAGCACCAGGGGATCAGCTACTTCCTGCTCGACATGCGGCAGCCGGGGGTCGAGGCGCGGCCGCTCCGGCAGATGAACGGGCACCAGTCGTTCAACGAGGTCTTCATGACGAACGCCGTCGTGCCGCCCGAAGACCTGATCGGCGGCGAGGGCAACGGCTGGCACGTGGCCAAGACCACGCTCTCCTTCGAACGGCGCGGCTTCAGCCGCCGGGTTCGGGGGTCATCGCTCGACGGACCGAAGCAGGGCCCGATCTACGCGGAGTACGAGGAAGAACTCCGGATCGCCACCGAGCCCTACAGCTGGTACCCGCAGCGCCAGGGCCGGGTGGATCTCGTCCTGCCGCGGGCCCGGGAGACCGGCGCGATCAACGATCCGGCGACGCGGCAGGAGATCGCGAAGCTCATCTGCCTCTACACCGGAGCGAAGCTCGCCTCCGACGGCGCCGAGGCCAGACGCAAGGCCGGCACCACGGAGATCATCCCGGCCGGGTCGATCGGCAAGCTCGCCGCGAGCGTCATCGCCCGCCAGGCTTCCCACGTCCACACGATGATCTCGGGCGCCGACGCCGTGCTGAGCGGTCCCGACTCCGCCGCGGACGGGATCATCGCCGAGGTCCTCGTCTCGGTGCCCGCGATCTCGATCGCCGGCGGCACGGACGAGATCCAGCGCAACATCATCTCCGAACGCGTGCTGGGGATGCCGAAGGGGTTCCGCGCCGACCAGGGCCCGTTCCGGGACATCAAGCGCAACGCGTGACCTGGCCCGCCCGGCGTCTCGCGGCGGCGGCCGGCCTCCTGGCCGGCGCCTGCGGGAATCCGCTTCCCGTGGTCGATACCGGCGGCGACTACGACCCGTTGGCCGATCCTCTCGTCGATCCGCCGTCGTTGCACGAGCTGTACCCGGTCGCCGAGCCGCGGCGGGCCGACACCGGGACGACGATCGTCCGCCACGACTTCTCCCAGCCGGCGACGCTCAATCCGCTCTTTCCGTCCGGGGCGGCATCCGCCTGGACGATGTTCGGGATGCTCTTCGAGTGGCTGGTCATCCGCCACGGCAGCCCGGCCAACTACGACTGGAACTCGAATGTCGTCCTCGACGTGCAACCGTCGGAGGATCTGCGGTCCGTCACCCTGGAGTTGAATCCCGACTTGCGCTGGCACGACGGCGAGCCCTGGACCGCCCACGACGTCGTGTTCTCCCTCGAAGCCTTGCGCGACGAACGGGTGCCGGTGAGCTTCTGGCCGACGCCGCGCGACCTCGTCGTCGGGGCCACGGCGGAGCGCGCGCACCGGGTGCGCTTCGACTTCGCCGGGCTCCTGGCGCCGCAGCTCCGCCTGGAGGCTCTCGCCTTTCCCATCATGCCGCTCCACATCGTGGGCGACGCCGCCGAGCGCGCCGCCGATCCGACGCTCCGGTCCTCGCCCTACTACAACCGCTACGGCCGCGAGGCCGTGATCGGCAGCGGCCCGTTCCGCTTCGTGGAATGGCGGAACAACGATCGCGTCGTCCTCGAGCGGTGGGAGGACCACTATCTCTTCGACCGCGCGCCGCCGGCCGCGAAGACGATGATCTTCAAGTTCCAGCCGGACCGGAACCTCGCCTTCCTGCAGTTCCTGGGAGGCGAGTACGACCAGATCTACGTCGACGCGAACATCTTCGCCCGGCAGGCGAAGGGGGAGCTGTTCGAGGAGAGAGGCGTGAAGGGCCGCCACGCGTCGGCGCTGCTGCTCAGCCTCCTCTGGAACATGGACGGCAGCAATCCCTTCTTCACCGACCCCCTGGTGCGCCGGGCGCTCGCCCACGCCTACGATGCCGAGACCGTTCTGCGCCGGGTCGGCCACGGCCTGTACCGGCGTTCCTACGGCTTCATGGTGGAAGAACGCGGCTGGGACTACGAACCGGCGATTCTCGAGCAGGCGCTCGACTACGACCTGGAGCGCGCCGCCGAGCTTCTCGACCAGGCCGGCTGGCTCGCCGACCCCGACACCGGCTGGCGCTACAAGGAGATCGAGGGCGAGCGGGTCCGCTTCAGTTTCGAGCTGTCGTACACCGCCGGCCTGACCTACGTGCCGCCGACGCTCGACATCCTGCGCGAGGACTTCCGGCGCCTCGGAGTCGAGATGGTGACCCGCGCCTACGAGAGCGCTTCGCTCAACGAGAGACGGCTCGCGCACGAGTTCCAGGCGCTCGGGACGATCGTCGGCACGACCCAGGATCCGAACGCTCTTCGCAACCAGCTAGCCACCGACGCCTACGACGGCGGCCGCAACAGCGGCGGCTACTCGAACCCCAGAGTCGACGAGCTCTTCGAACTGGGCAAGCGGGAGCAGGACAGCGAGAGACGCGCCGCGATCTACCGGGAGATCCACCGCGAGGTGTACCGGGATCAGCCGGTCCTGTTCCTGTTCCACGTCAGCTTCCTCTGGGTGTTCAACAACGACATCCGGGGCGTCGAACTCGGTCCGATGGGCACGATCCTCCTGTGGCCGACACCGCCTGAGGGCTGGCCGTCCCGCGTCGGTCCGGGCTGGTGGCGCGAGCGGCAGGTGGCCGAGTGAGGCCGGCGCCGTTCATTCCCACCGCCGGGGAGGTAAGCGCGGAGTGGCTCACGGAGCAGCTCCGCGCCGGGGGCCACGAGGTCGAGGTGCTCGGCTTCGAGGCCTCCGACATCGGCACCGGGCAGCTCGGACGCTGCATTCGCTACCGCCTCGAGTACGGCGGAGGCGCCGCGGACGCGCCCCGCACCCTGGTCGGGAAGTTCCCGTCCGACGATCCGACCAGCCGGGCGACCGGTGTGGTGCTGCGCAGCTACCTGAAGGAAGTGCGCTTCTACCAGGAACTCCAGCCGCGGCTCTCGATCTCGACGCCGCGCTGCTACTTCGCCGGGATCGAAGGCCAAGGCCCGCACTTCGCCGTGCTGATGAGCGACGCGGCGCCGGCGGAGCAGGGCGACCAGATCGCGGGTTGCGACGAGGAGGTGGCGCGGGCGGCCGTGCTGGAACTGGCCGGACTGCACGCGCCGGGGTGGAACGATGCCTCCCTGCTTCCCGCCGAGTGGCTGGGCCGGCCCAGCCCCGAACTGTCGGCGGCGACCCACGATCGATACCGGGTGTTGTTGCCGGGATTCCTCGACCGCTACGGCGACCGGCTCGAGCAGGACTCGCGGGAGCTCCTCAGCGTCTTCGGCGAGGCCGAGTCGGCCTGGACGGGCGACGTGCCCGACCCCTTCTCCCTCGTCCACATCGACTACCGGCTCGACAACCTGCTGATCGACCGGCGGACCTCGCCGCCCGCGATCACCGCCGTCGACTGGCAGAGCATCACGATCGGACGGCCGCTGGGCGATGTCGCCTACTTCCTGGGCGGCAGCCTCAGGAGCGAGCGGAGGCGGCGCTGCGAGGAGGACATCGTGCGGGAGTACCACCAGCGGCTGATCGCGGCCGGCATCGAGGGCTACTCCCGGGATGCCTGCTGGAGCGACTACCGGCTCGGCGCCTTCGCCGGCTTCGGGGTCTGCGTGATCGCCTCGATGATGGTCCGCGAGACGGAACGCGGCAACGAGATGTTCGTCGCGATGACCAGGCGGCATACCCGCCACGCCCTCGACCTGAACTCGGCCGAACTGCTGTAGGAAGTCCGCACGGGGTCGCACACTGGGTGCGCCGGCGTCCCCGCCGGCTTCCGCCGCAGGCGGCCATGGAAGGATCGCCGCGATGCAACGGATGAACGAACTCGCCTTCTACACCCTGGCCGGCCAGCCCGAGTCCCCGGCCGAGCTGTTCGGGGAAGTGCGCGCCGGCGAAGGGATGGGCTTCGGCTCCGTGTTCATCTCGGAGCGCTTCAATGTCAAGGAGGCGGCCACCCTCTCCGGCGCCGCCGCGGCCTGCTCGACCGAACTCGGCATTGCCACCGCCGCGACGAACCAGAACACCCGGCACCCGCTGATCACCGCCTCCTACGCGCTGACCATGCACCGCTTGACCGGCGGTCGCTTCTCGCTGGGCCTGGGCCGCGGCATCGCCCGCGTCTTCGACGCGCTCGGCCTTCCCCGGATCACCACCGCGCAGATGGAGGACTTCGTCGGGCTGATGCGCCGGATGTGGCGGGGCGAGACGATCGTCGGCCACGACGGGCCGGCGGGTCGCTTTCCCGTGCTGCGCCTCGGCGCCGAGGCGCACGACGAGATCCCGATGACCCTGACCGCCTTCGGCCCGAACTCGCTGGCTCTCGGCGGCCGGGCCTTCGACGCCGTCGTGCTCCACACCTTCTTCACCGACGAAACGCTGGCCCGTTGCGTCGACACCGTGAAACGGGCCGCGGAACAGGCCGGACGCGACCCGGCCTCGGTCCGGGTGTGGTCCTGCTTCGCCACGATCGGCGACCACCTCCCCGAGGCTGTGCGCCTGAAGAAGACGGTCGGCCGCATGGCGACCTACCTGCAGGCCTACGGCGACCTGATGGTCGAGACGAACCGCTGGGACCCGAAGGTGCTGGAGCGCTTCCGTGCCGACCCCCTGGTCGCCGGCTTCCGCGGCGCGATCGACGGCCTGGCCACCACGGAGCAACTCGAACGGATCGCTCCGCTGATTCCGGAAGACTGGCTGGCCCCCGCCGCCACCGGCTCACCCGCCCGTTGCGTCGAGAAGATCCGCGGCCAGTTCGACCTGGGCGCCGACGGCGTCATCCTCCACGGCGCCAGCCCGAACGACCTCGAGCCGATCGTCGACCGTTACCGCGAGAGCCGCGACGCGGCCCGGTTCGCGCGCCTAACGCCCAATCCGGGTGGCCCGCGGAGGCCGGCTTGCCAAACTTTGCCAACTGGCGGTAGCGTCAAGGCATGACCACGATGAACATCTCCCTCCCCGAGGCCCTCAAGTCCTTCGTCAGCGACCAGGTCAACACCCGCGGCTACAGCACATCGAGCGAGTATGTCCGCGAGTTGATCCGAAAGGACTATGACCGCCAGCGCTTGCGGGACCGGCTTCTGGCAGGTGCCACGTCACCTCGGGCTGGCTTGGCCGACGCGGACTACTTCGACCGCCTTCGCGGTGAGGTTCGCGAAGCCGGCCGGTGAGCAGCAAGCCGGTCGTTCTGCGCGAGCGGGCGCGGCGCGACATCGATAGAGCGGTCGAGCACTACCTGGCCGAGGCGAGCCCGGCGGTTGCCATGGCCTTCCTCGATGCGGTGGAGGAGGCGCATCGACTGATCGGGGAACAGCCGGCGGCCGGCTCGCCCCGCTACGCGCACGAACTCGATCTTCCCGGGTTGCGTACGCGGTTGGTGAGGAGGTTCCCCTATCTGATCTTCTACGTCGAGCAGCCGACCGAAGTCGATGTCTGGCGCGTGCTGCACGGCGCGCGGGATGTGCCGGCCTGGATGCAGGAGCCGCCGGACGATTGAGCTGCAGTGTTCCGTTGGCTACGGTGCTAGCCGGCGCGCTGCGCCCGGATCCGCGCGATCGCCTTCGCTACGTCGTACCTGTCATCCCCCTCGTAGCGCGCCGCCTGCTCGGCGAACGCGGCTTCGACGTCGTTCCACCGGGTTTGCGCGTACTCGATGACGTGGGGATGGGTCAGCAGGTAGAAGCGGCCTTCGCGGATCTGCTGTAGCACCATGTCGGCCGCCTCGGCCGCGGACATCGCGTTCTCCGCGCTGAGCTTGCCCGCGGCCAGATTGGCCTCCTGGGGACCGCCGAGGTGCTCGGGCCGGCGCTCGGAGGAACGCCAGATGCTCGTCGCCACCCAGCCCGGGCAGAAGACGCTGACGCCGACGTGTTCGGGCAGTTCGGCGCGCAGCACGTCGGAGATGGCGAGCACCGCATGCTTCGAGGCGGTGTAGACGGCGGAACCGGGGAAGGGAATGCCGAGACTGTGCTCGGAGCCCGTGTTCACGATGCGGGACTGCTTGCCGCCCTCGATGAAGCGGGGCGCGAAGACGCGGATGCCGTTCAGCACCCCCTCGACGTTCACGCTGAGGATCCAGCGCACGTCGTCGGCGCTGAACCCGTAGGCCGGCGCCCGGCCCGCGCCGACGCCGGCGTTGTTGAACAGCAGCTCGACGGAACCGAAGGCCGCCCAGGCGTCGTCGGCCAGACGCTCGAGATCCTCCTCGCGGGTCACGTCGACGCGCGCCGCCAGCGCCTTCGCGCCGAGGGCTTCCGCTTCACGCGCGACGTTCTCCGCGGCGTCCTGCTCCAGGTCGGCGACCGCGACGTTCGCGCCCTCGCGCGCCAGGGCGAGGGCGATGGCGCGGCCGATGCCGTTGCCGCCGCCGGTGATGACTGCCGATGTGCCGGCCAGCTCCATGTTCCGTTTCTCCTAACCCCGCAGCCGCGGGAGGACGTCTTCGGTGAACCGCCCCGCGGCCTCCCGGCCTGGAGCGCTCGGCGCCAGGAAGTTCGGCCCGGCAACCGCGAACTTCCCGATCCCGAGGTCGAGCAGCGCCTCGAGCCTGGCCGCGCAGTGCTCCGGGCCCCCGATGATCGCGTAGCCGTCGATGAACTCGTCCGTGAGCGCGGTCGTCTGCTGCCCGCCCTCCCGGCCGTGGGCGGTCATGTCGTAGCGGTCGTGGATGTTGCGGAACACCTCCGTTTGCCGCTCGTCGGCAGGGCCGGAGATCTCGCCGTACATGACGGAGAAGCGGGCGAACAGGCCGGTGGAGGCGCGGCCGAGCTCGCGGCCGACTTCCGGATCGTCGCAACAGACGACGTTCACGTAGGCGCCGAACTTGAGCGCGGCCGGATCGCGGCCGGCCTCGGCGGCGGCGCTACGGGCTGTCTCGATTCCCCAGGCGACGCGTTTCGGATCGGCGCCGACGGCGAGCATGACCCGGTCGGCCTGACGGGCGGCGATCCCGATCACCTTGGGCCCGGTGGCCGCGACCTCGACCGGGACCTTCGGACCGTCGCCGATCCAGCGGATGCTGCTCGCGGAGGGCCCGTGGGCAAGCCCGAGCTTCTCCGCGAGCGGTGCCGCTTCGTCCGGGATGCCCGTGTCCTCGAAGTCCACCTCGTCGCCGCGGAGATACGTCTGCAGAACGACGAGGTAGTCCTCGAACCAGCCGAGACGGGCCGGCGCCCGGCCCAGGTGCGCCAGCGCGCTGTCGCCGCGTCCGATCCCCAGCACCATGCGGCCTCGCGACACGCGCTGGACCGAGAGCGCCGAAGAAGCCGTCGTCGCCGGGTGGCGGGTGACCGGATTCGTCACCGACGTCGCCACCCTCAGCGTCTCTGTCGCGGTGGCGCCCAGTGCGAGGCAGACGTAGGGATCGCCGGAGAGGTTCTGCGAATCGACGACGTTCATGCCGTCCCAGCCCCTGGCCTCCGCCTGGCGGGCGAACTCGGCACTCCGGGTCGGCGCGGCGACGGTTGCGGTCCAGAACTCCATGGGGCGTCTTCCTTCCTGCTCAGTCCCTTGAGCGCGCACGAGCGAGTACGATCCGGCTTCGCGCGGCCGGCCAGTATAATGCTGGCCGGCCAGCCAGTAAATCTGAGGAGCGGTCATGGCGCATATGTTCAGCGGGGGTACACAGGTGTTGGCTGCGGCCGTGTTCGCCGCCGGAGTCGCAAGCGCCGCGCACGCCGACGACTGGCTGCAGTGGCGCGGCCCGGACCGGGCCGGGATCTCGACCGAAACCGGCCTGCTCGACGAGTGGCCGCCGGAGGGTCCCGCCGTCAACTGGCAGATCGAGACGCTGGGTCACGGCTATGGGACGGTCGTCGTCGAGGGCGACGCAATCTACGTCCAGGGCACCCGGGACGGCCTGAGCGCGGTCTTCCGCCTGCGCGCAAGCGACGGTGGCGAAGTGTGGATACGGACGCTGGGCCCCCTCTACGACCATCCGGACCGGGGCGACGGCCCGCGCTCGGTGCCGACCATCCATGGCGACTCGCTCTTCGTCCTGAACGGGATGGGCGAAGCGGCCAGACTCGCGAAGGACTCTGGCGAGGTGGTCTGGCAGTTCAACATGCTCGACCGCTTCGGCAGCCCGAACACCCGCTGGGGCATCAGCGAGTCGCCACTCGTCGTGCGCGACCGGATGTTCGTCATGCCGGGCGGCCGGGCCGGGGCCATCGCCGCCCTATCGACGGCCGACGGCAGCACCATCTGGCGCTCCAGCGAACTGGGCGACGTGGCCTCCTACTCTTCCCTCGTCCTGCGCGAGCTGGGGGGTACCGAGGTCCTGCTCGGCTTCACGGGGGAAGCCGGAGTCGGCGTTCGGGCCGACGACGGAGCGTTGCTCTGGCGCTACGAGCGGCCGTCGACCCAGAACGCCATCAACATCACGACGCCGGTCCTTCACGACGACCTCGTCTTCTACTCAGCGTCCTACGGCATCGGCGGCGGCGCCGTTCGGATCACCGCCGAGGACGAAGGCGGCTCCTTCTCGAGCGAGGAGGCCTACTTCGGAACGCGTCTCCAGAATCACCACGGCGGTGTCGTGGCTCACGAGGGAACCCTCTACAGCTTCTTCGGTCCGGCGCTGACCGCGGTGGATGCCACGACGGGAGAGGTTCACTGGCGGGCCCGGAGCGTCGGCAAGGGCTCCCTGGTGCTGGCCGATGGCAAGTTGTTCATGCTGAGCGAGCGCAACAAGGTGGGTCTGGCTGTGGCTACGCCCGACGGCTACGACGAACGGGGACGCTTCGAGATCGAGAACCGTGGCGGTCCGACCTGGGCACACCCGGTGGTTGCCAACGGAGCGCTCTACATCCGCGACCAGGCGTCGCTGACCTCCTATGACGTCGCGAAGTAGCAGCGTTCTGGCCGGCACGATCCTGCTGGCGGTTTCCGTCGCGGTCGCCTCCGCCGGCGCCCAGGACGCCCTGCCGGAACTGGTGAGGGCAACGTCGAGCGGCTACGTCATCGGCTACGTCTCGGAGGACGACGACTCCGTCCGGGTTTTCCTCGGCGTTCCCTACGCCGAACCGCCGGTCGGAGACCTTCGCTTCAGACCGCCCCGGCCGGCGATCCCCGGGCGCCTGCCAATCGACGCTCTTTTCGAGCCGCCGTCCTGCATGCAGCCGCCTTACCGGGAGGGCGGCTTCTACGCCCAGCCCCTCGCCGAAGTGAGCGAGGACTGCCTCTACCTCAACGTCTGGACGGCGGCCGAGTCGGAGAACGATCGCCTGCCCGTGATGGTCTGGATCCACGGCGGCGCGCTCACCCGCGGGTCGGGCTCGCTGCCTCTCTACGACGGCACGGCGCTGGCGCGGAAGGGCGTCGTCGTGGTGACGGTGAACTACCGGCTGGGCGCTTTCGGCTATCTCGCCCACCCGGCCCTGTCGGCCGAGTCCGACCAGGGCGTGTCCGGCAACTACGGAGTGCTCGACCAGATCTTCGCCCTGCAGTGGGTGCGGGACAACATCGCGACCTTCGGCGGCGACCCGGACCGGGTGACGATCTTCGGCGAATCGGCGGGCGCCTGGAGCGTCAACGTGCTGCAGGCTTCGCCCCTGGCCCGCGGCCTCTTCCACCGGGCGATCGGCCAGAGCGGCGGCTTCTTCGACGGCCTGCCGGTGCTTCGCTCCTCCGAGGACGGCTCGGCCGAGAACGCCGGCGAGGCCTTCGCCAAGCGACTCGGTATCGAAGGCGGCGACGCGGCCGCCCGCCTGCGCGAACTGGACGCGGAGACGATCCTCGCCGAGGCCTCGAAGCAGGGCGCCTTCTCGACGAGACCGAACGTCGACGGCTGGGTGCTCCCGAAGCAGGTGGCCGAGATCTACCGGGCTGGCGAGCAGGCGGACGTGCCTGTGCTGGTCGGGTCGAACCGCGACGAGGCTACCAGCCTGATGGGCCGCATGCTCCCCTCCAACAAGTCCGGGGTCGCGTTCCTGGTCAAGAGCCAGTTCCCCGACGTGGCCGACGAGTTCTTCGAGGCTTACCCGGTGGCGACCGACGCGGACGCGAGGCGGGCCTTCATCGACGCCTTCTCCGACCGCGTCTTCGCCTGGCACATGAAGACCTGGGCGACCCTCTCGGAGACCGTGTCCTCGCCGGCCTGGCTCTATTTCTTCACGCACGCCCCGCCACACCCCGAGAGGGACTTCTACGGTGCCTACCACGCGGCCGAGATCGCCTACGCGTTCGACAACCTGGACAAGCTGAACTACGAGTACGCGGAGGAGGACCACGAACTCGCCGAGGCGATGTCCGGTTACTGGGTCGCCTTCGCTTCCGCCGGCGATCCGAACCCGTTGGGCAATCCGGACCTGCCGGCGTGGCCGGAGTTCAAGCCGGACACGGCCCGGCACCTCGAGTTCGGTTCGACGATCGAGGCCGGCAGCCACCTCCACGGGGACCGCATGGCATTATGGGACCGTTTCTTCGAGGTGACCCAGCCATGACTCGACGCGCGCCCGTTGCGATCGCCATCGCCTTCCTCCTGTCACTCCCCGCCGTGGCACCGGCGCAGCAGCGAGGCGACGAGCCGCCGCCGCTGAACATCATCGGTCTGACCGGCCTCTCCTTCGGCGCCTGGGTCAAGCCCGACACGCAGATGGAGGCTTGGGTCCAGATGGCCAGGTTCGTCTGCCAGGCCGAGGAGTTCTGCAAGATCAACGTCTTCGACGGCCCGGAACTCGCCACCCACGTCGACCCGGTACCCGAAGAGAACCGCAAGGCCCTGAAGTACGTCTTCACGTATCAGCAGGGCGAGACCCCGCCGATCGTCGTCCGCGAGGCCCAGCCCGAAGAGGGCAAGGAGCCCCGGGAGTGGACCTTCGACTAACGGTTCCGCGGGAAGCCGAGGTCGACCTGGCTCTCCGCCGGGTCGGGCCAGCGGGCCGTGACGACCTTGGCCTTCGTGTAGAAGTGGACCCCCTCGGGGCCGTACATGTGGGTGTCGCCGAAGAGGGACTGCTTCCAGCCGCCGAATGAGTGGTAACCGACCGGCACCGGAATCGGCACGTTGACGCCGACCATGCCGGCGTCGGCGTCCTCCTGGAACTGACGGGCGGCGCCGCCGTCGCGGGTGAAGATCGCGGTGCCGTTGCCCCAGGGATTCTGCTCGACGAGCTCGACCGCCTCCTGGTAGCTGTCGGCGCGGACGACGCATAGGACCGGCCCGAAGATCTCGTCGCGATACACCGTCATCTCGGGTGTGACGTTGTCGAGCAGCGAGACGCCGAGGAAGAAGCCGTCGCCGTCGAAGGTCGCGTTGCGGCCGTCGACGACCACGGTGGCGCCCTCTTCGGCGCCGGCGCCGATGTAGCCGGCCACCCGGTCACGGTGTTCGCGGGTGATCAGCGGGCCCATCTCCGACTCCGCGTCCATGCCGGGGCCGATCGTGAGTTCACCCATGCGGTCCTGGATCGCACCGACCAGCGGATCGGCGACGCCGCCGACCGCGACGACGACGGACACCGCCATGCAGCGCTCGCCGGCCGAGCCGTAGGCGGCCGAGACCGCGGCGTCCGCGGCCAGGTCGACGTCGGCGTCGGGCAGCACGACCATGTGGTTCTTCGCTCCGCCCAGCGCCTGGACGCGCTTGCCGGCGCCGGTCCCCGTCTCGTAGACGTAGCGGGCGATCGGCGTCGAGCCGACGAAGCTCACCGCCGCGACGTCCGGGTGGGTCAACAGGCGGTCGACCGCCACCTTGTCGCCGTTGATCACGTTGAAGACGCCGGGCGGGAAGCCCGCCTGGTCGAACAATTCAGCCAGCAGCAGCGGCGCCGACGGATCGCGCTCCGACGGCTTGAGCACGAACGTGTTGCCGCAGGCCACCGCGTTCGGGAACATCCACAGCGGCACCATGGCCGGGAAGTTGAACGGCGTGATGCCGGCCACGACGCCGAGCGGCTCGCGCACGGAGTAGACGTCGACGCCGGTCGAGGCCTGGGAGTTGTAGCTCCCCTTCAGCAGATCGGCGAGGCCGCAGGCGTACTCGATGTTCTCGATCCCCCGGGCCACCTCGCCGGCGGCGTCCGCGAGCACCTTGCCGTGCTCGGCGGTCAGCAGCCGGGCGAGGTCGTCCGTGTGCGCCTCGACCAGGTTCCGGAAGGCGTACATCAGCTTCGTGCGCACGGCCAGCGAGGTACGCCGCCAGTCGCCGAAGGCGTCCCTGGCCGCGGCAACCGCGGCGTCGACTTCGTCCGTGCTCGCCAGACCGACCGCCGCGGTCTGCTCGCCCGTCGCCGGGTTGAACACCGCGTGGGTCCTGCCCGACTCGGGTTCGAGGTCGTTTCCGTTGACGTAGTGCCCAATCTTCTTCATGTCCATGTCTCCTGAGCTCAGCCTACTAGCGAGGCGCCACATCGAGGCGCCAGCGGTCGCTACCCGGCCGGCGCAGCTTCCTCGAAACCCGGCATCAGCACAGTCTCGATGTTCAACTGACCGGCCAGCCCCGCCTCGCGGTGGGCGGCGGCCTTGCGCCACGGGGCGGACGTCGACATCGCGACCAGGGCGGCGCGATTCGGGTAGCGGGCGATCGCCACTTCGTCCCAGAGTTCGTCGACCCGGCCGAGGGAGAGTTGCGTCACGTCGGCGGCGAAGACGACCTGGCCGCCGAAGTCCTGAATGATCCTGGACACGGCCTGACCGTAGATCTGGTAGGCCTCGCGCCCGGTCAGGTCCGTTTCGCGGCCATCGCTGTACTCGGCCTTCTCCTTGAACTTCAGCAGATTGACCATGTAGATCGGTCCTTCGGGGCCGGACTCCTGCATGGCGGCGATCTGTTCGGGGTCCTGCGGGTAGACGTCGTTCTCGAAGGTCGGCATGGATGCTCCTTGGGTACGAAGAGGTAGCGACGGGCTCTCGCCCGGAGGCCGACGCTACTCGTCGCAGTCGTCGTAGCGCCAGTGCCACGGCTCCGAGTCGAAGCCGCCGGGGTTGCCCAGCGGGTAGCTCTCTGTGAAGCAGAAGTCGGCTGCGTGGCGCTTCAGCCACTGGTACGCGGCGGTGTCCTTGAAGTCGGCGTCGCTGGGCACGAAGTCGAGGGCGCGGCCGGTGATGTGCTCGGAGTAGCCGGGCGGTGCCGTCCAGCGGACGGCGTTGAGGAACGGCCGGCCGTCCACCAGGAGGCCTTCCAGCACCCTCTTCTGAAAGCCGTAGCTGCGGAAGCCGGAGTCCACTTCCAGCCGGATTCCCTGCTCCCGGGCGACCGCCGCCATCGCGACGACGGCGTCGCGCGTCCCGGGAGTCACGTAGATGCCGAGTTCTCCGGTCAGTTCGGCGGGCACCTTCGCGAGTTCCGCCGGATCGGCGGCCTCCTCGATGCGGTTGCCCCGCCAGGGCGGCGGCACGTCGTACGACTGGCCGTTCAGTTCGACCCGTTCGACCGCCGAATCGACCGGCTCTTGGGGCCGCGCGCCCCCGGGGTGCGCCAGGACCAACGCGCAGGAGCCGACGGCCGCCAAGACACGCGCCCTCTGTGTGCCCGCGGCTGCTAGGATTCCAGTCCCTTCAAGCATCGGTCCATTCTTCCCGAACAAGGACTCAAGCCATGCGCAAGCTCACCCTCGTCTCGCTCGCCCTGTTCCTCATCGCTCTCCCGGCGCTCGCCGCGGAGGGAGACGGCATCAAGCGGATGCCGAACGGCAAGCCCGATCTCTCGGGCGTCTACGACGCCGGCACGATCACTCCGGTCGATCGCCCGCCGCAGTACGGCGACAACCTGTATCTGACGCCTGAGCAGGCGCAGGAGATGGAAGAGGAAAGGGAGAGGCTCTGGCGGTCCCTCGAGGAGGACCGGAAGGGCGGGGGCGCCGACCGGACCGCGCCCAAGAAGGGCGGCGACGGCGACAACCGCTTCGGCGGCGGCGGCGTCGGCGGTTACAACGCGTTCTGGATCGACCCCGGCTCCGAGGCGGTGATCGTGGACGGCAAGTTCCGCACGTCGATCATCTACGAGCCGAAGAACGGCCGGCGGCCCGCGATGACGCCCGCGGCCATGCGCCGGATGGCGACGAACTTCGCGTCATTCATCCACAACAACGACGGCACGGCCTCCTGGCTCGACCAGGACGGCCCCGGGCCGTTCGACGGTCCCGAGACCCTGGCGCTGGCCGAGCGCTGCCTGCTCGGCTTCGTCGGCGGACCGCCGCTGCTGCCCAGCCTGTACAACAACTACGCGCGGATCATGCAGACCGAGAACCACGTCGTCATCATGGCGGAGATGGTCCATGACGCGCGGATCATCCCCATCGACGGCGAGCACGGCCCCGACGGGATCAACTGGTGGCTCGGCGACGGCGTCGGGCACTGGGACGGCGACACCCTGGTCGTCACCACCCGGAACTTCCGCAACCAGACCGGCCTCCCCGGCGGCAGCGAGACGATGGTGGTGGAGGAGCGCTTCAGCCGGAGCGAGGACGGGAACCTGCTCTACCACTTCCGGGTCGACGACCCGAACTCCTGGACGGCGCCCTGGGCGGGCGAGTACACGTGGCAGGCGAAGGACAGCCTGGTCTACGAGTACGCCTGCCACGAAGGCAACTACGCGATGGGCAACGTCCTGCGCGGCGCTCGCCTGCTCGAATCGGAGTACGACCAGCCGCAGAGCTCCGGCGGAGAGTAGCGCCCTACTCCCACCGGAACGCCCACACGGCGAGCCCGAAGCAGAGGACGGCCCAACCGGCCAGCCCCAGGATCGGTCCGCCCTGGGCGAGCAGCGGTTCGCCGCTGTTCACCATCGCGCGCATCGCGTCGGCCAGGAAGGTCAGCGGCAGCCACTTCGCGAAGGCGAGGAGCCAGTCCGGCAGCGCGGTCTGCGGGAAGAACACGCCGGACAGGAACATCAGCGGCAGCGACACGATGTTCGCGAGCGGCGCCGCCGTGTTCTCCGTCTTCGCGATGCAGGAGATCGCCAGACCCAGTGACGCGAACACGAGGCCGCCGAGGAAGATGAGCGGGATGACCTCCAGCCAGAACAGCGGGTAGTCAGGGGCCACCTCGACGCGGGACACCAGGATGCCGACGAGCAGGAGAACGTTCGTCTGCAGCACGAGCAACAGGAGCCGGGTCGTGAGCGAGCCGACCAGGAAGTGATTCGGGCCGATCGGCGTGGCGTACAGGCGCTTCAGCACGCCCTGGTTGCGCAGCCGGACCAGCGTGAAGACGACGCCGAAGAGGGCGCTCTGCATGATCGCCAGGGAGACGATCCCCGGCACGATGAAGCCCTTGTAGCCCTGGCCGCGGCCCGCGACTTCGGTGGGGGAGATCGTCGCCCAGTTCTCGACCCGGTACTCCGCCGGAACGTTGGCCACGCTCTTGAAGACGCCTTCGAGCACCTGGCCGAGGATGGACCGGGCCGCCTCCGCCTCCTGCGCTTTCCTGCCGTCGAAGGTGAGGTCGATCGTCGAAGAGGCGCCGAGTTCGCCGAAGCCCTCCGGGATCACCAGGAAGGCGGTGATGTCGCCGGCCAGGACCTCCGCTCGCAGGTAGTCGACGTCATCGGACTCCGGGACGTTGAACAACGGTTCGCCGCCGAGGTCGCCCTCCAGCACCGACACCAGCAGGGTCGACGCCTGGTTCCTCGCCTGGTCGACGATGCCCACCTGCGGCGGGGCGAAGCTGCCGAAGTCGAAGAGGCCGAAGACGACCATCATGACGGTCGGAAAGGCCAGCGACCAGAACAGCGCCGCCCGGTCGCGGAAGAACATCTTCAGCTCGGCGCCGATGAACGCCAGGTAGATCTTCACCGCGCGGTCCCTACTCGACGAGCTGGTGCCCGGTCAGATCGAGGAAGACGTCTTCGAGCGTCAGGGCGCCGTCCCGGCGGACCGACTGGCCGCCGCGGTACGCCAACTGCTCGATCAACGCCTGCGGCGCGTCGACGGCGATGATGGCGCCCCGGTCGATGACCGCCACGCGATCGCAGAGGACCTCCGCCTCCTCCATGTAGTGGGTCGTCAGCATGATCGCCATGCCGCCGGAGCGCAGGCCGTCGATCAGTTTCCACATCCTGCGGCGGGCCTGGGGGTCGAGCCCGGTCGTCGGTTCGTCCAGGAACATCGCAACCGGCTGGTTCACCATGGCGACCGCGATCGAGAACCGCTGCCGCTGGCCGCCGGAGAGATGCTTGTACCGGGATTTCGCCCGGTCGGCCAGATCGACCCTGGCCAGCATGTCGTCCGGCGAGGCGTCCGAGCCGTAGAGCGTCGCGAACAACTGGACCGTCTCGCGGAGCGTCAGGTTGTCGAAGAAGGCGTTCTGCTGGAGCTGAACGCCGATGATGGCCTTGACCCGCCGCCGGTTCTTCTTGACGCCGACGCCGTCGATGAACGCCTCGCCGCCGTCGGCCTGGCGGAGTCCCTCCAGGATCTCGACCGTGGTCGTCTTGCCGGCGCCGTTCGGGCCCAGCATGCCGAAGATCTCGCCGCGATGGACCTGGAACGAAACCCCGTCGACCGCTACGAGCTCCCCGTAGCTCTTGCGCAGGTCCCGGACGTCGATGACGACGTCGTTTCTTCTGACGTCGATGACGACGTCCCTGGCCATCGCCGCGGCCGCGATCTCAGTCGTCGAGGCTCGCCCAGACGTAGCCGATCCAGACCGGCTCCGGCGACAACGGGCCGTTGCCGTACGGCGCGTACTTCTCCGGCAGGCCGTCCTTCTGGACGTCCTCGAGCGACTTGCCGGCGCTCTTCTGCTGGGCGATGTAGTCGATCGTCTCCGCGACGTAGTCGTGGTAGCGCTGCAGGTCGGCCTTCGTCGCCAGCGGCCCGTGGCCGGGGATGATCTGCGTGTCGTCGTCGACGATCTCGAGCAGTCGGGCCATGTTGTCGCGCAGACCGAGCGCGCTGCCGCCGACGTCCCGGTCGATGTACGGGTAGCCGCCGAGGTTCGGGAACTGGTCGCCGGCGTGGACCACGTTCGAGTCGCGGAAGAAGATGGCCGCGTCGCCGTCCGTGTGGGCCGGGTTGCCGAAGTGGATCACGTCGATCGCCTCGCCGTTCCAGTGCAGGGTGACGCTTTCGTTGAAGGTCACGATCGGCAGCGCTTCGGAGGGGAACGGCGTCGCGGAGAAGTTGGCCCCGGCGTGCCGGTTCTCCAGCAGGCGCTTGCGGACGTTCGCGTGCGCCACGATCGCGGAGTCGGCCCCGAAGCCCGCGTTGCCGCCCGCGTGGTCGAAGTGGTAGTGCGAGTTGACGACGAAGTCGATCCTGCCTTCCTGGATCTTCGCCACCGCCGCCTTGATCTTCGGCACCACCGGCATCATCGCGTCGTCGACGATCAGGATGCCGTCGTCGCCCGCGGAGACCGCCAGGTTCCCGGCCAGCCCCGGCTCCGGCAGCAGCAGGTAGACCGTGTCGCTCAACTGGGTCTGGTGCCAGACGATCTGCTCGCCGGCCTGGTTCGCCCAGGCGTCGATGTCGAGTTGGGCCGCGGCCGGGATGGCGGCCGCGAGGCTCAGGGCCGCTATGGCCAGGCAAAGGCAGGCCGGACGAGTACGGTTCTTCGGGCGGTATTCGGTCATCGTTCTCTCCCGTTCAGGGGTTGTGACCTCCAACCCTATCGCCGCGAAGACGGCGACAACCCCCGGCTCTCCGCCGTGGAAACCAGCGTCACGGGACCCTTCGCGCCCTCGATCACGACCGTCATCCCCGGCTCTCCCTCCGACACCTCGACATCCAGCCCCAGACCCGCCAGCACCGCCCCGAGATCCCCCGCATCCGGCGTCGAGATCCCGAACGACACGAGCTCGCCGCCCACCGGCGTCGTCGTAGCCGGGTGCGGAGACTCGCGCCAATCGATGAAGAACGGCATCCCGTAGCCGCCACCCTGCGGGAACAGCAGATCCCAGACCAACAACCCCCCGTCCGCCGTTCGCCGCCGCGTCTCCACCGGACCGACCGACGAGATCCCGGCCTCCTCCAGCAACCCCTTGGTGACGACGAGATGGCCCTGCGCCGCCCAGGTCACGAGCCCTCCGGCGCTCATCGCGGCCATGCCGGTGACCATCTGGCTCTCGACCGACTGTGCCGGATCGGGCGCGATGATCTCGAGGTATGTGTCGCCCAGGCTCAGCAGCGCGTTGCGCGTTCCAAGCCCCTCGTGAGAGCCGCCGAACACCGGCGCCACGCCGAAGGCGTCCTCTGCCCACGCCATGCCCCCTTCGAGATCGGCAACGGCGTACATGAAGTGATCAACGTTCATCGTCGCTAACATACCCGGATCCGCACACAGTCGAGGAGTCCGCGATGAGACAGTCCATCCTGATCGCCGCCGCCGTTGCTCTAGCGTTCGCGCTTCCGGCGCTGGCCGCCGATAGCGCCCCCGTTCTCGGCAAGTGGGCATCGACGACCGAAACGCCCCAGGGCACCTTCGAGGTCGTGTACGAGTTCACGGAAGTCGACGGTGAGCTCAAGGGCACCTGGAGCAATCCGCGCCGGAACGGCGATCTGAAGAACGTGTCGTGGGACGGCGAGACGCTCAAGTTCGGCCGGGAGATCGGAAGGGGTGGCCAGACCTTCAACCTCAACTTCGAGGCGACGGTCGACGGCGACACGTTGACCGGCAAGATGATCACTCCCCGCGGCGAGCGCGCCTTCACCGCGACCCGCAACTCGTAGCCGTCACACACTGGGTGCGCCTGTCGGTGCGCCGGCCTTCTGGCCGGCATCCGGCGCTCCGCGCCGGCCTACTCCAGGTGCTTCTTGAAGAACGCGCCGACCTCCTGGAACATGTCCTTCGACTCCGGCGAATCGACGAGGATCAGGTAGTCGGCGTGGGCGACCCCCTCGTAGACGTGTAGGTCCGCAACGACTCCGGCCGCCCGCAGCTTGCGGTGGGTCCGCGCCGTGTCGCTCAGGAACATGTCGCGGGTGCCGGTAATCAGGTACGTCGGCGGGAACCCCTCGAAGTCGCCGTAGACGGGCGAGATCAGCGGGTCCTTGAGGTCGTGGCCGTCCGCGTAGAGGTGCGCAGCGCCCTTCAGGAGTCCGTCGTAGGTCACGAGAACGCGGTCCAGCCCTTCGTTGGTGAACAGCGAATCGCCCGTCTTCGTCAGGTCTGCCCAGGGTGTGCCGGCGTAGATGGCGCCGGGTAGCTCGAGGCCCAGGTCACGGAACTTGTGAACGGAAGCCAGCGACAGTCCGCCGCCCGTCGAGGTGCCGCCGATGGCGATCGACTTCGCGGAGCGGCTCTCGAGCAGGTGCCGGTAGACCGTGACCACGTCGTCGACCGCGGCCGGAAAGGGGTGCTTCGGCGGCATGCGGTAGTCGACGGAGAGCGCCGGGATGCCGGCGCGGGCCGCGACCAGCGCAGCCTCAGTGGCGGAGTTGTCTCCACCATTGAGCACGTAGGCGCCGCCATGGACATGCAGGAACAGGTGGCCGCTGTGCTGCGGATCGACCTTGTCCGGCGTCACCCGGTAGACCGTCACGCCGTCGATTTCGTCCTTCTCGATCGAGAGGCCGTAAGCGGTGGCCATCTGTTCGAGATCGGCGTTGGCCGTCGCGGCCTGGATCGCCAGCCACTGCTCCTCGGTCTGAGGAGCCCCCGCCTGGGAGGCATCCACGTTGGGGGCAGGCATCGCGGCGAGCGCGGCCCGGAGCTCTTCGCTGGCGCCCGCCGGGGCCGGCACGACGCGCTCGCCGATGGTCCAGGAGCCGGACTCCTGGGCTGCCGCCGGCTGCGGGCCGGCGACGGTGAACGCGAGGGCCAGGCTCAACGCCAGCGCAACGGCCGGCAGGGCTCGAGGGTTCGATCTCTTCATGGGGACTCTCCTTGAGTGCGACGGGAATGCCGTGTGTCGCGGACGATACCCTCTGCCCCCATGGCTCGACTCCCGTATCTGGACGTAGACGATCTCGCTCCCGAGGACCGGAGACTCCTCGATCCGCCGCTCAACATCTTCAGGGTTCTCGCCTACTGCCCTGAGGGCGCCCGCGCGTTCGGCCGCTTGGGCCTGTGGATCCGGTTCAAGACGAAGCTCGATCCGCGCCTGCGCCAGATGGCGATCCTCCGTGTCGGCGCCGTCACGCGCACCGACTACGAGTACAGCCACCACATCGAACTCGGACGGCAGTTCGGTCTGTCCGACGACGACATCCGGGCCGTCGTTGCCGGGCCGAAGGACGAGTCGCTGACGGAGGTCGAACGGCTCGTGCTCACCGCGGCCGATGAGATGACGAACGGCGTCGGCATCGGTGCCGAGACCTTCAAGGCGTTGCAGGGTCACCTCGACGAGGGAATGATGGTCGAGTTGACGATGACCCTCTCCTACTACAACGGCGTCGTTCGAATCCTGAACTCGCTGGACATCGACGTCGAGCCCGAGTACCAGCGCTACCTGGAGGAGTTCCCGCTGGATCGATGAACACGCCATTGGAACAGGTTCCCTCGACCGGGGACCGGATCGACTTCAGCGGCCGGACCGCCATCGTCAGCGGCGGCGGAGCGAGAGGCGACGGGATCGGCAACGGCCGGGCCACGGCGATCCTCCTCGCGCGCGCCGGCGCCGAGGTCGTCGTCGTGGATCTCAACGAAGAAGCGGGCCGCGGCACTATCGGGATGATCGAGAACGAGGGCGGCGCCGCCCGGCTGTTCGTCGGCGACGTGACGAGCGACGAGGACTGCGCAGCCCTGGCCGCCTTCGCGCGGGAAGGGTCGGGGCCACCCACCGTGCTGATCAACAACGTCGGCATCGGCGCGCCCGGCACCGTCCTCGATACGGAGCCGGAACTCTGGGACCGGGTGATGAAGGTCAACGTCCGGTCGATGGTCCAGGCGTCCCGCGCCCTGATTCCGTCGATGCAGGAGGCCGGCGGCGGTTCGATCGTCAACATCAGCTCCATCTCCGCGATCCGCCCCAAGGGCCTCACCCCCTACTCGGCGTCGAAGGGCGCCGTCATCTCGCTGACCCGGGCCATGGCGGTCGACCACGCCGAGGACGGGATCCGCGTCAACGCGGTGCTCCCGGGGCCGGTTTGGACGCCGATGGTCCAGCGCCCGACGATGACGCCCGAAATCCGCGAACGGCGCAAGAACGCCTCGGCGCTGCGGATCGAGGGGACCGGCTGGGACGTTGGCCGCGCGGTCGTGTTCCTGGCCTCCGAACATGCGCGCTACATCACGGGCCAGGCGCTGGTCGTCGACGGCGGCGTGACGGTACTCTCTCCCGTCCGCTGACCGGCGCCGCCGGCGCTGACGACGCCGACCCGCAAGAGAGGACCAAGATGGCTCGACTCCCCTACCTCGACGTGGACGATCTCGCCCCGGAAGACCGGGAGCTGCTCGACCGGCCGATCAACCTGGCGCGGATGCTCGCGCACAGCCCTTCCGGGACGCGCGCCTTCCGCCACACGGGCGCCTGGATCCGCCACAAATCCCGCTTCGACACGCGGCTGCGCGAGATGGCCATCCTGCGGATCGGCGTGCTGACGCGCACGGACTACGAGTACAGCCACCACATCGAGCTCGGCCGCCACTTCGGAATGTCCGACGACGACATCCGCGCCGTCATCGCGGGACCGGAAGCCGGGGAGCTCCCGGAACTCGAACGGCTCGTCCTCACCGCGGCCGACGAGGCGACCGAGGGCCTGAGCATCGGCACCGAGACCTTCGACGCCTTAAGGCGTCACCTGGACGCCGAACTCCTGGTCGAACTGACGATCATCGTTTCGTACTACAACGCCGTCGTGCGCATGCTCCGATCGCTCGAGATCGACGTCGAGCCCGGCTACGAGCGATACATGGAGGAGTTCCCGCTCCCGTAACCGCCTAGCCGCCCGGCGCCGTCAGCCCCGTCTGCGTCAACAGAAACGCAGCCTCCGCCGCCACGAACTCGATCCGCTCCGACATCGGCAGGCCGCGGCTCGCGGCATGCCCCGCGTAGGGGTGGTACCGCATGATCACCGGCAGTCCCGATGAGGTCGCCGCCTGCAAACGGGCGGCGACCTTGCGAGCCTGCAGCGGCGGCACGCGAGTGTCCAGGTCGCCCTGGGTCAGCATCACGGCGGGGTAGTCCACGCCGTCGCGGATCGCCTGGTAGGGCGAGAAGCCGCGCAGCGACTCGAACTGGTCGGGGATCTCGCCGTCGCCGTACTCGAGCAGGGCGGGCATGTTATTCGTTTCGGTGAAGGTGTAGAAGCGGATCAGGTCGAGTTCGGGGAAGCCGCAGAGGACGGCGCGGTAGAGGTCGGGGCGCTGGGTCAGTGAGGCGCCCACCAGCAGGCCGCCGTTGCTGGCGCCGTGGATCGCCAGCCGGTCCGGGTCGCTGTAGCCCTCGGCGATCAGCCATTCGCCGGCCGAGATGAAGTCGTCGAAGACGGTCTGCTTGTTGTGGAGCATCCCGGCCTGGTGCCACTCCTCGCCGTACTCGCTGCCGCCGCGCAGTGTCGCGACGGCGTAGACGCCGCCAGCCTCGAGCCAGAGGGCAGCCAGCGGGTTGAACCGCGGCGTCAGGGAGACGTTGAAGCCGCCGTAGCCGTTGAGCAGGGCAGGGGTCGTGCCGTCGGGCTCGAAGTCCTCCCGGTGGGCGATGTACATCGGCGCGGAGGTGCCGTCCTTCGAGGTGTAGCGCACCTGCTTCAGCACGTAGCCGTCGCCGGAGAAGGGCGCCTGAGCTTCCCGGAAGATCTCGCGGGTGCCCGCTTCGAGGTCGAGCAGCCAGGTCACGGGCGGCTGCAGGTAGGAGGCGAGCGACAGCAGCGCCTTGCCCTCACCGGCCCCCCGGATGCTGGCGTTGTGGTGCTCTGGCACCTCGATCTCGCCGGCCGGCGTGCCGTCGAGCTCGAAGACGCGGATCCGGCTCGCCACGTGGTGCAGGTAGGTCAGGTAGAGCTTGCCGTCGATCACCGACACGCCCTGGAGGACGTCGTCGGCTTCCGGGACGACCTCGCGCCAGTTGGCAACCTCGGGCCGGTCCAGATCGATCTCCATCAGCCGGTTGAGCGGCGCGTCCAGGTTCGTGCGCACGAACAGCCGACCGTCGCTGTGATGGGTGTTGAAGCGGGCCTCCATGCCTTCGACGATCGGCGTCACCTCCCAGGTACCGATCTCCACGAGGTACACGTCGCTCCGGGCCCATCCGTGCTGGACGCCGACGAGCAGCTTCTCCTCGTCGAGCTGCTCGGCGCGCACGAAGGCCCGTGGCCCGATCCCCTCGCCGAACACGAGGGCGTCCTGCGCCCGTTCGGTGCCGAACCGGTGGAAGCGGACTCGCGGACCTTCGACACGGTCGCGGACCGTGTAGTAGATGCCGCTGCCGTCCTTGGCGAAGAAGGCCTGGTCGTTCAGCGCCCGGGGCATCTCGAAGTCGAGGTCGACGTTCTGTTCCAAGTCGCGAAGGCGGACCGTCGTTTCGTCCTCGCCGCCGATGCGGACGTTGTAGAGCAGGAGCTTCCCGTCTGGCGAAACGGAGACGATCCCGAGGTGCGCGTACTCGCTGCCGGCTTCCGCCGCGTCGATCACGACCTCGTACTCACCGGCCGGGTCGATCTTCGCGGGCCCGGCCCCGGCCTCCTCGGGCGCCGGACGACGCACGATGGCCGCCAGCTCTTCGCCCGTACGGCGCAGGGTGAAGAGCTCGTACTCCCCGGCCCTGTTCGGCGAACCGATGGCCGGCGTGTCGATCAGTTCACTCAACCGCCGGCGCGCCCAATCCCGCTCCGGCGGCTCGCCGACGATCAACTCGGCGTACTCGTTCTGCCGGTCGATGAATGCGCGGGTCTCCGGGCTGTCCTGGTCCTCCAGCCACCGGTAGGGGTCCCCGAACTCGACCCCGTGGAGCGTCTCGGTGAACGGGATCTGCTCCGTCTCCGGCCGCGGCGGATAGTCCCCGCCGCAGGCGATGAAGCACAGGAGAAGCAGGCCTGCACAGGTCGAGGTAGGCAGCTTCTTCATGGCGGAGAACTCCTTGTTGCGGCAGTCGGAACTCAGCGGCGCCGGCGCGGTCTACGACCTGACGCGACGGGTGCGGCGCTCGTCTCGCAGGGCCTTCCACGTGTCCATGACGAGCTTGCCTGTGATCACGTACAGGTAACCGAACACGAGCAGCGACACGATCGCCAGGACCACGAACCCTCTGGTCACCTCTGCCGGGTTCGCCAACATCTCGAAGAAGCCTCTCAGCACGTCCATAACGGGGTCCCTCCGCAGTCTCGAGAAGTCGTAGCAGGCGACTTCGCCCATCAACGAGGCTCAGGATCCTAGCGGGCTCGGAAGGCCCGCTTCGTTGACCAACCGCCACGCGTCTGGCACAGTGACCAGAGTGAGCACTCCGCTCAAGCGTGCCGTCGCGGTCGCCGTCCTGCTTGGATGCCAGACGCCGGGTGCGTTTGTGTTCGCTGCCGGGTTGGACCTGGCGGCTCATCTCTTCGCGCCAGACCACGAGCACGATACGGCGGACCTGGCGAGGTCGGCGACCCACGGGCACCACCACGATGACGAACTGGTGCCCGACCACGACCACGACGTCACGCTCGACGCCGAAACCGCCTTGCTGCGGCCCGCCCCGTCGTCGTCGGCTGTGCTTGCGGCGCCGCTTTCGTCGTCGGTGACGTTCGCCGAGGGATCGCCCTACGAGGCGGCCTCACGACGCGGACCGCCGGCGCCACTCTTCCGGTCTCACTGCGCGCTGCTGCTCTGATCCGCGGCCTTAGGCCCGGGTGCGATTCGTGCCCGGAACCTGGACGCGGAAAGGAGTCAGCATGCATCGTTTCATCCTGATCGGCCTCCTTGGAGGCTTCTTCGCCGCCGCCGGCGCGGCACAGGACCGGCCTGTCGTCACCGAGGCCGAGTTCCTCTCGGTCCTCGACGAGACCCACCCCGCCGTTCGCGAGAGCGCCGGGGCCGTGGCGCTCGCGGAGGCCCGTCTGGTGGCGGCCCGGACATTCGACAATCCGGTCGTCGAGGCGGTGCGCGAGGATCCCGCCGGCCCGATCGGCCAGACCGACGTTCTCGTTTCCTGGAAGATACCGGACGCCGCGCGCGGTCCGGAGATCGAGGCCCGCGAAAGCGCGGTCGGCGCTGCCCGCCGTCGCCTGGCGTTCGACCTGCTGGGCTATCGCCTGGCGATGAGGGAGGCCTACGCCGGTTGGGCCGTGGCCGACGCGCGGCGGCAACGACTAACGCTCCAGGCCGAGCGGGTCGGGTCGCTTGCGCAACGTGAGGCCGTTCGCGCGGAGAGGGGGGAAGCGTCCGGACTCGAAGCCCGCCGGCTGGGTTTGGCGGCCGCCACGCTGCGATCCCGCGTCGCGCTCGCCGCCGGGGCGAGCGAACGCGCCAGAGCCGAAGCGGCCGCCTGGCATTCCGGCCTGCCGGCGGACGCGCGGCCGGTTCTGCCCGAACTGCCGGCCGCGCCTTCGCTGGACGGGGCCGATGCCCGGGTGCGCGCCGCGGAGGCGGACCTGGCGGCGGCCGAACTGGCAGAGCTTGCCACCCGCCCGATCTTCGCGTCGCCTGAAGTCACACTGGGCTGGCGGCGGCAGGATCTGACGCCCGGCGCCGTCGACGGGCCGATCTTCGGTGTTGCCTGGTCGGTGCCGCTCTTCGATCGGCGGCAGGCGGCGCGGCAGAGCGCGGGCGCCTCGCTGGAGGCCGCTCGGGCAAGGTTCGAACTTGCAGAGCGCGAGTCGACCGCGGCGCGCTCCGCGGCGAGAAGCAACTTCGCGCGACTTGCCGACGCCCTCGCCGAGGCCCGCGAGGAAGTCGGCGCCACGGAGCGAATGCTGGACGGTGAGGAGGCGGCCTTCCGCCAGGGGGAAGCGGGCTTGACCGATCTGCTGGAGACGCACCGTTCGGTGACTGAGGCGGAACTGGCGGTGCTCGATCTGCACGAGGCGGCGTTGGCGGCGCACCGGGAGCTGGAACTGTTGGCGGCTAGCCGGGAGGGCCCGGGGTCATGAGGTGGGGTTACAAAGCCGGCCAGAAGGCCGGCGCACCGACAGGACGCCGGCGCACCCAGTGTGTGGCGGTGCTGGTGCTCATCGGGTGTGCCAGTACTCCGC
This sequence comes from Acidobacteriota bacterium, assembly GCA_011525365.1. Lineage (GTDB taxonomy): Bacteria > Acidobacteriota > Thermoanaerobaculia > Multivoradales > Multivoraceae > Multivorans. Next base: position 206,060 of record WTGQ01000003.1, read on the forward strand.
CCGCCGAAGAGCACGATCATGTCCACGAGAGCTGGTCGGTCACCGCCCTCGGCGAACGGTTCGAGGTCTTCCCCGAGATCGACGCTCTGGCGGAAGGCCACACGGCGATGGCGCACACGCACGTCACGCGGCTGGCCGACTTCGCACCGCTGGCCGAGGGAACCGTCGAGATCGTCCTTGTCGACGGGTCCGGCGAGCAGGTCTTCCGCGCGGACCAACCCGGCGTTCCAGGGATCTTCGACATCGAGCTTGCGCCGCAACGTGCGGGCGAGGCGGCTCTGCTCTTCCGGATCGACGACGGGAACGGGATCGAGGAGATCCCGGGAGGCCGGGTTCTCGTCGGCACGGCGGACCAGGCGGAAGGCCTCGTCGAGGCGCCATCGCTCCCCGCCGGGCAGGACGGCGGCGAGCCCGTCTCGTTCGGGAAGGAACAGCAGTGGCAGGGCGGCTTCGCGGCCGCCTGGGTGCGGGAGGGCCGCCTGGCCCGGAGCGTCGTTGGCGTCGCCTCCTTCCGTCCGCCGGCGGGCGGCGAGAGCACGGTCACCGCGCGGGTCGACGGCGTCGTCCAGCCTCCCGCGGGTGCCCGCTCCTGGCCGTTCGTCGGCCGCCGTGTCGAACGGAACGATCCCCTGTTCCGGGTGGTTCCGCTGGTCGCCTCGGAGCGGAGCCTGGCCACCCTTGAAGGGGAGCTCGAGGCGCTGGCGACGGAACTGGAGAGCTCGCGGTCGCGAAGCGCGCGGTTGCGAGAACTCCTGGCCCTCGAAGCGGTGAGCGAGCGCGAGGTCGAGGAGGCGGGCGTCCGCGCCCGGACGCTCGAAGCGCGGCACCGGGCGGCGGAACGGGACCTCGAGTCGGCCCGTGCCTCGCGCGAAGGCGGAGCCGACGGCGCCGGCATCTCGCCGCGGGCCCCGTTCTCCGGCCGGATCGCAGCCGTCACCACGACGCCCGGGGCGACGGTCTCCGCCGGGGACGCCCTCGCGCGGCTCGTGCGGACCGACGTGGTGTGGATCGAGGTCGCCCTGCCTCCCCAGGACGCGCGGCGGCTCATGGACGCGGGCCTGCGCGGTCTGGTGCTCGACGACCCGGAGAGCGGGCCGGTGCGGGTCGAAGGCGACCTCTCCCTCGTCTCGGTCTCGCCGGAACTCTCGCCGCGCACCGGCACCGTAACCGTCTTGCTCGAGGCCCCCGGCATCGCCGGCACCGGCTTCGCCCTCGGCTCGACCGTCGCGGCGCAGGTGCTGATGGCCGGCGAGGAGAGCGGCATCGTCGTGCCCGCGTCGGCCCTGGTCGACGACGGCGGCGTGCCGGTCGTCTTCCTGCAACTTTCCGGCGAGGACTTCCAGCGGCAGACCGTGACCGTGCTCGGCCGGCAGGGGGACCGGGTGCTGGTGGCCGGGCTGACTCCCGGCCAGCGCCTGGTGACCCGCGGCGGGGACGCCATCCGTCGTTCATCCCTCATGGCGAGCGGCGAAGCTCACGGCCACGTCCACTGAAGGCGGCGGAGTGGGACCCCTCGAGCGACTGCTTCGATTCTCCCTGCGCCACCGCCTGCTGGTGGTGGCGGGGGCCGCGCTCCTCACCGTGGTCGGCGCGGCGTGGATCCTGAACCTGCCGGTCGACATCTTCCCCGACCTCTCGGCCCCGACCGTGACCGTGATCACCGAGGCCCCGGGAAAGGCCGCGGAGGAGGTCGAGCTCCTCGTGACCTACGCGGTGGAATCCGCGATCAACGGATCGCCGGGCGTGCGGAGGCTGCGTTCGATCTCCGCCGACGGGATCTCGGTGGCCTGGGTCGAGTTCGACTGGGGCACCGACATCTACCGCGCCCGCCAGGTCGTCAGCGAGCGGCTGCAGCGCGTCGATCTCCCGGCCCAGGCGGAGAGGCCCCAACTCGGTCCGATCTCCTCGATCATGGGCGAGATCACGTTCATCGCGATGACAACGGCACCGGTGGAGGAAGGCGGCGTCAGCGGCATGGAACTCCGCCGCGTCGCCGAGACGGTCGTGCGCCGCAACCTCCTGTCGCTTCCGGGCGTCTCCCACGTGGTCCCCATCGGCGGCGAACGGCGGCAGCTTCAGGTCACGGTGCGGCCGACCGCCCTGGCCCAGAACGGCTTGCCCCTCGCCGACGTCGTCGACGCCGTGGCGAAGTCCAGCCGCAGCCTTGCCGCGGGCTTTCACGTGGAGGCCGGCGAGGAGCACATCGTCCGCGTGCGCAGCCGGGCACGCACTCCGGACGAGGTTGCCGCGGCCGTCGTGCGGGTCGACGGCGGGATCCCGTTGCGGGTCGGGGACGTGGCGGAGGTTGAGTGGGGGCCGGCGCCGGCGCGCGGCACCGGTTCCTACCGCAACCGGCCGGCGGTCATCCTGTCGGTGCAGAAGCAACCGGGCGCGAACACGCTGGACCTGACCCGCGCCATCGATGACACGCTCGCCCGGCTGCAGCCGGTGCTGCCGCAGGGCGTTGTGCTCGAGAGCGAGAACTTCCGCCAGGCCGACTTCATCCAGGTGGCGATCGGCAACGTCGCCGAAGCGCTCCGTGACGGGGCGATCCTCGTCATCGTCATCCTGGCGCTCTTCCTCGGCAGCGTCCGCACCACGTTCATTTCGGCGTTCGCGATCCCGCTCTCCCTGGTCACCGGCATCCTCGTGATCGCCGCCTTCGGGCTGCAGATCGACACGATGACGCTCGGCGGCCTCTCGATCGCCATCGGGCTGCTGGTGGACGACGCGATCATCGCGATCGAGAACATCTTCCGCAGGATGCGGGACGAACGACGCCTGCCGGAGGGCGAGCGCCGGCCGGCCGAAGAGGTCGTCGCGGCCGCGACGCGGGAAGTGCTGAGCCCGATCCTCCTCGCCACGCTGATCGTCGTCCTGGTCTTCGTGCCGATCTTCTTCCTGCCGGGGCTGGAGGGTCGCCTGCTGCGGCCGCTCGGCCTCGCCTTCATCGCCGCGCTCGCCGCCTCCCTGGTGGTGGCGTTGACGGTGACGCCGGTGCTCGCCGTGCTGTTCCTGGGCCGGGCGCGGTCGCTCAGGTCGCGCCCGCCGTGGCTGCTGCGCGCCTTCCAGTGGGCCTACTCGCCGACTCTCGACTGGTGCTTCTCGCATCGATGGGCGGTGCTGTCTTCGGCGGCCCTGCTGGTGGTCGTCGCGGCGGCGCTCCTGCCCGGCCTGGGTCGCAGCTTCCTGCCGGCCTTCAACGAGGGGTCGCTCACCGTGTCGGTGGTCAGCCCGCCCGGGATCCCGCTCGCCGAGAGCGATCGGCTGGGCAGCCGGGTCGAGGAGGCGCTGCTCACCTTCCCGGAGGTCGTCTCGACCAGCCGGCGCACCGGCCGCGCGGAGAAGGACGAACACGTCCAGGGCGTCAACGCCTCCGAGATGGAGGTCGTGCTGGCGCCGCTCGAAGACGGCCGCTCGAAGGACGAACTGGTCGCGGAGATGCGCCGCGCGGTGGCCGGGATACCGGCGGTTACGGTCTCCTTCGGGCAGCCGATCAGCCACCGGATCGACCACATGATCTCGGGCTCCCGGACGAACCTGGCGGTGAAGGTCGAAGGACCCGATCTGGCGGTGTTGCGGACGCTGGCCGCGCGGATCGAACAGGTCCTGGCGGCCGTGGCCGGCATCGTCGACCTGTCGAACCAGGAGCAGTCGCCGGTGCCCCAGATGGTCGTCGACTTCGACCGCACGGCGATGGCCCGGTACGGGTTGAGCCTCGCGGACCTCGGCGGGGCCGTGGAGGCCCTGTTTCAGGGCGTCGTCGTCGGTGAGATCGTGGAGGAGGGCCTGGCGTCCGACGTCGCCGTCCGGTTGCCGCCGGGCCTGCGGGCCCAACCAGACCGGGTCGCGGCCCTGCCCGTCTCGACGCCGGCAGGGGACCTGATCCGCCTGGGCGCGGTCGCCGAGGTGCGGCACGCTCTCGGCCCGTCCCTCATCCGGCGCGAGAACGCGCAACGGGTGGCGATGGTGACCGCCAACGTCACCGGTGCCGATCTCGTCGGCACGGTCGAGCGCGCCCAGGCCGCGGTCGAGGCCGAAGTCGATCTGCCGGCCGGCTACCTGGTGACCTTCGGCGGGCAGTTCGAGGAAGCGGGCCGGCGCGTCTACACGATGGGCCTGCTGGTCGTGCTCATCCTGGTCGGGATGTACGGCCTGCTCTACCTCGAGTTCGGCAGCCACCGCGACACCCTGGCGATGCTGGTCAACGTGCCGCTGGCCCTGGTCGGCGGCGTCGTCGCGGTGGCGCTGGGCGGCGGCGTCCTGTCGCTGGCGACCGTGGTCGGCTTCGTCACCCTGTTCGGGATCGCGACCCGCAACGGCGTGCTGCTGGTCAGCAACTACCGGCGGCTGCTCGGCGAGGGGCTGTCGCTGCACGCCGCCGTGCGGCGTGGTTCGGAGGAGCGGATGCCACCCATTTTGATGACGGCGCTGACGGCCGGGCTGGCGCTGGTGCCGCTCGTGTTGGGCGCGGGCGAGCCGGGCAACGAGATCCTGAGTCCGATGGCCCAGGTCATCCTCGGCGGGCTGTTGACGTCGACGTTCCTCAACCTGGTGGTGGTGCCGGTGCTCTACGCTAGGAAGTCATGAGCCACCTGGCCCGCCTCGCCGCCGCCCTCGCCTTTCCCCTCCTGGCCGCCTGCAACGTCGAGATCTCCGTCGACGCCGACGCGGACCTCATCGCCGCCGCCGGCGACGAGTACCTGGAGTTCGTCGCCGCCCGCGACCCGTACCTCAAGTTCCGGCGCGGGGAGAAGGTGGAGGACTTCCCGGACTGGACGCTCGAAGCCGCCGAGGCGGACGCGGCGTTCGCCCAGGACCTGCTCGAGCGGCTGGCCGGCGTCGACGAGGAGGCGGTCGACCACGAGGACTGGATCTCGCTGCGGCTGCTGCGCTGGAACCTCGGCATGCTGGTCGAGGCGCCGGTGCACTACTGGGCGGACTTCAACATCACGCCCTACGCGGCCGGCGGCTTCAGCCTGAACATCCTCCACCAGGTGCTCGGTGCCGCTCCGGTCGAAGCCGACGAGGACCGCGCCCACTACTTCCATCTGCTCGACGAGTACGCCCAGGGGATCGGCCAACTCGCCGACAAGGTCGCCGGGCAGAAGGAGCGCGGCATCTACCTGCCGAAGGCTCAGGTCCCGGCCGTGGTCGGGATGTTCGAGGGCTACCGGAGTCGCCTCGAGGAGCTGTTCGTACCTGCCGCCGACCGCGCCGGCGAGGAGGCCGACGACTTCCTGGACCAGGTTCGCGAGGCGGTCGAAACCGGAATCGACGCGCAGTTCAGCCGCCTGGTCACCGAACTGGGCGACGACTACCTGGAGGCGGCGCCGGAACAGGTCGGACTGTCGGAGGTGCCCGGCGGCCGCGAGCTCTACGTCCACCGGGTGCGGTCGAACACGACGACGGACCTCACGCCCGAGGAGATCCACCAGCTCGGCCTGGAACAAGTCGCGCAGATCGAAGCGGAACTGGCGGCGTTGCGCGAGGAGATCGGCTTCGAGGCCACGTCCGAAGAGACCGCGATGAAGGAGTTCCTGGACCAGGTCCGCGCCGACCCGCGCTTCATCGCCGCGTCGCCCGAGGAGGTCGAGGAGCGCTACATGGGCTACATCGAGAAGATCGAGCCCCACATCGCCGACTACTTCGACGTGCTGCCGGAGGCGCCCTACGGCGTCCGCCGCCTCGATCCGACGTCGGAGGCGACGATGACCTTCGGCGTCTACCAGCTTCCGACGTCCGTCAACCCGCGCGGCGAGTACCGCTACAACGGTTCCGACCTCGAGAACCGCTCCCTGTTCTCGGCGCAGGGGCTGATCTACCACGAGCTGATCCCCGGCCATCACTTCCAGCTCGCGCTGGCCAACGAGCGCGAGGACCTGCCCCGGTTCCGCCGCGAGACGATCGGCTACGGCGCCTTCACCGAGGGCTGGGCCGAATACGCCGCCAACCTCGGCAAGGAGATGGGCGTCTACGAGAATGCCTACGACCTCTACGGCCGCCTGGTCATGGAGATGTTCATCTCCTGCCGCCTGGTGCTCGACACCGGCATGAACCATTTCGGCTGGGACCTCGAGCGCGCCCGCGAGTACATGAGCGCCCGCGTCGTCTACTCCGACGTCGAGGTCGCCACGGAACTGCTGCGCTACTCAGCCGACATCCACGGCCAGGCGCTGGCCTACCGCATCGGCAACCTGGAGATCCTCCGCCTGCGCCGGAAGGCCGAGGAAGCGCTAGGCGACCGCTTCGACATCAAGGCCTTCCACGCCGCCGTGATCGGCAGCGGCGCCATGCCGATGGTCGTGCTGGAAGAGCACATCGACTGGTGGATCGAACAGCAGGGGTAAGCCGGGCGGTATTCTCCTCCGCACCACACCAAAGAGGAGGATCTGCCATGCCCCGACCCCGAACCACCTGCGCCATCTTCGCGACCTTCCTGATTGCCGTCGCCTTTCTGGCGTGTCAGACCGACACAGCCGACGATGCGGCCGCCGAAGCCGACATGGACGCCGAGCACGAAGAAAGCGCGGAAAGCCACGAGGTCCACTGGTCCTACGAAGGCGACACCGGCCCCGCCATGTGGGGCTCCCTCGACCCGTCCTTCGCGGCCTGCGACGACGGTACGCGGCAGTCGCCTGTGGACATCGCCGGGGCCGTGGACGGCGGGGAGGGCGAACTCGAGATCCGCTGGCAGGCCGGCGACGCCGAGGTGATCGACAACGGCCACACCATCGTGGTCAACGTGGCGGAGGGAAGCGCCATCAGCCTGGAGGGAAGGGAGTTCGCGCTGCTGCAGTTCCACTTCCACCATCCCAGCGAGCACACCGTGGAGGGAAGCGCCGCCCCGATCGATATCCACTTCGTGCATGCCGCCGGAGAAGGTGATCTGGCGGTGATCGGAGTGTTCCTGGAGGCAGGCGAGGCCGACCCGACCATCCAGAGCATCTGGGATGCGATTCCGCCCGTCGGCGAGTCGCCCGGAGCACTGGCGGCGCTCGATCCGCGCGCCTTGCTGCCGGAGGGAGGCAGCCACTACCGCTACCCCGGTTCGCTGACGACGCCGGGCTGCTCGGAGATCGTCAGTTGGGTGGTGATGACCGATTCGATCGCGGTTTCCCAGGAGCAGATCGACGCGTTCGCGGCCATCTATCCGATGAACGCGCGGCCGGTGCAGCCCCTGAACGAACGGACGATTGAACTGCGGCAGTAGAGCGAAGCTCGTGGCGGCCACATGACGCCGAAGCTCCATCCGCTCAACCGGGGCTTCCGCTGGGAGCACGGAGGCGGCCCCTACCGGCGCATCTCTTCCGCGCAGGCCCGCCAGTGGAGCGAGCAGGGCTTCTTCGTGCTGGAGGACGCGGTCGAGCCGACCACGCTCGAGCGCCTCATCGCCGAGATCGACCCCTGGGAGGCCAGGACCGAAGCGGCGCTCCGCGAACTGCCTCAGGGGCGTCGTTTCATCAATCGCGCCGACGAGATCACCTTCACCGTCCACCTGGTGCTGCGCTCGGTTTTCTTGCGCGACTTCTGTGCCGGACCACTCTTTCGTGATCTCGCCTGGGACCTGGTGAGCCCCGACGTTCGGCTCTACTGGGACCAGGCAGTCTACAAGAAGCCGAGCGTTCCAGCCCCCTTTCCGTGGCATCAGGACAACGGCTACGGCTTCCTCGACCCGCAGGCCTATCTCACCTGCTGGATCGCACTGACCGACGCCACCACCAGCAACGGCTGCCCCCGGGTGCTTCCGGGACTGCATCGCCACGGCACCCTGGAGCACTGGACCACCGATCTCGGCTACTGCTGCGCGGACGAGGACGCTGAAGGGATCGCCGCACCGGCAAGAGCCGGCAGCATCGTCGTCTTCTCCTCACTTACGCCGCATGCGACGGGGCCGAATCTCACCTCCGAGGTCCGCAAGGCCTACATCGTGCAGCTCGCCCCCGACGGGGCACGTCGCATGGAGCCCGACGGGAACGCCGGCGGCTACCGGCCCGTTCTCCAGAACGACCCGGATCGACAGTTCTCCATCCTCAGAAGCGGACGCCGACCTTGAGGCGGAACTCCCGCGTCAACTGGTAGGTGGAGAGGCTGGTTTGGGGCCGCCCGTTCCTCGTGTTGATCAGAACCAGAGCCTGCTCGTTGGTGACGTTTGCAACCTCGCCGCCGATGATGCCTTGCACTCCACCCCGGATCGGGAACTGGTAGGTGGCGTTCACGTTGAGCGTGAAGAAGTCGTCGAGCTTGTTCGTGCCCCTCGGCTCGCGGAGGGTCGTCGTGGTGATGGTCTGGCCGGACACCGGGTGCCTGACCTGGGTGGCGGGCTGCAATCCCCAAGGCTCGCCGTCTGCCAGGTGCGCGCTGGCACTGGTCATTAGGTCATGGCTGCCGAACCTCCATCGCTTCATGCCGACGACGTTGACGATGTGGTCCCGCTGGTAGCTGATGGGTCCGAACCAGTTGGGGCCACTGGTGGGATTGAGAAGCCCGGTCGAAACCTCGATGCCGCCGAAGCCTTCCAGGTGGTCGTCGTTGTCGTTGCGGGACTCGTTGTTGCCTTCGTTCCAGTCCCTCGCGTAGTTCATCTGCAACGACCAGTCGTTGCGAAACGCCCGGTTGAGCTGTAACAGGATGCCCTCGTACTGGCGTCTGTTCTGCGGCCAGTTTCTCAGGTCGCGAACGACCGCGCCCTGCTCGTCGAACTGCAGGGTGCTGTGGAACATGTTCTCCATCTCCCACGAGGTCACGCGCGACTTGAAGACCCAGTTGTTCGAGAACTGCCAGTCGAAGCCCACCGAGATCTCGTCCTTGTAGTAGGGCTCGACGGAGGAGGCCAGGGGGTCACGGGGCTCGACGCGGCGCTGGAAGCGGTCGTAGAGCCCCGTCTCCGGATTCCACCCGTACTGCGTGTAGGCGTTCTCACCATTGGCGCCGGCCGTGAACTCCGTGAAGACGACACCGAGGCCGATGTAGTCGTAGTAGCGGCCGGCGGATGCCTTGACCAGCATCCTGCCGTCGGCGTTGAGGTCGTAGACCGCCGACAGGCGCGGCGCCACCTTCTGGTAGTCCATGACTTCCTGGTCGAGGTTGTTGTTGATGTCCTGGGTGTCCTGGCGCAGGCCGAGGCTGACGGTGAGGTGGTCACCGACCGTGATCCGGTCCTGGATGTAGGCAGCACCTATGCCGCTGGTGAAAGTGGTGTTGCAAGGAACGGGGCAGTCGAAGACTCGCTTGTTGATCGGGGTCGCATAGCCGCCCGGCAACGAACGGCTGTAGCCGCGGCCGCGGTACTCCGTGCCGATACTCGTGATCGTCGCAAAGGTGACGTCCTGGACGTCGATGCCGGCCTTGAACTCGTGCTTGTCCCTGAAGAAGGTCAGCGAGGCATTCGCTTGATCGCGCGGGAAGTCGTTTCCTCCAGCGCCCAGGCGCTGCACGGGAGCGTTGTAGCGCAGACCGTCGGCAAGGTCGCGGTAGCGAAAGTCGTTGCCGTCGGGATCGTCCGGAAGCGCGTCGGGAAGGATCGGGGCCGGCGGGGAACCGATGCGCGCCGTCGTAAGCTCGCGGTTGGCGGCCTTGACCTCGAGGAATGCCGAGCCGGTCAGGGCGAAGCTCCAGGTCAGGGTCTGGATTCTGTTGTTCCAACTGTTCCTGGTGACCGAATAGATGTCGGCCGCTGTGCCGGGCGGGTTGAGGCGGCCTGACGGGGAGTCGATCCAGGTCAACGCAAGCTGGTGGCGGTCGTTGGGCTGGGTGTTGACCTTGCCGACGAGCGGCTTCGCCTCGCGGTTGACGTCGACCAGATCGCCCTCGCGAGTCCGGTCGAGCGCGTTGTCATTCATCTCGCTGAGCGATCCGTAGAACCAGGCCTTGTTCCGGAAGAGCGGCCCGCCGAGGCCTGTCTCGTAGCTGCTGATCATGGAGTCCGGCCGTTCGATCTCGAGCCAGTTCGCGGCGCGCCACGCCGGGTTCTGGCCGATGTAGAGAAAATCGCCGTGGAGTTCATTCGTGCCGGTCTTGATCGTCGTGTTCATCACCCCGCTGACCCCCCGGCCGTATTCGGCGCTGAACCCGGCGGACTCCATGCGGTTCTCGGTGATCACGGTCGACGGCATGTAGAAGCTCATTTCGCCGCCGCGCCGATTGTGGGAGATGTCGACGCCGTCGATGAAGACGACGTTCTCCTGGGCGATGCCGCCGTTGACCCCGGGTGCTTGATCGAATTCCTGCTTGTAAGACACGACACCGGCCATCAGCTTCATGTTCGACCAGTAGTTGCGCGTGGCTTGGGGGATGTGCTCGAGTGCCTCTTCCCCGAGCGCGGTGACGGCGCCGGTGTCGTACTTCGTGACCAGCGCTGCCTCGGAGGTGACGGTGATCTCCTCGGCCGTGGAGCCCAGAACGAGGTCGACGTCCTCGCGCTTCCCCAGCTCGAGGACGACGGCGCGCTCGACCGAGCCCAGGCCCTCGAGGTCTGCGGTGACCGTGTAGTTCCCCGACTGGAGAAGGGCGAAGCGATAGTCGCCGTTGGCGTCGGTTATCTCGGTCCTCGTGTTCTGAGGGCCGGTCAGGGTCACGGTGACTCCGGGCAGGCCGTCACCCTGGGCGTCGGTTATCGTGCCGTCGATGGTCGATGTCTGCGGCCCGTCGGCCAGAAGCGGCAGCGCGCAGATGGCGATGGCGAAGGTCCAGATCGAGGACCTGATGGCGGTGGCTCTCACGATTCTCCCCTCCAGAGTCTGCGACCCGTCGAGTCGGCGTTTCCTGTTGAGGGCCGCCACCGGGCCGCGTGATGGAAACTGCTAAGCCAAACGTGCGCTCTCGCCTTGACCGGGAGCGGAGGCACGGAAAACCCTGTTGGAAGTCTTGAACACTGTACCACTACGCAACGGCGTCGGATAGTGTGGTTTGGATCTGTCTTCTGTAAATCGATTTAGGAAGAAAATCATGCGTGAACTTCGTTGGCGTCCGCTCGCCGGTGTCCTGGTCGTCCTGATGAGTACGCCCGTTGCCTTCGGCCAGGCGACGGAGTCGGCCGAGCCCTTCAAGGTCGGAACCTTCGACATCGACGGCGTGCCGCGCGTCGGCCTCGTCCTGCGGGACAGCCTGGTGGTCGACATCGCCGAGGCGAACCGGGGGCTCGAGGCGGATCCCGCCTACCCGAAGATGCCGATGCCGGGGGACATGCTCGAGTTGATCGGCCGCTACGAATACGGTCTCAAGTACCGGCTGTACGAGATCGTGAACCATCTCGTCGAGAAGGAGCTCCTGGGGAGCGGGGCGCCGGGATACGTCCACCCGGTCGGCGAACTCCGGATCCGGCCGCCGATCATGTATCCGGGGAAGATCCTGAACGCCGCCGTCAACTTCTACAGCCACGTCAACGAGTCGGGGACCGAGGAGGAGCGGGCCGCGGCCCGGCGTCAGCGCCGGGAGAACCGGGGCGTCCCGTATCTCTTCCTCAAGCCGTCGCGAGGCGCGGTCGTCGGCAGCGGCGACGAGATCGTGATTCCCTACGGCCGCGATCGCACGGACTGGGAAGTCGAGCTGGGCGCGGTCATCGGACGGACGGCGAGGTACGTCTCCGCCGCCGAGGCCCAGGACCATGTCTTTGGCTACATGGTCTCCATCGACGTTTCCGACCGCGGCGGGCGCCCGCCGGGAGGCAACCCCATCCGCAGTGACTGGTTCGTCGGCAAGGGGCACGACACCTTTGCCCCGCAGGGCCCGTGGATCGTGCCGCGCGAGTTCTACGGCGACCCGATGGAGAACCTCCGCCAGACCCTGAGCGTCGACGGTACCCTGCTCCAGGAGGCGCGCGCCGGCGACATGATCCACTCGCTGTGGGAGCTGATCGAGTACGGGTCGTCGATCATCACGCTCTACCCGGGCGACGTGATCAACAACGGCACCTCGGGCGGCACGGCGGCCGGAGCGGCCGCGACTCGCGGACCGGAGGATCGCTTCCTCAAGCCGGGCGAGCTGGTCGAGGCGTCGATCGACGGCATCGGTACGCTGCGGCTCCCGGTCGTCGCCGGCGAGAAGCCGCCGGGCGAGACGGGGGCCCGGCTGCCGCCGGTCAAGTCGTATCGCTGACCGGGGCGGGAGCAGCGTGGGCGTGCGCTCCGGGTAGGATTGCCCTGAGCAGGCCTGGACCCAGTCCTTCCGAACACCTTCGGAGAGCGCTTGATGCCCCAAGCTATCCGCGTGACCCGCCTCGCGGCGGCCGCGGCCGCCGTTCTCTTCCTGGCGCCGCCCGTGACTGCCGGCCCCAACCTCGATCAGCCCACCTTTGTCGACGACGTGGCGCCGATCCTCCACGCCAACTGCGTCTCCTGCCATCAGCCCGACGAGATCGGGCCGATGTCGCTGCGCACATACCGCGAGGTGCGGCCCTGGGCCCGGTCCATTGCCCGCGCTGTCGAGAACCGCGACATGCCGCCCTGGGACGCCGACCCAGGTTACGGGCCGTGGTCGAACGACATCAGCCTGAACGACGACGAGATCGCTGCGATCACCCTCTGGGCGGCGAACGGCGCGCCCCGCGGCGAAGGCGACGAACCGGTCCAGGAGCAGCCGGAGACCGTGGGCGAGTGGGCGTTCGGCGAACCGGACTGGGTCTTCGAGTTCGATCCCTACGAGGTGGCGCCGGAGGGAGAGGACGAGTTCCGCGACGTGCCGATCACGACCGGGTTCGAGGAGGATCGCTGGATCCGCGCGATCGAGGTTCAGCCGGGAGACCGCAAGGTGCTCCATCACTTCATTCTCTGGCGGGCCGCCGAGGGCGCGTTCTACCAGGAGAGCTGGATGGCGGCCTGGACCGCGGGCGCCAAGCCCTACCGGTTCCCGGCTGGGTCCGCCCGCCTGCTGCAGAAGGGCCGTAACCTGATCGGCGACTTCCACTACCACCCGAGCGGTGAGGCGGCGACCGACAGCACCCGCATCGGTCTCTGGTTCGCCAACCCCGATGAAGTCGAGCAGGAACTGGTCACGCTGCCGGTCTGGAACGCAGGCATCAACATCCCGGCGGGCGACCCGAACTACGAAGCCGAGGCGAGCCGTGTCCTCGAGGAAGACGTTCTGGTTCTCGCGTTCACGCCGCACATGCACTACCGCGGAAAGACCATGTTCTTCAGCGCGGAGCTTCCTGACGGCAGCACCAGGGACCTGCTCGGGGTCAGCCGCTACGACTTCAACTGGCAGACGACGTACCAGTTGTCCGAGCCGATCCGGCTGCCGGCCGGGACGCGAGTCCGTGTGAAGGCCTCCTTTGACAACTCGGCCGGCAACCCGAGCAACCCCGACCCGACGGTCGACGTCAAGTGGGGCCTGGAATCCACCGACGAGATGCTGAACGGCCTCGTCGACTACGTCGCGGCGGATAACTAGCGCCGCTAGATCGCCAGATCGTTCAGATTGTAGTCCCGGATCACCCGCTCGAACGTCTCGTCGTTGAAGCGGAAGTCGTCCTCGAGACCTACGAAGGGTTCGTAGACGAAGCACGGCTCATCGGGCCGGTGCTGCCGGCGAGCGTCGATTGCGACGGCGATCACCGACGAGCGATCGAAGATGCGTTGGGCGTCGTAGACGACCTCGTCGGCTTCGACACCCAACGCTCCCTTCTGTCCCTCGACCGACTTGCGGCGGTGGAAGCCGAAGGTGAGCGAGATGCGCAGGTCGGACGAGGTGTTGGCGAACGAGGCGTGGAGCATCTGGCGGTTGACGATGGTCACGTCGCCGGCGTCGCAGACAAGCGGCAGGGCCCCGGGGAGCTTCTCGCTTCCTCCGTTCTCCCGGACACGGGCCTTGATGTCGAGCTTCCCGAGCTTGTGGGTGCCGGGCACCACCCAGAGACAGCTCGCCGGAGTCGTGGGGTAGAGCTGCACCTGGAAGTTGAAGCCGTGGATGCCCTCGTCCCAGTGCGGAGACCCCCAGTGGGTGACGCCGTCCTGGTGCCACGACACCGAACCTCCGAGACCCGGCTGCTTGACGAAGATCGCGTCGTTGAACGGCACGAAGTCGTCGCCGTTGATCGCCGCGGCGATCTCGAGAAGGTGCGGGTGGCCGTAGAGCCGCAGCCCGGAAGGCATCGCCTGGCACATCGAACTCATGATGAAGACGACGTCGGCGGGCGCGTCCTGTTCGGGTAGCGGCTGCGTCATTTGCGTTGGGTGACGTCCGCTGAGAAGCTCCGTGCCGCCCCAGGGATCGGCAAGCGGCTTGGTGAAGAGATACGGCCGGCGGGCGTAGTCGAGGCCCAGCGCCGGTCGCCCTTGCGCGTCCACCTCCGCGTCGGGGCCCACCGGCGCGCGCTCCAGCATCTCGTTGGCATCGCGGCGCAACTCGGCCACCTCGTCGGCGTCGACGAGGCCTTCGAAGACGTAGAACCCGTGCCTCCAGTACGCCCCCAGGATGTCCGGATGGAGCCTGCCGCCGTCGGTCAGCCGAATCGGCCCCCGGTTGCCGATCTCGGCGGCGAGCCGCAGGCCCGCTTCCTGGTACGCCGCCATGCCGGCCGCGTGCTCCGCCCGGGTCGGCGTTGCTACCGGTTCGCTTGCGCTTTGCGTGTCGTTCATGGCAGTGGAGGGGATTCTAGCGGCGGCCCAGGCGACCGGTCGCCCGCTTCTGCAATGACACAGAGCCCCTGGCGAGGCCTGCTACTGGCAGCGCGGCTTCGGAGGCGAGTTTGCGAACAGAAATGTTCGCACTGTATTGTTGAGCGTTGAACGGCCGGCAGTTCATCGGGCGCATTCGCAAGTGGGCGAGGAGCCGGAATCTGGAAGTCCGGTTCGTCGCGTCCGAAGGCGCTGGCTCCCATGGAACGCTCTACGCGGGGCACCGCAAGACCACTGTCAAAGACCGAAAGAAGGAGATCGGCAAAGGCCTGCTCAAGAAGATGCTCGCCGATCTGGGGATCGACAGGAACGACCTCTAGGAGAATCGATGCCAGACGGTTACAACTATCCCGCCGACATGCAACGCGACGAAGACGGGCGGCATGTCGTCGCGTTTCCCGATTTCGGATGGGGCGCCACGGACGGCGCGACGAGGGAGGAGGCGCTAGGCGAAGCCAGGGATCTGCTGCGGGAGTTGATTGCCACGACGATACGCGAAGGCGGCGATCTGCCGGAACCGTCGTCGACCGGCGAGCAGCGGCCCTTGGTGGTCCCGCCGGTGCAGATCGCCCTGAAGGCGGCCCTGTACGACGCCTGGCGGCAGGCCGGGATCTCGCGGCGGCAGTTCGCCCGCGATCTTGATGTCGCCGAAAGTGAAGTGCGGCGCATGCTGAATCCCGATCACGCCACGAAGGCGGCCACGATTGACCGCGCGCTGCGCCGTCTCGGTAAACGACTCACCGTGACCGTCAGCGAGGCAGCCTGAATCGGTTCCCCTGCTGGCCAATGACGGTCGGACGGCTAACGGCCTGACCTCGACCTGGCAGCCGAACGCTGAAAGGCCCATAGTGCGCCTCGTGTGCGGAGGTACATCGTCGTTCCGTCGACTGCCGGCGTTGCCGTCGCCAGATCGTCGAGATCCGACACGGCCAGCGGCTCGAGTGAGCCATCGGTCGGCAGCACGACGAGCTTGCCAGATCTCGAGAGCAGGTAGAACTTGCCGTCGGCCACGATGGGCGACGCGTAGTAGCTGTCGACCGCGCCCTCGAGTCGGCCCTGCTCGATGAGCTCCCCCGTCGCGGAGCGAAGCGTCGTCGTGATACCGCTGTCGTCGACCATGAGGAGGACTCCGTCGTCGACGATCGGCGAGGGGAGCTGCGGGATCTTGCGGTGGTAGGTCCACCGCACGTGGCTGGCGGTCAGGTCTCCTCGCAGGCCCGCTGCTGGCAGCTCGACGGCGAGGATGTTGTTGCGGGTGTCGAGGGCCGACTGGAAGTACGTCCAGTCCCCCTGGTCGAGGAGGCCGTCGCCGGCCAGGTCGAAGTAGGAGAAGACGCTCTGAACCAGGCCCTCCGGCGCCTCGTCCTCCGAGAGCATTCCGTCACCGTCGCCGTCGTGCGCGGCGACGACTTCACGGAACGGCTCGAGCCGGACGTGGCGCCCTTCCTCGTTCAGGGGCATGGCGTAGCCGTTGATGAAGAGGACCCCATCCTCGACCGCCGGCGTCGACTTCATCTCGAACGACAGGCCGCTGACCCACCAGAGACGCTCGCCGGTCTTCGCCGAGTAGCTCGTGAGGAAGAACGAGCCCGGCACGACGACCTGGAGTTCGCCGCGGTCGGGATGGTGGAGTACCGGCGTCGAGTGGCCGCTTCTCGCGGCCGGCCGCTCGGTGCGCCATGCCAGCTCGCCGGACCCGGCGTCCACGGCCAGGACGTGGGAGCCCTGCTGCTGGTCGACCACGAGCACCACGTTGCCCGCGGCGAGGATCGGCGACGCGCCCATGCCGTAGATGTTGTCGAAGGGACCGAGGGGATGACGCCAGAGCTCTTCGCCGTCGACGCTGTAGCAGAGCAGGCCGAAGTCGCCGAAGAAGACCCAGACGCGCTCGCCGTCCGTGACGGGCGACGGCGACGCCGGTCCGTTGCGGTTGTCGAGCGTCTCGGTTCGCGGCCTGGGCGCCTCGCGCCGCCAGAGTTCCGAGCCGGTCTGGCGGTCGAGGGCGATCGTGTAGAGCGCTTCGCCTTCCGAGGCCGTCAGGAAGATCCGGTCCCCACTCAGGACCGGCGACGAGTCGCCGGCGGGGAGCTCGGTCCGCCAGAGGACGTTGCGGTCGGGCCCCACCTCGACCGGCAGGGCGCCCGCCTCGATCGCGCCGCCGCCGTTCGGTCCCCGGAACCGCGACCACTCGGCGGTCTCGGCCGTGGCCACCGGCGCGAGGGCAAGGGTGCTCAGTAGCGCTGGAGCTAGCGCGGGACGACTCAAAGCAGGTCGCCGCCGCAGGCCGCCGCGCAGGTCCCGTGCGCCTCGAACGCCTGCACGACGTTCTTGCCGGTGCGCCAGCGATGGACCTCGTCCGGCCCGTCGACCAGGCGCTGGGCGCGGACGGCGCGATACCAGCCGGCCAGCGGCGTGTCCATGCTGTAGCCCAGGGCGCCGTGGAGCTGGAGCGCTGTGTCGACCACCTGGTGCACCATGTTGGCGAGGAAGACCTTGGCGATGCCGTTCTCGTTGCGCAGGTCCATGCCGTTCTCCGCCTTGTAGGCGATGTGGAGCAGCATGAGCCGGGCCTTGTAGAGCTCGGCGGCGCAGTCGGCGAGCATCCAGCGAACCCCCTGGCGGTCGGCGAGGCGCTTGCCGAAGGTCACCCGCTTCACAGCGTGGCCGACGGCGAGATCGAGTGCGCGCTGCGCTCTCGCCACGTTGTGCATGCCGTGACGCAGCCGCCCGTAGGCGAGGCGATGCTGGCCCATCGCGAAGCCCTGGCCGCGGCCGCCGAGCAGGTTCTCCTTCGGGACGATCAGGTTCTCGATGCGGATCTCCGAGTGCGAGCCTCCGAGTTTCAGGCCGAGCTCGGTATGCGGCTGCATGGTCTCGATGTCGCGGATGATCCTGTAGCCGGGGTTCGGCAGCTCGACGAGAAAGGTCGAGAACTGCCGGTGGCGGGCGACGTCGGGATCGGTCTTCGCCATGACCAGGGCGACGTCGGCGACGCTCGCGGAGGAGCTGAACCACTTCTCGCCGTTCAGCACGTAGTTGTCGCCGTCGAGAACGGCCGAGGTCTGCATGCCGGTGGCGTCCGCGCCGGCGGCCCTCTCGGTCATCGAGTAGCAGATGCGCTTCTCCCCCGCCAGCAGCGGCTTCAGGAAGCGTTCCTTCTGGTCCTCGGTGCCATTCTCGAGCAGCGTCAGCATGGTCGCGTCGTCGGGTCCCTGCGTGTTGAGGGAGAGCGCTCCGAGGAAGCTCTCGCCGAGCTCCATCTGGACCAGCGCGTTGGCCAGCGGCTTCAGCCCCATGCCGCCGTGTTCCTCCGGGATGAAGGGACACCAGAGCCCCTGCGACCGTGCCTTCGCGCGGAGCCCGGCCAGCACCTCGTCGAAGTTCTCCGGCGTGCATCCCTCTTCGGCCGGGATGCACTCGTTCTGAACGAAGTCGCGCACCTTGGCGCGCACCGCCTTGGTCTCTGCTGGAATCTCGAAATCGATCATCGCTTCTCCTTCAATGGTCTAGAAAATCGCCAGTGCGTTGAGCGGCGAGCCGGTTCCGGTTTCGACGGCCAGCGGCCCCGCCACGAGCAGGAACTCCCAGCGACCCAGCTCGGCCGCCGTCTCGGCGACGGCCTCCAGGTCCTGGTTGTCGAAGATGTCGATGCCCATGGCGACGATCGTCAGGATGTGAACCGGGAGATCGACGCCCTCCACCTGCGACGGAACGACGTCGAGCGCCGCATCGGAGCCGATGAACGAGATATCGCGGGAGCGAACCCAGGGCATCGTCGAGGCGTGGAGGCCGGCCGCGTTCTGCGACACCGCCCAGGGTCCGACTTCGGCGCGCCGTGCCCAGCGGCCGGTGCGGATGAAGACGGCGTCGCCGGCGCGGACGCGGAGCCCGGCCATCTCCTCGAAAGCTTCGAGGTCTTCGGTGTAGATCGGCGTCCCCGGCTCGAGATACGGCACGCCCCTCAGGCGGGGGATGTCGAACACAATGCCCCTCGTGACGATGCCTCCCCGGAGGTTGAAGATCGAAGACCGCGTGCAGCCCTCCTCGGTGACCGTGTCCTGCGAGTAGCCGTTGTACATCTTCCCCTTGTAGAGGATGTGACACAGGGCGTCGATGTGACTGTGCGAGTAACCGTGGTAGCTGATCTCGTAGCGATCGCTCACGCCGCCGCGGAACGCGGGCTCCTCTTCGGGATCGGGAAGCGCCAGGATCGCGCGCTCGAACGGCAGCGGCACGTCGACGGCCTGCTCGATGATCAGCGGATGGGCGAGTGAGACGGAGATGCCCTCCGTCGCCAGAGCCAGGGCCTCCAGGCGCTTCTCCGGGGTGATCAGGTTGGCCGCCCCCAACTGGTCGTCGTCGCCCCAGCGGCCCCAGTTGGAGAGCTCCTCCATCAGCCGCTCGATGTCCGCCTGGGAGAGATCGCGCGATTCGGCGGAGTAGCTCGGGGCGGGTTCCGGCGAGGATGCCGGCTCAATCGCCTCCTCCGGGGTCGCCGCGCAGGCGCCGGTCAGCAGTGTGCACGCAATGCCGAGCGTCAGATGTGTGGACTTCATGTGCTCCCCCCTCTTCCGGATCCGGGCCGATCTCCGGCTCTCGCGGCAGGGTAGCGCAACACCCCATTTGCTAGCTTGCCGCCTGTTGCCGGGGAGGAAGCTGATGAAACGGTGGGTGAGGCTGGACGTGAAGCTCGCGGCTCTTTCGCTGGTGTCACTCGCGCCCGTCCCAGTGAACGGCCAGCCAGAGGAGCCGAAGACGGTCCGGATCGACACCCTGGGCGTGATGGACACCCTCTACCACCTGTCGGGCGGCGGCGCCAACTCGCTAGCGCTCATCGACGAGATCAACGGCGGCGTGGTGTTGATCGACACGAAGCCCCCGGGTTGGGGCCAGCCGGTGCGGGATGCCCTCGACGGGGTGACCGACCTCCCCGTGTCGACGATCATCAACACCCACGCGCATCCCGATCACACCGGCAGCAACGGCGAGTTCGGGGCCGCCGCCTTGATCGTGGCGCACGAGAACACCAGGGCGAACATGGCCCGGATGGACCTCTACTCGGGACCGAACGCCGCTTCGCTGCCCACGAAGACGTTCGCGGACCGGTTCTCGCTGCTGGAGGACATCGACCGCATCGAGCTGTACCACTTCGGCCCGGCCCACACAGATGGCGACATCATCGTCGTCTTCCCCGCCAAGGGGGTGGCGTACCTGGGAGGCCTGTTTCCCTCGAAAGCGACGCCGGTTATCGACACGCAGAACGGCGGGAGCGGCGTGGCCTTTCCCGACACGTTGGCGAAGGCGGTTGCCGGGATCACGGGTGTGAGGCTTGTCGTCACCGGCCACGGCGAGCCACCCGTGACGTACGCCGGACGGGGTCGCCGGGAAACGGGGGCGAACCGCCCCTGGACAGGGTTCATGACGTGGGAGGATCTGGAGGAGTACGCCGACTTCAACCGCGACTTTCTGGCGGCCACGCGGAGAGCCTTTCGAGCCGGCCTGAGCGTCGAGGAAGCGGCGGCGACCCTCGAGTTGCCTGAGCGCTACAAGGACTACGGCATGGAACACGCGAGAGCGAACGTCGAAGCGATCTATGACGAGCTGGCGAACAGGTAGAGGGCCGCGTATGACCAGACGCATTACGGTGGCGCTCGCGTGTGCCACGTTCATCCTGGTGGGTGCGGCCCAGGCACGTGCCGACGACTGGCCGGAGTTTCGGGGCAAGGGCCGCCTCGGCGTCTGGCACGAGACCGGCATCCTGGAGCAGTTCCCCGCCGAGGGCCTGAAGGCGCTCTGGCGGACCCCGATCAAGGCAGGGTTCGCGGGCCCCGCCGTGGCAGGCGGCCGCGTCTTCATCACCGATTTCGAGGCCACGCACGGCATGCGCGGAACCGAGCGGGCGCTCGCGCTCGATGAAGCGACCGGCCGCATCCTGTGGACTCGGGAATGGGAGGCGGACTACGCGGGGATCCAGTGGGAAACGGGCCCCGGCGCGACGCCGACGGTCGATGGAGACCGCGTCTACACCCTGGGACGCACGGGCGTCCTGTCGGCGTTCGATGTCGAGACCGGCGCCCTCCTCTGGCGCAAGGACTACGCTGAGGACTACGGCGTCGACCGGTTGCAGTGGGGGTTCGACTGGGGCTATGCCAGCGCGCCGCTGGTCGACGGCCCGCGGCTCATCTGCTTCGTCGGCGGCCCGGAGAACGCACGCGTGGTCGCGTTCGACAAGATGACCGGCGAGGAGCTCTGGCGCGCGCTCGACAGCGAAGCGGATCTCGGCGTCGCGCAGCCGATCATCATCGAGGCCGGCGGCGCGCGTCAGCTCATCGTCTGGAATCCGGAAGAAGTCGTCTCACTCGATCCGACCAACGGCGAGTTCTATTGGCGGCAGCCCTACACGGTCGGCGGCGCGATGACGGTGGCGACGCCGGTGCAGGCCGGGTCTCAACTGTTCTTCACGACGTTCTACGACGGACCCCTGATGCTGAAACTCGACCAGGACAGGCCCGGCGCCGCCGTCGCCTGGAAGGGCTCGAGCAACAGCGAGATTCAGACCGACGGGCTGCACGCCGTGCTGGCGACGCCGATCATCGAGGGCGGGACCATCTACGGCATCTGCAGCTACGGCCAGCTACGCGGCCTGAACGCCGAGACCGGCGAGCGTCTCTGGGAAACGCAGGAAGCGACCGGAGAACGACGGCGCTGGGTGTCCGGGTTCCTGGTCCGGAACGGCGACCGCGTCTTCATCAACAACGACCGCGGCGACCTGATCATCGCCCGACTGAGTCGTTCCGGCTACCAAGAGATCAGCCGAACGCAACTGATCACCCCCACGTCGCGACCCGGTAACCGGCGGGAACTGCGTTACGTGAGCTGGGTTCACCCGGCCTACGCCAACAGGCACGTCTACATGAGAAACGACGAGGAGATGATCTCCGTGTCGTTGAACGCGGCAGACTACGAGTGACACCCGGAGGGGCCGCGAAGGCCGCTGAAGCGCCAGCTTCCCGGCAAAGCTCCGGAGCGGAGGAGTAAGTGCCCGTCTCTGTCGAGTACACCAACGAGTTCGAGACGTGGTGGGACACCCTGACTCCTGCTCATCAACGCGCCACGTCAAACTCGGTGGACGCTCTGATCCGGGAGGGTGTCCGCCTAGGCTTCCCCCACTCCTCCGCGGTGAAGAGTTCGCGTCACTCTCACATGCGCGAGCTCCGGGTCAGTACACGCCCTCCCATTCGTGTCTTTTACGCCTTCGACCCTCGGCGATCCGCTATCCTCCTCATTGGTGGTCACAAGACGACCGACAACCGCTTCTACCGCGATCTCGTTCACCGCGCAGACGCGCTCTATGACGAGCACCTCCACGAACTAGGTCTCGAACGCTCCGACCACGAAGGACCCAGCCGATGAGCGGACACCACCCTTGGAAGACCCTCCTCGAACGCACCTTCACCCCCGAAGAACGCGCCGAGATTGCGAGCGAAGGTGCGAAGATCGCCGCTGACAATCGCCGGCGCCGTGCATCCCGTGTCGACGGTAGCTCACCGGCGCGACCGCAACCGCGACCACGCCGACCCGCATCCGCCCGCTCCCGCTGAGCGCCCGGGCGCTTTCGGCCCGCAGCCTGCAGAAGTGAAGATCTCGCCTTGCCAGAGCGGCGCGTCAGAAGACAGCAACACGGAACTACTCTCTCGAATCACGGCCCGGCCGGATGTGTTCGGTGGCAAGCCGATCATCCGCGACATGCGGATCTCTGTGGAGCTGATTCTCAGTCTTCTGGCGCAGGGCCTGACTCCGGACGCCATCCTGGATGACTATCCGGATCTGGAGGCAGACGACATTCGAGCTTGCGCGGCCTACGCTCACGAAGTCATCACGCGAGACACACCGCCCGCGGTGTCCGTCGCGAAGTAGTGGGGTGCCCTTGTGGCCGATGCGCCGGCCGCCTTTGCTTGAACCCGGCTGAATCGGAGCCCACCATGCGACCTCCCCGACTCCTTGTCCCGGCGATTCTGGGGATTCTCCCGGCGGTCGCGCCGCTCTCGCCTGCCGCAGGGGAGGAGCGCTCGGCGTTCTTCGGCGACCTGCACGTGCACACCGCCTACTCGTTCGATGCCTTCTCGTTCGCCACGCGGACGACGCCCGACGACGCGTACCGGTTCGCCGCCGGAGAGGCGATCAGGCATCCTTCGGGAAACGAGATCCAGCTCGACCGGCCCCTCGACTTCTACGCCGTGACGGACCATGCGGCGTATCTCGGGGTCCTGCGCGCCCTCGCCGACCCCGGCCACCCGCTCGCTGACGATCCCGACGTCCAGCGCTACGTCGACGCGACGACGGTCAAGGCGCGGGGAGGCTACCTGCCGGGCGCCTCGGATTTCGTGGCCCGGCACGATGACCCGGAAGTGCTGCGGACGGCGTGGCGGGAGATCGTCGACGCCGCGGAACGCCACTATCGGCCGGGCACGCTGACGACCTTCATCGGTTACGAGTACACGCCGTCGCGGGACGGCGGCAACCTGCACCGGAACGTGATCTTCAGGGGCGGCGCGCCCCAGGTACCCTTCAGCCGGCTCGATTCGGCGAATCCCGAGGACCTCTGGACCTGGATGGATCGCCTGCGCGACCAGGGCATCGAGGCGCTGGCGATCCCGCACAACTCCAACGGCTCGGACGGCTGGATGTTCCAGACCGAGACGTTCGCCGGGGCTCAGCTCGACGCCGACTACGCGACGAAGCGGATGCGCAACGAGCCGGTCGTCGAGATCACGCAGGTCAAGGGCACGTCCGAGACGCATCCCTTTCTGTCGCCCAACGACGAGTGGGCCGACTTCGAGATCTTCCCCTTCCGCGTCGGCCTGTGGGCCAAGAGCCGACCCAGGGGCAGCTACGTCCGCCAGGCGCTGCTGGACGGCATCGCGTTTCAGAGCGAGGAGGGCTTCAACCCGTATCGCTTGGGTTTCGTCGGCGCCAGCGACACCCACAACTCGGGTTTTGTGTTCGACGAGGAGAAGCACACCGGGAAGGTCGGCGTACACGACTTCGACCCGGTCAGCAGGGGCTCGGTCCCGGCCGACGTCGTCGACGGCGTGCCGACGTATCGCGAGGTCTTCCGCCGCTACTACAGCAACTCGGGTCTGACCGGTGTCTGGGCCGAGGAGAACACCCGGGAGGCCGTCTACGCGGCCCTGCGCCGCAAGGAGACCTTCGCCACCTCGGGCACTCGCATCCGGGTGCGGATGTTCGCCGGCTACGGCCTGCCCGATGACCTTCACCGCCGTGACGACATGGCGGCGGTGGCCTACGAGCGCGGCGTCGCCATGGGAGGCGAGATCGACGCCGAGCGAGGCGGCAGTCCGGTGTTCGCGGTGCGCGCGCTGCGCGACCCGTCCGGCGCTCCGCTCCAGCGTCTCCAGATCGTCAAGGGCTGGGTCGAGGACGGCGACCGGCACGAGCGGGTCTTCGACGTCGCCTGCTCCGACGGGCTGGAGCCGGATCCCGGGACGCACCGCTGTCCGGACAACGGCGCCTCGGTCGACCTGTCCAACTGCGCCATCAGCCAGGACGTGGGCGACGCCGAACTGGGAACGACCTGGAGCGATCCCGACTTCGATCCCGGGCATCACGCCTTCTACTACGTTCGCGTCCTGGAGAACCCGACGTGCCGCTGGTCGACGTGGGATGCCGTGAAAGCCGGCGTTGCGCCGCGCGTATCCCTGCCGGCGACGATCCAGGAGCGCGCCTGGTCGTCGCCGATCTGGATTGCTCCCGGCAGCTAGCGCGGCAGGAGTCCAGAAGCCGGTGCTGCGCGCCGGATGCCGGCCAGAAGGCCGGCGCACCCAGTTCCTGCCGCGCTAGGGCGGGGCCGGATCGAGGCCGACGTCGTTCGCCGCGCCGGCCCGGTGGGAGCGGCCCGGCAGGAGTTCGGTGAGGCGACGCTCTTCCTCGGGCTGATCGGCGACCTGCAGCACCTTCTTGCGCGAAGGGTTCCGCGGCAGCATGGCCCGAAGCCGCTGCTTCGTGTCGGCATGCTCGGGGAGGCTCGCCAGGTTGCGCCACTCGTTCGGATCGCTGTCGTGGTCGTAGAGCTCTTCGCCCTCGGGATAGGTCGTGTAGCGCCAGCGCTCGGTGCGGATCGAGCTCCTGTCCGGCGCGTCGGAAGTGATCGCGGGGTGATCCCACTCGGCCTCGGGGTTTTCGAGCAGCGGCCGCAGGCTCTCCCCGTCGAGGTCCTCGCGCCCGGGGAGCCCGGCGAGGTCCGCCAGGGTGGGGTAGATGTCGAGCAACTCGGCGGTCCGGTCGCAGAATGCTCCCTTCGCCTCGATCCCGGGGCCGGCGAAGATGATCGGCACGCGGCAGGAGCGCTCCCAGAGCGTGTACTTGCGCCACTGGTTCTTCTCGCCGAGCTGCCAGCCGTGATCGGTCCACAGGACGATGACCGTGTTCCCGGCGTAGGGCCCTTCGTCGAGCGCTTTCAGCACCCGCCCCACGTTCGCATCGGCGAAGTTGATGCACGCGAGATAGGCCGCGACGGCGCGCCTCCACTGCCCCGTCGCTGTCACCAGCTCGTGGTCTTCCAGACCGCGCTCCGTGGGCGCGGACTCCGGCACGTCGTCGAGGTCGTTCGCGAGGTAAGGCGGCAGCTCGACCTCGGCCTCGGGGAACCTGTCGAAGTACTTCTTCGGGGCGTAGAACGGCAGGTGCGGGCGATAGAAGCCGCAGGCCAGGAAGAACGGCCTTGAGTGATCTCTCGACAGATACTCAGCCGCCCAGTTGGCGAGCTGGGTGTCGGTCGTCTCTTCGTCGTCGACGTCGAGGGAACCCCAGTCGAAGCCACCGCGGTCGAGCTCGTTCACCGGGTAGCCGGAGGCCCACAGGAAGCCGCGGAAGCTGTGGTAGTAGTGCCACGACGCGGCTTCGTTCTGGCTTTGGTGAAACGTCTTGCCGCCGCCGATCGCTTCGTAGCCGTGCTGCATGAAGTGCTGCGGCAGGGTGACGGCCAGCGGCATGGCGTCGCGCCAGACGTCCCCGTTGCCGTAGCAGCCGGACGTGGTCGGGCGCCGGCCGGTCATCAGGCTCGCCCGGGAGGGGTTGCAGGCGGGCGTCTGGCAGTAGGCCCGACGGAACGTGACGCCGCGCCCCGCGAGCGCGTCGATGTTCGGCGTGAGCGTCTGCGGGTGTCCGTCGAGAACGCCGATCCAGTCGTTCAGATCGTCGATCGAGATCATCAGGACGTTCGGGCCAGCGGCGCGCGGCTGTCGAGTGCCCGCGCAGCCCGCGGCCAGGGCGCCGAGACCCAGTCCTCCGAGCAGCTCGCGTCGCGAGAGCGGCTCGCCGCTCAAGGCGAGCCGGTCCCGCCAACCGAGATCAGTCCCGTGTCCCTGGTTGGATCGTACTCGGGATTTGGCGTGGGCAGCTTGAGATCCACGCTGGCGAGATAGTCGTCGAGCATGCGTGAGAGCCGGCGAGCGACCTCGGGACGAAACCGGCTGAGGTCGGTGGTCTCCGCGAGATCCAGATCGAGGTCGTAGAGGACCTCGCGCCCGGACTCCAGCTCGCGGATGAGCTTGTGATTGTCGAGACGGATCGCTGTCTGAGGCGTGACGTGCTTCATGTTGCGATAGGCGCCGTAGTACCAGATGAGAGGCTCCGTACCCCGACCGACCTCGCCGGCTCCTTCGTTTGCCAGCACGCCGGCCAGACTGCCGCCGTCGAGATGGTCGGGAAGCTGGTCACCCGCACCCAGCCAGTCGGCGATCGTGGGCAGGAAGTCGTAGCCGATGGCCGGCACGTGACTCTGGCTACCCGCGGCGATACCGGGACCCCGCACGATGAGCGGTACTCGAATGCCGCCTTCCCAGACGTGCGTCTTTCCCATCGACAGCGGAACGTTGCTGGTCACGGGACGGTCGGATTCGCCGCCGTTGTCGGAGGTGAAGATGACGTAAGTGTCGCCGGCGATGCCGAGAGCGTCGATCCTGTCGAGGATCTTGCCGACGCTCTGGTCCAGCTCGTCGGTCATTGCGCCGTAGGTGTTGTTCGTGTGAGTAACGCTCGAATAGCCGCGATAGCGCGAAACGGTCTCCGGCTTCGCCAGGACCGGCGTATGGACCGCGTAGTAGGAGATCTGCAGTAGAAAGGGGCGCTCGGACGCCCCGTGCTTCTCCAGAAAGGCGAGAGATCGCTCGGTGATCTCACCGGTGCGCTTGGGATCGGGCATGCCCTGCCTGCCGGGCGCGTTCGTCGTGAGGCCGTCGTGCTCGTCGTAGCCATGACGAGCCGGCGAGCCGCCGCCCATGTGCCACTTACCGATGTGGCCTGCGACGTAGCGCGAATCCTGCTCCTTGAGAAACTCCGCGATCGTCAGCTCCTCGTCCGCCAGATCGGAGATCGGGAGCGGCACGTGCATCGGCTTGTTGCGGTAGAAGTCGTCGTAGAAGAACTGGTACACCGCGCGGCCGGTCTCGTCGGGCACGACGTCGATGATGTCGGTGGCGCCCAGCCGTGCAGCGGTCTTCCCCGTTTGAATCGACATGCGGGTCGGCGAGCAGTTCGGCGCCGGAGAGTAGGCGTTGGAGAAGCGCATGCCTTGCGACGCCAGGCGCTCGAGATTGGGTGTGCGGTAGAGATCGCTCTTCGAGCCGGGGACGCGATCGTCCATCTGCACCGAGGTACCCGTCCAGCCGAGGTCGTCGGCGAGCAGGATGACGATATTGGGGGATTCCGAGACTGCCGGGGAGGACACGACAGTGGCGAGCAAAAGGGTTACGAACTTCTCTCTCATTGGCTCCTCCTGAGAACAGGGCCGGGCCGTAACAGTGGAAGCAGCCTACTTGCCCTCGGCCGCCCAGCGCTTCATGAGGGCGATGTTGCGGTTCAGGATGGCCGCGGATTCGGGGTTCGCGCTCACGCGCGCGGAGTACGAGGCCATGTCGCTGTCGTACATGGCTTCCGATTCCGCGCCCTGGTCGTTCGTGCGTTCGATCCACTCGTCCATGCGCTTCCTGAGTTTCTTCAGTTGCGCCGCGTGCTTTGGATCGCCGGCCAGGTTCCGGACTTCGAACGGGTCCTTTGTCAGGTCGTAGAGCTCCTCCTCGGGGCGGGTGGGGGCAAAGAGAAGCTGCTGCGTCTCGTTCAATGTCCCGGCGGCATGCGCCTCGCGCAGCGCGATGAGAATGCTCTTGCCGTCCTTGTAGAGGTTGGGTTGCAGGTGGGGGCGGTCGGGCAGGAAGTTGCGGATGTACTTGAAGCGCGCCGTCCGCAGCGCTCGGATGTAGTCGACGGTCTCGTCGCAGCGGTCGCGAGCGGCGAAGATCGCCGTCCGCTCCGCGTAATCCTTGGCGAGGATGTCGCGGGAGTGCATGGTTTCGGGAATCTCGATTCCGGCGAGTGCGAGCGAAAGGGCCGCGATGTCGATGTGCTCGACGAGGTCGTCCCGAACCTGCCCGGGTTCGATCGTCGGTCCGGCGATGATCAGGGGCACGTGCAAACCTTCGTCGTAGAGGAACTGCTTCCCCCTGGCATGGCTGATTCCGTGGTCGGTCATGAAGAGAACGACCGTGTCCTCGAGGTCGCCCTCGTCTTCGAGCCGTTCGATGACGTCGCCGACGAACCTGTCCGTCAGCCGAACCGAGTCGAGGTAGGCCGCCCAGTCCGCCAGCAGGACCGGATCGTTCGGATAGTAGGGGGGAAGCTCCACGCTGGAGGGATCGGTCCTGCTCCCCAGCAGCTTCTCGACCCGATCGCTGATCTGGCGGAACGACTCGAGTGATCGGCCGCGGTGTTTTCCGCCGGGGAGGTGAACCTGGGCGAAGAAGGGCTGCCCGGGTCGACGGTGGCTCCAGTCGGGACCGTCGTACATGGCCGGGTTCCATTCGAAGTTGTAGTGCGTCTTCCCGATGGTGGCTCGGTCCGTGTTGGGCCACCCGGTGATCGCGGTGTAGTAGCCGGCCTCCTGGAACAGCTCGGGGATCGGCCGGATGCCGGGAGGCAGGTGGATCTTCAGTTCCCCCTGGCCGCTCGTGTGGTGATGAGCGCCGATGGACGTCTGGTACATCCCGGTGATGAAGGCCGAGCGGTTGGGCGAGCAGACCGGCGCCGTGACGTACGCATTGGTGAAGCGCACTCCACGGCTCGCCAGGCGGTCGAGATGCGGCGTCTCGATCGTCGTCTCGCCGTAGGAGGAGAGATTGGCCGACATGTCGTCGACGATGATCCAGAGGACGTTCGGCTGCTCCGCTGCCTGCAAAGGAAGCTGCGTCAATGCTCCCAGGGCGACAGCGAGGGCGACGGTCCCGACTCGGTGCGTTGTCATGGCCCGTTTCTCCATCTGCGTTAGGATTCCGACCATCATCATCACACGACGACAGGCAGTCAAGAGCGTCGCCGCAGCGTCGGTGGGGTCGGCCGTGGGCGCCGCCTTCAGCTTCGCCAAGACGAACCGCGCGAATCTGCTCTTCCTGTGCTCGGATCAACATCAGACCGCCGCGGCCGGCTGCTACGGCAGCAACGAGACCCGGACGCCCCACATCGACGAGATCGCCTCCGACGGCGTGCGCTTCGACCGCGCCTATTGCAACGCGCCCGTCTGCGTCCCCTCCCGCGGATCGATCGTCACCGGTCTCCACCCGTGCCGGCACGGGGCGAAGATCCTGCGCGACCCGTTGCCGAACGAGGCGCGCACGGTCGCGCACTACTTCAAGGATCACGGCTACGTCACCGGCGCGATCGGCAAGATGCACTTCATCGACGAGACCCGGCGGCACGGCTTCGACCACAGGCTCTATCGCGCCGATCACGACAAACGGCTCACGCGGGCCGAGCAGCAGGCGTTTCGGGACGATCAGTACGCGGCGTACCCGGCGGACGGCGGGTACGCGACCGGGCTGAGCGGCTCCGCCTCGACTCTGCCGGAGAGGTACTTCCAGGACACCTTCTACGCCGAGGAGTCGGTCGCCTTCCTGCGCGAGAACAGGGACCGGCCCTTCTGCCTCTGGTCGTCGTTCTACATGCCGCATACGCCGCTGGTGCCGGCAAAGCAGTACTGGGACATGTACGACGGAGTGACTCTCAGTCTGCCCGAGCGTTCGGACCGGGAGCTGGAGGACGGCTTCGAGGGGCACCTGATTCGCGCCCGGCAGCGCGGCTGGTACGACCAGAAGGACGACGACCTGCGCGACGCGATCCGCGGCTACTACGGCAACATCTCCCAGATGGACGCCAACGTCGGGCGCGTGTTCGACACGCTGCGCGAGCTGGGGCTCGACAGGAACACGGTCGTCGTCTACACCTCGGACCACGGTGAGATGGCCGGCGCGCACCGCACGTGGACGAAGCACAACATGTACGAGCAGAGCGTCAGCGTGCCGCTGATCGTGCGGATGCCGGACAGGATGGAAGCCGGGACCGCCCGCACCCAACTCATCGAACACACCGATCTGCTCCCGACCCTGACCGAGCTGTGCGGACTGGGGAGTCCCTCCTCCGGGATCGACGGCCGGAGCTTTGCGCCCCTGGTCCAGGGCGGGGCGTACACGCCGCGCGAGCACGCCTACTCGGAGTACTACTTCTGCCATCGCAGCTTCACGGTGGACGATCGCTACGTCGGCAAGCCGCCCATCCTGATGGTGCGCACCGGCAAGTGGAAGCTCAACTACCTGAGCTGGGCGCGGTCGGAGCTGTACGACCTCGAGGCCGATCCGGGAGAGTTCAACAACGTCATCGACGACACCGGCAACTCCGGCATCGTCAGGGAACTGACCGCCGTCGCCGAGCGTCTCTACGCTGGTTGAGGGAGCGCCGAATCAGGCGGGCTCCGTGACCTGCTGCACCCCCTCGCGTGATCCCGATCGGTCGGCCGGCGGCGCGGGCCCGGCCGCCTCCGCCCCGGCGCCAGCCTCGGGATCTGCCTCGGCCCCGGGACCGAACGGCCGCGACATGGTCCGTCTCGACGGCGGCCGGTTCCTCATGGGCACCGACTCGGCCGATGCCATACCGGGCGACGGCGAGACTCCGATCCGCGAGATCTTCGTCGACCCTTTTCGCATCGACGCCTGCGCGGTATCCAACGCCGACTTCGCGGCCTTCGTCGACGCCACCGGCTACCGGACCGACAGCGAGCGGCTGGGCTGGTCCTTCGTCTTCGAGGGCCGCCTGTCGCGCAGGCTCCGGCGCACGGCGATCGAGGACCGTCTGCCGGAAGCCCGCTGGTGGTGCAGGATCAGCGGCGCCGACTGGCGGCATCCCGAGGGACCGGGATCGTCGATCGCCCGGCGCGAGAACCATCCCGTCGTCCAGGTGTCGCACCACGACGCCGTTGCCTACTGCGCGTGGTCGGGATGCCGGCTCCCGACCGAGGCGGAGTGGGAGTTCGCGGCTCGCGGAGGAGTGGAGCAGACGGCGCAGCCCTGGGGTGACGAGCTCGAGCCCGATGGCGAGCATCGCTGCAACGTCTGGCAGGGCAGCTTTCCCGACCGCGATCTCGGGCTCGACGGCTATCGCGGCACCTGCCCGGTCGATGCCTTCGAGCCCAACGGCTTCGGCCTCTACAACGTCTGCGGCAACGTCTGGGACTGGTGTGCCGACTGGTGGAGCCCCAGTCCCGCCGCGCCGGGCACTCGCAATCCGCGCGGTCCTACTGCCGGCACGGCACGCGTCACCCGCGGCGGGTCGTACCTCTGCCACGTCTCCTACTGCAGTCGCTACCGCCTGTCGGCCCGTACCCACAACACGCCCGACAGCGCGGCCGGACACATGGGCTTCCGCTGCGCCGCCGACGTCGGCTAGCGATGGCGTGCCGTGCGTCGGCCTCAGCGGCTCCGACGGTAGTAGGCTTTTATGGCGGCGGTTGCCCCGCGCTGCTGGATCGGCTACGCACGCGAGTACGCCAGGGAGGTCGAGAATGAAGTATCAGGTCGCGCTTCAGGAGTCCGAAGAGGGGTTCAGCGTCTGGGTTCCGGGCCTGCCGGGCTGCGTCTCGGAGGGCGAGACGGAAGAGGAAGCACTTGCCAACATCGCCGAGGCGGTCCGTGAGTACCTGGACGTGGCCGCCGAGAATGCGGCCGGCATGGTGATCCGGGAAATCGAAGTCGCCGTGTAGGCGATGCCGCGGATTCCAGGGGTCAATCACCTCCGGGCGGCTCGCGCGCTGGAGAAGGCTGTAGTGCGCTTGTGAAGATCCTCGTCATCGCCGACGTGCACGGGAACGCCGAGGCGCTCTCGGCGGTGCTGGAGAAGGAGCGGGACGTCGACGCGACGATCTTTCTCGGCGACACGGTCCTCTCAGGCCCGCAGCCGAACGAGACGATAGCGCTGCTCGGGGGGCTCGACGGGGTCCTGATCGAAGGAAACCACGACGTGGAGATGTTCGAGCCGGAGCGCTTCGAGGGCTGGCCGGCTCCGTGGTGTGCCTACACGCGCTGGATCCTCGGCACGCTGGAGACGTCTGGCTGGAAACTGCTCCGCAGCCTTCAGCCGGAGGGCGAGTACGAGGTGGGCGGCCAGCGGGTGTTTCTGCACCACGGCGTGCTGCCCGACGAACCGCGGCAGGCGCTACCCGACACGGCGGATGAGCGATTGGCCGCGCTGGCGGGCGGCACGGACTGCTCGATGGTGCTCTTCGGCCACTCGCACATCCAGTTCCGGCGGACGATCGACGGCCAGGAGTTCATCAACCCGGGCAGCGTTGGTCAGCCGCGCTGCGGCCGGCGGATGGCCTGCTACGGGCTGATCGAGCACGGCGTGTTCCGGCACTGCCAGGCGGAGTACGACCCGGGTCCGTGGCTCGAGGCGCTCGATGGCGTCGGTCCGCTCGACGGGTTTCCGGAGTTCCGGGAGTGGCTGAAGAAGGCGTTGCTGAGCGGCTACGGGATTGGCGAACGGGAGCCGTGGACGCGGTTTGCGCGAGAGGGTTACGTGTAGCGCACGCCGCTGCGCGGCGGCGCCCGGATGCCGGCCAGAAGGCCGGCGCACCCAGTGTTTACACCTCCTCGACCGCGATCGCCCGCACCCAGGTTGCTTCCAGCCGTTCCACGTTGAGGGGCATGCCGATGTAGAAGGCGCGGTCCTTCTTCAGCTTCTCGACGTTCACCAGCGGGTAGCAGACCGGGATGTTGTTGCCCAGCATGTTGCGGTGCGTGGGCGAGTTGTGGGGCTGCGGCGCCTGGAAGTCCGACTCGAAGCGAACGCCGGGGTAACCGACCGCCAGCAGCTTGATTCCGGTGTCGGCGAGCCACTTGCTCGTTTCCGCCGGCAGGGTCGGCTGCTCGTCGTCGCGGAACGGGCTGCCGAGGATGACGATGTCGCCCTTGCGGACGTTCGAGAGGTGCTCGGGGAGGATCGGCTGGCCGACCGTGACCAGTTCACCTTCGTCGTTCTCCTGCTCGACCGGTTCGAGCTGATCGAGGTAGCAGACGGCCGCAGGGCCGAAGAAGGTGTCGAGGGGCATCTCCCAGAGACCGAGGATGCCGTCCGGCAGGCCTTCCCAGTGGTCCATGTGGCCCTTGCCGCCTTCGGTGTGCGATCCCCCGCAGTGGCCGCTAACCCGTCCGGGCGGCCAGTAGGAGTCGCCCTCCTTGCCGCCGATCAGGGTGTAGAGCGTGTCGTCGTACGGCACCCGGCCCTCTTCGAGGATCCACGGCAGCCCGAAGACGTCCTTGTTCCCTTCCTCGACGGTGCCGTCGAGCCGGGTGATGCGCCCGACCATGCGGGGGCTGAGGTCCACCACGTGGTGTCCCGCGAAATCAATCATCGTCTGCGTCCTCCTCCTCCGCCGACCACTTGCCCAGAGTGGCCAGTCCGTTCATGCGGGCGCGGTGGCGCAGCGCCGCCTGTCCGCTCGATTCGTCGGCCTTGCCGTCCCAGGCCTCGACCGGGGCGCGGCCGATCGCGCGGCCGAACGAGAAGCTGAGCGCCCAGGGCTGCGGCTCGAGCCGGTTCATCGCGTCGAGGTGGGCCGTCGCGTCCAGGTCCGACTGGCCGCCGGACAGGAACCCGATCCCGGGCAGGGCGGGCGGCACGACCCGGCGCAGGCAACGCAGCGTCTCCCGGGCCACGGTGTCGACCCCAGCCTGTTCTGGACAGTCGCTGCCCGAGACGACCATGTTCGTCTTCAGCACGATCTCCTCGGGCGCGACGCCGTGCTCGTACAGGGACTCGAAGCTGCGGTGCAGGAAGCGCTCGGTGACCTCGAACTGGCGCTCGATTGTGTGCTCGCCCTTCATCTCGACCTCTGGCTCGACGATCGGGACGAGGTCGAACTGGTGCGCGAGCGCCGCGACCTCGGCGACGCTGCGGGCGTTCGAGACGAGCGCGCGCTCGGTGGGCAGCCCGGGCCGCACGCGGGCCGCCACGCGCCACTTGATGAAGGCGACGCCGCGCTCGCGCCAGTCTTCGAGCCGCTTCGCCAGTCCGTCGAGACCGCGGGGCACGTACTCGTGCTCGGAGCCTGCGAGGAACTGCCAGCCGGTGGTCGGCGTGATGCCGAGCAGCAGGCCGCGCTCGGCGATGAGGTCGACCAGCGGCGTGCCGTCGCCGGCCCGGCGGTCGAGCACGTCGGGGAAGACGATGATGCTCGACAGGTGCTCGCCAAGCCCGGGTGTGCGGCAGATCATCTCCTGGAAGTCGGCCGCCGCTTCCTCGGTGCGGGTATGAGGCGACTCGCCCCACCAGCCCCGTACGAGGCCCTTGAGCGGCACGTCGGCCGCGAAGATGCCCTTGCCGGGGGCGACCATCCGCCGCGCGGTCGCGGCCAGCGTCGATTCGGTGGTCACGAGGCTCCTCCCGCTACGCCGCTTCCGGCCGCCGCCAGCTTCGCGCGGTAGAACTCGAGCCCCTCGCGGGCCGCTTCGTCGAGGTCGCGGTCGCCGGTCATGTCGCGCCACACCGCGAGCAGGTTGCCGACGCCGCCGCCCATGTGGACGATCGGCTCCATCACGGTGTCGCGGTCGTAGTCGATCTCGTGCAGCGCGGCCACCACCTCGTCCCAGGGGATGTGACCCCGGCCGGGCGGCCGGCGGTTGTTCTCGCCGATGTGGAAGGTGCCGAGCTGGTCGCCGGCGCTAACGATCGCTTCGCCCAGCGAGTCCTCCTCGATGTTCATGTGGTACGTGTCGAGCATCATCTTCAGGTTCGGGCTGCCCACCTCGTCCAGGAAGCGCAGCGCCTCCTCGCAGGTGTTGACCAGGAAGTGCTCGAAGCGGTTCAGGACCTCGATGTGGAAGGTCACGTCGAGGTCCTCGGCTGTCTTCATCGCCTCGCGCATGGCGGCGACGGCGTGCGCCCGGCAACGCTCCTTGTCGCGTCCGTCGAGCCCCTGGCGCATGACGCCGGTGATCGCGCCGCCGACATCGGCGCCGCCGCCCCCCGCCATCCGCTGCATCTCGCTCGCCTGCTCGGCGAGGGCGCGCAGGTGCGCGATGCCGTGGCGCCGGTCGTCTTCCGAGTCCGAGTTGATGTCCTGCTTCGGACCAAGCCCCGCCATGTAGTTGATCCTGAGCCCGTGCTCGGCGGCCGAGGCGACGAAGCGCTTCTTCTGCTCCGGCGTGTACAGGAAGAGCACGTCCTGCGAGAAGGACATCAGGTCGAAGCCGATCGCTGCCGCCCGGGCCATCCTGCGCTCGTACTCCTCGATGTCCTCCATCCACTCGTTGCCCCAGTAGTTGAAGGTGATTCCGATGCGTCCCATGTTGTCTCCCACGGTCTTAGCCCTCACCCGGCGGCTGCGCGGCCATCAGGGCCTCGACTTCCGCCATCGACGGAATCCCCTTGCGGTTGCCCAGCACGGTGCAGTGCAGGGCCGCGACGGCCGACGAGAACGAGGCGCAGCGCTCGAGATCCCAGCGCCTGGCGAGTCCCACCAGGTAGGCGCCGTGAAAGGTATCGCCGGCACCCGTCGTGTCGACGACGTCGACTTCGTACGCGGGCGTGTGGAACTCCTCTTCGCTCGCCACCGTGTAGCTGCCCCGCGCGCCCTCGGTCTGCACCACGACCCGCGGTCCAAGGTCGAGGGCGGCGCGGCCAGCCCGCCACGCGTCTTCCTCGCCCGTGAGCATCGGCGCGAAGCCCGAGCCGCAGATCAGGACGTCGGTCTCGGCTACGAGAGCCCGGGCCGGTTCGAGGACCTTGTGGCTGGTGGCGGCCGCGTCGAGGACGACCGTGCCCCCCGACTCCTTCATCCAGCGGGCCGCCGCGAGCGCCGCGGCGCCATGGCTGCCGTCGAGGTGGAGAATCCGAGCCGACTCGATGTACGCGCGGTCGAGGTCGTCGGCGGTGACCGGCCGGGAGAGGAAGCCGCGCCGGAATGAGAACACCCGCTCGCCGGTCGCGGCGTCTACGTAGACGACGACCACGTGGTCCTCCGGCCCTTCCCGGGCTACCAGGCGGCTGGTGTCCACGCCTGCCCGCTCCAGTGACCGCCGCCGGTGCGCGCCAAGATCGTCGTCGCCCACGGTGTCCACGAAGCCGGTGCGAAGCCCGAACGTCGAGGCGACGAAGCAGGCCGTGCCGGCGGGCCCGCCATCGGCGAGTGTGAAGTCGAGGAGTCCCCTCGGATCCTCCCACCTCGGCATCCGGTCGACCCGCAGCACGACATCGACGATGGCGAGGCCCAGGCCTACGACGTCGAGGCGGGGATTCAAGCGGCTAGCCGCGCTTGGGGCGCGCTTCGATCGAGGGGAACCTGCGTTCGAGACGCCGGAGTTCCTTCTCGATGCGGGGGCGAGTGTCGGGAGCGGCGAAGGCGAGCAGGCCGACGTAGAAGCCGCACAGGCTCTTCAGCCGGTAGACCTCGTCGTCGAGGATGCCGAAGGCCCACTGGTCGAGGGCGAGTTCCCAGCCGACGTAGAGCTGTGTCTCCAGGAACGGCTGACCGACCGAAGTCTGCAGTTGACCGCTGGCGAGAGCGTCGCCAACCGCCTTGTGAATCGCCGCCTTGAGCGAGCTGAGGCGCTTGCCCTCGTCCTGCTGGACCAGCCGGGCCCAGTGGCCGGTGCTGAAGTCGGCCACGATGAGCGGCCGCAGCAGGTCGCCGTTGTCGATCATGTAGCTGAGCAGGCCTTCCATGGCCCTCGCCGCGCGCCGCAACGGATCGCGGGCGGTGCGGGCGTCGGGCGCCGGCTCGTCGAGACGCTGCACGGAATCCCGGATCAGCGCCTGCAGGATCTCCTCGCGGGAGCCGAGCAGGTTGTACAGCGTGGTGACGCTCAAACCCGCGCCCCGGGCCAGTTTACGCATCGAGAGTCCTTCGGGACCCGATTCCTTCAGGAGGGTACGGGCGGACTCGAGAATGCGCTCCCGGCGCGCCGCCACGTTCGCCTCGCGCCGGCTCATCGGTTCACCGGCCTTGAGGCTCTTGGTTTCGGCGTTCGTCATGGGTTCGCGCCTGATGCCTGAGATGATACGCGGGTCCTGGTCGCTGTTCTAAAGATGTTACATTGTTCCAAGTTTGACTGGGTGCGCCGGCGTCCTCGCCGGCCGACGCATCGGGATTGACCGAACAGACAACGGGAGAACGAGAGTGGCCGATTTCAACGTAGCCGAACTGGAACCGGTCGGAGAGTTCGGCTCGAAGGCGTGGTGCGAGGCGTGCGCCGAGTACGGCGTGCAACTCCTCGAAGCCGGCGATCTTCCGGCCGACACCGCCTGGGGATTCACCGAGATCTACACCCACGCGCCCGCGCGGCTGCTCGAGGGCGGCCGCGAGATGTCCGCGTACTACCTCATGGTCAAGGATGGCCGGGTCAGCGGCGGCGACGGCGCGCCCGAGGAATGCAAGGCGCTGCCGGGCTTCCACATCGCGATGCCCTGGGCCTCGATCTGCAACCAGTCGCGCACCAAGTACGGCCGCCAGGGTCAGATGCGGCGTTCGGCCCAGGAGAAGGTGATGTTCCAGCAGATCGAGGAGTACGTCGGGCGGCCGAATCCTCTCGGGCTGGGCGGCGGTCCAAAGCACGTGTGGCCCCGGGAAGTCGGCATGGCGCTGGGCAAGGGCATGGAGGAAGGCGGCGGCCTGCACAACATCGCCGCGAGCCTGCAGCGGCCGTCACCGGAGTTCGCGGACTTGCCCACGACCGACATGGCCGTCCCGGACTTCGAAGCGATGAGCGAGGAGCAGAAGCGGCGCTTCCTAGCGCTCCTCGGCATCTAGGGCGAAGCGCACCGCGGTCCTGTACGTAGCCCCCACCGGTTCGCCGTTCTCCATCGCCGGCCGGAAGACGGCCCGTCTCATCGCCGCGACTGCGTTCTCGGTGAGGCCGTGGGGCAAGCGTTCCAGCACCTCGACGTCGACGACGCAACCTTCCTCGTCGATGCGGACCCCCAGGCCGACCACGCCTTCGACACCGGCCTGGATCGCTTCGTCGGTGTACTCGTGGGCGACCTGGTAGATCATCTCGCCCGGTCTGCGGTCTGAGTCGGCGGCGGCCTCCGGCGGGCTGGCGGCCTCCTCCCCGGCCGGACCTCGCGAGTGACAGACCAGGATCCTCGCCCGGTCGGGGATCGGACCTTCCGGCGAGATGGCCAGGATGCTCCGGGCCTCGGCCACGCCCGCTTCCGCCCTGCCGGAGTCGACCAGCAGCCTGGCGAGGCTGTAGCGCGGCGCGACGGACGCCTCGTCGTCCATGACCGCGATCACGCGGCGGAACGCCTCCTCGGCCTCGACCACGTCCTGCTCCGTGCGATCGGGTTTGTCGAAGAGCGCCACGCCGAGCGCGTTCCAGGCCCGCGTTCGCAGACGGATGTCGTCCGTCAACTCCAGCGCCCGGCGCGCGGCGCCGGCCATCTGTTCGAGCTCGGAGCGCTGGTAGTGCGCCGCCGCCTCGGCGAGCCAGCCCTCGGGCGTGCCGGGCGAGGGCGGCGCTTCGGTGACCGCGGCGGGGACGGTGGCGGCCGCGTCCGGGGCGTTGCCGGCGTCGATGTCGAGCGCGACGACGGAGGTCGTGGCGGCGAGATCGTCGCGTACGCCGACCGCGACGCGATGCGGCCCGGGCGCGGTCACCACATCGACCGCGAACGGCCACGAGAGTTCCCGGGCGTCCTCGATCTCGCCCTCCTTCACCAGGACGGGAACGGGATGCTCCGTCACCTCGGAAACGCGGCCCTCCCCGTCCATCACCTGGACCCACAGGCGGACCCGGGCTTCGTGCCCGTCGGCGACCGGGGCCAGAGTCAGCGGGCCGATCGGGATCGCGACCAGCATCCTCGACTGGACGTCGCCGCTGTCGAGGAGGACCTCGCTGCCCGGGCCGCGGACCGGCGCGATCCGGACCGCCATCGGGTTGGCGGCCTCTTTCATCGCCAGGGCCGCCAGCGTCAGGTCCGCCATCTCCGCCGAGACGGACTTGTCGATGTAGCTGTCGCGGTGGCGAATCGACAGGCGTCCGCGGTAGCGCCGCTTCGCCTCGTCGGTCAGCTCGACCTCGATCCGGTGGGTGCTTCCCCGCTCGATGTGCGTCGCCGAGTAGCCGAGCGAGTAGCGGTTCTGCAGGTCGCTGGCGATGCGGTCGAAGCCGCCCGCGAAGTTGCGGGTGTTGACGATGGCCCGCCCACCGGTGCGGTCGGCCAGGCGGAGCAGCGGCTCCTCCAGATTGTTGGCGCGGGTGAACTCGATGCTGGTGGAGAAACGGAGGTCCGCGGTGTTCATGCCGCTGACGCGCGCTCCCGCGGCGGCGACGCTGTGGAAGGTGACGCCGTTGGCGTTGGCGAGGGAGGCGAGTTCGTCGAATCGCCGCGAAAGGTCGTACTGGTAGGCCTCGAGGGAGGCGTTCGCGGCATCGATGCTCCTTGGGTTTGCGTAGGGCGACACTTCCACGGTGGCCGATCTGTTCCGCCACCGGCCGCGCGTATCGGTGAACCGCTCCTCGACCGCCCGGAACAGATCTTCCGCCGGCCGCATGGGCAGCCCGTTGCTGATGTACAGGACGGCCTTGCGCCCGGGCAGGCCCGCCATCGTCCGGATCGCGTTCTCCACGTTCACGATCGAGGCGTCGACCTCGCTTCTGATCATTGCGGCGAAGTCGCGGATCAGCTCCATGATCGCCCCGTAGCGGGGCGGAACCTCGTTGTCTTCGTTGAGTTCGCGCAGGATGTCCAGGCGCTGCGATTCGATGCGGTCGCGGCTGCCGACGGCCCTCGCGACCTCGTGGGTCGCCTCGGCGACGCGCCAGGCCTCGGTGGTGAAGGGGAGCGCGACCTCGAACCTGCCTTGGTCGTAGACGGCGAGCATCGCGCGGTCGTACGGGCTGAGCTGAACGCTCAGGAAGTTGCGCAGGAAGGGCAGCAGCCGGTTGCGGTCCGTCGGCGTCAGGTTGTTGTTGTCGACGTAGACCATCAGGCTCAGCCGGTGCTCCGGCGGTGGCGGCTCGGCGGGGACGAAGCGGTCCAGGTCGCTCTCCCGGGGCCGGCGGTCCCGGAAGGCGGCCGCTTCCTGCTCCCGCGCGGTCGCGTCCAGGCCGTCCGTGAACTCGAAGAAGTTCGACAGCTCCACCGGGCGGCCGTCCTCCCGCACCTCGAAGTCGCCGGCCGTCAGGCCCGTGACGGGATTGCCGTCGCGATCGGTCACCCAGACGTCGACGTTGACGACGCGGACATCGATCGTCTCGCCGAAGGTCTCGGGCGCGGGCTCCTGTCGTGCCTGGCCGGCGCCGTTCGCGGAGAACAGCAGGAAGAGCGCGGCGAGGGTGGCAGGACCTTTCATCCTGGGCAAAGCGTATCTCCGGGCGTCGGTGCGTGTCGGTGCGCCGGCCTTCTGGCCGGCATAGGCGCGATGCCGCGAAGCGGCGAGCCCGAGTAAGAAAAAGGAGCCGGCCTTCGGCCGCGTTCTCATGGGCCGCCTCCGGCGGCAGCCGGCCAGAAGGCCGGCGCACCGACACGCACCGACACGCACCGCAGGTCAGGAGTCGTGAAGCGTCACGACCCCCGCATCACCGTCGACGCTGATCTCCTGGCCCGGCGCCACGCGCTGGGTGATGTTGCCGGTACCGACGACCGCGGGAATGCCGTACTCGCGCGCAACGATCGAGCCGTGGCCGAGGATGCCGCCAATGTCGGTGACGAGCCCCGAGGCGTGCGCGAACAGCGGCGTCCAGGCGGGGTTCGTCATCGGGCACACGAGAATGGAGCCGGACCGCATCCGGTCGAACTCGGGCGGCGACTTGATCAGGCTCGCCGGCGCGGTGACGGTGCCGGGACTGACCGGAACGCCGCGCAGCGTGGGGCTGTTCGGGTCGTTGCGGGCCTGCGTCTCCTTGAAGGCGATCGACGGATGCTCGCTCGCCTCCGGCGGCACGGTCCCCGGCGGGTGCAGGCGCTTGCGGGCCTCGCGGAGTTCGCGCCGATCGGCGGCAAGCGCGCCGAGATCGGGCCTCGCTTCGCCCCGCGCGCGGGCCGCGATCGCTTCGCGGATCTCGTCCGTGACGCAGAAGTAGACGTCGTCGGGCCGCGTGAACGTACCCGCCTCGACCAGGCGCCGCCCCAACTCCGCAGCCAGCGGGCGCAGCACCGGCCAGGCGCTGCCGAGGTAGAACATCGTCTCCTCGCGGATGGGGTAGAAGAGGTAGGTGAACCACAGGCGGAAGCGGAACTGCCAGTACTCGAGGCCGTCGAGCAGCTCTTCGATCCGGGCAAGCGCCTCCTCCTTCTTGCGGCGCGCGTCGATGTCGTGCTGCTCCGGGCTGTAGTCGCGGTTGGCGACCATCGTCTTCAGCGTGGCGAAGAACGCGGTCGGATCCTCGCTCTGCGGCGGCTCGACGAAGTCGAGCGTGTAGCCCTGGTGCCCGAAGGTCCCGAGGTAGCTGTCGATCGCCTCGAGGGCGGCCCCGCTCGCCGGGTGCTCCTCGAGCGCGGCCATGAGCCGTGAGGCCGGGGTCACCATCACCAGTTCCCACAGCGACTCGTCGGCCCGGATGCGCTTCGCGACCTCGTAGATCGCGTCGTTCGCTTCCATCGTCTTCGACTTGAAGCCGCTCAGGAACTGTCCGCTCGTGAAGTGGTGGTCGGGCAGCGTCTCGCGCAGGAAGCACTGGAGCTGGTCATCGGTCGACTTGGCGACGCCGAACGTGTGCCCGGTGTCGTTCGACCAGTAGTCGCCCTCGGCCACGCCCAGGTCGACGATGCCCTTGAGCAGGGTCTCGTCGGACGCCGTGGCCGGGTCGACCTCGCGCCATTCGCCGGTGATCCGGACCAGGCGCGGCATCGTCTCTTCCCGCCACTTCCTGAGCACGCCCTCGTTCCACTGGGTGCGATTGAAGGCGACGTAGGTCGGGTTTCTGCTCTCGGGCATCGTCACCCGCTGCGCCAGGGAATCGCCGAGTTCGGCCGAGGCTGCCCAGGCGTCGAAGGCGCGGCGGTCCTCGTCGCCGAGCGCATCCCGAAACAGCTCCAGGTCGTGCTCCGCCATCTCCAGGTTCTCCGCGGGGGAGCCCTTGCGCCGCTCGGCCATGGCGCGTTCGGCGGCCTCCAGTTCGTCCTCGGTCGGCTTCCTGATCTCCGTGTTGTCGCCGTCCGGGAAGAGCATCTGCCAGTCGCCGCGCTGGTAGGCGAAGCCGTGCATCGTGACGAACACCGGGCCGCCGCCGACCATCATGCTCTTG
Organism: Acidobacteriota bacterium; assembly: GCA_011525365.1. Classification (GTDB taxonomy): domain Bacteria; phylum Acidobacteriota; class Thermoanaerobaculia; order Multivoradales; family Multivoraceae; genus Multivorans. Next base: position 248,262 of record WTGQ01000003.1, read on the forward strand.
CCCTTGCGGGCCTTCTCGAGACCGATCGTCAGGTAGAGCTCCTCGAACAGCGGGCAGATCGGATCGGGCATGTTCTCGACGATCTGGCGGCGCGTCAGGATGCGGGCCGGAGGCGTCGGCACCCATTCGACGTCGATCGGTTGCGGCGGCAGGTTCGTGATCGGCCGCGACTGCAGCAGGTAGAGCCTGCCGCCGGATATCGCCCACTCGATGTCCTGCGGCACGCCGTCGAACCGCGCCTCGACTTCTGCGCCCAGCTCGACGAGTTCTCGGAGGGCCTCCGCCGACAGGGAGGAACTCTCCCGGTCGGCCTCGTCGATCTCCTCGATGCGCGTGCCCTGGTCGCCGTCCTGGACGATCCGCTGTTCCTTGGTGCCGATGATCGTCTCGGTCGCCTCGCCGGTGGCGCGGTCGACCACGTAGGTGTCGGGCGTCACCTGGCCGCCGACGACGGCCTCGCCCAGGCCGAAGCTGGCGTTGACGATCGCCTCGGCGCGTTCGCCCGTCGCCGGGTTGGCCGTGAACAGGATGCCCGAGACCTCGGACGGCACCATGATCTGCACCACGACCGCCATCGCCACCTTGCCCTGGTCGATGCCCATCTGGTGGCGGTAGGCGATCGCGCGGGGGGTCCACAGCGAGGCCCAGCAGTCGCGCACCGCCGCGACCACGGCGTCCTCGCCGCGGACGTTGAGGTAGGTGTCCTGCTGGCCGGCGAAGGACGCCTCGGGCAGATCCTCGGCGTTGGCGGAGGAGCGCACCGCCACCGGCGGGTTGGCGGGCTCGAGCCCGCGGTAGGCGGCGGCGATCTCGGCGGCCGCGAGGTCGGAGAGGGCCGGCGCGGCCAGGAGCTCCTGGATCGCCGCCGACGCGCTGTCGAACGAGACGGCGCCGTTCACGAGTTCGGGCTTCGCCAGTTCGACGATCCGCTGCTGCAGACCGTGCGCCGCGACGAAGGACCGGTAGGCGGCCGTCGTGACCTGGAAGCCGCCCGGCACCGCGAAGCCGGCGTTCGCGGCTCGCGCCAGTGAGCGGCCCTTGCCGCCCAGGAGGTCGAGGTCGTCGTCGCGGGTGTCGAGCGGCCGGACGAAGGATGCGGCCGTAGCGGAAAGCTGGTCCATCGGTCTCAGTTCCAGAAGCGGTCCAGCCGCGTCCAGGACCGGATCGGGATCACCTCGCCGGTGAGCAGGTCCGAGGCCGGCGAGGCCAGGAAGAGGCAGAGGTCGGCGACGTCTTCGGGGTCGGGCGGCCGCTCGAGGCGCGGCACGGGCGTGCCGTCCTCCTTCTCGGCCGGCTGGATCACGCCCCACTTCACCATCGCCGGCGTGGCGATCAGTCCGGGCGCCACGCAATTGACGCGGATGTTGTGCTTCGCCCACTGGAAGGCCAGGTTGTTGCTCAGGCTGATCACGCCCGCCTTGGCCGCCGAGTAGTGGAGCATGCCGGGGTGGCCCTTGGTGCCGGCCACCGACGAGATGTTGATGATGTTGCCGCTCTGCTGCTCGATCATCTGCTTGCCGGCGGCGATGCAGCAGAGCCAGGTGCCGGTCAGGTTCAGGTCGACGATGCGCTGCCACTCGTCGTAGGGCGTGTCCTCGGGCATGCGCGGGGTCGCGCCGCCGCCGGCGTTGTTCACCATGACGTCGAGCCGCCCGAAGGCGCCGACGGTCTCCTCGATCAACCCGTTCACCTCGGCGGGGACCGTGATGTCGCAGCCGACGGCCATGGCGGTTCCGCCGGCCGACTCGATCTCGCCGACGACGCCGTCCAGGTTCTCCTTCTTGCGGGAGGCCACGACGACCCTGGCGCCGGCCCCGGCGTAGGTCCTGGCGATGCAGGTGCCGATGCCGCCGGCGCCGCCGGTGACGATGGCGACGCGATCCGTCAGGTCGAGTTTGGTCATTCCTTCACACGCCCAGTCGTGATGCCGCCGCCCGCGCCGTCTCCGGGCGTCCCGGGAACGATACGCGTCTCGCAGCCGCCGCCCGGCGGAATCAGCCAGTCGCAGCCGGGCGTGTTTCCCGCGCCGTCGTCGTGGCAGGCGAGCAGCGCCGCGTAGTCGTCCTTCAGGCTCCCCGGGCGGCGCGGCGGCATGAACTCGTTGACGTGCGTCTGGCCGGCCTCCAGCAGGCGCGCCGTCCTGGTCGGCGCCCGGTGGCAGTCGAGACAGGCGTTGCCTTCGATGTACGGCGTCCGCATGTCCCAGTGCGTTCCGCCGACCACCCAGTAGGGCGCTTCCGGATCCACCCATCCCGGCAGGACGGGCTCGTCGGGATTGGACGGCAGCCTGGCGCCGTCGATCCAGGGGTCGTGCAGGAAGGCGTTGTTCTGGTGGCACTGGACGCACTGGACGTTCGGCGGCGGCGGGATGAAGGCCTTGTCGAAGTCGTCGTGGTCTGGACCGGGGAGCTTCCCGGCCAGCAGGCCCCGTTCGTCCATGTGAAGGTACTCCCTGGCCTGAATCAGGTCGCCCTTCCCGTCGGGCGACTCGAAGAAGCAGGTTGCGCCCGTCGTCTTGTTGTGTCCGATCATCTGGACGGAGGAGATGCCCCTCTCGAAGAGCTCACGGCCCGCCGAGCGGCAGAACCAGACCCAGACGACGTCCTCCAGGGGGCTGCCGTCGGCGGCCTTGCCCTGCACCCTGGCGATCCTCGAGCCGACGTTGCAGTTGCCCTTGAAGTCGGGCGTGTCGCACTGGCGAGGGCCCGGACTCTCGAACACCTCTACGCCGTCGACGTGGATCGGGATGCGCACGCCCGCGCCGCAGTCGACCGTCGGCGGTACGCCGACGTGCGGCAGGCACATGGCGGCGTACTCGGACGCCGTCCCCGGCATGGTCTGCGCCTTGCCGCCGGGGATGCAGGCGTCCTCCGCGGCCGGTGCGGGTTGCGCCGCGACCGCGAGCAGCGCACTCGCAACGGCCAACCCTGCACTCGCTCGAAGTTCCATCCGGTCCTCCTTCGTTCCGGCCCTCAGTGTAGCGAACTTGTAACAGTGTCTCAAGTTAGACGACTTGCCGCGAAGGTGCAACGCTGTATCATGTTTTGCGTACCCTTCAAGAAATGTCCGAGGAGGCAAGTATGGACTCCAAGCACCCCAACGGCCGAAGGACCCGGAGACTCATCCTGTTGGCGTTTCTCGCCATGGCGGTACTCGTCCTGCCGGCCGCGGCCCAGGACGGGAGCGTCTCCGGCACGGTCTACGACCGCGAGGGCGGCGCCCTGCCGGGCGTGACCGTCAGCCTCCAGGACGCCGATGGCGACGACATCGGGAAGAGCGCGCAGACCGACGCTTCCGGTGCTTTCCGCATCGACGGCGTGGCCGACGGCGCCTACACGGCCGTTGCATCGCTTCAGGGCTTCCGGTCCTCGAGCGAAGCGGTCGAGGTGTCGGGCGGAATGGCATCGATCGAGTTCGCTCTGGGCCTGTCCGTCGTCGAGCAGATCGTCGTCCAGGGCGAGATCGGCGAAGAGAACGTCCTGCGGCGGCCGATGACGGTCACCGGCTTCAACGAGGGCATGGTCGTCGAACTCGGCATGAACAACAACAACGACCTCGAAGCGCTCACGCCGGGCCTGCAGATCGGCCACCAGTCCCCCGATTCGGGTCATGGCAACCATCTCTACCTGCGCGGCATCGGCTCGCAGCGCAACCAGGAGTTCTTCCAGGCCACCGCGGTCGCCACCTACGTCGACGGCGTCTACACCGACGAGCTCTACGGACTCGAGCCCGGCAACCTCTTCGACGTGGAGAGCATGAACGTGGCGCGCGGCCCGCAGGGCACCACCGGCGGCCGCGCCGCGATCGCCGGCGCGATCAGCTTCAACACGATCAAACCCACCGCCCAGTTCGACGTCAACGCCCTGGCCGAGTACACCGACCAGACTTCGCAGCGCGGCGACCTCGCCATCGGCGGACCGATCGGCGACAGCCGGGTGAGCTGGCGGTTGACGGCGGGAAGCTGGCAGGGCGAGGGCGCGCAGCCCAACATCGGCCCCGGCGGCGACTACGACGAACCGGACAACACCCACTGGGCGCCGCAACTCCGCTACCTTGGCGAGACCGTCGACTTCAACATCCGCTACGCCGCGCGCGAGGACAGCGGCGCTCCCCGCACCTCCGTCGAGCTGACCGGCCGCGACGTGACGACGGAATGCCTGCTGAGCGGCACCGACCCGGAAGGCAACCCGACCTGCCTGTTCCCCAATCCCTTCCTCGGCGCCGAGAACCAGTCGCCGTCGGTCAGGGACTGCGATCTCAGCGATCCGAACCGGCTCATCTGCCCCGGTGACGACCTGCGCAACGTCGTCGACTACAACACGCCCGGCAACGAGGACTCGGAGCTCCAGATGGCCGTGGCCGACCTGAACATCCGTCCCAGCAGCGGCATCAGCCTGTCCTACAAGGGCGGCTACCGCGAGACGACGGAGAACGCGCAGACCGACACGGACGGCACGTCGCGAATGGGCGGCCCCGACGACCCGTTCCTCGACGCGAACGGCTACCCGTTCGCCGACACGATGGTGAACTACTTCCGCTACTCGGAGCAGACCTCCCACGAGCTGAGGCTGGCCTCGAGCTTCGCCGGCGACTTCCAGTTCGTCCTGGGCGCTTACCAGCGCGACGGTGACGAGCCGTACGATGCTCGTTTCTTCGACTTCGCCAACCCCGCGTTCAACACGAACACGCTGGCGACCTGCCAGGCGTTGCTGCCCTTCTTCGGGCTGCCTCTGCTGAGCGAACACGGCACCACGTCGGCCCAGTCGGGTCTGGGCGTCTGGGCGTGCCCGGGAGAACTGCTCGACTGGTCGAACGCGGGCGCAATCGGCGCGTTCTCCGACGGCAACATGAACGGCCACTGGCTCGACTTCTACGGCCACTCACAGTTCGAGACCCGCGCCTACTACGGGAACCTGGAGTACCAGCTCGGCGACAGGTGGACGCTGTTCGGCGGCATCCGCCATGACCAGGACATCAAGACCCACGTCCAGAACGACATTCGGATCGGCATCAACTTCGGCTTCGGGGTCGACCTGTGGATCTTCCGCAACGCCGCGGTGGAAGGCTTCGAGGGCAAGAACGACGCGGAGTGGAACCAGACCACCTGGAACGCGGGCTTCCAGTACTCGGCCAACCCGGCCAGCATGTGGTACGGCCGGATCTCCAAGGGCGGCCGCCCCGGCGGCTTCGTCGGCTTCGGCAACCTGACCGAGGTGACCTTCGACTCGGAGGAGCTCATCAACTACGAAGGCGGCTGGAAGGGCCTGCTGGCAGACAACCGACTCCAGTTGGAGGCTTCGCTGTTCTACAACGACTACCAGGGCTACTGGGTCAACTCGACCCGCCTGCTGCCGGTCGAACGGCGGATCCAGGGCGAGAGCATCTTCGAGGGTGAGATGAACACGATCGACGGCAGCTTCATCTCGGGCCTCGAGTTCAACGCGGCCTTCCGGGCCACCGACCGCTTCACGATCCGCGGCTGGTACAACTACCTCGATTCCGAGCTCGGAGACTTCGACACGATCTACTGTTGCGACCCGGCGGCGGAGACCGTGACCCACGAGTTCCAGGACCGCGAGGGCAACACGTTCACACAGGAGATCGCCAGCCTGACCAACTTCGGCGGCAACCGCATGCCGCTGCAACCCAGGCACAAGTTCTCCGTGACGGCGATCTACGACCTCGGCGACGTCCGCTTCCTGGGCACGCTCGGCCACACGACGGAGAAGAACACCGACGTCAGCAATCTGCCGAAGTACAAGATCCCCGAGTACACGCGCCTCGACCTGCGGGCCATCTGGTTCACTCCGCGCGACGGCCTCCAGGTCCATCTGTTCGCCAAGAACGTGCTCGACCAGATCGCCGTGCAGCAGTGGCGCCCGAACGAAGGCTACGGCTTCGGCACCGGCGTGATCCGGGGTTCGCTCACGGACGAGCGCGAGGTCGGCGTCACGGCGAACTTCCGCCTCGGCGGCCGCAAGACCCTCTACGGTCTCGGCGGAGGAATGGGCCCGTCAGCCGGCGGGAAGTAGCGATCCACACTGGGTGCGCCGGCCTTCTGGCCGGCACTCTGCTGACTTGGCTTCTCGCCACACCCCTGGCGGCCCAACCGGCGGAGCTGATCGCAAGGATCGAGGCTCCGCGCGAGGCGGGAGCCAGCGACGACTCCGGCAAGACCCTCGCCGAGTTGATGGAGACGCACGGCATCCCCGCACTCAGTGTCGCCGTCGTCCACGACTACCGGCTGCACTGGGCCAGGGCTTACGGCGTTGCGGACGAATCGAGCGGCACCCCAGTCGACGCCGACACCCTCTTTCAGGCCGCCTCGATCAGCAAGCCGGTATCCGCGATGGCGGTGCTCTGGGCGGTGCAGGAGGGACGTTTCGGGCTCGACGACGACATCAACTCGATCCTCCGTTCCTGGCGACTGGAAGAAGACGCCGAGCTGCTCGCCGAGACTCCGGTAACGCCGCGGATGCTGCTGAGCATGACGGCCGGCACCACGGTTTCGGGATTCCCCGGCTACAAGCCGGATGCCGAGCTGCCGACCGTCCCCGAGGTCCTGGGACGGAAGGACGAGGAAACCCCGGCAAACACCGACCCGATCGTCGTCGGCTGGCAGCCCGGCACCAAGTACGAGTACTCGGGAGGCGGCTCGACCATCCTGCAGCTCGCTCTGAGCGACGCGATGGCCGCGCCGTTCGCGCAGATCCTCCAGGAGACCGTCCTCGACCCGCTCGGCATGACGCGCAGTTGCTTCTGCCAGCCGCTGCCTGCCGCGCTTCACGGCAACGCGGCGCGGGCCGGCGGGTCGGCGACCAGGCCCGACGAGGACGATTCGGAGCCCCGCGCGAACTGGCACGTCTACCCGGAGCTCTACGCCGCCGGACTCTGGACGACCCCGACGGACCTCGCGAAGTTCCTGATCGAGGTGCAGCTTTCGCTGGAAGGACGCTCGAACCGCGTCCTCACGACCGAGTCCGCTCGCAGGATGGTGACGCCCGGAGGCGTCGGCCACTACGCTCTCGGCTTCACCACCGGCGCCGACACTCCCCACCGGCCCGCGCCGCCCGGAGAAGCGGACCGCTTCTTCGGACACACCGGCGGCAACTGGGGCTTCCGCGGGAACCTCGTCGGATCGCTCGAAGGAGGCAACGGCTATGTCATCCTGGCCAACAGCAGCGAAGCCAACCCGGTCATCTTCTTCGAGCTCCCGGCGCGCATCCGGGCGGCCTACGGGTGGAACTGACACCGGCGCCCACTGGGTGCGCGGGTCTGCCATCCGCGCGCCCGATGACGGGCGCACGGACTGGGACGCTGGTGGCGCGGGGGCGCGCCACCAGGGTGCTGACCCGCTGCCGCCGCAGGCGGCCTTCAGACTGCGCCGGCCGTCAGGCCGGCTCCTCTTTCCGGCCACGCTCCTGACCCTCGCCTGCGCCGCGCCACCGGCCCCCGACACGACCTTGACCGACACCGAGCAGCTCTTCCAGGCGCGCCTCGACGAACTCCGCGCCGAGCTCGGCTTCATCGGCGCCACCGCCGCCTTCGTGCTCCCGGACGGCAGCGAAGGCGTCGCCGCGACCGGCTACGCCGACCCGGAGAGCGACCTGCCGATGAATCCCGCGAACCGCATGCCGGCCGGCAGCATCGGCAAGACGATCGCCGCCACCACCGCGCTCAGCATGGTCAACGAGGGCCTGCTCGGCCTCGACGACCTGGCGTCGCGCTGGCTCGGCGACGAACCGTGGTGGACCCGCCTGCCCAACCACGAGACGATGACGCTTCGCCACCTGCTCAGCCACTCGAGCGGACTGACCGACCACGTCTACGACGAAGCATGGCGCCGCGAGGCCCGGTCGCGGCGTGGCCCGGCCGGCGACCCCGACGCCTGGTTCGAGCCGCGGGAACTCGTCCAGTACGTTCTCGACAAGGAGCCCCTGTTCCCCGCGGGCGAGGGTTACGCCTACACCGACACGGGCTTCATCGTCGCGGGCCTGGTCCTGGAGGTCGCCTCCGGCGGCGCGTACTACGACGAAGCCAGGCGCCGCGTCCTCGACCGCCACGACCTCCCGCGCACGGTGGAGCAGATCGGCCGCACCTTCCCCGACCTCGCTCCCGGCCACGTCGGCGAGGACAACCCGTTCTCGCTTCCGGCGAAGACCGCCGAGGGCGACGTGATGGCGTTCAGCCCGCAGACCGAGTGGACCGGCGGCGGCTACGTCTCCAACTCACGCGACCTGGCCCGCTGGGCCAAGATCCTCTACGAGGAACGCGCCCTCGACGGACCGTACCTGGAGGAGATGCTGAACTCCGGCTACCGTGGCGAAGACGCCGGCGCGACCTACGGCCTCGGCGTCTACCGGGCCGACAGCCCGCATGGCGAACTCATCGGCCACGGCGGATGGTTCCCCGGCTGGCGCTCCACGATGTACTACCACCGGGACTCCGGCATCGCCGTCGCCGTCCAGTTCAACCAGAACGACCTCGACTTCCGGAACGAAGTCCGCGACGCCCTGCTAGCGCTCCTGTTGGAACGGCTTTCCTAGGCAGCCAGCACGTACGCCGCGGCGCCGTCGGCCGCTTCGAGGAAGCGGTCGATCTCCGCGTCGCCCATCGGGGTCGAGAGCGCGCCGAACAGGCCGCGGGCGCCCATCAGCATGCCGCGGTTGAGCATCTCCCTGGCGATCTTCTGGATCCGCGGCGCGGCGGAGCGGGCGGTGAACACGGCGCGGAAGTCCTTCGGCGCTTCGTTCCCCGGCACGACCGCGAACAGCGAGCCGCGGCCGGTGGCGACCGCTTCGATGCCGTGGCGCTGGAGCACCTGCTGGAGGCCGGCGCGGACCCGGTCGCCCAGCCGGTCGAACTCGGAGAAGACCTCCGGCGTCAGGCGCTTCATCGTCTCGTAGCCGGCGACCATCGTCACCGGGTTGCCGTTGTAGGTGCCGCCGTGGTGGACGAGTTCGCCGTCGCGGTGGTCGAAGACCTTCATCACGTCCGCCTTGCCGGCCACCGCGCCGACCGGGAAGCCGCCGCCGATGATCTTGCCGAGCGAGACGAGGTCCGGCTCGATCCCGAACCGGTGGCAGGCGCCGCGGTAGTCGATGCGGAAGGAGAGCACCTCGTCGGCGATCAGCAGCGCGCCGCATTCCCTCGTCTTCGCCCGGATGGCCGCCACGAAATCGGCTCTCGGCGGGATCAGCCCGAGCGCGGCCGGGAGCGGATCCATGAGCACCGCCGCGAGGTCGGCCCGGTGCTCGTCGATCAGGGCGCTGCAGACCTCGATGTCGTTGAGCGGCAGCGTGACGACCTCCGTCTCGAGGCTCTTCGCCATGCTCGGCTCGAGCGTCGTCGCCGGCCGTTCCGACTCGCCCCAGTTCTTGGGCCGCGAGCTGTCGGAAGCCTGCGCGTAGTCGTAGATGCCGTGGTAGCAACCCTCGAACTTGGCGATCTTGCTGCGGCCGGTCGCGGCGCGCGCCGCCCGGATCGCCAGCAGCACGCCCTCGCTGCCGGAGTTCGCGAACCGCACCTGGTCGATGTAGGGGATGCGCTCCACCAGCAGCTCGGCGAGGCGGATATCCGTCTCGGTCGGCAGCGAGAACGCGGTGCCGCTCCCGATCACCCGGGCGACCGCCTCCGTCACCGCGGGGTGCGAGTGCCCGAGGATCAGCGACGTGTAGTTGTTGACGAAGTCGATGCGCTCCTGGCTTTCGACGTCGGTGACGATGCAGCCGTGCCCCGAGGCCGCGTAGATCGGGTACGGGTCCATGACCAGCGTGTGGCGGCTGTTGCCGCCGGGCATGACGTCGAGGGCGCGCCGGTAGAGCGATCGCGAGGCCGAGTCCTCGCCGAGGTAGCGATCGGTGGAGCGGGGTTCGGCCGTCCTGGCGGCCACGGGTCTCGAGACGTCGTTCACGGGGGCGACGAGTGTACTGCCCGGCTTCGCTATTGTGGCGAGCCGTGAAAGCGCTGGCGATCCTCGGCGTACTGGGCTGCCTGAGCACGGCCGCCGTGCTCCCGGCCCAGGAAGGCCCGACCCACGCGATCGCCTACTTCGGCGAACCGAAGTACGCCGCCGACGTCCCGCACTTCGACTACGTCAACCCGGACGCTCCGAAGGGCGGCGAGATTCGCACATGGCTGCCGGGGACGTTCAACAACATCCACCCCTACGCGGACATGGGGCGCACACCGAGCTGGTCCAACTGGCGGGTCACGGTGATCACCTCCGATCGCCTGATGATGGGGTCGGAGGACGAACTCTCGACCCTCTACTGCCTGCTCTGCGAGACGGTCGAGGTGGCCGCGGACTACAGTTGGGTGGCCTACACGCTGCGGCCCGAGGCGCGATGGCACGACGGCGTGCCGGTCACGGTCGACGACGTCGTGTGGACGTTCGAGACGCTGAAGGCGGACGGTCCGGTCGGCTTCAAGGCGGCCTGGCGGCACGTCGAGGGCATCGAGCGTCTCGGGGAGCGCTCCTTCCGCTTCCTCCTCGGCGCCGAGGGAAGAAGCCGCAGGGCGGTGATGGAGGCGTCCGCCTTCCTGCCGATGGCGAAGCACTACTGGCGGGACCGCGACTTCACGGCGACCAGCCTGGAGGGGCCGCTCGGCAACGGCGCCTATCGCGTCAAGGAGGTCGACGCCGGCCGGCGCCTCGTCTTCGAGCGCGTTCCGGACTACTGGGCGAAGGACCTGAACTTCAGGCGCGGCTACCACAACTTCGACCGCATCTCCGTCCTCTACTTCCGTGACATGAAGGCCGGCATCCAGGCGCTGAAGGCCCGCGTCGTCGACTACTTCCGCGACCAGGACGAGCGGGAGGTCGCCACCGCCTACGACTTCCCCGAGGTCGAGATGGGGCTCTTCAACAAGGAGACCTACCGGATGAGGATGACCTACGGGATGCACTGGTCGGTCGTCTTCAACACCCGCCGCCCGATCTTCCAGGACATCCGCGTCCGCGAGGCGCTGACCCTGGCCTACAACTTCGACTGGGGCAACCGCGCCCTCCAGTACGGCGCGCTGCGGCGGAACACGACGTTCTTCCTGGGCTCGGAGATGGCGGCGCGCGGCCTGCCGTCGGCCGCGGAACTGGCGCTGCTCGAGCCGCTGCGGGAGCACGTCTCCGACCGCGTCTTCACGCACGAGTTCAGTTTGCCGGAGAACGACGGTTACGGCCGCAACCGGGAGGCGCTGCTGCGGGCGGGAGAGCTGCTCGACGAGGCCGGGTGGGTCCTCCGCGACATGCGGCGCGTCGACGAGGCGACGGGGGAGCCGCTCCGGTTCGAGATCATGGTCATGCTCAGGGAACACGAACGGATGATGGTGCCGTTCGTCGACAACCTGACGCGCCTCGGCATCAACGCGACCGTCCGCCGGGTGGAGGCGAACATCTTCACGAACCGTGCGCGCCGGTACGACTTCGACATGACGATGCAGAAGATCTACACCCACCCCATCCCGGCGCCGGGAGGCATGCGCAACTACCTGCACTCCCGCAGCGTCGACCCCCCGAACCTGTTGAACTACGCGGGGATCAGGAACCCGGCGGTCGACGTCCTGATCGAGAAGGTGATCGCGGCCGAGACCGAAGAGGAGATGAACATCGCCGGCCGGGCGCTCGACCGGGTGCTCCTGTGGAACTTCTACGTCATTCCCGAGGGCGCCCCCAAGGGCCGCCACCTCCTCTACTGGGACCGCTTCGGCCATCCGCCCCTGGGGCACGAGCACCTCAACTGGACCGGCTTCCCGCACCTCTGGTGGTTCGACGCGGAGAAGAGCGCCCGGGTCGACGCCGCTCTGGGCGAGACCCGCTAGGGCCCGGGTCGTCAACGCCGCCGGACGCCCCGCATGCTTCTCTACGTCCTGCGCCGCATCCTCCTCATGGTGCCGACGCTGGTCGGCATCCTGCTGATCAACTTCGTCATCATCCAGGCGGCGCCTGGCGGACCGGTCGACCAGGCGATCGCCCGGCTCCAGGGCACCGGCCTCGACGCGGGCGTGGGGCTTCTCGGCGGCGGCGTGGCCGACGCGACCCTGGAGACGGAGCTGACCGCGACCGGCGGCATCGACCCGGCCCTGATCGAGGAGCTGGAGCGCCAGTTCGGCTTCGACAAGCCGGCCCACGTCCGCTTCGGCATCATGCTGCGCGACTACCTGCGCTTCGACCTGGGCGAGAGCTTCTACCAGGACGTCCCGGTCATCGACCTCGTCCTGGACCGGCTTCCGGTGTCCATGTCCCTGGGGCTCTGGACGCTGCTCATCGTCTACTCGGTGTCGATCCCGCTCGGCATCCGCAAGGCGACCGCCGACGGTTCCTCCTTCGACGTCTGGACCAGCGTCGTCATCCTCGTCGGCTACGCGATCCCGGCCTTCATCCTCGCCGTGCTGCTGATCGTGCTGTTCGCGCGCGGCGGGATGATCGAGTACTTCCCGCTGCGCGGCCTGGTGTCCGACGACTTCGCCGACCTGGGGACCTGGGCCCGGATCAAGGACTACTTCTGGCACCTGGTGCTGCCGATCACGGCGCTGGTGGCCGGCAGCTTCGCGACCCTCACCATGCTGACCAAGAACTCGTTCCTGGACGAGATCCACAAGCAGTACGTGCTGACCGCCAAGGCGAAGGGCCTGCGGACCCGCCGCGTCCTCTACGGCCACGTGTTCCGCAACGCGATGCTGATCATCATCGCCGGGTTCCCCCGCGCGCTCGTCGGCGCGCTGTTCACCGGCGTGCTGCTGGCCGAGATCATCTTCTCGCTCGATGGACTGGGTCTCCTCGGCTTCGAGGCGATCGTCACCCGCGACTACCCGATCATCTTCGGGACGCTCTACATCTCCACCCTGCTGGCGCTGGTGCTGCAGCTCCTGACCGACATCACGTACACGCTGACGGATCCGCGGATCGACTTCGAGAGGCGGGACGTGTGAGCGCGGCGGATGCCGGCCAGAAGGCCGGCGCACCGACAGCCGGCGCACCGGCAGGACGTGTGAGTAGCCTCGCGCAGAGGAGATGGGCCGCCTTCAAGGCGAACCGCCGCGGCTACTGGTCGCTGCGGATCTTCCTCGTCATCTTCGGCGCCAGCCTGTTCGCCGAGTTCCTCGCCAACGACAAGCCCCTCGTCGTCCGCCACGAGGGCCGCTTCTACCTGCCGATCTTCGCGGCGTACGCGGAGACCGAGTTCGGCGGCGTGTTCGAGACGGAGGCCGACTACCGGGAGGGGTACGTCCAGGACCTCGTGCGGGGCAGCGGAGGCTGGATGATCTGGCCTCCGATTCCCTATGCCCACGACACGATCGACTACGAGCTGCCCGGGCCGGCGCCCTATCCGCCGTCGGCCCGGCACTGGCTGGGCACGGACGACGTCGGCAAGGACGTCCTCGCGGGCCTCATCTACGGGATCCGGCTGTCCTTCCTGTTCGGACTCGTGCTCACGGCCCTGAGCTCGATCATCGGCGTGCTGGCGGGCGCCGTCCAGGGCTACCTGGGGGGCAAGGTGGATCTCTTCGGCCAGCGACTGATCGAGATCTGGGCCGGGCTGCCGATCCTCTTCGTGCTGATCATCCTCTCCAGCATCGTGGAGTCCAACGTCTTCTGGCTGCTCGGGATTCTCGTCGCCTTCAGTTGGATGGCGCTGGTGGGCGTGGTGCGGGCCGAGGTGCTGCGCGCCCGCAACTTCCAATACGTGACGGCCGCGCGGGCCCTGGGAGCGGGGGACCGGCGGATCGTCCGCAAGCACGTCCTGCCCAACGCGATGGTCGCCACCGCGACCTTCCTGCCCTTCATCCTGACCGGGTCGATCACCCTGCTCACGTCGCTCGACTTCCTCGGCTTCGGCCTGCCCGCCGACGCGCCTTCGCTCGGCCGGCTGCTCGCCCAGGGCCGCGCCAACCTGCACGCCCCTTGGCTGGGCGTCATGTCCTTCTTCACGCTGGCCACGCTCCTGACGCTGGTCATCTTCATCGGCGAAGCGCTGCGCGACGCCTTCGATCCGCGCCGGACCGGGATGCAGTCGTGACGGCGCCGGCGCCGTTCCTCGAGATCGCCGACCTCGCCGTCGCCTTCGACGGCGTCCAGGTCGTCCACGGGCTCGACCTGCGCCTCGACCGGGGCGAGTCGGTTGCCCTCGTCGGCGAGTCCGGCTCGGGCAAGTCGGTCACCGCGCTCTCGATCCTCCAGTTGCTCTCGTACCCGCGAGCGTCCCACCCGAGCGGTTCGATCCGCATCGAGGGACGCGAAGTCATGGGCGCCGGCGAGCAGGAGATGCGCGCCATCCGCGGCAGCCGGATCTCGATGGTCTTCCAGGAGCCGATGACCTCGCTCAATCCGCTCCACACGATCAGGAAGCAGGTCGAGGAGGTGCTGGCGGTGCATGGCGGTCTGAGCGGAGCCGCCGCCCGGGAGCGGACCGTGGAACTGCTCGAACTCGTCGGCCTCCAGGAGGCGCGCGAGCGGCTCGACTCCTATCCGCACCAGCTCTCGGGCGGCCAGCGCCAGCGGGTGATGATCGCGATGGCGATCGCCAACGAACCCGATTTGCTGATCGCCGACGAGCCGACGACCGCGCTCGACGTCACCGTCCAGGCCCAGATCCTCGCGCTGATCAAGGAGCTGCAGGAGCGGCTCGGCATGGCGCTGCTGCTGATCACCCACGATCTGGGGATCGTCCGCGCGATGGCCGACCGCGTCTACGTCATGGAGCAGGGGCACGTCGTCGAGGAGGGCGAGGCGGCCGAGGTCTTCGTGCGGCCGGCGCATCCCTACACGCGCAAGCTGATCGACGCCGAGCCACGGGGTGCCTGCCCGATCCCGGAAGACGAAGCGGCGCCGCTGGTCGAGACGAATGGCGTAACCGTGGAGTTCCCGCTTCGAGGCTGGCCGCGGAAGCGCTCGCTCGTGGCCGTCGACGACGTCTCGCTCCGCGTCCGCCAGGGACATAGCCTCGGCGTCGTCGGCGAATCGGGAAGCGGCAAGACGACCCTGGCGATGGCGATCGTCCGCCTGCTCCAGAGCCGCGGCGAGATCGTCTTCGACGGCCGGTCGATCGACGGTCTGGGCTTCAGGCAGCTCAAGCCGCTGCGCAGGTCGATGCAGATCGTCTTCCAGGACCCCTACGGCAGCCTGTCGCCGCGGCTGACCGTGGGGGAGATCGTCTCCGAGGGGCTGGTCATCCACGAACCGGCCATGAGCGCGGGCGAACGCCGCGACCGGGTCGCCGAAGTCCTGACCGAAGTCGGCCTCGAACCGGAGATCGCGCGCCGCTACCCGCACGAGTTCTCCGGCGGCCAGCGTCAGCGGATCGCCGTCGCCCGCGCGATGATCCTCCGGCCCCGCTTCGTCGTCCTCGACGAGCCGACGTCCTCGCTCGACATGACGGTCCAGGCGCAGATCGTGGAGCTGTTGCTCGACCTCCAGCAGCGCCACGGCCTCACCTACCTCTTCATCAGCCACGACCTGAAGGTGGTCCGCGCGCTGTGCGACGAGATCGCCGTCATGAAGGACGGCCGGATCGTCGAGCAGGGGCCGGCCGGCCAACTCTTCGATGCGCCGCGCGAGTCCTACACGCGTGCCCTCATGAACGCAGCGCTTTGATGGAGCCACCCAAGGATGAAAGCCGCACCCTCGATCCTGATCGCCGCCGTCACCGTCGTCGGCGCAGGCGCCACCACGTTCGGGCAGTCCGCCGCGCCGCCCTCGCTCGACCCCGCGCGCCAGTGGAACCAGTTCCGGGGTCCCACCGGTGACGGCCGCACCCCCGCGATCGACGTGCCGATCGTCTTCGGTGAAGGCCAACTCGTGCGCTGGAAGACGCCCATCCATGACGAGGGCTGGTCCTCTCCTGTGGTTTGGGGCGAGCAGGTCTGGGTGACGACCGCTCGCGAGGACGGCACCGAGTTGTTCGCGGTCGCGGTCGACCTGGAGAGCGGAGAGATCGTGCACGACATCAAGGTCTTCGACGTCGCCAACCCCCAGGTCGCCTGGGACGGCCACAACACCCACGCGACGCCGACGCCGGTGATCGAGGAAGGCCGCATCTACGTCCACTTCGGCAGCTATGGCACGGCGGCGCTCGACACGCGGACCGGCGAGAAGTTGTGGGAGAGGCGGGATTTGAACACCGACCACCGGGTGCGGCCGGCCTCGTCGCCCGTGCTCTCGGGCGACTCGCTGTTCCTCGCCTACGACGGTGTGGACCGGCAGTTCGCCGCGGCCCTCGACACGCGCACCGGCGAGACCCTCTGGCTCCGGAACCGCGAGGTCGCGACCGATTTCAGGGAGAAGCTCCGCGCGCAGGGGATCACGGATATCGAGAGCGTGCTGGCCGCGAAGCCGAACGACAACCGCAAGGCGTACGCCACCTCGACGCTGATCGAACACGAAGGCCAGCGGCAGCTCATCAGCCCGGCCTCCGAGGTCACGTTCGCCTACGACCCCGAAACCGGCGACGAGCTGTGGCGCGTGGTCCACGAGGGCTGGGGTTGGAACCTGGCCTGTCGGCCCGTGTACGCGCATGGCCTCGTCTACTTCACCCAGGGGGTCTCCCGTTTACTCGTGGCGGTGGACCCCGGCGGTTCCGGCGATGTCACCGACACGCACGTCGCCTGGAGCGAGTCGCGCGGCACTCCGGAGATCCCCTCGCCGATCATTGTGGACGACCTGCTCTACATGGTCTCCGACACGGGCGGCGTGGTGACGGCTCTGGACGCGACGACGGGGGAGCGTGTGTGGCGGGCGCGTCTCCCCTCGGGAGGCGACCACTGGGCCTCGCCCGTGGCCGCCGAGGGCCGGATCTACCTCACGAGCCGCGACGGCACGGTGTCGGTGATCTCGGCGTCGCGAGAGTTCGAGCTTCTGGCGGAGAACGAGTTCGACGAGAGTCTCACCGCGTCCCCCGCCGTCGTCGATGGCGCGATCATCCTGCGCTCCGAAGGACATCTGTACCGGATCTCGGGCTAGCGGGAACGTGGGAGCCTCCGGCCAACCGCCGGTACTCATCCTCCAGAACCCACAACCGATCCTGCCCCCAGGCCGCCACGGACCCCACCCGAAACGACGGCACGCCCCAAAGCCCGAGATCGAACAACTCCTCCCGGTTCCGTTCCGCCTCCGCCCGCCAGGCCGGATCGTCCAGGTAGCCGCGCCCCTCGGTCCAATCCAGCCCGGCCTCCTCAACGATCCGCCGCAGCCCCCGGTCCGATCCCGCATCGACCGCCTGCGAGAACGCCAGCGTCATGAACGACCGGAAGTACTCGATGCCCCTTCCCTGGTCGATCGCCCACGGCAACAGCGAGTAGCCGCGCTCCACCGGCTTGCCGACCGGATCGGAGATGGGACCGAACTGAACGCCGTTTCGCCTCGCCTCGCGAGCCGCGTCGAGCAGGATGTAGACGCGCTTCGATCGCTTCACCGGCAGACCGCGCATGACCATCGGCAGGACGAAGCGGATCCGCAGGTTGACCCCGAACGCCTCGGCCAGGCGAATCACCCGCTCGGTCGAGATCCAGGTGTACGGACTCCGGAACGACGCGAAGAAGTGGAGGTCGGGCAGGTTCGCCACTTCGAGTGCGTCGGCCGGAACCGGCTCCTCGAGCAGCCGCGGCTGCGAGTAGATCAGCGTCGGTGCGCCGGCCATCTGGCCGGCATCCGCCGCAGGCGGAATCTGCGCCCCAAGATCGGCAAGCCGCTCCTCCAGATACGCGAGCCGATCAATCCCCCAGGTCCACTCCCCACCGTAGAAGCAAGTCCCGCCCAGGTAGTGGCCAAGCTCCGCCCGCCGCGCAGTACCGGCGCCAAGCGCAGTCCGCACTGACGCTGCACACTGGGTGCGCCGGCGTCCCCGCGACTCGCTCTCCCACAGCTCCCGGCCCAACGCCACAGCCGCCTCGAGCGTCGCCTCTGACCCCGGCCTCTCCGGCGCCGCCAGAGTCGCCGCCAATCTCTCCTGCACATCGAGCACCGCCTCCGGTCCTGGCCGCGTCTCCGACGTCGCATGAAACCCCGCCTTCTCCGCCAACCGCCGCGCGTCCACAAGCGAGTACGACTCCAGCAGCGCCCGCGCCGGCGCCGCCCAGTCCTCCGGCGGCTCGACCAGCCAGGTCACCACCTCGACCTCGTAGCGTTGCTGGAGCTTCACCAGCGCCTGCGCCAGCAGATGCGAGTATGGATCGTCGACCTGGTGGAAGAACTCGATCCGGTGCGGCTCCCCCTTGCGCCTGCGTTCCCGCTCCGCGCGCGCCCTGGCCTTGCCGCGCCGGCGCTCATCGAGGAGATGGGTCGAGAACTGCTTCGAGGCGAAGGACTTGATCGACATGGTCAAGCTCCGACGCGAGTAACGGGCGCGTCGTACTGTTCGAGGATCCTGTCGGCGGTAATCAGCGTCAGGCCCTCGATTCGAGCCTGGGCCACGAGGATGCGGTCGAAAGGGTCCCTGTGGTGCATTGGAAGCGCGGCTACCGCCAAGGCATGAGCTGGCGTGATGGGGAGAGCTCTCACCTGGTTCAGACGCATTCGCTCCGGCACGTACTCAGCGGGCGGTTCTGGCAGAGGTAGCCTTCCGATTGCGTACTTGATGGCGATCTCCCATGCGCTGGCGGCAGACAGGAACTTCGACGACGCAGACGACTCCAAGGCAGCCAGGAGGTGGGCGTCAAAGCGCTCCGGCTCGGTCTGCATCCAGAGCCAGCAGTGTGTGTCCAGGAGGTAGTTCACTGGCGACTTGGCGGTGCCCTAGCTCCGACCTTCGAACGCGCGCAGCAGGTCCTCATCGAGAGGCGCGTCGAAGTCGTCCGGCACGACGAACCGACCCTTGTCAATGCCGAAGATCGGCCGCTCTTCCTCCATGCTGACGAGCTTCGCGACCGGTCGACCGGAGCGCGTGATCACAACGTCCTGGCCGGCGGCTACTTCCCGGAGAAGCCGCGAGAGGTGCGTCTTCGCTGCGTGTACGGTCACCTGCTTCATGACGAGGGAAGATAGACTAAGTCCATGACTAAGTCAATTGGCAGCCTTCTGTTTGTGGCAGCGGCGTTGACCGCAGGCTGTCCAATGGTCACAGCCCAGGCCCAACCCGCCCCCGGCACCACCTTCCGCGACTGCGACGTCTGTCCCGAGATGGTCGTCGTGCCGGCCGGCTCCTTCGTCATGGGCTCGCCGGCGGACGAACCGGGCCGCTACGACGACGAAGGCCCGGCGCACGAGGTGACGATCGCCGAACCGTTCGCCATCGGCGTCCGCGAGGTGACGTTCGAAGAGTGGGACGCCTGCGTCGCGGCCGGCGGCTGCGAGGGCTACGACGCGGGCGATGAAGGCCGCGGGCGCGGCAGCCGTCCCGTGCTCAACGCGAACTGGGAGAACGCCCGTGCCTACGTGTTCTGGCTGGCCGCGGTGACCGGCGAGGCCTACCGCCTGCCCAGCGAGGCCGAGTGGGAGTACGCCGCGCGCGGCGGGACCTCGACCCGCTATAGCTGGGGCGACGAACCGAGCGCCGCGCACGCCAATGGCGAGCAGGACCACGGCTGGCCCGACGACGGTCACCGCTACACGGCGCCGACCGGGTCGTTCGCGCCGAACCCGTTCGGGCTCCACGACGCGCACGGCAACGTCTGGGAGTGGACCGCCGACTGCTGGAACGAGAGTTACGAGGGCGCCCCGAACGACGGCAGCGCCTGGCTCGACGGCGACTGCGTGGGCCGGGTGACGCGCGGCGGCGCTTACAACGGCGGCCCCGCCTACCTGCGCTCGGCGATGCGGCTGAAGATCTACTCGCAGTTCCGCAGCTACTTCATCGGCTTCCGCGTGGCGAGATCGCTGGCTCCCTGAATCCGCGGCCGCCGTGTGCTACCTTGTTGGAACAGCGTTGTACCTAGCGTCGTCCTGACAGGTAGCGCCCCTCTACGCCGATCCGCACCCCCGCTTCCAAGGTGCGCGGGTGAGTGTTCTTTTTCACCAGCTCGGAGGGAGATTGCGCCATGAGACAGAGATTCGCGGTTCGCTTGACGTACGCCGGTGTCGCCGCCCTGGCTGTCTTCGTCTGTGCCGGGGCCGCTCTGGCACAGGCCGGCCCGTCCGTCCAGGGCACGATCACCGAGACGGAATCAGGCGCCCTGCTTCCTGGCGCCGAGGTGTCGCTCGACGGCACCCAGTTCCGCACCCGATCCGGCAGCGACGGCCGCTACCGCCTCGACGGCGTGCCCGCCGGGGACTACACGCTCGTCGTGAGCTACGTCGGCTTCGAGGACTTCGAAACCAGCGTCACGGTCGCGGCCGGGGAGACCGTCTCCCTGGCGATCGAACTCAACGCTCGGTACGAGTTCGACGAGGAGATCGTCGTCCAGGCGGTCCGCTTCGGGCAGAGCAAGGCGCTGAACGAGCAGAAGGAGGCCGTCAACATCAAGAACGTCATCTCGGAGGAGCAGATCCAGAGCTTCCCCGACCTGAACACCGCGGAGGTGCTGCAGCGCGTCGCCGGCGTCGGCATTCAGCGCTCCACCGGCGAAGGCCGGTTCGTCTCGATGCGGGGCACCCCCTCGGCGATGACCAACGTGACCGTCAACGGCCACCAGGTCGGCTACTCGAACACGGAGAACCGGATGGTCGAGCTCGACGTCATCTCGGCGGCGCAGCTCTCCGGCATCGAGGTGACCAAGGTGCTGACGCCCGACATGGACGCCGACTCGATCGGCGGCTCGATCAACCTGAAGACGCGGAGCGCGTTCGACCAGCCGGACGGCGTGACGAACTTCACCCTGGGCGTCGGCGACAACTCGATCGCCGACGGCACCCACTCGCGGTCCGCGTTCAACTACTCGACCGTTGGGGGCGCGAACGGGAACCTCGGGTTCTCGATCGGCGTCAACTTCGCCCGCACCGCGGCCGAGCGCCACAACAACGAGCAGCGGTGGGGCGATCGGGAGACCGTCGGCGGCGTCGACCTTCCGCTCGCGCTCAGGAACTCGGAGGTCCAGTTCTCGGCCAACGACCGCGACCGCTACGGCGCGAACGCGCGCCTTGAGGTCCGGATCGACGACGACAACAAGCTTGACTTCGCCGTCGTCCAGAACTACCGCGAAGACGATCAGGACCGGCAGATCACGCGGATCCGCTGGGACCGGGGCGACTACATCAGCGCCACGGAGGTCGAGGGTCTGCGACTCGTCAAGTCCCTGCACGACCGGCTCGAGGAGCAGGAGAGCACGACCTACAGCGTCGCCGGCGAGCACCGGCTGGGCCTGACGCTTCTGGACTTCAGCGTGTCGACGAGTTCCGCCTTCACCAAGAAGCCGGACGG
Source organism: Acidobacteriota bacterium (assembly GCA_011525365.1). GTDB lineage: Bacteria > Acidobacteriota > Thermoanaerobaculia > Multivoradales > Multivoraceae > Multivorans. Next base: position 269,546 of record WTGQ01000003.1, read on the forward strand.
CCAGTTGAGGCCCGAGTTCCAGGCCCGCGGCTACGACCTGGACATCATCGACGTCGGCGGCAAGGCGCCGCGTTGGGACCCGGCCAGGATGGACATCCACGGCAGCGACGCGTTCGAGTTCGACATCGTCGACGAGAAGTACGAGGACACGTCGAGCACGATCAACGCGGCCACCCTCGACATCACCAGGCCGATGCTGTGGAACAGCGATACCGGCGAGCTCAAGATGGGCGTCAAGCTCCGCGCGCTGGACAAGGAACGCCAGGACCTGCGCTCCCGGTGGAGATGGCGGGGCGACGACCTGTACCTGAGCCAGTTCGAAGGCGCCGGAAACACCATCACTGAGGGCGGCTACAACATCGGCCGCGTGTACAACCGCGAGGCCTTCCGCTCCTTCTTCTACGCGAACCAGGGGCCGGGGGCCTTCGAGGAGGAGGTCCGCAACGACGTCAACCTGGGCGAGCCGTACAACGCCGAGGAGGACATCACCAGCGTCTACGCGATGAGCACCCAGGAGTACGGGAAGCTGACCATGCTGGTCGGCGTCCGGGCCGAGTTCAACGACCTCGACTACACGGGCGCGAACCTCGTGGTCAACGACGACGACGTGCTCAGCAACATGCAGGAGAACGTGACGCGGTCCTACGACTTCGTCTACCCCAACCTGCAATTCCGCTATCGCATCGATCCAGAGACCAACTTCCGGGCCGCCTACACGCGGACCATGGCGCGTCCCAACTTCTGGGATTCCATGCCCTACTCGTACACCCACACGGACGACGAGGAGATCATCCGCGGCAATCCGCAACTCGATCCGGCGATCGCGGACAACCTCGACTTCCTGGTCGAGCACTTCCTGCCGAACGTCGGCATCATCTCCGGCGGCGTGTTCCTCAAGAGCATCGACGACTTCAACTTCGTCACCGGGACGACGCAGCGCGGCGGGCCGTTCGACGGCTTCGACGTGGAGTCGCCGGTCAACGGCGGCAACGCGGAGCTGATGGGCATCGAGGTCGCCTGGGAGCAGCAGTGGAACTCGGGCTTCGGCATCTACGCGAACTACACGTACACCAACGTGCTGAGCATCGACCTGGGCGAGCAGACCGACCGGGACGACATCGACGTGCTGCCGGAGCAGAGGGAACGGCTGGGCAACCTGGCGTTCATCTACGAGAAGAACCGGATCCTGACCCGGCTCGCGCTCAACATGAACGGCCGCTGGATGACCGAGGTCGGCGAGTCGGCGGACTACGACGAGTGGAACGACTCGGCGATGTACCTCGACTACTCGTTCACCTACCTCTTCGACAACGGCCTCGAGCTGTTCCTGCAGGCCAACAACCTGACCGAAGAGGTGGTCTACCTGTACCTCGGCGTCGGCAGCCGGTCCTCCGAGCACAACATCACCGGCCGGACCTTCAACGCCGGCATGCGCTGGTCGTTCTAAGGAGGGACTACACACTGGGTGCGCCGGCCTTCTGGCCGGCATCAGGCGCGACGCCGCGGAGCGGCGAGCGCGAGTCCTTTCGGCCGCCTAGCCCATGAACCCCCCCTCCCTCCACGTCCTCGACTACCTGATCATCGGGGCGAGCCTCGTCCTGTCGGTCGGGGTCGGCGTCCGCTTCGCGAAGTCCCAGTCGACGACGTCGAAGTACTTCGCCGCCGGCCGCAACGTGCCGGTGTGGGCGATCGGCCTGTCGATCTTCGCGACGCTGATCAGCAGCCTCACCTTCCTGGCCTACCCGGGCGACGGCTTCGCCGGCAACTGGGTGCGCCTGGTACAGGGGCTCATGGTGCCGATCGTCGTGCTGCTCGGCATCGGCTTCATCGTGCCGATGTACCGCAAGGTCATCGGCCTCAGCGCCTACGAGTACTTCGAGCGCCGCTTCGGCTACCTCGCCCGGCTCTACGCCTCGCTGGCCTTCGTGCTGGCCCAGTTCGCCGGCATGGGCTCGGTGTTCTTCCTGCTGGCGCTCGCGGTCTCCAGCATGACGGGCATCGGCGTCGTGACGGTGGTCGTGGTGCTCGGCCTGGTCGTGACCGTCCTGACCCTCCTGGGCGGGATGGAGGCGGTCATCTGGCTCGACGTGATTCAGGGGCTGCTGCTCATCCTGGGCGGGCTCGTCACCCTGCTCGTCATCGCGGTGAAGATCGACGGCGGCCTGGCCCAGGTGTTCACCGTCGCGGCGGCCGAGAACAAGGTGAGCCTCGGCTCGTTCGACTGGAACCTGGTCGAGCTGACCTTCTGGGTGATGGCGATCAACGGCGTCTTCTACGCCGTCCAGAAGTACGGCACCGATCAGACGATGGTGCAGCGCTACCTGACGGCCCGGTCGGACAAGGAGGCGATCCGGGCGTCGATCGGCGGCGTGCTGATGGTGGTGCCGGTGTGGGTACTGTTCATGTTCATCGGCACCGCGCTCTACGCCTTCTACCAGGGCAGTCAGGCCACCGCGTCGCTGCCGGACGGCCTCCGCGCCGACGCCGTGTTCCCGCACTTCATCCTGAACGAGATGCCGGTGGGCGTCATCGGGCTGATCATCGCGGCGCTGCTGGCGGCCGCGATCTCGTCGCTCGACTCGGACCTCAACTGCCTGGCCGCGGTCGCCGTCGACGACTACTACAAGAAGCTGCGGCCACGGAGCACCGAGTTGCAGCGGGTGCGCGTGGGGAAGATCGTCGTCACGCTGTCGGGCCTCGGCTCGATCGTCGTCGCGCTGATCTACGTCGCCGCCGGCGACGCCGGCGTGCTGGCGACCGTGTTCGCGCTCTACGCGATCTTCTCGGGCGGCATCGCCGGGATGTTCCTGCTCGGCATCTTCGTGCCGCGCGTGAACAAGGAGGGCCTCTACGTCGGCATCGGCGTCTGCGTGCTGTTCACCGCCGCGGCCCTGCTCACCTCGACCGAGTTCAGCCTCGGCGGCGAGCCGCGCATCTGGCTGGATCTGGGCCCGCTCAACTACACGCAGCACAACTACATGCTCGGCGTGTACAGCCACATCGTGCTGTTCGGCGTCGCCTGGGCGGCGAGTTACTTCTTCCCCGCGCGGGACGTGGACAGGAACCTGACCTATGCTGGTTGGAAGGACAGGAAGCGAGATGAGGCGTGAGGAGGTGCTGAAGTGAAGCAGCAGTGGTGCTCTGGGTGCGCGGGTCGGTACGCCGGCCTTCTGGCCGGCCAGCCGCCGAAGGCGGCAGCAAAGTCGCCGCCGGCGAAGCCGGCGACCCTGTCTCCCGGGCTACGCCGCTCCGCGGCTTCGCCCGAAGGCCGGCCAGAAGGCCGGCGCACCGACACCGACACCCGCACCCAGAGCTACGGCATCGGCATGGCGGTTCTCGCCTCCCTCCTCCTCGCCGCCTGCGCCCCCGCCCCCGACGCCACACCCGCCCCCGACGCCACAC
>WTGQ01000004.1 GCA_011525365.1 Acidobacteriota bacterium
CCGGCGTCTAGTCCAATCTACGGCCGGGTCGGTCGCGGATGAGCCGCTTGCCGACGGGTCGTAGCGCCTACAACAGGGAGCTACGAGAAAATGAGAGAGACGTTGCGCGGCGCGCTGCTGAGCGCGCTGTTGTTCGGCGGATTGGCGTTGCTAGCCGCGCCTGCTACTGCGCAAGGTGGCGGCGGAACGATGGAGTGCGGCGAGGAAAACGGATCGGTGGAGTGCGACGACGAGATCACGGTTACGGACACTCCGCTGCCACCGGACCCGGACCCGCCGCCTCCACCACCTCCTCCGCCACCCCCGCCGCCTCCGCCTCCGCCGCCTCCGCCTCCGCCGGTGAACTGTCTCGGGTGTCATCCCGACCCCCATCGGCCACCGCAGAAGAAGAAGAGTTGCTCGGCTGAGATACAGGCTCTGAACGCGGCGTCCGATTTGGAGGATCGTGAGTGCAGGGGATCGTTCTTCGGGTTGACAACCCAGGAATGTCGAGACGCTAGGGCTGCTTACGACCTAGCGCTCAAGGCTCTATCAATCTGCAGGGGGCCGACGATCGGCCCCGGCCGTTAGGCCCGCGCTGTGGCAGCTAAGATCGGAATTCTGGAAAGAGGGGAGAAACAACTTATGAGAAGCGCAACCATGAACCTGGGTTTTCTCGCCGTCCTTCTGTGCGGCGGGATCTTCACCCCGTCGGCTCTTCGCTCCGAAACCGAAGACCCCTTCGACGAGCGGATGGGAGAGATGGTCCAAAGTGCGAGCGAGGCCGGGGACAAACTCAAGCGCGCGGGCGAGAAGTTCAGGGCGACGACGACAGAGGACCCTCACGCCTACAACGCGGCATTGGCTGAGTACAGTGCGGCAAGAGCTGAATTCTGGGAAACCGCCCAGAGACTGGAGCCTTCCAAGCTGGACAAGTGGGAGGCTCGGCAGCGACTGATCGAGCTGATCTACGACAGCGACGACGAGACGGTGTTCTCGTTGTATCTCTTTGCGGTGGATCAAGAGCGGAAGTCCAAACAGGCCCAAGAAGAGATTGCAGATCTTCTCGCCCGTATAGAGCGGAACCGGCAAAACCGAGAATCGGCCGGGATTTCCCTGACGCCCGAATCTCTGCCGCCCGAAGACTGATGGTGAGGCAGCTTGGCCGGGGCCTGCCCCATCAAGGGCCAGGTCCCGGCCCGGCTGCCCTAGTCCGAGCGCCGCCTGGCCAGGTGCGCCCCAGGGCTGCTTCCTTTCCCGTCCGCGCGCGGGGGGTGGCCGCTGGCCGGGTGGCCGCTAGACGCTGATGCGTTCGACGATGTTGCGGGTGATCTTGTGGGCTCTGCGGTCGTAGACCTGGGTGGTGGAGGGGTGCGAGTGTCCGGCGAGGTACTGCACGTCCTCCATGGGCACGTCCTGGGTCAGGAGGTCGGTGACGACCATGACGCGGAAGGAGTGCGGGGTGAGGATCTTCGGCAGGCCGGCGTCGCGCAGCCGTCGCTTGAGCAGGTCGCGGATGAGCTGCGGGGAGAGGGTCCGCGGGACCAGACGGGCGAGATTCCGGTTGTCGAGCGGCCGGAGGAGAGGCGAGTCCTTGGGTTCGTCGACGAGCCGGCCGGCCGCCAGGTAGTCGGCGAGCCAGCCGTCCAGGTCGATGCGCACGGGAATCTCCCGGCGCTTGCCGCCCTTCTCGCGGAAGCACAAGGTCCGGTGTTCGCCGTAGTCGCGTAGATCCTGGAGGCGCAACTGGCTGAGGGCGCCGACCCGGGCTCCGGTGTAGGTGAGCGTGCCGATGACGGCGCGATCCCGGAGTCCGGCCAGGCGGGTGGCGTCGATGGAGTCGAGGAGTTGTCTGGCCTGCGCGACGGTGATCTCGGGCGTTCTGCCGGCGTCTGCCGGCTGGCGCGGGCCGCGGACGGAGGCGAACGGGTTGAGCATGACGACGTGTCTGGTGACGAGCAGGTCGAAGAAACGCCGCAGGGCGGCGAGGGCCACCTTCTGGGTGGAGACGGAGGGCTGAAGGTCGCGGATGAACCGGGCCGCGTCTCCGGGGGTGATCTCACGTAGCGCGAGGCCGTTGGCCTGACAGCGCTCGAGGAAGTTGCGGACGTAGCGGCCGTAGGCCCTGCGTGTGTGCTCGTTCGAGAGCTTGGCCTCGAAGAACTCTTCGGCCGCGAAGGTGGCGCTGTTGCCGGCGTCCTGGAGGATGGCGGGCAGGTTTCTGTGTGCGAGATCCGTGGTCGTCATGCCCCGATCAAGCTCACTTGTGAGCCTTCACTGTAGTGATATAGTGTATGTACAGAAACCGATGCGATTCGAGTGGGACGAGACCAAGAATCAGACGAACATCCGCAAGCATGGCATCGGGTTCGACACCGCGAAGCGCATTTTCGAGGGGGTCGTGGCGACTGCGCCCGACCGCCGCCGGGACTACGGTGAGGATCGTCACGTGAGCATCGGCCGGGTGGAGACCGGAGTACTGATCGTGGTTGCGCATGCTGAGCGCGGCGGGCGCATCCGGCTCATCTCCGCCCGGCCGGCATCGCGCAAGGAAAGGAGAATCTACGATGAGCGGGCGCGACGATAGACCTTTGACGCCCGAGCAGATCGCGGCGGTGAAGGACGAGAGCATCGACTTCAGCGACATCCCGGAACTGGACGAGGAATTCTGGGAGCGGGCGGAGCTCACCGAGGCCGCCCGGACCGACCAGATCACGATGCGCGTCAAGCGCTCCGTGCTGGCCTACTTCAAGGCTCCGGGGAAGGGCTACCAGACGCGAATGAACCGCGTGCTCGAAAGCTACGTGCGGCACAAGACGAGAGAGTCCGCCGACGCTGGGGAGGCCGCGCGTCACTGAAGGTGCAGCAGGGTTTCCGTGTGCGAGTTCCCTGGTCGCCATGTCTCAACGATAACAGCCTTTATCGTAGTCTGATGGGCGGAATGTAGGGTTTGTTCCCAAACCCCAGACACGGGATCAGTTGGCCGAGCAGACCCGCCGCCCCCATCGCGTCCTTCACCGCCCAGAGTTCGCGGATCACCGGGTCGCCGCGTGGCGTGCCCGCACCTCTGCTCCAGCACCGCGTCGACCTCGGCCAGAAGGCCCTTGTCCGCCTTGGTGTAGCGGACAAACGAACGCACAAGCCGGAACGCCGCGACGGTCCCGCACGCGGCCCGTCTCCCGGTGCTGCCGCACCAGGCGCTGTACCGGCGGCCGGCCCCTGCTCGCAAGAAGGGGAAACGACCCGCTACGACGGGGCGCTACGGCCCCAAAACGAGGGGGTGTCTAGTCCAACCTACGCGGGGGTAGTCGCGGGGCCGTAGCGGGCCAGAGATTGGTACAGCGTAACAAGGTTTCCCTCTCTTTGCAGGGGCTTCGGCTTTTCTGCTACGGTCCCCGCCGTCTAGTTCAATCTTGATCGGGTTGGTCGACTGGCTAAGCGGCGATTGTTGAGGAGGGTCCAGATGAGAGCTGCTGTTAGGTGGTACTTTCTGGGCGGTTCGCGTTTTGCGCGAGTGGTGCGTTATCAGTGCCTCGCCGGCTTGATCCTTTATGCCGGCTGGTTCTTGTTCCTGCGCTAGGTTGCGCGTTCCGTGTCGCCGTTCCCAGGGGCATAAAACCCCCTGGGAACGGCGACTTTCGACCGCTGGATCGGCCCGTGACCCCTTTTGGGGAGGATCGACCGATCAGGCCGCGATGTGAACCTGGGCGGCGGTGGTCTGGGGCGGCGGGACGGGATCGCCGTCGCGCCGCAGGCCCTCGAGGTGGAACTCGATGGCTTCCTGCATCAGCCGGATGACCTCGTCGCGGGTGGGGCCGGTGGTGCCGCAGCCAGGAAGGTCGGGAACGTACGCCGAGTAGTTGTGGGGCGTCTTTTCGATGACGATGGTGTACTTCACTGTTTCCTCGCTTCCTTGAGGCCGGCCTGGCGGAGGATGTTGTTCCAGGTGCCAGGCGCCATGTCGTCACTGAGTTTTACCGGCGACGGTCACCTTGCCGGGCTTGGCGGGATGCCGGTACTGGCGGTGACTGCCTTTGGTGGCGACGTGTTCCCATCCGTCGCGGCGGATCGTGCGAATGATGTCGCGGACCTTGGGCATCGCGGAAGAGGTTAGCGGCCCATTACCTCGGCGGGAGTCTGGAGAAAGCGATTCGAGGAGGGCGCCGCCAAGTAGTGCCGGAGACCGCCCTCGGGCGATGTGCGGCCGTACGCGGGTCCGCAGGCTGAGAGGCGGGAGAAGAGCGGCCCCGGCCGGGCCGACGAAAGAGCGCGACTCAGCGCAGGGCCGGGAGAGCCGTCCGAACCGATGCAGGTTTCGGCGGTGCGTAGCGGACTAGCGGAGTCGGTTTCGGCGATGTCGCAGCGCCTCCCACTGGACGCCGGCGTTGCAGCCGCAGGCTTCGAACGCGCCGCGCGGGCCGGTGAAGCCCAGGCCGCGGCACTTGGGGCAGACCTCGCCCGTCTCGCAGTCGGCGAGCGGGTCGGCGTGTCGGATTGAGGGTAGATTCGAGGCTTGCGCAGGCCGCGGCGGCCCCCTGGAGGGTTGTTTTGGCGCCTCCTGACGGGTTGGGGAGGCCCAAATGTCAGCATGCAAGCCTCTCTCCGGGTCGCGCCCCTTTCGGGAGCCGCGACCGGAGGAAAGAAGGTCGCCGGCTATGCCGGCGGCGACCTCCGGCCGAACGCCTACGGCGTCCGGCGAATCCGGAAACGGGAATTCCTCGTCAACGCAAGGCCCCGAACGGCGCAGATCCGTCTCTGACGCACCGGATCCGGAGGCGGCGGCTACCGCCGCCGCGCTAGCGAATAGAGACGGGAACTGCGGAAGCGCCGAGCCCACGTCGAGACGCTCGAGGTCGCTGCGCCGGGGCGCGGATTCGGACGCCGGCTGCGCCGGCGGGCGACGGCGGCAGGAGCACAGCCTGGCGGAGTTCGTGGCGAGGTCGACGATCACGCCGCGGCCGTGGCACTTGGGGCAAGTCCTCGACTCCGGGCGCTCGAGCCGGAGGTGGCGGCGCGTAACGTAGTAACAGAGCGCACGGCTAACACCGTGCGCGTCCGCGATCGCACGGACCGGTGTCCGGCGCTCTCCGCGCCGGCGCTGGTTGTCGCGCCGCCATATGGCGCGGCGAATCTCGCGATCGCGCGGACGGTTGAGCTCGTGCAGCGCAGCCGCCCGAGCTAGGCCGCCCGGCCTGGAATCGGAGGCGAGGCCGCCCAGGTGGCCCTTCCGAGTCTGGCGCTTTCTGAATCGCGGGCTGAGGGTGCGGGTGCAGTAGTACTCGGCCTGGCGCTCCACGCCGCGCGCGACGCGGTCGATGGCCGCGTTGGGGAGGCCGGGGCCGTATCGCCTGGCCAGGCGATAGGCCCATTGCTTGATGCTGAGGCCGGAGGAATTCTGCTTCTCGAGGTAGGCGTACCTCTTCAGCCAGAAGCGGAGGTGCGGGATTGTCCAGGGGTGGACGAACTGGGGTTCGTGGCCGTTGGAGCCGAGTTGGTAGGTGTCGAGCCATGCTCGACCCCGGACTGCGGCGGAGCGGTGCCAGCGAATGGCCATCAGACGGCGTCCTCGGGAACACCGACGACCGCGGTCGGCGAGGGGCTACCAGGTCCGGTCGCGGAGCCGCGGCCGGGAGCGCCGGCGCGGAGGGAGTCCGCGGCGGGTTGGCGGCGGTTAGCCGGTGGCATCCGTCAGTCCGCGGCGGACTGACGGCGATCTTCTGGTACCCTTAGAGGGCCAGCTCGTCCGTTGTGGGTTGACACAACGCCGAGAGATCGCCGCCGGGTGGAGCCGGCGGCGTTCGTTTTTCTGGGGGAGGGCGTCAACGGAGTGTTGACGGGTCCGCCCCAGGGGAGTCAAGGCCGTGCGCGCGGCGACGGGAGTAACCGCCAACACCTTGTTGGCTGGGCCAACGCGAAGCGGACCTCGGAATCGAGGCGCCGCTTCGGATAAGTCCTTGTGTTCCATAGAAGAAGTTCGATAGATGATAGAGAAAACCGGCGGGAAGATCCAATTTGGCGCGGAGGGGACGGAGGCCGGGGACGGTCCGTCGCGGGATCTGCGGCGCGCCGCTTAGGCCAGCTGCTCGCAGGGTATGGTTCGGCGAATGGCCTTGGCGACGCTGACAGGGGATCGATCTTCCGCTCCTGAATGGCTTGGTGTGGCGGGCGGATTCCTCGGGATGCTGCTCGTCGTCGGGATGGTCTTCGTTGCGGCGAGCGTCTACTTCCTGCCCTCGATCATCGCATTCAGCCGCAGGGTCAAAACGGCTGCCGGGGTCTTTGTCGTCAACCTCTTCCTAGGCTGGACGCTCCTCGGCTGGGTGATAGCGCTCGCGTGGGCGGTATCGGGGGCCGCAGCTGCATCGGAGCAGAAGGCTCCGCCGGCTGGTTTCTAGGGACTACTCCGGGACGGATCTCGGTCAAGGGGACTTCTGGAGCTCCCGGAGCGTCTCCGTGGCGGCCGCGAGTTCGTCCTGGACGAAGTCCTTCTGGCCTCGGGCGGAGTCTCGGGCTAGCTCGAGTCCGGTGGAGTCGTCCGCGTTGACGAGGTACCGGTCGATGTCCTCGAGTGCCTGCTCCTTGGCCATCCTGGCGATGGTGCCGGCGTCGCCGGCCCAGCGTCTCTCCCACTCGTCGGTGTGCGCTGCTTGAAGCGCCTGGTGGACGGCGATGAGTTCGTCGTAGAGGCGTTCGGTCTCCGCGCGCGCGGCGGCCGTTTCCGTGCGCATGACGTCGTCGGGCGGCGACGGCTCCGGGGCTGGTCCGGCGAGCCCGACAAGCATGCTGTCCAGAGATCTCGCGACCTCCATTGCCGGGGCAAATGCCGCTTCAACGTCCGCGCTCCTTTGCTCCGGGCTGCGGGTGTTGATGTAGACGACGCCGGCGGTGCTGACGCCGAGCCAGAGGCCGGCGAGGATCGCGAGGCGCTTGAAGAGGCGGATCACAGAGCTTCCTCGGTGGGCGCGTTGCTAGTGGACATGTTCACTTGTTTACTCCTTGGATTGGTGGGTCTGTGGCTTTCGCCGCTCACCCCCGACAGGCGGCGAGCAACAGGCCCGCCCGGAGAGGAGGAAGAGGCGATTGTCACGCAGCCGGCCATCAGGCGGAGGTCCGTGCGCGCGCCGGCGCGATCTCGGGCCGGCCGTGCTTGGCGAAGAGCTCGTTGAGCGCTTCTGCCACGAGGTCCTGGATGGTGCAGTCGTGCTCCGCGGCCATGATGCGCAGCTGGCGCTTGACCTCGGGATCGAAGTATCCCGTGACGTTGGACTTGCCGGCTCTTCCGGGACCAGTCTTCTGGGCCTGCTTTGGCGATGCCACCTGCCGGCGGGAACCCAACATCGCCTCGCGGAGGTCTCCTCCCTTGGTCGTCATCGTGTTCTCCTGTTCATAAGTTCAAGGTGTTGGAAACGAAGGTGTAAACAAGTTGCGTCTCCGCTGCGGCCTTTCCGCGCGGTTCGTGCTCCTGGACGCCCAGGGCGCGTGCGCTCGCGTGTTCGAAGGCGACGCGCTGGCAGAGCACGTTCGGGCAGACGGGCAGGCCCAGGTCCGCGATGACGGCAGCGGCCTGGTCGCCCCTGGCGCCGCGCCAGGGCACGGCGTTCAGGACGCTAAGAGCCGGCGTTCCGGCATAGCTGACGAGATCGATGGTGGTGGCGACGGTCTCGAGGTCGAAGATGGCAGGGCGGCACGGCACGAGGACAAGGCTTGCGGCCTTGGCCGCGGCGAGCGCGGCGCGCTCGGCGTGAGGCGGCGTGTCGATCAGCAGCAGGTCCGCTCCGCCCTGGCGTGCGCCGGCCAGCATGGATTCGAGGCGAGCCGGTTGCGCGGAGAGAACGACGGGCGACGCGGCTTGGCGGCGGTCACCCCAACTGCTCGCCGTGGCTTGGGGATCGAGGTCGATGATGGCGGCGGCGCGTCCGTCAAGTTCAGCAGCGACGGCCAGGTTGACGGCAAGCGTGGTCTTCCCGGTGCCTCCTTTCTGCGCGATGACCGCGACGACTTCCATTGCGCGTGAAGGATATCACAAGGCAACGTGTTTACACGCAAAGTCGAGGACTCCATGTCACTTGAAGCCCTGAACAGGGAAGCCGTTCTCGTCGATGTGACGGCTTCAGGCCGCGACGTGAACCTGGGCCGCGGTCGTCTGGGGCGGCGGCAGGGGATCGCCGTCGCGGCGGAGGCCCTCGAGGTGAAACTCAATGGCCTCCTGCATGAGTTCGAGGACTTCCTCGGGCGTATCCGCGGCGGCGACGCAGCCGGGAAGGTCGGGAACGTAGGCCGAGTAGTTGTCGCCGGCCTTCTCGATGAGGACGGTGTACCGCAAGAAGACGGACCCGAGGGGGCGGCTAGACAGCGGCCTGCATGTTGACCTGAGCGGCCAAGGGCACCTCGACTTCGATGGCAGTGGTGTGGGGCGGTGGCACGGGATCGCCGTCTCGCCGCAGGCCTTCGAGGTGGAACTCGATGGCTTCACGGATCAGTTCGATGACTTCGTCGCGGGTCTCGGCCGCAGCGCCGCAGCCAGGGAGATCGGGAGCGTAGGCTCCGTAGCTGTTCGGGGCCTTCTCGATGAGGACGGTGTACTTCATGACGGTTTCACCTTCTTGAGTCCGGCCTGTTTGAGGATGTTGTTCCAGGTGCCCGGTGGTACGTCGGTGCTCAACTTACCAGCGATGGTCACCTTGCCGGGTTTGACGGGGTGTCGGTAGTGGCGATGGCTGCCCTTGATCGTCGCGAGTTCCCAGCCGTCGCGTTCGATGGTGCGTATGGCTTCGCGGACCTTGGGCATGGGAGAGGAGGGTAACCGGCGACGGCCGGAGCCGCCGCCGGCGGTGTGGGCGCCTCTAGGCGTCCTCCTCCGAGCTCTCGGCGCGGAGTTCGTGGATGCGGGTGTGGACTTGGTCGGCGAGCTTGGCGAGGACGAGCAGGTCGTTCAGTCCGAAGCTCCGTCCGGTCTGCCACTTGCCGTCGCCGTTGCGGTAGAGCTTGCCGAAGGTGACGCGGTAGCGGACGTTGCCGTCGTCTCCGACGTGGTTGCGCCAGATGGCGGCCTTGACGGTTCCGATGCGGACTTCCTCGGCGGGAGAGTTCTGGGTGGACATGTTTTGTTTCCTCCTTGGGTTGGTGGGTCTGTGGCTTTCGCCGCTCACCCCCGACAGGCGGCGAGCAACAGGCCCGCCCCAAGAGGAGGATGCGGCGTAGGCGTCGACGCGCCGGGGAGAAGCCGGCACGAAGCGAGGGGGTGACAGGCGGCCCTTGGGCCGAGCGAAGCGGCCTGGCGGCTCCTTGCGCCGGCCCGCGGGGCGTCGACGCCGGAGCCAGCGCCTGAGTGTCCACCCTTTGACCGGCGAGCAGGAGTTCCGCGCCGGCAAAGGCGACAGAGCCATCCGGGGACCACGTGGGCCAGTCGGGCCAAGGGGACGAGGGCGTCCGGCGGGGACGGCCAGGGGCCGCGGGTGGCAGACCGGCCGGGGCTTCGGGGAATGTACGGCCGTACATTGCCGATTCCGGCACACGCGCTTTCCGCGAAGCGGCCCCACGGAGGGGCCGTGAAACAGTCGGCGGCGGCCCAGGCCGTCGCCGCTCAGCCATGTGCGAGGACGAGGCCGCCCGCGGCCGCGACGAGCCAGCAGGAGGCGACGACGGCGATGCCGCCGCGCAGACGACGCCTGGAAGGCGCTTCGCCCCGCAGGGCGACCGCGCTGGTGGCCGCGGCGGCCACGGGGAGCAGCGCGGGGAAGAGGAAACCGAGCGTGAGCCCGGCGAAGACGGCGGCGAGGCTCATGGAGACGGCCATGGCGCATGGCGCGGCGATGAGCCTGGGGTCCGGGCACGGCATGACCGGGAACTCCCATCCGGCGAGCGCGAGGGTCGCGGCGCCGGCGACAAGAGCGGCGGCCGTGCCGGCCGCGTAGACGGCGAGGAAGTGCTCTAAGGGGTCGGCGGAGCCGGCCTGGCGGCGGTGCCAGACGCGCGCTCCCAGGAGCGCGGCGATGAGCCATGGCCATCCAGGGGCGGTGGCGAGGAACGTCAGTACGTCGGAGCCTGGGCTGCTCCAGGCGGCGAGTAGCGCCGCCCAGCCCAGGCCGACGCAGCCGGCCGTAACGGCCGCGAGGAAGAGGGCGTGGCGCGCCGAGGGGGTCACCTGGTGCGTGCGCGTGGGCAGCCGCGACGGGGATTGCGAAAGTGGCGGCCGGGAGATGAGGCCGTGGGGATGAAGCGTGGGCGGCGGCGGCGGCGCTTCAATCGGCGTGCCCACCAGAGGTGGCGGAAGCGTTTTTCGTGGAGGAGGAGGTGTTCGAGGTGGGCGGCTCGTTCGTTGGCGTGCTCGAGGTCCACGTGGAGGTCGGTGATCGCGAGGTCCGCGCCGAGGCGCTCGATTTCGAGGCGGAAGTCCGCGACGATCGCCTCGACCCACAGCTCTCGCTCGTTGCGCGAGGGCGGGAAGTCGTCGGTCACTAGCGTCGCTCCGGCTCGGGAGAGCTGGCCTGGTCCTTACTGGCCTCGGCCTTGGCGAGGGCGTCCCGGACGGCCTCACGCATCCATTCGGTGGGTCGGCGGCTTTCGGCGGCGGCCGCCGCGTGGATGCGGGGCCGCAGTTCGACCGGGAAGCGGATGGAGGTGGTGTACGTCTTGACCTGTGTCACGGGAGGGTCCTTTTGGCGGTTGAGGGTCATGCGGAGGCGGCCTTCCGTTTCGTGGGCCGCTTCCGCTTCGCGGTTGGGGAGGGCGCGGCGGCCGGGACGGCCGCGGGCCGCGAGGCGACGGGGTCGATGAGCCAGGATTCGTCCTCCGCGTTCCAGCCTCGGAGCGCGATCGCCTCCTCGACGTAGCGCCGGCCTTTGAGGCGCGTGACGTGGAGGATGAGGGAGATGCCGTCGACGACGCTCCTGCAGACGACCTCCCAGGGGAGTTCGCCGGCCTGCATGGCGCAGCTGGCCAGGCGCGAGAGCGCGGAGCGTGCGTTGTTGGCGTGGATGGTGGTGAGGGAGCCGCCGTGGCCCGTGTTGAGGGCCTGGAGGAGGTCGGCGGCTTCCTGTCCGCGGACTTCTCCGACCACGATGTGATCGGGTCGGTGGCGGAGCGAGTGCTTGACCAGGTCGCGGATGGTGAGGGATCCCTCGCCGAGGTCCCGGGCCTCGAAGCGGACGGTGTTGGCCTGCTCGATGCGGAGCTCCAGGGTGTCCTCGATGGAGACGATGCGCTCGTGGTGCGGGAGAAGCTCGATGAGCGCGTTCAGCAGTGTGGTCTTGCCGCTGCCGGTGCCTCCGCTGACGAGGATGTTCCGGCGGTTTGCGAGGGCGTCCGTGGCGGCCTCGAGGATGGCCGGGGTGAGGCTGCCGTTGTCGACGAGGTCCTGGGCGGAGAAGGAGCGGTTGCCGAAGCGCCTGATGGTGATCGCGACGTCGGGCGCCGCCGGCGGCGTGGTGATGGCGACACGGGAGCCGTCGGGGAGCCTGGCGTCGAGCGCGGGATCGGTCTTGGGGTCGAGTCCCAGGGGCCGGGCGATGCTGATGGCTGCTCGGCGTAGCGCTCCTTCGTCGAGGAACGGGACTTCGAGCGGCTGGAGGCCCTTGCCGGCTCGTTCGGCCCAGGCGTTGTACGGGCCGTTGATCATGATTTCGGTCACCTCCGGGTCGTCGAGTAGCTCTTCGAGGCCCGGCAGGAAGGTCTTCAGGGAGTCGAGGGAGTCGGCCATCGTGAGTTGGCGTGTAAACAGGTAAAGGAGTGAGGTTGCGGGGGTGTCAACAAGGAATCAGATTTCGCCGGCGTCTCGCTGTCGCCAGTAGGAGCGGTCGTGGGGAAGGTAGTGGGGTTTGAGGTAGAGCCTGGTCGCCGGCAGGGACTTGGCGCCGTCGTAGGGGAGGGCGATGGCCTGGTAGTTCTGCAGCAGGGTGAAGGTCCGCGCATGGAACATGGGTTCCCTTTGCTCGCGGTAGGTCTTGCTGGCTCCGAGGCTGCCGCCCTGGCCGCCGCCCGCTCGGGCGGCGACCAGCGAGAAGGCCGGCTTGCTCGACTCGGAGAAGGAGTAGGAGGGCGAGAGCCGGGCGACCTTGCCGCACATGTTGGAGGCGAGGTCGGCGCTGGAGTCGTCGCTGAGGGTGAGGAAAATGCGGGTTCGGAGCGTCTGGAGCAGTGTGCGCCAGGCGTCGTTTCCGGAGAGGACGGACCGGAGCGAGGCGATGGACTGGGTGGCGACGATGGGGATGCACTTGCACTGCCGGGTGAGCGCGAAGGACTTCTCGTCTCCGGAGGGGTCGTCCTCGCCGACCGTGGCGAAGCTCTGGTATTCGTCGCAGAGGAAGACGGCCGGCCGGAAGTAGCGGTCGGGCTCGCGCTTCATCTGGGCCGGCCTGCGGAGCAGGGTTTGTAGCCAGGCGTTCTTGAGCATGACGCCGATGGCTCGGGCGAGCGCGGGGTTCGCGCCCGCGGGCATGTTGAGGGCCAGGACCTTGCCGCCCTCGATGAGGTCGGCGAGGGGCGGCAGCGGCTTGAGGGTGCCTCCGGCGACGCGGCCGTCCGTTTCGGAGCCCGTCTCGGCGCGATCCGCGTCCGGGGACTCCGTTTCGGGGCTGTTTGGTCCGTTTCCCATAGGGGTCGCGGGCGGATCAGGGGCGTTCACGCCGGGTGAGGGCGGCGCGAAGAGCCTGGCGATGTCGGGCAGGTCGAAGATGGAGAGGAAGACGGAGACGCTTTCGACGATGGAGGTGCGGAGCTTCTTGTCGAGCGCCAGCCAGTCGTTCTGGTACCAGCGGTTGACGGCCTCCAGGCGGGCCAGGCGCTCGTCCGGCGGCGCCGGGCGCGCCTCCACGGATTCCCAGGGGACGCCGAGCCGGTCGAGGCGCTCCGTCGTCTCCGCGCTGGCGGGAGCGACGAGGCCGCCGCGCCGGTCGGGTTCGAGATCGAGGTCCTGGAGCTCGGGGTGGCCGTCGTGCTCGGTGGGGATCCGGATCCGGGGCTCGGAGGCCGGCCGCTTGCAGAGCTTGCGCGCCGCGTCGATCTTGGTCTGGAACGCTTTGGGGTCGATGGTGAGCCGGTAGACGTCTCGGAGGGTGACCCAGGGATCGGGGAAGACGCGGTGGAGTTCGATGATCCACCTGATGAGGTTGGTCGACGCCTGCTGCCAGAAGGGCTCCTTGCCTCGTCCGAAGAGCTGGTTCAGCAGGGTGGCGAGGGAGTAGGCGAGGCTGTAGCTGTCCATGTCGGAGTCGAGGGGGTTCCATTGCCAGCGTCCGCCCAGGGCGATCTCGACGTAGTCGTCCTCGCGTCCGTTGTCGGCGAGCAGCTGGCGGACGTCGTGGCAGAAATCGCCCTTGACCTCGAGGACGAGTCCGGCGGCTCGCTTTCGCGGGTCGTGCGCCTGCCAGGCGAAGAGTTGCTCTGCGAAGGGCCGCATGCATCCGCTGGTCTTTCCGGTGCCGACGGCTCCGAAGATGGCGACGCCGGTGTAGAGGCCGCGCTCGGGTATGGAGAGCCACCGTGGGCGGCTGGCCTCCGTGGCCTCGATCGGGTGATGGAGTTCACCGAGGACGAGGGAGGGCGCCTCGTCCTGGGTGGAGGCCGGCCAGTCGGGGAGGACGCCGCGTCCTCGGCGCGAAGACTCCTCTCGAGAGCCGAGCCAGACCCGGACCGAGCCGGAGAGGAGGAGGATTCCTCCGAAGGCGACGATTCCGGGGGCGGCGAGGTGCCAGGCCCGCAGGAGTGCGTGGACGGCGGGGTCGTGGTACTGAATGAAGTCGAGGAGCGGGTCCTCGCCAATGGCGGGGAACGGCCGGACCTGGTCGGCCCATCTGAACGCTCCGAAGCCGGCCGCTAGGGCGATGAGGAAGCGGACGGTGACGGCGCGCCTGAGCGCCCGGAGGAGCCGGCCCAGGCGTCGAACGAGAGCGGCTCCGAGTGCGATCGCGCCGCGGTCGAGGAATCGGCCGATGGCGTCGAGGATCAGGTTGGCGGAGGCGACGAGCAAGGCCGTAAAGACGGCCCACGAGGCCGCCCTCACGAGGGGGAACTCGGCCGGCGTGCGCAGCGCGAGGAAGTCGAGCCAGGCGATACTGCCTGGGCTTGGCCAAGTGGCGAATCGCAGCGCGAAGAAGAGGACGCAGAGGCCAGCGAAAGCGGGCGCGAGAGCGACGACGGCAAGTCGGCGGCCGCCGGTGAGCATACGGGCCAGGAGGCGCGGCCGCGCCGCTGCCGCCGATCCGTTCGCGGTGGTCATCGCTCCGCTCCGACCCTTCCCGGAGGGATCACTCTGGACGTGAGCGACCCTCCCGCAGCCCGGAAGACGGGCTGGAAGAAGGGAGACCCTTTCGTGCCGCTCCAGGCGGCCGGAAGGGGGGGTCGCTCACGTCCCAACCCGTCCGCCTGGAGCGGCCGGGTTGCTGCACCCGAAGGGCGCTTCTGCCGGAACGGAGCCCGAGAAACGCGTTGTGTTTCAAGGACAATTCGAGAGGTGTCATCGAAAGAGGACTTTGGAAGATCGTTGCGGCCGGAAATGGAAGAAAGGGGGTGCTGACGTTCTTCCATCCTGGAGCGGCCCCGTAGTTGACCCGGAGTCACGCGAGAGCCTGCGGCGAGAGGCCGCGAGCGTGGTGGGTGGAATAGGCGTCGATCACGGCCCCGGAGGCGTCACCGGAGTCCTCCAGATCGGCTCGCTGGCGGAGCGGAATCAGGACGCGACGCGCTGGATTGAACCCGCCCCATGGGGCGCACGGCCGCGGGTCGCCGGTGGTGGCGGTCTGGCGCACGGCGGCGGCGAGGACGGCCAGCGTTTCACGCTCCTCCGGGGTCAGCGGCTGAGTGCTTCCCGGCGTCGAGTTGGTCCACGCGGCGACCTTGCGGGAGAGCTCGCCCTGCTTCGCCACGGTGCGCGCGACGGCGGCGACGCGGACCTCGGTCCCAAGCGCCCGGAGTCTCGCCCAGAGGGCGCGGTGCTCGGCGGCCCATCTTTGGATCTCCTTGTCGGTGCGGCGGCCGGGATCGACGTAGACGAAGGTCGCCGACTTCTCGTCGGCGGCGATCGGCAGCTTGTGCGCGAAATAGCGTCTGGTACGCCCGGCCGCGCCGCTGTAGTCCCGCTTGGGGAGCAGGTCGCGGCGAATGCCGCGGCCGGTGAAGTGCTCGACCTTTTCCTGCTCGGTTGCGAGCCAGGCGAGGTTGGGGTGTTGGACCACGTGGTCCAGGGAGAGGAGGCGGCGGAAGAGGACGATCTCCTCCTTCGGGTGGCGGCGGTGCCGGAGGTGCTCGACGCCGAGGGCGCGGTAGAGGCCGCGGCCGAAGACGTGGGTGTAGCGGAGCCTGGTGTCGTGGTCCGGGAGGGGCTGCTCACGGGCGACACCGCCTTCGATGAGCGATTGAACAAATCGGTGAGCAGCATTGTCGCGGCAGCGGTGATGCGCGATGAACTGGGTCCTGGTGAAGACGCCGGAGTGGAGGCAGACGAGGGCGAGCCAGGCCGCCTCCCAGTCGCGGAAACCGAGCTTTCGGAGCGCGGCGTCGCGTCCGGCCAGGTGGGGTATGTCCGGGGCCTTGAGGGCCACGGTCAGAAGTCGGTGACCTGGTCGGCCTGGACGTAGGTGACGAGGATGCCCATGGGGTTGACGGGGAGGAGGTTCGCCGGCACTTGTTCCAGGAACATGAACTGCATGGAGACGCTCCAGCGCTCGCGGGCGACCTCCCGGCCGTTCTCGAGAACGGCGACCTCGAAGTTGGCGGAGGCGATGTGCGGGGCCTCCGGCTGCGGTTGAATGGAGAGGGAGACCCTCTCGACCTGGCGCTCCTGTTCGGCGAGCCCGGCTGCCACGGCGGCGACGGCCTCGCCGTCGCGCCGGAAGGCTTCGTCGGCCAGGGTGGTGACCAGGAAGTTGAGGGACCGTGCCCAGGCCCTCTGGGCGGTTGCGGTACGGCGCGAGTAGTGGTCGCTGACGAAGGCGGCGAGGAAGTACTTGGTGGTCGGGTCGAGCGGGTCGACCTGGGCCTCGAGCGCGTCGTAGGCGAGTGCCTCGGCTCGGCCGACGTCGTCCACGCGGATGACGATCGGCTTGGGGAGTTCGACGCTCGAGAGGCGGACGACGGCGACGAGCAGGAGCAGGAGGACTCCGCCGAGGGCGTAAGTGGCGAGTCGGAAGTGACGGTTGGAGACGACGATCTCGCCCCATACGTCGGCGAATTCCTTGCCGGGGTCGGGCTTGCTCACGCGGGCACTCCTCCCTTGAGCGGCGCTGCGGCGACGCGGGCGGGGGCGGCGACGATGCGGGAGGCCATGAAGGCGCCTCCGAAGAAGCCGCCGCCGTCGCTGCCGGCGCCGACGATCATGCCGGCGATGTCGCCGATCTTCATGATGGAGACGATGGCGCAGACGATCACGCCGAACACGGGAACGACCCAGACGCCGGTGGCGGCGGTCATCGAGTTGATCTCGAAGGTCTCGGCCTCGAGAGCGCGTGCGAAGCCGAGGATGATCCGGGTCCAGAGGCTGACCATGGCGGCCGCGATTGCCCCGTAGAGGCTGTACTGGAGCATCGCCTTGAACCAGCCCCAGAAGAGGAAGTCCATCTTCGGGACGATCATGAAGGGGATGAAGAGCGGGCCGAGGGTGACGAGGACGGCGATCGCGGCCTGGGCGAAGAGAATCTGAGCCATCGCGAGCGCGAGGACGACGATCATTCCGAGGACGAAGCTGCCCAGGATGGCGGTCAGGAGGGCGAGGTGGGCGATTTGCTTGCCTCCGGTGCGGAAGGCGGTCCAGAGGTTGACGGAACCGGCTTCCTCGCCGACGAGCCTCATGTGGTCCTCGGCCAGCTCCATGACGGTGGCGACGCCCTGGGCGAGGACATCGGCGCCGAAGAGCCGCATGAGCGCGTTGCCCTGCCCCGTGATGAGCTCGGGAAAGCTGACGCCCAGGCCGACGATGTTGGTGTCGTAGCCGCGCACGAGGGCGAGGGGGATGGCGAGGACGAAGATGAACTTGATGAGTTCCCATGCCTGGAAGGTGCCGCTCAGGGCGACGCGGGCGCCGGTCCAGACGATGAGGATGAGGGCGATGTTCCGGGCGAGGTCGTTGCCCCATCCGAGGATGGTGCTCTGGGCGCCGGCGGAGAGGACGATGTTGATGGCGGTGTCGAGGAATTGGGGCAGGTTGCCGATGCTGTTGTCGTTGACCGTCGGTATGCCGGCGTTGGGCGGCGGCTGAGCGTCGGCCGGCAGGGCGGTCAGGAGGAGAAGGCCTACGGCCGTCAGGACGAGCGGTGCGCGTCGTCGCGCCGCTCCGGATCCGGATCCCGCGCATGACTTACGCCCCGAGGCGCAAGTCGGCCAGAATCGCCCGGTAACGCGAGCGGGGCCGGTCCCGGGTGGGCAGACTGTCCGTGGGTCGCGCCGTGCGACGCAGGGCCACGCCTCGCGAGGCGTGGACGGCGATCTGGAGCCGGGGAGCATCGGGATCCGGCTAGTTGAAGAGGAAGGCTTGGCGCCAGGCGTTGCGCTGGCCCCGGACGCGGTTCTGGGCGCGATCGGCGCGGCGGGCCTCAGCGCGCTCGGCCGTGACCCAGGCTTCGAGCTGCTCGCGATGCTCGCGCTCGAGCTTCCACGTCTCCAGCATGTTGCGGGCGGCGTGGTGAGCGGTGAGCTGGGCGACGGCGATGTCCACCTCGATGTCGTTCAGCTTCATGGCGTGGGCCTCCTGGGCGAGGGCCGTGTCCGCGAGTTCGGTCTGCTGTCTGCTGCGCTCGACGGCCTCGGAGGTCTTGCCGAGGAGTTCGATGACGGCCTCGGCGCTGTCGAGGACGAGGTAGTCGGCGGCGAGCTGTTGTTCCGCCCGCTCGCGCCTTTCGAGCCAGTTGTCGGAAGCGGTCGGCACGTCGCGGAAGGCGCGCGCGTAGCGCTGGCGGGAGACGGTGTCGGCCGCGGCCAGGGCCTGCCGGGAGTGGGTGAGCAGGGAGTTGTCGGTATCGTCCTGCATGTCGGCCATGGCGTTGGCCAGAGCGAGGGGCTCACCGGTGAAGTCGCCCGCCCAAGAGAGGCCCGACGAGTCCTGGAGCAGGCTCATCGGATCGCTGCTCAAGTCCTCGAAGGCTTGGGTCAGCGCGCCGATCTTTCCCTGGGCCTTGTCGAGGTCCTGCTCGATCTGGTCCTTGAGTTCGAGGACGGTGTTGGCTGTTTCGACGGCGCTGATTGCGCTCTCGGCGGCGGTGAGGGCGTTGGTGGCGATGTTGACGAGTTGGGAGATTTCGCTGGCGACGCCGGAGAGGCTGTTCAGGAGCCCGGAGGCGGGCAGGGCAACCACGAGCAGGACGGGCAGGAGGATGGCGGTGGCTCGGCGGAGTCGGGGTCGGTGGGTCATTGATGAGGTCCTTTCGGGGTGTGTGGGAGGAGGAGGTCTGCTGTGAACCAGACGCGCAGGCGGTGTCCGGCGCGGATGGTGATGGTGGGCAGTCGGTTGAGGAATCGGTCCATGATCTGCATGCCGGTCTGGGCGTAGCTCTGGGCGGCCCCGAGCCGGTACTGGTTCTCGACGCCGTCGTAGGGGTTGGCGCCGGCCTGGGCGAGGCCGGAAAGGAGGCCGACGCCGCCTGCGGCGAGGAAGGTGCTGAGGTAGTGGCGGTCGACCTGGTCCTTGAGCGCCCCTTCTCCGAGCTGGTTGAGGCCCTGGAAGCGGAGCGCGGCCCAGCGGCCGTCCGGGAAGACGAGGCGGTGGAAGCCCACGGCGAGGCGGCTCTGGTTCTGGTCGCGAACGGCCTGGACGGTGCCGATGAAGCGGCTGCCTCGGGGGATCAGCACGGTCTGCCGGTCGGCGCTGTAAAAGGGCACGGCGACGACGGCCGCGACGGGCGAGGGGAAGTCTCCGGAGAGTTGGGTGACGAGGACGGCCTCGACGAAGGAGCCTTCGTGGATGCGGTGAAAGCCGGGCGGGTCGTTTGGTGAGGCGACGCGTTCCGGCCGCTGGTAGTCGGGCTCGTTGTTGGAGTCGGGGAGGGGCACGTCGAGGGTGCCGCCGGAGGGTGGGACGGCCGCGCCCGGGGGCACGTCCCCCGCGGTCGACTGTTGCAGCGCGGCGGTCCCGAGAGTCTGGTAGAGGTCGGCGAGGTGCTCGTGAGGGGACGATGCGGAGTCCTGCGCCTCGCTGCCGAGCGGCTCGTCCTCGCCGCGCACGGAGTGGGCGATTGGAGGGGCTATCAGGGAGGTGTGTTGTCGCCTGATGTCCTCGAGGTGAAGTTCGAGGCGGAGTTCAGCCTCCTGGGGCGAGAAGACCTCGGGATCCCAGGGATCGGCGTTGGGCTTCTCCTCGTCCGGCGTCATCCCGGCTAGCCGTTGGATGATGGCTTCGCCGGGAGGTGGCGAGGGCGCGAGGTTGAGGTTGGCCTGGCGAACGGCCTCGCGCTGAGCGTCGGCTTCTGCCTCGGCGAGTTCGAAGGCGGCCTGCCGCCGCTGGTTCTCGACCTCGCTGCCGAGGCGGTCGGCCATTTCGGGGTCGGCCGGGGTCTGCTCGTCCGGATCGGCCTCGCCGATCTCCTCCTCGGAGCCGGCTCCGCCGATGGTGGCGGCGACGATCACGACGACGAGGACGACGGCGAGGATCGCGACCACGCGGTTCATCATGTTCGCCGGCAGCGCGCCCGCGGGTTTCGCGATGCGCTGCTTCCACTCTTTGAAGTCGGCCACTACTGGAGGGGTTCCGGTTCGTCGAAGGTCCAGCCGGCGCGGTGCTTGCCGATCTGGAGCCAGCCCTGGCCGACCACGCGGCGGACGACGTAGAGGCCGTCCTCGGTGAGGTCGTAGGGGATGAGGGACGGCTGGCCGTCCTTGTTCTCGTAGAGCGCGGGGGACTCCTGGGCGAGGCTGCGCAGGTAGGTGAACTGACCGTCGTGCCACATGCCCTCGACGAGGAAGGGCCAGCTTTTGGCCTTGTCGTGGAGGCGGTAGGGGAAGCGGACCCGGGTGGGGTAGTCGGCGCGGAAGCCGTTGACCCGATCGGTGGCGTCGGCCCTGACGGCTGCGATCTCCTCGTCGGCGGACCGCCGCTGCGCGGCGGCGTCCTCGGCGGCCTGTTGGGCCATCGCCTGGTAGGAGGCGACCTGATCGGCGGCCACGAAGGCGGGCCGGTGGGCCTCGCCGGCCGCTGCCGCGTCCTCGGCCTCGAAGTCGTGGTCGAGGCGGACGACGAGGTGCGGCGGCGTCTCGGACGATTCGGAGACGAGGAAGGGGTAGATCCGACCGGATTCGCAGACCAGGGCGACGTTGGTTTGGACGCCTTCCTCGGTGGGCTTGAGGAAGGCGACGTTGGCGCTGCCGGAAAGGTGCCAGTAGTCGAGGTCTCCGACCACGAAGTCGAGGATGTTCTCGCTCATCGGCAACGTGATGACGGTGGTGTGGCGCACCCGGGTGGTGAGCCTCCAGACCTCGTCCTCGGATGGATCGATGCGCAGGATGTGGGAGTCCTGGGCGAGCAGGGGAAGCGCGCAGAGGACGGCGGCGGCCGTCGCGATGGTGGGCGGTACGTGCAAGGTGTGTTACCTCCGTTGGTTGGCCAGGACCTCGAGAGCGGAGGCGAGGCCGTGTTCGGCCACCGCCTTCGCTCGGCGCTCGCCGTCAACCGGCGAGCTGGTGTAGAGCCAGTAGGACTCGGGATCGACCTCGAGGCGGACGACGCCGGCCTCCTGGGCGCGGCGCAGGTACATCTCGCGCTTGGGCAGGAGGCCCCGGATGGTCTGCATTTCCGTGTCGTTGAGCCGGAAGGTCGCCTGGACGCCGTCCGGCAGGTCGGGGTTGGCGAGGAAGAGCTTGGTGGGGAGGGATTCCAGCAGCGCCTGGGCTCCCTCGGTGTCGGTGAGGTCGACGGCGCTCTGGGTCGCGAGCACGAGGGCGGCGTTGCGCTTGCGCCAGGTCTTGGCGGCCTCGGCGAGGTAGGTGAGGACGGCGCGGTCGTTGAGGTAGCGCCATGCCTCGTCGACGACCATGAGCTTCACGCGGGCCGCCTCGGCCGGATCGTCCAGGGCGAGCCGTAGCCGCTCGAGGAGGAAGAACAGGGCGGCCTCGCAGAGGTCGTCGTGCTCCGCGGCTCCGGCCAGGTCGATGACCTGCCAGTCGGCGAGTTCCAGGGTGTCCTCGCCTCCGCCGTCGAAGAACTTGGCCCAGGCGCCCTGGCCGTGCCAGCGGCTCATGGCCGGCCACATGGCGGCCGGCAGCGTGCGCACGAGGGCGGAGAGGGTGCGGTCCTCGGCCGGGCTCCGGTAGAGGTCCTCGACGCGCTCTCTGAGCTCGGTGGTGTCCTCGCCTCTGAGCGTGTAGCCGCCGATGCGGAGCAGGCGGGCGATCCAGCCGGTGAGGAAGCTGAAGGTCCTCTCGCCGGGTGGGAGGCTGAAGGGCTTGAGCGCGATCTCGTCGCCGTCCGCGTCGGGGTTGAGCTCCAGGTAGCCGCCGCCGATGAACTCGGTGAGCCACTTGTAGGAGCCGCCCAGGTCGAGCACGAGGACGCGGGGCGCGTAGTGCTGGGCCTGGACCAGCAGGAAGTTCAGAGCGAAGGACTTGCCGGCGCCGGTGGCTCCGAGGATCAGGGTGTGGCCGACGTCGGCGCCGCCGAAGAGGTCGTAGTGGTAGGGGGTTTTCCACGGCGTCTCGAAGGTGGCCATGGCGGGCCGTGACAGGTGCTTGCACTCGGCCTGGCCGGGCGGCGGCCCGAACAGGGGGGCCATGCAGGCGGCGACGCCGGCGGAGGAGAAGACGGTGCGGACCTGTCGCTTGCGCGGTTGCCCGGGCATGCGACTCCACCAGGCGGGGAGCTGTCCGAAGCCCTCCCGGATGAGCTTCGCGTCGGCCGCTCCGAAGATGCGGAAGAGCTCGGCGTCCAGAGCCTCGATCCGGGACAGGTCGTCGCCGTGGAGCGCGATGGTGAGCGAGATGTCACCATAGGCGACGCCCTCCGTCTCGAGTTCGACGAGCGCGTGGGCGATGCGGGCGGATTCGGCGTCGGCCGCTGAATCGACCATGGCCGCGGCGGTGCCCTGGGCGTCCTGCATGTGGGCGACCATGGAGTAGCGCTTGCTGAAGTAGTGGCGCTGAACGCTCCGGATCTTCCTCCGCGAGGCGCCCAGCGGCTGGGGCCGCCACTCGAGGGAGACGGTGAGCAGGGCGTCGAGGCGGTAGAGCTCCTGCAGCAGATTCGCTCGGGCCTGGACCGGAGGGGAGGTCAGGTTGTAGAGGATCAGAGGCTGGCCGTCCAGGCGCAGGAAGCGCCGCTCGGCCTCGAGTTCGGACAGGGCCAGCCTCCAGTTCAGCGCGCTCGGTATGTGGTCGCCGTGCCAGGGCTGTCCCGGCCGGTTGACGAGCTCGGAGAGCACGGCGGTGGCCTCCTCCGCGGGCAGCACGCGCAGCGGGGTCACGTCGGAGGCGAGCGCGGCGGAGGCGTCGACGAGCTGGCGGAAGCGCTCGGCGGCGTCGGTGACGTGGCGGAGCAGGAAGGCGCATTCGTCCGGCTTCATGCGGCTCTTGATCCAGTCCTGGGCGGCGGCGAGGACGCCGGCGTTGCCGGTCCGCGCCTTGGCCTTGAGTTCGGCGTCGTGGGACCAGACGACGTAGGCGCGGAGCTCCTGGACGCGCCGCTCGAGGAAGCTGCGGCGCTTCTCCTGGGAGATGGCCGCGAGGCCGTCCAGCCCGTCGATGGCCGCGAGCCGGCCGGGTCTGCGCAGCAGGTAGAAGTAGAGCCGGGTGTGGGGGTCGAGGCTGGAGAGGAGGCGGAGCCACCGGCCGAGGACCTCGTCCATCTGCTGCGGAGTGCGGCCGTCGACGACGGCCTGGGAGAGCTCCGCGACGGCGAGCAGCTCGCCGCCGCGGGTGAGGCAGAAGGGGTGGTCTTCGAGCCAGCCCCAATAGGGGAGCTCTTCGGCCAGGCTGCCCGCCGCCTCGTGGTCCGTGCGCTCCGCTTCGAGGTTCATTCGCTAGAATCACAGGCGAGATGAGCGAGCCCGCGAGAGAAGTCGACTACGCGACCAAGGCGGACGTGGATGTTGCCGTGGAGCGTCTCGAAGAGCGCATGCGCGCCGAAATTGCGACGGTGCGGATGGAGATCGCCAAGGCCGAGACGCGCCAGACGTGGCGCCTGCTGGGCGGCTTTGCCGCGCTGCTGACGCTGTTCCGGCTGTTCGAAGCGCTGCCCCTGGGCTGAGCGATGGCCGAACCCGCGAGAGAGCCGGACTACGCAACGAAGGCGGACGTCGACGTGCTGCGTGCGGAGATGGACGCTCTCCGGGCAGAGATGAGGGCGGGTCAGGCGGAGCTGGAGTCGCGGCTCACGGAGCGGATGGCGTCGCTTGAAGTCCGCACGATACGGACGCTGTACGCGGTCGCCGCGGCCATGCTGGCTGGCCAGGTGGCGGCGGTGCTGACTCTGGTCCGGCTCCTCGGCTGAAAGCCCCCGGCGGTAGGCCGGCAGCTTTATTCGATGAGGTGAAGGTGCCACTTGGACTCCTTGCCGGCGTCGTACCGGGCGCGGCTGGTGCCGGCCTTGGCGATGATCGAGAGCATGTTGGGGTCGCGTTTCCAGGCGAGGAAGCCGGCCACGTAGAGGACGGCGAAGAGCAGCGCTCCGGTGATGATCGAGTTGAGGCCGTTCCATACGGCGCCGCCGAAGGTGGCGGAGAGGAGGAACCACCGGCGCTCCACGCCCAGAATCTTCATGGGGCGCGAGAGCGCCGGGTGGCCGTACCAAGGTGTTTCTCCTCGCAAGGAGACCTAGAGCCCGGCCGCGTCGACGGCGATGCCGACGGCGACGGGGACGAGGTCGGCAGCCAGGCCGCCGAGCCCTTCGTGGAGGTGAGTCAGGCCGGTCGAGAGGCCAGCCATCGAGAGAGCCGCGCTGTAGCGTCGCGGGCGCGGGTAGTGGAAGGCGGCCATCAGCGCGCTGGTGGCCAGCGCCATGAAGGCCGGGGGCGGGAAGAGGGCGACTACGTCGAGCATCTGGACCTCCTCCTCAGAACAGCCAGCCAAGGAAGTTGGCGGCGCCCATCGTCATGCCGAGGCCGAAGATGATCCCGGCCAGGAGCTTCTTGGAGCCGCCCTCGCCGAAGGCGAACATGAGGCCGCCGATGACCAGGGCCACGAGGCTCAAGCCTCGGGCGATCGGGCCGGTGAAGGCGGTCTGGAGCCGGTTGACGGCCCTCGTCCACGGGCTGGTTTGGGCCATGAGCATGGCCGGCGCGAGGAAGAGGAAGGCGAACGTCGTGAGCCGAATGGTGAGGCTCTGGAGTCGGGAGAAGGGCGGAGCCTGGGGCTTCGCGCCCATGGTTTCGGGATCCATGCGGGTGTCCTCCTTGTGGGGAGTTGGTGGGGTCACTCGACGAACTCGCCCTGCTCTTGATCGGCGAGGCGGCGCGTCAAGTCCGGATCGCCCTCTCCACGGCGGAGAGAGCGTTCGACCAGGTCGACCTTCCTGCCCACGTCGTGGAGGCCGAGCCGTCGCATCGCGGCGGCCAGGGCGACCATGAAGGTCGCGGCGGCAAGGAAGGCGTGAACGGTGATGGGGAGCCAGTACTCCTGCACGATGAAGCGTCCGTGGGGCGCGAGGAAGTCGAGCCGGGACATGGCGTAGAACGCGAGGATCGCCCCCAGGGTGAGGGTCACGCCGAAGCTGATGCGCCAGGTGTGCATTCAGGGGTCCAGCTCGCGCAGGGTCTGTAGGCGGTCTTCGAGGCGCTCGTCGAGCTTGCGGAGGGTCTGCTTGCGCTCTTCGATCTGTTCGTCGATGCGGCGCTGGATCAGGACGTTCTCAACCAGCCCGGCGGAGGCTGCGAGGAGAGCGCCGGCGACGCCGGCGAGTGTGGCGACGAGAAGAACGATCCAGAGATGCCTCCCAAGGAGGCGCTTGGCGTGGTCCGCGTACGCGGCGGTCCGCTGTTCGATCGCCTTCATCTCGGCGAGCACTTCGCGGTTCTCCCGCATCCGGTCGACGGTGCTGACCATCAGTCGAGGACGTTCCAGAGGGACCAGACGGTCACGATCAGCCCGAGGACGATGGCGACGATGGGGAAGAGCCAGAAGCGGAGGAGGCCGGCGTCGGGCGCCGGCCGCTGGGTCCAGTCCTTCTTGAAGGGCGGGACCTGGCGTGCGACCGTCAGGGCGCGCTCCAGGCGCCGGCGTTCCCGGTGTTCGTGGACGGCGACGGAGATGGCGATGACGAGAAGCAGGGCGAAGGCGCCGTAGACGCTCCAGGCGACGACGGAGTCCTGGAGAAGCTTGGTGAGCGGGATCGCGGGGTAGCCCATGTCAGTCCTCGTTCACAGGTCGAGAAGTCCGTCTTCGATGCCCCCGCGGCGACCGCCTCCGCTACCGGCGCCGCCGCTCGATGACGAGAGGCTGCTCAAGGTGCTGGCCAGGTGGCGGGCGGCCTTCGCGCCGGAGGGGTGGAGGGCGAAGCCGGCCGCGCTCTTCGCGGCGATCGAGGCGCGGGAGTAGTGCTCGGTGGTGATCTCGATGTTGACGCGGCCCTCTACGGGTCCGTCCGGCTCGCGGGCGACCTCGATCTGGGCGTCCGGCCAGAGGATGGCTCCCTTGTCGTCGAGCGGCAGGTCGAGGCGCTCGGCGATCTCCTCGCGGAGGGCGTCGGCCGCGGGCTTGCCGCGGGCGGCGCGCACGGCCTCCGTGCGCCGCATGATCTCGCCGCGCATTTCGGCGTCGAGCCGGATCCGCTGTAGATGCAGCCCGCGAGCCTCCAGCTGCTCGCGGGCCTCGGCGACGGCTCGGTAAAGGGCGAGGTCGTGCTTGAGGTCGGTTTGCTTGCCCAGGCCGCTCCAGGTGCGCTGCTCGGCGGCCCAGCCTCGCTGTGGGGCGACGGTGTTGGCTGTGCGGCGTCCGGCCTCCGTGGCCGTCAGAACCTTCGTCCCGCGGTGTTGCCGCTCCTCGACCCAGCCGGCCTTCACCAGGTGATCGATGCCGCGCTTGCCGGCGAAGGGGTGGCCGCCGAACTGGTGCTTCACCAGGTCGCGGGGGGCGACGGCGCGGTGGACGGCCACGTCCACGAGAGACGCCTGGAGGCGGTCCTGGAAGGAGCGCCGCTCGGGATCCCGGCCGGCGAGCTCGCGGCGATGTCCGCGTTGTCGCGCCGGCTCGCGCTCCGCGTGGCGGAGATCGTCCCTCGCGTCGCCCCAGCGGCTCATCGCGTGGGTCCGTGGTCGCGTTCGAAGGTGCGCTCGGCGGTCCGCTCGGCGACGACGCGGTTGATGTCTGCGTTGGTGGCCCTGGGGAGTTCCGTGAGACGGGGAGCGAGGCCGCCGCGGTGGCGCTCGGCGCGCAGCTCCGAGACGGCAAGGTAGCGATCCTTGGCGTCCTGATCGTTGTTGAGTTGGCCCCATCCGATCTCGGGGTCGATGACCTGTTCCTCGAGACGGGAGGCGTCTTCGTACCGGCCGGCCTTGACCAGGGCCTCGTGCTCGCGCAACGCCTCGGGGAGGTCCGCGACGACGTGGGCGCTGCTGCGGTCCTGTGGGTTGAGGGAGCCGTCGTCGAGCGCGAAGCGTTGTCCGTGTCCGCTCTTCGGCTCGTCGATGGGGGTGCGATCAGGGGTTGGGAGCTCGCGATCGAGACGCCGGCCCTGTCCCTGGTTCTCGAAGTTGTCCGCGAGATTGAGGACGGTTCGGCGCTCCTCGGGGAACTCGCGGAGAGAGTCGTTGGCGTGGTTCTGGAGGCCGGCTCGGAGACTTCGGAAATCCGCCGTCTGGAGGGTGTAGCCGTTCTGCGAGGCGTGTAGGTGAACGCCTTGGAGGTCGCGCACCAGTTGCTGCGGGGGCGCATGGTGACCACGGTGTTGGGCGAGATGTTCGAGGGCGATCTCGGCGTGGATCTGGATGTTGCGGTTGAAGTTGGCGCCGGCCTGCTGTCGGGCCGCGGCGGCCTGGAGAGCTGGGGTGGGAGCGACCTGCTCGCGTTCTTCGAACTTCTCGCCGTAGATGGCGTTGTCAAGGGCCTCGTGGTTGACGTGGACGGCCGGGTCGTGCGGCGAAACGCGGACCGCGCCGTCGCTGCCGGCCGGCACGGTCGGCAGCGGAGTGGTCGTCAGGCGCTCCACGGCGTCGTGTCGCGGAGGATTGTCGGCGGCGTAGCGGTCGACGAGGAGCTCGGCGTCGCTTCTGGAGAGGGTGACGGTGTCCGGCTTCTTTCGTTCGAGCTCCTGGCCGCGCTCGCGCAACGCGGCGTGGGCGGCCATCTGCTGCTGCAGCTGAACGTCGCGCTGGTCGATTCGCTCGCGTGCGGGTTCGATCAGGTAGCGGCTGATCTTCTCGGCGTCGGAGGCGGCGCGGTAGATCTCGCGGGGATCGTCTTCGAGGGCCTTGACCCAGCCGGCGACGTAGTCGGCGCCGTTCTGGGGTTCGTGTCCCAGGCCGATCTTCTCGCCGGTCATCATGGCGGAGATCTCGGCGCGGAGTTCCTCTCTGGCGTACTCGGGGCTCCCGAACTTCTTGCCGAGGGTGTCGCGGTTCATCCGGTCCGGATGGCCGGTGGCGTGGCCGAGCTCGTGGAGCGCGGTCCGGTAGTAGGTGCCGGCGCTCGAGAACTGTCCGGGTTCCGGGAGGACGACCTGGTCGGTGCGGACGTTGTAGTAGGCGCGGTTTCCGGCCTGGTGTCGGACGTCGACGCCACTGGCCTGGATGATGGCCTCGGCCTGGTCGTGAGCCTTCCACTCGGGCTCGGGTGAGGCCGGGGGCCGCGGCGGCAGGCCCCCCGTCTGCTCGGCGTTGAAGACGGTGTACATCCTCACGTAGGGGCGGCCGCGCTCTTGGACGGGCTGGCCCGCGTCGTCGAGCTTGGGGTTCCCCTGGTCGTCTTTCGCTTGCTCGGTGCGGGTGGAGAAGAAGAGGACCTTGGCTCCCTTCTCGCCCTTCTTGACGTGTCCGCCGGCCTCCTGGATCTGCCGGAAGGTGGCCCAGCGGTTGTCGGTGTAGCCGCGGTGGACGGCCTCGACGCTCAAGTAGAGGCTGTTGCCTCCTCGGTAGGCACGTCCAGTGGTCAGGTTCTCCGGGAGAGAGCGCTCTCCGGGCTTCCAGGGTTTCTGGAAGGGAGCGCGCTCCTCCTTGATCTGCTCGATGAGCTTGTCGGCGAACGCCTTGTGGTAGTCGCCGATTCGGTCTCCGGACCGGGCCATCAGCTGGCCCGGTCCGGGAAGACCAGGTCGAGGTCGCCCAGATCCTCGCCGTGATCGGCGATGCCGAATCTGGCGAAGAGTTCCGCGTCGGCCGTAACGGCCCCGCCGGTCCGGGCGGCCTCGGTGAGCGCGGCCGCGAGGGATGCCTCGTCGTCAGCGGTTAGGGCGTCGGGGTCCGACGCGCTAAGCGATAGATGGGTAGCCTTAGAGCTACTTTGCATGGCGGCCTCCCGTAACGAGGTTTCCATGTCGCGGTCGGGCGTGCGAGAACACGCCCGGCCGCACTTCAACGGCAGAGTGTAGCCGAATTCGCTGTGGGTGGGGTTACAGTCAGTGGCGCATGGCGGCCTGCCGAATAAGGGGCAGGACGTGATGTGGCGGTCGGTTGCGGAACTGGCAAGCGCGGCCGGCCGCACTTCAAAAGGGGAGCAAGGTGATGAAGCGAATCGCGACGACGCTTATGGCGACGGCGGTGCTGTTGTGGATGCCGCTGGCTGCTCCGGCTCAGGAGAGCGAGCCTGAGAAGGTGGTGGTGAGCGTTCCGTTCGGGACGATCGTCATGGCGACTCTGGAGGAGGGCCTGAGCACGGTGGCGAAGGCCCGAAAGGCGGAGGCGAAGGGCTTGCGCCAGGTGAAGGCGGGCGACACGGTGATCGCTCGGGTCACGGAGGCCGTGACGCTGGAGGGCCGAACGGTGATCGCTTCCGGCGCTCCGGTGACGTTGCGTGTGGGTTCGGAGACGAAGAAGAACCGCCGCATGGGGCGGAAGGGGTTGCTGGTGCTCGACGCGGTAATGGTGCAGGCGGTGGACGGCAGGGCGATTCCCCCGGACGGGAGGATCGACTCGGAGGGGGCCGGCCGCATCGGGACGACGGTGGGCCTGACCTACGCCCTGGGGCCGTTGGGCCTGCTCAAGAAGGGGAAGGCGGCGGAGTTGCCCGCGGGCGGCGTCTACCAGGTCATGGTGATGGGGCAGACGGAGGTGACCGTCGCCGAGCCTGGCGGCTAGCGGCTAGGCCCAGGGGTTGCGGCTTGGCGGCTCCAGGCCGCCTTCAATCGCGGTGTGGACTAAGCGGCGGGCTTAGCCGCGACACCGGGCTTGGAACCGGCGGCCGGCCCCTGCTCGCGAGAAGGGGAAACGACCCGCTACGACAGGCGCTACCGGCCCCAAAACGAGGGGGTGTCTAGTCCAACCTACGCGGGAGTAGTCGCGGGGCCGTAGCGGGCCAGAGATTGGTACAGCGTAACAAGGTTTTCCTCTCTTTGCAGGGGCTTCGGCTTTTCTGCTACGGTCGCCGGCGTCTAGTCCAATCTACGGCCGGGTCGGTCGCGGATGAGCCGCTTGCCGACGGGTCGTAGCGCCTACAACAGGGAGCTACGAGAAAATGAGAGAGACGTTGCGCGGCGCGCTGCTGAGCGCGCTGTTGTTCGGCGGATTGGCGTTGCTAGCCGCGCCTGCTACTGCGCAAGGTGGCGGCGGAACGATGGAGTGCGGCGAGGAAAACGGATCGGTGGAGTGCGACGACGAGATCACGGTTACGGACACTCCGCTGCCACCGGACCCGGACCCGCCGCCTCCACCACCTCCTCCGCCACCCCCGCCGCCTCCGCCTCCGCCGCCTCCGCCTCCGCCGGTGAACTGTCTCGGGTGTCATCCCGACCCCCATCGGCCACCGCAGAAGAAGAAGAGTTGCTCGGCTGAGATACAGGCTCTGAACGCGGCGTCCGATTTGGAGGATCGTGAGTGCAGGGGATCGTTCTTCGGGTTGACAACCCAGGAATGTCGAGACGCTAGGGCTGCTTACGACCTAGCGCTCAAGGCTCTATCAATCTGCAGGGGGCCGACGATCGGCCCCGGCCGTTAGGCCCGCGCTGTGGCAGCTAAGATCGGAATTCTGGAAAGAGGGGAGAAACAACTTATGAGAAGCGCAACCATGAACCTGGGTTTTCTCGCCGTCCTTCTGTGCGGCGGGATCTTCACCCCGTCGGCTCTTCGCTCCGAAACCGAAGACCCCTTCGACGAGCGGATGGGAGAGATGGTCCAAAGTGCGAGCGAGGCCGGGGACAAACTCAAGCGCGCGGGCGAGAAGTTCAGGGCGACGACGACAGAGGACCCTCACGCCTACAACGCGGCATTGGCTGAGTACAGTGCGGCAAGAGCTGAATTCTGGGAAACCGCCCAGAGACTGGAGCCTTCCAAGCTGGACAAGTGGGAGGCTCGGCAGCGACTGATCGAGCTGATCTACGACAGCGACGACGAGACGGTGTTCTCGTTGTATCTCTTTGCGGTGGATCAAGAGCGGAAGTCCAAACAGGCCCAAGAAGAGATTGCAGATCTTCTCGCCCGTATAGAGCGGAACCGGCAAAACCGAGAATCGGCCGGGATTTCCCTGACGCCCGAATCTCTGCCGCCCGAAGACTGATGGTGAGGCAGCTTGGCCGGGGCCTGCCCCATCAAGGGCCAGGTCCCGGCCCGGCTGCCCTAGTCCGAGCGCCGCCTGGCCAGGTGCGCCCCAGGGCTGCTTCCTTTCCCGTCCGCGCGCGGGGGGTGGCCGCTGGCCGGGTGGCCGCTAGACGCTGATGCGTTCGACGATGTTGCGGGTGATCTTGTGGGCTCTGCGGTCGTAGACCTGGGTGGTGGAGGGGTGCGAGTGTCCGGCGAGGTACTGCACGTCCTCCATGGGCACGTCCTGGGTCAGGAGGTCGGTGACGACCATGACGCGGAAGGAGTGCGGGGTGAGGATCTTCGGCAGGCCGGCGTCGCGCAGCCGTCGCTTGAGCAGGTCGCGGATGAGCTGCGGGGAGAGGGTCCGCGGGACCAGACGGGCGAGATTCCGGTTGTCGAGCGGCCGGAGGAGAGGCGAGTCCTTGGGTTCGTCGACGAGCCGGCCGGCCGCCAGGTAGTCGGCGAGCCAGCCGTCCAGGTCGATGCGCACGGGAATCTCCCGGCGCTTGCCGCCCTTCTCGCGGAAGCACAAGGTCCGGTGTTCGCCGTAGTCGCGTAGATCCTGGAGGCGCAACTGGCTGAGGGCGCCGACCCGGGCTCCGGTGTAGGTGAGCGTGCCGATGACGGCGCGATCCCGGAGTCCGGCCAGGCGGGTGGCGTCGATGGAGTCGAGGAGTTGTCTGGCCTGCGCGACGGTGATCTCGGGCGTTCTGCCGGCGTCTGCCGGCTGGCGCGGGCCGCGGACGGAGGCGAACGGGTTGAGCATGACGACGTGTCTGGTGACGAGCAGGTCGAAGAAACGCCGCAGGGCGGCGAGGGCCACCTTCTGGGTGGAGACGGAGGGCTGAAGGTCGCGGATGAACCGGGCCGCGTCTCCGGGGGTGATCTCACGTAGCGCGAGGCCGTTGGCCTGACAGCGCTCGAGGAAGTTGCGGACGTAGCGGCCGTAGGCCCTGCGTGTGTGCTCGTTCGAGAGCTTGGCCTCGAAGAACTCTTCGGCCGCGAAGGTGGCGCTGTTGCCGGCGTCCTGGAGGATGGCGGGCAGGTTTCTGTGTGCGAGATCCGTGGTCGTCATGCCCCGATCAAGCTCACTTGTGAGCCTTCACTGTAGTGATATAGTGTATGTACAGAAACCGATGCGATTCGAGTGGGACGAGACCAAGAATCAGACGAACATCCGCAAGCATGGCATCGGGTTCGACACCGCGAAGCGCATTTTCGAGGGGGTCGTGGCGACTGCGCCCGACCGCCGCCGGGACTACGGTGAGGATCGTCACGTGAGCATCGGCCGGGTGGAGACCGGAGTACTGATCGTGGTTGCGCATGCTGAGCGCGGCGGGCGCATCCGGCTCATCTCCGCCCGGCCGGCATCGCGCAAGGAAAGGAGAATCTACGATGAGCGGGCGCGACGATAGACCTTTGACGCCCGAGCAGATCGCGGCGGTGAAGGACGAGAGCATCGACTTCAGCGACATCCCGGAACTGGACGAGGAATTCTGGGAGCGGGCGGAGCTCACCGAGGCCGCCCGGACCGACCAGATCACGATGCGCGTCAAGCGCTCCGTGCTGGCCTACTTCAAGGCTCCGGGGAAGGGCTACCAGACGCGAATGAACCGCGTGCTCGAAAGCTACGTGCGGCACAAGACGAGAGAGTCCGCCGACGCTGGGGAGGCCGCGCGTCACTGAAGGTGCAGCAGGGTTTCCGTGTGCGAGTTCCCTGGTCGCCATGTCTCAACGATAACAGCCTTTATCGTAGTCTGATGGGCGGAATGTAGGGTTTGTTCCCAAACCCCAGACACGGGATCAGTTGGCCGAGCAGACCCGCCGCCCCCATCGCGTCCTTCACCGCCCAGAGTTCGCGGATCACCGGGTCGCCGCGTGGCGTGCCCGCACCTCTGCTCCAGCACCGCGTCGACCTCGGCCAGAAGGCCCTTGTCCGCCTTGGTGTAGCGGACAAACGAACGCACAAGCCGGAACGCCGCGACGGTCCCGCACGCGGCCCGTCTCCCGGTGCTGCCGCACCAGGCGCTGTACCGGCGGCCGGCCCCTGCTCGCAAGAAGGGGAAACGACCCGCTACGACGGGGCGCTACGGCCCCAAAACGAGGGGGTGTCTAGTCCAACCTACGCGGGGGTAGTCGCGGGGCCGTAGCGGGCCAGAGATTGGTACAGCGTAACAAGGTTTCCTCCCCTTTGCAGGGCTTCGGCTCTTTCTGCTACGGTCGCCGCCGTCTAGTTCAACCTACGGCCGGATCGGTCGCGGATGAGCCGCTTGCCGACGGGCCGTAAGCACCCACATGGAGGCTACAGAAAATGAGGGAACATTCAATGAAGCGATCCGTACGGACCGCACTGATCTTCACGGCGGGCTTCGCGCTGACGTTCGGCGCGTTGACGACGTTCGCGCAGCACGGCGCCGGAGACGAGGACCCGCTCGACATTCGGCGGTGGCTTATCGACAGGGTCGAGGCGGCCTACACCGTCGGCGATATCGAGACCCTGCGCATGATGAGGTTCGCCGCTCTCGCCATCGAAAGCCCCGAAGTCGATCGCATCCATCCCCGCGGACAGTCAGACGATGACCCAATGGGAGCCGCTAGCGCTAGCAAGACGAGGGGGAAGGCAAAGGGCTGTTTACCGGACGATGTCGTAGGCCCCCCTGCACCGGGCCAGAAACGCTGTGGCGAAGCGAAAAGGGACGCGCTGGAAGCACAACGGCGGCTGAGAAACGCAGCCGTGGCGTACTACAGAACCCACTTTCGCTCCGGCCTTCGGCCAGATCCCCGTGTCTACAACTACTGCGTCGCTGAAATCACCGCCATGTATCAAGCCTGTGTCTTGGAGCCCGGCCCCTCAAACAAGAATCGGACTCAAGGCTTGGCAGGTTGTACCGGCGCGACCGTTGAAGCGCAACGCTGCATGAAACAAACCGGCTATTGTCCGCGCTGCAAGCCGCCGCCGACTGATCCCGGCCCGCCAGATAGACGGCTGCAACCGCCCGCATAAAACTGCCGCCTTCGCCACAACGATCGAAACTGCTGACGATCCGCATGGAGCCAGCGCTGATGACGGGGCTGAAGGTCGCTGCGGATCGGGCGGTGCGACGGGCGGGCGGAACGCCTGACGGACGCGGCGAAGTCGCGCGCCTGGTCCGGGCGCCCATCGTCTGCCACTGCGACCAGGCCGGCACTCTGCCGCCGACGAACCGCGAGCCGGCCAAATGAGGCCCCGCATCGTCGGCTGCCTGCACCGCGAGCCGTACTACGGCCCCGGCGACCGCGTGACCTTCGACCGCGACTGTCGCCGGCGACGTGGAGGCGTCGCCAGCCGGCGATTGCTGCCTGCCGATCCGCGAGGATGCGGCAGGCCGGTACGTCGGCCTGCATTGCCCCGACTGCGGCGGCGATCGGATCGCTTGGGCTGAGGCTGTCCGGCTGCCTGGAAGCCGCGAGTGCCTCGACTGCGGATCGAGGCTGACGGACTCGCGCTACGGCTGCATGGTCGCCGGCGCTGACTGCGTGCGCCGGCGCGCGGCCGTGATCCTGCTTGAAAACCCGGCGGCCGGCGACCCGATCGGCGGTCCAGGCGGCCGCACGATCGCCGCCGCGCAACTGGCGCGGCGCGCCGGATGGACCGCGGCGGACCGCGAGGCGACGATTGTCGAGACGCTGGAGGCGATCGCATGAGCGCGGCGAAGCGGCCTGCGCAGGATCAAGCGTTGGCGGCGCTGTTCGACCAGTTGCGCGTCCTGGTCGATGACGTAGTGAACATCGGCGCGAAGGTCGAGGCGCTGCACACTCGGCTAACGCTCCTGGAAGACCCGGCGTTCCTGGTGACGGCGTTGGCCCGGACCGGCGCGGACCCGGCGAAGGTCGCGGCCGCGGTCCAGGCGCTGAGCGAAGACGCAACGGACGCGGCCACCTGAGCGCGGAACCTGACGTGAGGATCACCACGGACTTCGGCCCCTATCGCGGCCTGCGGAAGCTGCGTCACCGAAGAGACGATCCGCACGGCAAGCGGCGGTTGGACTCCGACGACTTCGGCGGCAAGTCTTGGAGTGTTGTTGCGGTTGCGGCGCGGCGCTACTGGCAGGGCATCCAAAACGCGATAGCCCGTCCCTGGTGGGTGTATGGCTGGTACAGCGGCTCCAGTTGCCAGCACCATGAAGGCTTGAGCGACTTGGTGTTCCGGTTCGATGATCCGATCTGGCGGAGTCTGTACCCGCCCAACGGCTCCTATTGCATGTGCAGAGTCCGACATTGCACCGCTGCCAAGGTCGAGGAAGACAGCTTCGACGAAACGGCGTCCTACGACGGCCGCGAAGTCCCCGTGGTGGGCCGGGAGTACTCGGAGAACCGCGGCCATCGGATGCATCGGCTGTCGGCCGATCGCCGCAAGGTTGAGCCCGATCCCGGTTGGCTTGGCCGGCCGGTCGCCTGTGAGCCGGCAGAAGTGTACAGGGGCAGCCGCTACTCGTTTGAGGGCGGCGGAATGATCGTTCCTCCCGACGTTTCCCTGCCGTACCAGGACGCGGGGGATCGGTCGATACCGGTTGGTGTTCGACGGTTGGCGGCGCTGCGGGAGGAAATCACCATCGACGTTGCTCGGGTTCTGTTGGCGGAGTCGGTGGAACAGGCGGTGAGGAGGTCGCCGGGAGCGATCCTCTGGGCGCAGGCGTGGGACGTGGACTTGGAGGACGGTGCCGCGCTGGCGGCGCAGTCCCGCGCGTTGCCTGCCGACCTGGACGGCGCGGCCCTGGCGGCCCACGTGCAGGAAGCGACCTTGGCGTGGCGGAGACGGTAGAGCGGTCCACCGGCCCGGCAACAAGCCGCGGCGGCCGCTCCGAAAGCCCCGGCGAACCTGCTCCCAGCATCTCTGACGGTTTCCCACGGGGCCTTCCCCGGTGGGACCGGACGGGGCTTCGCGGAATGTGCGGCCGTACATTGCCGATTCCGGCGCGCCCGCGCCGGAGGCGCTGACCGGCCATGAACCAAGACCAGGTGGAGGAGCTGCTCCGCGGTGAAGAGCGGCGAACTGCCGGACGATCTCAGAGAAGTCGCGGTGTCTAGGCCGAAAAGGGGGACCAGATGCGCAGCGACTTGCAATCCCGTCATGAGGCTCTATCGTTTGGAGTTCGTCCTCAGAGAGCCGTCGGAGGCCACCGAGGGACATGTGCCGAAGCAGAGGTGCCCGCGCTGGCCTGGATGCCGAGCGTGGGTAGGAACCGCGCCGCTCGCGCTGCAGCACCTGAAGAAGGCGTCTCGGACGGTCATCGGAACCTGGACCAGCCGCCCGCGAGGCGCAGCTGCGCGCCGTGTACTAGGGAGCTTTCCTTTCTGCCGGCCATAGAGCAAGTCCGTGGCAGGAATCGCGGTCATCGGCGCTGCTCCTCGTCAGGCCGAAGCTGGCGATACTCCACCAGCGCTGCACGACCGACGATGTCGACGACGGTAACGTTCAACTCGAAGCCGAAGGCGTCCGTCAAACGCAGGGAATTACCTAACCGGAAACTCACCGGTTGCTGGCGTCCCTGTTCTATGGCGATGTTGTCGGCGTAGAGATATGTCCG
Organism: Acidobacteriota bacterium; assembly: GCA_011525365.1. GTDB lineage: Bacteria > Acidobacteriota > Thermoanaerobaculia > Multivoradales > Multivoraceae > Multivorans. The sequence continues at coordinate 36,116 of WTGQ01000004.1, forward strand.
GTCGGCGGCATCTCGTTTCGGATTCAGTCGACCGGTGAGACCGGGAAGATGCCCGACCGCCTCGGGGAAGATCGCCGATCCGCCCGCGGGAAGCCTGCCGAGTTCCAGGACGAGCCCGCCCCGCCGCGGGATCCACTCTCGTTCGAGACCGGCAGCGTGTTCGGGCGCCGCGGCGTAGACAACCATCGGTAGATGTGTGCTGTGCAGGTCGAAGGTCGCCTCCCCGGCGTCGTCCGTTCTTGCTCGCCTCCCGGTCTTGTTCGGATAGAGCGCCAGAACGTCGATTCCCGCTGTCTTCGCCCAGGCGCAACTGCTGACGGAGGACCTCGTCGGGCAGCGTCACGGGGCGCCTCCGGAGTGCAGTTCGGCTTCAGGCATCGGAGCCCTAGTCTGCCACCGGCGCACGGCCGATCCGAAGGTCCAGCGATTGCAGGGTTCACGCGAGCCGCCGGCCTCGGCGCGCTGGTCCTGAAGGCGCAGATGCGAGGCAGCCGGGCGGTCAGTCGTGCCGCCGCGCTACTGGTCCTGCTGCTGGGTTCGGCCTCGGTGAGGGTTCACCTTGTTCCATACGCTCGGCAACAAACGCGAAGCGCCACGCCCTTACTCGGTGGTCACGTCCACGCCCTGGGCGAGCGCCTGCGGTCGCAAACGCCCGCCGCAGCACGTGCGGCGAAAGCCGTCCGATTCGCGCCTGCTCGCTGCGCAGTTCGACGCCGCGCCACCTGGCCCATGTCGAGCGCCCGGCCCGGAGCGGAGCCGCCCCCGACCGTCCTGAGCGCGTCGAGGCGTCGTCCGAGGTCGGCGCGGTCGAGGTCGCCGTGCTGGACCTTCCCCGGCCGCCTGGTGAGTGCTGTCGTTCGAGCGGCTGGCAGGAACTGGTGAGGGTCAGACAGACACGAGAGCGGCCTGCCCGCCCACCAGGATTAGGCGGAACGGCCCAATCGTCCCTCGTTCGACTGGCGGCTGCCGCAGCAGGCCCCGCGACACCTCGCCGCTCCAGACCCGGAAAAGCTCGCGGCGCATGTGCTCCAGACTGGGCCCTAGATACCCCGCAATATCGGCTTCCGAAGGGGAGCGTGTTAGCGCTTGGGGTTGAACTCAACCAGGGGTGGGTACTTCATCCAGGGCGCTTCCAGTCCGGCAGCGAGCATCTGCTTCCGGAGCCCGTTGAGGTTCTGGGCGATACCGAATGCGAGGCCGTAGGCGAACTCCGGCGAGGTATGGAAGAAGAGGTGTTCATCGTCGATCTTGATGTCCACCGAGATCTCGTCGTCTGTGTGACCAACGCTGAGGAGGGTGTTCTCCAGTGTTGCTGTGGGGATTGTCATTCCGCTTCTCCATTTGGCAGGTGGGAGAGGGAGAGTAGGTGACCCACGTTGCCCCAGGCAAGAGCCACCACCACATGGCCGGTACAGGAACCTGATCGCGGACACCCAGGGCTGCCGTCAAAGGTGCCGAGCCGCCGTCCGCAAAGCTGGCGGCCGTGACCTGTTCGAGGTCCCGCTAGAGGCCCTGGGCTGGAGTGGCTGCCGTCGAGGCTTCTCCGTTCCTGCCGGCGTTGCCGCGGGCGCCCCTTCCTGAGCGCTGGACGTGATACTCCGGGTGGAGTGGAGCTTGCGCCACTCGTCCGAGAGCGAGGGTAGGTTGACTCGGTAGACCCTCTCCACGTACAAACAGCGGAGACGAACACGATCCGATGCGACTGAAAACCGAAGACGACTTGGTCGCAGCAGCCTTGGCACTAGACGCCGCGGCCGTGCCCGGCTGGTCGCCGCAGGAGTCCATTCTCGCGAAGGAGACCCAGCGCTTCATCGGTGCGGGGATTGAACGGCTCCAGCGCGCGATCCAGGCGGGAAGAGACCCGCTCGGCGACGCCTTCAGCCGGATTCGTTCACCGGAGGCACGCCGCAAAGACGGCGCCACCTACACGCCGCCGCGGATTGTCCAGGCCATGCTGACCTGGGCAGCGCGCCAGGAACAGCCGGCCCGCGTTGTCGACCCGGGCACTGGCTCCGCGCGCTTTCTTGTTCGCGCTGCGCGCCGCTTTCCCGCGGCTGAGCTCCTCGGCATCGAACTCGATCCCCTCGCCGCGCTGCTGGCCCGCGCCAACCTTGCCGTATGTGGCTTCCAGGACCGGGCTGAGATCCGCGTCCAGGACTACCGGGAGGTAGACATCGAGGCACGAGACGGGCGAACTCTCTTCCTGGGGAATCCTCCCTATGTTCGCCACCACCAGATCGACCGGCGCTGGAAAGAGTGGCTTGCGACCGAAGCGGACCTCCGCGGGTACCCGCACAGCCAGCTCGCCGGCCTGCACATCTACTTCTTCCTGGCCACGCTGCGCCATGCGGCGCCGGGCGACTTCGGCGCGTTCATCACCGCAGCCGAGTGGCTTGACGTCAACTACGGGAAGTTGCTCCGCGAGCTGGTGCTCCGCGAGCTCGGCGGCAAGCGGATCGTCGTCATTGAGCCGACCGCGCAGCCTTTCCCGGACGCCGCTACAACCGCAGCGATCACGGCCTTTGAGATCGAGGCCCGACCGTCGTCGGTCTACTTCCAGCGCGTTGAAAGCCTCGACAAACTCGGAGGCCTGAAGGGCGGTCGCCGTATCCGCCGCGAGCGGCTTGAGGCCGAGATCCGATGGTCGCACTTCACTCGCGCCTCCAAGCCGGTGCCGGAGGGCTTTGTCGAGCTGGGGGAGCTGTGCCGCGTCCATCGCGGCCAGGTTACTGGCGCCAACCACGTGTGGATCGCCAACGGCGAGACCGACGATCTGCCCGAAGCCGTTCTGTTCCCCTCGGTGACACGTGCACGCGAGCTCTTCGAAGCCGGCCTGGTCCTGCAGGACGACTCGTGCCTTCGGAACGTGATCGACCTTCCGGTCGACTTGTCGATCTTCGACCGCACCGAGCGCCGGATCGTCGACCGCTTCCTTGTCTGTGCCCGTCGCCAGGGCGTGCATACGGGCTACGTGGCTCGTAACCGGAAGGCTTGGTGGTCTGTTGGCCTGCGCGAACCGGCACCGGTCCTGGCCACCTACATGGCCCGCAGACCCCCGGCGTTCGTGCGGAACCTGGCAAAGGCCAGGCACATCAACGTCGCTCATGGCCTCTACCCACGAGAGCCCCTCGGCGAGGAGATCCTCACGTCCATGACGGCGTATCTCTCCGGCGCGGTCGACACGCGTAGCGGCCGCACCTACGCCGGCGGCCTCACGAAGTTCGAGCCGCGCGAGATGGAGCGGCTGCCAGTGCCACGTCCCGAGTTCCTTGTCGAGCACCAGAGACAAGCTGCGGCGGCGGGCTACCCTTGATCGATCCACCGCGATGGACATCGGCACAGCTCGACGAAGCGCGGCAGTTGTCCATCGACCGGTTCCGCGAGGAGAGGCTCGACGAGCCGCTCGAGATGTACCTGGAGATCTTCGACGAGTACCAGGGCCACCTCGACGACCTTCTTGAAAGCACAGTCGACCTAACCGACCTCGAACAGTCCGCTCTGGACATCTTGAGCGACAAGGATCTCCTCTGGGCGTTCCGCTTCCTCGCCGGGCCGCCGATCTCTGCCGACGATCTAAAGACCCTGGCAGAGGCCAGCCTGGCGCCGACTCGCCTACGTCGAGACCCCGACATGGTGCGGCGCATCCTCGAGGTCGTGCGCATGGGACTCGACCGGCGGCGCTTCCCCTGGATCGCCGAGGGCCGAGAACCAAGCGAGGCCGAGCGGCAGGCAGCGGTGCTCGCTTCTGCCGCCTTGATCGCCACGAGCAGGACCCAGGCCAGCCGTCGGAACCGCGAAAAGACCGCTCAAGAAGACACGGTCAAGAATACGCTTGCCCCCGACCTCCGAGAAGTGCCGGCACGCACGATCAACACGCTCGACGATGCGCCCGAGGTGGGTCAGTTCTGCGGCGAGAGTCTGCTCAGCAACCGGAAAGCCGACATCGTCGTACGGCTCTGGGATCGTCGGATCCTGGCAATCGAGTGCAAGGTCTCCAATTCGGCTGTGAACTCGATCAAGCGCCTGAAGAACGATGCCGCGGCGAAGGCCGAAGCCTGGAAGAAGGACCTTGGTGATCGGCACATCGTGCCGGCGGCCGTCCTCAGCGGAGTGTATGACCTCCACATCCTCGAGGACGCACAGGCGCGGGGCCTGAGCCTCTTCTGGGCGCATGCTCCCGCCGAACTCACGGACTGGATCGCCAGCACGAAGACCCGTTGACCCCTGGAGGGCTTGTCTCCCGAGCGAGTACTCGAGCGCGTTGCGGCGTTGGTCTGGCTCCGGGGCTGCGGTTCCCTGGAGCGGCAAAACCTGCCGCCGCCACCCTTTCCCCTGAGCGCTACTATGCTACGCGTTCTTCATGGCTATGATTATAGGCATTCTCGCGCAGAAAGGGCCTCCGGGAAAATGAGCCCTGGCCCCTTTGGGGCCTACCATCCCTCCGGCCACCAGAAAGGTGAACGGCTAAACCGCATGGAGCTCACGAAAACTGGCGTCGAGGCTTTCTTCCGAGGGGGCCTGAAGATTCGATCCGCCGATTGTGATGTTCGCGGTCACTGTCGCACGCAAGTGTTCGAGTTCCCGAATGCTGCGGTCGCGCCGGAAACGGTTGTACCGCCCAGTGTGCTCGTGGAGAGACCGGACGCAAGAGCGACGGTCGTATCAGACCTTGAGGGGTACTTCCGGAAAGACACCCCGTTTCGCCATTACGGGGCCTGTTGTTCGCTTCGGTGGCGGATCAGCGAGGTGCTCTCGAAACGAGCCGATCAGGACTTCAGCTCAGGGAGGCGCCCGCTCTTCGTGGTAGTGGAGCAGGAACAGGAATTCGAGACGCCGCTTCAGGACGGGATCTGCATAGTCGTCGACCAGAAGATGGTCACCGGAGGGCGTGCTGGAGAAACGGCGCTCGTGGTGTGGCCCAAGAACGACGACCAAGTACCCGAGGATCAAGGGCTCGCCACCACCGTACTCGCCGCGGTCAAGATCGTCCAGAACGAAACGGCGCCTATCCCTGAGGTTGCGGCGACCTCTTGCTTCTACGACGCAACCGGCCATGCCGTGTACCCCCTGATACTGACCATGAGCGACGGCGTGACGGCTCGCATCGTTTCGCCGCCGTGGACGAGCGAAGAAGTAGAGGCTCTTGGCGCTCGCGTGCGGACGTTGGCCCAAACTCTCGATCATCAGCAGGCAGGGGACCGCCGCATTCGCGATCTCGTTGAGGCCCTGAGGCTCGAGAAGATCGACACCGACCATTACCGCCGCGCATGGTACTTATGCCTGTTCGAGACCACCAAAGCGGTGCTCTCGAAGCTCTCGAACAGGCACACGCAAGAGTTCCGCCACCGGCACCGCGGAGACAGAAACCCCCTTGCGCACCCGAAACCATCCACCACCATGGATATGGGCACATTCGTGAAGCTGCAGCGCGATGTCCTAGCCGAACTGCGGAGGATCTTCCTCAACGAGCCGGAAGGGGGCGGCACGGAAGCGGGGCGCCTGCGACGCTCCCGAAACCCCTAGTATGCTACCATTCGTATGTGGCTATGATTATAGGAATTCTCGCACAGAAAGGCGGCGTCGGCAAATCGACCTTGGCTGTCGGCCTTGCGGTCGCACATCAGCAGGCCGGGGGACAAGCAGCCGTCATCGACCTCGATCCGCAGCGGTCCGCCGTGGTTTGGGGCCACCTCCGCGGCGATGACGCACCGCTGGTAATCGAGGGCAGTGCGCCACAACTCGATCGCCAGCTTCGAACTGTCCAGCGCGAAGGTGCGGACCTGGTGGTGATCGACGGACCACCCAGAGGCGGCGGAGGGGCGGCTGAAGCCGCAAGACTCGCTGACCTGGTGCTGATCCCCTGCCGGCCTTCCGCGCTGGACCTGAACGCCTTGCCGGCGACCCTAGCGGTCGCGGCCGGTAAGCGGTCTGCGGTGGTTCTGAACTGCTGTCCGCCCTTCGGATCATGGACCGCCGAAGCCGCCGAAGCCATCGACGTGCTCGGCGCGGAACGCTGCCCGGTGACCCTCGGTCAGCGGATCGCTCACGCGCGCAGCGTTACATCCGGACGCACCGCCCAGGAACTCGAACCGCGGTCCGCAGCCGCGGCCGAACTCACTCGCCTCTACAGATGGTGCATGGAGACCTCGACATGACGACCAAGAAACCCACGCTCGCAGCCGCACTCACGACGTCCCAACCCACGGCCGGATCGACGTGGCGGCCACCTTCCCGCCGCAACCGCCGCGGCTGGCTCGTTCACCTAGACCCTGATCGCCACCGGCGCCTCAAGGTTGCCGCTGCGCTCAACGACCTGAGCCTTCAGGCTCTTGGCGAGGAAGCCGCCGACCTGCTGTTGGAGCGCTATGGCGTCTGACGCCGCCGGCGCGGTTCACGCCGCCGTTGCTGGCGGCACACTCACCGACGACTCGGCTAGGGCGATCCTCCGCTGCATCGATGCGGACGGCTTCGTCGACGCTCCCAACGACCTTCTCAAGGGCATCGCCCGCGAGGTGATCGAGGCCGCAGGAGTCGAATTCCGGCTCGCGAAGGGGCCTAATCTCCCCGCGACCCCCGGGGAAACGGACCAAACGCACTCCGAAACGGAAGCACCAGCAGACGCCGATCGGAGCCAGAAGCCCGTTTCACCTTCCTCCCGAGGCTTTCAGAGGCCGCAGAAGCGCCGCAAGCGCCGAAAACGGACTCAGCCCCCTAGCCAGCCGGCCCCGGCAAGCGCCGCCAACCTGGCGGCTCAGGAGACCCCTTCCAGGCCGGCAAAGACCCCGGACGAACGCCGGATCGCCTGGGCCTGGGCGAACCGGGACGAGGCCGCGGCCATTATCCGCGCCAACGCTTCCGCGTTGGCCGCATACGCCGCCCCCGACATCTTCGGGCCTGACGCCCCTCCCCGAATCGCCGGCGGGGTCGCTAACCCAGACGCCGCGGTCCTCGACTGGAGCCCTCACCACACCGAACTCTCCTCCCGCGACCTTCTTCGCGCAACCGAGAACCTGGGCGTACTGGCTCACGCGGTCGAACACTACGGTCCGAACGACCGAAACGACCCGATCCTTCCGTCCACCGCCGCAGGCACACCCACGGTGCATGTACATAACGATCGTCTGCCGACCCTGCCGGCGAAACCGGGACCAGTGCAATCCGCATTGCCCTTCGTCCCGGACCAGCCCGAGCACGTCCTCCCGGTCTACCTCCTGAACACCGATCGCCGCTTGCTCGAACACGGTGGCAACCGCGCTGTTCCGCTGCCCTGGCGCTTCTGGTACGAAGCGCTGTTGTCCGCCCCATTCGCGGCCTACGGCAGCGAGGCCGTGCTCGCGCCCCGAGTTGCAGACCTGATTCGCTTCGCCGGCTGGAACCGCTTCCAGCGCTACCGCCACCTACCTGAACTGGCCGCGGCGCTAGCTACGTTGGACCGCATGGCCCTTCCTTACCGTGGCACGGCATGGCGGCCGGTTCTGGTCCGCAACATCCCGGCCAGCGACCAGATCGACCTGAACACCGAGATCGAGTTCTCGATCAAGCTACCACCCGGCAGCCGTCAGGGGCCGCAGATCGACCGCCGAGCGCTTCGATCGCTTGCGCCGCGCTCCTTCCCCCGCTACCGCGGCTTACTCGGTCTGTCGGCGTATTGGGACCGGTACGGCCGTGGCCGCGGCGGTGCCGACGCGACGGCCGACAACCCCGAAGTTGACCGCTGGCCCGTACTCACCTCGGAGACGCTGCGCCTCATGCTATTCCCCGCCGGCCGTGACAACCCGAGCACCGAACGAAGCGATCGCAAACGGGCCGTCGCACACGTCAAGAGCATGGAGGCCGAGGGCATTGTCGAGATGGTCCCGGCCGGTGCCGGATGGCGCATCTACCGCCGTCGCCCATAGGTGCAACGCTTCGCGCCCATAGGTGCAACGCTTCGCGCCCATAGGTGCAACGCTTTGCGCCCATAGGTGCAACGGTGCCCCTTACGGGGGCTTACGTTTCCGGCGCTCCCACTCAGATCCCACTCAGATCCCACTCAGATCCCACATCCCCCTAAAGCCCCCCAAGGGGGCTTTCATGTTTTTCTGATTGACGGATCCGGATCCCCGAAGGCTAGCCAACTAGAGAGTTGGCCGCTCTCCCCGGCCCAAGGACCGGCTTCCTCTAGCCAAAGAAGAAGCCAAGCATGTTCATCAGCGCAGAGGCGACCAGAGAGGCTGCCGCGATCCAGAGCGCGATTGCCTGCTTCCTAGCCGCCTCCTTTTGCTGTTCGTCGGAGCGGAGGGCAAACAGCTGTTGTCTACCCAGTGGAGTGAGAGCCACGTCGTCGTAAGGTCCCCGCTCAACCTCGGAGATGAAACCGTGGGCTTTGAGATCTCCAACGCTGCGGAGTATGTGGTACGTAATGAGGTAACCGTCGTCCCCGCCTCTAACTTTGTTGCTGGACTTCTCTAGCCCCGCGTTCAGTTCCTTCTCGAGCTTGGCGGGAAACGCCTTGCCGTAAGCCGCGATCGTCTCCAGAAGCCAGAGATCAAACTCAGCGGAGTTGGCGTAGTCGAGTTCTCTTCGGGGAAAGTCTCGGTGGATGTCCTCAAGGTCGTACCAGTGGTCAATCATCGCCTCACGATAGCCTGACCCCCCTAAAATCCGCCCGTGACCCCCTTGGGGGAGATCAACCGATCACACTCATGAGTCGATCCCGTTGATGGGTACTGGCTTTCCGGCCCGCAGAGCGATGCCAGGACGTTCATAGACAGAACACTCCCGAAGACGGGTTGCCGGTTTTCGCACACCGAACGTGTGTGTCCTGCCGCCTCCGCTTTGACCGGCTCTGCTGCCCTCGTACTTCCAGTCCTCTTTCGTGAGGAAGACGAGATCCACGCGCCAGATCAGGACGCGGTGTTCGGGATCGATGGTCTGCGTAAGGTCAACCAGGTACCGCCAGACGATGTACCAGCCCGCGTGGTCGTAGTGCGACTGAATCGCCCAGGGGCGGACGCTGGCCTTGCACTCCAAACAATCTTCGGGCCGGAGCGGGCGCGGTGCCCCTCGGCGGCACAGATCGGGGAAGTTCTGCTGGGCGGTATGGGTGTGGCGGTGTTTCTCGTAGTTGCTGAGCATGTCCAGCGCCCGCGTCCCGAACATGCCGACGAGGGCGCTGAAGATGTTGGCCTGTTCGACGTAGAGGCCGATGAAATCGTCCTCGCTCAGCTTCTCCTCAATGTGCTGGATCGCCTGTCTGATAGCCGCTATCTCAAGCCCTGGTGGGCGAGCAACGTCCCGATTGAACGTCATACGGTCAGGGCGGCCAGCCGGGGGATAGCCTCCACCCCCATCTCGTAGTAGTCGCGATGCCGCTCCAGCCCGATACTCTGGAGACCGACCGCACTTGCGGCGGCCAGCGTCGAACCTGATCCGGCGAAGGGATCGAGGATCACGCCCTTCCCCAAGGGCAGACTGGACCTCACGAGCGGCCTCAAGAACGCCTGCGGCTTCAAAGACGGATGCGGCGCAATCTGCCGCTCCTGGCCGCGCGCAGGCGGAGCCTTCACCAGGTCCTTGAACGGCTCGCGCTCGGAGAATCGGCGTAACCCGCCAGTGCCCCATTGCCGCAGGTTGTCCTGGACGCGCCCTTCGCAGGGGCGTCGGAAGATCTCCCACGGCTCGAAACACGACTTCGGCATGACCGTCACGCCGGAGAACTCGTCGTGGGCGTTCTTGGGCCGGTCGCCGCCGCGAAGCGTGTAGACCTCCCGGATCAGAGTACCCCGTATCTCGAAACCAGCCTTCAAGAACGGGTTGACGACGAGGTGAGCCAAGAGCGGGTTTGTGGCAACGAAGACATGGGCTCCAGGAACGACGACGGGAAACAGCAGCGCCGAGAAGGCCTCGAAGAAGAGGGAGAGATTCTCCTTGTCCACGTCGGTCAAGACCGTGAATCTCGGAACAGGGCTGCGCTTGCATCCGTCGAAGGACGGCGGGATACGCCACACACCGCCGCTCCCGTGCCGGCGCTTTCGGAGCTGCTCGGCCGTGTACTCCAAAAGGCCGTAGGGCGGGTCTGTCACTACAGCATGGACCGAGCAGGGATCAGCGGCGGCAAGCCACTCGAACGCGTCGGCGTGGAGGTATGTGTACCGTCCCTCAATACCTGGTAGCGAAGCCTGCCGAAGCCGCCCGCGACCTCTGTTGTCTGGTCGAGAGTGTCGAAGTACTTGAGGCGTCATGCCGTGACAGGCAGCCGACGAATCCTCGCTCTGTTCGCCGCCGCCGATCCCCCGACTGTGGGCCGAATACGTGGCACGCTAGCCGCCTCCGTTGGGTCTGTCAAAAGGAACGCCTCCGTAGTTCGCGGCTGCCGCTTCAAGGCCCGGAATCGAACGGGTCGACTTAGGGTCAGATAGGGCCGACCGGCCATGTCCTCGGCTTCGGCGGAGTTCGGGCCATGTTCGTCCAGTCCGAATCGCCGGGCGACTTCGGCCGTCACCTGGACGGGGAGGCCGGTGGCGATCGCCTGGTCAAGCGCCGCTGCGAAGCCGGCCTCCGTCTCGGCTTCAATGAAGGCAGTCACGGAGTCGGATGCTACCAGACCAGGTCCACGCGCGCGCGACCCTGGTTACCGGAGTCAGAACAGAAGCCAGCGGACTGGCCGTATTACGCTACGCTTCATCCGACCAGTCTCAGACGGTGGGGCAAGCCCCCCGAACCCCCCACAGAATGCGGAAGCAGAAGCAGCGACGGACGGCGATCGCCACGTGCCGCGTGACGCCGTCGGAACTCGCCGAGTGGCGAGCGAAGGCGGAGCGCGCCGGCGTTCCGGTCTCCGACCTTCTCCGCCGTGCGATGGCGCGGACGCGCACCTGGACGGCGGAGGACTCCGCCGCGGCGCGCGAGCTGGCCCGTCAGGTTGCCCGTGTCGGGGTCAACCTGAACCAGCTCGCGAGGTGGGCCAACACCCACCGCGGGGCCGCCGACGCGCTCGAAGTCCTCGAGCAGCTGCGCGCCGTCGAGCGCGAGCTGGCCGCGCTGCGCCCAGGCCGGCGGGTGGAGCGATGATCGCCCGCTTCGTCCGGCACGGCACCGGCAGCGCTGCGGCCGCGGCCGACTACCTTCTCGCCGACCGCGATCACGCCGGTGAGAAGCGCGACCAGGTCGAGGTCCTGCGCGGCGATCCGCACCAGGTCGCCCAGGTCGCCGACACCTGCGGCCACCAGCACCGCTACCGCTCCGCGGTGCTGGCGTGGGCGCCCGAGGACAACCCCACCGCCGCCCAGATCGAGCAGGCGGTCGATCGGTTCCAGGAACTCGCCTGGGCGGGGATCGACGCGGACCGGTACGCCTGGTCGGCGCTCCTTCACCGCCATCAGGACCCTTCGAAGGGGGTGCACGTGCACGTGCTCACGGCCCGGGTCGATCTTGAGACCGGCCGGAGCTTCAACATCGCGCCCCCTGGCTGGCAGCGCGACTTCCGGCCGCTCGAACGCGTCCTCAACACCGAACACGGCTGGGCGCGGCCGGACGATCCGGCGCGGGCCAGGCTGACCCGGCCGGAGACGTTCCCCGGCCGACGCGCCGAGACGCGCGAGGCGCTAGGCCGCTACCTCGAAGGCGGCGTCGCCAGGGGAACGATCCGCAACCGCGGCGACGTGATCGCCACTCTCGAGAACTCCGGCCTGGAGGTCACCCGCCAGGGCGAGCACTACATCACCGTCCAAGAGCCGAAGACCGGCGAACGGTGGAGACTGAAAGGAGCCCTCTATGAGCGAGACTGGACCACCCCCGAACCCCCTCGCGGAAAGGATGCGCGAGCGGGAGAAGCACGAGGACGAGCAGTACGCGGCGTACCGCCGGCGCGGCGAGCACCGGATGAAGCGGGAACTGCGCAAGCTGGCCGCGACCGCGGCCGAGGAACAGCGCCAGATCGCCGAGGAAGCGGCGATGAGGCAGCGCGAGCTCGCCGAGATTTCGAGGCAGTCGTTCAACGACGAGCTCGCGCGCATCGAGAAGTCCTACCGCCGGCGGACAGCCGCGCTCAGCAAGCACGGCCTGACCGTGGCGATCGTCGGGACCCTGGTGGGCCTGGCGATCTACGGCGGGGTCTGGGGCCTGGCGCAGTGGTCGGCGAACGATCTCCGGAGCGACCTGGACACGCTCCGGCAACAGATCGCGAGACAGACCGAGATCCTCGAGAACCTGACCACCCACGCCTGGGGCGTCGAACTGGTCGAGGGCCGGGAGGGTCAGCGGTACGTCCTCCTGCCGCCGGGGACCGAGCTACTGGCCCGGCCGGTCAACGGTCGCACCGCCGCCGTGGTCCCGCCGGCGACGCCGCCCGTCGAGTAACCGATGGCGACCGAGATCGAGCGACGGATGGCCGCCACCTTGCGCGAGCTCACCGAGCACTCCGAGCAGCTCGTCAAACGCTCAGAAGCCTTGGCCGCGCAGCACGAAACCGAGCGGCGGCAGTGGGCCAGGGAGCGCGACGACTTGGCCGCCTCCGTCGAGAATCTCAACGCCTCCGTCGAGACGTTGCTGACCGCGTACGAGAGGCAAGCAGAGGACTACGCGCAGCTAGAGGCCGCCTTGAACGCAATCGTCCAGGCGTCGAGCGAGCGGTGAACCGGCTACGGCGGATCGCCTGGCGCAGCCGAGATCGCGAACTGGACCGCGACTTCGAGTGGAGTCGGTAGGAGTCCGGAACCCCCATGAATCTGCCGAACGCAGACCGGGCAATTGTTGACGAGTCGAAGGTTGTGGACTACCTGCTGTCGGCGCGCCACCCCGATGGGCGCGCTAAGTCTGCGTTCTTCTCGGCGTTCGGGTTTCGTGCGCAACGCTGGCGGACGTTCGCGCGAGCCCTGCGCGCCCACGAGGGCAGCGGAGAAGTCGCCGGGATGTCAGAGTCGGGTTACGGTACGAGGTACAGCGTGGACGGTGTCATCGAGACCCCGGACGGGCGCAATCCTCGGATACGGACCGTCTGGATCATTGACAGCGAACGCGGGGCTCCACGCCTCGTCACCGCACACCCGTTGAGGAGACCCCATGCTTCAGAAACATGATCGGATCGTGCTCACGAAGGACCAGGCGGCGGTGCGGCTGAAGGGAGGAGATGTCGGCACGATCGTGCATGTCCACCGCGACGGGGAAGCCTTCGAGGTGGAGTTTCTGGCCCTGGACGGCAACACGGCGGCAGTGGCGACCGTGCCGGCGTCCCAGCTTCGTCCCGTGGCGGCGACCGATCTCACCCATGCGCGCGTCTTGAACTTGGCCGGGTATAGGCTCAAGCGGATGAGCCGCCAGAAACCAGGTGAGCCTCCTCGTCGTCCGGGGGAGTACGTTGAGCGCGGTCCTCGTGGCGGCCAGGTTCCCGATCCAAGACAGGTCACCATTGAACGTGGTGATACGCCTCTACCTCCAACCCAGGAGAGCGGGAGGACTTGGGAACGCGTCGGTCCTCCTCGGCCTGACAAGCAGCGACGACGCAAGGCCTGAGTTAGCCGCGGCGAATCCTCGCCGGCGCATTGGGCGGCCATTCTTCGGCCCTAGCCCGCGCCTGTGGTTTTCTCTAAGCGCTGGCCGAACGTTGACCGTCCCCCGGTCAACGGGAGGTGTCTTTAGCTGGTTCGTTTGACGCGGGGGCGCAAGCCAGACGAGCGCTCTTCGAACCATGTGCGCATCGGGGGAGGAGTTCCAGCGTCGTTCAGTGTCACCGTCAGATCGGCGCGACATCGGCCGACCAACGTCTCGTGAGCGTTGTTCGCTATCCAGGCGTTGAGACTGGCCACCAGCTCTTCCGTTGCCGTTTCCGACGTGAATCTCTGCTTCCAGGGCGGCACGATCAACGCACGGGACGGCGAGAGCGGAAAGTACAGGGCGTACTCGTCGTCCTCGGGCACCCTCTCCTCTTGCGGACCGAGGATGTTCACGACCGGGTTGTCGCTTGTAACGAAGCGGCGCTCCGTCTCGTTCCTCAGAATCGTCACCGGATGCCCTAGTCGGTCGAAGAAGAGAACGCAGGTCGTGTTCGCGCTTGCGATCCGCGCCAGAATCGCGGCACCACCCTCGGACATGAGGTCAGTCTGGGCGATCCGCGATCGGATGCCCTGGCCGCGGAACGCCAGGTCACCTAGAAACTCGAAGAAGTTGAGCGCCGACTTGGACTTGACCAGGACATCGGCGTCTCCCACCATGAGCCGATCCGCGATGGTCTTCGCCTTGTCTTCCGACTTGGCCAGGCGGCGCTCCTCGTTGTCCTTGAGAGCACCAGACAGCAGCTTCTTCTCTTTCTCCCCCAGGTGTGGCGACGGCAGAACGAGAGTCTTCAGCGTCGAGTGAAACAGGGCGCCCTCCAGGATCGCCTCTGCCATTGGGCGGGCGTTCTTCGACGTGACGTGCTCCGCGACGAACGTGGACAGGACGGCGATGTCCTGCACGGTCAAGACCGGAGACTCATAGAAGTCTCTCCTGGCGAGGATCCTCCTCGGCTTAGTGGGGCCCAGAATCTTGCCGTTCCTCGAGAACAGTACGCGCCCGTCCTCGTCCCCCCACTTCTTGATGTACCACTGAGGAACAGTGTGCTGAGTCCTCGCCGTCATGTCGCAGGTCTCCCGAAGTTCTGTGGACGGGTTGTTCCGTGCCTCCACCCCAATCGGCCGCCCGCTTTCACGGCCGAACGGCGGAGCGTACGACAGGTGGAGACGCGCCGGATCGGGCCCGACGGCTTCGCCGGCAAGGACCGCTCGTGGAACGATCGCGGCCTGGTCGAGGACTGGCGGCGGGAATGGGCGGCTCATGCCAACCACGCCCTGGCGCGCAACGGAGAGCGGGAGCGCATCGACCATCGGAGCCTTGCCTCGCAGCGCCAGGACGCTCTGGATCGCGACGACCAGGTGGCCGCCGCGGAACTGGATCGGCCGGCCGGCGTCCACCTGGGCCGCGCCCGGCACCAGGAGATCCGGACCCGCCGGCCGTCCGAGCGCGTCAGCCGCGCCCTCGAGGACCAGCCCGATCGACCGCAGTTGCGGTCGCTACGGGAGCAGCTGGTCGAACAAGAGCGCGCCCTCGAGCGGGAACAGCCGGAGTTGCGGCCGTCCGGGCTTGAGCGCCTCTCCTCGCGGGATCGCGGGCTGCGGCAGGCCATCGAGAGGACGGTCGGGAAGCTCCTGGAGTGCGTCCGGGAGCTCATCGGGCGCTTGCGGGAACGGGAGCGGGCGTTGGAAGCGCAACGCGAGCGCCAGCGACAACGAGAGCGGGCATTGGAGATGCAACGCCAGCGGGAGGAGGAAGCCCGACGCCAGCGAGACCTCCGGGCCGCCTTGCGCGAGCACGAGGCCCTGGTCAAGGCCGGCAGGTACAAGGCCGCCTTCCGCCTGGAGGAACAGGTCATCGACCCCGCGAAGCAATGGGGCGAGCTCAACAAGGACCAGGAAGCCAAGGACCGCTACGAGGCCGTCCGCGAGCTGAGCTGGAAGCGCTCCTACGACCAGCGAGTCGGCACGGCCCCGAACGTCACCGACGAGGACATCAGCCGCGCCGTCGCCGAGCGGACCTACGACCGCGATCGCGACTACGGCCCGAGCAGGTAGGGAGACGCCGGATGGTCAGCCTCGAAGACCGGATGCGGGAGAACCGGCGCGTGCTCGCCGAGATCACCGAGACCCAGTGCGCCATCGCCCAGGTCGGTCCCGCAGCAGGCAAGGAGCTCGTCGCCCTTACCGAGGCCGCCAGGCGCATGCACACGGCGCTCAACCGCGCCGGCTGCGCACTGCTCACGGTCTGCGTCCGCGCCGGCGTGTTCGGCGGCCTAATCGTGGCGGTTGCCGACTGGCTCTTCTCTCAAGCTCCGCCCCCGTGAAAGCGCCTCAGCGGCCAGGAGCGCGTCGAAGGCCCTGGGAATGACCGGGGTCAGCCCTTTCGACGCCGAGAACGGCCCTTCCTGAGCCGCCGAATCCGGGGAACGTAGTCCCAGGGGGGCAAGGCCCGCAACGCACATCGGGCTCAGGCCAGCGCAACGGTCGCGCTCACCGTGTCACCGGATGGATCTCAGGCGGCCGTGAGGCCGCTCGCTCTGTGGGGCCGTGAAGGAGTGTGATCGGTCGATCTCCCCAGGGAGGGGTCACGGGCCGATTCAGGGGGCGGAAAGTCGCCGTTCCCAGGGGCTTTACGCCCCCAGGAACGGCAAGCTCTCTTACCGACGAGACCAGTTAGCGAAAGCCTGGCGCCACCAGTAAACAGCCAGCACCATCAACAGCGCGCCCACCGTCCCTAGCGTTACCAGCGTACCGGTTGACATGGAGCCGCCACGGAAAACGATGGCCCCCCCTGAAAACAGCGCGCCTCCAAGCAGCGCACTTCCAAGCAGCGCCGGAATCGCGAACCCGACGGCCCTAATGGCCAAAGGCCTTACAGGATTCATCCATCGCTTTTTCTAGAAGTGTAGTTGAAACGCCAGAGCAGCAAGAGCCGAGGCGGTCCCACTCCGCCACCAGCCCGAGGTACAGGCGATAGGCCGGCGCCGATTCACAGCCCGAGGCGCCGCTCGGGGCACCAGATCCGCAGGGGATCGTAGATCGCCCGTCCCCCAGGGAGCCTTTGGGGGACGGGCAGGTTCCGATCGCACGGTGACGGCTTTTCCCCGCGCGAGTTGTTTCACCCCCCCAGATCAACGACAACAAGTACAGCCACGCGGAGACCTGAAGACTTACAAGAGCCACCAGGAACATCCTTCGCGAGTGCGACCTGAGCCGATCAAGATCACGGTGGGATTCTGGGCGTTGCAGGCTGATCATCACGCGCAACGATAACCCGCGTACAAGCCGCCTAGAAGCGCAGCGCCACCCAAGAACGCACCAACCGGTCCCATGGTCCCCAACATGGGACCGAAACGACCAGCCTCTGCAATCGGTGAGTTCGGCACACATGAGCCCGGGTGCGTGCAACAGCGCCGGCGGTACGTGGGTCAATTCGAGTACCCTGCAAAGGGGAGGAAACTTTGTTACGCTGTACCAATCTCTGGCCCGCTACGGCCCCGCGACTACCCCCGCGTAGGTTGGACTAGACACCCCCTCGTTTTGGGGCCGTAGCGCCCGTCGTAGCGGGTCGTTTCCCCCCTTTCTTGTGAGCAGGGGCCGGCCGCCGAGTCTGGGACCCAGCGGGCGGCGATGGGAAGTCGAGGGAGCGGCATCGTTTTCCCAAAGCGCGCTGCGCGCGGCGTCACTTGCCGTCCCCCGGTTGCGCGTATGGCACGGCGATTGCCGTCATGGCGTCCTTCTTGGCCTGTTCTCCGCGTCGGTCGTATCGCCTAGTCGTGTCGAGGCTGGCGTGCCCCATGAGATCGGCGACGGTGGCCACGTCGACGCCCTGGTCGAGCGCCCGCGTGGCAAACGTCCGTCTCAGCACGTGCGGCGAGAAGCGCCCGATCCGCGCCTGCTCGCTTCGCAGTTCCACGCGGCGGGCTATGGCGCGGCCGGTGAGGCCGCGGCCGCCTTGGACCCGGCCGGCCTTGTTAACCGGCGCGAACAGCGGCCCCTCGTCGTCGCCGCGCAGTTCGAGCCAAGCTGCCAGGGCGTCCCGCGCGCCGTCGCCGATGTAGACGAGCCGCTCGCGGCGGCCCTTGCCGCGGACCCTGAGCGCCCAGGTCTCGGCGCCCGTCACATCGAGGTCGGCGAGGTCTGCGGCGGCGGCCTCGGCGCGCCTGAGGCCCACGCCGTAGAGCAGGGCCAAAAGCGCCGCGTCCCGGACGCCGGCGGGCGTGCCGTCGGCGGCGGCCCCGAACAATCGCGCCACCTGGCCCATGTCGAGGGCGCGGCCGGGAGCGGAGCCGCCCTTGACCGTCTTGAGCGCGTCGAGGCGTCGTTCGAGGTCGGCGCGGTCGAGGTCGCCGTGCTGCCAGGCGCGGCGGAGCACTCCGCGCACGCTGGCGAGGCTGGCGTTCGCGGTCGCTGGCTTGTAGTTGCCGGCGAGTCCGTTGCGCACGGCTTCGAGGCTGGCCGCGTCGGCTCGGTGCCAGGGGTAGCGCCGCCAGTCCGCCGGATGCCCGGCGGCGATGGTGGCGGCCCTGCGCAGGTTCGAGCGGACTGCCGGGCGGGCCGCTTCGGACTGCGCGGCGACGTAGGCGGCCGCGTGCCGGTGGTGCCTGGAGGTCGGTTCGAGGTCCGGGGTCATGGTGGGGTGGTCGTTCGCGGGGATGGCGGGGTGTTGTTTCCGGTAAGATATATTATAGGGAATGATAGCACCGCAAAACGACGCGAGAGCGAACCGGACGCGCGGTCCAGGGCCGCCCCGGCCTCGGAAGCTGGGGCGGCGCGTGTCGACGCCACAATGGCCGCGCCGCCCCCGGCCTTCGCCAGGCTGGCCGCCAGCGAGGACCGCGACGAAGCCTAGCGGACGGGGAAGGGGCGGCCCGGCCGCCGCGAGCGCAGTAGTCGGACCGCTCTGCTACGGTTTGCCGCCGTGAGCGGAAACGAGCGGATTTGAACGGCCGAGCGCGCCCAGACCGGCCCGTGGCTCCCGCGGACCGCGAGCCGGCGGCGGAGCCCGAACCGACCCCTGGGCGCCGAGACGCGACCGGCTGGACCGCCTGCCCGGACTGCGCCGGCAAACTGGCCGCGCAACTGTCCATCCTGCCGGCGACGGAGCACCTGGTCCGCTGCCTGGACTGCGGAGCCGAGTACGTCGCACGAGCGAGACCCGCCTGAGCCTCCGCGCCGCGGCGATCGCACTGGGCAAGATCGAGCGCGGACTGCTGACGCCGACCGAGCGCGCGCGCCTGTACGAACGCGCCGCCGAGGCCCTGGACGCCGCGGACCTGGAGACGCCGACCGATGACGCCGAAGGACGGCGCAAGCTGGCGGCCGCCGAGCGGCGCTACCGCCGAGTCCGCGAACGAGCCGGCGACGTGGGACTACTGTCGTGAACGACCTGAAGCCCTGAGAGACCTCGGAATCGCCGCAAGCGCAGCGGCCCCTCCTGAGCGCTGCTCACTGTTTGCAGAAGTAGACGAAGAGGTTCTTGCGGTCTCTTGAGCGCTCTAGCTCCGCGACAATCGGGATGAGCTCCTCCGGTAGCAGCTCCCCACGGGCAGTCCCTCGAGTTCGCGCACGTTGGAGCGCGTCCCAGTCCGACGAAGGCTGAGGTCCCCGCCTGGGGTTGGCCGTATTGTCCAGATGTGCCGCGATCTCATGGCGGTGTTCAACCAGGAGCTGGTGAAGGCGCTTGTAGCGCCTATCCCAATCCTCGCGCTCGGAACCTCCGTCGCGGAGACGATTGCAGCAATGGCCGATGACATCGTCGATCTCGTGGTCAATCCGTTCCGCTACCGGCGGAAACCGTGCTGGTTTGCCGCTCACATGAAGACTGGCTTGCGTGATCGCGACGGCGGCAATCTCGATCAGCGCTCCGATGTGGTTGGTCGGCGGCGCCTTGCGGCGATCGGGTTCGCCGCAGCTGTCCGTCCACCCCTCCAGGAGCACGTACCGCCAGTTGGCGTACCCTTGGCCCACCGCGTTCAGAAAGTCGCTGGCCGTCTTGAGGGGGATGTAGTCGTGGAGATCGACAAAAGACTGGTAGGCACTCTCAACGGCCTCCTTGTCGGCAGCCGGAAGCTCAGCGAACAGTGCGTCGAGATCGTGGCCCGAACCACGCTCGATGCAGTCGCGCACCTCGACCGGTGGAATGCGCCAGTGAATCGACAGCAGTAGCTTGAACGCCTGCTCGACGAGTTGGTAGCCAGTGGGAATCCAAGTCCATGACCGGGCGTAGTCGTAGTCGGGAGTACGGGTAGGCTGATGGCGTGGCGCGTTCTGCCACAGTTGGTTGACGATCTGGTGCGCGATCTTCAGGCGTTCAGCGGCGTCCCGCAGAACGCGATCGCGCGGTCTGGCGACATCAAGGTCCATGTTGGGGCGCTTCAAAGGGGTCCGAGCTTGCTAGCGTCCCCGATGGTACTGTGGCCGGTATGAGTTCCGTGTCGGCCCAGGTACCTCGGGCCCCGGCTGATCCGCTCCTCGACTTCGTACCGCGACGTTGGCGGTCACTACAGGATCCGCGAAGGGATCTCCCGAAACTAGCTAGAGACCCACGCGCAACCGTTCGGATCGAGCGGCGGCTCGCCGAGTTGCCAACGCGTCACGAACTCTTCCTGGGCGACTCTCGCTCCATCCCACAACTGGCGCCGGAATCGATCCATCTCGTGGTCACGTCGCCTCCTTACTGGACCCTGAAGGAGTACCCGGTTTCTGACGGTCAACTCGGCTGGGTTACAGACTACGAGGACTTCCTGGACCAACTCGACAAGGTCTGGCACCGCTGCTACGAGGCGCTTGTGCCAGGGGGCAGGCTTGTCTGTGTGGTCGGCGACGTTTGTCTCTCCCGGCGTCGCCACGGACGTCATGCCGTAGTGCCGCTGCACGCTTCAATCCAGGAGCGCTGCCGGGCCGTCGGCTTCGACAATTTGGCCCCGATCATCTGGCACAAGATCGCCAACGCTACCTACGAGGTAGCAGGCAGCAAGGGTGCGTTCCTGGGCAAGCCCTACGAACCGAACGCAGTCATCAAGAACGACATCGAGTTCATCCTGATGCAGAGGAAGCCTGGCGGCTACCGGCGGCCCACACCGGCCGCGAAGCTTCTGAGCCTGATTCCCGCCGATCTCCACCACAGGTGGTTCCGCCAAGTTTGGGAGGGCGTCGGAGGAGCGTCCACCCGCCACCATCCCGCCCCCTACCCACTTGAGGTCGCCGAGCGGCTGATTCGCATGTTCAGTTTCGCCGGCGACACCGTGTTCGACCCTTTCATGGGCACCGCCACGACTCAGTCGGCGGCGGCGAAGTGGGGACGGAACAGCGTCGGCGTCGAAGTGGAACCGGAGTACTTCGAGGCTTCACTGGCACGGATGTCGAGCCAAGCTGCTCACATGTTCCAACAGGTGGAGATCGTGTCTCACTCAGGAGGTGTCCCTTCTGGCTGAGACCGACAGTGCCTCGACCGGGACCGGAAGTTGACGATCACACTTCAAGGGGCGATAGAGCACCTCTACCGGGTCGCCGTAGTCGAACGGAAGACCACCTCGCCCGCCAGGTTGGCAGGCTTGGCCGACTTCTGCGTACAAGAGCTGGAGAAACGCGGCGTAGCCGGCGTTGCTGCGGAGGTAGCGGTCCAAGGCTTCGGGCGGGTGAAGCAGTGGGACGTGGCCTGGGAACATGCTGGAAAGGCTCGGCTGGGTATCTCTCTCAAGTCGCTACTCAAGAACATCGCGGGTACCGTCCCCAATCGCATCGACGACCTCATCGGCGAAGTCGCCAACGCACAGCTTCACTCACCCGAGATCGTCATTGGCTACGTCATGGTCTTCGACCGAAGCCAGGACTCGTGGTCGAAGAAGCACGGCTCGACGTGGCTAGAGTTACTGAAGTCGCGCTTGGACCAACTGTCCCAAAGAGCGCCGCCGGCCTGGGCGACCGGAACGTTCGAGGGCTGTGCGCTCACTGAAGTCGACTTCACCAAGGGACCCGTACTCTGTTCGGACCCGTCCGATATCGACCGCCTATTCGATCGCCTCGTGGACCACGTGAGGTACCGAAATCCCGAAGCGCTCGGCTGACGCCCCTTCCCCAGCGTGGCGGCCACATCGATCAAAGCGCCGCCTCCGCCGCAGCGATCGCACTAGGCCGCATTGAGCGCGGCTTGCTGACGCCGACTGAGCGGGCGCCTGTACGACCGCGCCACGAAGGCCTGGACGCCGCGGACCTGGCGACGCCGACCGATGACGCCGAAGGACGGCGCAAGCTGGCGGCCGCCGAGCGACGATGTCGGCGCGTCCGCGATCGCGCCGGCGACGTGGGATTACTGCCGTGAGCGGCCCGAACCGGCCTAGAGTAGGGGACCTGCCGACGATCCTGCGCCCGCGCCTGAGCGCTCTGGAGCTGGTCAGGCGACCCTTCCTGAGAAGTAGACGAAGAGGTTCTTGCGATCCTTTGAGCGCTTCAGTTCCGCGACAATCGGGATGATCTCCTCCGGTAGCTCTTGCGCGATCGCGACAGCGGCAATCTCGATCAGAGTCCGGCCGGAGCGCGGCAAGCTCGGGACGAGGTTTGCGCATAAGTGCCAAGCCTGCACGCTACCGGGTCGGCAGCGCGCAGTCGCTCATCGAGCAAGGACCCCGGAATGGTGGTGCGCTACGCCAAAGGCAAAGGAGGCCGGCAGGCCATGAAGCAGTACTTTGGGGGGGAAACGACAATCCCTCGGTCATGTGCATGTGCTAACATGGCTAACAATGAAATCAGTGATCGCCCTGCTAGCACAGAAGGGCGGCGTCGGTAAGTCGAGCCTCGCTGTTGCCCTTGCCGTCGCCAACGATTTGGGTGGCGGTCAATCGGCACTCGTGGATCTCGACCCGCAGGGAACAACCACCGTTTGGGGCCGTCTTCGTCCTGGTGCTCTCCCGGAGGTGTTCTCTGCCCATCCGCCCAGACTCCGGCGGGTGGTCGAAGAAGTCGGTGACGCCGACGCTACGTTGATCGTGATCGACACGGCTCCCCGAGAGCGAGCGGGCGCTGTCGCGGCCGCGGAGATCGCAGACGTGGTGCTCGTTCCTTGTCGGCCTGCGGCTCCAGACCTGGCGGCGCTGCCGGCGACTCTCGAGGTAGCCGAAGAGGTCGGCACTCGAGCGGTTGTGGTGCTAAACCAAGCGCCCCCTCGTGGTCCGTGGATCACCGATGCCCGGGATGCCGTGCGCGAGTCCGGGGCGGAAGTCTGCCCGGTCATCATCGGTCAGCGAGTCGCTCACGCCAAGGCGTTCATCCTTGGCAAGACCGCGCAGGAACTCGAGCCAGCCTCGAAAGCCGCGGCTGAAATCGGGGAACTTCACGACTGGATCATCAGGAGGGCAACTTGATGGCAAAGACGGGACCGTCACCGTACGCAGCCGCCATGCAAGCAGGGCGCGAAAGGACAAAGAAGTCGAAGAAGCCGGCGTCCCGCGAAGGCAGGGTCGCATGGGTCAGTTACCACGACGAGATGACGGCACGCCGCCTCAAAGCGGCGGCTGCTCTGGCAGGCCTCAACCTAGATGAACTGGGCCAAGAGGCAGCGGCGGCAATGATCGAGCGATACCTGCCCCAGTGACCGCCGGGAAGAAGCCGTCGACCTGCTGTTGGAGCTGCCGCTGT
Source organism: Acidobacteriota bacterium (assembly GCA_011525365.1). Taxonomy (GTDB): domain Bacteria; phylum Acidobacteriota; class Thermoanaerobaculia; order Multivoradales; family Multivoraceae; genus Multivorans. Next base: position 59,281 of record WTGQ01000004.1, read on the forward strand.
GGCGTCTGACCCCGCCGCTGTGGCGTCTGACCCCGCCGGCGCGGTTCACGCCGCCGTTGCCGGCGGCACTCTCACCGACGACACGGCCAGGGCGATCCTCCGCTGCATAGACGCGGACGGCTGCATAGACGCTCCCAACGACCTCCTCGAACGCGTTGCCCGCGAGGTGATCGAGGCCGCAGGAGTCGAATTCCGGCTCGCGAAGGGGTCTAATCTTCCCGCGACCCCCGGGGAAACGGAGCGAACAGGCCCCGAAACGGCGACGCCAGACGCCGATCGCCCCCAGAAGGCGGCCGTTTCGACCTCCTCCCGAGGCTCTCAGAGGCCGCAGAAGCGCCGCAAGCGCCGAGAACGGACTGAACCCCCTAGCCAGCCGGCCCCGGCCAGCGCTGCCAGCGCGGCGGCTCAGGCGACCCCTTCCAGGCCCCCACGGAAGTCCGCAACGGCGCGATCGCGCGCTGCGGCTGCCTGGGCCGCCAAGGAACCCGCTGCGGCGGCCAAGTTCCTCCGCTCCCATCCCGCGGCCGTCTTTGCCCTGACCCCTCCGGACGTCGACCAGCTTCACGGCGAAGAACTCAGAGAGCTGTACAGCGATCTAGACCACCTCGAAGCCGCCGCCGACCTCGCCGAGCGCCGGATCACTTCCGATGTTCCAGCGCACCTTCGGGCCGCCCTGCGCGCCGCCGAGCGCGAACTCATCGCCCTACTCCAACAGCGGCCCTCGACCGTCGAAGTTGACGGCGAACCCCTGAGCATCCTGGCGGCCGCCCGCGAGACACTGAGCCCCGACCGTCGCTCCGTCGCCATGCTGCCGCCACCGCCGCGCGTCCGGGTGGTGGACGCCCCCGAGGACCGCGACCGGCTACCGGACGTCCTCCCCGACCCAACCAAGGCAGAGAGACAGCTCGTCCTCCCGAACCTCAATCCGCATCCGAACCCACACGGCGGACCCGCGCCCTGGCTGACCGTCTTCGACAGCCTGGGCGGCGTGAGCATGATGCCCGGTAGGGGCGCGCCACTTGACCTGCGCCTCTTCGTCGAGGCCTTGGCCTGGGCACCGCCTGCAGCAAGGCGCGGCCGCATGGTGGACGTTCCGCTCACCGTCCGAGAGCTTGCTGAGGCCCTGTGGCCACATGGCTGGCAGCGCGGCCGCGACTTGCCGAAGCTGAGGAACGCCATGCGGGCAATCAACGCCCTGGGTTTCTTCAGCACCCCGGATGCCCGCCTCGAGTGGGCGCCGGTCCTCTGGCGCGCGATCCCGGGCCAAGGTGCCCACCTAGATGATCACGCGCTCCTGCAGGTCCAGTTGCCACCCATCGCGGGCACCGGTGCCGGTGCCCGCTTCGACCGGTTGACGGCACGTCGCCTCGGCGTCAGCTCCGCGCCGGAGTTTCGCGCTTACCTCGGGCTGGTCCATGAATGGGATCGTCGGCTGATCCGTGGTGTTCGGCCCAGGCCCGGACACTCTCTGCCGGGATACTCACCGACCGACCGCCGCCTCCTAATCTTCGGCGACGACCCTGAGCGAGCCGGGACCCGTCGCAAGCGTCAACTAGATGCAGACCGCGCCTTCGAGGGCTACGACCAACGCCACGGCCTGACCGCCTTCAACGCTAGCCACGTCGTGGTAGCCGCGAAGGCCGGCGCGGCGGAGGATTATCACCTCTACTTCACCGACAAGAGCCTCTGGACACCCAACATCGAACACGCTGTAGCGCTCCCCGCGAAGGCCCTCGCTGAGGCTGTCGCCGACTGGTGGAACCGCATGCTCCCTGTAGACGCCTACCGGTGCTTCGTTGAGAACGCTTCCCCGTCCCGACGAGGCGATCCCCGACCCTCAGCGTCACTCTCGGGTTTTTCTGGTGCCTCGTACCAAGCGGCTTACCGACCACCGTGGCGACCACGTCGTCTACTACCGTCAGGGAGAAGCAAGGTGCAAAGGACAATCCAAACACCCGACGGAACTACTTCACCGGCAGGCGCGGATGGGCGTGGGGGGGCACGATCAAACAGGCCGCGAGATTCCCCGAGCCCCTCGCCGAACGTGTGGCCAACTGGTTTGACGACCGTGTTGACGAGACTGAATCAGCCACCTACCACCACGTCCGGAAGCTCTGGGGTTGAGAGAGTAGGGGTCCCGTCCATGACAGTGCTCGCGGCGGGGTCCCTCGCGGACAGGGCGATTCTCGCCCGGCCATCCGTGCCTCCGTCGGCGACGGTGGCCACGTCGACGCCCTGGTCGAGCGCCCCGCGTGGCAAACGTCCGTCGCAGCACGTGCGGCGAGAAGCGCCCGATCCGCGCTTGTTCGCTGCGCAGTTCGACGCGTCGCGCGATGGCCCGGCCGGTAAAGCCGCGGCCGACCCACCCGGCCGGCCTTTCAGTCCACCGGCTCCCCTATCCACCTCTTTCTGTACTCCGAGGGGCTGCAGTCCATTTGTTCGTGGAAGCTGCGGCGAAACGTCCTCTCGCTGTGGAAGCCGACGGCTTCCGCGATCCGTCTCACCGGAGCGCTGTTCTCCCGCAGTAGCCGGCACGCATGCTCGACCCGTCGCCGTACCAGCCAGCTCGTGAAGGTGGTCCCGACGTGCTCCCGGAAGTACCGGGAGAATCCCGTAGGCGTCATCGCCGCGACCCTGGCGACCGAAGCGCCGTCCATGTCTTCGGTGAGGTGGTTGTCCACGTAGCGCCGCACGCGATCCAACCGTGCGAAGTGGTCGAAAGGGTCGACACGTGGGTCCGCGCCGACGCCGTGCTCTCCGCTTCGCCGCTGCATTTCGGTGAATGCGAAGTTGTAGGTCTCGATCGACCGGGTCGGTTCGACCCGCACGCAGCGATCCCAGCCGGGAGCCCATTCGACGAAGGTATGAAACTCGTCGTCTCCACCGCACGGATCGACGCCAGCTGGCAGATCGGCTGCGAAAGCCAACCTAATCTTGGAGCAGAACGACGATCAAGAACAGGACGCTGCTTAGCGGATTCCGGCCAGATCTGAGCAAACCCGGCCAGATCCAGGCATTCCGGCCCGCGAGGTGGCTGCGTCTGGCTCATCGACGGCCGGCCACCGGGGCCGGAGCGCGAGCCATTGAGATGACCTTGGGTCGCCGGAAACGGCCGCGATTCGGCCCTCAGATCATGGTTTGGGCGCTAATCAGGCCGTTCGAAGTGGCCAAGTTGACCGGTCTCGGGGGAAATGCGCGGAAGCCCGCACCCTCGAAGAAGCCTAATCGGCCTCGGAGGGCCGGCCCGGTTCTCGACTCCTGGTCGGTCCCGCACCCCCGCGCCCCTTTGGGGGAATCAATGGCCGCAGGCGCGCATGAGCGCCAGGGTTTGCCGGCACGCGGCCATCGCGTCCGGCGGATCGTCACCGGTACCGTGGCGCTTCGCGGCGAGATGTCCATGCTGCTTCCGACATAGCCGAAGCCCTTGTAGTCGCTGCGTAGGTCGCGCCACGGGAGCTTCGGCAGGGACAGGCCGTGGCGACGGGCGGTCCGCTTGAGCAGATGCAGGTTGAACGGCACATCCCAGGCCAGGACCACGGACGCGGCTTCCAGTTGGCGGACCAGTGGCTCATGGAGCGTAGGCCAGGCGAGAGCGTCAGGCTGGATCGTTGCCGCGAACCGCGCTGCTCCGGTCGTGTCGATCAGGGCGGCCGCGGCCACTTCGTCACGATCGCCCAGGCCACCCGCTCGGATGCTGACGATCAGGGTGCCTTTGCGATCAAGCAGGTCGCGCCAGGTCAGGTCCGCACTTCGGAGCGATGGCCGGCGTCGGGCGGAAAGGAGGACCTGCCGGCGAAACCGTCGCCAGCGCCTAGGGGCCCGGTTCTCGGCTACATCGTGTTCGCGAAGCGGCATGGTCCGCCGCGTGAGGGCTACTCCGAAGCGTGCGCGGCAGGCGCGAGGCCGGCGCGCGCGATCAAAGCGATTCGAGTGCGTAACAAGAGGATTGCTCCTTGTGGTTCATTCGACGCTGGTGGAAGCCAGGCCGACGTTACGGCGGCGGACCATAACAACTACCCTCCAAGTGGCCGATATGCGAATCGAGGCCCCGGAGTCCGGCGCTGTCCGCGCCGGCACTGGTTGTCGCGCCGCCCCGGCTCCGGCGAGGTTCTGAACGGCCCGGCGGACAACAGCGCTTCGTACCAGAAGCGCCAAGGCAGCGGAACTAGAACACGCGATCGGCCCTTCCGGTGTGGTAGCCCCCCTCGGAAGCCCGCTGCGTCCTGCTCGTGCGCGCCTCGCCGTCAGACGCCGGCATTCTCGTCCTACCGCGCCGCCGTTTGTGCGGATGGCACGGCGATGGCCGCCATGGCGTCCCTCTTGGCCTGCTCTCCGCGCCGGTCGTATCTCCTGGTCGTGTCGAGGCTGGCGTGCCCCATGAGGTCGGCGACGGTGGCCACGTCGCCCTGGTCGAGCGCCAGGGTCGCAAACGTCCATCTCAGCACATGCGGCGAAAAGCGCCCGATCCTGGCCTGCTCACTGCGCAGTTCCACGCGGCGGGCTATGGCCCGGCCGGTCAGGCCGCGGCCGGCGCGGACCCGCCCTTGACCGTTCTGAGCGCGTCGAGGCGTCGCTCGAGGTCGGCGCGGCCCAGGTCGCCGTGCTGCCAGGCGCGGCGGAGCACGCCGCGCACGCTCGCGAGGCTGGCGTTCGCGGTCGCGGGCCGGTACCGCTCGGCGAGTCCGTTCCTGACCGCTTCGAGGCTCTGGGCGTCGGCGCGGTGCCAGGGGTAGCGCCGCCAGTCCGCCGGATGCCCGGCGGCGATGGTGGCGGCGCGTCGGAGGTTGGAGCGGACGGCCGGGCGCGCGGCTTCCGACTGCGCGGCGACGTAGGCGGCCGCGTGGCGACCGTGCCTGGAGGTGGGTTCGAGGTCCGGGGTCATGGGTGGAGGTCGTCGCGGCGGGGCCGGTCTGAGGCCCTGAGAGGTCCAGGAGCACGCGATCGATCCTTCCAGGCCCCTGAAGCACGGCCGCTGTGCCGGTCCCCGTGGCGGCGGTGAGGCCCTGGACCCGTTCCAGGCGGCGAGGTGGAGCGGTCCGGCCGGAAGTAGCCCCTAGATCGAGCCGGACCGCCCCGGCGCGGCAGTCTACGACCGGGCACGCCGCCGCGGACGGCTGCTATCGTCTCTTGGCCGAAAGGGAACTCATCGTGGACTGGCAGAGATGTACTGCGATTGAGCAGCACCCGCACAAGGTCAGTGGTGCCTGGGTGTTTCGTGGCAGTCGTGTGCCGGTAGCCGCACTGTTCGCGAATCTGCGAGACGGAGCTTCCGTCGAAGAGTTTCTTGAGTGGTTCCCGGGAGTCGATCCGGCGAGTGTCGAGGCTGTCCTCGACTTCGAGGCGAAGTCGCTGTCGGCGGCCGTGTTGCCTCGAGCGGAGAGTCCTGGGGTCCGGCCGTCGGCGTGAAGGTGTTGTTCGACCAAGGGACGCCTGCGCCTCTTCGACGCCACCTGCCGGGACATTCCGTGGATACGGCGTTCGAACGAGGCTGGTCTGATCTTCGGAACGGTGATCTCCTCGATCGAGCGGAGGCGGCTGGTTTCGATCTCTTGATCACGACGGATCAGCATCTCCGATACGAACAAGAGCTCTCTGGCCGGCGCCTAGGAGTGCTCGTGCTTCTCACGACTTCGTGGCCGAGGATTCGACGAAGAGTCGAGGAGGTGGCCTCGGCCGCGGCAAGGATGAAACCCGGCGACTACGAAGAAGTGAACATCCTGTAAGGCAAGGCAGGCCGCTTCTACGACCGTCCTGCGGGCCTCCTCCTCTACTTTCCCCCCGAAGTACTGCCGGACAATCGCCGTAAGCGTCGAGACCGGAGACACGGCAAGTTCAGATCAGCCCATTGGCCTGAAATCCTCGACACGCCAAGGGACGCCCCCAGGGGGCGGCGAAGTGTCATGCTGCTCGGATTAGCCGAGTGCGGGCTAGCGTTCCGCCGGCAGACCTCGGCTCGCCACGACTTCAAGGCTGCGGTCGCCAACGAGATCGAGCGCCTCGGCCACCGGTCGGCGCAGGATGGCCTGCACCTCTCCGGTCGCCGAATCGCGCAGAATGGTCAGTGGCAGGTCGGTGTCCTGGCTGAGGATGACCGTTTCGTCGTCGCCAAGAAGACTGATTCCTTCCAAGGCTCCCTCCCAACTCACGGGGATCGAGAAGACGAAGCCGGAGCGCCCGTCGTCCAGGTCCGGCAGTTCCGGCATGTCGAACGGCAGCGAGAACGCCAAGCTCCCGTCTTCCGTCGTCCCCCTCAACACGTAGTCGCGCCCCGGCGGTGGAAGGGACGTCAGGGCATCGGCGATGACCGCCGGCTCCAGAAACGGGCTCCCGCCGGCATCCAGACCGCCCGACACGAGGAGCGACCGTCTCCTGACGCTCCTGGCGTCCGGCCCATTGACCTCTCCGAACCGAGCCATGGCGCCGGTCGTACCGACGCTCTCAGACTTCACACGATGCCGAAGAGCGTTCGCCAGATGGTAGTCGCTGATCCAGTGGTTCCTGCAATAGGTCATCAGGTCCGGTGTGTACGGAGAAACCAAGCTCTCCGAATCGCGGTCGTATCCCCAGGCTCCGATCATTCCCGTGGGGTCGGGATACAGAGGATCCGGACCGGCCGCGCCTCCGCACGGTGCGTGGGCCAGGGCCAGGTTGTGTCCGAGTTCATGAGCCACCGTGCGCGACAGCGGCTGCGAGAAGCTCGACCAGCCTGGGAGTCGCGCCACCCCCAGGAGCCCGAGCCGAACGGGCGTCAACATACCCATGTAGTACGCGCCGGGCCGTCCTTCCATGAGGCGGATCATCTCGGTTTCCTGAAGGACACCGAAACCGTCATCGGTGGAAGTGAGAACCGGAGCGTGTAGATTGAGTTCCAGTTCGCCGATCGGGAGAAGCGCGAGCGTATCCGCGAGCACCGGATGCTCTTCGGGTGCAGCCGCCATCTCCTCCGTGATCTCCAGTATGGTCCTGTCCGGGTTCAACTCGTAGAGGAACGGAATCACAGTCAACTGGAAGTCCGGCAGTTCGACCACGTCCACCGCTATCCGCCCGCGCTCCGGCAACCGCCGCCGGATCCCAGCTCCGGCACGTCCGCCTGGGTCGATCTCGATCACCATTCCCAGCCCGGGTCGGATCACGCTGCCCGGTACGTCGGCGTTTGCGCTTCCGTTCAGGGAACCCTCGTCGACTGCCGCTGGAACCCGCGCACTGCTCGCCGGAATGTCCACGCGATGTATCCGCGCATCGTCGACGTAGAACGTGGCCCGTACTTCGGGCACCCTCGAGCCGTCCCCGTTCTCCTGAGCCAGGAACACCCGAAGGAGCGCGGGCCGGCCCGCTATCAGAGGCACCGGAAACTCCCTCGATTGCACGGACTGGGTCAGATACGCCTCGGCTGGTTCGCATCGGGCCAGCCGTTGAAAGGGAATCCCGCTGAGCCAAGCCAGCAACTCGGGATCCGGGGGCGCGCACAGGCGCGTACCTCCGGCCTTGAAGCTCGCCAGGTTGTCGAGGCGTGTGAGGCTCGCCGGCACGGGGCCGGAGAGCGCGGGATTGGCGCCGACCCGAAGATCGGTGAGGTTCGTCAACGACCCGAACTCGTCCGGCAACCCACCCGACAGCGCGTTGCCGTCCAGATACAAACGCCTCAGTTCGCCAAGAGTCGACAACCAGGATGGGATCGAGCCCGTGAAGCCGTTGCCTCCGAGTTCCAGCGACGAGAGACGGGACAGGCTACGGAGTGTCCCGGGGATGGCGCCGCTCAGTGCGTTCCCCGAGAGTTGGAGGTTGCGGAGATTCTCCATGTCCCCAAGTTCAGCCGGAACTTCACCGATGAGATGGTTGGATATCAGATTCAACTGCAGTAGCCGGGAAAGACGTCCCAACTCGGCAGGAATCGGTCCACTCAGTTCGTTCCAACCGACCCACAGCCAAAACAAGTTGGCCAGATTGCCCAACTCCGGGGGTAACGTCCCGGTCAGATAGTTGGCCTCGAGCTCAAGCATCTCCAGGCCGATCAGACTTCCCAGTTCGGGGGGAATAGGTCCGGTCAATCCGCTTCCGGCCCATCGCAGCCGTTTCAGCTTGCCAAGCCGCGCGAGCGCCGGCGACAGGGGACCGCCTAACCCCGTCCCACTCAGGGTCAAGTACTCCAAATCTGTCAAGTCGAAGAACTCCCGCGGCAGACGACCCTGGAGCAGCACGTTGCTCGAGAGGTTCAGGCGCTGCAGGTGCGCGAGTCCCCCCAGTTCCGGCGGGATCCTGCCGACCAGGAAGTTGCGCCTGAGGTTCAACTCAACCACATTGCCCGATTCATCCGTCGTCACGCCGTGCCATTCGCCGAGCGGCCTATCGGTCAGCCAGTTCGTATCGTCCGTCCAGTTCGGGCCGTTCGTCGCCTCGTAGAGGGCCGCCAGCGCCGCCCGGTCGGAGATCGAAAGGTCGCCTCCCAGGCACGGGAACGCTTCGCCATCGGCGACAGAGCGCCCGGTACTGACCCGGAACCACTCGAGTTCGTTGGACCGGGTGTCACGGATCGCGATGCGGAAGTCCGCGTCCGATGCGGCTCCGGCATACACCGTCCAGTGACCCGTGGCCCTGCACGTGTTGACGACCCGAAGCAGGAGCTCCGAATGGCCGCTATCGGAGGTGAACAGTCCGGCGGACTCACCGAGGTTGACAGCCACCGTCGGCGCGGGCCGGTTCGGGGCGCCGGCTCTCGAGTACCAGGTCTTCACCCGGAAGGCTCCCATTTGCAGGAGGCACGTCACGCCGCTGCATCGGCTGCCCGAGTCCATGTCAGGGCCTCCGGTCGCGGTTCCGGCATCGCCCGACGCACAGGAGAGCACGCCGAAAGCGGCAAGGGCCGACCCGGCTTGCACCTGGAACCACTCGAGTTCGTTGGACCGGGTGTCACGGATCGCGATGCGGAAGTCCGCGTCCGACGCGGCCCCGGCGTATACCTCCCAGTAGCCCGTCGTGCTGCAGCGGTTGACGACCCGGACCAGCAGTTCCGAGCTGCCGCTGTCGGACGTGAAGAGTCCGGCGGAGCCGCCCAAGGCGGCTCCTACGGCTCCGGCCGGCCGGCTGGAGCCGCCACTGGGATACCAGGCCTTGACTCGAAAGCGTCCTCCCTGCAGGAGGCATGTGTCTCCGCTGCAGGAGGAGGTCCTGGCCGCGTTGTCACTTGCCAGGAGTTCGCTTGTCTGGGCCGCGCCGGGTCGGTCCGCCGACGGCGCCGCCACCGGCTCGCTCCAGAAGTAGTCGGCGGCCCTCTCGATACCCGCGACTCGATCGACGATCCAGCGGCGAAAGCGCGAGGCGTCTCGGAAGGCCGCGGCTGGCCCGCCCGGGGGCGCCTGCCAGGTGCCGCGCCAGTTCTCGCCTGCGGGGATCGCGCCGGCAAAGAACTGCGGCCGACCGTCCCGCTCGATCTCCCGGAACCTCCCAAGGGAGTACTTAACGGCTTCGTGGGTGCCTGAGTCCTCGTCCTCCAGGAAGAGCAGTACGCGGTCGCCCTCGGCCAGCGTCGGCGGTCTCCGCGGGGGTAAATCGGCGCGCCACGGCACGACCCAGTCCGACTGCCGAACCTCGATCGCGCCACCGCCAAGGAAGCCCTTCAACACCTCCTCGATACGGAACAGGTACTCCGTCGTCGGGCCTGCGCCCTCCAGCCCCGGACGGACGTTGAGAACCTCGCCGAAGACGATCAGCGGCGACCGATCCACCATGCTCTCGTCGGTCGGCATGACGTAGGCGATGCCGGCGGCGGGAACCGCGAGCGCCAGGAGCACCGCAAGGTAGGCCAGGTGCGCAGGTTTCGGTGTCTTCATCTTGCCTCCTTCGCCCAACCCGGCTGCTTCCCGGCGGGAGCGTCCCGATTGCGCGCGTCCCGCAAGGACTTCCCTCATCTTCTGGTTTCCAACCAAGTGCCTCGCGTTACGCTTCTGCCATCGATCTGGCAAGAGCTTGCTTCGCAGGTGTATCTGTAGGGAAGCCTCTCGACGAAACCGTTCCGCTGACATTGCACGTTCGTCTTGCCACCGGAGATGAGGAAGGAACACGCCAAGAGCGCGCCGTTGAAACTCCACGAATCGGAGGGCAACGTCGTAATGACATCGCCCACGTTGTACCTCGTTCCCGACGTGCCGCCACCGCTGACCGTCACACGCACGGCGCTTGAGCAGTTGTTGCCGGTGTTCGACTCGCCGGACACGGAGTCGACGCAGGCGCCGTAGTAGTACGTTCCCGCGCTGGACGGAGCGGTCAGGCTGATCGACTCGGAACTCGAAGTCGAGGCGGAAAGCGCGCTGACAGCGTCCGTGCCGACCTGTGTGTCCGAGATACTGATGCCCGAGTCGGACGAACGGTAGTAGCGAAGCGTGGTCGACGCGGACCGACCGTCGCCCTGGTTGCGCACGGTGGCCCGAAGCGTGAAGGTCCCGCCCGCGCTCGGGCTGCCGTCGCTGACCGAAGGGCTCGACACGACGAGATCGGGGGCCGACGCGTCGTCTTCGTCACTCTCGTCGCACAACGCGTTCCCGGAGTACCCCGAAGGTGCCAAGCCGCCCCTGTTGTGGTTGTGCTCCCATTCGTTCCCGTTGGCCGTGTTGTAGACGCGGATCTGCAACTTGCGGGCCGTCGTAACGGCCGCGATCGCGCCCCACGTACAGCCGCCCACCACCTTAATCATCGCCTTGGGGTCGCTTCGGCTCCCGAACACCGCCACCTTGTCCGACAGCTTCTGGGCAAGCAACTGGTGAACCTCCCCGCTCGCCACGATGCACATGAAGGCCTGGTATCCAAGCAGGTTGATTCCTTCGCCTGCTGCATCGCATGGCGCAACCTCAACCGGCGGAGGTTCGGGGTCCGGCGGTGGAGGCGTATCACCGCCGTGATCCACGCCCAGGCGGATCAGAAAGACCTTGATGGACGCTTTCGGGTGATCTTGCCAGGCGATCCAATTCGAGTTCGCGCTTACTCGGGCCCGCACACTGAGCTTCGTGCTGCCGATCGAGCGGTCGTCGACCATCATCCCCATGCCGGTTGAGGATTGCCACGACACACCGAGCCACGTGTCACCGTCGCTAAGCCGCTGTCCAGCGACGACACCTGTCAACTTGAAGCACTCGAAGGCTCCGCTTGACGGACTTGTCACTCTGCCGTCGTACGCGTTGAGCTCCGTCCCTGGGCGTCCTCCCGAATCTCTGTAGAAGGTGATCTTGAACGGCAGCCGATTGCTGCTGCCGGCATCTTCCCGTCTGGCAACGCAGAGCGTCACGTAGCTCACGGTGCCGCTCGAGCTCAGTCGGAAACGCTGAGCGAACTCCTGTTCGTGAACGTCTTCGTTGTTCGCCACCAGCCAGGAGGCCTCGTGCGTGTCTCCATCGTCGTACTTGTACTCGGTCGTGGCGGCAGAGGCCACTCGGGTGGGGTCGGAGACTGCCGCCTCGACCAGCGAAATGTCGCCGGCCTCATAGATGACTACGTCGCGGACGGAGTGTTCGCCCAGCGCGCCGAGCGGTTCCTCCGGGACCAGAAGGTCCCGCCCCTGCTGGGCGCCCAGAGGCGCCGCCGCAGCCAAGGCGAGGATCGGCAGCACCGGGCGCAGTCGAGTCAGTCGGTTCATCTTCGTCTCCTTCTGGTAATGGCTCGCGTTCGTAACGTCGAGGACATCCCGCCGGTCCCTGCCGGCGTCGTCGGCGCAACCGGGGCGCCGGAAGCGGACCGGATCGTCGATGCCGCAGCGCACGGGCCGCTCCGCCGCCCGGGCACAGAGAGACGCCCAGCGGCATGGGCGGCTGCCGCGTTGACGGAATCTGACTATGCGAGTGTCAGATCGGGGGGGGGGGGGGGGGGGAGGGGGGGGGGGGGGGGGGGGCGGGGGGGGGGGGGGGGGGGGGGGAGGGGGGGGGGGGGGGGGGGGGGAGGGGGGGG